>NZ_CAMDRE010000001.1:0-2400000 GCF_945906775.1 Citrobacter sp. Marseille-Q6884
GTACTAAGGGTCTTAATGAAATGAAGAATATATTATTTATATAGGCATTATCCTGAAGCAACTTCTCAGTAATGACGACACGTTGGAATTTTACTTTAACCTGTGTAATTTCTCCTTCAATAGATGATGATATAGTACGATACATAAGTTCTGGCACGGTCACATCAAACACAATGGTTATCGTTCCGCATCCCCCCTTATTATTCAATTTATTCTCAAGTCTTGATTGGGCCTCATATATTGGTGTTAATTCTTTATATAAGGAAACTGCATATTCTGTTGGGACTAATTCATTATATTTCCTAATGAATAAAGTTTCCCCTAATGCATTTTCAAGATCTGCCAATTTTTTACATAAGGGCGTTCTTGTTAAATACAGCTCATCTGCGGCCTTAGATATACACTTTTTTTCCATTGCAACCATAAAGTACTTCAGTTGTTTTGATATGAAAATAGACATCATAGACCTCCCTCACTCAAGAGCCTAAATACTAAACGAACAATGGAATTTTGGGGTATTCGAAACGATCATTATTTGTTCGGTTAAAAGCTAAAAAATAGGCATTCAATATGCAAACTTTTGATAATTTTTTGTGAGATAGGACAGAACAAAATTTGTAACTTTTTTAAAGTATCAGAATAACAATTACCCTCTAACTTTTTAAACAAAAAGGTAAAAAATGAAAGAAAACACATTTAGCAACAGGAGTATATTATTTTTAAATGATGTTCATCCTGACTTATCAAAGTTAGCTTATAAAGCTCTTGAACTGTCCGTTGTGGACTTTGGTATATCTGAAGGACTTCGGTCAATTGAGAGGCAAAAAAAATTATATGCAGAAGGGAAATCAAAAACACTTAATAGCAGACATTTATCTGGCCATGCCATTGATGTTATGGCTTACCCGACAACATCAGTCTCATGGGATTTTAAATATTACCAGGAAATTGCCGTTGCTTTTAAAAATGCCTCTTCAATATTAAAGATTCCTGTTGAATGGGGTGGGGACTGGAAACCATTCTGTGATGGTCCACATTTTCAATTACCCTGGCAGCAATACCCCTTAATTTAACGTTCAATCGCTTCATCAGATAACATCGGGTTCCGCCCTTCACGGGGCGGAAATGCATATCTATTAGCTACAGTACAAATATCACTTTATATTGTCGCTACCGTGAAATACCACGTCGCTACAGCTATCGGCATATTTCTTATTGTCAGCCCCCGTTCTTCGATATCTGGAGATAATTATCACCTTCAGCGTAAACTCTGTGTCCCCTTCAGCACATGCTCGACAAAGCGTGTCAGCTTCGGCAGCGGGCGTAAATCCTGACGCCACAGCAGGTGTATCGGGCGCGGCTGCGGCGTAAACCCCTCCAGCACCCTTACCAGTCGGCCGCTGGCGAGTTCTTCGGCCAGCAACACTTCGGGTTGCAACAGTAACCCCGCCCCCGCGACCGCCGCCATCCGCAGTCCGTGTCCATCGTTGCAACGCAGGATCGCATCGCGTTTCCATCTGACCTCGCCTTCCACACCGGGTAGCGTCCATTCGTTACGTGCTGTCCACACCGTATGGGATAAACACAAATGATCCACCAGATCTGCGGGCGTATGGGGGGTACCATGGCGGGAAAGGTAGTCCGGTGACGCACAGATCGTCATACGGTACGGGCACAAAAACTTAGCCACCACGTCAGTCTGGCGAATATCACCAATCCTTATCGCCAGATCGACCCCTTCGTCCACCAGATCCACCATCCGGTTCGTCAGATCCAGTTCAAGACGCACCTCCGGCCAGGTCTGTAAAAAGGTCGCGGCCAGGGGGGAAATGACGCACGCGCCGAACGATGTGGGCGCACTGATGCGCAACGTCCCCGCTGGCGCCAGCCGCAACCGCTCTACCGAGCTTTCGGCTATCGCGACCTGCTCTAGCACTCGACGGGCTTCTTCCACGTAGACACGCCCGGCGTCGGTCAGGCTCTGACGACGGGTGTTGCGCTCCAGCAAACGCGTGCCAAGCTGCGCTTCCAGCAGGGCAATATATTTCCCGACCATCACCGCCGACATCTCCAGCCGCGTGGCCGCAACGGTAAAACTGCCGCTTTCCACCACGGCGATAAACGTTTCCATGCCGCGCAACTTATCCATATTACAAACCTCTGGTTAGCAATCATCTAACTTTTAGCCAGTTTATCCGATTTCATTTTCATTAAAGAATAGCGGCTCACACTATTGTGGAGGTGGTTATGAAAATCGTCGTTATTGGTGCCAGTGGTACAGTAGGTCGCGCAGTGACAGAGGTGTTGAGCCGTACACATGATGTCATCCGTGTGGGTCGCACAAAGGGTGATTACCAGGTCGATATCACCTCGCAGGAGAGCGTGCAGGCGTTGTTTGAAAAAATCGGTCGGGTGGATGCGATCGTTTCTACCACCGGTAATCTGTTTTTTGGCCCGTTATCAACCATGACCGACAGCGAGTTTAATCAGGGTTTGCAGGACAAACTGTTAGGTCAGGTACGACTGGCGTTAACCGGGCAGCATTACCTGAATGATGGCGGTTCCATTACGCTGATTAGCGGCATTATCGCTCATGAGCCGATCGCGCAAGGGGCCAATGCGGCAACGATTAATGCCGGGCTCGAGGGCTTTGTACGCGCTGCTGCCTGTGAGTTAGGGCGCGGTATCCGTATCAACCTGATTAGCCCTACCGTGCTGAGCGAATCCGCAGAAGCCTACGAGAGTTTCTTCCCGGGGTTTGAAAGCGTACCCGGCGCAACGGTCGCGAATGCTTTTCGCCGCAGCGTCGAAGGGATACAAACCGGTCGCATTTATAAAGTCGGCTACTGATGGGGTTGCTGCCGCTGAATCCTCTTCAGCGGCAGTCCTGGTAACGCTCTGTTTTAACATTCATTTCCCTCTTTCTCCTTTTTTTCCCCGCTTCGCTTTTGCGTTTATCCACACCCTTTATAATGTTAAATAATTGTTGTTTTTGATCACATAAAATAAACAAAGTCAGTCATTCTGTGCGCGTTTTTCAAAAATGTAGATATTTTTAATTTATGGCTACGAAATAAGCATCGCCATGTCTCCCTGACAATCTACTGAGAGGATCGATTCTGATGAATGCACTGACTGCCGTTAAACCGAATGCTGAAGCTTCAGGCCAGCAATACAGCGGCTTCTCGCTGAAACCGTCAGCCCAGTCCCCGCGTCTGCTGGAACTGACTTTTTCCGCCCAGACCACTGAGCAATTTTTGCAAGCGGTGGCGCAGTGGCCGGTGCAGGCACTGGAATACAAATCCTTTTTACGCTTCAAAGTGGGCAAGATCCTCGACGATTTGTGCAGCAATGAGCTACAGCCGTTGTTGCTGAAAACGCTGTTGGATCGTGCCGAAGGTGCATTGTTGATCAATGCCGTTGGGGTTGATGACGTGGCGCAGGCAGAGGAGATGGTCAAGCTGGCGACGGCGGTAGCGCATCTTATCGGACGCTCTAACTTTGATGCGATGAGCGGTCAGTACTACGCACGCTTTGTCGTGAAAAACGTTGATAATTCAGACAGCTACTTGCGTCAGCCGCACCGTGTGATGGAGCTGCATAACGACGGTACCTACCTCGAAGAAATCACCGACTACGTGTTGATGATGAAGATCGATGAACAAAACATGACCGGCGGTAACTCGCTGCTGCTGCACCTCGACGACTGGGAACACCTGAATCACTACTTCACTCATCCGCTGGCACGCCGTGCGATGCGTTTTGCCGCGCCGCCGAGCAAAAACGTGAGCCAGGATGTGTTTCATCCGGTGTTTGACGTTGACCAGCAAGGTCGTCCGGTCATGCGCTACATCGACCAGTTCGTCCAGCCAAAAGATTATGAAGAAGGCGTCTGGCTGAGCGATCTCTCCGACGCGCTGGAAACCAGCAAAAACATTCTTTCCGTGCCGGTTTCAGTGGGCAAATTCCTGCTGATCAACAACCTGTTCTGGCTGCATGGACGCGATCGCTTCACTTCGCATCCTGACCTGCGTCGTGAGCTGATGCGCCAGCGTGGTTACTTCGCGTACGCCAAGAACCATTACCAGACCAATCAGTAAGCGCGAAGGAATTTAACGGATGTATGATTTTGTGATTATTGGCGGCGGCATTATCGGCATGTCGACCGCCATGCAGCTGATTGATGTCTATCCCGACGCCAGAATCGCGCTGCTGGAGAAAGAGTCCGGCCCGGCCTGTCATCAGACGGGCCATAACAGCGGCGTGATTCATGCCGGGGTTTATTACACCCCCGGCAGCCTCAAGGCGCAGTTTTGTCTGGCGGGAAATCGCGCCACTAAAGCCTTTTGCGACCAAAACGGCATCCGTTACGACGTCTGCGGAAAAATGCTGGTCGCCACTTCTGAACTGGAAATGGAGCGGATGCGTGCATTGTGGGATCGCACCGCCGCCAACGGTCTGGAACGCGAGTGGCTGAATGCGCAAGCGCTACGCGAGCGCGAACCTAATATTACCGGCCTCGGCGGCATTTTTGTGCCTTCCAGCGGAATTGTCAGCTATCGCGACGTCACCGCCGCGATGGCAAAAATATTTCAGGCCAAGGGTGGCGAGATTGTTTATAACGCCGAAGTCAGCGCCCTGAAAGAACATGCTACCGGCGTCGTGGTACACACCCGTCAGGGACAGGAGTATGAAGCCGCCACGTTGATCGGCTGCTCCGGGTTAATGGCTGACCGGCTGGTGAAAATGCTGGGCGTCGATCCCGGCTTTATTATTTGTCCGTTCCGCGGTGAATACTTCCGGCTGGCACCGGAACATAACCAGATAGTGAATCATCTGATCTATCCGATCCCCGATCCCGCCATGCCGTTTCTTGGCGTCCATCTCACCCGGATGATTGACGGCAGTGTCACGGTCGGTCCCAACGCCGTGCTGGCCTTTAAACGCGAAGGTTACCGTAAGCGCGATATCTCCCTGCGCGACACGCTGGAGATCTTAGGCTCTTCCGGCATCCGTCGCGTGCTGCAAAACAACCTGCGCTCAGGCCTGAGTGAGATGAAAAACTCGCTGTGCAAAAGCGGCTATCTGCGGTTGGTACAGAAGTACTGCCCGAGCCTGACGCAGAACGATCTGCAGCCGTGGCCTGCGGGTGTACGGGCGCAGGCGGTATCACCAGACGGGAAACTGATCGACGATTTTCTGTTTGTTACCACACCGCGTTCTATTCATACCTGTAACGCCCCTTCTCCGGCAGCGACGTCTGCTATTCCTATCGGTGCGCATATCGTTAGCAAAGTGCACGCATTGCTGGAGAACCAGAGTAATCCCGGACGCACGCTGCGTGCGGCACGTAGCGTGGAGACATTACACGCCGCATTTACCCGTTAAACATCTTATGACAGGAAGCAACCATGCAACTTAACGATCCTACCTTGTTTCGTCAGCAGGCGCTGATTGACGGTCAATGGCGTCACGCCAACAGCGGTGAAACGATCGCGGTGACCAATCCAGCCAACAATCAGCCGTTGGGCAGTGTGCCGAAAATGGGCGCCGATGAAACGCGCGAAGCCATTGAAGCCGCTAACCGCGCCCTGCCCGCCTGGCGTGCGCTGACCGCCAAAGAGCGAGCGAATATTCTGCGTCGCTGGTTCAACCTGATGATTGAGCATCAGGATGACCTCGCCCGCCTGATGACGCTCGAGCAAGGGAAGCCGCTGGCAGAAGCCAAAGGCGAAATCACTTATGCCGCTTCCTTTATTGAATGGTTTGCTGAAGAAGGTAAGCGCATCTATGGCGATACCATTCCAGGTCATCAGGCCGATAAGCGTCTTATCGTCATTAAGCAACCGATCGGCGTGACCGCGGCAATTACACCGTGGAATTTCCCTTCGGCGATGATCACCCGCAAAGCCGGTCCGGCACTGGCCGCTGGCTGCACCATGGTGCTCAAACCCGCCAGCCAGACACCGTTCTCCGCGCTGGCACTGGCAGAACTGGCGAACCGTGCCGGGATCCCGGCGGGTGTTTTCAGCGTCGTCACCGGTTCCGCAGGCGCGGTCGGCAACGAACTGACCAGCAACCCGCTGGTGCGCAAGCTGTCGTTTACCGGCTCGACGGAAATTGGTCGTCAGCTCATGGAACAGTGCGCGAAAGACATCAAGAAGGTGTCTCTGGAGCTGGGCGGCAATGCGCCGTTTATCGTGTTTGACGATGCCGATCTTGATAAAGCCGTAGAAGGCGCGCTGGCATCGAAGTTCCGTAACGCCGGGCAAACCTGCGTCTGCGCCAACCGTCTGTACGTTCAGGACGGCGTGTATGACCGCTTCGCCGAGAAACTTCAGCAGGCCGTGAGCAAGCTGCATCTTGGTGATGGTCTGCAACCTGATGTGACCACCGGTCCGCTGATCGATGAAAAAGCGGTTGCCAAAGTGCAGGAGCACATCGCCGACGCGCTGGAAAAAGGGGCTCGCATCATAACGGGGGGCAAAGCCCACGCGCTGGGCGGCAACTTCTTCCAGCCGACAATCCTGGTGGACGTTCCTGACAACGCGAAGGTCGCGAAAGAAGAGACGTTTGGTCCGCTGGCTCCCCTGTTCCGCTTTACCGATGAAGCCGACGTGATTCATCAGGCCAACGATACCGAGTTCGGCCTGGCCGCCTATTTCTACGCGCGTGATTTAAGCCGTGTCTTCCGCGTTGGCGAAGCGCTGGAGTACGGCATCGTCGGTATCAACACCGGCATTATCTCCAACGAAGTCGCGCCGTTCGGCGGGATTAAAGCCTCCGGTCTTGGTCGTGAAGGCTCTAAATACGGCATCGAAGATTACTTAGAAATCAAATATATGTGCATCGGCCTTTAATAAAACAATACTGGAGAACACCTGATGAGCACCAATAAAGAACTCATGCAACGTCGCAGCAACGCTGTCCCCCGCGGCGTAGGCCAGATCCACCCTATTTTTGCCGAGCGTGCAGAGAATTGCCGGGTCTGGGACGTTGAAGGCCGTGAATTCCTCGATTTTGCTGGCGGTATTGCAGTACTGAATACCGGCCACCTGCATCCGCAGATTGTCTCAGCCGTAGAAGCGCAGTTGAAAAAGCTGTCGCACACCTGCTTCCAGGTGCTGGCCTATGAACCCTATCTGGAACTGTGCGAAATCATGAACAAGAAAGTGCCGGGCGATTTCGACAAGAAAACGCTGCTGGTCACGACGGGCTCTGAAGCGGTGGAAAACGCCGTGAAAATCGCCCGTGCGGCAACCAAACGTACGGGCACCATCGCCTTTAGCGGCGCGTACCACGGTCGCACTCATTACACCCTGTCGCTGACCGGTAAAGTGAATCCGTACTCGGCGGGAATGGGACTGATGCCGGGCCACGTTTATCGTGCGATCTATCCTTGCGCACTGCACGGCGTCAGTGAAGACGAGGCTATCGCCAGCATTCATCGCATCTTCAAAAACGATGCCGCGCCAGAAGATATTGCCGCCATCGTGATTGAACCGGTCCAGGGCGAAGGCGGTTTCTATGCCGCCTCACCAGCCTTTATGCAGCGCCTGCGCGCCATCTGTGACGAGCATGGGATCATGCTGATTGCCGATGAAGTGCAGAGTGGCGCGGGACGTACCGGCACACTGTTCGCCATGGAGCAGATGGGCGTTGCGCCTGATATCACCACCTTCGCTAAATCCATTGCCGGTGGCTTCCCGCTGGCGGGCGTGACCGGACGTGCTGACGTGATGGACGCAATTCCGCCAGGCGGTCTGGGTGGAACGTATGCCGGTAACCCGATTTCCTGCGTCGCCGCGCTGGAAGTGCTGAAGATTTTTGAGCAAGAAAACCTGCTGCAAAAAGCCAACGATCTGGGCAAAAACCTGCGCAACGGTCTGCTGGCGATTGCCGAAACACATCGCGAGATCGGCGACGTTCGCGGCCTGGGCGCGATGATTGCCATCGAGTTGTTCGAAGACGGCGACCACAATAAGCCCGATGCCAAACTGACCGCCGAGATCGTTTCCCGCGCGCGTGATAAAGGCCTGATCCTGCTCTCCTGCGGACCGTACTACAACGTGCTGCGCATCCTGGTGCCGCTCACCATTGAAGAGGCGCAAATCCGTCAGGGGCTGGACATCATCGCCCAGTGTTTTGCCGAAGCGAAACAAGGGTAACGCTCCTCTCTCCGTGCCGGGTAACCACGCAAACGCGTCTTATCCGGCCGATGGAAATAAGCCTGTGTTGGCCGGGTAAGGCGGAGCCGCTCCCTGACAAAAAGAACCAATAACAATAATACGCGTGCCCCGACGCGGGAATGTCGGGGTGCTCTCCCAAGTGAAATACTTTCGAGAGGTTTAAAAATGGGGCAAGTGTCGCAATCACATGATTTAGGGGGCGGGCTGAAATCACGCCACGTCACCATGCTGTCTATTGCCGGGGTTATCGGCGCAAGTCTGTTTGTGGGTTCAAGCGTGGCGATTGCAGAAGCAGGACCCGCGGTGCTGCTGGCGTATCTGTTCGCCGGGTTACTGGTGGTGATGATTATGCGCATGCTGGCCGAAATGGCCGTTGCCACACCGGATACCGGTTCCTTTTCCACATACGCCGATAAGGCTATCGGCCCCTGGGCAGGTTATACCATCGGCTGGCTGTACTGGTGGTTCTGGGTGTTGGTTATCCCGCTGGAGGCCAATATTGCCGCCATCATTCTGCACTCCTGGGTTCCGGGCATTCCTATCTGGCTGTTTTCCCTGGTTATCACGCTGGCATTAACCGGCAGTAATTTACTGAGCGTCAAAAATTACGGTGAGTTTGAATTCTGGCTGGCGCTGTGCAAGGTGATTGCCATTCTGGCGTTTATTGCGCTGGGTGCTATCGCCATTAGCGGTTTCTATCCCTACGCAGAAGTCAGCGGCGTTTCACGGCTGTGGGATCAGGGCGGTTTTATGCCCAATGGTTTTGGTGCTGTGATCAGCGCAATGCTAATCACCATGTTCTCGTTTATGGGCGCAGAGATTGTGACCATCGCTGCCGCCGAGTCCGACACTCCGGATAAACACATCGTCCGCGCCACCAACTCGGTTATCTGGCGTATCTCCATTTTCTATCTGTGTTCCATTTTCGTGGTGGTTGCACTGATCCCGTGGAACATGCCGGGGCTTAAAGAGGTCGGTTCGTACCGTTCGGTACTGGAACTGCTGCATATCCCGTACGCCAAATTTATCATGGACTGCGTCATTCTGCTGTCGGTCACCAGTTGCCTGAACTCGGCGCTGTATACGTCCTCGCGTATGCTCTACTCCCTGAGCCGTCGTGGAGACGCCCCTGCGTTCATGGGCAAAACCAACCGCAGTAAAACCCCTTATGTCGCGGTGCTGCTTTCCACCGGCGCGGCGTTTCTGACCGTTGTCGTCAACTATTACGCGCCGGCAAAAGTATTTAAATTCCTCATCGACAGCTCCGGCGCCATTGCCCTGCTGGTCTATCTGGTGATTGCGATTTCCCAACTGCGGATGCGCAAAATCCTGCTGGCGCGAGGTGGCGAAATTAAGCTGAAAATGTGGCTCTATCCGTGGCTGACCTGGCTGGTTATCGCCTTTATTATCTTTGTGCTGGTGGTCATGCTGTTTCGCCCGGCACAACAGCTGGAAGTGATCTCTACCGGGTTGTTAGCCATAGGAATTATTTGCACCGTGCCGATTATGTCGCGCTGGAAAAAACTGCTATCGTGGCAAAAAGCACCGTTGCAAAATACGCATTAAACCTGTTCCCGGCGCAGGCCGGGATACCTTTCAGGAGTACGACCATGACCGCCATTTCCCAACCGACGGCCATTGATGGATACCGCTGGCTCAAGAACGACATCATTCGTGGTGTCTATCAACCTGACGAGAAATTGCGGATGAGCTTGCTAACCTCTCGCTATGAACTGGGCGTGGGGCCGTTACGCGAAGCGCTTTCACAGCTGGTGGCTGAACAGCTGGTCACGGTGGTTAATCAGAAAGGATACCGGGTGGCATCAATGTCTGAGCAGGAATTGCTCGATATTTTCGATGCCCGCGCCAACACGGAAGCCATGCTGGTGAGCCTCGCCATTGCGCGCGGCGACGACGCCTGGGAAGCGGAGATTCTGGCGCGCGCGCATATGCTCAGCAAGCTTGAAGCCGTTGACGCCAGCGAACAGATGTTGGATGAGTGGGACCAGCGTCATCAGGCGTTTCACACGGCGATAGTTGCCGGTTGTGGTTCCCAATATCTCCTGCAAATGCGTGAGCGGTTATTCGATCTGGCGGCACGTTATCGGTTTATCTGGCTGCGCAAAACGGTACTGTCGGTTGAAATGCTGGAAGATAAACACGATCAGCATCAGACGCTGACCGAGGCGATTATGGCGCGCGATGCTGCACGCGCCAGTGAATTAATGCGCCAGCATTTGCTGACGCCGATTCCGATTATTCAGCAGGCGATGGCAGGTAAGCTGCTGGCGGAAAAAAGTTAATCGCGCGTCTGCACCCAAAACGCATGAATCAGGCCGGGGATGTAACCCAACAGCGTCAGCACGATGTTAAGGATAAATGCCCAGCCGAATCCTTTCCCCAGCAGGACGCCAAGCGGGGGCAGAATAATCGTTAAAACAATTCTCCAGAAACCCATACACACTCCATACAAGCAAAATTAATTATTGTTTAAAAAAGAGATTTAATCTCAAAGCGTAGTCAGTGTATCCAACTCTGTCAGCCTACCCCTGCGGTTTTACCCTCCTTTACGCTCTTTACGCTGGCGTACGATGGCTCTTTATTTTAGAATATGCTTAATTTAGAAAAAACTAAAATACATATGACTGAACTTGAACAACTGCAGGCCAGCGCTGAAGACGCCGCCGCCCTGCTCAAAGCGATGAGTAACCCGAAGCGGTTGATGATTTTGTGCATGCTCTGCGGCTCGCCGGGCACCAGCGCAGGCGATCTGGCTCGCAATACGGGCCTGAGTCCTTCCGCAACTTCCCAGCACCTGGCGCGAATGCGCGAGGAAGGCCTGATCGACAGCCAGCGTGATGCGCAACGCGTCCTCTATTCCATTAAAAATGCGGCCGTCAATTCCCTGATTGCCACATTAAAAACACTGTATTGCCCATAAGGAGCCGTCATGACCATTGAGGTGATTTCCCCACGCGAAGCGCAGGCGCTGTTAGCCCAGGGGGCAACACTGATCGATATCCGTGATGCAGACGAATACCTGCACGAACACATCCCTGAAGCGCATCTGGCGCCATTGGCAGCGCTTGAGCAGGGATCACTGCCCGCGAATCTACGCGCCGAACGCGTGATCTTTCACTGCCAGTCTGGCAAGCGTACGCAAAACGCAGCGGCAAAACTTCATGCCATTGCCGCCCCGGCGCAAGTCTGGCTGCTGGAAGGTGGCATAGACGGCTGGAAAGCAGCGGGATTACCGGTTGCCAAAGATCAATCACAACCCTTGCCACTGATGCGCCAGGTGCAGATTGCCGCAGGCAGCCTCGCCTTACTCGGCGTGGTGCTGGGTTATGCTGTCAATAGCGCTTTCTTCCTGCTCAGCGGTTTTGTCGGCGCGGGACTGATATTAGCCGGAGTGACGGGGTTTTGTGGCATGGCGCGGATTCTGGACAAAATGCCCTGGAACCGTCGCTCGCATTAAGCAAGCAACTGACTTCATAAAACAGCGGGAAGAACGTGGGTTCGATATTGACCACGAGAGTCCAATATACGCTTTACCGGGCGAGAAAGAGGGGCTGAGCAACATTCGCCGCCCGGTAAAATAATGTCGTTATACGATCAGGAAATCATTCAGTGATTTACCTGCGGCCAGCGCCAGGGCAATGGGTTTTGGCGTCCGTCCTTGACCAGTCCATGTTTTTGTTTCACCGTTGATATCAGTAAAACGATATTTCGCCGGACGCGGTTGACGTTTTTTAGCCGTTGATTGTGTCGCAGATTCCCCGTTCAGCAGTTCTTCGGGACGAATCCCGTCAGATTCCAACAGCGCCAGCCAGGTGTTAATTTTTTCTTGTTGTTCTGCACGTTGGCGCTGTATCTGTTCTTCTTCATCGCGTCGTTCTTTCGTGACAACGCTGAATTTTTCAAGAATATCCTCAAGAACATCCATCGATAATTCGCGGGACAGTGAACGCAGTTTACGGATATTATTTAAGTTTTTTAACATTGAACTCATATTAATAAAACCTCTTTAACGCAGAAAACAAAAACAATGTTACCCGAGAAGTGTATTCGATTTATTATTCTTTTTCCAGCCCCCTCATTGGCAAGAAAATATAAAAGCAGCTCTCCTTTATTATTCGCTTAATCAGAAAAACAAACCCGTTTGCCAATATTTTATATTGCCCAAACAATAACCCTAAATATGCCAAACACGATTCCTCTACACAGAGAAAACCACGCATAACAGCCGCGTTGGCGAGCCTGTTTGGCATCCGTCAGCATTCAGAAAAGAATCGCAAAAAATCCAGAAAAACAAGTCCATTTAATGCACTGATTTTTAAGTGATTTCAATTTATATGACAACGAAAATGCCAAAACGAACAAAAAACAAACCAATGCAGAGCATTTTATCGACAAAAAGGCAATAAATAAAAATTTTAAGCTAGTTGATAGTTATTATATAGCCAGATATCCTATGAAAACGCGAAAGCGCCAAGATAAATCACTAACAAAAGGTATACAAATCCTTTTTCCCTTTTACAAGGAGCATTAACATGTTCTCTCCGCAGTCACGCTTGCGTCATGCTGTAGCAGACACGTTCGCGATGGTTGTTTATTGTTCTGTCGTGAACATGTTGATCGAAGTATTCCTCTCTGGAATGAGCTTTGAACAGTCACTTTATTCCAGACTGGTGGCTATCCCTGTCAACATACTGATCGCCTGGCCATACGGGATGTACCGCGATTTCTTTATGCGTATGGCGCGTAAAACCACGTCGGCGGGATGGGTAAAAAATCTGGCGGATGTGCTGGCATATGTCACATTTCAGTCGCCGGTGTATGTGATTATTCTGTTGACGGTTGGCGCTGACTGGCACCAGATTACCGCTGCGGTGAGTTCAAACATCGTTGTATCAATGCTGATGGGCGCGGTTTATGGCTACTTCCTCGATTATTGCCGCCGCCTGTTTAAGGTCAGCAGCTATCACCAGGCGAAAGCCTAAACGTCTCTTCGCGACTGGCCCTGCCAGTCGCGTCTTTAGTTTGAATTAACGTCGCCAAACAATCCATTCAGATAACGCTCAAGCGCAATACGCGAGCTAAAGCCGTGCGGAATTCCATAATGCTCATGGTTATCTCCGGCTAAATAAAGCGGGAATTGCTGATAGTGATCGCAGGTTTTAATATCCGTGGCAGGTTCTGCCAGCGAAGAGCTGCGCTCTTTTAGCGTGGGGTGAATCACTAACGCGGTACGTCCCATGCGTGCTTCACGGTTAACGTACACATAATTTTCGCCACGTCGATAACCGTACGTTTTCTGCGTGACAACATCAACGGTAAAGCCCACTTTCTCAAGTACGCGCGCCACCTCATCCGGTCGTAAATACATATTATTTTCCTCGTTATCTTTTACTGCGGGCTTACCTTACCTGATTCAGCATTAGCAACGCTTTCAGAAAAGTCCATAAACGAGTGAACAGGATGGGATGAGTATCTTAAGAATCAGTTATTGCCTGCCGAAGTTGCCGGGCGGCCTGTTGGGCCATTTCCGCAGAATGAATATTGGTAAATGACAGCAATATTCCCCCCTTTCCCGCCGACACCATTCTCCAGTGACTTAAAGCCTGAACCGCCAGTCCGGCCTGATTCGCTTTGCGCACTAATGCAACATCATCGCCTGCAATGGTCATCACCATCTGGATACCACCGTCCTGAGGTACCACAGTAAAGCCTTGATCTGCGAGTGCGTTTTCCATCCACTGGCGTCGTTGCGCATAGTGTTGACGCATTTTTTTTAAGTGCCGCCAGAAATGCCCCTCGCGGATAAAGTCCGCCAGCGTTTGCTGCCATAAAACGGGAACGCTACAGGCCGTGAGCGCCGCCTGCTGGCGAAACTGCGCGACCTGCGTGACAGGCACCACCAGCCAGGCGGTGCGCAATGCCGGAAAGAGCGATTTACTGAACGTGCCGGTATAAATAACCCGCTGCGGCGCATCCAGACTTTTCAGCGGTGGCAACGGTTTACCGTGGTAGCGAAACTCACTGTCATAGTCATCTTCAATAATCCATGCCTGCGCACGGGTAGCCCATTCCAGCAACCGATGGCGGCGCGCTAATGAAAGCGCCACACCCAGCGGACTCTGGTGAGCCGGGGTGAGAAGTGCAAAACGCGCCTGCGGGTAATCGCGGACCCCGACATCGACATCCAGGCCATCGTCATCAACCGGAACGGGCATCAATTCAACCCGTTCCTGCATCACCACTGGCCGAATAAGCGGAAACCCCGGATCTTCAACCCACATCCCCTCACCGGGCTTTGCCAGCGTGCGCAGGATTAGCGTTATGGACGCCGCATAGCCTGAGGTAATAAATACCTGCTCCGGCAGGCATTCAATGCTACGAGAAACGCGCAGATAATCGACAATCGCCTGACGCAACAGCAGTTCACCGCACACATCCCCCAACGCCAGGTCGAAACGCGTCTGGGTGCGTAAGCGCCGCCCCATCACCCGTGCCCAGATCTCGCGGGGGAAAAGATCGAGTGCGGGTAATCCCATCTGAAAAATCTGCGGCGTTGGATTTTCTCCGGCGAATACGGCAGGCGCTGCAGGCGTGGTATCCAGCCGCAGTTGCTTGCTCACAAACGTTCCGGCCTGACCGTGTCGCTCAAGCCAGCCCTGCGCGACCAGATCCGCGTAAGCATTTTCCACTGTCGAACGTGAAACCCCCAGTTCCTGTGACCAGGTCCGGCTGGAAGGTAATCGAGTGCCGGGCTTAAGCTCACCGTGCTCAATAGCGGTTTTTAACTGACGGGCGATTAACTGATAGCGTGGCATTTATGGTCTGCTTTTTTAGTCAAAATATGGCTCTCTATTGCAGACCATTATAGTGCTACATTGCAGGTCATCAACACGAGGAGAAACACAATGACTACGTTACGTCAGCCCTACTATGAACTCAGCCCTGAAGTCTACAGCGCCCTTGGGCAGGCTAAAAAAGCGCTGGAGAATGGCGCCCTGGATACCACGCTGATGGAACTGATTTATCTGCGTATCTCGCAAATTAACGGCTGTGCTTTTTGTCTGGAAATGCACAGTAAAGCCCTGCGTAAGTCTGGTGTAGAGCAAGCGAAGCTGGATGCCCTGGCCGGCTGGCGGGTCAGCCATCACTTTAGCGCCCAGGAACAGGTTGCGCTGGCGTGGGCAGAATCCGTCACTGATATCGCCAGAACACATGCTGAAGATGATGTTTACCAGCCGTTGCTCGACCATTTCAGCGCCCGTGAAATCAGCGATCTGACCTTTGCAATCGGTCTGATGAACTGCTTTAACCGCCTGGCGGTGGGAATGCGCATGTAGTGGAAAGACGCCTGATGACGCTTTCGCGTTTCAGGCCGACACCACAGTACAGCCCAGGCCGGATAAGGCGCTTGCGTCCCCATCCGGCAATTTCCCCCTGGTAACCGCTCTCCCCGCCGCGCTCATTACCCCGCGCATCATCAATCTAAAATTCCCATATCTTGTATGGTTGAATCTTTATTAATCTACATCTAGTATCTTCTCTATCAGGACACACACAACCCGACGCCTCATTTGCGTCACTCTTTTACTTTTAAATGGAAATACGAATCATGCGTATTATTATTTATACTCGTAATAACTGCGTTCAGTGCCACGCGACGAAACGGGCGATGGAAAGCCGTGGGTTTGACTTTGAGATGATCAATGTCGATCTGTCCCCCGAGATGGCTGAAACCCTGCGTGAGCAAGGTTTTCGCCAGTTACCGGTCGTGGTGGCGGGTGAAACCCGTTGGTCAGGATTTCGCCCGGACATGATCAACCGTCTGCGCCCGCAAGCCCATATGGCCAGCGCATGAGCAGCCTCGTCTACTTTTCCAGCAGCTCAGAAAATACGCATCGCTTTATGCTGCGTCTGGGACTGCCTGCCCTGCGCATTCCGCTGAATGAACGTGAGCGGCTCCAGGTAGACGAACCCTATATTTTGGTTGTGCCGTCTTATGGCGGTGGCGGCACGGCAGGTGCGGTCCCGAGACAGGTGATCCGCTTTTTAAACGATACGCACAACCGGGCGATGATCCGCGGCGTGATCGCCTCAGGCAATCGCAATTTCGGCGAAGCCTACGGTCGCGCCGGTGACGTCATTTCACAAAAATGTGGCGTGCCGTGGCTCTATCGCTTTGAGCTGATGGGGACGCAAAGCGATATCGACAATGTCCGAAAAGGAGTGAGCGAATTTTGGCAACGACAACCGCAGAACGTGTGAACCCGGCAACCCTGGATTTTCACGCCCTGAATGCCATGCTGAATCTGTACGATAATGCCGGCCGCATTCAGTTCGATAAAGACCATCAGGCAGTGGACGCGTTTTTTGCAAACCACGTCCGCCCCCGTTCCGTGCGCTTTGCCAGCCAGCAGGAGCGCCTGGAAACGTTGATACGTGACGGTTATTACGATGAAAGTGTGTTAACCCGCTACGATCGCGACTTTGTCGTGAAGCTCTTCGCCCACGCGCACGCCAGCGGATTCCGTTTCCAGACCTTCCTTGGCGCATGGAAGTTCTACACCAGCTATACATTGAAAACTTTTGACGGCAAACGCTACCTCGAAGACTTTGAGGATCGCGTGACGATGGTGGCGCTTACACTTGCACAAGGTGATGAAACGCTCGCCATGCAACTCGCCGATGAAATGCTCTCCGGGCGCTTTCAACCTGCCACGCCAACTTTTTTAAACTGCGGCAAGCAGCAGCGCGGGGAGCTGGTCTCGTGCTTCCTGTTGCGTATTGAAGACAATATGGAGTCCATTGGCCGGGCGGTAAACTCGGCGCTACAGCTTTCCAAACGCGGCGGCGGCGTGGCGTTTCTGCTTTCGAATCTGCGGGAAGCCGGTGCCCCCATCAAGCGTATTGAAAACCAGTCTTCCGGTGTCATCCCGGTAATGAAAATGCTGGAAGACGCCTTCTCTTATGCAAACCAGTTGGGCGCGCGTCAGGGCGCGGGGGCGGTGTATCTGCATGCACATCACCCGGATATTTTGCGTTTTCTTGATACCAAACGTGAAAATGCCGATGAAAAAATTCGCATCAAAACGCTCTCACTCGGCGTGGTGATCCCCGATGTGACCTTCCGTCTGGCAAAAGAGAATGCGCAAATGGCGCTGTTCTCACCTTATGACGTGGAGCGTATTTACGGCAAACCGTTTGGTGATATCGCCATCAGCGAGCAGTACGACGAACTGGTCGCCGATGCACGTGTGCGTAAAAAATACATCAACGCCCGCGATTTCTTCCAGCGGCTGGCGGAAATTCAGTTCGAATCCGGTTATCCCTACATCATGTTTGAAGACACGGTGAATCGCGCCAATCCGATTGCCGGTCGCATCAATATGAGCAACCTGTGCTCTGAAATTTTGCAGGTCAATAGCGCATCGACTTATGACGAGGCGCTGGGCTACACCCGGACCGGACACGACATCTCCTGCAACCTTGGCTCACTGAACATCGCGCACACCATGGATTCACCGGACTTTGGCCGCACGGTTGAAACCGCGGTTCGCGGCTTAACCGCCGTCTCGGACATGAGCCATATTCGCAGCGTGCCCTCGATTGAAGCCGGTAACAGCGCCTCCCACGCCATTGGCCTGGGACAGATGAATCTGCATGGCTATCTGGCGCGTGAAGGTATTGCCTACGGTTCGCCTGAGGGACTGGATTTCACTAATCTCTATTTCTACACCATCACCTGGCATGCACTGCATACATCGATGAAGCTTGCCCGTGAACGCGGTACAACCTTTGCCGGATTCAAACACTCTCGCTATGCCAGCGGCGAGTATTTTACGCAATACCTGCAGGATGACTGGCAGCCCAAAACGGAGAAAATCCGGGGGCTGTTTGCCCGCAGCGGTATTACGCTGCCGACCCGCGCGATGTGGCTACAGCTGAGCGACGATGTCATGCGCTACGGCATCTATAACCAGAATTTGCAGGCGGTTCCGCCAACCGGGTCGATTTCCTATATCAACCATGCCACCTCCTCTATTCACCCGATTGTGTCGAAAGTGGAGATTCGCAAAGAGGGCAAAACCGGACGCGTTTACTACCCGGCCCCATTTATGACCAATGAAAATCTGTCGCTGTATCAGGACGCTTATGAAATTGGCCCGGAAAAAATCATTGATACCTACGCCGAAGCGACCCGCCATGTCGATCAGGGGCTGTCGCTAACGCTCTTTTTCCCGGATACCGCCACCACCCGCGATATCAATAAAGCGCAGATCTACGCCTGGCGTAAGGGCATCAAAACCCTCTACTACATCCGCCTACGCCAACTGGCGCTGGAAGGCACTGAAATCGAAGGCTGCGTGTCATGCGCACTGTAAGGAGAACAGTATGAAATTATCCCGCGTGAGCGCCATCAACTGGAATAAGATCGAGGATGATAAAGATCTTGAGGTATGGAACCGCCTGACCAGCAATTTCTGGTTACCGGAAAAAGTGCCGCTTTCTAATGATATTCCTGCCTGGCAGACGCTAAACGCCGCCGAACAGCAACTCACCATCCGCGTTTTCACCGGACTGACGTTGCTCGACACGATCCAGAATATTGCCGGTGCGCCAGCGCTGATGAAGGATGCAATCACTCCGCATGAAGAGGCGGTGTTGTCGAATATCAGCTTTATGGAGGCCGTACACGCGCGTTCATACAGCTCTATTTTTTCCACCCTGTGCCAGACCAAAGATGTGGATGCGGCTTACGCCTGGAGTGAGGAGAACGTGCCGCTCCAGCATAAGGCAAACATCATTCTTAACCATTACGCCAGCGACGATCCGTTGAAGAAGAAAATTGCCAGCGTATTTCTGGAGTCTTTTCTGTTTTATTCCGGCTTCTGGCTGCCGATGTATTTCTCCAGCCGGGGTAAGTTGACCAATACCGCCGATTTAATTCGCCTGATTATCCGTGATGAAGCGGTGCACGGTTATTACATCGGTTATAAGTTTCAAAAAGGGCTGGAGTCTATTACGGAATCTGCACGTGAAGAACTCAAGAATTTTGCACTCGACCTGCTGATGGACCTGTATGACAACGAAGTCCTCTACACACAAGCGTTGTATGCGGAAACGGACTGGGTTGATGACGTCAACGCATTCCTTTGTTACAACGCCAATAAAGCGTTAATGAATCTGGGTTATGAGCCCTTATTTCCGGCCGAAATGGCAGAGGTCAATCCGGCGATCCTTGCGGCTCTCTCTCCTAATGCAGACGAAAATCACGATTTCTTTTCCGGCTCAGGTTCGTCATATGTCATGGGAAAAGCGGTCGAAACGGAGGACGACGACTGGAACTTTTAGCTCTCATTATTGTGGTAAATACGCTATGTTTTCCGCAATAATATTTTAAGGAGATCACATTTTTATCACACAAATATTATTGTGTGATCTACACTCAATATTAGCTGTCTTATTCGCCTGAATTTCAACAATTCAGGCGGCATTTTGCTGTCATTTACAAAAAATATCGACAAGGTCCTATCCACGCTCAGCCCTTATATCATGGGAAATCTCGCCATCTGGCCTCCAGCAATATTCATGCCACTAACAAATTCAGGGTTGTCTCAGATTCTCAGTATGTTAGGGTAGAAAAAGGTCACTATTTCCATCAGGTAATATATCGATATAAACAAATAACAGGAATCATTCTATTGCATGGCAATTAAATTAGAAGTTAAAAATCTCTATAAGATATTTGGCGAGCATCCACAGAGAGCGTTCAAATATATTGAAAAAGGACTTTCAAAAGAGCAGATTCTGGATAAAACAGGGCTATCGCTTGGCGTTAAAGACGCCAGTCTGGCCATTGAAGAAGGCGAGATATTTGTCATCATGGGATTATCCGGTTCGGGTAAATCCACAATGGTACGCCTTCTCAATCGCCTGATTGAACCCACCCGCGGACAGGTACTCATTGACGGCGTGGATATTGCAAAAATATCCGATGCCGAGCTTCGCGAGGTGCGCAGAAAAAAGATTGCGATGGTGTTCCAGTCCTTTGCGCTGATGCCGCATATGACGGTGCTCGATAATACGGCATTCGGTATGGAATTAGCCGGTACTGGCGCGGATGAGCGCCGTGAAAAAGCGCTGGATGCGCTACGCCAGGTCGGGCTTGAAAATTATGCCCATAGCTATCCCGATGAGCTTTCCGGTGGTATGCGCCAGCGTGTCGGTCTTGCCCGCGCATTAGCCATTAACCCTGATATCTTATTAATGGATGAGGCCTTCTCGGCGCTCGACCCATTAATTCGAACAGAGATGCAGGATGAACTGGTAAAACTGCAGGCGAAGCATCAACGTACCGTGGTCTTTATTTCTCACGATCTTGATGAAGCGATGCGTATTGGCGACAGAATTGCCATTATGCAAAATGGCGAAGTGGTGCAGGTGGGTACACCGGATGAGATCCTGAATAATCCGGCCAATGATTATGTGCGCACCTTCTTCCGCGGTGTTGATATTAGCCAGGTGTTCAGCGCTAAAGATATATCTCGCCGTAGTCCTGAAGGCTTAATTCGTAAAACGCCAGGCGTGGGTCCGCGCTCGGCGCTGCAATTATTGCAGGACAAAGATCGTGAATATGGCTACGTGATTGAACGTGGTAATAAATTCATCGGCGTGGTCTCCATCGACTCATTAAAAGCAGCCCTGAGCCAGGCACAAGGTATTGAGGCTGCGTTAATCGATGAACCCTTAGCCGTGGATGCACAAACGCCTCTGAGCGAG
This sequence comes from Citrobacter sp. Marseille-Q6884, assembly GCF_945906775.1. Classification (NCBI taxonomy): domain Bacteria; kingdom Pseudomonadati; phylum Pseudomonadota; class Gammaproteobacteria; order Enterobacterales; family Enterobacteriaceae; genus Citrobacter; species Citrobacter sp. Marseille-Q6884. Next base: position 20,988 of record NZ_CAMDRE010000001.1, read on the forward strand.
TTGCTTTCTCATGTTGGACAGGCGCCGTGCGCGGTACCGGTTGTCGATGAGGAACAGCAGTATGTGGGCATTATTTCAAAACGCATGCTGTTACAGGCTTTAGATCGTGAGGGGGCAAACAATGGCTGATCAAACAAACCCGTGGGATACCACACCTGCGGCCGATAGCGCCGCACAATCCGCAGATGCCTGGGGCACGTCATCCGCTGCGCCTGCCGACGGTGGTAGCGCAGACTGGCTGACCAGCGCACCGGCACCAGCACCTGAGCATTTCAACATTATGGATCCGTTCCATAAGACGCTGATCCCGCTGGACAGCTGGGTCACTGAAGGGATCGACTGGGTTGTGACCCATTTTCGTCCCGTCTTCCAGGGCATTCGTGTTCCGGTTGATTACATTCTGAATGGCTTCCAGCAGTTGCTGCTGGGCATGCCCGCGCCGGTGGCGATTGTCATTTTCGCGCTGATCGCCTGGCAGATTTCCGGCGTTGGAATGGGCATCGCCACGCTGATCTCTTTGATCGCTATCGGCGCAATTGGCGCCTGGTCGCAGGCCATGATAACTCTGGCGCTGGTGCTGACCGCGCTGTTGTTCTGCGTGGTGATCGGTCTGCCAATGGGGATATGGCTGGCGCGCAGCCCACGGGCAGCAAAGATTGTTCGCCCGCTACTCGATGCGATGCAGACCACGCCAGCGTTTGTCTACCTGGTGCCGATTGTCATGTTGTTCGGTATCGGTAACGTCCCGGGTGTAGTGGTGACGATTATCTTCGCCCTGCCCCCGATTGTGCGTCTGACCATTCTGGGGATTAACCAGGTTCCTGCGGATCTGATTGAAGCCTCACGCTCGTTTGGCGCCAGTCCACGTCAGATGTTGTTCAAAGTGCAGCTCCCTCTGGCGATGCCCACCATTATGGCGGGGGTTAACCAGACGCTGATGCTGGCCCTCTCCATGGTCGTCATCGCCTCAATGATCGCGGTTGGCGGTCTGGGTCAGATGGTGTTGCGCGGTATCGGTCGCCTGGATATGGGGCTGGCTACCGTCGGTGGTGTCGGGATTGTCATCCTCGCCATTATTCTGGATCGTCTGACGCAGGCCGTCGGCCGCGATTCGCGCAGCCGTGGTAACCGTCGCTGGTACACCACCGGACCTGTTGGGCTTATCACCCGCCCGTTCATTCAGTAATTCACCCATTGCCCGGTGGCGCATTGCTTACCGGGCCCACACGTCCCTCCAATAATTAAGGAACAACGATGCGACAGAAAGCTATTATTGCCACAGCGTTTGCCACCCTTGTCTCCACCAGCGCTTTCGCTGCCGATCTGCCGGGTAAAGGCATCACTGTACAACCTATCCAGAGCACCATCTCTGAAGAGTCCTTCCAGACGCTGCTGGTAGGCCGTGCGCTGGAAAAACTGGGGTACACCGTCAACAAAACAAGCGAAGTAGATTACAACGTAGGCTACACCTCCATTGCCTCTGGCGATGCGACTTTTACCGCCGTGAACTGGCAGCCGCTGCATGATGATATGTATGCTGCCGCAGGTGGAGATAAAAAGTTTTATCGCGAGGGGGTATTCGTCACGGGTGCCGCGCAGGGTTATCTGATCGACAAGAAAACGGCTGAGCAGTACAACATCACCAACATCGCCCAGTTAAAAGATCCGAAGATTGCCAAAATCTTTGACACCAACGGCGACGGTAAAGCCGACATGATGGGTTGCTCTCCGGGCTGGGGCTGTGAAGCGGTCATCAACCACCAGAACAAAGCGTTCGATCTGGAAAAAACGGTCGATGTCAGTCACGGCAACTACGCGGCGATGATGGCGGACACCATTACCCGTTTTAAAGAAGGCAAACCCGTCCTTTACTACACCTGGACGCCGTACTGGGTGAGCGACGTGATGAAGCCAGGCAAAGATGTGGTCTGGTTGCAGGTTCCGTTCTCTTCCCTGCCGGGCGAGCAGAAAGACATTGATACCAAACTGCCGAACGGTGCCAACTATGGCTTCCCGGTCAACACCATGCATATCGTGGCGAATAAGGCCTGGGCAGAGAAGAACCCGGCAGCGGCAAAACTGTTTGCGATCATGAAGCTGCCGCTGGCGGATATCAACGCGCAGAACGCGATGATGCACGATGGCAAATCTTCTGAAGCAGACGTACAGGGTCACGTTGATGGTTGGATCAAAGCCCACCAGCAGCAGTTCGACGGCTGGGTGAAAGAGGCGCTGGCCGCGCAGAAGTAACCTGACCTTTACGCCGGATGGCGGCGCGATGCGCCCTGTCCGGCCTCCTTCCACGCTCGCCAGCCGGGAAGCCCCTTCGCCTAAAGCGCACAATCCACCACGTAACAAACCAACAACATTCATCAACTTCCGCTATTATTCATTTCCCTGGCAATTATCATCTGACTTACGACTCACACTAATGACCAAACCCACTCATGGGCTTAGCCCGGCGCTGATCGTTCTCATGTCTGTGGCAACCGGCCTCGCCGTCGCCAGCAACTATTACGCGCAACCCCTACTCGACACCATCGCACGCAACTTCGCGTTGTCCGCCAGTACGGCCGGCTTTATCGTCACCGCCGCCCAACTGGGTTACGCTGCGGGTCTGCTGTTTCTGGTGCCGCTCGGCGATATGTTTGAACGCCGGACGCTTATTGTCTCCATGACGTTACTGGCGGCGGGCGGGATGTTAATTACCGCCAGTAGCCAGTCACTGGCTATGCTGATCCTCGGAACGGCGCTGACCGGCTTATTTTCGGTCGTGGCGCAAATTCTGGTTCCGCTGGCCGCCACGCTTGCTACGCCGGATAAGCGTGGCAAAGTCGTCGGCACGATTATGAGTGGCCTGCTGCTGGGCATTCTGTTGGCACGTACCGTCGCCGGGCTGCTGGCCAATCTCGGCGGCTGGCGTACCGTATTTTGGGTGGCATCGGGATTAATGGCGCTGATGGCGATTGCGCTGTGGCGCGGCCTGCCGAAGATGAAATCTGAAACTCATCTCAACTACCCTCAACTGTTAGGCTCCGTATTCAGCCTGTTTATTCACGATAAATTGCTGCGTACCCGCGCGATGCTGGGCTGCCTGACCTTTGCCAACTTCAGTATTCTCTGGACATCAATGGCGTTTTTGCTCGCGGCGCCGCCCTTTAACTATTCGGAGGGGATGATTGGTCTGTTTGGACTGGCAGGCGCTGCCGGTGCGTTAGGCGCGCGTCCGGCGGGGGGGGTTGCCGATAAAGGCAAATCCCATCTTACGACGACGGCAGGACTGCTGTTACTGCTGCTCTCCTGGCTGGCTATCTGGCTCGGCCATGTTTCAGTACCCATGCTGATTATCGGTATCCTGGTGCTGGATCTCACCGTCCAGGGCGTGCATATCACCAACCAGACGGTCATCTATCGCCTTTACCCTGATGCACGTAACCGGCTGACCGCCGGATACATGACCAGCTATTTTATTGGCGGTGCCGCAGGTTCACTGATTTCGGCCTCCGCCTGGCAGCATGCCGGTTGGGTGGGCGTTTGTCTGGCGGGTATGACCGTTGCCGTACTCAATCTGCTGGTCTGGTGGCGAGGATTTCACCGCCAGGAAGCCGTAAATTAAGCGTATCGCTCACGTTTACCTCTGTTTGGGCTCCTCAGGGTGTTAAGGAGCTCATCAGTCTGCTAAGGTTATAACTCATTGAGCCAGGTTATTTTAATTTCGGTAATGAAGCACACAATCTTATGGAAAGCCCTGTTCCCCAGTCTGAACCCAGCCCGGCAACGTTAACGGAAGGATTCAAAGACAGCCTGCCGATAGTGATCAGCTATATTCCGGTCGCTTTTGCATTTGGTCTCAATGCCACTCGCCTGGGCTTTACTCCGATTGAGAGTGTCTTCTTCTCCTGCATTATCTACGCGGGAGCCAGCCAGTTTGTTATCACCACCATGCTTGCCGCAGGCAGCTCACTGTGGGTCGCAGCACTCACCGTGATGGCGATGGATGTTCGCCATGTTTTGTATGGCCCTTCCCTACGAAGCCGTATCGCCAGGCGACTGAGCAAACCGAAAAGCGCACTCTGGGCCTTTGGTCTCACCGATGAAGTGTTCGCCGCCGCAACGGCAAAACTGGTGCGGGATAATCGGCGCTGGAGTGAAAACTGGATGATTGGCATTGCGCTATGCTCATGGATTTCCTGGGTATTTGGCACGGTCATTGGCGCATTTTCCGGCAGCGGCTTACTGAAAGATTTTCCCGCCGTTGAAGCGGCGCTGGGTTTTATGCTCCCGGCGCTGTTTATGAGTTTTCTGCTCGCCTCTTTCCAGCGTAAACAGGCGCTTTGCGTTAGCGCGGCATTAGCCGGAGCGCTGGCAGGTGTGATGTTGTTTTCGATCCCTGCCGCCATCCTCGCAGGCATCGTCTGCGGATGCCTGACGGCGCTCATACAGTCGTTCTGGCAGGGAGTGCCTGATGAGCTATGACGTATTGCTGCTCGGCCTGCTGGTCGGCTGCGTAAATTACTGTTTTCGTTATCTGCCGCTCCGCCTGGGCGTGGGCAATGTTCGCCCGACGAAACGCGGTGCGACAGGCATATTACTCGACACCATCGGTATTGCATCAATTTGCGCCCTGCTGGTGGTGTCTACCGCACCAGAAGTGATGCACGACATCCGTCGGTTCGTGCCTACGCTGGTGGGGTTTGTCGTACTGGGTGCAAGTTTCTATAAGACCCGCAGCATTATCATTCCGACATTACTGAGTGCTCTGGGCTATGGATTAGCCTGGAAAATGCTGGTCGTCATATAGATAAAAATAATCATTTTAAATAAATAATACATTTACTTTATTTGTCACCGTCGTTACTATATCGGCTGAAATTAATGAGGTTATACCCAAATGGATAGTTCGTTTACGCCCATTGAACAAATGCTAAAATTTCGCGCCAGCCGCTACGAAGAGTTCCCTTATCAGGAAGTTCTTCTGACTCGTCTTTGCATGCACATGCAAGGCAAGCTGCTGGAAAACCGCAATAAGATGCTGAAAGCTCAAGGGATTAACGAGACATTGTTTATGGCGTTGATTACGCTGGAGTCTCAGGAAAACCACAGTATTCAGCCTTCTGAACTCAGTTGTGCGCTTGGCTCGTCACGGACGAACGCCACTCGCATCGCGGATGAGTTAGAAAAGCGTGGCTGGATCGAACGTCGCGAGAGCGATAACGATCGCCGTTGTCTGCATCTGCAATTGACCGAGAAAGGCCATGCGTTTTTGCAAGAGGTATTACCGCCTCAGCATAACTGCCTGCATCAGCTCTGGTCATCTCTCAGTAACACCGAAAAAGATCAGCTTGAGCATATCACCCGTAAACTTCTGACTCGTCTTGACCAGATGGAGCAGGATGGCGCGGTACTCGAAGCGCTGCGCTAACGCGTCGACTCGCTCAGACATCCAGATTTATAAAAGAAAAACCGACAGGCCAGCACGTCATACTGCTGGCCTTTCTGATAAACAGGTCGGCTCAGCCGATGTGAAAAAAAATAAGATCGTGGAGAACAACATGAGCGCAAATGCGGAGACTCAAACCCCGCAGCAACCGGTCAATAAGAATGGCAAACGTAAAAGTGCGCTGCTCCTTTTGACCTTGCTCTTTATTATCATTGCCGTGGCATATGGGATTTATTGGTTTATGGTACTGCGTCATGTCGAAGAGACTGACGATGCGTACGTGGCAGGGAACCAGGTTCAAATCATGGCACAGGTATCAGGCAGCGTGACGAAAGTCTGGGCTGATAACACTGACTATGTCAAACAAGGCGATGTGCTGGTCACGCTGGACCAGACCGACGCTAAACAGGCGTTTGAAAAAGCGAAAACGGCATTGGCCTCCAGCGTGCGTCAGACGCACCAGCTGATGATCAACAGCAAACAGCTACAGGCCAGCATTGAAGTGCAGAAAACCGCACTGGCGCAGGCACAAAGCGACTTTAACCGTCGCGTTCCGCTGGGTAATGCCAACCTGATTGGCCGTGAAGAGCTGCAACATGCGCGTGATGCCGTTGCCAGCGCACAAGCTCAGCTTGATGTCGCCATTCAGCAATATAATGCCAACCAGGCCATGATCCTCGGCAGCCGCCTGGAAGAACAACCCGCCGTACAACAGGCAGCGACCGAAGTGCGCAATGCCTGGCTGGCGCTGGAACGTACTAAAATTGTCAGTCCAATGACCGGCTATGTTTCCCGCCGCGCCGTACAGCCTGGCGCGCAAATTAGCCCCACCACACCGCTGATGGCTGTTGTACCGGCCACGAATCTGTGGGTGGATGCAAACTTCAAAGAAACGCAGTTAGCGCACATGCGCATCGGCCAACCGGCGACAGTCATCAGTGATATTTACGGTGATGACGTGAAATACACCGGTAAAGTGGTGGGTCTGGATATGGGGACAGGTAGCGCCTTCTCCCTGCTGCCCGCACAAAACGCAACCGGTAACTGGATCAAAGTGGTACAGCGTCTGCCGGTTCGCATCGAGCTGGATGCGCAACAACTGGCACAGCATCCGCTGCGAATTGGTTTATCTACGCTGGTCACCGTCGATACGTCCAATCGTGACGGACAGATCCTGGCAAGCCAGGTCCGTACAACGCCGGTCGCTGAAAGTAATGCGCGAGAAATCAATCTTGATCCGGTCAATAAGATGATCGAAGAGATCGTGCGGGCCAACGCGGGCTAATTCAAAGGTGCGTGTGATGCAACAGCAAAAACCGCTGGAAGGCGCGCAGCTCGTCATCATGACGATCGCGCTGTCGATGGCGACATTCATGCAGGTGCTGGACTCCACCATTGCTAACGTGGCAATCCCCACTATTGCCGGGAACCTGGGCTCTTCTCTGAGCCAGGGGACCTGGGTGATCACTTCGTTCGGGGTGGCGAATGCCATCTCGATCCCGATCACCGGCTGGCTGGCAAAACGCGTTGGCGAAGTGAAACTGTTCATGTGGTCAACCATCGCCTTTGCCATTGCGTCGTGGGCGTGTGGTATGTCCAACAGCCTGAACATGCTAATTTTTTTCCGCGTGGTTCAGGGGATTGTCGCCGGTCCGTTAATTCCGCTCTCACAGAGCCTGTTACTGAATAACTATCCCCCTGCCAAACGATCCATCGCGCTGGCGCTATGGTCAATGACGGTGATTGTCGCCCCTATTTGTGGCCCTATCCTCGGGGGCTACATCAGCGACAACTATCACTGGGGCTGGATATTTTTCATCAACGTGCCTATCGGTATCGCGGTGGTCTTGATGACGTTGCAAACCCTGCGCGGTCGGGAAACCCGCACCGAGCAGCGACGTATTGACGCCATTGGTCTGGCTTTGCTGGTCATTGGTATCGGTAGTTTGCAGATTATGCTCGACCGCGGTAAAGAGCTGGACTGGTTCGCCTCGCAGGAAATTATCATCCTGACTGTGGTTGCCGTGGTGGCCATCAGCTTCCTGATAGTCTGGGAGCTTACCGACGATCACCCTATTGTCGATCTCTCGCTGTTTAAATCGCGGAACTTTACCATCGGCTGTTTGTGTATCAGTCTGGCCTATATGCTCTACTTTGGCGCAATCGTCCTGCTGCCGCAGTTGTTGCAGGAGGTCTACGGATACACTGCGACATGGGCGGGTCTGGCGTCAGCGCCGGTTGGGGTGATTCCGGTGATCCTGTCGCCGATTATTGGCCGCTTTGCACACAAACTGGATATGCGTCGGCTGGTGACGTTCAGCTTTATTATGTATGCCGTCTGTTTCTACTGGCGTGCATGGACGTTCGAACCGGGTATGGATTTTGGTGCATCGGCCTGGCCGCAGTTTATCCAGGGCTTCGCCGTGGCCTGCTTCTTTATGCCGCTGACCACAATCACGCTGTCGGGTTTACCACCTGAGCGTCTGGCGGCAGCATCGAGCTTGTCTAACTTTACACGTACGCTGGCGGGGTCAATTGGCACGTCGATTACCACCACCATGTGGACCAATCGCGAGTCACTCCACCACGCGCAGTTAACGGAGTCCGTCAATCCGTACAACCCTAATTCGCAGGCCATGTATGAGCAACTGCAGGGTTTAGGAATGACGAAAGAACAGGCATCCGGCTGGCTGGCTCAGCAAATCACCAACCAGGGGCTGATTATTTCCGCCAACGAGATCTTCTGGATGTCAGCAGGTATCTTCCTGCTACTTCTGGGTCTGGTCTGGTTCGCCAAACCGCCATTCGGCGCGGGTGGCGGCGGAGGCGGCGCGCACTAATAAAAAAGCCAGTTCATCTGAACTGGCTTTTTTTGTGCCGGAGGAAGACTAGATGTGCAGTTCCTGCAGCTTCTCTTTCGGCAGCGCCAGCTCTTCATTGCTGTTAACACGCACGTCGTGTTCCAGGATGTGGCGCGCAATATCCTGCGCTTCGCTCAGGGAGTGCATCTGATACGTTCCGCACTGGTAAACGTTCAGTTCCGGGATCTGATTCTGATCCTGCACTTTCAGCACGTCAGCCATCGCCGCTTTCCAGGCGTCAGCTACGCGCTGTTCATCTGGCGTGCCAATCAGGCTCATATAAAAACCGGTGCGGCAACCCATCGGCGAAATATCGATAATCTCGACGCCGTTACCGTTAAGGTGGTTACGCATAAAGCCCGCAAACAGGTGTTCCAGAGTATGGATGCCTTTCTCTGGCATCACTTCTTTGTTTGGAACGCAGAAACGCAGATCAAACACGGTGATTGCGTCGCCATGCGGGGTGTTCATCGTTTTTGCAACCCGGACCGCGGGCGCTTCCATCCGGGTGTGATCGACAGTAAAACTATCTAACAACGGCATTTAGCCACCTCCGATAAATTTTTTAAAAATAATCTGAACTCTTTGTTCCGGGGCGAGTCTGAGTATATGAAAGACGCGCATTTGTTATCATCATCCCTGTTTTCAGAGATGAAATTTTGGCCACTCCCGAGTGGCCTTTTTCTTTTGTATCAGGCGTGCTTGTCCAGCCACACGTCAAACGGCTCAGTATCAGCCGCTTCAATTTCCTGCTGACGACGCTTTGAAGCCTCGCGTTCAGCAATAAATGCATCTTCCTGCACGATTTCAAACGGTTCTTCACGCAGCAGATTACGGTAAGCCTCGCCCAGCGCTTTACCCGTGCCGCCGATACCCGTATCAATCATAGACCGCAGAATACGCGCTGAGAATGTCAGCTCAGGATTATCAAAGCAGGCGACCAGCTCGTCACATACTTTTTGATATTCCTCTCCTCCGTGGATGCTGTCCAGCGTTTGTGCCACGCGTTTCAGGTCACTGAACAGATCTTTCCCGACTTTTGTCAGCGGGAACTGCGCCGTTGCACAGCCAATACCTAACGTCAGGCCCGGTTTACGACCTTCCAGAATCACCCGATTCCAGTTGGTGCGCGTACAGAGCAGTTCATCGCTGCTCATTTCCGGCGCATCGGCCAGCGCACACCAGACCATAAACAGATCGAGGAAACGCACCTGCTGCTCATCCACACCAATCGGCGAGAAGGGGTTAATATCCAGCGAACGTACTTCAATGTACTCGATGCCGCCGCGCAGCAGCGCATCAGACGGCGACTCTCCGCTACGTGTGACGCGTTTCGGACGAATAGGCGCGTACAGCTCGTTTTCAATCTGCAGAACGTTGCTATTGATTTGCAGACGCTTACCGTCTTTCTCCAGGCCAATCGCCGCATATTCTTCAGAAGGCGTTTTAATCGCGCGCTTCAATCCTGCCACATACTCATGCAAATCGTTAAACGTAATTCCGAGATTGCTTTGCGACTTATTGGTATAACCCAAATCGCTCAGGCGCAACGACGTGGCATAAGGCAGGTAATACATACCACAATCGGTTTTTTCAAACGGCAGCGTTGTGGGTTTACCTTGCAGGAAGGAGGAACAAATGGCCGGAGATGCGCCAAACAGATACGGGATCACCCAACCAAAACGGTAATAGTTGCGGATCAGACGGAAGTAGCCTGCGGAGATTTTCTCTTTCGCGTCGATACCGTCCGTGACGCCGCATTTCGCTTCCCAGAAAGCCATCGGCAGAGAAAAATTGTAGTGCACGCCGGAGATGGTTTGCATCAACGCGCCGTAACGGTTTTTGAGACCTTCACGGTACAGTGTTTTCAGACGCCCAACGTTCGAGGTACCGTACTGAGCCAGCTCGATATCCTGACCTTCGGCAATATAACAAGGCATGCTCAACGGCCACATACGCTCATCACCCAGGTTTCTGGCGGTATAGCGATGCAGATCGCGCATGAACGTGAGCATTTTCTGAATATCATCGCCCGGAGGAGTAATAAACTCGAGCAGAGCTTCAGCAAAATCAGTGGTGATCCACTTATGCGTTAGCGCTGAGCCTAACACATCAGGATGCCCCGTCGTTGCTAATGAGCCATCCGCATTAACACGCAGCGTTTCGCGCTCCAGCCCACGTTGAATCCCCTTTAACGCCTGAGGATGTTTTTCCAGCCAGGCCAGTGCCTGTGATACGTCCGGGATCAAATTGACCTCCCGCCTGTCAAAATCGTTTTAATTAGCATAATGGTAATGGTTACCCTACAGGCTATCCCACAACACAATTAGTGCCACCACATAATGCCTTGCGTCGTAACCGCTGCGACCACAACATAGCGCAGCGCCTTGCCAAGACATAAAAAAAATATTACCGGGCCCCACGAGATGCGCATCCATCCAGCTAACAGGCACAGCAAATCACCCACAACCGGCATCCAGCTTAATAAGAGAGTGACAGCGCCATAGCGCTTTAGCCAGCCAGTGGCTTTCTCTTGCCAGCGCGATGTTTTACGCAAAGGAAAGAAACGCCCAAGGATAACGTTAGTTAACCCTCCAAGGCTATTACCCATTGTTGCTGTTAAGACTAAGACCCAGGGATGACTTACCCCAGAAACCAGCAAGGCAACTAAAACAACTTCAGAATTACCAGGCAATAGCGTGGCGCTGAGAAAACTACTGGCAAACAGTGACAGGAGTGACAGAGCATCACTCACAATAACCGAACATCCACGGCATCCATTCCTGCTGCACGCGCCGCCTGCAGCCCAAAATCAGCATCTTCAAACACGACACAGCGAGCCGGGGCTACACCCATACGCTCAGCACACAATAAGAAAGTATCAGGAGCAGGCTTGTGCCGTTGTACATGGTCAGCAGCGACCACGGCATCAAAATAGTGACGCAACCCAAGATGAGCGAGCAGCGCTTCCGCAATCGCACTTTCACTCCCGGTACCGACCGACATAGGGCGGCGACCATGCCAGGCTTTCACAACCTCGACCAACGGTAAAGGCTGGACATTGTCCAACAGCATGCTTTTAACCTTATCGGTTTTTTCACGAGCCAGTGCATGAGGGTCCAGATCGGCATGATTCAGTTCAATAACCGACTGGGCAATACGCCACGTTGGGGAGCCGTTGAGAGCGACCATAGCTTGTTCATCAAAACACAGGCCATAGTGTCCTAATACCTCGTGCCACGCTTTGCGGTGCGTGGGTTCAGTATCCAGGATGGTCCCATCCATATCAAAAATCAAACCCGCATAACGTTCGTACATCGTCTTCTCACAAGCCGAATGACCAGACGTTATTTTATCGTAATTGATTGATTTTGTCGCTGACAGCGAATTGAGGATTGTTCAGGGAGCAAAGAGATTATTCAGAAAGGGAGGAGATGGTGCATCCGGGAGGATTCGAACCTCCGACCGCTCGGTTCGTAGCCGAGTACTCTATCCAGCTGAGCTACGGATGCATCGGGAATTGCTGATTACTACTAATACTACGAAGAAGATGGTGCATCCGGGAGGATTACTCGGCTGCGCCTCGCCCTACGGGCCGTTGCTGAAGCAACGTTATCCTCCCTGGCACTCGCGATTATCTCGCAGACCATGAAACAACAGTTTGGCTGTTATCTCGGAGAAGATGGTGCATCCGGGAGGATTCGAACCTCCGACCGCTCGGTTCGTAGCCGAGTACTCTATCCAGCTGAGCTACGGATGCATCGGGAATTGCTGATTACTACTAATACTGCGAAGAATATGGTGCATCCGGGAGGATTCGAACCTCCGACCGCTCGGTTCGTAGCCGAGTACTCTATCCAGCTGAGCTACGGATGCATCAGGGAAACTACTTCACTGCAGATTTTTGATATCGCCGCTAAAGCCATATCAAGTAAGAGATGGTGCATCCGGGAGGATTCGAACCTCCGACCGCTCGGTTCGTAGCCGAGTACTCTATCCAGCTGAGCTACGGATGCATCAGGGAAACTACTTTACTGCAGATTTTTGATATCGCCGCTAAAGCCATATCAAGTAAGAGATGGTGCATCCGGGAGGATTCGAACCTCCGACCGCTCGGTTCGTAGCCGAGTACTCTATCCAGCTGAGCTACGGATGCAAATGGCGGTGAGGCGGGGATTCGAACCCCGGATGCAGCTTTTGACCGCATACTCCCTTAGCAGGGGAGCGCCTTCAGCCTCTCGGCCACCTCACCAACACGCCTCTTACGAGTGCTTCGAAGAACTTGTTTCTGCTCATCGTCGCTGCGTGGCGCACATATTACTTTCTGGGACTTATAAGTCAAACAATTTTTCCAGCGCTTTTATCGTTTGCACACTTCACGCGCAATTAGTCTGCAAAAACGGCAAAAAGAGTGTTTTATCAACAGATAAATTGGCATTTTCACGAGGCGATGAACAAACAGAAAAATCACAGAGAAAGACAATAAGGGAACTGGCGTAGAGGAATTGGGTAAGATGAAGAACAAAAGAGAGGAGAGAAGAGTAAAACACAATCAGGTTGCGCCTCACCAGAAAGGTGAGACGCGAAAACCTTAGTAACTGGACTGCTGGGATTTTTCAGCCTGGATACGCTGGTAGATCTCTTCACGATGGACAGAAACTTCTTTCGGGGCGTTGACGCCAATGCGCACCTGGTTGCCCTTCACCCCTAAAACTGTCACGGTGACCTCATCGCCAATCATGAGGGTCTCACCAACTCGACGAGTCAGAATCAGCATTCTTTGCTCCTTGAAAGATTAAAAGAGTCGGGTCTCTCTGTATCCCGGCATTATCCATCATATAACGCCAAAAAGTAAGCGATGACAAACACCTAAGTGTAAGCAGTCACGGCATCACATTCTGTTAAACCTAAGTTTAGCCGATATACACAACTTCAACCTGACTTTATCGTTGTCGATAGCATTGATTCGCATGCTGTAACCAAGGGCTACAGCATGCGCTAACGCTTATAGTTATTACAGTTTTGCGCTGACCCAGCCTTTCACACTGGCTAACGCTGCTGGCAGAGCCGCAGCATCCGTACCACCGGCTTGCGCCATGTCCGGACGACCACCACCCTTACCACCGACCTGCTGAGCGACCATTCCAATCAGTTCCCCTGCTTTCACGCGATCTGTCACATCCTTAGACACACCCGCAATCAGAGAAACCTTACCTTCGACTACCGTTGCCAGTACAACAACAGTGGACCCCAGTTGATTTTTCAGATCATCAACCATCGTACGTAGCATTTTAGGCTCAACGTCCGCCAGCTCGCTCACAAGCAGCTTCACGCCGTTGATATCAACCGCTTTGCTGGAAAGATTTGCGCTTTCCTGCGCTGCGGCCTGTTCCTTCAATTGCTGCAATTCTTTCTCGAGCTGACGAGTACGCTCCAGTACGGAACGCACTTTATCACCCAGATTCTGGCTATCGCCTTTCAGCAGCTGTGCAATATCGCTTAAGCGATCGCTCTCAGCATGCACGGTATGGATAGCGCCTTCGCCCGTTACGGCTTCGATACGGCGAACGCCTGCCGCAGTGCCGGATTCGGACACAATACGGAACAAGCCAATATCACCCGTACGGCTGGCGTGAGTCCCGCCGCACAGTTCGGTGGAGAAATCACCCATGCTCAGAACGCGCACATGGTCATCATATTTCTCACCAAACAGCGCCATCGCGCCTTTGGCTTTTGCAGCCTCGAGATCCATGACATTGGTTTCAATAGGCAGGTTGCGACGGATTTGCGCATTCACCAAATCTTCAACGGCACGAATTTCAGATGGCTTCATCGCTTCAGTATGAGAGAAATCGAAACGCAGCACTTTATCGTTGACCAGAGAGCCTTTCTGCGCCACATGCGTGCCCAGAATCTGGCGTAACGCCGCATGCATCAGGTGCGTTGCGGAGTGATTTAAACGAATACGCGCACGACGAGCTTCATCCACATCAGCCTGTACCGCATCGCCCACTTTCAGTGAACCTGCGGACAGCTTGCCAATGTGACCAATCGCCTGGCCATATTTTTGCGTGTCGCTGACAGCAAAAGCGAAACCAGCGCCTTTCAGTTCGCCTTTATCGCCAACCTGACCACCGGATTCAGCATAGAACGGCGTCTGATCCAGAACGACAACCGCGTCCTGACCGGCGTTAATTGTGTCTACGGCTTTACCATCGACAAACAGCGCGGTCACTTTGCCGTTCAGTTCCAGGCTCTCGTAGCCTTTAAATTCAGATGAACCATCAACGCGAATCATCGCATTGTAGTCAGCACCAAAACCGCTGGCTTCACGCGCACGGCGGCGCTGTTCTTCCATTGCGGCCTCAAAGCCCGCTTCATCCACCTTGATGTTGCGCTCGCGGCAAACGTCCGCAGTCAGGTCAACCGGGAAGCCATAGGTGTCATACAGACGGAATGCGGTTTCACCATCCAGCGTATCGCCGGACAGTTTTGCCAGTTCTTCATCCAGCAGTGCCAGACCACGTTCCAGCGTACGCGCAAACTGCTCTTCTTCGGTTTTCAGAACCTGCTCAACCATGGCCTGCTGACGCTTCAGTTCTTCACCAGCAGAGCCCATGACGTCTACCAGCGGCCCCACCAGCTTGTAGAAGAAGGTGTCTTTCGCGCCCAGCATGTTGCCATGACGCACAGCACGACGAATGATACGACGCAGCACATAGCCACGGTTTTCATTCGACGGCACCACACCATCGGCAATCAGGAATGCGCAAGAACGAATATGGTCAGCAATAACGCGCAGTGATTTGTTGCTCAGATCGGTCGCACCGGTCACTTTCGCCACGGATTCAATCAGCGAGCGGAACAGGTCAATCTCGTAGTTGGAGTTAACGTGTTGCAGCACAGCAGCAATACGCTCCAGACCCATACCGGTATCTACGGACGGTTTTGGCAGCGGTTCCATGGTGCCGTCAGCCTGACGGTTAAACTGCATGAAGACGATGTTCCAGATCTCAATGTAGCGATCGCCATCTTCTTCCGCGCTTCCCGGAGGGCCGCCCCAAATGTGGTCACCGTGATCGTAGAAAATTTCGGTGCACGGACCGCAAGGACCGGTGTCGCCCATCTGCCAGAAGTTGTCGGAAGCATATGCCGCACCTTTGTTATCACCAATACGGATGATACGTTCGCGCGGGATACCGACTTCTTTTTCCCAGATTTCATAGGCTTCATCGTCTGTTTCGTAGACGGTTACCCATAAACGCTCTTTCGGTAGGGCAAACCAGTTTTCACCCGTCAGCAGTTCCCATGCATATTGAATAGCGTCGTGTTTGAAGTAATCGCCGAAGCTGAAGTTACCCAGCATTTCGAAGAAGGTATGGTGACGTGCAGTGTAACCGACGTTTTCCAGATCGTTGTGTTTACCGCCCGCGCGTACGCAACGCTGCGAGGTGGTTGCGCGGGAATAATTACGCTTGTCGAGGCCAAGGAAAACATCCTTGAACTGGTTCATCCCGGCGTTGGTAAACAACAAAGTAGGGTCATTGTTTGGGACCAGGGAGCTGCTGGCAACTACCTGATGTCCTTTACTGTGGAAAAAATCGAGAAACGCCTGACGGATCTCAGCGGTGCTCTTGCTCATAATTATCCTGAAGAAATCAAGCTAACGAAATGTCATTACCAGCATCGGCACGCGATCTGCGCCTCTGGCAATCGAAAAGTGGGAATAAGATAAGTTTTCTTTACTGGGAAGTAAAATCCCGTATGCGCTCAATCGTCAAAATTTCGCCATATTGCCTGAATATCTTCCATCAGATAGCCGCGATAGAGCAAAAAACGCTGGACCTTTACCTTTTCTGAGAACGCCTCTGGCAAGGGTTCTCCGTATTTTCGGATTGCCTGTTCTCGCGCCAGCCGCGCCCAGTCAATTTCGCAATCACGCATCGCGCGCTCAATCCCCTCACGGGAGATCCCTTTCTGCCCCAATTCCTGGCGCACCCGCGCAGGTCCGTAGCCTTTGCGGCTCCGGCTGGCAATAAACTGCTGAACGAAACGCTCATCATCAAGGTAGCGGCTTTCAATACACCAGGCGATGACCTTGTCGTAATCCTCCGGTGTCGCGTCAATTTCTTCCGGTCCGTTTTTCCCCATCACCGGTGCGGCCAGTTTTCGTCGCAGTTCCTGTTCGCTGTGATCCCGCATGGCGAGAATGCGGACTGCACGGTCAAGCAGTCGGGAATAAGCGGATCGGCGGGGAGTTGCATCTGTCATAGTGAACCTTCGAAAATGGAAAAGGGCTGCATGATATGCAGCCCTTTTATATGCGATGGAATCAGATTATCAGAAATCTTCGTTCGTTTCTTTTACGTCTTCACCGCTGTCATCAATAGAGAAATCTGGCGTTGCGTCCTGATTATTGAGCAGTAATTCACGCACTTTTTTCTCAATTTCTTTCGCGGTAACCGGGTTTTCTTTCAGCCAGTTAGTCGCGTTCGCTTTACCCTGACCAATTTTCTCGCCGTTGTAGCTGTACCATGCACCGGCTTTTTCAATCAGCTTCTCTTTCACGCCCAGGTCAACCAGCTCGCCGTAGAAGTTGATGCCTTCGCCGTAAAGGATCTGGAATTCAGCCTGTTTAAACGGTGCAGCGATTTTGTTTTTCACGACCTTAACGCGCGTTTCGCTGCCAATCACGTTATCGCCCTCTTTCACCGCGCCAATACGACGGATGTCCAGACGAACGGAGGCATAGAATTTCAGTGCGTTACCACCGGTCGTGGTTTCAGGGTTACCGAACATAACGCCAATTTTCATACGGATCTGGTTGATGAAAATCAGCAGCGTGTTGGACTGCTTCAGGTTACCCGCCAGTTTACGCATCGCCTGGCTCATCATACGCGCCGCCAGGCCCATGTGAGAGTCGCCGATTTCGCCTTCGATTTCCGCTTTCGGCGTCAACGCCGCCACGGAGTCAACGACGATAACGTCAACAGCGCCGGAGCGTGCTAACGCGTCACAAATTTCCAGTGCCTGCTCACCGGTGTCCGGCTGGGAGCACAGGAGATTGTCAATATCGACGCCCAGTTTACGCGCATAGATAGGATCCAGCGCGTGCTCCGCATCGATAAACGCACAGGTTTTACCTTCACGCTGTGCGGCAGCAATGACCTGCAGCGTCAGGGTTGTTTTACCGGAGGACTCTGGCCCGTAGATTTCGACGATACGCCCCATTGGCAAACCGCCCGCGCCTAATGCGATATCCAGAGAAAGCGAACCGGTGGAGATGGTTTCCACATCCATGGAACGGTCTTCACCGAGGCGCATGATGGAGCCTTTACCGAATTGCTTTTCGATCTGGCCCAGCGCTGCCGCCAACGCTTTCTGTTTGTTTTCGTCGATAGCCATTAATTACTCCTGTCATGCCGCTTTCGGATTAAACCGCGAAACGTGAAAGATGATGTTCTGTTGACGCAATTATACTGTATGCTCATACAGTATCAAGTATTTTGTAGAAATTGTTGCCACAGGGTCTGCAACGCATAGGCGGTCGCCTGCCGACGCACCGCGTCGCGGTCACCGCTGAAGCATTCCCGACGCGTAATACCCTCACCGCTTGCGCTGGCAAAGGCAAACCATACCGTACCTACGGGCTTCTCTTCACTGCCACCCTCTGGCCCGGCAATACCGCTGATAGAAACCGCGAAATGCGCACGGGCGGCTTTTAGCGCGCCAATCGCCATTTCGACCACCACCGGCTCACTCACCGCGCCATGCTGTGCCAGCGTCTCTTCACGCACGCCGATCATCTGCGCTTTGGCTTCATTACTGTAGGTCACAAACCCGCGCTCAAACCAGGCGGAGCTTCCGGCGATATCAGTAATCACTTTCGCCACCCAGCCACCGGTACAGGATTCCGCGGTCGTCACCGTAGCGCCACGCGCTTTCAACGCCAGCCCAACCTGCTCACTTAACTGCATCAGTTCACTGTCGGTCATTTCAGCCTCTGTCAGTTAAAAAATATGCCGGACAAGATAGCACTTTCACAACCAAGATGGGGATGAAGAGAACAATTTACGAGGGGGATTCAGAAAATAGATTAGCGCGGTAAAAAGCACACCGGATAGTAACGTTATCCGGCCAACAAAGGCATTTCGCCTCGTTGACCGGATAAGAGCGAAACAAATTACTGTACGCGCGCCTGCGCGACAGTCTGCCCCAACTGCCAGACAGCCATGGCGTAATGCGTGCTGTGATTGTAGCGGGTTATCGTGTAGAAGTTCGGCAACCCGTACCAGTACTGATATCCGGTACCGATATCCAGACGCAGCAGGCTAGCCTGCTGATGATTCCCCAATGATTGCTGCGGCGTCAAACCGGCAGCGGCAAGCTGAGAAATGCTGTACTGGGTTTTAAAGCCATTCGCCAGACCAGGCGCCTGACCGTTTGCCGGCACCGCCACCACATCGCCTTTCACCCAACCGTGGCCTTTGAAGTAATTCGCCACGCTACCGATAGCATCTACTGGGTCCCACAGGTTGATATGCCCGTCACCATTGAAATCAACAGCATATTGTTTGTAGGAGGACGGCATAAACTGACCATAGCCCATCGCACCTGCGAAGGAACCTTTCAGATCCAGCGGGTCATCGCTTTCATCCCGTGCCATCAACAGGAAGGTTTCCAGTTCACTGGAGAAATATTCTGCCCGACGCGGATAGTTAAACGACAGTGTTGCCAGCGCATCCAAGATACGTGTTTTCCCCATCACACGACCCCAGCGGGTTTCGACCCCGATGATGCCGACAATGATTTCCGGCGGTACGCCGTAGACCTGCCACGCGCGATTCAGCGCATCTTCATATTGGTTCCAGAACGCGACGCCGTTTTGCACGTTATCCGGGGTAATAAACTGCTTGCGATAGCGGAGCCACGCGCCGTTAGGTCCGGCTGGCGGTTGAGTCGTCGGTGCCTGACGGTCCATCAGACGCAGAACGTAATCCAGACGCTTGGCCTGCGACAGGATCTCCTGCAACTGCTGACGGTCAAAACCGTGCTTGTTCACCATTTTCTCAATGAACTGCTGCGCATTCGGATTATTGGCGAAATCGCCGCCCGTTAGCATGACGTTGTGCTGTGGCTCAAGCAGGAAGCCGCCGGATGGCGTCCCCGTTGTCGTTTGAGTCTCTGAAGTTTTAGGTTTGCTGCTACAGGCAGCGAGCAATACACAAAGGGGGAGTAACGCTACATAACGACGCTTGAACATGAGACATCCATTAAACAAATTCAGCCTGGGAGAAGTATGGTAAAGCATCCTCCGCCCTACAAGGAAGCAGTAGTCGCTCTGTGTCACAGAATTTACGCCCCCCTTTCATCCTCTATCTGCATATTTGCGACCTTTTACGCAAAACTTTCACAATAAAATAATAATCTTTCATTTTGAGATCAAAACAACACTTTTAAATCTTTCATAACGATTAAAATGCGTTACCGTTTGGCAAGTTAATTAACCCCTACAGGAGAGAATAATGATCGACACCATCACACTGGGTGCTGAGTGGTTTATCGGGCTTTTCCAGAAAGGCGGCGAGGTGTTTACCGGCATGGTGACCGGTATTCTTCCTCTGCTGATTAGCCTGCTGGTCATCATGAATGCGCTGATTAACTTTATCGGCCAGCAACGTATTGAACGTTTTGCCCAGCGCTGCGCCGGAAATCCGCTGTCCCGCTATCTGCTGCTGCCGTGCATCGGCACATTTGTCTTTTGTAATCCGATGACACTGAGCCTGGGTCGCTTTATGCCCGAAAAGTACAAACCCAGCTACTACGCAGCCGCCTCTTACAGCTGCCATTCAATGAACGGCTTGTTCCCGCACATCAACCCCGGCGAACTCTTTGTTTATCTGGGGATCGCCAGTGGCCTGACCACACTAGGGCTTCCACTCGGCCCGCTGGCGGTGAGTTATTTGCTGGTCGGTCTGGTGACCAACTTCTTCCGCGGCTGGGTGACCGATTTCACCACGGCCATCTTTGAGAAAAAAATGGGCATTCAACTTGAGCAGAAGGTACATCTGGCGGGAGCAACATCATGACGCG
Organism: Citrobacter sp. Marseille-Q6884; assembly: GCF_945906775.1. Taxonomy (NCBI): domain Bacteria; kingdom Pseudomonadati; phylum Pseudomonadota; class Gammaproteobacteria; order Enterobacterales; family Enterobacteriaceae; genus Citrobacter; species Citrobacter sp. Marseille-Q6884. Next base: position 41,382 of record NZ_CAMDRE010000001.1, read on the forward strand.
AATTCGTATTGAAAAAGGGACCGGCGGCTGGGGCGGGCCGCTTGAGCTGGATGCAACCCCTGGTAAAAAAATTGTCTATATTACCGCCGGCACTCGTCCCGCAATTGTTGACAAGCTGGCAAATCTGACCGGTTGGCAGGCCGTTGATGGCTTCAAAGAAGGTGAGCCGCCGGAGAACGAAATTGGTGTGGCGATCATCGACTGCGGCGGCACACTGCGCTGTGGGATCTATCCAAAACGTCGTATACCGACGGTAAATATTCACGCCACGGGTAAATCAGGTCCGCTGGCCCAGTACATTATCGAAGATATCTATGTCTCTGGCGTGAAAGAAGAAAACATTACCGTTGTCGGTGAAGCATCTGTCGCGCCACAGCCAGCAAGCAGCGCCATAGGCCGCGAGTACGATACCAGCAAGAAAATTACCGAACAAAGCGACGGTTTGTTGGCAAAAGTCGGTATGGGAATGGGGTCAGCCGTTGCGGTTCTGTTCCAGGCCGGGCGCGACACTATCGATACCGTCCTGAAAACGATTCTGCCTTTTATGGCGTTCGTCTCGGCGCTGATCGGCATCATTATGGCTTCTGGTCTGGGGGACTGGATTGCCCATGGACTCGCACCGCTGGCCAGCCATCCACTGGGACTGGTCACTCTGGCACTGATCTGCTCTTTCCCGCTGCTGTCGCCTTTCCTCGGCCCGGGTGCGGTCATCGCCCAGGTTATCGGTGTCCTGATCGGCGTACAGATCGGTTTAGGGAACATTCCTCCGCATCTCGCGCTACCCGCCCTGTTCGCCATTAACGCCCAGGCTGCGTGCGACTTTATTCCTGTCGGATTGTCACTGGCCGAAGCGCGTCAGGACACGGTCCGCGTCGGTGTGCCATCCGTTCTGGTAAGTCGTTTTCTGACCGGCGCGCCTACCGTTCTCATCGCCTGGTTTGTTTCCGGCTTTATTTACCAATAAGAGACACTCAAAAATGACCGTGATTTATCAGACCACTATCACCCGTATCGGCCAAAGCGCTCCGGATGCACTCTGCGACAAGATGATGATTACCTTTCGTGAAGGCGCGCCTGCAGATATCGAAGAGTTTTGCTTCATACATTCCCACGGAGAACTGAACGGTTCTCTGCAAGCAGGAATTCAGTTTGAACTGGGCCAGCATAACTACCCGGTCACGGCCGTTGGCAGCGTTGCAGAACGCAACTTACGTGAACTGGGGCATATCACCCTGCGTTTTGACGGACTGAGTGAAGCGGAATTCCCCGGCACCGTACACGTTGCAGGCCCCGTACCAGACGGTATCGAGCCGGGCTGTATTTTGAAGTTTATTGTTTAAGATTGAAGGAGATAAAGATGAATCAGGTTGCCGTTGTCATTGGTGGAGGCCAGACCCTGGGGGCATTCCTTTGCCGTGGGCTTGCTACAGAAGGATACCGCGTCGCAGTGGTAGATATTCAAAGCGATAAAGCCGCCAACGTGGCGCAGGAAATTAATGCCGAGTTTGGCGAAGGTACCGCGTACGGTTTTGGCGCTGATGCCACCAGCGAACAAAGCGTGCTGGCGCTGTCGCGCGGAGTGGATGAAATATTCGGTCGTACTGACTTGCTGGTTTACAGCGCGGGTATCGCGAAGGCCGCGTTTATCAGCGATTTTCAGCTTGGGGATTTCGACCGCTCGCTGCAGGTGAATCTGGTTGGCTACTTCCTCTGCGCACGTGAATTCTCACGCCTGATGATCCGCGATGGCGTTCAGGGACGCATTATCCAGATCAACTCCAAATCAGGGAAAGTGGGCAGTAAACACAATTCAGGTTACAGCGCGGCAAAATTTGGCGGCGTGGGCTTAACCCAGTCACTGGCGCTGGATCTCGCTGAATATGGCATTACCGTCCATTCGCTGATGCTCGGCAACCTACTGAAATCACCGATGTTCCAGTCATTACTGCCGCAGTATGCCACCAAACTGGGCCTCAAGCCGGATCAAGTGGAGCAGTATTATATTGATAAGGTTCCCCTCAAGCGCGGTTGCGATTATCAGGATGTGCTGAACATGCTGCTTTTTTATGCCAGCCCGAAAGCCTCTTACTGCACCGGACAGTCCATCAACGTGACTGGCGGTCAGGTGATGTTCTAGCCTGGTGGCGCTGCGTTTACCGGGCCAACGTAGAATATGTAAGCCCGGTAAATGCAGTGCGACCCGGAATCTAAACCGATAAGGAGCACATTATGGTTTCCGCACTGATTACCGTCGCCGCGATCGCCTGGTGCCTGCAACTGGCGCTCGGTGGCTGGCAAATATCCCGCTTTAACCGGGCGTTTGATCAACTCTGTCAGCGAGGTCGGGTTGGCGTGGGTCGTTCCGGCGGACATTTTAAACCACGTGTGGTCGTCGCCATCGCACTGGATGAGCAGTTGCGGGTTACAGATACATTATTTATGAAAGGTCTTACTGTATTCGCCAGACCACGCAAAATTGCCACGATAATGGGCAAACATCTTGATGATTTACAGCCTGATGTGATCTTTCCCCATGATCCGTTATCACAGAATGCACTATCATTGGCGCTTAAACTGAAATATGGGTAATTTCGTTGTGAATGCTAATAGCTTGCGAAATTATCATTTTGCAACCTATCCCTAAATAATTCGAGTTGCAGGAAGGCGGCGACGCAGCGAATCCCCTGGAGCGTACATAAGTACGTGACTGGTGTGAGCGAGGAAAGCCAACGCACATGCAGCTTGAAGTATGACGGGTATATATAAGTCAGGGTAATCACGCCTATGAAACCTCGTCAGCGTCAGGCTGCCATACTGGAGCATCTACAAAAGCAGGGAAAATGCTCGGTTGAAGAACTGGCCCACTACTTTGATACCACCGGCACAACTATTCGCAAAGACCTGGTCATTCTGGAAAATGCCGGAACCGTCATTCGTACCTATGGTGGCGTGGTATTAAATAAGGACGAATCCGACCCGCCAATCGATCACAAGACGCTCATTAATACGCATAAAAAAGAGCAGATTGCCGAAGCCGCCGTCCGTTACATCCACGATGGAGACTCCATTATTCTGGATGCAGGCAGCACTGTATTGCAGATGGTGCCGATGCTCACCCGCTTTAGCAACATCACCGTCATGACCAACAGTCTGCACATTGTTAATGCCCTTTCTGAGCTGGACAACGAGCAAACCATCCTGATGCCCGGCGGAACCTTTCGCAAAAAATCTGCGTCATTTCATGGTCAACTGGCAGAAAACGCCTTTGAGCAGTTCAGCTTTGATAAACTCTTCATGGGCACCGACGGTATTGACCTCAATGCCGGCGTGACCACCTTTAATGAGGTGTTTAGCGTCAGTAAAGCGATGTGCAATGCCGCTCGCGAAGTGATTCTAATGGCTGACTCATCAAAATTCGGGCGCAAAAGCCCCAATGTTGTGTGCAGTCTGGAAAGCGTCGACAAACTGATTACCGACACGGGTATCGACCCCGCGTTTCGTCAGGCGCTGGAAGCAAAAGGGATTGAAGTGATCATAACCGGAGAAACTCATGAGTGATGCACTACTGAATGCGGGCCGTCAGACGTTAATGCTGGAGTTGCAGGAAGCCAGCCGATTGCCAGAACGCCTGGGCGATGATTTTGTCCGCGCCGCCAATACGATCATCCACTGCGAAGGCAAAGTGATTGTCTCGGGTATTGGCAAGTCAGGTCATATTGGCAAAAAAATCGCCGCGACGCTCGCCAGTACCGGCACCCCGGCTTTTTTTGTGCATCCCGCCGAAGCGCTGCATGGCGACTTGGGGATGATCGAAAGCCGCGATGTAATGCTGTTTATCTCTTACTCCGGGGGAGCAAAAGAGCTGGATCTCATCATTCCGCGTCTGGAAGACAAATCTGTCGCCCTGCTGGCGATGACCGGCAAGCCCACCTCACCATTAGGCCTGGCCGCCAAAGCCGTGCTGGACATTTCTGTGGAGCGCGAAGCCTGTCCGATGCGTCTGGCGCCAACCTCCAGCACCGTTAACACGCTGATGATGGGCGACGCGCTGGCCATCGCCGTAATGCAGGCGCGCGGCTTTAATGAAGAAGATTTTGCACGTTCTCATCCGGCCGGTGCGCTGGGCGCACGTCTGCTGAATAAGGTTCACCACCTGATGCGCCGTGACGATGCCGTACCGCAGGTGACACTCACCACCAGCGTCATGGACGCGATGCTGGAACTCAGCCGAACGGGACTTGGCCTGGTGGCGGTCTGCGACAACGAGTCACTGGTGAAAGGCGTCTTCACTGACGGCGACCTGCGTCGCTGGCTGGTTGGCGGCGGCGCGCTCACCACTCCGGTTAGCGATGCGATGACCCCTAATGGCGTCACGTTGCAGGCACAAAGCCGCGCGATTGACGCCAAAGAGATCCTGATGAAGCGCAAAATCACCGCGGCACCTGTCGTGGATGAAAACGGCAAACTCACCGGCGCTATCAACCTGCAGGATTTCTATCAGGCCGGCATTCTCTAATCCTTCAGCCCCAGACGTTTCGCCAGCCGGTGCAGGTTGGCGACGTCAGTTTCCAGCGCCCGCGCACTGGCTGCCCAGCTGTGATTGTGTTGTGCCAGCGCCCGGCGGATCATCTCCCGTTGGAAGGATTCCGTGGCCTCACGCAGGTTGTGATGTTGGGGGATATCCGCAATAACGTCCGTTTGCGGTAAATGCGCATCGTCCTGCAGGGCAAAATGCTGCGCCTCCAGCACCACTTCATCGCCTGCCCTGGTGGCTCTTGCCAGCACTACCGCGCGATGAATCGCATGCTCCAGTTCACGCACGTTTCCCGGCCAACCGTAGCTCAACAGATGACGACGTGCGCCAGGGCTTAGCACCACGCGGGAAAGCCCCAGTCTCAGTCGGCACTGTTCACAAAAATATCCGGCCAGCAAAACCACATCGTCACCACGCTCACGCAGCGGCGGCACAGAAAGCGGAAAAACGCTCAGACGATGGAACAAATCGGCACGGAAGTTCCCGGCCAGCACCTCTTCACGCAAATCGCGGTTGGTGGCCGCCAGCACACGGACGTCCACGCGCAGACTGCGATCGTCCCCGACACGTTGGATATCCCCATACTGCAACACGCGCAGCAGTTTAGCCTGCAACGCCAGTGAAAGCTCGCCAATCTCGTCCAGAAACAGGGTACCGTTGTCCGCCATTTCAAACTTGCCGCTACGATTGCTGATAGCCCCGGTAAATGCCCCTTTCACATGACCAAACAGTTCGCTTTCCGCCACGCTTTCCGGCAGCGCGGCGCAGTTCAGGTATACGAGGGGATTCACCGCTCGCGGCGAGCCTTCATGGATAGCTTTTGCCACCAGCTCTTTGCCGGTTCCCGTTTCGCCGCTAATCAGCACGTTGAGATCGGAGCCCGCCACAATCTCAATCTCTTTTTTCAGCTGCGTCATATTGGGCGACAAGCCAATCATCTGCGTTTCTGTTATCTGCTCAAAGGCGGTGGATGAACCAAGCAGCATATTCTGACTTTCCAGTTGTTCAATCAGGAGCGCATTACTCAGGGCGCCCGCCGCCAGCGCGGCAATCAGGCGGAGTTCTTCATCGCTGAACACATCGAACTGGTCAGGCTCCATACCATCCAGCGTTAGCGCCCCAATCAGGTTTTGCCCGGCAAACAGTGGCAACCCGATGCAGGCGTGCACCTTCAGGCTCTCCTGTCCCGGGATCAGCCCGTCATAAGGATCGGGTAAATCGCTGTCGGCAGGGAAACGCACCACATCCCCGGCACGGGCAATCGCTTCCAGACGCGGATGCCCCTCCAGCGTAAAGCGTCGTCCAAGAACGTCCTGTGCCAGCCCATCTATCGCCAGCGGAATAAATTGTCGGGACTCGTAGCGCAGCAGTGCTGAAGCGTCACACTCCAGCACCTGACGCAACGTGGTGATCAGGCGTTGAAAACGGTCCTGATGTCCAATACCGCTTTGTAATTCAATGGCGATTCCCGCCAGGACATCAACTGAAAAGCTCATCGCTACCTCATGGTCATTTTGACAATGCATATTGTCATATTGACTATAAACATCATAGTCATTTTGACTACCACTTAATGAGCAAATAAATTAAAAACCATATATATCAATTAGATAAAAGGTTGGCACACAACCTGCAATAAGCAAAATATCTTTTTGAGAAACGCTGAATTAATTATTGAGGTTGCTATGTCTATTCTGGTTAAAAATAACATTCATTGGGTTGGCCAACGTGACTGGGAAGTCCGTGATTTCCACGGAACCGAATACAAAACGCTGCGCGGCAGCAGCTATAACAGCTATCTTATCCGTGAAGAAAAGAATGTCCTGATCGACACAGTAGACCACAAGTTTAGTCGTGAATTCGTGCAGAATCTGCGCAGTGAAATTGACCTGGCGGATATTGACTACATCATCATTAACCATGCAGAAGAAGACCATGCTGGTGCGCTGACCGAGCTGATGTCCTGCATTCCCGATACCCCTATTTACTGCACCAATAACGCCATTGATTCCATTAACGGGCATCATCATCACCCGGAATGGAACTTCAACGTGGTGAAAACCGGCGACTCACTGGATATCGGTAACGGCAAGCAGCTGATCTTCGTGGAAACCCCGATGCTGCACTGGCCGGACAGCATGATGACCTACATGACCGGCGATGCGGTGCTGTTCAGTAACGACGCCTTCGGTCAGCACTACTGCGACGAACGCCTGTTCAATGACGAAGTTGACCAGACCGAACTGTTCGAACAGTGCCAGCGTTACTACGCCAACATCCTGACCCCGTTCAGCCGCCTGGTGACGCCGAAAATCACCGAAATTCTCGGCTTCAATTTGCCGGTCGATATGATTGCGACCTCACACGGTGTGGTATGGCGCGACAACCCGACGCAGATCGTTGAGATGTACCTGAAATGGGCGGCGGATTATCAGGAAGACCGCATCACAATTTTCTACGACACCATGTCCAATAACACCCGCATGATGGCCGATGCGATTGCTCAGGGTATCAACGAAGTTGACCCAAACGTGGCGGTGAAAATCTTTAACGTCGCCCGCAGCGATAAAAACGAGGTGCTGACAAACGTCTTCCGTTCTAAAGGGGTACTGGTCGGCACCTCCACGATGAATAACGTGATGATGCCGAAAATCGCGGGTCTGGTGGAAGAAATGACCGGTCTGCGTTTTCGTAACAAACGCGCCAGCGCATTTGGTTCACACGGCTGGAGCGGCGGTGCAGTAGATCGTCTGTCTACCCGTCTGCAGGACGCGGGCTTTGAGATGTCGCTGAGCCTGAAAGCGAAATGGCGCCCGGATCTGGACGCACTGGAATTGTGCCGCCAGCACGGCCGCGAAATCGCACGTCAGTGGGCGCTCGCTCCGCTGCCAGAAACCCACGTAAAGACCGCACCGCAGGAAGACGCGTGCGCCTGTGCCGCCGCGGCTGCCGCTGACCTCGGTCCTTGCATGCAGTGCAGCGTTTGCCAGTGGATCTACGATCCCGCTAAAGGCGAGCCGCTGCAGGATGTTGCACCGGGTACGCCATGGAGCGACGTGCCGGATAACTTCCTGTGCCCGGAATGTTCATTAGGTAAAGACGTCTTCGACGTACTGGCAACGGAGGCAAAATGAGCCGCGGAATTGTCATTATTGGTTCGGGCTTCGCCGCCCGACAGTTAGTTAAAAATATCCGCAAACAGGATGCAGCGGTTCCGCTGACCCTGATTGCCGCTGACAGCATGGATGAGTACAACAAGCCCGATCTCAGCCACGTTATCAGCCAGGCGCAGCGTGCCGACGACCTCACCCGCCAGTCGGCGGGGGAGTTTGCCGAACAGTTTAACTTACGCCTGTTCCCACACACCTGGGTGACCGATATCGATGCTGATATGCACGTCGTGAAAAGCCAGGACAAGCAGTGGCAGTACGACAAACTGGTTCTGGCTACGGGGGCTTCGGCCTTTGTGCCCCCAGTTGCCGGACGTGAGTTAATGCTTACTCTGAATAGTCAGCAGGAGTATCGCGCCTGTGAAACCCAGCTTCGTGACGCACAGCGCGTGCTGATCGTCGGCGGGGGACTGATTGGTAGTGAGCTGGCAATGGATTTTTGCCGCGCGGGCAAAGCGGTGACGCTTATTGATAACGCCGCCAGTATTCTGGCCTCGTTAATGCCGCCAGAAGTCAGCAGCCGCTTGCAGCATCGTTTGACCGATAGCGGTGTACATCTGTTGCTGAAGTCCCAGTTACAAGGGCTGGAGAAAACAGAATCCGGTATTCGCGCCACGCTTGATCGTCATCGCAGCGTCGAGGTGGATGCGGTGATCGCCGCAACCGGCCTGCGCCCGGAAACGGCTCTGGCGCGACGCGCTGGGGTGAACATCAATCGCGGCGTTTGCGTCAACAGCTATCTGCAAACCAGCCACCCGGATATCTACGCGCTCGGTGACTGTGCGGAAATCAATGGTCAGGTTTTGCCGTTCCTGCAGCCGATTCAGTTGAGTGCCATGTACCTGGCGAAAAATCTGCTCGGCGGCAACACCCCGCTGAAGCTGCCCGCCATGCTGGTAAAAGTCAAAACGCCTGAGCTGCCATTACATCTGGCCGGGGAAACCCAGCGCCGGGATCTGAACTGGCACATTGCGACCGAAGCTGAAGGGATGGTTGCCAGGGGCATGAACAACGAAGGCCAATTGTGTGCCTTCGTCGTCAGTGAAGATCGCATGAAAGAGGCCTTTGCGCTGCTGAAAACGCTGCCCGTCTAAGTTCGTGGTGCCGGATAAAACGCTTTGCGTCGCCCCCCGGCAATACGACGACTGATTTATTAACCTCACGCACACGGATGTGTGTTGCCACCTGTCGGTATGCCCCGACCTGTTTGACTTGCCCCGCCAGTCCCGGGGCTTTTTTTTATTTTTGCGTAAGCGCCCGCGCGGCAGCGATAACCCCCTGCCCCAACGATAATCCGCCATCTCCTGCCGGTAACCGCTGCGGGAACAGCAACGTAAAATCAGCCAGATAACAGGCCAGGCGCGACGACAGCAGACGGTTATGCATCACGCCGCCACTGAATGCCAGCGTCGTAATCCCCCGCGATACCGCCTGCTCACGCATCAGCGAGGCAAAGCCATGCGCCAGCGCATCATGGAAAGCCCATGCGCGTTCGGCAGGGGTCCCTTGCCAGTTCAGCCACTGCTGCCAGAAAACAGCCAAATCCAGCTGGTTGCGGGTCACCGGCAGCGTCACCGGATGCTCAACACCCGCGCATTGTGAAGCCAGCGCCTCCAGAGTACAGGCGGCCTCCCCTTCATAACTCAGCGACACCGGCGCGCAATCAAGCGCTGCAGCAACGGCATCAAACAACCGTCCGCACGAGGACGCCAGCGGTGCGTTGATCCCCCGTTCAATAGCCCGTGACAACACGCTCCAGTTTTGTTGTTGCAGCGCCGCCGTTTCCGGGTAACCCTGCCAGTCAGGAACAAAACGCAGACACTGTGCCAACAGATTACGCCACGGCTGTTTTGCCGCCAGATCACCGCCTACCAGCGCGACGGCCGGTAAGCCGCCAAGATGTTCGCATTCACAATAATTGACCCGCAAACACTCCCCACCCCACAACGCGCCGTTTTCACCCATGCCGATACCGTCCAGCGTCAACGCAATCACGTCTCCACCGTCGAGCGGCCAGCCGTGTTCAGCCAGACACGCGGCGGCGTGAGCATGATGATGCAGTACTGTTTCGATCGGTAAGTTCATCTCGCGGGCCCACTGGCTGGAAACGTAGCCAGGATGCGCATCGCAGACGATACGCTGCGGGGTGAAATCATAAATGTTCTGGATTAAACGCAGCGCATCACGCCACTGATGTTGAATACCATCGTCACTGAGATCGCCCAGATGCTGGCTGATAACGGCCTGCTCTCCCCGAATCAGGCAGAACGTGTTTTTCAGATCCGCCCCCAGGCACAGCATCGGCGGGACGTCGCGAAAACCGGGCGGCAGCGCCACCGCATCCGGCACATACCCCCTGGAGCGGCGCAGCATTTCCCCGCTTTCACGCACCACGGAATCATCCATACGCTGCACGATCTCGCGGTTATGCAGCAGAAAACCGTCGGCAATCTCGTGCAAATCGTCCAGCGCCTGCGCATTAGTCACCGCAGGCGGCCTGCCGCTGAGGTTGCCGGAAGTCATCACCAGCGGGCCCTTCATTGCCTGTAACAGCAGATGTTGCAATGGGTTGGCGGGCAACATCACGCCGACTTCCGTTAACCCCGGCGCAATCCCTTCGCTCAGCGCAACCACATGCTGTTTATTCACCAGCACAATCGGTGCTGCCGGCGTTGTCAGTAAACGACGCGCACATTCCGGCAGTCCGTCATCACCGGGCAGCATCACCGCCAACGGTTTAGCCGGACGACGTTTGCGCGAACGAAGCAACGCGACAGCTTTGTCGTTGCGCGCATCGCAAACCAGATGAAATCCGCCAATCCCTTTGACGGCCACAATGCCGCCCGCTTTCAGCAATGTCACCGCAGCCTGCAACGCCGTTTCTTTTTCCGCCCGCACGTCTGCGCTGACCCACTCAAGATGCGGGCCACATTCCGGGCAGGCAACCGGCTGCGCATGGAAGCGACGGTCGTACGGATCACGATACTCTTTATCGCATTGTGGGCAGAGCGGGAACGACGCCATCACGGTAAACGGACGGTCGTACGGCATGGCGCGAATAATCGTAAAGCGCGGGCCGCAGTGGGTGCAGTTGATAAAGGGATAACGATAGCGGCGTTCGCCAGGGGTGTTCATTTCAGCCAGACATTCGGGACAGGTAGCGGCATCGGGGACGATTTGTGTATTCATCGTGCCGCCCGCACTTTGGCGAATCGAGAAATCAGCAGGCTGCTGAGACCAGACAAACGGCTCGCTCTCGACGCTGTCAATTCGCGCTAACGGCGGGCAATGCTGATGCAGTTCGGTGATAAACACCGCCGGATCTTCCAGTAGACGAACAACCACGCCGTCACCGTCGTTACAGACGTCGCCATGCAGATGCAGTCGCTGCGCCAGTTGCCAGACAAAGGGACGAAATCCGACGCCCTGCACTTTACCGCGAATACGCAGTTCTACGCCGGAGTGGTGGTGTATTGTCATGATAAATTCCCGCGGTTATGTTTCCCTGAAGTGGCCGTTTGCCGGATAAGCGAAGCCGCTATCCGGCAAAATAACCCCACTATTTTACGCGGATTATAGGGGATCAGAACAGCAAAGACGCGGTGGAATCCAGCGCTGCACGACGGCGTTTTTCTGCGCTCAGTTGTTCAAGCTTATTACGATCGACATAAATCAGTGCGTGAGTCGGGCAAACTTCCATACAGGCAGGGCCGGCTTCGCGGTGGTGGCACAGGTCGCACTTGTTGGCTTCGGCTTTTTCAGCGCGCACGTTCAGACCCGCGCCGCTGTTACGCACGACAGGGCGAACAACCACTTCCATTGCGCCGTAAGGGCAAGCCACCACGCAGGTTTTACAACCAATGCAGCGCTCTTGCATGACGTGGACAAAACCTTTATCGCGGCTGATAGCGCCGTTCGGACAGACGTTCGCGCACGGCGCATCTTCACACTGGCGGCACAGCGTCGCGGTGGAGACATTAACGCCTTTGATCACGTGAATACGCGGTAAAAAGGTTTCAGGGGTCAGCGATGCGCAGTCCTGGTTATCCTGATGGGATACCACGCAGGCCACTTCACAGGTACGGCAACCAATGCATTTATTGGCGTCTGCAATGATGAAACGGTTCATCAATTTCTCCAGCAATGACAGATTATCTGCCGAAGCATTCACGAATCGTGCCAAATTTTAATACATTGTTATTAAAAGGGTTTTATTTTACCGGGCGAGACTAAAGCGTGTCATCGTCACTAGTGACGATGACAAATGACAGCCGTCAGCGTGAAACTGACGGCGCGATGGAGTCACGGACAATCAGCTCACCGGTAAAGGCTTTCGGCGGCGTAAATGCGCCACCGTCCAGCATAAAAATGAGGCGTCCAATCGTCTCCTGAATCATCTCCGTCACCGGGATTTTGACGCTGGACAGCGCCGGGATCGTATAAGGCGCAAGAGCAACATCATCGAAGCCAATCACCGATACCTGCGCGGGAACCGTGAAACCACGCTCATGCAGTTGCTTCATCGCCCCGATAGCCATGTCATCATTGCTGGCCACCAGCGCGGTGAAATTGACGTTGCGAGAAAGCAACGTATCGACGCCCGCAGCACCGCTGGATGGCGTCCATTTTCCTTTAACAATCAGATCATTATTCAAGGGAATATCATGATGCGCCAGCGCGTCTTTATAACCTGAAAGACGCTCCACCCCGGTCGGCGAATCCATTGAACCGCTAATAAACCCAATCTCTTTATGCCCAGCGGCAATCAACTGCGTCACGGCATTAAAGCTGGTTTGCTTTTGATCGCACCAGACGCAGTGACTGCTGTTTTTCCGCAACCGTCGATTAAGCACCATGATCGGTTGAGTGTGCGCATCGATGATGTCGTCTATTTCATCCACGCTGAGAAATCGCGGGTAAATCATGATCGCATCACAGCGCAGGTCGAGCAGGTACTGAATCGCCTGCCGCTCTTCTTCTGCACTGTGCTTACCGTCAGCAAGCAAAAGCTGGCGCCCCTTGTCCTCCGCCATGCGCGCGGTATGAAACAGCAGCTCACTAAAATAGACGCCATGATACAAGGTGTTGGTCACCACCAGCCCCAGCGTCTGGGTGGTCTTCGCCGCCAGGCTGCGCGCCAGTAAATTAGGGCGATAACCGCTCTCTTCAATGGCCTGGAATACGCGGTCTTTGGTCTCCTCGCTGACATAGCCGTTCCCGGAAAGCACCCGGGAAACCGTCGCTTTCGACACGCCAGCACGCTTCGCCACTTCCAGCATCGTGGTCATATTTCTTATCCCTTAACACTCAATGTGACGCAGTGTACTGCACCGTTTCACCGCTGTCCTTGCTGCTAAATTGCAGCATCCCGTATCTGGTGATCGTAGTCACATTTATAAAAAATGATCAAAATTAAATCTTGCTAGAATTAATAAAAATACAGATGATTTTGTGGAACCGGTTTCCTATCGATGTTTCATCAACACAGAAATGAGACCCACGTAAACGGTAAGACATAACGTACCCTACTGATAAAACAGGATTAAATCCGATGTCTAAGAATTATGCAGCGCTGGCGCGCTCGGTTGTAACGGCGCTTGGCGGCGTCGATAACATCACTGCAGTCACACACTGCATGACCCGTTTGCGTTTTGTTATCAAAGATGACTCGCAGGTAGACAGTGCCACCCTGAAGGCCATCAACGGCGTGCTCGGCGTGGTACGTAACGATAACCAGTGTCAGGTGATCATTGGTAATACCGTTTCGCAGGCATACCGCGACGTCGTCAGCCTGCTGCCGGGCGATCTGCAACCCGCCGAACCAGAAGCGAAACCGAAGCTGACACTGAAGCGCATTGGCGCGGGGATCCTCGACGCGCTGATCGGCACCATGTCTCCGTTGATCCCGGCGATTATCGGCGGATCGATGCTCAAACTGCTGGCGATGGTTCTCGAAATGACCGGCGTACTGGTGAAAGGCTCATCCACGCTCACCATCCTGACCGTTATCGGCGACGGCGCTTTCTTCTTCCTGCCGCTGATGGTCGCCGCTTCGGCCGCGATCAAATTCAAAACCAACATGTCGCTGGCTATCGCCATTGCGGGCGTGCTGGTGCACCCCAGTTTTATCGACCTGATGGCGAAGGCCGCGCAGGGTGAGCACGTTGAGTTTGCCCTGATCCCGGTTACGGCGGTGAAATACACCTACACGGTGATCCCGGCGTTGGTCATGACCTGGTGTCTGTCGTACATCGAACGTTGGGTGGATCGCATCACCCCGGCGGTAACCAAAAACTTCCTTAAACCCATGCTGATCGTCTTGATCGCCGCCCCGCTTGCCATCGTCTTAATTGGCCCCATCGGCATCTGGATCGGTAGCGCGATTTCCGCACTGGTTTACACCATTCACGGCTATCTGGGCTGGCTGTCCGTTGCCATCATGGGCGCACTGTGGCCGCTGCTGGTCATGACCGGTATGCACCGCGTCTTTACACCCACCATTATTCAAACCATCGCCGAAACCGGGAAAGAAGGCATGGTCATGCCCTCTGAAATCGGCGCCAACCTGTCGCTGGGCGGCTCGTCTTTAGCCGTGGCATGGAAAACGAAAAACCCGGAACTGCGCCAGACCGCGTTGGCGGCGGCGGCCTCTGCCATTATGGCGGGGATTTCGGAACCCGCGCTGTACGGTGTGGCGATCCGTCTGAAACGCCCGCTGATTGCGAGTCTTATCAGCGGCTTTATCTGCGGTGCCGTTGCCGGAATGGCCGGACTGGCGAGCCACTCAATGGCAGCACCGGGCCTGTTTACCAGCGTACAGTTCTTCGACCCCGCCAATCCAATGACCATCGTCTGGGTGTTTGGCGTAATGGCGCTGGCGGTGGTGCTGTCCTTTGTCTTAACGCTGCTTCTCGGCTTTGAGGATATTCCCGTCGAAGATGCGGCCGCACAGGCCAGAAAAAACCAGGGCGCGCAACCGGGCAATATCAATGGAGCCAGCATCTGACTGGTCATAACTGAGGTTTACTATGTCTGTTTTTCCGCAAGGATTTTTATGGGGCGGCGCACTGGCCGCCAACCAGTCTGAAGGCGCATATCGGGAGGGTGGCAAGGGGCTGACCACCGTAGATATGATCCCGCACGGTGCACACCGGATGCCCGTCAAACTGGGGCAGGAAAAGCGCTTTCAGCTGCGGGATGATGAGTTTTATCCCAGCCATGACGCGATCGATTTTTATCATCGCTATAAAGATGATATCGCGCTGATGGCCGAAATGGGATTTACGGTTTTTCGTACCTCAATTGCATGGAGCCGTCTTTACCCAAACGGGGATGAGCTCACCCCTAATGAAGAAGGTATCGCGTTTTACCGTGCGGTGTTTGAAGAGTGCAAAAAATACGGCATTGAGCCGCTGGTCACCCTGTGCCACTTTGATGTCCCTATGCATCTGGTGACCGAGTACGGTTCCTGGCGTAACCGCAAAATGGTGGAGTTTTTTACCCGTTACGCCCGAACCTGCTTCAAAGCCTTTGACGGTCTGGTGAAGTACTGGCTGACGTTTAATGAAATCAACATCATGCTGCACAGCCCTTTTTCAGGCGCCGGACTGGTGTTTGAAGAAGGTGAAAACCAGGATCAGGTGAAATATCAGTCCGCGCATCACGAGCTGATCGCCAGCGCGCTGGCGACCAAAATCGCCCATGAAATCAACCCACACAACCAGGTCGGTTGTATGCTGGCGGGGGGAAATTTCTATCCTTACTCATGCAAACCTGAGGATGTGTGGACAGCGCTGGAAAAAGACCGCGAAAACCTGTTCTTTATTGATGTACAGGCGCGCGGAGCTTATCCCGCTTACTCTGCCCGCGTGTTTCGCGATAAAGGCGTCGTGATTGAAAAAGCCCCGGAAGATGATGAAATCCTGAAAAATACCGTCGATTTTGTCTCCTTCAGTTATTACGCCTCTCGCTGTGCCTCAGCTGAGATGAACACCGGCAATACCCGTGCCGCCAACGTGGTGAAATCGCTGCGCAATCCGTACATCGAAGCCAGTGAATGGGGCTGGGGCATAGACCCGCTGGGTCTGCGCATCACCATGAACATGATGTATGACCGTTATCAGAAACCGCTATTTTTGGTGGAAAACGGGCTGGGAGCAAAAGATGAGCAGGATGCCAACGGCGAAATCCATGACGACTATCGCATCCGTTATTTACGTGAACACATTCGCGCCATGGCAGATGCGATCGAAGACGGCGTACCGTTGATGGGTTACACCACCTGGGGTTGTATCGATCTGGTCTCGGCCTCAACCGGCGAAATGAGCAAACGTTACGGCTTTGTCTATGTAGATCGGGACGACGCAGGGAATGGAACCCTGGCGCGTACCCGCAAGAAGTCATTCTGGTGGTACAAAAAAGTCATTGCCAGCAACGGCGCCGACCTGACGTAATCCACCTGCCGGAGGGCGCGACTGCCCTCCGGCATGACATCCCGTGTTCGTTTCATTTATTGCATTCCCAATATGGAATCGCCCTTCCCGTTTCAGGTTTGCCCCCGCGCTTTTTTACTGGCATTTTATTCAGTAGTTTTTACTTTTCATCGTTCGTCACTTCGCAACAAGGAAGCGTTCATGGCTACTGATCATTCTCAACCCGCAGCGATTATTTCCAAACCTATGCGGCGTTTAACCGTGGGTTATGTCAGAAAACGGTACGAAGATCGTCAAACCGGATACACACTACGTATCAGTCGGCATGCGTCGCTTACGCTGAACGGCGACTGGCTGGAACAGGCTGGATTCCCGACAGGCACTGCGGTGAATGTTTCGGTGATGCAGGGGAAATTAATTATTGAGCAGGCAGCGGAATAGCTGTTGTCGTGAGGGAAAACAGGCCGGATGTCGCTGATGGGGGCATCCGGCACTGACAGGGGTTATTCTTCTTCCGGTGCTTCTAACTCGGCAAATCCGCCGTGGCCTTCCCACCCGGCTAATCGCTGATACACAGTCTCAACCGCTTCTTTGATTGGCTGTGTCATCGGATAGTAAAAGCCGACAATATCCGGCTGAATGCCGAGGAAAATAACCTCGCCAACATCGTCTTTCAGCTGATCGACCAGGTAGTTCAGCGGCATATTGTGCGTCGTCATCATGAACATCTCGGCGATGTCATCAGGATCGATAATACGGATCTCACCGGGGTTAAGGCCCATATCGGTTGCATCCACAATCAGCAGACGTTCCGGGCGCAGTTCGCGAATGGCCACAATATCATTCTCAGGCGCGCTGCCACCGTCGATGACCACCCAGTTGCCTTTAGGCTCTGCCGCGCACATCTCCGCCAGCAGCGGACCCGCGCCGTCATCGCCCATCATGCTGTTGCCAACACACAATAAAACGTCAGTCACGGTGTCTCCTCACCATCAGATAGATGGCGCTTTCCTGATGAATATCATGGAGCATGCTGAGCATCAGTTTGCTCCATTCCTGCTGCTGCGGCGTCTGCACGGCGAGCGCGTCATCAAACGCACGCGCCAGCATCTGCACATGGTTAAAATCGATGACGATCTCACCGTATTTCGGCACGCCTTCCATTTTACGGCGGGCTTCGCTTCCTTGTGCAAGTGTCGCAATCCACGCCAGATACGCATCCCATGGACAGGTTAACGCCGCCTCCAGGCAATCGATAACCCCCAGGTGGTGACCAATCGCCAGGCTGTAATAGACAACCTGCTGCGCCTCGGCGGGCGTCGCATCGTTCTCATCAATAAACTTACGGCTCAGTTGACTGAACACCACCGTTTCACTCATCGGATACGCGCCTCTTCAACGACCTGGTTAAGATGGGTGACGATCTCGGTCAGACGCGGATCGTTTTCCGCCTCCAGCCAACGCGCCACCTGATGTTCGCCCAGACCTAACTGCGTCATGTAGTCATCCGCGATCTGGCGGCCATAGCGATAACCCGCCAGACGGCGCGCTTCACGATCGACCTTCACACGTAACGGTTGAACCATATCCGGGTGCAGAATTTCTGCAGGCTGTTCGTCCAGTTCGCCAGGCGCGCGCGCGTGAATTTTTTGCTCCAGCAGACCCAGCGCCATGGCAAAACCGTACAGCGTTGCCGCAGGCGTCGGCGGGCATCCCGGAATATAGACATCCACCGGAACGATTTTATCCGTACCGCCCCAGACACAGTATAAGTCGTGGAAGATCCCGCCACTGTTACCGCAGGCCCCGTAAGAGATACAAATTTTCGGGTCCGGCGCAGACTGCCAGGCACGCAGCGCCGGGGAGCGCATCGCGCGGGTGACCGCACCGGTAAACAGCAGAATATCCGCATGACGTGGTGATGGCACCACTTTGATCCCAAAACGTTCTGCGTCAAACAGCGGGGATAACGTAGCAAAAATTTCGATTTCGCAGCCGTTACAGCCGCCGCAGTCTACACGGTAGACGTAAGCCGAACGCTTGATGCTTTTCAGCAGCGATGCTTTCATGCTGGCAATGGATTCATCCACCGTCATCGGTACCGGAATACCGTTGGCGTCACGTGGGCCTAATAAATTGCTCATCAGCTGGCCTCTTTCATATGGCGAGTCAGTTCAATACGGTCAGACGGCACCAGGCATTTCTGGCGCTTACAGTCCGGGCAGGTCTCAAAGCTTTCACGGTGATTTTCCGCACGGCTATCACCGTTGTGCTTCAGCAGCGCAATGGCGTAATCAATCTCTTTTTGTACCGCAAACGGACGGTTACAGACGCGGCAATTGCACAGCGCGAAACGAGACTGCTGCAGGAAATCCTCTTTCTTCCACACTGCCAGTTCATATTCCTGAGACAGTGTGATCGCCGCCGTTGGGCAGACTTCTTCACAGCGGGCGCAGAAGATGCAGCGGCCGAGGTTAAACTGCCACGCCAGCTCGTTCGTGACCAGGTCTGTTTCGACCGTCAGCGCGTTTGACGGACACGCATTCACACACGCTGCGCAACCAATGCACTGCTGCGGATTGTGTTCCGGTTTACCACGGAAGTTTTTATCAACCGCGATCGGCTCCAGCGGATACGACGACGTCTGCGTCCCGGTTTTGATGACTTTTTTGATAAAAGTAAACATGGCGATTCCTTATTTCAGCGGCGAGTTTTTACGCTCGATGCTGTAGCGCTCAAGTTCTTTGTACGGCACGACTTTGCTTTTCTTCTTACGCACATCGACCACGGTCATGCGGTCAGTACAGGAGTAGCAAGGATCGAGGCTACCGATAATCAGCGGGGCATCAGAAACGGTGTTACCACGCAGCATGTAACGCAGTGTCGGCCAGTTCGCGTAGGTGGCCGCACGGCAGCGCCAGCGATACAGTTTCTGGTTGTCGCCAGTCATGCTCCAGTGGATGTCATCCCCGCGCGGCGCTTCGGCAAAGCCCAGCGCGAAACGGTGTGGAATATAGGTGAAACCTTCCACCATCAGCGGACCGCCTGGCAGGTTATCCAGACCAAAGTCGATCATGTTGAGCGCCGTGTAGACTTCGTTGATACGCACTTTTAAACGAGAAATAACGTCGCAGCCCTGCTCGCTGTGAACTTCCATCGGCAGCAGACCGTAACCCACAAACGGGTGGTCAGCACGGGTGTCACGCGCGTGGCCGCTAGCGCGAACCATCGGACCGACGTTACTGAAATCACGGGCGATTTCCGGGTCCAGGCGACCAATACCGACGGTACGCTGTTCCATGTTCGGCGTGCTGAGCAGCATATCGACCAGTTC
Source organism: Citrobacter sp. Marseille-Q6884 (assembly GCF_945906775.1). Classification (NCBI taxonomy): domain Bacteria; kingdom Pseudomonadati; phylum Pseudomonadota; class Gammaproteobacteria; order Enterobacterales; family Enterobacteriaceae; genus Citrobacter; species Citrobacter sp. Marseille-Q6884. Next base: position 60,852 of record NZ_CAMDRE010000001.1, read on the forward strand.
CTGCACGTCACGACGCATCTGCTGCGCCAGCTGACGAGTCTGGATCATGTCTTCTTTCAGCAGATCGCGACGGATACCGCCGATCAAGTTCAGACCGTAAGTTTTACGCGCGCCGGTCAGGATCTCTGCCATCTTCATGGACGTTTCACGTACGCGGAAGAACTGCATAAAACCAGAGTCGAAGCCGGTGAAGTGACACGCCAGGCCAAGGTTCAGCAGGTGCGAGTGCAGACGTTCAACTTCCAGCAGAATGGCGCGGATCATCTGTGCGCGTTCCGGCACCACAATCCCCATCGCATTTTCGACGGAGGTGGTGTACGCGGTGCTGTGGGCAAAACCACAAATACCGCACACGCGATCCGACAGGAACGTCACTTCGTTGTAGCCCATACGCGTTTCCGCCAGTTTTTCCATGCCACGGTGGACATAGAACAGACGGTAGTCAGCGTCGATGATGTTCTCGCCATCAACGAACAAACGGAAGTGACCCGGTTCATCGGAAGTCACGTGCAGCGGGCCAATCGGCACCACGTTGTTTTTCTTGTCACCCAGTTCGTTAATGAACTCGTAGGTTTCGGCATCGGTCGTCGGCGCCGGGCGCTGACGGTAATCCATGCTGTCTTTACGCAGCGGATAGAGTTCATCCGGCCAGTCATCCGGCAGCACCAGACGACGTTCATCCGGTAATCCTACCGGGATCAAACCGTACATATCGCGCACTTCACGCTCGCCCCAGACGGCGGCCGGTACGCGCGGCGTGACGGACGGGAATTCCAGTGTATTGGCATCGACTTCAACGCGAACGGTGATCCAGCACTTGGTGCCCTGCTCCATCGACATCACGTAATACACAGCATAGCGACCGCACAGCTGGCGTTCGTCATTACCAAACAGCACGGACAACCATCCGCCCTGTTTGTAGTAAAGGAACTCAACCACTTCTGGCAGATAGTTCACCTTCACGGTGATGGTCAGCTGATCTTTGGTCTGCCAGGCTTCGTCCAGTACGACGCCAGGAAATGCCTGGTGCAGTGCCGCAAGGTATTGTTGACCTAATTTTTCTTCAGACATGCTCAAACTCTCTTAAATCACGCCACCAGCAAGGAGACGAATGCTAAAAACGCAAACCCAAAACCGGCCCAGGTCACGCGTGAAGTGGCGCAAAAACGCAGACGCGCCATGCTGTTTTCGAACAGGGCAATCACCAGTACGCCGACGACCAGCTTGACGATGGCGATCACCAACGCCAGCAGCAGCCCACCCGCCGTAAAGGTTTCCATCTGTCCCCACGGCAGGAACACGCCGACAAACATTTGCAGAACGACCAGTTGCTTGAGGCTAATACCCCATTTCAGCACTGCAAAACCGCTGCCGCTGTATTCGGTCAACGGACCTTCCTGCAGCTCTTGCTCCGCTTCCGCGAGATCGAACGGCAGTTTGCCCATTTCGATAAAGGTGGCGAAAGCGCAGGCGCACAGCGCCAGAATCAGCGGGATGCTGCGCGCAGCAGGCCAGTGATAAACGGTATCGGCAATGTTGCTGATATGGGTTGAACCCGCGACCTGCGCCGCGACCCACAACCCCAGCAGCAGAATGGGCTCTACCAACACACCGAGCATCGCTTCACGGCTGGCACCAATGGCGGTGAACGGGCTACCGGTATCCAGACCCGCGATAGAGAAGAAGAAGCGGGCAATGGCGAACAGGTAAATTAAGGTGATCAAGTCGCCCAGTTGCGGCAGCGGTGAGCCAACGGTCACGACCGGCAACGCGGTGGCGATAGTCAGCATGACACCCACCATCACGAACGGCGTCAGACGGAATACCCAGCTGGAATCCGCAGGCGCAATGCTCTGACGACCCAGCAGTTTGATAATGTCGCGGTATTCCTGTAACACGCCCGGACCGCGGCGATTGTGCAAACGCGCACGCGCCACACGGGTGATACCGGACAGCAGCGGCGCTACGGCAAACAACACCAGCGCCTGAATTAACGGATATAAAACACTCATTCTCAGGCTCCTCGTGAAACCACAATCACCACCAGCACCGCCAGCTCAATCAGCGCCAGGCGACGGAACAGCACCGGTGCAGCCGCATTCTGCCAGCCCGGAACCAGTGACACCGGATTCAGCCATTTACGCAATTTGAGTACCGGAGCAAAGGCTTCTTTCACCGGCATAGCAAAACCGTGCGCGGTGATAACCATCGACTGCTCGTGATCGTAACCACACACCCACGCCGCACCGCGTGAACGCGACGGCAGACGGTTGCCTTTGAAAATAGCCATGATGATGAACGGCAGCAGAGGACAAGCAATCAGCAGCAGCGTAATCATAGGTTGAGAAACGGTGGTGTTCGCCGTTTCCAGCGGCAGCGGTACAGCCGAAGAGATCAGCGGCAGCAGCCACGGTGCAGCAACACCGCCAAGCACGCAGCAGATAGCCAGTGCAACCACGCTCACGCCCATCAGGATGGGTGCGCAGCAGGCGTTTTCAGCTTCCTTCGTGCGCGGTGCGCCCAGGAACGTGACGCCATAGACTTTCGCCATACACATCACGGCCAGCGCGCCGGTAATCGCCAGCCCTACCGCCAGCAACGGTCCTAACAGACGACCGATAAACGCTCCGCTGTTGCCCAGTTTGAAGAAGGATTGATAGATAACCCATTCACCGGCAAAGCCGTTCAGTGGTGGCAGCGCAGCCATCGCCATCAGACCGACCAGCATAGCCAGAGAAATCACCGGCATGCGTTTACCAATACCACCCAGTTTTTCGATATCACGATGACCGGTACGGAACCAGATGCTGCCTGCGCCCAGGAACAGAACGCTTTTAAACAGACTATGGTTAACCAGATGGTACAAACCGCCGGTCAGACCCAGCGCAATCAGCGCGGGTTGATTGAGGGCAATCCCGGTCACACCGGCACCCAGACCCAGCAGAATAATGCCGATATTTTCCAGCGTGTGATAAGCCAGCAGACGCTGGATGTTGTGCTCCATCAGCGCATACAGACCGCCGACAAACGCGGTGATCATACCCAGTACCAACAGCGCAATGCCCCACCACAACGGCGCATTACCGCCCAGCAGAGACAAGGTCAAAATCCCCAGCAGACCCACCTTCATGACCACGGTAGAGAACAGCGCCGCAGCCGGTGCGCTGGCGTTAGCGTGCGCCTGTGGTACCCAACCGTGCAGCGGGATAATCCCGGCCAGCAAACCAAAACCGGCAACGCCCAGTACCCAGATGTCAGAGCCGAGCGGCAATTCCTGCGTACGCAGGTCGAGCAGACGCAGTTCCAGCGTGCCGTAGCGCTGCCACACCAGGTAGCAGGCAACCGCCAGCAACAGGGTGCCCAGACGACCCAGAGCAAACCACAATTTGCCTTCTTTGCTGCAACCTGTCAGGAACACCGCGCACAGCGCCATGATTTCCGCCATCACCACCAGCGTACCGAGGTTGCTGGCCACCACCGCACACACCGCAGCAGCCATCAGCAGGTTAACCAGCAGACCGTTGGCCTTTACCTGCGGATGACGATGCCAGTCAATGTTGTACAGGCTGACAAACAGACCGCACAGACCCAGCGTGATAAGCCAAATCGCATTCAGCGGGGTCACTTGCAGACCGTGACCGATAAACGGCATCACGCCGCTGACCGCGAGTGCGTTCGTCAGCACGGTAAAACCCGCCGCCGCCGTACACAGGCTGCCGACTGCGCCGCCCACGCCCGCAATCCAACCGCTCAGCGGTTTATGAAACGAAAACAGAAATGCCAGAACCGCCGCAGCCGTAAACCAGGCCACGCCGCTGTTAATCAGTGAAATTACGCTCATTTTGCATCCCCACTCTGAGCCTGCTGAAACAAGGTGAGATCGCCGAAATCGGTATTGAAGGTCAGCTCACGCTTACGTTTGCTGGCGCGGGCGATATCCGTATTGCTCACCAGATGCAGGGCTTTGGTCGGACACATGCGTACGCAGGCCGGACCTTGCTCATCAAAACTGCACAGATCGCATTTCACCGCGATGGCGCGTACGCCCGGAACCCAGTCCAGCAGCGTGCTGACACGCGCGGGTGCAGGCGGAGCCGGAGGCGCTTTTGGCGTATTGGCGTTCGCCGGGATGTGCAGCGGACGGCTGCCGGAAAATTCAATCGCCCCGAACGGGCAAGCAATCCCGCACAGTTTGCAGCTCACGCACAGGCTTTCATTCAGCTGTACGGCGCCATCGACACGGTTAATGGCATTAACCGGGCAAACGGTGGCACAAGGCGCATCTTCACACTGGTGGCAAAGCTGCGGCGCAGATTCTTTTTCATTTAACATCACTTTAAGGCGCGGCATTGACTGCAGGCCATGCTGGCGATGTGTCTCTGAGCAGGCGGCTTCACAGGTGTGGCAGCCAATACAAAGAGTGGAGTCAGCAATTACAAAACGATTCACCAGGCATTCCTCAGGTGATAGTCATTTTTGACGAAACATGTCTATCGAATGTCATTTTCGACACTTTTCGACATGCCCATTCCCTAAACTGTCGTGATGCAGCGGAAAACCACACCATGACGCAAGTGGGCAACACCCGAGGCTTATGCCGGGTTATGTCCTTCTACCAGTTGGCTTAAATTCACCGGCATATTGTTTTCAACCGCGGTATACAGGCTGTCGTAGACGCTGGCGATTTTCTCGAGATAGTGCTCCAGCACCTGCTCGCGATCGCGGTTGCTAATTCGGTCATCGACTGTGCCATCGATGGTCAGCTGTGCCTGCGCAATCAGCTGTTTATCGTCACCGTCTTTCGTTTCGACGTAGTACTCGATGGTATGGCTGTTAAAGCCATCCGCCAGCGTGACGTAAATAGTGAAATGTTCAAAAAGGACAAAGCAGAGATCCTTGTCCGGCGCGCAGCTCATCGCATGATGCAAACGCGCTTTCGACAGGGTGATCCCCTGAACCAGCGAGTTGCAGTAAATACGCCACTGGTCCTGTAGGCGACGGTGCCGTTCAGCGATGTAATCGGCTTTTTCGCTTATTTCCCAAATAGTCATGTCAGGTTACCCGTTTAGCAGAGATAGACAGCCTTAAGCACATTTCATGCCAACATTAAAATCGTTAATTTTCATATGGATATAAAAATTAGCAGGCGTGACGACATGTCATTTCGTCATCGTCGACATTGTCACGCGTGGAAAAATTCAACCTGGCATGTTTATTGCTTTTACAGGGCAACGACTATGGGAGGCGATATGCACGAAATAACCCTCTGCCAACGGGCACTGGAATTGATTGAACAACAGGCCAAACAACACGGCGCTCATCGGGTGACTGGGGTCTGGCTCAAAATTGGCGCATTTTCTTGCGTAGAAACCAGTGCTCTCGCCTTTTGTTTTGATCTGGTATGCCGCGGGACACTTGCAGAAGGTTGTAAACTGCACCTCGAAGAACAAGAAGCCGAGTGTTGGTGCGAATCTTGTCAGCAATATGTCACGTTACTGACGCAACGCGTGCGCCGCTGTCCACAATGCAACAGCGACACGCTGAGAATTGTGGCTGATGACGGCTTACAGATTCGACGAATAGAAATAGGCGACGCTGAAGATTAATTACTGCCGGTGATGCCCCCCAGGCCGGATAAGGCGCTAGCGTCGCCATCTGGCAAAAAGCACGTAATAAGCAATGAATCAGGAGTGAGCGATGTGTACGACATGCGGTTGCGCGGAAGGCAACCTTTATATAGAGGGTGATGAACATAACCCTCATTCGGCGTTTCGTAGCGCGCCATTTGCCCCGGCAGCACGTCCGGCGCTGAATATCACCGGTGTGAAGACATCCAATTTCACGCCGAGCCAGACCGCAGAAGGCGATTTACATTACGGTCATGGTGAAGCAGGCACCCACGCGCCAGGCATGAGCCAACGCCGCATGCTGGAAGTGGAAATTGACGTGCTGGACAAAAACAACCGTCTGGCCGAGCGTAACCGCGCCCGCTTCGCTGCCCGCCAACATCTGGTACTTAACCTCGTATCAAGCCCGGGTTCCGGTAAAACGACGCTGCTGACTGAAACGCTGATGAAACTGAAGGACCGCGTGCCGTGCGCGGTCATTGAAGGCGATCAGCAGACGGTCAACGATGCTGCCCGCATTCGCGCAACCGGTACGCCAGCCATTCAGGTGAACACCGGTAAAGGCTGCCACCTTGACGCACAAATGATTGCCGATGCCGCCCCGCGTCTGCCTTTGGATGACAACGGTATTTTATTTATCGAAAACGTCGGCAACCTGGTTTGCCCGGCCAGCTTCGACCTCGGCGAGCGCCATAAAGTCGCGGTACTTTCCGTCACCGAAGGGGAAGATAAGCCGCTGAAATATCCGCATATGTTTGCTGCCGCCTCGCTGATGCTGCTCAATAAAGTGGATCTGCTGCCGTACCTCAACTTTGATGTTGAAAAATGTATCGCCAGCGCCCGTGAAGTGAACCCGGAAATTGAGATCATCCTGATTTCTGCCACCAGCGGCGAAGGGATGGATCAATGGCTTGCCTGGCTGGAGACGCAGCGATGTGCATAGGTGTTCCGGGTCAAATCCGCACCATTGAAGGTAACCAGGCCAAGGTGGATGTTTGCGGCATTCAGCGCGACGTTGACCTGACGCTGGTCGGTAGCTGCGATGAAAATGGTCAGCCGCGTCTGGGCCAGTGGGTACTGGTTCACGTCGGCTTTGCCATGAGCATCATTAATGAAGCCGAAGCGCGCGACACGCTCGATGCGCTGCAAAACATGTTTGACGTTGAGCCGGATGTCGGCGCGTTGCTGTATGGCGAGGAAAAATAAATGCGTTTTGTTGACGAATATCGCGCACCAGAACAGGTGATGCAGTTAATTGAGCACCTGTGTGAACGTGCCGCTCACCTCCCCTATACGGCTGAACGTCCGCTGCGCATTATGGAAGTGTGCGGTGGTCATACTCACGCTATCTTCAAATTTGGTCTCGACCAACTACTGCCTGAAAACGTAGAGTTTATTCACGGCCCGGGCTGTCCGGTTTGCGTTCTGCCGATGGGCAGAATCGACAGCTGCGTAGAAATCGCCAGCCATCCAGACGTGATTTTCTGTACCTTTGGCGACGCGATGCGCGTACCGGGTAAACAAGGTTCACTGCTGCAGGCCAAAGCGCGTGGTGCGGATATCCGCATCGTCTACTCTCCGATGGATGCCCTGAAGCTGGCGCAAGAGAACCCGACACGCAAAGTCGTGTTCTTTGGTCTGGGTTTTGAAACCACCATGCCGACGACCGCGATCACCCTTCAGCAGGCAAAACAGCGCGACGTGCAGAACTTTTACTTTTTCTGCCAGCACATCACGCTTATTCCTACGCTGCGTAGCCTGCTGGAGCAGCCGGACAACGGTATCGACGCCTTCTTAGCCCCCGGTCACGTGAGTATGGTGATCGGTACCGATGCCTATAATTTCATCGCCTCAGATTTTCATCGCCCGTTAGTGGTCGCGGGTTTTGAACCGCTTGATCTGCTGCAAGGCGTCGTGATGCTGATTGAGCAGAAAATAGCGGCCCAAAGCCAGGTTGAGAACCAGTATCGCCGCGTCGTACCGGATGCCGGTAACGCCCTGGCGCAACAGGCCATCGCTGAAGTATTTTGCGTCAATGGCAACAGCGAATGGCGCGGTTTGGGTGTCATCGAATCCTCGGGGGTTCACCTGACGCCTGATTATCAGCGTTTTGATGCCGAAGCGCATTTCCAGCCTGCGCCGCAGCAGGTCTATGACGATCCTCGCGCCCGTTGCGGGGAAGTACTGACCGGCAGATGTAAGCCGCATCAGTGTCCATTATTTGGCAAAACCTGTAATCCAGAGACCGCGTTTGGCGCATTAATGGTCTCATCCGAAGGCGCATGTGCCGCCTGGTATCAGTATCGTCAGCAGGAGTGTGAAGCATGAACAGCGTACAACTCGCCCACGGTAGCGGCGGTCAGGCTATGCAGCAGTTGATCAACAGTCTGTTTATGGAAGCATTTGCGAATCCGTGGCTGGCGGAACAGGAAGATCAGGCACGTCTGGATCTGGCGCAACTGGTTGCTGAAGGCGACCGTCTGGCATTTTCAACTGACAGCTATGTCATCGACCCGCTGTTCTTCCCTGGCGGTAATATCGGTAAGCTGGCAATCTGCGGCACAGCCAACGATGTCGCGGTAAGCGGCGCGATTCCTCGCTACCTCTCCTGCGGATTTATCCTCGAAGAAGGCCTGTCGATGGATACGCTGAAAACCGTCGTCAACAGCATGGCGGCTACCGCGCGCGAAGCGGGCATTGCTATCGTGACCGGCGACACCAAGGTTGTGCAGCGCGGCGCAGCAGACAAGCTCTTCATTAACACCGCAGGTATGGGCGCGATTCCGGCCGATATTCACTGGGGCGCACAGACTCTGAGCGTCGGCGATGTGCTGCTGGTCAGCGGCACCCTTGGCGATCACGGCGCGACCATCCTGAACCTGCGCGAGCAGTTGGGACTGGATGGCGAACTGGTGAGCGATTGTGCGGTATTAACCCCACTGATTCAGACACTGCGAGATATTCCTGGCGTGAAAGCGCTGCGTGATGCTACACGTGGCGGCGTCAACGCGGTCACACATGAGTTCGCAGCAGCATGCGGCTATGGGATTGAGCTGTCAGAAGCGGCCCTGCCGGTGAAACCTGCAGTCCGCGGCGTCTGCGAACTGCTCGGTCTGGATGCGCTCAACTTCGCCAACGAAGGTAAACTGGTGATCGCGGTTGAACGTCAGGCAGCAGAAGCGGTACTTGCCGCACTGCGCGCGCACCCGTTAGGCCAGGATGCCGCCCTGATCGGCGAAGTTGTCGAACGCAAAGGCGTCCGACTTGCCGGGCTCTACGGCGTAAAACGCACCCTCGATTTACCACACGCCGAACCATTACCGCGTATATGCTGATATATTGCCCGGTGGCGCTACACTTATCCGGTCTGCAGGCAAGACATTGCCCGTAGGCCGGGTAGGGTGAACCCGCCATCCGGCAATAAGTTACGACTGATACCTATAATTCATTTACCGTTTTCGCACCGTTCTGTGGTGCTTCCTGGAAAAGCAATATGTCGTATACACCGATGAGTGACCTCGGACAGCAAGGCTTGTTCGATATTACTCGTACATTATTACAGCAGCCCGATCTTCAGTCTCTCAGTGAGGCGCTTTCGCAACTGGTCAAGCGTTCGGCGCTGGCCGATTGCGCGGCTATTGTGTTATGGCAGGCGCAGACGCAGCGTGCGCATTATTTCGCGACGCGTGAAAATGGTAAGCCCATCGATTATGAAGACGAAACCGTACTGGCGCACGGACCGGTGCGCCGCATTTTGTCTCGTCCCGATACGCTACATTGCAACTACCATGAGTTCACCGAAACCTGGCCGCAGCTGGCGTCCGGCGGCTTGTACGCTGAATTTGGACACTACTGCCTGCTACCGCTGGCGGCCGATGGACGGATCTTTGGCGGCTGTGAATTCATCCGCAATGAAGACCGCCCGTGGACGGAAAAAGAGTACAACCGGCTGCAGACTTTTACGCAGATCGTCGGTGTCGTTGCGGAGCAAATTCAGAGCCGGGTAACGAACAACGTCGATTACGAACTGTTATGCCGCGAGCGCGACAACTTTCGCATCCTGGTCGCCATCACCAACGCCGTGCTCTCCCGCCTGGACGTTGATGAGCTGGTCAGCGAAGTCGCCAAAGAGATCCACCACTACTTCAATATTGATGACATCAGCATCGTGCTGCGCAGCGATCGCAAAAATAAGCTGAGCATTTACTCCACCCACTATCTGGATGAGCATCATCCGGCACATGAACAAAGTGAAGTGGACGAAGCCGGCACGCTCTCTGAACGGGTATTCAAAAGCAAAGAGATGCTGCTGATTAACCTGAACGAACGCGATGCGCTTGCGCCTTACGAACGTATGCTGTTCGAAACCTGGGGCAACCAGATACAAACGCTGTGCCTGCTGCCGCTGATGTCCGGCAATACGATGCTTGGCGTCCTCAAGCTGGCGCAGTGTGAAGAGAAAGTCTTCACCACCGCCAACCTCAAATTGTTGCGCCAGATTGCCGAACGCGTGGCGATTGCCGTCGATAACGCCCTCGCCTATCAGGAGATCCACCGCCTGAAAGAGCGGCTGGTCGATGAAAACCTGGCGCTGACCGAACAACTCAACAACGTAGACAGTGAGTTTGGCGAGATCATTGGTCGCAGCGAAGCGATGTACAGCGTCCTCAAACAGGTCGAGATGGTGGCGCAAAGCGACAGCACTGTCCTGATTCTGGGTGAGACCGGAACAGGTAAAGAACTGATAGCCCGGGCCATTCACAATCTGAGCGGACGTAATGCCCGCCGGATGGTGAAGATGAACTGCGCAGCCATGCCTGCCGGATTACTGGAAAGCGATCTGTTTGGCCATGAACGCGGTGCGTTTACCGGCGCCAGCGCTCAGCGAATTGGTCGTTTCGAGCTGGCGGATAAAAGCTCGCTGTTCCTCGACGAAGTGGGCGATATGCCGCTGGAATTGCAGCCAAAACTGCTGCGCGTTCTCCAGGAACAGGAATTTGAACGGCTGGGCAGTAACAAGCTGATCCAGACGGATGTCCGCCTGATCGCCGCCACCAACCGGGATCTGAAAAAAATGGTGGCAGATCGCGAGTTCCGTAACGATCTGTACTATCGTCTGAACGTCTTCCCGATCCATTTGCCGCCGCTGCGTGAGCGCCCGGAAGATATTCCCCTGCTGGTGAAAGCCTTCACCTTTAAAATCGCCCGCCGGATGGGACGTAACATCGACAGTATTCCTGCGGAAGCGCTGCGAACGCTGAGCAGTATGGAATGGCCGGGGAACGTGCGCGAACTGGAAAACGTCGTGGAGCGTGCGGTTCTGCTGACGCGAGGCAACGTGCTGCAACTCTCGCTGCCTGATGTCGCCAACCTGACTCCTTCCGATCCCCCGGTGGCAACAGAAGTCGCACAAGAGGGTGAGGACGAATACCAGCTCATTATGCGCGTACTGAAAGAGACTAACGGCGTTGTCGCCGGTCCCAAAGGCGCGGCGCAGCGCCTGGGTCTGAAGCGCACCACCCTGCTTTCACGTATGAAGCGACTGGGTATTGATAAAGATGCGCTGGTTTAACAACTGTGGCTATACTGGGGGATATCTCAACGAAAGGAGGCAGTATGGCGGTATCAGCACGTAATCAACTCACCGGTACGGTAAGTGCGGTTGCCACTGGCGCAGTGAATGATGAAGTTGAACTGACGCTGGCAGGCGGTGCAAAACTGGTCGCGATTGTTACCCATAGCAGCCAACAGGCGCTGGGTCTGGCAAACGGAAAAGAAGCGATTGCCCTGATCAAAGCACCGTGGGTCACGCTGGCAACGGAAGACTGTGGGCTGAACTTCTCAGCCCGTAACCAGTTTGCTGGCAGCGTTTCTCAGGTTACTGAAGGTGCAGTCAACGCGACGGTACACATCAAGACAGATGCCGGTTTTGACATCGTTGCCGTGATCACTAACGAGAGTCAGCAAGAAATGAAACTGAGCCAGGGCAGCCGCGTCATTGCGCTGATCAAGGCCTCAGCGATTCTGATTGCCACCAAAGCATAATCCCCGACAATGCCCTCGTGCCGAGGGCATTATTTTTTGCGCTGATACTTCTCGGGCAATTCCGGGACCGGGCGTTTGTCATCAATCAAATGACGCACAGTCAAAATCGGATGGCGCCAGAGCATTCTCGGCCCCGCCCAGCGCATAATCTGCTTCATCTCTTCACGCTTCGCCGGTTGATAACAGTGTACCGGGCACTGTTTGCACGCGGGTTTTTCTTCGCCAAACACACACTTATCCAGGCGTTTTTGCGCATAACTAAATAACGCGTCGTAATGCCCAGGCTCCTTCGAAGCCTGCGGACACTGGTTTTCGTATAGCGAGATCATTTTCTGGATCGTCATTTTTTCACGTGCAATACGTTTGCCAGACATGATGCCTCCATATTTAAGTTGCATAAATAATACACCTTAGTCATCCACGCGACTATCACCTGAAGGTGATACATCCTTAGCACCCTACGCAAATAAGAATTATTTTCATTTGTTTATGCCATGTGCTATATAACATAGCAAAGGCTATATTCGATGATAAATTAACCACTTTGCTGTGAGGGATACTATGCCGCACCTGACCCGTCTGAAGTCATTTCTTCTTGCCAGCGTACTGACGGCACTCACGCTGTCGCCTGCCTTTGCGAAAGAAAAGTTTAAGGTGATTACCACCTTTACGGTGATTGCCGATATGGCGAGCAACGTGGCGGGTGACGCGGCCGAGGTCAGTTCAATCACGAAACCCGGTGCGGAAATTCACGAATATCAACCCACGCCGGGGGATATTAAACGGGCGCAGGGCGCACAGCTTATTCTCTCCAACGGCCTTAACCTGGAGTTGTGGTTTGCCCGTTTCTATCAGCATTTATCCGGCGTACCGGAAGTGATGGTTTCGGATGGGGTAAAACCGATGGGCATCAGCGAAGGCCCTTACAACGGAAAACCCAACCCACATGCCTGGATGTCGGCAGAAAATGCCCTGATCTACGTCGATAACATTCGCAACGCGTTGATGAAGTACGACCCGGACAACGCCGCCACCTACCAGAAAAATGCAGAGAACTATAAAGCGAAGATTCGTCAGACGCTCGATCCCCTGCACGCCGCGCTGGCGAAAATCCCGGCGGATAAACGCTGGCTGGTCACCAGCGAAGGCGCATTCTCCTATCTGGCGCGCGATAACGATCTGAAAGAGCTGTATCTGTGGCCGATCAATGCCGATCAGCAAGGCACACCGAAACAGGTACGCAAAGTGATCGATGCGATCAGAGCGCATCAGATCCCAACGGTATTTAGCGAAAGCACGGTTTCCGATAAGCCGGCGCGTCAGGTAGCCCGGGAGTCCGGCGCACATTATGGCGGCGTATTGTACGTCGATTCCCTGAGCGCGGCCGATGGCCCGGTACCGACCTATCTGGATTTACTGCGCGTCACGACGGAAACCATCGTCAGCGGCATTAACGACGGCCTGAGGAGTCAAAAATGAGTCAATCTGCGATTACCGTGAACCAGGTTACGGTGACGTATCGCAACGGTCACACCGCTCTGCGGGATGCCACTTTTCAGGTTCCAGGCGGCACGATTGCCGCGCTGGTTGGCGTCAACGGCTCCGGGAAATCAACCCTTTTCAAAGCGTTGATGGGGTTTGTCCGGCTGGCGCAAGGGGAGATTTCCATCCTGCAACAACCGGTCAATCAGGCGCTGAAGCAGAATCTGATTTCGTATGTCCCACAGTCGGAAGAGGTGGACTGGTCGTTTCCGGTGCTGGTGGAAGATGTCGTGATGATGGGGCGCTATGGCCATATGGGCTGGCTACGTCGCCCGAAGGCGCGCGATCACGAATGCGTGGAGGCGGCGCTGGCGCGGGTTGATATGCTGGAGTATCGCCATCGTCAGATAGGCGAACTTTCCGGTGGGCAGAAAAAGCGCGTCTTTCTGGCGCGGGCTATCGCTCAGGACGGGCAGGTGATTTTACTGGACGAACCGTTCACTGGCGTGGACGTAAAAACCGAGGCCCGCATCATCGATCTGCTGCGCGAACTGCGCGATGAGGGCCGGACCATGCTGGTCTCTACCCATAATCTGGGTTCGGTCACCGAGTTTTGTGACTACACGGTGATGATTAAAGGTACGGTGCTGGCAAGCGGTCCGACGGAAACCACCTTTACCACTGAGAATCTGGAACTGGCCTTCAGCGGCGTCCTGCGCCACGTGGCGCTGAACGGGGGTGAGCAGCATGTGATTACGGATGATGAGCGTCCGTATATTTCCCGACGCACCGCAAGCGAGGGGGAGTCATCATGAACTGGCTGACAGAGCCGTTTGGCTATCAGTATATGCTGAATGCCATGTGGGTCTCCGCGATGGTCGGCGGCCTGTGCGCGTTCCTCTCCTGCTACCTGATGCTCAAAGGCTGGTCGCTGATTGGCGATGCGCTGTCGCACTCCATCGTCCCGGGGGTTGCCGGGGCTTATATGTTAGGCCTTCCCTTCGCGCTCGGCGCCTTTCTTTCCGGGGGACTGGCGGCAGGCAGCATGCTGTTTCTCAATCAGCGTTCGCGTCTGAAGGAAGATGCGATTATCGGGCTGATCTTTTCCTCCTTCTTCGGCATCGGGTTGTTTATGGTGTCGCTCAATCCGATGTCGGTGAACATACAGACCATTATTCTCGGCAACATACTGGCGATTGCCCCGGAAGACATTGTGCAACTGGCGATCATCGGCGTTGTCTCGCTGACCATTTTGTTATTGAAGTGGAAAGACCTGATGGTGGTCTTTTTCGATGAGAACCATGCGCGGTCTATCGGTCTGAATCCGGGTCGGTTGAAGCTGTTATTTTTTACGCTACTTTCCGTTTCCACCGTTGCGGCACTGCAAACCGTCGGGGCATTTTTGGTGATTTGTCTGGTGGTGACCCCCGGCGCTACCGCCTGGCTGTTGACCGACCGCTTTCCCCGCCTGCTCGTCATCGCTGTCGCCATCGGTAGCCTGACCAGCTTTTTCGGCGCCTGGCTGAGCTACTGGCTGGACGGCGCAACCGGCGGAATCATTGTCGTTCTGCAAACGCTGCTGTTTCTGCTGGCGTTTGTCTTTGCCCCCAAACATGGCCTGCTGGCAAATCGCCGCCGCGCCCGCCAGGTGAATAAGGAGTCCTCATGCTCTTAAACACGCTGCTGGAACCCTTTCAGTTCAACTTTATGGTCAACGCGCTGGCCATCTCCACCCTCGTCGCCATACCCTGCGCGTTGTTGTCGGTCTTTTTGGTGCTTAAAGGCTGGGCGCTGATGGGCGATGCCATGAGTCACGCCGTTTTTCCGGGGATCGTTCTGGCTTACATCGCCGGTATTCCGCTGGCAATTGGCGCGTTTATCGCCGGGCTTTTCTGTGCGGTTGCAACGGGCTATCTCGATGATAATAGCCGAATCAAGCGAGACACCCTGATGGGGATCGTCTTCTCCGGGATGTTTGGCGCAGGGCTGGTGCTGTATGTCTCTATCCAGTCTGAAGTCCATCTGGATCATATTTTGTTTGGCGATATGCTGGGCGTTTCGCTGAGCGACATCGCCCAGACAGCGGTTATCGCCCTCGGGATCGCGCTGATTATCGGGCTAAAGTGGAAAGATCTGCTGCTGCACGCGTTCGATCCGCATCAGGCAAAAGCCAGCGGACTTAACACCCCCCTGCTGCATTACGGGCTGCTGTGCATGATCGCCCTGACCATCGTCGCGACGCTAAAATCAGTGGGGATCATTTTGTCGATCTCACTGTTAATTGCGCCAGGTGCCATTGCGATTTTATTGACGCGAACCTTTTCCCGCGCGTTATTATTGGCGGTAGCGATCTCGGTGGTAACCTCATTTCTGGGTGTATATCTCTCCTTTTTTATCGACAGCGCACCGGCCCCGACCATCGTCGTATTATTTTCTCTGCTGTTTGTCTTTGCCTTTATTTATTCCACCCTGCGCGATCGCCGCTTAGAAAACCAACTTCAGCCGCATGATATATAAATAGCACTTAACAATATGTCCGCTAATGTTTTTGCTGTTGATAAATAACAATGATATTAATATAGCCTCCCGCAGGAGGCTATATTTCCTGCACATTACAGCATCGTGATAATCCGTTTTAATAAACGGATGCGCGGCGCAATTGAGGCGATATCCAGCCATTCATCTGCGCTGTGGAAACCCGCGCCAATCGGGCCCAGTCCGTCCAGCGTCGGAATACCTAACGCCGCCGTCAGATTAGCATCGCTCCCGCCGCCCACGGCCTGCCATGTCACAGTGATGCCTTCTTCCAGACCCGCGCGTTCTACCAGCGCCATCAACTGTTGAGTCTCTTCACTCGCCGCCATCGCAGACTTGTGGCTTACGCGGGTGAGCGTGGTGGTCACGCCATCCAGGAAACCGTGCTGGCAGAGTGACTGCAGTGCCTGATGCACGCGGTCATACTCCTCGTTCTCCCAGAATCGCACATCCAGTTCCGCATGCAGTTTCGCCGCCACCACATTCGCCGCGCTGCCACCCTGCACAACGCCCACGTTAAGCGTGGTTCCGCGCGCTATGTCGCTCAACGCGTTAATCGCCAGCACGCTATTGGCAAACGCGGTGATCGCAGAACGCCCTTTTTCCGGCTCGTTACCGGCATGCGCCGCAACGCCGTCAAACGTCAGTTGATAGCCGCCAACCCCTTTACGCGCTTTCACCAGAGAGCCGTCAGCCCGAGCGGCTTCACACACCAGCACGCAGCGCGCGCGCTTCGCCAGTTCGCCAATCCACTGGCTGGAGTGAACGCTGCCGGTCTCTTCATCCGGGTTCATTGCCACAGCGATAGACAGCCGCGCCAGGTCCTCAGCCGGTAACGTGCGCATCGCCCAGACCATATTCAGCAGGCCGCTTTTCATGTCGGAAACGCCGGGTCCGTAAAGACGGGTGTCATCGCGGCTCATTGGGCGTTCCGCCACGGTTCCCACCGGGAAAACGGTATCAAGATGGCCGACCAACAGCACATCATACTGTGTCGCATCAGGCTTATTGGTCGCCAGCAGCGCCGGACCGACCGCACGGCCTAAATCCACCTGCTCTGTATGCCAGCCTTCCTGCTGCCAAAGTTCGCGCATCACTGCGGCCACGCGGGCAACGCCGTCTACTGTTTGCGTACCGCAGTCTACGTTGACCAGCGTTTGCAGTTCATCAATGTACTTTTCCAAATCCATGGTAAATCCTTATCAGAGAATAATGCGCATCAGCAGCATCGCTAAAAAAGCGTTCAAAACGGAGATGACAATCATCAGAGGAATACGTTTAGCGCTGGTGCCAATCACCCCGAGAATACGACCGAGGTACTGCACCTGAGAGCCCATCAGGTAAATTGCCGGGGCGAGAATCGCCAGGTGTTCACCGGTCAGGATGCCTTTGTCAAACAGGCCAATCGCGACGCCGATCCCCCCGCCCATCGACATCCAGCCACCAATTAACACAGCAGCGGCTTCACCGGGCAGACCAAACAGCCCCATTAACGGCGCGAATACCATGCCCAGCCCTTTCAATGCGCCGGTAATCTCCAGCGCTTTAATGATGATAAAAGCCATCACCACGTTCGGCAGCGTACTGGTTGTCGCGATGTTCCAGCCTTTACGGGCACCTTCGACAAAGACATCGGTAATAACAGGATTAGAGGTTGGTGCACTCATGATGCTTCTCCCGGTACGGTGGATTCGACTTTTTTATTGGTGAAGGCCAGAAACAGGCGCATGACGTTGGCGCCGACAATTTTCATAATGAACATCACCGCGACACAGGCGCCAATCGACGCAGGTACCGCTGGCGTGCCATCCACGGCCATCAGCGTGAACAGGATTGCACCCGACGAGAAGAAGTTGGTGATCATTGCCCCCGCAGAAAACTGGAACATGGCAAAGATATCTTTTTCGTTTTCCGTGATTTCGCCTTCATCGGCCAGATTACGCGTCAGCGATGCGCCAACATCAGTACTCTGCAGGCTGCCAATCAGCGCAAGACCGGTATTTCCCGGAATTCCCATCAGCGGGCGCAGTAATGGCGTTAACAGACGACGGGCTGCGCGCAGAGCGCCGTAATGTTCCAGCACATTAATCATGCCCAACGCAAACATCACCGCAGGAATTAAGCCTAACGCAAAGAGGAAACCGTCCATTGCGCCATGACCGCCGCTGCCACGAAACGCGCTGGTCGCCGTCGTCAGCGTATCGCCTTCAAGGCTGGCTTTACTGACGACTTTGCCAAAAGCGCCATTTAACGTTGTGAAATCAAATACACCGTACCATTCTTTTCCGCCGAGTAATCCAGAGAAAAATACAGCGGCGAATGCCAAAGCGAAATAAGCGCCCGGCCCTACCTTATTATCCTGGGAGGGTAAACTCATATCCATTTCCTTGTTAACGTGGAGAATCACGCAGTCCATTTTGAATAAATAAAGAATAAATAAAGTGATTTAAATCATTTTGGCAGCACAGGTTGCAAAGAAATATTTAAAAATGTGACGCACCATAGTTTGACGCTAATTAATGTCAGCAAGCTGACATTTAAATTAATCATTATTTATGTAATGAAGCGTAAATATGGCACCCGGAAAGTGAGCGACGCTAAAAATAACAAATAAAGTGATTTACAGATAAAATATATCGTGCCGATGAAAATATGTTGATCACGATAAATTTACCTTAACGCCAGCTTAGTAATGGGCTAAACGCCTCGGTCCCCACCAATGCCCGAAGCGCTGGCAGGCGGCAACCGTGAGCCAAAAGTGGCGGAACGGCAAAAATTGTATCGCTGGATAACAGGACGTTTTCCAGTTGCCCCCACAAATACCATCCGCACTCAACGCCGCTGTCCGGGACAAACAGATGCAGATGCCTTCCCGTTTGCGGTTCATCGGCAATACCCAGCCACTGGCTAAAACGCGGGATCTCCGGCAAAACTTGCGTGACCAGCGCACAGCGCTTTACCTGGTTCGCCGGAATATAAAAGTCCTGTTCCCCCAGGGTAATACGCACCGCGGCCAGATTAATGAGAGGCGTCATAGCCGCTGGTCTCCTGGTAGCGGTCAAAGACCAGATTCAGATCGAGCAACGTGAACCAGGTCTCCGCCACATTGACGATCCCTACCGCAATGGTTTGTAGCGCCGGAGGGAGCGAGTCGCCTGGCAAATGAATCTGACTTTCAACAACCTCAAGGACATCAATCAGTTTGTCGATGAGTATCCCGCTTTGCATTTTCTCTGAGCATCCAATCAGGATGGTGCGTTTTCCCGCCGGGTTAGCCACCGGTTTGTCGATCAGGCTATCCAGTCTCATCACCGATTCCACTCGCCCGCGATAGTTGATCACTCCTTCGAGCATCGGCGCGCAGCACGGAACCCAGGAGATTGGGCGCTCTGCGAGGATCTCTTTGATCTGAGCGCCGTAGAAGGCAAAATTTTTATCTGCCAGCTGGAATAACACCAGCGTTCGCCTCGGTTCATCCACGTTTTCGCACTCAGGCTTATCGCCATGATTCAACGCGAGAATGTGATCCAATTCTGCATTCATGCCCTCTCCTTTTCCTCTGCGATACAGAAGGTATTGCGGCCGTTTTGTTTCGCGGCATACAGCGCCTGATCGGCGCGTTCGCGAAGCGTTTCAACGCGATCGCCAAACTGCCACTGTGCGATACCTGCGCTGAAGGTGCTGTGGAACGTGGTGTCATTGACGGAAAACGCCACCTGCTCGTAATCCTTACGCAACCGCTCAACCACCCGCGCTGCCTTCTCGCTGTCGGTGTTGGGCATAATGATGGCAAACTCTTCCCCGCCGTAGCGCCCCACAACGTCGGTACTGCGTAAGCGATGAGAAAAAAGCTGCGAGATGCCCACAATGACCTGGTCGCCTGCTGCATGACCGTAGGTATCGTTAATGTTTTTAAAGCGATCCAGATCCACCATCACCAGACAGAACTGATTGCCGCTATAGTTCGATTCGGTGATCGCGCTTTTCAGGAAGTGCGTGGTCGTCGAGTGGTTGTATAACCCGCTCAGGCTGTCCTGTGACATACGGGCGCGCAAGGTACGCATTCTTTCTGCGCGGATCGATACCGCCCGAATAAGCTCCTGCGGGTCGGCCTGT
Source organism: Citrobacter sp. Marseille-Q6884 (assembly GCF_945906775.1). Lineage (NCBI taxonomy): Bacteria > Pseudomonadati > Pseudomonadota > Gammaproteobacteria > Enterobacterales > Enterobacteriaceae > Citrobacter > Citrobacter sp. Marseille-Q6884. The sequence continues at coordinate 80,657 of NZ_CAMDRE010000001.1, forward strand.
TTGAGAATAAAGTCCTCCGCGCCGATGCTCATCGCGCCAAACTGCGCCGTCTTGTTGGTCTCACTGGAAAGATAGGCAATCGGCAAGCCAATATGCTGCGGTATTTGGCGGATCAGCTTGGTCAGCTCTTCACCGCTGTATTCCGGCATGTGGTAGTCCATCAGGACGAGGTCGATAGGGTGAACGTTCAGCACGTGCAGCAAATGCTGGGGTTTTTCCAGCACATGCACTTCCATTCCCGCCATACGCAGCATTTCTGCATTGTATTCCGCAACCGAGCGCTCATCGTCGATCAGCAATACCTGATAGGGCTTTTTCAGCGACGGCTGAGTTAAACGATGGAGTTCCTGCACCAAATCGGTGATGGAGGCGGGTTTCACGTAATAACCGTCACAACCTGATTTAATGGCATTTATCCTGGCGTTAAAGTCGCTGTGGCACGAGAGAAACAGAACCGGGAAGGCCGTTCCGACTTTCTGCCTCAGATCCGACATCGTCAACGGGCCGCCATACGCATTATCCGGGAAGCTGACGTCCATAATCACCACCGAAGGCGGTTGCGAAAGGACGGCCTGAGTAAAGTCATCCGTGTTCGCAAAAACATGACAGGTAAAACCAAAGCAGCGTAGTTGGGTGGCAAGCAACTCCACCTGATCGATATCATCATCGCACAGATAAATCGGCTGGCTGGCGCGACGGATAAACCCCTCTTCTGCGCGCTGCGCGGCGACCGGTAATTTGAAGTCGGTGTCGCTGATGCGATGTTCAAGATTAAGTTGTTCTTGCGTCAGGGTGTACAGCCAGCGGATGATCCGGCGCAGCTCATCGTAATGTAATGTGCTTTGATCCAGTTCCGAATCCGTGAGTAAACGCTCCCCTTCTGCGGCAGCATTCGCCAACGCAAGAAAGCCAAACGATCCCGCCGATCCATGAATGCTGTGTAGCAAAATGTGCAGCTGTTTACGACAGGGTTCCGTGGGCTCCGCGACCAATTGAACGAGCAACCTTTCCGCTTGTGACAGCATGTCGGGAATGCGTCGTAAAAAACCCTGCCGCAAACGCGCTATCTTTTCATGCGCCGCCGCCATGGCGATGTGCTTATTTTCTGGTTTCATCGGACGTTTGGCTTATTCAGTAACAGCGGCAGGCTGCAGTAGCGCATTGACGGCTATCCCCAGGTTTTCGGCCAGGTTTTCATCTTTTTTCACCCAGCGGTCGTACGGCACATCGCTTGTCATCACTTCATTAGCACTCAGCAAAATGAAAGGCTTAGACCAACCCTGCGCACGTAACAGCGCCAATAGATCCAGACCGCTAATCTCAGGCATGTGCAGATCGCTGATAACCAGATCGATATTCTGTTCCGAATCCAGACTGGCCAGGGCGGAAATAGCACTTTCCACAATCACGACATCGTAACCGTCCATTTGCAAAAAAACAGACGCCAGTTCCGCCGCAAAAAGATCATCATCTACTAATAAAATTCGCATCTTCTCTCTCGATTTTGCGCCATCAGCACAAAAGCATTTTTAATGTTTTGATCAAACTGTCCTGCTCGAAATCGCCCTTGGCGATGTAGGCGTCCGCGCCCACCTGAATGCCCCGTCGTCGGTCCTCTTCCTTCGCGCGTGACGTCACGATAATGATCGGCGTGTGCTGGTAGTTTTTCTCTCCACGCAACGATTTGGTGAAGGTAAAACCATCCATAAACGGCATTTCAACGTCCGTCAGTACGGCATCAAACTGGGTCAATCTGGCTTTTTGTAATCCTGACAATCCATCTTCTGCCAGCGTCACCTGGTAACCGTGCGCTTCCAGCACGTTTTTCTCGATTTCGCGGGTGTTCAGAGAGTCATCGACCACCAGCACGTGCCAGGCATCTTGCGCTACGCTTGCCGGTTGGACAGGCGCGCTGGTTTGGCGCGATTGTTGCGCCATCGCCATCAGCGCCGGAACTTGCAGGATACTGACCAGTTGATTATCCGGCGTCTGTACCATTCCCGAGACCAGTGACTGCTGCTGCATATGCTTCGGTAACGGCTTAATCATCATCTTGCGTTCATCGAGCAGCTTATCCACCCGCAGCGCCATTTTGCTGTATTGATTCTGAACGACGATTAATCGCTGCCCCGGCGCTGACAGGCAGACCTGGCGGTCATGAATGCCAAGCAGAGCGCCGGCACACACCACCGGAATAAACTCGTTATGCAAAATAATGGCGGGGCGTCCGGCAATGTCGTTAATCCCCTCAGGGGTACACTCCACCACCTCAACCACATACTGTGCGGCAAGCCCGAACAGGTGTCCCTGCTCTTCAAATTGCAGAATACGCATCATCGTCAGCGAAACCGGCAAACGCAGCGTAAAGCTCGTACCTATTCCCTGACGGCTATAGACCTGCAGATCCCCTTGCAGATCGGTGACGACGGTTTTACGCACGACATCCAGGCCAACGCCGCGACCGGAAAGTTCGGACACGATTTTACTGGTCGAAAAACCCGGATGAAAAATCAGCTCATTACATTCCTGCTCGGAGAGTTGTCCCGCCATCGACGCAGGCACCAACCCTTTACTGATCGCTTTCGCGCTGATTGCCGCGTAATCCAGGCCACGCCCGTCATCCTCTACGCGCAGCAATATTCCGCTACCATCCTGCTGCGTGGTAATGGTAATCGTGCCGCGCGTCGATTTTCCGAGCGCCAGACGTTCATCGATCTCGCCGATGCCATGATCAACCGCGTTTCGCAGTAAATGGGTCAGCGACTCCGATAATCGGTCGATTAACTGGCGGTCGATTTCCACCTCGCCCCCGACAAAGCGGCAAACCACCTGTTTGTTCAGCGTGGAGGCCAGTTCACTGACCTGTAGCGAAATCGGCTCAAATAAAGTTGAAAGCGGGAGCATGCGGATCCTCGCCGCAACGTCATACAATTCGAACATCTGCAAATGCTGAACCTGCACGCTCTCTTTCAACTGGACGCTGAAATCACGGATCTGCTGGCGAAGCTGTTCTGCGCTCAGCCCTAACAGTCGCGGGACAAGCTGACTCAAGTTTTGTATCTGCTGCTCCAGGCGATCATGACCCGCGAGCACTTCGCCGAGAATGTCGATCAGACTGTCCAGTTTGTTCAGCTTCACGCGAACAAAATCGGCCTGTTTAATGCCCGAATCGACGGTAATTGTCGCGGCCGACACCACAGGCTTGTCCGGTTGCACAGCGGCCTCCACAACCTGCGAGGGCGCCTCCCCCCGGCTCGCGCAGGCAAGCCGTTCGCACAGCCCCGCATCCGCAGGCGGCAGTTGGTTATCCCCTTCGCTGACAAAAAGCTGGGTCAACTGGTTTGAGAGGTATTCCACCGACTCATGTATCAGGTTGCCAAGCGACCTGTCCGGCGTCAGTTTCTTGTCCCGTAACTCGCTCAGGACATCCTCAAGATGATGTGTGACATCTGCGATACTTTGCAGTTTCAACATTCGGGCGCCCCCTTTCAGGGTGTGCGCCGCCCGAAACATCTCGCCGATCCAGGCATCGGTATGCTCATCAGCAGAGAGCAGGAATGCCCCCTCGCTGATCGTCTGCAAATGACCTCTTCCTTCATCAATAAAGCGCAGCACGAATTTTTTCAGATCGATAGCCATAATCGTTCTTCTTACCCGCTTTGATGGGCGAATTGCGCCAGTTGATGTTCACAAAGAAAGCGAAACGTATTGCCGGGAAACACCATGGGCAAACGCAGACGACAAACCGTAGACGGGTTGTTCATTTCGTCGTTCAGTAATTGCATGACCACGCGGTAAGTGCGCTGCGCTGGCTGGCGTAGTTCGCTTTGTCGGTACATTTCGGCCAGATAATAGTGTGCAGGCCAGTACCCCGGTTCCTGATAGACAACCTGTTTGAACCAGGCGATGGCCTGCTGGGTCTGGTGCTGCCACATCATCGCCAGGCCGAGCAGCATTTTGGCTTCCGCCGACCACTCATCCTGCGCGAGGATCTTTTGCGCATTGCCGGCAGTCTGCGAAAACTCACACTGTTCAAGGGCTATCACCCCCTGAATAAGCAGCGCTTCCTGATTGCGGGGATCGTTACGCAAGACGCTGGCAATACACGCCTCGGCTTCAGAAAAACATTTTTCATCCAGGCAGGCTCGCGCTTTTTTCAGCCAGTCCTCAGAATGACGTTCCGTTGGCGCAGGACGCGCGGCAGGCACGACAACAGCAGGTGCGGCGGCAAGCGGCGCACGTACCGACACTCTCGGTGCAGGGGCAACCCGCGGCGCTTCGCTATGGTGGCAAAAATAGAAAATACCGTCTTCTTGCTCCAGCTTCAGAATGTCGAAATTGTTGGCCAGCGTTTCCGCATTACCGAAGAATAAAGCGCCCTGCGGATGCAGCATCTTCAGCAAGTTGCCGTGCAGTTCGCGACGCGTTGGCGTATCGAAATAGATAGACACGTTGCGCAGCAAAATAATGTCCACTTCTGGCAGCAGTTGCTCTTTGATTATGTTGGTGCGGTGGAACGAGACTTTCTCGCGGATCTCATCGTGCAGGCGGTACAGGTTTCCCTGACGGGTAAAATAGCGCTGTTGAATCTGCGGATCGACGCCGCGAAACGAGTAGCTTGAATAACTGGCGTTTCGCGCTTTGGCCAGGATCGCCGGGTCAATATCACAGCCGTAGATTTCAATTCGCCCCGCCATGCCATCCTGGTACTTTTCATGCAACTTCATCGCCAGCGAATAGGCTTCTTCACCGGATGAACATCCGGCGCTCAGAATGCGCAACGGCGTGTTGCGTTGTCGCAGAAGGCGAGGCACCCATTTATCGCAGATTAAATCCAGCGTATCGCTTTCACGAAAAAAGTAGGTTTCGTTAATCGTAATCAGCGTAATGAAGTTATCGAACTCGTCCTGCGAGATACGCAGTTGTTCAAAGTATTCGTAGTAGTTACTGATATTCCGTTCGGCCATCCGTCGGCTCAGCGCGGATTTCAGCAACGCTTCCATCGCATTATCGAAGTGCAAACCCACCCGGTCTTTAATCAACCGGGCGTAATCAGGGAGATTGGGTATCATGGCAATGTACTCTCAAAATGCCCGTGAAAAGCCATCGAAAGCAGCACTTTCGCGAGGTCATCCAGCGGGATCGTGCGATGTATCAGCTGTTTGTCGATAGCGTTCTTATTCATTCCAAAGACAACAGAACTTTCCTCATCCTGCGCCAGCGTCCTGCCACCCCGCTGAAAAATGAGTTCAATACCACGACAACCATCGCTGCCCATCCCTGTCATGATTAAGCCGACGGCCTTTTCACGAAAGACCTCAGCGACCGACTCCAGCAACAGGTTGCAGCTGGGATGATAAACGTCACTCTCCTGCCGTGGGATCGCGGCCAGACGTTGATCGTTTTTAACGATCAGATGCTGTTCAGGCGGCAATATATACACATACCCCGCTTCCACACGATCGCCCACCTGCGCCAGTCGCACCTTCAGGTCGGTTACGCTGTCCAGCCAGTGCACCATGTTCTTGGCGAAGCCATCGGCAATGTGTTGGGCGATCAGTACCGGACACGGAAACGTACCCGGTAATGCCTGCAAGAGCTTACTCAGCGCCTGCGGTCCGCCCGTTGAGCAGGCGATCGCCAACACAAAAGGCCAGTCCTCTTGCGCCCTGACGACACGCGTGTCCGGGCGGTCAACCGGCATTTTCAGCTCTGTCGGGTAACGTAATCCCTTGATATGGCGAATGACTTTTACGCCAACCAGCAATTCAACTTTGCGGTGCAGCGCGTCGTTCGATAAAGGGGGATCGCTGCTCTGGTACAACACAGCCAGCGCGCCGCGAGAAATGTAATCATCATCCCATTGATTTTCTGGAAAAAAGCGCATGACCAATATCGGAATTGCGCTGGTTGCCATAATGGTTTCAACAATCTCAACGTTATCGGCAGTCGAGGTGTCCAGCGTCAGGATCAGCAGGTCAGGCATCAACTGTTGTAACAGTCGAATCGCCTGCCTGCGGTGGGCAGCCTGACCCACCACTTTAATCTGCGGGTGCTCCTCAAGCTGCCTGACCAGCTCATTGCGCGACACGCTGCCCAGATCCAGGATCAGCACCCGAATGTTACCGCTATTCATGCATCCGGGTCCGTCAAGGTAAAGGATGACGAGGCCTCTTTCAGCGCCTGCGACAGTTGTGTCATATCCTGACTGACCACCAGAATGTCTTTGATGGACTGCGACGTGTAGTTACTGGCGACAACAATCTCGCGCAGTGCCATCACCACCTGATTACTGGCCGTTTTCTGCTGTTGCGTGGAGAGTGATATTTGCAGCGCTGCCGTAGAGGTTTGCTCGGCGGTCACCACGATATCGTTCAGGTGTTCCGCGCTCACTTTACAGGCTCTGGCGCCCGCTTTAATGCTCTCGCCACCTTTTTCCGCGTTCAGCACCAGGCGATTAATCGCATTCTGGATCTCACTGATTTTATTCTCGATTTCAACCGTCGATTCCGTAACGGAATCCGCCAGACGACGAATTTCAGCAGCCACCACGGAGAAGCGTTTTCCGGCTTCACCTGCGCTGGCCGCTTCCAGCGCGGCGTTAAAGGCGATTAATTTCGTTTGATCGGCGACGCTATTAATGATCACCATGACGCGGCTGATTTCCGTCGATTTGTTACCGAGCATCATGATTTCACGCATGTTTTGCTGATTGTCGGTATCAATATCCGTCATGCGCATCAGCAATTGCGACATCGACTCTGAGCCTTTATTGCAATCTTCCAGCGTCTGGTTCGCAATATCGACGACCGCGCGCGAATGCTCGGCGATCTGGGTCGAAGAGGCGGACAACTCTTCCATCGTGGAGGTAATTTCTGCCACCGACGATGAGGTTTCCACACTGGTAGATGCCTGACCGTCTACCGCTTCAGTAATATGCAGCGAAGCCTGATGTACCGAATTGGCGTGAGAGACCATGCCGCCCACCAGCGAGTGCAGACGCTGACGCATCATCTCTACCGCGCCAAGCAGTTCGCCAATTTCGTCATGATGGTCAACCTGCACATCAACGGTTAAATCACCGTCCGCGATGGTCTGCGCAATGCCCAACACGCGGTTTAAACGCCGTGAAATCAGGAAACGGCTGGCGACAGCAATCAGCAGCAAAATGATAGGCAACAACAGCGCGGTGAACAGCAACAGGCCATTGCGTACCAAATTACTGCTTCTGGCGACATCATCCACATAGCTGGTCGTCGCAATCACCCAATCGATGCCATCCACATACTCATAAACGGCGACTTTCTTTTGCGGCGCCATGCCATAGCCACTCACCCAGTTGTAATAGGTGATGCCATTTTTATGCTCAAGAATATCGGCAAAAAGCTTATAGCCGTTGGCGTCAGTGATATTGATCGCCTGCTGATTACTCAGCGAAGGATGCACCAGCATCCGACCCGGCTCGAACCCGGCATCCAGTACGTAGGCGTAACCGTTTTTGCCAATGCGAACATCCAGCAATTGCCTGATTATCGGTTGCAGGGTCTGTTTAACATCAAAGCCGACCGCAACGGCTCCCACGACCTGCCCATATTTATCGGCAATCGGCTCATAGTGACTAATAAACTGCTTGCCAAATAGCGTCACCACGCCTGAAAACGGTTTGTTTTTCAGCAACAGCGGCAAGGCCGGATTATCACGTCCCAGTGCCGTCGCCGTCGCCGTGTTACCCGAACTGGCTAAAAGCGTACTGCTGACGCGAACAAACTGCTCACCCTGCAACACAAAAGTACTGGCAAATACGCTGGTGAGTTCGGTGAAATGCGCGTTCGTGTTGGGATTACTGAGCACCGCTTTTAATTCAGTGGCGTCCATATAACGCAGCGGTTTACCCGCAACGTTTTGGTAATTGTTGATGTAGACATTACTGTAATGTTCCGCGTCTTTCGTGACCCGCTGAAACTCATTCGAAATACTGTTGTGAAAAATACGCGTATTGGTCTTAATCATTTCCAGCGCATTGACCTGCAACTCTCTGGAGAGATAAGACGACAAAATAAAAGAGGCGCTAATCAGCAGCGTGGCAATACAGACAACCAGAATAAAACCGAGCTTCATCGCCACGCCCGGATGGATGTTGTTCAACCAGGATAATACTCGCGCCCCAGGCCCGCCCGAAGACGCGGCAGCCGAACGATCTTTCACTTTAATAATGTCACTCATGATTTTTGTTCTCTACCTGAGAAGAAACTGCTCTTGTTTGAGTCAGAATTGAGTTGGCACTACGCTATTTCAGCGTGAGCAACGGCGTCGGCTTGCCAATGTGATATCCCTGTAACCACCCCACATTCATTTGCTCCAGGCATGCCTGAATATTGGCGTTTTCAACAAACTCAGCGACTACCTGCATGTTCTTCATTTCTGCAACGCGGCAGAATGATTCGACGATGTAGTAGCTGATTTCACTTTCTGTGATCCGCCGAATAAATGAGCCATCTATTTTCAAAATATCCGCTTCGATATTCATCAAACGCGCATAGCTGGCGAATCCGGTCCCGAAATCATCAATGGCGACCCGACACCCCAGTTCACGTATTAAATGCAGCGTTTCGACGGTTTGATCTTTATCTGACAGGGAGTCGGCTTCCGTTATCTCAAAAATGACCCGTTGTGGATCGACAGCGTAATCCTGCAATAGCTGGGTAATCTTCGAGACTATATTGGAGCGACATACCGTCACGGGCGTCAGGTTGATGGAAAAACAGCGACCGGGTTGCTGAGACATCGCTTTAAAGGTGTTCTCGATGACCCATAAATCAATTTCCGGGGCTAATCCTGCATCATGGGCAACCGGCAGAAAATGATTGGGTGGGATAAAGTCCCCTTTATCATTCAGCATGCGGATCAATATTTCATAATACGGCTCTTCGCCTTTGGTACTGACAATCGGCTGCGCCATCAGCACAAACGCATTGTTATCCAACGCGTTTTGCAGCGCGGTGCGAATATCCGTTTTATCAACGATGTGATTGCCGAGAACCCGACTATGCTGCGCTTCAAGGTTTTCAGGCCGACCATTGATCAGCGACAACCCGGCGACCATGCCCAGTTTGCCGACCAACTGATAAATGTCATCGCTGATATCGTTAATCAGGCAATAGCCCATACCGCTGCGAAAGCCCAGTCGCTGGCCGTTATAAAAAAGACGAAAGCCGTTGGCGGCCTGGTATAAATCACATAACCGCTCATAGGAGCCATGCTCAAGCCTGATGAGCAGATCGTAGCCTGCGTGGTAATAGACCTTCTCGCTTTCAACCAAATGTCGCTGGAGATGTTCTGCCAGAATCTTCTGGTAGCGGGCGCGAAAATGAAAACCGTAGCGGCGGGAAAAAAGCTCCAGCTCAGGGAGCTGAATCAGACACACTGTCGCGTGGGCTGTCGTAAACAGCTCGGTTTTCAGCGCACGTAAGTTCGCCATTCCGGTCATCGGATCCGTCAGCCCTAACAGCAGCGCCTGGTTAAACCGTTGCCGGGTGAATTTTGCCAGTACCCCCATGATCACAATGGTGAGGGAAAAAACAAAGATAAGCGTTGAAACCAGCGCCTGATGTAGCATGAAGTTCGCATCGCTGGCGATATAGCTATCGTTATGATGACCTAAAATGATCAGCACAATGGTCCAGACGGGCATGGTAAACATGTGCCCAATCTTTATCGTCCCCCATAACATCAGTGGAAACAGCAGGATCAGACTATAGAATGAGAAAAAAATATTCGGGCTATCGGGGGAGGTTAAGCAGATCATTAAACAAGTCAGCAGCGTGAACCACGCAATCACTCCATAAGTACTGACATTGCTTTTGCACTGATCGACAATCGACTTCACAAAGGTCGCCAGATAAGACGGCCGACGCAGGATACGATAAATTTTGTAGAAAAAGGGAATGCCTGTCAGGCAGCCGTTAATAATCCCCTGAACACGCACCAGCATCTCCAGGCTCATCATCGGAATATTGGCCACATCCGGGCGTTGGCTGTAGGTCACAAACAGAGCCATTATTTTGCCAAAGACCAGGTACAGCAAAATGTTGTATCCGCACAGCCAGACAATGCGATTCAGACTCGTTTTGATGCGGCCAAAGCTGGCGCAACTGCGTCTGCCCGTAATTTTATGGTAGATGACATAGCTTAAGGTCGCGGCCGCCGTCAGGCACAGTGCATCCATCCGCTCACTTTGTGGACCGACCAAAAACATCACGGCCAGAAACAGAATAAATCCCGGCAGAACCCGAAAACCAAACAGCACCAGTGCGGCGGAAAATACCGCTAATTTGAGATCATAAACTGTTAATATAGTATTACTGATAATACAGTATCCGTTAAGGTACTGTGACAACGGATAAAATAAGGTGGGTAAAATAAGTGGCAGGCACCATTCTCGAATGCTTCTGGCACTGTCTGTATTAATTATTGCGTCCAAGTCAATTTATCCGCTATACACTATACCAATAGGACTTTAATCCAGACTCTAATGTCACAAACAAATCCTTTTGTGTCAGCCCATTAACGATGGCAAAATTGTTAACATTGACCGCGCACTGAGAAAATAAAGTAAGGTTCGATATTGAAGGGATAATGTTATTCATATCAAATCAGGAAATAAACAACCAGTTATAGATAAAAATGGACATCTTCTGGTTATAAAGCCATTCTTACAATTCATAAAAAAACATCTAATCCATTGATGTCGCGTAAGAAAACTCGCAAACAATGAAATCCTCCCTGAACATCCAACAGGCACGAACAAAAAACATTCTGCGATGGTATTAATGTTAACTTTAATATTCTTCGCGGAGGGTGATTGAAAATGTATTTTTGTAGACACTTTTATCTGTTGACGAAAAGAACAGCATTATTTATATTCGCCCACCGTTATTTTTGTCATTACTCATCCTGTTTCAATGTTGGTTATTTGTTACGTCGTAGCATTTGACATCTTTCATCTACTTATTTGCAACAATAACATCTCATTAAGTAATAACAGAAATCCAACTCGACATTGCATTACATTTTCAGGAATTAACAAAATCCGTGGCACAGTCTCTGTTTTCCCTTAAAGCAATAAAAGGGTGGCAACATTCTATCACTGGCAAAATCACGCAGTTTTTGCTGGCGGGGATCGTTATTGCTTTTGGCGCTGGCGCCTTTACCAGCTGGAGCCTGATAGACAACTTCTCCTGGCAGCAGTGGGTTCAACGGGCCGAATCAAACGCACAGATTATGACCTATATCATCCGTAGCGTGTATACCACCGTGTCGGTTGAAACCAGCGATGCAGGTCAAATATCCCGGATCGTATCGGATAAACAGATTGGCGATACCGACTCTATTCTGCAAACCGGCTATAACCCGGTAGATGTTCTGGCGCTGGCATCGGTACAGACGCATAACCCCACCTGGCTGTTCCTCTATACGCCAGAGAAAGGCTTTGTGGGCATCAACAATAAATCAGAAGAAGGTGAAGGCGTTATCACCTTCGCAGGGCAACGCCCGCGTGATGTGCTGGACAATTACTATGTCGGCTTTGCGCGGATCAACGGCGAAGAGTGCTTTATCAGCGCCGTCCCTATCCTGACGCCGTCAGGCGAGATCCTCGGTAGCCTGATCAGCAGCATCGGCAAGAAAAGCGAACTTTACGCGACCTACGATGCGATGCTGAAAAAGAGCTGCATCATTTTTGTCCTTATTTTGCTGGTGACGCTGGCACTGGTCACGGTATTCATGCGCCGTTTATTCCGCCCGGTTCCGATGCTGATTAACTCCATCACCCGCATTGCCCATGAAGAAACGGACTGTGTCACCCCTTACCTCGATCAGGATGATGAAATTGGTCACCTGGCAGGCGCAATCGAAAAATTGCGTGTCGCCATGAAAGAGCGCGGCTACCTGCAGCGCATGCATGAAATGTCGCAAAAAATGGAGCATATGGCGCATCACGATTCGCTGACGGGGTTGCCAAACCGCGTATCGTTTAGCCTTGCGCTGGATAAACGGGTAAGCGAAATCCATCAGGACGAGAAACAGTTCAACCTGCTGTTGATTGACCTCGACAATTTCAAACCGGTGAACGATACCTTCGGCCATAAGGCGGGGGATGAACTGTTAATCAGCGTTGCACAGCGGCTGCAATTACTGCTGGGACCAAACGATATGGCGGCGCGTCTGGGCGGTGATGAGTTTGCTATCCTGCAACATGTCAGCGACGACGCTATCAAAGAAGCGCATCGTCTGTCGAAACGTATTATCCGCGCGCTGAGTACACCGTTTACCTGGAGCTCCCATACCTTTTCTATCAGCTGCAGCATCGGGATTACCACGGCGCCTTATCAGGGCAATAACTCCTCAACCTTAATGATCAACGCCGACCTGGCCATGTATGCCTCCAAGCATCACGGGCGGGGTTGTTTCCATTTCTTCGAAGACGGCATGGTCATGACCCAGACCCACAGTCTGTTTATTAACCAGGAAATCATTGATGGCATCGATAATAAGGAGTTCGAACTTCACTTCCAGCCCATCATGAATCTGGAAGATAACAGTATTTACGGTTATGAATCGCTGATTCGCTGGAACCACCCCACTAAGGGTCTGATTTATCCCGACTATTTTATCAGTATTGCCGAAAGCTCCGGTCTTATCGTGCGTTTGGGTGAGTGGATTATTCGTCAGTCATGTGAAGCAGCCGCCAGGTGGCCGGAGCGCATCCGGGTTGCCGTCAACATCTCGGCCTACCAGTTGCACAATCCGGGTCTGGTTGACGCCATCAAAGACGCTTTACGCATCAGTCAGTTGTCGGCTGAACGCCTTGAAATCGAGATCACCGAATCCGAGAAGCTGGATAAATCGATTGCCTTACCCGTTCTGAAAGAGATCCGTTCGCTGGGTATCGACATCGCCATGGACGATTTGGGAACAGGGTATGCGGCGCTGGATTATTTGCTGATCTACCCGTTCACGCGCATCAAGATCGCACGCACGCTGATCAATAAACTCGAGCAGGATAATGCCAGTCAGTATCTCATCGTGATGCTGATCCAGTTCGCGCATAAATACAATATGTCAGTGACGGCCGAAGGCGTCGAGACATCGCAACAGTGCGACATTCTGCGCGATATAGAGTGCCAAAATGTTCAGGGCTATTTCTTTAGCTACCCGCTACGTGAACACGAAGTGTTGTCCGCATTTGCCGATGAAATCATTGAAGAAGGGATCTGCGATGTCTGACATCTTCCGCACGGCAAAGTGCATGTTGATGGTACTTTCTTTGCTGATAACACTGTGTGCCAACTGCGCGGCTCGCGCTCCGCAGGCTTATAATACGCTGGAGAAGATTGCCAGTCAGAAAACCATCACGCTTGGATATCAGGAAGATGCATTTCCCTTTTCATGGCAGGACGGAAATACCCCTGCGGGCTACTCCATCGATATTTGCAAAAATATTGTCAATGCGCTCAAAACCAAACTGCATCTCAACGATCTGAAAACCGAGTGGGTGAAAACGAATTCGGCTTCACAATTTGTTCTGATCAGAAATCACGTGGCAGATATCATGTGTATCCCTGCCTTTTATTCGAAAAGACGACATACGATTAGTGAGTTCTCACTGCCGTTTTACTTTTCCAGCACCCGCTACGTCAAGCGCAAAGACGACGGTAATAGCAATCTGCAAGCGCTTTCCGGGCATAGCGTTCTGGTAAAAAGCGGCACGATTTACGTTGAACAATTACAAAAAATCAATGCAGCGAATGCCCTCGACATTAACATCCAACTGGATACCAACAATATTAACGCATTCAATGCACTGCAAAATGGTGAATATTCTGCGCTGATTTCCAGCACAGTATTACTCAAAGGTATGATTGCGCAAACGCCAAACCCTGAGAACTATGAGTTATCCAGTATTGCGCTAAGCGCTTCTCTTCCGGCAGGGCTGTTACTTCCTTTAGATGACAAAGCGTTCAAAGCCTTTGTTGATGGCGCGTTATCCTCGCTGATGACCAGCAACGAATTTACTGCGCTGTACAAGAAATGGTTTCTGTCCCCAATACCGCCAAAAGCCATCAATTTAAATATTCCCATGTCAGATAAACTGAAAGCGTTAACCGCGGCAAAAAAGAAGATCAACTTTGATTATGATAAATATAATTAATAATGAGATGGCAAGGGTGAAACGTGTGACGCGCGGGCTTATTTTGCTGTTTAGCATTATTGCGTCCCCCGCCCTGATGGCACAGCAGAACGCGGCAACGCTGGATCACATCCAGAGCAGCAGTGTTCTGAACGTCGGTTATCGTCAAATACCGCCCTTCTCCTTTACCGACCACAACGGCAAAGTCACGGGATATACCATTGCGGTATGCAACATCATTGCAGATAAGCTGCGTCTTTATCTCAAACTGAATACGTTGACTGTTCATTATATTCCGGTGAATTTTTCGGAGCGTTTCTCTGCGTTAAACAACCGAAAAATAGATATGGACTGCAGCGTCAATACCAACGCGCCCGAGCGGGTCTCCAGCGTTTCCTTTTCTGTTGATTATTACATCGCGAAAATGCGAATTATCTCTTTACGGAGCAACAATATCCATTCGCTTAATGATTTGAAAGGGCGGACGGTAAGCCTGCCGGGCAGTTCAAAAGATTTGCTGGAATTCAACAAAACGAACAGAGAAAAACACCTGAATATTTCGACGATCACGACGACGACGGTAAACGGTGCATTTAACAAGATGGCGCAAAATGAATCTGCGGCCTTGTTTATTGATGACATTCTGGCCTACCCGCTCATTCAACATAGTGACCAACCGGATAGCTTCAGCGTATCGTCTGAAACCATCGGTGATGATATGCACTATGCCATTATGATGAGGAAAAACGATCCGCAGTTTGTGGGGTTTGTTGATAATACGCTGAAAAATCTCTTTGCCTCGCCAATGAACGAGCAACTGCGTAATAAATGGTTGGTGCCCTGGTCCTGTAAAAATATAAACCATCAGTCCGCCATGAGTTGTCAGCATCACAATTGAACATCCTCCGCGCCTGTTCACTCAACCGTTTCCTTCGCCTCTGGAAGATCCCAGGGGCGCTCTTGCTGCTTTTAACGGTCAACTCGCTGCGTGCCGCGTGGGACTTCGCCAGCATCCAGTTAAAATCCGATGCGCTTTATGGTCCCGCCAGCGCAGCGGCACAACAGCGAATCAATGCCTGGTAGCAGCTTTTGATCCAATTGCGGCATGCTGACGAGCAAACACAATTACGCACCGTAAACCAGTTTTTTAATACTCAGCTTCACTATGCCGAGGATAGCGACATCTGGAACAGCGCGGACTACTGGGCGACACCTGTGGAATCTCTGCGCAAAGGTGAAGCGGATTGTGAAGACTACGCAATCGCCAAATATTTTACGCTTCGCCAGCTGGGTGTCTCCGAAGAGAAGCTGCGCATCACCTACGTTAAAGCCCTGCGTTATAACCGGGCGCACATGGTATTAACCTGGTATGCCAGCCCTGAAGCCATTCCTCTGGTGCTCGATAGCCTGACGAGCACCATTTCACCTGCAACGCAGCGTATGGATTTATTACCTGTTTACTCCTTTAACGATAGTGGCCTTTGGCTGCCAGGCAATCAGAACAATAAACGCGTTGGGGACAGCAAGAGACTTTCTCGCTGGCAGCAAGTTTTCACAAAAATGCGGGAAGAAGGCTTCCCGATGGATAAATAGGAATCACCTGTGTCTCTTTTCAAACAGTTACTCCTGGGCATCTCTCTCTTTATGATGTTCGTATTCAGCGGCAACTTTATTGTGACGCTGGAAAGTTCGCGCAATCAATCTAACAACCAACTCCTTTCCCATGCCCAGGATGCGGCAACGGCGCTGGGTGTTTCGCTGACGCCTAATGTCAACGATCCGGCGATGATTGAGCTAATGGTAAGTTCTATTTTCGATAGCGGTTATTACCAAAAGATTCGCATCGTTAATCTGGAAAACGGAAAAGTCATTCTTGAGCGCAGCGCGGCAGAATCGATCCCCAATGTGCCTGGCTGGTTTGTCGATCTGGTCGATGTGACGGCGCAAACGGGGGAAGCGACGATCATGCGTGGCTGGCAACAGGCCGCCCGCGTGGAAGTCACCAGCGACCCTATCTTTGCGGTTCAACGCCTGTGGGACAATACGCTCGGTAATCTGGTCTGGATGCTCTCCTGTAGCCTTGCCAGTCTGTTAGCGGGCGTCCTGCTGCTGCGTAAGCTACTGCGCCCGCTCAACTATCTGGCGAAACAGTCGGAAGCCATTACCCGCCGCGAATTTTTAACGCTGCAGGAACTGCCAAAAACCCCGGAACTGCGCCGCGTCGTCGGGGCAATGAATTTAATGGCCACCAAACTCAAGTCATTATTTGAGGAACAGGCCATCTACAGCGAGCGTTTGCACAACGAAGCCTATCTCGACAGCCAGACCTGTATCGCCAACCGCCGTGCGTTCGATATGCAGTTTCAGGCGCGCCTGAGCGATGCCGATACGGCGCCAGGCTATTTGCTGCTCCTCCGTGTCCAGGATTTAGGTGGACTGAACCAGCGCTTTGGTGGGCCGCATACCGACAAGTTGCTGCTCAACATCGCTAACCTCCTGAATTCGCATAAAGCAAAATATGCGTCTCTTGATAGCACCGTCGCCCGTATTCGGGGGAGCGAGTTCGCCCTGCTCTGCCCTGGCGTCACGCAAAGTGAAATGGTCAACCTGCGCAATTCGCTCACCCAAAAACTGACGGCATTTTATGCCACCGGCATGTCGGATCAGCAGCCGGTCGCTTACTCCAGCATGGTGCCATTTAGCGCGGGTGATAACCCTCAAGCGTTGTTGATTCAGGCCGATCGCCTGCTGGTCGAAGCGGAAACGCATACCGACCATCAGGTGGTGCCGACCACGGAGATAGCAACAGCCAGTGAAGACCAGCATTTGTGGTTTGTCCGTCTGGAGCAGGCACTTGAAAATCAGCAGTTCCAGTTGGTGTATCAACCGGTTGTGGATTGTCATCAACCGGATAACGTCCTGCATTACAAAGTGTTATCACGCATTGTTGATGAACAGGGCAACACCATAAACGCCGGGCGATTCCTGCCGTGGATCCACCGCTTTGGCTGGAGTCACCGCCTGGACAAAGTGATGCTGAAACTGACGTTAAACCAACTCAAAGCCGCGCCCGGAAAATTAGCGCTCAGTATTTCAGGCAGTTCCCTCACCAACGAGGCCACGATTTCAGACCTGTTAAGTCCACTGAAATACGCCCCAAGGTTAGCCAGCCAGCTTATTCTGGAACTGGATGAGAATCAGCTACCGGGAGCAAATCAAATGGCGATGTTCGTGAAAGCCGTGAACCAGCATCACTGTTCACTGGGTCTGCAACACTTCGGTAGCCGCTTCGACATGATAGGCCATCTGTCACAGTGGGGGCTCGCCTGGTTGAAAATCGACAGTAGCTACATCCGCAATATCGATCAGGAAAAAGACAAACGCTTGTTTATTGAAGTGTTATGTAACGCGGCGCGCAGTATCGATTTACCGCTGATCGCAGAGCGCGTTGAAACAGAAGGTGAGCTTCACGTGCTGCAGGAATTGGGTATTGATGGCGCGATGGGTCAGCTTTTGGGCGAACCTGCACCACGGTGATAAAACCAGGCAGTCTGCACGTCAGGCTGCCTGTTACGATTAAAAAATGCGGTCGTCATTTCCAAGCAGTTGCTCTAACCCTCCCAGTTCCTGACGCGCGTTCGCACGATTCATTAATTTAACCTGTGCCATCGGCGGGAGATCGGTGATGGCAATAACGCCTTTACGGATCAGCAGATAAATCAGATCGTCCAGTACGCGCACCATTTCCAGGTCGCTCTTTTGCAACATGGCAAGAAACTGCTGATTATCCATTTCAGTGTGTTTGGTCTCGCCTTCTTTCCCGGACTGCATGTTTGCATCAGGTGGAACAGAATTCATGTTATCGCCTTCTATGTGCCGTGATGCTACTGGCCTGTTCACTCTGGTCAGTAAGCATATGTTAGTAAGAGTGTTTTATTTGGGTTTGCTGTCCGATGAACCAGCACCGTATCAATAGCCCCGCAGCGTTACCTGTAACTGTGTTTTTTTGGCTATCGATGAAAGCAAGCGTGACACAATTTTGGTGACAAACGATTCGCGGCTCAGACAACCCAGTCCGTACCTGTCAACACCCATGACAGGCGCAATACACCGCTTCCCGCTTAATTCGCCAGCAACGTGTAATATATTCACCACAGCGCCACTTAAATAACACCATTCTTTTTATAAATCTGTTAATAAATTAACGCACAAATATCACATTCATCTAATGTCAGCATTAATATTAAATGTAGAAAAATGCACATTTAATAATTCGCACTGACGTGAGACTTGACTGGAAAATAAATATAATAAAAAATAACCAAAAATAAAACACGATGTGACAAAACATGTCCCTGAATAGTTGATCAAAAGACTCAGCTAAGATAATTCATGCTTGTTAATTAATGTTGTGTAATTGTAAAAATAGATGATGGTGACGGCATATGAATGTCATAACCGTGAGATACAGGACATTCATGTCATGAAGAAGCTTTTCGTTTTTCTGCTTTCATGGTTTTCAATCAGTGCCGTTTACGCAGAAGATTTGCACAATACCGTACAAGATGCGTTAGCCAATCATCCAGAAGTCAATGCGGCGATAAATAGCCGTTACTCTTCGGAAAAAGATCTTCGTGCCGCACAAGGTGGGTACTTACCATCACTCAATTTAAATGCCGAAGCCGGACGCAAAAATATTGATGACGCCACAACCCGCGCTTCAGGCAGCACCAATGGCATGACGCAATCGCCCAATGAAGCGACGCTCAGTCTGGAGCAAAACGTGTTTAATGGTTTTGCGACCCGTAGCGAAGTCGCCCGGCAAAAAGCAACCGTTGATTCACGCGCTTACAGCGTGATGAACACCAGCGACAACATCGCTTTCACGGTTATTCAAGCCTATTTTGATGTGCTGCAACGCGAAGAGTATGTCCGTCTTGCCCAGGACGACCTTGCCAACCATGAACGTATTTACGATCAGATAAAACTGCGTACCGATCAGGGTGTTGGCCGCTCCGGCGATTTCATGCAGGCTGAAGCGCGCCTGGCGCAGGCCCGCAATAATTTGCTGACCGAGCAAACCAACCTCGAAGATGCCAAAACGAACTTTGTCAGCGTCACAGGCAGAGACCCGGAAGGATTAAGCCTGCCGGAAAGCATCGATACGCAACTGCCAACCTCGCTGGAAGATGCCAAAAAACGGATGGAGCAAAACAGCCCGTTGCTGAAGTCTGCCAACGCGGATATTGAAGCCGCTCACCAACAATACGAGGCGGCAAAATCGACCTTCTATCCGCGCGTAGACGTTGAACTGTCACGCGGGATCAGTAACAACACGGATACCACCAGCGCCCACGCAGAACAGTGGGAAGCGATGGTCAAACTGCATTACAACCTGTACCAGGGTGGCAGCGACAAAGCGAATCTGGATTCTCGCGCCTACCTGCATAAACAGGCTCAGGACGTGCGTAATAACGCGTTACGACAGATGAACCAGGAACTGCGCCTGGCCTGGACTGCGCTGCAGAACGCACGCGCCCAGCTCCCGGCGGCGGAAGAATATGCCGACCGTAGCGTAAAAGTGCGTACCGCTTATCAGGATCAATTCAGCCTTGGCGAACGTACGCTGCTGGATTTGCTCGACAGTGAAAACGAGGTTTTCTCCTCTAAACGTCGGCTTGTTGAATTACGTTACCTGGCGATTACCAGCGGTTATCGAATTAGCGAGCGTACCGGTGAATTAATGAATACTCTAAAAATCACCCCGCCGCCTTCAGGACAGCCGGTCGATTCCGCACAAGAAAATAACTTACCTGAACTCCATTAATAATTACTAATCAAAATAAATTGCTGATCTGCACACATATTAACGCTGGTATGTGTGCGGTCAGAAATGGTCGCCAAAATGAGTGCACAAGCCGAATTATTAAATGAAGTACCTGAGAATGCACAGAACAGCAATTCTCAACATCACGATCCCCGTAGCCATAATGACGACCCGTTATTAGATAGCTTACTTATTCTCTGCTCTCTGCATGGCAAACCCGCCAGTCGAACAACATTAAGCAGCGGCCTGCCTTTAGAAAACGATCAGCTCACGCTGAATATTTTTCCGCGCGCGGCGGCAAGAGCGGGGTTAAAAGCGCGAGTCGTGACCCGTGCGCTTGATAAAATTCCGGCAATGTCGCTGCCGGCCATCCTGCTGCTGCGTTCTGGCGGAACGGGCGTGTTGCTGGCATGGAACGAGGATGGCAGCGCCCGCTTTATGCCCTGCGAAAGCGAAGGCGGGGAGATTTGCGTTGATAAAGCGACGCTTGAAGAGAACTATGCCGGAAAGGTTATTTTTGCCCATCCGCGTCACGCGTTCGATCTGCAGGCGGAAGCCTTTCTGCCTCGTACCAAATCCTGGTTTAAAGATACCCTGCGCCTGTCACGTTTTCTGTATATGGATGCCGTACTGGCCAGCCTGCTGATTAACCTGATCGCGCTCGGTACGCCGCTTTTTACTATGAACGTCTATGACCGCGTAGTACCGAATCAGGCGACGGTCACGTTGTGGGTGCTGGCTCTGGGTATCTGCCTGGCCTTTATCTTTGATCTGATTTTGAAAATGTTGCGCGGTATCTGCCTGGATATGGCAGGTAAAAAAAGCGATCTAATCATCTCCTCTACCCTGTTCGAACGCATTATTGGTATGGAGATGAAAGAGCGTCCAACCCGTGTGGGGAGCTTCGCGCAAAACATCCACGAGTTTCAGTCTCTGCGTGATTTTCTCTCATCACTCACATTGACGACGATTATCGACCTGCCCTTTACGCTGCTGTTGCTGATTGTTATCGGCATTATCGGTGGCTCACTGGCCTGGATCCCCGTACTCACGCTGCCGATAGCCCTGCTGTGCAGTTGGGCGCTGCAAAAACCCGTCAACGATGCGGTGGCGAAAACCATGAGTCTGGCCAGTGAACGTCAGGCGCTGCTGATCGAGACCCTCAGCAGTCTGGATGCCATCAAAGTGAATAATGCCCAGAGCGAGCGTCAGTTCCAGTGGGAACATACGCTGGGTAGCCTGAGTCGTCTGGAACTGCGGGTGAAAACCTTATCCAGCCTGGCGAGCAGCCTCACCGGCTGGTTCCAGCAAATTTCGGGCGTCGTGATGATCATCGTCGGCGTGTACATGATTATCGGCGGCAAACTGAGTATGGGTGGCCTGATCGCCTGCTACATGCTCAACGGTCGCGCACTCATGCCGATGGGCCAGCTTACCGGCCTCATCGCCCGCTATCAGCAGGCGAAGCTGACCATTAAAAGCACCGACAAAATGATGTCTCTGGCGCAAGAACGCCGTGCGGATGAAAACCCGCTCAAACGTGAACAATTGCAGGGCAGCATTGAGTTTCGCGATGTCGATTTCAGCTACCCGGAACAAAAAAATCTGTCGCTGCACAAAATCAATCTGACCATACAGCCTGGCGAGCGTATCGGCATTATCGGACGGAGCGGTTCGGGGAAAAGCTCTCTCAGCAAACTGATCGTCAACCTGTATCAGCCCAGCGCCGGTAACATTCTGATCGACGGTGTCGATGCCCGCCAGTTAGACGTTAACGATTTGCGCCACAGCATCGGCTACGTCCCGCAGGATATTCAGTTATTCAACGGTACGCTGCGCGATAACCTGCTGTGCGGAGCGCGCTATGTTGATGATGAGACCATGCTGCGCGCAGCGGAGCTGGCCGGGGTCAACGACTTCGCACGTGTGCACCCCGACGGTTATAACCTGCAGGTCGGCGAACGCGGCTCCCAGCTTTCCGGTGGGCAGCGACAGGCGGTCGCCCTCGCACGTGCGCTGTTGCTTAATCCGCCCATCCTGTTGCTTGATGAGCCGACCAGCTCAATGGACAACACCAGCGAAGAGAAGATCAAGCTCGAGCTGGAGCCTCACATCAAAGGTAAAACATTATTACTGGTCACCCACCGCGCCTCCATGCTGTCGCTGGTTGATCGCCTGATTATTGTTGATAAAGGACGCATCATCGCAGATGGCCCGAAAGCGGTGGTGATGGATGCGTTAAAGAAGGGGCAGATTAATGCATCTCGCTGATACCCTGGCGCGCGCTCGCCGCTATATGCAGCGCTATTTTCAAGGTCGTGATGAAAACCAAACCGACAGCATCAATGAAGTCAGCCAGGCCATTCTTGATGACTCACCGCGGGTGATTCGGCTCACGCTATGGGTGATCCTTGCGCTGGTTGTTCTGTCCTTTGTCTGGGCGGGTTTTGCGAAAATTGATGAAGTGACGCGCGGCGAAGGCAAAGCGATCCCGTCTTCGAAACTGCAAAAAATACAGAACCTGGAAGGCGGGATCGTCACCGAGCTGTATGTTCATGAAGGGCAGATCGTCGATGCCGGAACGCCGTTGCTGCACCTCGACGACACGCGCTTTGCCTCAAATGTGGGTGAAACGGAGGCCGATAAACTTGGCCTGCGGGCAAAAGTGGAACGCCTGACCGCAGAAGTGGAAAACCGCGACTTAACCATCTCGCCAGAGATTGTCGCCAAAGCGCCGGATGTCGCCAGGGGAGAAACCGAGCTGTTCAACAGCCGCCGGACCCAGTTCAACAATGAAATATCCGGTCTTCAGGAACAACTGGTTCAGAAGAAGCAGGAGCTGCGCGACGTTGAATCGAAGAAAGATCAATTTGCCAACAGCCTGGCGTTAATACGTCAGGAAATCAAAATGTCCGAGCCGTTGCTCGCGTCCGGGGCGATTTCTAAAGTAGAACTTCTGCGTCTGCGTCGTACTGAAGTGGAAACCGCCGGCCAGTTGAATTCGACCAGCTTAACAATCCCTAAAGCCTCGTCCGAGATTAAAGAGATTGAGAATAAAATCGGTGAAAGCCGCGGCCGTTTCCAGAGTGACGCGCTTGCTCAGTTAAACGAAGCCCGCACGAACCTGAGCAAGGCCCAGGCCAGCGTGAAAGCGCTGGAAGACAGAGTTAACCGTACCATGGTGACCTCACCGGTTCGCGGTATTGTTCAGCAGGTGATGGTGAATACCATCGGGGGTGTTATTCAGCCGGGCAGCGATCTGGTTGAAATCGTCCCATTGGATGACAAGCTCTTAATTGAAGCCAAAATTCAGCCGCGCGATATCGCCTTCCTCCATCCAGGTCAGCAGGCAATGGTGAAATTCACCGCCTACGATTACACCATCTATGGCGGGCTGAAAGGTGAAGTGGTGCAGATAAGCCCTGACACCATTACCGATAAACAAGGTCATAGCTTCTATATTGTCCACCTACAAACGGACAAAAACTATCTGGGGACGAAAGAACACCCGATGCTGATCATTCCAGGCATGGTCGCCAGCGTCGATATTCTCACGGGTAAGAAAACGATTCTTAGCTATCTGCTCAAACCGATTATTCGTGCACGTGCGGAGGCGCTCAGAGAACGCTAATGACAGATGCGCCCCCTGCGGAACAAACGGGGGCGCAGATATTCATTCCGGGATATAAGAAGACAGTTTTCCCCGATTAAGAATAATTTTTCCGTCACACACCAGCTCCTGTAAAACCTTATGTATCGCGCTGCGAGAGATATGGTTGCGTGCCAGAATAAAGGTATATACAGATGTTTTCTCGCGCACGT
This sequence comes from Citrobacter sp. Marseille-Q6884, assembly GCF_945906775.1. Lineage (NCBI taxonomy): Bacteria > Pseudomonadati > Pseudomonadota > Gammaproteobacteria > Enterobacterales > Enterobacteriaceae > Citrobacter > Citrobacter sp. Marseille-Q6884. The sequence continues at coordinate 104,494 of NZ_CAMDRE010000001.1, forward strand.
CCGGTGCCATCGCCCAAATATACTTCACGTGTTCAATAATCAACTCACGGATAGTCCGGTGCGACTGCAGCGTTTCGCGCTGAAAATAACGCTGTAGATGATGCGTTAAGATATCAAATGCCGCTTTCCACAAATTTTTAGCCGTGAACAGGTGATCGGCATTCTGTACGCTCATGGCCCACATTTCGCAATCCGTATCACAACGTAAATAGTGGCTGGAAACCTCAGTACGCATTTGTGGCAATCCGAGAATCGCAGGTGCAGAGATACTTACTGTCACCAAATCATTTTCTATACGATAAACAGAGACTGTCCCTTTCTCCAGAAAAAAGATATTTCCATCGACTTTCAGATCAATGCGCTGACGCTTTTTGCGCAAGGACAGCCATGCATTATCTGATTTCTTGATTTCGTCACCAATAAGTACTACTGACTTTTCTATTTCGCTCTGGAACATAAGGCTCTCTAACGCAAATTATTGCTTCGCAAAAACAATTTAATAACCTACGGATCAAAAATAAATGTCAGCATTTAAACATGCTGACATTTATTTTCATTTACATTATTCATGTTTATCCGTCTACACCGCATTACGGGTACGACAAGCAACTTCACCATAATGATTGGCCACCAGCATTCCCTGGTGCTTTGACGCGGTTACAACGTGAGTGATGTTCTCGCGTGGTGGCGAAGAGCAGTATATTGCGCTGTCCATAGAGAATTAATGCTTATCGCCTTTGCAGGCATTATTTCTTCTTTCTTCTCTTTACGCAATAGCCAAAAAGACACAATTCATTGATTTTAAGGTGTTTTATTTTCATTAAAAAATCATTATCATTGTTATATTATGATACTAATTTGAAACACTTCGCGCTTCTTGCCCCAGAAACTGGCAGGCGTTGTAGGCTTTTGAGCCCTGAGTGCTTTTCGTCCTGACCCACTTTTGAATGAATCATCAAGAGCAGAGACATCATGTCTGAGACTGGTAACGTCAGTTATCTGATTGAAAGAAAAATAATCTTTACTCCAGCCACCCAATGTCTGGTGAGAGTGGATCAACCTGAGCTACAGATAAAACTCAAGCATACGGCATCACTATGTCTTTTATTACTTATTCAAAATCATGGGAAAATTGTCTCGCAGAACGAATTGCTGGAATTTGGCTGGGGTGAAAATCATCGTCAGGCGAGCTTTAACGCCTTCTACCAGAGCATTCTCTCGCTGCGTAAAAGCTTTCTGCAGTTAGAACTGGAACCCACCTTTATTACCACGATACCGCGTAAGGGATTGATTATTCATGAAGAGTTTACAATTGAAGAGATAGAGACTCCGGAGAGCCATCCCGCTGCGACCGAAGTCACATACGCGCCAAACACCGACATTGCTGAATTTTCAGAGGCAACGCCCCGTAAGCCTCTGATAACCAAAATAGAATGGATACTCGTGGCTCTCACGCTTATTGTCTGTGGGTATATACTGTACCCGCGGGCAGCCATTGATGATTATTTTTCAGACTATGTTGCTGCAAACAATACCCCTACTAATTGTCAGTATTACTTTAATAGTGACGCCAGCAATTTTACCCGGCACACCAGTTTTATCGACAAGAACCCCGGATTGTGTCAAAGCAATCAGTATATTTATATAACAACCTATCCTGAATCCAAAAAATTGTCAGTGATCCTTTGTCGTTCTCCAATGAAGGGAAAGCAACAAAATGCCTGTCAGTCCATTTATTACCCTCGGTACGATAGTTAATGAATATCAATCTTCGCGCCCCCCATTTCCGCCTACAAACGGGTATTATTCTGCTACTTTGTCTTGTGGCTATTATTGCTGCTACTTTCTTTCAGCATGGTAAAAACCATAGCCATCTGCATAATCTGGCCTGTCGTGCAACGATTGAAATAGTGCGCGACACAACCACATTTCATGGAATAATGGATATCAAAACCGGAGACAGTAAAGGTATTGTCAATGTCGATGGCATTGTTAAAGATGCCGCGAAAAATGAGCAAACCGTACAACGAATGGTGTTATTTACCCACTCCAGTTATGGTTCAAGTCCGGTATGGGTTTCACAGGAAATCCATATTTCAAATCGTGAAACGGCGCCTGCCAGTATCATTCGGCAGCTTCTGCCTGATTTGTTCCTGACGAATACCAGCGTGTCCAATGTCGATCTCTTCGCACTCAATAACAGAACTTATCTGATTACCAAAGAAGGGATACCTTATTTGTACTGTCAGAATTATGCCTTGCCAAAAAATGAATAATGACGAAAATATGAAAGAGTCACTTGATACGGACTTCACTAATCCCCCTCCGATGATGCTTTGGGGTGTTGATGCTGATTATTAACGATTATTTCCCATCCTTATAATTACACAAGGCATCTCCATGAGCCGATACCATGTATCCAGTAGCGAAGGTCAGTATGAGAAAGACTCTGGTGAGCAGATTTTGGCTAATAAGCTGGGGATCGCGACTTCTGATGAGATGGATGAAGCGGAACTTGTCCTGTTAGAACAACTCTACCAGTCTGTTTTTGAAGAACAGTTCCCGGAAGGACAGCTCAGCGTAGCCATGCTAAAAAGCTGGCATCGCCGCTGGTTAGGTAACATCTACGCGTGGGCTGGACAAGAAAGAGCGGTCAATATCAGCAAGGGCGGCTTTATGTTTGCCCCTTCAGCACAATTGCCAAAACTGCTGAACGAATTCGACAACAAGTATCTGGCTCAATACACGCCGTGTAGCGGCATGGACGAAGAACAACTCATCACCGCTATCGCCATCACCCATGTCGAACTGATACTTATCCATCCATTCAGAGAGGGAAACGGGCGCCTGTCTCGACTATTAGCCGACGTGATGGCCGTTCAGGGAGGATACAAACCGCTGGATTATCAAAGCTGGGAGCAAAACAAAACCCAGTATATCTCGGCTATCCATTCGGGCGTATCATTGGACTACGAGCCGATGAGGCACTGGGTCAGAGAAGCATTAAGAAGAGGCTAAACCGCAAGACGTAAATGAGCGAACTTTTTGCGCGTCGCTTCAAGGGAAGCTTCGATCTTCGCGGAGGACTGCCCTGTTTCAACAGCCGTAGATGTCACTACTGAGCGAACGATGTCAGCTCGAGACGGCTGAGAGTAGCTTGCCTGAGTTTTTTTACTTTTATTCATCGTCACTCCTGAAAAGCAGAATCCGGGCTGAAAGACATCGTTCAAACAGTATACCAAAACTTATACGCAAATTCACATCACGCCCCGTCAAAGACTCACTCATCGGCCAAGCCCTTTAAGTAATACATCAAACGGGCAACATCCTTACATCAGCCTTATCCTGGTTGCCAGGCTTCGTCATTTCTATCGCTTTAAACGAAAGTGGCTTTCCCTTTTGTTTTCCTGCCACAAAGACTCCGTTATCATGCATCTTATGCCGTCATGAACATCAATGTAGGTTGCGCTATATATGCCCATATTTTACCGAGCTAAAGTCGGGCAAATTACATTTCAACCAACACTTAAATGTAGGATTTCATGATATTCGATGAGACAACGTGAAACATAATGATAACCAAAAAAGACTCACTAACTCATTAAAAATTAAGAAAATGGACATCACAAACCGATGAGTACAATAGAAAATTTAGATTCTCATACCCCGATGATGCAGCAGTATCTCAAGCTGAAGGCTCAGCATCCGGAGATCCTGCTGTTTTACCGCATGGGCGATTTTTATGAGCTGTTTTATGACGATGCCAAACGTGCGTCGCAACTGCTTGATATCTCGCTGACCAAACGTGGCGCATCGGCGGGTGAGCCTATCCCGATGGCGGGTATTCCTCACCACGCGGTAGAAAACTACCTTGCCAAGCTGGTCAATCAGGGCGAGTCCGTTGCCATTTGTGAACAAATTGGCGATCCGGCCACCAGCAAAGGACCGGTGGAACGCAAAGTGGTACGTATCGTCACGCCGGGTACCATCAGCGATGAGGCGCTGTTACAGGAGCGTCAGGACAATCTGCTGGCCGCCGTGTGGCAAGACAGCAAAGGTTACGGCTACGCCACGCTGGACATCAGCTCGGGACGTTTTCGCGTCAGTGAACCTGCCGACCGTGAAACCATGGCCGCAGAGCTGCAGCGAACCAACCCAGCGGAACTGCTGTATGCAGAAGATTTTGCAGAAACATCGCTGATTGAAGGACGTCGCGGTCTACGCCGCCGCCCGTTGTGGGAGTTTGAGATAGATACCGCCCGCCAACAGCTTAATTTACAGTTCGGTACGCGCGATCTGATCGGTTTTGGCGTCGAGAACGCCCCACGTGGGTTATGTGCCGCAGGTTGCCTGCTGCAGTATGTGAAAGATACCCAGCGCACCTCCCTGCCGCATATTCGCTCCATCACCATGGAGCGCCAGCAGGACAGCATCATTATGGATGCCGCGACGCGCCGCAATCTGGAAATTACTCAGAATCTGGCCGGTGGCGTAGAAAACACGCTGGCCTCGGTGCTCGATTGTACCGTCACGCCCATGGGCAGCCGTATGCTGAAACGCTGGCTGCATATGCCGGTCCGTGACACGAAAATCCTGACTGAGCGCCAGCAGACTATCGGCGCGCTTCAGGATGCCACCAGCGAGCTGCAACCGGTATTGCGCCAGGTGGGCGATCTCGAGCGTATTCTGGCCCGTCTGGCGCTGCGTACCGCACGTCCACGCGATCTCGCCCGGATGCGTCACGCGTTCCAGCAGTTACCGGAACTGCGTGCGCAACTCGAAGCCGTAAACAGCGCGCCCGTTCAAATGCTGCGCGAGAAGATGGGCGAGTTCACTGAGCTGCGCGAGCTGCTGGAGCGCGCCGTTGTTGAGGCGCCACCGGTGCTGGTCCGCGACGGCGGCGTTATCGCCCCGGGTTATAATGAAGAGCTTGACGAGTGGCGCGCGCTGGCTGATGGCGCGACGGATTATCTGGACAGACTTGAGATCCGTGAACGTGAACGCACAGGTCTGGATACGCTGAAAGTCGGATTTAACGCCGTACACGGTTATTACATTCAGATCAGTCGTGGACAAAGCCATCTGGCCCCCATTAATTACGTGCGCCGCCAGACGCTAAAAAACGCCGAGCGTTACATTATTCCTGAACTGAAAGAGTACGAAGACAAAGTACTGACCTCAAAAGGCAAAGCGCTGGCGTTGGAAAAACAGCTGTACGACGAACTGTTTGACATGCTGTTGCCACATCTGGCTGATTTACAGCAGAGTGCCAGTGCGCTGGCAGAACTGGATGTGCTGGTCAATCTGGCCGAACGTGCTTATACGCTAAACTACACCTGCCCGACTTTCATGGATAAACCCGGTATTCGGATTACAGAAGGTCGCCATCCGGTTGTGGAGCAGGTACTGACAGAACCGTTTATCGCCAACCCGCTAAACCTTTCCCCGCAGCGGCGGATGCTCATCATCACCGGTCCGAACATGGGGGGTAAAAGTACCTATATGCGCCAGACCGCGCTGATTGCGCTACTGGCTTATATCGGTAGCTATGTTCCGGCGCAAAAGGTGGAGATGGGTCCGATCGATCGTATTTTTACCCGCGTAGGCGCGGCGGACGATCTGGCTTCCGGTCGTTCCACCTTTATGGTCGAGATGACCGAAACCGCCAATATTCTGCATAACGCCACCGAAAACAGCCTGGTGTTGATGGATGAGATTGGACGCGGTACCTCGACCTATGACGGCCTGTCGCTGGCATGGGCTTGCGCAGAAAACCTGGCGAATAAAATCAAAGCATTGACGTTATTCGCCACCCACTACTTCGAGCTCACGCAGTTGCCGGAGAAGATGGAAGGTGTTGCCAATGTGCATCTCGATGCGTTAGAGCATGGTGATACCATCGCCTTTATGCACAGCGTGCAGGATGGCGCGGCCAGCAAGAGCTATGGTCTGGCGGTTGCGGCGCTTGCAGGCGTTCCTAAAGAGGTCATCAAACGGGCGCGCCAGAAACTGCGCGAGCTGGAAAGCATCACGCCGAATGTTGCCGCGACTCAGGTCGATGGCACGCAGATGTCATTACTTTCCGCACCTGAAGAAACGTCCCCGGCTGTTGAAGCCCTGGAAAATCTCGACCCGGATTCGCTGACGCCACGTCAGGCGCTGGAGTGGATCTACCGGCTGAAGAGTCTGGTTTAAGTTTTATCACGCCAATTGACCACGCAAAGAAAAAGGCCAGTCTCAATGAGACTGGCCTTTCGTGATAGAAACGTGATTACTCGCGGAACAGCGCTTCGATATTCAGCCCCTGAGTCTGCAGGATTTCACGCAGACGACGCAGGCCTTCAACCTGAATCTGGCGAACACGTTCACGGGTGAGGCCAATTTCACGGCCCACATCTTCCAGTGTCGCAGCTTCGTATCCCAGCAGACCGAAACGACGTGCCAGCACTTCACGCTGTTTGGCGTTCAGTTCGAACAGCCATTTGACGATGCTCTGTTTCATATCATCGTCTTGCGTGGTGTCTTCCGGGCCGTTTTCTTTTTCATCGGCCAGAATATCCAGCAACGCTTTTTCGGAATCGCCACCCAGCGGGGTGTCTACCGAGGTAATGCGCTCGTTGAGTCGGAGCATGCGGCTGACGTCATCAACCGGTTTATCCAGTTGTTCAGCGATCTCTTCTGCGCTCGGTTCGTGGTCCAGTTTATGCGACAACTCACGCGCGGTACGCAGATAGACGTTCAGCTCTTTAACAATGTGAATGGGCAGTCGGATCGTACGGGTTTGGTTCATAATCGCCCGTTCGATCGTCTGGCGGATCCACCATGTTGCGTATGTTGAGAAGCGGAACCCGCGTTCCGGGTCAAACTTCTCGACGGCACGGATAAGCCCCAGATTGCCCTCTTCAATCAGATCCAGCAACGCCAGACCACGATTGCCATAACGGCGGGCAATTTTCACCACCAGACGCAGGTTACTTTCAATCATGCGACGGCGAGAGGCAACATCTCCACGCAGTGCGCGACGCGCAAAATACACTTCTTCTTCGGCTGTTAACAGTGGTGAATAACCAATCTCACCAAGGTAAAGCTGAGTCGCGTCCAACACACGCTGTGTGGCCCCCTGCGATAACAGCTCCTCTTCAGCCAGGTCGTTATCACTGGGTTCCTCTTCACTCAAGGCTTTCTCATCAAAAGCCTCTACTCCGTTCTCATCAAATTCCGCGTCTTCATTTAAATCATGAACTTTCAGCGTATTCTGACTCATAAGGTGGCTCCTACCCGTGATCCCTAAACGGAACTAGCAAGTGAAAGCCTGGTTCCGCCGAATTATCGCTGCGGTAAATAGCGCAGCGGGTTTACGGATTTCCCCTTGTAACGAATTTCAAAATGCAAGCGTGTTGAACTGGTTCCGGTGCTACCCATGGTAGCTATTTTCTGCCCCGCCTTAATTTCTTGTTGTTCCCGGACCAGCATCGTATCGTTATGGGCGTAGGCACTCAGGTAATCATCGTTGTGTTTGATGATAATAAGATTACCGTAACCACGCAGTGCGTTACCGGCATACACGACGCGTCCATCTGCGGTCGCGACAATAGCCTGTCCCTTACTGCCTGCAATGTCGATCCCTTTATTGCCACCTTCGGTAGCCGCGAAGTTTTCGATCACTTTGCCGTCAGTCGGCCAGCGCCAGGTTGAGATTGGCGAGCTGGTAGATGTTGAGCTTGCAGTCGATTCGGTTGTGCTAACTGCTGGAGCCGTTACTGGCGCTGTGACAACTGTCCCAGCAGGCTTGTTGTTCGGCAACATTTTGTTAGCACTTTGTTCACCTGAATCCTCAGAATACGTAATTGTTGGTTTCGAAGCAACAGCAACGGTGGAATTTTGTGCAGGGTTGGTCACAACTCCTTGCTGTGCTGCATCCGCCTGGGTGATTGCGTTACCGCCGGTAATCGGCGCACCTGAGGCGTTGCCCACTTGCAGAGTTTGTCCCACGTTCAGGCCATACGGGGCCGGAACGTTATTTCGTTGTGCGAGGTCACGGAAATCGTTCCCGGTAATCCAGGCGATATAGAAAAGCGTGTCGCCTTTCTTAACCGTATAGGTACTGCCACCAGTATAGCTGCCTTTCGGAATGTTCCCATACTTACGGTTGTACACGATGCGGCCGTTTTCCATCTGCACGGGCTGTTCAGCAACGGGTTGGATCTGTGTTGGTTGAGTGACCGGACGCTGTACCGGTTGGATCTGTGGCTGTGCTGTCGCCGACGTTCCCATTTTTGGCGGAGGCGTAATTAGCATGCCGGAATTGGTGTTCGTTGGAGCGCCACCGTCAACAGAGTTGACCGGTGCGGGTGGATTCGAGGTATTAGAACACCCTGCCAACCATAATGAAACCAGTGACAATGCCGCAATACGGCGAACGGTAAATTTGTGGCTTCCCGCGCTCATTTATCCCCCAGGAAAATTTGGTTAAAACCCGTGACGTAATCACCGTGCAAGGCATCGGCCTGGCCACAGAAAAACGTGACCACGATACGCTTACTAATTCCAGAATATCCAGGAAAACTCCAGGTATTCAGAAGCCGTATCTACGCTAATTCCCCCTTCACTAAAGGAACAAAACGTACGGCCTCCACGGTGTCGATAATAAATTCGCCTCCCCGACGACGCACCCGCTTCAAAAACTGGTGCTCATCGCCCACGGGTAAGACGAGAATGCCGCCTTCATCCAACTGCATCATCAGTGCCGTTGGGATCTCAGGCGGCGCTGCCGTCACAATAATGGCATCAAACGGGGCTCGCGCCTGCCAGCCTTGCCATCCATCACCATGACGGGTCGAAACATTATGTAAATCAAGCTGCTTCAGGCGGCGACGCGCCTGCCATTGCAGACCTTTGATGCGCTCAACGGAACACACATGCTGTACCAGGTGCGCCAGAATTGCGGTCTGATAACCGGAACCGGTACCGATTTCCAGCACGCGCGACTGCGGCGTTAACTCCAGCAGTTCGGTCATCCGGGCGACCATATAAGGCTGTGAAATCGTCTGTCCCTGGCCAATCGGCAGGGCGATGTTTTCCCAGGCCTTGTGTTCAAACGCCTCATCAATGAATTTTTCACGCGGCACGGCGGCGAGCGCGTCAAGGACCAGCTCATCTCTGATGCCCTGCGCACGTAATTGTTCAAGAAGAGTGTGTACGCGTCTGCTTACCATTGCGTGCCGACTCCCACGCTGTCTAACCAGTCTGCAACCACTTCATGCGCGCCGTACGCGGTTAAATCGACATGCAGCGGCGTGACCGAAACATAGCCTTCGTCGACGGCAGCAAAATCCGTGTCCGGCCCGGCATCGCATTTTTCGCCCGGCGGTCCAATCCAGTACAAGGTGTTACCACGTGGGTCCTGCTGCGGGATCACCTGATCTGCCGGATGACGGCTGCCGCAACGGGTGACGCGAATGCCTTTAATCTGATCCAGAGGCAAATCCGGGACATTAATATTCAGAATGCGCCCGGTTCGCAGCGGCTCACGGCAAAGCGCGCGCAAAATACGACAGGTTATCGCCGCAGCGGTATCGTAGTGTTTATGACCATCAAGGGAGACGGCCAGCGCCGGGAATCCCAAGTGTCGCCCTTCCATCGCCGCAGCCACGGTTCCGGAATAGATGACATCATCGCCCAGATTAGGACCGGCGTTAATTCCAGAAACCACAATGTCCGGGCGCGGACGCATTAATGCGTTTACGCCCAGATAGACGCAATCAGTAGGCGTGCCCATTTGCACGGCGATATCGCCGTTTTCAAAGGTAAAGGTACGAAGCGAGGATTCCAGCGTCAGTGAGTTAGACGCGCCACTGCGGTTACGATCCGGGGCAACCACCTGTACGTCAGCAAACTCACGCAGCGCTTTCGCCAGCGTTTGTATACCGGGTGCGTGGACCCCATCATCGTTACTCAGCAATATACGCATAATCACCCATTGTGTTAATAAGTTCCCTTACAACACTGGTGGCGAAGCTACCTGCCGGTAGCCAGAAGCGTAACTCAACGGTTACGTCATCCCACCAGTTCCAGCTTAATTGTTGTGGATACAACAGCATAGCACGACGCAATGCGTCTACTTTTTCACGCAATAACAAGGACTGCAGTGTCGTTTCATCCGCAATAGCGGCCTGTTCAAACGCCAGCGCATCGCGCTGAGTTCCCCACTCACCGCTGCCAGGTAACGCCGCTGTAATCATCAATTCTTTTTCATCGACACGACGCTGTAAATCAGCCTGTTCTTCCTGCGTGGCGACAAACCAACTTCCGCGTCCCGACAATTGTAGCGCATCGCCGTCAACAACTTGATTAAAGTCTGTTTTTTTCAATCGCTCGTTGACTATCTGATTAAACAACGCGCTACGGGCCGCCGACAACCAAAAACTACGTTTATTGCGATCGCGCACCGGCGCATCGCTTTGCGCCCAGCGCAGTGCGCCTTGCAGGTTGCTGCCGCCAATGCCAAAACGCTGCGCGCCAAAATAGTTCGGTACGCCGCGCTCGCTAATAGCCTGCAAGCGTGCTTCAACGTCATCACGCGCGCTGACTTCGCGCAGCACCAGCGTAAAGGCGTTACCTTTCAGGGCGCCTAAACGCAGCTTACGCTTGTGACGCGCGTACTCCAGCACTTTGCAGCCTTCAAGCTCAAATTTGCTTAAATCCGGCATCGCATTGCCCGGTACGCGCGCGCACAGCCACTGTTCCGTGACCGCATGCTTATCTTTCTGTCCCGCAAAACTGACTTCACGGGCATGAATTTTCAGAAATTTAGCCAGCGCATCGGCGACAAAACGGGTATTGCAGCCGTTTTTCAGGATGCGAACCAGAATATGCTCACCTTCTCCGTCCGGTTCAAAACCTAAGTCTTCAACAACCACAAAGTCTTCCGGGTTCGCTTTCAGCAGACCGCGACCTTGTGGTTTACCGTGGAGATAAGTCAGATTGTCAAACTCTGTCATTTCGGTGCCTTTATGAGTAACGCCACCGCTTCACAGGCAATCCCTTCCCCCCGCCCGGTAAAACCGAGTTTTTCCGTGGTGGTCGCTTTTACGTTAACATCATCCATATGGCAGCCGAGATCTTCGGCAATAAATACACGCATTTGCGGAATGTGCGGCAGCATCTTCGGCGCCTGAGCAATGATCGTCACATCCACATTACCAAGGGTATAACCTTTAGCCTGAATACGCCGCCAGGCTTCACGTAATAATTCGCGACTATCAACACCTTTAAAGGCGGGATCGGTATCCGGGAAGAGTTTACCAATATCTCCCATTGCTGCCGCGCCCAACAAAGCGTCCGTCAACGCATGTAACGCAACATCACCATCCGAGTGCGCCAGCAGTCCTTTTTCATACGGGATACGTACGCCACCAATAATAATGGGGCCAGCGCCGCCAAAAGCATGCACGTCAAAACCGTGTCCAATTCGCATTATTCATTTTCCTTATGGAGAGTTCGGGTAAGATAAAATTCCGCAAGCGCCAGGTCTTCCGGGCGCGTCACTTTGATATTATCAGCCCGCCCTTCGATAATCTCTGGATGAAATCCTGAATATTCCAGCGCTGAAGCCTCGTCCGTAATAGTCGCGCCTTCGTTTAATGCCCGGGTCAGGCAGTCATGTAACAACTCACGCGGGAAAAACTGCGGCGTCAACGCATGCCATAAATCTGTGCGATCAACCGTATGGGCAATGGCTGCCTTGCCCGGCTCCGCGCGTTTCATCGTATCGCGCACGGGAGCGGCCAGGATACCGCCAGTGCGACTTGTTTCACTGATTGCCAACAAGCGGGATAAATCATCCTGATGCAGACACGGTCTGGCGGCATCATGTACTAATACCCACTGGGCTTCTCCGGCCGCGCGCAGCCCCGCAAGGACGGAATCGGCACGCTCGATGCCACCATCGACCACGGTAATTTGCGGGTGTTGTGCCAAAGGAAGTTGGGCAAAGCGGCTGTCGCCAGGGCTGATAGCAATGACGACACGCGTCACTCGGGGATGCGCCAGCAGCGCATGGACCGAGTGTTCAAGAATGGTTTTATTGCCGATCGAGAGGTACTGCTTAGGACACTCTGTTTGCATTCGGCGGCCAAATCCGGCAGCCGGCACCACGGCGCAAACGTCCAATAAAGTGGCTGCCATGTTAGATCCCTGGAGATGGTTTATCGATTGTTTTGCCCTGCCGTCTGAGCGCGTTTAGACGCGTCAGGTACCAGACGATAAAAGGTTTCGCCCGGCTTAGTCATACTGAGTTCGTTGCGTGCGCGCTCTTCAATCGCTTCCTGACCGCCATTGAGATCGTCAATTTCGGCGAAGAGCTGATCGTTACGCGCTTTAAGCTTCGCGTTTGTCGCTTGCTGCGCGGCCACATCATCGTTGACGCGGCTAAAGTCATGTATGCCGTTCTTACCGAACCACAGCGAATACTGCAGCCAGACCAATAAAGCCAGCAACAGCAACGTTAGTTTACCCATCCTGCCCCCTGAAAAACGGCATCAATATCCCATAACTTCTGTAGGCGACGTTACGTCCACAGGCGGGAATGCCGCGACAACGCGGGCAAATGTACCACATTTGGCCGTTGTTACGTATACCCCGTGTAAGGAGAACATAATCTCATTGTTGGTTACGGTTTGAATTATGACCAGCCCGAATTTCATACTGGTAGTGATAAAAAGAAGGAAGTGAACTTAACCCAGCAGCCACATGTACAACGCCCCAAACATTAACCCTACCACCAGCACCGTCAATGTCGCGCTCAGCAGCAGTTTGCCCTTCACTAACGAATGCAGGGCGATACCCGTTACAATCGCAACGGGCAGCAATGCCAGGAAGAACGGCCAGGTATAAATAAAGAAAAACAGCGTGTTAGGGCCATAAATAAGAAACGGGACACCCAGCGCCAGCAACCACGCAACAAAACCGACCACGGCCCCTGGTAGCGACCAGGTGGTCTCATCATCGGTTTTAAAGGTATCTGATTCTGTAATAGTAATGTTATGGCTGTTACGCATATCTAATCCTGTGACCTTGACTGACCGGGCATGCCTGCTCTCAATCATTCACGTTGTCCAAAAGCGGCAACGTGAAGAATGACGAGTGCTCCGGTGGTGTCTCAGGATCTGATAATATCTTCCTGCCTCAGCAGGTCTAATAATTGAGAGACCAAATTTGTTACTAATTGTTCACCATCCAGGTGAATTTCAGGCGATTCAGGCGCTTCGTACACCGAATCAATTCCGGTGAAATTGCGCAACTCGCCGGCCCGCGCTTTTTTATACAGCCCTTTCGGATCGCGCGATTCACATATTGCCAGCGGCGTATCGACAAACACTTCAATAAAACGTCCATCGCCGACACGTTCACGCACCAGTTGTCGCTCCGCGCGATGCGGGGAAATAAATGCGGTCAGGACGACCAGCCCCGCATCCACCATCAGGTTAGCCACCTCACCAACCCGGCGAATATTCTCCTTACGATCGGCGTCACTAAAACCGAGATCGCGACACAGGCCGTGACGCACATTGTCGCCATCCAGCAGATACGTACTGACGCCCTGCTGGTGGAGAGCTTCTTCCAGCGCCCCCGCCACCGTGGATTTACCGGAGCCGGACAGCCCGGTAAACCACAGCACAACACCACGATGACCGTGGTGTTGTTCCCGCTGTTGCGGCGTGACGGGATGGGCATGCCAGACGACGTTTTCGTCATGCAGAGCCATTATTGCCCTCCCAGCAGATCGCGCGCACCCCAGTGTGGGAAGTGACGACGTACCAGCGCGTTCAACTCCAGCTCAAATGCGCTGAACGAAGAGCCCGTGGCGTGATCCTGCTCGATAGGCTCGCGCACCAGGCCTGCGCCGACGGTGACGTTAGTCAGGCGGTCAATGATAATCAGGCCGCCCGTCACCGGATTGTGTTGATAGGTATCAAGCACCAACGGCTCATCGAAAGTTAAATTGACCAGACCAATCCCGTTGAGCGGCAATGCCTCAACGTCACGATGCGTCAGATTATTGATATCGACCTGATACTGGACACTGTCTACACGCGCACGCGTCTTCTTACCCGCCACTTTGATGTCATAGCTCTGCCCCGGCGACAGCGGTTGTTCCGCCATCCACACGACATCCACGGCGGCGCTTTGCACCGCAGGCAGGGCTTCGCTGGCATCCAGAAGCAGATCGCCACGACTGATGTCGATTTCATCGGTCAGGACGAGGGTAATCGCCTCACCCGCATAGGCTTGCGATAAGTCGCCGTCGAACGTGACGATCCGCGCGACGCTCGACTCAACGCCGGATGGCAGCACTTTAATTCGCTGTCCAACCTTCACGCTACCGGAGGCCAGCGTTCCGGCGTAGCCACGGAAATCCAGATTCGGGCGGTTAACGTATTGCACCGGGAAACGCATCGGCTGACTATCAACCGTGCGCTGGATTTCAACCGTTTCCAGGACTTCCAGCAGTGTCGGGCCGCTGTACCACGGCATACTGTCGCTTTGCGAAGCCACATTGTCCCCTTCCAGCGCCGAGAGAGGGACGAAGCGAATATCCAGATTGCCCGGTAACTGTTCCGCAAAGGTCAGATAATCTTCACGAATGCGGTTGAAGGTCTCTTCGTTGAAACCCACCAGATCCATTTTATTGATCGCCACGACCAGATGTTTGATCCCCAGCAGCGTAGAGATAAAGCTGTGGCGACGCGTCTGATCCAGCACGCCTTTGCGCGCATCGATCAACAAGATTGCCAGATCGCAGGTCGAGGCGCCGGTCGCCATGTTGCGCGTGTACTGCTCATGCCCGGGAGTATCGGCAATAATGAATTTTCGTTTCTCGGTAGAGAAATACCGGTAGGCCACGTCGATAGTGATGCCCTGCTCGCGCTCGGCCTGCAGACCATCGACCAGCAGTGCCAGATCGAGCTTTTCACCCTGGGTACCGTGACGTTTACTGTCATTGTGCAGCGATGAGAGCTGATCTTCATAAATTTGGCGCGTATCGTGCAGCAGACGCCCAATCAGCGTACTTTTCCCATCATCCACGCTGCCGCAGGTTAAAAAACGCAGCAGGCTTTTGTGTTGCTGAGCGACCATCCAGGCTTCGACGCCGCCTTCATTAGCGATTTGTTGTGCGAGTGTTGTGTTCATGGCGGCTCCTTAGAAATACCCCTGACGTTTCTTCAGCTCCATGGAGCCCGCCTGGTCGCGGTCAATCACGCGCCCCTGACGTTCACTGGTGGTTGAAACCAGCATCTCTTCAATGATTTCCGGCAGTGTCTGCGCATTCGACTCAACGGCGCCCGTCAGCGGCCAGCAGCCGAGTGTGCGAAAACGTACCATCCGTTTTTTAATCACTTCACCGGGTTGCAGATCGATACGATCATCATCCACCATCATCAGCATGCCATCGCGTTCAAGTACCGGACGCTCCGCGGCCAGGTACAGCGGAACAATGTCGATATTTTCCAGCCAGATGTACTGCCAGATATCCTGCTCTGTCCAGTTGGAGAGCGGGAACACGCGAATACTTTCGCCTTTATTAATCTGCCCGTTGTAGTTGTGCCAGAGCTCCGGTCGCTGGTTTTTGGGATCCCAGCGATGGAAGCGATCGCGGAAGGAGTAGATACGCTCTTTGGCGCGCGATTTCTCTTCATCCCGACGCGCGCCGCCAAACGCAGCATCAAAGCCGTATTTGTTCAGCGCCTGCTTCAGCCCTTCGGTTTTCATGATATCGGTATGCTTGGCGCTGCCGTGGACGAACGGATTAATCCCCATCGCCACCCCTTCCGGGTTTTTATGCACCAGCAATTCGCAGCCATAGGCTTTCGCGGTACGGTCACGAAACTCATACATCTCGCTGAATTTCCAGCCGGTATCAACGTGCAGCAGAGGGAACGGCAGCGTGCCGGGATAAAACGCCTTGCGCGCCAGATGCAGCATGACGCTGGAATCTTTACCGATGGAATACATCATCACCGGATTCGAAAACTCGGCGGCCACCTCACGAATAATATGGATGCTTTCCGCTTCCAGTTGTCGCAGGTGGGTAAGTCGTTTTTGATCCATAACCATTCCTATGCAATGCCGTTATTTTGCTAACCATACGTAGATAAGCTGACTATAGGGAGGGCTGGAGAGCGAATGAAATTACGAATTGGAATGAGTAGTTCCTCAAAGGAATAACGATCTGGAAAAGCAAATATCAAAAAGTGCTTAAGCTACCGAAATTCGGGCATTTAGGAGCAAATGAAATTGTTTTACCGCGATCACGGTTTCATACTAGCAACTGAAAATTTCTGCTTGGTATTTAAGGACTCATTATGTTTTCCGCATTGCGCCATCTTCCTGCTGCCCTGGCGCTCGGCGTGTGCTTTATCCTTCCCGCTCAGGCAACATCTTCGAAGCCTGGAGAGATTGCAAATACCCAGGCCCGTTATATCGCAACGTTTTTTCCAGGCCGGGTCACCGGTTCGCCAGCAGAAATGTTATCTGCCGATTATATCCGTCAGCAATTTCAGCAGATGGGCTATAGCAGTGACATTCGGACCTTTAATAGTCGCTATATCTACACCGCCAAAGACAACCGTAAAAACTGGCATAACGTCACGGGCAGCACCGTCATTGCGGCACACGAAGGCAAATCGCCACAACAAATTATTATCATGGCGCATCTCGATACCTACGCTGCGCAGAGCGATGCCGATTCCGATGCCAATCTGGGTGGATTAACACTGCAGGGTATCGACGATAATGCCGCCGGTCTGGGTGTGATGCTGGAACTGGCAGAAAAACTGAAAAATGTCCCGACGCAATACGGCATTCGCTTTATCGCCACCAGCGGCGAGGAAGAAGGCAAGCTTGGCGCGGAAAATGTGCTCAAACGAATGAGCGCGGCAGAGAAGAAAAATACCCTGCTGGTGATCAATCTCGATAACCTGATCGTCGGCGATAAGCTCTATTTCAACAGCGGGAAAAAGACACCGGAAGCTGTACGAAAACTCACGCGCGACCGGGCGCTGGCTATCGCGCACAGTCGCGGTATTAAGGCTACGACTAATCCGGGTCTGAACAAAGACTATCCGAAAGGAACAGGATGTTGTAACGACGCAGAGGTCTTCGACAAAGCGGGGATTTCCGTGCTCTCCGTTGAAGCAACCAACTGGAACCTGGGCAAAAAAGACGGCTACCAGCAACGCGCCAAAACTGCATCCTTCCCTGCTGGTAACAGCTGGCATGATGTACGGCTGGATAACCAGCAGCATATCGATAAGGCGTTACCGGGGCGGATTGAACACCGCAGCCGCGACGTCGTACGCATCATGCTGCCGCTGGTCAAAGAGCTGGCGAAAGCAGGCTAATACATAAGCATTGCGCCCGGTAACAGCAGACCTTTACCGGGCATTTTATCGATCAGCCTTCGTGCAGACCGCACTCACGTTTCAGCCCGAAGAAGCGGGTTTCCTCCTCCGCCATCCCCGGTTCCCATTTACGCGTCGTATGCGTATCCCCGACTGACAGATAGCCCTGATCCCATAGTGGATGGTACTTCAGACCATGTTTTTGCAGGTACTGGTAAACCGTACGGTTGTCCCAGTCGATGATCGGCAGAACCTTAAACACGCCGCGCTGAATAGCCAGCACCGGTAAATGCGCACGGCTACCGGATTGTTCGCGACGCAGACCGGCAAACCAGGTTTGCGCGTTCAGTTCTTTCAACGCCCGGTTCATGGGTTCCACTTTGTTGATGTCATTGTATTTCTCAATGCCCTCAACGCCCTGCTCCCAGAGTTTGCCGTAACGCGCTTCCTGCCAGGCAGCGCTCTCGGTCGCGCGATAAACCTTCAGGTTCAGTTTGAGCTTATCGGTTAACGTATCGATAAACTGGTAGGTTTCCGGGAACAGATACCCGGTATCGGTGAGGATCACCGGAATATCCGGGCGGATCTGATTCACCAGATGCAGACTGACCGCCGCCTGAATACCAAAGCTTGATGAAAGCACGTATTCACCCGGCAGATTCTCCAGCGCCCACGCCACACGTCCTTCCGCATCGCGTTTTTCCAGCTGGCTGTTGGTTTCCGCCAGTGCCATCACACGTTCAACTTTCGGTAACTCGTTCAATGCGTTGAGATCGAGTCTGGACATACGTTCCTCACTTTTTGCCTTGCCAGATAGCGCTATGCTTATCAGGCCTACAGCAGTCCTGTAGGCCATGAGATGTTATTCCCAGAGATCACGCGCCGGATCGAGCACCGGGCGAATAATACCCGCACGGATCGTAAAGTCACCGAAGCCTTCACCCGCTTCGCGCTCTTTCGCCCAGCGCCCAATCAGCGCATCGAGAGCCGCCAGAATTTCCGGCTCTGTGATATTTTCTTTGAACATCCGCGGGATACGCGTACCAATACGGTTTCCGCCTAAATGCAGGTTGTAACGGCCTGGCGCTTTACCGACTAAGCCGACTTCCGCCAGCATCGCGCGCCCACACCCGTTCGGACAGCCCGTTACACGCATCACAATATGTTCATCGCTCACGCCATGCTTTGCCATCAGCGTATCGATGTTGTCGATAAACGTCGGCAGGAAGCGTTCCGCCTCTGCCATCGCCAGCGGACAAGTCGGGAACGAGACACAGGCCATCGAGTTTTCACGCTGCGGGGTGACGGCATTCATCAGACCACTCTTCTGCGCAATCTTCTCGATCTTCGCCTTATCACTCTCAGGCACTCCGGCAATGATCAGGTTCTGGTTCGCCGTAATGCGGAACTCGCCCTTGTGGATCTTCGAGATCTCCAGCAGGCCTGTTTTCAGCGGACGCCCCGGATAATCCAGAATACGGCCGTTCTCAATAAACAGCGTCAGGTGCCATTTATTATCGATCCCCTTCACCCAACCAATACGATCGCCACGACCGGTAAATTCATACGGACGAATCGGGTCAAATGTGATCCCCGCACGGCGTTCCACTTCCGCTTTGAAAGTCTCAACGCCCACACGTTCCAGCGTATATTTGGTTTTGGCATTTTTACGGTCTGTACGGTTACCCCAGTCACGCTGGGTCGTCACTACCGCTTCCGCCACGGCTAAAGTATGCTCCAGCGGCAGGTAACCAAACTCGCTCGCGGTGCGCGCGTAGGTTTTCTTGTTACCGTGCTCAATAGACAGACCACCGCCCACCAGCAGGTTAAAACCGACCAGCTTGCCATTTTCTGCTACGGCGACAAAGTTCATGTCGTTGGCGTGCAGATCGATATCGTTCTGCGGTGGAATAACAACCGTTGTTTTGAACTTACGCGGCAGATAGGTTTGCCCGAGGATCGGCTCTTCATCCGTCGTCGCGACTTTTTCCTGATCCAGCCAAATTTCCGCGTAGGCGCGTGTGCGCGGCAGCAGATGTTCGGAAATCTTTTTCGCCCACTCGTAGGCTTCGGCATGCAGCTCGGACTCATACGGGTTGGATGTGCACAACACGTTACGGTTCATGTCGTTGGCGGTCGCCAGTGCGTCCAGCCCAACGGAGTGCAGCATCTGATGCACCGGCTTGACGTTCTTCTTCAGAATGCCGTGGAACTGGAACGTCTGGCGGTTAGTCAGACGAATGCTGCCGTAAATCGTGTTGTCATGGGCGAATTTATCAATCGCCTGCCACTGTTTGGTGGTGATAACGCCACCCGGCAGTCGGCAGCGCAGCAGCATCGCATGACGCGGCTCCAGCTTTTGCTCAGCACGCTCGGCACGAATATCGCGGTCATCCTGCTGATACATACCGTGGAAACGGATCAGCAGAAAGTTGTCACCTTTGAAACCACCGGTGAGACCGTCATTTAAATCTTCGGCAATGGTGCCTCGCAGATAGTTGCTTTCCAGCTTCATACGTTCCGCGTCGGACAGCTTACCTTCGACCACCAGGGGTCCTGGATGTTTTTCGCTCATTAGTAGACATCTCGCTGATAACGGCGCTCAACGCGCAGCTCACTTAAAAATTCGTCCGCCGCTTCGGTATCCATGCCACCGAAATCGGCAATCACTTCCAGTAATGCCTGCTCAACGTCTTTCGCCATGCGATTGGCATCGCCGCAGACATAAATGTGCGCACCGTCGTTAATCCAGCGCCACAGTTCTGCACCTTGCTGGCGCAGTTTATCTTGTACGTAGACTTTTTCTTTTTGGTCACGGGACCAGGCGAGATCGATACGGCTCAGTACGCCCTCTTTGACGTAGCGCTGCCATTCCACCTGATACAGGAAATCTTCCGTAAAGTGCGGATTGCCGAAGAACAGCCAGTTTTTACCCGATGCTTCATCGGCAGCACGCTGCTGCATAAAGGCGCGGAAAGGCGCAATCCCCGTACCCGGTCCAATCATAATCACCGGGGTTTCCGGGTTAGCAGGCAGACGGAAGTTGTCGTTATGCTCAATGAACACGCGCACTTCCCCCTCTTCTTCCACGCGGTCGGCGAGGAAACCGGAGGCGCCACCGGCGCGAGCACGACCTTCCACCTCAAAGCGCACGGCACCGACGGTGATATGCACTTCGCTTTCGACTTCTGCCTGCGAAGAGGCAATGGAGTACAAACGTGGCGTCAGCGGACGCAACAGCGCGATGAAAGCCTCAGCGTCCAGTTGTGCCGGAGAGAAGCGCAGCATATCAACAATCGGCGTGGTCGCGGCGTAATGTTGCAGTTGCGCTTTATCGCCCACCAGCGGCAGCAGCGTTTCACTGCGCGTCAGGGTGGCGTAGTTCTCCACGATATTGGCGGTATTCACCGTCAACTCGAAGTGCCACTCCAGCGCTTCGGCAAGCGGCAATAACGTCCCATCAACCGTGACAGGTTCATCCCCTTTCAGCCACAACAGCTCGACGATCTCTTTCACTAAGGCCGGATCGTTTTGATACCAGACACCCAGCGCATCGCCGGGCTGGTAGCGCAGGCCGGAATCACCCAGGTCGATTTCGATATGGCGTACATCTTTTTGGGAATCACGACCGGTAATTTTCTGGTTCACCGAAAGCGAAGCGGTCAACGGCGCTTCTTTGGTGTATGGGCTGGTGTGGACTTCGTTTACCGCACCGCTCGCGGCGGCCTGTACAGACGTTGCCGCTGGCGCACGCGATTTCAGTACATCAACCAACCTGGCACGCCACTGCGCGGCGGCGGCCTGATATTCAACGTCCGCATCCACGCGATCAAGTAAACGCTCACCGCCCAGCTCAGCCAGTTTCGTATCGAAGTCTTTTCCTGACTGGCAGAAAAATTCGTAAGAGGTATCACCAAGACCAAACACGGCGAACGCGGTGTTATCCAGTTTCGGCGCTTTTTTAGAGAACAGGAATTTATGCAACGCCACGGCTTCTTCTGCCGGCTCACCTTCCCCCTGGGTCGATGCCACCACAACCAGCAATTTCTCGTTAGCAATTTGTTTGAATTTATAGTCGCCAGCATTGATCAGGGTGACATTAAGCTTTGCCGCCAGCAGATCGTCGCGCAGGGCTTCCGCCACGCGACGGGCATTACCGGTTTGTGAGGCAGAAATCAGGGTAATGCCCGGCATTTCAGCCGCAGGTGCCGGAACAACAGCATTGCTGCCTGGCTGCTGATTCAGCACGCCCCAAAAATAGCCAGAAACCCACGCAAGCTGCGAGGGCGTGAGATCGGTCGTGGCCGCCTGAAGGCGTGCCAGTTGCTCCGGGTTAAGCGGAAGCAAAGCGGAAGGTGGGGCCTGTGTCGTCATGCGTTGTCATGTTCCAGTAAGCAAAGCTGTTTTTCGCGCCCAAATGGCACCAAAAAAAGAAATGAAAATACTCTAAATAATTCGAGTTGCATGAAGGCGGCAAGTGAACGAATCCCAGGAGCTTACTGAAGTCAGTGACTGGGATAAGAGAGTGAAGCCAACGCACATGCAGCTCGAAGTATGACGAGTATTAGGGTAACGGCGGTGATAGTAACAATTAAAGAAGGGATGGAAATAACAAATAACCAAATGGACTAACCTGTTTTAGTTATAGTTATTAACGACAAAAGCGATTTAATAAATATTTGATATATAAATGGTTATTAAATACTAACTGTATAAATATGGCGTTCTGATACGCAGCGCCCTTTTAACTAATGATAAAAATTGTACTTTACGGTACCCTACGGCGGTTTTTTTCATTCTTGAGAGTAAATAATGTCCACCACCTTGTTTAAAGATTTCACCTTCGAAGCCGCTCACCACCTGCCGCATGTACCACAAGGGCATAAGTGTGGCCGCCTGCATGGTCACTCGTTTATGGTGCGTCTTGAAATTACCGGTGAAGTCGATCCACATACCGGTTGGATTATGGATTTTGCCGAGCTTAAAGCGGCGTTTAAGCCGACCTATGACAGGCTTGATCACTACTACCTGAACGATATTCCTGGCTTAGAAAATCCCACCAGTGAAGTGCTGGCAAAATGGATTTGGGATCAGGTTAAACCTGTTGTCCCTCTGCTGAGTGCCGTCATGGTGAAAGAAACCTGCACGGCAGGCTGCGTATATCGCGGCGAGTGATGTTGTACATGTGCCGGATGGCGACGCGTCGCATCTTATCCGGCCAACACATATCAACAAGCCCGGCCGGGCAAGCGAACCGCACCCGGCAATATTTATCAGGCGATATTCAGATACTTGTGTGTTTGCATCGACAGACGCCAGTTACGGGCGATACAGGTATCAATACATAAACGCGTGGCATCTTCTTTCTGACTGATGGGCTGCAGAGCAATAATGCGTGGTTTCTCATCGCTCAACGTCGCCAGCAGTTCATCCAGCGCTTCAATATCGCGAACGCGACCTACCGGATGTTTGATTTCATTGGCACGTTCCAGCGCCTGTGACAGCACGTCATAGCCGCCGCGCATATTCACCTTCGGCGATACGGTCACCCAAGTATTCGGCGTACAGCGCACTTCATGTGTGCCACTGGTTTCGATCTGACAACTGAAGCCATTCTTTTCCAGCAAATCGGTCAGCGGCATCAGGTCGTGAATACAGGGTTCGCCACCGGTGATCACCACATGACGCGCGGTATAGCCCTGACGCTGAATCACAGCCAGCAGATCTTCGCTGCTCGCCGCGCCCCATTTATCACTCTCTTTCGTTTTCGCCAGGATGCTGTAGAGGGAGACTTCCCGATCCTCAAGCTTATCCCAGGTGTGTTTGGTATCGCACCAGGCACAGCCGACCGGGCATCCCTGTAAACGAATGAAAATAGCGGGGACGCCGGTAAAGTAACCCTCGCCTTGCAGGGTCTGGAACATCTCGTTAATCGGGTACTGCATAGCATTCTCAATAGGGGGATAAACGATAATTATCGCAGATCCCCGCCAAAGTATCATGCCCCATCGATGCTTTACGAGGCGATCGCCGCGACAAAGCGTGCCGTTATCTGCTGTGGACGTGTGATAGCCCCTCCGACCACCACGGTGTGTGCGCCTAATGCCAGGCATCGTGCGGCACGTTCCGGGGTATCGACGTTCCCTTCCGCCACCACCGGTACGCTGACCGCGGCCAGTACCTCACGTAAAAAACCGCAGTCGTTTTCCGCCAGCACATGTCCGGCGGTTTCTGCTGTATAGCCGTAAAGAGTGGTTCCCACGCAGTCAAAACCCAGGCGCTCAGCGGTAACCGCTTCATCTACGCTGGCGATATCCGCCATCAGCAGCACGGACGGGTAGCGAGCGCGGATCTGCGTGACCAACTCTGCCAGCGTTTGTCCTCCGGGACGCGGACGCGCGGTGGCGTCCAGGGCAATCATCTCCGGCTCAACGGACATGAGTTCATCCACTTCCTGCAACGTAGCCGTGATAAACACGTCACTCCCCGGATAATCGCGTTTGATAATCCCAATGACCGGCAGAGAGACACTCTCTTTGATGGCGCGAATATCCACGACACTGTTCGCACGAATCCCTACCGCACCACCCTGTGCTGCCGCCAGTGCCATACGCGACATAATAAACGGGCTATGCAGGGGCTCATTTTCCAGCGCCTGGCAGGAGACGATTAATTTACCTTTCAGGGAATCCAGTACAGTTTTCATTACGATAAGATCTCTTCAACTTCATTTTTAATGATGGTGACATGCGGGCCATAAATCACCTGAACACCGTTGCCGCGAATAATTACGCCACGCGCTCCTGTCGCTTTCAGCGCCGCTTCGTCTACCTTACTGCCCTCTTTCACCGTCACGCGTAAACGTGTGGCGCAACAGTCCACCTCTTCCAGATTCTCTTTGCCTCCCAGACCAGCGATGACTGCCGCTGCGCGTTCGCTTTGAGGCAGAGCGGATTCCGACACAGTGGCGTTTTCACGACCAGGCGTCAGCCAGCCAAAGCGATTAATCAAATAGCGGAAGGTGAAGTAGTAAAGGAAGAACCACGGTACTCCCACCATGGGGACATACATCCAGTTGGTTTTAGCTTCCCCCTGTAGCACGCCAAAGAGGAGGAAATCGATAAGCCCACCCGAAAAGGTTTGCCCAATGGTGATATTCAAAATATGCGCGATCATAAACGCCAGACCATCGAAGAAGGCGTGAATGACATATAACACCGGCGCGACAAACAGGAAGGAGAACTCAATCGGTTCGGTTATCCCGGTCAGGAATGAGGTCAGGGCTGCCGACAACAGCAGTCCGGCGACTACCTTTTTGTTCTCTGGCTTTGCAGTGTGGTACATCGCCAGACATGCGCCCAGCAGGCCAAACATCATGGTGATAAAACGCCCAGACATAAAGCGCGAAGTGCCCGCATAGAACTGCTGCGTATTCGGATCGGCAAGCTGAGCAAAGAAAATACGCTGCGTCCCTTCAACCAGTTGACCGTTGACGATTTCGCTACCGCCCAGCGCCGTTGTCCAGAACGGCAAATAAAAGATATGGTGTAAACCCAGTGGGCCAAGCATACGCAGAATGAAGCCATACAGCAGCGTACCCAGATAGCCCGTTGCATCAACAAGCCCGCCCAGACCAAAAATAAGTTTTTGGAAATGCGGCCAAATCACTGTCATCGCAGCACCGACGACAATCGCGGCAAGTGAGCTAATAATCGGTACAAAACGCGAGCCGCTAAAAAAGCCGAGGAACTGTGGTAATGAGACCTTATTAAAGCGGCTATGCAGCGCGCACGTTACAAGGCCAATGACGACGCCACCAAATACGCCCGTCTCCAGTGTCTGAATACCCAGCGTCATCCCCTGACCAACGGCACCTGGATTCTCGTGCGCCAGCGTTCCGTTGAGTGTTAGCAACGCGTTGATGGTGGCATTCATCACCAAAAATGCCAGTAATGCCGCAAGCCCTGCGGTGCCTTTATCCGTTTTCGCCAACCCCACCGCGACCCCAACCGCAAAGAGCACTGACAGATTGGCAAACACAATGGAACCCGCACTGGTCATGATAGTGAAGATTGCCTGCAACCAGTCAACATCCAAAAACGGATAAGCCGTCAATGTGTTTGGATTCGATAGCGCCCCACCAATACCTAACAACAGGCCCGCTGCAGGCAGTACCGCAATCGGCAGCATGAACGATTTGCCAAACCGCTGCGCCTTTTCAAACCAGGCGCCTGACGAGGCACCGCTAAATATTTGCATCATTTTTTCATCCCCTCGACTAATGATGAAAATTTTTACCACATTAATTATTAAAAATGAAAATTATCATCAAAATCCAGGAAGCCGATCATACTTTTTTAAAATGACTGGCATCTCTCCCCTGCTTTCCGCCACACTATCAACAGAGAAACGCATTAAGGATTTTGCATGTCAGAAAATGAAAACCTGTTGCTGAGATTGCGCCAGAGCATCGATGGATATAGTCGGACACAACAGAAGTTGGGAGAGTTTGTGCTGAGCAACCCGGCAAACGTTGTCTACCTGACGATTACCGAGCTCGCTCGTGAAAGCGGCACCAGCGAGGCAAGCGTCACGCGTCTGTGCCGCACGCTGGGGTGTAAGGGCTATAACGAATTCAAGATGGCGCTGGCACTTGATCTCCAGCAAGGACAGCCGGTAGAGCACAGCGGTGATGAGATTGACAATGTGGTCAATGAATCAGTGCAAGCGCTGCAGGACACAGCAAAATTACTCGACAGGACATTACTGGAAGCGGCAGCCCTTGCGCTGCATCAGGCCCAGTCGGTACAGATTTATGGCGTAGCGGCCAGCGCCATACTGGGAGAGTATCTGCATTACAAACTCCTGCGTCTGGGTAAACCCGCGCAATTGTTCAGCGACATGCATCGTGCAGCCATGAATGCAACAACGCTGAGCAAAAACACGCTCGTGGTGGCGATTTCCAGTTCAGGCTCTACTCGCGATCTGCTGCATGTCGTAAAACTGGCGCGTAAGCAAGGCGTACGCGTACTGGCGCTGAGCAATACGCCAAGCAGTCCGCTGGCTTCGCTGAGTGATATTCAACTGGTCGCGGCTAAACCAGAAGGTCCACTGAGTGCCGGCGCGCTCAATGCCAAGGTAGGCGTCATGCTGTTGGTAGAATTGCTCACGACTTCGCTTATTGCGCTGGATGAAAACTACAGCGATGTGAGCCAGCAAACCGCCAGCGCTACCCTACCGCTACTGCTTTAACGACATAAAAAAACCCGCCGAAGCGGGTTTTTATTAAGCGTTAAAAGCGGGCGATTATGCCTGGCCTTTAATCTCTTTACGACCGTTGTACGGAGCTTGTTCACCCAGTGCTTCTTCGATACGAATCAGCTGGTTGTATTTAGCAACGCGGTCAGAACGGCTCATAGAACCCGTTTTGATCTGGCCTGCAGCGGTACCAACAGCCAGGTCAGCGATGGTAGCGTCTTCAGTTTCGCCAGAACGGTGAGAGATGACAGCAGTGTAGCCAGCGTCTTTCGCCATTTTGATCGCAGCCAGAGTTTCGGTCAGAGAACCGATCTGGTTGAATTTGATCAGGATGGAGTTAACGATGCCTTTCTCGATGCCTTCTTTCAGGATCTTGGTGTTGGTTACGAACAGATCGTCACCAACCAGCTGGATTTTGTCGCCCAGTACTTTAGTCTGGTATGCGAAACCGTCCCAGTCAGACTCGTCCAGACCATCTTCGATGGACACGATCGGGTACTGTTTGGTCAGTTCTTCCAGGAAGTGAGTGAATTCTTCAGAGGTGAATGCTTTGTTGCCTTCGCCAGCCAGAACGTATTTACCGTCTTTGTAGAATTCAGAAGCTGCACAGTCCATCGCCAGAGTGATGTCTTTGCCCAGCTCGTAGCCTGCTGCTTTAACCGCTTCAGCAATAACAGCCAGCGCTTCAGCGTTGGAACCCAGGTTCGGCGCATAGCCACCTTCGTCACCAACAGCAGTGTTCATACCTTTCGCTTTCAGAACTTTAGCCAGGTTATGGAACACTTCAGAACCCATGCGTACAGCTTCTTTCAGCGTTTTCGCGCCAACTGGCTGAATCATGAATTCCTGGATGTCTACGTTGTTGTCAGCGTGCTCACCACCGTTGATGATGTTCATCATCGGAACCGGCATGGAGAATTTGCCCGGAGTACCGTTCAGCTCAGCGATGTGAGCATACAGCGGCAGACCTTTAGCAGCTGCAGCCGCTTTGGCGTTAGCCAGGGACACAGCCAGGATGGCGTTTGCACCGAAGTTAGATTTGTTTTCAGTACCGTCCAGATCGATCATGATCTTGTCGATGCCAGCCTGATCTTTAGCATCTTTACCCAGCAGAGCCTGAGCAATCGGGCCGTTAACCGCGCCAACTGCTTTCAGTACGCCTTTACCCATGAAACGGGATTTGTCGCCATCGCGCAGTTCCAGTGCTTCGCGGGAACCAGTAGAAGCACCTGACGGAGCTGCTGCCATACCAACGAAACCACCTTCCAGGTGTACTTCGGCTTCAACAGTCGGGTTACCACGGGAGTCGATGATTTCACGACCGATGATTTTAACGATTTTGGACATTAGATTTTCCTCAGTACAAGTTAAACTAAAACTCCAGACAAACAATGCACCCGAATGGGTGCATTGCCGTTCTAACTTTTTTACTTCTTACTTCGCCTGACGCTTTTGATATTCGCTGGCGGCTTTCACAAAGCCGGCGAACAGCGGGTGTCCATCACGAGGCGTGGAAGTAAATTCCGGGTGGAACTGACAGGCCACGAACCACGGATGATTCGGTACCTCAATGATCTCGACCAACTGATCATCACCGGAACGGCCTGCAACACGCAGACCCGCATTTTCAATTTGTTTCAACAGCATATTGTTGACTTCGTAGCGGTGGCGATGACGTTCAACAATGGTCGGCGCGCCGTACATCTGACGAACCAGACTGTCATCGCTCAACTGACACTGCTGCGCGCCAAGGCGCATTGTGCCACCCAGATCGCTCTTCTCGGTACGGACTTCAACGTTGCCGTCTTCATCACGCCATTCGGTAATCAGAGCCACCACTGGGTACTTACAGTCTGGCACAAATTCCGTGGAGTTGGCGTTGTCCATTCCCGCTACGTTACGAGCAAACTCAATCAACGCAACCTGCATACCCAGGCAAATGCCCAGATAAGGAATATTGTTCTCACGCGCAAAGCGCGCCGTCGCGATTTTACCTTCAACACCACGGTAGCCGAAGCCGCCAGGGATCAGGATTGCATCAAGACCTTTCAGGATCTCAACACCGCGCGTTTCGACATCCTGCGAATCAATCAGCTTGATGTTAACGGTGACACGATTCTTCAGACCACCGTGCTTAAGCGCTTCAATCACTGACTTATAGGCATCCGGCAGTTCAATGTACTTGCCGACCATACCGATAGTCACTTCGCCTGCCGGGTTCGCTTCTTCGAAGATAACCTGTTCCCATTCTGACAGATTTGCTTCCGGACAGTTCAAGCTGAATCGTTTACAAATATAATCGTCAAGACCCTGAGATTTCAACAGGCCTGGAATTTTATAAATAGAATCGACATCTTTCATCGAAATAACGGCTTTTTCTGGCACATTACAGAACAATGCAATTTTTGCACGTTCGTTGGCCGGAACCGCACGATCTGAACGACAGATCAGAATGTCAGGCTGAATACCGATAGATAACAGCTCTTTTACGGAGTGCTGAGTCGGTTTAGTTTTGACTTCACCAGCCGCTGCCAGGTAAGGCACCAGGGTCAGGTGCATAAACAGCGCATGCTCACGACCGATATCTACCGCTAATTGACGAATCGCTTCCAGGAACGGCAGGGATTCGATATCACCGACCGTACCGCCGATTTCAACCAGCACGACATCGTGCCCTTCGCCACCGGCAAGGACGCGTTCTTTAATCGCATTGGTGATGTGCGGGATAACCTGAACGGTCGCACCCAGATAGTCGCCACGGCGCTCTTTGCGCAGGACATCGGAGTAGATACGCCCGGTAGTGAAGTTATTGCGGCGAGTCATTTTGGTACGAATGAAACGCTCGTAGTGACCCAGGTCCAGGTCGGTTTCAGCGCCGTCTTCAGTAACGAACACTTCCCCGTGTTGGATTGGACTCATAGTACCTGGATCAACGTTGATATACGGATCCAGTTTCATCATGGTCACGTTGAGGCCACGTGCCTCAAGAATGGCTGCCAGGGATGCTGCGGCAATGCCTTTACCCAGAGAGGATACGACCCCGCCGGTCACAAAAATATAGTTCGTTGTCATGCTGGACCTGAGAAGTTAGGGTGAAACGATGGAATAACCAAGACGGGAAAGTAGTATACCCGAACATGACGAGCGCCACAAACTTTCATTATTCCTCCTCTTCACCAGGCTCACATTAACATCGGGAGTGAGAAAATAGCCCCTTTGAGGTAAATGTTTTTGACGTAAATCAATCGCTTGTTATTTAAAAAATCACACAAATCGCGCTTGACCGACGAAACCCCTTAGAGATCAATTTCCTGCCGTTTTACCTGTTGCCAGACTTCTTCCATGGTTTCCAGATCAATACCTGTCATTTCCAAACCCCGAGCGGCTACAATTCGCTCAACCTCACGAAAACGTCGTTCAAATTTCTCGTTTGCTTTTTGCAATGCAGTCTCTGCTTTGGTGCCCAAATGGCGTGCCAGGTTAACCGTGGCAAACAGCAGATCGCCCATTTCCTCCTCCAGTTTAGCCTGGTCTATAACGGCCTGCTTCGCCTCAAACATCACCTCGTCGATCTCTTCATAGACCTTATCGACGACCGGTCCTAACGTCGTCCAGTCGAAACCGACATTTGAGCAACGTTTCTGGATTTTCTGGGCGCGCATTAATGCCGGTAAACTGCGAGGAATATCGTCCAGCGCTGAATGCTGCGCTTTCTCTGCGCGCTCTTCGGTTTTGATTTGCTCCCAACGAGTCAGTACCTCAGTGCTGTTGCTGGCAGTAACATCAGCAAATACATGGGGATGACGACGTTCGAGCTTATCGCTGATGGCCGCGCAAATATCATCAAAATTAAACCGCCCTTCTTCCTGCGCCATCTGTGCGTAAAACACTACCTGGAACAGCAGATCGCCCAGCTCGCCGCGCAGATCGTCGAAATCTTCCCGCGCAATGGCGTCAAGCACTTCGTAGGTTTCTTCAAGGGTGTAAGGAGCAATCGTGGCGAAAGTCTGCTCTTTATCCCACGGACAGCCGTTTTCCGGGTCGCGCAGGCGCTGCATAATACCGAGCAGTCGGTAGATTTGGTTCATGGGTGTGTCCTGAAAACAATTCAATATGTAGGCCGGAGGATGAGGCAATAGCAGCACCCTCCGGTCTATGAGGAAATATCAATTACCGTGAAGACGACGAGCGTCGATCACATCCGGTACCTGGTTGAGCTTGCCGAGCACGCGTCCAAGCACCTGCAGATTGTAGATTTCGATAGTCATATCGATAGTGGCGAGCTGCTGTTTGGTATCGCTACGGCTGGCAACACCCAGTACGTTCACCTTCTCGTTAGCCAGAATCGTGGTGATATCACGCAATAAACCGCTGCGATCGTTGGCCTGCACGCGAACCACCAGCGAATACCCCGCCGAGTAGCTTTCGCCCCAAACCGCATCAACAATACGTTCCGGCGCATGTGATCGCAGCTCGGCCAGTTGTTCGCAATCGGCCCGATGGACAGAAATACCGCGCCCCTGAGTGATAAAACCGACAATTTCATCACCCGGGATCGGTTGGCAGCAACGGGCAATGTGGTGCATCAGGTTTCCGACCCCTTCCACCACGACACGACCATCGTCTTTGCGACGGTTTTGCGGCGCCTGCGTTTTCTGCTGAAGCTGTTTCAGTGCGGCAGCATCCTGCTCGGCAGCGCTCGGCTTATTGAACTGAGCCTGCAGGAAATTCACCATCTGGTTCAGACGGATATCCCCACCGCCAATCGCGGCCAGCAGCTCATCGAGTTCATTAAAGCTGTAGCGTGGAAGCAGGTGTTTTTCAGCCTCTTTCAGGCTAATCCCCAGATGCGCCAGTTCATCATCAAGGATCTGTCTGCCCGCCAGGATGTTCTTATCGCGATCCTGCTTACGGAACCAGGCGTGGATTTTCGAGCGCCCGCGGCTGGTGGTCACGTATCCCAGGTTAGGGTTCAGCCAGTCGCGGCTGGGGTTTGGCTGCTTCTGGGTGATAATTTCAATTTGATCGCCCATCTGCAGCTGGTAGGTAAACGGTACAATACGCCCACCTATTTTTGCGCCAATGCAGCGATGCCCGACATCACTATGAATGTGGTAGGCGAAATCGAGCGGCGTGGAACCTGCAGGCAAGTCCACCACATCACCTTTTGGCGTAAAGACGTAAACCCTGTCGTCAAAGACCTGGCTACGGACTTCATCCAGCATTTCACCGGAATCCGCCATCTCTTCCTGCCAGGCGATCAGCTTACGCAGCCATGCAATCCGATCTTCATGACCGGAACGCGCGGTACCGGAAGCCGTACCTTCTTTGTACTTCCAGTGCGCCGCAACACCCAGTTCTGCATCTTCGTGCATCTGTTTGGTGCGGATCTGAATTTCAATCGTTTTACCGCCCGGCCCCAGCACCACGGTATGGATTGACTGGTAACCGTTGGGTTTCGGGTTAGCGACGTAGTCATCGAACTCATCCGGCAGATGGCGATAGTGAGTGTGCACTATCCCGAGAGCGGCATAGCAGTCCTGTAAACGCTCCGCCACGATACGCACCGCGCGCACATCGAACAGTTCATCGAAGGCCAGCTGCTTTTTCTGCATTTTGCGCCAGATGCTGTAGATATGCTTCGGACGTCCGTAGACTTCCGCTTTCACGCCCTCGGTTTTCATCTCTGAGCGCAGGTGCCCGACGAACTCTTCGATATAATGTTCGCGATCGATGCGACGTTCGTGCAGGAGCTTTGCAATGCGCTTGTATTCAGCCGGATGGAGATAGCGGAAGCAGTAATCTTCCAGCTCCCATTTTAACTGCCCAATACCTAAACGGTTGGCCAGCGGCGCATAGATATTTGTACACTCTTTTGCCGCCAGTACGCGTTCGTCTTCTGGCGCGTCTTTGACTTCACGAAGGTGAGCGATACGTTCGGCCAGTTTGATGACCACGCAGCGGAAATCGTCCACCATGGCCAGCAACATGCGGCGGACGTTATCAACCTGTTCTGAAGAAACCGAATCGGTGTGCGTTGCCTTAAGCTGGCGTATCGCCGCCATATCGCGCACACCGTGGATCAGATGAACGATAGACTTGCCTACGCTCTCACGCAGAACGTCTTCGCTAACGACATTGGCATCGGCCAGAGGGAACAGCATTGCTGCGCGCAGGGTATCGATATCCATACTCAGCATGGAGAGTATTTCCACCATCTCCACACCGCGCCACAGCAGCAGATCCGCATCCGGATGCCCCTGTGTCTGCAGCAGGCAATACGCCCAGGTTTCGGCTAAGCGTTCACACGACTGCTGGCTGGAGATCCCCAGACTCGCGATCCATTTTTTAGGATCAAATTCGCCAGCTTTATTTATATGTGCACTTCTTACCGCAACCATCGTCCTCTCCTTAAGGGGCCAGGCCTGTCGAAGTCGACAAGCCATACCCGTTGTCTTTCAAGCCCAAATGCAACCCGAAATCCACTGGGTATACGTTTTATTACCTATGCTCAAACAAGACCATCGACTCCAGATGTCCAGTGTGCGGGAACATATCGAGCATCGCCAGTCGTTGAATGGTGTATCCCGCGTTGAGCAACACTTCGCTGTCACGAGCCAGCGTAGCAGGATTACAGGATACATAAACAATGCGAGCAGGGCTTAATTTTATAATATGTTGCATCACACCTGCAGCCCCCGCACGCGCAGGATCGAGTAAGACTTTGTCAAACCCATTCCTTGCCCAAGGCTGGAGCGTCACATCCTCCTCAAGATTTTCATGAAAGAATGTCACGTTGTGCAATCCGTTATTCAGCGCATTTTCCCGGCCTTTCTCCACCAACGCGGGCACACCTTCAACCCCCACCACGCTTGCCGCTTTCGCCGCCAGTGGCAGCGTAAAATTCCCCATGCCGCAGAACAGATCGAGTACGCGATCGTCGGGTTGCACATCCAGCCATTCCAGCGCACGGGCAACCATCTGTTGGTTTACCCCTTCATTGACCTGGATAAAATCGCGCGGGCTGAAGGTTAAACGTAGTCCATTTGAGTCATACCAGGGGGAATCCCCTGACAGAGATTCAAGTATCTCGCTTTGCGGGGCCAGAAACAAAGAGAGTCCCTGAGAATGCGAAAAGCATTCCAGTTTTTCTTTATCGCCTGCACTCAGCGGCGCCGTATGGCGCAGAATCATCAGGGTGCCGCTGCCAGCCTGCACCAGTTCGACATGACCCAGTTGTCGCTGCCCTTGCAGGCTTTCCAGGCAGGCTCTGACCTGAGGCAAAAGCGCCTCAAGTTGGGGCACCAATATGGGGCACTGCATCACATCGATAATGTCACTGGAGCCGGATTTGCGAAATCCCATCTGCAGTTGCTTTTCTTTAGGCCGATAGTTCAGGCTTAAGCGCGCGCGACGACGATAGCCCCACGGCGTATCCGCAATGACTTCTGAAACGTCGCATTTCATTAAACGTGACAGCGCCGCGCTTTTACTACGCTGCTGCAAAGGGATACTGGCGTGCTGCTGCTGACAGCCGCCGCAAACACCAAAATGCGGGCAACGTGGCACTTCACGCTCAGGGCTGTCGTTTAAACGGCGTTTGACTTGCGCTCGGGCAAACTGTTTTTTATCTTCGGTTATGACAACCTCTGCGCTTTCCTGGGGCAGCAATTCCGGTATAAACAGGGCCTTTCCATGATGTCGAGCGACGCCCTGACCAAAGGGATCGAGGTCATTGACGGTAACGGTTATGATCTGACGCGTCGTCACGCGTCGTTTTGCAGAGTAGAATTGCGCCATCGACGAGATGTTTCTCTATTTAACAGTGTGACCCTAATTGTCCCATAACGGAACTCCATGACCAACTACAGCCTGCGCGCACGCATGATGATTCTGATCCTGGCCCCGACCGTCCTGATTGGTTTGTTGCTCAGTATCTTTTTTGTTGTGCACCGCTATAACGACTTGCAGCGTCAACTGGAAGATGCTGGTGCCAGCATCATTGAGCCACTTGCGGTCTCCAGCGAATATGGCATGAACCTGCAAAATCGGGAATCCATCGGCCAGCTTATTAGCGTACTGCACCGTCGCCATTCCGATATCGTGCGGGCAATTTCTGTCTATGACGAACATAACCGACTGTTCGTCACGTCCAATTTTCATCTTGATCCCTCGGAAATGCAGCTTGCGACCGGCTCGCCGTTTCCCCGAAAGCTGAGCGTCACCCGGCTCGGGGATATCATGATCCTGCGTACCCCCATTATATCGGAAAGCTATTCTCCCGATGAATCTGCCGTCAGCGATGCGAAAAATACACAAAATATGCTCGGGTACGTGGCGCTGGAACTTGATCTCAAATCCGTGCGGCTTCAGCAGTACAAAGAGATTTTTATTTCCAGCGTGATGATGCTGTTTTGTATCGGTATTGCGTTAATT
This sequence comes from Citrobacter sp. Marseille-Q6884, assembly GCF_945906775.1. Classification (NCBI taxonomy): domain Bacteria; kingdom Pseudomonadati; phylum Pseudomonadota; class Gammaproteobacteria; order Enterobacterales; family Enterobacteriaceae; genus Citrobacter; species Citrobacter sp. Marseille-Q6884. Next base: position 139,590 of record NZ_CAMDRE010000001.1, read on the forward strand.
TTTGGTTGGCGCCTGATGCGTGACGTCACCGGACCTATCCGCAACATGGTGAATACCGTTGACCGTATCCGAAGAGGGCAGCTCGACAGTCGTGTAGAAGGATTCATGCTGGGCGAGCTGGATATGCTAAAAAATGGCATCAACTCAATGGCGATGTCTCTCGCGGCCTACCACGAGGAGATGCAGCACAACATCGATCAGGCGACCTCTGATCTGCGCGAAACGCTGGAGCAGATGGAGATCCAGAACGTCGAACTGGATCTGGCGAAGAAACGCGCCCAGGAAGCGGCTCGTATTAAGTCAGAGTTTCTGGCCAACATGTCGCACGAGCTGCGTACCCCGCTCAACGGCGTCATTGGCTTTACGCGTCTGACGCTCAAAACGGAGCTCAACTCGACGCAGCGCGATCATCTGAATACCATTGAACGTTCTGCAAACAACCTGCTCGCTATCATCAATGATGTGCTCGACTTCTCCAAACTGGAAGCCGGCAAATTAATTCTGGAAAGCATCCCGTTCCCGCTGCGCAGTACGCTGGATGACGTGGTAACGCTTTTAGCGCATTCCTCCCATGATAAAGGGCTTGAGCTGACGCTCAATATTAAGAATGACGTACCGGACAATGTGATCGGCGATCCGCTGCGTTTACAGCAGGTCATCACTAATCTGGTCGGCAATGCCATCAAATTTACCGAGAGCGGTAATATCGATATTCTGGTCGAGAAACGCGCCCTCAGTAACACCAAAGTCCAGATTGAAGTACAAATTCGCGATACCGGCATTGGTATCCCTGAACGGGATCAATCACGCCTGTTCCAGGCCTTCCGCCAGGCGGATGCCAGTATTTCACGTCGCCACGGCGGCACCGGGCTGGGTCTCGTGATCACCCAAAAACTGGTTAACGAAATGGGCGGGGATATCTCGTTCCACAGTCAGCCAAATCGAGGTTCCACCTTCTGGTTCCACATTAGCCTGGATCTCAACCCCAACGCGCTCAGCGAACGTTCGGCAACCCGCTGCCTGGCCGGTAAACGGCTGGCCTACGTTGAACCTAACGCCACTGCGGCGCAATGTACGCTGGATATATTGAGTGAAACCGCACTGGAGGTGATTTACAGCCCTTCCTTCTCCGCGCTGCCGGCAGATCACTACGATATTTTACTTCTTGGCGTACCGGTGACGTTCCGGGAACCGCTCACCATGCAGCATGAGCGTCTGGCAAGCGCTGCGGCGATGACCGATTTCCTGTTACTGGCTCTGCCTTGTCACGCGCAGATTAACGCCGAGAAATTAAAACAGGGCGGCGCCGCGGCTTGTCTGTTAAAACCACTCACCTCAACGCGCTTGCTGCCAGCGCTGACAGAGTATTGTCACTTGAATCACAGCGCTGAGCTGCCGATGTTCGATGAAAACAAAATCGCGATGACCGTGATGGCGGTGGATGACAATCCGGCGAATCTCAAACTGATCGGCGCGTTACTGGAAGACAAAGTCCAGCATGTTGAACTCTGCGACAGCGGGCATCAGGCGGTAGATCGCGCCAAACAGATGCAGTTTGATCTGATCCTGATGGATATTCAGATGCCCGACATGGACGGCATACGGGCCAGCGAACTCATCCATCAACTCCCTCATCAACAGCAGACGCCTGTCGTGGCTGTGACTGCGCACGCCATGGCTGGGCAAAAAGAGAAACTGCTCAGCGCCGGGATGAACGACTATCTGGCCAAGCCCATTGAAGAAGATAAACTGCATAGTCTGCTGTTGCGCTACAAGCCCGGCGCAGGCGCATCAACCCGGGCAATCGCCATTGCGCCACCGGAACCGGTCGTCAATCCGAATGCGACGCTGGACTGGCAACTGGCGTTACGACAAGCCGCCGGGAAAAACGATCTGGCGCGAGATATGCTGCAAATGTTGATCGATTTTCTGCCAGAAGTCCGTAACAAGATAGAAGAACAGCTGGTGGGCGAAAATCCCGAAGGTCTGGTGGATTTAATTCACAAACTGCACGGCAGTTGCGGCTATAGCGGCGTACCCCGTATGAAGAAACTGTGCCAGCTTATCGAACAACAGCTTCGCAGCGGCACCAAAGCAGAAGCGCTGGAACCTGAGCTGTTAGAACTGCTTGATGAGATGGATAACGTCGCGCGCGAAGCGAAGAAGATGTTGGGATGAGGGATTCATTGCGTGAGTACCAGGCCCGGTAAACTTAGCGTCGCCGGGCACATCGTCGGATAGGGGCATCACCGCCTTATCCGACTTATACGCATGAACATTTAACGTAATTGTTGCCCGACGTTAAGCGTTGCGGCCACATTTCGCGCCGTCATCCTGACGTTGTCGCGCGCATTTTCCAGCGCCTCATCCAGCGTACAAATGGTATAAATCACGCTATAGACGGCATCAATACCGTGTTCATGCACCACGCCTACATCGGCTGTGAGGCTGCCCGCAATCCCGATAACGGGCTTGTTATAACGCTTTGCGACCTTCGCGACGCCGACCGGCACTTTGCCATGAATCGTCTGGCTATCGATACGCCCTTCGCCTGTGATGACTAAATCCGCATCGGCAACACAGGCATCCAGATGCAACGCATCCGTCACGATCTCAATGCCGCAGCGTAACTCTGCACCGCAAAACGCATACAGCGCCGCGCCCATCCCTCCGGCCGCGCCACCGCCAGCCAGCCCTGACACCTCCAGGTTGAGATCACGGTGAATCAGTTGAGCGTAGTGCGTCAGCGCCCGATCCAAACGCTCAACTATTTCCGGCGTGGCTCCTTTTTGCGGGCCAAATACCGCTGAGGCACCTTCTTTACCGGTTAACGGGTTCGTCACATCGCAGGCTACGTCGATACGACACGCCGCCAGACGCTGATCCAACGCCGAGATATCAATCTTTGCGAGCGCTTCCAGGCCTATGCCGCCTTGTGCAATCTCATGACCTTGTGCATCCAGTAACCTTGCGCCCAGCGCCTGCACCATACCGGCGCCGCCATCGTTCGTCGCGCTGCCGCCAATCCCGATGATGATATGTTCAACACCCGCATCCAGCGCGTGGCGGATCAACTCGCCTGTGCCCCAGGACGTCGTTTTTAGCGGATCGCGTAACCCCGGAGGAACCCATTCCAGCCCGCTGGCTGCCGCCATCTCGATAAACGCAGAGCGCTTGTCGCCCGATAAACCATAAAATGCCTGAACACGGGTCCCCAATGGCCCCGTAACATCAACATGCACAAGATGCCCTGCCGTCGCGGCAACCATTGCTTCAACCGTTCCCTCGCCGCCATCTGCAACCGGAATTTTTACATATTCCGCATCTGGCCAAATTTCACGAAAGCCCTGCTCAATGGCCGTTGCGACTTCAAGCGCACTCAAACTTTCCTTATAGGAATCCGGTGCGATCACTATTTTCATAAAGCATCCTTACGCATGTTGACTGTGTTAAGCATATACCAGGAGAAAAACCGCTCCATGGGAGCGGTCCCAGATAGCTTAGCGTACCATGCACGGACGCTTATTATCAAACGTCCAGTTTGGGATCAGGTACTGCATTCCTATCGCATCATCGCGCGCGCCCAGGCCGTGTTTCTGATACAGCTCATGCGCTTTCATCACGTGATCCATATCCAGTTCCACGCCCAGACCCGGTTTTGTCGGAACCTGCACCATACCGCCTTTAATTTCAAATGGCTCTTTGGTCAGACGCTGATTGCCCTCCTGCCAGATCCAATGCGTGTCGATGGCCGTAATTTTACCGGGTGCCGCTGCTGCGACATGGGTGAACATCGCCAGGGAAATATCGAAATGGTTATTAGAGTGAGAACCCCAGGTCAGGCCAAACTCATGACACATTTGCGCCACCCGCACAGAGCCCTGCATGGTCCAGAAATGCGGGTCTGCCAGCGGGATATCCACCGACTGCAGCGATAACGTATGCCCCATCTGACGCCAGTCGGTGGCGATCATATTGGTTGCCGTCGGCAAACCGGTTGCGCGACGAAATTCTGCCATCACCTCACGCCCGGAGAAGCCCTGCTCTGCGCCACAGGGATCTTCCGCATAGGCCAGCGAACCTTTCAGGTATTTACCTATTTTGATCGCTTCATTCAGTGACCAGGCACCGTTAGGATCCAGTGTGACGCGCGCCTGCGGGAAGCGTTTAGCCAGTGCCACAATGGACTCTGCTTCTTCTTCCCCTGCCAATACGCCGCCTTTCAGTTTGAAGTCGTTGAAGCCATATTTTTCATAGGCCGCTTCTGCCAGGCGTACTACGGCATCCGGCGTCATCGCCTCTTCGTGACGCAGGCGATACCAGTCGCAGGCGTCATCCGGCTGACTCTGATACGGCAGTGGCGTCGCTTTACGGTTACCCACAAAGAACAGATAACCTAACATTTCGACTTCGCTGCGCTGTTGCCCCTCACCCAGCAGCGATGCGACGTTTACCCCCAGATGCTGGCCGAGCAGATCCAACATGGCCGCTTCAATCCCGGTCACCACATGTATCGTGGTGCGCAAATCGAAGGTTTGCAGGCCGCGTCCACCAACATCACGATCGGCGAATGTATTACGCACGGCGTTCAGCACGTTTTTGTATTCACCCAGCGTTTTCCCCACCACCAGCGGGATAGCATCTTCCAGGGTCTGACGAATCTTCTCCCCGCCAGGAATTTCACCCACGCCAGTATGACCCGCGTTATCTTTGATAATCACAATATTACGCGTAAAGAACGGGGCATGTGCGCCGCTCAGGTTCATTAACATGCTGTCATGACCCGCGACCGGGATCACCTGCATAGCGGTAACGACAGGGGTAGAAAATTGTGCGCTCATCGTAGTGTCCTTATTCAAAATCAGTGACGGCCGAAAACGGGACGTTTACGGTCAAAAGTCCATCCGGGGATCAGATACTGCATCGGGCCTGCGTCGTTACGCGCGCCGCCAGGCAAGGTTTTATAGGCCTCATGCGCTTTTTGTACCTGTTCCCAGTCCAGTTCCACGCCCAGTCCTGGCGCGTCCGGAACCGCAATTTTTCCATGCTTAATCTCCAGCGGATTTTTGGTCAGGCGGCAATCGCCCTCCTGCCAGATCCAGTGCGTGTCGATGGCCGTCGGGTGACCCGGCGCTGCGGCACCCACGTGGGTAAACATCGCCAGCGAAATATCGAAGTGATTATTCGAGTGGCAACCCCAGGTCAATCCCCAATCATCACATAACTGTGCCACGCGCACCGCACCGGAAAGCGTCCAGAAGTGCGGATCGGCAAGCGGAATATCGACCGAATTCAGCATCACCGCATGGCCCATTTCGCGCCAGTTGGTGGCGATCATATTCGTCGCGACCGGAAGTCCCGTGGCCCGACGAAACTCCGCCATCACTTCGCGCCCGGAGAAACCCTGTTCAGCACCACAGGGATCTTCGGCATAGGTCAGAACATCGTTTAACCCTTTGCATAACGCAATGGCTTCATCGAGCAACCAGGCCCCATTGGGATCGACCGTAATACGCGCATCGGGGAAACGTTTTTTCAGTGCGCGGGCGGTTTCAATTTCCTGCTCGCCCGGCAGCACGCCGCCTTTGAGTTTGAAATCTTTAAAACCGTAACGATCCTGAGAGGCTTCTGCCAGACGCACCACGGCATCGCTGCTCATCGCGTGCTGGTGGCGCAAGCGATACCACTCATGGTTGCCCGGGGTACGTTCCAGATACGGCAGGTCGGTCTTTGTGCGATCGCCCACATAGAACAGATAGCCCAGCACGGTCACCGCATCGCGCTGCTTACCCGGTCCTAACAGTTCGCAGACCGGCACATTGAGCGCTTTGCCCAGCAAATCCAGCAGCGCCGCCTCCAGCGCCGCAACCGCATTGACCCGCAGTTCAAAGGTCCAGGCACCTTTGCCAAAGGTATCGAAGTCAGCGCTCTGATTACCTTTATGCACCCGCTGAACCACTTTATTCAACCGGGCCACTTCCTGACCCAGCACCATCGGCATAGCCTCAACCAGGGTCTGATATATCACTTCACCGCCCGGCGCTTCGCCCACGCCAGTGTTCCCGGCATTGTCAGTAAGAACGACGATATTGCGCGTAAACCAGGCGTTGTGCGCGCCACCGATGTTGAGCAACATGCTGTCATGTCCGGCCACCGGGATGACCTTCATATCGGTAATTACGGGACTCGATTGTGTTGTCATCATCATTGTCCTGCGACAGGTTTCAGTTCGATACGTTTAATATCACCCACCAGCACCAGATAGCTCAGCACGGCAATCAGCGCGTGAACACCAACGTAGATCAGCGCGCCGTTAAACGACCCGGTGGTACCCACGATGTAGCCAATGGCAATTGGCGTCACGATGCCGGAGATGTTGCCAAACATATTGAACAGACCGCCGGAAAGACCACTGATCTCTTTTGGCGCGGTATCGGCCATCACCGCCCAACCCAGCGCACCAATACCTTTGCCAAAGAAGGCCAGCGCCATAAAGCCGATGATCATCCATTCAACGTTGACGTAGTTACAGAAGACCATCACCATCGATAACAGCATTCCCAGCACGATTGGCGTTTTACGGGCAATATTCAACGAACCGGTACGACGCATCAGCCAATCGGAGATAATGCCCCCGAGCACGCCCCCTACGAATCCACAAATGGCAGGTACAGAGGCGACAAACCCCGCTTTCAGAATCGACATGCCGCGTGCCTGCACCAGATAGACCGGGAACCAGGTGATAAAGAAGTAGGTCAGCGCGTTAATGCAGTACTGCCCGATATACACGCCGATCATCATGCGTGAACCCAACAGTTGCTTAATTTGCCCCCACTTCACGCTGAACGGGACTTTCGTTTTGGTCGCAGCCTGATCCATGTTGATCAACGCACCGCCGGCGGCAATGTACTCCAGCTCTTTTTGGTTCACCCCCGGATGCTGGTTCGGTTCGTGGATCACCTTCAACCAGACAAAACTGATCACGATCCCAAGTCCGCCCATAAAGAAGAACACATGCGACCAACCCACTTCATGGGTCAGCCAGCCCATGATTGGGGCGAAGATAACGGTGGCAAAATATTGCGCGGAGTTAAAGATAGCAACCGCTGTTCCCCTCTCCTGCGCCGGGAACCACGCCGCAACGATTCGACTGTTACCCGGGAAGGAAGGCGCCTCAGCCAGACCGACGAGAAAACGCAGGGTAAACAGCGCAACGATAATGCCGAAGCCGCTAAAGATATCGACGAAGCCTTGTAACAGGGTAAACAAGGACCAGATAAAGATTGACCAAAAATAAACACGTTTTGAACCAAAGCGGTCGAGCAGCCAGCCGCCGGGGATCTGGCCGATCACATAGGCCCATGAGAAAGCAGAGAACACATACCCCATACCGACCGCATCAAGGCCAATATCTTTGGCCATTTCTGAGCCAGCAATCGATAAGGTCGCGCGGTCGCCGTAGTTGAAGGATGTGACGATAAACAGCATCACCACTATCCAGTAACGAGCGTTAGTGCGTTTTTCCGCACTGCTCGCTGCCTGACTTAATGAACTCATTGTTGCACTCCTGAATTTTCGCGTTAGCCACGCTCACTCTGAACTGCACAACCGGTAGGGAATCAGAGGTGACGTTTTGTATGTATGCAGCTTTTTATGAGGTCGTTCGCCTTGCATGCTGCGTTTTTTATCACTGGCATGCGCAGTATAAAAAGCGTCCGGCGCGCGCTCACCGTGCAACAACACAACATTTCGGCAACGTATTACGTATGTTTGTGGCAAAAGCCCAGGCCAATGGAAGCGACTTCACGGAAATGAAAAACGACAGGCGGAAAAAGGGGAATTCAGGTTTGAAATGAGAGGAGTGTGAAACAGGTCGCTTGACCCCAGGGAAACGTCCGTAAAATCCCTTATTAATGAAAGGGTTTTACAGGCATTTGCCTAAAGCAAGTGCGGGACTGTTTTATTCGAATAGTGTCAGGTTGTTCTTTTGCTAGCTGGCACAGGCATGACGCCCTCCCGCCAGGGGGAGGGTGAGTCTTAAGACAGGAGGGTTCCCCAGTTTTCTACCCAGGGATTGGATTCGCTTTCCGGCTCAGGGTGCTCGCTGGCATCAATCAGCAACATTTCCCCCACACGCTGGGCACTTTGTTCCTGCAGCAGCGCATCGAACTGTTTGCCACCATTGCAGAAATTAACGTAGCTGCTGTCGCCGAGCGCAATAACGCCGTAACGCAGATTCGGCTGGAATCCGAGGTTATCTTTGATCCCCTGAAACAGCGGCACAATGCTATCCGGCAGATCGCCCTGCCCGGTCGTTGAGGTGACCACCAGGACATATTTATCCTGATACGCCTGCCAGTCCGTCAGTTCTGGATCTTCAAACACGGTGGCTTTATGACCTTGTGCGGTCAGGATAGCCTCAGCCTCTTCAGCGACCAGCAGCGCGTTTCCATACATCGTACCGACAAAAATTCCAATTTCCGCCATAACCTTTATCTCCTGGGACTTAAGAATCTATCTGCTCATCCTGACCTGACAGCGCGCTTAACTCAACCCTTTCATTCTCAGGGAGAAGTCCTCGCCAGCCAAACTGTGATAACGCCTGCATCCAGACATCATCCAGCCCGGCGCGAATCACCAGCGGCTCACCCGTAAACGGATGCGTGAGCGCAAGCTGACTGGCATGCAGCATTAATCGCTGGCAGCCGAAATGCTCGGCGGCACTCCGATTTTGGCGTAAATCACCGTGCTTACTGTCACCTATAATCGGATGACGCAGGTGAGCAAGGTGGCGTCTGAGCTGATGCTTACGACCGGTTTTAGGATCGAGTTCCACCAGTCCGTAGCGGGTCGTTGGATAACGCCCGGTCGCCACCGGCATTTCTACCGTTGCCAGACCGCGATAGTGCGTAACCGCAGGCTGTGGACCTTTATCATCGCGGGCAAATTTATCGGCGATTTTGTCCAGTTCTTCCACCAGCGGATAATCCAGCACCGCGTCATCCATCAGCCAGCCGCGAACAATCGCATGGTAGCGTTTTTGGATTTGATGCTGTTCAAACTGCTGCGAAAGCAAGCGGCCTGCTTCGCTGGACAGCCCCATCAACAGGACACCGGATGTCGGTCTGTCGAGTCGATGTGCGGTAAACACATGCTGACCAATCTGGTCGCGCACGGTTTGCATGACGACCACTTTTTCATCACGGTCGAGCCAACTACGGTGGACCAGCCAGCCAGAAGGTTTATTTACCGCCACCAGCCATTCGTCCTGATAGATAATTTCCAGCATCAGGCGTTATCACTGCTAAACAGCGCATCCAGATCCTGCAAGGCCAGCAGGATCACTTCGCGCTGCGGGTGATCGGCGGACAGCGCCATTTCATAATACGGCGCGATGGCAAACGCCTCTGGAAGCGGCTGCGCATTATCCAGCAAAGCATGCATACGGGGGATCAACACCCACTGCAGCCATTCAACGGGTTCCATGGTATCCATACAAAAAGGCTGCGTGCTGGTAAACAGATGCGCCTCTGGCTCGTCCATCCGCCAGTGATGATGTTCACGCAGCAGCGCTTCAAGCGCATGCAACTGCTCGCGCACACGGTCATGAGTTGTCATGAAATTAACCTCAATGATGAAAAATCTGGCGCGAAGAATAGCACTAGTCGGAAGGAAATAAAAAAAGGGAGCACTGTATAAACAGTGCTCCCGGTTCGTTTCGCAGCATTCCAGCTACTTTTAGTGCTCCCTGCTCATCCATGACAACTTTTCCTGTGGTCTTGCGACCTGTTCATCCTGAACAGTTGCATCCTGCTCACACCACCCCGGTGTGTAAACTTCATCCTGAAGCGTCCTGGCCATCCTGACCCGCCGAACATCCTGACCGGCTCTCGTTCTCCCTCCTGGAGGTGTCCTTTAACGCATCCAGCGTCTTCCACTTTGCTCCATCCTGAAGCCTTTCCTTGCAGCACCGTCCTGGTGTGTCCTGCTGAAGTGTCATCATCCTGATGTTCACTTCGTTGTGCGACTCCTTGTCGACGGAGATAGAATCGCCTTTTTTGCCTTATCTTACAAGACGCTTACAGGCATTACCTTATGGTTTTTTTCATATGAAAGTTGACAATAAATAGATAACAAATTGAATTATATGAGTTTGTTATTTTGTCACTCCCTATAATCTTCCGTTATCACCTGGCAATCTCCTACAGGGTTTGTAAGAGATCTCTCACACGCTCAAGGGCAAACTGGATTACAGAACTGGCTTAAGTTGAGTCAGGAATTCCGCAAGTGAGGCGGCCAGTACCGTTCGTTTGCAGGTTCCGAGTGTTTCTTTGCACACCTCACCAGACAGGTTGCACACCGAAATGACATCCAGTTCATTGTCCTGGGTAGCAATAAAAAGCGTAGGCGATAACTTAAGACGTTTTTGCGTAACCAGGTGGCCAATCAGGTTTTCCTGAACACGGCGGAAGTCATCCTCACTCCAGGTTTGCAGCAGCGTCAGCTTCTCCTCCGCAAACTGTGCATGCATATCCCCGGCGAATTGGCTGGTGTAAAACGCATGAACGGCAGGTTGGATCACCAAATCAAATGCCCGTTCAACCGCGTTTATGTTCGCTTCGCCCACAAAAGGCTGCGGTTGCCAGTACACCGCATCGCTGGTGGAGGAAATAATGCACGGAGAAGGTACGCCATACAGCTCTTCACTGAGCGGCCAGCTGTTGTGTTGTTCATGCCATGCGTCGCAATAGCGTGTCGTAAAGGCTGTTAGCGCCTGCGCAGTCAATTCGTCCACTGATTTCTCTCTTAACAAAAGCCAGGATACACTTGTCGAATAGTGTATCTGGTTTATGACGGTGAAACATGTCTTCTTATGAAAACCATCAGGCGCTTGACGGCCTGACCCTCGGGAAATCAACAGATTACCGGGATAATTACGATGCCAGTTTGTTGCAGGGCGTGCCACGTAGCCTGAACCGCGACCCGCTGGATTTAAAAGCCGATAATCTGCCGTTTCGCGGTGCGGATATCTGGACGCTGTACGAGCTGTCATGGCTGAACGCCAATGGCTTACCGCAGGTTGCGGTGGGTCACGTGGAACTCGATTACACCAGCGTGAATCTGATTGAATCGAAAAGCTTTAAGTTATACCTCAACAGTTTTAACCAGACCCGTTTTGACTCATGGGAGGCGGTTCGCCAGACGCTGGAAACCGATCTACGTCACTGCGCGCAGGGTGATGTCAGCGTTGCGCTTTATCGTCTTGATGAACTGGAAGGCCAGCCGATTGCCCATTTCAATGGAACCTGCATCGACGATCAGGATATCGTTATCGACAATTACCAGTTCAGCACCACATATCTGGAAAACGCCGTTAGCGGCGAGAAAGCGGTGGAAGAGACGCTCGTCAGCCACCTGCTGAAATCCAACTGTCTGATTACCCACCAACCCGACTGGGGCTCCATACAAATTCAGTATCGTGGACGTAAAATCGATCGCGAGAAACTGCTGCGCTATCTGGTCTCTTTCCGTCATCACAATGAATTCCACGAACAATGTGTGGAACGTATTTTCAATGACATCCTGCGCTTCTGCCAGCCGGAAAAACTGAGCGTTTATGCGCGCTACACGCGACGTGGCGGCCTGGACATTAATCCGTGGCGAACCAACACCGATTTCGTTCCGGCGATCGGCAGACTGGTGCGTCAGTAATCTTTTTTCTCAATTTTGCGTGTCGGATTCCGCACACAAGGTTGTGAAAGGTCATAAGCCAGGGCTATTGTAATCAACAGGGAATGACGTGTTGCGTCCCATAAGGAGTTTACTTGATTACACATATTAGCCCGCTTGGCTCAATGGACATGTTGTCGCAGCTGGAAGTCGATATGCTTAAACGCACGGCCAGCAGCGACCTGTATCAACTGTTTCGTAACTGTTCACTTGCCGTCCTGAACTCCGGCAGTTTAACCGACAACAGCAAAGAGTTGCTGTCCCGCTTTGAAAGTTTCGATATTAACGTGCTACGCCGCGAGCGTGGCGTGAAGCTGGAACTGATTAACCCACCTGAAGATGCCTTTGTCGATGGACGCATCATCCGCGCGCTGCAGGCCAACCTGTTTGCCGTGCTGCGCGACATTCTTTTCGTCAACGGTCAGATCCATAACGCCGGTCGTTTCCAGCATCTGGATCTTGAAAGCTCGGTTCACATTACCAACCTGGTCTTCTCCATCCTGCGTAACGCCCGGGCGCTGCATGTCGGTGAAGCGCCAAACATGGTCGTTTGCTGGGGCGGTCACTCCATTAACGAAAATGAGTATCTGTATGCCCGCCGCGTCGGTACGCAGCTGGGTCTGCGTGAACTGAATATCTGCACGGGCTGCGGTCCGGGTGCGATGGAAGCGCCAATGAAAGGCGCGGCGGTCGGCCACGCGCAGCAGCGATACAGAGACAGTCGCTTTATCGGCATGACCGAACCGTCAATCATTGCCGCTGAGCCGCCTAACCCGCTGGTTAACGAGCTCATCATCATGCCGGACATTGAAAAACGTCTGGAGGCGTTTGTGCGTATCGCGCACGGCATTATCATTTTCCCGGGGGGCGTAGGGACTGCAGAAGAACTGCTGTATCTGCTGGGGATCCTGATGAATCCGGCGAACAAAGATCAGGTTCTGCCGCTGATCCTGACCGGACCAAAAGAGAGTGAAGATTACTTCCGCGTGCTGGACGAATTTATCGTGCACACGCTGGGTGAAAGCGCGCGTCTTCACTACCGGATTATCATCGACGATGCCTCAGAAGTGGCGCGGCTGATGAAAAAAGCGATGCCGCTGGTGAAAGAAAATCGCCGCGATACCGGTGATGCCTACAGCTTTAACTGGTCTATCCGTATCGCCCCGGATTTGCAGATGCCGTTCGAACCATCCCATGAAAATATGGCGAACCTGAAGCTGTATCCTGATCAACCCGTTGAAGTCCTGGCGGCAGACCTGCGTCGCGCCTTCTCCGGGATCGTCGCGGGTAACGTGAAGGAAGTCGGCATCCAGGCCATTGAAAAATTTGGTCCGTACAAAATCCACGGTGACCGCGAAATGATGCGGCGCATGGACGATCTCCTGCAGGGCTTTGTCGCCCAGCATCGTATGAAACTACCCGGCACGGCGTACATCCCGTGCTATGAAATCTGCGCGTAGCGTTCGATGCCGGGTCGTTGAGGCGACCACGGTGACAGTTTTGTCCATATTCAAGCCGGGTCAGGCCCTTAAACCTCCCGGCTTTTTTAGTGATACCAGTCACATAGCTCACCTAACTAATATAAACGACGATTATGATTCATAAGAAAGGGCTTAAAACGCAAACGTTTCCCTTTTGAGACTGACCGTGATTTATCGGCATAAAATATCATTAGTCATCAGAATCCACTAAAAACAGCACTTTTCACAGCGCAACACTCGTATCTTCTTGCCTTCGCTTTTATGCCATATGTCGTTAATGGTAGCCTTCGCGCCCGTAAATTCGATTTGGATATTTTTTAACAGATTAATGGTCCGAATTTATCCACATAAAAAGTGGATTATTGCATTTGAGATCGCGATCACTGATACATTCATTACTTAACTGTATCTTTCCGCCCGCAAATTATTACGGCGAAAAATTACATAAAAAGTCGCTAAACGAATTTCATTTTACAGTCAGGTCCTTTTTCATTGGATTGAACCCAAACCTGGCTTTTTAAGCTTCCTCCAGGAGAAACAGATGGAAAACACGCAAACCAGCACTATCGTTACGGGCCAGACCCGCAGCGCATGGCGCAAGACAGACACCATGTGGATGCTGGGCCTTTACGGCACGGCGATTGGCGCAGGTGTATTGTTCCTGCCAATTAACGCAGGCGTTGGCGGCATGATCCCGCTGATCATCATGGCCATTCTTGCCTTCCCGATGACCTTCTTTGCACACCGTGGCCTGACTCGCTTCGTGTTATCCGGTAAAAATCCGGGTGAAGACATCACTGAAGTTGTAGAAGAACACTTTGGTATTGGCGCAGGTAAACTGATTACCCTGCTCTACTTCTTTGCTATCTACCCAATCCTGTTGGTATACAGCGTCGCGATCACCAACACCGTTGAAAGCTTCCTGACCCACCAGCTGGCAATTACACCGCCGCCGCGTGCGATTCTTTCCCTGATCCTGATTGTCGGCATGATGACCATCGTGCGCTTCGGTGAGCAGATGATCGTAAAAGCGATGAGCATCCTGGTGTTCCCGTTTGTTGCAGCCCTGATGCTGCTGGCGCTGTACCTGATCCCACAGTGGAGCGGTGCAGTTCTGGAAACCCTGTCTTTTGACTCTGCAGCAACCACCGGTAACGGTCTGTTGTTGACCCTGTGGCTGGCCATCCCGGTTATGGTGTTCTCCTTCAACCACTCACCGATCATCTCCTCCTTCGCAGTCGCGAAACGTGAAGAGTACGGTGATGAAGCTGAGAAGAAATGTTCCAAGATTCTGGCATTCGCTCACATCATGATGGTGCTGACCGTTATGTTCTTCGTCTTCAGCTGTGTGTTTAGCCTGACTCCGGCGGATCTGGCTGCGGCGAAAGAACAGAACATCTCTATCCTGTCTTATCTGGCGAACCACTTTAACGCACCGATCATTGCCTGGATGGCACCGATCATCGCGATTATTGCTATCACCAAATCCTTCCTGGGCCACTACCTGGGCGCACGTGAAGGTTTCAACGGTATGGTCATTAAGTCTCTGCGTAGCAAAGGCAAAACCATCGAAATCAACAAACTGAACAAAATCACTGCGCTGTTCATGCTGATCACCACCTGGATTGTGGCAACGCTGAACCCGAGCATCCTCGGTATGATTGAGACCCTGGGTGGCCCAATCATCGCGATGATTCTGTTCCTGATGCCGATGTACGCCATTCAGAAAGTACCGGCAATGCGTAAATACAGCGGCCATATCAGCAACGTCTTCGTTGTGATTATGGGTCTGATTGCTATCTCCGCTATTTTCTACTCTCTGTTTAGTTAATCCCCTGCGCCGCCTTCGGGCGGCGCACCTCGTTATACAATGGACGCCTAATGATTAGCGTATTCGATATCTTCAAAATCGGCATTGGCCCTTCCAGTTCTCACACTGTCGGCCCAATGAAAGCAGGCAAACAATTCACGGATGACCTGATTGCACGCGGAATACTCACTGACGTAACCCGCGTAGTGGTTGATGTTTATGGCTCACTGTCTCTGACGGGGAAAGGCCACCACACTGACATCGCGATTATTATGGGCCTCGCCGGCAATCTGCCGGATACCGTAAACATCGACGCCATCCCGGGTTTTATCCAGGATGTGAATACTCATGGACGTTTGCTGCTGGCAGATGGTCAACATGAAGTCGAGTTCCCTGTTGATAAGTGCATGAATTTCCACACAGACAATCTGTCTCTGCACGAAAACGGGATGCGTATTACCGCACTGGCGGGCGAAAAAGCGATTTACAGCCAGACTTACTACTCCATTGGCGGTGGGTTCATCGTTGATGAAGAACACTTTGGTCTACCGAACAATTCACCGGTGACCGTACCGTATCCGTATAAGTCCGCAGCCGATCTGCAAAGACATTGCCAGGAAACTGGCCTGTCGCTTTCCGGCCTGATGATGCAAAACGAACTGGCGTTGCACAGCAAAGAAGAGCTGGAACAGCACTTTGCAAACGTCTGGGAAGTGATGCGCAGCGGAATTGAACGCGGTATCACCACCGAAGGCGTATTGCCGGGCAAACTTCGCGTTCCGCGTCGTGCAGCGGCGCTGCGTCGTATGCTGGTCAGCAGCGACAAAACCACCACCGACCCGATGGCGGTCGTTGACTGGATCAACATGTTCGCGCTGGCGGTTAACGAAGAAAATGCTGCCGGTGGACGCGTGGTTACCGCGCCGACCAACGGAGCGTGCGGCATCGTTCCTGCAGTACTGGCGTACTACGACAAGTTCATCCGCGAAGTAAATGCTAACTCACTGGCACGCTACATGCTGGTCGCCAGCGCCATTGGTTCACTGTACAAGATGAACGCCTCTATCTCTGGCGCCGAAGTGGGTTGTCAGGGTGAAGTCGGCGTCGCCTGCTCCATGGCAGCGGCAGGTCTGGCTGAGCTGCTGGGTGGTAGCCCGATGCAGGTATGTATCGCCGCGGAAATCGGTATGGAACATAACCTGGGGCTGACCTGCGATCCGGTTGCCGGACAGGTTCAGGTACCGTGCATTGAGCGTAACGCCATTGCTTCGGTAAAAGCGGTTAACGCCGCGCGTATGGCACTGCGCCGTACCAGCGAGCCGCGCGTCTGCCTCGATAAAGTTATCGAGACGATGTACGAGACCGGTAAAGACATGAACGCTAAGTACCGCGAAACCTCTCGCGGCGGCCTGGCGATGAAGATTGTCACCTGCGATTAATGCCCTTCAAATTGCCGGATGGCGGTTGACGCCCCGTCCGGCAAAATGTCACTTCCCGATATTCGCCTCGCTTCGCCTTGAATGTTACCCTACACCCTGATTTATAAGGGAGAACACCATGGCCGTCCATCTGCTCATCGTTGATGCACTGAATTTAATCCGCCGCATTCACGCCGTTCAGGGATCGCCCTGCGTGGAGACATGCCAGCGCGCGCTCGATCAGTTGATTGTGCACAGCCAGCCCACGCATGCCGTGGCGGTCTTTGATGACGAGGCGCGTAACAGCGGCTGGCGTCACCAACGACTCCCAGACTACAAAGCGGGTCGTCCACCGATGCCCGATGAATTACATAATGAAATGCCCGCCTTACGCGCCGCATTCGAGCAACGCGGGGTCTGCTGCTGGGTTTCCAGCGGCAATGAAGCCGATGATTTAGCCGCAACGCTGGCGGTGAAAGTCACCCAGGCCGGGCATCAGGCCACCATTGTCTCGACCGATAAAGGCTATTGCCAGCTGCTCTCTCCCACACTGCGTATTCGTGACTATTTTCAAAAGCGCTGGCTGGACGCCCCTTTCATTGAAAAAGAGTTTGGCGTGCTGCCTCAGCAACTGCCTGATTATTGGGGACTGGCCGGGATAAGTAGCTCAAAAGTACCGGGCGTTGCGGGTATTGGCCCGAAAAGCGCCACTCAGTTGTTAGTCCAGTTTCAACATCTGGAAGGGATTTACGCACAGCTTGATGCCGTGCCGGACAAGTGGCGCAAGAAGCTTGAAGCACATAAAGAGATGGCGTTTCTGTGCCGCGATATCGCGCGCCTGCAAACAGACTTACATATTGACGGAAACCTCCAGCAGCTACGGCTGGCCCGATAGGGGAATAACCTCGCTTATCCGGCCTGCATGCCGTACAACGTTGCAGGCCAGATAAGGCGTTCACGCCGTCACCCAGTGCGATTACCAGGCCGTATGGTACAACTCGACGATATCCGCAAGGTTCGCTTCACGCGGGTTCCCGCCAGTACACACATCGTCAAACGCCGCCTGCGCCAATGCAGGAATATCGTCTTTGCGTACACCAACATCACGTAAATGCGAGGGGATCCCCACATCACGGTTGAGCGCAAACACGGCATCAACAGCGGCTTTACGCGCCTCTTCCCGCGTCAGGTTTTCGACTTTCACCCCCATTGCCCGGGCGATATCACGGAACTTCTCTCCCGTATATTCAGCGTTGTACTGCATGACGTGCGGCAACAAGATTGCATTGGCGACGCCGTGCGGCGTGTTATAAAACGCCCCCAGTGGGTGCGCCATGCCATGCACCAGCCCCAGACCCACGTTTGAAAATCCCATTCCGGCAACGTACTGACCCAACGCCATCGCTTCACCCGCCTGGCTTTCACCGGCGACAGACCCGCGTAACGCCCCGGCGATGATCTCGATGGCTTTGATGTGCAGCGCGTCCGTTAACGCCCAGGCCGCACGGGTAATGTATCCTTCAATGGCGTGGGTCAGCGCATCAACGCCGGTGGCGGCTTTGAGTGCAGCAGGCATGCCGTCCATCATATCGGCATCAATAAATGCCACCTGCGGGATATCATGCGGGTCAACACAGACAAATTTACGCCGATTTTCCTCATCGGTGATCACGTAGTTAATGGTGACCTCGGCTGCCGTACCCGCCGTCGTCGGGATGGCCATAACCGGAACGCTCGGTGTGTGCGTCGGCGACAACCCTTCCAGGCTGCGCACATCTTCAAACTCAGGGTTATTGTGAATAATGCCAATCGCTTTACAGGTATCCTGAGGGGAGCCTCCGCCAATGGCGACCAGATAATCTGCGCCACTGAGCTTAAACACCTCCAGCCCTTTCTGCACCACCGCAATGGTTGGGTTAGGGATAACGCCGGAAAAAATGGCCCATTCCAGACCTGCCGCATCCATCCGCGACGTCACCTTATCAACCACACCGCATTGCACCAGATTTTCGTCTGTCACAATCAGTGCTTTTCGGTAACCACGACGGATGACTTCATCGGTTAATGCGCCAACGGCTCCCCGACCAAACCATGCCGTTTCGTTCAAAATCATTCTGTTCGCCATCGCTTTTCCCCTATTCTTCAATACGTAATCCGTAAGATTTGAATTTCTCCAGCACAACGGCGATTTCCTCATCATCCAGTACCGGTACCGGGTCAACGATCGCCAGAGTGCTCAGATAAAGACGGGCAAGGACTTCCACTTCCTGGGCCAGCCACAGCGCTTTTTCCAGATTCACCTCACAGGCAATCAGCCCATGGTGCTGTAACAGCGTTGCTTTACGGTTTTTCAGGGCAACCACGACATGCTCTGATAACTCACGAGTCCCAAAGGTCGCATAGGGCGCACACGGAATCGAGTTACCGCCCGCAGCGGCAATCATGTAGTGGATGGCCGGGATAGGACGGTTAAGAATCGATACTGCGGTACAATGAATCGCGTGATTATGGACGACCGCATTCGCATCGGGTCGCGTCTGGTAAGCCGCCAGGTGAAAACGCCATTCGCTGGAAGGTAATTGTCCCTTATCGTATTTTCCGTCGTTATCTACATAGACGATCATATTTTCCGTGAGCCTTTCGTAAGGAATGCCGCTGGGCGTAATCAGCATGCCGTTCTCATAACGTGCACTCACATTCCCTGCCGTTCCCTGATTCAGCCCCAGGCTGGTCATTTCAAGACAGGTTTCAATGATTTCTCGCGATAAACGCATTCTTTCCATAATAATTCTCCGGGTACAGTTTCCCCTCGTCTTTATTGCGAAAAAGGCAACCGCAGAATAAGACGGGTCAGGTTTCAGATATGAGCAGCCACTGAAAATGTTATTCAGTTTCAGTTGGCCGTATTATTTGTCGCGATGTATTATTGTTGTCTTACACGCTTAATGAGTTTCATCGCTACTTTTACCGTTTCTTTAACGGGATGGTCGTCAATTGCACTCATCATCATATCGAATGCTTTTTCCGCCCAAAGATTTTCATCCTGCTGCATTGACCAGACATTATTGGCAAGGAATCCCAGCATAGGATGTTCATCGAATGTCCCGATATTAATTTCCGGTGGAATCACGCCAAAACGATTACGGATAGCAACAACCGCCCCTTCCAGTACAGGTAATGACGAGGCGATAAATGCCTGCGGGCAACCCTGTTCGTTAATCAGTTTTTCCATCAACCGGTACCCCCCCTCTGGCGTGTTATCCGGCCCTTCCCGCACCCAGTTCTTGTGGTTAATACCGTTATTACTCAATGCATTAATGTAACCTTTTAAACGATCGCCAATACTGGGCAGACCGGTATCGCCCACCAAAAACCAGATGGGTGATTTTCCTGCTTCAAACAAACTCTGTGTGAGCTTTTCGCCCCCCATAATATTATGGCTTTCGACCAACGCGTTATCGGTGTACTTAAAATCACGATCAAGTAACACCATCGGTTTCCTGACCTTACGTAAATGATGTTGCTGATTTTCTAACGTTGAAGGAACAATAAACAGGCCATCAACATTACGTGCAATTAACGCCTTCGTTAATTTATTCTCATAATCAACATCATCATAAGTACAGCTAATCGTTAACTGATATCCGGAACGGCGACAACGTTGTTCCAGTTTTTCAGCAAGCGTCGCAAAAAAGACGTTGGAAATATTAGGCACAATCAGACCCAGCGTGTCTGTTTTATTCAGTTTCAGGCTACGGGCCGAATGATTTATAACATAACCATAACGTTCAACGTATTCATTAATGCGCGTCTGGGTTTTAACGCTGATGCGATATTGCTCAGCTTTCCCATTCAGCACCAGTCGCACGGTCGTCACCGATAAATTCAGATCGCTGGCTATCTGTTCTACTGTTTTAGCCATTTATATGTCCCAGTTCACATCCAAAACGTCCATTCACAATCATAAAAGTATTTTAATCTTTTGTCTTACTGCATGAGTTGGTTAAGCGTCTGCTGTTGATCCCACATGGTCAGATAGGCCTGATACTTGCGAGCATAAAAATCCTGCCGCTGCGGGTTAGCCTTAATGACAGCGCCCGGAACCACCATCGCCTGACAGGCTGCCGGGAAATTTGCCCACATGCCGCTCGCGACCGCCCCCGTAATCGCCGCCCCCAAGGTCACGGCATCCTCTTCTTGCATAAGATGGATATCGCATCCGGTTGCATCGGCATACTCACGCAACCACAGCGGGTTGTGTGTGGCTCCACCGCACAACGTCAACCGCGTAATGGTGTGCCCGTTTTCGCGCATCACCTCCATAATGTGCCGCGTACCGCAGGCAATGGCCTGCAATGTCGCCAGATATAAACGGGCAACCTGCCTCTCCCCTCGTTCAAGCGTCAAACCGTAAACGCTCCCCCGGGCATCGGGTCGCGCGCGCGGTGAGCGGTTACCGTGATGATCGGCCAGCACATGCAGATAGCGCCCCGGTTCTGACTCACTCTCTTCTAACGCGGCAACCCATTCATTGACCAGGACAATAGGATGACACCCACGCGCTTCGGCCTTCTGAAATAACTCAGCGCTGGCACCCGACTCCTGCAGCGTCCAGTCAACTAACGCGCCGGCGGCGCTTTGTCCGCCTTCCGTCAGCCAATACCCCGGCAGCATGGCAGACCAGTACGGTCCCCACACGCCCGGCGTATGAATTTCCTGCTCACTACACAACATGTGGCAATTTGACGTCCCGCTGATCAAGGCCAGCGTTCCCACAGGTTGCGCACCGGCAAGCGCTACGCCGCCCGCATGAGCGTCAATCATCCCGCTGGCGACCACAACGTCAGTCGTCAGCCCCAGCGCCTGTGCGGCCTCCGGGCTCAGCGTGCCAACGGCAGCGCCTGGCGGCAGGATTTTAGACGGAATTTTGTTAAGCAAATCAGTCAATTCAACGGCATCAAGCAAAGCGTGGCTAAAACGTTGCTCATGCGCCAGATAGTTCCATTTGCAGGTCAATGTACACAGACCGGCCACATCGAAATCCGTCGCTTTCCAGACCAGGAAATCCGCCAGATCGTAGAAGCGGTGCGCGCTCTGCCATGTCTCAGGAAAGTGATTCTTCAACCAGAGCACCTTGGGCAGCTCCATTTCCACACTGACTTCGCCGCCGACATAGCGCAGAGCTGGATCCTGCGTGTCATTAATTCTTTTCGTTTCCAGACCAGCACGGTGATCCATCCACATGATGATGTTATGGTCTGGCGACTCACCTGGCGAAACCGCCAGCCCCTTCCCTTGTGCATCCAGCGCAACCAGAGAGCAGGTCGCATCAAATCCCAATGAGCGGATCTCCTCGACGGGAATGCCCGCGGACGACACGGCACCTCTGACGGCATGACAAACCTGTTGCCAGATTTCAGCAGAGGATTGTTCGACCCGCTCTGGACCCGGTCGAAACTGCGAGATGGGGAATGTCGCAAAGGCCAGGCGTTTACCGCTGGCATCGAATACCCCGGCTCTGACGCTAGCAGAACCGACATCCACACCGAGGAAATATCCACTGCTCATAGTAACTCCCTGACGCTGGCTAAAAAGGGGGGCGAGGGTTTCGCCCCTGGAATCTTATTTTTTTCCGAATGGGTGTAACAGCTTCTCGATTTCCGGCGTATTAATGTTCTTCGCATTAACAAATTTCACTGGAATATCAATCTCTTTTGGAACAGATTGACCTGATACCGCCGCATTCAGTGTTTTGATGCCCTGATAGCCGATCTGGTAAGCATCCTGTACGACGAAGCCCTGAATCACCCCAGACTTCAGGAAGGCAATAATCGCTTCGGTGCTGTCAAAACCAATCACCTTAACTTTGCCTTTCAGATTCTGACTGTCGATGGCGTTCGCCACGCCCAGCGTTGACCCTTCGTTGGTTCCATAGATCCCCGCAATATCAGGGTTCGCCTGAACCATATCGATGGTTTTATCCATCGCTTTTTGTGGATCACCATCGCTGTATTGAACAGGCAGTACTTTGATATCCGGGTATTTTTCCTTCATGCGTGCAATAAACCCTTCGGAGCGCTCAATCGCTGAAGAGGTCCCCGCCACATGCGCGATGATACCGACTTTCCCTTTATTCCCCACTTCAGCCGCCAGCGCATCGGCGGCTTCGGCACCGGCTTTACGGTTATTAGTGGCGACAAAGCTGACCGGGATATCAGAATTTACGCCTGAGTCGAACGTTACGACCTTAATACCGCGTGAATTGGCCGTTTCCACCAAAGGCGCCAGCGCATTGGCGTCTAATGCCGCCAGCAACAGCCCATTGGGTTTTTGCGCCATCGCATTTTCAACTAACTGAATCTGCTCAGCGATTTGAGTTTCATCCGCCGGTCCGACATAGCTGGTTTTATCGCCCAACTCTTTCGCCGCAGCCTCCGTCCCCATTTTCACGGTTTGCCAGAACTCATGCTGGAACCCTTTACTGACAACGGGAAGGTTCATATCTTTAGCCAATACGCTGGATGTCATACAAGCCAGCAGAGATAACGCATAGACAAAATTCCTGGTTCTCATTGTTGTACTCCGTTCTGAGTGAGTCACCCTAAACGTCAGGGTTATGATGCCCCGTGACTTCCGGGAGCGTAAATCAACGAATTTTTTTACGTAATGTATCGAGATAAACTGCAGCAATAACCACGACACCCATTGCGACCATCTGCCAGAACTGGGAAACCCCCATCAGGTTCAGGCCATTTTTCAACACGCTCATAATAAATGCGCCAATGATGGTGCCGCCGATGGTGCCAATTCCGCCCATCAGGCTCGTACCACCAATCACGACCGCAGCGATCGCTTCCAGCTCATAACCTACCCCGACGGTTGGTTGTCCAGAGTTCAGACGCGAAGCCAGAATGACCCCGGCAATCCCGGTCAACAGACCGCAGAAGGCGTAGACAAAAATTTTGACGCGCTGGACTTTAATCCCGGACAGGTGTGCGGCAACTTCATTGCTACCGACGGCGTAAACGTAACGACCAATAACCGTTTTCTTCAGGATATACGCGGCAATCAGCGCCACGATGACCAGGTAAAAGACGGGATAAGGCAGCACATCAAATAAGCGTCCCTGAGCCAGCATTTTGAAAGAGGGGTAATCGGCAAAGTAGATAGCACGGCCATCGGTCATCACCATGTTGATCCCCCTGACGGACATCATCAGACCCAACGTGGCGATGAAAGGCGGGATCGTCATTTTGGTGACCAGCATCCCGTTGATATAGCCACATAATCCACCGGCTAACACACCAGCCAGAATGCAAACCGGCAGTGGCAGACCCAGCGTGGCGCATATGCCTACCGCAACACCGGAAAACGCCACCACGGAACCGAGAGAGAGATCGATCCCTGACGTGATGATGACGAAGGTCACGCCAATCGCCATAATGCCAATGACCGACGTTTGCAGAGCAATCGTCATAATGTTTTCAGTATTAAAGAAAAAAGGTGATCCAAAACTAAAAAATATCACCAAAATAATCAGACTAAAAAGCGGCGCAAGGCGCATTAAAAGTTCTTTGTTAATTTTTACTTTCTTATTATTGCTGTCTGAAGAGGTTACAGAGATAGTCATAAATTAGTCCTCTAACGTCGCGTATTGCATGATTTTTTCTTGTGTGGCGTCATCAGAAGCTAATTCCCCGGTAATACGCCCATTCCGCATCACTAAAATGCGATCGCACATACCCAGCACTTCCGGTAATTCAGAGGAGATCATGATTATTGATTTCCCTTTTGCCACCAGTCGATTCATCAATTCATAAATTTCAAGTTTGGCGCCCACATCAATCCCACGGGTGGGTTCATCAAAGATGAGAATATCGGTGTCTTTACATACCCAGCGGGCAATAATGATTTTTTGCTGATTACCCCCGCTCAAATTCAATGCAGCCTGCTCGAGATGTGGCGTTTTAATTCGCAGGGCTTTCACCTGTTCCAGGCTGGTTTTCTGACAACGCTGACTATCAACGTTGCCATAGCGGTCGGAATACTCCGGGTAGTTACCCAGCATAATATTACGCTCAACGGACAGCCCTAATGCCAGCC
The DNA here is from genome assembly GCF_945906775.1 of Citrobacter sp. Marseille-Q6884. NCBI lineage: Bacteria > Pseudomonadati > Pseudomonadota > Gammaproteobacteria > Enterobacterales > Enterobacteriaceae > Citrobacter > Citrobacter sp. Marseille-Q6884. The sequence goes on from NZ_CAMDRE010000001.1 coordinate 164,132, forward strand.
CCTCTTTTTTTCTGTCCTCAGTTAAATAGCTGATACCTTGTCTGATAGCGTCAGGGATATCTTTAATCACGGTTTCTTTGCCGTTCAGTTTTAGGGTCCCGCTATCGATCGCGTCTGCACCAAAAATCGCACGCGCCAGTTCAGTTCGTCCTGCGCCCATCAGACCGGCAAAGCCTAAAATCTCTCCCTGATACAGGGTAAAGTCGATGTTATTCAATACCCCTTTACGTGTCAGACCGCTCACTTCGAGCACCGGTTTGCGCTGAGCGAGCGCCTCACGGCGGGGGTAGATATTGCCGAGATCGCGCCCAACCATCATGGCGATGAGATCGCTGATTTTGACCGCATCATAATCGACGGTGGCAATAAACTGCCCGTCACGCATTACCGTCGCGCGATCGGCAATCAACGCCAGCTCTTCCAGACGGTGCGAGATATAAACAATGCCGGTGCCCTGCTCTTTCAGTAAACGGGTCACACGAAATAAGCTGTCAATCTCCGTCTCTGTCAGCGCCGCCGTCGGTTCATCCATAATAAGAATTTTGGCATTCACCGATATCGCTTTTGCAATCTCAACCATTTGTTGTTGAGCGACAGTGAGGTCAGCCACCAACGTTTCAGGGGAGATATTCAGGTTTAATTTTTGCAAAATATCGATAGCAGCCAGACGTTGTTGCTTTTCATCCAGACGCCAGCGATTATTTTTGCAAAATTCCCTGCCAATAAAGATATTTTCTTCAACCGTGAGTTCAGGAAACAGATTGAATTCCTGATGGATAATAGTGATCCCCAGATTTTGGGCACTCAACGGGTTTTCGAATGAAACGGATTTATCCTCAAAAATAATACTGCCTTCATCAGGTTGATAAACGCCGGATAAAATTTTCATGAGGGTAGACTTTCCCGCGCCATTTTCGCCAAGCAGCGCGTGAACCTCACCTTTGCGTAAAGAAAAATCCACATTACTCAACGCTAAGGAAGGTGCGAATAAGCAGGTCATTTCTTCCCAAGCTGACTCGCTGATTAAAATTTCGCGGATCTGGGCCGATTTTTTTCCCGCAAACACATCGAATCAGCCTATTTAGGCTATTTTTTCCACCATTTCTGGCGTTATTTCCGGTTTTTACTGAGATCTCTCCCACTGACGTATCATTTGGTCCACCCGAAACAGGTTGGCCAGGGTGAATAACATCGCCAGTTGGTTATCGTTTTTCAGCAGCCCCTTGTATCTGGCTTTCACGAAGCCAAACTGCCGCTTGATGATGCGAAACGGGTGCTCCACCCTGGCCCGGATGCTGGCTTTCATGTATTCGATGTTGATGGCCGTTTTGTTCTTGCGCGGATGCTGCTTCAAGGTTTTTACCCTGCCGGGACGCTCGGCGATCAGCCAGTCCACATCCACCTCGGCCAGCTCCTCGCGCTGTGGCGCTCCTTGGTAGCCGGCATCGGCTGAGACAAATTGCTCCTCTCCATGAAGCAGATTACCCAGCTGATTGAGGTCATGCTCGTTGGCCGCGGTGGTGACCAGGCTGTGGGTCAGGCCACTCTTGGCATCGACACCAATGTGGGCCTTCATGCCAAAGTGCCACTGATTGCCTTTCTTGGTCTGATGCATCTCCGGATCGCGTTGCTGCTCTTTGTTCTTGGTAGAGCTGGGTGCCTCAATGATGGTGGCATCCACCAAAGTGCCTTGGGTCATCATGACGCCTGCTTCGGCCAGCCAGCGATTGATGGTCTTGAACAATTGACGGGCCAGTTGATGCTGCTCGAGCAGGTGGCGGAAATTCATGATGGTGGTGCGATCCGGCAGGGCGCTATCCAGGGATAATCGGGCAAACAGGCGCATGGAGGCGATTTCGTACAGGGCATCTTCCATGGCACCGTCGCTCAGGTTGTACCAATGCTGCATGCAGTGAATACGCAGCATGGTCTCCAGCGGATAGGGCCGTCGGCCATTGCCCGCCTTGGGATAAAACGGCTCGATGACAGCGGTCATATTCTGCCATGGCGGAATCTGCTCCATGCGGGAGAGGAAAATCTCTTTTCGGGTCTGACGGCGCTTAGTGCTGAATTCACTATCGGCGAAGGTGAGTTGATGGCTCATGATGTCCCTCTGGGATGCGCTCCGGATGAATATGATGATCTCATATCAGGAACTTGTTCGCACCTTCCCTAATACGCCGGGAAAACGTTTCGTAATATGGCTCATCTGTAAAAATGTTTCAGACATTGCTGCTTTCCTCAATATACAGAAACTGCAGTCAGTGAATCAGGCGAAAACAGCGTAGTCAGGGAGCCATCGTCACCGTTAATGCGAATACGTCCTAAAAGCTCATATACGTTTTATCAATTTTGCTAACTCGAGTTAGCGATTTGCCTTTTAAAGCTATTTTAGCTGCTAAAAATAGCCAAATCATTTGGTTTAAAATTGTGATACCGGACAGGGAATTTATTGTATCTCACTAATTTAAAAGAATATTAATCAAACTTATGGGTTTTATTTATTTGACGTAGATCGAATTTTAACCAGTTCTCGTGAAGCCTCTCACAGTTCCACAACAAAAAAGTTGTGCAAAAAACTCTCAGAAACCTAAGCTAACTCGAGTTAGCAAATGTGAGCAATTCAGCCAACTGCGGCGGTCGTGTCCTACATCCGCTTCAGCAGCACGGCATCAAGTGAGATGAGGAACCTCGAATGAAGAAAATCAACTTACCGAAAATTGGTATTCGCCCGGTTATCGACGGACGTCGCATGGGTGTACGTGAGTCGCTCGAAGAGCAAACCATGAATATGGCAAAAGCCACCGCCGCACTGATCACCGAAAAACTTCGCCACGCCTGCGGCGCACAAATTGAGTGTGTTGTCGCGGACACCTGTATTGCCGGCATGGCGGAGTCTGCCGCTTGTGAAGAGAAATTCAGCTCGATGAACGTTGGAGTGACCATTACCGTCACCCCATGCTGGTGCTACGGCAGCGAAACGATCGACATGGACCCCATGCGTCCGAAAGCCATTTGGGGCTTCAACGGAACAGAGCGCCCAGGCGCCGTTTACCTGGCGGCGGCGCTGGCTGCGCATAACCAGAAAGGTCTCCCCGCCTTCTCCATTTATGGCCATGACGTGCAGGATGCTGGCGATACCACGATCCCTGCGGATGTCGAAGAAAAACTGCTGCGTTTCACCCGAGCAGGCCTGGCCGTTGCCAGCCTGAAAGGCAAAAGCTATCTGTCCGTGGGCGGCGTATCGATGGGGATCGCAGGATCTATCGTCGATCATAACTTCTTCGAATCCTGGCTGGGAATGAAGGTTCAACCCGTTGATATGACGGAACTGCGTCGCCGCATTGATCAAAAAATCTATGACGAAGCCGAGCTGGAAATCGCACTGGCCTGGGCGGATAAACACTTCCGCTACGGCGAAGACCAGAATGCGCAGCAGTATAAGCGTAACGCAGAACAAAGCCGTGCAGTGCTGAAAGAGAGCCTGCTGATGGCAATGTGTATCCGCGACATGATGCAGGGCAACAAGATACTGGCCGACAAAGGTCTGGTGGAAGAATCGCTGGGCTACAATGCGATTGCCGCCGGTTTCCAGGGCCAGCGTCACTGGACCGATCAATACCCGAACGGCGACACCGCCGAAGCGCTGTTGAACAGCTCATTCGACTGGAATGGCATACGTGAACCGTATGTCGTGGCGACCGAAAACGACAGCCTGAACGGCGTGGCAATGCTGTTTGGCCATCAACTTACCGGCACCGCGCAAGTCTTTGCTGACGTTCGTACTTACTGGTCACCGGAAGCGGTAAAACGTGTCACGGGTCAACCGCTGACCGGGCTTGCTGAGCACGGCATCATCCACCTGATTAACTCCGGTTCTGCTGCGCTGGATGGCTCCTGCAAGCAGCGTGACAGCGAAGGCAAACCAACCATGAAACCACACTGGGAGATTTCCCAGAAAGAAGCGGATGAGTGTCTGGCGGCAACCGAATGGTGTCCGGCCATCCACGAATACTTCCGTGGCGGCGGTTACTCCTCTCGCTTCCTGACCGAAGGCGGCGTGCCGTTCACCATGACCCGCATTAATATCATCAAAGGTCTGGGGCCCGTGCTGCAAATTGCCGAAGGCTGGAGCGTTGAGTTACCGGAAGAGATGCACGATCAGCTTGATGCGCGTACTAACTCCACCTGGCCAACCACCTGGTTTGCACCGCGCTTAACCGGCAAAGGTCCTTTCGCTGATGTCTATTCCGTGATGGCGAACTGGGGGGCGAACCACGGCGTACTGACCATTGGTCACGTGGGTGCAGACTTTATTACCCTCGCCGCCATGCTGCGTATTCCCGTGTGCATGCACAACGTGGAAGAAGAGAAGATTTATCGTCCTTCTGCATGGGCTGCGCACGGTATGGACAGCGAAGGTCAGGATTATCGCGCCTGCCAAAACTACGGTCCGCTGTACAAGCGTTGATACGCCTCTGCCCGGTGGCGCAAGCTTACCGGGCCTACAACGGTGTGTTTTGTAGGCCGGATAAGCACAGCGCCATCTGGCGACGTTTTGGGAAGAGATTATGAAACAAGAGGTCATCCTGGTCCTCGACTGCGGCGCGACCAATGTGCGGGCCATTGCCGTTGACCGTCATGGAACCATCGTTGCCCGCGCCTCAACGCCCAACGCCAGCGAGATCGCCAAAGAAAACAGTACCTGGCATCAATGGTCGCTGGAGGCCATTTTGCAACGCTTTGCCGACTGCTGCCAGCAGATCGCAACCGAACTGGCGACCTGCCATATCCGTGGCATTACTGTCACCACATTTGGCGTTGACGGCGCCCTGGTCGATAAAGACGGCAAGCAGCTTTATCCGGTGATCAGTTGGAAGTGTCCCCGCACCGCCGCCGTCATGGAAACGATTCGTCGCTATATGCCAGCGCAGCAATTACAGGAAATCTCCGGCGTCGGCGCCTTTAGTTTCAACACGTTGTATAAACTGGTGTGGCTCAAAGAGAACCATCCCCAGTTGCTGGAGCAGGCACACGCCTGGCTTTTTATCTCGTCACTGATCAACCACCGCTTAACCGGTGAATTCACAACGGATATCACCATGGCGGGTACCAGCCAGATGCTGGATATCCATCAGCGAGAATTTAGCCCTGACATCCTGCAGGCAACCGGCATACCGCGTCGACTGTTTCCACGCATCGTCGAAGCGGGTGAGCAGGTCGGCATGCTGCAAAACGACACTGCAAAACTGCTTGGGCTTTCGACTGGCATTCCAGTGATTTCGGCCGGACATGACACGCAGTTTGCGCTGTTTGGCGCAGGCGCGCAGCCGGACGAACCGGTGCTTTCTTCCGGCACCTGGGAAATCCTGATGGTGCGCAGTGCGCAGGTTAATACTTCCCTGCTTAGCCATTATCCAGGCTCCACCTGCGAGCTGGACAGCCGAAGCGGATTATGTAACCCCGGTATGCAATGGCTGGCTTCCGGTGTGCTTGAATGGGTACGCAAACTGCTGTGGACGCCACAAACTCCGTGGCAAACGCTGATCGACGAGGCTCATGCCATCCCGGCAGGTGCTGAAGGTGTGAAAATGGAGTGTGACCTGCTGGCCTGCCAGCACGCAGGCTGGCAAGGCGTTACGCTCAATACCACCCGCGGACACTTTTATCGCGCGGCGCTGGAAGGGTTGACGGGACAACTTCAGCGAAATTTGCACACTCTGGAACAAATCGGTCACTTCCAGGCCAGCGAACTGTTGCTGGTCGGCGGTGGAAGCCGCAACGCGCTGTGGAATCAGATAAAAGCCAACGTGCTCAATATTCCCATCAAAGTGCTGGATGACGCAGAAACCACGGTTGCCGGCGCCGCCATGTTCGCCTGGTCCGGTGTGGGCGAATTTGCGACCCCGGAAGACGCCAGAGCGCAGATCAGCTATCAGTATCGTTACTTCTATCCGCAAACCGAACCCGAATTTACAGGAGCCGAGTGAAATGCTAAAAACGATTTCGCCCCTAATTTCCCCCCACCTTTTGAAGGTACTGGCTGAAATGGGACATGGCGATGAAATCATCTTTTCCGATGCCCATTTCCCTGCGCACAGTATGGGACCGCAGGTCATTCGTGCTGACGGTTTGCTGGTCAGCGATCTCCTGCAAGCTATTATTCCCCTGTTTGAACTGGACAGCTATGCGCCACCGCTGGTGATGATGGCAGCCGTAGAGGGCGATGCCCTCGACCCGGATGTTGAAGCGCGTTATCGCCAGGCGCTTTCATTACACGCGCCCTGCCCGGATATTACCCGCATTGACCGTTATGCGTTCTATGAACGCGCACAAAAAGCATTTGCAATCGTCATCACCGGGGAACGGGCAAAGTACGGAAATATTCTGTTGAAAAAAGGCGTCACACCGTAAGCTCTGGTCAGAATGCCCGTCAGGTACGGGCATTCATCAAATAAAAAGGATCAGAAGAATGAAAGCGGCGCGTCAGCAAGCGATAGTCGAATTGCTCATCAGCCATAAAAGCCTGACGACAGAGGCGTTGTCTTTGCAACTGAACGTCTGCAAAGAGACGATCCGTCGCGATCTCAGTGAACTGCAGGAACAGGGCAAAGTGTTACGCAACCACGGGCGCGCCAGGATGATCCATCGGGAAAATCAGGACAGCGGCGACCCGTTTCACATCAGATTAAAAAGCCATTATGCGCACAAAGCAGATATCGCCAGAGAGGCGTTAACCTGGATAGAAGAAGGGATGGTTATCGCCCTGGATGCCAGCTCAACCTGCTGGTATTTGGCGCGCCAGTTGCCGGACATCGATATTCACGTCTTTACCAACAGCCAGCCCATCTGCCAGGAATTGGCCCGGCGCGAACATATCCAGCTTATCAGCTCAGGCGGCCGGCTTGAGCGTAAATACGGCTGCTACGTCAATCCGTCGCTCATCTCACAGCTCAAGCCACTCGACATCGATCTGTTTATTTTTTCTTGTGAAGGGATAGACAGCAACGGCGCTCTCTGGGACTCCAATACGATCAATGCCGAGTTCAAATCGACACTCCTCAAGCGAGCAGCACAATCACTACTGTTGATTGATAAGAGTAAATTTAATCGTTCTGGCGAGGCGCGCATCGGATATCTAAATGATGTAACGCATATTGTTTCAGACGAGGCTGGCCTGATAAGCGTAGCGTCATCAGGCATTTAGCCGCACATACCGGATACGACGCGAACGCCATATCCGGCATGGATGAGATGACTTATCTTTCGTCGCGACGACCGCCGACGGCAGCCCATAAACGACGCACGTGCACGGTCACTTCTTCGCGGTCATGATAAAGCTGACGCGCCTGAATCTGGGCATTCACGCCATGTTCATCCAGTTGCGCCTGGATATAAGCCAGATTCTGCGACACCTCTTCGTAGCGCTTTTTCATCGGCAACTTCAGGTTAAAAATGGTTTCACGGCACCAGCCATTAACCAGCCACTGCGCCATCAGCGCGGCAACTTTCGCAGGCTTTTCCACCATGTCACAGACCATCCACGAGATGTTGTTGCGATTCGGACGGTACTTAAATCCGTCTTCACGTAGCCAGGTCACTTGTCCGGTATCCATCAGGCTTTGCGCCATCGGGCCATTATCAACGGAGTAAACCCACATATTGCGTTTGACCAGTTGGTAGGTCCAGCCGCCGGGGCATGCGCCTAAATCCACTGCATACATCCCATTTGCCAGGCGCTCGTCCCACTCGTCGGCCGGGATAAACACATGCAGCGCTTCTTCCAGCTTCAGCGTGGAACGGCTCGGCGCATCGGCCGGGAACTTCAGACGCGGGATCCCCATGTAAAACGGTGAGTTGTTATCAGGCCAGGAATAGCCGGTGTAACAACAACCCGGTGCAATAAAGAAGACGTGGACGACCGGACGTTTTGGCGTTTCATATTTTGCCAGTACGCCGGCTTCGCGCAGAGCGGCACGCAGCGGTACGGTAAATTTACGGCAAAACTTAACCAGCTCTTTGCTTTCGTTGGTATCAGCCACTTCGACACGCAGATCGCCGCCTTTCTCTACCACGCCCTGCAACATCCCGACAATCGGCGTAATACGGTCTTCCGGGGGTAAATATTGCAGCAACTCACCAACGACAAACATTTGACGAGCAAAAATCAGCGAGCTGAACGGCAGCTCTTTCACTAATTTTTCCGCGTCGTCCTGCTGATAGCACTCAAAAATGACGTAACCCGCGTTATCTTTCACGCGAGCAAAGCCAAAAATTTCCCGACGCCCTGCTTTATCTGTAATTTCTGCAGCGCACTCTTTTTCAAAACCCGGGCGACACAACAATACAACCTTATTCATGGCTAACGCCCTTACGTTTCAAACGAATAGCACCCACTAACATCAACGCCCAGCCTACCAGGAAGCTGAAGCCACCGACTGGGGTAACAAACGCCCACAGGCGTAAATGAGACAATGCGAGGCAATACAGACTGCCGCTAAACAGCACCGTTCCTAATGCCAGAAACACGCTGCTCCAGTAAAACCAAATGCTAATACGTCGCTGCATGGCGACGGCCAGACCAAAGATAGCCAGCGTGTGAAATGCCTGATATTCGAGACCGGTCTGGATCCACCCCATTTCAACGACCCCGAGGGTTTTACTCAGAACATGTGCCCCAAAGGCGCCCAAAGCCACAAAGATAAAGCCACTTACGGCGGCAAAAATCAGCATAAAACGGCTGGTCATGTTAATACCCTACGTAAATTATTGTTCATAACGAAAGCGGAATTTTTCTTGTTCAGTGGCCGCTTTTGCCAGTATCCACTGACGGAAGGCGGCTATTTTACCCAGTTCTGCCTGACTGTCATGACAAACCAGATAAAACGCGTTCTTGCTGACCAGAACATCATTAAAGGGACAGACTAAACGTCCGGCTTCAATTTCGGACTGCGCCATGACGTTATTGGCCAGCGCGATCCCTTGTCCATGAATAGCGGCCTGGAGCACCATGGCGCTATGGCTGAAGATAGGTCCCTGCTGCACATTGATATGATTCAGGCCAAGCTGGCGCGTATAGGCTTGCCAGTCACGCCGTGAAGCATCGTGCAATAACGTGTGTTTTGCCAGATCTTCAGGCGTCTTCAACGGTTTATCACCGGTGAGCAACAAAGGTGAACACACCGGCAGGAGATATTCTGCGTACAATTTTTCAACGCGTAAGCCAGGCCAGTTGCCACGACCGTAAAAAATCGCGACATCGACATCGTCAGCCAGTTTGTCTTCCTGACGGTCTACCGCCTGGATCCTGACATCAATTCCCGGATAAGCTGAGTTAAAGCTAGAGAGTCGCGGCACCAGCCATTGAATCGCAAAACTGGGCAATAAACTAACAGTCAGCGCGCCCTTCGCACTGCGAGCCTGAAGTTTACGCGTCGCGTCGGTTAATTGCGAAAAAATCTCTTTGATGTCGAGGAAATAGCTTTGGCCTTCTTCCGTGAGCAGAAGAGATCGATTGCGCCGACGGAATAGCTTAAGTCCTAAAAAATCCTCAAGGGACTTGATTTGATGACTTACTGCGGCCTGCGTCACAAAAAGCTCTTCGGCTGCGCGAGTAAAGCTCAAATGGCGTGCCGCAGCATCAAAAACACGTAACGCATTTAAGGGTGGTAATCGTTTTGACATGACTTTTTAGGCTTTGATGTTAAAAGAATTTAACAGTTAAATAACAGGCTGTAACCTATTAGTTTTTTTAATCTGAGCCATTATAAATTGTCCGTTGAGGTTCTACCAGCAAATACCTATAGTGGCGGCACTTCCTGAAGCCGGAACGAAAAGTTTTATCGGAATGCGTGTTCTGGTGGGCTTTTGGCTTACGGTTGTGATGTTGTGTTGTTGTGTTTGCAATTGGTCTGCGATTCAGACCATGGTAGCAAGGCTACCCTTTTTCACTTCCTGTACATTTACCCTGTCTGTCCATAGTGATTAATGTAGCACCGCCAAATTGCGGTGCTTTTTTTTGTCTCTATTTCTCTCGATGGCTGACCGACTATTTCTCCAGTTCTACCATCTCTTTCACGTCAGTACGGTTAATCTGCTGTTTGTTGCCGTTAGCGTCTTTATACGAAATCATTCCCGTTTCATCATCGGTCTTTGGCTTACCATCAGACACGATCGTCCTACCATCATTGGTGTGCATTACATAATTCGGACCAGAACAGGCGCTCAGGGCAAAAGTCAGCATACAAGCAGAGATAATGGCGGCAGTCTTTTTCATAGTCTTCTCCTTAAAGCGATTTATGCTAGATAAAACCGATTCCATAACAGGCAAAAATATTTGCCTAACACTATTCAGCATAAGGCACTGGTCGGATTTCGCCAGGATATCCAGAGGATTCCGATGGTTAGGGAACCCCTTGTGTCTGCGCCCTTTTTGCGCCACGATCGGTTTACTGAACTGAGGAATACCATGAACGCTTTTAACCCCGCGCAGTTTCGCGCACAGTTTCCCGCACTCACTGATGCTGGCGTCTATCTCGACAGCGCCGCAACGGCACTGAAGCCACAGGCAGTGATTGAGGCCACTCAGCAGTTTTATAGCCTGAGCGCCGGGAACGTCCATCGCAGCCAGTTTGCCGAAGCCCAGCGTCTGACCGCCCGCTACGAAGCCGCGCGGGAAAAAGCCGCACGCCTGATCAATGCGCCGGATGACAAAACCATCGTCTGGACCCGTGGCACGACGGAAGCGATCAACATGGTTGCCCAAAGCTACGCTCGTCCACGTTTACAACCGGGCGATGAGATTATTGTGAGTGTGGCGGAACATCACGCCAACCTCGTCCCCTGGCTGATGGTGGCGCAACAAACCGGGGCAAAAGTCGTCAGGCTTCCGCTCAACGCCCATTTACTGCCCGATGTCGCGCGTTTGCCCGAACTTATCACGCCTCGCAGCCGCATACTGGCGTTGGGACACATGTCTAACGTGACCGGCGGCTGCCCTGATTTAGCCCATGCCATTACGCTTGCCCATGAGGCAGGGATGGTGGTGATGGTGGATGGTGCCCAGGGCGTCGTGCATTTCCCCGCCGATGTACAGCAACTGGACATTGATTTTTATGCTTTTTCTGGCCACAAACTGTATGGGCCGACCGGAATCGGCGTGCTGTATGGTAAGCCAGAACTGCTGGAGGCCATGTCTCCCTGGCTTGGCGGCGGTAAGATGATCAGTGAAGTCAGTTTTGACGGCTTCACCACCCAATCCGCCCCCTGGAAACTGGAAGCGGGGACACCTAACGTTGCAGGCGTCATCGGCCTGAGCGCTGCGCTTGAGTGGCTGGCAGATATCGATATCGTGCAGGCCGAAAACTGGAGCCGCGGTCTGGCAACGCTTGCTGAAGAGGCGCTGTCAAAACGACCGGGATTTCGTTCCTTCCGCTGCCAGGACTCCAGTCTGCTGGCCTTCGATTTCGCCGGGGTACACCACAGCGATATGGTGACGCTGCTGGCTGAATATGGCATCGCGCTTCGCGCCGGACAGCACTGTGCGCAGCCGTTATTGGCAGAACTTGGGGTATCAGGGACGCTGCGCGCCTCGTTTGCGCCTTATAATACCCAGAGTGATGTGGATGCGTTGGTCACCGCCGTTGACCGCGCGCTGGAAATATTGGTGGATTAATGACAAGCCCTCTGCTCGCCGGACACCCGTTTGGCACAACCGTAACCGAAGAGACATTGCGTCTTACCTTCATTCCGCTCACCCAGTGGGAAGATAAGTATCGTCAGCTTATTCTGTTGGGGAAACAGCTTCCGGTGCTGTCGGAGCCCCTGAAAACGCAGGCAAAAGAGATAGCGGGATGTGAAAACCGCGTCTGGCTGGGGTATACCCAGCTGGAGAATGGCACCCTGCACTTCTTCGGTGACAGCGAAGGTCGCATTGTGCGGGGACTTTTGGCCGTACTGCTCACGGCCATCGAAGGTAAAACCCCAGCCGAGTTACTGGCGCGCTCGCCAATGGAATTTTTTGATGAGTTAGGTTTAAGGGCGCAGCTCAGCGCATCGCGTAGCCAGGGGCTGAATGCGCTTAACGAGGCAATTCTCGAAGCCGCGCGGCAGGTTGCCTAACCGTATTGCCGGATAAGCGCCTGCGCCATCCGGCAACCATTCTTAAGCCTGGCGCGCCGCCTTCGCCATCATCTTCTTCAGCGCATGGGACACCGCCACAAAACCAAACGTCGCCGTCACCATCGTCGCAGCACCAAACCCGGAGGCGCAATCCATACGCTTCGGCCCTTCCGCTGTCGCTTTCATCGCGCAGACAGAGCCATCAGCCTGCGGGTATACCAGCGCTTCAGTTGAAAACACACAGTCCACGCCCAGCTTGCCTTTGCTGTTTTTAACCACGCCAAAGTCGCTTTTCAGCCGCTCACGCAGCTTCGCCGCCAGCGGATCCTGGATGGTTTTTGCCAAATCGACGACCTGAATCTGCGTAGGATCTATCTGCCCACCCGCACCGCCGGTTGTCACCAGTGGAATTTTATTGCGACGGCAGTATGCGATCAGCGCGGCTTTCGGGCGCACGCTGTCAATCGCATCAATGACATACGAGAATCCCGCGCGCATATACTCTGCAACGTTATCCGGTGTGACAAAGTCATCCACAACGTTAACCTGGCACTCCGGGTTGATCTGGCGGATACGCTCGGCCATCACTTCAGCTTTCGCCTGACCCACATTATCGCGCAGAGCATGGATCTGACGGTTAGTATTGGTGACGCACACATCATCCATATCAATGAGCGTGATAGCGCCAATGCCGGTACGTGCCAGCGCTTCCGCTGCCCACGACCCCACGCCGCCAATCCCGACCACGCAAACGTGCGACCGGGCAAACAGCTGCAGCGCATTTTCGCCATACAAACGCGCAGTACCGCCAAAACGCTGACGCCAGGCATCACTTATCACAACAGACATACGACCTCAGAATAGAAAATCTTAAAAGCGGTAATCGCCACATAACGTGGCGACAACACCGTTCTGCGCCGGATAACGCTTCGCTGACCGGGCCTACCCGATAAAGCGATTAACCGCTAAAGACGTTACCCGCACCGGCACCATTTTTCAGTACCCAGACGCGACCGTAGTGATTATACCAGCCTGCGCGGTGTCCGGCATCGGAACCAATTCCCTGGTAAATATCAAAGTGTTGACCTTTGATTGCGCCGCCAACATCTAATGCCACCATCAGGCGCAACTCATACTGGCCGGTAAATTTCCCGTTATTATCCAGCAACGGGACTTCTGCCAGTAACGTTGTACCTGCAGGAATAATGCTGCGGTCAGATGCAACGGATGCGCGGCCAATCAACGGCACGGCGCTGGCACCTTTAACTGGCGCAAAAGATTGCGGTTTAAAGAAGACAAATGATGGGTTCTGCTCCAGCAGCTCACGCACCTCAGCTTCACTGTGTGTTTCACCCCAGTGGCGGATCGCCTGCATCGACATATCTTCTTTCTTCACTTCACCACGGTCGATCAGCACCTTACCAATACTGCGGTAAGCGTGACCGTTTTTCCCGGAATAGCTAAAGAAATTGAGAGGGCTACCGTCACCGAAATCGATGTAACCGCTGCCCTGCACATCCATAATGAAGTTATCCATCAGGGAGTTACTGTACGCCAGAATATAGTTGTCGCTCAGAGCACCGGCGTAGATTTCCGCGCGGGAAGGTAAACGCCCGCGTTTTGGCGGCATGCGATAGATAGGGTACTGAAACTCGCCCTGACGTGTATGACGCGCCTGGATCACCGGCGTGTAGTAGCCCGTAAATTGCACGTTGCCGTAGTTGTCCGCGCCTTCCATTTGCCAGGCATCAATACCAAACTGGCGCATATTGCGCGTATCACCGCCTGCACGCAACCATTCCTGGATAGCGTTATAGACGCTGCTTTGGCTGCCATACAAACGCGGCGAGGCACTGCGAATCTGATTAACCTGCTCGGCGAAATCACCGGCGTTGATAGGGGCGCCAACCGCGTCAGGTTGGTTCACCAGTGAGAAAGGCTGGGTAAATTTCCCGTCTTTATACTGCTGCCCACGATCGGTGGGTTTAGAGGAACACGCGGCGAGCATCGCGACTACGGCTCCCGCCAGAAGATATTTTGCCCAACGTCCTTTCATTATTCTCGTCTTAAGTTGCCTGAATGCGAGATGAAGATAACAAACCCCCGAACCTAATGAAATGCGAATGCTTAACCCAACGCAAATTTTGAACAAAAATAGACCAAAGCGCGTTGTTTTTGTTCATTTTCATCTGAAAACCGTGATCAGGGTGAAAAAAGGGTTGCATGAAAATGTTAGCAGAGTATAGTGCGCATCCACGGACGCGGGGTGGAGCAGCCTGGTAGCTCGTCGGGCTCATAACCCGAAGGTCGTCAGTTCAAATCTGGCCCCCGCAACCAATTAAAATCAGAAGTAACGTTACTCGATGGAAGAGTAATGACGGACGCGGGGTGGAGCAGCCTGGTAGCTCGTCGGGCTCATAACCCGAAGGTCGTCGGTTCAAATCCGGCCCCCGCAACCAATTAAAATCTGATGCACATTTACTCGATGAAGAGTAAAGACGGACGCGGGGTGGAGCAGCCTGGTAGCTCGTCGGGCTCATAACCCGAAGGTCGTCGGTTCAAATCCGGCCCCCGCAACCAATACAATAGACACCCTGACGGGTGTTTTTTTGTTTCTGCAGTCCGTAAAAAAAGCGCTTTTCAGCGCTTTTTTATTATCCCCTTCTCGCCAGCGTTGCCCCATCGGCAAAGTACGCCTTAATCCCGGCCAGAATCGACTCTGCAACTTCCTGCTGGAAAGATGCCGTCTTGAGCTTCCGTTCCTCTTCAACGTTACTGATGAAGGCCGTTTCTACGAGGATAGAGGGAATATCCGGCGCTTTCAGTACAGCAAATCCGGCCTGCTCAACCTGATTCTTATGCAGATTGTTGATCTTACCGAGCTTATTCAGCACGGCTTTACCAAACTTAAGGCTGTCGGCGATCGTCAGCGACTGCACCATATCGAACATCGTGTGGTCAACGTAGCGGTCACCGCTCTTGCTGACACCACCAATTAAATCCGAGGCGTTCTGGGTTTGCGCCAGATATTTTGCCGCGGTACTGGTCGCGCCTTTGGTCGAGAGAGCAAACACCGACGAACCGCTGGGCTGCCGGCTGGTAAATGCATCGGCGTGAATAGAGACAAACAGATCAGCACGCTGCTTCTGGGCTTTCGCCACGCGCACTTTTAACGGAATGAAGATATCTTCATTCCGCGTCATATAGACCTTCATATTGCCTTCTTTCTCGATCAAAGCACGCAGGCGACGGGCGATCTGCAACACCACATCTTTTTCACGCGTGTTGTATTTCCCCACGGCGCCGGAGTCTTCGCCGCCGTGACCGGGATCGAGCATAATAACAATCGGACGGTCGCGCCCTGCTTTACCCGGCTGTGGGCCGCTTTGCGCAGGGGGCACCTGTTTTTCCAGATCGCCCTTGTTGTAGTCTTCAAGCAGTGCCAGAAGAGGATCCTGCACATCCTGCGCATTGGCAGGATACAGATCCATCACCAGACGTTCTTTAAATCCTGCCACGGGTGCCAGAGCAAACAGTTGCGGTTTCACATCCTGTTTCAGTTCAAACACCATGCGCACAGTCTGTGGATCAAACTGCCCGACTCTTGCCGACTTAATGTAAGGATCGTCAGGACGGATCTGTGTCCCAATGCCCTTGAGCACCGAGTTCAAATTCACGTCTTCTATATCCACAACCACACGCTCAGGATTACTCAGGGCAAACTGTTTGTATTTCAGCAGACGGTTGGATTCCACTGTGACGCGGGTATAACTGGACGCAGGCCAGATACGCACTGCAACGACCTGACTCACGGCAGCCAGACCGACCTGGCTGACGCTCAAAAGCCACATAGCACCCGCACCTTTCAGTAAACGGCGACGACTGATTGCTGAATTGGATCCCGACATGCTTCTCCCGAGCAAAAGAAATCTTTATTGAGGTAATACGTAAAACGTCCGAATTGACCGGAAACTTTAGCGAATGACGCATAATCTGTCATCAACAAAAGGGTAAACATTCTTTTTATATTCACGGCATTACTGAGAAAAATCTTCAGTTGGGGTAAAAATTACGCTTGCGCATGACACAAAAACAGAATAAAAATACATAAATTACGAATAATCATGCAATGAGGGTGTGCCGTGGTGAAGGAGCGTAGAACCGAACTGGTACAGGGATTCCGCCATTCAGTTCCCTATATCAATACCCATCGGGGAAAAACGTTTGTCATTATGCTGGGCGGCGAAGCCATCGAGCATGAAAACTTTTCCAGTATCGTCAATGACATTGGCCTCCTTCATAGCCTCGGCATCCGCCTCGTCGTGGTGTATGGCGCGCGGCCGCAGATTGATGCCAATCTTGCTGCGCATCATCATGAGCCGGTGTACCACAAAAATACGCGCGTCACTGACGCGAAAACGCTGGAGCTGGTCAAGCAAGCTGCAGGGTTACTCCAGCTCGATATTACCGCCCGTCTGTCGATGAGCCTGAACAATACGCCATTACAGGGCGCGCACATCAACGTGGTCAGCGGTAACTTTATTATCTCTCAACCGTTGGGCGTGGACGACGGTGTGGATTACTGCCACAGCGGACGTATTCGTCGTATAGATGAAGATGCCATTCATCGTCAACTGGACAGCGGCGCCATCGTCCTGATGGGGCCGGTGGCGGTTTCTGTGACCGGCGAGAGCTTTAATCTGACCTCAGAAGAGGTCGCTACTCAATTGGCTATCAAGCTGAAAGCAGAGAAAATGATCGGCTTTTGCTCCTCTCAGGGGGTCACGGGCGATGATGGCGAGATTGTTTCCGAACTGTTCCCTAACGAAGCCCAGGCGCGCGTTGAAGCCCAGGAAGAGCAAGGCGACTACAGCTCCGGCACCGTACGTTTTCTGCGTGGCGCGGTCAAAGCCTGCCGCAGTGGCGTGCGTCGCTGCCACCTGATTAGCTATCAGGAAGATGGCGCGCTGTTGCAGGAACTGTTCTCACGTGACGGGATCGGGACGCAAATCGTGATGGAGAGCGCCGAGCAGATCCGTCGCGCCACCATTAACGATATCGGCGGTATTCTGGAACTGATTCGCCCGCTGGAGCAGCAGGGTATTCTGGTTCGCCGCTCCCGCGAGCAACTGGAAATGGAGATCGACAAGTTCACCATTATTCAGCGTGATAATCTGACCATCGCCTGTGCCGCACTGTATCCGTTCCCGGAAGAAAGAATCGGTGAAATGGCGTGCGTGGCTGTGCATCCTGATTATCGTAGTTCTTCGCGCGGTGAAGTATTGTTGGAGCGGATTGCGGGGCAAGCCAAACAAATGGGACTCAGCAAGCTGTTCGTTCTGACAACGCGCAGCATCCACTGGTTCCAGGAGCGCGGTTTCACGCCGGTCGATATCGACCTGCTGCCGGAAAGCAAAAAAGAGATGTACAACTACCAGCGGCGCTCAAAAGTGCTGATGGCGGATCTGGCGTAACCGTCGTTGCCGGATGGCGGCATACATGCCTCATCCGGCCAACATCACTACCCGGCAACACCCTCATTAAACAGCGCCGACAGCCCGCTGCGGCGTTCGGTACGGGTGACGACAGCCCCACTCAATATCCGTTCATCGGCGTACAACGACAGCCGACGGCGCGCACGGGTGACGGCAGTGTAAACCAGCTCACGGGTTACGACGGGCGAGTGCTGGGTGGGTAGAATCAATGCTGCATGATCGAACTCAGAACCTTGCGATTTATGCACCGTCATCGCCCAGGTCGTTTCATGCTCTGGTAAACGGCTGGGCTGCACCGACTTGATCGAACCATCCGGCAGTGCAAACCACACTCTCAGCCCCTGTCCCCGATCGAGTGCTACCCCAATATCCCCGTTAAACAACCCCAACGAACTGTCATTACGCGCAATCATCACCGGCCGCCCCTCATACCAACGGGTATGGGCGAAACGGTGAATTTTACGTTTTTGCACCATTGTCTGTTCAATGCGTTCATTCAATCCGCTGACGCCGAATGGACCTTCACGCAGCGCACACAACAGTTGATATTCATTGAATGCCTGAATAATGACATCCGGCTCCGCACGTTCACGCAGCAAGTCCAGATAGCGACCATAGCCCGCCAGTGCGTCGTCCAGCATGGCAGCGTAATCTTCGCCGCTGTGCAGTGTGCGTTTTTCGATATCGCTAAATCCCTGCTGGAAAACCGCTTTTATCCCGGCTTTATCACCCCGATTAATGGCCGATGCCAGTTGGCCAATACCGGAATCACTGCCAAAACGGTAGCTCTTTTGCAGCAAGCAGAGGCTGTCTCGCAGCGAAGCCGCCTGGGTACCCACGCCAGCCGGAATGCTACTCCCGGTCAACCGACTCAGTTGTCTGGCGCGTTCCGGGGTAAATCCGGCATTCACAAAGGCACAAATATCCCCCAGCACCGCCCCCGCCTCAACGGAAGCCAACTGGTCACGATCGCCCAGGAAAATGACCCGCCCGTGCGGCGGTAGTGCGTCGATTAAGCGCGACATCATCGGCAAGTCAATCATCGACGCTTCATCCACCACCAGCACATCAAGGTGCAGTGGATTGCCCGCATGGTGGCGCAGACGCTGGCTACCCGGTTGCGCACCCAATAATCGGTGCAACGTGCTGGCATCATCGGGAATACGTTTCTTCTGCTCATCGGTCAGCGGGAGTTCACGTAGCGCCGCGCCGAGCGATGCCGTCAGACGGGCAGCGGCTTTCCCGGTGGGAGCAGCAAGACGAATACGACAACGCTCGCCGTCCGCCATTTGAATCAATGCCGCCAACAGTCTGGCAACCGTTGTCGTTTTCCCGGTACCCGGTCCGCCGGAAATCACCGATATACGACGGGTTAACGCCACGGCCGCCGCCACTTTCTGCCAGTTTACGTCTTCGGTTTGGGGAAACAGCGACTCAAGCGTGTGGGCCAGTCGCACTTCATCCAGTTCAATGGCCTGGTTTACCTCGCTGAAAAAGCGCGCTACCGTTCGTTCGTTATTCCACATCCGGTTCAGGTACAGGCGATCGTCGTGCAGCACCAGCGGCGTTGGGCGCTCACCCCGACTTACCGCACCGGAGGCCAGTAGGCATTCAGCCCAGTCCTCAGGTTCACCCTCTTCCTTCAGCCAGGCACTCAGCAGCGGATGAGCATCTTCACGCAAGGATAAACGCGACAGCGGCAAACAGACGTGCCCCTCTCCCGTTTCACGGCTGAGCAGCGCCGCTGCCAGCGTCACCGCGGGATTGTCATTGCCGGCAACGGCCAGCGCAAACTGGGCGTCCAGCGGCCGTAGCTGTTTCTGCTCCACCGCCTCCAGTAATCGTTTCTGGATTGTCATGGCATCTCCTCCAGTACCTCACCGGCAAACATCTCGTCCATTAAAGCGATCAATTCTCCATCTGGCCGGGTGGCGTAAATTCCCTGTTGTGGATGTTCACTGTCAACGCCGCGCAGGAAGAGATAAATAACGCCGCCAAAATGGCGTTCATAGTCATAGTCCGCAATGCGATGACGTAAATAGCGATGCAGCGCCAGAGTATAAAGCTGATATTGCAGGTCATAGCGGTGCGCCTGCATTGCAGAGGCCATTGCCTGCTGGGTGTAAGCACTGCTGTCTTCTCCCAGCCAGTTCGATTTGTAATCGAGCAGGTAATAGCGCCCCTGATGGCGGAACACCAGGTCGATAAAACCCTTCAGCATGCCGCGCACCTGCATGAAGTCTAACGGTGGACACCCCGCCGAAAGCGGATCGTACTGGCGAATCAACGCATCAAGTTGGCTCGCCATCAACGGCTGCGAAATGGGCAGATAAAACTCCATCTCGACCTGTTTTTCACGGGCGCTGAGTTGGCTCAGACTCACGCCTGTCTCATTGAGTGGCGCACGTAAGATCGCCTCCAGCCACTGGGTCAGCACTGGCTCCCAGTGCGCGTCATAGCCGCCCAATGTGAGTTTTTCCTGTACCCAAAGCGGCTGTACAGGTTGGGTAAAATCAAGATCTTCAAACAAGCTGTGCAGAAATGTGCCCGGCGATGCGCCACGTGGAAACTGGTGCGGCGTCAGTCCTGGCACTTCAATCGTCTCACCGACCCCTGCAGCATCAATATCCAGGCGAGGAATCAGATCCTGTGCCACACCATGCCCACGCTGTTGCAGGCCGGAATAGCTGGTCACTCGCCAGCTGTCAGCAGGGGTGCGCTGCAGAACTCTCGCACTCAATGCCGAACTTACCGGTTGTGAAATCTGCCAGCGTTCACCATCCGGTGCTTTTGGCGTCAGGCAGGCAATATCGTCGTTGCAAATCGCTTCGATAGCGGCGCGAAGCCCTGCCGCATCCTTCGGCTCACCTTTTTGCAATAAGCGACCCAGCGCGCTTTGATGCACATCGGTATCCCCTTTTTTATCACCACGACGGCGTACCAGCGGCGCGACGCCGAGGCTACAGTGCCATACCGAACGGGTCAGCGCGACGTAAAGCAATCGCAGATCTTCTGCCAGACGTTCAGCTTCGGCCAGTTCGATACTCTCATCGGCTTCGCTGAGATCCAGTACGGCGTCAAAAGAGGCGCGATCGTGGTAGAACGCCTGATCCTGAACGCGGAAATTGGTGATAAAAGGCAGCCAGACCAGCGGATATTCCAGCCCTTTGGATTTATGGATGGTGACGATTTTGACCAGATGCTTATCGCTTTCCAGCCTTAGCTGCTGGCTGGAAGCATTGCTATCAGGTTCCAGAATATGTTGGGAGAGCCAGCGCACCAGCGCATGCTCACTTTCCAGTTGAGATCCTGCTTCCTGTAGCAGCTCACTGATATGCAAAATGTCGGTCAGACGACGCTCGCCCCCCGCCGTTGCCAGCAGGTTTTCCGCAATTTGACGCGCTGACATCAGCGCGCGCAGCATCGGCATGACACCCCGCTTATGCCAAAGCTGGCGATAACCATCGAACTCTTCGACGACGGCATCCCAGGCCTTCTCGTCATTATTCAGCGTTTCGATATCCAGCGCATTCAGCCCCATCATAGATGTCGCCAGCGCACTGCGCAGCGAGTTTTCGCGCTCCGGTGTCATCACCGCCTGAAGCACCCACAACAGTTCCTGCGCTTCCAGCGTTTCAAAAACGCTGTCACGGTTGGAAAGATAGACGGACGGAATTGCCAACTGGGTTAGCGCATCGCGAACCAGCGCGGCTTCCTGGCGGCTACGAACCAGCACACTGATATCCGATGCACGTACCGGATTCGATGTGTTACCGCTCACCAATAGCGCATCACCGGACTGACCGGCTTTAAGCCAGTCACGGATTTGCGTCGCGCAAACCTGCGCCATCTCATTCTGGTAGTCACCCACGCCACAGCTTTCCCCTTCCATCAGCCACATGCTCATCGCAGGCTGGGTCTCTCCGTGCAAAACAAAGCGCAGTGATTGGTTCTTCTCTGCGGATTTCACCGGACTAAAGGGGATTTCGCGAAACATAAAGGCGTCGCTCATCTGGCTGAAGAGCGTGTTCACACTGTTGATCATACCGGGAGCGGATCGCCAGTTTGTATCAAGCGTGTAATGCGCACTCACTTCACTGCGCGCCTTCATATAGGTGAAGATATCCGCGCCGCGAAACGCGTAGATCGCCTGTTTTGGATCGCCAATCAGCAGCAATGCGGTATCCGGCTGATGCTGCCAGATGCGACGGAAAATGCGGTATTGCTGTGGGTCGGTATCCTGAAATTCATCAATCATCGCCACCGGGAAACGGGTACGGATCGCTGCGGCCAACGCATCGCCGCTTTCACTGCGCAACGCCGCATCAAGACGACTGAGCATATCGTCAAACCCCAACTCGCCCCGCCGGCGTTTTTCCTGGGCAACCGCGTCACGGATCTCCGCCAGCGCCCGGGTGATCACCAGATCGCGGATCGTCAGCGGCTCGCCAAGCAGTTCATCAATGGCGTCAAAAAGAGGATGCCGGGGCGTTATGCCACCCGCTTTGGTACGTTCTTCTAAAAACCGTTGGGAAAACTTTTCCAGCGCATCAGGGAGTTGGTAGCTCTGTGTTTCTTCCTGCGCCCAGGCGCTGACCTTCTCGATCCACTTCCCCTGATTGCCACGGTTAAATTTGCGACGGTCGATCCCGGAAGCTTCCAGCAGAGCGTCCAGATCATCAACCGAATCACGCCATTGCTGTTTAATCTGATTAATGCGCGCGAGGATCTTTTCATGACGGGAGGCCAGGGTTTCCTCTGCGGGCGGCGGCGCTTTAATGACCGGCGCTTCACCCTGCAGGTAGCGATCGATATCCCTCAACAGCGCCTGCGGACCTTTCCAGGTTTCAAAAATCACCTGGGCAACGTCACGAGACAACGGGTAACAATGCCGACGCCAGAAGTCCGCGCAAGCCTGATAACGCAGTAGCGATTCATCCTCAATCAGCTGCTGTTCAAACAGCATGCCCGATTCGAAGGCGTTCAGACTCAACATTCGCTGGCAAAAACCGTGGATGGTAAACACCGCGGCCTCATCCATCTGTCTTTCCGCTAACAGCAGCCACTGTGCGGCCTGCTTTTTATCGGCGATTTCATCCAGCAAACGGGCGTACAGCGGGTTATCCGTCGTTTCACGCAGGCAGGCAATACGCAGTTCATGGATGTTGCTACGGATTCGACCGCGTAGCTCTTCAGTCGCTGCCTCCGTAAAGGTCACAACCAACAGCTCTTCGACGGTCAGAGGACGAGGAAAGGCGGCAGAGCCGCCCAGTCCAAGCAGTAAACGTAAATAAAGGGCGGCGATGGTAAAGGTTTTACCGGTGCCTGCGGAGGCTTCAATCAGGCGCTCGCCCGTCAGCGGCAAGCGTAGGGGATCAAGGGACTCAGCGGCATCATTCATTCTTTTCACTCATCAGAGGTAAGGTTTGCTGCAACGCGCTGACGGTCTGCCACACTTTCCAGCCTTGCGGGTGCACATAATCTGCTTTCCCGTTCTGACTGCCGGAAACCTGTGACAGTATCGCCATGCCTTGCGGCTCAACCACCGCCTGATGGAAGAAATCGGCAAGCTTTTGCGGCGTCAGCAGTTTAATCTGAGCCACGATTTTATCACGTGAATCGAAGCGCATATTACCCCGATCAAAATCTTTGCTTAACTGTGACGCCTCAGCCCCAAGCGTTTGTGGCGCCTGCAGCATTTGGGCAATGATAGCCTGCTGAATTTGCGCAAACTCTTCAGGTTTCATCGCCCGCAGCTTCGCTTCCGCCGTCGGGAAAAACGCTTTATAACGTTCCCAGAGGTAAGACGGTTGCTTATCACTGCTTTGCAGAAGGAACCCCATTCCCCACTGACGGCCAACGCTCATTGGGAAGGCAAAGACGGCGTAACCTAACTGTTCTTCAGTACGCAGCTGATTATAGAACCACGGCTGCACAATCTGCCCCAACATGGCGCTATAAGCAGAACCGGCGTATTCGTCATAGCCGGTTGGCACAAAGACTGCCGCCAGTGCGGAATCCGTGCTGCTGCCTGCTTTTTCAAAGATGACAGACTGCTTTTTGTCCACCACAACATCTTTGTTTCGACACCATTCCGACCCGTTCGCACCCAGTTGTTTCTGGATATCCCGCGCCATGGTCATCGCCTGCGCTTCGCTCATGTTGCCAATGACCAGGAACTCAGGACGCGCACCGGTTTTTAAGGCGTCGCGGTAGGCCATCACCTCTTTTAAGGTAATCGAGGGCAGCAGCTTACGGCGTTCATCGCGCGAGAAATACGGCACCTGGGAAAGCATTTGTACTGGCATGATCGCCTGATCGTACGCCTTCCCTTTCTCGGCGGAGTCCATCATCTGAGCGTACCAGGATTTCGCCTGCTCCAGCTGTTCATCCGTTGAGCTGTAGCTGAAATAGCCGGTCAGCAACGCCTGAAACAGCTGCGGTAAACGTTGGGTATAGCCGTTAGCGTTGAGCATCAGGCCGTTGTTCGCGTTGGTTGAAAAACCAATGCCCCCCACCGCGGCCTGGTTGCTTAACTGGTCGAGCGCGATGCCAGCCAGATAATCATTCAGTGCGAACAACACCTGGTTTTTGGCGCTGTCCATCGCTTTCGGGTTACGCAGTATCACGCTGACGTCAGCCTTTGGCTCACTGGCAAAATACTGGCTCGGTGCATACACCACGCGTAAATCAGGCTCATCAACGATCAGATCAGGATGGGCATATTTTTTATCCGGCTTAATCAGTGTGAAATCATCCGGGATATAGGGGTTCAGCTCCGGCAAAGAGAGCACAATGCCCTGGGCTTTTTGCTGCCAGTCGGCGAAAGTTTTTTCGCTAATTTTATCGACCTGGTAAGGCGCATCGACAAAGTATGCGATTTTATTGTGTGGCTCTTTCGGGCTGATATACCAGATACGCGCGTTTTGCGGCGTCATCATCGCCAGTCTTTCCTGAACGGCTTTCGCGTCGTATTGATCGGCAATATTCACCGCATCCAGTGTATGTTCCACCGGGACGCGGATCATGGTGTCTGCCAGCCACTCCACGTAGTCCATATCACGCGTGATGGACGGATAACGGAAGTCGAGATCCAGCACGTGCGCCAGTTCGTCGAAATAGCGTTTATCGACGCCTTTTTCGCGTAACAGGTTGAGATAACTGAAGATAGCAGCAACAACTTCATCGCGATTAGCCAGACCTTTGTCGGTTAATGTCGCTGAAATCGCTAACACACCGCTGTTGCCATTCACCACCGGATCGGAATCCGCACGGATACCTTCGACCAGCCCCTGCTTCTGCAGCCAGTCAGAGAGCGTGCCCGGGCTGCGGTTGCCAATCAGGTAAGTCACCAGCTCATCGGTTTTACTGCGAAACTGCGCGCTGTTGTTATCAATGCGAAACTCAACGCGCAGCACTTTGCGCGGCATTGCCGGGACATAGTGAATAAGGATGCCTTTTTGCGCATCGGTAACCACCGGTACGGTAATTTCCGGTTTTTCGATGCTTCTGTTCGGCACGCGTCCGAAGGTATCAGCCGCTATTTGTGCCAACTCTGGCAAGGGTTTATTACTATAGATAACCGCCTTCATCAGGTTAGCGGAGTAATATTTTTCATGGAATGTCTGTAAGGCCTGCAACACCGGATTACCCGGTTTGTCGCTCAATGTCTGCAGATTTCCGCCAGAGAAGCGTGAACCCGGGTGTGCCGGGTTTATTGTTTCTGCACTGACTTGCGCCATGCGCATACCGTCCCGGGTACGCGCCATCGTCAACTCTGAGTTGACGGCGTTTCGCTCGCGATCGGCATACTTTTTATCGAGCAGCGGCGAAGCAATGGCATCCGCCAGACGATCCACCGCCCCTACCAGCGCATCGTTTTCGACCTCAAGATAGAAGGCCGTACGATAAGGCGCCGTACTGGCATTGTGGCTGCCACCGTGCATTTTAAGGAATTCAGCTAAGCTGTCTGGCTGCGGATATTTTTTAGATCCCATCAGCGACATGTGCTCAAGGTAATGCGCCAGCCCCTGATGATCGTCGGGATCTTCCAAAGACCCAACCGGCACCACCAGTGCAGAGAGTGATTTCACGGCCTGAGGATCGGATACCAGCAAGACGACCATGTCGTTATCCAGGCGCACAGCCTGATACTGACGGGTATCTTTATCGCTTTTACGGATGGTTTCAGCTAAAGGCTGCCAACCGGTATCTGCCTGACTTACGGGCGCCCAAAGGGCGATAAACAACAGTAATGCGCTGAACCAGGTGCTGCGGGGCATTCACAAACCTCATCATTAACGTATTCACCTGTTCACAGCAAACGGCGCATAAATGCGTGGTCTGAACAGGGTAAGACTTTGTGCTGAACGGGTCAGCATCTTCTTTGTGTAAGAATCAGTCCGTGACAGAAAGCGCATCATAGAGGAAGCCGTCGAGTTGCGCAATTTTTATACAACATTCATGACTGATTAAAACGAAACAGCGGGAGCAAATAGCGTTGAGACTGCGACACAATGGCCTCCAGCGTTTCAGGCTCCAGTTGACGCCACAGGCGCTGATACCAGATATCATCACCTTCACCACGTACCATCATGTTGCCTTCATAGGCCTGTAAAAACTTGCTGCGCGCTTTTTGCAATGTCTCGTCATCATCTAACATGGCATCATTTGCCGCGTCATAACAGGTTTTTATCCACGCGCCACCACTTTCCGGTAGCACCAGCAGCGGTGATGACATGCCTTCCCGATAACCTTCAATCAGTTGCGACAGATACCGTAACGCCTGCTCAGCCTCCAGTGGCGGGAAACGCCATTCCCCGTCTTTACGCAGGAACAACCGGCTCTCCCCCGTACCACCACTGGCACAATAGACAAGATGTTCCAGCCAAAGTTGCACGCCCTGAGAAACGCTTATCAAAGATGGGCGCCAGCGCAATAAACCGTCCGCCTGAACCTGTGGGAGCCACCCCGTGATTTGCACCCCGTTGCAGGTCAGATCGACTTCCATGCTCTGACAAGGCTGGCGACACGCGATAATGCGATCCGCCAGTGTCTGCATCTCCTGACGTTGGGTATCCCACAGAATCTCACCGAATGCCCCATAAGGAAGCGAGCCAGCCGCACGAAAGCGGCGGAACAAACGATCATCATCGTGCTCTTCAACCAGGGTATTGAGCAGTTGCTGATTAAGCTGATAGCGAGTTAACCCTTCGAGGATAAACGGTTCCGTTTCCGGGATATCGCTCTCTTCAGAACGGAAATTCACCCGTAACCGCATCTGGAAAAAGGCCCGTACCGGATGAGCCCAGAATCGCTGGAGCGCTTCCAGCGTCAACGTTTCAGGCATGGTGTAAGGCAGCGGTTGAACAAAATCAGTGTGCGCCTTCCCTGCCAGACTCGCCGCCGGCAACCACTCACGGGCGTAACTTTGCTGTTCGCCCGGCTGATAGTTTTGTGCGTCAAAAGGCATACGCGTGTGCATCCGGGTAATGTGCGCTTTTACCCGCGTTTCACTTTCATCACAGGTCAGCGACTCATCGCCCGGGAGATAGTGGCTTTGCCCAATGTAGTCCATCAATTCCTGTACCAGGACCGACGGAAAGCGTTCACTGTTATCCTGGATTGAACGGCCAATGTAGCTGATGTAGAGCGTTTGCTGTGCTGAGATCAACGCTTCCAGAAACAGATAGCGGTCGTCATCGCGACGGCTTCGGTCGCCACGCATCGGCTTTTGGCTCATCAGATCAAAGCCCAGCGGCGCAAGCTGACGCGGATAAACCCCATCGTTCATCCCCAGCAGGCACACCACTTTGAACGGAATGGATCGCATTGGCATCAGCGTACAAATATTCACCGGCCCTGCGAGGAAGCGCTGGCTGATACGCTCCTGATCGAGGCGCTGTGCAAGCTCATCGCGTAACAGTGAAAGCGGTACGGCATCGCCATATTCAGCCCCCAATCCATCGGCAATAATGGCCTGCCATTGCTGTTCGATGAGCGTCATCGCCGCTTCGGTGTCTGCATCCGGCAGGAAGAAATCATTCAGCATGTCACGACAAACGGGTAGCCACTCTTCCAGCGGACGCTCCTGCGCCAGCCCCCGACGCCAGATATTGAGTTGCATCAATAGCGAAGCCAGATGTCCCACCAGCTCGGCAATCAACCCGCTGGACTCATCATATGGCAGAACGGACTGCCACTCGCCCTGCTCGCTCTCCATCGCATAACCCAGCAACATTCGCGTCAGACCAAATTGCCAGGTGTGCTGGCCTGTCGGCGGCAGTTCCAGTTCGCGAACGTTGTCGTCGTCAATTCCCCAACGAATACCTGACTCATTCACCCACAAGCGGAGATAGCGCAGCCCCTCTTCGTTGATATTAAAGCGCGCCGCCAATACGGGAACATCCAGTAAGGCCAGCACATCCTCCGAAATAAAACGACTGTCCGGTAGCGACAGCAGACTAATAAACGCCTGCAAAACAGGATGGGACTGACGCGCACGACGGTCGGAAATCGCATACGGCAGGTAACGTTCGGCTGGCGCGCTGCCAAATACCGCCTGAATAAATGGGCTGTAGCTGTCGATATCAGCCACCATCACGATGATGTCACGCGGGGTGAGCGTTGGATCTGCCTCCAGCATCGCCAGCAGCCGGTCGTGGAGAATTTCCACTTCACGTTGCGGGCTATGACAGACGTGAAAAGTCACACTGGTATCATTCGGCTCAAGCCGTCGTTTGTTGTCGCTGCGCGAATATTCTTCCAGATTAATGCCCGCCACCGCCCTGCTTTGCAGTTCGAGGATATCCGACTGGATATTGTGCAGCAGGTTGTCGGGGGTAATATCGACAAACGCGTCCAGTTCCTGGCTGTTTTCCAGCTCTGAGAGCAGGTAAATATAATCGCGACCCAGTTTGCCCCATGAGGCCAGCATAGGGTTGCCCACATCCTGCTCGCCGTCGCTGTTAAACAATCCTTCAGCATTCTCACTATCACGAAACAGCGGCAGATGACGCTCTTCAAAACTGTGTCTGCGCTGACGTGCCAGCAGCTTAGCCAGATAAGCGGGATCTTTAATGTCGCCCCAGTAATAACGACAAGGGTTGGTAAACAGCAGATGAATGTCGATGTGCTTACCCAGTGCTTGTAACGCCTGCAGATACACGGGCGGTAGCGCCGAAATGCCGCAGATAAAGACGCGTGAGGGCAGCCCCTCCGGGCGGTTTGCGGCCGTTTCCAGCGTCTGAATAAATCGCTGGTATAAATTGGCGCGATGCCAGCGTGGTTGCCCGAGCTCAGCGGTATATTCCACCAACGCTTTCCACAACGGCGCCTGCCAGGCCTGAGACTCCCCCAACCCCTCAACCTGCTTTCCCGCTTCCCACTGCGTTAACCAGTCAGGGCGATAAACCAGATATTGGTCGAAAAGGTCAGCTGCACGTGAAGAGAGCTGGAACAGTTTTCGTTTGTCAGTATCGTCAGTCAGATAGTGTCGCAGTAGCGTAAAGTCATCGTTATCCAGTAATTGCGGCAGCAGCGTCATCAACTTCCAGCTCATGCTCTGCTTACTGAACGCGCTCTCTTTCGGGATATCCGGCAAAACCCGCACAAACATATCCCAGATAAAACTCGCGGGCAGCGGGAATTCAATATTCGCGGCAATACCAAATTTCTGTGCAAGGGTCATTTGTAGCCACTGGGCCATACCGGTGCTTTGAACCAAAATCATTTCAGGTTCAAAAGGGTCGTCCAGACGCTCGCGCTCAACGATAAATTCCATTAACGCTTCCAGCACATCCAGACGATTGGAGTGGTAGACCCTTAACATAGCAACTCCTGACTACTGACGGTTCGGACAGTGCAGACGCGTCATTTGACCCTGCCTGCCCAAGGGTGAAGAAAGTTTAACGTTGATGCTGACACATCCCGCCTGCGTTGTCTGCATTCGGTTGACCTGCCAGCCCAACGGCGGTGAAAACATAGACAACTGCGTTTGCTGCCATGCGTGACGCCAGAGCTGCTGATACTGATTTCTGAGCACAAAACTGTTCATCAGCCCCCGCTGATACCCCGATAATGCGGTCACTATCATGATCATCAGCACCATCGCCAGCATCACTTCCGGCAGACTAAAGCCACGCTGCCTGCTCAGGGGATCTGACATAACGTCTGTTCCCTGAGCGGGCAGAAGTCGCTCCAGCCATGCGCAGAAAAAACGATACGCCCCTCGACAACCTCGCCCAGTCGCCATAATGACATCCCTTTATTGTGAGCAATAAGTAACACGTTATTATCGGCAAGAAGACGCAGGCAAACGTCCGCCTTCGCGATATCGCGTCGGCACTGCACGCCAGGCTGCAACAGCCAGTGCTGCATGCGCCCCCACTCCATCGCCGATTGCACCACCGCCTGGCGTTGCAATGACTGGCTTTCCAGTGCTACACGAGAAGCAAAACTGGCCTCCTGCAAACGCACCCCCTGTAACAACAGACTGCCAAGCACCAACAGCAGCAACACAAGAGATAGGGATGACACACCTCGCTCCCGGTTCACAGATTAAATCCTGTCACGCTGTACAACGCCTCCATCACCCTCTGCGGGTCGGCGTTGTGAGTCGCACGCAGACGCAACGTAAAAACGGGCGCGAACCCGCTCACATTCAGGCGTTCAACCTCAAATGCCTCAATGTTTATGGCTGCCGGATCGGTCATTTTATCCCACCCCTTTCCTTCGCAGGACGTTGCACCACGTAAGGTTTCAAGCACGTTGTCTTGTAAACGAAACCCAATGACATCAGCGTCTTTCGCGGGCGTTGTCTCCCAGACGCCGTTGCTGTTTGCATCCCACCGCGCAATGATGCAATCCCCCTTGCCAGCAATCATCACCCCTTCGCCGGCACAGTTTCCGCGACAATAACCCGCCCGCTGGAGATGTTTCGCCACTGTATAGACTCGCTGCCAGACCTCATTTTCAAGCGCTAAATAGCGTGTGTTACGTAAAATATCGAGTTGTAATGCGGGTAGAAAACGTGTGGCCCCGAGCAGTAAAACACTGCTTATCGCCATCGCAATCAGTACCTCCAGCAGTGAAAAGCCGCGTTCGTTTATCGACATGCTTCTGTTTCTCCACGCGCACAAAGTCTGATTCGACCCGAGCTGGATATCACCAGCCACCACTCGCCCGCGGCATTTTTCAGCCGGATGTGCCCCGCCCATGCCGTGTTGCGCAGGCCAAAGAAAGTCAGTGAAGGCGTGATTTCCACCATCTCAACATCGTCCCAGTGCGGTAAAAACACCTCTGGAGAGACAGGCTGGCATGCTTGCTGAGAAACGGCGGAGCTGACAATGCACCACGACCGCCCTTCTCTGATAACGCTGAGGGCGTGATCGCGGTTATGCCAGTTGGCATCCTCACGCAATTGCAGCAGGTAGTCCCGTACCTGACAGGCGGTTTGCCACAAGCGTTGCTGCTGCTGCCAGTATTGCCAGCCGTACAGCCCTGACGCACCAACAACCGTGACAATGAGCATCACCACCAGGGTTTCAATAAGGGTGTAGCCTTGTTGTTTTTTCATGCTGGCAGTATGGCGTGGACATAAAAAATAACGAGGCTGGAATTCAGCTTATTCGGCGAGCTACGAAGAATATTTATCGCGTTGCATGAGATTGCATTCTTTCAGGAACCCGAGCCGAAGAACTGAATATGAGGTAAAAAAAACCGACGCGCGATGGCGTCGGTCATGGCAGGATGGCTTCGGTCAGATAGCGACCGGCGCTTTAATGCCGGGGTGCGGATCGTAACCTTCAATCTCGAAATCTTCGAAACGGTAGTCGAAGAGAGAGTCGGGCTTACGTTTGATAACCAGCTTCGGCAACGCACGTGGTTCACGGCTGAGTTGCAGGTGAGTTTGCTCCATATGGTTGCTGTACAGGTGCGTATCGCCACCGGTCCAGACAAAATCACCCACTTCAAGATCGCACTGCTGCGCCATCATATGAACCAGTAAGGCATAACTGGCGATGTTAAACGGCAGGCCGAGGAACACATCACATGAACGCTGATACAACTGGCAGGAAAGTTTGCCGTCCGCCACATAGAACTGGAAGAACGCGTGGCACGGAGCCAGCGCCATTTTATCCAGCTCACCCACGTTCCAGGCGGAAACGATAATGCGGCGAGAGTCCGGGTCATTTTTCAGCTGGTTGAGCACCGTGGTGATCTGGTCAATATGGCGGCCATCCGGCGTTGGCCATGCACGCCACTGTTTACCGTAGACCGGGCCAAGGTTGCCGTTTTCGTCAGCCCATTCATCCCAAATTGAGACATTGTTTTCATGCAGGTAGGCCACGTTTGTGTCGCCCTGCAAGAACCACAGCAGCTCATGAATGATTGAGCGCAAATGGCAGCGTTTAGTCGTAACCAGCGGGAACCCTTCCTGCAGATTAAAACGCATCTGATGACCAAAAATGGAAAGCGTTCCGGTTCCGGTACGGTCGTTTTTCTGTGTGCCTTCATCCAGCACTTTTTGCATCAGTTCTAAATACTGTTTCATGGTTCCTCAGGAAACGTGTTGCTGTGGGCTGCGGCGATACGCCCAAACCATCATAATAATACCTGCGACAATCATCGGGATGGACAGAATCTGTCCCATGCTGATGTACTGCACCCATGTACCGGTGAACTGGGCGTCCGGCTGGCGGAAGAACTCGACGATGATACGGAACGCGCCGTAGCCGATCAGGAACAGACCGGAAACCGACCCCATCGGGCGTGGTTTACGAATGAACAGGTTCAGAATGATAAACAGCACAACCCCTTCCAGCGCCATTTCATAAAGCTGAGAAGCATGGCGAGGCAGTGAGCCGTAAGTATCGAAAATGGACTGCCACTGCGGGTTAGTTTGCAGCAGTAGGATATCTTCAGTGCGGGAGCCAGGGAACAGCATGGCATATTTGAAGTTCGGATCAACGCGCCCCCACAACTCGCCGTTGATAAAGTTGCCCAGACGCCCTGCACCCAGACCAAATGGAATCAGCGGCGCAATAAAATCAGACACCTGAAAGAACGAGCGCTTGGTACGTTTGGCGAAGATAATCATCACCAGAATTACGCCGATAAGACCGCCGTGGAAGGACATACCACCGTCCCAGACGCGGAACAGATACAGCGGATTATCCAGGAAGAGCGGGAAGTTGTAGAACAGCACGTAGCCGATACGTCCACCGAGGAAAACCCCAAGGAAGCCTGCATAAAGTAAGTTTTCGACTTCGTTTTTAGTCCAGCCACTCCCTGGGCGGTTAGCGCGGCGCGTCGCCAGCCACATCGCAAAAATAAACCCCACCAAATACATCAGGCCGTACCAGTGAAGTGCGACGGGTCCAATTGAGAAAATGACCGGATCGAAATCCGGAAAATGCAGATAGCTACTGGTCATCTGTCACCACAAGTTCTTGTTATTTCGCTGAAGTCAGACAGCAATTGATAAGCGCGCCTGCATAATGCAGGCGCTCCAAAGGTGCGAATGATAGCACAAGGGGATCGCAGCGGATGCCGATTACAGTTAAAAGATATGTATACCCGTCATACTTCAAGCCGCATGTGCGTTGGCTACGCTCGCTCCCCCCAGTCACATAGTTCGCTATGTGACTGGGGATTCACTCCCTTGCCGCCTTCATGCGGCTCGAATTATTTAGGGTAGATACCTGCTGTTACCAGCCCTGGATTCACAATCCCCCGCGTATTAACCCACCCATGCCACGACGCTCCATAAACGCCGCTACCTGATGACGCACTTCTGTCGCTAACTGCGCCTCCAGGCTACGCTGTGCCAGCGTTTGGGCTTCGTTAAAGTCGATATGCCGCAGCAGGTATTTCACACGCGCCACCGAACGCCCGTTCATCGACAAATGACGAAAACCCAGACCGATAAGAATGGTGACGCACATAGGATCGCCTGCCATTTCACCGCACAAACGCAAATCGATACCGCTTTTCTCGGCTTCCTGCGCAATCATCGCCAACGCACGTAACATCCCCGGATGCAGGCTGTCGTAAATGCTGGCTACCCGCGTATTGTTACGATCGACGGCCAAAATGTATTGGGTAAGATCGTTCGTCCCGACCGAGATAAAATCGATCCGGTTCGCCAGATGGGGCAGCATGAAGACCATTGAGGGGACTTCCAGCATGATGCCGATACGCGGTTTCGGGATCGCATAACCGATCATCTCTTCCACTTCGCGTCCGGCGCGCTCAATCAAACGCCGCGCTTCGTCCACTTCATCAATACTGGTCACCATCGGCAGCAGAATGCTCAGGTTGCCGGTTGCGGCATTTGCACGCAGCATCGCGCGCACCTGGATCAAAAAGATCTCCGGCTGATCGAGCGTAATACGGATCCCGCGCCATCCCAGACAAGGGTTCTCTTCGCTTATCGGCATGTAAGGCAGTTGTTTATCCGCCCCGACATCCAGCGTTCGCAGCGTGACGGGTTTATCGTTAAACATCTGCAGCATGCCCTGATACTGCGCAACCTGCTCTTCCTCAGACGGAAAACCGCTTTGCAACATGAACGGGATTTCGGTGCGATACAGCCCTATGCCGTCGATCCGACTTCCCAACTTCTCTTCATGTTCCGGGCTAAGCCCTGCATTAAGCATCACCTTTACGCGCTCGCCGCTTTTCAGCTGCGCGGGCTGATTAACGTCATCTTCCGCCAGACGGCTCAGTTCAATTTCTTCGCTGATAAGACGCTGATATTCCTGAATCAATACAGGTTCAGGATCGACCAGCAGTTCGCCACGATAACCGTCCACCACCAGCGTACGGCGATGTAACACTGACGGCTGGATATCGGCGCCCATCACGGTGGGGATACCCAGCGCACGAACCATAATCGCTGCATGGGAGTTGGCGGCGCCATCCCTGACGACGACACCCACCAGCCGATCCTGCGGAAGCTCCGCAAGCGTAGTGGCTGAGAGTTCGTCGGCCACCAGAACGAAGCGTTCCGGCCAGGCGTTTGGCCCCTGGATCGAGTCGTCAAGATGGAACAACAGACGTTGACCAAGCGCGCGTAAGTCTCCGGCGCGCTCTTTCAGATAGCTATCGCTTAGCGCAGCGAACTGTTCGGCAAACTTTTCGATGATCGTTTTAACAGCCCACTCGGCCACCGACCCCTTATCCACTTCAGCAAACAGCTCACGGCGCAGGCGGGTATCGGAAAGCAAGTGCGAGTAGAGATCGAAGATCGCCGCGGTTTCTTTTTGTGCCCCGGCGGTAAAACGCTTGCTGTAGCGACGAAATTCGCTCGCCGCTTCTTCCAGCGCGCCGGTCAGTCGTTCACGCTCAAGGGCAGGATCCAGCGTTGAAGCCTGGTAGACCTGCTCCATTAACGGCAGCGTGGCATCCTGCCAGCCTTCTGCAATCGCGACGCCGGGTGCTGCAGGCAGCGCACGGATACGCGTCTGGCGATATTGCCCGAACAACGCGGTTAACTGCGATTGAGAAAGAATGGCGGCCATTTGCGTGGCGAGCGTGACGAGGAAAGACTCTTCGCTTTCATCATACTGGCGCAACTCGCGCTGCTGAACGACCAGCACGCCTAGTAACTGGCGGCGCTGAATGATCGGTACGCCTAAGAATGCGCGGAAACGCTCTTCTTTGACCGAAGGAATATATTTAAAGCTGGGGTGTTTTTGCGCATCAGCGAGGTTGATCGGTTCCGCCAGCCTGCCAACCAGGCCGACGATACCTTCATCAAACGCGAGTGCAACAGTGCGACCACGTGGTTTTTTGAGCCCCCGGGTCGCCATGAGGTAATAACAACGTCGGTCGTGATCGGCCAGATAGACCGAGCAGACCTCTGTATCCATCGCAAGACAGATGTCGGTAACCAGAATATTCAGCGCTTCATTCAGACGCGGAGCACTGGCCACCTTTTCGACTATTTCGCGCAGGCGGGTGAGCATAATTTGCGTAGCTTAACCTCTTTTACGTCTGTACGCAGGTGCGCTCTGCGGCTTCGGGGTACTTTCCTGAAGCGCCATGACAACACTTGCGAATTCTTTCATCACCCTGCGATAGACATCGCGTTTAAATGACACCACCTGTCGAACCGGATACCAGTAACTCACCCAGCGCCAGCCATCAAACTCAGGTGTACTACAGGTTTGCATATTGATTTCGGCATCACTGCTGATCAATTGCAGTAGAAACCACTTTTGTTTCTGGCCGATACAAACCGGCTTCGTGTCCCAACGCACCAAACGTTTCGGTAACTTGTAACGCAACCAGTTACGAGTAGAAGCAAGGATCCGTACATCTTTACGACTGAGACCCACTTCTTCGAAGAGTTCCCGGTACATCGCCTGTTCTGCTGTCTCTCCTGGATTGATCCCACCTTGTGGAAATTGCCAGGAGTGCTGACCAAATCGCCGGGCCCACATGACCTGCCCCTGGCGGTTACAAATTACTATCCCTACATTCGGGCGGTAGCCATCGTCATCAATCACCGGACTACCTCAACATAAACCTTATATACAAACGATTGTTTCACACTCCAGAGAGGCGGTAAACCACTCTGTTAAGGGCGCGGGATTCTAATAACAATTGAATAACTCACAGTTAAGGCCAGAGTTATAAACAGAGAAAGCCCTTCTCTCACGATTTTATTCACCTTTTCTGTGGATATAGTTGTGAAGAAGTACGGAATTACTATGGGAAAACCCAGAACAGTCTGAATAAGACATACGTCACACTTAAAAAATAGTCGTCTATATTCATTAAGTTAAAAGCAAATCCGACAGATAATCACACAGAAACGTGACGATCATCACGCATACGATCTTTGGGCTGATGAAAGATCGACCAGCGTTGGTTTTATCCACAGATTATGCCAATAAGTTAGGCACAATTTGTGTAAAAATTCGATTTTCGTCGCACGTCAAGGCTGTAAATTGAAACAGTAGTCGGGGTTTTTCACAGTTATCCCATCTTTCTGTGGATAACATGGTGTAAGATCCTGTTCATTGTCAGTGACCAGAATTGGAAAACCCGGTTTGCTGTTGCGCAACACGTCGAGTCGAAATCTAAAAACCAATATAAATCATATAATTGAATATAGCATGTGGAAAAAGATAAACTCTGTCCACACGGTATAAAATCATTGTTCATTTTTTCACCTAAGGGTTACCCCGATGCCACAACTCCAGCCATTACTTTCGCCTCCAGAATCAGAGACTCAGTTACTGACTCAGGCACGTCTGCTCTCGGGCTACACGTTGGGTGAACTGGCGGGGATGGCGGGTCTCGTTACGCCAAAGGATTTAAAGCGTGATAAAGGCTGGATTGGCGTGCTACTGGAGATTTGGCTCGGCGCCAGCGCAGGCAGTAAACCCGAACAGGATTTCGCCGCGCTGGGCGTGGAGCTCAAAACGATCCCTGTGGACAGTCTTGGCAGACCGCTGGAAACCACCTTTGTCTGCGTAGCGCCACTCACCGGTAATACCGGCGTTACCTGGGAAACCAGCCACGTCCGACACAAACTCAAACGCGTGCTGTGGATCCCGGTGGAGGGTGAACGCACCATTCCGTTGGCTGAACGCCGCGTGGGTTCGCCGTTGTTGTGGAGTCCGAATGAAGAAGAAGATCGGCAGCTGCGCCTGGACTGGGAAGAATTAATGGACATGATCGTGTTGGGTCACGTCGAACGCATCACCGCCCGACATGGGGAGGTTTTACAGTTACGCCCTAAGGCCGCGAATTCGCGGGCACTTACCGAGGCCATTGGTGCCAGCGGCGAGCCGATCCTTAC
This sequence comes from Citrobacter sp. Marseille-Q6884, assembly GCF_945906775.1. Classification (NCBI taxonomy): domain Bacteria; kingdom Pseudomonadati; phylum Pseudomonadota; class Gammaproteobacteria; order Enterobacterales; family Enterobacteriaceae; genus Citrobacter; species Citrobacter sp. Marseille-Q6884. The sequence goes on from NZ_CAMDRE010000001.1 coordinate 201,563, forward strand.
TCTGCCGCGCGGGTTTTACCTTAAAAAGAACTTTACGCGCGCGCTCCTGGAGCGGCACTTTTTATTCCAGATGCAATAGACACAGCCTGCCCTTTCACCCGTCGCGTTCCAGGCCTATAATTACCGCTTCTTTTTTTTGGCAGGACTTTGTTCGATGTTATTTGCATGGATAACCGATCCTAACGCCTGGCTGGCGCTCGGTACGCTGACGCTGCTGGAGATCGTTCTCGGGATCGACAATATTATTTTCCTTTCTCTGGTCGTCGCTAAACTCCCGACAGCACAACGCAATCACGCACGACGCATCGGGCTGGCGGCTGCAATGATCATGCGTTTGGCATTGCTGGCGTCTATCGCCTGGGTAACGCGTCTGACAAACCCGTTATTCGAGGTATTTGGCGAGGCGATCTCAGCACGTGATCTGATCCTTCTGCTCGGTGGATTGTTCTTGATCTGGAAAGCCAGCAAAGAGATACACGAGTCAATTGAAGGTGAAGAAGAGGGGCTGAAAACCCGTGTTTCCTCTTTCCTCGGCGCAATTGTACAGATCATGTTGTTAGACATTATCTTCAGTCTGGACTCCGTCATCACTGCCGTTGGCTTGTCCGATCATCTGTTTATCATGATGGCCGCGGTGGTTATCGCCGTGGGTGTGATGATGTTCGCAGCGCGTCCTATAGGCGAGTTTGTGGATCGTCACCCTTCCGTGAAAATGCTGGCGCTCTCTTTCCTGATTCTGGTTGGTTTCACCCTGATTCTGGAAAGTTTCGATGTGCATGTGCCGAAAGGCTACATCTATTTCGCCATGTTCTTCTCTATTGCGGTAGAGACCCTGAACCTGTTGCGCAATAAGAAAAATCCTCTCTGATACACCGTTTCGCTCCCTGCAAGGGGAGCGAAACGTGACAGCACCGTCACCTTCTCACAGATTAAGATTTTCCTGCTTTTATCCTGCATAACTTCACGTTATTACTAAACTATTGTCAGACGCAGGCCATGTGAGGGTAAGCAAATGAAAAAATGGGCAGTTTTAATTTCCGCCGTAGGACTGGCTTTTGCCGTTTCTGGTTGCAGCAGTGATTATGTCATGGCGACAAAAGATGGTCGTATGATCCTGACCGATGGAAAACCCGAAATAGACGACGATACCGGTCTGGTGAGCTACCACGATCAGCAAGGCAACGCGATGCAGATTAACCGCGACGATGTCTCTCAAATTATTGAGCGTTGATGGTTGAGGTCAGCAACGCAGCTGGCCTTAACAATTTTGCTTCCCTTTTTCCCTTCCCTCAGCCATTTTTATAATCCTTATGTCGTGATTATAAAAAGGAAACGGCTATGCAATATCACCGTATACCCCACAGCTCGCTGGAAGTCAGTACACTGGGGCTGGGCACAATGACGTTTGGTGAACAAAACAGCGAAGCCGACGCCCATGCACAGCTCGACTATGCCGTCGCGCAAGGCATCAATTTAATTGACGTTGCCGAGATGTATCCGGTACCGCCTCGCCCTGAAACCCAGGGGCTCACAGAAACCTACGTCGGTAACTGGCTTGCCAAACACGGCAACCGTGAAAAACTGATCGTTGCCTCGAAAGTCAGCGGCCCGTCGCGTAACAACGACAGCGGCATTCGCCCCAATCAGGCGCTGGATCGTAAAAATATCCGTGAAGCACTGCACGACAGCCTGAAAAGACTGCAGACCGATTATCTCGATCTGTATCAGGTTCACTGGCCGCAGCGCCCGACAAACTGCTTTGGAAAGCTGGGCTATAGCTGGACAGATTCCGCGCCGGTGGTTTCTCTGCTGGATACGCTGGACGCGCTGGCAGAGTTTCAGCGGGCAGGAAAGATCCGCTACATCGGCGTTTCCAATGAAACGGCATTTGGCGTGATGCGCTACCTGCACCTGGCAGACAAACACGACCTGCCGCGTATCGCCACCATTCAGAACCCCTACAGCCTGTTGAACCGTAGCTTTGAAGTCGGTCTCGCCGAAGTCAGCCAGTACGAAGGGGTTGAGTTACTGGCTTACTCTTGCCTGGGGTTTGGCACCTTAACCGGTAAATACCTCAACGGCGCAAAACCGGCCGGCGCGCGCAATACACTGTTTAGCCGCTTCACGCGCTACAGCGGTGAACAGACGCAAAAAGCCGTGGCGGCCTATGTGGATATTGCGAAACGCCATCATCTCGATCCGGCCCAGATGGCGCTGGCATTTGTTCGTCGCCAGCCCTTTGTCGCCAGCACCCTGCTGGGCGCAACGACAATGGCGCAGTTGAAAACCAACGTCGAAAGCCTGTATCTGGAATTGAGCGAAGAGGTACTGGCGGAGATTGAAGCGGTACATCAGGTTTATACCTACCCTGCACCGTGATGAAGTCATGCGATGTTCCTGCCGGATAAGGCGCAAATGCGCCTTATCCAACTCACGCACTGTAGAGACTAATGGCGGCGTTGCCAGATCCACAGCGCCGTGATCGCCAGCGCGAACAGCGCGCCGAACCCAATACCAATGGCTACCGCCGGTATCCCCACCAGTACCGCCAGTGAGTAAATACCGAGCATTAACAGCATGGCGCTGTTTTCGCCCAGGTTTTGTACAGCAATGGCATTGCCCGCACCGACGCTTTTTTTGCCTCGCTCCTGCAATAGCGCATTCAGCGGCACCACAAAAAAGCCCCCCAGCATCCCGATAAGCATCAGCAGCGCGTAGGATGGAAGCAGCGCATGTTGCAGGGATAAGAACAGCACCCCGACGCCAATTAAGATCCCCGCAGGCATGCAGCGGGACACCGTTTCCAGCGTTACCAGCTTCGCTGCCGCACCCGCGCCTACCACAATCCCGATGGCGACCATGGCATTGAGGTAGGTCGGCGTGGCGTTATCGGTGATACCCAGCGCCACCGGCACCCACAGCACCAGCAGAAAACGTAGCGTCACGCCTGCCCCCCAGAAGAGACTGGTGCCGACTAACGAGAAACGCGTGTCGCCGCTACGCCACAATGAAGATGCCGCACAGAAAAAGCTGCGCGTCATTTTTCCCAGATGCCAGGACTGACCAGGACGAGCCGCAGCCAGCTTAGGGATAAACAGGTTTGCAACAACGGCACCGGCATAAGCCAGCGCGCAGGCAGAGAGCGCGGCGATCACATGCCAGTCGGCCAGTACGCCGCCCGCAACCGAGCCAAGTAAGATAGCCGCAATGGTTGACGCTTCCATCAGACCGTTGGCTTTCACCAGTTTGTCGCCGGTCGTCAGCTCGCCGAGAATGCCATACTTCGCCGGAGAGTAAGCCGCCGCACCAATCCCCACCAGCGTATAGCCGAGGAAGGGGTTAACACCGAAGCAGATGCTCGCTGCACCTAACAGCTTGAGGCCGTTAGCAAACATCATCACCCGACCTTTGGCAAAGCTATCCGCAATCTGCCCCACAAAAGGCGCAAACAGAATGTAAGCACCCACAAACACCATTTGCAGGATCGGCTGACTCCAGTCCGGGTAAAACTGCGCTTTCAGCAACGCCAGCGTGGCAAATAACAGCGCGTTATCGCCAAATGCCGACAGAAACTGCGCAGCAATGACCGACAACATGCCTTTAGACCAGATTGAAGTGTTAGTGTGTACTGACTCACGCATGTTGTTCTTCCGGTTCATCTACCCAGCGTTTCAGCGTCACAAAATCTGGCTTACCGCTACCGAGCAGTGGGAGTTGTTTCAGGTGCCGTATATCACGCGGTACGGCAAGTTCAGGAACGCCGTGCGCTCTTGCGTACTGCAGCAATTTTTCGCGGTTCAGCTCGCTGTCCGTGGTGAACAGCACCAGCGCCTCTCCTTTGCTGGCATCGCTCTTGATGGCCGTGGCGTGCATTTTGTCAGCTGAGACCGCCAGCGCCAGCTGCTCCACCATTTCAAGTGAGACCATCTCACCGGCAATTTTGGCAAAACGTTTGGCGCGCCCCTGAATCTGCACAAAACCGTTCTCATCAAAGCGCACAATGTCACCGGTGTCGTACCAGCCATGCTCGATAACACCCTGGGCATTTTCCGCCGTCGGCACTTCCAGCACGCCCGGTTTTTCAACGCGCAAATAGCCGCTCATAATATTAGGACCTTTAAGCTGTAACCGCCCACCGTCCTCAATACCTGGCACCGCCAGAAGCCGGGCATCCATACCAGGAAGGATGCGCCCTACCGTTCCCGATTTTGCCGCCATCGGTACGTTAATAGACACCACCGGCGCACATTCCGTCACGCCATAACCTTCCAGTACGCGCAGTCCAAATTTTTCCTGCCACAGCTGTTTGGTACTGTCTTGCAGTTTTTCAGCGCCCGCCACCACATAGCGCAGGCGGTGAAAATCATAGGGATGGGCAAACCGCGCGTAGTTACCAAGGAATGTCGAGGTGCCAAACAAAACGGTGCAGTTACGGTCGTAAACCAGTTCCGGCACAATACGGTAATGCAGTGGGCTGGGATAAAGGAAAACCTCAGCCCCGGTCAGTAACGGGGTGAACAACCCGACCGTCAGACCAAAGGAGTGAAACAGCGGCAATGCTGACATAAAACGATCGTCAGCAGTGAAATCAGCAATCGTTTTAATTTGTTCGACGTTCGCCAGAATACTCTTGTGGCTGTGCACCACGCCTTTTGGATTTCCCTCTGAGCCTGAAGTAAAGAGGATCACCGCGGCCTCTTCTGGCTGTTGCTTCACCTGTGCCAGATGCGGCATCAGCAGATGAGAAAAAATCCACAGCTTATCGCCCAGGGTCACATCAGCTTTTAAATCTTCCAGATACACCCAACGCACCTGAGTCAGTTGCTCCGGCAGATGCCAGAGTTTGCCTTTATCAAGAAACTGTCGGGAGGTAAAAATGGTTTTGATTTCAGAGGCCGTAATCGCGCTGGTTAATCCTTTCACACCCGCCGTGTAGTTCATCATTGCCGGGATACGTCGGCGAGCAATGGCACCAAAAATAACGGCAGCGCTGATCCCCGCGTTTGGCAGCATCAGGCCGATTTTCTCGCCTTCCGCGCTGTATTTTTCCAGGATACGGGCAACAAACAGCGTTTTTGTCAGCAATTTGCGATAGCTATCGGGGGTGAAATTAATGTCTTCAATGCAGTTTTTACCGGCGCCAAAGCGGTATTTCGCGGCCAGCAGAGATTCATACAGCGTTTCCCGCGGGCGCACAGCCATACGCGCTTCCATCATGATCTGATGCAGCATTTCACCCGCCATCTTGCGGCGATCGCGGGCGCGCGGCGCTTCTGGCATAGGTAATGTGGTGGGAGGCAAGATGTGAAGCCGGATATGCGGGAAGAGTCGCTGCTTCACCAGACCTTTCAGGCGGCTAAAGCGGGTCAGTTCAGCACCTTCAATGCGTATCGGAACGACCGTCGCTCCCGATTTGGCAGCGACAAATCCGGCACCATCATAGATTTTCATCAGTGAGCCGGTCGTTGAAATGCGTCCTTCCGGGAAGATAACCACCGGGCGGCCCTGCTCAACCAGACGCACCAGATGTTTAATCGACATCGGTTTGGTCGGGTCTAACGGCACGAAATCAATCAGCGGGGTGAGCCAACGCATATACCATTGCTGGCTGATGGAGGTGTAAACGGCAAAGACGGGACGAATCGGTAAAAATAGCGCCAGCAACATCCCATCAATAAATGAGACATGATTGGGCGTGATTAAGACACGCTCTCCCTGTAGCGCACGGATATCGCCCGTGACGCGAACCCGAAAAAGCACGCGAAACAGATTGCGAAAAAACCCTAATAGCATCTCAACTCCCTGTACCATCAATTATCTAAAGATGAATGGTGGCAGATTATACGAGTTGGGGGGTGGGCGCGACAGGTAAATAGAATCCCAAAAAAAACCTGCGCATCCGCGCAGGTTGGTGCAAGAGACAGGGTACGAAATGCGTACCGAATAATCTCACCAATCAATACCTCTGGGATCTTGATTGTGGCTGCCACGTGACAGATACGCCAGTACGAAAACGCAAAGGAATGAACCCAAATGCAACGAGTTGTGTAAATTATTAGTTACTGTTACAGATGCCATTCGGGCAAAAAAAAACCTGCGCATCTGCGCAGGCTGGTGTAATTCTAGTGATCAACTCGAAAGTCGATTTCACCTATCAATACCTCTGGGATCTCAACTCTAGCAATCAGTTCTGTTTTCTCACCAGCGAACAATCGCAACAGGTCATCGCAAAGTGTAAGCAAAGATTTTCATTTTCTATTTTCTGTCTTACTTCGCTCGTGCCCGCTCACATTTGCGAAGTCCTGACGGGCAATCTGCTTGAACAGCCAGCCGTTTTCCGTAACACTGACGGAATGTAAGCGTTTACCCACAACAGGTACTATCATGGCGACCATAAAGGATGTAGCCCGACTAGCTGGTGTATCAGTCGCCACCGTTTCTCGAGTGATCAATGATTCCCCCAAAGCCAGCGAAGCATCGCGTCTGGCTGTAATGAGTGCAATGGAATCACTCAGCTACCACCCCAACGCCAATGCGCGTGCGCTGGCGCAACAATCCACAGAGACCATTGGTCTGGTGGTGGGTGATGTGTCCGATCCGTTCTTCGGGGCAATGGTTAAAGCTGTCGAGCAGGTGGCCTACAACACCGGTAACTTCTTACTGATTGGCAACGGCTACCATAACGAACAAAAGGAACGTCAGGCGATCGAGCAGCTCATTCGCCACCGCTGCGCAGCGCTCGTTGTTCATGCCAAAATCATCCCGGACGCGGATCTGGCGTCATTAATGAAACAGATCCCCGGTATGGTGCTGATCAACCGAATTCTGCCCGGTTTCGAACAACGCTGTGTCGCCCTGGATGACCGTTACGGCGCATGGCTTGCCACCCGACACCTCATCCAGCAGGGTCATACGCGCATCGGTTATCTCTGTTCCAATCACACCATTTCGGATGCAGAAGATCGTCTGCAGGGCTATTACGACGCGCTGGCGGAAAGCAACATACCGGTTAACGACCGGCTGGTGACTTTTGGCGAACCGGATGAAAGCGGCGGCGAGCAGGCGATGACCGAATTGCTCGGGCGTGGTAAAAATTTCACGGCGGTCGCCTGTTACAACGACTCGATGGCGGCTGGCGCCATGGGCGTATTAAATGACAATGGCATCGACGTGCCGGGTGAAATCTCACTGATTGGTTTTGATGATGTGCTGGTTTCCCGCTACGTACGTCCACGGCTGACGACGGTACGTTACCCTATCGTGACGATGGCCACTCAGGCTGCCGAACTGGCGCTCGCGCTGGCAGAAAAGCGCCCTGTGCCCGAAATTACCCACGTCTTTAACCCAACTCTGGTGCGCAGGCATTCCGTTTCAACGCTACCAGAGTCAGGGAATTCTTCGTCAAACGATTAATCAGGGTAGCGTCATGACAACGATGTTGGATGTTTCACGTCATGCTGGCGTATCAAAAGCGACCGTTTCGCGTGTGCTGAACGGAACAGGTCAGGTTAAAGAGAGCACTCGCCAGAAAGTCTTTAAGGCCATGCAGGCGCTGGACTATCGGCCCAATTTTTTGGCGCGTTCGCTGGCAAACCGCACCAGTAACAGCATTGGCCTGGTGGTCTCCACATTTGATGGATTCTACTTTGGCCGTTTGCTGCAACAGGCGTCACGCCAGACTGAATCCCACGGTAAGCAACTGATTGTGACCGACGGCCACGATACGCCAGAACGCGAGCAGGAAGCCGTGCAAATGCTGGCCGACCGGCAGTGCGACGCCATTATTCTCTACACGCGCTATATGAGTGAAAAGGCGATCATGTCGCTGATGGACAGCATTGACATGCCCTTGCTGGTCATCAACCGTGATATCAGCCAGTCTCGCGACCGCGCGATTTTCTTTGAACAGGAAGATGCCGCGTACCAGGCGGTCAATTATCTGATCTCACAAGGGCACCGCGATATCGCCTGTATCACCGTGCCGAATCATACGCCGACCGGTAAATCCCGGTTGCTGGGATATCGTAAGGCGCTGGAAAAAAACGGTATTCCCTGGGATCCCAGTAAGGTCAAATATGGCGATTCAACGATGACACGCGGCTACGAAGCCTGCCGTGAATTGCTGGAGGAAGGGGTGACATTCAGCGCCCTGTTCGCCTGTAACGATGACATGGCACTCGGCGCATCAAAAGCATTACATCAGGCCGGGCTGAAGATCCCAGAGGATATTTCGCTGTTTGGCTTCGACGATGCGCCCAGCGCAAAATGGCTTGAACCGGCATTGTCTACCGTGTACCTGCCGATCGATACCATGATAACCACGGCGATTGACCAGGCCATCCGCCTGGCAAACGGCGAAAACGTAGAGCCGATCCCCCCGTTTACAGGCAAACTGGTATTGCGCGAGTCGGTGATCCACGGGCCGCATTTTACGTAACGTACCGTCGATACCAGAAGAAACGATCAGCCCGAGAAGCGCAACGCCATCGGGCAACCCCTTAAAACAGTTCCAGCGCTAACAGCTCTTCAATGGTCTGGCGGCGGCGAATCAGTCGCGCCACGCCGTTATCAAACAGGACTTCCGGCAGCAGCGGACGGCTATTGTAGTTCGATGACATCGACGCACCGTAGGCTCCCGTGTCATGTAAGACCAGGTAATCCCCCGGAACGACCGCAGGCAACAGGCGAGTTTCCACTTTGCCGCCTTCCTGCTGAGTAAACACGTCACCGGATTCGCACAGCGGCCCGGCAACCACCGTTTCCAGTAACGGAGTCTGTTCCAGCGAACGGCCATCGCCTGCCAGCACGGAAATATGGTGATAACTGCCGTACATCGCCGGGCGCATCAGATCGTTAAAGCCCGCATCGATCAACACAAAGTGACGGCTTCCCATCTCTTTTACGCTGCGCACTTGGGCCACCAGTACACCCGCTTCCGCCACCAGAAAGCGACCAGGTTCAATCTCCAGTTTGACAGGGTGCCCCAGATGACGCGCAATGCGTTCACGCGCGGCGTTCCACAGGCCGAAGTAGTGATCGGTATTGATCGCCTCTTCGCCTTCGCGATACGGGATCGATAAACCGCCGCCAGCGGAGATCGCTTCAAGATCCTGGTCAAACTCAATGACCTGACGCACCATCGCGCCGCACACCTGTTCCAGATGACCATAGTCCACGCCAGAACCGATATGCATGTGAATCCCGACCAGTTTCAGCGCGTAGCGCTGAATCACCTCCAGCGCCGCCGGAAGATCGCTGTACCAGATACCGTGCTTACTGTTCTCGCCGCCGGTGTTGGTTTTCTGGCTATGCCCGTGGCCAAAACCCGGGTTAACACGTAGCCATACGCGGTGCCCCGGCGATACCTGACCCAGTTGTTCAAGCATATCCACCGACCCGGCGTTTACCGGAATGCGCAACTCATGCACTCTTGCTAAGGTCGCGTTATCAATCATATCGGCGGTGAAGACGATCTCATCATTACCCGGCACATAGCCTGCCGCCAGCGCACGTTCAATTTCGCCTAACGATACCGAGTCAACCTTCACGCCCTGCTCGCGCATCAGACGCAGAATATGCACATTCGAACACGCCTTCTGGGCAAAACGCACCACATCAAACTGATTCAGCTTGGCAATCTGCGCGCGAATAATCTGTGCATCATAGACCCACACCGGGCAGCCAAACTCGGCAGGCAGGCGTAGCAGGTTGTCGGCGGTCAGGTCAGTGTCAGTGCTGTTGAGTGGGCGTGGCATGGTGTACTCCGGTATTGGCTTTTTTAGGATTACGCCACAGGCTGAAGAGAATAAAAAATATCGTTTTATCGTGAGTCTATGCAAAAATGATATGGACTGGTTTATTCGAGGATCGCCCATGCCCGCCGTTAACCTGCGCCACATTGAAATTTTCCATGCCATCATGACCGCAGGCAACCTGACGGAAGCCGCGCGGATGCTGCACACCTCGCAACCTACCGTCAGCCGGGAACTGGCTCGATTTGAGAAGGTGCTGGGCTTAACCCTGTTTGAACGCACACGCGGCCGACTGCATCCGACGGTGCAAGGGCTGCGACTGTTTGAAGAGGTGCAACGATCCTGGTATGGCCTTGACCGCATCGTCAGCGCCGCCGAAAGCCTGCGCGAGTTCCGTCAGGGGGAGTTATCGATTGTCTGCCTGCCGGTATTTTCACAATCCTTTTTGCCCACTCTGTTGCAGCCCTTTCTGGCACGTTACCCGGATGTCAGTCTGAACATCGTGCCGCAAGAGTCGCCGTTGCTGGAGGAGTGGCTTTCAGCCCAGCGCCACGATCTGGGGCTGACGGAAACGCTGCATACGCCCGCAGGCACAGAACGCACTGCGCTGCTCACCTTGAATGAAGTGTGCGTCCTGCCATCGGGACATCCGCTGAGCGCGAAAGCGGTGCTGACGCCGGAAGATTTTCAGGGCGAAAATTACATTAGCCTGTCGCGCACAGACAGTTACCGCCAGTTGCTGGACACGCTGTTCAATGAGCATCAGGTAAAACGCAGAATGGTCGTGGAAACGCACAGCGCAGCATCCGTGTGCGCAATGGTCAGAGCCGGTGCAGGGATCTCAATCGTCAACGCCCTCACCGCGCTGGATTATGCGGCCAGTGGCGTTGTCGTTCGACGCTTCAGTATTGATGTCCCGTTTACTGTCAGCTTGATCCGCCCACTCCACCGTCCCGCATCTGCGCTGGTCGATGCCTTCACGGCGCATCTGCAAACGCACCTGCCGCGTTTGATTGCGCCGCTGGATTCGATTCTGGACCCGCTTACGAAAGCATGAATTCGACCGCATCCGCCGCGTGGATCGCGGCCGTATCAAACACCGGCAGCGGACTCAGCGCAGCCGGTACCAGCAGACCAATCTCTGTACAACCAAAAATCACGCCCTGCGCCCCCTGACGCGCCAACCCGGCAATCACACTCAGGTAATAATCGCGTGAAGCCTCACTGAATGTCCCCAGGCATAACTCTTCAAAGATGATTTGGTTAATTTTCTGCCTGTCATCCTGCCCGGGAATCAACGTGCTAATGCCAAATGCGTCCTGCAGACGTCCGCGATAGAAATCCTGCTCCATGGTGTAGCGCGTACCGAGCAGCGCCACATTAGACATGTTCTGCTGGCTGATGGCTCTGCCCGTCGCATCCGCAATGTGCAGGAACGGCACATCGCAGGCCGTTTCTATCGCCCCGGCGACTTTATGCATCGTGTTGGTACACAGGACAATGCCTTCTGCGCCCGCCTGCTGAAGCCCTGTTGCGGCCTGTGCCAGGATCTCTCCGGCCTGTTGCCAGTCACCGCTTGACTGACAGGCTTCAATCTCGTGAAAATCGACGCTATGCAGCAAAATTTGCGCCGAATGCAGCCCGCCCAGGCGCTGCTTCACCCCTTCATTAATGAGCCGATAGTAAGGGATGGTGGATTCCCAACTCATGCCGCCTAACAGACCGATCGTTTTCATTTTTTTTCCTTGTTCGTTGTCATCACTCCAGTGAACCAAAGATGTGATCAACTTTCCACATCTGTAAGTGCACGTTTCTTTTTGAGCACTTCTGATATAAATTTAATGAAACATTGTTTCAACATAATACAGGACTGCCAGATGTTTATTTTTCATAAAGATACGATGCTTGAAGATCTGGGCAATGGCGTGACTCGCCGCATTCTGGCTCACGATGGCAAAATGATGGCCGTTGAAGTGAACTTCGAGCAAGGTGCAATTGGCCCGATGCACAATCACCCGCATGAACAGTTAACCTATGTTTTATCCGGCGAGTTTGAATTTTCCATTGGGGAAGAAAAGCATGTCGTTCGCGCAGGTGACACGCTTTATAAGCAGCCCAATATTATGCACGGCTGCGTTTGTATAAAACCCGGCACATTACTGGATACCTTCACACCGGTACGCGAAGATTTCCTGAAAGCGTAATTTCTCCTGTTCTCGGGCCTTCCCTGTGGGAAGGCTTTTTTTTGCTCTGAATAGAATTGTTAGCCAGTAAACAATATAACTTTCGATGTTTTATCTGCAATTAGCGCTGCCATACATGTCATCACAATCCTGAAAAAACTGGCATGTATTGTCCAAATTTGACGCCCGCCTCACCTATTTGAAACACCGTTTCGACTTTGATCACATTTCCATCATTATCTGAATGACGTAGAAACAAATCGCAATAAAATAAATTAAAACGATGTTTTACAAATTAAGAACAGTGGTTCACCAAACTTAAAAAGAGGTTAACCACCCGTTCAGGAAAGAGATGAAAAACACCATATATCAATAAGTAACAGGGAGCGTTGCTATCGCAAACAGGCACAGAACGCAGACATCCCGGACAACCCAAAAGTATGTCTGGTCAGTTACAACTGAATCCGTATTAAACCATTACTTGCCAGGTAGGTCGCTATGAATGAAAACAGAATGCTGGGGCTGGCGTGGATATCACCCTATATCATCGGGTTGATAATCTTTACAGCTTTCCCGTTCGTTTCATCTTTCTTCCTCAGTTTTACTGAGTACGATTTGATGAGTCCGCCCGTATTTAACGGGATTGAAAACTATCGCTACATGTTTACCGAAGACGCCCTCTTCTGGAAATCAATGGGTGTCACCTTTGCCTATGTCTTTTTAACCATCCCGTTAAAACTGGCATTTGCATTAGGGATCGCATTTGTTCTGAATTTTAAATTACGCGGAATCGGTTTTTTCCGTACGGCTTATTATATTCCGTCCATTCTGGGTAGCTCCGTTGCTATCGCCGTATTGTGGCGCGCGCTATTTGCCATTGACGGCCTGCTAAACAGTTTTATTGGCGTGTTCGGTTTCGACCCGGTCAACTGGCTCGGCGAACCTTCTCTGGCGCTGATGTCCGTTACCCTGCTACGTGTCTGGCAGTTCGGTTCCGCGATGGTTATCTTCCTGGCCGCGCTGCAAAACGTACCGCAGTCTCAGTATGAAGCGGCGATGATCGATGGCGCATCCAAATGGCAGATGTTCATGAAAGTGACCGTACCGCTGATCACGCCGGTTATTTTCTTCAACTTTATTATGCAAACCACTCAGGCCTTCCAGGAGTTTACCGGCCCGTATGTGATAACCGGTGGCGGACCGACCTACTCCACCTATCTGTTCTCACTCTACATCTACGATACCGCGTTTAAGTACTTTGACATGGGTTACGGCGCCGCGCTGGCATGGGTCCTGTTCCTGGTAGTGGCTGTCTTTGCGGCAATTGCCTTCAAGTCTTCGAAATACTGGGTGTTCTACTCCGCCGATAAGGGAGGCAAAAATGGCTGATATCCAAGAAATCTCAGAAGCGCGGAATATCGCTGAGCGTGAAGTGGCCCGCACCCTGCGCCGGGAAAAAATTAACGCCGCTATCCGTTACGTGATCCTGCTGCTGGTCGGTCTGTTGATGCTGTATCCGCTGGTGTGGATGTTCTCGGCATCGTTCAAGCCGAACCACGAGATCTTCACCACCCTGAGCCTGTGGCCTGCACACGCGACCTGGGATGGTTTTGTCAACGGCTGGAAAACCGGTACCGAATACAACTTCGGCCATTACATGCTGAACACCTTTAAGTATGTGATCCCGAAAGTGATTTTGACCATTATCTCCTCCACCATCGTGGCGTACGGTTTTGCCCGCTTCGAGATCCCGTGGAAGAAATTCTGGTTCGCCACGCTCATTACCACCATGTTGCTGCCGAGCACCGTGCTGCTGATCCCTCAGTACCTGATGTTCCGTGAAATGGGCATGCTCAACAGCTATATGCCGCTGTACCTGCCGCTGGCGTTCGCCACGCAGGGGTTCTTCGTCTTCATGCTGATTCAGTTCCTGCGCGGCGTACCGCGTGACATGGAAGAAGCGGCGCAGATTGACGGCTGCAACTCCTTGCAGGTGCTGTGGTACGTGGTGGTGCCGATTCTGAAACCGGCCATTATCTCTGTCGCACTGTTCCAGTTCATGTGGTCCATGAACGACTTTATCGGCCCGCTGATTTATGTCTACAGCGTCGATAAGTACCCGATTGCACTGGCTCTGAAAATGTCCATCGACGTTACCGAAGGTGCGCCGTGGAACGAAATTCTGGCAATGGCGAGCATCTCCATTCTGCCATCCATCATTGTGTTCTTCCTGGCACAACGCTACTTCGTACAGGGCGTTACCAGCAGCGGAATTAAAGGTTAAGAGGGAAATATCATGGCTGAAGTTATTTTCAACAAACTGGAAAAAGTCTACTCCAACGGCTTCAAAGCGGTACATGGTATCGACCTGAAAATCGCAGAAGGAGAATTCATGGTGATTGTCGGCCCGTCCGGCTGCGCCAAATCCACTACCCTGCGCATGCTTGCGGGTCTGGAAACCATCAGCGGCGGCGAAGTACGCATTGGAGAAAAAATCGTCAATAATCTCGCGCCGAAAGAACGCGGTATTGCGATGGTGTTCCAGAACTATGCGCTGTATCCGCACATGACCGTGCGCGAAAACCTGGCGTTCGGCCTGAAGCTGAGCAAACTGCCGAAAGACCAGATTGATAAGCAAGTTGATGAAGCGGCGAAAATCCTCGAGCTGGAAGAACTGCTGGAACGCCTGCCGCGCCAGCTCTCCGGTGGTCAGGCACAGCGTGTGGCCGTCGGCCGTGCGATCGTGAAAAAACCGGACGTGTTCCTGTTCGACGAACCGCTGTCTAACCTTGATGCCAAGCTGCGTGCGTCCATGCGTATCCGTATTTCCGACCTGCACAAGCAGTTGAAGAAATCAGGAAAGCCTGCCACCACCGTTTACGTCACCCACGATCAGACTGAAGCCATGACCATGGGCGATCGCATCTGCGTCATGAAGCTCGGCCACATCATGCAGGTGGACACCCCGGACAACCTGTACCACAAGCCGAAGAATATGTTCGTCGCCGGTTTTATCGGCGCACCAGAAATGAACATCCGTGCCAGCAAGCTGGTTAATGAAGCCGGCCGTCTGGCCTTCGTCATCGGCAATGAAACGATGCCATTAACTGCTGCGTTGCAGGACAAGGTTGCCGACCATCAGGCACAGGAGATTTTCTACGGCATCCGCCCGGAATTTGTCTCTCTTTCTGACGAGCCGTTTGCGCAAGGGGGTTGTAGCGGCGAAATGGTGCGCGTGGAAAACATGGGGCATGAATTCTTCGTGTACCTGAAAGTTGCCGATTATGAACTCACTGCCCGCATTCCTTCTGATGAAGCTAAGCCCATGATTGAAAAGGGTCTTCATCGCAAGGTGTATTTCAAGTTCGACATGAATAAATGTCATATCTTTGACGCAAAAACTGAAAAGAACATCTCTCTCTAATTGGAGTTATAAAAATGAAAAAAGTGCTTTTAAGCGCAGCTATCTCCGCAACTCTGGGCCTGACCGCGCTGCCTTCAATGGCAAAAGATGTTGATTTACGTATGTCCTGGTGGGGAGGCAATGGCCGCCACCAGGTCACACTGAAAGCGCTGGAAGAGTTTCACAAGCAAAACCCGGATATCAACGTCAAAGCCGAATACACCGGCTGGGATGGACACTTATCTCGCCTGACCACGCAAATTGCGGGCGGTACAGAGCCAGATGTGATGCAAACCAACTGGAACTGGTTGCCGATTTTCTCGAAAAATGGCGACGGCTTTTATGACCTGAACAAAATGAAGGATGTTATCGACTTAACCCAGTTCGATGCCAAAGAGCTGCAAACCACGACGGTGAACGGCAAGCTGAACGGCATTCCGATCTCCGTGACCGCTCGCGTGTTCTACTTTAACGACGAGACCTGGAAAAAAGCGGGCGTCGAATACCCGAAAACCTGGGAAGAACTGATGGCTGCGGGCAAGGCTTTTGAAAGTAAGCTCGGCAAGCAGTACTACCCAGTGGTTCTGGAGCACCAGGATACGCTGGCGCTGCTGAACTCTTACATGACGCAGAAATACAATATTCCAGCCGTCGATGAGAAAGCGAAAAAGCTCTCTTACAGCAAAGAGCAGTGGGTCGAGTTTTTCCAGACCTACAAAAAGCTGGTCGATAGCCATGTCATGCCGGATACCAAATATTATGCCTCCTTTGGTAAGAGCAACATGTATGAGATGAAACCGTGGATCGAGGGTGAGTGGGGCGGCACCTATATGTGGAACTCGACCATTAAAAAATACTCCGACAACCTGAAGCCACCAGCCAAACTGGAACTGGGTAGCTACCCGATGATGCCAGGCGCAACGGATGCCGGTCTGTTCTTTAAACCTGCGCAGATGCTCTCCATCGGTAAATCGACGAAAAACCCGGAAGCGGCAGCTAAAGTCATTAACTTCCTGCTGAACAGCAAAGAAGGCGTTGAAACGTTGGGTCTGGAGCGCGGTGTACCGCTGAGTAAAGCGGCCGTCGAGATCCTGACGCAAAGCGGTGCCATCAAAGAAAACGATCCGTCGGTAGCCGGTTTGCGTCTGGCGCAGTCTCTGCCCGCCAAACTCTCCGTGTCGCCTTACTTTGATGACCCGCAGATCGTCGCGCAGTTCGGTACTTCCCTGCAATACATCGACTACGGTCAGAAAACCGTTGAAGAAACGGCTGCTGACTTCCAGCGTCAGGCGGAACGTATTCTGAAACGCGCCATGCGCTAAAGTAAAAAGGCCGGGTCGCGCTCGCGCTTACCCGGCCTGCAGTGTCCGTGAAAACCAGGCCGGATAAGGCGTTACGCCATTATCCGGCATTGATTCAAACGCCAATATTCCTTAACTTTTCTCCCGCCATCAGTCGACGTTCAATATGTTCCAGCGTGACGTTTTTGGTTTCAGGAATCAGCCAGAATGTGATCCCGATGAACGCGACGTTCAGCACGGTGTAAAGCCAGAAAGTACCGGCTGCGCCAATGCTGTCGAGCAGCGTCAGGAACGTGGCACCGATGATCATATTTGACACCCAGTTAGTCGTTGTCGAGCAGGTAATACCAAAGTCACGGCATTTGAGCGGCTGAATTTCGGAGCACAGGATCCATACCACTGGCGCGGCACTCATCGCATAGCCTGCAATACACATCATGGTCATTCCAACCGACAGCCAGGAAAGACCGCTGGAGGCCGTGCCGTTATCAAACTGCATCAGGCAGTAACCCAGCACCAACGTTCCCAACGCCATGACGGTAAAACCGATTTTCAGCGCCGGTTTACGCCCTGCTTTATCCACCGTAAAGACCGCAATAAACGTCGCAAACATAAAGGTTAAACCAACCACCAGCGTGGCGATCATCTGTTGCTCGGTGGTGGTAAAGCCCGCCATTTTAAAAATGCGCGGCGCGTAGTACATGATGATATTCATCCCGGTGAACTGCTGCATCGCCTGGAGCAGCATGCCCAAAAAGACCGCGCGACGCACGTTGCTGTTGGCTTTGAAAAGCGCCCATCCCCCCTGCTTGAGTTTCAGGCTTTCACGAATTTCATTCAGTTCATCACGGGCTTTTTCTGACGTGTCACGCAGCATACGCAACACCTCTTCGGCTTCAATATGCCGCCCTTTTTGTGCTAACCAGCGTGGACTGTTAGGTAAAAACACCACCAGGATAATCAGCACAACGGCGGGTAGCGCCAGCACACCCAACATGGCGCGCCAGTTGCCGGTGTAACTGAACGCCGTATCCGATAGAAAAGCCAGGACAATGCCCAGCGTCACCATCAGTTGATACATACTGATCATTTTGCCGCGCACATTTTCGCTGGCCATTTCGGAGAGATAAAGCGGAGCGGTATACGATGCAATCCCGACGGCAACACCCAGCACCACGCGGGCGAAGATCAGGATCCCGACGCTGGTCGCAAAGGCCGATCCCAGCGATCCGAGAACAAAGAGAATCGCACCGACCATCAGACTGTATTTACGCCCCAGGCGGAATGAGAGCCAGCCGTTGAAAAGCGCGCCAATCGCCGCACCGAGCATCATGCTGCTGACCACCCACTCCTGCAGACGGCTGTTCAGTGCAAAGTGATCGGTGATAAAAGGCAGCGAACCTGAAATCACCCCAATATCCAGACCAAATAACAAACCTGCGACGGCAGCTGAAACCGAGACAAACAGATTCATCCGTCGCGTGTCGCGTAGAGTGCGCGGCGCTAAAGCAGCATCATGATTAATTGAGACCATTTTTTCCTGCCTGATAATGAGTAACCCTGACAGTGAAAGTAAGGGATCCCTTATAGAAGGCGTCAGGCAGGAAACGGCAAAAACATGGATGAAACAGCTACGCTATAGCGTTATGTGATGGATATTCCAATTTTAAAATTTATCAATAAACGATCAATTAAATTTAATTCACTGATATTTAATAGTATTAAATAGAAATCATTGAACCTTGCGGCATTACATATGGATTAATTTATAGACACAATATGGATTAAAATAACAAAGGGCATAAAAAAACCCCGCCAGATGGCAGGGTTGCGTAGAGAGAATAACGAATTAACGCGCCAGCCAGCCGCCGTCTACCGCAACGGTGTAGCCATTGATGTAGTCAGATGCGCTGGATGCCAGGAACACAATTGGCCCTTTCAGATCGTCCGGCAGTCCCCAACGACCCGCCGGGATGCGATCGAGAATTTCTGCGCTGCGCTGCTCATCAGCACGCAGTTGTTGCGTGTTGTTGGTCGCCATATAGCCCGGCGCAATCGCATTGACGTTGATGTTGTGTTTGGCCCACTCGTTGGCCATCAGACGGGTTACGCCCATTACGCCGCTTTTTGATGCGGTGTAAGACGGAACGCGGATACCGCCCTGGAAGGAGAGCATGGAGGCGATGTTAATAATTTTCCCGCCGTTACCCTGGGCGATGAAATGTTTCGCCGCAGCCTGAGACATAAAGAACACGCTCTTAATGTTCAGGTTCATGACGTCGTCCCAGTCTTTTTCACTGAAGTTGATCGCATCATCACGACGGATAAGACCCGCGTTATTGACCAGAATATCAATGTGACCAAATTCTGCCACCGCACGCTCTAGCAGCGCCGGGATACCGTCAATTTGACGCAGATCGGCGGTCAGGCTTAAAAAGCGACGACCCAGTGCGGTAACGCGTTCGATGGTTTCCTTCGGCTCAACGATGTTGATACCGACGATATCACAACCTGCTTCAGCCAGACCCAGCGCCATCCCCTGACCCAGACCGGTGTCACAACCTGTCACAACGGCGACTTTACCTTTCAAAGAGAATGCATTCAAAATCATTATAAGTCCTTATTTTTTATAGTGCCCGTCACAGACAGGCAGGGTTGCCGCCCGCGACTAGCGCAGATCTTTTACTGCAACGTGGTCCATGTCATCAAAGACCTGGTTTTCGCCGACCATGCCCCAAATGAACGTATAGGCTTTTGTGCCCACGCCAGAGTGGATCGACCAACTTGGAGAAATCACCGCCTGCTCGTTGTGCATCACAATATGACGCGTTTCCTGAGGCTGACCCATCATATGGAAGACACATGTGTCTTCTTCCATGTTGAAGTAGAAATACACTTCCATGCGGCGTTCATGGGTATGGCACGGCATGGTATTCCACAGATTACCCGGCGCCAGCTCTGTCAGCCCCATGCTCAACTGGCAGGTTTCCAGTACGTCCGGCACGAAGTATTTGTTGATGGTACGGCGGTTGCTGGTGAGGTCATCACCCAGGGTCACAGGCGCAACGTCTGCTGGCGTCACTTTTTTGGTTGGATAAGTGGTGTGTGCGGGTGCGCAGTTGTAGTAGAACTTGGCCGGTTTTGCCGCATCGATGCTGGCAAAAACCACTTCTTTCGCGCCTTTACCGACATACAGCGCATCGCGATGACCAATCTCATAGCACTGTCCGTCTACGGTAATGGTGCCAGGGCCACCGATATTGATCACGCCTAACTCGCGACGCTCCAGGAAGTAAGAGACGCCCAGCTGTTTGCCGACTTCACCGCCCACGGATACGGTACTGGCCACTGGCATAATGCCGCCCACAATAATACGGTCGATGTGGCTGTAAACCATGGTGTATTCGTCGGCAACAAACACTTCTTCTACCAAAAATTCATTACGCAGCGCCTGAGTGTCCAGGGTTTTAGCATGCGCACTGTGGATACTTTGTCTTACGTCCACATTTACCTCCAGTGATAAATTGACCGTGAATGCTTAAACGGATTACAAAACACCGTTCCGTTTTACCTAATGCGTTAATGATATCCCTCCCGGAACGTGTTTTCAATTACAACTAAAACGTTGTTTCACTTTTTCTGCATCTTATTATCAAAAATGCAGTTGCGATCACGCTAGCGACGATAAATAACGAGAACACATCCGATTAATGCAAATAAAATTCATATAAAACATTAAGATAGAAAAACAACAAAAAACGTAGCTCATTAGAGGTAGAGATAACGCGTTGAAAAAACAGCGGGGTTAAAGACGGACTGACACATCTTATCTTACAAAGTGCGTTATCAATCACACACAATGAAACATTGTTTTGATAAATTAATACCTGTTTTTTAAATCATTCATAAATCTGGGTACTGGCGCAGAGCGTTCACCTCCTGCGCACGGTAAAAGGAGTGCATTATGGCTAAAGGCATGCGGGTCAAACTGAACTATGAAGTCAGTCGCGATCCGGATACAGGCGTGGAAGTCACCCGGCTGACCCCACCGGAAGTCACCTGTCATCGAAACTATTTCTATCAGAAATGCTTCTTTAATGATGGCAGCCATCTGCTGTTTGCTGGGGAGTTTGATGGTCACTGGAACTACTATTTACTGGATCTCGCCAAAGCCGAAGCTGTTCAGCTTACCGAAGGTGCGGGCGATAATACCTTCGGCGGTTTTTTATCCCCGGACGATAGCGCTCTCTATTATGTAAAAAATGACCGTACCTTACTGGAAGTCAATCTAAAAACGCTGGCGGAACGCGAAGTGTATCGCGTGGCGGATGACTGGGTGGGATACGGCACCTGGGTGGCGAACAGCGACTGCACAAAACTGGTCGGTATCGAAATCGCCAAAAGCGACTGGACCCCGCTGAATAGCTGGCAGCTTTTCCACGACTTCTTCCATAAAAACCCGCACTGCCGGTTGCTGCGTGTCGATTTACAGACCGGCGAAAGCGCGGTGATTCACGAAGAGAAAAACTGGTTAGGTCACCCCATTTACCGTCCGTTCGACGATAACACCGTCGCCTTCTGTCACGAAGGGCCGCACGATCTTATTGATGCGCGGATGTGGCTGGTCAATGAAGATGGCAGCCATGTGCGCAAAGTGAAAGATCATGCGGAAGGTGAAAGCTGCACACATGAATTCTGGGTGCCCAACGGCTCTGCGCTGGTGTATGTCTCTTATCTGAAAGGTCAGCAAGGGCGTACCATCTCCAGCTTTAACCCGGACACCGGCGTAAACGAAGCCGTCATGTTGATGCCAGCCTGTTCACATTTAATGAGCAATTTTGATGGCAGCCTGCTGGTCGGTGATGGCTCCGGCACACCGGTGGATGTGAAAGATACCGGTGGTTACACCATCGATAACGATCCGTATCTGTACGGGTTTGATGTAGCGAAGAAAAGTTGTTTCCGTATCGCTCGCCATGATACCTCATGGGCGACGGTGGCAAACAGCCGTCAGGTAACCCATCCGCATCCGTCATTTACACCTGACGATCGTGCGGTGCTGTTTAGTTCAGATAAAGACGGTAAACCGGCGCTTTATATTGCAAAGCTGCCTGAACAACCGGAACTGTTTCAACTGTAGTCCCCGTAAGTGTAATGCCCTGTATTTGAGTTAGTGTTTCTGTTACTGGTCTTGCCCTCCTTACGGAGGGCTTTTTTTATTCCTGGTGAACGTCTGAGTGCTGAATAATAAGCAGCAAAAAACCCCGGCTAACTGCTCCGGGGTATTTCGATAAGGGAGATGCTTTTATTTAGAAGCTATAAGCAACGCCGACACGATAACGGGTTTGACGCTCATCGGTTTTTTGCACGCCGACATTACCCACTTCAACATACGGTGCCCAGTTTTTATCCCACTTATACGCTAACTTGGCATTATATTCATTGGAATAAGGTTTATTATTGTTACGGCTGAAGCCTTCAGAGCTTCGCGCATAAACATAGTTCAGCTCAGTACGCCAGTCACCCAATACGAAGCCTACCCAGGCATCACCACGGTTAACTTTGTCATCTTTTTTGTCCGGGTTTGAAGGATAACGCGTATATTCATAACGATAACGCGTGGCTACGTAGAAACCATTATCAAAGCTATATTGCAGGTGCAGGTTAGGTTTGTAGATGGTACGGCTATCATTGCTTTCAAGCGTAAGACCCGGTGTAACCGCAATATTGCTGGTTGCTTTCCAGCGCCAGTTAATTGAATCTTCATGACCATTACCGACCACATCAGCAAAAGGCTGGTCGGCTTTATCACCGCCTGATTTCCATTTTGCTTCCACGGTAAAACCTAAACCATTTTCAAAACGATGTGACACGGACACACGGTCAGCATTCGCTCCGCTATCAATATATTCATGACGTAAGTCTACGGTTACCGCTTGCGCGGCAAAGGATGCACCAATTAAAGACGCGAGTACCAGAGTTTTTTTAAACATTTGCTATCCTCAAATTAAAATGATGTTTCTTTTTTATGGAATTGCATTTTATTTTTTTAACACCGATATTTTAGTGATCATGATCGTAAATATTTGTTTCAAAAAAAATGGACACTCACGCCGTGATGAATATCAAATAAAATTCGCGATAACGTTCAAAAAAGAGGATAAGGTTCACATTTCATTTTAATTAAAACGCATGGAGAGTAGACCTGTAATGAAAACAAATCATAAAAAACAATGAGTTAAACAATAACGCGCAATAGTGACTACGGTTACCTTAATCATGGTAATAATATTATTGGTTATATAGTTAAGATGAAGAGAAAGAATGACTGGCGAGAGAGTCCGT
Organism: Citrobacter sp. Marseille-Q6884; assembly: GCF_945906775.1. Lineage (NCBI taxonomy): Bacteria > Pseudomonadati > Pseudomonadota > Gammaproteobacteria > Enterobacterales > Enterobacteriaceae > Citrobacter > Citrobacter sp. Marseille-Q6884. The sequence goes on from NZ_CAMDRE010000001.1 coordinate 224,547, forward strand.
CAGAATGTTTCAGAGTGAATTTTACTTATTTCAGGATATAACACAGATGCGCTGCCACCTGATTCGCGTCAGCGCAGTGAAAAAATCTCGAGAAGGGAGAAGCCGTTAAGCGGTTTAATCGCGTTCGATAGCCAATGCAACACCCTGGCCGCCGCCGATGCACAACGTCGCCAGACCTTTGCGCGCCTGACGTTTAACCATCTCATGTACCAGTGAAACCAGAATACGGCACCCGGATGCGCCAATGGGGTGACCCAGCGCGATGGCTCCGCCATTGACATTGACCCGACGTTCGTCCCATTCCAGTACTTTTCCCACCGAGAGCGCCTGCGCGGCGAAAGCCTCATTGGCCTCGATCAGATCAACATCCGCCAGTTGCCAGCCGACCCGTTCAAGGCAGCGGCGGGTGGCGTAGACAGGCGCAATCCCCATCAATGCGGGATCAACCCCGACGCTGGCAAAAGCGCGAATGCGTGCCAGCACCGGCAAATTCAGCGCCTGCGCCTTGGCTTCACTCATCATCATGACCGCAGCCGCGCCATCGTTGATGGACGACGCGTTGCCCGCCGTGACCGATCCCAGGCGATCAAACGTGGGATCCAGACGCGCCAGCCCTTCAGCGCTGGCGTCCGTTCTTGGCTGTTCATCGGTATCGACGATGAAAGGTTGTCCGTTACGCTGGGTAATAACCGGTACAATCTCATCTTTAAACCGTCCGGCGTCGATCGCCATGCGCGCTTTATGCTGAGAGCGCAGCGCGTAGGCATCCTGCAGTTCACGGCTAATACCGTATTCCCGCGCCAGGTTTTCGGCGGTGACGCCCATATGATAATCGTTGAAAGCATCCCACAAGCCGTCATGCACCAGACTGTCCACCAGCTGGCTATTACCGAGTTGCGCCCCGGTACGGCTGTCGGTGAGGACGTGCGGTGCGCGGCTCATGTTCTCTTGCCCACCCGCTATCACAATATCCGCTTCACCACACTGGATAGCCTGTGTCGCCAGATGCAGCGCTTTCAGACCAGAACCACACACATCGTTAATCGTGATAGCAGAAACGGTATTGGGTAATCCCCCATTGATGGCGGACTGGCGCGCCGGGTTTTGTCCTGCACCCGCCGTGAGAACCTGACCGAGGATCACTTCATCAATAGCGTGGATGTCCACTCCTGTCCGCTCCATTAACGCTTTGACCACCATACTGCCTAACTCAACGGCAGAGTGACGCGCCAGCGTTCCCTGGAAGCAGCCAATCGGTGTCCTTAACGCCCCCACTATCACAACCTCTTTCATCACCACCTCTGCGCAAAATAACATCGCAATAGTAGATGATTGTTAAAAATAGTTATCATGGTTGTTTAAAAATGGTGATTTTTATCACAAAGGAAATGGGGATCACCGGACCGTCCGCACACCGCTGCCCTGACGTAAATGGTCACGAAGCCAGCTTCCCGCCACGCCAGGCGGCGATTTCTTATTCCACAGCAGATCGATAGAGATAGCCCTTGGCCAGCCGGGCATCTGCAACTGCACCAGCGGTTTTTCTGCCGCAAACTCTTCCACCAGCGCACAAGGTAGCGCACACCAGCCAAATCCCTGAACCGCCATACTGAGCAATAACAAATAGTTAGGAGCAGACCACACGGGTCCACGCGCCACGTTCGTGCTGCTCTCCAGATAGGTATTCAGGCGCAATTCACGCCAGGTATGTAGCTGCTCCCATTGCAGTTTTTCCTGCATCGCCAGCGGATGCGAGGCGGCAACGTACAGTCCCATCCAGCTTTGCATTGGCAGACGGGTGACGCCCATGTCCGTGGGATAATCCTCTCGCGCCTCAATTAACCCAACCTGCGCGCGCCCCTTTTGCAGCAGATCGATCACATCCTCGTCTTCGCCGATCAGGCATTCAAACTCGGTGTGCGGAAACTGTCGGTCAAACTGCACCATCAATTCTTCCAGTACATCCGGGTGCAGCGTGTCCGAAAGCACGAACGTCAGGCGCGCTTCCGTTTCGCCCGACAGTGAAATCGCGGCTTCGTCCAGGCGATCGCTCGCCGACAAAATCGCCTGAACGTAGCCAAGCACCCGCTTGCCTTGTTCGGTCAGCGTCGGCTGGCGCGAGGAACGGTCAAACAGTGCAAAACCCAGATCGGCTTCCAGATGTGCAATCGCCGTGCTGATCGTGGACTGGCTTTTACGCAGCCGCCGCGCCGCTGCCGAAAATGAACCACAGGAAACGGTCTCGACAAATGCCGTTAATGCTTCAGGAGAGTAACGCATGAACTATCTACTTTATCGATGGATACTATCTTTTAGATATCACATAAAACGATAAAATTTCCACCATTCCGTTATCCGGGCATCAAAGAAGGTTTTTACGTTATGCAACACGATACAGTCCAACGTCGCTCGTTAGTGGAGCGCATTTTTCACGCCGTCTGTTTTGAGGGCATTGCCACCGCGATCCTCGCCCCCACCACCGCCTGGCTGATGCAGCGTTCGGTGCTGGAAATGGGCGGATTGACCGTACTTCTGGCCACCACGGCGATGATCTGGAATATCATTTATAACGCCCTGTTTGACCGCCTGTGGCCATCACACCTGGTGAAACGTACGGCAAAGGTACGTGCATTTCACGCCTTAGGGTTCGAAAGTGGTTTTATTGTTATTGGGGTCAGCATCGTGGCGTACGTCCTGAACGTCAGCCTGCTTCAGGCGTTCACGCTGGAGATCGGCTTCTTCCTGTTCTTCCTGCCGTACACCATGTTCTATAACTGGGCTTATGACACATTACGCGCACGGATGGTGAAACGTCGCCAGCAGCGCGTTACTGCCTGATAATTCAGTGAATAGTCGGAATTTTCTCGATTCCGGCTATTCAACTCGCCACTCGCTCCCTTGTTCACGCCTCCCCCAGCCCCTCTCATTTGTGGTAAATTGCGCTTCTTTTTGTTTATTTTATAGTTGATACGTTCACATAATGTCGAAAATTTGGTCAAAAGAAGAGACTCTCTGGAGCTTCGCGTTATATGGTACTGCCGTCGGCGCAGGAACCCTTTTTCTCCCCATACAGCTGGGTTCTGCGGGGGCTGTCGTTCTGTTCATCACCGCTCTCGTCGCCTGGCCGTTAACCTACTGGCCGCATAAGGCGCTGTGCCAGTTTATTCTGTCATCGAAAACCTCTGCAGGCGAAGGCATCACCGGTGCGGTTACGCACTACTACGGCAAGAAGATAGGTAACCTGATTACCACGCTCTATTTTATTGCCTTCTTTGTGGTGGTGCTGATCTACGCCGTGGCGATTACCAACTCGCTCACCGAGCAACTGGCAAAACATCTCACTGTGGATCTGCGTGTCCGCATGCTTGTCAGTCTGGGTGTGGTGCTGGTGCTGAACCTGATCTTTTTGATGGGGCGACAAGCGACCATCCGGGTCATGGGTTTTCTGGTCTTCCCGCTTATCGCTTACTTTTTATTTCTTTCGCTCTACCTGACCGGAAGCTGGCAGCCGACGTTACTGACCGGCCAGATGTCTTTCGATCAGCACACGCTTCACCAGGTATGGATCTCTATCCCCGTGATGGTTTTCGCTTTTAGCCATACGCCAATTATCTCCACGTTTGCCATCGACAGACGCGAGAAATACGGCGAGCAGGCCATGGGTAAATGCAAAAAAATCATGAAGGTCGCCTACGTCATCATTTGCCTGAGCGTGCTGTTTTTCGTCTTCAGCTGTCTGCTTTCAATTCCGGTGAATTACATCGATGATGCGAAAAACGAGGGCGTGACCATTCTGTCGGCGCTGTCGATGATGCCAAATGCCCCGGCGTGGCTGTCGATTTCCGGGATTATCGTGGCCGTTGTGGCGATGTCAAAATCGTTCCTGGGGACTTACTTTGGTGTGATTGAAGGCGCGACGGAGGTGGTCAGAACATCGCTGCTCCAGGTCGGTATCAAGAAAAGCCGGGCCTTTAACCGCGCGCTGTCCATCATGCTGGTTTCTGCCATCACGTTTATCATTTGCTGCATTAACCCTAATGCTATTTCAATGATTTACGCGATCAGCGGACCGCTTATCGCCATGATTTTGTTCATCATGCCAACGCTGTCCACTTACTTGATTCCGGCGCTGAAACCGTACCGTTCAGTGGGCAATCTGCTTACCCTGATTGTCGGGCTGCTCTGCGTTTCCGTGATGTTTTTTGGCTAGAACGTCTCTTCAACGGCTCATTCCCTGGTACGAGGATGAGCCGTTTTCCTGCTTTATTTGATATACGAATCCAGCACTTTCAGGACCACATCCAGATCCTCTTCGCGCTTTATTTCATCGCCCTGATGCACAATATGCTCGGTCAGATGCCCTTTAATCACTTCACGCATTAAGCCGTTTACGGCACCACGAATCGCCGCAATCTGCTGTAACACGGCCGCACATTCATGCGGTTCATCAAGCATGGTTTTCAACGCCGCTACCTGTCCCTGAATCTTACTGGCACGGGCTTTGAGTTTTTGTTTGTCGCGGATCGTATGTGACATAGCTAAATCCCAGCTGCATAAATCATGATTAACTATACCTTGCCGATCTACTGGGGGGTAGTATTTGGTACTGGGGGGGAGTAGAATCAGGCGAAACATAACAACTAAGAATCATTCTCATGGGTGAATTTTCGACGCTTCTTCAGCAAGGTAACGCCTGGTTCTTTATTCCCAGTGCGATTTTATTGGGGGTGTTGCACGGCCTGGAGCCGGGGCATTCCAAGACAATGATGGCGGCATTTATTATCGCCATTAAAGGCACCATCAAACAGGCCGTGATGCTGGGGCTGGCGGCCACGCTGTCGCATACGGCCGTGGTGTGGTTGATCGCGCTGGGCGGAATGTATATCAGCAAAGCGTTTACCGCCCAGGCCGTTGAACCCTGGCTGCAGTTTGTCTCGGCCATCATCATTTTGGGAACGGCATTCTGGATGTTCTGGCGGACATGGCAAGGTGAGCAAAACTGGCTGGCAGAAACGCATCACGACCATGATCACGGGCATCATCATCACGACCATCATCACGACCATCATGACCATCACCACGGTCACGACGACGATCATGACCACCATCATCATCATCACCACCATGAACACGAGCATGACCATGCTGCGCTAAGCGGCTTTGCCGAAGGCTCAAAAGCGTATCAGGATGCACACGAACGGGCGCATGCCACGGACATTCAGCGTCGCTTTCAGGGTAAAGAGGTCACCAACGGGCAAATTTTGCTGTTTGGCCTGACCGGCGGGCTTATCCCCTGCCCAGCCGCCATCACGGTATTGCTGATTTGCATTCAGTTGAAAGCCTTCACGCTGGGGGCAACGATGGTGCTGTGCTTCAGCCTCGGGCTGGCGTTAACCCTGGTCACCGTGGGCGTCGGCGCAGCGGTTAGCGTACAACAGGCGGCAAAACGTTGGAGCGGATTCAACACGCTGGCGCGTAAAGCACCCTATTTTTCCAGCGCGCTTATCGCCATGGTCGGACTGTATATGGGAATTCACGGTTATATGGGGATCGTGGGCTAAGGCAGGAAGTGAACGATGCGCAGCGACGCTCGCCGCTGCGCATAAAACGGGGCTAGCTCGCCACATTCCCCCAGACCAACTGGCCTTTATGGAAAGTCGCAGTCCGCGGTGAAATTCTGGCGACAGCTTCCGCCGAACAGGAGGCATCCACCAGCACAAAGCTGGCTTCATCCTGCGCTTTGGGCCAGACGCGCTCACCTTTATCATTCAGCGGCAGCACATCTCCCGTCGCCAGGAACAACGCCCGCGACAGATTAAGCTCATTCGGACGAATATAAAGCTGTGCGTACAGATTCGCTTTCTCCAGCATATCCCCCAGTCCGTATGGCGACCAGTGGTCGATCACGCTGTCGGTACCGGTAATCACCTCGACACCTTTATCACGCAACTGTTTCAGCGGCATGTGCATCGTGCCAATTGGCACCGTCGAGGCAATGGTAATCTGCTGCGCCACCATGCGGGTCGCCAGTTCATCAACCTGCTGCTCGTTAAGCGTAGACAACGCGAACGCATGACTGATGGTCAGCTTGCCCTTCAGTTGCGGCGTTTTTTCCACGGTTTCCACCATGTAATTCACCGCCGCAACGCCTGCCGGGCTGGTCTCATGCAGATGGATATCCACGCCTTTATTGTAATCCAGCGCAATCTGGAACATGGTGTCGAGGGATTTTTCCATCGCGCCATCCACGCTGGTCGGATCCAGACCGCCAACGTAGTGCGCCCCCGCCTGCATCGCTTCGCGCATCAGCGGTTCAGACTTCGATAACAGCAGGCCATGCTGCGGAAACGCCACGATTTCACAGGCGAACCCCGGCTGGCGGCGCGCCAGTACCGCTTGCAGGTTCTCGAGGTTTTTCAGCCCGGAAACCGGCTCAATATTGCAATGGCTGCGGGCGATGGACGTCCCTTTTGACTGCAACAGATCGATGAGCTTTTCCGCGCGCTCCTGCGTATAAGGCTGGAGTTCAGGCAGCAGCTTTTGCTCAAGGCGGATCATATCCTGAATGGTGGTGCCCGCCGGACGGTTCAGCGAACGCCATGGCCCCCCGTAAAACGTTTTATCCAGATGAATATGCATATCGCGCATGGCGGGCAACATCAGCTTTCCGCCGGCATCGTAATGCGGCAGCGTCGCATCCGGGTGCTGCTTATTTTCACGCAGCGCAACGATTTTCCCGTCCTGAATTTCAACGGTTTGCAGCGCGGTACGGGTATGTACCACCACCGCGTTTTCGTAATCGAACCCCGCCTCCAGCAGGACGTTATCCAGGTAATAATGTTTATCGTTAATCGTCATCGTGCTTTTTTCACCACGGGTTGTCCCGACAGGATTAGCAGCATACGCGACCGGAGCGACTGCGCCAAACAACGCGGCAGCCGTCACCATTTTTCCGCTCTGACTTAAAAACTCACGGCGGCTGTTATTTTCCTTCATTCACATATCCTCTCAGGAATGGACAATATGGGTGCCCGTTTCGCCGCGCAATGCGGCAGGCAGGCACTCCGGCGTGGTAATGATGACCCGCTTACCGCCACGCGCCAGGAACGTCAGACTGGCGACAATTTTGGGCAACATGCTGCCCGGCGGGAAATGCCCTTCCTGCATATAGCGGGTCATCGTCGCAACATCCACCGTATCCAGCGCCTGCTGGTTAGGTTTACCAAAGTGAATACAGACCCGTTCCACGCCAGTGGTGATCACCAGGATGTCAGCGCGGATCTCCTGCGCCAGCAGCGCTGTAGAGAGATCTTTATCAATCACCGCATCCACGCTCTGGTAATCGCCCTGCTCGCTACGCACCACCGGGATCCCGCCGCCACCTGCGCCAATCACCACAAAACCTTGTTGGGTCAACGCTTTGATCGCCTCAGCTTCAACGATTCGCTTTGGCTCCGGAGAGGCGACCACCCGACGGTAGCCGCGCCCGGAATCTTCAACAAAACGCCAGCCCGGATTGACCCGCTGGAGCTCATCACGCTGCGCTTCGCTAAAGAATGCGCCGATGGGTTTGGTCGGGTGAGCAAACCCCGGATCGTTTTGATCCACTTCAACCTGGGTCACCACCGTCACCGCTTTCTGTTCGCCGCGACGCGCCAGACGGTTATTCAGCGCCTGTTGGATCAGATAGCCAATGCCGCCCTGGGTGTCAGCCACACAGTTGGCCAGCGGCGTGAGCGGCAACCCCTCACGCTCATGGGCAATTTCCGCACGCCGCAGGTCGAGTCCCACCTGCGGCCCATTACCGTGCGTCAACACGATGTTGTAGTCCGATGCCAACATCTCCAGCACCGTATCCGCGACCGCTTTCACCGCCTCAGCCTGGTGCTCAATCGACTGACTGGCGTTATCTTTGATAATGCTGTTGCCGCCAATGGCAACGACCACAAGTTCTTTCATAGTGTTATCTTCCGCTTGCAGGCGATTCAGGTGGTTTTTGTCGGTTCCTGCTCAGGGGCAGTCACCGCTTCACGGCTGTCGAGCACATGTTTCAGAACAAACATGCCGCTCATCATCAGGTAGGCCGTCACAAACATCAGCGAACTGCCTTCGGCAAATCCCACCGCCGGGGAGTGGATCACGCCAAACAGCGATAACAGCGCGCCAAAGGCGGCGGCAATGGCCCCACGCAGCGGTTTGTTCATAATGGCGAAGATGGCAACACAGCCCCACAGCATACTGGCCAGCGGCGCGCCGCTACCAAGGTGCACCAGCCCGTCGTAATAGACGCCTTTGCTGTGCAGCAGATCGCTACCCAGTTTCCCCGCAGATGTGCCGGCGGCGCCCATCACGCTATTGACGATGGTCAGCGCCCAGTTGGCAATCCACGGGAACAAACAGATAAAGATGACGGGAACCTCGACTTTGGGTGTTTCTCGCACCACCTGGTTGGCGGTCACCACGCCGATGAACACCAGAATCGGTACTATCGCGGTCATCGGAATGATGGCGAGCATAAACGCCCCCAGACCAAACAGCGGCACCAGGAACATGGTGATACCCGACGCCAGGGTATAACCGATACTGGCGCCCATCGCTTTCCAGCCTGCGTGTCCGACATAGACGGTCACCGGGAACGGGTTACCGAGCATGCAGCCGAGCATGGAAGCAAAACCGTTCGCCATCATGACTTTACGGGTGTTGTATTCATCACCTGCCGCGTGCGCACTTTCAATATTCTCAAGGTCAAAAATATAGTTCGCCAGCCCCAGCGGTACCGCAGAAGCCAGATACGGCAGCGCGTGCGGCAATCCCTGCAGGAAGCTATCCACATGCACTTCCGGTGGGTTGAAGCCAAAGGAGGACATCGAGGCTTTAATGGCTTCCGGGCTTTGCAAACCGGAGATCCACGCCAGCGCCGTACCGGCAATCAACAACAGCAGACCGGTGGGAATGCGGGCAAAAATCGGTTTCTTACCGAACCAGTTAATAAAAATCAGCAGCAGGACGATGAAAGAAACGGTAGGCGCTTCAAAGGCCTGCAGCATCGGGTTCATTGCCAGCAACAGCAGGCCAAGACCGGATAAACAAGAGAGCAGTACCGTGCGCGGGATCATCTTGCGAATGGTTTCGCCAAGGAAAGAACCGCCCACCAGGATCAACGCTTCCACAAAGCACCACACCAGGGCTATCTGAATGGCGAAGTTGGCATCTTTGGTCTGCTGATACACCGGCATCAGCACCAGGAAAGTCACGGTAAAGATCGACGGCGCACTTGGCCCGGACGGCAGCGCCGTCACGTCGCTACGCCCGGTTTGTTTTGCCATCTGCAGGCCAAACCAGGCATAGCAGATACTGGCCACCAGCACCGCCAGACCGAAAGCGGGCGCTATCCGGCCGTAAACAATTTCAACAGGGATCCCGACAACAAAAATGAGCAGCCCCATCATTGTTAGCAGGTTAGTCAGGTTGTTGGTCATCAGCCCGAAATAAGCCGCCCAGTCACCACGTTTCCATTCTAGTTTTATGCTGTTCATGGAATATCCTTTACAGGTTAAGCATCATTTGCGATCCCAGAGATCGCCCGGCCCTGCAGGTAAGCAACGTTTTCGCTTCGCTACCGTGGGGCTAACGGCGTTAGCCCCTGTGGTTGTTATTGGCAGTAGCGGTCGCGCCAGTTGAGGATCGCCTTTTCAAAACAGGCGAACGGCGGATGTACGATCCCGGCGCCGATCATGCCGATCCCCGCGTCTTTATGCGCAATGGCGGTGTTGATGACCGGCAAAATGCCGGTGCTGCCCACGCGCGTAATGTCGATAGCGGTCGGTACGCCCATAAAACCGAGCAGCGGAATGGTGACGTTCGGGTTTTCGCCCAGGGTGATTTCTCGCATTTGACGCGAAAAATCGACCGCTTCTTCAACCGTTCCGCCCACCAGCGCCACAATGGCTGGCGCCGTCGCCATCGCAAATCCGCCAATGCCGTAGGTTTCCGTAATGGCGCTGTCGCCAATATCGCGCCCGGAATCTTCCGGCTTATAACCCGCAAACATCGGACCGATAACCTGTTGCGCCGGACCGGTAAACCACTGCCCCGGTAATCCGCTGATGCGCAGGCCAAACTCGACGCCGTTACGCGCCATCGTTGTCACCACGGTGCTGTATTCAATCCCGTGCGCAGCATCCATCGCGGCTTTACACATCGCCATCCACGTAGGACCAGAGAAGTAGTCGCTGCTCAGGACGAATTCGAAGACTTCACGCTGCTGTTCAACCGGATAGCCGGTCTGGATGATCCATGGCGTCAGCGCCTGAATCAGCAGCGCCGTCCCGGCGTTGTTGCGGTTATGGCACTCATCGCCCATGTGCAGCGCCTGCGCCAGCATCAGACGCAGATCGATTTCGCCCGCCAGTTTCATCGCATCACGCAGCATCGGCCCCATCACATCGCGCATCCAGTTCAGGCGATCGATAACGCTCTGATCGTTCGCCCCCATGCGCAGGATTTTCGCCATCTGCTCGCTCATATTGGTATATGCGCGGTTACCGTAGGTTTTGTTCTCCACGATATGCATGAACATGGAAGCCGACGTCACGCCCGCCATCGATCCCACACAGTCGTGCTCGTGGCATGGCGAGAAGATAATGTCGCCAGACGCGGCCAGTTCGGCGGCCTCATCCAGATCTTTCGCCAGCCCTTCAAATACCAGCGCGCCGGTGACGGCACCTTTCATCGCGCCGCACATTTTTTCCCAACGGATGGGCGGCCCGGCATGCAGAATCGTGTTACGGGTCATCCCCGGCACCACGTTGATCGCCTGGTCATAGCCAATCAGAACCGGATGCGACTGAATAATCCGTTCCAGCGCCAGTTGGTTGGCGGCGGCAATTTTGTCGGCCAGCGGTGAATCAGCAATCTGATCCAGCGCGTCAACCACCTGCATATTGCCCTGACCCGGTGGTGTCCAGTCGAGCTGGGTCACGGATACGTTCTGCTTTTTCAGGTCATCGCTGAACATCGCGATACCGACGTTAATCACATTCAGCGGCTGGTTAAACAGTGTCTGGCTCATCAGGCTTCCTCCCCTTTACAGATAAATTCACGCGCCAGCAATCCGGTGTTGGTGCTACTGCTTGCCCAGATAACACCGGCATCGGTCAGCATCTGGCACTGTTTTTCCAGCGACGGCGTATCCTGATCGGTTCCCAGCACATAGCCGAGAATTTCCAGCGGACGACCGTCTGCGGCAGCGATGGCTTTCGCTTCATTGATCGCGTCGATCATCACGCCTACCGGATCGTCATGCGATCCAAAACCGAGGACAAAATCCATCACGATCACCCCCACTTCAGGATCCCGTGCTTCCTGCAACAAACGGCTGATGCGGTTGGTCGGGTCGATCATCGGATGCGGTTTACCGTTGGTGAAATCGTCATCACCAAAATCGAGGAAGGTATTCGCCACGCTACGATTGAGATCTTTCAGGCGAAACGCCGGGTCCGGGTGGATGTTGCTGTACACCTCGGCATGTTTTTCCATGGCGGCAAACATCGCCTCATCGCACAGCGTGCCGCCGCAAAACAGACCGCGGATATATTTTTGCTGCGGCGTCAGACGCGCGCGGACTTCTTCAATCAACGGCCAGTTGAGCGGATGCAGGTCAAGGCTCTCTTTTTTGATACCGCTCAGTAATACCGCTCGCAGCGCGGCATCTTTGGTGCCACGCGCAAACTGCAGACCGGGTTCATCCGCAGGTGGCGCTTCGCGTCCCAGGAAGCAGACCACCACCGGTTTATGGCAGGCGCGTGCACGATCCAGCACTTTACGCGCCACCGCAGGCGCAGGGGGTTTGGAGATCAGAGCAATGATCTCGGTTTGCGGATCGGCTTCCAGCATGCCAATCGCATCGAGCATCATCAGGCCACCGATTTTCTCACTCAGATCGCGTCCACCGGTACCGATCAACTGGGAAATGCCGCCACCAAACTCATGAATACGCACGCTGAGCTCCTGGCTACCGGTACCGGATGCCCCGATAATACCGATATTGCCGCGGCGTACCGCGTTACCAAAACAGAGCGCCGCGCCGTTGATAATGGCGGTGCCGCAGTCTGGTCCCATCATCAACAGCCCTTTTTCGTGCGCCAGCTGTTTAAGCGCCAGTTCATCCTCAAGGGATACGTTGTCAGAAAACAACATCACGTTGAGGTTGTTTTGCAGCGCCTGACGCGCTTCACGCGCCGCGAACAGACCGTTGACCGAGATCACCGCCAGGTTGCTGTCAGGCACGTGCTTTTTCGCACTGGCGAGCGTGGCATAGCGCGCTTCGTGCTGACCACTCTGCTCTTTATGTGTAAACAGATCTTCAATCGCCGCCAGCGTTTGTTCGTTTGCCGCCTCGCTCGCGCCTTTAATGACAATCATCAGATCGCCACTCTTCGCCTCTTCTAACTCCGACGTCAGAAGACCCAGGTTCTTCAGTACGCCTTTGTTCATTTCCGTTGCCATCGCCACAAACGCCTGCTCAACGCCATCAAGCTTATTGGCGCGCGTTGAGATAGACATCAGTGAGACAGAATCAAAATACGTGTTCTTTTTAACAACTATCCTGATCGACATAATTCCCTCCGGACCGGTGGCTCAGGGCGCAGGCGTCCGCCATGCCATACAGCATGTCGCAGCCAGAACTTGAGCCAATATTTTTAATGTCAGTAATAAATTGCGTAGCAACGTGTTGTTGCTCAGTAATAATATGGGTCACCAGTCGCGTGACACTTTCCCGATAACGCTGATGAAATGCTTCTTCCAACGTTATTTTGCTCAGTAACGTCGTATTATTTCCGGCAGTTTGTAATGCCGTTAAAAAACGCTTCCGATATTGACTCAGTGGATGTCCATTAATAAAAATAATCGTACTCAGACCCACTAAATAATCATCGGATGACGGTGTCAGTCCAATGCCTAACCCGATTAAATCGCGGACGGCTGCTGAGATATTTTCTCCCGTGAGTAGCGCCGTGATTAATATTTGGCGACGCCGTTGTAATTCACGGGCAATCTCCTGGTAAAACGGATTATCCCCCTGGTACAGAAATAATGTGTCGTCATGATGAAGCTGTTGGTGGATAACCTCTGCCCAGTGACGCCAGCAGACGGCGGCGAAGCGCTCTGCATCTGGCGTCCATTGCGGCATTTGCCACTCCTGACTGCAGGCGGTCTCTATCCATTTATCATTGCCAACAACAATCCCCGACTGCGTAAAACTGACCCGCTCACCGGGGCGAAACAGGTCTTCACAATGCGTCAGTGCCAGCCGACAGCTGTTGGGCGCGTTATCGCAGCACTCGCTCAGTAACGTAAAAAGTCGCTGCTGCTGCGGTATCAACAGGTTTACCGCGCGGGAAAAAACCTGTTCAACTCGCCCTGTTCCCCGGTATGCGAGAAACGCGCCGTCAGCGGTGAGCGCCCGTACGCATCGCCGTGATGGCGTCGCGATAGTGCGCTCCTCTGTCAGGCTCCGGCGGCAATCAGCAGCTCGGCAATTTCGTGGTAGCCTTTCTCCCGCGCCAGTTCCAGCGGGGTCTTGCCATATTTATCCGTCATGTGTGGGTTAGCGCCGTTATCAAGCAGCAGTTTGACGATCTCTTGCTGCTTCGCGCCGCCATCATTCAGGACAATCGCTTCCAGCAGCGGCGTCCAGCCGACAAAATTGGTGTGGTTAACGTTGATTTCGGTACGCTGCACTAATTCACGCACAATCTCCACATGACCTTTTTCGCTGGCAGGCGTAATACCCACACCGCCAAAACGGCTCAGTCGATCAAGATCAGGGTTGGCAGGTAATACTGTACGCAGTAGTGTTAAATCGCCGGTCAGGCAGCTAATCAGGAAGGGATTAAAACACGTTTGATCCTGTTTATTAATATCAGCACCCGCAGCAATCAATAAAGAAACGCAGTCGTAATGTTTATTCAGGCTGGCAATAATAATAGCGGTACGCCCCTGACGATTAGTGGCATTAATATCCACATTTTTTGCCAGACAGGATTTTAATCCCTGCGCGTTACCCTGTTCTGCCGCCAGCAGAAATTCAGTAATAAGTTCTTTCTCTGACATCATCCCTCTCCTGCAATTTTCAGACTTTATAAAATTCCGATAACCTGAGAATAGCAACAGAGTGCGGAGAAAAACATCCGCTTAAATTTCATTCATCGTAAGCGAGTCAATTATTGAAGCAAATTTAACAATGAGGACAAAATGTGCTGTAGTGCAATCTTTCCCTTATGGCTGGCGGTATTTTGGCCTTTAATCATAAGTAAAGGAAATCAGGCGGTATGCAGCACGGGTAGCGGCCTGCAACTAAAAGCCAGAAGTGTGATTGCCTTCAAATCAAATGTAACTTTAGTGTTAAATCTTGTTCAAAACTGATTGCCCTGCATAAGGATTACAAATACATTCAACAATCATCGCATCGCGGGTTGTGGTCTTATGGCCTGAGGGGAGAAAGGATGAATTCAATTTTTACCGAGGAAAACCTGCTGGCGTTTACCATGGCTGCACGTTATAGCAGTTTCAGTAAAGCCGCTGAAGAGTTGGGTTTGACCACTTCAGCCATCAGCTACACCATTAAGCGAATGGAGACAGGGCTGGACGTGGTGCTGTTTACTCGCAGTACCCGCAGCATCGAACTGACCGAGTCCGGGCGTTATTTATTTCGTAAAGCCACCGACCTGCTGAACGACTTCCACGCCATTAAACGCAGTATTGATACCATCGCCCAGGGCATCGAGGCCCGGGTGCGGATTTGTATTAATCAGTTGCTGTATACCCCGCAGCACACGGCGAGATTGTTGCAGGTGCTCAAAAAGCAGTTTCCCACCTGCCAGATAACCGTCACGACGGAGGTGTATAACGGTGTCTGGGATTCGATCATCAATAACCTCGCCAATATCGCCATTGGCGCACCCGACACGCTACTGGACGGCGGCGGGATTGATTACACCGAAATTGGCGCGATCCGCTGGTCATTTGCCATCGCCCCGGATCATCCGCTGGCGTTTATGCCCGAGCCGATCTCCGAAAGCCAGTTACGGTTGTATCCCAACATCATGGTGGAAGATACCGCGCACACCATTAACAAGAAGGTCGGCTGGCTTCTGCACGGACAGGAATCCATTCTGGTGCCCGATTTTAATACCAAATGTCAGTGCCAGATCCTCGGCGAAGGGATTGGTTTTCTCCCCGACTATATGGTGCGCGAAGCGATGGAGAAATCCTTACTGGTCACGCGCAAGATCCACAACCCGCGTCAGGATTCACGCATGTTGCTGGCAACCCAGCACTCGGCTACCGGCCGTGTGACCCAGTGGATAAAAAAAGAGTTTGGCCCACAAGGGGTACTGACCGGGATTTATCAGGATCTGCTGCATCGGGAGTGATGCGCTGAATGAAGAACCGACCGGATGCGCATTGCGCCATCCGGTGGGAAATCACGCCTCAGGCACGAATGTCGTCGTACTCGCGGGTTTTGTCGAACTCATGTTTGGCAAACGGGCACAGTGGGATCACTTTACGGTTTTCGCGGCGCATTTTTTCTACGACCTTCGCCACCAGTTGCTTCCCTACCCCCTGACCTTTCAGGCTGGGATCAACATCTGTGTGTTCAATAATGCTCAGGTGCTCACCCGTCGGCACGAAGACAATCTCAGCAACCTGATTGCCCTGGGCATCATTCACGTAAAATTTGTTGTGGCCTTCAAGAATGTCCATGGTTCCCTCACTCATTTCTGGCGATATTTCAGCGCACCGCTTGGACAGGTATCGATGACCCTGATGACCGTCGCAACATCGACTTCATCGGGGATGATCCACGGTTTACGTTTCAGGTTGAACAGCTTCGCGCTTCCCCGCACGCATTTCCCCGAATGCTGGCATATTCCCGTGTTGAAGTAGACATCGATCTTTTCGCCGGTATAGGCCCGGTAGCCAGACTCCAGTAACGCTTTATCCATGACATTGCCTCGCTATTTTTATTGTCCTGGGTCTAATCATAGACCCAGGCGAGTCTGAAGGCTGCTACTGACGGCAGAAAAACATCACTCAGGCATTGTCTGCAACGCCGGCTCTGGATTTGGAGATAAATACTCAAGCATCGCAGGCGTCGGCGGTGGCAGGCGGTTATCGGCAATGTGCCTGTCCACATCGATATGACTGATTTCACCACTTTCATGGTGGTGAACCGTCAGTACCCTCGCTTTGTTCAGCTCCATCACCAGTTCCGGGGTAATACGCAAGCTCTCTGCCAGTTCATGAT
This sequence comes from Citrobacter sp. Marseille-Q6884, assembly GCF_945906775.1. Lineage (NCBI taxonomy): Bacteria > Pseudomonadati > Pseudomonadota > Gammaproteobacteria > Enterobacterales > Enterobacteriaceae > Citrobacter > Citrobacter sp. Marseille-Q6884. The sequence continues at coordinate 240,859 of NZ_CAMDRE010000001.1, forward strand.
CTTTAAGCCCAGGACGGCGGCTGCGGCGTTCTACCCGAAAACGATACTGGTTATATTTCGCCCAACCAATCAACACCAGACCGTTTATCAAGGCGATAAGGATGTAGAACGTCACGGTATCCAGGGTGGTGAAAAAGGGGCGTACACCCATATAAGGTGAATGAGCCAGAGCCGTGATGAGACCTTTATAGATCAGATACAGAAACCCAACCCAGGCCAACAGCGTCAACAGTACGTCGATCACGCGGGGCAGCAGGCGTCGTTCGGTAAAGATAAGTGGCTGGCTCATGGTTCTATCCTCCCAATTCCGCGGTCAGGGCTGACCCAGCGCGCTCGCCCACGTTTGCGTTTGAGCATCACTTTGGGGAAAGCCACCAGCGTGGTAAACAGGCTCAACATCCAGTAGACCACCGGGAACCAAATAATCCAGAACAACGAGGCGCCAATGCCTTTTTCATAGCGTCGTTCAATCATCAGGCTCACCGCAAACTGCAACAGGCAAACCACGCCGAGTATTAAGCCGGTAAAGGCTGGCGGGAACAGGTTTTGCACATACAGCGCCTCTGGCATGGGGAAAAGCAGCCCACAAAGAAACAGCACAATACTGACCGCATAAGCGAACGACCAGGCGGTAGAAAAACAGAACTCAAGGAACAGCGGCCACATGCGACGGAACTCCCACGACCACAGGCGGCGCATATTGACAATAAACACTTCTGCGCCACCTTGTGCCCAGCGCAGACGCTGTTTCCACAATCCCTTTAACGTTTCCGGCATCAGGATCCAGCACAGTGCCCGTGGCTCAAAGAATACCGACCAGTGGCGCAATTGCAGCTTCCAACTGATATCGATATCTTCGGTGATCATGTCCGGGCTCCAGTAACCGACCTCAGCCAGCGCGCGACGACGAAACGCCGCCACCACACCGGAAACGGTAAAGATCTGCCCATAGACGCGCTGGGTCCGCTTAATCAGACCGATAATTGAGGAGAACTCCCCAACCTGTACGCGGCCAATAAGTGTGGAACGGGTGCGAATGCGCGGATTCCCGGTGACGGCGCCAACACGCGGGAACTGGATCAGCGGCGCCACAATATAGGCAACAGCATCACGATCCAGTAACGCGTCACCATCAATGCAGACGAGGTAGTCACTGCGAGCCGCTGCCGCACCGGTCTTGAGCGCCAGGGCTTTGCCCTGGTTCTCAGCTAAATGGATCACGCGCAGACTGGGGTTCTCTATCGCCAGCTGTTCCAGAACGTCATGGGTGTTATCGGTAGAGCCATCATTGATGGCAATCACTTCAATATTTTTATAACGCTGCGCCAGCGCTGCGCCGATTGTTTCACGCGCATTAAGCCCTTCGTTAAAGCACGGGATCAAAATCGACACCAGCGGATTTCCCTCCAGTGTCGGAGGCGGCGTGTCATCTCCCCATTTCCAGTGGCGCTCACGGTAGAACCAGAAATAGACCCCACCGCTTATCCATAAGGCAGACATAAACAAGGGCCAGAAGAAGACGAAGTTCAGCATCACTTCACCTGTAAAGACGACAGCCACGCCAAACGGCAGGCTGAACATCAGGCAAAGTATCAGGAAAGCAATAATGCGATCGGTCATTTTTGCGGGTACCAGTATGATGAGAACGTCGAGCGAATCTCTGACATCTCGGGTTTGTCGCTGATGAAATCATCCGGGTAATAGCCATAGTTACCTGCACCGCTTAATTTAAGCTGGCGCATCCACTCGGCGATTTGTTTACCACTGATTTCGGCTTGTTCCCCGGACTTACGCCAGTCGCGTGCTTGCAGTTCAAACACGGTCTTATCCAGCGCGCCGGGGGTCTGTGCAACGGCATTCACCAGTCTGTCCAGCCAGGCGTTAGCATCATTGGCTGGGATCTTCTCCATATAGGGCATCGCCATCGGAGCAGTCCAGTCATAGGTATTCAGAAAATCATTCAGGTTCTGTGCAAACCAGGCTTCACTTTCAGGCTCCAGCACCGGCATGGCGTAGATATTACGGGCGGTTTGTACCTGTGGACCACGAATATCACGTACCGAGCGGGTCAGTTGCTTCGTGAAGTCGATCAACATCTTACTTTTCAGGCGAGTCCAGCGTTCGAACGCCTGAGGGTCATTACGAATTTGCTCAATGCTGCCCGGTAAACCGGCGGCGCGGTATGCCGCTAAGGCCTCTGGTGAAGCATCTTCAAAGTCCGTCAGGAAAGCATCATCATGAAACAAAATGCCTTTGAAGCTGGCATGCTTCGCCAGGTCTTCATAGATTTCGGTGATGCGCTGACGCGCTTCGCTGCTCCACGGAGAAAGACGAACGTACTGTTCATGATCAATCGCGGTGCGACCCGTTTTCGGGTTCCATGCCGTGACGCGAGGAATAGAGGCGTCGAGATCGAAAGCCAACACCGGCATCCAGGCATAGACAGTAACCCCGGCCCGCGTTTGTAACTGCCAGGAGATATAGTTAAAGAGATCGGCACGCATCGGCAGCCAGCGGTTAGGGAAATAAAGCTCGCGGATGTTCCCGTCACCTTCTGGATCGGCGTACGCCTGCAGGAAGACATGAGAGATACGCATGTCATAGACACGCTGGATCAGCTTATCGATGTTTCGCTTCTGCTGAGCAGGGTCTTTGTCATACACATAATCCAGATCGACATGCATCACGCGCATCGTCTGAGGTTCACGCACCTGAGCAACCTGGCTGGCAAAACGCTTCAGAGAGGGGTTATCAGAGATCAGCACACGCGGGATATCATCCAGGAATGCCGCATTCGCCAGACCCTCGTTGAGGGTAAACGCCATTTTATAACCCTGCTCTTTTGCCAGACTTAAGGTCGTGCCATTCGCTGCACCGTATGGCCAGACCCATGCGCGCGGCGATTTCCCTGTCACAGACTTTATTTTGTTGGTGATCAAAGAGATATCGGTGTTAATACGGCGAGTATACTGCTCGTCGGTTTCGTAAGTTCCCGTTTTGCTATCGTACAGACGGTTCGCCACCGCAGGTTCTTTACTTCCCTGCGGGTTCGCCTCGCCACCGAAGTGCGATGCCCAGGTGTGAGCGCCCACTTCAACCAGCGGCGATTTCCCCATCTCCTCGACCATTTTCCAGGTCGCGAATTTATCTCGCGCCGTCATCAAGCCGCCAAAATCAACTTTCTTATTGGCAGGCGCATCCACCCAGCTCCCGACCGGCGCCCAGAGTGCCGGCCAGTTGTACGCTTTCAGCAGCGGCCAGACGCGGGTATAAAAACTGCTATAGCCGTCATCAAAGGTGAGCAGTACCGCTTTTTCCGGCAGCACGATTTTACCGTCATGCGCATCAAGAATTTGCTGCACGCTGATCGGGTTATAGCCATTATCCCGCAGCCAGCCCATTTGATCGCTCAGCGCACTGGTTCGCACCGAGAGATAGCGCTGATCGGCCGCGCCATCTTCAACGTCGTGATAGCCCAGCACCAGGAAGCTATTTTTCGGCCATGGATGATCGGCCGCAAGCGGTGCGCGCTCTGACGGTGGCACATAGCGAGGTGTGGTATTGTGCGCGCTGCTGCACGCGGTAATCATCATCCAGCCAGCGATTAACGCGCTAACCCATAGACATCTTTTCAACATAAACAGTCCTTAAAACCTGACATTCAAATCGAAAGCGAGGGAGATATTCCGCTCACGTTTACCGTCATAGGGACGTTTATCCCACATCAGCATGACCCCGCCATCGACGACGTTATTCCATTTGAGCCGTTGCCCATATCCAAGCTGAACTATCGCGCCGTTATCTTCACCTTGCTGCCAGTAGCTACCCACGCCAGCCACACCTTGCTGCGTCCACACGGTGTCGTAGTGTCGGTAAAGAACCTGTTCCGCAGTCAAGCCAGGTACAACAGAGAAATCGCTTTTCGGGTTGTAATACGGCACATTTTCTTTGGTGTTGGTGCTTCCGCCGATTCCCGGGGTGAAATCCAGCGTGAAGCGCGGCGTCGTCCATAAGCGTTCTTTTCCGCTAAGTCCGTACTCGATGCGATCGTTTCCATCCGAGAAATGTGATGCGGCAAACGACAATTGATACTCTCGCCGTTCGTTTTGATACCAGCGGACAAACATATCACCGCCGTTTGCATACACACCGCTACGTAGCGCACGCAGAGGGGTGTTGCGAGAAAGGCGCTCCGCCGAGCCACCGACGCGCCAGTTGTCATTGAAATCATGCCACCCGGAAAGGCGTCCGCCGATCTTCTGACCGTCGCCATAATTACGACCGGAAACTTCCATTTCCGCCCAGTAATCGCGTGATGTCCATTCGGCACCCGCAGCCAGATCCCGGCTGATTCCTTTTCCTTCTTCAAATTCACCGGTGGCGAAGTTGAAGCCGGTAAACAGTCGCCAGTTGTCATTGATGGGCGGGCTGTAAATGGCAGTATTGATGTTGAAGTCGTTCTTACCGCTGACCGGGCTATCCGAGGAGATCCCCTGGGTTCCGCTGATCCTCAGTTCTGACATTTTGTGCACATCGCGCATACGGGCAAGGCGCAACGTCGCTTCATCATCCGGGCTACGGGCAATGACGTCATCGGTCAGCTCATCAGCCTGTTTCCATTCCTGAAGATCCAGCGCCACATAAGCCTGTTGGCGTTCCAGTTCCAGATTGCTTGGCTCAATCACTTCCGCAAGTTTAAGCTCTTTCTCGGCCGCGCGCGGCAATCCACGCGCTTCCAGCACGGAAGAATAGGTGATGCGCAGTCCCTGGTTGCCTGAACCGGTACGCGCCAGATGTTCTGCCAGTTTTTCCGCCTCGGGCAGTTCATTGGCCGCAATGTGGTATTGCGTGAGCATGGTCTGAGCAAGCAGCCAGTTATCATTCGGCTGCGGCGTTGGCGAGCCATAGATCCGCCGTAAATACGGGCTCTCTTTGATGAGCGCATCGACCTGTTTTTTTGCCGCATCAAAGTTTTCATTATCCAGATGCGCGTAAAACAGATCCTGTTGATCCTCTGGCGTCAGAGGGGTGACCGGAATCGGCCCGTTTGGATAGTAGATGCTCGCCAGCATCGCTTCGGTTTTTTCCGGCTGACGTTCGCTCAGCCATGCGGAAGCCACCCAGCGTTTCGCATAGTTTGGCACTTCGCCGCTCGCAGAAAGGGATTCATATTCCTGAATCACTTCGGCCGTCCGTTTACGTACCAATAAGGCACCCATCCGGTCAATTCTGGCGCGGCGGACATCATCCTGGGCAGACGGTTCATCTCTCCAGGCCGCAAGCAGTTGGGCGTAGCGGGCAAGGGCTTTATCCGCCACGATAAAACGTTCCTCTTCATTACGTGCGGACGTATAAGAGGAACGAACGATTTCTGCTGCCGCATCAAGCTCAAGACGGCGTTTCACCGGATCAGTGGTCGGAACAACCTCCGCCAGCCCCAGCGCCGGGCCAGAAACGCGGTTAGCAGACAAAGCAGACAACAGCGTGGATTGCGCATTCTTGTTACCCGGGTCAACGTCATCCGCCTGACTGGCAACTAACAGCGCATCCCAGTTTTTACCTTGTGAATGATAAACATAGGCCAGCAGTGCATCAGAGTCCGCCCCGGGATGCGCCCTCGCCCATTTGTTCGCTTCAGTCAGGGCTTGCTGATTGTAACGCGCATCGGCAAGCGTCATGATCCAACCGGTACGTATATCAACGTTGTCAGGCTCTTCCTGCAAAACGTTTTCCCAGATGGCCAACGAATCGTCCCACTTTTTCTGATTACGAAAAGCGCGAGCCGCCGCGACTTTCCCACGTGCAGGCACATCCATCTGTCCGCGATAGCGCTGCCAGATATCAATCGTTTCTTTATCGCTATTATTGGCCCAACTGGTGACTTGCAACCAATCAGCCACCTGATTAGGTGTGAGTGAGGCTTTCTTTTCTTGCTCCTGAAGATAGCGCAATAGCGGCGCGCTATTCCCTTCACGGGCCTCAATAATCAAACCGTCATAATCAGAACCGACTGCAGAGGCTTGTAGAGGAAAAAGAACACTGACCGTAAATAAACAGGTTACAGACTTAAAGCGTTTAATGAATTTTGCATGTCGACGCATACTGAACATATCTGCCCTTATATCTTACAACAGAGTAAAAATAAGCGTTATCAATAAGTTATCGTCATTCCGTGACGGGTGCCGATCATGTAAGATGCATTTCCGCTTATTTCGTAATAGGGTTGGAAACCATTTAGTTCTTTAGTCTTATTGACCACCCGTACTTCATTATCTACTAACTGGAAGTCGGGCAGAGACTGATGAATATTAACATCCCGTTCACCTTGTGGCTATCCGATAAGAAAACACTTAGGCAAAAAAAGAATTTTAGACCAGATAATCCTAATACTCTTAGGATTGAAGACTGGACTTTCATCAGAGTCAGTCGAAAAAATTATGTAACTCTGTTTATTATTAAATAAAAGTATAAAAACACAACGTAATTGTACGCCTGTTAACGATGTTAAGAATAAACCGAATTCACTACAAAAAATAAGGATTATACGCTCAGAATTTATGGCTGAATTATAAATAAAAACGCATTCAATTTGCATAAATTCGCTATGACAATTAACGATGGAAACTGACCAGAGCCTGGAGTCAGTAAGCCAAAAAGACAATCACCATTAAATCAAATGGTTACATATTTAATCCCACCTCAATACCGCTCTCTGTAACATTATCCTGGCGTTTTGCCCGCATCGTTAACCGTTCCTGCAGTCGCCACAAACACAAAGACAGTTTGATCTGACGAAAAATCGGCGTGGGGATGACGGAAAGGGTTTTCATTGTCGTAAAACGAGCGAATAAAAAAACACCAGACAGAATACAAAAAGGAGAATGCAATGATATTGATGACCATCCAGGAATTTTCTTTAATAATAAAGAACCCCCTCCTTTAAATAAAAATCACACAGAAAAAGACAAGTATCAATATTCATAATAATCACACAAGCATTGTCTGTAAAATCGAAGGGGATTGAACATCTAAAACCACAGCATTCAATAATATTTAATTTTATTCAAACAATGATGTTATTTAAAACAATTCGCATAACAAAACATTTTAAACTTACACAAACAATCGCATGTTACTGATTAGCATGTACTTTTAAAAAGCACACCCTATCTACATCCAATCATCAAAGTCTCTATATCGTTAATGGCTTTACCTGATGATAAATTATAGTAGAGTGTTATTTTTCCGAAGAAAAAAATAGGGAAATTAAGATTAAGATCTTAATAAACGTTCTTTTCAACACATGTCAGACAATATCGCGGAGTAGCGAAGGTCGTCGTGTACGTTTAAACAATTACCCAATTTGGTACCGCTTTATATAGCAGCGTAATGATAACGCTATAAAGCGGTTCGCATATGGTGTAGAGGTAATATCATGCCGTTTGGTCTGTTAAAAAAGCGTCGCTTCAGGCATCGATTAGTCCGCGCCATTCTTGCGAGTTTGCTTTGCATCCTGCTGGGGTTAATCAGCACGATCTGGCAGGCAGCATCCAACCTCAAGCTTACTACCCATATTCGTATGATGAACGCCCGCCAGCTGGTAGAAAACACGTTGGATAGTGCCAACCACGCCGCGTCTGTCGTCAAAGAACATCTGGGCAACCCCTGCCTTGAACCTGTAGAGCTGCAGCTCAGAATGCAGGTGGCTTACTCCCAGGATGTGCGCAGCGTAAATCTGGTCCGGGGAAATAAAATCTATTGTTCATCGCTGTACGGTAATCATGAAGAGAATATCCACGTGGATGGTTACACCAACGGCATGCTCTACCTGATGAGCGACACGCTGATCAGAAAGGGGCAACCCTTGATTATCTACCGGATGGTCGTTGGCAATGACAGTATTGTCGTCAGGCTATATGGCGACCATATCCTGTCTGAGCTGAACGTCATGAGCATCAATCTGCCTCTCGGTCTGGCGGTGGGGAATCAACAGTGGCAGGCGCATGCGGTTCCCCCCTTTTCTCCCGACATGCCTGGTTATCTGGAGCTGGCATCGGCCCGTTATCCTTTTCGGATTGTCGCCGCGATCGCGCCTGCCGATTACGCCCATTACTTCTGGGTCTTCTCCCGGTTTTCGCTTATCGCCTGGCTTTTGCTGGCCACGATTATTGGTTGTGCCGTATTCCGCTGGTCGGGTCGTCTGATTACTGCCGAACATGAATTACGTGAGGCGCTGGAGCTGCAGGAATTTATTCCGTACTTCCAGCCCGTGGTCTGTGGGGAGACCACACACTGGACGGGTTGTGAGGTTCTGATGCGTTGGTCACATCCCACCCTCGGGATCCTTCCACCGGACAGTTTTATTCCTTTGGCTGAAAACTGTAACCTGATTATGCCGATGACCCAGGCATTAATGATTCAGGTGCGTAAGCAGTTCGTGCCTTTAGCCCATTTGCTGCCGAAGGACTTTCATTTCGCTTTCAATATCAGCGCCAGGCACTTTAAGGACTTCAACCTGGTGGAGGACTGTCGGGTATTTATTCAGGCGTTCAGCAGCAACCCGATTCGGCTGGTACTGGAGTTAACCGAACGGGAACTCCTGGTGGCAGATGACACGACGGAACGACTTGTCGCAGAACTGCACAAACTGGGGGTACTGATTGCCATTGATGATTTTGGTACAGGTAATTCCAGTCTGAAGTATTTGCAAAACTTCAATGTCGATGCGCTTAAAATCGACAAAAGTTTTGTCAGCAATATTGGTATTGACGCGCACTCCGTCCATATCATTGACAATATTATTGATCTCGCTTCCCGTTTAAATCTGCAAACCGTCGCGGAAGGCGTCGAAAATGAGGCTCAGGCGACCTATTTAAAAGAACACAACGTGACGTTTCTGCAAGGATATTTATACGGCAAACCTATCCCTATGGAGGATTTCGCCAGACAATTTTATTCCTGAAGGTAAAGCGTAAACGCGTCGCTCAACCACCATCCTTTTATGGAGACATTTTCGAATATATTAACTATCGCGTTTTTGATAGGGGTAAAGACAGATGAAATGTTCAAAAAATAATTCTTTTACAAAAGAAGTGTCACACCAGTTGATAGCATTTATTAATGAGAATCGCGAAGAGAGATTACAGATTGATGATTTGGCCGCTATTTCTGGTTTTTCAAAATTCTACCTGCAATCTTTTTTTAAAGCCCACATGGGCATTTCACTGGGTCGTTTTGTTAAAGAGACCTACCTGAATTACGCTGCCCTTGAATTAATACATACCCAGAATAGTATTCTGTCCATTGCATTAAATGCCGGATATAGTTCTCAGCAATCATTTTGCCGAGCCTTTCGGCAAAAATTTAATACGACGCCTAATGCGTTAAGGAAATCCGGGAAAGAACATAACCTGGTCGCCAACCACACCCGGATAATGTGAATAGCATGATACTCGCATGACTTAACCCTGTTATTTCAGAAGCGCACTGTGATCAAGGCATAAAAAAAGACCGCACGGGGGGCGGTCAACATGATGCTTCAAAAATAATAATTATTAATCTCTCTCTCTCAGACACATTGGCGCACGTTCCATAAATCACAGAAAGTCAGGTTCTTTTCTCTGGGACTTAAGAGGTTTTATGAAACAATTTCAATATAGAGGCTAAAATCTCACCACGCAATTTATTTACAGAGATTAAGTTTTATATAATAAAATCATTACGTAATGCTAAACGATTAATACTAGCAGGACCAGGTGAATAAGGTATCCTACCTTCATTATGGATTTAACAAGGCGTTTTTAAATAAGTGGAATTAACAAAACCATCACTAAAACGGCACTAAATAAAAACAACACATCCGGTTTTATCACTTTGTGAAGCATAACCACGCAGTCCCCCATCGTATTATTCCCTCAAGACACCACTACGGGGTAATAGGTCAATAAAAGCGATGGGGCGATCTTCGTTTTACCAACCCGACGGAGGCAGGAGGAATCGATGTTCCTTAATTATTTTGCACTTGGTGTTTTAATCCTGGTGTTCCTGATCATTTTTTACGGCGTCATTATCATTCATGACATTCCGTATGAAATCGCTAAAAAACGTAACCACCCGCACGCCGATGCTATCCATGTCGCCGGATGGGTAAGCTTGTTCACGTTACATGTTCTGTGGCCGTTTCTGTGGATCTGGGCCACGTTGTATCGCCCGGACCGTGGGTGGGGAATGCAGACCACACCGCAGCCACAGTACGAAAACCTGTTGTTACGGGTTGCCGAACTTGAACGGCAATTGAAAAAACAACCACACGCTGATTCTGATAACACTCAAGGTAATTAATTGTGGATTTATTAATTATTCTGACTTACGTGGCTCTGGCCTGGCTGGTCTTTAAAATTTTCAAAATACCTGTCAATAAATGGAGTATCCCAACTGCCGCACTGGGCGGGATCTTTCTGGTTGGCGCATTGATTCTTTTAATGAACTATAACCACCCTTACACCTTTAAGGCGCAAAAAGCGGTGGCATCGATTCCTATCACCCCGCAAGTGACAGGGATTGTTCGTTCAGTTACCGATAAACCCAACGAACTCATTAAAAAAGGTGAAGTTCTGTTTGAACTGGACCCGACGCGCTACCAGGCGCGTGTGGCGAGACTTGAGGCCGATCTGGTTACGGCGATTCATCATTCTGAATCACTGCAATCGCAACTGGATGAAGCCGTCGCCAATACCGCCACGGCAACCGCGCAGCGTGACCGCTTGTACCAGGATTACCAGCGCTATTTGCAAGGTAGCAAAGCGAAGGTGAATCCGTTCTCTGAAAGCGACATCGATCATGCCCGGCAGAACTATCTTGCGCAGGATGCGGCGGTTAAGTCATCCGTAGCTGAACAGGCGCAGATCAAAAGCCAGCTTGATAGCATTCTCAACGGTGAACAATCGCAAGTCGCGAGCCTGCGCGCCCAGCTTGCTGAAGCAAAATACGATTTAGAACAAACCGTTGTCCGCGCACCCAGCGATGGCTATGCCACTCAAGTGTTGATTCGCCCAGGTACGTTTGCCGCGGCGCTGCCGCTGCGCCCGGTCATGGTGTTTATTCCCAAACAGAAGCGACAGATCGTGGCGCAGTTTCGCCAGAACTCATTACTGCGTTTAAAAGCCGGTGATGAGGCGGAGATTGTCTTTAACTCTTTGCCCGGACAGGTCTTTACTGGAAAACTGGCCAGCGTTCTGCCGGTGATTCCAGGTGGGTCGTATCAGGCACAAGGCGCACTGCAATCGTTGACGGCAACGCCGGGCAGCGAGGGTGTGCTTGCCCTCATTGATCTGAGCCCGAATGCCGATATTGATGCTTTACCGGACGGCATCTACGCGCAAGTGGCTATCTACTCTGATCATTTCTCTCATGTGGCCATTATGCGTAAAGTTTTACTGCGTATGACCAGCTGGATGCATTACCTCTATCTGGATCACTAAGCGGTTCATTGTGCCCTGTTGAGATCGGGCAATTATTTCAGACCGTAGATCATCTACACTGAAAGCAGGGCACAATGTTTACAGAACAGACATAATGAAACAGTTGAAAATCCGAGATTTAAAAATCCTCCTGGATCTTGTTGAAACCAAAAGTTTCAGCCTGTCTGCGAAAAATGCGGGTCTGACCCAGGCCAGCATCAGTAAAAGCATTGCGGCGGTGGAGGACACGTTAGGAATCAAAATCATTGACAGGGAAAGCCGTCCGGTAAAACTCACGGCCTTTGGCGAAACGCTGCTGCCTCGCATCAGGAAGCACATTATTGACAATGATGAGCTGTTTGAACTGGTCGAGCATTACAAGAAAGCCCCTTCAGGCGAGGTGAATATATTTTGCCCCTCGGGTATGCAGGTTTATCTTGCAGAGAACATCTTGCAGCCGTTGTTTCAACGGTTCCCGGAATTGAATGTCACCATCACCACATCCAATCACTATAATGCAGACTATTTTAAAGGAGTGAGTTTTAATCATTCCTGTGACATGCTTATTTCTTATTCCCCACCGCATAACCAGAACCTGATTGCCCGTAAGGTTAAGCGGATCAGAATGGATGTGTTTGCCACGCCGGAGTTTCATGAACGTCACCCCTTCACGACACCAGAGACGTTATCTCAGCACCCGTTCATTTTATTAAGTTCAATGGCAAATAACAGCTATGAAAATACGCTGGAGTTTACCCATGATAAAACGGCTGAAGTAAAATCGGTCACCGTAACGGGAAAACTAAAATTCGACAATGTCTATACGGCTATCAACTGTTGTCGAAATGGAATGGGCTACATGGTCACATCCCATTTACTGCTTAAAGAAACCACCGGGATAGTGTCAGTCCTTCCTCCCGAATGGGGCGTTTATATTGATTGCTACGTTATTTATCGCAGCCGAAAGAATCTACCGCTCCGTGTACAATTGTCGCTGGACTATATTATCGAACTGATGTCCCAGGAAAAGTAAGGCCTCACGGCTATAGAAATCACTTCATTCATGACTGACTTGTCATGGCGGATAAACAAAGTCTGACTTATTTAAATACGTTAATTTTTGGTGATTCATCACTCATCGCGATAGAGAACTTGAGGAATGTTTCGCCAATCATTTTATCCAGTTCTATCGCATATTTTGTTGGGCTCAGGCAACGCCCTTCCCGCTCAAAAAGCGGAACAGGAAAGTAAGAACAAAAACGCTTTAGCATAATACTCACTGTCGGTGCTGAGCAGTTTAATACTACACTGGCATTAAATATTGTTTTATAATTCATCACCGCTGAAAAGTAGAGTGCAGAATTAAAATCAATATTTTTAATACATTCATAATCATGTTTTTCAAGCATATTATTATTCTCGGTGCTATCAATATTCACTTAATCAGTCTCTCATATGGCAATACGAAATATAAGTGTTTTAAATTATTAATCAAACAATCACTTACACCACAAACACTATAAATTTAAACGACATTACGCCAGATAAAGTTATATAAGCCGGTGATTTATTTCAAATATAACAGTGCTGTCAAACAATAATTCCGACACTTTAAGCGGATTAAAATGTTTTATAAATAAAAATAATATTTATATTACTAACATTTTTCAGGAAAGTTCCAGAATCAAATGCAGTCCACGAAGATTATCAAAACTACAAAAAAGATAAACAATTAAAAGATACGAAACAGTGAATACTATTATTCCAAAATTATCATAGCGCCAGCCTGATAACGGATTCGCTTTCCTGCGCAGTGCGCAGCTATCGTGTTACACCTCAAACTGAGAACAACGTAACGGGCAAAGCCGTGCAATCCTTCGCACGGCTTTGCAACGGCTTTTAGTACTGGTGATCCGGTCTGCCGAGCAGATGATCCAGCGAATGTACGCTCATGCTGTGATCGCCATGCCCAGCGTGCGTTTCCACCGGCGCACCTGACTGCTCGGCTTTCACGTGCTGAGCCGGTTGCGGAGCGTTGCCTCTGACAGGGTCATCACTGCCTGCAATCATGCTGGTGATGTCGCTTCCATGATGAAGCTCGTGATACAGCGTACTCAGATCGATGCGCTCTCCCGTGCCGCCCTGCATATGCTCCCCTGCATGTGCACCGTGATGCCCGGCATGATTCGGATGATTCAGTGAGTTAAAAGAGAGCTGTTCATGGCTACTATCAAACAGATTATTCAACGCATGTAACTGCGCCCCACCCGCATGATGACCGGGCTGCCCGTGTTGATCGTAGGGACCATGATGACCGTGTGGCCCATGCTGTTCTGGCGGCGCGACCGTCACATCCACATGCTGCGATTGCTGGGTGATGTTACCGTGCTGATCACGCGCATCCACCGTCACTTTCACGTCGTTAAGCCCGGGGTGGAAGTCGTCGGCTAATACAGAAATGTCGTAGGTCAGATGACCATTAACATTGTGCAACTGCCCGGTATAGTCCTGATCACCAACCGTCACCGTTACGGAATCATTGTCATGAACATCTCCGTCCATGCTTCCGGTAATGTGGATCTGATCATGATGCAGTTCCCGATGGCTGAGATGGTTATCCCCGGTGACCTTATCAATCACGATATGTGCATCCGCATGGGAATCCAGCGTCACCTGGTGAGTCTGCGTCGCGGTGAAGTGGTTGTGCGCATCATCCGACACCAACACGCTCACTTTCACATCATTCACACCTTCGTGTAGCCAGGATTTATCAAGACTGACGTCATAGCCCAGGTGGTTATTCACTATCGCCACTTTAGTGGTCACTTCATGGTTATTGACGTTCAGCGTGACGGTATCACCCAGTTTTGCATCGCCATCAACCTGCCCGGTCACGGAAATATGTTGTGACTCAAGATCATTGATAACATCATCACCAGCCACGGCGTTGATGATGACAGATGCATCCGCATGGGAATCCAGTGTCACCTGGTGAGTCTGCGTGGCGGTGAAGCGGTTGTGCGCCTCATCCGACACTGACACACTCACTTTCACATCATTCACACCTTCATGTAGCCAGGCTTTGTCAAGACGGACGTCATAGCCCAGGTGGTTATCCACCATCACGACTTTAGTGGTCACTTCGTGGTTATTGACGTTCAGCGTGACGGTATCCCCCAGTTTCGCATCGCCATCAACCTTTCCGGTCACGGAAATATTTCGCGACTCACGACCATTGATAACATCATCACCGGCCACAGGATTGATAGTCACAGACGCATCCGCATGGGTATCCAGCATCACCTGATGGGTCTGTGTGGCGGTGAAGTGGTTGTGTGCATCGTCCGACACCGACACACTCACTTTCACATCATTCACACCTTCATGCAGCCAGGCGCTGTCAAGACGGACGTCATAGCCCAGATGCCCGTCAACCGATACCACTTTTGTCGTAACAGTATGGTTATTGACTTCAAGGGTAACCCTGTCACCTTCCCGCGCATCTCCCGTCACCTGTCCGGTAATGGAAGTCATGCCTGCCGACTCTTTGGAGTTGATAATGTTATCCTGGGACACGGCATTGATGCTGACAGCCGCGTCAATATGCGTATCGACAGTAATAATATGCGTTTCGGTCGACGTTGCAGTGTTACCCGCCGCATCTTTTCCAGTAACGGAAACGGTAATACTATTATCACCTTCGGTAAGGTCTTTATTATCAACCGCAATATCGTAAGTCAGCGTGCTATGGTGCTTGTCAGTATGCTCAGCAACAGTACCTTGATAGGTGTGGCCGTTTACAACGAGCGTCACCTTATCACCCGCATGTACATCACCGTGAACAGTGCCTGTTACCTGCGTTTGTCCTGAAGCAAACTCCGCAATATTGACTCGGTTATCTCCAGCAACCGTATTAACGTGAATGCTATTTTCTGCGTGTTGATCGAGAATTAATTTATTATTTTCGGTGATAGTCACGGTATTCCCTACCGCATCAACGCCTGTCACTGTGTAAGTAATTTTAGGATCTTGCAGGAGCTCCGAGGTATTAACGGATACTTTGAAGGTTAATTCACCATTCGGACCGTTTTCTATTTTCGCATTCAAATCATTGCCGTTGACGTGCACAATAACATTATTACCCGCATGCACATCACCGGTGACAGTACCACTGATCTCCGTCATCGCTTTATGGCTATCGTCCAGACTCAGCACATTGTCGTCAGAGACGTTATTAATATGCAAAGCGACATCGGCATGATCATCAATAGTCAACGGTCTGGATATGCTTTGACTAAAGGTATTCCCCGCATCATCGGCTCCAGAAATGGTCACTGTGATCGTTGGTTTATCGCCGGGATGCGCTTTTAACTGCGCATCCAATTCTGCGTTAAGATCGACAGTGTTAACCTTCATCGAATAGCCTAACTGCCCATTCATATTAGGCAATTCTATCACTTTTACGGTGGTAGCATGACCATTGAGTGAAACTTTTACCTCATCTCCCACTCGCGCGTCGCCACCCACTACACCGCTAATTTCAGTTTGAGGTGCGCTAAGATCTTTCGCACTGAGAATGTTATCACCTGAAACCGTATTTATAGTGATGGTACCCGCAGCAGTGGTATCGACAGTAAAGGCATGTGATTCTGTGTGCGTAATACTGTTTTGCGCAGCATCATACCCGGTGACTTGCGCAACAATGTTATGATCAGCTTGCAGATCGGCGGTTTTAATCTCTGCTTTATAACTAAGATCGTCAGCCACCACGGCGTGATACTTATGACCATTAACCATGAGCGTCACAGAGTCACCCGCGTGAACATCACCACTCACTTTACCGGTGATTTCGGTTATTGGATTTTTTGTTTCATCCAAATTCAGGGTGTTATCTGATGTCACCTTATCAATGGTGACATGCGCTGAGACATCGGTATCAACGTTAACTTTCGTGTGATCCGAAACGGTCACCACGTTCCCTTTGTCATCATTCCCGGTAACACTCACGGTTACCGTTGGATTTTGGCGCAGATCATCCACGCTGACCTCTTTGCTGAATTTCAAATCACCATGAGTATCTGCAAAGACCTGCGTTGTAATATCATGACCGTTAACATTGATGGTCACGTTGCTGCCAACGTGCACATTGTCGCCACTTACCGTTCCACTCACGATAGTGGTGCCTGATTGTGACTCGACAATGTTGATTGTGTTATCGCCTGCAATGTTATCGAGCTGGATATGTGCGTTCACATCGGTATCAACATCTACCGTTTTCAGCGCGTTAAACTCGTGAGTCACGGTACCGCCGTTATGCGCCGTTACGCTTGTGGTGATGTCCGGATGGTCCATGAGATTTTGCGTATCCACCCTGACTTCATAGCTCAGTTCACCCGGTAGATTTGGTCGTGCAGAGACAATAGCGTCATAGTCTTTATTGCCAACATGCACTGTCACATGATCGCCCGCATGTACATCACCCGAGACCGTTCCACGCACGAGCGTAGTCGGCGACGCAGACTCGGTTTTGTTAATCGTGTTGTCACCGGCTACCGTGTTAATCGTGATAGTGGCGTGAGGATCAGCGTATTGCGGTGGATTCGTATTGCTACCGTTATGGTGCGTACCACTGTTATCCGTTGGCCATGGCACATTTGCATGCAGGTGAGCGCTTGCCGTTTCATGGTTACCATACGGGTCTGTGCTGGTTATTTGCACAGTAACATCCGCATTATTGTCAAGATCGTGAGCATTGATGTAGACAGGGCTGCCGGTAACGGGGTCTGTTAATTTATCGCCACTAAACCCAAGATGCCCATCAGGATATGCATGAACGGTCGTTTCATAGGTTTTTCCACCGGCGAATATTTTAACGACATCCCCTACTTTCGCATCACCACCAACGGTTCCTTCAATAACCCAAAAATCTCTGGAGCCGTTAAGTTCTAATGAACCTATTTTTATCTCTGCATCTGCACGTGTATCAATATTCACAACGCGATCAAACTCAGCCAGAACGGTATTCCCTGCCGTATCAGAACCGGTCACCGATGCATGAATCACCGGCTTATTGTTGCCTGAAATCAAATCAGCGGTGCTGACATCAATTTTATATCCCAGACCATTCTCTTGATGACTCACGCTACCGTAGTAATGTTGCCCGTTGACGACCAGATCAACCTGATCACCGATGTGCACATCTCCACTCACATGGCCCGTGATGGATGTAAAATCTTTGTGGGCTTCATCATTGTTAATCGTGTTGTCATCCGTCACACGATCGATGGTGATTTTGGCTACCGCACCGTCATCACGCGAAACGTCGTGCGTCGCCCCGGCCGTTATCGTATTACCCGCCGCATCTTTTGCATCAACCGTTGCCACTATGTGCGGGTTGTTTAGCAAGACTTGTGTTTCTACAGGAATGGAGTAACCCAGACCACCACCGAGGAAAGTCTGCGGCTCAACGACTGCATGATAAACATGGTCGCCGACCTTCACGTTGACCACATCACCATTTTTAACATCGCCGCCAACTCGGCCATTAATGATGGTCGTATCCGACAACTGATCATTATGATTAAGAATATCGTCACCAGAAACGATGTTGATTGTCAGTGACGCATTTGCATGATCGTCAATAACCACCGCATGGTGGTCAGTAGCGACAACATTGTTGCCCGCTTCATCCGTCACGCTAATACTGGCGTGAATGGTAGGATCGGCATGGATATCCCTGGTTTCTACCAGCACCTGGTAGCCCATAGAGCCATCCGCGTGAAGTTCTACCGTTCCGTTGTACTCATGCCCGTTGATCTTCAGCGTCAGTGGATCGCCCGCATGCATTTCACCAGAGACTTTACCCGTTACCAACGAGTAACGATGGTTCAATTCCTCGCCGTTCAGGGTGTTATCGTCAGTAACGGAATCAACCGAGATATGCGCAATCGCTTTGGTATCGACGATAATAAGTTGTGTCGCCTGAGCCATTGCTGCGTTATTCGCCTGATCGGTTACGTGCACTGTCGCTGTGATGTGCGGATCGGCCATGAGATCATGCGTACTGACGTTAATACTGTAATGATGATTAGCGTCCACTTTCCCCGTCAGGTCGATGCCATTGACATGCAACGTAACCAGATCGCCTTCTTTTGCATCACCGCCTACCGTACCCGTTACAACGGTAAACTCATTTTTCGACTCTTCACCATTGATCATATTGTCATGGTTAGTCGTGACAGGATCGATAGTGATAGACGCATCGGCTTGCAGATCGATAATTAAATCTTTCGACGCTTCCGCTACGTGTTCGTTACCCACGCTATCTTTGCCTGTGATACTCGCCGTTACAGTGTGAGTTGGATCAGCCAGCACATCTTTGGTGAGGACATCGACGTTATACCCCAGCGCCCCATTTTGATGAGGTAGCAACACAACGGTCGTTTCATAATCATGCCCATTCACCGTGACAAACACTTTATCGCCCAAATGAACATCGTCACCGTTCACGGTTCCTGTAACTTTGGTAAGGTGTTCCCTTGATTCTGTATGGTTAATGGTGTCATCACCCGTCACCAAATCCACAGTGATATGCGCGTCCGCATGGTTATCTATATGGACAGTATGTTCGGAAATCGCCGTCACAACGTTATTCAAATGGTCTGACGCAATGACAGAAACAGTCACTTTGACATCTGTATCAATATTGCCGCGATTATCGCTAAACGCGTAAGAATCAACCGCGATACTGTAGCCTAATTGTTTATTAGGCAACTCAATGACCTGTCCTGGATATTTATATCCATTAATCTCAATAACAACGACATCACCCACTTTTGCATCACCGCCAACGCTTCCGGTAATCACTTGTTTTGGCGCATCCAGCTCAGTATGGTTTAGCGTGTTGTGATCGGTGAATGGATTGATGGAGATAGTGGCCTGTGCCTGAGTATCCACGGTGACATGATGAGTCAGCGAAGCATGTGCAACGTTACCCACGCCATCACGGCTGGTCAGCTTCACATCAACAGCATTATCCCCCTCAACCAGTATCCCGCGCGGAACGGCGACTTCATAGTGTAGGTTACCGTTGGCATCTGCAAACACGGTTCCGGTATAGGTATGGTTCTGAACCTTGACCGCCACGGCGTCACCCACTTTTGCATCCGGCCCGCTAACATCCCCGGTAATGAATGTTGGGCGGTTTGATTCAGCAGCACTGACCCAATCATCACCGGATATTGCATCGATCGTTAACGCGTTCTCAGCATGGTTATCGATATGCGTCGTATGTTCGGCGGTGGCAATGGTCGGGTTGCCATGGATGTCGGTCGAGATCACCGACACGGTGAACTTCACGTCCGTATCAATTTTGCCCTGATTATTGCTGAAGGCGGAAGGCGGCACATCAATGCTGTAGCCGAGCTTGCCATTGATCACCTTCACTTCATCATAATAATCATGGCCGTTGATCTGCACATGCACAGTGTCATGCAGCTTGGCATCACCGCCAACGGTGCCGGTAATGGCCTGTTTACCCGCACTCAGTTCACTGTGATTAAGCGTGTTATCCAAAGTGACATCGTTAATGGTGATGGCCGCTTTGGCATGGGTATCCAGAAGCACCGTTGTGTGGGAGTGTGATTCACTGGTATTCCCCACATTATCGTGGCTGTAAATCGAGACCCCGACTTTATTATGACCTTCTTTCAGGACACCGACCGGGACAGCAATATCATAGCCAAGCTGACCACCCGCCCCTTTCACCACTTCACCGGCAAACTCCTGCCCCTGCACGCGCACCACTACGCGGTCGCCCTCACGCGCATCGCCGCCGACGTCGCCCTGAATGTGCGTCGCCATACGGTTTTCCGCACCGTTAACCACGTTATCGCCTGCCACGTCGTGTATATGGATCAGCGTATTTGAATGGTTGTCGATATGGGTGGTGTGTTCCGTGGTGGCAATCACCTGATTGCCGTGGTTATCGGTGGAGATCACCGACACGGTGAACTTCACGTCCGTGTCGATTTCGCCCTGGTTGTTGCTGAAGTCGGCAGATTTTACGTCAATGCTGTAGCCGAGACGGCCTTTGCCCAGTGGGATCACTTCACCGTAATAGTCATGGCCGTTAATCTGCACATGTACCGTGTCGTGTATCTTCGCGTCACCGCTGACGTGCCCGGTAATGGTCTGTGTATCCGTCGTCAGTTCATTGTGGTTGAGCGTGTTGTCCGGGGTGACATCGTTAATGGTGACATCCGCTTTGGCATGGGTGTCCAGGGTGACCACCGTTTCGGTGTGCGCCTTGGTTTCGTTGCCCACATCGTCATGACTGTAGACGGTCACGCCCACGGTGTTGAGCCCCTCTTTCAGCCCACCGACAGGCACCGCCACGTCGTAGCTGAGATGACCATTGAGGCCTTTCACCACCTCGCCGGTATATTCCTGCCCCTGCACGCTAACCACCACGCGATCACCCTCGCGCGCATCGCCGCCAACGTCGCCCTGAATATGCGTCGCCATGCGGTTTTCGGAGCCGTTGACCACGTTGTCACCCGCCACGGTATGCACGCGGATCTGCGCATCGGCGTGGTTATCGATATGGGTGGTGTGCTCGGAGGTGGCGATCACCTGATTACCGTGATTGTCGGTGGAGATCACCGACACGGTGAACTTCACATCCGTGTCGATTTCGCCCTGGTTATTGCTGAAGTCGGCAGATTTTACGTCAATGCTGTAACCGAGACGGCCTTTCCCCAGCGGGATCACTTCACCGTAATAGTCATGACCGTTGATCTGCACATGTACCGTGTCGTGTACCTTCGCGTCACCGCTGACGTGCCCGGTAATGGTCTGTGTATCCGTCGTCAGTTCATTGTGGTTGAGCGTGTTGTCCGGGGTGACATCGTTAATGGTGACATCCGCTTTGGCATGGGTGTCCAGGGTGACCACCGTTTCGGTGTGCGCCTTGGTTTCGTTGCCCACATCGTCATGACTGTAGACGGTCACACCCACGGTGTTGAGACCCTCTTTCAGCCCACCGACAGGCACCGCCACGTCGTAGCTGAGATGACCATTGAGGCCTTTCACCACCTCACCGGTATATTCCTGCCCCTGCACGCTAACCACCACGCGGTCGCCCACGCGTGCATCGCCACCGACGTCGCCCTGAATGTGCGTCGCCATGCGGTTTTCGGTGCTGTTAACCACGTTGTCACCCGCCACGGTATGCACGCGGATCTGCGCATCGGCGTGGTTATCGATATGGGTGGTGTGCTCAGAAGTGGCAATCACCGGGTTGCCGTGGTTATCGGTGGAGATCACCGACACGGTGAACTTCACGTCCGTGTCGATTTCGCCCAGGTTGTTGCTGAAATCGGCAGATTTTACGTCGATGCTGTAACCGAGGCGGCCTTTGCCCAGTTGAATCACTTCGCCGTAATAGTCATGACCGTTGATCTGTACATGTACCGTGTCGTGTACCTTCGCGTCACCGCTGACGTGCCCGGTGATGGTCTGTGTATCCGTCGTCAGTTCATTGTGGTTAAGCGTGTTGTCCGGCGTGACATCGTTAATGGTGACACCGGCTTTGGCATGGGTGTCCAGGGTGACCACCGTTTCGGTGTGCGCCTTGGTTTCGTTACCCACATCGTCATGACTGTAGACGGTCACACCCACGGTGTTGAGCCCCTCTTTCAGGCCACCGACAGGCACCGCCACGTCGTAGCTGAGATGACCATTGAGGCCTTTCACCACCTCACCGGTATATTCCTGCCCCTGCACGCTAACCACCACACGGTCGCCCACACGCGCATCGCCGCCGACGTCGCCCAGAATATGCGTCGCCATGCGGTTTTCGGAGCCGTTGACCACGTTGTCACCCGCCACGGTATGCACGCGGATCTGCGCATCGGCGTGGTTATCGATATGGGTGGTGTGTTCCGTGGTGGCGATCACCTGATTGCCGTGGTTATCGGTGGAGATCACCGACACGGTGAACTTCACATCCGTGTCGATTTCACCCTGATTGGTGCTGAAGTCGGCAGATTTTACGTCGATGCTGTAACCGAGACGGCCTTTGCCCAGTTGTATCACTTCACCGTAATAGTCATGGCCGTTGATCCGCACATGTACCGTGTCGTGTACCTTCGCGTCACCGCTGACGTGGCCGGTGATGGTCTGTGTATCCGTCGTCAGTTCATTGTGGTTAAGCGTGTTGTCCGGCGTGACATCGTTAATGGTGATGGCCGCTTTGGCATGGGTGTCCAGGGTGACCACCGTTTCGGTGTGCGCCTTGGTCTCGTTGCCCACATCGTCGTGGCTGTAGACGGTCACACCCACGGTGTTGAGCCCCTCTTTCAGGCCACCGACCGGCACGTCGTAGCTGAGATGACCATTGAGGCCTTTCACCACTTCGCCGGTGTACTCCTGCCCCTGCACGCTAACCACCACGCGGTCGCCCTCGCGTGCATCGCCACCGACGTCGCCCTGAATGTGCGTCGCCATGCGGTTTTCGGAGCCGTTGACCACGTTGTCACCCGCCACGGTATGCACGCGGATCTGCGCATCGGCATGGTTATCGATATGGGTGGTGTGCTCAGAAGTGGCAACTACCTGATTGCCGTGGTTATCGGTGGAGATCACCGACACGGTGAACTTCACATCCGTGTCGATTTCGCCCTGGTTGTTGCTGAAGTCGGCAGATTTTACGTCAATGCTGTAGCCGAGACGGCCTTTGCCCAGTGGGATCACTTCGCCGTAATAGTCATGGCCGTTGATCTGTACATGCACCGTGTCGTGCACCTTCGCGTCACCGCTGACGTGCCCGGTGAGGGTCTGCGTATCCGTCGTCAGTTCATTATGGTTGAGCGTGTTGTCCGGGGTGACATCGTTAAT
This sequence comes from Citrobacter sp. Marseille-Q6884, assembly GCF_945906775.1. Lineage (NCBI taxonomy): Bacteria > Pseudomonadati > Pseudomonadota > Gammaproteobacteria > Enterobacterales > Enterobacteriaceae > Citrobacter > Citrobacter sp. Marseille-Q6884. Next base: position 264,216 of record NZ_CAMDRE010000001.1, read on the forward strand.
GGTGATGGCCGCTTTGGCATGGGTGTCCAGGGTGACCACCGTTTCGGTGTGCGCCTTGGTTTCGTTGCCCACATCGTCGTGGCTGTAGACGGTCACGCCCACGGTGTTGAGACCCTCTTTCAGGCCACCGGTTGGGACCGCCACGTCGTAGCTGAGATGACCATTGAGGCCTTTCACCACCTCACCGGTATATTCCTGTCCCTGTACGCTAACCACCACGCGGTCGCCCACGCGTGCATCGCCACCGACGTCGCCCTGAATGTGCGTCGCCATGCGGTTTTCGGAGCCGTTGACCACGTTGTCACCCGCCACGGTATGCACGCGGATCTGCGCATCGGCATGGTTATCGATATGGGTGGTGTGCTCAGAAGTGGCAACTACCTGATTGCCGTGGTTATCGGTGGAGATCACCGACACGGTGAACTTCACATCCGTGTCGATTTCGCCCTGATTGTTGCTGAAGGCTGAGGAATCCACGTCGATGCTGTAACCGAGCTTGCCATTGATTTCCTGCACTTCACCATAATAGACATGGCCGTTAACCTGCACATGCACCGTGTCATGCAGCTTCGCATCACCGTCAACGTTGCCGGTAATGGTCTGTTTTCCTTCGCTCAGCTCATTGTGATTGAGCGTGTTATCACGAGTAACATCATTAATCGTGACGCCAGCATCTGCGTGGGTGTCGAGCAGAACGGTGGTTTGCGTATGCGCACTCGCCGTGTTACCCGCCTTATCCTGGCTGAACACCGTAACATCGACCGTATTCTCGCCTTCTTTCAGCCCACCTACGGGGATGGAAATGTCATACCCCAGCTTTCCGTCACTGCCTTTAATGACTTCGCCGGTGTAATCCTGCCCCTGAATTCGTACGACGACCCGGTCGCCGAGCTGAGCATCGCCGCCAACGTCACCGGTAATATGTGTCGCCATGCGGTTTTCAGTACCGTTGACCACATCATCGCCCGCCACGGTATGGACGGTTATCGTATCCTGCGGCCCAGTCACATCAATGATCGCGGAGGTCGTGCTATGCGCAACCCGACCAGCGACATCCGTGGCGGTCGCTTCAACGGAAATATGCCCTTCAGCAAAGGCGCTTAAATCTAACTGAGTTTCCCAGTGCCCATTGATGACAGGCACCTCTACCGTCAGGGTGTGATTCTGGCTGTCGGTAAACTGCAGAACCACATGATCCTTGTTACTGGTGCCTTTAATGTCCGCATGATGAATTTCGTCCCGGTTAACGTAGTTATCGTTACCGGCAAAGAAATCGATATGCACCAGCGGAGGAAGTACAGAAGAAGTGTGGTCGCCCTGGTCACCGACGGGCAAATCGTGCCGCCAGCCAGGTTCACCAATGCCTGTGGTTTTAAATCCTGCATTCGGATCGACAATCAGTCCGGTTAATTCCGTCTGGACAAGCGTATGACCACCGCCGCCACCTTCAAGGTGCAGCGGAGGCTCATTGCCCGCCGCAGTGGCTTCCAGTGTTTTTGTCGGGTCAGCGCCGTCGGCAATCGCTTTTTGCAGAGCAGCGACATCCTGAGACTCGGTGTGCTGCGGTGCAACTGTATTCAGCCCGTGCTCGCCCCAGTGGCTGCTTCGACCAATATCCACCGTTTTACCATCAGGCAGGGAGAGGCTCACCGCGCCGTTATCGCTGGTGACAACCTCTTCTCCGGTATAAATTCTGTCCCCTTCTTTCAGAAGACGCTGCGAGCCATCGGGTTCCACGACATATACCAGTCCAATGACAGCTTTAACTACACCGAGTAAATTGCTCACAGCATCCTCTCCTGAATATCATCATTATTTTATTGCAGCCGCCACCAGGGTTTAAAAACGAATTACATTAGGGAAGGTGCGAATAAGCAGGTCATTTCTTCCCAAGCTGACTCGCTGATTAAAATTTCGCGGATCTGGGCCGATTTTTTTCCCGCAAACACATCGAATCAGCCTATTTAGGCTATTTTTTCCACCATTTCTGGCGTTATTTCCGGTTTTTACTGAGATCTCTCCCACTGACGTATCATTTGGTCCACCCGAAACAGGTTGGCCAGGGTGAATAACATCGCCAGTTGGTTATCGTTTTTCAGCAGCCCTTTGTATCTGGCTTTCACGAAGCCGAACTGCCGCTTGATGATGCGAAACGGGTGCTCCACCCTGGCACGGATGCTGGCTTTCATGTATTCGATGTTGATGGCCGTTTTGTTCTTGCGCGGATGCTGCTTCAAGGTTTTTACCTTGCCGGGACGCTCGGCGATCAGCCAGTCCACATCCACCTCGGCCAGCTCCTCGCGCTGTGGCGCTCCTTGGTAGCCGGCATCGGCTGAGACAAATTGCTCCTCTCCATGAAGCAGATTACCCAGCTGATTGAGGTCATGCTCGTTGGCCGCGGTGGTGACTAGGCTGTGGGTCAGGCCACTCTTGGCATCGACACCAATGTGGGCCTTCATGCCAAAGTGCCACTGATTGCCTTTCTTGGTCTGATGCATCTCCGGATCGCGTTGCTGCTCTTTGTTCTTGGTAGAGCTGGGTGCCTCAATGATGGTGGCATCCACCAAAGTGCCTTGGGTCATCATGACGCCTGCTTCGGCCAGCCAGCGATTGATGGTCTTGAACAATTGACGGGCCAGTTGATGCTGCTCGAGCAGGTGGCGGAAATTCATGATGGTGGTGCGATCCGGCAGGGCGCTATCCAGGGATAATCGGGCAAACAGGCGCATGGAGGCGATTTCGTACAGGGCATCTTCCATGGCACCGTCGCTCAGGTTGTACCAATGCTGCATGCAGTGAATACGCAGCATGGTCTCCAGCGGATAGGGCCGTCGGCCATTGCCCGCCTTGGGATAAAACGGCTCGATGACAGCGGTCATATTCTGCCATGGCAGAATCTGCTCCATGCGGGAGAGGAAAATCTCTTTTCGGGTCTGACGGCGCTTAGTGCTGAATTCACTATCGGCGAAGGTGAGTTGATGGCTCATGATGTCCCTCTGGGATGCGCTCCGGATGAATATGATGATCTCATATCAGGAACTTGTTCGCACCTTCCTTAGGTTTTCAGGCGCGCATTATCCTCGCACACGAAAAAATGCCCATTAATGGACATTTTTCTTGCGGGTGATTTTAAAATTGTAGAAAAAAATACATTTATTAAGCCTCTGCGTCGCATAAGCTCAACTCTGCATTAAATATAATTAAAAAAGGCCAGGAAGTGAACATTATCACCAAAACAAGACTTCTTTCTCCGAATGAAACCGCTCAGGTTTATTGATATTATTTTGTTAATCACAGACATTATTTGTTAAAACACAAAGACTCGATTTCCTACAAACTTTTTTCATTCTGAATGATGACGTGTTATCCGCTTTCTGAAAAAAGTATACAGGCCTGAATATCGCGCTAACTTTGCAGTCGCCCGGCTATCCCGCCTGTGCGTCATGCAACACACATCATCGATGAGTAACTTATTCTTTATCTTTAATACATTGATATATCACCGAATCTATTCCTTCTATAGCCCCGCCATTTTCCCTATACGCACTGTCATCTAAAGGCCGTGCTGAGTCAAACGCCCATCCCTGACATATTACGCTTGCTCGCTGCTGCGCCTCTTCACCAAATTTCGGACTCCACCATACTGGAGTGGATGAGGTATAATGGTAAGCCATCGTCACAGTACCTTCCGATTTGCTTGCATTCGCTGTATACAGAGAGGGATTCATATTACATCCTGATAAAGCTAACAAAGACACTGCAACAACAGCAATGTTGACATTCATTTTATCACCGTGAAGTTTGAATTAAATAAAACAGGTTTGCACTGTTTCCAAAGACCTCAACATCCGTTAATACAGAAGTAACCAAAACGACGACCACCACAAAAGTCGTTTGATACTTTTTAGTATCGCTGATGAAAGGATCGTGGGTCATTTTACGCAGTGTAACCCGTACCAAAAATAAAAAACTCACCTTTATTTGATCAAGGCAGGCAAACCGCTAGCAGACATCCCTTCAGTTGGATTAGCAATTCGTGCGATAATTTTTGTAAATATATTACATATAAACATTCACGCTATGAATTCATCCTCTGTGCGCGCCTTTGCGGCGTTACTCCCTCTGTGGTTCTCTCTGAGCATTGTTGCGGCTGTTAACATGCTGTTTTCACCCATGCATGTGATGTTTCAGCGCTTATTCATCTTTGCATTACTTATGCTTTCATTTTCACTCATTAAGCGACGCAGTGTGCGTTTAGCCATTGCGGCTTTGCCAATGATGGTGGTCGCATGGGATGTGATGTTGTCTTTGTATGCGCATGCAACATTTGACAGCGCTTTTAGCTATGGTTTTGCCATGAGCGTGCTGGAAAGCTCCACCCACGAAATGATGGCTATGCTTGGCTTGTATATCCAGTATGGGCTGGGATTTATCGCCTTAACGGCCCTGTTACTCAGCGCGGTCTGGTACACGCCGAGGCTCCCCGGCAAGTGGCGTCCGCGTTTACCACTGTATTGTCTGGTGCTCACGCTGACGGTCAATGTCACTCAGGCGGTGGCGCACAGTGTGCGGAAAAACAGCCACGGCAGCATCTCCGTGCGGGTCATTAACTACACCCCGATCAGCAACCTGAAATACTTCGTGCAGGCCTGGAATGATAAGCAGCTGATTGCCCAAATTTCACGTACGATCCCGGATTACCCGATCCGCACATGGGATACCGGCATTGATACCTACGTCGTGGTGGTGGGTGAGTCAGCCCGATCAGAGAACATGCATTTTTACGGCTATCCGAAAGAGACCACGCCAGTGCTTGATAGCCAGCGAGCGCAGGTGCTCTCGTGGAATCAGGCGATCAGCCCCGCTCCGGTGACCATCACGGCCGTTCCTCTCGCACTGAGTGTGGATTTCGTCATCGGTCACGACCAGAAACATTATTCGGACAATATTATCAATCTTGCGAACCGCGCGGGTTATTACACCTCCTGGTTTAGCAAGCAAGGCATTATCGGAGACTACAACAATGCCATCACCGGCATTGCCACCAATGCCCGGGATAAAAAATGGCTGACCAGTGATTACGACGATACCTTGATTCCAGAATTAAAACAGGCGCTTAACCGAAGCGGTAAGCAGGTCATTGTGTTGCATCTTTATGGTAGTCACGAACCGGAGTGCGTGCGTTTCCCACAGCAAGAAGCCGTCTTTGATCAGAAAGATAGCGGCATTGATGCCTGCTATGACAACTCGATTCGTTATACCGACAAACTTCTTGGGCAGATGTTTTCCTTGCTTGAAGGGCGTCGTGCTTCGCTGATTTACTTTTCCGATCATGCCCTTGAGCGCGATCCACAAAAACGCGTGGTCTATTATCACGGCGGCGTTAAGCCAAGCCAGCACGCCTACCAGGTACCGATGTTTGTTTGGTACAGCAAGCAGGTCGCAAAACCTGAAACTGGCGAGGTGAAGGCGCTTTACTCAACGGCGAATAATTTCCAGCTAATGCGCTACTGGTTAGGAATAAGCCTGCCAAATGAACCCCTGCCGGGAACGTTAAAAGCACGCGCATCACAGCTCACAGGTCAGGTTCCGGTGCTGGACACCACCAACACCGTTTATGACTGGAAAACGCTTCGTCGCTGAAGACCTGAATAACTGAATAGACCCAAATCTATTCAGTTTGACTTAATTCTGTAATGGGTTACTGAATTTGATCACCTGAACAGAGGTGATATGCACGTAGGTCATATCAGGGTTACAGTCATCGACTATCAGGAGGCGCTAAGCCATATCCCTTAGGATTCAGTAAGTTGGAATGCTTTAAGAAGTGTCATGGAGCGGGCGAAGGGAATCGAACCCTCGTATAGAGCTTGGGAAGCTCTCGTTCTACCATTGAACTACGCCCGCATTGAAGTGCGTAAGGGATTATAAACCTTACGCTATTCTTGGCAAGGTGCAGGGCGACTGACTGGCGATTAATTCACCGTCAGCATTTGGGTTTACTGCCCTGCGGGGGTAAATAACGCAGCGGATCGATAGCCGTCGCGCGATAGCGAATCTGGAAGTGAAGACGCACAGAAGCCGCATCTGAGTTACCCATCGTGGCAATTTTCTGCCCCGCCTTCACGCTTTGCCCATTATTGACCAGCAAGGTGTCGTTATGTGCGTAGGCGGTGATGTAGTCCTCACTGTGTTTGATCATAATGAGGTTGCCGTATCCTCGCAGCTGATTGCCGACATAGACCACCTTCCCGGCACCGGCCGCATAAATTGGCGTGCCGCGCGCAGCAGAAATATCAATGCCTTTGTTGCCGCCGTCTGCGGTGGAATAAGGCAGTATCACCTTACCGCTGGCGGGCCACTGCCAGCAGCGTTGCCCCACTGGCGGCCAGGATGACTGAGGCACCGATGAAGACGGTCTGGCTGCTGCCGTTTTGGTGGAGGATTTCGTTTTTGTTTTGCCAGCTGTCGTACTGGTTTTCGCTCCGCCGCTGACCTTCAGCTTTTGCCCCACTTCGATGGTATAAGGAGGCGAAATGTTGTTCAAACGGGCGATCTCTTTTACGCTGGTCCCGGTGGCGCGTGAAATACGATATAGCGTATCTCCCCGCTTCACGGTATACACGGAGCCGGAATAACTTCCTGTATCAGACGACTGACTCCCGGAGCAGCCTGCTAACAGCAGACCCGCACTCAGCAGCATCGCAATACCTAAGCCATTTTTCTTCAGGCGTCCTGCACTCAAAACAATTCCTCGCAACATTTTCAGACGCTTTATCATAGCAGCCAGAGGCCGGATGCCAAATCATATCGCGACACGGCCCACCGTCCCGGGCATATCATCCCCCGCACGTGGCGTATCATAATGAGTTGATGAGGCTCATTATGATACGCCGTATCCTCTTTTTTCAGGACGTTAGCGTGCTGACGGGCCCACATTTATTAACAGCGTCACAATTCCACGACTCCCCGCCGCTGATTTCCGCTTCTGGCGTAATTATTGCCTGATCCCGGTATTCGCTTAAAAGGCAAATCTTCATATCAGGGGGACAACTATGGAAGCGCGGAAAGCAACCGCCACCGGTGAATCATGTCTGCGCGTGGATGCCATCGCCAAGGTGACAGGGCGAGCTCGATATACCGATGATTACGTGATGGCGGGAATGTGTTACGCGAAATATGTTCGCAGCCCTATCGCCCACGGTTACGCCACCCACATCAACTGCGACGAGGCCAAAAATTTGCCCGGCGTGCTGGCGGTGTTTACCTGGGAAGATGTACCGGCTATCCCCTTTGCGACGGCCGGTCACGCCTGGACGCTGGAGGAAGGAAAGCGAGATACCGCCGACCGTTACCTGTTGACTCGCCATGTACGCCATCATGGCGATGCGGTGGCCATCGTGGTGGCAAGGGATGAACTCACGGCCGAAAAAGCCGCGCAGTTAGTCAGCGTCGAGTGGCAATCGCTGCCGGTTATCACGACCCCGCAAGCCGCGCTGGCCCCCGATGCTGTCGCGATCCACGCCGGTGGCAATCTGCTTAAACAAAGTGAAATGTCCACCGGCAACGTTCAGCAGGCCATCGATGCGGCAGATTACCAGATTCAGGGGCATTATCAGACGCCGGTGATCCAGCACTGTCATATGGAAAGCGTCACGTCGTTTGCGTGGATGGAGGATAGCTCGCGCATCTCCATTGTTTCCAGTACGCAAATTCCCCATATCGTGCGTCGTGTCGTGGGTCAGGCGCTCGGGATCCCCTGGTCGTGCGTACGCGTCATCAAACCCTACGTCGGCGGAGGTTTCGGTAATAAACAGGACGTACTGGAAGAGCCGATGGCGGCGTTTCTGACCAGTAAACTCGGCGGCATTCCGGTAAAAGTCTCGCTCAGTCGCGAAGAGTGCTTTCTGGCATCACGCACGCGCCACGCGTTCTCGCTGGACGGAAAACTGGGCATCAACCGTGATGGCACCTTAACAGGCTACAGCCTGGATGTGCTGTCGAATACGGGCGCATACGCGTCGCACGGACACTCCATTGCCTCGGCGGGAGGCAATAAAATCGCCTACCTTTACCCCCGCAGTGCATATGCTTATCGCTCAACAACGGCCTACACCAATCTGCCTTCTGCCGGTGCGATGCGCGGATACGGCGCGCCACAAGTGGTCTTCGCCGTAGAATCAATGCTCGATGACGCCGCAGCTGCGTTAGGACTCGACCCGATTGATGTGCGTTTACGTAACGCTGCCCGCGAAGGGGATACCAACCCGTTGACCGGCAAAACGATCTACAGCGCAGGGTTGCCGGACTGCCTGCAAAAAGGCCGTGAACTGTTTGAGTGGGATAAACGCTACGCGGCATGTCAGAGCCAGCAGGGCAACATGCGCCGGGGCGTGGGCATCGCCTGCTTCAGCTATACCTCCAACACCTGGCCGGTAGGCGTCGAAATCTCCGGTGCGCGTCTGCTGATGAATCAGGACGGAACCATCAATGTTCAAAGCGGCGCCACGGAAATTGGTCAGGGCGCCGATACCGTTTTTGCGCAGATGGTGGCAGAGACCGTCGGCGTACTGGTCAGTGATGTGCATGTGATTTCAACGCAGGATACGGATATTACCCCTTTTGATCCTGGCGCATTCGCCTCGCGCCAAAGCTATGTTGCCGCGCCTGCGTTGCGGAAAGCCGCTCAGCAGTTAAAAGAGAAAATCCTTGTTCATGCGGCGCAGATGCTGCACCAGTCCGCGATGAGCCTGACGCTTATCGCTGGCAATATCGTCCTTGCCGACCGCCCGACAACCCCGCTGTTAACGCTAAAAGATCTGGCGATGGACGCGTTTTACCATCCAGAGCGCGGGGGGCAATTGTCGGCGGAAAGCTCAGTGAAAACCACCTCCAATCCCCCGGCCTTTGGCTGCACGTTTGTTGACCTCAGCGTCGATCTTGCCCTGTGTAAAGTCACGATCAATCGCATCCTCAATGTCCACGACTCGGGTCATATTCTTAACCCGCTGCTGGCAGAAGGACAGGTTCATGGCGGCATGGGGATGGGTATTGGCTGGTCATTGTTTGAAGAGATGATAATTGACGAACAAAGCGGCGTGGTGCGCAACCCCAACCTGCTCGACTACAAAATGCCAACCATGCCGGACCTTCCGCAACTGGAGAGCGCATTCGTCGAAACCCTGGAGCCGCAATCTGCCTACGGCCATAAATCGCTGGGTGAACCGCCCATCATTCCCGTCGCCGCCGCCATTCGTAATGCGGTGAGAATGGCAACCGGCGTCGCGATCAATACGCTGCCGTTAACGCCAAAGCGTCTCTACGAGGAGTTTCACCAGGCGGGACTGATTTAAGGATAACATCATGTTTGATATTGCGACTTACCATCGGGCCACGGATATCGCCAACGCCATTGAACTGCTGGTTAAGCACCCGCAGGCAAAACTGCTCGCCGGTGGAACCGACGTATTGATTCAACTTCATCATCACAACGCCCACTATCGTCATATCGTGGATATTCACGGTCTGGCCGCACTGGGCGGCATCACGCTCACCGATGACGGCGGTCTGCGTATCGGCTCCGCCACCACCTTCAGCGAACTGATAGAACACCCTTTAGTCCAGCGCCATCTTCCCGCGCTGAGCGCTGCCGCCGCGTCCATTGCCGGGCCACAAATCCGCAATGTCGCGACCTACGGCGGTAATATTTGTAACGGCGCGACCAGTGCCGACTCCGCCACGCCCACGCTCATTTATGACGCCATGCTGGAAATCCACTCCCCGGCCGGCGTGCGCTTCACCGCCATGAACGGGTTTCATACCGGTCCAGGGAAGGTCTCGCTCGAGCACGATGAAATCGTGGTGGCGTTTCACTTTCCGCCCCAGCCGACAACACACATCGGCAGCGCACACTACAAATACGCCATGCGCGATGCCATGGATATTTCGACTATCGGCTGCGCGGCGCGTTGCTGTCTGGAGAACGGTCATTTCCGCGATCTGCGGTTGGCCTTTGGCGTCGCCGCGCCTACCCCTGTTCGCTGCCAGCACGCCGAGCAAACCGCGCGCAGTGCGCCATTGACCCAGCAAACGCTGGAATCCATCAGTGAAGCCGTATTACAGGACGTTGCGCCGCGGTCGTCCTGGCGCGCCAGTAAAGCGTTTCGTCTGCATCTCATCCAGACGATGGCCAAAAAAGTGATTAGCGAAGCCGTTATCGCGGCAGGAGGAAAACTGCTATGAATCACACCGACAGAATCGCACTCGAATGCCAGATTAACGGTCTGCCTTTTCAACTGAGCATTTCTCCGGGCATGCCCCTGTCCGAGCTGCTGCGCGAGCAGGGGTTACTGAGCGTAAAACACGGCTGCTGTGTCGGGGAATGCGGGGCATGCACGGTGCTGGTCGATGGAACGGCGATTGACAGCTGCTTATATCTGGCAGCGTGGGCGGCGGGAAAACATATCCGCACGCTGGAAGGGGAATCGCAGGGTGGACAGCTTTCTCCTGTTCAACAAGCCTATGCCGAATCCGGCGCTGTCCAGTGTGGGTTTTGCACGCCAGGACTGATCATGGCGACAACCGCTATGTTAGCGAAGCCACGCAGCCAGCCCCTCACCGTGCTGGAGATTCGTCGCGGGCTGGCGGGGAATCTGTGCCGCTGCACCGGCTATCAAATGATCGTTAACACGGTGCAGGCCTGCGACTCACAGGAGTAATGCAGTTTCTCCCTTATCCGGCCTGAAGTCTGGCCGGATAAGGCAAACATCACATCCCCATCAGCTCATATTTTTTAATCTTGCGATACAGCGTGGCAATCCCGATCCCCAGTTCATCCGCGGCCTGCTTTTTATTATTGTGCCGGGATAAGGCTTCGCGGATCATCTGCTTCTCCATCTCCTCAAGCGCCGTGCCATTCGCATCATCGGTTAGCGTAGACATCATGTTCACAACGGGCATATCCCGCTCTGGCGCTTTCGCGTTGTTGATCAGGTTCGGCGGTAAAAGCGTACTGTCGATCACCTCGCCGGAAGGCACAACGTTAACCAGATACTCCATCAAATTACTTAACTCGCGCAGATTACCGGGCCAGCGGTGTTGCTTTAACAGCGCCACGACGTCGGGTGTCACGCCTGGATACACCAGCCCTAATCGACGGGTGTGGAGATGCAAAAAGTAATGCACCAGCAGTTCAATATCTTCCAGACGTTCTCGCAGCGGCGGTAGCGTCAGCGGGATCACATTCAGCCGATAGTAAAGATCTTCGCGGAATTTTCCCTCGGCAATAAACTGCGCCAGGTTCTGGTTCGTCGCTGAAATAATACGGATATCCACCTGAATGGGGCTGCTGGCACCAATCGGCAAGACTTCCCGGGCTTCGATAGCGCGCAGTAATTTCGCCTGCAGCATCAACGGCATGTCGCCAATTTCATCCAGAAATAGCGTCCCGCTGTTCGCCGCCTGGATCAGGCCGGTTTTCCCATTGGCCGACGCGCCGGTAAACGCGCCCTTCACATAGCCAAACAGCTCGCTTTCCAGTAATTGCTCAGGGATCGCCGCACAGTTGATGGCGATAAAGGGTTTATTTTTGCGCTCACTTAGCTTGTGAATGGCTCGCGCAACCACCTCTTTACCGGTGCCACTCTCACCAACAATCAGCACGCTGGAAGGACTGGGCGCGATGCGGCTAATGAGCCGTTTAAGCTGGCGCATCACCCGGCACTCGCCGACCAGTTGTTCAATATGCGGTTCGTCCGTTGCAAGCGACACCGCAGCACTGGTGTGCGACTGGTGAAATGCCATCAGGAATAACTGCCGGCCCTGCACATTGTGTAACTGGCCGATAATCAATTCGCTTTTATCATCCCAGGAAACGATATGCTGCATATGGCCATGTGTGAAATTGCTCTCAAAAGTTAATGGCCGGAATTTAACGGACTTTCCCGTCATGGTGTTCTGCGCCACACCAAGAATTTTTAGCGCCGTCTGGTTAGCAAATTGCACGCGATTATCTTCATCAATCACCAGGACGCCCTGATCCATATTCTCAATCATGGTCGAGAATATTTTACTGATGTTGTCATTGCCGCCCTGATCCTCCAGTAACTTGGAGACAAAAATAGTGGATATATGGCGGACGTAATCAGAAAACTCGCGCAGATTATCATTAATATGTTCTTGTTGTTCATGCGTTACGGCAATCAAGCTAATCACTCCCACGCAGCGTTCCTGAAAAATAACGGGGGTACCGAGAAACGCCTTTTCCCGGCAATTATCCTTGCTATCGCAGCCTTCGCACAGGGGATCGAAACGGGAGTGCGTAACGACTTTTTCTTGTTTTGTTTCTAATACATGCCGTAATAATCGTGAATTGCTGCTCAACTGTCGCCCGAGAAATTTGCCGTATGCGCCGGAACCGGCAACGCGGCACAGGTTCTCATCCACAATTTCCACTTCGAGCTGTAACACGCTGGCAAGCATTCTGGCAAAACGCTGGATAGTCGGCTGAATCTGCATCAAAACGGATTGCGTAGTTGCAAGTACCATATACTCACCTTTCAATATCACTTAAGTAGTTGATCATTTAAGGTATTGATACCGTATGAACGATAATGATATTACCCTGTGAGAAAAGCGCTTTGATAAAAACACGGACTCTTTATCATTTTCTAATGGAATTATGGAAGAGAAGTCACATTTCTATATCAATATGAGAATGAGCCGAGCCGATTTATCAAATTGGCGAGTTTTTACAGGCACAGCAATTTTATTACCGACAACATACTTTTCGCGAATAGGAATATTTAATAAGCCAAACGTTTTCGTTTATTAATCACCTTCAAATATCGCATTATTTTGTGATCAACGCCGCATAACACTCCAGCAAAATATCACTTCCCGGCCTCTGAATTAATCCTGGCATACTTATTGTTAGTCCTTGGTATCGCTGTGATATGGAAATCTCTGTCATAGCCATTCGCTACCTTGCCTGTCATTCCACTACCAGGACCTAACGATGAAAACTGTTAATGAGCTGATAAAGGATATCAATTCGCTGGCCTCTAACCTCCATGAGAAAGACTTTTTGTTAACGTGGGAGCAGACACCGGATGAACTGAAACAAGTACTGGATGTTGCCGCCGCGCTGAAAATGCTGCGCGATGAAAATATCTCGACCAAAGTCTTCAATAGCGGTTTAGGTATCTCCGTTTTCCGCGATAACTCCACCCGTACCCGCTTCTCCTACGCTTCTGCGCTGAACCTGCTTGGCCTCTCCCAGCAGGATCTCGACGAAGGTAAATCACAAATCGCTCACGGCGAAACCGTGCGCGAGACCGCCAATATGATCTCGTTTTGCGCCGATGCCATTGGTATTCGCGATGATATGTATCTCGGCGCAGGCAACGCCTATATGCGCGAAGTGGGCGCTGCGCTGGATGATGGCTACAAGCAGGGCGTGCTGCCGCAACGTCCGGCGCTGGTCAACCTGCAGTGTGATATCGACCACCCAACCCAGTCTATGGCTGACCTTGCCTGGCTGCGCGAACACTTCGGCTCACTGGAAAACCTCAAGGGCAAGAAAATCGCCATGACCTGGGCTTATTCACCAAGCTATGGCAAACCGCTCTCTGTCCCGCAGGGCATTATCGGCCTGATGACGCGTTTTGGTATGGACGTCACGCTGGCGCACCCGGAAGGTTACGACCTGATCCCTGATGTTATCGAAGTGGCGAAAAGCAACGCCAGCGCCTCCGGCGGTAGCTTCCGTCAGGTGACCAGCATGGAAGAAGCCTTCAAAGACGCCGATATCGTCTATCCGAAATCCTGGGCGCCATACAAAGTCATGGAAAAACGCACCGAACTGCTGCGTGCCGACGATCATGCTGGCCTCAAAGAGCTGGAAAAACAGTGCCTGGCGCAGAACGCCAACCACAAAGACTGGCATTGCACAGAAGAGATGATGGAACTGACCCGCAATGGCGAAGCATTGTATATGCACTGCCTGCCAGCCGATATCAGCGGGGTTTCCTGCAAAGAAGGGGAAGTCACAGAAGCCGTATTCGAAAAATACCGCATTGCCACTTACAAGGAAGCGAGCTGGAAGCCGTACATCATCGCCGCGATGATCCTCTCACGTAAATATTCCAAACCGGGCGTACTGCTGGAACAACTGCTGAAAGAGGCGCAAAAGCGCATTAAATAAAGACCCAGGCCGACCACCCGGTCGGCCCTCCGTTCCCGGAGGCCATGAAGGATAAGGATAGGATATGTCCGTTTTCTCATTGAAGATCGATATTGCCGATAACCGCTTTTTTACCGGAGAGACCTCGCCACTGTTTTCACAGCAACAGGCTAAACAGGCGCGTCAGTTTCACCAGCAAATTACAGGGTATCGACCGACCCCGCTCTGCGAGCTGGATGAGCTTGCCAACCTTTTTGGCGTGAAAAAAATTCTCGTCAAAGATGAATCAAAACGCTTTGGGCTTAACGCATTCAAGATGCTCGGCGGTGCCTACGCCATCGCACGATTGCTGTGTGAAAAATACCAACTCGATATTAACGCCCTCTCCTTCGAGAGCCTGAAAAAGGCCATCGGCGAGAAAATGACGTTCGCCACCACTACCGACGGGAACCATGGACGCGGCGTGGCGTGGGCAGCCCAGCAACTGGGGCAAAATGCGGTGATTTACATGCCGAAAGGCTCCGCCCAGGAGCGTGTCGATGCCATTCTTAACCTCGGCGCAGAGTGTATCGTCACCGACATGAACTACGACGACACCGTGCGTATGACCATGCAACAGGCGCAGCAAAACGGCTGGGAAGTGGTGCAGGACACCGCCTGGGAAGGCTATACCAAAATCCCCACCTGGATCATGCAAGGCTATGCCACGCTGGCCGATGAAGCGGTTGAGCAGATGCGCGCGCTTGGCGTCACCCCGACCCACGTTCTGCTGCAGGCAGGCGTCGGCGCGATGGCCGGCGGCGTACTGGGTTATCTGGTGGACGTTTACGGCCCGAAAAACCTGCACAGCATTATCGTTGAGCCAGATAAAGCCGACTGCATCTACCGCTCTGGCGTCAAAGGCGACATCGTCAATGTCGGCGGCGATATGGCCACCATCATGGCCGGTCTGGCCTGTGGTGAGCCAAACCCGCTCGGCTGGGAAATTCTCCGTAACTGCTCCACACAATTTATCTCCTGTCAGGACAGCGTTGCCGCCCTGGGAATGCGTGTGCTCGGCAACCCGTTGGGCGATGACCCGCGTGTGATCTCCGGCGAGTCCGGCGCCGTGGGCTTAGGCGTGCTGGCGGCAGTCCACTACCACCCGCAGCGTGAAGCCCTAATGAACACCCTGGCTCTGAACCGCGACGCCATCGTGCTGGTGATCAGCACCGAAGGCGATACCGACGTGAAGCACTACCGCGAAGTCGTCTGGGAAGGCAAACATCCGGTTGCACCATAACCCTCAATACCTTACCGGTTCCGTCATTGATACGGAGCACGAAAAATGGAGAAGGAAAACAATGGCTAAGCATATTCCATTCAAACTGATTCTGGAAAAAGCAAACGACTATAAAGACGATATGACGCGTTTTCTGCGTGATATGGTCGCCATCCCCAGCGAAAGCTGCGATGAAAAACGCGTGGTTCACCGTATCAAGCAGGAAATGGAAAAAGTCGGCTTCGATAAAGTCGAAATCGACCCAATGGGCAACGTGCTGGGCTACATCGGTCATGGTCCTCGCCTGGTCGCGATGGACGCCCATATCGATACCGTTGGCATCGGCAATATCAAGAACTGGACCTTCGATCCGTACGAAGGCATGGAAACCGACGAGCTGATTGGCGGACGCGGTACGTCAGACCAGGAAGGCGGGATGGCGTCGATGGTTTACGCCGGGAAGATCATCAAAGACCTCGGTCTGGAAGATGAATATACGCTGCTCGTGACCGGTACCGTACAGGAAGAAGACTGCGATGGCCTGTGCTGGCAATACATCATTGAACAGTCCGGCATTCGTCCTGAATTCGTGGTCAGTACTGAGCCAACCGACTGCCAGGTCTACCGTGGACAGCGTGGCAGGATGGAGATTCGCATCGACGTACAAGGGGTCAGTTGCCACGGCTCAGCCCCGGAACGCGGTGATAACGCCATTTTCAAAATGGGGCCAATTCTCAACGAATTGCAGGATCTGTCCCAGCATCTGGCCTATGACGAATTTCTCGGTAAAGGCACGTTGACCGTATCGGAAATCTTCTTCACCTCACCAAGCCGCTGTGCGGTCGCCGATAGCTGCGCCGTCTCCATTGACCGTCGTTTAACCTGGGGCGAAACCTGGGAAGGCGCGCTGGATGAAATCCGCGCATTGCCTGCGGTACAAAAAGCGAATGCGGTGGTGTCGATGTACAACTACGACCGCCCATCCTGGACCGGGCTGGTTTATCCGACCGAATGCTACTTCCCGACCTGGAAAGTGGAAGAAGATCACTTCACCGTCAAAGCGCTAGTGAACGCCTATGAAGGACTTTTCGGTAAAGCACCGGTCGTCGATAAGTGGACCTTCTCCACTAACGGCGTCTCCATCATGGGTCGTCACGGTATTCCGGTGATCGGTTTTGGTCCAGGTAAAGAGCCAGAAGCGCACGCCCCGAATGAGAAAACCTGGAAATCGCATCTGGTCACCTGTGCCGCCATGTATGCCGCCATTCCACTGAGCTGGTTAGCGACTGAGTAATCATCCCCCTGTCTCCCTCCGGTACGCCGGAGGGAATTTGGAGTCTGCTATGCGCGTGCTGATTAAAAACGGAACCGTCGTGAATGCCGACGGCCAGGCTAAACAGGATTTGCTGATCGAGAACGGCATTATTCGCCAACGGGCTGACAAAATTACCCCTCAGCTCCCCTGCGAAATCATCGATGCGACGGATTGCTATGTCATGCCCGGCGGCGTGGACGTGCACACCCATTTCAATATCAACGTCGGCATTGCCCGCAGCTGTGATGATTTTTTTACCGGTACCCAGGCGGCAGCGTGTGGCGGTACAACAACCATTATTGACCATATGGGATTTGGTCCGACGGGCTGTCGTTTACGCCACCAGCTTGATGTCTATCACGATTACGCGGCGCATAAAGCGGTGATCGACTACAGCTTTCATGGCGTTATCCAACATATCAACCATGCGATCCTTGATGAGATCCCCATGATGGTTGAGGACGGTATCAGCAGTTTTAAGCTGTACCTGACCTATCAGTACAAACTCAATGATGACGAAATACTGCTGGCGCTGCGCCGTCTGCATAGCGCCGGCGCGCTCACCACCGTGCATCCAGAAAACGACGCGGCTATTGCCAGCAAACGCGCTGAATTTCTTGCCGCAGGCTTCACGTCCCCGCGCTATCACGCCTTAAGCCGACCGCTGGAGTGCGAAGCCGAAGCCATCGCCCGCATGATCAACCTTGCACAACTCGCCGGAAATGCGCCGCTGTACATCGTCCATTTATCGAATGGCCTGGGGCTGGATTATCTACGCCTGGCTAAGGCGCAGCACCAGCAGGTGTGGGTTGAAACCTGCCCGCAATATCTGCTGCTGGATGAACGCCGTTATGACGGCGAAGACGGTCTGAATTTTATCCTCAGTCCGCCACTGCGCAACGTACGCGAGCAGGACAAATTGTGGTGCGGCATTAGCGATGGCGCGATTGATGTCGTGGCGACCGACCACTGCGCCTTCTCAATGGCGCAACGTCAGCAACTCTCCGGGGGCGATTTCAATCGCTGCCCGAACGGGTTGCCAGGGGTGGAAAACCGCATGCTGTTGCTGTTCTCCAACGCAGTGATGACCGGGCGCATTACGCCAGAACGCTTCGTGGATTTAACCAGTGCAATGCCGGCAAAACTTTTCGGTCTGTGGCCGCAGAAAGGGCGGCTGGAAGCGGGCGCAGATGGCGATGTGGTGATTATCGATCCCCGACGGACCACGGTGATTCACCATGCCGATCTGCACGATAACGCCGACTACTCCCCGTGGGAGGATTTTCACTGTCTGGGCGCCATCGTCAGAACGTTATCACGCGGTGAGACCCTCTTTTGCGAGGGGAAATTTACCGGCAAACCCGGACGTGGTCGCTTCCTGAGGCGAAAACCTTTTACCCCTCCCACTCTTTAACCTCAGCCAGGGAATCGGTGGGTCATACATTTTCACAACATGAGTGAGGAAAAATGAGTAAGAAAATTGTGCTCGCATTGGGCGGGAATGCGCTGGGTGAAGATCTTGCCGGGCAGATGCAGGCCGTCAAAATTACCGCTCAGGCGATTGTGGATCTCATCGCACAGGGTCATCAGGTGGTGGTTACCCATGGCAACGGACCTCAGGTCGGCATGATCAATCTGGCGTTCGAAGCCGCGGCAAAGACCGAAGCGCATACGCCGATGCTGCCGATGTCGGTTTGCGTCGCACTCAGCCAGGGCTACATTGGGTACGATCTCCAAAACGCGCTGCGCGAAGAGTTGTTGTCCCGCAATATGCATACCCCGGTTGTCACGCTGGTCACCCAGGTCGAAGTTGACGCTAACGATCCCGCGTTTCTGAACCCGACTAAACCTATCGGATCGTTCTTTAGCAAAGAAGAAGCAGAACATCTGGAGAAACAAGGCTATACATTGAAAGAAGATGCTGGACGGGGCTATCGCCGTGTTGTCGCCTCGCCAAAACCCATCGATATTATTGAGAAAGAGACCGTCAAAACGCTGGTACAGGCGGGACAGGTAGTGATTACCGTCGGTGGCGGCGGGATCCCGGTGATCCGCGAAGGCAATCATCTGCGCGGCGCCAGCGCGGTGATCGACAAAGACTGGGCCAGCGCCAGACTGGCGGAGATGATTGACGCCGATATGCTGATCATCCTGACCGCCGTTGAAAAAGTGGCCATCAACTTTGGCAAGCCTGGCGAGCAGTGGCTGGATCGCTTATCTCTGAGTGACGCCCAACGTTTTATTGATGAGGGGCATTTTGCCAAAGGTTCAATGCTGCCAAAAGTGGAAGCAGCGGCCTCTTTTGCCCGTTCCCGCGCCGGACGTGAAGCGCTGATTACGGTTCTGAGTAAGGCCAAAGAAGGTATCGAAGGAAAAACCGGTACGATTATTTGCCAGTAGTTCGATTGCCCGGTAGCGACTGCGCTTACCGGGCAACGTGGTATCAGGCAACCTCAAGGACATCTTTCGTCGATTTCACACCCTGATGCATCAGCATCATTAACGCCTCCAGAACGCCACCGCCAATGGCGCGGGCTTTGTCAGAAACGCTGGTAAAGTCCGCCACCTCGCCGCGCGGATCGATATCGCCAATTTTAAAGCCGCCCACGACCGCCAGTCCGTCGTTAAGTAATCCGCGAACCATGCCGGACAGCGGTGCTTTAATTTCATGCTCACCAATCCAGGCAATTACATCCCCCTCTTCCACCAGGTCGCCGAGCTGAACCTTCGCACGCATAATGCCAGCGGCCGGCGCGCGTATCACCCGCAGCGAAGTATGCCCCATAATATTTCCCGGAACGCCGGTGTTTTCCTGTGCACAGCCCGCGTAAATAATCTGTCCTAACCAGTGTCCGCGATTGGTTTCGATGACCGCATGACAGTCCTCTCCGGCCGTAAAACCGGGCCCAAGCGCCAGCGTAATCGGAGCCATATCAATACGCGTACCCAGATTCTGCTTCGCCAGAATCGCATCCACCACGCAGCCGGGTTTTAGCGTATCCAGCAAGGTGCAAAACGGATCGACCAGTACCGGGATCATCCCCCGATCCGCCAGTTCGATGGCCTCTTCCGCCGTTGCCGCCAGCCGCGCGGTAACGCCTTCAACCGTCATTTCGCCATCAAAGACCGCCTGGGCGAATGCCACGCTACGGCGGATCACCGTCGGTTTTTCGACCTCAACCATAAAGACCTTGAAACCGGCATGGAATAACCGTAACGCAACGCCGCTGGCGATATCGCCTGCACCGCGAATCACCACACGCTGATGGCCAGAAGGGTGCGCCGCCGTGGTCATCAACCCGCCTGGTGCATGATTTTTAATTTGCAGAATTTCTGCCAGTACGCTCACCGCAATCTCCTGCGGCGTTTCAGCACCGATGTTGTAACCCACCGGCGCATGCAGGCGGGAAAGATGCGCTTCACTGATGCCGCTTTCCCGCAGTTGACGTAAAAAGACCTGGACCTTACGGCGACTCGCCAGCAACCCAAGCCACGCCACCGGGCGCTCGATAAGCTTGTTCAACGCCTCACGATCCTGGTTATTGGTGGCGATAAGGACAAAGTTATCCGGTTGGATCTCAAGGGCATCAATTGCCGCCGAAAAGGAGTCCTCATGCAGAAGTTGCACGGCAGGGGGAAACACGTCCGGGTTTAAGCTCTCACGATAAATATCCGCCACGGCAATATCAAAACCCAGTAACGCCGCGCCCTGCGCAATGGCCCGGTTGACGTGCCCGGCGCCGATTAATACCAGCCGGGGGCGCAGGCCATGCACGCTGATAAAGACAGACATCGCGCCGCCGCAGTCCGACCCAACCGCATCGTTGCCGCTGCGCGCCATCCGTCCATGAAACAGTCGAGGTTTTCGTTCCTGCAGCGCCTGCAGCGCCTCCTCAATCACCTTGCGCTCCACCATGCCACCACCAATCGTACCCACGATAGAACCATCACGATGTATCAGCATCTGGGCCGAATGCCGCGGCGTTGACCCACGGCTATCGATAATTTGCGCCATCGCAAACGGACAGTTTTGTTCTTCGAGTCTTGCAGCTTCTGTGAAAATATTCATAAAAACCTCAATGGATATCCTTTCGGTAACTCGGTTTCCCGGAGTCGCTATCTCACAAATCGGTGCGTAATCGGAGGGCATTCCTGTACGGCGCCTAACCAGATGGCATCCACATCGCCGTTAAGCAGTAGCGGGGTCAGGTTCTGCTCAAGCGCCATATTCTCAGAATGAGAAAAACGGTTGATAAACCAGACCCGGCGAGACGTCGGAGACACGTTTTTAAACGCGCCCTGCGGGTGTTGAATCAGCCGGATAAGATGTCTGAGCGCCAGAGGTTCACCCTGCGCCAGGCCAGTGATATCAGCAAACCGCGGCCAACGATGCACACTTTCCGGCCCGACAGGCATCCCCAGCATGTGCCCGCCCGTTATCGCAATCACGCAGCAACTGCTTTGAGGTATGCAAGGTTCGTGCTCATCTGGCGCTTTGAGGGGATATCCATGCGCGCCGTCGGCTTCAACCAGAATCACATCGCATTCTGGCCTCGCCGCCAGCGCATCAATCGCAGGGGGTGAAAAGCCGCGAGCCTTACCCGCCGGCGCTTTCCAGGCGTGAAAACAGGCCAGCATTGGCTGCATTAATATGGCGTGAGGTAACCGTGCAGGTTCACGGCAAAACAGAACCGGACAGGCGTCATCGGGGAGAAACATATGTGTGGTCGTGGTGACAATAACGCGCCGCCCCTGGGCACGAAACCATTTTGCCAACCAGAATAGCGTACTGGTTTTTCCTCCCGCGCCCACCACAGAAATAATAGCGGGTCGGTGATGCCCGCCTAAATCAAAGAACAAGGCGTCACTATCCGGTATATTTTTTGTGATAACCATCAACCACCATAAATAATGGAATAACGATGCCCGCTGTTGACTGCATTATTACGGCCGCAGGACTTTCATCCCGAATGGGGCAATGGAAAATGATGTTACCCTGGGGAGAAGGAACGATACTTGATACAAGTATCAAAAATGCGCTTCAATTTTGTCAGCGAATTATTCTGGTCACCGGCTTTCGCGCCAGTGAACTGCATGAACGCTACTCGGATAATCCTGACATCATTATTATTCACAACCCGGATTATACCGGCGGGTTATTTACATCCATCAAAGCAGCAGCGCAGGCCGTGAGCAGCGAATACTGTTTCATTACCCACGGTGACATGCCCTGTCTGACAAAAGAAATATTCAATGAATTATGGCAGTTACGCACAGAAGGCGCGTTACTCCCTCATTATCGCGGCACGCCCGGCCACCCTATTTTGTTGACCAAAATGTGCCTGATGCAGGCTGCCGCCGATCCGCATGCCCGCAGTATGCGTCAGGCCTTGCGGGCGCAAGCGAATTATCCGGTGGCGATGGATCACGCAGAAATAATTTTTGATATCGATACCCCTGAAGATTTCATCAAAGGCAAAAACAGGCAGTAAATATTAACGTGCGCAGTTAAACGATTGCGTTCAAATATTTATTTAATCCCCGTTTTATCCTTATCATAATGATACAAACTCACCATTTTTGAGAAAACCAATCATCCTTGCAAAACGCGTGAGACATTACACAGCCAGAGTGATTTTAATTCTCATTTGCCCGATGTGAGATATTTCACAAAGCCAGGTTAAGATTAGAAGCTACTCACAAAATTTTATTTTTAAATCCCACTCTCACAATAGTGGTGCGATTGTTGCTCTATCTCTCCCAGACCACCGGTTTATCGCTACCGGTTAATCACGATATCTGTATACGCTAAGGAGAGGGTTATGGGGGATATTATGCGTCCTGTTCCGTTTGAAGAACTATTGACGCGCATATTTGATGAATACCAACAACAACGCTCCATCTTTGGTATTCCTGAGCAACAGTTTTACTCACCCGCAAAAGAGAAGCTGACCAACGTCTTTGGTGAAACCTGCGCCACTCCCGTCGGCCCTGCGGCTGGCCCGCACACCCAGCTTGCCCAGAATATCGTCGCTTCCTGGCTGACCGGCGGTCGCTTCATTGAACTCAAAACGGTCCAGATCCTCGACAAACTGGAGCTGGAAAAACCCTGTATTGATGCCGAAGATGAGTGCTTCAACACGGAATGGTCGACCGAATTCACGCTGCTGAAAGCCGGGGATGAATACCTCAAAGCCTGGTTTGTGCTGCATCTGCTGGAGCAGATTTTCGAACCTTCCGCCGAACGCACCGGGAAATCCTTTATCTTTAATATGAGCGTCGGCTACAACCTTGACGGTATTAAACAGCCGCCGATGCAGCAGTTTATCGACAATATGATGGATGCATCCGCGCATCCGAAATTTGCTCAGTATCGCGATATTCTCAGCCAATGGTTACAGGATGACGCTTTCCTGGCGCGCCACGGCCTGAGTCAACACCGGGAGCGTCTGCAGGCGCTGCCAGACCGTATTCCCGCCACGCTGGTTCACGGCGTCACGCTCTCCACCATGCACGGCTGCCCACCGCACGAGATCGAAGCCATTTGCCGCTATATGCTGGAAGAAAAAGGGCTCAACACCTTCGTGAAGCTCAATCCAACGCTGCTGGGCTATGCGCGGGTACGTGAAATTCTCGACAGCTGTGGCTTTGGGTATATCGGATTAAAAGAAGAGTCGTTCGATCATGACCTTAAACTGGCGCAGGCACTGGAAATGCTGCAACGGTTAATGTCGCTGGCGAAAGAAAAATCACTGGGTTTCGGTGTGAAACTCACCAACACGCTGGGCACGATCAACAACAAAGGCGCATTACCCGGTGAAGAGATGTATATGTCAGGGCGCGCCTTGTTCCCGCTGTCCATTAACGTCGCTGCGGTTCTGTCCCGCGCATTCGACGGCAGGCTGCCCATCTCCTACTCCGGCGGCGCCAGCCAGTTAACCATCCGCGATATCTTCGATACCGGTATTCGCCCCATCACTATGGCAACCGACCTGTTGAAACCGGGCGGCTATCTGCGCCTGAGCGCCTGCATGCATGAGCTGGAAGCCTCAGACGCCTGGGAGATGAAGCACGTCGATGTCGCCCGCCTGACCCGGCTGGCAGAAGAAGCCGTCACCATGGAGTACACGCAAAAACACTGGAAGCCGGAAGAACGCATTGACGTGGCAGAAGGTCTGCCGCTGACCGACTGTTACGTTGCTCCTTGCGTCACGGCCTGCGCCATTAAGCAGGATATTCCTGAGTACATCCGTCTGCTGGGCGAGCACCGCTATGCCGATGCGCTGGAGCTGATTTATCAGCGCAACGCCCTGCCCGCCATTACCGGCCATATCTGCGATCACCAGTGCCAGTACAACTGTACCCGCCTGGATTACGACAGCGCCCTGAACATCCGCGAACTGAAAAAAGTCGCGCTGGAAAAAGGCTGGGACGAATACAGGCGGCGCTGGCATAAACCGGCCGGTTCCGGCTCTCGCCATCCGGTTGCCGTGATTGGCGCGGGTCCGGCGGGTCTGGCGGCAGGTTACTTCCTTGCCCGCGCCGGACACCCGGTGACCGTGTTCGAGCGGGAAGCCAACGCCGGTGGGGTGGTGAAAAATATCATTCCTCAATTCCGTATACCGGGAGAGTTAATTCAGCACGATATCGATTTTGTCGCCGACCACGGCGTGAAATTCGAATATGGCTGCGATGCCAATTTGACGGTTGAACAGCTAAAAAACCAGGGATATCAGTACATTCTGGTCGCAACAGGCACAGACAAAAACAGTGGCGTGACGCTACGTGGCGACAACCCACATGTCTGGAAATCGCTCCCCTTCCTGCGTGAATACAACCAGGGTTCGACGCTGAATCTCGGCAAACATGTGGTGATCGTCGGGGCGGGCAATACCGCGATGGACTGCGCACGTGCGGCGCTGCGTGTGCCCGGCGTAGAAAAAGTCACGGTGGCGTACCGCCGTTCACTGCAGGAGATGCCTGCCTGGCGAGAAGAGTATGAAGAAGCCCTGCAGGATGGCGTTGAATTCCGTTTCCTGAATAACCCGGAACAGTTTGATGCTGACGGCACGCTGACGCTGCGCGTCATGTCACTCGGTGAGCCGGATGCGAAAGGCCGCCGTCGCCCGGTGGAAACTGATGAAACCGTCACGCTGCATGCAGACAGTTTGATCACCGCCATCGGTGAGCAGCAGGATACTGAGGCGCTGAATGCAATGGGCATCCCGCTGGATGAGAAAGGCTGGCCGGACGTGAAGGCAACCGGTGAAACCCGCCTTGCCGACGTCTTTATGATTGGCGACGTCCAGCGGGGTCCTTCGTCTATCGTTGCCGCCATTGGCTCTGCGCGCCGCGCAACGGATACCATTCTTGAGCGTGAAAATATTCGCACTCACCACGGCGATAAACACTGGAATAACGTCAATCCGGCGGAGATTTACCAGCGAAAAGGGACGATCTCCGTGATGGCGGTAGACAAAGACGACCGCGACGCGTTTGTGGCGCAGGAAGCCGCACGCTGCCTCGAGTGCAACTATGTGTGCAGCAAATGCGTCGATGTGTGCCCGAACCGCGCCAATGTCTCCATCCCGGTTCCCGGCTTCGACAATCGCTTCCAGACGCTGCACCTGGATGCTTACTGCAACGAATGCGGTAACTGCGCTCAGTTCTGTCCGTGGCAGGGGAAACCCTACAAAGACAAAATCACCGTCTTCAGCCTGCCGCAAGACTTTGACGGTAGCAGCAATCCCGGTTTTCTGGTTGAGGATGACCGCGTGCGTGTCCGCCTCGATAACCAAAGCTGGGTGCTGAGTATCGACAACGAAGGTCAGTTCGCCAGCGTACCACCGGAGCTGAATGACATGTGCCGCATTATCAGCCATGTCCACCAGCATCACCATTACCTGCTGGGCCGGGTGGAGGTTTAACCATGTTGATTTTAAAGAACGTCACCGCCGTACAACTCTATCCGGCGAAAGTGCTGGAAGGCGTTGATATCGCCATCGAAAATGACGTGATCGTCGAAGTGGGAGATGTCCTGACGCACCGCTATCCCGCTGCGCAATGGAAAGAGATGCATGGGCGCATTGTGATGCCGGGTATGGTGTGCGCGCATAACCATTTTTACTCGGGGTTATCGCGCGGCATTATGGCTAACATCGCCCCTTGCCCGGACTTCATTTCTACCCTGAAAAACCTGTGGTGGCGGCTGGATCGCGCGCTGGATGAAGAATCTCTTTATTACAGCGGTCTGATTTGCGCCATGGAGGCCGTGAAGAGCGGGTGTACCGCCGTCATCGATCACCACGCTTCCCCGTCGTATATCGCCGGTTCACTCTCCACGTTACGCAATGCTTTTCTGAAGATTGGATTGCGTGGGATGACCTGCTTTGAAACCACCGACCGCAATGACGGTATTAAAGAGTTGCAGGCTGGCGTCGAGGAAAATATTCGCTTTGCCCAGCTTATCGACCGCGCAAAACACGCCAAAACGGAGCCTTATCTTGTCGAGGCGCATATTGGCGCGCACGCGCCGTTTACCGTGTCGAACGCCGGGCTGGAAATGCTGCGTGAAGCCACCAAAGCGACCGGACGCGGGTTACATATTCATGCCGCAGAAGACCGTTACGACGTCTCCCACAGCCACCATATCTATGGCAAAGATCTGCTGGCAAGGCTGGCTGAATATGATCTCATTACCGACAAAACACTGGTGGCGCACGGCCTGTATCTCTCAGCTGAGGATATTGCCCTGCTGAACGAACAGGATGCGTTTCTGGTGCACAACGCCCGTTCCAACATGAACAACCATGTCGGCTACAACCCTCACCTGACCCACATTCGTCATCTGGCGCTCGGCACAGACGGCATCGGTTCTGACATGTTTGAAGAGATGAAGTTTGCGTTCTTTAAACACCGCGATGCTGGCGGCCCGCTGTGGCCAGACAGCTTCGCGAGGGCATTGGTTAACGGTAACGAACTGCTCAGTCGCAACTTTGGCGCCCAGTTCGGTCGACTGGAACCGGGGTATAAAGCCGACCTGACTATCTGTGATTACCCTGCGCCTACGCCGCTGCTGGCTGACAACATCGCCGGACATATTGCCTTCGGTCTTGGTTCGGCAAGTGTGCACAGCGTCATGGTTAACGGGGTGATGGTCTACGAAGACCGTCAGTTCAATTTCGATTGCGATTTAATTTACTCGCAGGCCAGAAAAGTCGCCGCCGAGATGTGGCGTCGTATGGACTCACTGGCATAGCCCATACCCTCTCCCGTCACGGGAGAGGTGTTGATGAGGAAAGATTATGATCGAACAATTTTTCAAGCCAGACTCGGTTGAACAGGCGTTAGAGCTTAAACGCCGCTATCAGGATGACGCGGTCTGGTTTGGCGGGGGCAGCAAGCTTAACGCGACGCCGACACGGACAACCCGGCGCATCGCCATTTCCCTGCAGGAACTGGAGCTGGAATGGACGGACTGGGACAACGGCGCACTGCGCATCGGGGCGATGACGCGCCTGCAAACTCTGCGAGATAGCCATTATATTCCCGCGGCTTTACACGACGCGCTGGGCTTTGTTTACTCCCGTCATCTTCGTAATCAGTCAACCCTCGGGGGAGAAATCGCCGCCCGACAAGAAGAGTCTGTCATCGTGCCGGTGCTACTGGCACTGGACGCCCAACTGATATGCGGCGATGGTGAAATCCTGCCGCTGGAAGCGTATCTGGCCAATCCAGGCGATCGTCTGCTGACCGAAATCGTCATTAAAGAACCCTTCCGCCCTTGCGCGACCCGCAAGATCAGTCGTTCACAAGCCGGGTTAACGGTCGTCACTGCCGCCGTCGCCATCACGGAGCACGATGGCATTCGTATCGCACTGGATGGCGTAGCCGACAAACCTCTGCGTTTGCGCGATGTGGAAACACAAAAATTAGAAGGCAGCGCGCTGGAGCAAGCGGTCGCTGACGCGATTTTCCCTCAGGAAGATATCCGGGGCAGCGTGGCGTATAAGCGCTATATCACAGGCATCGTGGTCGCCAGTCTGTATGCCGACTGCCAGCAGATGGGGGAGGAAGTCGTATGATCGTTCACTTTACGCTAAACGGCGTGGCACGCGAGATAAAGAGTCATCCCGGCGAAAACGTGCAGAAAATGCTGTTTGATCTTGGCATGCACTCCGTACGCAACAGCGATGATGGCTTCGGCTTCGCCGGTTCTGACGCCATTCTTTTTAACGGCTGCGTAGTCAACGCATCCCTGCTCATCGCCGCCCAGTTGGATCACGCCGAGATCCGCACGGCGGAGTCGTTGGGGAAATGGAATGCGCTGAGCCTGGTGCAACAGGCGATGATCGATGTTGGCGTCGTACAATCCGGTTATAACGATCCTGCCGCGGCGCTGATTATCAGCGATCTGCTCGATCGCATCGCAAATCCGACGCGCGAAGAGATCGATGATGCGTTCTCGGGTCTGTTCAGCCGTGACGCTGGCTGGCAGCAGTATTATCAGGTTATCGATCTGGCGGTTGCCCGCAAAGCCGATCCGCAGACGAACATCGACATTGCCCCTACCTTCCGTGACGATCTGGCGGTCATCGGCAAACTCTATCCGAAGACGGACGCCGCCACTATGGTGCAAGCGAAACCGTGCTACGTCGAAGACCGTGTGACGCCGGATGCCTGCATCATTAAAATGTTACGCAGCCCGCATCCCCACGCGCTGATTACCCGTCTTGACGTCAGCAAAGCGGAAGCGTTGCCCGGCGTGGTTCACGTCATTACCCATCTCAACTGCCCTGATATTTATTACACCCCGGGCGGTCAGAGTGCCCCGGAACCCTCACCGCTTGACCGTCGCATGTTTGGCAAGAAATTGCGCCACGTCGGCGATCGCGTGGCTGCTGTTGTCGCGGAAAGTGAAGCGATCGCGCTGGCGGCGCTGAAACTGATTGACGTGGAATACGAGGTGCTTAAGCCGGTGATGTCAATCGACGAAGCGATGGCGGAAGATGCGCCGGTGGTCCACGATGAACCGGTGGTCTATGTCGCAGGCGCGCCCGATACGCTGGAAGAGGATAACCAGCATGCGGCACAGCGCGGCGAGCATATGATCATCAACTTCCCGATTGGCTCACGTCCACGGAAAAATATCGCCGCCAGCATCCATGGTCATATTGGCGATATGGAAAAAGGTTTTGCCGATGCCGATGTGATCATCGAGCGTACCTATACCTCGACGCAAGCCCAGCAATGCCCGACAGAACCCCATATCTGCTTTACCCGCATGGACGGCGATCGTCTGGTGATCCACGCTTCAACTCAGGTGCCGTGGCACCTTCGCCGCCAGGTCGCGCGCCTTGTCGGTATGAAACAGCACAAAGTCCACGTGATTAAAGAGCGCGTAGGCGGCGGCTTTGGCTCCAAGCAGGATATCCTGTTGGAAGAAGTCTGCGCGTGGGCGACCTGCGTCACTGGCCGTCCGGTCTACTTCCGTTACACCCGTGAAGAAGAGTTTATTGCCAACACCTCTCGTCACGTTGCCAAAGTGACGGTGAAACTTGGCGCGAAAAAAGATGGACGCCTGACGGCGGTGAAAATGGATTTCCGTGCCAACACGGGTCCTTACGGCAACCATTCACTCACCGTGCCATGCAACGGTCCGGCGCTGTCGCTGCCGCTGTATCCTTGTGATAACGTCGATTTCCAGGTCACCACCTACTACAGCAATATCTGTCCTACCGGGGCATATCAGGGCTATGGCGCACCGAAAGGTAACTTTGCTATCACCATGGCGCTGGCGGAGTTGGCCGAGCAGCTACAGATCGATCAACTGGAGATCATTGAACGTAACCGCGTCCATGAAGGCCAGGAACTGAAGATCCTGGGCGCAATCGGCGAAGGTAAAGCCCCGACATCGGTTCCGTCCGCGGCCAGCTGTGCGCTGGAGGAGATCCTGCGCCAGGGACGCGAAATGATCCAATGGTCATCCCCGAAACCGCATGACGGCGACTGGCGGGTCGGTCGCGGCGTCGCCATTATTATGCAGAAATCCGGGATCCCGGATATCGATCAGGCAAACTGCATGATCAAGCTGGAATCTGACGGTACCTTTATCGTTCATTCCGGCGGGGCTGATATCGGAACCGGGCTTGATACGGTGGTGACCAAACTGGCGGCTGAAGTCCTGCACTGCCCGCCTCAGGATGTCCATGTTATCTCCGGCGACACCGATCACGCGCTGTTCGATAAAGGCGCTTACGCCTCGTCCGGGACCTGCTTCTCGGGTAACGCCGCGCGTAAAGCAGCGGAAAATCTGCGCGAAAAAATCCTCTTCCACGGCGCGCAAATGCTGGGTGAGCCGCTGGCCGATGTCGCGCTGGCCGCACCGGGATTCGTGCGCGGTAAGCAGGGGCAAGTCAGCTTTGGCGATATCGCCCATAAAGCCGAAACCGGCACCGGATTCGGTACGCTGGTGGCGACAGCCAGCTATATCACCGCCGATTTTGCCTTCCCGTATGGCGCTAACTTTGCCGAGGTGGCGGTGAACACCCGCACCGGTGAAATCCGCCTGGATAAGTTCTATGCGCTGCTCGACTGCGGCACGCCGGTCAACCCGGAACTGGCTCTTGGGCAAATTTACGGTGCCTCCATGCGCGCCATCGGTCACAGCCTGACAGAAGAGATTATCTACGACGCCGGAGGCCATCCGCTGACGCGCGATTTACGCAGCTACGGCGCACCGAAAATCGGCGATATTCCGCGAGATTTCCGCGCGGTGCTGGTACCGAGCGATGACAAAGTGGGTCCCTTTGGTGCGAAGTCGATCTCTGAAATTGGCGTCAATGGCGCAGCCCCGGCGATTGCTACCGCCATTCACGATGCCTGCGGCGTCTGGCTGCGCGAATGGCATTTTACACCGGAGAAAATACTCAACGGCTTAGGAAAAATATAACCACAACAAGCAGGCCGCTGCGGCGGCCTGTCTCAGTGATTCAATAATTATTAAATTGCCGTCTGCGAATTGAGATATGCATTTCTCAGGGCGTCCTGCGTCCAAAATTCCCAGAATTTTATTCTGCTGAATCAGATGATCAAATTTGCTTTAGAGGAGTAAAGGGATGTCTGATATAACCCGTGCAGGTTCCGATCTGATTTACGAACTGGAGGATCGCCCTCCTTTTCATCAGTCGCTCATTGGGGCAATCACCCACTTACTGGCGATTTTCGTTCCCATGGTCACGCCCGCGCTGATCGTCGGGGCCACACTGCAACTTTCCCCTGAAACCACGGCTTATCTGGTTTCAATGGCCATGATCGCCTCGGGAATCGGCACCTGGCTACAGGTCAATCGCTACGGCATTGTCGGTTCCGGTTTGCTGTCGATACAGTCGGTTAATTTCTCCTTTGTCACGGTGATGATCGCACTGGGCAGCAGCATGAAAAGCGATGGCTTCCATGAAGAGTTGATCATGTCCTCGCTGCTTGGCGTGTCATTCGTCGGCGCGTTTCTGGTGGTGGGATCGTCTTTTGTTTTGCCTTATCTCCGCCGCGTGATCACCCCAACCGTCAGCGGCATCGTCGTGTTGATGATCGGCCTGAGCTTAATCAAAGTCGGGATTATTGATTTTGGCGGCGGCTTCGCCGCGAAGAGCAGCGGAACCTACGGCAACTACGAAAATCTTGGCGTCGGCTTACTGGTGCTGGTGGTGGTGATTGGCTTCAACTGCTGTCGCAGTCCGTTGTTACGCATGGGGGGCATCGCCATTGGGTTGATGGTCGGCTACGTGGTTTCACTGTTTCTGGGGATGGTGGATTTTCGCAGTATGCAAAACCTGCCGCTTATCACGATACCGATCCCGTTCAAATACGGCTTTCACTTCAGCTTTCACCACTTTTTGGTTGTCGGCACCATTTACTTACTGAGCGTACTGGAAGCCGTCGGCGATATCACCGCAACGGCGATGGTCTCCCGACGCCCGATTCAGGGCGATGAGTATCAGTCTCGCCTGAAAGGCGGCGTGCTGGCGGACGGACTGGTCTCGGTTATCGCATCGGCTCTCGGCTCGCTGCCGCTCACTACCTTCGCGCAAAACAACGGCGTGATCCAAATGACCGGCGTCGCTTCTCGTTATATCGGCCGTACCATCGCCGTCATGCTGATCATCCTCGGACTGTTTCCGATGATTGGCGGCTTCTTTACCACCATTCCTTCTGCGGTGCTCGGCGGCGCCATGACGCTGATGTTCTCGATGATCGCGATAGCCGGGATACGCATCATTATTTCGAACGGATTAAAACGGCGCGAAACGCTGATTGTCGCCACCTCTCTCGGACTGGGACTCGGCGTGTCGTACGACCCGGAAATTTTCAAAATATTACCCGCATCAATTTATGTGCTGGTGGAGAACCCCATCTGCGCAGGCGGGCTGACCGCAATTTTGCTGAATATCATTCTCCCCGGCGGTTATCGGCAGGAAGACGTCCTGCCAGCCATAGCCTCTGCGGAAGAAACGGATTAAACGTTAAAGGAGCTCACAATGGCCGGAGAAAACACGCTAAAAGCCGTGCGTGGTAGTTTTATCGACATTACGCGCACCATCGAACATCCCGAGGAGATCGAGTCAGCGCTGCGGCATATCGAAGACGGACTGTTATTAATCCGTCAGGGAAAAGTCGAGTGGTTTGGTGAATGGGAGAAGGGAAAACATCTGGTTCCCGACTCCATTCGTATCCGCGATTATCGCGGCAAGCTGGTGGTGCCCGGTTTTGTCGATACCCATATCCACTATCCGCAAAGCGAAATGGTGGGGGCGTACGGTGAACAGCTGCTGGAGTGGCTGAACAAACACACGTTCCCCACCGAGCGGCGTTACCAGGATCTGGAATATGCTCGCGAGATGTCGTCCTTTTTCCTGAAACAGTTGTTACGTAATGGCACCACCACGGCTCTGGTTTTCGGCACGGTGCATCCGCAGTCGGTGGATGCGCTGTTTGAAGTCGCCAGCCATATCAATATGCGCATGATCGCAGGCAAGGTGATGATGGATCGTAATGCGCCGGACTACCTGCTGGACGATGCCGAAAGCAGCTATCTGCAAAGCAAGGCGCTGATACAGCGCTGGCATAAAAATGGACGACTACTGTATGCCATTACGCCGCGCTTCGCCCCAACCTCCTCACCAGAGCAGTTAGCCATGGCTCAACGTCTGCGGGAAGAGTTTCCAGATACGTGGGTGCATACCCACCTGTGTGAGAACAAAGAGGAGATAGCCTGGGTAAAAGAGCTGTATCCCGACCATGACGGCTACCTTGACGTATACCACCAGTATGGGTTGACCGGTAAAAACTGCGTCTTCGCCCACTGTGTGCATCTGGAAGAAAAAGAGTGGGATCGCCTGAGTGAAACCGACTCCACCATCGCATTTTGCCCGACCTCTAACCTGTACCTCGGCAGCGGCTTGTTTAACCTGCAAAAAGCCTGGCGTAAGAAAATCAAAGTGGGATTGGGAACCGACATCGGTGCGGGCACCACGTTCAATATGCTGCAAACGCTGAATGAAGCCTACAAAGTGGTGCAACTACAGGGCTACAGACTCTCCGCCTATGAAGCGTTTTACCTCGCCACACTCGGTGGTGCAAAAGCACTGGGTCTGGATGCACTGATAGGTAACTTCACCCCGGGCAAAGAGGCCGATTTCGTGGTGCTGGAGCCAACGGCGACGCCGTTGCAGCAACTACGCTACGACAACTCGGTCACCCTGGTCGATAAGTTGTTCGTGATGATGACGCTGGGCGACGATCGTTCCATCTATCGCACCTATATCGATGGTCGCCTGGTTTATGAACGTACCTGACGAAACATTAACACTCTGCTGAGGACATCATTATGTCTGGAGATACTTTGCATACCCCCGACGCATCGCAACCCCGCGGTGCGCTGGATGCTTATTTCAACATCTCGGCTCGCGGCAGTACGGTTCGCCAGGAAGTTCTGGCGGGGCTCACCACCTTCCTGGCAATGGTTTATTCGGTCATTGTGGTTCCCGGAATGTTGGGCAAAGCGGGCTTCCCCCCCGCCGCCGTGTTTGTCGCAACCTGTCTGGTGGCAGGCTTCGGTTCGCTGCTGATGGGGCTATGGGCGAATCTGCCGATGGCGATCGGCTGCGCCATCTCATTAACGGCCTTTACCGCCTTCAGTCTGGTGCTGGGGCAACATATTAGCGTTCCCGTTGCCCTTGGCGCGGTATTTCTGATGGGGGTCATCTTCACGGGGATTTCGGTGACCGGCGTTCGTACCTGGATATTGCGCAATCTGCCGATGGGGATCGCACACGGTACGGGCATTGGCATTGGGCTGTTTCTACTGCTTATCGCGGCAAACGGCGTGGGAATGGTGATCAAGAACCCACTGGAAGGTTTGCCGGTCGCGCTCGGCTCGTTTACCTCTTTCCCGGTCATCATGAGTCTGCTGGGTCTGGCGGTCATATTTGGCCTGGAAAAAAGCCGCATTCCCGGTGGGATCTTGTTGGTGATTATCGCGATCTCCATCATCGGCCTGATCTTTGACCCTGCCGTCCAGTTTCACGGTCTGGTCGCCATGCCCAGCCTGAGTGGTGCAGACGGTAAGTCACTGATATTTAGCCTTGATATTATGGGGGCGCTACAGCCGACCGTACTGCCCAGCGTCCTTGCCCTGGTCATGACCGCCGTATTCGATGCCACCGGTACGATCCGCGCCGTCGCCGGACAGGCCAACCTGCTGGATAAAGATAATCAGATTATCAATGGCGGCAAAGCCCTGACCAGCGACTCCATCAGTTCTGTCTTCTCCGGCTTAGTCGGCGCGGCCCCCGCCGCCGTGTATATCGAATCTGCAGCCGGGACTGCTGCCGGTGGTAAAACCGGGTTGACGGCGGTCGTCGTCGGCGCGCTGTTCCTGTTAATCCTGTTCTTATCCCCTCTTTCCTATCTGATCCCCGGCTACGCTACCGCTCCGGCACTGATGTATGTGGGATTACTGATGCTGAGTAATGTGTCGAAACTCGACTTCAACGACTTTATCGACGCCATGGCAGGCCTGGTTTGTGCCGTATTCATCGTTCTGACCTGCAATATCGTCACTGGCATCATGTTAGGTTTTGTCACGCTGGTCGTCGGGCGCGTCTTTGCCCGTGAGTGGCAAAAACTGAATATCGGGACGGTGCTGATTGCCGTCGCGCTGGTGGCATTCTATGCGGGAGGTTGGGCGATTTAAACGCCCGGCCAGATGGGATTTGAGATTCCCATGTTAACACCCGGCATCCGCGTGTTGCGCGTGCCGGGTTAAGGAGAAAATGCATGAGCGCCATAGATTCTCAGGTTCCCCCTCCGGCGGGGAAAGGTCATGCAGTTGATGAGGTCGATCAGATATTATCCCCGGGAAAGCTGGTCATTCTGGGGCTGCAACATGTGCTGGTGATGTATGCGGGCGCCGTCGCCGTCCCGCTCATGATTGGCGACAGTCTCGGGTTGAGCAAAGAGTCGGTTGCCATGCTGATAAGCTCAGATCTATTTTGCTGCGGCGTGGTGACTCTGCTGCAATGTATTGGCATCGGTCGCTTTATGGGGATCCGCTTGCCGGTCATTATGTCCGTGACATTCGCGGCGGTGACGCCAATGATCGCCATCGGCATGAATCCCGATATTGGCCTGTTGGGCATTTTTGGCGCCACGATTGCCGCAGGGATTATTACCACGCTGTTGGCCCCGCTGATCGGACGCTTAATCCCGTTATTTCCACCGCTGGTGACCGGCGTTGTGATTACCTCTATTGGCTTGAGTATTATTCAGGTTGGCGTTGACTGGGCCGCCGGAGGAAAAGGCAACCCGGAGTACGGTAACCCAGTGTATTTGGGCATCTCATTTGCAGTACTGATTTTTATTTTATTGATCACCCGCTACGCCAAAGGTTTTATGTCCAACGTCGCCGTCCTGTTGGGCATTATTTTCGGCTTTGCGCTGTCGTGGATGATGAACGAAGTCAACCTGTCCGGTCTGCAGGACGCTTCGTGGTTCGCTATCGTTACCCCCATGGCCTTCGGCACGCCCGTCTTCGATCCCGTATCCATTCTGACGATGACCGCGGTATTGATTATTGTCTTTATCGAATCGATGGGGATGTTCCTTGCGCTCGGTGAGATTGTCGGTCGCAAACTTTCGCCTCAGGATATTATCCGCGGGCTGCGGGTCGATGGCATTGGTTCCGTGATTGGCGGGCTGTTCAATAGCTTTCCGCATACGTCCTTCTCGCAAAACGTCGGACTGGTGAGCGTGACGCGCGTGTATAGCCGCTGGGTATGCATCGCTTCCGGTATCATTCTGATTTTATTCGGCATGGTGCCCAAAATGGCCGTACTGGTCGCCTCGATCCCACAGTTTGTGCTCGGCGGCGCGGGACTGGTGATGTTCGGAATGGTGCTGGCAACGGGGATTCGCATTTTATCCCGCTGCAACTACACGACCAATCGTTACAACCTCTACATTGTGGCAATCAGTCTGGGTGTCGGCATGACGCCGACGCTTTCGCATGATTTCTTTTCCAAACTGCCTGCGGTGCTACAACCGCTGCTGCATAGCGGCATCATGCTGGCAACGGTCAGCGCGGTTGTCCTTAATCTCTTCTTTAATGGCTATCGGCATCACACCGAACTGGCGCAAGAAACCACGCATACAGGTGCCAAAGTTCGTACGGTTCGCATGTGGTTACTGATGCGAAAACTGAAAAAAAGCCAGCGGGATGAATAAGATGAGCCTGTTACTGCGTAGTATTATTAGCCTTCTGCTGCTAATGCTCATGGCAATACCCGCCGTTTCTGAGGGTATCGCCCTGGGCATAGAGAGTCGGTTTCATTTTTTGATGCTGCTTTTTTAACGCTCCACTTTGACTGGCATTCTTGCGCGGCAGTGAATGCCAGTTTCCCACGCCTCAAGCACACCCCCGGTTAATCAATCTCTCACAATTAAGCATATAATAGAGTGCGCTTATGATTGATGGTGGATGCGATGCGACAGGAACATGTCATTTTATTGAATGAACAGGGTAAGCCCTGCGGAACACTGGAAAAATACGCGGCGCATACCGCCACAACCCCTTTGCACTCCGCCTTCTCGTGCTGGCTCTTTAACGACCGCGGACAACTGTTAGTGACCCGCCGTTCGCTGCACAAAAAAGCCTGGCCAGGCGTCTGGACTAACTCTGTTTGTGGCCATCCGCAGACGGGTGAAACAACAGAAGATGCCATTATCCGCCGCGCCCATTTCGAACTGGGCGTCGAAGTTTACGCACTCACGCCCGTGTATGCTGATTTTTATTATTGTGCCACCGATCCCAATGGCATCGTGGAAAACGAAGTTTGCCCTGTCTATGCGGCACATGCCGCCAGCACGCTACAGTTGAACGCGGATGAGGTGATGGACTACCAGTGGAGTGAGCTTGAGGATGTACTGCGGGCTCTGGACGCTACGCCGTGGGCGTTCAGCCCGTGGATGGTGTTGCAGGCCGCCAACGCCACGGCCAGAACGTCCCTTCTGGACTACAGCCGCCGATAATAAAAAACCCCGACGCGAAGGTCGGGGTTTTGTTTTCATTGCTTCAGGCTGAGTGTAAACCCTGGCGTGAAACTTATTTTACCGGGCGCATTGCCGGGAACAGGATGACGTCACGGATGGTGTGGCTGTTCGTGAACAGCATGACCATACGGTCGATACCAATACCCAGACCCGCAGTCGGCGGCAGACCGTGTTCCAGCGCGGTGACATAGTCTTCGTCGTAGAACATCGCTTCGTCGTCGCCCGCATCTTTCGCGTTAACCTGATCCTGGAAACGCTGCGCCTGATCTTCTGCGTCGTTCAGCTCGCTGAAGCCGTTACCGATTTCACGTCCACCGATAAAGAATTCGAAACGGTCAGTGATTTCCGGGTTCTCGTCATTACGACGCGCCAGCGGAGACACTTCAGCCGGGTATTCAGTAATAAAGGTCGGTTGAATCAGGTGCGCTTCCGCCACTTCTTCGAAGATCTCCGTTACGATACGGCCCAGACCCCAGCTCTTCTCAACTTTAATACCGATGCTTTCCGCAATCGCTTTTGCAGAATCGAAATTATCCAGATCCGCCATGTTGGTTTCCGGGCGGTATTTCTGAATGGCTTCACGCATGGTCAGTTTTTCGAACGGCTTACCAAAGTCGAAGACTTCATCGCCGTAAGGCACTTCGGTCGTACCCAGCACGTTCTGCGCCAGCGTACGGAACAGAGATTCGGTCAGTTCGATCAAATCTTTGTAGTCCGCATAAGCCATGTAGAGTTCCATCATGGTGAACTCTGGGTTATGGCGAACAGAGATGCCTTCGTTACGGAAGTTACGGTTGATTTCGAATACGCGTTCGAAACCGCCCACCACCAGACGCTTGAGGTACAGTTCCGGCGCAATACGCAGGTACATGTCCAGATCCAGCGCATTATGATGGGTGATGAACGGACGCGCAGCAGCGCCGCCTGGGATCACTTGCATCATTGGGGTTTCGACTTCCATGAAGCCGCGACCCACCATGAACTGACGGATACCCGCCATGATCTGTGAACGCACTTTAAACGTGTTACGGGATTCATCGTTAGAGATGAGATCCAGATAGCGCTGACGATAACGCGCTTCCTGATCCTGCAGGCCGTGGAATTTGTCGGGCAGCGGACGCAGCGCTTTGGTCAGCAGACGCAGTTCGGTGCAGTGAATGGACAGTTCGCCGGTCTTGGTCTTGAACAACTTACCTTTCGCGCCGAGGATATCGCCCAAGTCCCATTTTTTGAACTGCTCGTTGTAGACGCCTTCTGGCAGATCGTCGCGTGCAACATACAGCTGAATACGACCACCCACATCCTGCAGCGTCACGAATGATGCTTTACCCATAATACGGCGGGTCATCATACGGCCAGCAACAGAGACCTCAACGTTCAGCGCTTCCAGCTCTTCGTTTTCTTTCGCGTCGAAGTCAGCGTGCAGTTGGTCTGAGGTATGATCGCGACGGAAATCGTTCGGGAACGGGATCCCCTGCTCGCGCAGGCTAGCCAGCTTCTCGCGGCGCGTTTTCAGTTCATTGTTAAGGTCGGCTACCGCGTCAGCGCCCTGTGCGTGTTGTTCAGACATGTTGGTTCCTCATAACCCTGCTTTCAAACTTGCTTCGATAAATTGATCCAGGCTGCCATCCAGCACCGCCTGCGTGTTACGGGTTTCAACCCCGGTACGCAGGTCTTTAATGCGGGAGTCATCAAGGACGTAAGAACGAATCTGGCTACCCCAGCCGATGTCGGATTTGTTGTCTTCCATCGCCTGTTTCTCGGCATTCTTCTTCTGCATTTCCAGTTCATAAAGCTTCGCTTTCATCTGCTTCATGGCCTGGTCTTTGTTTTTGTGCTGGGAACGGTCGTTCTGGCACTGCGTCACAATCCCGGTCGGAATGTGGGTAATACGCACCGCAGATTCTGTACGGTTAACGTGCTGACCACCTGCACCCGACGCGCGATAAACGTCAATACGCAGATCTGCCGGGTTGATATCGATATCAATATCGTCGTCAACTTCCGGGTAAACAAACGCAGAACTGAACGACGTATGGCGACGACCGCCGGAGTCAAACGGACTCTTACGTACCAGACGGTGTACACCGGTTTCGGTACGCAGCCAGCCGTAAGCATATTCGCCAGCAATGCGGATGGTCACGGATTTAATACCCGCCACCTCACCTTCTGACTCTTCAATAATTTCAGTCTTAAAGCCGCGCGCTTCAGCCCAACGCAGATACATACGCATCAGCATGCTTGCCCAGTCCTGCGCTTCAGTACCACCAGAACCAGCCTGAATATCGAGATAGCAATCTGCGCTGTCATATTCGCCGGAGAACATACGACGGAATTCCAGCTGCGCCAGCTTGTCTTCCAGGGTATCCAGTTCTGCAACGGCTTCGTTAAAGGTTTCTTCGTCGTCGGCTTCTACAGCCAGTTCCAGCAGGCCGGAGACATCTTCCAGGCCCTGGCTCATCTGGTCGAGCGTATCGACAATCGCTTCCAGAGAGGAACGCTCTTTGCCCAGCGCCTGTGCGCGTTCGGGTTCGTTCCAGACGTCCGGCTGTTCCAGCTCGGCGTTTACTTCTTCCAGACGCTCTTTCTTGGCATCATAGTCAAAGGTACCCCCTAAGAACGTCAGAGCGTTCCGTGAGGTCCTGAATGCGGTTATTTACAGGATTAATTTCAAACATGGTCTGATTTCTTTTATTGGACTAGTCAAAATGCGGTGATAAGAGCGGGATTGTACCCAATCCACAGCACTTTTTATACACAAAATCATTCAAGATGCGTCAAGTCAGCAAGCCCGAAAATCCCCAGGCGCAGAGTTTACTCTGTGACTGGGGGTTGAGGGTGAAGCCAACACACAGACCGCTTTAAGAATGATGTGTATCGCTAAAGTGGCCAGATATTATCGATAATAATTTGCAGACTGCGATTACCGCGGAACTCGTTAATATCCAGCTTGTAGGCCAGTTGCACTTCGCGCACGCCGTTGTCCGGCCAGCAGCTGGTATCGACATTAAATGCAATGCCGTCCAGCAACGGTCCACCGCCCACCGGTTCCACCATCACCTTCAGATGACGTTCGCCCACCAGACGTTGCTGAAGCAACCTGAAGTGCCCATCAAACAGCGGTTCCGGGAACATTTGCCCCCACGGCCCGGCATCGCGCAACATCTGCGCGACTTCCATGCTCATTTCCGCCGCGCTCAGCGGCCCATCAGATACCACCTCACCTTGCAGTAAAGCGGGGTCGAGCCACTCGGTCACCAGTTCACCAAAACGCTGCTGGAAACGCTCAAACTGCGCCTCTTCCAATGACAGACCTGCCGCCATCGCATGACCACCAAACTTAAGGATCATGCCGGGATAGAGGGTATCCAGGCGTTCCAGCGCATCACGCATGTGCAGCCCC
The DNA here is from genome assembly GCF_945906775.1 of Citrobacter sp. Marseille-Q6884. Classification (NCBI taxonomy): domain Bacteria; kingdom Pseudomonadati; phylum Pseudomonadota; class Gammaproteobacteria; order Enterobacterales; family Enterobacteriaceae; genus Citrobacter; species Citrobacter sp. Marseille-Q6884. The sequence continues at coordinate 304,984 of NZ_CAMDRE010000001.1, forward strand.
TGAATCGAACGCCCGGAGCCTTTTAAGGTTCCATCACCGGCAGGCGCAAAGGCAATCACCGGACGGTGAAAACGCTCTTTGATACGGGAAGCCAGAATGCCGACAACGCCCTGGTGCCACTCAGGGTGATACATCGCCAGCCCGCCGGGAAGGGTCTCGCTGCTACGCTCAAGTTTTTCGCATAGCGTCAGCGCTTCCGCCTGCATGCCCTGCTCAATCTCTTTACGCGTCTGGTTAAGCGCATCCAGTTCATTGGCGAGCACACGCGCTTCACCAATGTTGTCGCACAGCAATAACGCCACGCCGACGGACATATCATCGAGGCGACCGGCCGCATTCAGCCGTGGTCCCAGCGCAAAACCTAAATCACTGGCAGTCAGCTTTTGCGGGTCGCGATTGGAAATCTCAAGCAGCGCTTTAATGCCGGGACGGCACTTTCCGGCGCGAATACGGCTTAATCCTTGCCATGTCAGAATACGGTTATTCGCATCCAGCGGAACAACGTCCGCCACGGTGCCTAAGGCGACTAAATCGAGCAAATCCGCCAGGTTCGGCGGGGCGATACCGCGCTCATCAAACCAGCCCTTATCACGCAGGAAGGTGCGCAGCGCCAGCATCAGATAGAAGGCGACACCAACGCCTGCCAGCGATTTCGACGGAAATTCACAATCGTGCAAGTTAGGGTTAATGATCGCTTTGGCGCCAGGCAGCGTCTCCCCGGGCAGGTGGTGGTCGGTCACCACGACCGGAATATCCAGCGCTCTGGCATGTTCAACACCGGCGTGGGAAGAGATGCCGTTATCCACGGTCACAATCAGTTGCGCGCCGCGAGCATGCGCCTGATCTACCACTTCCGGGCTTAAGCCATAACCATCTTCAAAACGATTGGGCACCAGATAGTCGATGTTACTGCAACCCAACGCACGCATCGCCAGGATGCTCAGCGCCGTACTGGTCGCGCCATCGGCGTCAAAATCCCCGACCACAATAATGCGTGTGTTCTCGCGAAAGGCGTTATAGAGGATCTCAACCGCTTTTTCGACGCCATTCAAATGCTGCCACGGCAACATCCCTTTCACGCTGCGCTCAAGCTCTTGCGCACTGCGCACGCCCCGACTGGCGTACAAACGACGCAGTAAAGGCGGTAAATCCGCAGGCAGTTCCGCTGTCTCGTCGGCTTCACGCCGACGAAGTTGTATCTGTTGTTTCACGCGAATTATTTACCACTGGTCTGTTTTTGGTGCGCATCCAGGAAGGCTTTCATCTCTTTCGGTCCCTGGTAACCCGGAACGACATAGCCGTTGCTCAGGACAATCGCCGGAGTGCCGCTCACGCCAAACTGCACGCCCAGCGCGTAATGGTTAGCAATATCCACATCGCAGGTCGCCGGTTTCACACTTTTGCCAGCCATCGCATCATCAAACGCTTTGTTTTTGTCTTGCGCGCACCAGATGGACTTCATGTCCTGCTCGGCCTGGCTTTCCAGTCCCTGACGTGGGAAGGCCAGATAACGGACGGTGATGCCCAGCGCATTGTAGTCTTTCATCTCTTCATGCAGCTTGTGGCAATAGCCGCAGGTGATGTCAGTAAAGATGGTGATAACGTGTTTTTCCTGCGGCGCTTTATAGACAATCATCTCTTTTTCGAGCGCGTTCAGGTGTTTCATCAGCAGCTGGTTGGTGACGTTCACCGGGCTTGCGCCACTGACGTCATACATTGGACCCTGAATAATATGTTTGCCGTCTTCGGTGACATACAGCACACCGCTGTTGGTCAGTACGGTTTTCATGCCCGCAATCGGAGCGGGTTGGATGTCGGTGCTTTGTACGCCCAGCTTAGTTAATGACTGGCGAATAGCCGCATCGTCTGCATGCACCATGCCTGAAAACGCCGTAGCCAGCAGGGTGAGCATCATAAAACGTTTCTTCATAACCTATCCTTTCCTGTCAGCACTCACGCTCGCGGGTGATGCTGTTGATGTAATTGACGCAAGCGCTCCGTTGCGACATGGGTATAAATCTGTGTGGTAGAGAGATCGCTATGCCCAAGCAGCATCTGCACCACGCGCAGGTCAGCGCCATGATTAAGCAAATGCGTGGCAAAAGCGTGTCGCAATACGTGCGGTGACAGCTTTTCACTGTCGATCCCCGCCAGCACAGCATAGTGTTTAATTCGGTGCCAAAAGGTCTGTCGGGTCATCTGCTGGGCTCGCTGGCTGGGGAACAGCACGTCAATCGACACGCCGTTTAGCAGCCACGGGCGACCATGTTCCAGGTATGTTTCCAGCCAGTACACAGCCTCTTCACCCAGCGGGACGAGCCGCTCTTTGTTGCCTTTACCAATCACCCGTACCACGCCCTGGCGCAGACTCACGTCACTCATCGTCAGTCCCACCAGCTCAGAAACGCGCAACCCTGTAGCATATAGCACTTCCAGCATCGCTTTGTCGCGTAGCTCCAACGGCTGATCAATAAGCGGAGCCTGCAACAACCGTTCGACCTGAGCTTCACTCAGATCTTTGGGTAGACGTTGCGGAAGTTTCGGTGAGGCAAGCGAAGCGCTGGGATCATCATCGCGAAATTTTTCACGGTACAGATGCTGAAAAAAACGCCGCGTTGCGCTCAGCAAGCGTGCAGAACTGGTGGCTTTGTATCCGCCATCCATCCGCTCAGCCAGGAGTGCCTGCAGGTCATCACTCTGGGCTGTCGCCAGCGATACGCCGCGATGGTGTAGCCATTCGACAAGCATCGTCAGATCGCGACGATACGCACTTAACGTGTTTTCCGCCAGATTTCGTTCCAGCCACAAGGCATCAAGAAATTGCTCGATGCGCGCCAGATCCTGTTCCACTCGCGCCCCTCTTCTACTCTCATTTTTGATGCATTATGCCTCATTGCGCCTCTTTGTGCCGAGAATGCAACGATTCTGGTACACTATCCGCAACGCGACAACAGAATTGAGATGTTAACGTAATGAACATGGGTCTTTTTTACGGTTCCAGCACGTGCTACACCGAAATGGCAGCAGAAAAAATCCGCGATATCCTTGGTCCCGAGCTGGTGACATTACACAACCTCAAGGATGATTCCCCGGCCTTAATGGAGCAGTACGATGTGCTCATTTTGGGCATCCCAACCTGGGATTTCGGTGAAATTCAGGAGGACTGGGAAGCGGTCTGGGATCAGCTGGATAACCTCAATCTGGAAGGCAAAATTGTCGCGCTCTACGGCATGGGCGATCAACTGGGATACGGCGAATGGTTCCTGGATGCGCTGGGGATGCTGCACGATAAACTCGTCACCAAAGGTGTTAAGTTTGTCGGCTACTGGCCAACTGAAGGCTATGAATTTACCAGCGATAAACCTGTCATTGCCGATGGACAACTATTTGTCGGCCTGGCGCTGGATGAAACCAACCAGTACGATCTGAGCGATGAACGTATCCAGACCTGGTGCGAGCAAATTCTTGGCGAAATGGCCGAGCACTGGTCCTGAATCTCTTGTGACTGACGGTTAAGGTGCGCAACCTTACCGTCAGTGCTACTTCTGCGCCGCCTGCTGTAACATTAACCGACGCAAATCCCGCCACTCAGCGTCATCCATACTGTCCGCCGCCAGCCACAAATGATGGCGTTTTCCGGCTTCTGAACGCAAACGTAGCATCATGCCCGTTTTAACCATCCAGGGTGCGCTAACGATCGTCCACTCTTGCCCTTGCCAGCGTAAACGCCCATCCATCAACAGTCTGATTTCACCCTGACAGGCGTTAATGCGGCGCTGACTACGGACGCTATCAAACACCACCAGAGAGAGCAGAACCAGCCATAATGGGGTGTAGCTCAACGGCCACGGCATTAATAAAATAAACACCGCCACCAACCCGTGGATGAGCAGCGAAAGCCACTGTGCGCGCCATGAAACGCGTAAATCAGATTGCCACTGGACCACGTTCCCGATTCCGTGTCTGGATGAGCCGTACCATCTGTTCCAGCTGTGCATCAGCCGGTTTTCCGTGGTTCATCAACCAATTAAATAAATCCGGGTCATCGCATTCAAGCAGACGGATAAAGATGCGTTTTTCGTCATCACTTAAGTTGTCATACTCGTGTTCGAAGAACGGCATGATAGAAATGTCCAGCTCACGCATACCGCGACGGCATGCCCAATGAATACGTGCTTTGTTGTTAATATCCATGTTCTTTTCCCTGTCTCGCGAAAACGATGTATCCAGCTATTGTAACGTGTTTTTCACGCACTTTTACGGGAATATCAGTAAACGGAAGCGCGATCGCTAAATAAATCCCCACTAAGTCAAAGGGATCATCTTTTTTGGATCTCTCCTCGCAAAGCGTTACATATGGCACAAATCGGATGTTTAAACCGCTTGCAATGGGCTATAGCTCTTTTACCATTAGTCATTATCACTGCGTTAAGCAAATCAGGACATTATTATGGCTTTTACATCTTTTCCTCCTCGTCAGCCTTGTGCGTCACCCCGTTTGCCTCTGACGCTGATGACGCTTGATGACTGGTCACTCGCCACCATTACGGGTGCTGACAGTGAGAAGTATATTCAGGGTCAGGTCACCGCGGATGTCAGCCAGTTGACCGAGCACCAGCACGTACTGGCCGCCCATTGTGATGCCAAAGGCAAAATGTGGAGCAACCTGCGTCTGTTCCGTCGCGGTGACGGATTTGCATGGATTGAGCGCCGCAGCCTGCGTGACGCCCAACTGACCGAACTAAAAAAATACGCGGTTTTCTCAAAAGTGGTGATTGCGCCTGACGACGAGCATGTGTTGCTGGGTGTCGCGGGATTCCAGGCACGCGCGGCGCTGGCTAACCTTTTCAGCGAACTGCCAACCCGCGAAAAGCAGGTGATTACCGAAGGCGCTTCCACGGTATTGTGGTTTGAACACCCGGCAGAACGTTTCCTGTTAATGACGGATGTCGCAACGGCCGAAACACTGGTTGGGAAGCTGCGTGGTGAAGCAGAGTTAAACAATAGCCAACAGTGGCTGGCGTTGGATATCGAAGCGGGTATCGCGGTGATTGATGCAGTTAACAGCGCACAGTTTATTCCGCAGGCCACTAATCTCCAGGCGCTGGGCGGAATCAGCTTTAAAAAAGGCTGCTATACCGGTCAGGAAATGGTTGCCAGAGCGAAATTCCGTGGCGCTAACAAACGTGCGCTATGGTCTCTGGCAGGCACTGCCAGCCGGGTGCCAGAAGCCGGTGAAGATCTTGAACTGAAAATGGGCGAGAACTGGCGCCGAACGGGTACCGTTCTTGCCGCCGTACAGCTGGCGGATGGCCAGGTACTGGTACAGGTCGTGATGAATAATGACATGGAACCCGACAGCGTGTTCCGCGTTCGCGACGATGCCAATACACTGCATATCGTGCCGCTGCCGTATTCACTGGAAGAGTAAGTCACCGGGGTCGCGGCCACCTTACCGGGTCTACGATTTTTGTAAACCCGGTACGGGCAATGACGACTACGCCTGCCCCACGTACAGATAGATTGCCAGGAAGTGGCAAACGCTACCTCCCAGCACAAACCCGTGCCAGATAGCATGGTTGTAAGGAATGCGTTTGCATACGTAGAAAATGACGCCCAGCGAATAAACGACACCGCCAACCGCCAGTAATGTTACGCCTCCCGCCGCCAGTTTGACCGCCAGTTGATACACCACAATCAGCGACAGCCAGCCCATTGTCAGATAAGTGACCAGCGAAAGAACCTTAAATCGGTGCGCGATAGTCAGTTTGAATAAAATACCGAGTAACGCCAGGCTCCAGATAACGATCATCAGGCCACGCGCCAGCGGAGAATCCAGCCCCACCAGCAAAAATGGCGTATAGGTCCCGGCAATGAGCAGATAAATAGCGCAGTGGTCGAACTTTTTCAGCCAGATTTTTGCTTTTTGATGGGGAATGGCGTGATACAACGTCGAGGCGAGAAACAGCAGGATCATGCTGCCGCCATATAAGCTATAACTGGTAATGGCCATCGCGCTGGCGTTGGTGTCCACAGCCTGAACCAGTAACAGCACCAGCCCGACAATCCCAAACACCAGCCCGATACCGTGACTGATGCTGTTGGCTATTTCCTCAGCCAGTGAATATCCCTGTGCGATTAATGGCTTCTGAACCATAATTTACTCCGGAGAACGAACACTTTCGTGATTGCGCCTCTAGCGTAACTGAGAATGGTTCCAGTGAACACCTGTTAGCTAAAATAAATCCACATTTAAAAATACTCTTTTAAAATCATGTAATTAATTTTAATTTTTCAGCTAACACATGTACAAAATAAATCAAAGGCATTTAAAATCAATCACATAAAACTGTGTCTGGTTCGGATAGATCTCTGAAATCACACGCTTGAGTTCGTCGAGTGTCATATTTTCCTGCCGGGCATGTGTCTCTGTCAGCGTATCCAGCGTGATGGTTGATGTGCCGACAACTTCGATTGTGCAGAAGTAACCGTCATCTTCGAAGCGACCAACCCGCAAAATGTCGCCCGCTTTAAAATGTGATTCGGCTTCATCGCGTATAGTGATGGTTTTGCGTCCGGCCAGAATGTTATCCTGGAAACGCTGAAAAAAAGTGATGTCATTTGGCTGCATGTTATTATTCCTTGTAGATGAAGTCTGATGAGTGAGTTTCGCCATTGTGAGTATGTTCTCCCACGCTGCCATCGCCAGTCTCAACAATCTTGAGATGCTGGTCTATAACTATGTCATCAAAAACCGTGACAAAGTCATGTACATGACCATCCGCGAACTGGCCGATGCTGCAGGCGTTTCCACCACCACCGTGCTGCGCTTTTGTCGCAAGCTGAAGTGTGAGGGGTACTCGGAATTTCGTGTACGCTTCAAATTATATTTAGAACAAAATGAACCACAACAGAGTAATTTCGGTGCCAGCGAAATAATCAGCTTCTTTAAAGGCGTGAATAACGACGAGTTTGATCATTTGCTCGATCAGGCGGTTGATATCATATTATCTTCTGAGCGCATTATATTTGTCGGTGCAGGCACTTCCGGTGCCCTGGCAAAATATGGCGCACGCTTTTTCTCAAACGTCGGTAAATTCAGTAACCACATTGATGATCCTTATTTCCCAGTCACCAATGATATGGCCAGAAACGCATTAGCGATTGTCCTTTCTGTCTCCGGTGAAACCGAAGAGATCCTGCGTTTCGCCAGCCAGTTCAGCCTGCACAACTGTAAGGTACTCTCTGTCACCAGCCATGAGCATTCACGACTGGCGAAACTGGCCGACTTCAATATATCCTGGCATGTTCCCCAGACCCGTATTGCGGGCGTATATGACATCACGACACAGATCCCCGTCATTTATATTCTGGAGTCGCTTGGCCGTAAGCTGGCGAAAAAATTAGCGTAAAAAAAACAATCTGTTTTTTCGAAGTAACAAATCACTTTCACGCTATTTTGTTATATCGTGACATTTATCTCGCCTTTGTTAGACTCAAAATCAGATTGTATTTATTTGAGACTGAGCGCAGATGAAAAAACTAACCTTACCGAAAGATTTTTTATGGGGCGGCGCGGTTGCGGCGCATCAGGTTGAAGGTGGCTGGAACAAAGGCGGCAAAGGCCCGAGCATATGTGACGTTCTGACGGGCGGCGCGCACGGAGTTCCACGTGAAATCACTCAGGACGTTGTGCCTGGCAAGTACTACCCGAACCATGATGCGGTCGATTTTTACGGCCATTACAAAGAAGACATTAAGCTGTTTGCCGAAATGGGCTTCAAATGCTTCCGTACGTCTATCGCCTGGACCCGCATCTTCCCGAAAGGTGATGAAGCCCAGCCAAACGAAGAAGGGCTTAAGTTCTACGACGACATGTTCGATGAACTGCTCAAGTACAATATTGAACCGGTTATCACTCTCTCCCACTTTGAAATGCCGCTGCATCTGGTACAGCAGTACGGGAGCTGGACCAACCGCAAGGTTGTCGATTTCTTTGTTCGCTTTGCTGAAGTGGTTTTCGAGCGCTACAAGCACAAGGTCAAGTACTGGATGACCTTCAATGAGATCAACAATCAGCGCAACTGGCGTGCCCCGCTGTTCGGCTACTGCTGCTCCGGCGTGGTCTACACCGAACATAAAAACCCGGAAGAGACGATGTATCAGGTGCTGCATCATCAGTTTGTTGCCAGCGCACTGGCCGTAAAAGCGGCTCGTCGCATTAACCCGGAAATGAAAGTCGGTTGTATGTTGGCGATGGTGCCGCTGTATCCGTTCTCTTGTAAGCCGGAAGATGTCATGTTCGCTCAGGAATCCATGCGTGAGCGTTATGTTTTCACCGACGTCCAGTTACGCGGCTACTACCCGTCCTATGTGCTTAACGAGTGGGAGCGTCGCGAATTCAACATCAGGATGGAAGATGGCGACGCGAAAATCCTGCGCGAAGGGACCTGTGATTATCTTGGTTTCAGCTACTACATGACCAATGCCGTGAAAGCGGAAGGCGGCAGCGGCGATGCCATCTCCGGTTTTGAGGGCAGCGTTCCAAACCCGCACGTAAAAGCATCCGACTGGGGCTGGCAGATTGATCCCGTTGGTCTGCGCTATGCCTTATGCGAGCTGTATGAGCGCTATCAAAAGCCGCTGTTCATCGTCGAAAATGGCTTTGGTGCTTACGATAAAGTAGAAGAAGATGGCAGCATCAATGATGACTACCGTATCGACTATCTGCGTGCCCACGTCGAAGAGATGATGAAAGCCGTGACCTATGATGGCGTGGATTTGATGGGCTACACACCATGGGGCTGCATCGACTGCGTCTCGTTCACTACCGGTCAATACAGCAAGCGCTATGGTTTTATTTACGTGAATAAGCATGACGACGGCACTGGCGATATGTCACGTTCGCGCAAGAAGAGTTTTAACTGGTACAAAGAGGTGATCGCCAGTAACGGCGAGAAGCTGTAATTCTGCCGAATACTGTGACGGCGCTGCCCCCACAGATAAACCATTTGGGGGCAGCGTGAGCATGCTTTTACATCATTTTTGCAGATAGATCGCGACAGGCATTCATAATCAATATCGAGGTTTCCACTATCTTGTCCTCCGGGAGTTGGAGCTGAACACCACTCACACTGATCGCAGCAATGACCTGTTTTTTATGATCAAATACAGGCGCCGCAATACAGAAAACACCCGGGCAATCCTCTTCATCATCGTAAGCCCAGCCTTTGCGTCTGATTTTGGCAAACTCAGCCATCAGATCACTTTTTTTCGTTATCGTTTTTTCGGTATAACGGGGAAGATTCTCATCCGGTAGCAACGCGTCAATTGTCTCCTGTGGCAGCCAGGCACATAATGCCTTCCCAATCCCGGAACTGTGTAATGGAAGCTTCTTACCTTCCCACGTCCGAATGCTGATAGGATGATGACTTTCCAGTTTAAGTAGATAGATTGGCGATAACTCCTCCAGCACCCCTAAGTGGCAGGTTAACCCGGTCTGATCGCGCACGCGTTCCAGTATGGGGAGCGCAATATTACGAATATCGAATTGCTCCAGGGATTTATTTCCCCACTCATATAATTTAAGTCCCAGGTAAAAACGACCTTTTTCCTGACGGAGGATACGGTGAATGGTGAGCGCATTGAGAAGCGAAGATGTACTGCTTTTCGGCAGTGCAAGATCTTGTTGGATCTGACTGAATGTTGCGCCTGGAGATGTAAACAGGTAGTTGCAGATCTTAATCGTCTTATCAAGCGCAGGCACTGAAGTTGTTGAATTTGTTAACATAATTAAGTTCAATGGCTGGCCAAAAGAATGGGGGGATTATACCTCAATTGGCAAGCATAGTAATACTTGCCTGGGGGCGACATAAAGAATCAGCCACAGATGTGATCTATGGCTGATTTAAGGGGTTACATCTTCAATTCAATGTGTTGGAAGCGTGATTTATGCACCTATAACCGCCCCCAGAGCAAGTACACACACTAACCCGACAATTGACTGTACTGTCACTAATAAACTCCATGTGCGCAGTGTCTGCGGAACAGTCAATCCAAAGTACTCTTTGAACAACCAAAAAGCACCATCGCTTACATGTGAGAAGAACATAGCACCAGTGGTGGTGGAAAGGACTAACAACGCGACGTTCGTATGCGGATTCGCCGCCAGCAACGCTGCCACAATACCCCCAGAAGCAGAAACTGCGACCGTACCAGATCCCAGAGCGATTCGGAACACCACTGCGATGAGCCAAGCAAAAAGCAGCGGGGGAATAGACCATTCAGTTGCCAGATGGCTGACAATGTCGCTCAGGCCAATAGCGGTAAGCATATCCTTAAGTCCGCCGCCGCCGCCGATAATAAGCAGCAGGCCCACAATCGGAACAATACTCTTCTTACAAATAGCGAGGATGTCTTCAGTCTGGAATCCACAACCGCGCCCCAGGAAAATCATCGCATAGGCCAGCGCCAGGCTGAGTGTAATGATTGGATTACTGATTGCCTGCAAACCGTCTTGTAACAGGCCCGCTTGTGAAACAAAGTTAAGCCCAATGGTCCCAACAATCATCAGCGCTGGAGCAATTAGCACCGTGGCTAATGCCGAACCTAATGAAGGTTGTGTTCTTTCTCCATCCAATTCACCAGACGAATGGGCTGGGCCCGTCAAATCAAGTGGTGTTCCTACCGCCAGATGGCGATGCATCAGACGTGGGAACAGGTAGGCACCAACCAGGAGCACAGGAATGCTGATAATCACCCCGTATAGTGTAGTCTCACCAATATTCGCATTGTAAGCCGTTGCCGCAATGATCGTTGCCGGTCCTGGCGGAAGCAGCGCGTGAGCCGTCATCAGCCCGGCAGACATCGGGATTGCAACGGCAAGGACTGGAAGTTTCAGACGTTTGGTGATGGAAAAAACCAGCGGAACCATCAGCACAAATGTCACCTCGAAGAGGTTCGGTAAACCGATGATCAGGGAGACCAGCCCCACACTCAGCGGCATCCACACCATTTTCCGGTTGCCAATGATGATATCGGCAATTTTGTCGCCGCCGCCTGACTGAACCAGCAAGCCGCCAAGCATTGCGCCAAGCCCAATGACCACGCCAGTCACGCCCAGCTGTCCGCCAAAACCATGGGTAAACGTTTTGACCGTTTTTGCGACACCAATACCATTAACCACCCCAAGGAAGATTGACGAGATCAACAACGCAAAAAAGGGGTGTAATTTCAGTTTAGTGATCAGGATAATCAGCAAACCTATCGCGACAACCCCACTGGTAACGACATACGGGGTTGAGTGGATAGAAATGCTAAATATACTGGCGATAATCGGCATACCAACAAACAAAATTAATATAAACAAGGAAATGTAAGTCGTTATAATATTTCCTTTCTCTTTTGATGGGAGAGATAATTGCGCCATTTCTCGATTATTCATGATAGCGTTCCAATAATGATATAAGGTATTATTTATGCTCTTTCGTTCAACACTTATACTTTCTCGTTCTCGACGATAACAACGTTGATAACAAATAAGGCTAATAGCACAGCAATTATATATAGCTTACGTCAGGAAGTATTTTCATAGCGGCCTGTAGGGTGTGGAACCTTAAATACTTTCCTGAACGTTAATTAATACCAATAATTGCTATTTGGTTTTATTTGTTAAGGCCATATTGGCCGCTACGGCGATTGCCCTTTCCGTAGCCAGTGTTTTGGCTATCCCTTTCCCGGCAATATCAAAGGCAGTGCCATGCTCAGGTGTCGTAATGGCATACGGCAAACCACCGGCCACGGTAACACCAACATCAAATGAGTGAAGCTTTGTCGCTATCTGTCCCTGATCGTGAAACAAAGTAACAACCGCATCATATTCATGATTAAAGGCATGAATAAACAACGTATCCCCGGGTACAGGACCATAGATATCCATCCCTTTGGCTCGATATTCATCAATAACTGGGATCAGAACATCGATTTCTTCCGTGCCACACGTACCACCATCACCGGCATGTGGATTCAGTGCTGCTACGGCAATGCGTGGATTGTCATAGCCAGCCATACGCAGAGTGTCATAGCACAACTGAACGGAACGCCCTACATTCTCTGGGGTGATATATTTCACAATATCACGGAATGGAACATGCCCCGTTACGCGGAATACCCAGAGATCGTCCAGCACATTCAGTAAGCCGCGCGGTCTGTCCAGGCATCCCAATTGTTCTGCGAATAAATAGTGTTCATCCTCAATATGCCATCCTCCTTTTTTGAAGGCCTCTTTGTTCAGTGGAGCAAAGACGAAACCGTCAATTTTGGCGGACTTAAGTAATTCCATACAGATAATCAGAGAATCTCCGGTCGCATGTCCTGACACGGTATCAATTGCCCCCATAACAAGGTCAGTAGGGTCATAGTTTTTAAGGTCGATGAGCGGGACTGCGCCATTATCCCAGTTAGCCTGGGATGGATCTGTAATGGTTTCACACGGGAAACTTACGCCTGCGATTTTTTGCCCGAGTGCCAATACTCTGGCATCGCCAATAATAATCGGTTTGCAATATTGATACGCAGTACCATCAGCAATCACTTTTGCAACTAATTCAGGGCCAATACCTGCGGCCTCACCTAAGAAAATACCCAGCACAGGTTTATTTTTCATTATTCACCTCGGAATAAAACTCAATAATTAAGAATGTAATCTCATATATATGCTACTGGCATCGATAAAGATGAGCGTTCATTTTCTTGACCGATGTCTCATATAAACAAATATGTACGCCAACTACATAATGGCATTCATTGTCCACGGCACGAATTCCAGGCTGCCATAGCCAAACTTCTCACTTTTTGTTTTTTGCCCTGAGGCCATTGCCAAGACATGGGCATAAAGTCGCTCACCCGCATGAGCGATAGTTTCAGTACCTTCCGCTACATCGCCGCAGTTAAGATCCATATCTTCCTGCTGGCGTTGCCATAACGCATTGTTGGTCGCGATTTTCAGCGAGGGGGTCGGCTTACTGCCAAACGCAGAGCCTCGGCCGGTGGTAAAGCAGAGCAAATTAGCCCCTCCGGCAATTTGACCGGTCACCGCCATGGGGTCATACCCTGGGGTATCCATAAACACCAATCCTTTCGCCGTAACAGGTTCCGCGTATTCATACACTTCTACGAGGTTTGACGTGCCGCCTTTAGCAATACCGCCCAATGATTTTTCCAGAACGGTTGTTAATCCTCCCGCTTTGTTACCTGCTGAGGGGTTGTTATTCATTTCGCTTTTCGTTCTGCCGCAATAGTCCTCCCACCATTTAATGCGAGCGATGAGCTTCTGACCCACTTCAGGGGTGACAGCCCTGCGCGTCAATAAATGCTCTGCGCCGAAAATCTCTGAAGTTTCAGACAAAATGGCCGTGCCGCCCTGCTGAACAATTTTGTCGGCCACATACCCAAGCACAGGGTTGGCGGAAATACCGGAGTAGCTATCAGAACCCCCGCACTCTAATGCCAGGATTATCTCACTCACTGGCACAGGCTCGCGGGTAATATTGTTGGCTTCGGGCAACATGGCATCGATGATCGCGATCCCTTTATCGATCGTTTTTTGCGTGCCCCCCGTCTCCTGAATCGTCAAACTATGCAGTAACTTGCCCTCCTCAAGTCCTTCCGTCTGGATGAGGTCTTTAATCTGGTTTGACTCGCAACCAAGGCCAATAATTACAACACCGGCGAAATTCACATGCCGCGCATAGCCGCTCAGTGTACGGCGCATAACTGCCATAGTTTCACTGTTAAATCCAAATGCACAGCCAAAGCTTTGTGGCAAGGCAACAACGCCATCAACCTGAGGGTATTTATCCAGCCCGACTTTCTTATAGTGATCTTCAATTGCTCTGGCGACGGTGGCGCTACAGTTAACAGAAGTCAGAATGCCAATGAAATTTCGTGTTGCGACACGACCATCCCGCCGACGAATACCCATGAAGGTGTCAATTTTTTCAGCAGCTGGCAGCACAACTGTGTCTTTGCCAAAGGCGTAATCGCGGGTAAAGTCCCCCATACTTAAATTATGCGTATGGACATGATCGCCCTGCCTAATTTCTTGCGAAGCAAAACCAATGACCTGGCCATAACGTTTTACTGCTTCACCAACGGCGATATCACGTAGTGCAATTTTATGCCCCGCAGGAATATCTACATTCACCGTAGTCTCCTCGTGCGCCAGCCAGGTGCCTCCCGTCACAGGAAAGCGGGCAACGACAACATCATCATTGCTGTTTATTTTAATCACTGGATAAGCCGTATTCATCTTAATAAAGCCTCAAGAATCCTGTAATGATTGTGCTTCAGGCTAGCGGGAAACCATAGCCTGAAATCCTCCGGAGCAACTACCGGTTAGTCAGCGATAACCTCTGCAGCCCGAAGAATACTTCTGGCTTGTTCGATTTTTTCTGCCGATAATTTCAACGTCGGCGCAATGACCTCAGTAGATATATTCATCCCGGTTGCTTTAATACATTCTTTAATAACGCCAAAGAAAGGAGACTCAATCGCATAAAGCGAGGACAGTTTCGCCAGCACGCGTTGTTTCTTAAACGCCTCTTCATAATCCTTTTCCATGAAGGCCTTATATATGCCCCCGGTAATCTCTGGCGCAATATTAAACGTTGCCGGGATACCGCCATTTCCCCCGAGGATCAGGGTATCAAGCATATATTCGTCGTATCCTGAAAACACAATAAAATCGCGGCGAAATGCATGTACGCGGTTAATTACTTCTCGCGTATGGCTGATGTTATCAATCGTGTCTTTAATACCGACAATATTAGGCACGTCGCGAGCAAGGCGTTCAATCACCTCCAGACCAATATCCTGTCCCGTTAACGCTGGAAAGTTATACAACATAACAGGGGTCTTCAGGTTTTCGGCAACGGTACGATAGTGTTGATAGATATAATCAGCATTTAAGATGGCATAGTAAGGATTCACAACCAGTACCGCATCTGCTCCATGTTGTTGAGCATGTAACCCATATTCAATGGTTTCGCGGGTGCCTGGCGCTGCAATACCTATCATCACCGGAACGCGCCCGTTCACATAGTTCAGCGCAAATTCAGTGACATCCAATCGCATCTGATATGCCATGTGACAAAACTCGCCACCGCTCCCAAGAATGAGTACACCGTGAGCGCCATCATTAATGACTTTATCAAGCATGGCCCCCATTCCAATGCGATCCAGTTGACCTTCAGAAGTCACAATCGTCGGAACGGGAGGGAAAACCCCTTTAAACTTATCAAGATTCATTTTATCACGCCTTGTTCCATATACAGAACCAATGTTCTACCCAGAGAATTATTCTCCCATTCAGATGCAGAATCAACCGCTATTTGCAATTGCCAGATAATAGTGCGTGTTTATGTGATCTTCCCCACCTTATTTATAAAATGTTAATAGTTACATATTCGCAACAATTGATATGGGAATAATTTCATGTCGCCACTCGCTAAATAAATATTACATTCTTATTAATTCAGCAGTTGACGACATCACGATATAGGATAACTATAAATACAACCCAGAACTAATGTTCCATGTATGGAACTTCTATTTTATAAGGAAACATTATGATTACTACTGCTATTTTCCCCGGACGCTACGTACAAGGTGCAGGTGCTATAGAACACTCTCTAGCCGACGAAATCCTTAGGTTGGGTAATAAAGCATTGATACTGCAGGACCCTATCGTTAACAAGAAAATGGGAGACGAAATTAATAATGCACTGGCAGGAAAACTTAGTTATCACGTTGAGATTTTTAATAGTGAATGTTCAGATGAAGAAATAAATCGGGTCTCTCATCTTGCAGAGAATTGCGGGGCAGAAATTATTGTCGGTATTGGTGGAGGCAAAACGCTGGATACTGCGAAAGCGACTGGTGCATCATTAAAACGACCTATTGTTATTGTCCCCACACTGGCCTCTACCGATGCCCCGTGCAGTTCTCTAGTGGTTATTTACACATCAGAAGGGCAATTTAAGCGTTATCTGATGATCCCGCGTAATCCAGATGTGGTGTTGGTCGATACGGCTGTTATTGCACAGGCTCCGGTACGATTTCTGTTGTCCGGGATTGGTGATGCACTGGCGACCTGGTTCGAAGCGGAAGATTGCCGGATCAAGCAAGCAGGTAATATGACCGGACACCAGGGCCCTATGACAGCATTCAGTCTGGCCCGCCTGTGTTTTGATACGCTACTGAAGTATGGTGTACAGGCCAAAAATGCCTGTGAGCAGCAAAAAGTCACGCCAGCACTTGAGCATGTTATTGAGGCCAATACGTTACTTTCCGGTCTCGGGTTTGAAAGCGGAGGTCTGGCAGCCGCTCATGCTATTCATAACGGGCTAACAGTATTACCGCAGACGCATCACTACTGGCATGGTGAAAAAGTCACATTTGGTACGCTTGCCATGTTAATGCTGACAGATCGCGATCCAGAGCTCATTTCCACGGTATATAATTTCTGCCTTGATCTGGGACTACCGACCACGCTCGAGGATATTGGTTTGCAGGATGTCAGCGATGAAGAACTATTCAAAGCGGCGGAAGCAGCCTGTCTGCCTGGTGAGACAATGCATAATGAACCCTACGAGGTGACACCGACCAACGTCTTGGCGGCAATGCGTGCGGCCGATGCGGAGGGGCGTCGTCTGAAAACTCTACGCTAATCGTGACCTGTTGTGATCCTTTTCGCGATAGCATTCAAAAATGAACAGCCGGAAACGATATGTCCCGGTTGTTCATTAAAAGATTACTTACCCCCCGCAAGTTCAAGAAAACTTCCGGTGACATAAGACGCCTTGTCGCTTAACAACCACACTATCGCCTGCGCCACCTCTTCTGGCTGCCCGCCGCGCTGCATGGGTAGCATCGACTTCACGCGATCGACTCGACCTGGCTCACCGCCAGAGGCGTGCATTTCTGTGTAGATAAGACCAGGACGTACGCAGTTTACACGAATACCTTGCGCCGCCACTTCCAGCGCCAGTCCGGTCGTCAGTGTATCAACCGCCCCTTTCGACGCCGCGTAATCGATATACTCAAACGGTGCGCCAAGCCGCGATGCCGCCGAGGAGACATTCACAATCGCCCCGCCCTGACCGCCGTGCTTTAAAGACATCCGCTTTACCGCTTCCCGACAACAGAGAAAGTACCCCGTAACGTTGGTCGCCAGTACCCGATTAATTCGCTCGGCAGTGAAATTTTCGACTGTACTTTGTTCAAATAAAATACCGGCATTATTCACCAGCGCAGCCAGTGGTTCGCCTTGCTGGTCGATGGCTTCGAACATCGCCATAACCTGGCGTTCATCACTGATATCCGCCTGCAGCGCAAATGCCTTACCCCCTGCGGCAACTATCGCGTTCACCACCTCGGTTGCGGCACGAATGTTGTGATGAAAGTTAACCGCGACCGTATACCCTTCTGACGCCAACTGTAATGCCGTTGCGCGCCCGATCCCCCGACTCCCGCCCGTCACCAACGCAATTGCCATAAATGTTCCCCAATAAAAAAGCCGGGTGCGCATGCGCGCACCCGGCCTACGTTGAATACACTAAGTATTACTGATATTCGCTCATTGGCACGCAGGAGCAGAACAGATTACGGTCACCGTACACGTCATCAAGACGTTTCACTGTTGGCCAGTACTTGTTCGCGACGCCCGCCGGGAAGACCGCAATTTCACGGCTATAGCCATGATTCCACTCGGCCACCAGCTCGTTCTGCGTATGCGGTGAGTTAACCAGCGGGTTATCTTCCAGCGACCATTCACCGGCTTTCACGCGATCGATCTCTGCACGAATAGCCAGCATCGCATTGATAAAGCGATCCAGTTCGACTTTGCTTTCAGACTCCGTCGGCTCCACCATCAGCGTACCCGCGACCGGGAAAGACATGGTCGGCGCGTGGAATCCGTAGTCGATCAAACGCTTGGCAATGTCGAGCTCGCTGATACCGGTCTCTTCTTTCAGTGGACGAATGTCGAGAATACACTCGTGCGCCACACGACCATCGCGACCGGTATACAGCACCGGATAAGCATCTTTCAGACGGCTGGCAATGTAGTTGGCGTTAAGAATCGCCACCTGGCTTGCCTGCTTCAGCCCTTCTGCGCCCATCATGCGGATGTACATCCAGCTGATTGGCAGAATAGAGGCGCTACCGAACGGTGCGGCAGAAACCGCGCCCTGACGGGTGAGCATCCCTTCAATCTGTACCACGCTGTGGCCCGGAACAAACGGCGCCAGGTGCGATTTAACACCGATCGGCCCCATACCCGGACCGCCGCCGCCGTGCGGAATGCAGAAGGTTTTATGCAAGTTGAGGTGCGAGACATCCGCGCCAATAAAGCCCGGAGAGGTGATACCCACCTGGGCGTTCATGTTTGCGCCGTCCAGGTAAACCTGGCCGCCAAACTGGTGCACGATTTCGCAGACTTCACGAATGGTCTCTTCATACACACCGTGAGTAGACGGGTAGGTCACCATGATGCAGGAGAGGTTTTCGCCTGATTGCGCTGCTTTCTCACGCAGGTCAGCCAGGTCGATATTGCCGTTCTTATCGCAAGCTACGACCACCACCTGCATGCCCGCCATCTGTGCGGAAGCCGGGTTGGTACCGTGAGCGGACGCCGGGATCAGGCAGATATCGCGATGACCTTCGTTACGGCTTTCGTGATAATGACGAATCGCCAGCAGACCCGCGTATTCCCCCTGTGCGCCGGAGTTCGGCTGCATACAGACGGCGTCGTAACCGGTCAGTTTTACCAGCCAGTCAGAAAGCTGACCGATCATCTGGTGGTAACCTTCTGCCTGCTCTGGCGGGCAGAACGGATGCAGTTCAGCGAATTCAGGCCAGGTAATTGGGATCATCTCCGCAGCCGCGTTCAGCTTCATAGTGCACGAACCCAGCGGAATCATCGCCTGGTTCAGCGCCAGATCTTTACGCTCCAGCGAGTGCATATAGCGCATCATCTCGGTTTCGCTGTGATAGCGATTGAACACCGGGTGGCTGAGGATCGCATCGTCACGCAGCATGCAGTCCTGAATGGAACGGCTGTCGAGCGCCACGTCTTTATCCAGTGCATCGATGTTCAGGCCATGGTTGTCACCCAGCAGAACATTGAACAGCTGCACCACATTTTCACGGGTGGTGGTTTCGTCGAGCGTGATACCTACCGCGTTATGAATATCACTGCGCAGGTTGATTTCTGCCGCTTCAGCACGCGCCAGCACAGAAGCTTTGTCCGCCACTTCGACACAAAGGGTGTCGAAGTAGTGCGCATGACGCAGCTTCAGCCCTTTCTGTTGTAAGCCCGCCGCCAGAATATCGGTCAGGCGGTGGATGCGGTTGGCAATGCGTTTCAGACCAACCGGACCATGATAAACGGCATACAGGCTGGCGATGTTGGCCAGCAGAACCTGCGAGGTACAAATGTTGGAGTTCGCTTTCTCGCGGCGGATGTGCTGCTCGCGAGTTTGCATCGCCATGCGCAGTGCGGTATTCCCCGCAGCATCTTTGGAAACACCGATAATACGGCCTGGCATGGAGCGTTTGAATTCGTCTTTTGCAGCAAAGAATGCCGCATGCGGGCCACCGTAGCCCATCGGTACGCCAAAGCGCTGGGCAGAGCCGAAGACAATGTCTGCGCCCTGTTTGCCCGGGGCAGTCAGCAGCACCAGAGCCATGAAATCAGCGGCTACGCTAACAACGACTTTACGAGATTTCAGCTCAGCAATCAGCTTGCTGTAGTCATGAACTTCACCGGTGGTGCCAACCTGCTGCAACAGCACGCCGAAGACGTCCTGGTGCTCCAGCGCTTTTGCAGCGTCATCGACGATGACATCAAAGCCAAAGGTTTCCGCACGGGTGCGTACGACATCCAGCGTTTGCGGATGAACATCAGAAGCCACGAAGAAACGGTTAGCATTTTTCAGTTTGCTGACGCGTTTTGCCATCGCCATGGCTTCAGCGGCAGCGGTTGCTTCATCCAACAGAGAAGCAGAGGCCATGTCCAGACCCGTCAAATCCAGCGTGACCTGTTGGAAGTTCAACAGTGCTTCCAGGCGCCCCTGGGAGACTTCTGGTTGATACGGCGTATACGCGGTGTACCAGCCCGGGTTTTCCAGCATGTTACGCAGAATAACCGGCGGCAACTGCACGGCGGTATAGCCCATGCCAATGTAGGACGTGAAGCGCTTGTTACGCCCGGCGATGGCTTTTAATTCAGCCAGCGCAGCGTATTCGGTCGCCGCCTCGCCCACCTGCGGCGGAGTGTCGAGCTGAATGTCTTTCGGCACAATCTGGCCGATCAGCGCGTTTAACGACTCGGCGCCAACTGCATTCAGCATCTCTTGCTGCTGCGTGGCGTCCGGTCCGATGTGGCGTTCAATGAAAGCGCCGCTGTTTTCAAGCTGGCTTAACGTCTGTGTCATGGGCGATGGTTCCTGAAACGTGCAGTGAATCGTGATTGTCTCTGTCTGCGTGCCCGGTGGCGCTTACACTGACCGGGCCTACGCTCTGTAAGCCGGATAAGCACAACGCTATCCGGCATAAGCGTATTTATTCGTCTTCTAACAAAGCTTCGTATGCGGTCGCATCCAGCAGCGACTCAATTTCGCTTTCATCGCTGGCTTTAATTTTGAAGATCCAGCCGCCGGCATACGGTTCGCTGTTTACCAGTTCCGGGGAGTCGCTGAGCGCGTCGTTCACCGCAACAATCTCACCGCCTACTGGCGCATAGATGTCAGAAGCCGCTTTGACGGATTCTGCAACGGCGCAGTCATCGCCCGCGCTGACGGTGGCGCCGACTTCCGGCAGGTCAACGAAAACCATATCGCCCAGCAGCTCCTGAGCATGTTCGGTGATACCAACGGTGTAGGAACCGTCAGCTTCTTTACGCAGCCATTCGTGTTCTTTGCTGTATTTCAGTTCTGCAGGTACGTTGCTCATTAATCAATCTCCAAAAAGGATGAATCACGCGACGGCTTTGCCGTTACGCA
This sequence comes from Citrobacter sp. Marseille-Q6884, assembly GCF_945906775.1. Lineage (NCBI taxonomy): Bacteria > Pseudomonadati > Pseudomonadota > Gammaproteobacteria > Enterobacterales > Enterobacteriaceae > Citrobacter > Citrobacter sp. Marseille-Q6884. The sequence goes on from NZ_CAMDRE010000001.1 coordinate 326,046, forward strand.
CAAAAACAGGTTTAGTCACGTTTACCGGCATTTCACGGTTACGGATCTGCACGATTGCGGTCTCGCCGATACCCGCCGGAACACGGGCCAGCGCGATGCTGTAACCCAACGTCGGGGAGAACGTACCGCTGGTAATAACGCCTTCCTTCAGGTTGCCCTGGGCGTCGGTGAAACGTACCGGCAGTTCATTACGCAGGACACCTTTCTCCGTCATCACCAGGCCAACCAGTTGTTCGTGGCCTTTTTCACGCTGAGCTTCCAACGCTTCGCGACCAATGAAGTCACGGTCAGCGGGTTCCCACGCAATGGTCCAGCCCATATTAGCGGCCAGCGGAGAGATACCTTCATCCATCTCCTGGCTGTACAGATTCATCCCCGCTTCCAGACGCAGCGTATCGCGCGCGCCCAGTCCGCAGGGTTTGACGCCTGCTTCTACCAGCGCACGCCAGAAATCCGCGGCCTTTTCGTTCGGCAGCGCAATTTCATAACCCGCTTCGCCGGTATAACCCGTGGTCGCGATAAACAGATCACCGGCCTGCACGCCGAAGAAAGGTTTCATACCTTCTACCGCATGACGCTGCACGTCATTAAACAGCGTGGCGGCTTTCGCCTGCGCATTCGGCCCCTGCACGGCAATCATCGACAGGTCATCACGCACGGTGATGTCGATGGCATAAGGTTCAGCGTGTTGGGTAATCCAGGAGAGGTCTTTTTCGCGGGTGGCGGAGTTTACAACGAGGCGGAAGAAATCTTCAGTGAAGTAGTAGACGATCAGGTCATCTATCACGCCGCCCGAAGCGTTGAGCATACCGGAGTAAAGGGCTTTGCCGGTTTTCGTTAGTTTCGCAACGTCGTTGGCCAGTAGATAACGCAAGAACTCCCGGGTGCGGCTACCGCGCAGGTCAACGATGGTCATATGCGACACATCGAACATACCGGCGTCGGTGCGGACAGCATGGTGCTCGTCGAGTTGAGAACCGTAATGCAGGGGCATCATCCAGCCATGGAAATCAACCATGCGCGCGCCACATAGCGTGTGTTGTTCGTACAAAGGAGTCTGTTGAGCCATCTTTTCCTCGTTGAATAAGCGGGGCTATCAACTCTTTCGTGGTGAATTCTTCGCCACGAAACCCAGCATCGCAGCCGCTCCAGGAGGCCGCGACGCAAACGTTCTCTTTGCCTTGAACTTACCACCGAAACAGACGCTAAACCATAAGGCAAAATTAACCATCACATTAGCTTATGACTAAAAATGGCGAAATCGTCGTCAGAATAAAAAACCAGACAATTGGCAAATAAGAAGAACAAACAACAATAAGGCAGTAAATTAACCGGCACATTTCCACATTAAATGTGGAAAAAATGTCAAAAATGGCGTTATTGAAAAACAGTGATATTAGAATAACTAATGCGAAAAAAGGTGTGGAATTAGATTATTTCAAATGAGATTGGCATCCCGGCGCGCAGGCCGGGAGAGGAAAATGTGACGGGTCTCAAACTCTTAAAATTGTCCTTTCGGACGGTTAGCGCAACCACTCAGGAAGATCGTTTAACCCCATCGCCTGACGGATGAGTTGTGGTTTAACACCTGGTAGGGTATCGGCCAGTTTCAGACCAATATCACGCAGCAGTTTTTTAGCTGGATTCTCTCCGGCGAACAGTTCGCGGAACCCCTGCATTCCGGCCAGCATCATCGCCGCACTGTGCTTACGGCTACGCTCATAGCGGCGCAAATAGAGGTACTGACCAATGTCTTTCCCCTGACGCTGCAGGCGCTTAAGCTCGTCAATCAGCTCTGCGGCATCCATAAAGCCGAGGTTAACGCCCTGGCCCGCCAGCGGATGGATGGTATGCGCCGCATCTCCCACCAGCGCCAGACGATGCGCCGCAAACTGGCGCGCATAGCGCCCTGTCAGCGGAAATACCTGACGTTCGCTCTCAACGCGGCATAATCCCAGACGATTATCGAAGGCGATGTTCAGCGCTTGGTTAAACTCGTCTACGCTGGCCTGCTGCATACGCTCAGCGTCTTGTGGCGAGAGCGACCAGACGATAGAACACAGATGCGGGTCGCTGAGCGGCAGAAATGCCAGAATCCCCTCCCCATGAAACGCCTGGCGAGCCACGGCGCCATGTGCTTCCTGGGTACGAATCGTCGCGACCAACGCGTGGTGGCGATAATCCCAGAACGTCAGCGGAATATCAGCTTTATTGCGCAACCAGGAATTAGCGCCATCTGCGCCAATCACCAGACGTGCGGTCAGCATTGAGCCATCCTTCAGGGTCAGAAAAGCGTCATTCTCACCCCAGGCGACCTGCTGGAGTGCTGCCGGCGCCATCAGCGTAATATCTGCCGACTGCTGCGCCTTTTGCCACAAGGCGTGGTGGATGACCGTATTTTCTACAATATGCCCTAAATGGCTGTACCCCATGCTTTGATCATCAAATTCGATGCGCCCGAAACTGTCTTTATCCCAGACCTCCATGCCGTGATAGCAGCAGGCGCGGCGGGCGACAATGTCAGACCACACGCCGAGGCGGGTAAGCAGCTTTTCGCTGGCAGCATTAATGGCCGACACACGAAGCTGAGGCGGCGCATCCGTCGCCAGCGGCTGCGGAACATGCTGTTCTAACACCGCCACGCGCAGCCCGCTGCCTTGCAAACCGCAGGCAACCGCCAGCCCGACCATGCCACCACCGACAATTGCTACATCAACACTTTGCACTGTTTAATCCTCAAAACCTGTAATCCGTAGGCCCGATATGCACAGCGCCATCAGGCATTTTTGCGGGTAACCCTGCCGGAAGGCCATATTTATCGCGCAACCCAACCCAGGGTCCGCTCCGCCAGAACATCACGTGCCGGGGTAAATAATTCCATCGCCATGAGGCCGACATTACGTCCAACGACCAGCGGTGCCCAGCGATTAGCAAACAGATGCACCAGAATGTTCGTGACGCCAATCGTCGCCTCACGATCGGCCTGACGACGTTGCTGATAGCGCAATAGCACGGTGTAATCACCCACGTCTTCGGCGTTGCTTTGCGCCTGCGTCAGCGTTTCAGCAAGACTCATCGCATCGCGCAGACCGAGGTTAAAACCTTGCCCAGCGATAGGATGGAGCGTCTGTGCCGCATTGCCAACCAGCACGGTGCGATGCGTCATCGCCTTCACTGCGGTGGTTAACGCAAGCGGATAAGCACTGCGTTTACCGGCTTGCGTGATCCGCCCCAGACGCCAGCCAAATGCGGCTTGCAGTTCGCGGCAAAACTGTTCATCTGACCAGGCCATGATCTCATCGCGCTGTTCAAGCGGATGGCACCACACCAGCGAACAACGGCCATCAGACATGGGCAGCATCGCCAGCGGACCAGACGACGTGAAGCGTTCAAACGCACGTCCGTCATGCGGGACGGACGTCGCAACGTTGGCAATCACCGCCAGTTGTTCGTAAGGCTCTTGCTGCCAGTCAACCCCACATGCGGTCGCCAACGCCGAGCGAGTACCGTCAGCGGCAACCAGTACGCGACCGGTGATCACCTCGCCATTTTCCAGCGTCACGTTAACCTGCTCCTGAGTACGTGACACGCTCGCAACGCGCTCGGGACAATGCAGCGTTACGCCTGGCGCTTTACGCAGCAGCGCAAACAGACGCAGCCCGACATCGTGAAGTTCAACCACCTGCCCCAATGCCGGAATGCGGTATTCCTGCGCATCAAGCGTCACAAATCCCGCATGCCCACGATCGCTGACGTGTACCGTTTTGATCGCCGTAGCGCAATCATCAATCGCCTGCCATACGCCAATGCGCGCAAGCTGCTGGCATGTACCCGCCGCCAGCGCTATCGCCCTGGCATCAAACCCAGGATGGCTATCAGAGTCAGGTTCGCTCGCTTCGATCAGATGCACTGGCAGCGTCCCATGGCTAAGCTGGGAAATGGCCAGCGCCAGCGTCGCGCCCACCATGCCGCCACCCACGATAATCACGCTCATTGCAGTCTCGCCGCAGCCATTAAGGCTTCAATCTCATCCGCCTTCTTGACCACGCTGGCGGTCAGGTTTTCATTACCCTCTTCGGTAATGAGAATGTCATCTTCAATACGAATCCCGATGCCGCGATACGCTGGCGGTACGTCGGCATCCGGTGCAATGTACAATCCGGGTTCGACGGTAAGCACCATCCCCGGTTCGAGGATGCGTGAGCGATCCTGCCCGTAAGCACCAACATCGTGTACATCCAGCCCCAGCCAGTGGCTAAGGCCATGCATAAAGAAAGGACGGTGTGCGTTCTCGGTAATCAGTTGCTCAACGTCACCCTGCAGAATGCCGAGTCTTACCAGACCCGTAATCATGATACGGACCACCTCACCAGTTACCTGCTGAATGGTCGTTCCCGGACGATACAGGCGCAGGCTGGTTTCCAGCGATTCCAACACAATGTCATAAATCTCACGCTGTGCAGGCGTGAATTTGCCGTTGACCGGGAAGGTACGGGTAATGTCGCCTGCATAGCCTTTGTACTCGCAGCCCGCATCAATCAGCACCAAATCGCCATCGCGCATTTCACTTTCATTTTCGGTGTAATGCAGGATGCAGCCGTTTTCACCGCTACCGACAATGGTGTTATAGGAGGGGTAGCGTGCACCATGACGCGTGAACTCGTGGTGAATTTCCCCTTCCAACTGGTATTCGAACATCCCCGGACGGCATTTTTCCATCGCACGGGTATGTGCCAGCGCGGTGATTTCTCCGGCGCGACGCATCACAGCAATCTCTTCTTTAGATTTGAACAGACGCATCTCATGCACCATCGGCCGCCAGTCGATAATCGCGGCAGGCGCTTTCAGATTTTGTCTGGAGCCTTTGCGCAGTTTTTCCAGGGCGGTGAAAACGACTTCATCGGCGTATGCATATTCGCCCTGCGCGTGATAAACCACGTCCAGACCATTAAGTAACTGATGCAGTTGTTGGTTGATTTCACTGTAGGCTAACGCCCGATCAACGCCCAGTTTTTCCGGGGCGGCTTCCTGACCCAAACGACGACCAAACCAGATCTCCGCCGTCAGGTCACGAACCCGATTGAACAAAACGCTGTGGTTGTGAGTGTCATTACTTTTAATCAGCACCAGCACGGCTTCAGGCTCGTTAAAACCGGTGAAGTACCAGAAGTCGCTGCTCTGGCGGTACGGATATTCACTGTCCGCACTGCGTGTGGCTTCAGGTGCGGCAAAAATCAGCGCGGCGCTACCTGGCTGCATTTGCGCCAGTAAAGCCTGGCGACGGCGGAGATACTCTTGCTGCGTCATAACACTCTCCTTGGCGTTTCGTTCTTAGTGCAGAGTCGGTTTACGGACTTCCGGGGCGGTCGGCTGCTGACGCGTAAAGGTGTCATGGCACAGCAATGCCGCAACACGCACGTACTCGATGATCTCTTCGAGCGACATTTCCAGCTCTTCCTGATCTTCGTCTTCGTCATATCCCAGTTGGGCGATGTTGCGCAGGTCGTCAATAGCTTCACCGGTTTCGCCGGTGACTTTGTCGAGTTTAGGCTGCGTGACGCCCAGGCCCAGCAGAAAATGGTTTACCCAGCCGGCCAACGCATCGGCGCGATCGAACACGCTGACGTCATCGCCTTCAGGCAGATAAAGCTGAAAAAGGAAGCCGTCATCTTCCAGAGCATCGCTGGTGGCAGCATGCATTTTCAGCAGCGCCTGGGCCAGCTCATGACCGAAGGCCAGGCCTTCGTTTGTGAGGTCGTGCAACAGCGGCTGCCAGGAGCTGTCGTTGTTGCCACCGCAAATCATCCCGCTGATCAATCCGTGCATTTCCGCGGGGGTCAATCCGGCCCCTTGTTGGTTCAAAAACTGGCTCACTTCGTTGTAGCCAGGCATTTCGTTCTGTATAGACATAAGCATTCGTCATCAAAGGGAGGAATATTCATGGTATGCTACCACTTTGGCCCCTGGTGAACCAGAAAAGGGCTTGTATCTTGATCCCAGGGTAGCTATAGTGTCGCCCCTTCGCGGACCCCAGGTCTGAAGACGAAGGCAGCGCAGTCAATCAGCAGGAAGGTGGCATGTCTGCACAACCCGTCGATATCCAAATATTTGGCCGTTCACTGCGCGTGAATTGCCCGCCTGAACAAAGGGATGCGTTGAATCAGGCAGCGGACGATCTGAATCAGCGATTGCAAGATCTGAAAGTTCGCACTAGAGTCACAAATACTGAGCAGCTGGTTTTCATCGCCGCGTTGAACATCAGCTATGAATTAACTCAGGAAAAAGCGAAGACGCGTGAGTACGCGGCGAGCATGGAACAACGTATTCGGATGCTGCAACAAACCATTGAACAAGCGTTGCTTGATCAGGGTCGCATAACCGAAAAAACGAGCCAAAACTTTGAATAACACTTTTCGGTTTACTGTGGTAGAGTGACCGTGAAGACAAAATTTCTCTGAGATGTTTGCAAGCGGGCCAGTCCCCTGAGCCGATATTTCATACCACAAGAATGTGGCGCTCCACGGTTGGTGAGCATGCTCGGTCCGTCCGAGAAGCCTTAAAACTGTGACGACGCATTCACCTTGAACCAAGGGTTCAAGGGTTACAGCCTGCGGCGGCATCTCGGAGATTCCCTTCTACCTGGCAACAGCCATGACACTACTTTCTGAACTTCCTTTATCCCGGCAAGAAATTCGTCAACTGATTCGCCAGCGTCGTCGCGCGCTTACCCTCGATCAGCAAATCCACTTTGGTCAGCAAGCCGCAGCCAGAATGCTGAGCTTTCCTCCCGTGGTTCTTGCCCATACCGTGGCACTGTTTCTCTCCTTTGATGGCGAACTCGATACCCAACCCCTGATCGAACAGCTTTGGCGTGCCGGCAAGCGAGTCTACCTTCCGGTTTTGCATCCGTTCAGCCCCGGTAATTTATTGTTTCTGCATTACCATCCGCACAGCGAGCTGGTGACAAACCGGTTAAAAATTCAGGAGCCTAAACTGGATGTGCGCGACGTATTGCCGCTGTCAAAACTGGATGTGCTGATCACGCCGTTGGTCGCGTTTGATGAAGACGGACAACGTCTGGGAATGGGTGGTGGTTTTTATGACCGCACATTACAAAACTGGCAGCAACATAACATCCAGCCCGTAGGTTATGCGCATGATTGCCAGTTAGTCGAAAAACTGCCTGTCGAAGAGTGGGATATCCCGCTACCTGCAGTGGTGACGCCGTCAAAAATATGGGAATGGTAGCCGTTTTTTGCCAATTGACAGCGTCGTTTTTTTGACCTAAATTCCTCGGTGAAGGGTGAGGGAGGCGAACCTCCCTCCTGCGTACTCTCTGTTAATATGCTGGCCAAGCGATGATTAACAGGATCAGCAGCATGATGACGTATCTCATCATCGTCCCTTTCCTTTTTAAAGCCCCTGCTTCGGTAGGGGCTTTCCCGTTTCAGCACTCTGCTGAGCCCCTATCGTAAATTCCTTTTATTGCTGTACAACATAGAAAGCAGCCTTTAGTTACCAATTGCGGTAAGGCTCGAAAACAGAATGTATGCGTTACAGTAAGAGATAGTGAGGCAGGGAAATCAGAGGAAAGATGGGCAGGTCAACCGCCTGCCCATAGAGAGGAAATCAGTACAACAGACGCGCGCGAATAGTACCCGGCAGCGCTTTCATTGCCAGCAGCGCTTTCTCCGCCACATCTTCATCCGCCTCAATATCAATAACCACATAACCGACCTGGGCGGAGGTTTGCAGATACTGCGCGGCAATGTTGACGCCCTGCTCAGCAAAAATCTGGTTCAGCGCCGTCAGCACACCCGGACGGTTTTCGTGAATGTGCATCAGACGACGACCGCCGTGCAGCGGCAGGGACACTTCCGGGAAGTTAACGGCGGACAGCGTAGAGCCGTTGTCGGAATACTTGGTCAGTTTACCGGCCACTTCCAGACCAATGTTTTCCTGCGCTTCCAGCGTTGAACCACCAATGTGCGGCGTCAGGATCACGTTGTCAAAATCACATAGCGGAGACGTAAACGGATCGCTGTTGGTTGCCGGTTCCGTTGGGAAAACGTCGATTGCCGCGCCCGCCAGATGTTTGGTTGCCAGCGCGTCACACAGTGCCGGAATATCGACAACCGTGCCGCGCGCGGCGTTGATCAACAACGCACCCGGTTTCATCAGGGCAATCTCTTGCGCGCCCATCAGGTTTTTCGTTGAGGCATTTTCCGGTACGTGCAGGCTAACCACGTCGCTCATATTCAGCAGATCGGAAAGATGCTGTACCTGGGTGGCGTTACCCAGCGGGAGTTTATTTTCAATATCGTAGAAATAGACGTGCATCCCCAGCGATTCCGCCAGAATGCCCAACTGGGTACCGATATGACCGTAACCGATAATCCCCAGTTTTTTACCGCGCGCTTCAAAAGAACCGGTAGCCAGTTTATTCCAGACGCCACGGTGCGCTTTGGCATTGGCCTCTGGCACACCACGAAGCAGCAGCAGCAGCTCGCCAATCACCAGTTCAGCCACGGAACGGGTGTTAGAGAATGGCGCGTTGAACACGGGGATCCCGCGTTTGGCGGCGGCACCAAGATCAACCTGGTTGGTGCCAATACAGAAGCAGCCAATCGCCACCAGTTTCTCTGCTGCCTCAATCACATCTTCAGTCAGATGGGTACGGGATCGCAGGCCAATGAAATGGGCATCACGGATGGACTCTTTCAGTTGTTCAGTGTCCAGAGCGCCTTTATGAAACTCGATGTTGGTGTAACCTGCCGCACGAAGGCTTTCCAGTGCTTTCTGATGCACGCCTTCAACCAGCAGAAATTTAATCTTGTCTTTCTCCAGCGATACCTTTCCCATTTACCCGACCCTGTCTTTTTTTGTTCAAACTGATGTGTTGTGTGTGGGATTTTCATCCTCCTCTTCAACATATCAAAAAATAATATTGCGGCAATATGAACGTTTGCGTCGACATTCTGAGGAAATGTTATTCAGCGGGAAATGTCAGAGGAAAATACTGGTGATAACTTTTTCTTTGGAGGGATCGGCAGGACAAGATTGAAAACGTGACAGAAGTCACCAAATTTGCCCTGCCAAAATTTTTTTAACGGCAGAAGACGCTTCCGTCAGATCATTTTACGATAGTTTTCACGCCATCAGCCGTACCGATCAGCGCCACGTCCGCACCACGATTGGCAAACAGGCCTACGGTCACAACGCCTGGGATCGCATTAATGGCGTTTTCCATCGCAATAGCGTCGAGGATCTCCAGACCATGCACATCGAGGATCACATTGCCGTTGTCCGTCACCACACCCTGACGGTATTCAGGACGACCACCCAGTTTCACTAACTGGCGAGCAACGGCGCTACGTGCCATCGGAATCACTTCTACCGGCAGCGGGAAGCTACCGAGAATATCGACCTCTTTAGAGGCATCAGCGATGCAGATAAATTTCTTTGCCACTGAAGCGATGATTTTTTCACGGGTCAGCGCCGCGCCGCCGCCTTTGATCATCTGCATGTGGCCGTTAATTTCATCTGCGCCATCAACATAGACGCCCAGGCTGTCCACTTCGTTAAGATCGAACACGTGGATACCGAGGCTTTTAAGTTTTTCGGTCGATGCGTCCGAGCTGGACACTGCGCCTTCAATCTGACCTTTCATTGTGCCCAGCGCATCAATAAAGTGTGCGGCTGTTGAACCTGTACCTACGCCCACAATGGTACCGGGCTGTACATACTGAAGTGCCGCCCATCCTACTGCTTTTTTCAGTTCATCCTGCGTCATGATCGTTTCGCCTGTGGTGTGAAAATTCACGCGCATTATAGAACATTGTGCAGAAAAATGTCCCCACACCCGCTTGCTGGCGGCGGATTTCATCTTTACCCAACCTAAATTTATGTCATAGTGCAGAACAAATAAAAATTTCAGGAGTGCGTCAGAGCAATGAAACGTCCGGACTACAGAACACTACAAGCACTGGATGCGGTTATTCGTGAACGAGGATTTGAGCGCGCTGCGCAAAAGCTGTGCATCACGCAATCCGCGGTTTCACAACGCATAAAACAGCTTGAGAATATGTTCGGACAACCGCTGCTGGTACGTACCGTCCCTCCTCGTCCTACAGAACAAGGGCAAAAACTGCTGGCGCTTTTGCGTCAGGTGGAACTGCTGGAAGACGAATGGCTCGGTGATGAACAAACGGGCTCTACGCCGCTGCTGCTCTCGCTGGCGGTCAACGCCGACAGTCTGGCCACCTGGTTACTGCCAGCGCTGGCCCCGGTGCTGGCAAACTCGCCGATTCGTCTGAACCTGCAGGTTGAAGATGAAACGCGCACCCAGGAGCGTCTGCGTCGCGGTGAAGTGGTCGGTGCGGTGAGTATCCAGCACCAGGCGCTGCCAAGCTGCCTGGTGGATAAACTCGGCGCGCTGGACTACCTGTTTGTCGGTTCTAAAGCCTTTGCCGAACGTTATTTCCCCAATGGCGTCACGCGTTCAGCCCTGCTGAAAGCGCCAGCGGTTGCGTTTGACCACCTCGACGATATGCACCAGGCCTTCTTGCAACAAAACTTCGACCTGCCGCCGGGCAGCGTGCCGTGTCATATCGTTAACTCGTCTGAAGCCTTTGTGCAGCTGGCGCGTCAGGGCACCACCTGCTGTATGATCCCGCACTTACAGATTGAAAAAGAGCTGGAAAGCGGTGAGCTTATCGACTTAACGCCGGGGCTGTTCCAGCGTCGTATGCTTTACTGGCACCGCTTTGCGCCAGAGAGCCGCATGATGCGCAATGTCACCGATGCGCTGCTGGAATACGGACACAACGTGCTGCGCCAGGATTAAACGCGCTATTACCGCTGAGTGCCGGACAAGCTTCGCTTATCCGGCCTACATGTTCCCTACCGCCTTCTCCATTTCCCCAGCCACTTCCTTGAAATAAATCACAAAATTAAAATCTTTCACGCGGCAAAAAACGACGCCCTGTTGGCTATTTTTTGCTGGCGACAAGCCGAATGAAAAAGCTCACCGTAATCGCAAAGATTCAACTAATTGCGTAATACGGAGCAAAAAATGGCAAACGTGCAGGATTGGCAAACACTCGCCAATAAAGAACTCAGCAGACGGGAAAAAACCGTCGAATCACTGGAACGACAAACGGCAGAAGGGATTGTCATCAAGCCGCTGTACACCGAAGCAGACCTCGATAATCTGGAAGTGACTGGCACCCTACCCGGCCTGCCGCCTTACGTACGTGGCCCGCGCGCAACCATGTATACCGCGCAGCCGTGGACAATTCGCCAGTACGCCGGTTTCTCCACCGCCAAAGAGTCCAACGCCTTTTACCGCCGCAATCTTGCCGCAGGGCAAAAAGGGCTTTCCGTTGCCTTCGACCTCGCCACCCACCGTGGCTATGACTCTGACAACCCACGCGTAGCGGGCGATGTGGGTAAAGCCGGTGTGGCGATTGATACCGTCGAAGATATGAAGGTACTGTTTGACCAAATCCCGCTGGATAAAATGTCCGTGTCGATGACCATGAACGGCGCGGTGTTGCCGGTGATGGCGTTTTATGTTGTGGCGGCAGAAGAGCAAGGGGTATCCCCCGAAAAACTGACCGGGACAATCCAGAACGATATCCTGAAAGAGTACCTGTGCCGCAATACCTATATTTACCCACCGAAGCCCTCAATGCGCATTATCGCCGACATCATCGCCTGGTGTTCAGGCAATATGCCGCGCTTTAATACCATCAGCATCAGCGGTTATCACATGGGCGAAGCGGGAGCCAACTGCGTTCAGCAGGTGGCATTTACGCTCGCCGATGGTATCGAATACATTAAAGCGGCGCTTTCTGCCGGGCTGAAAATCGATGATTTTGCCCCACGCCTGTCGTTCTTCTTCGGCATTGGCATGGATCTGTTTATGAACGTCGCCATGCTGCGCGCGGCTCGCTATCTGTGGAGCGAAGCGGTCAGCAGTTTTGGCGCATCCGATCCAAAATCATTAGCGCTGCGTACCCACTGCCAGACCTCAGGCTGGAGCCTGACAGAGCAAGATCCCTACAACAACGTGGTACGCACTACCATCGAAGCCCTCGGCGCCACGCTCGGCGGTACACAGTCGTTACATACCAACGCCTTTGATGAAGCCCTCGGTCTGCCAACAGATTTCTCCGCACGTATCGCGCGTAACACGCAGATCATTATCCAGGAAGAGTCAGAGATCTGCCGCACCGTAGATCCGCTGGCAGGATCGTATTACGTCGAATCGTTGACCGATCAAATCGTGAAGCAGGCGCGCGCCATTATCCAGCAGATCGATGAAGCAGGCGGGATGGCCAAAGCGATCGAAGCAGGATTGCCAAAACGTATGATCGAGGAGGCTTCCGCGCGTGAACAATCCCTGATTGATCAAGGCAAGCGCGTCATCGTTGGGGTTAATAAGTACAAACTGGATAAAGAAGACGAAACGCCAGTACTGGAAATCGACAACGTTAAAGTCCGCAACGAACAGATCGCCTCACTGAAGCACATCCGCGCCACCCGTGACGAGGCGGCGGTCAACGCGGCACTCAATGCGCTCACCCACGCCGCACAGCACAATGAAAACCTGCTGGCTGCCGCCATCAGCGCTGCCCGCGTTCGCGCCACCCTTGGTGAAATCTCTGACGCGCTGGAAGCCGCCTTCGACCGCTATCTGGTGCCAAGCCAGTGCGTCACCGGGGTTATTGCGCAAAGCTACCACCAGTCCGACAAATCCGCCGGTGAGTTTGATGCCATCCTTGCGCAAACCGAACAATTTCTGGCGGAGAACGGACGTCGCCCTCGTATTCTGATCGCCAAGATGGGTCAGGATGGTCACGATCGCGGCGCAAAAGTGATTGCCAGCGCCTACTCCGATCTGGGGTTCGATGTTGATCTCAGCCCGATGTTCTCCACACCCGAAGAGATCGCTCGTCTGGCCGTTGAGAATGATGTGCACGTGGTTGGCGCATCTTCGCTGGCTGCAGGTCACAAGACGCTGATCCCGGAACTGGTTGCCGCACTGAAGCAATGGGGACGCGAGGACATTTGCGTCATTGCGGGTGGCGTCATTCCGCCCCAGGACTATGCCTTCCTGCAAGAGCGTGGCGTGGCCGCGATTTATGGTCCGGGTACGCCAATGCTCGACAGCGTCCGCGATGTGTTAAACCGGATCAGTCAGCATCATGATTAACGCCGCCACGCTGACAGATAGCGTCCGGCGCTTGCGCCTGGGTGAACGCGCCACGCTCGCTCAGGCGATGACGCTGGTTGAGAGTCAACTTCCACGTCACCAGGCGCTGAGTACGCAATTGCTGGACACCATCATGCCGTTTACCGGTAATGCCTTGCGCTTAGGGATCACCGGTACACCGGGCGCCGGGAAAAGCACGTTTCTGGAAGCCTTCGGTATGTTGCTGATCCGTAAGGGTCTGCGGGTGGCGGTGATCGCCGTCGATCCCAGCAGCCCGGTCAGCGGCGGCAGCATTCTGGGTGACAAAACCCGGATGACGGAACTGGCGCGCGCAGAGGCGGCGTTTATTCGCCCGGTACCATCCAGCGGTCATTTAGGGGGCGCCAGCCAGCGCGCTCGTGAATTGATGCTGCTGTGCGAAGCCGCAGGGTTCGATGTGGTGATTGTCGAAACCGTCGGCGTCGGGCAGTCCGAAACCGAAGTGGCGCGCATGGTCGATTGCTTTATCTCACTGCAGATCGCCGGGGGCGGCGACGATCTGCAGGGGATCAAAAAAGGGATCATGGAGATGGCCGATCTGATTGTCATCAACAAGGATGACGGTGATAACCGGGCCAGCGTTGCCATCGCCTGCCATATGTATGAATCCGCTCTGCATATTCTGCGGCGCAAGTATGACGAGTGGCAGCCTCGGGCACTGGCCTGTAGCGCCCTCGAGAAACGTGGCATTGAAGAGATCTGGCAGGCCATAACCGACTTCAAAACATGCCTAACCACCAGCGGTCGACTGGAAAAAGTCCGTCAGCAACAAGCGGTAGATTGGTTACAAAAACAGGCCGAAGAAGAGGCACTGCATCTGTTGTTTGCCCGTACTGATTTTGAGCGTTATTTCCAGCAAACACTGCAGTCAGTCAAAAACAGTGATCTTTCGCCGCGCACCGGTCTGCGAAATATCAGCGAATTTATCCAGCATCATTACTTTAAATAAAGAGAACATTATGTCTTATCAATACGTCAACGTTGTCATCATCCAGAAAGTTGCGGTCATTGAGTTCAACTATGCTCGCAAACTCAACGCCCTCAGCAAGGTGTTTATTGACGATCTTTTGCAGGCATTGAGCGACCTCAATCGCCCGGAAATTCGCTGCATTATTCTGCGCGCGCCGAGCGGAGCAAAAGTGTTCTCTGCCGGGCATGACATTCATGAACTCCCTACCGGACGCCGCGATCCGCTCTCCTATGACGATCCGCTGCGTCAGATCACCCGCATGATCCAAAAATACCCGAAACCGGTGATCTCCATGGTTGAAGGCAGCGTCTGGGGCGGTGCGTTTGAGATGATCATGAGCTCCGATCTGATCATCGCTGCGGAAACCTCCACCTTCTCAATGACCCCGGTCAACCTTGGCGTCCCGTACAACCTGGTGGGCATTCACAACCTGACCCGCGATGCCGGGTTCCACATCGTGAAAGAGCTGATTTTTACCGCCTCGCCCATCACAGCGCAACGAGCCATGGCAGTCGGGATTCTCAACCATGTGGTCGCGGCCGACGAACTGGAAGATTTCACCTTACAAATGGCGCACCACATCTCGGAAAAAGCGCCCCTGGCGATTGCCGTCATCAAAGAAGAGCTGCGCGTGTTGGGTGAAGCGCACACCATGAATTCCGATGAATTTGAGCGGATCCAGGGTATGCGCCGTGCGGTGTATGACAGCGAGGACTATCAGGAAGGGATGGCCGCGTTTATGGAAAAACGTAAACCTAACTTTGTCGGTCATTAATCACTCCCGCAGACAGGAGATCGCCATGAAACGGATGAGTGCCGAAGCCGCGGCAGAAATTATCCAGCACGATGATATGGTTGCGTTCAGCGGTTTTACGCCAGCAGGCTCACCAAAAGCGTTGCCTGCCGCGATGGCTCAGCGTGCCATTGAGCTTCATCAGACCGGGCAGCCTTTTCAGATCCGACTGCTGACGGGAGCATCAATCAGCGCAGCCGCAGACGATGCATTATCCGAGGCTGATGCCGTTTCCTGGCGTGCGCCTTATCAAACCTCTTCCGGCCTGCGACAGAAAATCAATCAGGGCCAGGTGCGGTTTGTCGATCTCCATCTGAGTGAAGTGGCGCAGATGGTCAATTATGGCTTTTTTGGCGATATTGACGTTGCCGTCATTGAAGCCTCCGCGATTGAGCCGGATGGTCGGATTTGGCTTTCCAGCGGGATTGGTAATGCCCCCACCTGGCTGCTGCGGGCGAAAAAAGTCATTATCGAGCTGAACCACTACCATAATCCACGCGTGGCGGAGTTGGCGGACATTGTTATCCCTGGCGCGCCGCCACGCCGTAACAGCGTTCCCATTTTCCATACCATGGATCGCGTGGGCAGCCAGTTCGTACAGATTGACCCGCGTAAAATTGTCGCGGTGGTCGAGACCGACCTTCCCGACGCCGGAAACGCGTCAGATAAGATGAACCCGGTCTGCCAGCACATTGCCGATAACGTGGTGATCTTTCTGCTTGAAGAAATGGCGCGTAAGCGTATCCCGCCGGAATTCTTACCCTTACAAAGCGGCGTCGGCAATATCAACAACGCAGTGATGGCGCGGCTTGGCGAGAACCCGGACATTCCGCCTTTTATGATGTACTCAGAGGTGTTGCAGGAGTCGGTGGTACATTTGCTGGAGACCGGCAAGATTGTGGGCGCCAGCGCCTCCAGTCTGACGATTTCAGCCGATTCGCTGAAGAAGATTTATGACAACATGGATTTTTTCAGTAACCGGATCGTGCTTCGCCCGCAGGAGATCTCCAATAACCCGGAGATCATCCGCCGTCTTGGGGTCATCGCACTGAATGTGGGGCTGGAGTTTGATATCTATGGTCATGCCAACTCCACGCATGTTGCGGGAGTGAACCTGATGAACGGTATTGGCGGCAGCGGTGATTTTGAGCGCAACGCCTATCTGTCCATCTTTATGGCTCCGTCGATTGCCAAAGACGGGAAAATCTCAACGATCGTTCCTATGTGCAGCCATGTTGATCACAGCGAACATAGCGTCAAAGTGATCATTACCGAGCAGGGTATTGCCGATTTGCGCGGCTTATCGCCGCTACAACGAGCGCGAACCATTATCGACAATTGCGCGCATCCGCTTTACCGGGACTACCTGCACCAGTATCTGGAGAAGGCGCCCGGCGGGCATATTCATCATGATCTCTGCCATGCGTTCGATCTGCATCGCAATTTGATCGAGACCGGATCCATGTTGGGTTAATCTGCCTTACCGTCACGATCTTCAGCAATATGCTGCAGCATCGTGGCGGTATAGCGATGATTTTTCAGCGAATAGAGAAATTCCTGCATATACATTGGGTTGCCAGGCGCATCAAAATATTTCAGCGTCGCCGGATTCACCAGCCGCCAGGCAAAATGGGGGATCACCGTCAGAAACTGACCGCGCTCAACGGCGCTTATCTTGGCCATAAAGCTGTACGGGCGATAGATAATCGTCGGATTGATCCCACAAGGCTGCATGTAGGCATCCAGCATTGCCTCAAAGTTCGCCCGATTCTGAAAGCGCATCTGTAGCCAGGGTAACTCGCGCAGCAGATCCTGCGGCTGTCTTTCTTCGTAACGCCGGGAAACCAGAAATCCAAGGCGCAACGGCGGCAACTCGCTGATCGCCAGATTTTCCAGCTCCTGTACGCGCGGCGAAACGTGCTGTGGCGAAATAATAAAATCGAGCTGCCGGTCAAACAGGTTATCAATCACCCCATTCTCACTGAACTCAACAGCCTGCGCCGTCACGCCATCGTACTTGTCACCAAGGCTTATCAACTGGTCGAAAATAATCGTGGGATAGGTATTGTCGATGCCGATGACTACGTTTCGCGAGCGGCGAGAGGAATTATGGATTTCGTTATCAATGGCAGAGAGCCGTTGATAGACAGGGAACAGTTTTTGATACAGCTCCTGCCCCGCTTTGTTCAGACTGATGTTGTTATCTTTACGGGTAAACAGCGTATAGCCAATTTGATCTTCCAGTGCAGCAATGCTTTTGCCAAAGGGCGATGCGGTCATATGTATTTTTTCTGCCGCTCTGGCGATGTTATTGGTCTGTGCCAGCAGAATAAAATTACGCATCTTTTTCGAGATAAAAATATCCATAGTCGCCTCATAAAGTCACTATGGATATCCTCTTGCAGGCAAAAAAAAAGACTCGCGACGCGGTCTCATTTTTACAGTTGCTCACAGAAAAAACCCGGCTGGATAAGCCGGGTCTGAAAGATTACTGCGTTTTGGCAGGCGTTGCTGCCGGCTGACCCGCTGCAGGCTCAATCTGGAAGACCACATCAACCTGATCATCAAACTGAATAACCGGCTGCTCATAGGTTTCCTGCGCTGACGGTGCAGGCGCAGCGTCGGCTTTCATCATACGAACCATCGGGCTCGGCTGATAGTTAGAGACATGGTAACGCACGCTGTAAACCGGACCCAGCTTGCTGTTGAAACCGGCTGCCAGCTCCTGTGCCTGATGAATGGCATCATCAATCGCCGCTTTACGCGCTTTGTCTTTGTAAGCATCCGGTTGGGCCACACCCAGCGATACCGAACGAATCTCATTCAGACCTGCTTTCAGCGCGCCATCCAGCAGTGCGTTGAGTTTATCCAACTGACGCAGTGTCACTTCAACAGTACGCACCGCGCGATAACCTTTGAGTACGCTTTTACCATTCTGGTAATCGTAATCCGGCTGCGTGCGCAGGTTGGCGGAGCTGATGTCCTTCTTCGCTATCTGATTCTGCTCAAGGAAGGAAAGATATTGCGCCACGCGATCGTCAGCCTGCTTCTTCGCTGAAGCGGCGTCCTTCGCTGCCACGTTGACTTCAATCGCCAGAGTAGCGATATCAGGCGTTGCGTCCACGCTTGCCGTACCTGAAGTCACGATGTGCGGTCCATTCGGCAATTCATTTGCCTGTACCGATAGTGCACTGAATCCGACTAATGCCGCCAGGGCCATCACTTTAAACTTCACTGTCGTTCCTCCATGTTACGTAAATCACCCCAACACTCAGGGCGCATGCAGGCAAGCTTAGCCGATCTCACTCCATTGTCCATCAGACAACGCTTAGTTGAACAGCGCATAAACATGCCCAACCCCTTCTTTTGCCAATTGAAAAGCGATAAACCACATCACCACGCCGACCAGCGTATTAATGATCCGCTGCGCTTTCGCCGTTCGCAGACGCGGAGCCAGCCAGGCCGCCAGCAGCGCCAGGCCAAAGAACCACAGAAACGATGCGCTGACAGTTCCCAGCGCAAACCAGCGCTTAGGCTCTACGTCCAGTTGACCGCCCAGGCTACCGAGTACCACGAAGGTATCCAGATAGACATGCGGGTTCAGCCAGGTCACCGCCAGCATCGTGGCGATGATTTTCCAGCGCCCCTGCTTCATCACCTCAGCGCTGGCCAGTTCCAGGTTGCTGCTCATTGCCGTTTTTAATGCGCCAAAACCGTACCAGAGTAAAAATGCCACCCCGCCCCAGGTGACCAGCGCCATCAGCCACGGTGATTGCATCAGCAATGCGCTACCGCCAAATATCCCCGCGCAGATCAGCAGTAAGTCGCTGACGGCGCAAAGTAAGGCAATCATGATGTGATACTGGCGGCGAATGCCCTGGTTCATCACGAAGGCATTTTGTGGACCAAGTGGAAGTATCATTGCCGCGCCAAGCGCAAGACCTTGAAAATAATACGATAACACGTTAATCATCCCGAGCTGTTTCTCTTAAGCGCAGACTATAGCGCGGGAAAATCATTAGCGGAAATTGATAATTTTAATTGGGTATAAGAGCAGCTAATGTAGAGGGCAAAAAGAAAGGCCGGCATGCCGACCTTATCCTGATTACTCAGCCGTATTTTCTTTCATACGCTTGAAATTCACATCCATCTGCGGATACGGGAAGCTGATACCGTTGGCATCAAACTCGCGCTTAATGCGCTCCAGCACGTCCCAGTAAACGCTTTGCAGATCGCTGCTGTTGCTCCAGACACGTACCACAAAATTAATTGAGGAAGCCCCGAGCTCATTCAAACGTACCGTCATTTCACGATCTTTCAAAATACGATCGTCAGACTGAATAATATCGGTGAGAATTTTTTTCACCTGATCGATATCGGAGTCATACGCGACACCGATGATAAATTCGTTACGACGAACCGGCTCACGGGAAAAGTTAATGATATTTCCGGCAATGATTTTACCGTTCGGGATCACCACAATCTTGCCGTCTACGGTGCGCATGGTGGTGGAGAAAATCTGCACGTTGAGTACGGTTCCGGCGACACCGCCGAGATCCACATACTCACCCGCACGGAACGGACGGAACATTACCAGCAACACACCCGCAGCCAGGTTAGACAGAGAGCCTTGCAACGCCAGACCCACGGCTAAACCTGCGGCACCGAGAACGGCGATCACAGAGGCCGTCTGCACCCCGACACGCCCCAGCGCAGCAATCAGCGTAAAAGCGATAATACCGTAGCGCACCAGCGCAGAGAGGAAGTCCGCAACGGTTGCGTCAATTTGACGCGCAACCATCACACGGTTAATGGTGTTAGACACAACACGCGCCACAATCATCCCGACGATGATGATAGCAATAGCCGCAACGATGTTAACGGCATAACTCAGCAGCAGCGCCTGGTTACGTACCAGCCAGGTGCCTGCACCATTTATGCTGTCGACAACATTCAAATCTTCCATTCACTATTCCTTTTATGCTTACCCAAAACGGGAGAAATAAAGCCGTCCCATAAGGACGGGCAATTTGACAAGGGTAAACAATAAACCCGGTTTTTGCCAAATTGATCACAGAAATTTCTGTAAATAGCACATTGAAATAGAAATAAAAAAGGCCCGCATGTGCGGGCCTCGTCTCACGTAGAACGGGATAAATTACAGAACGTCAACCGCGTTCAGTTCTTTGAAAGCCTGTTCCAGACGGGTGATCATGGTTGCCTGACCAGCACGCAGCCATACGCGCGGATCGTAGTATTTCTTGTTCGGCTGATCTTCGCCTTTCGGGTTACCCAGTTGACCCTGCAGGTAAGCTTCGTTTGCTTTGTAGTAGTTCAGAACACCTTCCCAGGTTGCCCATTGGGTGTCGGTATCGATGTTCATTTTCACTACACCGTAGCTTACGGAGTCTTTGATTTCCTGAGCAGTAGAACCGGAACCGCCGTGGAAGACGAAGTTCAGGCTGTTGTGCGGCAGGTTGTGTTTCTTAGAAACATAGTCCTGAGAGTCGCGCAGGATAGTCGGGGTCAGAACCACGTTGCCTGGCTTGTACACGCCGTGTACGTTACCGAAGGAAGCCGCGATGGTGAAACGCGGGCTGATTTTGCTCAGTTCAGTGTACGCGTAATCAACGTCTTCTGGCTGAGTGTACAGTGCAGAAGCGTCCATGTGGCTGTTGTCCACACCATCTTCTTCGCCACCGGTGCAACCCAGTTCGATTTCCAGAGTCATGCCCATTTTGGACATGCGCGCCAGGTATTTGGAGCAGATTTCGATGTTCTCTTCCAGAGACTCTTCAGACAGGTCGATCATGTGAGAAGAGAACAGCGGTTTGCCGGTAGCTGCGAAGTGTTTTTCACCTGCGTCCAGCAGACCGTCGATCCACGGCAGCAGTTTCTTCGCGCAGTGGTCAGTGTGCAGGATAACCGGAACACCGTAGTGTTCAGCCATCTGATGAACGTGATGCGCGCCAGAGATAGCACCCAGGATAGCAGCACCCTGAGGAACGTCGGACTTCACGCCTTTACCCGCGATGAAAGAAGCACCACCGTTGGAGAACTGTACGATAACCGGCGCTTTCACTTTTGCAGCGGTTTCCAGAACGGCGTTGATGGAGTCGGTACCAACGCAGTTAACCGCTGGCAGAGCAAAGTTGTTTTCTTTTGCTACCTGGAAAACTTTCTGTACGTCATCACCAGTGATTACGCCCGGTTTTACGAAATCAAAAATTTTAGACATGTTGCGAGTCCTGTATCTTCGGCCTTGGAAAGGGCGCGCGCTCTGAAGCGCGCTAAAAATTGGGCAGGTTATCCCTGCCCATTAGTGTCTTACTTTTTAGCACGCTCTTCGAGCATAGCTACTGCTGGCAGTACTTTACCTTCCACGAATTCGAGGAATGCGCCGCCGCCAGTGGAGATGTAGGAGATCTTGTCAGCAATGCCGAACAGGTCGATTGCTGCCAGAGTATCGCCGCCACCTGCGATAGAGAATGCTTCGCTGTCTGCGATAGCGTTAGCAACGATTTCAGTCCCTTTACGGAAGTTCGGGAATTCAAACACGCCAACCGGGCCGTTCCACAGAATGGTTTTTGCATTCTTCAGGATGTCAGCCAGCTGCTGTGCAGACGCGTCACCGATATCCAGGATCTGCTCGTCTTCTTTCACATCGCTAACGGATTTCAGCGTCGCTGCGGCGGATTCAGAGAACTCGGTCGCAACACGAACGTCAGTCGGAACCGGGATGTCGCAAGTGGTCAGCAGACGTTTAGCTTCATCAACCAGATCAGCTTCGTACAGGGATTTACCCACGTTGTGGCCTTGAGCAGCAACGAAGGTGTTCGCGATACCACCACCTACGATCAGCTGGTCAGCGATTTTAGACAGGGAGTCCAGAACGGTCAGTTTGGTAGAAACTTTAGAACCACCAACGATAGCAACCATCGGGCGAGCCGGTTCTTTCAGTGCTTTACCCAGCGCGTCCAGTTCAGCAGCCAGCAGCGGACCTGCGCAAGCTACGTCGGCGAATTTACCGATACCGTGGGTAGAAGCCTGCGCACGGTGAGCGGTACCGAATGCGTCCATGACGAATACGTCACACAGTGCAGCGTATTTTTTGGACAGCGCTTCGTCGTCTTTCTTCTCGCCTTTGTTGAAGCGAACGTTTTCCAGAACAACCAGTTCACCGGCAGCGACTTCAACGCCGTCCAGGTAATCTTTTACCAGGCGAACCGGAGCAGACAGTTTGTCTTTCAGGTAGTTAACAACCGGCAGCAGAGAGAATTCTTCGTTGTACTCGCCTTCGGTAGGACGACCCAGGTGGGAAGTTACCATCACTTTAGCACCCTGTTTCAGGGCCAGTTCGATGGTCGGCAGGGAAGCACGGATACGCGCATCGCTGGTTACTTTCCCTTCTTTAACTGGTACGTTCAGGTCCGCACGGATAAAAACGCGTTTACCAGCCAGATCCAGATCGGTCATCTTAATTACAGACATGGTGAATCCTCTCGTTGATTCATAAAGTTTTGTCGACGCTCAAGCGTCGAGCCTGAAACCAATAGCAGCCATCGCTAACGTCGTGTCGAGCATACGGTTAGCAAAGCCCCATTCATTATCGCACCAGACCAATGTTTTGATCAGGTGAGCACCACTCACCCGCGTTTGCGTACCATCAACGATGGCGCTGTGCGGGTCGTGATTAAAATCTACAGAGACCAACGGTAATTCCGTATAGTCAACTATACCATGAAATGCACCTTGTGCTGCTTTTTGCAGCAACTGGTTGACTTCAATGGCTTTTACCGGTTTTTTCACCGTCACGCTTAAGTCGATCGCCGTCACATTTATGGTCGGAACACGCACCGCAATCGCTTCGAATCGATCGTTGAATTGCGGGAAAATACGCGTGATGCCCGCCGCCAGTTTAGTATCTACTGGAATAATAGACTGGCTGGCCGCTCGCGTACGACGCAGGTCTGGATGATAAGCATCAATTACCTGCTGATCGTGCATCGCTGAGTGGATCGTCGTGACGGTGCCAGATTCAATGCCGTAAGCATCATCCAGCAACTTAATGACGGGAATTATACAATTCGTGGTGCAGGAGGCGTTTGATACGATCCGGTGTTCAGCGCGCAGCTGATCCTGGTTCACGCCAAACACAACGGTTGCGTCGATATCGTGACTACCAGGATGTGAAAAGAGCACTTTTTTTGCACCGGCGGCAATATGCGCCTCACCGTGTTCACGGTTGCCATAAACTCCCGTGCAATCCAGCACAATATCGACACCCAGTTCACGCCATGGCAGCGCATCAAGGGTTCGCTCGTGCAGAATGCGAATCGCGTCGTCACCTACCATGAGCTGGTCGCGTTCCTGGCGAACATCCCATGCAAAACGTCCATGGCTGGTGTCATATTTCAACAAATGCGCCATGCCTTCAGCATCCGCCAGTTCATTGATTGCCACCACGGTGATTTCCGCCCGACGTCCGGATTCATACAACGCACGAACCACGTTACGTCCAATGCGACCGAAACCATTAATCGCTACGCGTACGGTCATAGGTCCCCTGCAAGGATTTCTCAGAAACGATGTGGCAGACAGAGTAATGCAGCAAACCGCTCAGGAAAACCTTACCTGTCGCAAACTGCGACTGATTGATTAATTGTCGAACATTTAATCGACTGAAACGCTTCAGCTAGAATAAGCGAAACGAGGAATAAAAGGAATGATTGTCCAGCAACAGAACACAGTTATCTGACTTACGTCACATTTTACTGTTTGATTGCTGTCAAAAAGTGATGAGGGTGACGAAAGGAATATTGGGGTGGAATTTACTCATACCCCTTGATTTCACATGGAAACCTCTCCCGCAGCAAGCACTGTCGCTGCGGGAGAGATAGCGTTAGTTCACCACCAGCGTCGTTGTGATGGTATAGCTCAACGCCCAGGAAGAGTGCCAGTCGCGACCATTGAAGGTAATCACACCACTATAGTTCCCCTTAGGTAAGGCGGCGTTACTCCCGTCTTCCGGCACATAGGTAATCTTCGGCGCATTACCCGGCGCCGTACACCCTGAGGCACTGTTAAATTCAAAGAAGGTACATTTGTTTGCTACCTGCCCTCTGAACGTTACCGTTTGGGGATTGCCCTTTTCATCAGTCAACTCAGCCGTCAATACTGAGTACGCCCCATAATTCGTCGACCATATTAATGACGTAGGGCCTGTGGTATTCCCGGTGACCACAAAACCCAGGTTGAGAAAGTTATAAATTGTTTCTCCTGTATACGCGTTCGACTGAGTAGAACTGGGAATATTCCACGTATCCTCAATTGACCCCATAAATATGGTCGAGCCATTAGAGAGACTGCTACCGTTAATGCTGGCAGTCACATTCGCATTTCCGAATTCGGAACCGGACAATTGTACCGCCGCTTCCCCTTTATCATTCGTATCGCTAGTCGCAGCAGAAAGATTATTTAAGGTCGTTGTCCATGAGACTGTTACCGCCTGCAAGGGATTATCGTTAGCATCTGTAACCGTGGCCGTATACGTAACAGGCGCGGTGTTTGCTGCTACGTGGTCTGTACTGGCGGTGACTTTGACAACCCTGGCTGTTTTAGCATCACCGATAAACGTCACTGTAGTCGCGCTCAGTTGACTCGCTGGTGATGTCAGGGAGGCTGTTATTTTCACACTCCCGGCTTTAAGCGATTTACCGCTGACGCTCGCTTTGCCACTCTCTGACGTAATACTGTTTGCAGAAGAAAGCTGTATATCTTGATTATCCGCGGTCCAGTTTACTGTCACTCCTTTCAGCATATTCGTGTTGGCATCTGTAATATCGGCAGTCCAGGTGACCGATGAAGAACCCTCTGCGATCGCCTGGGCATTATCTGCAGTCACCGCATTGATTTGCGCCGTTTCGATATTTCCAACCACCTGCAATGTCTGCGACTGACTGCTTACACCTGCTGTTGCCGTTACGGTAATACTCCCCGCTTTCAGGCTGGAAAATGACGTCGTCGCATGTCCATTTTGATCCGTTACGGACGACATGCGGCTGAAAGTACTGCTGGTTTCGCTACTGCTCCAGTTTACCGTCACTCCCGGAACCGGGTTATTGTTTGCGTCCATCACGCTAGCCGTCAGCGCGACACTGTCCTTATCGGCAACAATATCATTTAACTTCTCGGCCACCAGCGTACTCACCTGTAAGGAGTCGCTGTCAGCGGTAAAGTTGAGGTCAGACAACCGTTGTGAACTGCCATTAATGCTGGCATCCACACTATAGCTACCCGCTGTTTTCGACGACACTTGTACCTGAGCAACGCCGCTACTGTTGGTTTTACTGGTCTGTACCGACATTTCCGCACCAGCAGGAGAGGAGCTCCAGTTAACCTCAGCACCTTCCAGCAGATTACCGCTAGCATCAGTGACGGTTGCGCTGATGATAATTCCCTCTTTTCCATTCGCAACGACACTTTGGCGATCGCTGGTGATATTCGCGAGTTTGGCCGTCGTCGCGTCTGCTACAAACGTCACTTTATCGGCCTGAAGCGTCGTACTTGCTTCCGTACGGGCAGAGACAACAACATTACCGGCGCTGGTGGACATCAACACAACCTGCGACTGGCCATTTGCGTCACTGGTGGTTTCCGTCGCACTAAATCGGGCATTTGAGGTATCTGCTGACCAGAGTACCTTCATGTTTTGCAGCGCTTCACCCTGCGCATTTGTCACGGTAGCAGTATAGGTAATGCCATCGTTACCATTCGCAGTAGCCTGCGTTTTACTCATCGTAATGGCGCTAATTTTCTGCGTACTGTTGTCAGCAACAAAGGTGATAGATTCTGTTTTCTGCGGGGATTTTCCGTTCACATCCGCGGTTACCGTCACCGTACCCACTTTTGCCGATTTCAGCGCAAATGTCGCTTTGCCCTGGCTGTCGGTTAGTGACGATTGGCTCCCAACCCGGGTGTTATCCGTTTTCTCCACGGTCCAGTTAACCGTCACGCCTTCCAGAGGGTGATTGAAATCATCCGTCACCTGAGCGGTGAGCGTATTGGTGTCGTTATTATTCGCGACGACCTGCTGTTTTTCACTGTTAATAGAGACAACTTTGGCCGTCGCGGTGTCCGCCACAAAACTCAACGTTGGCGAGCTTAATGTCCTCCCCTGATCCAATTGTGCAGTAATAATCGTGTTAACCACGGCATTACTGGTCACCTGAATTTGTGCATCACCCTGCTCATTGGTCGAGGTTTGGGATGAAGACAACGCTGCCTGCGCGGCGTCTGCCGTCCAGTTTACGGCGATGCCTTTCAGCGGTCTTTCGTATTGGTCGATAACATGTGCCGTCAGCGTTATCGGTGCGGCCCCGCTCGCTACCACACGCGTGGCTGAGGTATCCAGCCCGGCGAGCTGTGGCAGCGTCTCTACCGCCTCTTCGATCAGTTTCGTACTCACCAGCCTCACCGTTTTGTCAATCAGCGGCTGAATGAGCAATGTTTCCGGCTGAGTACCTGATGTCAGCGTCGCTGCATACTCCCCAGGCGCAGTTTCGCTATAACCAGTTATTGTCGCTTTTTTCAGCGAGTCCTCGATATCGGCATCAACCGTTGTTGAGGCAGAGAGCTCGGTGGTTAATCGTGAGGCTAATCCTGTTGCATGCTCACCCTGGCTGGTTTTAAGGCTCACTGTCACCCTGGCGGTGGTAGTACCATCCGCCGGAACCTTACCCGGCGTCACTGCAACCGAAGACTGGAGAGTCGTGACATCAATACCGCTGACATTGACCTTCATCTCGCTGGCATTTGATTTATTGCCATTTTTATCCCACGCGATCCCGGTCAGTGTGTAACTATTGATACCATTACCCTGCCAGGCTGGCAGGGTCAGGACAAACTGTTCCGGAGTGCTACCCTGCGCGATTTTTCCACCGCTATTCAGAAATGACGCCGCCTGCCATTCAATAGATTCAAGGCCATATTTAGTTTTAACCTTCGCACTGACATTCTGTCTGGACTGCTCTTTCCCAGCCAGAGAAGCAGGAAGCGCCAGCGAGATCAGATCCTGTTTGCGGTACTCAAGTACAATATTGTTGTTTCGTGCGACCAAATCATGTCGGCTCCCCATAAGCGAGCGATGTTGCGCAACCGCCGCGCCATCAAGCTGAGCGCTCAACGGCATCCCCATGAGCCAGTTGAACGTCAAATTAAGCTGGGTATCTTTCTCACCATTTTTCCCCCACTTCTGGTCTACACCAAACGTCAGTAATGGGAACGGTGTATAATTCAGACCCAAAGTAATCGCGTGCGGGTTACTCTGGCGGTCATCTTCGTCATCGCCAAACAATCCCACACTGTCGCCATAATATTGTTCATAAACGACGTTGGTGCCAAGCTGCGGCCAGGCGGGTAAATATCCTTCAAGTCGAATATCGAACCCATTAGCAACACGCTCATCATAATCGGTATAACGTGATGAGGACTTCCAGTCACTCAAGCGAAAATAACCATTAGCAGCAAGTTTTATATAGTCCCAACCTGACTCCACGCCAATACCCAAACGGTCATGCTGAACACCTGATACTTGACGATCATAAAAAATATTATTCCCCAGCATCCATTTATCGGAGAAATAACGATAACCTATACCGGCATTAATGATATTACGATCATCGTGACGACGACCACCCAACTGGGTAAACAGGAGATTTTCTTCATAATCATAAAGTGGCAGCAATATATCCATTGAAGAGTCGTTTAACGTGAAACGCTCATCGGTACTGATATTCACCCTCGCCGTACCAAACTGATTTAACCACTGTTGTAACTCAGCAGAGGCTATGCCTGTCGAGGTGGATACCAGTGTCTGACTCAGTGCCCCTGCATTGTCGCCACTGAGTAATGTTCCAGCCTGTATGGTGGCCTTTGCAATACGACTTTCTGTCTGTTTCTGTGAGGATTCATCAGGCTCTGAACGCGTCAATGCCTGTGCGCTAACATTACTGGTTGGCGCTAAATATAATAAAAATGAAGGGGGGCATAATTGCAGAACGATCTGAACCGCAGCAAGCAGTTTTTTGCCAGAAAATTTCATCTCTACACTCCATGAAAGAGAACTCCATATTAATCGGCGAAGATTATATTTGTTAATTTAAATATACAACCCCTCGATCATTTCCCTGACCTTCACACCTTACATATCCCCTCGTTAAATACATTTTAATTATGAATGGTTATTTTATATATCATTATAATTTTGGCACTCAATGCCACCAATACATTAATAAAATGGATTAATACTAAGGAAGGTGCGAACAAGTTCCTGATATGAGATCATCATATTCATCCGGAGCGCATCCCAGAGGGACATCATGAGCCATCAACTCACCTTCGCCGATAGTGAATTCAGCACTAAGCGCCGTCAGACCCGAAAAGAGATTTTCCTCTCCCGCATGGAGCAGATTCTGCCATGGCAGAATATGACCGCTGTCATCGAGCCGTTTTATCCCAAGGCGGGCAATGGCCGACGGCCCTATCCGCTGGAGACCATGCTGCGTATTCACTGCATGCAGCATTGGTACAACCTGAGCGACGGTGCCATGGAAGATGCCCTGTACGAAATCGCCTCCATGCGCCTGTTTGCCCGATTATCCCTGGATAGCGCCCTGCCGGATCGCACCACCATCATGAATTTCCGCCACCTGCTCGAGCAGCATCAACTGGCCCGTCAATTGTTCAAGACCATCAATCGCTGGCTGGCCGAAGCAGGCGTCATGATGACCCAAGGCACTTTGGTGGATGCCACCATCATTGAGGCACCCAGCTCTACCAAGAACAAAGAGCAGCAACGCGATCCGGAGATGCATCAGACCAAGAAAGGCAATCAGTGGCACTTTGGCATGAAGGCCCACATTGGTGTCGATGCCAAGAGTGGCCTGACCCACAGCCTAGTCACCACCGCGGCCAACGAGCATGACCTCAATCAGCTGGGTAATCTGCTTCATGGAGAGGAGCAATTTGTCTCAGCCGATGCCGGCTACCAAGGAGCGCCACAGCGCGAGGAGCTGGCCGAGGTGGATGTGGACTGGCTGATCGCCGAGCGTCCCGGCAAGGTAAAAACCTTGAAGCAGCATCCGCGCAAGAACAAAACGGCCATCAACATCGAATACATGAAAGCCAGCATCCGTGCCAGGGTGGAGCACCCGTTTCGCATCATCAAGCGGCAGTTCGGCTTCGTGAAAGCCAGATACAAAGGGCTGCTGAAAAACGATAACCAACTGGCGATGTTATTCACCCTGGCCAACCTGTTTCGGGTGGACCAAATGATACGTCAGTGGGAGAGATCTCAGTAAAAACCGGAAATAACGCCAGAAATGGTGGAAAAAATAGCCTAAATAGGCTGATTCGATGTGTTTGCGGGAAAAAAATCGGCCCAGATCCGCGAAATTTTAATCAGCGAGTCAGCTTGGGAAGAAATGACCTGCTTATTCGCACCTTCCCTAAGGAAATACTTAATTGAGTAACATCTTAAAATTTACACTGGAGGTATTAAAAAATAAGTGAGGGCATGATAAAAACCCTCCGTTACAGCGGGTAAAGCGGATGTGGGTAACACTGGAAGTGGGTATCGCCCGGCAGGTGCCCGACGCTAAAGCAAGATAGGTAAAGCACGGGGATAATAGAAAAACGATCGGTAAGAAGAAAACGGACCTTCCCGCAAGCGGTGAGGAGAAAACCAAAGATGGGCAGATAAAGCGGGAGAACAGGCAGTCAGTTACTTAACTGACTGACTGGCACGGGCCGCCTGAGCGACCCGTTTTCAACGGTAATCAGAATTACAGCAGTTCTTTTGCTTTCGCGACGACGTTGTCTACAGTGAAGCCGAACTCTTCAAACAGCAGCTCTGCCGGTGCAGACTCACCGAAGGTGGTCATGCCGACGATAGCGCCGTTCAGGCCCACATATTTGAACCAGTAGTCAGCGATACCCGCTTCGATTGCTACGCGAGCAGAAACGGCTTTCGGCAGTACAGATTCACGGTAAGCCGCATCCTGCTTGTCAAACGCATCGGTAGACGGCATGGAAACCACACGCGCCTTCACGCCTTCAGCGGTCAGTTTGTCCCATGCTGCGACAGCCAGCTCAACTTCAGAACCGGTAGCGATGAAGATCAGTTCCGGCTGACCGGCACAATCTTTCAGCACATAACCACCGCGAGCGATGTTTGCCAGCTGCTCAGGAGTACGTTCCTGCTGCGCCAGGTTCTGACGGGAGAGGATCAGCGCGGTCGGGCCGTCCTGACGCTCAACACCGTATTTCCATGCCACTGCAGATTCAACCTGGTCACACGGACGCCATGTAGACATGTTCGGCGTAACGCGCAGAGAAGCAACCTGCTCTACCGGCTGGTGAGTCGGGCCATCTTCGCCCAGACCGATGGAGTCATGGGTGTAAACCATAACCTGACGCTGTTTCATCAACGCAGCCATACGTACGGCGTTACGTGCGTATTCAACGAACATCAGGAAGGTAGAGGTGTACGGCAGGAAACCACCGTGCAGAGAGATACCGTTAGCGATAGCCGTCATACCGAATTCACGAACACCGTAATGGATGTAGTTACCGGCAGTATCTTCGTTGATCGCTTTAGAACCGGACCACAGGGTCAGGTTTGATGGAGCCAGGTCAGCGGAGCCGCCGAGGAACTCAGGCAGCAACGGACCGAATGCTTCGATAGCATTCTGAGACGCTTTACGGCTGGCGATTTTCGCCGGATTAGCCTGCAGCTTCGCAATGAATTCGTTCGCTTTCGCGTCGAAATCAGACGGCATTTCACCTTTCATACGGCGGGTGAACTCAGCAGCTTCCTGCGGGAAGGCTTTCGCATAAGCGGCGAACTTCTCGTTCCATGCTGCTTCTTTTGCCTGACCTGCTTCTTTCGCATCCCACTGAGCATAGATTTCAGACGGGATTTCAAACGGCGCGTATTTCCAGCCCAGCTGTTCACGGGTCAGTGCAATTTCTGCATCACCCAACGGCGCACCGTGAGAATCGTGCGTACCCGCCTTGTTCGGGGAACCGAAACCGATGATGGTTTTGCACATCAGCAGGGACGGTTTGTCGGTCACTGCGCGTGCTTCTTCAACTGCGCGCTTAATCGCGTCAGCATCGTGACCATCTACGCCACGAACCACGTGCCAGCCGTAAGCTTCGAAACGCTTAGCGGTGTCATCAGTGAACCAACCTTCAACGTGACCGTCGATGGAAATACCGTTGTCGTCATAGAACGCAACCAGTTTACCCAGTTTCAGGGTGCCTGCCAGAGAACATACCTCGTGAGAGATACCTTCCATCATGCAGCCATCGCCCATGAACGCATAGGTGAAGTGGTCAACGATATCGTGGCCTGGACGGTTAAACTGCGCCGCCAGCGTTTTTTCAGCGATAGCCATACCAACTGCGTTAGCAATACCCTGACCCAGAGGACCTGTCGTGGTTTCAACACCCGCGGTATAACCCACTTCCGGGTGGCCCGGTGTTTTGGAATGCAGCTGACGGAAGTTCTGCAGCTCGGACATCGGCAGATCGTAGCCGGTGAGGTGCAGCAGGCTATAGATCAGCATGGAGCCGTGACCATTGGACAGCACGAAGCGGTCACGGTCAGCCCAGGACGGGTTATTCGGGTTGTGGTTCAGGAAATCACGCCACAGGACTTCGGCAATGTCAGCCATACCCATCGGGGCACCCGGGTGACCGGATTTGGCTTTCTGTACTGCGTCCATGCTCAGCGCACGAATAGCATTGGCAAGCTCTTTACGTGAGGACATTTTGACTCCAGATCGGATAATGAAGGCCGAGCCCTAAACGACTTGACGACCGCGCGTTTTGGGCTACGCCGGAAAAAAGTGCCAACAATGTAACCTAAGCCGCGTGTCATGTACATGGAGCATCCTTTTGCCGCTTCAGAAATCTCTGGATCATGTACGCATGTTGCGCAATCTTCTCGCCCGCTTATTGTTCTTTTCTTTATACTTAGGCTGAGCGTCGGTTTACCTGCCAACGACGTATTTTTTAGAATAATCCTGACTTTGTGCGGAAGAGAAAAAATGAAAATTCGCGCTTTACTGCTTGCTACGAGCATGGCGGCGGCATTGACTGGCTGCCAGAATATGAACTCCAACGGACTGCTTTCATCGGGGGCCGAAGCTTTTCAGGCCTACAGCCTGAGTGATGCACAGGTAAAAGCGCTAAGCGACCAGGCCTGTACGGATATGGACAGTAAGGCAACCATCGCCCCGGCCAGTAGTGAGTACGCTAAACGACTCACCAAAATCGCGACCGCACTGGGTGACAACATCAACGGGCAGCCAGTGAACTACAAAGTGTATATGGCGAAAGATGTGAACGCGTTTGCGATGGCCAACGGTTGTATTCGCGTATACAGCGGGCTGATGGATATGATGACCGACAACGAAGTTGAGGCGGTGATCGGCCACGAAATGGGGCACGTTGCGCTCGGTCATGTGAAGAAAGGGATGCAGGTTGCGCTGGGTACTAATGCGGTTCGCGCGGCTGCAGCCTCTGCAGGCGGTATCGTCGGCAGCCTTTCACAGTCGCAACTGGGCGACCTTGGCGAGAAACTGGTGAATTCACAGTTCTCACAACGTCAGGAATCCGAAGCGGATGACTACTCGTATGATTTGTTGCGCAAACGCGGCATTAACCCGGCGGGATTAGCGACCAGTTTTGAGAAACTGGCGAAACTTGAAGCAGGACGCCAAAGCTCAATGTTTGACGATCATCCGGCCTCAGCCGAACGTGCCCAGCATATTCGCGATCGAATGAGCGCAGACGGAATTAAATAACCCCTATCTTGCACGGGATATCGGACGCAATTGGCGAAGCCAGTTTGGACACGGGCAGCGCGCCACCACCGGAACGTACACCTGGTACGTAAAGATGGCGAGCACTGCCCGAGTTCAAAATGACGAACAAAAGAGTCCGATTCCGATTACTCGCCTTTCTTCGCCGCCTGGATATACAGCATCTCTAATGCCAGAGTCGCAGCAGCCAGCGCCGTGATTTCAGACTGATCATAAGCCGGAGCCACTTCTACCACATCCATACCGACGATGTTCAGATCCTTCAGACCACGTACCAGTTTGATTGCGCGATCGGAGGTCAGGCCGCCAATTACCGGTGTACCGGTACCCGGCGCAAAAGCCGGATCCAGGCAGTCGATATCGAAGGTCAGATAAACCGGCATATCACCCACGATCTGCTTAACTTGCGCAATGATGTCATCCACGCCGCGATCGTTCACCTGGCAGGCATCCAGCACGGTAAAACCGTTATCTTTGTCGAATTCGGTACGAATGCCGATCTGCACGGAGTGATTCGGATCGATCAGACCTTCGTTCGGCGCGGTGTAGAACATGGTACCGTGGTCAAATTCGCAGCCGTTGGCATAGGTATCAGTATGGGCATCAAAATGCACCAGCGCCATTTTCCCGAAGTGTTTGGCGTGTGCGCGCAGCAGCGGCAGTGTGACAAAGTGGTCACCGCCAAAAGAGAGCATGCGCTTGCCCGCGGACAGCAGCTTCTCAGCATGCGCCTGCAGTTTTTCGCTCATTTCACGGGCATCACCGAACGCGTAAACCAGATCGCCGCAATCCACAACGTTCAGGCGCTCACGCATATCGAAGTTCCACGGGAAACGGTTATGTTCCCATGCCAGGTTAGTGGACACCTGACGGATCGCTGCCGGGCCATGACGACCGCCAGCACGACCGGAAGTCGCCATGTCAAACGGTACGCCAGTAATAACCCAATCGGCATCACTGTCGTATGGCTGGAAATTCATCGGCAGACGCAAAAAACCAAAGGCGTTAGAAACCAGGGAGTTATCGTATTGATGACCTAAGGTGCTCATGTACTGACCTCTTTTAACATCGGTGAAAAAAAAATCCCCTCCGCGTCGTTAAGCCCGACGAGGAAGGGATTGATTTACGTGACTACTTGTATAGGCGAATTATCGCCGTTAATTTGCCCAGGTTCAAGCGAACCAGGACATCCTTACTCGTCTTCGAGATAGGTGTATCCGTACAGACCCGCTTCAAACTCTTCGAGGAACTGCTGTTGCAGCGCATCATCCAGCCCGGTCTGCTTAACCTGATCGCGGAAGTGCGTCAGCAGCGTGTTAGGGTCCAGCTGCACGTACTGCAGCATATCCGCCACGGTATCCCCTTCGTCAGACAGCTCAACTTCCACGCTGCCATCCGGGAAGACAAACACGTCAACCGCTTCGGTATCCCCGAACAGGTTGTGCATGTTGCCAAGGATCTCCTGATACGCGCCCACCATAAAGAATCCGAGCATTGGCGGGTTCTCTGGATCGTATTCCGGCATCGGCATCGTCGTGGCAATACCGTCACCATCGATGTAGTGATCGATAGCACCATCGGAGTCACACGTAATATCCAGCAGCACCGCACGGCGCTCTGGCACTTGATCCAGCCCTTCCAGCGGCAGTACCGGGAACAGTTGATCGATACCCCACGCATCTGGCATTGACTGGAACAGAGAGAAGTTGACGTACATTTTGTCCGCCATACGTTCCTGCAGCTCATCAATGATCGGACGGTGCGCACGGTTTTGCGGGTCCAGCTGTTTTTGCACTTCGTGACACATGCTCAAATACAGCTGCTCTGCCCAGGCACGCTCTTGCAGGCTAAAAGTACCGGAAGAGTATCCGATATGGATATCGTGCAGATCCATCTGGCTGTCGTGCAGCCACTCGCGCAGAGAACGACGGGTGCCTGGTTCGTGCATCTCCTGCCAGGTTTCCCACATGCTTTGCAGCGCGCGCGGCGCGTCTTCTTCCGGAGCGGTAGGTACCGTGTATTCGTTACGCTCCACACCGATGATATTAGACACCAGCACGGTATGGTGCGCGGTAACAGCACGACCAGACTCGGTGATCACCGTCGGGTGCGGCAGACCGTTTTCCTCACACGCATCGCCAATCGCCCAGATGATATTGTTGGCGTACTCGTTCAAACCGTAGTTGACTGAGCAGTCAGACTGCGAGCGCGTACCTTCATAGTCCACACCCAGACCGCCGCCCACATCGAAGCACTGGATATTGACGCCCAGTTTATGCAGCTCAACGTAGAAACGCGCGGATTCACGTACGCCAGTGGCGATATCGCGAATATTCGCCATCTGCGAACCGAGGTGGAAGTGCAGCAGTTGCAGGCTATCCAGTCGCCCTGCTTCACGCAGTGTTTCGACCAGTTGCAGAACCTGCGTGGCAGCGAGGCCGAACTTGGATTTTTCGCCGCCGGAGGACTGCCATTTGCCCGAACCTTGAGAGGCCAGACGCGCACGCACGCCCAGACGAGGGATCACATTCAGGCGTTCAGCTTCATCCAGCACGATGGCGATTTCAGACATCTTCTCGATAACCAGATAGACCTTATGGCCCATCTTCTCGCCAATCAACGCCAGACGGATATATTCGCGGTCTTTATAACCGTTACAAACAATGACGCTACGGGTCATACCCGCATGGGCCAGAACGGCCATCAGTTCAGCCTTCGAACCCGCTTCCAGTCCCAGCGGCTCGCCGGAATGGATCAACGATTCAATCACACGACGGTGTTGGTTCACTTTGATCGGGTAAACGAGGAAGTAGTCACCGTTGTAACCGTAGGATTCACGCGCACGTTTGAACGCGGCATTAATCGAACGCAGACGGTGTTGCAGGATCTGCGGGAAGCAGAACAGTGCAGGCAGGCGCTGGCCTTGCGCTTCACGGGCTTTAACCAGTTTGGCGAGATCGACACGCGCTTCGGGTACGTCAGGGTCCGGGCACACGCTGATGTGGCCTAACTCATTGACGTCATAGTAGTTATTACCCCACCAGGCAATATTGTAAGTACGCAGCATCTTGCTGGCTTCCTGGGAACTCATTGCAACCTCCTGCATGGAGCGTAGTACACCCTGTTCGCCTGCTGACGAAGGCGAACCCATAGAAATGTCGTCAGACATAGCGAACCTCAGATTTTATTAACAAGTGTAAAACAGTTGACTACTATCGCAATCCGAGGACGCGATAACAACCCATATACAGGCAGAATTTCCAGCAGATAGTGCTGACGCTCCGACTGTGCGACCGGTTTCTTTTTCATATCATTGTAAACACGTAACCGAACTTAATGATGATGGTTCGGCGAAACCACGAGAAAACTCTTGTTTCCAAGAGCGCCCTTGTTCAGTCCTTAGTGACCGTTACCGGCTCTGGAGTCCTGAGAAGCGCCGAGATGGGTATAACATCGGCAGGTATGCAAGATGCAGATTGCGGGAGACATATGTACACCAGAACGGTGTGACAGATTCAACAGAATACAACGGTTCATTATCTCGTATCACCTCCACGGGCGCTCCACACGGAACGGACCCACAAGCCAAAGCTAAAGTTTTAACCCGGCTGGAAGTGGCAACACGATGAAAATGTCGTGTGCTTTTTGTCTATCCTAAATAATTCGCGTTGCGGGAAGGCGGCTACGCAGAGAGTCCCCGGGAGCTTACAAAAGTAAGTGACTGGGGCGAGCGAGCATTGCCAACGCACATGCAACTTGAAGTATGACGGATATGAGCCGCGCGCCGCGTTTTATACCGACAACAGTACGAAAAAGCAAAAGATAAATGCACACATTGCCAGCACCGTCAGGAAAAATTTCCAGTTAGATTTTCAAAACAATGCGACCGTCCTCAAAAAAAACTGGAAATCGTGAAAAGAAGTGGCCTAAAATAGACGTCCAGATGTTAATCCATCTATACCGATTAACACTCAGACTGCCGGTGTCCGTCTATGCAGACTCATGGTAGAATCTTCTACACATGACTATTCCACACGACAGCTTGAGCTAACCAAATTCTCCTTAGGTGAAATTAAATATGGCAAAACACCTTTTTACGTCCGAGTCCGTATCAGAAGGGCATCCTGACAAAATCGCTGACCAAATTTCTGATGCCGTGCTGGATGCGATCCTCGAGCAGGATCCGAAAGCACGCGTTGCCTGCGAAACCTACGTCAAAACTGGCATGGTTTTAGTTGGCGGTGAAATCACCACCAGCGCATGGGTCGACATCGAAGAGATCACGCGTAATACGGTTCGCGAAATTGGCTATGTGCATTCCGACATGGGCTTTGATGCCAACTCTTGTGCAGTGCTGAGCGCTATCGGTAAACAGTCCCCGGATATCAACCAGGGTGTTGACCGTGCCGATCCGCTGGAACAGGGTGCAGGCGACCAGGGTCTGATGTTTGGTTATGCAACCAATGAAACCGATGTACTGATGCCAGCACCGATCACTTACGCTCATCGTCTGGTACAGCGTCAGGCTGAAGTACGTAAAAATGGCACATTGTCCTGGCTGCGCCCGGATGCCAAAAGCCAGGTGACCTTCCAGTACGACGACGGCAAGATCGTCGGTATTGATGCGGTCGTTCTGTCTACTCAGCACTCTGAAGATATTGATCAAAAATCACTGCAAGAAGCGGTGATGGAAGAGATCATCAAGCCGGTACTGCCAACTGAATGGTTGACCGCTTCGACTAAATTCTTCATCAACCCAACCGGTCGTTTCGTTATCGGCGGCCCAATGGGCGACTGCGGCCTGACCGGTCGTAAGATCATCGTTGATACCTACGGCGGCATGGCTCGTCACGGC
This sequence comes from Citrobacter sp. Marseille-Q6884, assembly GCF_945906775.1. Taxonomy (NCBI): domain Bacteria; kingdom Pseudomonadati; phylum Pseudomonadota; class Gammaproteobacteria; order Enterobacterales; family Enterobacteriaceae; genus Citrobacter; species Citrobacter sp. Marseille-Q6884. The sequence continues at coordinate 363,813 of NZ_CAMDRE010000001.1, forward strand.
GGCGGTGCATTCTCTGGTAAAGATCCGTCTAAAGTTGACCGCTCTGCAGCCTACGCGGCTCGCTATGTCGCGAAAAACATCGTTGCCGCAGGCCTGGCTGACCGTTGTGAAATTCAGGTTTCCTACGCTATCGGCGTGGCTGAACCGACTTCCATCATGGTGGAAACCTTCGGGACTGAAAAAGTGCCTTCAGAGCAGCTGACCCTGCTGGTTCGCGAGTTCTTCGACCTGCGTCCGTACGGCCTGATTCAGATGCTGGATCTGCTGCACCCGATCTACAAAGAAACCGCCGCTTACGGTCACTTTGGTCGCGAACATTTCCCATGGGAAAAAACCGACAAAGCACAGCTGCTGCGTGATGCTGCCGGCCTGAAGTAATTTTCGCACAACCTGTCACAAGCAGAGACCAGCCTGAGTGCTGGTCTTTTTTTTATGCATTCGCTCCCTTCCCTTCACCGTTTTCTGAATCACATTCTGCACGTCCCATTGAATGAAAATGAAAGCGATTACATTCAATCACGATCAACCCACATTGAATTTACATCCCCTTATTTCTGCAGTTTCAATACTGTTACATCATTTTTCAGCATCGTCTTAATTTCAGACAATTACTCTTGTTCTATCCTTATATAAATCTTTTATTTTCAATGCGATAATTCATAACCACCACAAATAGCAGTGTAACCGATTACACTAATGTGATTTGAATCGCATTTTTTTACCCCGTACTCACCTACCCTTAACATCAACACGATTACCTATACCTACCCAACCGGAGGGCATCATGCCTGACAATAAAAAACAGGGGCGTTCCAATAAGGCGATGACATTCTTTGTCTGCTTTCTTGCAGCCCTGGCAGGATTACTTTTTGGCCTGGATATCGGTGTTATTGCCGGTGCATTACCCTTTATCACGGATGAGTTTCAAATTACTCCGCATACCCAGGAATGGGTGGTGAGTTCCATGATGTTTGGTGCAGCGGTAGGGGCTGTCGGCAGCGGCTGGCTCTCCTTCAAGCTGGGGCGTAAAAAAAGCCTAATGATCGGCGCGATCCTGTTTGTTGCTGGCTCATTGTTCTCCGCCGCCGCACCTAACGTTGAAGTCCTGCTTCTCTCCCGCGTCTTGCTGGGTCTGGCCGTCGGTGTTGCTTCCTACACCGCACCGCTGTACCTGTCCGAAATTGCGCCGGAAAAAATTCGTGGCAGCATGATTTCCATGTATCAGTTGATGATCACCATCGGGATCCTCGGCGCCTATCTGTCGGATACCGCTTTCAGCTATAGCGGCGCATGGCGCTGGATGCTGGGCGTGATCATCATCCCTGCGCTCCTGCTGCTGGTTGGCGTTATCTTCCTGCCGGACAGCCCACGCTGGTTCGCCGCAAAACGTCGCTTTGTCGATGCCGAACGCGTGCTGCTGCGCCTTCGTGACACCAGCGCCGAAGCAAAGCGTGAGCTGGATGAAATTCGCGAAAGCCTGAAAGTGAAGCAAAGCGGCTGGGCGCTGTTTAAAGAAAACAGTAACTTCCGTCGCGCGGTCTTCCTCGGCGTTCTGTTACAGGTGATGCAGCAGTTCACCGGGATGAACGTCATCATGTACTACGCGCCAAAAATCTTTGAACTGGCAGGCTATACCAACACCACCGAACAGATGTGGGGCACCGTTATCGTTGGCCTGACCAACGTACTGGCTACCTTTATCGCCATTGGTCTGGTTGACCGTTGGGGTCGTAAACCAACGCTGATTCTTGGTTTTATCGTGATGGCAGTCGGTATGGGTGTATTGGGCTCGATGATGCACCTGGGTATTCACTCTGCAACCGCTCAGTACTTCGCTGTATTGATGCTGCTGATGTTTATCGTTGGCTTCGCCATGAGCGCCGGTCCGCTGATTTGGGTACTGTGTTCTGAAATTCAGCCGCTGAAAGGCCGTGATTTCGGTATCACCTGCTCTACCGCAACCAACTGGATCGCCAACATGATCGTCGGCGCAACCTTCCTGACGATGCTGAATTCGCTGGGCAGCGCCAACACCTTCTGGGTCTACGGCGGTCTGAACGTTCTGTTCATCTTCCTGACCCTGTGGCTGATTCCTGAAACCAAAAACGTTTCTCTGGAACACATTGAACGTAACCTGATGAAAGGTCGTAAACTGCGCGAAATCGGCGCGCACGACTAATCACCCGAGGCTTCCTCCCTTATCGGGGGAAGCCTTCCTCTTGCAGTCCCTTCCCTGTCGCACTATTCTCTGGCGTTATGAAAACCTCCCGTCTTCCCATCGCCGTCCAGCAAGCCGTTATGCGCAGCCTGCGGGAAAAACTCGCCCAGGCCAATCTCAAGCTTGAACGTCACTACCCGGAACCCAAACTGGTTTACCAGCAGCGCGGAACCGCCGCAGGTACAGCGTGGCTGCAAAGCTATGAAATCCGACTAAACCCGGTATTGCTGATGGAAAACGTCGAGGCTTTTGTTAACGAGGTGGTTCCTCATGAGCTGGCGCATTTGCTGGTATGGAAACACTTTGGCCGCGTACCGCCACACGGCAAAGAGTGGAAATGGATGATGGAAAGCGTACTGGGCGTACCGGCCAGGCGTACGCATCAGTTTGAACTGCAATCCATACAACGTAAGACCTTTACCTACCGCTGTAAGTGTCAGGAACACCAGTTGACCGTCCGCCGCCACAACCGCATTGTCCGCGGGGAAGCGACCTATCGCTGCGTACACTGCGGAGAACCGCTGGTTGCGGAGTAACATTCAGAATTATCAGGAGCTTTTCTGATCCTGCTGATTGCATACATGAACAACTTTCGCTACGTTGCGGGCTCGTTTTAACACGGAGTTCGTGATGTACCGTAATCTCTCTTTTGCAGTGGCGTTGCTGGCCACCGCGCTCTCAGGTTCTGTTTTCGCCGAAGGTATCAACAGTTTCTCACAAGCTAAAGCCGCCGGCGTCAAAGTGAATGCTGACGCGCCTGGCGATTTCTACTGCGGATGTAAAATTAACTGGCAGGGTAAGAAAGGGGTCGTTGACCTGGCCTCCTGCGGCTATAAAGTACGAAAAAATGAAAACCGCGCCAGCCGTATTGAATGGGAACACGTCGTGCCCGCCTGGCAATTTGGCCATCAACGTCAGTGCTGGCAGGACGGCGGTCGTAAAAATTGCGCCAAAGATCCGGTCTATCGCAAAATGGAAAGCGATATGCATAACCTGCAACCGGCGGTGGGTGAAGTGAACGGCGATCGCGCTAACTTCATGTACAGCCAGTGGAACGGTGGCGAAGGTCAGTACGGACAGTGCGACATGAAAGTTGACTTCAAAGAGAAAGTCGCCGAGCCGCCAGCCCGCGCTCGCGGCGCCATTGCCCGTACCTATTTTTACATGCGCGACCAGTACAATCTGACGCTCTCCCGTCAGCAAACCCAGCTTTTTAATGCCTGGAATAAACAATATCCGGTGACCGACTGGGAGTGTGAACGTGATGAACGTATCGCAAAGGTCCAGGGGAACCATAACCCATACGTGCAACGCGCTTGCCAGGCGCAAAAGAGCTAACCTACACTAGCGTCAATATTTTTAACCCATGCCCTGGCCTTTTGCAGCCCAGGGCCATGACGCGGATGTTTAATTATGCGCATTCCTCGCATTTATCACCCTGAGCCACTCTCTTCCGGCAGCCAAATCTCCCTGTGTGAAGATGCTGCCAACCATATCGGTCGTGTACTGCGTATGGGGCCAGGCCAGGCTCTCCAGTTATTTGACGGCAGCAACCAGGTATTCGACGCCGAAATCATCCACGCCAGCAAAAAAAGCGTGGACGTAAAGGTGATTAACGCGGAACCCGACGATCGCGAATCACCGTTGCACATTCATCTCGGGCAGGTAATGTCACGCGGCGAAAAAATGGAATTTACTATCCAGAAATCCATTGAGCTGGGTGTAAGCCTCATTACGCCACTTTTTTCTGAGCGCTGCGGCGTTAAACTGGATAGTGAACGCCTGAACAAGAAGCTCCAGCAGTGGCAGAAAATTGCTATTGCAGCCTGTGAACAGTGTGGTCGTAACCGGGTACCTGAAATCCGCCCGGCAATGGATCTGGAAGCGTGGTGTGCCGAACAGGATGAAGGATTGAAACTCAATCTTCACCCGCGCGCCAGTGCCAGCATCAATACGTTGCCGCTACCGGTGGAGCGCATCCGGTTGCTGATTGGCCCGGAAGGCGGACTGTCGGCCGATGAAATCGCCATGACCGCACGTTACCAGTTTACTGATATCCTGTTAGGACCTCGCGTTCTGCGTACAGAGACAACTGCGCTTACCGCCATTACCGCGCTACAGGTGCGATTTGGCGACTTAGGTTGAAGCGTTAACGGAGAAGAACAATGATCAAGCTCGGCATCGTGATGGACCCCATCGCAAGCATCAACATCAAGAAAGATTCCAGCTTCGCTATGCTGCTGGAAGCACAACGTCGTGGTTACGAACTTCATTATATGGAGATGGCCGATCTTTATCTGATTAACGGTGAAGCCCGCGCCCACACGCGAACCCTCAGCGTCGAACAGAATTACGATAAATGGTACGAATTTACCGGCGAGCAGGATCTGCCACTGGCCGATCTCGACGTTATTCTGATGCGTAAGGACCCGCCGTTTGATACCGAGTTCATCTACGCGACCTATATTCTGGAACGTGCGGAAGAGAAAGGTACGCTGATCGTTAACAAACCGCAGAGCCTGCGTGATTGCAATGAAAAGCTGTTCACCGCGTGGTTCGCCGACCTGACGCCGGAAACGCTGGTCACGCGCAACAAAGCGCAGCTGAAAGCCTTCTGGCAGAAACACAGCGACATTATTCTCAAACCGCTGGACGGTATGGGCGGCGCCTCTATCTTCCGCGTGAAGGAAGGCGACCCGAACCTCGGCGTGATTGCCGAAACGCTGACCGAGCACGGTACCCGCTACTGCATGGCACAGAACTATCTGCCAGCGATTAAAGACGGCGACAAACGTGTGCTGGTGGTCGATGGTGAACCGGTGCCGTACTGCCTGGCGCGTATTCCGCAGGGCGGCGAAACCCGTGGTAACCTGGCTGCCGGTGGTCGTGGCGAACCCCGTCCGCTGACTGACAGCGACTGGGAAATTGCGCGTCGCATTGGGCCTACGCTGAAAGCCAAAGGCCTGATTTTTGTCGGCCTGGATATCATTGGCGATCGCCTGACGGAAATTAACGTCACCAGCCCAACCTGTATTCGTGAAATTGAGGCGGAATTCCCGGTTTCCATTACCGGTATGCTGATGGACGCGATTGAAGCTCGCCTGCAAAAGTAATCAGCCATAAACAGATAGACACATAGCCATTCATGATATTTCAAGGTGGCAATCCTTAGCGTCCCCAGGCGCGTAAATGATGATGTGCCTAGGGACGCAAGGGTAAAGTGTATCGTGACATCTGTGCGCTTTGCCCACATACTGGACGCTGTTGCTTTTTTGAACCAGGAAACAGAACCTCTGACAATGAATTTACAGCATCACTTTCTTATTGCCATGCCTGCTCTCCAGGACCCGATTTTCCGTCGTTCCGTGGTGTACATCTGTGAACATAATGAAAACGGCGCAATGGGGATTATCATCAATAAGCCCCTCGAAAATTTACAGATTGAAGGGATACTGGAAAAACTGAAGATTACCCCTGAGATGCGCGATCCGGCGATTCGCCTGGATAAAGCGGTGATGCTCGGCGGCCCGCTGGCGGAAGATCGTGGGTTTATTCTGCATACCCCGCCATCACGTTTCGCCTCCAGTATTCGTATCTCGGATAACACCATCATTACGACGTCCCGCGATGTGTTAGAGACCCTGGGTACCCAGGAGCAGCCCTCCGAAGTGCTGGTCGCGTTAGGCTACTCGTCGTGGGAAAAAGGCCAACTGGAGCAAGAGCTACTGGATAATGCCTGGCTCACTGCCCCTGCCGATCTGAACATTTTGTTTAAGACGCCGATTGCTGACCGCTGGCGCGACGCAGCAAAACTTATCGGAATAGACATTCTGACCATGCCTGGCGTGGCGGGACATGCCTGATGAGCGGAACATTACTCTCCTTTGATTTTGGTACGAAAAGTATTGGCGTTGCCATTGGTCAGCGCGTGACCGGCACGGCCAGAGCACTGCCAGCCATCAAAGCGCAGGACGGTACGCCGGACTGGAATTTGATTGAGCGCCTGCTCAAAGAGTGGCAACCGGATGAAGTCATTGTCGGCCTGCCGCTCAATATGGATGGCACCGAGCAACCTCTTACCGCACGTGCCCGCAAATTCGCCAACCGCATTCATGGTCGTTTCGGCGTGACGGTCACGCTTCATGACGAACGCCTGAGTACCGTAGAAGCCCGCGCAGGTCTGTTTGAACAAGGCGGGTACCGTGCGCTGAATAAAGGCAAAGTGGACTCCGCTTCTGCCGTTATTATTCTCGAAAGCTATTTTGAACAGGGCTACTGAGACCCGTTACAGCCTGCCCTGCGCCTGACGCAGTTGCAGGCTCTGAGCAAAGGTCTGCATTCCCACCTGTTGCCCGGTTTGTATCACTCCGGGAAGCTGGTGGGTTTTCCCCTCACGGATCAGATTCCCGACCGCCGCCGTATTGATGAGCAGTTCGAATAACGCGACTCGCCCTCCTTGCTTGTCTTCCTCCAGTTTTTGCGAGAGTACCGCCCGTAAACTGCCTGCCAGTTGATGGCGAACCGGCTCCTTTTCCTGTGCCGGAAACGTATCCACCAGCCGCTCCACCGCTTGTGCCGCACCGCGCGTATGGAGCGTTGCCAGCACCAGATGTCCGGTTTCCGCTGCCGTGAGCGCCAGACGAATGGTCTCTGTGTCACGCAACTCACCCAGCAGAATGACATCGGGATCTTCACGCAACGCCGCCCGTAACCCGGCAGCAAAAGAAGCGCAGTGCACGCCTATTTCCCGTTGTTGAATCAGACAGCGCTGGCTGGCATAGCGGTACTCGATAGGATCTTCCAGCGTCAGAATATGCCCCTCAACATGCTGGTTAAGATGCTCCACCATCGCCGCCAGCGTCGTGGACTTCCCACTTCCTGTGGCTCCCGTCACCAGAATCAGCCCATTTTCGCCGTGCAGCAGTTCAGGCACACTGTCAGGCGTCTGCAGCTCCTCAAGGCGCGGACAGACAACCGGCAACAACCGTAGCGCCAGCGAAGCCCCCTGCTGATGAGCAAAAGCGCTGGCGCGCAAACGCCGGGAATCCGATAGCGCAACGGCAAAATCAATCTGCCCCTTTTCCTGCCACTGTACCTGTTGTTGGTCACTCAGCCAGTGCAGCAGTAATGCGTCCACGTCGGGTGCGGTGAACGGCGCGATTTCTATCCTTCCTCGTATGCGCCAGCGCGCAGGCCATGCATTGCACAGGTGTAGATCCGACACGTTATGCTTTACACTAAGGGCCACTATTTCTTCCATATTCATATGAACATCCTCGGAAAATGAACGATATCGCGCATAACCTGGCACATGTCCGGGACAAAATCTCAGCCGCCGCGACGCGTTGCGGGCGGTCTTCAGAAGAAGTTACGTTACTTGCAGTCAGCAAAACCAAACCTGCGAGCGCCATCGAAGAAGCCATTGCCGCAGGGCAACGCGCGTTTGGCGAAAACTATGTTCAGGAAGGGGTGGATAAAATCCGCTACTTCAAAGAAAACGGTGTCGAGGGCCTGCAATGGCACTTTATCGGTCCGTTACAGTCCAACAAAAGCCGACTGGTGGCTGAACATTTTGACTGGTGCCATACGATAGACCGTTTGCGTATCGCGGCCCGTCTCAGTGAGCAGCGCCCGCCACACTTGCCGCCGCTGAATGTACTGATTCAAATTAACATCAGCGATGAGAACAGTAAGTCGGGTATTCCGCTTACAGAGCTGGATGCCCTGGCCGCAGAAGTCGCCGCCCTACCGCGAATTACCCTGCGCGGGTTAATGGCGATCCCGGCGCCAGAGTCAGATTATGTAAGGCAGTTTGAAGTTGCACAGCAAATGGCTGTAGCATTTGCCGGGCTGAAAACGCGTTACCCGGATATCGACACACTCTCACTGGGCATGTCTGATGATATGGATGCCGCCATCGCGGCGGGTAGCACGATGGTGCGCATTGGCACTGCTATTTTTGGTGCTCGTGATTACACAAAAAATTAAGGAAAACTGAGGAACACCATGAATACGTTGACCTTCCTGCTCTCAACGGTAATTGAGCTTTATACCATGGCGCTGCTATTGCGCGTGTGGATGCAGTGGTCCCGCTGCGATTTTTACAATCCGTTCTCACAGTTTATTGTGAAAATCACCCAGCCTGTTATTGGGCCGTTACGCCGTATCATTCCCCCGATGGGGCCGATTGACAGCGCCTCGGTCGTGGTCGCGTTAATTCTCAGCTTTATCAAGGCGATAGTGTTGTTTAAAGTGGTGACGTTCCAGCCGATTATCTGGATAGCCGCTGTGCTGATTGTCCTGAAAACCATCGGATTGTTGATTTTCTGGGTATTGCTGGTGATGGCGATCATGAGCTGGGTCAGCCAGGGTCGCAGCCCTGTGGAATACGTCCTGATGCAACTGGCAGATCCGCTGCTGCGCCCCATCCGCCGTATACTCCCGGGAATGGGCGGAATCGACTTTTCTCCGATGATCCTGGTGCTGCTGCTTTACGTCATCAACATGGGGATCGCTGAAGTATTACAGGCGACAGGCAACATGCTGCTGCCGGGGCTGTGGATGGCGCTATGAGTGCCGTCACCCCCTGCGACGACGGTCTGGTTTTACGGCTCTACATTCAGCCTAAAGCCAGCCGTGACAGTATTGTGGGTTTACATGGCGACGAAGTAAAAGTCGCCATTACCGCCCCGCCTGTCGATGGCCAGGCGAACAGCCATCTGGTGAAATTTCTCGGTAAACAGTTCCGCGTGGCGAAAAGCCAGGTCGTCATTGAGAAGGGCGAGCTTGGTCGCCACAAACAGGTTAAAATCATTCATCCGCAACAGATCCCGCCAGAAATTGCGGCGCTAACTGATTAGGTATCCCATGCAAAAAGTTGTCCTCGCGACCGGCAATGCCGGTAAAGTGCGTGAACTCGCCTCTCTTCTGAGCGATTTCGGGCTTGATGTCGTTGCTCAAACGGATCTGGGCGTTGATTCAGCGGAAGAGACCGGCTTGACCTTTATTGAAAATGCCATTCTGAAAGCGCGTCATGCTGCGCAAATCACCGGCCTGCCTGCCATTGCCGATGACTCCGGTCTGGCTGTTAATGCGCTGGGTGGCGCACCGGGTATTTATTCCGCCCGCTATTCCGGTGAAGACGCGACCGATCAACAGAACCTGGAAAAACTGCTGCACACCCTGCGGGATATCCCGGAAGAAAATCGTCAGGCGCAGTTCCATTGCGTGCTGGTGTACATGCGCCATGCAGACGATCCCACCCCTATTGTTTGTCACGGAAGCTGGCCGGGTGTCATTACCCGTGAGCCTGCCGGAAACGGGGGATTTGGCTATGATCCGATCTTTTTTGTCCCCTCGGAAGGTAAAACCGCAGCGGAACTGACGCGTGAAAAGAAGAGTGCAATCTCCCACCGCGGACAGGCGCTGAAGCTGCTGTTGGATGCCCTGCGTAATGGTTAAGCTTCCACCGCTGAGTCTGTACATTCACATCCCGTGGTGCGTGCAGAAATGTCCTTACTGCGATTTCAACTCGCATGCGCTGAAGGGCGAAGTCCCTCATGATGACTATGTCGGACACCTGCTAAGCGATCTGGATGCCGACGCTGCCTACGCGCAGGGCCGTGAAGTAAAGACCATTTTTATTGGTGGCGGTACGCCGAGCCTGCTGTCCGGCCCGGCAATGCAAACGCTGCTGGATGGTGTGCGAGCGCGCCTGAACCTGGCGGCGGATGCTGAAATTACTATGGAAGCCAATCCTGGCACGGTTGAAGCCGATCGTTTCGTCGATTATCAACGTGCCGGAGTGAACCGTATCTCCATTGGCGTGCAAAGCTTCAGTTCGACCAAACTCGAACGTCTGGGACGTATCCACGGACCGGAAGAAGCCAAACGCGCAGCGCACCTGGCGAGCGGTCTGGGACTTCGCAGTTTTAACCTCGATCTGATGCACGGTTTGCCGGATCAGACGCTGGAAGAAGCACTGGGCGATTTGCAACAGGCGATCGCACTGAACCCGCCTCACCTTTCCTGGTACCAGCTGACTATCGAACCCAACACGCTGTTTGGCTCCCGTCCACCGGTGTTACCTGACGATGACGCACTGTGGGATATTTTTGAGCAAGGCCATACGTTGCTTACCGCCGCCGGGTATCAGCAATATGAAACGTCGGCCTACGCAAAACCGGGCTATCAGTGTCAGCACAATCTTAATTACTGGCGTTTTGGCGACTATCTCGGCATTGGCTGTGGAGCGCACGGCAAGGTCACGTTCCCTGACGGACGCATTCTGCGCACCACCAAAACGCGGCATCCACGTGGATACATGCAGGGGCGTTATCTGGAAAGCCAGCGAGATGTGGCTGAGGCCGATAAGCCATTCGAGTTCTTTATGAACCGTTTCCGGTTACTGGAAGCCGCGCCGCGTGCTGAATTCACACAATACACCGGGCTTGCTGAAGACGTTATACGTAAAGAGATCGATGAAGCCATCGCGCAGGGATATCTCACTGAGAGCGAAGCGTTCTGGCAGATTACCCAGCACGGTAAGCTGTTTTTAAACTCTCTGCTGGAGCTGTTTCTGGCGGAGTAATGCCGAAAATCAGGTAAGACGGCAGCTGCGCTTACCTGCCCTGCAGGGGGTAGGGAGATAAGCGCAGCTACCTTTATCGATTAATACTGATTAAACATCGTCTGGATCTGTTTAGGATCTTTGGTTTGAGTCAACGCCAGTTGCAACAGCACACGTGCTTTTTGCGGATTCAACGAGCCTGAAGCGACGAAACCATATTTAGCATCATCCACTTCTGCATCCTGAGTGGTCGCGCCCGTTGGTACACGGGAGGAACGCACGACAACGGTACCCTTATGCGCGGCAGTCGCCAGCGTATCGAAAACCGTTTTATACAGGTTGCCATTACCCACACCCGCACTGACGATCCCCGCATAACCCGCGTCCACCAGCGCTTTTGCTGGCAGATCGGACGCGTTAGCGTAGTTATAAACAATTCCCACCTTCGGCAGTTCGTTCAGCTTAGAGACATCGAACGGTGTTTCGGTGGTGTGCTTACGCGCAGGTGTGCGCTGGTAGTCGATTTTGCCGTTATGAATGTAGCCCAGCGGGCCGTAGTTAACGGATTTGAAGGTGGCAACATCGGTGGTGTTGGTTTTGGTCACATCACGACCATCCAGGACGGTGTCGTTCATCACCACCAGCACGCCGCGGTTTGCAGACGCTTTGTCGGCCGCCGTTACCACGGCGTTATACAGGTTGAACGGGCCATCAGCGCTCATCCCCGTAGACGGACGCATGGCACCAACCAGCACGACCGGTTTGTTGCATTTGACGGTCAGGTCGAGGAAGTACGCGGTTTCTTCCATGGTATCCGTACCATGAGTTATCACGAAGCCGTCGGTTTTATCACACTCGGTATTGATCTTCTTCGCCAGCGTTAACCAGACGTCGTCGTTCATATCCTGAGAACCGATATTCACAACCTGCTCGCCCTTAACGACGGCAATATCTTTCAGTTGCGGCACAGCATCTACCAGATTTTCTACGCCGACTTTACCCGCCGTGTAGTTAGATTTTGTAGCGGAATCACCGCCGCCTGCAATCGTACCGCCGGTAGCCAGAATGGTGATATTAGGTAATGCCAGCGCCGCGCCGCTGAATCCCATAACCAGTGCGGCGAGTGCCGTTTTCCTGAAAAACTCCATGTTATTTCTCCAGTTACTTGAATTTGCTGCATTATGTCGATCTCACAGTTGAATAATGTGACGTCGTCCAATTAACCAGATTTATATTTCTACGAAATTGTCGTTCTTAGAGATGGATATCAAAAAAAACAGAAAAGTACAAAATAAAACGGCGCAGAATGTTTCTGCGCCGTTAAATAGAAGTGAAGGTTATTTCAGATTATTAACTAATGCTTTACGGTCATCTTCCAGCGTCACGACACGAGCACAAACATCTTTGCCAAACTGCTGGAAGTCTTTTTCCTGATTCTTCCACTCATTCTGGATCGACGTTTGCAAACCACCGAGGCTACCCAGCACGCCCTGCAGCGGATTACCGCCGCCTTTGAGCACGGCTTTTGCACCCATCTCGTTGATGCTATCCTGCAAAATGCCGCCCATCGCCTGATTCACCAGCTGCTGCCCGTCAGCGCGAACCTGATCAATCGCTTTATAATGGAAGGTCAGACCGTCCGTACGATGCTCGATAATCCGGTTCATCTGCTCTTTTAATTGGGCATCAAGTTTGGTCAAGCGGCTGCGCATATTACTGCTTTCGCCCACTTCTTTGGCGATGATTTTATCCAGCGCCACGCGGCCTTTCTCTACGCGCGCTCTGGCACCTTCGTCAATCCACGGCAGGCTGCTACGCAACGCCGCCTGATAATCTTTAGCCTGCTCGCGCTGTGCGGCGCTCAGGGTGTACTGCTTGCCATTAAAGGTGACATTCCCGGCCGGTGTAATCACCAGGTCGCCGTTTTCACCCTTCACCTGCACCGTTTGCGGGCTCAAAATCACATCGTCACGTGGGGTGACGCTGCACTGGTAATCGGCATGTGCGGCCATCGCCGTGAACGTAAGAACTGCCGCCAGCAGCGTTTTGCGCATCATATCTATCCCTCAAGACAAATCGGGCCGGCATTTGCCGACCCTCTGCTACTTAGTCCCACCAAACATCGAAAAGTTCGCTGGTGCGCACTTCTTCAAGTTTGTGCTCTTCCAGCCACTTACGGACAATCGCCTGATGTTCTTCCGTGCATTTGCCGATTTCCTGCAGGCAGATCAGACCTTCCCAGGCCAGATAGCCGCTGCCGTCAAACGCCAGCTTGTTCGGCTCAATCACTTCATCGATAAAGTCATCAACGATTTTATCGACCTGCTCTCCAGATGTACCTTCCGGGAAACGCCATGCAACCGAAAATCCGACTTCCTGGAATTCGTCGATATGCATTTTTTTACGCAGACGACGGCTACGGTTCTTTGCCATTATTTCACCCTCTCGAACATTAAGTCCCATACGCCGTGGCCAAGACGATGACCACGTTGTTCAAATTTGGTTACCGGGCGCGATTCCGGGCGCGGTACATAATCGTTACTCTCTGACTGGTTTTTATACCCGTCAATTGAGGACATCACTTCAAGCATGTGTTCCGCATAAGCTTCCCAGTCGGTTGCCATGTGGAACACGCCGCCCAGCTTCAGCTTACTTTTCACCAGCTCAGCAAACGGTACCTGAACGATACGGCGTTTATTATGACGTGCTTTATGCCACGGGTCAGGGAAAAAGAGCTGAACCATAGATAAAGAATTGTCAGGAATCATTTTATGCAGCACTTCAACGGCATCATGACACATGACGCGCAGGTTGCTGACACCCTCTTCATGGGCGGAAGCCAGACACGCGCCGACGCCCGGCGAGTGAACTTCAATGCCGAGGAAATTTTGCTCCGGGCGCGCTTTCGCCATGGCGACCAGCGAAGCCCCCATCCCAAAACCAATCTCAAGCGTCACCGGCGCTTCACGACCAAACAGCGCGGCGAAATCCACGGGATCTTCGCTGAACTCAACGCCCATCACCGGCCAGTAGTTTTCCAGCGCGTGTTCCTGCCCTTTCGTCAGTCGCCCCTGGCGACGAACAAAACTACGAATCCGGCGCAGAGGGCGGCCGTTTTCATCAAATTCCGGTGAAATGACGTCGTTCTTCATAAAAGTTTAGTCTGCTGTGTTTGAGGTCTGAAAACGGGCATTATCCAAAGTTAGTTGCCGGATGCAAGTAAAGGAAGAAAGTGAGCACCGGAAAGTTCCGGTTTACACCCCGTTGCCTCTGTGCTGCAATCTTGCCCCCGGCAATAATGAAACGGTAATCATGCAAGCGTCTCAATTTTCAGCTCAGGTGTTGAGCTGGTACGACAAATACGGGCGGAAAACGCTGCCCTGGCAAATCGACAAGACGCCTTACAAAGTATGGCTCTCTGAGGTCATGCTGCAACAAACTCAGGTTGCGACCGTTATCCCTTATTTTGAGCGTTTTATGGCGCGCTTCCCAACGGTAGCTGATTTAGCCCATGCGCCGCTGGATGAAGTTCTGCATTTATGGACCGGGCTTGGTTATTACGCCCGCGCACGTAATCTGCATAAAGCCGCACAGCAGGTCGTCGCGCTGCACGGTGGCGTTTTTCCGCAAACTTTTGAGGAAGTCGCCGCTCTGCCTGGCGTTGGACGCTCCACTGCAGGGGCCGTCCTTTCGCTCTCTCTCGGTCAACATTTTCCAATCCTCGACGGCAACGTGAAGCGCGTGCTGGCCCGCTGTTATGCTGTAAGTGGCTGGCCGGGTAAAAAAGAGGTCGAGAAAAAACTCTGGGATTTGAGCGAACAGGTCACACCCGCTAACGGTGTTGAGCGATTTAACCAGGCCATGATGGATTTAGGCGCAATGGTCTGTACGCGTTCGAAGCCCAAATGCACCCTGTGCCCGTTACAAAATGGCTGCCTTTCTGCCGCGAATGAGAGCTGGTCGCTGTATCCCGGCAAGAAACCCAAACAAACGTTACCGGAACGTACCGGCTACTTTTTATTGATTCAGCATGATGATGACGTGCTACTCGCACAGCGCCCGCCAAGCGGATTATGGGGCGGATTATACTGTTTCCCTCAGTTTGAAGATGAAGATGGCGTACGTCAGTGGCTGGCGCAACGGCAAATTAACGCAGATAATCTGACCCAACTTAATGCGTTTCGCCATACGTTTAGCCATTTCCATTTAGATATTGTGCCTATGTGGCTTCCTGTGTCTTCATTCACCACCTGCATGGATGAAGGCAATGCGCTCTGGTATAACTTAGCGCAACCGCCGTCGGTCGGACTGGCAGCTCCTGTGGAGCGTTTGTTACAGCAATTACGCGCCGGTACGCATGTTTAACGCATCGGTCGATAAAGAGGATTATTTATGAGCAGAACAATTTTTTGTACTTTCCTGCAACGCGAAGCAGAAGGTCAGGATTTTCAGCTGTACCCGGGCGATTTGGGAAAACGCATTTACAACGAAATCTCGAAAGAAGCATGGGCACAGTGGCAGCATAAGCAAACCATGCTGATTAATGAGAAGAAACTCAACATGATGAACGTTGAGCACCGCAAATTGCTGGAACAAGAGATGATTAACTTCTTGTTTGAAGGCAAGGATGTGCATATTGAAGGCTATACGCCTGAAGAAAAAAAATAAGCACCGATTACTGGCAATCTCGTAGGCCGGATAAGGTGCTCGCACCACAATCCGGCAACGCGACACAACAACAAACACAACACGCACTTTCGGAATAATGAAAAAATTTCTCGCGCTTGCCGTTATTGCGCCGTTGCTGATCTCCTGTTCCAGTTCGACCAAAAAAGGCGATACCTATAACGAAGCCTGGGTCAAGGATACCAACGGTTTTGATATTCTGATGGGGCAGTTTGCCCATAACATCGAGAATCTGTGGGGGTTCAAGGAAGTGCTGATCGCGGGTCCGAAGGACTACGTAAAGTATACCGATCAGTACCAAACCCGCAGCCACATCAACTTTGATGACGGTACGATAACCGTCGAGACGATTGCCGGAACCGATCCTGCCGGACACCTGCGTCGGGCGATTATCAAGACATTGCTCATGGGCGATGATCCCGGCTCCGTCGATCTCTATTCCGATGTCGATGATATCAAGATTTCCAAAGAACCGTTCCTGTACGGACAGGTGGTCGATAATACCGGTCAGTCTATTCGTTGGGAGGGGCGTGCGACAAACTTCGCAAACTACCTGCTGCAAACACGCCTGAAAAGCCGCAGCAACGGTATTCGAATCATCTATAGCGTCACGATCAACCTGGTGCCGAACCACCTTGATAAGCGCGCGCATAAATACGTCGGCATGGTGCGTCAGGCTTCACGTAAATATGGCGTCGACGAGTCGCTGATTCTGGCCATCATGCAGACCGAATCCTCCTTTAACCCGTATGCGGTCAGCCATGCTGATGCACTGGGTCTGATGCAGGTGGTGCAGCACAGTGCCGGCAAAGATGTTTTCCGCTCACAGGGCCGCTCTGGTACGCCAAGCCGTAGTTTCCTGTTCGACCCGGCGAACAACATTGATACCGGTACCGCCTATCTGGCGATGCTTAACAATGTTTATTTGGGCGGTATTGATAATCCAACGTCACGTCGTTACGCGGTGATCACCGCATATAACGGCGGAGCGGGCAGTGTTCTGCGCGTTTTCTCAAACGATAAAATTCAGGCTGCCAATATTATCAACAGCATGACCCCGGGAGATGTTTATCAAACATTGACCACACGACATCCGTCTTCAGAATCACGCCGATACCTGTACAAGGTCAATTCCGCGCAGAAATCCTATCGACGCCACTAATCTTTCCCTCTCCTGCACCGTTAACCGGGTGCCAGGAGAGGCGAAAATGTTAACTACGTCACTCTTTTGCTTTGCAATTGGAAATTGTTTGCAAATATTTGTCACAGCTAACAAAAAAAGAGCCTCTCTCGTTGATAGAATCACATCATATAGCAACGGCAAATGTGCCTTTTAAAACATTCATCCGCATTACGGTGTGAGGAAATTAACATGAATCTTAAGCTGCAGCTGAAAGTTCTCTCGTTTCTGCAGTTCTGCCTGTGGGGTAGCTGGCTCACTACCCTCGGCTCCTATATGTTTGTCACCCTTAAATTCGACGGTGCATCCATTGGCGCTGTATATAGCTCGCTGGGGATTGCCGCCGTCTTTATGCCCACACTGTTAGGGATCGTGGCTGACAAATGGATCAGTGCGAAATGGGTGTATGCGCTTTGCCATCTGGTGGGTGCTGCGACGCTGTTCGCCGCGGCCGAAGTCACCACGCCAGGGGCGATGTTCTTTGTGATCCTGCTTAACTCCCTGGCCTATATGCCGACCCTGGGGTTAATCAACACCATCTCCTACTATCGCCTGCAATCCGCCGGAATGGACATCGTCACCGACTTCCCGCCAATCCGTATCTGGGGCACGATCGGGTTTATTATGGCAATGTGGGGGGTCAGCTTCTCTGGCTTTGAACTGAGCCATATGCAGCTTTATATCGGTGCCACGCTGTCTGTTGTGCTGGCGCTGTTCACCCTGACGCTGCCGCATATTCCGGTTGCCAATCAGCAAAAAAACCAGAGCTGGACATCAATGCTGGGTCTGGATGCCTTCGCCCTGTTTAAAAACAAGCGTATGGCAATTTTCTTCATCTTCTCGATGATGCTGGGTGCAGAACTGCAGATTACCAACATGTTTGGTAATACCTTCCTGCACAGTTTCGATAACAACCCGCTGTTCTCTGGTAGCTTTATCGTTGAACACGCGTCAGTAATGATGTCGATTTCGCAGATTTCTGAAACCCTGTTTATCCTGACCATCCCGTTCTTCTTAAGCCGTTACGGCATCAAGAACGTCATGCTGATCAGTATTGTGGCGTGGATGCTGCGTTTCGGTCTGTTCGCCTACGGTGACCCAACGCCGTTCGGTACCGTGCTGCTGGTGCTGTCGATGATTGTTTACGGTTGCGCCTTCGACTTCTTCAACATCTCCGGTTCCGTGTTTGTGGAAAAAGAAGTTCGACCAGAAATCCGTGCCAGCGCACAGGGTATGTTCCTGATGATGACCAACGGCTTCGGCTGTATCCTGGGGGGACTGGTGAGCGGTAAAGTGGTTGAATACTATACGCTGAACGGTATTACCGACTGGCAGACCGTGTGGTTAATCTTCGCGGGCTACTCGCTGGTTCTGGCCTTCGCATTCGTGGCGCTGTTTAAATATAAACACGTTCGCGTACCGGCAGGTTCTCAGACTATCGCGCATTAATTTTTCTGCCTGACGTACTTATCCGGCCTGCATGATTGCAGGCCGGATATGCGTTTAGCGCCATCCGGTATTTATTTCAGCACATACCCATACAAACGTTTAATACCATCCGCATCGGTCTCGCTGTACACCCCTTGCAACTCCGGTGAGAACCCCGGCAGCAGGTTTACCCCCTCTTCCAGCGCCAGGAAGTAACGCTGTACCGCGCCCCCCCATACTTCACCAGGAACCACGCACAACACCCCCGGAGGATAAGGCAACGCACCTTCTGCTGCGATACGACCAGCAGCATCACAAATACGCACCAGCTCAACATCACCACGAATGAAGGCGCTATTGGCATCCTGCGGGTTCATCGCCACGACCGGCAAACTCTCCTGACGGAACATCGCTTTTTGCAGATCCTTCACATCAAAACTGACGTACAGTGAGTGCATCTCCTGGCACAATTCACGCAGCGTGTAATCCCGGTAGCGTACCGGGTATTTGTTGAAAATGGTGGGCAGCACTTCTGCCAGCGGCGTATCGTCCTCAATGTGCTGTTCAAACTGCGCCAACATCGCCACCAGCTGCGCCATTTTCTCTGCGCTTTCTGCGGGTGTCAGCAGGAACAGAATCGAGTTCAGGTCGCACTTCTCCGGCACAATGCCATTTTCACGCAGGTAATGCGCCAGTATCGTCGCCGGAATACCGAACTCAGTATATTGCCCGGTTTGCGCATCGATACCTGGCGTGGTGAGCAATAGCTTGCAGGGATCGACAAAATACTGGTCGCGCGCGTAACCGGAAAAACCATGCCATTTCGCGCCCGGTTCAAAGCTAAAGAAACGACGCTCGCAGGCGATAGTCTCCGTCGGATAGGTTTCCCATGCTTTGCCATCGACCACAGGAGGAATGAACGGTTGGATCATCTTACAGTGGGCAATAATGGCTTTTCGCGCCTCGATCCCCAGCGTCACACATTCCGCCCACAACCGACGTCCACTTTCACCTTCATGGATTTTGGCATTCACATCCAGTGCGGCAAACAACGGATAAAACGGGCTGGTGGAGGCGTGCAACATAAACGCATTGTTCAGGCGTTTATGCGGGCAGAAACGCGCCTGACCGCGAATATGGTTATCTTTTTTGTGGATCTGCGAGGTTTGTGAGAACCCGGCCTGCTGTTTGTGCACCGATTGGGTCACAAAAATACCAGGATCGTTTTCATTGAGATCCAGCAGCAATGGCGAACCTTCGGCCATCATCGGAATGAACTGCTCATATCCAACCCAGGCTGAGTCAAACAGGATGTAATCACACAGACTGCCGATCTTGTCGATCACCTGCCGGGCGTTGTAGATCGTCCCGTCATAGGTGCCAAGCTGGATAATAGCCAGGCGGAACGGACGGGGCTCGTCAGCCTTTTCAGGTGCAACCTCACGGATCTGCCGGCGCAGATATTCTTCATCAAAGCAGTGCTCATCAATGCCGCCGATAAAACCAAACGGGTTGCGCGCTGCCTCAAGATAGACCGGCGTGGCTCCCGCCTGAATCAATGCGCCATGGTGATTCGACTTATGGTTATTGCGATCAAACAGCACCAGATCGCCGCGCGTCAGCAGCGCATTCGTCACGACTTTATTCGCAGCCGATGTGCCGTTCAGGACAAAGTAGGTTTTATCCGCATGGAAGACTTTAGCGGCAAATTTTTGTGCATGTTTGGCTGATCCCTCATGAATAAGCAGATCGCCCAACTTAACATCGGCGTTGCACATATCCGCGCGAAACACGTTCTCACCGAAGAACTCGTAAAAATGCCGACCCGCTGGATGCTTTTTGAAAAACTCACCGTGCTGATGACCCGGACAGGCAAACGTGCTGTTTCCCATTTCAACATACTGTGTCAGCGTGTCATAAAACGGCGGCAGCAGCGCGTCTTCGTAGCGACAGGCGGCGGACTCAAGCTCCAGCCAGTCCTGCGCATGACCGTTCATGACCGCTTCAACACCCGCAGGCGCGTCCATACTTTCGTCGGAGAAGATAAACACCGGTAAATGAAAACCTGTGCGTTTAAGCAACGTAAGGATCCCACTGCGGCTATCCGCAACGGTAATGACGACTGCCGCGACATCGGTAAAATCTGTACTGTCCAGCGACACCACCTGGCGGTGGGTAGACAGACGAGAGACCAGTTCACCACTGGCGGCAATATTCATTGATTTCATAAGCGCAAAACCCGTTTCGGGAAAGTCAAAAACCCCGGACAAAGTCGCAATGCTTTGCCCCACGAAATGACAGGTCAAACTGGTTACCAGCCCCGACCGCCAGACATCAGTAAAAGCAGATAGCCTCTGATTTTACTGTTATCCTGCAGTGAGCGTGCGCTGCCGTCACCGCATGGTGGGAGAATGAAGAGAGATCGCAGGAAGGGGCAAACGTCGCGCAAAAAGGCGATGTTGAAGGCGATGTAGGGGGAATAATAACATCCCAGGCAGCCCCATTCAGACAGGAGAAAATTCGCGCAATCATGGCACCTTTCCCCCTCGTGCGCAAGATTAAATCCTATGCATATCGCGCACAGATAAGCAGGCATTATTCATGACAATAACGCCATAATAATGCACTCTGAAAACATAACTATATCCAAATAATTGCCCTTATCATCACGTTGATGACGGGGATGCAGGAGTGAATGTGGTAATCGGACCTTTTATTAATGCCAGCGCTGTTTTACTTGGCGGTGTTCTCGGCACACTGCTCAGCCAGCATTTACCAGAACGTATTCGAGTCTCAATGACCTCCATCTTTGGGTTGGCGTCGTTGGGTATAGGGATTCTACTGGTCATCAAGTGCGCCAATTTGCCGGTTATGGTTCTGGCAACGCTGGTTGGGGCTCTGATTGGCGAGATTTGCCATCTGGAAAAATGGATCAACACGGCCGTCGCCAAAGCACAGCAGCTTTTCACGAAGTCTGATGTCAATGCCACACATGAGTCGTTTATCCAAAGTTATGTGGCCATCATTGTGCTTTTTTGCGCCAGCGGTACCGGGATATTCGGTGCGATGCATGAAGGGATGACTGGCGATCCGAATATTTTAATCGCCAAGTCCTTTCTCGATTTCTTCACTGCAGCCATCTTCGCCTGTTCACTGGGCATCGCGGTCTCCGTCATTTGCGTACCGATGCTCGCAATCCAGCTGACGCTTGCCACCTGCGCGGCACTTATTTTACCGCTGACGACACCTGTCATGATGGCTGATTTTAGCGCCGTAGGCGGCCTGCTGTTACTGGCAACCGGTTTACGCATTTGTGGCATCAAAATGTTTGCGGTCGTTAATATGCTCCCTGCGCTACTACTGGCAATGCCGCTTTCCGCAGCATGGACTGCATTTTTTGCCTGAGAACGCGTGCAATACCAGCAATCTGGTGATAGATTGTCCAGTCTGCGTTGATTTGAAGAAATTTCGTTGACGAAACGAAGCGAATCGGTTTTAATGCGCCTCGTTGCCCGGATAGCTCAGTCGGTAGAGCAGGGGATTGAAAATCCCCGTGTCCTTGGTTCGATTCCGAGTCCGGGCACCACTATTTAGAAGAACCAGCCTACGGGCTGGTTTTTTGCTTTTCAGGGTTCCGGTAGATTTCTGGTCACCCTGGACGGCATCTTGAAAGCCTCGGTTTTGGGCATAAAGCCTATTCACTTCGGTAGAGGCGCCAGCATAGGCAAGTTGATAACACACCTAAAAAACAGCGTTATAAAGGTCGCTTTCGTTCCCTTTAATCACTTCTTTAGTTTTGTTGGCATATGCTGGCGCGACATCGTCTTCTGCTTATCCGATTAGAATAAAATCATCAATATCGATGCTTTTAGCGTTTACGTTTTCTAAAGTAATGACATTGCCATTAACAGGATCGCCGATGGTAATCACGGTACTGTTACTGGCTCCCCCGGCAATCTTGACGCTGCTGGCAAAATTCGCCACACCAATGCCTAATAAACTCAGATCGAGGTAGTCCTGCCCTCCGCCGGGATTGCTATCGAAACCGTTGGTAATACGGTCTCGCCCAAAGTTTTGGCTAAAGACGAAGATGTCATTCCCTGAACCTCCTGTCATGATATCAGCGCCCTGGCCACCATCGAGCCTGTCGTTACCCGCTCCGCCTGTCATATTATCGTTGCCGGCCCCGCCCTGAAGGTTATCGGCACCGTCACCGCCATCAAGGGTGTCATTTCCTGCCCCGCCGTTGAGCGTGTCGTTACCTCCCAGACCATACAAAAAGTCATTGCCGCTGCCACCGTTGATGGTGTTGGCAATGGCATTCCCTCTGCCGGTGAAAGTACCTGTCCCGGTGAACACCAGGGTTTCAACGTTATTGGTCAACGTGTAATTGTGGAGGGCGGTCTGGACAGAGTCTGTCCCGCCATTAAGCCCCTCCTTGACAACATCCATCGCATTATCAACCAGATACGTATCATCTCCGGAACCACCTGTCATGCTATCGGCACCCTGCCCACCATCGAACCTGTCGTTACCCGCTCCGCCTGTCATGTTATCGTTGCCGGCCCCGCCCTGAAGGTTATCGGCACCATCACCGCCATCAAGGGTGTCATTTCCTGCCCCGCCGTTGAGCGTGTCGTTACCTCCCAGACCATACAAAAAGTCATTACCGCTGGCACCGTTAATGGTGTTGGCAATGGCATTCCCTCTGCCGGTGAAAGTACCTGTCCCAGTGAACACCAGGGTTTCAACGTTATTGGGCAACGTGTAATTGTGGAGAGTGGTCTGGACAGTATCGGTCCCGCCATTAAGACCTTCTGTGACGAAATCTCCAGCATTATCAACAATATAGGTGTCATTACCGAGAGCGCCCACCATCACATCGGCCCCGAGACCGCCGTTGAGGGTATCGCTGCCAGCCCCACCGTTGAGCGTGTCGTTGCCGCCCCCACCGTTCAGGACATCGTCGCCGAGCCCCCCATTGAGGACGTCAATGCCGTTCCCGCCATTGAGGACGACGTTGTGGTTGACAACAACCGGCGGTTTATCGAGCTGACTCGTCCCGAAAATGTTCTCGGGAAGATTGGTCAGGCCCGTGTTGCGTGCCACGATCCCGGCAAAGCCCTGCTCCTCGAGAACCTCGTAGAGGTCCAGATGCTCCACACGGTCGAGATAATACAGCCGGTCACCTTCCTGTATCCGGTCAAGTTGCTCGTGGATAATGACCCAGAAAGTCTGGCCGACCACACCGCCATTGATGTGCTTCTCAGCGAGTCCTCCGACGAACAGATCAACTCGGTCGATGCCTTTGACGGTGTTTCCGTTGACAAATTTATAGCCAGGATTTGCCGACAGGAAGCCTGCCATTTGCGACTCTTCCAGCACGAGGTCTGGATAGGCCTGCCTGAATTGCGCGATGACGGTGTCGCTGAGATCGTTCCGTGCCTGGAAGTCCTCCCACGAACTGTAGGGTGTGAGATCGCCGGCAAAGCTTACTGCCTCCTTCACATACGGATCCAGAGAGGCCATCAGGTCGGCCCGGATCTGGTTCATCGAACCCAGACCGACGTCCCACTCGCGGGCAACGTCGAAGGCGAACACATCAGCACTCATGCGAACGAGGTCGTTTCGGACAGCATCAACGATATTGACGTCGACCTCTTCCGCAGGCTGGACAACACCACCGGCAATGATCCCTGCGACACCGAGTTGCTCATATCCCGGCTGTGGAGAATAAGGCAATTGCGCTTTGGGCAAGGTGAACGCGCTCATATCGTTCGTCGGGTTGAGGAATGCGTCGAACAGCGGTACCTGCGTTGCATTGCCCTGAGCATCTAACACCGTGAGCGTCTGCCCTATCAGCGAATGGCCGAAGCGGTAAGCTGCCGTCGCGAACTCGTGCGAGACGCGTGCATCCACTTCCGGATTGTACTCGGCGAAGCCGTGATCGCCCTCGCCTCTCATGCCACCAAGCAACTTGTTGGCAAAGTCGGTGTAAATAACGCGCTGATATTCCGCTTCGTTAATGATCTTGGCAGCCTGGAACAGCTCTTCAGCGGTTCCATTAAATCCGGCTTCGAGCAATCCGTTGACATGGAAGTTGTGATTCCGCTCCCAGATGTTGTGGATCGCGGTGAGTGCGATGTTCTCGTTCGCACGTCCATCACCCGCCACGTAGTGGTCGAGCAGGCTGATAAAGGGGTTGGTGTCGAGTAGCAGCGCAAAGCCACTTCCCATGAAATTAGAGGTCATGGCAGGAAGCATCGCCTGGTTGATAACGCCATTGCTGTCGACCAGCCCTGCGAAGTACTCCCGAAAAGTGACGCTGTGGTCGCCCGGCAGCGAGCTGTCGGTGAACCGCGTGTTGTTGTTCCAGTGATGGAGGATCAGTTCACTCAGCGTGGGCAATAGCCTGAAATTTGGATTTGAGGGATCCACGCCGCCCTCTAATAGCTTGCCCGTAAACCCGCCCAGTCCATCGCCTTCTCGCAGGAACTGACCGACGAGTTCGTTAGAGCCATAAGTTTGGTTCTGGTCAGCGAATGGCGATGTCTTATTGAGATGCTGCGGGATTCCATTGGCATCAATACTGTCAACGGTACCGCGAGTCAGGTCCGCGGGATTGGGAACCGAGCCCGGAGCGCCAATCTGGATCGTTCCGTTACCTCCCTTACCGAGGAAATCGAGACCGTGATCGAAGTACTGACCGAAGGCCGTGAATAAGCTGTTCACGCCAGCGGCGTTGCCGGAAAGGTTTGCTTCCTGTGCGCCAAGGACATTGCTGATGGTACGCGGATCCAGTCCAGAAAACAGCGGGTTGATGTCGCGGTTGTGAGTCGTCTCATTCCAGGCACCGTAGTGCGCGTCGGTGAGTCGAATGAACGGCTGATCGGCTGAACCATAGTCAAGGTGAACGCGGTTATTACCGGTGCCTTCGAGATCGCGGATCCCGAGCGCATCGTTGTCTTCACCTCCTTCAAGTCCGTTGACCAGATTCTTCAGGTTGGCGACATCACTGGCGGTGAGCGGGAAAGCACCGTCGCCGCCGACATCATCATTATCATCGTCATCGTCATCGGCTTCCGTCGATGTTTCCTTGCGCGCCAGGAGAATGGGATCGGTAGGTTTCAACCTGGTGTTCATACCGTCAGGCACCGCTATCTTGTCCTGAGTCAGCGTAGAAACCTTGGATCTCGGTGCCTGCTCAATAACCGCCTGCGGCGACGGCGTGCCAAACACATCATTCAGACCTATGCCGAGCACCGGATCGGTACCTTTGTTCACTTCAACTGCAGATAAGAAACTGGCGGTCCGGTTGCTGGTAATCCATGACGGCGGATCCATAACCGACCCTATCCCAGCGTATCCCGCGTGAAACGAGGAATCAAAAAAGTGCAGGAAGGAAAGGTCTGTGGCACCAAACTTGCCTTGCCCTGTGACCAGGTGGTTAAAACTAGCCTCGAAGGTTCGCAGACTGAATGGCGCAGGACAGTTAGATAATATACTGAAGTTGAGATCGTCAGCATCCGTTTGTGCTATAGGTATTTGTTTGAGGGTATATTTCAGGTCGGGTTTTATGTCATTCTTCATTTTCATTTCTCTCAATAATGATTATGAAAGGCACGAAAAGGCGAAGCCGGTAGCGGCACTCGAATTACGCGTCTGGAATTGCTAACTGAGCGAATAGGCAGAGCGACTTCGAGCTCCGGATGGGCGCACGACCTATATATATCCCCCCTTTAACTTCACAAAAGACCCTATGATGGATATGCTCAGCCCCCACTGGAAAATCGCGACGACTTACTTTGCCAAAGTGATAGCAGGTTTCAGAAAAGCGATCCCCTGATATTGAATAAAGCCAAAAAAATAACATCCGTCAATGAGTAGAAACAATATTTAAATTTCGAATAACAAAAAAATCATCAATATTACACAGTGAATACAGCCCCCAGCATTTAACCGAACAACGCTGCGTTAATGGCTTCTTTTTAATTATCATTAAATTCAATGCTCTATGAAAATAGATCCAGATAAATATGGAGCCATATCATAAAGAAAAAATTAACTATCAATCAATCCGCACTAATATAAATGATATAAAAGTTTAAATAGCGACAATAGAAATAATACATTCTCATTACCGCTTTGCTGACATGCCGGAGCTAAATTATATTAATATGTCACTAACAACATAAAATTAAGTCATTATATGTGATGTTAAACTTGCTTATGCTGCTTCGATTATGATTTGCCTGACTGGATGTACGGAATAGCTCCGTATTTCTGTTTTACTGCGTTACGTTAACCCCAGACTGTTGCAGGCTGGGGGATTAGCATGTTTACTCGTTCGGGTATATATCAGCCATATTTAGTGTGGCTCAAAGTGGCTTAAATTTATAAGAGCCTTACTGTCGAGACTATACATATCACGATAATTCCCATAATAATCAATATTGCTGAGTATCGGGTGATTGTTATTCTTATCACTAATATGAATAATCAGCTCGCTGGGACTGCATTTAATCGGGCTGGACAAATTTGAATCTTGTAAGTACCAGACATCCTCTTTTTTATTAAAGCAGGTAGCATGGCAGGACTGGCCATCACGAGAGGTAAGAATGCACATCAGGCTATCCTGCTTTTGCTCTAGTTGATGAAGATTATCTAACTGGGAAGCCCATACCTGTGCATCCTTACGACCAGCCTGGATCTGGGCAGGAAGCCCATAAGTTTGATTAATTAACTCCGTGATTTTAGCGCCCCAAATACGGCTGGTTTTCACAGTATTTATCATATCAGACAGATCATAATTCTCACCATAATTCATTAACTTGTTCTTTTGCTTATCTTTGAGTATAAATTTTTCATTTTGCTCTAACTCAGACATAACAAGTTTTTTGGCTTTTGCTGAAGACTTTCCTTCCTGTACATACATGGTCTTCAGTTCCTCAACTTCTGTATTCTGGCGATTTTGTATGGCCGATAACAAAAGCTCCAGACGACGCGGAGTCAACGCCAGAAAGGGTCTTTCTTGTCTTTCACACCAGGCGGCAAGGTAATGATTATTAGCATGTGTAGCACAGCTTCCAGATTTAGAAAACTGCTGCTCATGATACAAACCTGAGTCAGCATCAATGCCACGTATACTCTCAAAGTATGGTTTGGATAACGCATTTTGCATGCTCGCTGATACGAGGTCATCCGCGTTGATGGCTGATTGCGTGTTAAGCGCCGCGTCTCCCGGAGGTGTCCATTCAGCCTGCTCGTTTAACCTTAAAATGCGCAGACAAAAATCAGAGACCGCCAGCCGTGTCTCCGCAATTCTTTTATGCAGAATGAGTTTTTCATTGTGTGACAGATGCTTATGATTGTTTCCCGTCAGTTCTTTTTGCGACAATGAAGAGGTGAGTATTTGACTCTCTTCCGTCATTATCGCCTTATAAAGTGCACCATGTTTATTAAAATCACTATTGTTGACAGAATCATACAGCCTTTTCGCAAGCTCTGCCGTTACCGCTTTATGATCGATATCCTTAGCATGTCTGGCATCCATTTTTCCAATTTCCGCAGCCAGCTGGGTATTTTTTTCGTTCACATAGTGCTGCATGTTCATCAAATCATCTATTTGCCGATGACACTCTGTTTGTTTTATTGTCTGAACATGAGATAACGTGCCCATCTGCACATTTTTTAGATCAGGGGCATGAGTTTCATGACCGTGCCTCTTTGCATGCAGCGTTCCATTTTTAACCGACTTTATTATTGTTGAAAAGTGGGATTGTGATTTTTTATCTTGAGGAAAATCGTGAGTCATACTACTCACGTGATGCATTGATGCTTTGTTAATAACAATTGGCATGTTGATGTCCTGAAGTATTTATTTTATAGTTGTGAATACACCTTACCCTTTGGATGATGTATCAATAATACTTAGTGCGGTTCAAAATGGCTGAAGTCTACAGCAGAATTGCTGTCAAGATTATACCATCTACGATATTCTCCAACATCCTCAATATGTCTCAGTATAGAGTGACTGTTATCCATCCCACACAGATGGTTAACCAGATCACTGGGGCGGCATATAATTGGACTGGGTAAATTCGAATCCTGTAAATACCACTCCCCTTCTTTTTTATTAAAACAGACAGCATGACATATTTTCTTATCAGACGAGGCAAAAATGCATATCAGACTATCCTGTTTTTCCTCTAATTGATGAATACCATCAGGCTGGTAATACCATGACAAGGCATCGTTGTGGACTGAATCAACCTGAGTGGGTAGTCCATAAGATTGATTAATTAACTCAACTATTTCATGCGACCAAATGTTAGGCGTTATCACAGTGTCTTTTACATTATAAGTGCCATAATATTTACCATATTCCACCAGCGTATTTTTATTTTCATCATTGAGTATATATTTTTCATTTCGTTTTAATTGTGAATGCACGACGGCTTTCGCATCTGCAGAAAATTCTTCATTTTGTTGGGCATACATGGTCTCCAGTTCCTTAACTTCCGTATTCTGGCGATTCTGTATTGCTGAAAGTAAAAGTTCCAGACGCCGTGGAGTCAGCGCCAGAAAGGGTCTTTCTTCTCTCGCACACCAGGCAGCAAGATAGTGGTTATTCGCGTGGGTAGCGCAAGTTCCTGATTTATAAATCTGCTGTTCATGATACAAACCGGACGCAGAATCAATACCACGCTTACTGTCGAAGTAAGGTTTGGATAACGCATTCTGCAAGCTCGCAGATAACAGTTCATCCGCATTGATGGCTGATTGCGTGTTAAGCGCCGCTGATCCAGGTGGCGTCCATTCTGCCTGCTCATTCAATCTTAAAATACGCAGGCAAAAATCAGCGACCGCCAGTTTTGTCTCGGCCGCTTTTTTCTGCAGAACGAGCTTTTCATTATGCGACAATGCTTGATTACTGCTTATTGCCCGTTCTTTTGGCGTCAGCGAAGAAGTGAGTATTTGACTCTCTTCCGTCATCACCATTTTATAAAGCGGACCGTAGCTATTAAAGTCATTATTATTCACTGATTCATTCAGTCTTTTTGCAAGTTCAACCGTTATCGCTTTTCTATCTATATATGAACCATTCCTGGCATCCATTTTATCAAGCTCTGCAGCCAGACTGGTGTTTTGTTCGTTAACATAACGCTGCATGTTCATTAAATCATCTATTTGTTTACGACACTCTGACTTGCTTTCATTTTTAACAAGAGATAGATTGTTTTTCTGTATATCTTGTTGCACAACAGCATGTGTCTTATGATTATGTCCCTTGACATGCAGCGTTCCATTTTTTACTGATTTTATTAATGTCGAAAAATGAGATTGTGATTTCGTATTTTGAGGGGAGGTTTGAGTAATGTTACTCACGTTATGTGCTGATGTTTTGCTGATAACAACTGGCATACTGATATCCTGAAATAAGTAATTTATCGTTTGTTATCACGAGATAATACTTATAAGAATACAGAGAACACCATAAATTTTATTTTATATTAACAAATCACTCAGAAAGATATTCACTTAATACCGTCATATTACACGATAAATTAAAGCCATTTAATAGATATGTCGTGATGACTGATGGAGGAGCGTATCTTACCATCAAGACAGCTTACGGGAACTTATCTTTAAGCATCCCGTGATGATTTGCCACCATCACGGGAAACAGTAAGGTTATCCTTTCACTACGATCAGCGGTTCGATATCACTCTCTTTTTTAATGACCAGTGATTCATCCCCGCGCAGGCAGGTGCCACCATAATTCCCCCCGACAGTAAATGTGCAGACCTGAATATATTTTCCGGCGACCTGTGGCAGACACCAAAGTTGCTGATAAATATTTTTCTGTTCCGCAAATTTACCGCTGGTTTTATCCAGCAACTCTTCCTGATGACTGACTAAATCAATGTTGCTACCACAGCGTCCGGCAATAGGTTTAACGGCATAACCGGTTTGTGCCAGTTCTTCGTTAACCGTGAAATCGGTATCAAGCAGATAACGATGATGCGGGAACAGTTGCCACAGAATAGGCAGTATCGCCTTGTTACCCGGAATTACCGTCCACAGCGGTTCAAAGACCAGGACTTCCGGGCGCAGGAGTACATCTATCAGACGAACTTCCTGATGGGTATGACCGGTGCGAATCGGCACGGCGGCATATTCAGTTTCACTGACCTCACGAACCTGCTCAATCGCAGTTTCCCACGCCCAGGTTTTCCAGACACAGTTCACCAGCCGACCATCACCATCAATCAACTGACCCGCGTCATCCCAACGTAGCTCATCTAACCCCCGCAGAATTTTGCTTTCAAACCCAGCCTGATGCAGAGCCTGCTGCATAAATTGTGCGTGGTAGTTCTCCTCAATGTCCTTGTCCTGCATGATGTGTACGAAAGGACGCGCGCGACTGTGCTTCCAGGCGCCAGCCAGTTCGTTGATCAACCCTTCCGCTGGGTTATGTCCCTGCCCTCTGTAACCTTGCTCAGCCCATCGTTCAAGGATCAGTCCCGCTTCGGTATGGCACGATGCGGAATCGGCGTTGTACTCGTACACCTTAAGCCCACGCTCATCCATACAGAAATCCATACGACCGGTGATCATATGATGACGACGGCGCTGCCAGGAAAGACGCAGACGCGGCCAGAGGATTTTCGGGATATCAAACAGCGCCAGCAGGTTATCGTCTTTCAGCACTTTATCCGTGGCGTGCAGATACATCAGATGCAGTTCGTTGGTCGCTTTAATTAGCTCCTGTTCTGCTCTCTCTGTAATGGTGAAATACTGATGCGGATCCTGATTAATCACATGGCCATTCGCCAGCACGTACGCTTTTTGCAGCGGATCCTGCTCATCCAGCCATTTGCCATCAAACTGCCCTTTGTCTTCCAGGCGGGCACCCGAAATTTTCAGTGAGTCGTTGGCGATCTGCGGCTGCGGCAGGCTGTAACGGGTATCATCCGTCTGGATCATCCACCCCAGGATCGTGGTGTCATCAAAGGTGTCACGCAGCGTATAGCGCCCATTTTCAACCACCATCTCCAGCTCACGGGTCCACTGTTGCCCCGGAGGAAGCGGCGTGTGGAGCACGTTCTGTTCTGCAATACGGATTTTGTTTTCCAGAAGCTGAGTGACGACCGCGACGTGCCCGGTATCTTTGAACTCACCGCCTTTTTGCCAGATAAGCAGAGCGCCAGCTACCGGGGCGCGAGGAGAACCGTTGGGAAAGGCTTGTAACGACAGGATATTGTCGTTCACTACTTCTCGCAGGAAGCGCAAGGAGAAGATCTCCCAGGCCATGCCGACATCCGTGAACACCACACCGTAGTTAAGAAAGAGGAAGCGGCGCGCAAACTCTACGCACTGCCATTTGTGGCCCATATATTCGTCGTCGATATAGCTGCGAAACGCGGCATCATCGTCGTAGTCCCGTGGGTCGAGGGAGCTGTAATCTGAAGAGTAGATTGCTACGCCGCCTGGGGCGTAGCCCAATAATGTCCCGAATGGGGCATCCTGACTGGTCGTTCCTTTGCTCATGCACCTTACCTCAAAACAATACAGCCTGAGCAGCCTGGCGTGAATTTTCGCTCTGATTGCCTGCTCTGCGACACTAACCGGACAGAGGTCGACCTATCATACACCTCAACGCAGCGGCTGGCGCTCAGAGGCGAAAAATTCACAGCAGGAACTACGCTTTTGTCAGGGTGACCGGTACGCTTTTATATGCGGGGGTCAAACTTTCCGTGTCTACCGCATCGAGCGACAGCAGTACGTTGGCTTCCGGCAGGTACGCGCCGATTGATCCTGCCGCCATGTCGTAGATCACCACGGTGAGTCTGTGCATCGTGCGCTCAACACAAGGTTGACCGTGATCGTCCAGAGCCTGCACATTCACAATATCGCCCAGCTTCAGACCCCGCGCGGTGGCTTCCTCTTCACTTAAAAACACCACATCGCGTCGCCCGGTAATACCGCGATAACGATCGTTCATACCATAAATGGTCGTGTTGTACTGATCGTGACTGCGCAGCGTGGCCAGAATCAGCGCATCGGCTGGCTGGTTTTCCCGCTCAACCGCATATTGGTGGCTGACGATAAAGTTGGCTTTACCCTTCGCCGTTCGCCACTCACGCCGCGCTGCAGGCGTATCCATGCGAAATCCGCCTGGCTCGGCAATACGCGCATTGTAATGGTAAAATTCAGGAATAACGGCTTCGATGGCATCGCGGATCAGCGCATAGTCACCCGCGAATGCTTCCCAGTTGACCGGAGAATGGGGAAGCGTAGCCCGTGCCATTGAAGCCACAATAGCGGGTTCGGATTTTAACCCTCTGGAGGCCGGTTTCAGTCCTCCGCAGGAAGCATGTACCATTGACATTGAATCCTCGACGGTGACTGACTGAATACCGCTCGCCTGCACATCGAGTTCCGTTCTGCCCAACGCAGGCAGCAGATAGTTGTGTTTTGCCAGCAGTAAATGCGATCGGTTCAGCCTGGTCGCCACATGGACCTGCATATCCAGGTTTCTCATCGCCGCAAAGGTACGTTGTGGTTGTGGCATCGCCACCGCCAGGTTGCCCCCCATGCAAATTAACGCTTTCGCATCCCCCCGTTCTATAGCCCGAATGCTTTCCACGCTGGAGCGGCCATGTTTACGCGAAACCGTGATCGAAAAATGGGCTTCCAGGCGCTGCAGAAAATCTTCGGATGCCGCCTCGTTAATGCCCACGGAACGGTCGCCCTGCACGTTCGAATGACCACGCAGCGGGCAAATCCCTGCCCCCGGTTTGCCAATATTGCCTTTCAGCAACAGCAGGTTCACGAGCTGCTGGACATTCTCAGTCCCGTTCTTGTGCTGGGTAATCCCCAGACCATAGCAGATGATGGTGGCACGGGATTTGTTGTAACTGTGCGCAAGGTCTTCCATCTGGCTACGCGTCAGGCCAGCGTCCTGCTCCAACTCCGCCCAACTACACTGGCGTAAATCGTCATACAGTGCTGAATATCCCTCTGTATGTTCGTCGATAAACGCATGATCGAGACAGGGCTGCCGTCCCAGTAAAATCCGCGCCTCATCCATTTCGATCAGTGCTTTCATGATGCCTTTGAGCAGCGAGGCATCGCCGCCTATTTTGACCTGGTAATAATCGTTGCTGAGCTCTGTCGCCTGGCCGGTGAACATTTCTTTTGGGCTTTGGGGGAAGCTAAAACGCTCAAGTCCCCTTTCGGTCAGCGGATTGATGGAGATAATTTTGGCTCCGCGTTTGGCCACGTCACGCAATGTGGTGAGCATACGCGGATGGTTCGTCCCTGGGTTATGTCCGATACAAATCACCAGATCACAATGGTCAAAATCGTCGAGTTCAACGGTTCCTTTCCCCAGACCGATTGCTCGTGTCAGCCCTGCGCTGGTTGGACCGTGACACATGTTTGAACAATCAGGAAAGTTATTGCTTCCGTATTCGCGGGCAAACAGCTGGTACAGGAACGCGGCCTCATTTGAGGTTCTGCCAGAGGTATAAAACTCTACCTGCTCTGCGGAATCATAGCTGCGCAGACGCTCGCCAATCTCCTGAAACGCGGTATCCCATTCGACGGTCTGCCAGGTGTCCGTTACCGCATCGTATTTCATCGGATGCGTCAGCCGACCGATATTTTCCAGCGCATAATCGCTGTATTGCCATAGCGTTGAAACCGTGTGGCGGCTAAAAAACGCCGGCGAAGCTTTCTTGCTGGTTGTTTCCCAGGAAACCGCCTTTACACCGTTTTCGCAGAGCTCCATCGGCGCACGGTGGCCCGGATCCGGCCATGCGCAGCCTGGACAGTCGAACCCTTTCACCTGGTTCATTTTGAACATCGCGATAATATCGCGCGCGACCGCCTTTTGTGAAAACACCGAAGCAGTGACGGCTTTTACCGCGCCCCATCCCCCCGCCGGTCCCTGATAAGCGCTTACTCCTGGCACACCATTTTTCATTGTTACTGCTTATTTACCGCCAATTATTGATGGCGAGTACGGTAGCAATTTCTGTCTGACATTGATTTCCTCTTCACGGAGTACAGCCCGGATACAATGAATGGGTTAGATTTATCTTCCCCTTTCAGCACAAAGCGACATAAAGTCCCAATCTGTTAAATTGAGTTCTACCTAACTGCTACACTGCTTCAACACAACCACTCAGAAGGCAGGTCAACATGTCAGACAATACTTATCAGCCCGCGAAAGTCTGGACGTGGGAGAAATCAAACGGCGGCGCATTCGCTAACATCAACCGCCCTGTTTCCGGTGCCACACACGAGAAGACACTGCCGGTCGGCAAACATCCGCTGCAACTCTACTCGCTGGGTACGCCGAACGGTCAGAAAGTCACAATTATGCTGGAGGAGCTGCTGGCGCAGGGGGTGACGGGCGCGGAATATGATGCCTGGATTATTCGCATTGGCGATGGCGATCAGTTTTCCAGCGGCTTTGTTGAGGTGAACCCGAACTCCAAGATCCCGGCGCTGCGCGATCATTCGCAAAATCCGCCAGTTCGCGTGTTTGAATCTGGTGCCATCCTGCTCTATCTTGCGGAAAAATATGGCTATTTCCTGCCACAGGATTTAGCGAAACGGACAGAAACGCTGAACTGGTTATTCTGGCTTCAGGGCGCCGCACCGTTCCTCGGCGGCGGCTTTGGACATTTCTATAATTATGCGCCAGTCAAAATTGAGTACGCTATTAACCGCTTCACCATGGAAGCCAAGCGTTTACTCGACGTGCTGGATAAGCAGCTTGCAAAACATAAGTTTGTGGCTGGGGATGAGTACACCATTGCCGATATGGCTGTCTGGCCGTGGTTTGGCAATGTCGTGCTGGGCACGGTCTATGACGCGGCAGAATTCCTTGACGCAGGCAGCTACAAGCATGTCCAGCGCTGGGCAAAAGAGATTGCTGAACGCCCGGCCGTTAAGCGTGGACGGATCGTAAACCGGACTAACGGACCGCTGAACGAACAGCTTCATGAACGCCATGACGCCAGTGACTTCGACACAAATACCGAAGATAAGCGCCAGGGGTAACATGCAATGCCGGAGAGTCGCATAAGCGCACTCCGGCATTTTTAAGACGTGTCACGCGCTGGTGACGTCATACTCCATACGGCGTAGCGCGTCTAACGTGGCTTTAGCTTCATCTTCATCAATGATGCTCATGGCGAACCCTACGTGCACCAACACCCATTGCCCAACCAGCTCAGCAGGATCGCCTTCGCAAATCAGAGCAATATTCACATCGCGTTTGATGCCGCACACTTCAACCTGCGCAAGTTGGTGAATATCTTCACCGACGGCCAGAATCTGACCCGGGACTCCAATACACATATCTGACTCCGCCCCATAGCACTCTATGGGTTATTCGACTTCTATACTTTTCACTTTCAGTGAATCGCCAGTTTCAACGCGCAGACGATCGCCCTGACAACGTGGACATTGCGCGTCATGCTGGGTGATTTCCACAACTTGACTGCAATCCCAGCACCAGGCCTGGGCGGGTTTGTAATCAATGTGCAGTTCACATCCCTGCGCCACCGTATCCTGGCAGACGATGTCAAAACTGAAACGAACAGCGCTCTCTTCAACACAGGAGAGCGCCCCGATTTCCAGCCAAACGCCGGTAACACGTTTTACACCGTGCTGCTCTGCCTGCTGCTGAATAATCTCAACCGCGCTCTGGCAAAGAGACAGCTCATGCATTTTCACAACTCCGACGTCCCAACAGCAGCGCGCGACGCCCTGCCTGCTGAGGAGCGTTAGGATCGCTCACCGGTAGCGATAACAACATCCGCGCGCAATCGTCAGCCAGACGGACACCCTCTTGTGCCGACATACTGTGCGAAAGCGGTGACATCAGCGAACAGGAGAAGTATTGCGATACGTTATCCAGTTCGCCAACGGTAAATGTCATCTCGCCATACGGTAAACGCAGCCCGATTTTCTCGCTGACTTTACGTACGGGCCAGACCTGGTCTGGCCCCGGGAAAATCACTGCGCTGAGCATCCAGGGTGTGATAACGCATCCCGTCCACTGCCCTTCAAACAGCGTAAAATCTGAAACATACACCGGCATATTCGGATGCAAGAAAGAGAGATCGTGCATCGAACGTCGGGCAATTTCTTCAAACGCTGCCTGAACCTGCATTTTCGGGGCTGTCTGAAAGCCTGAAAACTCTTCAGACATGCGCAGTCTCCCTGGGTTTCGCTTCCACACCCGATTCGCGTAGCGCGGCAAGAACCTGCTCAAGCGCAGGTTCTATCATGGCTTCAATCGTCGGCGTTAGTCCAATATGCGGCTCCAGCGATTCCGGGATCACACCAACTAACGTCAGTTTTTTCGGAGACTCGCCGGTAAAACGCAGGGCCGACAAAACGTCGGCCAGGCCAAGCTGGTGCGGTGAGATTTTGTTGGTAAACAGCGCCGGAACCTCGTCATCCCGGAGGATCATCATGGTTCCTGGGGTGTTTTTTCTCGACACAATGGCGTCAGCAATGATCAGGTGATCTCTGTTCGCCATATCACCGAGAAGTTCCATCCCCGCTGTACCGCCATCCAGAACGTCAACATAGTCTGGCAGGATGTACCGTTGCTCTAATGCTTCAACGATACGTACCCCGATGGCTTCGTCGGTCAGCAAAATATTACCGACCCCTAACACTAATATCCGCATTACAGAACCTTAACTGAGACAACTTCGTTCCCGTCAACGTCCACCACATGCACTGCACATGACATACAAGGGTCGAAGGAGTGAATGGTACGTACCACTTCCAGCGGTTTATTTGGATCGGCGATCGGCGTTCCTACCAGTGAGCGCTCATACGGTCCCACTTCATCATTAAAGTTACGTGGGCCAGAGTTCCAGGTTGAAGGAACAACCGCCTGGTAGTTACTGATAATGCCGTCTTTAATGACCATCCAGTGAGAAAGCATCCCGCGTGGCGCTTCCAGGAAGCCGACACCTTTAAATTCGCCAGTTGCCGGAATATCCGGTTTCACGAAGGTGGTGTGGTCGCCTTTACCGATGTTAACAATCAGCGCATTGTACTGATCCTGCAGGACGTTCTGCAGTTCACAGCAGTGAACGGTACGACCAATAATACGGCCCAGCGTCGAATGCAGCTGCGCCACTTCGATGGTTTTACCGGTCAGCTTGGTGTAAATCGCAATGATTTCATTCAGCTTGGCGTGGGTAGACTCGCGTTTCGCAGCCAGTTTACACAGCATGTTAGCCAGCGGACCCACTTCGACAGTTTTGCCATAGAAGGTCGGCGCTTTAACCCAGGAGTATTTACCGTCATCTGACCAACCGGTGTAGTTAGCAACCGTTGTGCCTTCCCACGGAGCCTGCGGCGCTTCGTCTTTGTACCATGCGTGTTTCGCACTCTCCTGAATCCCTTTAATCAGGTATTCATCGGAATGAGAGTTGATCGGACGATAGGTCGACAGATCGGCATTGGTGATGTAGCCCCCCGGGAACAGGAAGCTGCCGTTTTTACCGTCAGTCGGGAATTCCGGCGCGCTCAGGTAGTTAACCGCACCCTGACCGCGTTCCAGCCACTCAGGATAGTATGCCGCAATAACGGCGGTATCTACCTTGTAAACCTGCTCAACGAAGTCGCTCAACTTATCGATAAAGGACTTGATGTACATCAGGCGTTCAAGGTTCAGTACGCCGAGACCGTCGAGATTAATTGGGTTCGCAACCCCACCCACCGCCAGGTTCTGAATGTGCGGTGATTTACCGCCCAACAGCGCCACAACGCGGTTTGCATCACGCTGGCATTCCAGCGCTTGCAGGTAGTGCGCGACCGCAATCAGGTTCACTTCCGGCGGCAGCTGCATTGCCGGGTGACCCCAGCAACCGTTGGCAAAAATACCTAACTGACCGCTGGCAACAAGGTCTTTAATCTTGTTCTGAACCTTAGTGAACTCTTCTGCGCTGTTCAGGTGCCAGGACGACACCCCATTCAGCATCGCAGAAGCTTTCGCCGGATCGGCTTTCAGTGCGGAGGTGATATCCACCCAGTCCAGCGCAGAAAGCTGATAGAAGTGCACGATATGGTCATGCGTCGTATGCGCTGCCAGAATGATGTTACGGATGTACTGTGCGTTCACGGGAACATCAATATTCAGCGCGCTTTCAGCTGCACGCACGGAAGAGATAGCGTGAGTCGTGGTGCAAACACCACAAATACGCTGCACAATCATCCACGCATCGCGCGGATCGCGATTTTTCACGATCTCTTCCATGCCGCGCCACATGGTACCGGACGCCCACGCTTTAGATACCACGCCATTTTCGATTTCGCAGTCGATGCGTAAATGGCCTTCAATACGGGTTACCGGATCAATAGTAATTCTCTGGCTCATGCTTTGCTCGCCTCATGACGATTTTGATCGTTTTGTTTTAAAGGAGGAAGTATCGGCAGTAGACGAATGAGTACGATGTATGCACAAATCTCAATAGCCACAAAACCAATAGAAATCAACAGTTCTTCCCAGGTCGGGAAGTAGTGGTAGCCACCACCAGGATTGAACGCAACCAGCGAATAAGACAGACGCCATGTCGCACAACCCAGCAATGCACTCAGCGCAGACAGGTACAACATACGCGAGTCATTGCGCAGCTTCGTGATACGCAGTACCACCAGCGGGAACACCATCAGCACGACTTCAATCCAGAACATCATGGAGTAAAGATCGCCTGCAAATGCGTATGACAGCTTGTCCCGATAAATCAGTTCACCGAAGCGCAGAACCACGAAAATCGCCAGCAGAACGCTAATCGTATTCGTCAGCTTGATGAACAAATGCTTCTCATCCGGACCGTTACCTTTCAGGCCAGCTTGTACCAGCGAGCCTTCAAAAATCACGATCGAGAAGCCCATGATAAAGGCAGTGAGTACCGAGAACAGCGGCAGCATTTCATAGGCCTGCCAGAGCGGATGCACCTTATAACCTGCAGAAATCATCAATGAACCCATTGAAGACTGGTGCATTGTTGGCAGCAGCGCGCCGAAGGCGATAATAAAGAACATCACTTTGTTCAGACGCTTAAGAGAGACTTTCCATCCCAGGCGTTCAAACAAGGCCGGAGCGAATTCCAGCGCCATGATGCCGATATAAATCGTCATACAGACCGCCGTTTCAAACAGTACCGAGTTCACGTTAAAGTGACCCGGAATGTAGAAATACGGCAGGTTCCAGTAACGACCTACGTCGATGGTGATCGACAGACCACCCAGCGAGTATCCAAACAGGCTCGCCAGCAATGCCGGACGCACGAGCGGATGGTATTGGCCTCGGTTGAAAACATAAACCGCCCACGCCAGCGCCCAGCCGCCACAGGCGAAACCGGTGCCGATCAGCAGGTCAAACGCGATCCATACACCCCATGGGAAACCGCCGTTCAGATCGGAGACTGAGCCCAATCCGAAGACCAGACGTTTCACGATCAGGATCATACACAGGACGATTAGCGGCCCAAAAATAATGACCGGTTTACTGACTATTTTTCCGCCCAGCGGTTTAGGATCATGACTCATGATCGTCTCCTCCGTCGTGATGGTCGTTTTTCATGTTACGACGAACCAGCACGGTTATGCCCGCCAGCGCAGCCAGGGGTAATATCATGCCCTTATACAGGGAATGTTGAACATGTTCGGAACGCGCACCGGTTGAAAGCTCAGCCAGTTTAGGCAGATCCAAATCCTCGTAAGGAACGCCGGTCAGCACCATTACCTGCGTACCGCCACCTTCCTTCTCACCGTACAGGTGCGGATAGTACTTCGGTACCGTATGCAGATAGGTATCGTTAGTCTGCAAGGTCTGGCGCGGATAGTGGTATTCGCTACCAGGCTTCAGTGCCAGACGTTTTTTCGCCTCAGCCATCAGCTCTTCACGGGTACCAAAAATCACTGCACCGGCAGGACAGACTTCAACACACCCAGGTAAACCGCCCTTATCCAGACGTTCAACACCTTTTTGGTTACACAGTTCACATTTGTGAAGCGCACCAAACGGGTTGTTGTAGTCATATTTCGGCACGTTGTACGGACAGGCAACCATGCAGTAGCGACAACCCGTACAGACATCTTTGTCATAGTGGACGATGCCGGTTTTCGGATCTTTTTTCAGTGCGGAGACCGGGCAAACGGAAACGCAGTTAGGATCGACGCAGTGCATACATTGCTTCTTAATGTATGCGTAGCCGTTCTCTTCCTGGTCTTTGTTAACGCCTGTTCCGCTACGCCACACCTGGATGATGTTATTGGTATACGGTGACAGTTTGTCGTTGTTTGACCAGGTCTGCTCACCTTCCGGGTTACGCGCCGGGAAGTTGATATCCTGACACTTCGTGACGCAGGCCTGGCAGCCTACGCACAGCGTTGAGTCATAGAGCATCCCCAGAGACCCTGGGATCGGCGGACGGTTTTCTGCAGCCGCATGGCTGACAGACGGCGCAGCGCCCAACAGCAATGCCCCGCTGGAGGCTGCTTTAATAAAGTTACGTCTGTTCACGGTTATTCTCCCCGTGAGTCAGCGTTATCTTTCTTTTGCTGACGCCCCAGTTCACGTACCGCCATCACACTGACGCCGGCAACCAGTCCTACTACGCCGCCCAGCAGCCCAATAGCCCCGGCAGAAACGTTGCCACCTTCTTTCATGTTGACATCCGGCTTCTCTGAACGCGGTGTCTGGTTTTCTACATGAGCGAGTTGGTGAATACCTTTGTGGAAACCGACGCCTTCTTCGTTACAGCCGTAGCAAGGGTGACCGATAGCCACTGGCCATACGCCGCCAACATCGCAGAACTGCAATGTCGAGCAGTTGCCGTAAGTTTCGGGTCCTTTACAGCCCAGATGGTAGAGGCACCAACCTTCACGGTGGCCTTCATCGCCAAATTCTTTAGCAAAGCGGCCAGCATCAAAGTGAGGGCGACGTTCGCAATGCTCGTGAATCAAGCGGCCATAGGCAAAGGTCGGACGATTTTTCGCATCCAGCTTAGGTGGCTTACCGTAGGTGATGATATGCGCGACCGTCGCGAGGAAGTTATGCGGGTTCGGCGGACAACCGGGGATATTGATGATGGTTTTGCCTGGCAGAACTTCTTGCAGGCCAACGGCACCCGTTGGGTTAACGCCTGCAGCAGCAACCCCACCCCATGCGGCACAAGAGCCGATAGCAATGATAGCTGCTGCACCTTCTGCCGCTCTACGGATGTGATCCACAATGGGCTCACCGGCAACCATGCAGTAAATACCATTATCTTTTAGTGGGATAGAACCATCTACCACCAAAACATACTGCCCTTTGTACTTCTCAAGAGCGTGATGTTTATTCTCTTCGACCTGATGGCCAAAGGCGGCGGAGAGCACCTCATGGTATTCCAGAGAGATCGTTTCCAGAACGAGGTTTTCCACTGTCGGGTGTGTCGCACGAAGCAGTGATTCAGTACAACCCGTACACTCCTGAGCACCGATCCAGATAACCGGCGGGCGCTGGGGATGGGAAACTGATTCTGCCATTTGAGCGGCGGCTTTGCTACTGAGCCCCATGGTAGCGGCCAGTGCTGCACAAAGCTTCATGAAATCACGGCGATTAATGCCGTTCGAATTGATGAGAGAATTATCTCCAGTCATTTTATTGTTATTCCGTTGCGAAGACCTGGCTTTTTATTTTGCACCATTCGCAAGTTGCTTATTGCGATCAGCGCGCCATTTACCACACTTTTTATATGGTTATGTGCATTATAATACGTCGGCAGGGCAACAAAACGAAGGTGTTAGGCCATAGTGTAATTAATTAAAGCAACGCAATACCCCTTTCGGATCAAGCTTCGAGCCGATAGCCGGCCATGAAAAACCGAATTGTTGTACTGGACTGGTTCTCTTTGAAGAAGTCCATCACCATCTCTTTATCCAGCCCGTAGCGGCGCGTCAAAATTCCTGCTTCCCACGCACTGAGCTGCCTGTCGCCCGTTTTTTCGAACATACGATGCGAGAATCCCAGAACAAAACCACGCTTGTAATCAGCACAAAAATTCGCTACTGAACGCGCGCTGTCCGCACTTGAAGCATTTAATCCGGCCATCAGGCCCTTGCCAAAATGGTTGTTCATGCTGAGTCTCCATTAGCCTTCAATCGCTATATAATAAATTATATAGCGATTTTTTAAGCAAAGACCAGCGGTATCACCGACTTTTTTACGCCAGATTAAAAGGCCACCCATTCGTCCGTTTTAGGTGTCGCAGGCGTTTTGCTTTCTTCTGAAGAGGAAGCGGTATGGGTTGAGGTGTATTGCACGTCATTTTCTGCAAGCCGGAACTGCTGTACAGCACGTTGCAGCTCTTCCGTTTGCCGCTCCAGCGCGACCGCCGCAGCGGAGACCTGTTCCACCAGCGCGGCGTTCTGTTGAGTCACGCTGTCCATTTGCGTAATGGCTACGCTCACTTGCGAGATGCCTTTGTTCTGTTCTTCAGAGGCAGAAGCGATTTGCTTCATAATGACCGTCACTTCGGTTGCGCCACGCAGAATGGCTTCCATCGTTAGTCCAGTCTCTTTGACCAGACGCGCCCCCTGATCGACACGGCGTACCGATTCGCCAATCAATGTCTCAATCTCTTTCGCCGCTCCGGCGCTGCGACTGGCGAGATTGCGCACTTCACCGGCAACCACCGCAAATCCACGCCCCTGTTCACCCGCCCTGGCGGCTTCGACGGCCGCGTTGAGCGCCAGAATGTTCGTCTGGAATGCGATGCTATTAATGACCGAGGTGATTTCTGCAATCTGTTTAGAGCTGGCCGCAATCCCGTCCATCGTATCGACCACCTGCGAAACCAGCGTGTTACCTTTACCTGCCGTTTCTGTCGCCGTGTCGGCAAGCTGGCTTGCCTCGCGCGCATTTTCAGCGTTCAGTTTTACCGTAGCGGTGAGCTGTTCCATGCTTGCCGCGGTCTCTTCCAGTGCCGCGGCCTGTTCTTCCGTGCGAGACGAGAGATCGTTATTGCCCGTAGAGATCTCCGTTGCGCCTCGCCAGATATTGTCGCTTCCCGCACGAATCGTACTCACGGCTTCACGCAGACTGTCCTGCATCGCACGCAGTAAAGGCACCAGTTGTCCCACACAGTTACGCCCAAGCTCTTCGATGGGATGGCTGAGATCACCCTGCGCAATCTGGCGGAATTGCTGGCGAATACGCGCTAACGGCTTCACCATCATTGAAACAAGGTAGCGATCGGTAAAGATAAGGATCGCAATCCCCAGGATAACAGCCGTAATAATTAAGGTCCGGATGATCGACGTTTTGCTGTCTACCATCATTCGCGTCGCGTCCAGTCTCTCGCCCGCTGTGGTATTAAACCGCTCGGCACTCGCACCAAATTCGCGACTCAACGCAGGTGTAACGGTACTGGCATGTTCCGACCACGCCGTGAGCGATCCCTGCTGAGCCATTTGCATTTGCGGGATCACGCCTTTGTCCAGCAGCGCTTGCCACTTCGCCAGTACTGCTGCTGCAACCTCAGGATCCATCGGCCCCGGAGAGAGTGTCTTCATCTCCTGGAGTTTTTTACTCATGTTATCCAGCGACTGTTGAGCCGGGGCAAAGTCTGGCGTACCCCCGCCAATTTTGACATCCACTGCACGACTTAAACGCGTCACGAAGCGAAAATACTGATCGTTCCCCTGACTGAGAACGGTCATCTGCTTAACGAGATGACGGTCAATATCATTTCCTTCTGATATGTTGGATAAAGCGTGAAGACTAAATAAACCCACTCCTGACCAGAGCAGACAAAAAAGCCCCAGTATTGCCAGCATGACAATACGGATAGTGAAGTTTTTCAGCAAATGCATAATCATTTCCTTGCCGTTGATGAGGAATTCGCCATCAGGCGAGACTTACCCTTGTTATCGGCAGGAAGCAGAGAAGATATAATGCGTTCTATATTTTTTTAGTTTTTTAAGTGCAATCCGCCCCCTTCAGGTCATATCAGTATGAATGCTAATGAAATCGGGTAGCATTATTATTCAGATAATTAATTCAATATATTAAATAATATATTGTTTTTTATCGCAAATATTTATCAAACCATGAAATAGTGCGTTTCCAGGCTAAATCAGCAGCCGCTTTATCATAACGAGGCGTTGAATCATTATGAAAGCCATGATTACCCCCAGGATAGATATACGCCTCAAAGACTTTTTTATTGGCCTTAAGCGCCGCTTCATAAGCCGGCCAGCCCTCATTAATACGCTCATCCAATGCTGCATAGTGCAATAATAAAGGCGCATTAATTTTAGGGACATCTGACGCGGGCACCTGACGGCCATAAAAAGGAACCGCACAAGCCAGTTCAGGGAAAGCGACAGCCGCGGCATTCGATACGCCGCCACCGTAGCAAAATCCGGTGATACCGACCTTTCCTGTCGCGGTTGGAAAACGCTGCATAAACTCAATCGCCGCAAAAAAGTCGTTCATCAGTTTTACGGGATCAACCTGCTGCTGCAACTCCCGGCCTTTATCATCATTCCCCGGATAACCACCAACCGAGCTTAATCCATCCGGTGCGAGAGCAATATACCCCGCCTTCGCTACCCGACGTGCAACATCCTCAATATACGGATTCAACCCGCGGTTTTCGTGTACGACAACCACGGCAGGTACTTTCCCTGTCACGTTCACGGGTTTCACCAGATAACCCCGCACATCGCCATGTCCCTCAGGTGATGGGTAAGTAATGTATTCAGCCAGAATATCAGGATCGGTAAATTCCACCTGAACCGCCTGGGCATAATTCGGT
The DNA here is from genome assembly GCF_945906775.1 of Citrobacter sp. Marseille-Q6884. NCBI lineage: Bacteria > Pseudomonadati > Pseudomonadota > Gammaproteobacteria > Enterobacterales > Enterobacteriaceae > Citrobacter > Citrobacter sp. Marseille-Q6884. The sequence continues at coordinate 408,752 of NZ_CAMDRE010000001.1, forward strand.
TTCAACATATTGAATAATGCCAGCGCCGTCATGCCGCCAACCGCATATTTCGCAGCAAGATTGAGGAACTCACGTTTCGATATTTTGCCGTGCGCGTAATAGTCATAGTAATCGAGTAATTCCTGCGGAAAATCTTTGGCGGTCAAACGCGGCATCGCTTCACTCCTGTTTGATGTTTTTTTAATCAAAGCACAGCGGCCTGTTTTTGCCCAGTTTTTCATCCCAGTGTGACCTGGTGAACGGGATATTCATCACCAACCCGCTAGAATAGAAACGTTGTTTCGAAATTCACCTGCACTAAGGAGATCTCATGGCCTGGTTTGCCAACCCTGAACGTTATGAGCACATGCTCTATCGCTACTGCGGTCGCAGCGGTTTACGTTTGCCCGCGCTGTCGCTGGGTTTATGGCACAGTTTTGGACACGTTCAAGCATTAGATTCACAGCGTGCCCTGCTGCGCAAAGCATTTGATTTGGGGATCACCCATTTTGATTTAGCCAATAACTACGGACCGCCTCCGGGCAGCGCAGAAGAGAATTTTGGCCGATTACTGCGCGAGGATTTTGCACAGTATCGTGACGAATTGATCATCTCCACCAAGGCAGGCTATGACATGTGGCCGGGCCCGTATGGTTCTGGCGGATCGCGTAAGTACCTGATCGCCAGCCTCGACCAGAGCCTGAAACGGATGGGGATTGATTACGTCGATATCTTCTATTCTCACCGCGTCGATGAAAACACGCCAATGGAAGAAACCGCCGCTGCGCTGGCTCATGCCGTACAAAGCGGCAAAGCGTTGTATGTCGGCATTTCGTCCTATTCACCTGAACGTACCCAACAAATGGCCGACCTGCTGCGGGAATGGAAAATCCCCCTGTTGATCCACCAACCCTCTTACAACCTGCTTAACCGCTGGGTAGACAGTAGCGGCCTGCTGGATACGCTGGAATCCAACGGCATGGGCTGTATTGCCTTCACGCCACTGGCTCAGGGTTTGCTGACGGGGAAATACCTCAATGGCATCCCGGAAGGTTCTCGCATGCAACGCGAAGGGAAAAAAGTCCGTGGGCTGACGGAGAATATGTTGTCAGAAGAGAATCTCAACAGCCTGCGTTTGCTTAATGAGATGGCGCAACAGCGTGGACAATCGATGGCGCAGATGGCGTTAAGCTGGTTACTGAAGGATAACCGGGTAACGTCAGTGTTGATTGGTGCCAGCCGCCCTGAGCAACTGGAAGAAAACGTTCAGGCATTGCACAACCTGACGTTCAGTGCCGAAGAACTGGCGCAGATCGATAAACACGTCGCCGATGGTCAGCTTAATCTGTGGCAGGCCTCATCAGACAAATAAACGTTATTCGGTAACATTGTGCCGGGGAGCGGCGTTGCCGCCCCGGCCAGAGTGAGATGAGACCTTAAACGTCTTGCGCCGTAATCTGTGGCCGCTGGTAATCCGGCCACACCAGGGCGACAAGTGTGGGATACGCTTCCAGACTGAACTCTCTGAAGCATTGGCGTAAATTGAGGACATCCAGATCGGCGTGTGGGACTTTCTCGCCGCTCAGACAGCGTTTTTTGATATTGTCGTAATACTTATAGACCGCAGAATTCAGATCGCTACAGCGCCGTTGCGCATCGAATAACCCTGGTGTTTCATTCAACTCCACCATTGTCATGCGCTTTATCGTCGAGTGGATAAAATCGATATATTCATGATTAACTCGCCAGTACCAAACCGGGGTGATCGAATTCATCAGGACTGCAAAATGATCTTCTCCCTCTTCTTTACTAAGCGTTTCAGATTGATTTACGGATGTACGGCTCTGCGCATTTTGGTTTTTATTTGCACTGCGCATCAGGAAAAGCACCCCGCCGGTAAGCAATAGCAGGGTAATAACAGAATAAAATATACTGTTCATGTACTGGCTCCATTTTTTTTGATTTTAAAATTACGCCATGCTATTGTCAACGCGACCTCTCTTATTAAAAACATCCCCTTACTGGCAGCAAAGGATATATCAACATGCTTCCCGAGCATCTTGTTCCCTCTCGTTTTCATTTATCCTCATCCCCGAATACAAATAATAACGCAGAAAATAGTGAAAATTTGACTCAGGGAAAGAAAGCGTTAAGCGATTATGAAGCTGATATTTTTATTAGCTCCACATCGACTGGCCAGCCGCGAAACATGTTATTCGATGAATGTGACCGTCATTTAAAAGAACGTCTTTTTTGTGCAGCAAAAATCGAATCCTTCGCTCGCTTGCTAAATACTCTGCAGGCGGAGGGGGACATTAACGCGCAAGAATTAAGTGAAATTTTGGCCCTGAAAACAGCGATGATAAATGAACAAGGCAATAAAATTTGGCTTAATTTAATTACGCGTGAATCGAATGCCCCCATTTTTTATTCTCTGGAACAGAAATAAAATGAAAGATGTTGAGGATAATAATGTTTATTTGGCTTTAGATAACCACAAAAGTGATGAATTTGTCTTAAAGCAAAATCTAGCCGTGTTAATCGCGAATAAAAACGCAACGCTGGAGAGCGTAGCCCAGGAAATGGGCTCAATACCCGCAGCGCTGGTGCGAATGAAATGGCAAAACCGCCGGGAAATCTATGCCCTGCAGGCGAAAGAAGAGATTTACGGAGCCGCTATAGAAGCCATCATGGCCCGACAACCAGAGTTACGTGACAAAATGATGGCCCGCCTGGAAAGTACGTACCAACATATACTCGCACGCGAAACGGCCACATTGCGCCTGACACGCAAGTTGTCTGAAGGGAGCTACGAAGCCACCAGAATCACCGCTGTCGCACTGGACGAGAACAGGCAGAGCAAGGAATAGCGAAGGGAAAAACAGCAGAAGTGAGAAGCCGGGTAAGGTGACAAGCACCACCCGGCAACGGCAATTATTTCGCTTTTACGACTTCTTCACCCACCAGTCCAATTTTCAGGAATCCAGCCTGGTGCAGCGAATCCATGACTTTCATCATCGTTTCATAGTCAACGGTCTTATCGGCACGGAAGAAGATAGTGGTATCTTTCTTCCCTTCCGTCAGCGCGTTTAATTCGCTGATCATGGTTTCATCTGTCACCTGATTGTTGCCAATAAACATAGAGTTATCAGCTTTAACTGACAGATAAACCGGTTTTTCCGGACGCGGTTGCGGTGTGCTGGTGGAGGCAGGGAGATTCACCTTCACATCCACGGTTGCCAACGGCGCAGCCACCATAAAGATAATCAATAAAACCAGCATGACGTCGATAAACGGCGTCACGTTGATTTCGTGCATTTCACCGTTATCGTCCAGGTTTTCATTAAAACTCATTGCCATGGAACATTATCCTACACGTAATTTCTGCGCAGCGCGTACCGGATGCGCAGCAGCACTTGCGCTCAGGTCCAGATCACGGCTTTGCAGCAACAGCACCTGCGCCGCGACATCGCCCAGCATCGCTTTATAGCTACCAATCTGACGTGCGAAAATGTTGTAAATGACAACTGCAGGAATTGCCGCAACCAGACCAATCGCAGTCGCTAACAGCGCTTCTGCAATACCCGGTGCCACAACGGCCAGGTTAGTCGTTTGCGTTTGAGCAATACCGATGAAGCTATTCATGATGCCCCATACCGTACCGAACAGCCCAACAAAAGGAGAGATTGCCCCAATTGTCGCCAGGTAGCCATTACCACGCCCCATCTGACGCCCCACGGCGGCAACACGACGCTCCAGACGGAATCCGGTACGCTCTTTAATCCCTTCGTTATCATCACTGCCTTCAGACAGTTCCAGTTCGTTCTGCGCTTCGTTAATCAACAACGCGCCCAGGCTTTTGCCATCGAATCCAGCGGCAATCTCACTTGCCATTTCTAAAGAGCGGGCATCAGCCAGCATTTGCTGTTCACGCTTAAGGCGGCGCTTCTGGGTAAAGAACTCAAGGCTCTTACTAAAGAAGATCGCCCAGGTGACCACTGACGCCAAAATCAGCCCAATCATCACGCACTTAACCACGATATCGGCGTGCTGATACATACCCCAGACGGAAAGATCCGTCTGCATCAAATTATTACCCACTCTGTATCTCCAGGACGCAAATCACAAAATCTGAGCGTAATCATATCAAAACGACGTCGAATTGATAGTCGTTCTCATTACTATTTACATAGTGCCGCACCTTTGGTTTCTTTTCCTTGCGCTTACGCAGTAAAAAAGTCACCAGAATCATTTTGAGATTATTTTCTTCTTTATGGCGATTCTGCAGGATGCATCCTCCTGGATTCATGGTAGTTTAGACATCCAGACGTATAAAAACAGGTAATACAACATGGCAGACAAGCATCTTGAGACCAAACTCGTTCACGCAGGACGCAGTAAAAAGTACACGCTGGGCTCCGTTAACAGTGTGATCCAACGCGCTTCTTCACTGGTATTTGAATCCGTGGAGGCCAAAAAGCAGGCCACGCATAACCGCGCGAACGGCGCGCTCTTCTATGGTCGTCGCGGAACGCTTACCCATTTCTCACTCCAGGAAGCCATGTGCGAACTGGAAGGCGGTGCGGGTTGTGCCCTTTTTCCCTGTGGCGCGGCCGCCGTTGCCAACACGATTCTGGCTTTTGTTGAACACGGCGATCATGTCTTGATGACGAACACCGCCTATGAACCCAGTCAGGATTTCTGCACAAAAATTCTTGGCAAGCTTGGCGTGAGCACGGGCTGGTTCGATCCCTTGGTTGGCGCCGATATAGTGAAATATATCCAACCGAACACTAAAGTGGTTTTTCTGGAATCACCTGGCTCCATCACCATGGAAGTACATGATGTGCCTGCAATTGTGTCTGCCGTAAGAAGCGTGGCGCCTGATGCCATCATCATGATTGATAACACCTGGGCTGCCGGCGTACTGTTCAAAGCATTGGATTTTGATATCGACATTTCTATCCAGGCGGGCACCAAATACCTGATTGGTCATTCCGATGGCATGGTAGGTACGGCGGTCGCCAATGCGCGTTGCTGGGATCAATTGCGTGAGAACGCTTATCTGATGGGGCAAATGCTGGACGCAGATACCGCTTACATGACCAGTCGCGGCTTACGCACGTTGAGTGTTCGCTTGCGTCAGCATCATGAAAGTAGCCTGCAAGTGGCTGAGTGGCTGGCAAACCATCCACAGGTCGCCCGCGTGAATCACCCTGCGCTCCCCGGCAGTAAAGGCCACGAATTCTGGAAACGCGATTTTACCGGCAGCAGCGGCCTGTTCTCGTTTGTACTGAATAAGAAGCTGAACCATGAGGAACTGGCGGCTTATCTGGATCACTTTAGCCTGTTCAGCATGGCCTATTCCTGGGGCGGTTTTGAATCACTGATTCTGGCAAACCAACCTGAACACATCGCAGCCATCCGCCCGGAAGGTGAGGTGGATTTCAGCGGAACGCTCATTCGTCTGCACATTGGTTTAGAGAATGTTGACGATCTGATTGCGGATTTAGCCGCAGGATTCTCGCGAATCGAGTAATATTGCTGCAGGTGGACATATATGCAGACACTTCTGGTGGAAAAGTCTGCAATTGTTGCGTCCGGGATCAAGGCATCCCGGACAATTCAGGAGTACAATCGCCACATAAACGCTGTTCCACAGGAAAGTCCATGGTAGTCATTCAAGATATAATCTCCGCGCTCTGGCAGCATGATTTTGCCGCGCTGGCGGATCCGCATGTTGTAAGCGTTGTGTACTTTGTGATGTTTGCCACACTGTTTTTAGAAAATGGCCTGCTGCCCGCCTCCTTTTTACCCGGAGACAGCCTGCTATTACTGGCAGGAGCACTGATCGCGCAGGACGTAATGAGCTTTTTACCTACCATCGCTATTCTGACGGCCGCAGCCAGCCTGGGCTGTTGGTTGAGCTACATTCAGGGACGCTGGCTGGGCAACACACGTACGGTGAAGGGCTGGCTGGCGCAATTACCCGAGAAATACCATCAGCGTGCGACCTGTATGTTTGACCAACATGGTCTGGTGGCGCTACTCGCCGGGCGTTTCCTGGCATTTGTACGCACCCTGCTGCCGACCATGGCGGGGATCTCAGGTCTGCCTAACCGTCGCTTCCAGTTTTTTAACTGGCTGAGCGGACTGCTGTGGGTCACGGTGGTCACCAGCTTTGGCTACGCGCTTAGCATGATCCCATTCGTTAAACGTCATGAAGATCAGGTCATGACTTTTTTGATGATCCTGCCACTTGCCCTGTTAACCGCAGGCCTGCTGGGAACCTTATTCGTGGTGATTAAAAAAAAATGCTGTAGTGCCTGAGCCACAGCGTTTACAGGCCGGATAAAGCGCCACAGCGTCGCCATCCGGCCCGCATTTAACTCCCCTGCATCGTCCGAATTCTTGCCGCATCCTCCCCTGGCGTCACGCCAAAGTAACGCTTGAACTCACGACTGAATTGCGAAGCGCTCTCGTAGCCGACCCGCATTGCCGCCGCACTGGCCTTCATGCCGTCGTGAATCATCATCATCCGCGCCTTATGCAGGCGATAGCTCTTCAGATACTGCAGCGGCGAGGTACTGGTCACCGATTTGAAATTATGATGAAACGCCGACACGCTCATATTGGCTTCCGCCGCCAGTTGCTCGACGCTGAGGTTCTCGGTGTACTTGTTTTCAATTCGCTTTAACACGCGGCTGATCAAACTGAAATGCGTCTGGCGACTGACCAATGCCAGCAATGCGCCGCCGCGCGGGCCGGTCAGGACGTGATAAAGGATCTCGCGGATAATCTGTTTACCCAGAATACGCGCATCCAGCGGCCGCTCCATCACATCCAGTAAACGTTCCGCAGCACAAAGAATTTCGTCCGAAAGCGTGGCAGAGTTGATCCCGCTCGCCGCCATTGAAGGTTGAAACAACTCATCCTCACCAATGTCCATCAGTAGCTCCTGCAGTTGCAGGATATCGACATTCAATCGGATCCCGGCCAGGGGAATCTCCGGTGTCGCATAGGTTTCACATTCAAAGGGTAAAGGTACGGTCAGTAGCAGATATTCATTGGCGTCATAACGAAATATGCGTTCATTGATGTAACCAATTTTATGCCCCGAGAAGAGAAATATGATGCCGGGCTGATACATCACCGGCGTACGTAAACCCGGCTCAACGCCATACAGCAAGCGAACATCAGGCAGTAACTCACTGAGTTTATTTTCATTATTTTTCAGCTTCTTAACTTTATCCGTCAGCAGGAGACAGATCTCATCACGGTTCATAGAGCACCATTTCATCATCGGTTTTCGACACTGATATAGTGCGCACTTTTATCCGTTTTCTCCAGTGGTCTGTAGAAATGGGCAAGACATTGGCAGAAATGAGCATTGAGAGGAGCGCCGCTGACGACCACAATATTCTCCATCAGGCAGACACTCGACTGCCCTCTTTCTTACCCACATAAGGGAACGAGCAATGAACAACTTTAATCTACATACTCCTACTCGCATTTTGTTCGGTAAAGGCGCCATTGCAGAACTGCGCGGTCAAATCCCTCAGGATGCTCGCGTGTTAGTCACCTATGGTGGCGGCAGTGTGAAAAAAACCGGTGTTCTGGCGCAGGTACAAGACGCCCTGAAAGGGCTGGACGTCCTGGAGTTTGGCGGCATTGAACCCAACCCGTCTTATGAAACGCTGATGAATGCAGTAAAAATAGTACGTGAAGAGAAAGTGACGTTCCTGCTGGCAGTCGGCGGCGGCTCTGTACTGGATGGCACCAAATTCATCGCGGCAGCAGCGCATTACGCTGACGGCGTCGATCCGTGGCGCATTCTGGAAACCCACGGTAATGATGTCAAAAGCGCCGTACCTATGGGCTCCGTGCTGACGCTGCCGGCAACCGGTTCAGAATCTAACTCCGGCGCGGTGATCTCCCGCAAAACCACGGGCGACAAACTGGCCTTTATGACCCCGTTCGTACAGCCGGTATTTGCCGTGCTGGATCCGGTTTATACCTATACGCTACCGCCACGCCAGGTCGCTAACGGTGTTGTCGATGCATTCGTCCACACCGTTGAACAGTATGTCACTTACCCGGTTGACGCGAAAATTCAGGATCGCTTTGCCGAAGGCATTCTGCTGACACTGATTGAAGAAGGTCCGAAAGCCCTGCAGGAACCGGAAAACTATAATGTTCGTGCCAACGTCATGTGGGCGGCAACGCAGGCACTGAATGGTTTGATCGGCGCGGGCGTACCGCAGGACTGGGCAACCCATATGCTGGGTCACGAGCTGACCGCGATGCACGGTCTTGATCACGCGCAAACACTGGCTATCGTCCTGCCGGCTCTGTGGAATGAAAAACGCGACACCAAACGTGCCAAATTACTGCAATACGCAGAGCGTATCTGGAACATTACCGAAGGTGATGATGACCAGCGTATCGACGCCGCTATTGCCGCGACACGTCATTTCTTCGAGCAAATGGGCGTACCAACCCGTCTGTCAGATTACGGTCTGGACGGTAGCTCTATTCCTGCGTTGCTGGAAAAACTGGACGCACACGGTTGTACGAAACTGGGCGAACATCAGGACATTACGCTGGATGTCAGCCGCCGTATTTACGAAGCAGCGCGCTAAGCTTTTTTCGCCTCTGACTTTCGTTTTTGGGCATTTAGTCCAGACTTAAGTCACACAAACCTCACCGGAGCATGCTCCGGTGAGTTCATATAAAGGAGGAACGCATGGCTAATCCAACCGTTATCAAGCTACAGGATGGTAACGTAATGCCCCAACTGGGTTTGGGTGTCTGGAAGGCAAGCAACGAGGAAGTTATCTCCGCCATTCATAAAGCGCTGGAGGTCGGGTATCGCTCTATCGATACCGCTGCGGCGTACAAGAATGAAGAAGGTGTCGGGAAAGCGCTAAAAAATGCAGGTGTAGCCCGGGAAGAGTTGTTCATTACGACCAAACTGTGGAATGACGATCAGAAACGTCCCCGTGAAGCCCTGCTGGAAAGCATGGAGAAACTCCAACTCGATTACCTCGACCTTTACCTGATGCACTGGCCTGTTCCGGCTATCGACCATTACGTTGAAGCATGGGAAAACATGATTGACCTGCAAAAACAGGGACTGATCAAAAGCATCGGCGTGTGCAACTTTCAAATCAATCACCTCCAGCGCCTGATGGATGAAACAGGCGTCGCACCGGTCATTAACCAGATAGAGCTGCATCCCCTCCTGCAGCAACGTCAACTTCATGCCTGGAACGCAACACATAAGATTCAGACCGAATCCTGGAGCCCACTGGCGCAAGGCGGGAAAGACGTCTTTGACCAAAAGATCATTCGCGACCTCGCCGATAAGTACGGAAAATCACCGGCACAAATTGTCATCCGCTGGCATCTGGATAACGGTTTAGTGGTTATTCCGAAATCGGTAACCCCTTCCCGCATTGCTGAAAACTTTGATGTCTGGGATTTCCGTCTGGACAAAGATGAGTTAGGTGAAATTGCCAAACTCGATCAAGGGAAACGTCTGGGACCAGACCCGGATCAGTTCGGCGGTTAATCCTCCTCACTTCAGCCCGGCATTCTGCCGGGCTTTTTCATATCTTGAAACATTAAGAAACAATAAACGCCTATTTACATGTGTATTTCTGACAAGCACAAGCGCAGCATTACCCACATATAACCACCTAATTATTAATGGTTATTATACTTAAAAATACACATATTCATTTTTTGTAGGTGTCAAACCGTGGCGAAAAATAAACCTAATGGAGTCAGTTGGCTCCCATTGATTCTTATAATATTAATCTCTTTCGGTCTATGGCAACTTACCCCACCAACGGGATTAAGTGCACCAGCATGGCATTCGGCGATCATCTTTGTCGCCACTATCGCCGCTATTGTGGCAAAAGTACTGCCCATCGGCGCTGTCGGTATTATTGGTATTACTGTATTTGCACTCGTCTATGCCGCCGGGGATAAAACCGCCAGCGGCGCGATTACCACCGCGCTGAGCGAGCTGAACAGCTCTTTGATCTGGCTTATCGTCGTCGCCTTTATGATCGCCCGCGGGTTTATCAAAACCGGCCTTGGTCGGCGTATTGCGCTGCAGATGATCCGCCTGCTTGGCAAACGTACTCTGGGGCTCGCCTACGGCCTGGCGTTTGCGGATCTGATCCTCTCTCCCGCCATGCCAAGTAACACGGCGCGCTGCGGCGGTGTCATCTACCCGATTGCCGACTCGCTGGCGCGTAGTTTTCATTCGAACCCGGAAGATGAGTCTCGCAGCAAAATCGGTACCTTCCTCATTACCTGTATTGGTAACGTCAATGACGTGACCGCAGCCCTCTTTATGACCGGCTATACCGGTAACCTTCTGGCGGTAAAACTGGCGGCCAACGCAGGCGTCACACTGACATGGGGAAGCTGGTTTATGGCGGCGTTGCTGCCTTGCCTGGTTTCATTGCTCCTGGTACCGCTGTTGGTGTACTGGTTGGTACGCCCGGAAATCAAACACACGCCGGATGCGCCTAACCTGGCCCGTAAAGAGCTGGCGGAAATGGGCCGTATGTCACGCGGCGAATGGATGATGCTGGCGACCGTCGGTGTCCTGCTGGTGCTGTGGATTTTTGGCGATACGTTAGGCGTAGATGCCACTACCGCCTCATTTGTTGGATTGTCCATTTTATTGCTTAGCGGCGTATTAAGCTGGGAAGACGTCAAAAGCGAAAAAGGGGCATGGGACACACTGATTTGGTTTGCCGCGCTGCTGATGATGGCGAACCAGTTGAAGAAACTGGGTTTTACCACCTGGTTTGGCAATCTGATTGGCGATAGCCTAAGCAGCACCATGCACGGTACCAGCTGGGTGATCGTTCTGCTGCTGCTTAACGCTGCGTACTTCTATACCCACTACTTTTTTGCCAGTGGAAATGCGCAGATTGCCGCACTGTACGCCGTGTTCCTGGGCGTCGGTCTGCATCTGAATATCCCGGCAGTTCCCACGGCGTTAATGCTGGCCTTCACCAGCAGCCTGTACTGCTCTCTCACACAGTACACTCATGCGCGCGGCCCCATTCTGTTTGGCGCAGGATACGTGCCAACGGGCGTCTGGTGGCGAACGGGATTTATTATCAGCTTGTTTAACCAGGCGGTCTTTATCACCGTGGGTTTGATGTGGTGGAAGGTGTTGGGTCTGTACTAAGCTCAACAAACTTGCCGGATGGCGGCTCTCAGGCCGCCATCCTTAGCATTCACGCGGGTCCGGTAAGCATTGCACCACCGGACAACAGAATTAACGTCCTGCTGCAGGTTTCCCGCGTTTTTTCGCACCCGTATTGGCATTTGCCGGGCGCGACGAGGCGGCGGGTGATTTCTTCGCACCGGCAGGCGTCTGACGCTGATGGGCGACAGGCGTGTGTTTGGTCAGAGCCGGACGCGTATGACGATTCTGACGACGCGCTTCACGCATCTCTTCCAGCGTCGGGGCCGGAACCAGACATTCACGACGACCACCAATCAGATGCTTTTTACCCATATCTTCCAGCGCCTGGCGGATTAACGGCCAGTTGGCAGGATCGTGGTAACGCAACAGCGCTTTATGCAAACGACGTTGTTTGTCACCTCTCGGCACCACCACATCTTCACTCTTATAACCAATTTTACCCAGCGGATTTTTCCCGGTGTAATACATGGTCGTGGAGTTCGCGAGCGGCGAAGGATAGAAGTTCTGCACCTGATCCAGACGGAAACGACGCTGCTTCAACCAGAGCGCCAGATTCACCATATCTTCATCGCGCGTACCAGGATGCGCGGAGATGAAGTAAGGGATCAGATACTGCTCTTTACCGGCCTGCTTAGAGTAGGTATCGAACAATTCTTTAAAGCGATCGTAGCTGCCCATACCCGGCTTCATCATCTTCGACAACGGGCCTTCTTCGGTATGCTCTGGGGCAATCTTCAGATAGCCACCCACGTGGTGGGTCGCCAGCTCTTTGATATAGCGAGGATCTTCAACGGCGATGTCATAACGGACACCCGAAGCGATGAGGATCTTTTTAATACCTTTCAAATCACGCGCACGGCGATAGAGGTTAATCGTCGGTTCGTGGTTGGTATCCATATGCGGACAGATATCCGGGTAAACGCACGACAGGCGGCGGCAGGTTTGCTCCGCACGCGGCGACTTACAACGCAGCATATACATATTGGCGGTTGGACCACCCAGATCGGAAATCACGCCGGTAAAACCAGGCACGGTATCTCGGATCGCTTCGATCTCATTGATGATCGAGTCTTCTGAACGACTCTGGATGATGCGCCCTTCGTGCTCAGTGATCGAACAGAAAGAACAGCCGCCAAAACAGCCGCGCATAATGTTGATGGAAAAGCGAATCATCTCATAAGCGGGAATACGACTGTTGCCGTATGCCGGATGTGGTACGCGCTTGTACGGCAGCGCAAAAACGCTGTCCATCTCTTCGGTTGACAGTGGGATCGCGGGAGGGTTAATCCAGATGTAGCGATCGCCATGTTTTTGCATCAGCGCGCGCGCGCAGCCAGGGTTTGTTTCATGGTGCAGAATACGCGATGCGTGTGCGTACAGCACTTTATCGCCCTTCACTTTTTCGAAAGACGGTAGCAGTACGTAGGTTTTCTCCCACGGCTTCGGACGTGGCGGCTGTACGGTTACCGCCTTCGCTTCCTGTTTTTTAGGGGCAACAGGTTTATTATCCGCGCACGGTAAATCTTCACCATAGGGATGCGGGATAGGATCAATTTTCCCCGGCGTATCCAGACGCGTGGAATCCACCCCACTCCAGCCCGGCAGCGCTTCTTTAACCATAATCGCGGTATTACGCACGTCACGGATCTGGTCGATGGTTTCACCCATTGCCAGACGGTGTGCCACTTCCACCAGCGGACGCTCGCCGTTACCAAACATCAGCATATCTGCTTTGGCATCCACCAGCACGGAGCGGCGAACGGTATCGGACCAGTAATCATAGTGCGCGGTACGGCGCAGGCTGGCTTCAATGCCGCCGAGAATGACCGGCACATCTTTCCACGCTTCTTTACAGCGCTGGGTATAGACCAGCGTAGCGCGGTCCGGGCGCTTGCCCGCAATGTTATCCGGCGTGTAGGCGTCGTCATGGCGCAGTCGGCGATCGGCAGTATAGCGGTTGATCATCGAGTCCATGTTGCCTGCGGTCACACCAAAGAACAGGTTCGGTTTACCCAAACGCATAAAATCGTCTTTGGTGTTCCAGTCTGGCTGGGCGATGATGCCCACACGGAACCCCTGAGATTCCAGCATACGGCCGCAAATCGCCATACCGAAACTAGGGTGATCGACATACGCATCGCCGGTCACTAGAATGATGTCGCAGCTATCCCAGCCAAGTTGGTCCATCTCTTCTCGCGACATCGGCAGAAACGGCGCGGGGCCAAAACAGGCGGCCCAGTACTGCGGCCAGGAGAAAAGGTCTCTGTCCGGTTGGATCAGGGATATTGCGCTCATAATGCTTCCAAAAATGGTAAAAAAATAATCAAAGGCCGGGGATTATACGCTGTATGTCGGCAAGAAATGAAGTGGAGTCTGAACCAGACGCATAGAAAGTTGTATAAATTGTTAAATTTTACGACACCCATTTTTATCAATCATAATTAACACCATACCGGCCAGCTGAGATAACTCTTTTTCGGCGGGGGATTTTTCATTGCGACTCAACGAATCACTGCATATTTCCCAGTTACGGGTTGTTGTTCACCTGTGCGGGTTTCTGGTTCTTCTCTACAGCTTCTCCATGCTGCCACCGATGACCATCGCGCTGTTAAATAAAGAGCGGAGCTTTTTCGCTTTTTTCAGCACATTTATGACGTTCTTTGCCCTCGGCGGCGGGGCGTGGCTGGCAACCAAACATGCGGGAATTCAGCTGCGAACCCGGGATGGCTTCGTCATTATCGTTCTGTTCTGGCTGCTGTTTTCGCTTATCAGCGCAATGCCGATGTGGATGGATGATGGCTTAAATCTCTCCTTTGCCGATGCCCTGTTCGAAGGGGTTTCCGGGATCACCACCACTGGCGCAACGGTGATTGACGACGTCAGCGCCTTGCCAAAATCGTATCTGTACTATCGGGCTCAGCTCAATTTTATTGGCGGTCTGGGCGTTATTGTCCTTGCCGTGGCAGTATTGCCGCTGCTGGGTATTGGCGGCATGAAACTGTATCAGTCTGAGATGCCAGGTCCCTTTAAAGAAGAACGCCTCACGCCGAGGCTTGCTGATACCGCACGGACGCTGTGGCTGACCTACGTCATTCTGGGCCTTATTTGTACATTGGCCTACTGGGTTGCCGGGATGTCGTTTTTCGACGCCTTATGCCACGGACTGTCGACGGTCTCTCTCGGCGGATTTTCCACCCGTAGCGAGAGCATCGGCTTTTATAACAGCCACGCTATTGAGTTAGTCGCCGGACTGTTTTCACTGCTCTCTGCGTTTAACTTTACCCTCTGGTACGTTGCTATCGTGAAACGTACCTTCAAGCCCTTTCGTCGTAATGCCGAACTGCGTTTCTTTCTGCTCATTGCGCTGGTTGTCACCTTAATCGCCACCTGGCAGGTCTGGCGTGCGGGTATGTACGGGATCACGGACAGCCTGGTACATGCCTTTTTTCTGGCCAGCTCCATGCTGACAGATAATGGCCTGGCGACAGCGGATTACGCGCAGTGGCCCTCGCACACGATCTTCATGCTGCTCAGCGCCAGTTTCTTCGGCGGTTGTGTGGGCTCGACCTGCGGGGGGATTAAGGTGCTGCGTTTTTTGATTATGTTCAAGCAGTGCCGCCAGGAGCTACACCAGCTCGCGCATCCTCGCGCCCTGTTGAACATCAAAGTGGGCAATAGCGTGGTCAGTGACCGGGTGGTGCGTTCGGTATGGAGCTTTTTCTTTCTCTACGTTTTGTTCACCAGCTTTTTTATCTGGGCGCTCAATCTGATGGGCTACGATCTCTTCTCCTCTTTCGCTACCGTCGCCGCCTGCATCAATAATATGGGGCTGGGATTTGGCGTCACCGCAACGACGTTTGGCACCTTAAACGAGGAGGCAAAGCTTCTGATGTGCGCGGCCATGATCATGGGGCGTCTGGAGATTTACCCCATTCTGATCCTGTTCTCGCGTATGTTCTGGCGGGCGTAACGGAAACGCCGGCGCATTACGGCGCCGGATTCACCAGTAATTGTCCTATCGAGCCACGGTCCGCCATTTCCAGCGTCTGGCTGTTAAAGTAGAACGGGAAATGCGCCCAGGACGGTTGTCCATAATAGACCAGCAGTTCTACCTGCCCATCTACCCAGACGGTATCTTTCCAGCCCCGATCTTCCGGGAATGGCATCGCACCATTCACATTACGGATCAGGAACGAGACACCTTCAATATGGAATGATTGCGGCATATCCGCGCGTACCGTCCAGCGCTCCCAGGAACCTTGCTGAGCCGTAATGTCCATGCGGTTGACATCCCACAACTGCCCGTTAATGCCCGGATCGTCATCGAGACTGATATCACGGCTGCGAATCGGCGTGCCGCTCAAAATTTCTGCAGGCAACAGACGCATCGGCAGGGTGTCAGTCACCAGCGGCAGTAGCCCCGTCGGCCGCAGGGTCAGGACCAGCGTGGAGACCAGAATACTGGACGGTTCAAAGAATCCCCGGATCCGGTCAACAATACTGGCCGCCTCGCCACAGGTGATCGACACTTCATTCCCGTTGGTCATATCCACCAGGATCTCACGACGCTCGCCAGGTGCCAGAGAGAGTTGCTTCACCGACACCGGAGCCGGTAAAAAGCCCTGGTCGCCGGAAATCACATGCAGCGCGCGACCGTCGCTCATTTGCAACTGATAACGACGCGAGTTTGAGGCATTTAACAGACGCAGGCGCACCCAGCCACGTGATACTTCGACATAAGGGCTCTGCGCGCCATTGACCAGTAACGTGTCACCGACAAAACCACCGCTGCCCGGCTCGCTGTATTCTGGCGTACCGAAGTTATCCAGACGTTTGTCCTGAATAATGATGGGGAAATCATCTACGCCATAATGGTTAGGAATGGGCAATGATTTGCTCACCTCATCTTCAACCAGCCACATTCCGGCAAGACCGTTGTAGACCTGCGGCGCGGTACGATTCGGTGTATTGGCGTGGTACCACAACGTCGCCGCGTTCTGGCGAATCGGAAGTACCGGCGCCCAGTCGGCATTCGGCGACATCATTCGCGCCGGCCCGCCCATCAGAGGACCCGGTACCTGTAATCCGGCAACCGTCATCGAGACATTTTCAGTCAGGCGGTTGCTGTAGATGAGCTTAACGTCATCCCCTTTCCAGACACGGATTGTCGGCCCCAGGTAACGCCCGTTAATGCCCCAGACAGGCGCGCGGGTACCTTGCGTAAAGGACCAGTGAGCGCGTTGCAGGGTCATAAATAGCGGCTGTCCCCGGCGGGACTCCAGCAGTGGCGGAACAGGTAACGGCTGTTGCTGACCGGCAGCATTAGCCTTCAGCGGAACAGCACCTGCAACCAGTGCGATCCCCGATGCCTGAATAAACTGACGCCGACTGAATGACATATAAGCTCCATGTAAAACTGGCTATTAACACGCAGGAAATCGTTTCCTGTCAAAAACGCGAAGTGCGCGAATCACACCTTTCCGGCAGCTTCCCGCTCAGCAACTTCTTTATCAAGTTCTGCGATTTTTTGTTCCATCAACGTGCGGCAATGCGCTGCCAGTTCACGAACCTGATCTTTACCAAAATGGCTGATATCCACTGGCGGCAACATCTCTACAATCGCCAGACCATTATTTAAACGGTTAAGTTTAATTTTATTCGACGTCGTGGAAACGCACACCGGGATCACCGGAACGCCCGCAGCAATCGCCGCATGAAACGCACCCGTTTTAAACGGCAGCAGTCCGCGACCACGGCTACGCGTTCCTTCAGGGAACATCCAGATGGAAATACGACGTTTTTTAAAATGGTTCACCACCGCCGCGATGGTACTGTGTGCTTTAGCGCGGTTATTTCTGTCAATCAACAGGTTACCGGTCAGCCAGTACAGTTGACCGAAGAACGGGATCCACAGCAGACTTTTTTTCCCTACCGTGACGGTCGGCGGCTGAACGATATTCGCAGCGGTAACCATGTCGTAGTTATTCTGATGGTTACAAATATAGATAGCATTGCCATAATTCTTTGCGTCTTCCGGCATGCGGCACTCGACCTTCAGGCCATAAAGGGGTGCCAGGCGACCAAACATATGACCGAATGTCGCGACGTGTTTTGGATTTCGTGGACTGAAAAGACAGTATAAACACCCGAAAATACAAACCAGAATGCAGTAAATAACAGTAATAAATAAACGAAAAATATATAGCATAACAACCTCTAACGGCCTAAGAGCCTGGCATTTTACGTCACCTGATACAGAACTCAGCATCAGGTTAGGGCTTTGTTAAGAGCGGCTCTCTGGAAAAGCGTATTGTTAATCGCAACGCACGAATAAACAACGGTTTCACGGGAATTTTTAATGCGGCTCTCCCTTCGTCATAGAAAGGAGAGCCAGACGACAGTGTTATTCTTCGCTGTCGCCACTGCTGGCGCGTCGAGGCGAGTCAATCTCAACACGGTCAATGCGCTGCAGACCGCGCATCAGCGTCCCGCGACGGCCACGTTCACCGGTCACTTTCTGCAACTCTTCAGGGCGAAGTTTAATTTTGCGTTTACCCACGTGAATGGTCAGCGTGCTTTGCGGCGCGAGCACGTAGAGCAGCGCCAGCCCATCTTCACCTTTCGCCGCTTCCGCAGAAGGAATGTTAATGATCTTATTCCCTTTGCCTTTCGACAATTGCGGCAGATCGCTCACCGGGAACATCAACATACGCCCGGCCTGGGTGATCGCCAGCAGCATATCGGTTTCATCTTCAATCACGACTGGCGGCATAACATGCGCATTCTCCGGCAGCGTAATCAGCGCTTTACCTGCACGGTTTCGCGCCACCAGATCATTGAAGGTGCAGACAAAACCATAGCCCGCATCTGACGCCATCAGCAGTTTCTGGTCATCGCCTTCCATCAGCATATGCTCAACCGTCGCGCCTGGCGGCAGCGTCAGTTTACCAGTCAACGGTTCACCCTGACCGCGCGCCGACGGCAGCGTAATCGGATCGATGGCATAGCTACGTCCGGTCGAGTCAACAAAGACGACCGGTTGGTTGCTCTTGCCCTTCACTGCAGCCTTAAAGCTGTCGCCCGCTTTATAGCTTAAGCCCGGCGCATCAATATCATGGCCTTTCGCACTACGCACCCAGCCACTCTGAGACAGCACAATGGTCACCGGCTCAGAGGGCAGCATGTCGTGCTCGCTCATCGCTTTGGCTTCCTCGCGCTCTTTCAGCGGCGAACGGCGATCGTCGCCATAGGCATCGGCATCCGCCTGCAGTTCTTTCTTCAGCAGGTTACTCATTTTGCGTTCAGAGGCCAGAATGCCCTGCAGCTGATCGCGTTCTTTGGACAGTTCATCCTGCTCGCCGCGGATTTTCATCTCTTCGAGTTTGGCAAGATGGCGTAACTTCAGCTCAAGGATGGCTTCAGCCTGCGTTTCAGAAATGTCAAACCGCGACATCAGCACGGGCTTGGGCTCATCCTCATGACGAATAATGTCAATCACTTCGTCGATGTTGAGGAACGCCACCAGCAAACCTTCGAGGATGTGCAGGCGCTTGAGCACTTTCTCCAGGCGATAGTTCAGACGACGACGCACGGTATCACGGCGGAACGCCAGCCATTCGGTCAGGATCTCCAGCAGGTTTTTCACCGCCGGACGACCGTCAAGGCCAATCATGTTCAGGTTGATACGATAGCTTTTTTCCAGATCGGTAGTGGCGAACAGGTGGTTCATCACCTGCTCCATATCCACGCGATTGGAGCGCGGGACGATCACCAGACGGGTCGGATTTTCATGGTCCGATTCGTCACGCAGATCGTCCACCATCGGCAGCTTTTTATTGCGCATCTGAGCCGCGATCTGCTCCAGCACTTTCGCACCGGAGACCTGGTGCGGCAGCGCGGAAATAACCACCGCGCCGTCTTCTTTCGTCCACACCGCACGCATACGCACGGAGCCACGCCCGTTTTCGTAAATCTTACGAATTTCCGCGCGGGGCGTGATGATTTCCGCTTCCGTCGGGTAATCCGGCCCCTGTACGATATCCAGCAGCTCATCCAGCGTCGTTTTCGGCTGCTCAATCAGCGTAATCGCCGCTTTAGCCACTTCACGCAGGTTATGTGGCGGGATATCTGTTGCCATCCCGACCGCAATACCGGTAGTCCCGTTAAGCAGAATGTTCGGCAGACGCGCAGGCAGCATCTTCGGCTCCTGCATGGTGCCGTCGAAGTTCGGCACCCAGTCCGACGTCCCCTGGCCGAGTTCACCCAGCAGGACTTCCGCATATTTAGACAGGCGGGATTCGGTATAACGCATCGCCGCGAAGGATTTAGGATCGTCCGGTGCCCCCCAGTTCCCCTGCCCGTCAACCAGCGGATAACGGTAAGAGAAAGGTTGCGCCATCAGTACCATCGCTTCATAACAGGCGCTGTCGCCATGGGGATGATACTTACCCAGCACGTCACCGACGGTACGGGCGGATTTTTTAAATTTGGCGCTGGCATTCAGCCCCAGTTCGGACATCGCGTAAACGATGCGACGCTGAACCGGTTTCAGACCATCACCAATAAACGGCAACGCCCTGTCCATGATGACGTACATGGAATAGTTCAGATAGGCGTTTTCTGTGAATTCATGCAGCGCAAGGCGCTCTGCCATATCGCTCATTAATCGAGGTTCCTCAACTGTAAGCCTGAACAATACCCGGATCTGTCAGGCAATATTGCCGCAGATACTACCCTATCTGACGTGTTGAGTCACAAAGTTCAGTGGTTTTGCCGCCGCACAGAGGCGGCGACAAGAGTAACCTTAGCACCCGGCACTTAATGCGCCCGGATGTAAAGTTCTTTGCTGTACACATAATCCTGCGGATTCTGCACAGGAAAGCCGCCCACATAGGGTTTGAGCAACTTAATCAACGGCTGGTAATAGAGTGGAATGATGGGAGCCTGCTGATTAATCACGTCTTCCGCTTGTGCATACAGACGGTTTCTCAGCCCGGCATCGGGAGTCTGTGCGGCCTGTGCCAGCAACGCATCGTATTGCGCATTTTGCCAATGGCCAACATTTTCCGCATTTCCGGACTGCAACGTATTCAGGAAGGTTGATGCCTCATTATAGGTCGCATCCCACGACTGGCGGGAGAGCATGAAGTCCCCATCACGACGCGCATCCAGATATGTTTTCCACTCCATGGTACGTAATTTCACATCCGCACCGAGCCATTTTTTCCATTCAGAAGACAAGGCGATAGCCGTTTTCTCATGCAGGTCGTACTTATTGTAAAACAGCTCAAACGTTAAAGGATGCCGCTCATCAAACCCGGCTTCTTTCAATAACGCTTTCGCCTCGGCCACTCGCTCACTCATCGGTGCCTGAAGATCCTTCAGCACAGGCGGCGTGAAACCGGCCACCTGCGGCGGTGTCAGGGTCGCGGCGGGTGTGCGAAGCCCGAGCACTTTCTCCGCAATGAGTTGCCGATTGGCCGTTAAATACAGAGCCCGGCGCACCCGGACGTCGTTAAACGGCGCTTTGTGAGTATTGAAGTTGTAATACTCGCTGTTCAGGCGAGGAATGACCCGCAGTTCTCCCGGCAGATTCTTTTCTATCGCCGGAATTTGTTGGGTCGGAACCCAGGTGAGATCGACCTCCCCGGCACGATAGCGGTTATATCCCGTGACGGCGTTATCTAAAGCCAGATATTCAACCTGCTGTAAGACGGTGTGTTGTGCATCACGATATTTCGGGTTTTTACGCGCCACGATCTTTTCGTTCACGACCCATTTATCCAACACAAAGGCCCCGTTGGAGACCAGATGTTCCGGCTTACTCCACGCATCGCCATACTTCGCAATAGTATGCTGTGGTACAGGGAATAACGTCGGCCAGGCCAGCATAGAGGTAAACCACGGCACCGCTTGTTCAAGAGAAACGTCAAGCGTCACATCATCCAGGGCCTTTACTCCCAGCGCACTCACGGGGGATTTACCGTCAACAATCGCCTGCGCATTTTTAATGTGCGCCGCTGCCAGATACCCGGCAAATGGGCTTATCGTATGGGGATCAACCGCACGCTGCCAGCCTGCCACAAAATCATGCGCGGTCAGCGCCACACCATCTGACCATTGCAGTCCCTGGCGTAAATGGAAAATATAGCGTTTCCCACCGTCCAGCACTTCCCAACTCTGGGCTTGAGCCGGTTGCACTTTCCCCTCGCCATCCATCCAGACCAATCCCTCAAAGAGATCGAGTACAATTTGTGCGGCGGTATTTTCCTCCACCTTTTGCGGGTCGAGAGTGCCCGGATCGCTGTGGTTGTTGTAACGAAAAACTTGTTGTGGGGCGAGTGACGTCCCGTCAGGGATCGTTGCGGCAAAAAGAGAGGGACTGCACATCAGGCTGACCAGCCATAATAATGGACGCGTTTTCATGATATCTCAGTAAGTTAAAATGACTCCGTCACTTTACTCTTTACTCGCGTTTACAGGCTGATTTACATCACATTCCGATGCAAAGAAAAGGGCCGCGTTTGCGGCCCTGATGGGGATTATTTGGCAACTTTGGTAATCTGTTTCACGTCGATTTCCACGGAGTTCCAGTCTTTATCCACTTCACCCTGGATTTCCACCACATCCTGCGGCGTAACCGTGACGCCGTTCCAACGTTTGTGGTCAATATCCACATTCACCGTACCGGTGGCATCTTTAAACAGATACAGATCGTCAGAAATACGTTCAACAATGTTGCCACGCAACGTCACCCAGGTGTCATCACGCAGAGATTTTGCACTTTCTACCGTCGTGCTGCTGCCGTTAGGGCCAACGAACCCACCGCTTTGGCTCTGCGTCGCGGTCGGGCCAGAGAAGCCGCCCTGCTGCGCTGCCAGAACAGGTGCGGAACACAATGCCATCACGGCAACCATTGCAGCTAATTTTTTCATGATCATGTCTCCCTTTCATGTTGTTTCACGACTATTAAATAAGTTAATCCTTAACAACTTCTTAAGGCAAAAAAAGATACTTTTTTTGCTGTACAGCATCCGCCGCCACAAGGTTTACTGACAACCAACAGAGTTATCACAGGGAAGAACGTATGCGTATTTTACTGATTGAAGATGACACGTTGATTGGCGACGGCCTGAAAACCGGTCTGAGTAAAATGGGTTTCAGCATCGACTGGTTTACCGAAGGCAATCAGGGAAAAGAAGCGCTCTACAGCGCACCTTATGATGCGGTGATCCTCGACCTGACGCTGCCGGGCATCGACGGGCGCGATATCCTGCGCGAATGGCGCAGCAAAGGAAAACAGGAACCGGTATTGATCCTGACGGCCCGTGACGCACTGGCGGAACGGGTTGAAGGCTTACGCCTCGGCGCGGATGACTATCTGTGCAAACCTTTTGCGCTCATCGAAGTTGCCGCCAGACTGGAAGCGCTGGTACGCCGCGCCAGCGGTCAGGCCAATAGCGAGTTACACCACGGGCAGGTAACACTCAATCCCGGTGCGCTGGTTGTCACACTCGCGGGCGAGCCCTTACCGCTCAAGCCCAAAGAGTTTGCGTTGCTGGAACTGCTGATGCGCAACAAAGGCCGCGTGCTGCCCCGCAAGCTTATTGAAGAGAAACTGTATAACTGGGATGAGAATGTCTCCAGCAATGCGGTTGAAGTTCACGTCCATCATTTACGCCGTAAGCTCGGCAGCGATTTTATCCGAACCGTGCATGGCATTGGCTACACGCTGGGTGACGCATGAAACTCACACAACGCCTCAGTCTGCGCATCCGGCTCACGCTGATCTTCATGATTTTAGTTTTAGTGACCTGGTTGATTTCCAGCTTTGTCGCCTGGAAGCAAACGACCGATAACGTGGATGAGATGTTTGACACGCAGCTTATGCTGTTTGCCAAACGACTTATTACCCTCGATCTTGACGAGCTAAAAGCCTCAGAGCGCATTGCGCATACGCCGAAAAAATTCAAACACGGTCATATTGATGATGACGTACTCACCTTCGCGGCCTATACGCCAGACGGGAAGATGGTGCTTCACGATGGCGACAACGGTCAGTACATTCCCTATAGCTATCGCAGGGAAGGTTTTGACGATGGTTATCTGACCGGTGACAACGATAAATGGCGCTTTGTCTGGCTGACTTCCGCTGACAAAAAGTACCGTATTGTTGTCGGTCAGGAATGGGAATACCGCGAAGATATGGCGCTGGCGATTGTGACCGCCCAGTTGGTTCCCTGGCTGGTTGCGTTACCCCTGATGCTGTTAATCCTGATTGTGTTGCTCAGTCTTGAACTTAAGCCATTGAAAAAACTGGCACAGGCTTTACGTTTACGCGATCCTGAATCGGAAGAGCCGCTCAGCCTGAAAGGTATTCCCGGTGAAGTCCGTCCGCTGGTTGAATCCCTCAATCAACTTTTTACCCGTATTCACACCACCATGGTACGCGAGCGCCGCTTTACATCAGATGCCGCCCATGAATTACGTAGCCCGCTGACGGCGTTAAAAGTGCAGGCCGAGGTGGCGCAACTTTCTGACGATGACCCGCAGGCCAGACAAAAAGCGTTAATGCAGATGCAAACCGGGATTGACCGCGCCACCCGTCTGGTCGATCAACTGCTGACGCTTTCACGGCTCGACTCCCTCGACAATCTGCAGGATGTGGCTGACATCTCACTGGAGGAGCTACTGCAATCGGCAGTGATGGATGTTTACCACCCGGCGCAGCAGGCACACATCGACGTGCGTTTGCAGATTAATGCGCACGGCATCAAACGGACGGGCCAACCGCTGCTACTCAGTCTGATGGTGCGCAATCTGCTGGATAATGCGATCCGCTATAGCCCGCAGGGTAGCATTGTGGAGGTGACGCTCAACGATCGCTATTTTAGCGTTAAAGATAACGGCCCTGGCGTTGCCCCGGACGTTTTGAGGCATATTGGTGAACGCTTCTATCGTCCACCGGGACAACATGTTACCGGCAGTGGCCTGGGTCTGTCGATTGTCCGTCGTATTGCAACCTTACACGGTATGTCCGCCTCTTTTGACAACGTTGCGCAAGGTGGATTTGAGGCGAAAATCAGCTGGTAGCCACATTATTGCGTTATCAGCAAAAGACTTTGCACATTTTGCTAATTTCACCGCCCCGCTCACGGGCGTAAAATCGTCTTCAAACGTGAGTCTTTGAGGACATAAAATGAGCAATATTCTGATTATCAATGGTGCGAAAAAATTCGCCCACTCAAACGGTCAATTAAACGACACCCTGACCGAGGTCGCGGATGGTCTTCTGCGCGACCTCGGGCATGATGTTAAAATCGTTCGTGCGGAAAGCGATTACGACATCAAAACCGAAGTGCAGAACTTCGTCTGGGCCGATGTGGTCATCTGGCAAATGCCGGGCTGGTGGATGGGTGCGCCGTGGACGGTGAAAAAATACATCGATGATGTATTTACCGAAGGCCACGGTACGCTTTACGCCAGCGACGGCCGTACGCGTTCAGATGCCTCTAAAAAATACGGCTCCGGCGGTTTGATTCAGGGCAAGAAATACATGCTCTCCCTGACCTGGAATGCCCCTATGGAAGCCTTCACCGAAAAAGATCAGTTCTTCCACGGCGTCGGCGTTGATGGCGTTTATTTGCCGTTCCATAAAGCCAACCAGTTCCTGGGAATGGAAGCGCTGCCAACATTCATCACCAATGATGTGATTAAAATGCCGGATGTCCCGCGTTATATCGCAGAATATCGCAAGCATCTGAGCGAGATTTTTGGTTAACTAGTCACCTGGAATTAGAAGGAGTTAACCATGCTTACTGTTATTGCAGAAATCCGTACACGTCCAGGTCAACATCACCGCCAGGCGGTACTGGATCAGTTCGCTAAAATCGTTCCGACCGTACTGAAGGAAGAAGGCTGCCACGGCTATGTGCCGATGGTGGATCATGCTACGGGTGTGAGTTTTCAGACCACAGCACCGGATTCAATCGTCATGGTTGAACACTGGGAAAGCATCGCGCATCTTGAAGCGCATTTGCAGACCCCGCACATGAAAGCCTGGAACGAAGCCGTGAAAGGTGACGTGCTGGACGTGAGTATTCGTATTCTGGAGTCAGGACTTTAATTTATCGTCATAGCCGACAGGTCAGATAAGCAGCGCCATCAGGCATGAAGAGCATGCCGGATGGCGGTCAACCGCCTTATCCGGCCTACATATTACGATCCAACGCCCCCGGGATTACCCCTCGAGATCCGCCAGATCGCCTTTTTCCTGCAGCCAGTTGCGGCGATCTTCAGAACGCTTCTTGGCCAACAGCATATCCATCATCGCATTCGTACGCTGATCATCTTCATCATCAATGATGAGCTGTACCAGACGACGCGTATTAGGATCCAGCGTCGTTTCGCGCAGTTGCATCGGGTTCATTTCACCCAGACCTTTAAAGCGCTGCACGTTCGGCTTGCCTTTCTTACGCTTCAGCTGCTCCAGCACGCCCGCTTTCTCTTCTTCCGTCAGCGCGTAATACACCTCTTTGCCGAGGTCGATACGGTATAACGGCGGCAGCGCCACGTAGACGTGTCCGTGTTTCACCAGCGTACGGAAATGCTTCACAAACAGCGCGCAAAGCAGCGTGGCAATATGCAGACCATCGGAGTCCGCATCCGCCAGAATACAGATCTTGCCATAGCGCAGTTGGCTCAGATCGTCGCTATCCGGATCGATACCGATCGCCACCGAAATATCGTGGACTTCCTGAGATGCCAGCACTTCATCGGAAGAGACTTCCCAGGTATTAAGGATCTTCCCTTTCAGCGGCATGATCGCCTGATATTCACGATCGCGGGCCTGTTTGGCTGAGCCACCCGCCGAGTCACCTTCGACAAGGAACAGCTCGGTACGATTGAGATCCTGTGCGGTACAGTCCGCCAGTTTCCCTGGCAGTGCCGGGCCGCTGGTGAGCTTTTTACGCACGACTTTCTTCGCCGCGCGCAGACGGCGCTGGGCGCTGGAAATAGCCATTTCCGCCAGCAGCTCTGCTGACTGCACGTTCTGGTTCAGCCACAGGCTGAAGGCATCTTTCACCACACCGGACACAAATGCCGCACACTGACGAGAAGACAGACGCTCTTTGGTTTGCCCGGCAAACTGCGGATCCTGCATTTTCACCGACAGCACATAGGCACAGCGATCCCAGATATCTTCTGCCGACAACTTCACGCCGCGCGGCAGAATGTTGCGGTACTCACAAAACTCACGCATTGCATCCAACAGCCCCTGACGCAGACCATTGACGTGCGTACCACCCTGCATTGTCGGGATCAGGTTGACGTAGCTTTCTGTCAGCAACTCTCCGCCTTCTGGCAGCCAGAGCAGCGCCCAATCTACGGTCTCCGTTTCACCGCTAAAATTGCCGATGAACGGTTTTTCCGGCAGCGTGGGTAAACCATTAACAGCTTCGCTCAGATAGTCATTCAGACCATCCTGGTAGCACCAGCGCTGTTCGCTATTGTTGACCTCATCCTTAAACGTGATTTCAACGCCCGGGCACAAAACCGCTTTGGCCTTCAGCACATGCGTTAAGCGAGAGACAGAAAAACGCGGGCTGTCAAAGAAGGTTTCATCCGGCCAGAAGTGCACGCTGGTACCGGTATTGCGTTTACCGCAGGTACCGACAACCTGCAAATCCTGCACTTTGTCGCCGTTTTCAAACGCGATGTTATACACCTGACCATCGCGACGCACGTTCACTTCCACACGTTTCGACAGTGCGTTTACCACGGAGATACCGACCCCGTGCAGACCACCGGAAAACTGGTAGTTCTTATTGGAGAACTTACCGCCCGCGTGCAGACGACAAAGGATCAGTTCGACCGCCGGAACGCCTTCTTCGGGGTGAATATCCACCGGCATGCCGCGTCCATCATCAATGACTTCCAGTGATTGATCGGCATGTAAAATCACGTCCACACGCTTTGCGTGGCCCGCCAGTGCTTCATCGACACTGTTATCAATCACTTCCTGCCCAAGATGGTTAGGGCGGGTGGTATCGGTGTACATCCCAGGGCGACGGCGTACCGGCTCAAGCCCAGTGAGTACCTCAATGGCATCAGCGTTATAAGTTTGCGTCATGGTTTAAATTAGCAATTCGAATTGATCGTCAGAAACTGTGCAGTCCAAGGAAATCGACAATCTGGTTGAAATAATCTTCGAAGCCCGTGAATGCGTGGTTTCCGCCCTCAATAACTGTCTGACGGCAGGAGGCGTAATACGCCACCGCCTGGCGGTAGTCCAACACTTCATCGCCCGTTTGTTGGAGCAACCAGATCAAATCCGGCGCTTCCAGCGGGTCAATCTGCATGACTTTAAGATCGTAAATATGGCGAGACTCTAGCACATATTGCTGCCCCGTGTAGGGGTTCTCGTTTTGACCGAGATAATCGACCAGCAGTTCATAAGGCCGCACAGCAGGGTTCACCACCACTGCGGGCAACATAAAACATTGCGACAGCCAGGTGGCGTAATAGCCCCCTAACGAAGAGCCGACAATACCTAATGACTCACCGCCATGTTCAAGGACAATAGACTCCAACATTTCTGCCGCCTGGGCTGGATATGGCGGCAACTGCGGTACGATCATCTCAACGTGCGGATGATGCTCCGCCAGCCAGTTTTTCAGCAGGCACGCTTTCGCCGAACGCGGTGAGCTATTAAATCCGTGGAGATAGAGAAGCGTAGACATCAGTAGCCTTCTGAAGCGGTATCAGGGTGGAACCGATTACCCTGCAGGCGGCACACCTGGGTTTGCAACGTACCGTCAGCAAAAAGTTCCAGCGTACGCCAGCCGGGGCTTATCGTATCTAACGTGAAGTTGGAACAATGCGGCTTAAACTGCACGCAGGTCGAGGGCGTCGCCAGCAGGCGGCGACCGTTCCAGTCAAGGTCCAGCTCCTGATGAATATGCCCGCACAGCAGGTACTTCACGCGCGGATAATTCACTAACACGTTGTCCAGCTCTGCGGCATTGCGCAAGCTGTGCTGATCGAGCCAGCTGCAGCCCGCAGGCAGGGGATGATGATGCAGAAGCAGCAACGTATGACGTTCCGGGGCGTCGGCAAGTTTACGCTCCAGCCATTCGAGCTGAAATTCGCTTAGCTCTCCGTGGGGAACGCCAAAAACCTGGCTATCCAGCAGCAAAATTTGCCACTGCTCGCCGATGAAAACACGTTTAGCAGGGGAAATTCCCGCATCCTGCAACGAGCTGTACATCGCCGGTTGAAAATCATGGTTGCCCGGCAGCCAAACGCAGGGCGCACGAAAACTTGCGATGCCCTCAGCAAAATGCTGATAAGCCGCAGCAGATTGATCCTGCGCCAAATCTCCCGTCGCAACGATCAGATCGTATTCAAGCGACTCAGCATGAATAGCGTCCAGTACGGACTGATAGCTGTCCCAGGTGTTCACACCCAGCAGCGTCTCATGCTTTTCGGCAAACAGGTGAGTGTCTGTAATTTGTAAGATCCTGACTCTGGCCTCACCAGCCAAAGGAAGGGTTAACAGGCTTTCCAAATGGTGTCCTTAGGTTTCACGACGCTAATAAACCGGAATCGCCATCGCTCCATGTGCTAAACAGTACCGTAACCAGTCAGCCAAAAACTGATTAATTTGATGCTTTTCGTCGCGTTGATGCAACTTTTTATTTGGATAATCATACCGCGCTTTGAAGCGAAAGATCTGCTGGCTTGAACACACTTCAGCCACCCTCGCATCATGATACAGGCGTACAGTCAACGATGGCAGGCTCCAGTAAGTCACAGCAGGCGCCGTCTGTTCGATCGCAACAAGCGTAGTGTATCGGGTCGATTCAATAATCGTTAACCGATATTGTGCGTTTGCCACCTGATAGCTCACTGTTTCGCCAGCTGCGTCATTGCGTGGCAACAGGCAGCGCAATTGCGAAAAATTGGTTTCGCACAGGCGCATCATTTCAGGGAAGTCAGGTGTGTAACGCTTCATTTTTTCCACTCAGTTTTTAACTCTTGATAGTGCAGCTGTAACCATTGCAAAGCGATGACAGAGGCCGCGTTGTCGATAATCCCCTCTTCTACCCACTGGTAAGCCTGTTCCCGACTCACCACATGAACACGAATATCTTCGTTTTCATCCGCCAGACCGTGGATCCCGTTTGCGGTCGTGGCGTCCACTTCGCCTACCAAAATCGACAGGCGCTCACTGGTGCCGCCAGGGCTTGCCAGATAGCTCAGCACAGGCTTTGTCCGTTTCACTTCCAGCCCGGCTTCTTCCATCGCTTCTCGGCGGGCAACGTCCTCAACGGTCTCGCCCTCTTCGATCATCCCGGCCACCATTTCCAGCAGCCATGGGCTTTCGCTGGTATCAAATGCCGCAATACGAATTTGCTCGACCAGGACGACTTCATCCCGCTCAGGGTCAAAGGGTAGCAAGACTGCCGCGTGTCCGCGCTCAAAAATTTCGCGCCTGACCTCACCGCTCATACCACCGTTAAACAGGCGATGGCGGAACCGATAAAGATCCAGTGAAAAAAAACCGCGGTATAGCGTTTCTCGTGCAATAATTTCTACATCATTTTTAGTGAAAGTCATTGGCAAGTTGTCTGGTTTGCGCATTGTGCTGTCCTGATACCAATAGTGATTAAAAGGTGAATTTCAAGGTCGTTAGACTGCTGTTTCGGCGCCCTTGTGTTAAATTGATGCAAATTAACGCCGTATGGCACGTAACGCCAACTTTTTGAAGTGGCGGATTCTGCTAGAATCAGCAATTATTTTTACAATTTGATCAGCGCTAAATACTGCTTCACAACAAGGAATGCAAATGAAGAAATTGCTCCCCATCCTTATCGGCCTGAGCCTGTCGGGGTTCAGTACTTTGAGCCAGGCAGAAAACCTGATGCAGGTTTATCAGCAAGCACGCCTGAGCAACCCGGAATTGCGTAAATCCGCCGCCGATCGCGATGCTGCATTCGAAAAAATTAACGAAGCGCGTAGTCCATTACTGCCGCAGCTGGGTTTAGGTGCCGATTACACCTACAGCAATGGCTACCGTGATTCTAATGGTATCAACTCCAACGCCACCAGCGCGTCGTTGCAACTGACGCAGTCTCTTTTCGATATGTCGAAATGGCGTGCCCTGACGCTGCAAGAAAAATCAGCGGGCATCCAGGATGTGACCTATCAGACCGATCAGCAAACGCTGATTCTGAATACCGCCACAGCCTATTTTAACGTATTGAACGCGATTGACGTGCTCTCTTACACCCAGGCGCAGAAAGACGCCGTCTACCGTCAGTTAG
Organism: Citrobacter sp. Marseille-Q6884; assembly: GCF_945906775.1. Taxonomy (NCBI): domain Bacteria; kingdom Pseudomonadati; phylum Pseudomonadota; class Gammaproteobacteria; order Enterobacterales; family Enterobacteriaceae; genus Citrobacter; species Citrobacter sp. Marseille-Q6884. The sequence goes on from NZ_CAMDRE010000001.1 coordinate 439,298, forward strand.
ATCAAACGACCCAACGTTTTAACGTTGGCCTCGTCGCCATCACTGATGTGCAGAACGCCCGTTCACAATACGATACCGTACTGGCGAACGAAGTCACTGCGCGTAACAATCTGGACAACGCGGTAGAGCAACTGCGTCAGGTGACCGGTAATTACTACCCGGAACTGGCCTCGCTCAACGTTGATGGGTTTAAAACCAACAAACCGCAGGCGGTGAATGCGCTGCTGAAAGAAGCCGAAAACCGCAACCTGACGTTACTGCAGGCACGTTTAAGCCAGGACCTGGCGCGTGAACAAATTCGTCTGGCGCAGGACGGTCACTTGCCGACGCTGGATTTAACCGCGTCTACCGGTGTTTCTGATACCTCTTACAGTGGTTCTCAAACCCATGGCGGCCCTGATAGTAAGGCATATGACGACAGCAATATGGGCCAGAACAAAATCGGTCTGAGCTTCTCTTTGCCACTGTACCAGGGCGGAATGGTTAACTCGCAGGTGAAACAAGCGCAGTACAACTTTGTTGGCGCGAGCGAACAACTTGAAAGCGCACACCGTAGCGTGGTGCAAACCGTTCGTTCTTCCTTCAACAACATTAATGCGTCTATCAGCAGCATTAACGCCTATAAACAAGCGGTTGTTTCTGCCCAAAGTTCTTTGGACGCGATGGAAGCCGGTTATTCCGTGGGTACACGTACGATCGTCGATGTGTTGGATGCTACCACCACGTTGTACAACGCCAAGCAGCAGTTGGCTAACGCGCGTTATACCTATCTGATCAACCAGTTAAACATCAAGTCTGCGCTTGGTACGTTGAACGAGCAGGATCTGGTGGCGTTGAACAATACGCTGGGCAAACCGATTTCTACCGCCCCTGAAGCGGTAGCACCGGAAAACGCACAGCAAGACGCGGCGGCAGATGGTTACACTGCCAACAACGCGGCGCCCGCTGCCCAGCCGGTTGCTACGCATACCACCACCAGCAACGGTAACAATCCGTTCCGTAACTGATGTTGATGACGGGGCTTCGGCCCCGTCTGAACGTAAGACAACGTAAAGATCAGCCCCTTCCCGCGCATTCTGGCCTCTTCCCGCTTCAATTTCGACCAGCCATCCACTATTCTGAGCAGTATTTACCACTGGGTCCTGGAAGACACACATGAAACGGACAAAATCTATACATCACGCAGCGTTCCGTAAAAGCTGGAGCGCACGCCACCTGACTCCTGTCGCCCTGGCAGTAACCGCGGTATTTATGCTTGCGGGCTGTGAAAAGAGCGACGAAACGGTATCGCTTTACCAAAATGCGGATGACTGCTCTGCGGCGAATCCGGGTAAAAGCGCCGAATGTACGACCGCATTCAACAACGCGTTGAAAGAAGCTGAGCGTACTGCCCCTAAATACGCCACGCGCGAAGACTGCATCGCTGAGTTCGGTGAAGGTCAGTGCCAGCAGGCACCTGCACAGGCCGGTATGGCACCGACCGGTGAAGGCCAGGCTCAGGCGCAGAATCAAAGCAGTGGCAGCTTCTGGATGCCGTTGATGGCCGGCTACATGATGGGCCGATTGATGGGCGGTGGAATGGGCGCTCAGCAGCCGCTGTTCAGCTCGAAAAACCCGGCCAGCCCGGCATACGGCAAATACACCGATGCGGCGGGTAAGAACTATGGCGCCGCGCAGCCAGGCCGTACGATGACTGTGCCGAAAACCGCGATGGCACCGAAACCAGCAACCACGTCAACCGTTACGCGCGGCGGTTTTGGTGAGTCTGTGGCAAAACAGAGCACCATGCAGCGTAGCGCAAGCGGCACTACCACGCGTTCAATGGGTGGCTGATCCACATGGAAAGAATCAGTATTGTTGAGCGCCCGGACTGGCGCGAAAAAGCCACCGAATACGGTTTTAATTTTCACACCATGTACGGCGAGCCGTACTGGTGCGAAGATGCCTACTACAAGTTAACGCTGGCTCAGGTTGAGAAGCTGGAAGAGGTCACCGCTGAGCTGCATCAGATGTGCCTCAAGGTGGTGGAAAGAGTCATCGCCAGCGATGAGCTGATGACCAAGTTTCGCATTCCTAAGCATACCTGGGGCTTTGTCCGTCAGTCCTGGCTGACCCAGCAACCGTCGCTCTATTCTCGCCTTGATCTGGCATGGGATGGTACCGGCGAACCCAAACTGCTGGAAAACAACGCCGATACGCCGACCTCACTGTATGAAGCCGCCTTTTTCCAGTGGATTTGGCTGGAAGACCAGCTGAATGCAGGCAACCTGCCAGAAGGTAGCGATCAGTTTAACAGTCTGCAAGAAAAGCTGATTGAACGGTTCACCGAGCTGCGCGAGCAGTATGGTTTTCAGCTTCTGCATCTGACCTGCTGCCGCGATACGGTCGAAGATCGCGGGACGATCCAGTATCTGCAGGATTGTGCGGCTGAAGCAGAAATCGCCACCGAGTTCCTCTATGTCGAAGATATTGGCCTGGGCGAAAAAGGTCAGTTTACGGACTTAGAAGATCAGGTGATTGCCAACCTGTTCAAGCTCTATCCGTGGGAGTTCATGCTGCGCGAGATGTTCTCCACCAAGCTGGAAGACGCGGGCGTTCGCTGGCTGGAACCGGCATGGAAAAGCATTATCTCAAACAAAGCGTTATTACCTTTGCTGTGGGAAATGTTCCCGAACCACCCGAATCTGCTGCCTGCGTATTTCGCCGAAGATGACTATCCGCAGATGGAAAAATTCGTCGTGAAGCCGATCTTCTCCCGTGAAGGCGCTAACGTGTCCATTATTGAGAACGGTAAAACGATCGAAGCAGTGGAAGGACCGTACGGTGAAGAAGGTATGATCGTGCAGCAGTTCCATCCGCTGCCGAAGTATGGCGACAGCTATATGCTGATCGGCAGCTGGCTGATTAACGATCAACCGGCCGGGATCGGTATTCGTGAAGACAGAGCGTTGATCACTCAGGATCTTTCCCGCTTCTATCCGCATATTTTTGTCGAATAATGCGTGTGCCGGGCGGCGATTTCGCCTGACCCGGCTTTCACTCAACGCCTGCAGGCAAAAATCATCCTACCTGCACCGACAACATACTCAGACTGCCCATCTCAATGCCGTCCACCGGGATCGTAACCGGCTCTTTGCCATCCCACGCCCCTAATACATACAGTAACGGCAGGAAGTGATCCGGTGTTGGGTTCGACAGCGATCCACCTTCATGCTCCAGGTAATTAACCAGAGGATGCTGCTCAACTGGCCCCTGCCAGGTCAGATTTGCTTTCACATACTCATTGAATGAAGTCGCCCACGGATACGGCGTGTTCTCACCGTGCCAGCGTGCTGTACGCAGGTTATGCACCACGTTACCACTGGCCACCAGCATAATCCCCTCATCACGCAGTGCCGCCAGTTTACGGCCAATGTCGAAATGCCAGGCTGCAGGTTTCGTACTATCAATGCTGAGCTGTACCATTGGAATATCCGCATTCGGGTACATCTTGATCAGCACACCCCATGAACCATGGTCAAATCCCCACGCTTCTTTGTCCAACGTAACGGGTACGGGAGCAAGCAAATCCACCAAATGTTGCGCCAGTTCAGGCGAACCAGGCGCCGGGTAATGGGTGTCATACAGCGCCTGCGGAAAACCACCAAAATCGTGAATGGTTTTTGGCGCTTCCATCGCCGTCACGCCTGTGCCGCGTGTGAACCAGTGTGCCGACACGACAACAATCGCTTTCGGGCGCGGCAACGTTTCCCCCAGCTGCTGCCACGCACGGGTATAAACGTTATCTTCCAGAACATTCATCGGGCTGCCATGGCCCAAAAACAATGCTGGCATACGAGTTGAAGACATGATGATATCCTTACTGAGGGAGTCATTTTGATATCATCACAATACGCTTTTTCGGTTGATGAAGAACTCAGATAACCATGATGAAGATCATCAGTTATTTTGACGATCTGGCCCGGACAGCAGATTGATAAGGAGTTGGATTTGTCGATGTCAGTACCTTTACTTCTGACTTTACTGGCGGGGGCCGCCACCTTTATTGGCGCGTTTCTTGGCGTGCTGGGACAAAAGCCCTCTAATCGCCTTCTCGCCTTTTCTCTGGGCTTTGCGGCAGGGATCATGCTGCTTATCTCCTTGATGGAGATGTTACCCGCCGCACTGGCCGCTGAAGGAATGTCGCCGGTGCTCGGCTACGGAATGTTTATTGTTGGCCTGTTGGGTTATTTTGGACTGGATCGCCTGCTGCCGCATGCGCATCCTCAGGATCTGGTGCAAAAGACAAAACAGCCTTTACCCGGCTCTATTAAACGCACCGCTATTTTATTAACGCTCGGCATCAGTCTGCACAACTTCCCGGAAGGGATCGCGACGTTTGTAACGGCCAGCAGCAACCTCGAACTGGGCTTTGGTATTGCCCTGGCGGTTGCGTTACATAATATTCCTGAAGGACTCGCCGTTGCCGGTCCCGTCTATGCCGCAACAGGTTCTAAACGTATCGCGATATTCTGGGCTGGCATTTCAGGCATGGCGGAAATACTGGGTGGCGTACTGGCATGGTTAATTTTGGGCAGTCTGATTTCACCCGTAATCATGGCGGCAATAATGGCTGCGGTAGCCGGTATTATGGTCGCGTTATCCGTTGATGAACTGATGCCACTGGCGAAAGAGATCGATCCCAATAATAATCCCAGCTATGGCGTGCTCTGTGGAATGTCCGTAATGGGACTCAGCCTAGTTATTTTACAATCGATGGGGATCGGATAATACAGGTGGCGGATGTGATTCTGCTGCTCTGAGCATCCGCCTCAACGACCGCACAATGGCGATAGGAATTATTCGGGATCCCTTGCCGTACGCTCACCCTCGTTCGCACCACGAAACAGCTTGTTGCGTGCCTCAAGTAACGCATCTCTGTCTTGCCGAAAGGCTTTGCAATAACGTTTCATATGGCAATAATAACCCACCGCAACGAGTGCAATTAAGACAATCCAATACCAGGCAATAAACATTCTTTTACCCTTAAAATTTAACATCATTAAACATTTAACGTTAAAATTTTACACAATTTAATTCTGACCTACCTATATAGTGGCATATTACAGAAACAAACCTATGATTTCGATCATATAAATCAGTAGCTAAAGCCAATCAATTCAATCCTTATTAAAAAGAAAAAATCTACGTAATCATATTTCGGAATAATATTTACAGACAGTTCGAACAATACGAATCTTCACGAAAACGAATAACCCCATTAAATATGGCTACTCATCTATTTTCAGACAGGAAATACGGTCAGTGTAAAACTGATATTCATAATACTCTTTAAATAGACAATCCCTACTGACAAATAGAATGTTGAGATGCGGGAACGATGTCGAACGTGATCATTGGATAATAAAAAACCGAAGCCAGAAAACGGACTTCGGTTTTTTTACACATCGCCACGACAGGCGCGGCAAAGTACTTAGCTGGCTTTGCGCTCGTGCGCCTGACGGTAAGCCACTAAATCTTCGATAGTGACAACAGCCATATTGTGCTTGCCTGCAAATTCGATGCACTCCGGCGCGCGAGCCATGGTGCCGTCATCGTTGGTCAGTTCGCACAGTACACCTGCGGGTTTAAACCCTGCCAGTGTCATCAGGTCGATAGTGGCTTCAGTGTGACCACCGCGGGTCAATACACCACCAGCCTGAGCACGCAACGGGAAAACGTGTCCCGGACGGTTCAAATCGGAAGGTTTCGCGCCATCCTTAATCGCCGCGCGAACCGTAGTAACACGGTCAGCAGCGGAAACACCGGTAGTCACGCCTTCTGCAGCTTCAATCGTCACAGTAAAGCCCGTGCCGTATGCGCTGGTGTTATTTTCCACCATCATAGGCAGATCGAGCTGTTTGCGTCGGTCTTCAGTGATGCACAGGCACACAATACCGCTACCGTGACGGATGGTCAGCGCCATCTGTTCAACGGTCATGGTTTCTGCCGGAAACACCATATCGCCTTCGTTTTCGCGATCTTCGTCGTCCAGCACCATGACACCGCGTCCTTCACGCAGCGCAGACAGCGCATGTTCAACACGTTCGAAAGGCGTACCAAAAGAGGAAAGTAGCGTCTGATTCATGGTAAAAAAACCTCACTAAAATTATGGTTACCAGAATCAGGGCAGTCTTAGGAGTACCGTCTAAGCGGCAAAAAAATAACGTGAGCGGGTCCATGCCCGACTGGATCGTTACTCTCTCCCATCCGGACTCTAACCGTCGGCCCCGGAATTACACCGGATCTGCTGACCTTTTTACTTTCGCAAAAAGCGCTCGCGGGCTTTCAACCTGAGTTGATTTACCGCCGGTGGGGAATTTCGCCCCGCCCTGAGAATAAGCGGGTTAACTATAACGCTATTGATTACCTTCATCAACGCATTTACTCGACTTAGCTTCACACAATTCTGGTTTATGCCTGTGCCATATCGCACTACAATAGGCAGCATCACGTACCAGTTCAGGGAAACCACAATGATTGACCCGAAAAAAATTGAGCAGATTGCTCGTCAGGTTCACGAGTCGATGCCGAAAGGGATCCGGGAGTTTGGGGAAGACGTCGAGAAAAAAATCCGTCAAACGTTGCAGTCTCAGCTGACGCGCCTGGATTTGGTAAGCCGCGAAGAATTTGATGTGCAAACCCAGGTTTTACTGCGTACCCGTGAAAAGCTGGCGCTGCTTGAGCAACGCCTGACAGACCTGGAAGCGCGTGAAAAAGTGGCCGAAGTTAAGCCAGCGCCCGCTATCCCCCCTGTCGATCCGCAAGAATAAAAACAACAACGGGCCGCAAGGCCCGTTAATCGGTTAGTGTTCCAGTTCTAATTTCTTCGCTTCTGTTGCCTGCTGGCAATAGAGTGCATACCGTTTGCAAAACCAGCTGCGATGCTCTTCATCCATGTTTCCCGTTACAGCCTGGATATCAACAGGGTGGCCCTCAGCCTCCATCCTGGCAAAACTCCGGGCCAGGAAATCGAAATTGTTCAGTGAATACATATTGCTGTTCATGAGCATACCCTCCAGTTATTGAATATCTGTTAAGGCCATATGCTTTTTCTGATTTCAGTATTTCCCTATACGCAAAGTGGTTATGTACATAATGTGCGCAAATCGATAGCCAGGTTCACATTTTCCTGCGAAATCTGCGAGGGGATAACCGTTGAACCAATAAAGTCCATCACCGGAATTAAGATCACGCACTGTTCGACGTTCAGTTAACCAGGAGAACCGCTGTTTTGCGTAGTCGATCCAGCAATAGAAAGGCGAGGCGAGAAAGCCCTTGCGCCAGTATGGGCACACACCAACAATCGCTTCGTCAGCAAGGGGCTGCAACGAGAAAGCCCCTCTCGAAGAAGGGGCTTTAATAAGGAAAGGGTTATGATGAAGCGAGTCATCATACTGGTTGTGCTGTTACTGATAAGTTTCCACGCTTACTAACAGTCAATCAGAGGGGGGAGAAATCCCCTCTCACCCTTATTCCTGTACTTTAGGTTGAAAAAACAACAGCGTCAACAGGAGGAAGTGCACCGCAACGAAAAGTTCGATGCATTTCCAGCATTCACGCTTTATCGCTGTCTTTCTGGATCTTTTTGATGATATTGGTCGTTGAGCAACCGTCTTCGAAGTTGAGCACCAACACTTCGCCACCGTTAGCCCACACCTCTTCGCTGCCGGCAATTTCTTGCGGCTTATAATCGCCGCCTTTCACCAGCAGATCCGGCAGGATGCCAGCAATCAGCCGCTGTGGAGTATCTTCTTCAAACGAGACCACCCAATCGACGGATTCCAGCGCCCCCAGCACGATCATTCGCTGTTCAAGTGGGTTAACCGGACGCGTTTCGCCTTTCAGACGTTTAGTGGAAGCATCGCTGTTTACCGCAACGATCAGACGATCGCCCAGCTTGCGCGCATTCGCCAGATAAGAGACGTGGCCTGCGTGCAGGATATCGAACACACCATTCGTCATCACCACTTTCTCACCGCGCTTACGCGCGCTGGCCACGGCGTGTTTCAGCTCAGCTTCGCTCATCACGCCAAAGCCGGTTTCCGCACGACCACGCACGGCGTTTTCCAGTTCAATGGGAGAAACGGTAGATGTCCCCAATTTACCGACAACAACACCGGCTGCCGCATTCGCAAAATAGCACGCCTCTTCCAGCGTATTACCTGCCGCCAGCGTTGCCGCCAGCACGCCAATGACCGTATCACCCGCACCGGTCACGTCATACACTTCCTGCGCCTGGGTCGGCATATGCAGCGGCGCTTTACCTGGTTGCAGCAGCGTCATACCTTGCTCGGAACGCGTGATCAGCAGTGCAGAAAGGTCAAAATCAGCAATCACCTTCATGCCACGCTCAACCAGTTCGTCCTCGCTTTTACACTTACCCGCCACCGCTTCAAATTCGGAAAGGTTCGGTGTTAACAGCGTTGCGCCGCGATAGCGTTCAAAATCCGTCCCTTTAGGATCGATAAGCACCGGCACGCCAGCTTTACGGGCCAGGGTAATCATCTGCTGTACGCTGGCCAGCGCCCCTTTGGCGTAGTCAGAAAGCACCAGTGCACCGATTGAACCCAGCGCCTGGTTAATACGATCATGCAGCGGCTGCGGATCGACGCCTTCAAAACCTTCCTCAAAATCCAGGCGAATCAGTTGCTGGTTACGGGAAAGTACGCGCAGTTTGGTGATTGTCGGATGCGTCGGCACAGAAACGAAGTCACATTTTACATTCACGTCCGCCAGCGTTTTACTGAGCGCACGTGCTGCGTCATCAATACCCGTCAGGCCCACCAGACGCGAATTCGCTCCCAGAGAGGCAATGTTCATCGCCACGTTTGCCGCGCCACCGGGACGTTCTTCAATGGTGTCCACTTTGACCACCGGTACCGGCGCTTCAGGTGAAATACGGCTGGTAGGTCCGTACCAGTAGCGATCCAGCATCACATCACCGACAACCATGACTCCTGCACGTTCAAACTCTGGCAGCGTTACTTTCATTCCTGTCTCCTGAGAGATTCTCTGAGGGTCTTAAAATTTGCGCGCGATAATAGCATACTTCACTCGGCAACCAGCCACTTCTGCCAGCTGTTACGCACCAGCGTACGCTCAGCATTGAAGCACTCCGGCGCGACATGCCCCGGAAGTTCCTGCAGTGCAAGGTGGTGAAGTTCATCACGCAGCGTCGTATAAGCACGGGTAAGCGCCAGCGCTTCCTGCTCATCCATAATGTCGTTTTGCGCCAGCAACTCCAGAATGCGCACGTTATCCGACCAGCGTGTCAGCTTCGGTTTTTCATGGGCATAGCGCAGCACCAGATATTGCGTAATAAACTCAATGTCGGTGATCCCGCCTTCATCGGCTTTAATATCAAAACGATCGCGATGCTTATTACCCAGGTGCGTACGCATTTTCTCACGCATTTCACGCACGTCAGTCTGTAATGTTTTTCCGTCACGGGCGAGCGTCATAATATCGCGACGCACCGTGTCAAACTGAGAGGTCAGTTGCGGGTCGCCATATACCACGCGGGCGCGCACCAGCGCCTGATGCTCCCACGTCCAGGCTTCATTGCGTTGATAATCGGAGAACGCTTCCATAGATGTCACCAGCATACCCGCAGCACCGGACGGACGCAGACGCGCATCCACCTCATACAAAATACCGGAGGAGGTGCGGGTACTGAAAAGATGCATAATGCGCTGTGACAGGCGCAGATAAAACTGCCGCCCGTCAATTTCACGCTCACCGTCCGTCATGACATCCATCGGACAGTCATGCAGGAAGATCAAATCGAGATCGGAACTGTATCCCAACTCCCAACCGCCCAGCTTGCCATAACCGACAACGGCAAAACCGCGACCTTCGCGATCGCTAAGGTGCGTTGGCTGACCGTAACGGGCGACCATTTGCGTCCAGGCCTGCTGAACCACCGCGTCAATAATGGCTTCCGCCAGCCAGGTCAGATGATCACTCACTTTCATCACCGGCAGAGTTCCGGCAATATCAGCCGCCGCAATACGCAACAACTGTGTTTGCTTAAACTGGCGCAGCGCTTCCAGCTGCTGCTCCTCGTCATCTTCCGGTACTCGCAACAAATACTGACGTAACTCATCACGATAAGCATCCGTCGCGGTCGGCTGATATAGCGTATTCGGATCAAGCAGTTCGTCGAGTAGCAATGGATAACGCGCCAACTGGCTGGCCACCATCGGTGAAGCCGCGCACAGAGAAATGAGATGTTTCAGCGCGCCGGGAAACTCGCTGAGAAGCTCCAGATAAGTAGTGCGGGTCACAATCCCCACCAGCAGCGGGGTAATACGCGACAGCGGCACTGAAGCATCATCACGGGAACAAACATCGCTCAGCAGATGCGGCATTAAATGATCCAGCACCTGGCGTCCACGTGGGCCAATCGTTCGTTTATCCAGCTCTTTGCGGAAATCGGCAATTAGGGTTAACACACGGCGGCGATCGTCATCCGCCAGATGCATCAATACCGGCGTGGTGTCATCTTCCTGCAATGCATCCTGCCACAACTCGCGCCACTGCTCTGACAACGACTCTTCCTGGGTATCGGTTTCGTCATCGCCAATTAATTCGTTAAAGACCCGGCGCACGTTACTCATATGTACTGCCAACACGTCGCTCAACGATTGCCAGTCATCTGCGGCCATACCCCACGCCAGGCGAGCACGATTTAACTCATCACCCGGCAGCGTTTGGGTCTGTTCGTCGTTGATACTTTGCAGCAGGTTTTCCAGACGGCGCAGATAAAGATAGGCCGCGCGCAGTTGTTCCGCGTCGTTATCAGACAGCAGATTAAGCGTATTGATGGCGCTGAGCGTCGGTAAGAGCGAGCGGGACTGCAGCGATGGCTCACGACCGCCGCGAATAAGCTGGAAGACCTGAACGATAAATTCAATTTCCCGAATACCGCCCGCGCCCAGTTTGATATTGTCTTTCAGGCCACGGCGGCGCACTTCACGGGCAATCATCCCTTTCATGTTACGCAGAGACTGGATGACGCTGAAGTCGATATAGCGACGGAAGACAAACGGTCGCAGCATAGCGCGCAGCTCACTGACATAAGTCCCGTCAGCATCCCCCATAATGCGCGCTTTAACCATGGCGTAGCGTTCCCAGTCGCGGCCTTGCTCCTGATAGTAATCCTCCAGCGCGGAGAAACTCAGCACCAGCGGCCCACTGTCGCCAAACGGGCGCAAGCGCATATCCACGCGATAGACAAACCCATCCATTGTCGGCTGATCTAACACTTTGATCAGTCGCTGCCCCATGCGGGTAAAAAACTGCGCGTTATCCAGTTCGCGCCGTCCACCCTGCGTACAGCCATGTTCCGGCCAGGCGAAAATCAGGTCGATATCGGAGGAAAAGTTCAGCTCGCCGCCGCCCAGTTTTCCCATGCCTAAAATTAACAGCGGCTGCGCAACACCCTCCGGGTTACAGGGCGTGCCCCACTCGCGGCAGCAGGCGTCATACAACCAATCCCGGGCAGCAATAATCAGTGTTTCAGCCAGATGGCTTAACTGCTGCAAAATACTCTCTTCCGTCACCAGCGACAGCGTCTGCGCCCAGGCGATACGCACCATGATGCGACGACGAAACAGACGAAGTTCGCGCATCAGCGCCGTTTCATCATTAACTTCACTTAATGCTTGCTGTAGCCAGTCGGCATAGTGCTGCCATTCATCAGCCTGAGGCGGCGCGCTTTCCAGCTCAGCCAGCCACTCAGGGTGAGCAATAAGGCTATCGCGGACAAAATCACTGAATGTAAGCACTGACTTCGCCTGAATGCTAAGTGAAGCCTCAGAAATTGCTGCTGGCAGCCGCTCGACAACGGTTGGCCAGTACTGCTGTAACGGTGAAGAGAGCTGCTTCATTTAAGGGGTATCCTTTGAATGATGCCGGATGGCGGCGCATCGCCTTATCCGGCTTACACACTGTTCTGGCCCCAGAGGCCTGATTATCGTTTTCCGCTATGCAGCCAGAACGGTTCCTGAGAGATTGCTTCGTTACGGAAGTGTTCAATTTCAATATGTTGGCGGGTCGAAATGGCGTGACGCAAGCCCTGCCAGTTGGCAATCCATTCCGATGCAACCATCTCGTCGTAGTATCCCGCCAGCATGAGAATGCTATCGATATTGCGATTCAGGCGTGGGATCTGGTCAGCATACTGATCGCCTAACGGCTGACCAAACGTCGTTTTCAGTTCAGCAGCGTGGCGTGAGAGATGGGTATCGGAAAAACGTTTAAAGGAGTCAGCAATTTTTCCCTGCGCCTTCGCATCCAGGAACGGTTGCCACGCTTTGGTCACCAGCCATTCCGTCAGCGCCAGTTTTGCCATCGCCGTTTGCGTGTTGTAAACCGCCGAGACAGCAGAAACCTCTGAGGCAATGGTGGCTTCCGACTGCGTCAGCAAATCACGTAAGTGAGCGCTCGCTTTACGCGGGACATTACCGCCAAACAGCATCAGGATATGACGAACCAACCCCATTGCCGCCAGCACCTCGGCTTTCGCCCCTTTAACACCGCGTACCCACAACTCTTCATGGTATTGCCATTGCGATAATGCCAGTTCCAGCGCCGCTTCCAGTCCTTGCTCAATGCTCGCCTTCGCAGGGACCTTCAAAATACCCGTCGGTTTGAGTTCGCGCGGCAAATTCCCCTGCGCCAGATGATAACCACGTGCCGCCTTGCTCAGACTCCCCTGGCGTAAACCCGTTTGCGACACCAGCCGGTTAGCCAGCTTCAGCACCGCGCGGGTATCACCGCTTAATAGCTCAAGCTCCAGTTCACAGATAGGTTCAGCAAACTCACCGGCTTTCACTTCCCCCTGGTCGAGGGCGATTTCAATCTGGCTACCCTCCACGTTAACCAGCCATTTCTCGCGATAAAAATCGGTGCTGAACAGCGGTTGCACCTGCGCCGCAAGATCGGCGGGTAGCTCGCCATTCGGCCACACCTCGGCAGGAAACTGCGCGAGATCCAGCTCCGGCGCGTTGAGCGCGATGTTGTATTCCGGTCGCTGATGTAATCCGCCCGTCACGCGCCCGGCAATTTTCAGGGTCATTTCGTATTGACCCTTCTCGCCTCGAATACGCAGCCCCATATCATGACCGCGCAACCACGCATCCGGCGTTTCGTAATAAATATTCAACAGCTGGCTGGGCGCATGATGCTCTCCCCCCAGCGTATTTAAACGTTCACGTAGCGCATCTACAGCATCATGATTGACGATAAATTTTAATTCGATTTCCTGGGCCATGGTCTTGTACTTATGGGTTATGTCACAGTTGAGAAAACAGACTGCGAACTTAGTGCATTCTTAATTGTCAGTAGATAGTATTTTGCGCCAAATTGCCATGCAACGAGCAATTTGACGGGCGTAAAAGTTTCGAGTGGTGGCAAAAAGGACACAGATGATTCCGATTGATGTCGAATGCTTTGCGTAGAGACACTGATGCCACTACTATCGTTCCACTTTCTATGACAATAACGACAGCCTGATGCCAAAATTACGCCTGATTGGATTAACTTTACTTGCACTTAGCGCCACTGCAGTCTCCCATGCCGAAGAAAAGCGCTATGTCTCTGATGAACTGAACACCTGGGTCCGCAGCGGTCCGGGGGATAATTATCGCCTCGTGGGTACGGTGAACGCAGGCGAGGAAGTCACGCTATTACAAACCGATGCCAACACCAACTACGCTCAGGTGAAAGACAGCACCGGGCGTACGGCCTGGATCCCGCTGAAAGAGCTGAACAGTACGCCAAGCCTGCGTACCCGCGTCCCGGATTTAGAAAACCAGGTCAAAACGCTGACGGACAAGCTCAATAATATCGACACCACGTGGAACCAGCGTACCGCCGATATGCAGCAAAAAGTGGCGCAAAGCGACAGCGTTATCGACGGACTGAAAGAAGAAAATCAGAAGCTGAAGAACGAGCTTATCGTGGCGCAAAAGAAAGTCAGCGCAGCCAACCTTCAGCTTGATGACAAGCAGCGTACCATCATCATGCAGTGGTTTATGTATGGTGGCGGCGTGTTAGGGCTTGGCCTGTTGCTGGGTCTGGTTCTGCCGCACATGATCCCAAGCCGTAAGCGCAAAGACCGCTGGATGAACTAAATCGCCTTCTCCGCCACACTGACATATGATTAAGGGATATTTTTTTCAAAAGGAAAGTGGCGTGAAGATTTATCTGGTCGGTGGTGCTGTTCGGGATGCGTTATTAGGGCTACCGGTTAAAGATAAAGATTGGGTCGTTGTCGGCGCCACGCCGCAGGAGATGCTTGACGCGGGCTACCAGCAGGTAGGTCGCGATTTTCCCGTGTTTCTTCACCCGCAAACGCGGGAAGAATATGCGCTGGCGCGCACTGAGCGAAAATCAGGTTCAGGTTACACAGGATTCGTCTGCTACGCCGCGCCAGATGTGACGCTGGAAGCCGATCTCCAACGCCGTGATCTGACCATTAACGCGCTGGCTCGCGATGACGACGGAGAGATTATCGATCCCTATCACGGGCGTCAGGATCTGGAAAACCGTCTGCTACGCCATGTCTCCCCAGCCTTTAGCGAAGATCCCCTACGCGTGTTGCGTGTCGCGCGCTTTGCCGCCCGCTATGCGCACCTCAGTTTCCGTATTGCCGATGAAACCATGGCGCTGATGCGCGACATGACCGCCGCTGGCGAGCTGGAACACCTAACGCCAGAACGGGTATGGAAAGAGACAGAAAATGCCCTTACGACCCGTAATCCGCAGGTATTTTTCCAGGTTCTGCGCGACTGTGGCGCACTGCGCGTTCTGTTCCCGGAAATCGATGCCCTGTTTGGCGTTCCGGCACCGGCTCAATGGCACCCGGAAATCGATACAGGCATTCACACGCTGATGACGCTGTCGATGGCTGCCATGTTAAGCCCGAACGTTGATATCCGTTTCGCGACGCTTTGTCACGACCTCGGCAAGGCATTAACGCCACCTGCGCTTTGGCCGCGTCATCATGGTCACGGTCCGGCGGGGGTTAAGCTGGTAGAACAGCTGTGTCAGCGCCTGCGCGTCCCCAATGACATCCGTGATTTAGCCAAACTGGTCTGTGAGTTTCACGATCTCATTCATACCTTCCCGATCCTGCAACCGAAAACCATCGTTAAGCTATTTGATTCCATTGATGCCTGGCGCAAACCGCAGCGCGTGGAGCAAATCGCCCTGACAAGTGAAGCCGACGTACGCGGTCGAACCGGTTTTGAAGCGGCAGATTACCCACAAGGCAGACTGCTGCGCGAAGCCTGGCAGGTTGCGCAGTCTGTGCCAACAAAAGATGTCGTCGAGGCGGGATTCAAAGGTCCGGAAATTCGTGAGGAGCTGACCCGACGCCGTATTGCGGCGGTGGCCAGTTGGAAGGAACAGCGTTGCCCGAAAGCATAAAACGTCTGTGATGCCGTGCCGGATAAGACGTTTACGCCCCTGTCCGGCACGGCATCATGATCAGAAGAACACCACGTAAACCGCAGCCGCCACGATAAAACGGTAAATCGCAAACGGGATAAACGAGATACGTTTGATCAGTTGCAGGAACGTTTTGATCGCCACCAGCGCCACGATAAACGCCGTCACAAAGCCCACAGTAAACATCGGAATATCTGACGCGCTCAGGAATGACCAGCTCTTGTAGAGATCCAACGCCGTCGCGCCCATCATCATCGGCACAGCCAGCAGGAACGAAAACTCAGACGCCGCGTAACGGCTCACGCCCATTAGCATGCCACCCGAGATGGTCGCACCGGAGCGGGAAAAACCCGGCCACAGCGCCAGACACTGGAAGCAGCCGATCATAAACGCCTGGCGATACGTCATATCATCCAGACCCGGTGCGCGTGGCTCTTTAGGTTTCAGGCATTCAGCGGCAATCAGCAACACGCCACCCACAACCAGCGCATACATCACGTTGATTGGGTTAAACAGTGACTTAATGGTGTCGTGGAACACCAGACCCAGTACCACTGCCGGAATCATCCCCAACAGGATGTGCCCCAACGTCAACCGCCCTTTTCCCGTGCCTTCATGCGGGGTTCTGCCAAAGTGAATACCAATCAGGCCAAACAGACGTCGCCAGAACATCACCACGACCGCCAGAATGGACCCCAGTTGGATCACGACTTCAAATGTTTTTGCGGTATCACCTTCAAAACCCAGCAGGTGGCCAACAATAATCATATGGCCCGTACTGGAGACAGGTAAAAACTCCGTCAACCCTTCGACCACACCCAAAATTGCCGCCACCAGCAGCGAGTGCATATCACTCATCAATAAACCCCTAGATAGAAAGCCACGGTCAAAAAGAACCGACGTCAGGCCCTTTTATACCTGTTTGATTTAGAAATTATTAAATTAATTATTTTCTTTCAGATTATTGCTACGCTCAATGATAACGCCGACGTTTGCCGCCCGGGCTACCGCCCCAGGTTTACTGAGTTTGATACGTACCCACGGAGAATTAAAACGGCTAAGCAGGAGATCCGCCACTTCTTCCGCCACACGTTCAACCAGCGCGAAACGCCCGCCTTCCACATGGCTGACAACCGTTTGAGCGATATCAGCATAGCTCAGGCAGTCGGCAACATCATCGCTTTTGGCTGATTTACGGTTATCCCACGCCATTTCGATATCGAACACCAGTTTTTGTTCAATCGTTTGTTCCCAGTCGTAAACACCGATAGTGGTGATTACTGAAAGTTGCTCTATAAATACAATATCCATCACGACCTGCCTGCTTTTTGGCTAACCCGGATACCACTTCCGGCGAAATATGCGTATTATCCACGGAAGTAGCGTTTTACACGACATTTTCAAAACGGAACAGCTTATGAGTGCAATCGCGCCTGGAATGATCATCTTCGCGTACCTCTGCGGCTCAATTTCCAGTGCCATTCTGGTATGCCGCCTCGCTGGATTGCCGGACCCGCGTGACAGCGGTTCTGGGAATCCGGGCGCGACAAACGTGTTGCGAATCGGTGGCAAAGGAGCCGCTCTCGCCGTGCTGATTTTCGACGTCCTGAAGGGTATGTTACCCGTGTGGGGCGCATACGCGCTAGGCGTGAGTCCCTTCTGGTTGGGATTGATTGCCATTGCTGCCTGCCTGGGCCACATATGGCCGGTATTCTTCGGCTTTAAAGGTGGGAAAGGCGTCGCCACCGCTTTTGGTGCAATTGCGCCAATTGGCTGGGACTTAACGGGTGTGATGGCCGGAACCTGGCTACTGACCGTCTTGTTGAGCGGCTATTCATCGTTAGGAGCCATCGTCAGCGCCCTGATCGCGCCATTCTATGTCTGGTGGTTCAAACCCCAGTTCACCTTTCCGGTTTCCATGCTATCGTGCTTAATTCTCCTCCGCCACCATGACAACATCCAACGTCTGTGGCGTCGTCAGGAGACTAAGATATGGACCAAGCTGAAGAAAAAGCGCGAAAAAGATCCCGAGTAATGGTATTGCCGGATAGCGACGTTAAATGTCTTATCCGGCGTGGGGAACCTGGTATCCTTCATTAGGTTTACCCAGGCGGTGCTGGCACCACGTTGCCAGAAACTCCACACATACACGCAGCTTCACACTGCGATACAAAGGCTCCTGGTAAACCGCCCAGATATTGGCGCTTTGCGCATATTCTGGCAGTACACGAACCAGTTCACCGCTTGCCAGAAACGGCTGCACATCCCATTCAGAGCGCAGCATTATCCCTTTTCCCTGTAGCGCCCACTGCAACACAATCTCACCGCTGTTGGAAGAAAGATGCCCCGCAACTTTGACCGACTTTTTCTCCTGCCCGTTATCCAGTTCCCATACGCCGTGGGTCATATCGCGTTCTTTTGTCACCAGACAATCATGGCGACTTAATTCCTGCAACGTCACTGGCTCACCATATTTTTGCAAATACGCGGGTGCGGCACACAATATTCTTTTATTTTTCGTTAACAAATGCGCAATATAATAGTCCGGGATATCATCATTAATACGAATATCCAGATCAATATTATCCTGCGCTAAATCAATTTGCCGATCGAAGAGTTCGAAATGTACCTGTAATTCAGGGTAACAATGCATCAATTCGGTAATTGCGGGAGCAATATAGCTTCGCCCAAAACCAAAACTACAGCCAATGCGAATCATGCCTTCCGGGCGCGTTTTGATTTGTGTAACGTCATCCACCAGATGCTGATAGCGGGCGAGGATCTCCTGCGCATGCTCATAGCAACGCTGCCCGCTTTCGGTTAACGCTACGCCGCGAGCGGAGCGGCTGAGCAGCGTTGTGCCAAGCGCGGACTCAAGGATCTGAATGCGTTTGGTCACAAATGCGGGCGTTTGTCCGAGCGTCGCTGCCGCTGCGCTAAAGCTTCCACTATGCACAATTTCAACCAGCACCTGCAGGTCTTTCGCCAGAGGATATGTATTCAGCATATTCGGTTTATCCATGATGTTGTTAGCCGCAGTGTAATTCCCTGTGGCGACGTAAACCCTGCCTTTGCGCAATTTTTATTGCCTTATTTCGTCATCATTCACGAACTGTTAATTGGATATTCACGGCGGCAAAAAATATAAACCCATACATTTAGTGGTAGCTTGTGCCGGAGAATTTATTTCCAGATAAATAAAAGAACTGGAGTTGACATGATGAGCAATCAAAATAACCAACACGCGGTCAATACGCTGACGAACATTGTCGCTAACTTTACCGCCATGATTTCTACCCGGATGCCCGACGATGTCGTGGATAAATTAAAACAGCTACGGGAAGGTGAAACTTCGCCGATGGGTAAAATCATCTACCACACCATGTTCGATAACATGCAGAAAGCTATCGACCTGAATCGCCCGGCGTGTCAGGACACCGGCGAAATCATGTTCTTTGTGAAAGTCGGATCACGCTTTCCGCTGCTGGGCGAACTCCAAAGCATTCTCAAACAGGCCGTTGAAGATGCGACGGTGAAAGCGCCGCTGCGCCACAATGCGGTGGAGATTTTTAACGAAATCAATACCGGCAAAAACACCGGTACCGGTGTGCCGTGGGTCACCTGGGACATCATCCCGGACGGTGACGATGCAGAAATCGAAGTCTACATGGCGGGCGGCGGTTGTACGCTGCCAGGGCGCTCCACCGTGTTAATGCCTTCCGAAGGCTACGAAGGCGTCGTGAAATTTGTCTTTGAAAACATCTCAACGCTGGCGGTGAACGCCTGCCCGCCGGTGCTGGTTGGCGTCGGTATTGCCACGTCGGTGGAAACCGCCGCCGTGCTCTCACGTAAAGCGGTTCTGCGCCCCATCGGCACACGCCACCCGAACCCGAAAGCGGCCGAGCTGGAACAGCGCCTGGAGGACGGTCTTAATCGTCTGGGTATTGGTCCACAAGGACTGACCGGCAACAGTTCCGTCATGGGTGTGCATATCGAATCCGCCGCGCGCCACCCCTCAACGATTGGCGTTGCCGTTTCTACCGGCTGCTGGGCGCATCGTCGCGGCACGCTGCGGGTTCATGCCGACCTCTCCTTCGAAAATCTGTCTCATACCCGGAGCGCGTTATGAAAAAGATCCTGACAACCCCGATCAAAGCCGAAGATCTGGAAGACATCCGCGTTGGCGATGTGATTTACCTGACCGGGACATTAGTCACCTGTCGCGACGTCTGTCATCGCCGGTTAATCGAACTTAAGCGCCCCATTCCTTTCGATCTGAAGGGGAAAGCCATTTTCCACGCCGGGCCGATCGTGCGTAAGAACGGTGAAAAATGGGAGATGGTCTCCATCGGCCCCACCACCAGCATGCGTATGGAAGCCTTTGAAAAAGAGTTTATCGAGCAAACCGGCGTGAAGCTGGTGGTCGGCAAAGGCGGTATGGGACCGCTGACTGAAGAGGGATGTAAGCAGTTCAAAGCACTGCATGTGATCTTCCCGGCAGGCTGTGCGGTGGTTGCCGCAACGCAGGTCGAAGAGATCGAAGAAGTGCACTGGACGGAGCTCGGGATGCCGGAATCCCTGTGGGTTTGTCGGGTAAAAGAGTTCGGCCCGCTGATTGTCTCCATCGACACCCACGGCAACAACCTGATCGCTGAAAACAAAAAGCAGTTCGCTGAACGTCGCGGCCCTATCGTGGACGAAATCTGCGAGCACGTGCACTACATCAAATAACCCTCCCGGAGAGGCGCAATGCCTCTCCCTCTTTCGCAGGGATACAACAATGGCACCTTTAGCTGGTTGGTGGCGATACCTGGCTCCGCTGGTGGTCATCGCCATTATTGCTGTTTTGCCCGTTCCCACCGGTCTTGAGAGCCATACCTGGCTCTATTTTGCCGTCTTTACCGGTGTGATTGTGGGACTCATTCTGGAACCTGTGCCGGGCGCAGTGGTGGCCATGATCGGCATTTCGGTGATTGCAGTGCTCTCGCCGTGGCTACTGTTCAGCCCTGAACAACTCGCGCAGGACGGTTTTAAATTTACCGCCAAATCATTGTCATGGGCGGTGTCTGGTTTTTCCAACTCGGTTATCTGGCTGATTTTCGCCGCCTTTATGTTCGGGACGGGCTATGAAAAAACCGGTCTGGGTCGGCGCATTGCACTGTGGCTGGTGAAAAAAATGGGGCATCGCACACTGTTTCTCGGCTATGCGGTGATGTTTTCTGAGTTGATCCTTGCCCCTGTTACCCCCTCTAACTCGGCGCGTGGTGCAGGCATTATCTATCCGATCATTCGTAACCTTCCACCGCTCTATCACTCGCAGCCAAATGATTCCAGTTCTCGCTCTATTGGTTCTTATATTATGTGGATGGGGATTGTCGCCGACTGTGTCACCAGCGCGATTTTCTTAACCGCGATGGCGCCAAACCTGCTGCTGATTGGCCTGATGAAAGGGGCTTCTCATACTGCGCTGAGTTGGGGCGACTGGTTCTTAGGCATGCTGCCACTGAGTATTTTACTGGTGTTGTTAGTGCCGTGGCTGGCGTATGTGTTGTACCCGCCAGTGCTGAAATCAGGCGATCAGGTTCCTCGCTGGGCTGAATCCGAACTTAACGCGATGGGGCCACTCTGCGCACGCGAAAAAAAGATGCTGGTACTGATGGTTGGTGCGTTGGTGCTGTGGATCTTTGGCGGCGATTACATCGATGCCGCCATGGTCGGCTACAGCGTTGTCGCACTGATGCTGGTGTTACGCATCATCAGTTGGGATGACATTGTCAGCAACAAAGCGGCATGGAACGTCTTCTTCTGGCTGGCTTCGCTGATTACTTTAGCCACCGGACTGAACAATACCGGCTTTATCACCTGGTTTGGCAAGCTGCTGGCAAACGGACTCAGCGGTTACTCGCCAACAATGGTGATGGTCGCGCTGATCGTGGTGTTTTATCTCTTGCGCTACTTCTTTGCCAGCGCCACGGCCTATACCTCTGCGCTGGCACCGATGATGATTGCCGCCGCACTGGCAATGCCAGAAATCCCACTGCCAGTGTTCTGTCTGATGGTGGGAGCGGCAATTGGTCTGGGCAGCATACTCACCCCGTACGCAACCGGTCCAAGCCCTATCTACTACGGCAGCGGATATCTGCCGACGGTGGATTACTGGCGGCTGGGCGCCATTTTTGGCCTGATTTTCCTGGTACTACTGGTCATCACAGGTCTGGTCTGGATGCCTCTCGTTTTGCTGTAAACCTCGTTGGGGCGACATGACGCGCCCCTTTTTTCCATAAGCTTCTCGTATGACCGTTTTGCCAGAGCGCTGAGGCATACTTTTTGGTATGCACACATTCTCATAGTGATGAGGGAAACGCTCTGGATACTGCGGCGCACGGGACACTCACACGGGGCTGGCAGGCCGAACTGGACCTGCGGTTTACCCGAAGCGAGCACAAAACGGTGCTCGCTTCGGCTCGCCATGTGGGTCCCCTGACGGTACAACGCCCGTTCTATCCGGAAAAAGACGTTTGCCATCTCTATTTGCTTCATCCTCCTGGCGGGATTGTCGGTGGCGACGAACTGCGTATCTCAGTCACGCTGGAGGAACAAAGCCACGCGTTAATCACCATGCCCGGTGCGGGAAAGTTTTATCGCAGCCGTGGCCCACAAGCGGTGCTGCGTCAGACTTTTACGCTCGCACCGCAAGCCACCCTGGAGTGGCTTCCACAGGATACGATCCTCTTTCCCGGCGCAAACGCCCATATTCAGTCGGTGTTTCATTTGACTAACGACAGCCGTCTGCTGGCCTGGGATCTCTGTTGCCTGGGTCGGCCTGTGATGCACGAAAGCTTCTGCCACGGCACGTTACACAACCGTCTGGAAGTGTGGCGAGAGGGTCTGCCGTTGCTGATTGAACGACTACATATTCACAGCGGCGAGCTGAATATCCTTGCCCATCAACCCTGGGTCGGCACGCTGCTGTGTTATCCGGCCACGGAAAGCATGCTGGAAGGGACGCGTGAGCGGCTTGCCCCCCTCGGTGATTATGCCGGGGCAACGCGGGTCGATTCCCTGCTCACCGTCCGTTTTCTTTCAAACGACAACCTGATCGTGGGTGGCGTGATGCGCGATATCTGGCAATTTTTGCGCCCATTACTGACTCAAAAATCTCCCGTACTGCCCCGAATCTGGCAAACATAAGAGAGTCCCTATGGAACTGACCCCCAGAGAAAAAGACAAGCTGTCGCTCTTTACTGCCGCGTTGGTGGCTGAGCGCCGTCTGGCCCGTGGGTTGAAGCTCAATTACCCGGAATCCGTGGCGCTGATTAGCGCCTTCATTATGGAAGGTGCGCGTGACGGTAAAACCGTCGCTTCACTGATGGAGGACGGTCGCCACGTTCTGACGCGCGATCAGGTGATGGAGGGCGTTCCGGAGATGATCCCGGACATTCAGGTTGAAGCGACTTTCCCGGACGGTTCAAAGCTGGTCACCGTTCATAATCCGATCATATAGGAGCGGCAATGATCCCTGGTGAATATAAGATCCTGGCGGGCAATATCGCCATCAACGCGGGACGAAAAACCTGCACGATCGTCGTGGAAAATCATGGTGATCGGCCCGTTCAGGTCGGATCACATTACCACTTTTATGAGGTCAATCCCGCGCTGCGTTTCGACCGGCAAAAAGCATTGGGCTTTCGTCTGAATATTCCAGCAGGCACCGCAGTACGTTTTGAGCCCGGGCAAAAGCGGGAAGTCGAGTTGGTCTACGTCGCAGGCGCACAGCAGATCGTTGGTTTTCGCGGCGCAGTGATGGGCGCGCTGGAGGCAGACAATGCGTGAACTCTCCCGACAGGCGTATGCCGACATGTTTGGCCCCACCACCGGCGACAAAGTGCGTCTGGCCGATACCGAACTGTGGATCGAGGTGGAAAACGATCTCACCACTTACGGTGAAGAGGTTAAATTCGGCGGAGGGAAAGTGATCCGCGATGGAATGGGCCAGGGACAAATGCGCGCCGACGCCTGTGTGGATCTGGTGATCACCAACGCGCTGATCGTCGATCACTGGGGGATCGTCAAAGCGGATATCGGCATTAAAGACGGCAGGATTGCCGCCATTGGCAAAGCGGGCAACCCGGATATACAACCTGACGTCACGATCCCGATTGGTGTGGGTACTGAAGCGATCGCCGGCGAAGGTAAGATCGTTACTGCAGGCGGAGTGGATACGCATATTCACTGGATCTGCCCGCAGCAGGCGGAAGAGGCGCTGGTTTCCGGGGTCACAACAATGATCGGCGGCGGTACAGGACCAGCCGCTGGAACCCATGCGACAACGTGTACACCGGGTCCGTGGTATATCGCCCGCATGTTACAGGCAGCAGACGCGCTGCCGGTCAATATCGGCTTTCTCGGCAAAGGCAATGGCTCCTGTCCTGATGCGCTGCGCGAACAGGTCGCCGCTGGCGCAATCGGTCTGAAGATCCATGAAGATTGGGGCGCAACGCCTGCGGCGATTGACTGTGCGTTAACCGTTGCTGATGAGATGGACATTCAGGTCGCGCTGCACAGCGATACGCTGAATGAATCCGGTTTTGTGGAAGATACGCTGGCGGCCATTGGCGATCGCACCATTCATACCTTCCATACCGAAGGCGCTGGCGGTGGCCATGCGCCGGATATCATCACCGCCTGCACGCACGCCAATATTCTGCCCTCCTCGACCAACCCGACGCTGCCTTACACCGTCAACACGATCGACGAACATCTGGACATGCTGATGGTTTGTCATCATCTCGACCCGGATATTGCCGAAGATGTGGCGTTTGCCGAATCACGCATTCGCAGAGAAACGATCGCCGCCGAAGACGTGCTGCACGATATCGGCGCGTTTTCGCTGACCTCATCAGATTCCCAGGCAATGGGACGCGTAGGAGAAGTGATCCTGCGAACCTGGCAGGTAGCGCATCGCATGAAAGTCCAGCGTGGCGCGCTGGCGGAAGAAACGGGCGACAACGATAACCAGCGAGTGAAACGCTACATCGCCAAATACACCATTAATCCGGCGCTGACTCATGGCATCGCCCACGAAGTGGGGTCTGTCGAGGTCGGGAAACTGGCAGATCTGGTGCTCTGGTCGCCTGCGTTTTTCGGTGTGAAGCCTGCCACCATCATTAAGGGCGGGATGATTGCCTGTGCGCCGATGGGCGACATCAACGCCTCAATCCCGACGCCGCAGCCGGTACATTACCGCATGATGTTCGGGGCGCTGGGCACCGCTCGCCATCACAGCCGCCTGACATTTATTTCGCAAGCGGCAGATGCACTCCACATCCCGCAACAGCTCAATCTGCACAGTGCCATCGCGGTGGTAAAGGGCTGCCGAACGGTGAAAAAAGCCGACATGATCCACAACAGCCTACAACCCAATATTACCGTCGATGCCCAAACCTACGAGGTACGCATTGATGGGGAATTGATCACCAGCGAAGCGGCAGATGTGCTGCCGATGGCGCAACGTTACTTTCTATTTTAAGGAGCCGAGATGCTGTTTCTGACACAACGTATTGACACCTCTGCCGCTGCGACCGCCACGCTGACGTTACCCATTGATGTGCGCGTCAAAAGTCGGGCGAAAGTACACCTGAATGACGGTCGCGAAGCGGGTCTGATGCTACCGCGCGGCCTGTTGCTACGCGGCGGTGACCGTCTGAGTACGGAAGACGGTACGGTCGTCGTGGAAATTATCGCGGCTGACGAAGCGGTTTCCGTCGTGCGCTGCGCCGATCCGTTTCTGCTCGCCAAAGCCTGCTATCACCTGGGCAACCGCCACGTACCGCTACAAATTCTGCCCGATGAACTGCGCTACCACCACGATCATGTGCTGGATGACATGCTGCGCCAGTTCAACCTGCAGGTCACATTTGCCCATCTGCCGTTTGAGCCGGAAGCTGGCGCATATGCCAGCGAGTCTCACGGACATCATCACAGCCATGCCCACTGATGCGTGAAACCCAACAGCTGCGCCTGATGCAGCTCGCCAGCAGCAGTTTACCGGTGGGATCGTTTACCTGGTCTCAGGGACTTGAGTGGGCGGTGGAGGCCGGCTGGGTAAAAAGTGCTGATGACTTTTCTCGCTGGCAGATCCAGCAAATGGAACAGAACTTTTTTACCGTCGATTTACCGCTGTTCGCCCGGCTTTACCACGCCTGCGAACAGAACGATTTTACCGCCGCCCGCCGCTGGACAGCCTGGTTGCTGGCCTGTCGGGAAACCCGCGAACTGCGTGAAGAAGAACGTAGCAGAGGGATCGCATTTACGCGTCTGGTGGCGGACTGGGAGCCGGATTTCCCCCCGCAATGGCGTACACTCTTTGCCGACAGCCAGCTCTGTGGTTTGGCCTGGCTGGGCGTACGCTGGAACCTCCCTCTCGCGGATCTCGCCCTGAGCTTCGGCTACAGCTGGATCGAGAGCGCGGTGATGGCCGGGGTCAAACTGGTTCCTTTTGGGCAACAGGCGGCGCAACGGTTGATCATGTCGCTTTGCGATCGTTATGCGCAGGGCCTGACACAAGCGCTGGCATGCCCTGATAACAGCGTGGGGTCAGCGACTCCCCTGGCCGCCATCGCCTCATCCCGGCATGAAACCCAATATTGCCGATTATTCCGCTCCTGAGGAGACAAAAATGCGTGAATATAAACATCCCCTGCGCGTTGGCGTGGGCGGTCCGGTCGGTTCCGGTAAAACGGCGCTGCTGGAAGCGTTATGCAAAGCCATGCGCACCACTTACCAACTGGCAGTGGTAACCAACGATATCTACACCAAAGAGGATCAGCGCATTCTCACCGAAGCGGGCGCACTGGAGCCGGACAGGATTGTGGGTGTGGAAACGGGCGGCTGCCCGCATACAGCGATCCGCGAAGATGCGTCGATGAATCTGGCCGCAGTAGAAGCACTCAGCGAGAAATTCGGCAATCTGGATCTGATCTTCGTTGAAAGCGGCGGTGATAACCTGAGTGCCACCTTCAGCCCGGAATTAGCCGATCTGACGATCTACGTGATCGACGTAGCCGAAGGCGAGAAGATCCCGCGTAAAGGTGGACCGGGGATCACAAAATCTGATTTTCTGGTGATCAACAAAACCGACCTCGCGCCTTATGTCGGTGCGTCGCTGGAGGTTATGGAGCGTGACACCCTGCGTATGCGAGGCGAGCGCCCCTGGACGTTTAGCAATTTAAAATCAGGCGAGGGTCTGGCTAAAATTATCGCGTTTCTGGAAGAGAAAGGGATGCTGCGGGTGTAGTGCGGTGTTGTGCTGTAATTGCCCGGTGACGCTGCGTCTACCGGGCAAGACAGAAAGCGCTTACGCCGCAGGCAACTCCGCCAGCGGCCAGCGTGGGCGTACGGTGACACCGAGGTCGGCCGTTGCGCCGGCTTTAAAACGCACCATGCCCGCATACGCGATCATCGCGCCGTTATCGGTACAAAATTCCGGGCGCGCATAAAACACTTCGCCACGACGCTTTTGCATCATCTCCGCCAGTTTCGCACGCAGGGTACGGTTCGCACTCACCCCACCCGCCATCACCAGGCGTTTAAAACCGGTTTGATCCAACGCGCGTTTGCACTTGATCATCAACGTATCCACCACCGCATCTTCGAAGGCGCGGGCGATATCCGCACGGGTCTGATCGTCGTTTCCGTTATTGCGAATGGTATTTGCTGCAAAGGTCTTCAAACCGGAAAAGCTGAAATCGAGTCCCGGACGGTCAGTCATAGGACGTGGGAAAACAAAACGTTTTTCTACGCCCTGTGATGCCAGCTTAGACAACATCGGGCCGCCAGGATAATCCAGCCCCAGCAGCTTGGCCGTTTTATCGAATGCTTCACCCGCAGCATCATCGATCGATTCGCCCAGCAGTTCATACTGGCCGATCCCGGTGACGCTAATCAGTTGGGTATGTCCCCCCGAAACCAGCAGCGCGACAAACGGATATTCCGGCGGATTGTCTTCCAGCATCGGTGCCAGCAGATGTCCTTCCATATGGTGAACAGGAATTGCCGGTACGTTCCAGGCGAACGCCAGCGAGCGACCAACCGTTGCGCCGACCAGCAGTGCGCCAACCAGACCCGGACCTGCGGTATAGGCCACCGCATCGATGTCTTTTGCCGTCAGGTTCGCTTCTTTTAATGCCGCCTGAATCAGCGGCACAGTTTTGCGCACGTGATCGCGCGAAGCCAGTTCAGGCACCACGCCGCCGTAGTCAGCGTGTAATTTCACCTGACTATACAATTGGTTGGCTAACAGACCTTTTTCATCGTCGTAAATGGCGATGCCGGTTTCATCGCAGGATGTTTCAATTCCCAGTACACGCATGACTTATTTTACCTCGCTCTAATACCGCGCAGTGTAGGTCGAATGCGGGTTGATGTAAAACTTTGTTCGCCCAGGAGAGAAGCCTCGTGTATACTCCTTGTCCTTATAAAAGTCCCTTTCAAAATCGCGTCGGTGCTTTACAAAGCAGCAGCAATTGCAGTAAAATTCCGCACCATTTTGAAATAAGCTGGCGTTGATGCCAGCGGCAAACCGAATTTATTAAAGGTGAGAGTTACATGCCGGTAATTAAAGTACGTGAAAACGAGCCGTTCGACGTAGCACTGCGTCGCTTCAAGCGTTCATGCGAAAAAGCAGGTGTTCTGGCGGAAGTTCGTCGTCGTGAGTTCTATGAAAAACCGACTACCGAACGTAAGCGCGCTAAAGCTTCTGCTGTGAAACGTCACGCGAAGAAACTGGCTCGCGAAAACGCACGCCGCACTCGTCTGTACTAATTCATTGAGAGCCAAAGCTCTCAATTCAGACTGAGTTGTAGTTGTAAGGCCGTGCTTCCGAAAGGAATGCGCGGCTTATTTTCGTTTATACACGTCATCATTCAAGCTGCCTCTGAGTTGGCTGCAGTCGCTCACCCCAGTCACGTACTGATGTACGCTCCTGAGGATTCGCTCCCTTGCCGCCTTGATGCATCCTGAATGATTTTGTGTATATGAGTCATCAAAAAAACAGGGGCCTATGGCTGGACGAATTCCTCGCGTTTTTATCAATGACCTGCTGGCAAGAACCGACATCGTCGATCTCATCGACGCGCGGGTAAAGCTGAAAAAGCAGGGCAAAAATTATCACGCGTGCTGTCCGTTCCATAACGAAAAAACCCCCTCTTTCACCGTAAATGGTGAAAAACAGTTTTATCACTGCTTTGGATGTGGCGCGCATGGCAACGCCGTCGATTTTCTCATGAACTACGACAAGCTCGAGTTTGTGGAGACCGTCGAAGAACTGGCCGCAATGCACAACCTCGAAGTGCCTTATGAAGCAGGCAGTGGCCCCAGTCAGATAGAGCGCCATCAACGGCAAAGTCTTTATCAATTGATGGACGGCCTGAACACGTTTTATCAACAGTCTTTGATGCAGCCCGCCGCTACCCCTGCGCGCCAGTACCTGGAAAAGCGAGGATTAAGTAGCGACGTTATCACCCGTTTTGCCATTGGTTTTGCCCCCCCCGGCTGGGACAACGTCCTGAAACGGTTTGGTGGCAATTCTGAAAATCGCAAATCGCTGATCGACGCGGGTATGTTGGTGACCAACGATCAAGGACGCAGTTACGATCGCTTCCGCGAACGGGTCATGTTCCCCATCCGCGACAAACGTGGTCGGGTGATTGGTTTTGGTGGACGCGTGCTGGGTGATGCCCTGCCGAAATACCTGAACTCCCCGGAAACCGATATTTTCCATAAAGGTCGCCAGCTGTATGGCCTTTATGAAGCCCAGCAGGATAACGCCGATCCGCAGCGCCTGTTAGTGGTAGAAGGCTATATGGATGTGGTGGCGCTGGCGCAATACGGCATTAACTACGCCGTGGCTTCCCTTGGGACGTCAACTACCGCCGATCATATCCAGTTGTTGTTCCGTGCAACGAACAACGTGATTTGCTGTTACGACGGCGACCGCGCAGGACGCGACGCCGCCTGGCGTGCGCTGGAAACCGCGCTGCCTTATATGACAGACGGTCGTCAGTTGCGTTTTATGTTTTTACCTGACGGCGAAGATCCTGACACGCTGGTACGTAAAGAAGGGAAAGAGGCTTTTGAAGCCCGGATGGAGCAGGCCCTGCCGCTCTCCGCGTTTCTCTTTAATACTCTATTGCCGCAGGTCGATTTGAGTACGCCAGACGGACGTGCACAGCTAAGCACATTAGCGCTGCCGTTGATCACTCAGGTCCCGGGCGAAACGTTGCGCATCTATCTGCGACAAGAGTTGGGAAACAAGCTCGGCATTCTGGATGACAGCCAGCTTGAACGTTTAATGCCAAAACTGGCAGAAAATGGGGCTTCCCGACCGGTTCCGCAGCTAAAACGCACGACCATGCGTATACTGATAGGGTTACTGGTACAGAACCCGGACTTAGCACCGCGGGTTCCGCCCTTAGGCGCCCTGGATCAAAATAAGCTGCCTGGACTTGGCTTATTCAGGGAACTGGTCAACACTTGTCTGTCTCAGCCAGGTCTGACCACCGGACAACTGTTAGAACACTACCGTGGCACAAATGATGCTGCAACCCTTGAAAAACTGTCGATGTGGGACGATATAGCAGATAAAGATATCGCAGAAAAAACCTTCACCGACTCGCTCAACCATATGTTTGATTCGATGCTTGAACTACGCCAGGAAGAGTTGATTGCGCGTGAGCGCACACACGGTTTAAGCAGCGAAGAACGCCGGGAACTCTGGACACTGAACCAGGAACTGGCCAGGAAGTGAAAAACAAAAGTATTTAACGGCTTAACTGCCGAATATCGTTCGGGAAGACCCCGACAGCCGCACGGAGAGGCAGCGGCAAAATATAAGTATGCCCTCGTTTTGCCGTTGGCGGTTTTACCGCCCAACACCAATCAAACGAATTAAGTGTGGATACCGTCTTATGGAGCAAAACCCGCAGTCACAGCTGAAGCTTCTTGTCCAACGTGGTAAGGAGCAAGGCTATCTGACCTATGCCGAGGTCAATGACCATCTGCCGGAAGATATCGTCGATTCCGATCAAATCGAAGACATCATCCAAATGATCAATGACATGGGTATTCAGGTGATGGAAGAAGCACCGGATGCCGATGATCTGCTGCTTGCCGAAACCTCCAACAGCACCGATGAAGACGCGGAAGAAGCGGCTGCCCAGGTTCTGTCCAGCGTTGAGTCCGAAATCGGCCGTACAACTGACCCGGTACGCATGTACATGCGTGAAATGGGTACCGTTGAACTGTTAACCCGTGAAGGCGAAATTGATATCGCTAAGCGTATCGAAGACGGGATTAACCAGGTTCAATGCTCCGTTGCCGAATACCCGGAAGCTATCACCTACCTGCTTGAACAATACGATCGCGTTGAAGCTGAAGAAGCGCGTCTCTCCGATCTGATCACCGGCTTTGTTGATCCGAACGCGGAAGAAGAGATGGCGCCAACAGCGACCCACGTCGGTTCGGAACTCTCTCAGGAAGAGATGGATGACGACGAAGACGAAGATGAAGAAGACGGCGACGACGACAGCAGCGATGACGACAACAGCATCGACCCTGAATTAGCGCGTGAGAAATTCGCTGAGCTGCGTACGCAGTACGAAGTCACCCGCGATACCATCAAAGCGAAAGGCCGCAGCCATGCAGCCGCGCAGGAAGAAATTCAGAAGCTGTCTGAAGTGTTCAAACAGTTCCGCCTGGTGCCGAAACAGTTCGACTACCTGGTCAACAGCATGCGCGTCATGATGGACCGTGTGCGTACTCAGGAACGTCTGATCATGAAGCTCTGCGTTGAGCAGTGCAAAATGCCGAAGAAAAACTTCATCACCCTGTTCACTGGTAACGAAACCAGTGAAACCTGGTTCAACGCGGCAATCGCGATGAACAAGCCGTGGTCTGAAAAACTGCACGATGTTACTGATGACGTTCACCGCGCCCTGCAGAAACTGCAGCAGATTGAAGAAGAGACCGGCCTGACCATTGAGCAGGTTAAAGACATCAACCGTCGTATGTCCATCGGTGAAGCGAAAGCCCGCCGTGCGAAAAAAGAGATGGTTGAAGCGAACTTGCGTCTGGTTATCTCCATTGCCAAGAAATACACCAACCGTGGCCTGCAGTTCCTGGATCTGATTCAGGAAGGTAACATCGGCCTGATGAAAGCGGTTGATAAGTTTGAATACCGTCGCGGCTACAAGTTCTCCACCTATGCAACCTGGTGGATCCGTCAGGCGATCACCCGTTCGATCGCGGATCAGGCGCGTACCATCCGTATCCCGGTACATATGATTGAGACCATCAACAAACTCAACCGTATCTCCCGTCAGATGCTGCAAGAGATGGGTCGTGAGCCGACGCCGGAAGAACTGGCTGAACGCATGCTGATGCCGGAAGACAAGATCCGTAAAGTGCTGAAGATCGCCAAAGAGCCTATCTCCATGGAAACGCCAATCGGTGATGATGAAGATTCGCATCTGGGTGATTTCATCGAGGATACCACCCTCGAGCTGCCGCTGGACTCAGCCACCACCGAGAGCCTGCGTGCCGCAACGCACGACGTTCTGGCTGGCCTGACAGCGCGTGAAGCGAAAGTCCTGCGTATGCGTTTCGGTATTGATATGAACACCGACCACACGCTGGAAGAAGTGGGTAAACAGTTCGACGTTACCCGCGAACGTATCCGTCAGATCGAAGCGAAGGCATTGCGTAAACTGCGCCATCCGAGCCGTTCTGAAGTGCTGCGTAGCTTCCTCGACGATTAATCTCGCCGCATTTACACAAACGCCACCGCAAGGTGGCGTTTTTCTTTACAGTCCGCGAACAACCAGCGCCTCATCTAACTCCCGATACGCCTCAACCAGTTTTTCCAGCGTAATCCGGCTCAACCCACTGGGGTTTGGCAGCACCCAAATCTGCGTTGCACCAATCGTCAACGTTTGTTTCCCCCACTGCGCACCGCGCTGGCTAAAACCTTGTTCAAAGGCCTGTTTGCCCAGGATCGCTAACGCCGAAGGCTGATAGTCCTCTATCTTCTCAACGAGCTTGCGGCCACCACTGCGCATTTCTTGCAGCTTCACTTCATTGGCTTGCACCGTCGGTCTGTCGACAAATTTGGTCACGCCACAGCGGAAATCCAGCAATTGCTCCGCCTCTTCCGGCTTTAACTGACGATCGGTAAAACCGGCCTGATGAATGACCTTCCAGAAGCGGTTAGCAGGATGTGCAAAGGGGAACCCCGTACCCGCCGAAGAGAGCCCCGGATTGATGCCACAAAAAACCACCCGTAGCCCCGGCGCCAGAATATCCTTAACCATAATCACTCCGAAAAATACGTCAGGGGACAAGTATAACGGACTGAAAACACATTGTTTATAAAAACAGCATCCGTACGCTTATGGCTGGATTGCAACGCGGAGTTACTTTATAATCCACCGCCACGGCCCCTTAGCTCAGTGGTTAGAGCAGGCGACTCATAATCGCTTGGTCGCTGGTTCAAGTCCAGCAGGGGCCACCAAATTTTAGCTTTAAAATCATATAATTAAGCCACTCTAAAGAGTGGCTTTTTTGTTGTCTCGTTTTTAAGTGGCGATAAAATGGCGGTGGATTTTATACCGCCATTTTCCTGAGCGTATAAAAAAACCCGCACACGGCGGGCATTTAACGTAAATTTATCAGAGCCACAATGACCGCTGACCACCGACAGTCGGGTGCGGCGGTGCCGGGTCGATAGCTCCTGGAGTAACAATAAAGCGCTCTATCGTTTCCATTGTCATAAACGTACAACTACAGTTGATGTTCTGGCATTGGTGGTAGCGCTCTTTTGTATTCTCTGTTAAATAGCGGCTTGTTCGTGCATGTGCGGCATGATGACACTTTGGACAATGAAACATAACCCACCCTACTATTCTCAATTCGTGAATCAATGATAAACAGCAATTCACTTTTTGTGAATACATTTTATTCATCATCCGGTTCAGCACTGTACTCCACATCGGAGAGCTTAACCTCAAGCTCTAAGCCCGTCGTGAATCCATTATTATTCAGATTGTGAGTTACCTTACTGATTAACCATGCCTGCTCATCTATGACGCGCTTAAAGCCCGACACGCGCACCGGTGTCTCGGGGAATAAATCAGCCCG
This sequence comes from Citrobacter sp. Marseille-Q6884, assembly GCF_945906775.1. Taxonomy (NCBI): domain Bacteria; kingdom Pseudomonadati; phylum Pseudomonadota; class Gammaproteobacteria; order Enterobacterales; family Enterobacteriaceae; genus Citrobacter; species Citrobacter sp. Marseille-Q6884. Next base: position 472,988 of record NZ_CAMDRE010000001.1, read on the forward strand.
ACCGAGCGCCAGTGTAATTGAAAACTCCGCAACGCCTCGCTGCAACTTATCCCACTTAGCCTGAGCTGCTCGCATCGCCTGAGCCTTTGAAGCGTAGACCGTCGTCAGCGCCAGCACGTTATCAGCCTCACCGGCCATATACTCACCCTCGCGCGCTTCCTGCTCTTTTTTGGCTTTTGTCTTTTTGCTGACCGGCTTTGCTTTCGGGTGTTCCAGTGCGCGCAGGTGCTTCTCTTTTGGTTTACGTTTCAGCGTTACCTTTTGCTTTTGCGGCTTAGGGTCTTTAGTGTGCAACCATTTTGCCGTTACGCCGGTATAAGCCCCACGGTCGGCAATGGCAAACTGATGACGGTCACCATCACTTCGGGTCAGTGTCATTTGTGGGACGGGTCTACCACTGGCCGTCACTGCGCTACCGGCTTTCAGAAACAGCAATTTCCCCGCTTTCACTGATACTGTCGCCCCGTTGCGCTCAGCCAGTCTGGTCAAAAATACTGCGTCGGACTCCTGCGACTGGTCGATATGCGGTACCGGGATTTTTTTCAGCGAATCCGCGACGCTGGCCGTCAGTTTATTGCGTTTTGCGATGGCGCTGACCAGCTCACCGAGAGTGGTGTCGTGCCATGATTCCTCGCGCCGTGAATTGAGCGTTCCGCGAAAATCTGCGCTACGCGCACGGATGGTCAGCGTATCAGGCGCGCCCCGGTGCTCAATCTCATCAACAGTGAAATCGCCCTTATTCAGAAGTCCCGACCCTTGCCAGCCAAGCCACAGCGTCAGCACTGCCCCGCGCAGGGGTAACTCGACTTTGCCGTCGGTATCGTCGAGCTCAATGTCGAGTTGGTCAGCTTCAAACCCCCGGTTGTCGGTCATAGTGAGAGAAATCAACCTGTCACTAAAATTGCTGGTAATGTCCTGGCTGTTCAGCGTCAGCATAAATGCCGGGGCAAGGCTTACTCCGGCGTCAATGGCCATGCCCGTCATCATGCGGTCAGCCCTCCGAGCATACCCTGCAGCTTATCGGTCAGGTTACCGGCAGAGTCAAGCAGCTCGCTGGCCTGCTTATTCAGGTCGCCAAACATCGCTGCCAGTGATTCGTCGACCCGTTTCAGCGAAAGTGTGAAATCAATCTTTCTGGCCGCGCCATCACTGAAAAATTCAGTGTGTGTAGTCGAGACTTTATCGACGATATACATTCCGAGAATATTGCCGGTACCCTCAATCAGCGGCCACGCTCTGCCCTCGTCGGCCATCAGCTCAACCGCCCTCAGTGATATACGGCCGCCGGTAATGGCAGGGTAAAGCGTACCGGCAAGCTGAATGGAGGTTTCCCCCTCACCGAGAAACTGATAAGCGGGAGGTTTACCAACCCTGTCATTAGACACCCAGCGGTAATCCTTCGAGTGTTGCATCGACTGATAAGGCAGGGTGCGGCGTTCAAATACAAACATTCCAAGTGCAAGCATCATTTTTTATTCCCCCCTCAGTCATGGCTCATACTGGCGCGCTGCCGTGCACGCTTCTCGCGCTCAATCTGTTCGAGTGTGTCGCGTAACTGTCGGTCAAGCTGATGCCCCGGCGCAACGCCACCCGGCAAAGTGATGTTGTATTCACTTTTACTCTGGTCAATGTAAGAGCGTCCCGCCGGTGCGGTCACTGGCTGATAAGCCTGATAACCACCATATGTGCTGGTTGCCGGGATGTAGGAATTACCCTGTGTAGCGGAGTTGGTTTTTGCTGCGGTCTTGTCCAGGCTGCCTGACTCTTTGTTGATGATACCGAGCTTTTCGAGAAGCCAGTCGACACCGCTGCGCAACTTGTTAAATACATTGAGCGGAGCCATCAAAGCAGAGGCCAGCGTCTGACCAAATATGACGCCGACATTTTTGCAGCTATCGAGTGTTTCCTGCGCGGCCTTGACCGGTGCTATAAGGTCTTTAAACCACTGCCAGACGCCGCGCAGTTTCTCACCGAGACCATCAAAAACTGGTGCCAGTGGAGCGAACATTTCCCTGACAGGAGCAAAGGCGCTCATGACTCCCTCAATCACCCCCGAGAAAAATGCGCTGACTGGCTCCCAATATTTACGGATGAGTAACGCCCCGGCCACAATCGCCGCCCCCACAGCCACAATCGGCCAGGTAATCGCGCCGAGTGCGGTCAAAATGGCGCTACCGGCGACAGTAAAGACCGTACCCAGCACGCCAGCAGCAGCGATAATGGCGTTAATCCCCATGACAACCGGCCATGCAACGAGACCAATGCCGCCGATGATGCCAATCAGAGCCAGCGCACCACCGGCAATGATGCCAATAGTTTCCGCTAACCCTTTGTTGTCTTTGATCCATCCGTCGAGCTTTAACACGTATTGTGTGGCGGTTTGGGTCAGCTTGCGCAGAGAGCCCTCTTGCTGGTCAAAAAGGTCGGTACCGACAGCCTCATAAGCAGACTGAAACTCTTTAAAGTCGCCGCCGAGGTTATCCTGCATAACCTTAACCAGTTCCTCGGTTTTACCGTCTGATGCTTTCAGCGCGGCGGCTAGCTGGTCGAGCTTGCCGCTGGCCGCTGCCGCCATCAGCACGTTAGCCGATGAGCTGGCTTCTTCGCCGAATATGGTTTTCATGTATTCGGCTTGCTGGGCGGTACCGAGATTGTTGCGCTTAAAGCTGGCCTGCATTTCTTTCAGGATGGTAAAAATCGGGCGCGTATTACCTTTGCTGTCCGAGGTTTTGACACCCAGCTCCTTGAGGGCATCCCATGCTTTGCCGGTCGGTGCCTGCAGGCGGCTTAACACCGCACGGCTCCCGGTACCGGCCATCGAACCAGTAATTTTCGCATCATGCAGAGCCCCCACCATCGCGGCGGTCTCTTCAATACTGACACCTGCATTTTTTGCCACCGGCGCGGCATAGGTCATAGCATCGCTGAGGCCGTCAAAGTCGGCGGCGGTTTTGTTCATCACCGTAGACAGCACATCGCCAATATGTGCGACTTTGTCATTTGAAAGCTGAAACGCGGAGCGCATCCCCATCAGTAACGCGGCGTTTTCCTCCATTGTGCGACGGTTAGCAAGCGCCATATTCAGAGTAACTGGCGTTGTCACCTGAATCGCTGCGGCATCACCACCACCTTTTGCGATAATAATCTGCGCACTCGCAGCATCGTCGGCAGAGGCGGCGGTATTGTCGCCGAGCTGTCGCGCCTGTTTGCGTAATGCCTGCATTTCTGGCGACTGCTTATCGACCCCGAGCACAGCCTGCAGCTCGGAATTTTTCTGCGCAAAGTCATAACCGGGCATCAGCAATTTAACCCCGGCCATCGTTCCCGCTGTCGCAATACCTACCCCGGCAGCGCCTGCTGCGGCCATGTTACCGGCAAGCTCCTTACCTGATTTATATCGTTCTTTCACGCGGTTTAAGTGCGCCTGCTGTGCGCTGACCTTCGCCAGCGCCTCGCGCTGCCGGTTGAGTTGTGCTGTCGTTTCACTGATGCGGTTTTTTAATCCTCGCTCGTCATTAGCAAGGTTGCGGGTATTGATTCCGGCAGCACCCAGTTCGCGTTGCTGGCGTTTTACCGACTCGGTGAGGCTGTTGTATTTGACCTGCAGACCATCAGCCGCACGTTTTGCCGATTCAAGCACCTGCGCCTGCGCACGCGTTGGCCGTTCGGTATTTTTAAATTGGGTGGCAAGCTCCTCGGCTTCACGTTTCGCTTTTTCAAGCGCCTGACCGGTTACGGCCAGTTGCGCGCTTGTCTTACGAAAGCCGTCGATTTTCGACGCCTGACCATTCAGGTCACGCAGCCCTTTTTGTGTGGTGCGAATATCACCCGACAGGGTTTTACTCGCGGTCTGGATAGATTTAAGCGGTCGGGTCGCCTGGTCGACCGCTTTCAGCAATACCTCAAGCCTCAGGTTATTACTCATTGTGGTTTCCGCTACGCTGCAGCGCCTTTTCGCGCCATGTGATGAGCTCGCACAGGCTCAGGGAATAGAGCTCTGATGGCGGCCAGTGGAATATCACTGCGATATCCGCCATCAGGTCATCGGTCGACAGGTCGGGCGGGAAATCTATTCCGCCGAAGCCGGTGACAAAAAACCAATCACCTTAGCGGCCAGCGACAGCATATCTGGCAGGTTCATCGCGGTGAGTTCCTGCGTGGTGAGTGCCGGATAGGTCATGCGGGGCAGCACCTTAATCAGCGCATCGACCTCGGACTGCGCCACCGCCGCCAGACTGACGCCACGCAGGGTACCTGCGTTCGGTTCAATCAGGGTGACCTTTTCAATCGTCTGACCGGCGCGCTTAATCGGCTTGTCGAGGGTCACGACGTTCGGGTTTACGGTGTCAATTTCATTGCCAGCCGTATCAACAAATTCAGGGGTTTTGCGTGGAGCTTTTGCCATGATGTTTTTCTCTGCTCTGAATGGGGGTAATAACCGGCCAGCAGTGCTGACCGGTCAGGGAATTACAGCAGCCCGATTGCGCGGCGGTGCTGCTCCAGACGGTCGACATCGTTCACCTTCTCGACCATGTTGACGGTGTCGATTTCGATAATGTCGCTACCATCAATCGTGAGGCGGTAATAGGTGCAGACGGTCGACAGTTTGGTCGAGGTGTTTTCACCCTGCTTATTCTCGCCGCCGTCGATTTCTTTATGACGGCCACGCATGACCACCTCGACAGCAACGATTTCGCCAGTGTCGTCACGCTGGTAAGATCCAGCAAAACGCAGCGGCACGGCATCAGCACCCGGTGCCGCATACTGCGCCCACAGCGCCACATCAGGCAGGCCACCGACAGACCATTCGACGGTGAGCGCATCATCGTCGAGACCAAGGTCAATCGCCGCCGCGCCATTCATGCCGCCGCCGCGATAGTTTTCGAGCTTGCGGGTCAGCTTCGGCAGTGTCACGGATTCAACAACGCCCATATAGCTAAGGCCGTCATTGAACATGTTCAGATATTTAAGTTTGCGGGGTAGTGCCATGTTGTTTCAGGCTCCTTAGCTGTTGACCGATTCGGCCAGATTCACCAGATATTTATCGGTGATACGCTGGCGCAGGGTCAGGCTTTCCAGTGGTGGAACCGGCGTATAGTCGTAGTCGATATACAGTTTCCCGGCTTTGAGGGTTTCCTTGTCGTTCGATTCCTCGTCGAACCAGCATTCACCGTCCACGATGTAGCCGTTAGATTTCAGCTCGCGGAATTTGGCGTTAATGCCGTCGACAATGTCACGGATGAGCGATGCGGTGATGGGCTTATCGACCGCCCACATGTGCGCCTCAGCCATTGTGTCGGCCAGCACCTGCGCGGTGCGGGTGTAGTTCTCAAACAGGAAAAGCGGGTCATCAGAACAGGTGCGGTTCCCCCAAAAACGGAAACCATCTTTGCGCACCAGAGTCGTGACTCCGGCCTCGTTGAGTAGGTCAGCATCGGTGCCGGATGCCTGCAAATCCCAAAAGACTGAGGCACTGATGCCAGTGACGCCCTGTACGCCAACGTTAGACAGCGTTTTGTGCCAGCCGATAGTCTGGTCGATGTAGGCACGCAGACCGAGTGCGCGAGCGGTGGCGTAGGCCGTCGCGGTGGCGTTCGCGGTGGTATCCCATGCGAGGAAGTCAGGCCAGATGAGCATCAGTTCGCGCTGGCTGAAATTCTCACGATAGGCCATCGCCTCGGAAATGGTTTTACAGCCCCACGCGCTGACATAGCAAAATGCGCGTAGCTTGATAGCGGCTGACGCAAGTGCGACCGCTACCTCTTGCGTATCGAGACCCGGCACACCGAGAATACGCGGCTTAACGCCGGTAACTGCTTCGGCAGTCAACAGCGCTTTAATGCCAGTGTATTTACCATTCTCATCCGTGCCTCCGATGATATTGGTAACGGTCTGCGCTTCTGCATCGTCACCGGTACCTTCGGCAATGCGCACAACGATAGTAACCGGCTTCGACTGGTCTGCGATGGCCTGCAGGGAGGTCGCCAGCGTGCCTTTTTTACCGGCTTTCGCAATGGCGCTTTGCACGTTGGTAATCAGTACCGGCTCATTGAGGGGGAATAGCTTCGCATCCGCATCACTGGCCGTGCAGACAATGCCGATGATAGCGGTCGAAACTGTGGAAATGACGCGGGTGCCGTCGTTAATTTCAAGCACCTGCACGCCGTGGTGAAAATCACTCATCCGGTTAACTCCATGGTTAAGGGGTGAGTGTATTTTCTGTTGTGTGGTGGTGGCGGGCTATTTGTCAGGGTTGGATAAGGTCTGGCACAACCGGGGAGCAGGAAAGCGCGGGCAACCGCCCGCCTGAGTGATACCGGTTATGCGGGCAGTTCCGGCCATGTGATATCGGGGGCATCTTCGGGTTTGATTCGGTTTAGCATCACGCGATACTTTTTCCACGCAATAAGCGCATTCGATTCGTCTTCCGTGGCCATATACAGATCAACAGCATCCTGTAAGGGGGCAATAGCCGATGTTGCAATCGTCAGCAGGTTTGCTTTTTCCTGCGCCGCCTGCCCCTGACGAAATGTTTTTTCCGCTTCGGCATCGTGGAGCCACTGAGTACCGTCCCATTTTACATACTCCCCGTCAGGTGCAACCGACACAACGTTATCAGGCAGAGCGCCCAGCTCTTCAATAACAGTGGGCTTACCGGTGCTGATGTCATAAACGGTTGTCCCACGGTGGTCTTCCACCCGCGACCATTTATTAGCCTGAGCATCAAAAACAGCCACAAAACCCGCCGTCACTTTTGGGGGCGCAATATCGGTGCTGTAGGCAGGCAAGCCCGTATTGGCCGGAATAAAGCCATCCCCCTTACCGATAAACTCATTCGTGGCAGATGACAGGTTGTAAATCGTAATCACGCGATTGGTGTTGGTCATTTTAAAAGTCATTATGCAAGCCTCACAATGTAGTTAAATGCGGTGTTTTTTACGGTATTTTCAGCCTGACCAGATGCCCAAACAGTTACACCGTGGCTGTGCGCGCCAATATAGACAGAGTGAGCATGTGCCCCAATATATACCGAGTGAGCGTGGTCGCCCGATGGGGTGGTCGTCATGGTTCCTGCAGTGGCTAATGCCTGGTTTCGGTCACCATCTTTAACGGTTGTTGAAGTCGGGCCAGTATAATTGTGAGCGTGTGAACCTGTGGTATTCGTCGTTTTGGTTCCGTAATCAAATCCGGTTGTGTCCCGGTTTCCAATGTCGGTAGCCGCGACCGTTGCGCCGTGGTCGTGTGATTTAATACCGTCGAGCTCCTGAGACAATACGGCGCGTCCGCTGGCTGGTTTGCCTTTGATGGTCTGACCGCGCATATCAGGAATCACCCCAGAGGGATACGCCACTGCAAGCAACGGATAGACTGATTTATCAAAGGCCTGTCCCTGCATTAATGCATAACCAGCGGGCACAGCATCAGACGGCCACGGGACAGGAGCGCCCACTGGATAGGCATCAGAGGGCGGATTCGCGGTGTTGAAATCCCTGCGCCAGCCCGGCAAATAGACATCACCATGATTGATGTAGGTAAACTGAGCGCTGGCAAGTCCACTCATTGCTGTTGTCGGGGTCGTAATGCGAATAGTCATTGCGCCGCGAATACCCATCACCTCAACCACCGCACCGGCTAACTGGATATTTCCGCACCCGGTATCGGTGATGGTTCGGTTATCACCATAAGACCACGAACCTTTACACATCCAGTACGGATGATTAAACGCACCTTGTTGCTCCAGCCAGACGATAAACTCCGCAGTCGTCCAGTTACCGCCCCCGCCAATGCTTACAGAGCCACTGAAAGCCCGCGCTGCGCCTGTGTTACGCACGAATAAATCTTTTTCTGGAATATCCCTGCCGTTCTGCTCTTTAGCCAGTCTCTTATCTGCGTTGTCGTTAGCTTCCTTGACCGCTTTCGGTGTCGCGGCAAGGCTCTCAGATGAGCTGTCAGTATCGCTGCTGAGTTTCACCAGACCTTTCTGCGTTGTGCTCGCGTCCTGAGCTGTATATTTACCATTAGCAAGGTCATACGCCGCCTTAACCGCTTTCGACGTCGCGGCGAGCGTCTCAGACGTGCTGTCGGTCGCGCTGCTGAGCTGCACCAGACCTTTCTGCGCTGTACTCGCGTCCTGAGCCGTATATTTACCACTGGCAAGGTCATACGCCGCCTTAACCGCTTTCGGCGTCGCTGCGAGCGTCTCAGACGTGCTGTCGGTCGCACTGCTGAGCTGCACAAAACCTTTTTCTTTCAGCGTGGCGTCAGGATGATTGCGGGACCGCTCATGCTCAGCCAGTTTGTCGTCGACATAATCCTGTGTGGCCATCACCGTTGTTGCATCAATGGACAACGCCACCGAGTCGATGCTGCTGACAATAATCACCATGCGACAGGTCTGCGCACGCCCCGAGCCCTCGGCCAGCTTCGGCTTATAACTTTCAGCCATATTGGCAACGGCAATCAGCGTGCCTGCATCATCATACAGACCCAGCTCGCGCATCCAGAAACCACCCACATCAGGAGGGATGACCAGCTCTGCCACAATATAGTTTTTATTTTTGTTGTCCTGGCTGATTTTATTCAGCGCACGACGCCAGACTTCATTAATGAGCTTTGTCTGACCGGCGTTAGGCTCCGGCAGCGTGCCGCCGCCATCCCCGACGGCCATCGCGGTAAGGTTCACTTTTTTTCCACCCGGCACAGTAGCTGCTGCCAGTTTCTCAGCACCGGCAGTGGTAATAATTGTTTTAAATTTTTTGCTCATTATTCCTCACTCTTCCGGGTAAACCGTAATAATGTCGCCGTCATATGCCACTCCGCCGGTGTACATATAGCCCGCTATGTCCTGGATAATATTCAGACCAATCAGGTGACGGCTTGCGGGTTTTGCATCCGCAATTAACCGCTCCATTTCTAAATACATTTCTTCGGTGATACCGCTTTCCAGTACACCGATATCAAGACGAAAAGTGCCTGCCGGGTCGTCATTCTCCCACCACTCAGTAACGTTAATGATGTAACCGAGCGGCTCAACCACACGCCGAACTGCGCCTATCGTCCCTTTGTGGCAGTGGATGTAATACGCACTGCGAATAACGTCACGCTTGGTTTCTTCCGGCCAGTTCTCATCCCAGCGGTCAACGGAAAACGCCCACGCCAGCCACGGCAAAAGGTTTGCAGGACAGGTGTCAGGGCTCCACAGGCGGCGTAACGGAATGGGGGTATTTTCAATATCTGCACAGGCACGGGCAGCAGCCACCTCAAGAGGTGATGAGCCTACAGGTAACAGGCGCGCATCACTCATCAGAGCCACCAATCACTATTTGATAGTCAGTGCAAAAGGAGGCCTGCGTTTTATCAAGCACAATGTCAGCCACTGGTGCCGCCAGTTCTACACGCTGCACCCCCTCAACATGTAACGCGGCATAGATGGCCGACAGGCGAATATCCCGCCCTAACCGGTGTTGAGCGCTGGCATAGGCTTTGAGCTTCGCCTCAGCAGCTGCGCGAATCGGCTCACTTTCCGGCCCCGGATAAATGAAAAGCGTTGCGCGTATCTGGTAATCAACAATCTGAGCTGACTGCACCGTTACACGGTCAGCAACCGGCCTCACGTCCTCACCATTAAGCGCATTGCGTACAATGCTCAGAAGCTCGTCAGACGCCGCGCCGTTATTCTCACGCGAGAGCACAGATATCGTGACGCACGCAGGGGATGGGCTGATAACAGAAATATCAGCGACACGCCCGTCAGCACTACGACCATGAAATTCATAGGCACCCGTAGAGCCCGCCACGCTCATTCCTTCAAATGACTGCTGTATGCGCAGGCGATAATCGGCGTCGAGCTCCATTTCTGCCGGGGTGGGTGGAATGGTGGTGTCATCAGCAGGCGTGACGACAAGACGCTCAACATTGAAATTCGCCCCGATATTATCGAGGTCACTGTCTATGGCATAAGCCAGCATGACTGCACGTGCTGCCTCATTGACACGCTGACGCCAGATAACCTCACGGTAGGCGTTTTCCTGCAGCAGCTTAACAACCGGCTCAGACTCAAGCGCGAGCGTCCGGGCGACGGCTTCCTGCAGGTCTTCTGGATAGAGCGAAATCAGCGTCGCAATGCGCTCCGCAAGGATAGTTTCATAGTCCAGTTCCTCGACCACATCGGGAACAGGTAGCAGACTCAGGTCAACAGTTGCCATAGTGATTTAACTCAGTGAAACAGTGGTTGAAACTGACGCACCGGTATCGGTACGCATACCGGTAATATCGACATACATTTCGCCAGTGTCGCCGCGCTCAAAACTGATGGATGTAAGCCTGATGCGTGGTTCCCACTTCTGGATCGCGGAATAGCACGCCACCATGATTTGGAGCCTTAGCGCTGGGGTTTGCGGCATATCAATCAACGCAGACAGGAGCGAGCCATATTCACGACGCATTACCCGCGAGCCGACCGGCGTCAGCAGAATGTCGCGCATGCTCTGGCTGATATGCTCACTGTCACGGATAGCGAGGCCGGAATGGCGGTTCATCCCCATATAGCGCGCCGTCACTTGGTTCCCTCCGTCCAGCTCCCGCCCCGTTGCACGCCGCCGTGACTGTGGTCATCAACCTGCACACCGTTTGATTTCAACGTGCCGTCGGTATGTTCGATGTTTCCACGCATGGTGCCGCCTTTCTGCACCTCAAGCGTCGCTGTTGTCAGTTTATTGGTGCAGACCACCTCCGGGGTGTCGAGGGTGATACGTTCTACCGCTTTAACCAGCACCACCGGCACGGTGGCGGTGATAGACTCCGATGCCGTCACATCGGCAGTCTTGATGCCGCTGACCGTCAGCGCACCGGATTCCGGCTCATACTCCATAACCGCGCCATCAGGGAACACCACATGCCACGCATCCGCCGAGGCAGACGGGGCGGGGTTATCGTCTGAGAAAATCCCCGGCAGCACGAAAGCGGTATCAAGCTCGCCACCAATCGCCAGCAGCAGCACCTGCTCACCGACCGAGGGAGCCCACCATGTGCGCGAACGACCGGCGCGGGTAGTCAGCCAGTTCAGCCATGTAGTCTGGATCCCGCCGCTTTGTACGCGACACAGCCCCTGCACAATATCGACCTCAGTCACCACACCTGAGCGGATGAGGTTGCGAACCGCACGCGCTAGTTCTTGAATGCTGTTTAGTGTGTTCATGTAGCAAGAATGACGCAGTTAAAGCTATGGGGCTACCGAGGGAAAATTGTTCAGCAATGGGACAACAAACATCGAGGTCTAGACCTTAAAAAAACAGCCTTGTTCTAGATCGCCCTTCCAATTACACTTGATTTAATCTCGACAGAGATGGAATTCTAAATGGCTAGCTTATAATTCAGGATTGAAAAATGGAAGAATCTAAAAGAATACGCCAATTAAAAGAAAACCTCATAAAGGAACTACCTTTCTTTCCAAATGAAAAATCAATACGCACTGAACTAGAAAATCAAAGTTTAAATGGGGTTTTAATCGCTTACCTCCACTGGAAAACAAGAATTGTGCCGACCCGCAGAAGGAGAGTTCATATATATCCAGAGGTAACGAGCGATAAAAGATGGAAAGAACTAAAACTTGGTATTCATGGGTTACTGGATAAGGTCAGAAAAGGTGAAGACTTATACCCTCATCTTTCATTGCGCGCACATAAGTATGGCTACACTCCTGTTGAAAGAATTCGTAATGGAGATGCTGATTCATGGGAAGACAAAGATCAGTTATTAAATACGAAAGGTTTTCATCATTTTCATTTGAGCATGAATATTCAAAGTACAGGCTTGGCCGAAAGGACAAACAATGTTCTTTTTGCCTTCGTTTCTCGCGACCAGTTTCGTGCTGTGGGGATATTTGATCATAGTGTATTTGATAAACCCGATAGTTTAAATGGCATGACTGAGGAACGTGAAAGAATGTGGACCCTGCATGAAAAATACATCACATTCGGAATGAAAGCTGGCACAGTGTATATAAACAATCTGATAACAGCATCCGGGCATCCTGTAAATCTTATCATGCTCGCCGATCGTTATGCTGCAATCATCCGAGAATATGACCAGAAGGCGGAAGACAGAATTTTTGTAAATGAGCTTTATGCTCAAAGCCCACTTCCCTCTCCAGAAAGGTTTAAATTTGAGTGGCGCATAGAGGGTTTGGATCTTGTTCTTTTTGATAAAAAAAACAGAGTGGCCTTTAACGTCTACAAAGCTCACATTTAAGCATGTGAATATATTTTTCTCTGCTGCTATTAAATTAGCAGCAGAGAATTAATCAATTATCTTAGGAAAAGATACTGTAAGACCACTTCCTCCATCAATGTCACTTCATCTTGGTTAAATCCGAGCAACGGGCGCGCCTCGTACTGCACATCGCGGCTGTTGCGGTTTGGCCGGTCTTTGAGGCCATACTGATGCACCCGCGCCATGCGCTGCACTTTTCCGGTAAATTCCACCACCGCCGCACTGTCGCTGCCTTTGGCTTTCATAAAGCGGTTAGTGCGCAGTCTGGTGAACATTTCACGCTTAATGCGGCCTTTTTTGCTCCGCACAGGCTGGCGCTTTCGCGCCGCATACGGGGTGCCGTCGGGTGCCTGCTGGCGCTTAATGCGTTGTTGCTGACTGGCGCGCAGCTTTTTCGCAATCTCAGCCGCCATTTGACGACGCGCCGCCGGTGACAGGCTGGCAATCAGACCGGCAAGGCGCTCCTGCAGTGCGGTTAACTCACTCATCCCACTTACTCACCAGTTCGCCGTTAACATACAGTTCGACCGGGCGCGTCACCGGCTCAGGCAGCGGCGGCTCAGGGGCATAACTGACATGCAGCGCGCCGTCGACCTCTCTGACGAGCGTGCGCTCGGAGAGTCTCAGGCTGATACTGATATCAAGCGAATCGTCGCTATTGATATCAATCATCCAGGTGAATCCTTTCTCCCGCCCGTCGTCGGTGGTCATAATGTCCGGCTGATGTTCACGCAGCCACGCCTGCACCGGCACGAATATCAAGTCGAGGTCGCCGGTGAAGTCAGTCACCACCACGTTAAGCACGTACACCTTTTCAAATGACAGCGAGCTCGCCAGTCGGGAATCGGTATGGCCGTTGTCGGCAAACAGGCGCAGCATATCGGGGTTATTTCGGAGCTGCGGCACGGCGTTAATCAGCGCTTTGCGCAGGCTTTTGTGCTTCTGCATCAAGTTCATCCTGACAGTGTTTGACAGTTTTGACCTGCAGCGCACAGGCAGTCAGCGCGCCCTCAAGACGGCGAATATCCGCGCTCAGGTCACCATTCGTTTTCGGGTCACTTTCCGGCATCGGGCAAAGGCTCACCCTCGGGCATCCGTTGACCACAATCACCGGCGCTGGCGCAGGCGGGGCGGGTGTGCAACCGACGCACAACATCAGGCAGAGCAGCGTTATACCAGCGGCGAAAGGCTTCATTTTCATTAAGTAACCTCATTATCGTCTGCTCACGGCGCCTGGCTTCTGCGCTTGCCTTTGCGAGCTGTTCGCGCAGTGCCACCTGCGCGGATTCATTACGTCTGGCGAGCTGACCGGCAACACTGAGCTGATTTTTCAGCATGCTAATCGTCGTCTTTTGCTCGCTCGCGACACGGTTTGCCGTCTCAAAGGAGCGGGATAAATTGCCGTTCTCATGGCGCAACCACAGCAACCCGAGCACGGCCAGCACAAGCAGCGTTATCAGGACTTTCATGCCATCACCCCGCCAGCCGAGCGCCAGACGGTGACCAGCTTTTCGAGACTGTGCTCGCGCTGGCCGTAACCGGCACCCGGCAATGACGCCCAGATATTGCGACAACGGGAAACAGCACGCTCAATACGCCCCGCCCGGATATCGTCAATAGCACCGCGTTCCCGGATTAACTGGATCGCGAGCTTGTCCTGCGACAGTGGACTGAAATCAGGCAACGAGAGCTGTTTTTTATAGTGCGGCCAGAACAGATAAAGCTGCTGGTAACGCCCCGATGCCGTGGATTTCTCACCACGGCGATTAAACACTTTCGGTGGTCGGCCATGTGCGAAAGGGTGGTCGCTGTAATCGGTGAAAATCTCTGGCTTACCATCAAGACCGGTGACAATGGCGTCATAGCCACGGTTTTTCGTCAGCGGATGGTTCGCTGTTCCTTCGGAATACGCCAGCATGTCCAGAAAGGCGGCGATATTCTGGTGAGTATTAATGACCGGCATCGTCTTCCCCTTTCTGTGACTTAAAGCGGCGCTGTATGGCGATTTCCACCACCTGATAACCGGCAATGCCGAGCATGGATCCAATCCCGCATACGGCAGGCAGTGACATATCAGGAAACTGCACCAGAACAACACCGGCGACCATCGAAACGAAACCGCCGAGCAGCATGCGTCCGACAAACAGGCGCGGGGTGATGGGCTCACCACCTGCCAGCACTTTCCCGACAACAATCATCACGCCAATCACAAACAGTGACAGGACGCCTTTTTCCCCTTCTGTCATGGTTTACTCCCAAAGATTGATAGTGTTAGTTACTGGTGAAGACGGCACATCGGGCAGGTCAATCTCGGTACCATGCGGCAGAATGACTCCCAGCTCAGACAGACCCGGATTAGCCTGCAGCACCGTCTCGACCACGCCCTCAGTGCGCCCGTAATACCGGGCGCAAATCGCATCGAGGGTGTCGCCCTGCATTGCCCTGACTTTCATCAGAGCTGACCCACTATGCAGCGCGGCTTGTCCTGCAGACGCGCAACTGACCAGCGCATATCCCGCCACAGGTCATCAATGGTGGTTTCCACACTGTCGGCTTTTTTGTCACCCTTGCCGGTGGCCTCAACGCCGCGATAACGCTCATACAGGGTGGCGGTCGCCATCGCCGTCACGGCGCTGAGGTAGTGGAAAACGCGCACATTCTCGCCGTCGATTTCCTCGGCAGGCACGTCGGCCAGTTGCTTAAACCCGGCGGCAGTCTGGCGCAGCCGGTAGTCGTAAAGCTCCGCATTGGTCTCGGCCATGCCAGTCTTGATGGCATTGCGCAGGCGCGCATCGGAAACCGTCTGCTCAAGGCGCATCAGTTCGCGCACGCGCTTCGGATCCACATCAGGGAAAAAGAACGTGTTTTTAATCACTGCACCGCCCGTCTCCGGTGCGGGAATCACCACGCCCGGTACGTCCTGCGGTTCATCGGGCTGGTTCAGTATCACTGTCATCATGACAACCTCATCAGGTTGGGCGGTGGACGCCGGTCGCCGTCAGGTCTTTGCCTGCTTTGACCGGCGTGCCGCCCGGCTCGGGGAGCGTTCAGTTAACCGGCGGTTTTGCCGCCTTTGGTGGACGCCCGCGCTTTGCTGCCGGTCTGGTGGCAGGTTTGCGCGTGCGCGGTTTAGTCGTTTTACGGGGTGCGGCCTCTGGCTTTGGCTTCAATGCCCGTTCCAGTCGCTCAATCTCCTTGCGCACACCGGCATTGCGGTCGAGCTGCATCGCGCGCTGAAACTGCGCCAGCGCCTCTGCATTCATACCGGCATCACGCAGGGTCAGGCCAGTCACCTTATGCAGACGGGCGCGCACCATATCGGGAACGTCAGCGCCGTCGGTCAGGTCGATAGTGGTCTGCAGCCAGGAAAGGTCGACAGACTCACCGGCATCGCGCAGACGCTGCGAGGCAAACGCCACCTCCTCAACCAGCATGTAAGGTGTTGTGCGGCGATGGTCAGAGGTGAGGCCGTATTTCAGCGCGTAGGGGGCAATTTCCAGCGCGCCAGCGATATCACCGGCATCGAGACGCCACAGCATAACGGTCATGACAATGTCATCCTGCGCACCACGACCATCAGCCAGCACACCGGCGACCCACGGCGCATAGAACGGCAGCAGCTCGCGCTTTTTCTCGGCTTTACGTTCGTTTGAACGGATGTTTTTTAACGTGCGGCGGTCATCGGCCAGCTTAACCAGCATCTGCTCATAGGCGGTTGCATGGCGCAGCGGGGCTTGCTCCCGCTGCGCGGCTTGAGAGGCCGAGACCCGCATCATGTGACGCTGTGCGGGGCTCGTCATGGTTTAGGCTCCGCTTTCCGGTGCTGCAGGTGCGGTGAAATCGCCCAGGGTGATGTTTTCCAGCAGGCACCCGGCGGCATACGCCTCGACCACATAGTCGATATTCATCGACTCGTAGTTTTCCACACGGTCTTTTTTCGGGTTTTCGTCAATGCTGCGGCGGTGGCTCTCATCCATGAAATAGATAGAGAGGTTTTCCAGCGTGGTCACTAACACGGCATTCGCCGGGAAGTACGGCACACGCACAGCAGGCAGGTTGCCGATTCGCTTCTGGCTGATGATGATATCTGCCGCGAGCGCTTCGCTGTTTTCCTGCGGCTTATTCACCAGCGGGAAATATTTGTCGGCCAGCAGCTTACGGCCAACGATGGCAACGAGTTTCGGGTCATCCTGATAAACCTCGTCAATCAGGTTGTTGGTCGCATCCATCACCAGCGCGTCGAGGTTCTCATAGTCGCCGTTTCGACCGACACGAATCACTGCTGAAACGACCTTACCGTCAGCGTCGGTGATGTTGCTCATTACGCGCGTCGGGGCTTCATTGCGGTATTTCTGCAGCCAGCCGACGGCCACATCCTGCAGCATCGGATTTTTGGTGCGGTCAGAGGTGGCGGCGCGGGTGGTACCGTTAAAACCGGCCATGATGAAATCGAGCGCCTGACGCTTGACGATGGCGTCACGGATACGGCGCTGGAAGTCCTGAAAACGCGCCCACAGGTCGAGGGTTTTATATTTCAGATGGAAGTCAAAGTTAATCTGGTCGCACTCGTACTTGTTGGACTCAAGCGCGGTAAAGTCTGCGGTCTTACGCTCATCATCACCCGAGGTGTCGGTCGTGCTGGCGATAGTACCGGTCACACCAACGCCGATTTTCTCACCCTTCATTTCTGCGACTGGCAGGATATTAATCGTCTGCAGAAACGCGGATGACTCCTGCACTTTGTTCATCAGCGTTTGCGTGACGGACGGCTCGACGGTGAATTTTTTACTGACATCATCAGTGCTGATGCCGTTCAGCTCAGCGACGCGGGTCAGATAGGCATTGAACTTAAAACGGGTTTCCGGGCGCATAGTATTTCCTGTTTGAATTTATCGGTTAGTCACTGCATCGGGCGGGGTTGCCGCCCGGTTTCTGCTCTGCGGTTTATCAGCAGTCGGTCAGCAGCTCATCGCCACCACCGCCGCTGGCTTTCGTGCGTCGCGGCTGGCTGAAACTTTCGGTTTTATCGAGGGTGGTTTTCAGGGCGGAAAATGCCTGGCTGGTTTCTTCAACCTTGCCGGTCAGTTCCTGTTTGAAGGTGGCAAGCGCGGTTTCTATATCGGAAAGACGCTTATCCTGCGCAGTGAGGTTGGTCTGCACATGCTCGCTGACGGCGGTCACCGCCTCATGCACATCATTCATGCGCGCATCGTCGCTGACCTGCTTACGGCTGAAAATGGCTTTCACCTTGTCAGTCAGGGCGGTGAATACCGTTTCCGGCTGGTCTTCAAACTCAAGCTCCGCAAGCGTTGCCGCTGAAATCAGGTTTTCAGGGTTAGCTTTAAAGCGGTTAAGCGGGTTGTGTTTTGCATTGCGACAGAATTCGAGGTATTCGGTGCCGAGGCTTGCCGGGTCATCGGTCACAGCCAGACCAACGAGATAGCATTTGCCGCTGTTGCTGAAATTCGGCGCGATTTCCATTGAGGTATAAACCTTCTGGAGAGCCTTATTCATTGCGACTAAATCGTCGGATGGGCTGATTTTTGCGAACAGTGCCAGCTTTCCGTTAAGCGCAGAGTCATCTTCGATTTTCTCCGCTTTCAGCTCGACCACATCGCCATAGCGTTTGAACGGGCTATCAGGAAACACGCTTTTGATGTGCTCAAGATTGATGCGGCAACCGTAGACGCGCGGGTCAAACGTGTCGGCCATTTCCTGAATATCACTGGCGCTGATAATGCGCCCGTCGCAGGTATCACCCTCGACGCCGATGCGAAAGAATTTTGAGACTTTTTTTGCCATTGTCAGGAGTCCTGAGGTTAGGGTTACTGGTCAACGCCAGTTTCCAGACTCCGGGCACACCAGACCACTAACGACGGCTGGACAATCGCCCACACAACAGCACCTTAGCGAATCACTGACGGCCATTAAGTAGCCTTGCCCTGAATCCACTACGGCGAGGCATCAATGACCATTTCCACCGATACAACCTTGTTGCATGACCCGCGACGACAGGCATCGCTGCTTTACTGGCAGGGGTTTTCCGTGCCACAGATTGCCGAAATGCTGCAGGTCAAGCGCCCGACCGTGCAGAGCTGGAAGCAGCGCGACGGCTGGGACGGCATCGCGCCGATTTCCCGCGTTGAAAGCAGCCTTGAGGCCAGGCTGATTCAGCTCATCGCCAAGCCGCAAAAGACAGGCGGCGATTTCAAAGAGATTGACCTGCTCGGGCGGCAGATTGAGCGGCTGGCGCGCGTCAACCGCTACAGCCAGACCGGCAACGAGGCCGACCTTAACCCCAACGTCGCCAACCGCAACAAAGGGGAGCGCAAAAAGCCGAAAAAGAATTTTTTCAGCGACGAGGCTATCGAGAAACTGGAGGAATTATTTTTCGACCAGTCTTTCGAGTACCAGTTGCAGTGGTACCGCGCAGGGCTGGAGCACCGCATTCGCGACATTCTCAAATCCCGCCAGATTGGCGCGACGTTCTATTTCTCCCGCGAGGCACTGCTGCGCGCGCTCAAAACCGGCCATAACCAGATATTTCTGTCAGCCAGTAAAACGCAGGCTTACGTGTTCCGCGAATACATCATCCAGTTTGCACGACTGGTCGACGTCGACCTGACCGGCGACCCGATTGTCATCGGCAACAACGGCGCAAAACTGATTTTTCTCGGTACCAATT
The DNA here is from genome assembly GCF_945906775.1 of Citrobacter sp. Marseille-Q6884. Taxonomy (NCBI): domain Bacteria; kingdom Pseudomonadati; phylum Pseudomonadota; class Gammaproteobacteria; order Enterobacterales; family Enterobacteriaceae; genus Citrobacter; species Citrobacter sp. Marseille-Q6884. The sequence goes on from NZ_CAMDRE010000001.1 coordinate 491,943, forward strand.
CCAATACAGCGCAGAGCCATAACGGCGACCTGTATGTCGATGAAATATTCTGGATCCCGAACTTTCAGAAACTGCGCAAAGTCGCCTCGGGCATGGCTTCGCAGAAGCACCTGCGCTCAACCTACTTTTCGACACCTTCCACGCTGGCGCACGGCGCTTACCCCTTCTGGTCTGGCGAGCTGTTCAACAAAGGGCGCAGCCGGATTTCCGACCGCATCGAAATCGATATCAGTCACAGCGCGCTCGCCGGTGGTCAGCTCTGCGACGATGGCCAGTGGCGGCAGATTGTCACCATTGAGGACGCCCTTGCCGGTGGCTGCACCCTGTTCGACCTCGACCAGCTCAAACGCGAAAACAGTGATGAGGATTTTAAAAACCTGTTTATGTGCGAGTTTGTCGACGATAAAGCGTCGGTATTCCCGTTCGAGGAACTGCAGCGCTGCATGGTCGACGTGATGGAGGAATGGGAGGACTTTGCTCCGTTCGCCGACCATCCGTTCGGCTCGCGCCCTGTCTGGATTGGCTACGACCCGTCACACACCGGCGACAGTGCCGGGTGCGTCGTGCTCGCGCCGCCAGTGGTCTCCGGTGGCAAATTCCGCATGCTGGAGCGCCATCAGTGGAAAGGCATGGATTTTGCCGCTCAGGCAGAGGGCATCCGCAAACTGACTGAGAAATACAACGTCGAATACATCGGCATTGACGCAACCGGCCTCGGCCTCGGCGTATTCCAGTTGGTGCGCTCATTCTACCCGGCGGCACGCGGCATTCGTTACACGCCTGAGATGAAAACCGCGATGGTACTCAAGGCAAAAGACACCATTCGCCGCGGCTGTCTGGAGTACGACGCCGGGGCGACCGACGTCACGCAGTCGTTTATGTCCATCCGCAAAACTATGACCAGCAGTGGGCGCAGCGCCACCTACGAGGCCAGTCGCACCGAGGAAGCCAGTCACGCCGATATCGCATGGGCGACCATGCACGCCCTGTTAAACGAACCGCTTTCCGCCGGTAGCGGCATGCAGCCTAAATCTATTCTGGAGTTCAACTAAAATGGGTAAGCAAAAATCCCGTAAAGCCAACGCACAAAAGGCCAGCAAACCACAACAACTGAACGCCAGCGCACCGCCAAAAACGACAGCGTTCACCTTCGGCGAGCCGGTGCCGGTACTCGATAAGCGCGACATTCTGGATTATGTCGAGTGCATCAGTAACGGCAAATGGTACGAGCCGCCGGTCAGCTTCTCCGGGCTGGCAAAGAGCCTGCGCTCTGCCGTGCATCACAGCTCACCGATTTACGTTAAACGCAACGTGCTCGCGAGCACCTACATTCCGCACCCATTGTTATCCCGTCAGGATTTCAGCCGTTTTGCGCTCGACTATCTGGTATTCGGCAACGCCTTTCTTGAGCAGCGCCACAGCGTCACCGGCCAGTTAATCAAGCTACTGACCTCACCGGCCAAATATACCCGTCGTGGGGTTGATGATTCGATTTTCTGGTTTGTGGAAAACTTCACTCTGCCGCATGAGTTCGCGCCTGACACCGTGTTTCACCTGCTGGAGCCTGACATTAATCAGGAAATTTACGGCCTGCCGGAATATCTCAGCGCGCTTAATTCTGCCTGGCTGAATGAATCCGCGACGCTGTTCCGTCGCAAGTATTACCAGAACGGCGCGCACGCGGGTTACATCATGTATGTGACCGACCCGGCGCAGAGCGCGACCGACGTCGAATCGCTGCGCGAGGCAATGCGCAACTCGAAAGGGCTCGGCAACTTTAAGAACCTGTTTTTCTACGCCCCCGGAGGAAAACCAGACGGCATCAAAATAGTGCCACTGAGCGAGGTCGCCACAAAGGATGACTTTTTCAATATCAAGAAAGCCAGTGCCGCCGACCTGATGGACGCGCACCGCGTGCCGTTCCAGCTTATGGGCGGCAAGCCCGAGAATATCGGCTCACTCGGTGACGTTGAGAAGGTGGCAAAGGTATTTGTGCGCAACGAGCTGTCGCCGCTACAGGACAGGTTCAGGGAGGTAAACGACTGGCTCGGCATGGAGGTCATCAGGTTCAAAGAGTACACCCTCGACAACCCGGAATAATCCCCCCACAAGCCGCCAGCATGGCGGCTTTTTCACACCCTGCCACCATCACGCCTCAGACGCACCACACGCGCACGAATACACGCGACCACCAACGAACCGACAGCAACCACGAAAGCGCCATTACGAGGCGCTCAGACGATAATTTTTATCATTACGCACCACCTCTGGCGCGCAATGCTATCCCCGCCACGCCTGCCCGCTTTATGGGGCAGTTTTAATGCAGTTGCCTTAATAGTATAAAGGCGCGCCATTACTGGCACGCCTTTAAATTTATCAAGCAATAATTCTGATGCATTAGCATGCAACTTAATGCACTTGTTGCGCTGACTCTTGAACTTTTTCACCTTCCGAAATTTTTAGCGTTTCAGTGTTAATTAACGCATGAATCCGCTTATCGTTAGGCGAGCGTTCGACCAAATGATCTAAGAACTCTTGCCATTGACGTTTTGCTTCGGAAAGAAGGTCTCCCCATGTAAGGGTTTCGAGTCCATCCTCTTTAAGCTTTTTAACTTTTTTCAAGAATGCAGGATTTTTCTTAGCTATTTTGTCAGCGACCAAATAGCCAGTGGCAGTATTAAATCTTGAGCCCGTTGAGCTTTCGAGATGACCACGGAATGTATCTACGTATGTTTCAAACCTGACCAAATGATCTAAATCGATGGTTAACCCTGGGCGCATGAACTCAAGGATGAGCAGATGCTCTCCGCTAGCCAAAACTAAATCAACACGCCCATTAAAATCTTCATCCTTATCAAGACCTGAATCTTTTGCTGCCTCAACGGCTAAGTCACCAACATTTCTTTCCTTAGCAAAGGTTTCCCACTTTGGTGATATTAACCAAGGGTTATTTGCAATGTAATCACGCACCGCATTTTCTAACTCACGATTTTTGATTCGTGATTCTAGGCCAATTATTGTATCTAGCTTTGCTTTAACTGATTCTGCTGTATGTAGGGCTTGAATGGTGTTAGCTTCGATAAGCATAGATAGTAATTTATCACTATCCATATCAGGAACCTCTGCCACTTGCCGGATTAACTCTTTTAAACGACCGCCTTCCCACGCCGTAAGAATAGAGTTACCTAACTCCTTGAATTGCTCAGCATTAATTTGATTGATGCTTGCCAACTTTTTAAGGGCAGTCATTATAGTTTTCTTTTCGCTCGGAGCAAGTTTTTCAATTCTCGAGCTAAAGTCAGAAACCTTATCCTCTATGAGCTTCGTTTTTTCTTCAGCCCTTCGGTCTTTCCATATTCTCAATAAATTGCGAATACGAGCCTTCCCCCACTCTTCAAGGGTTGCTAAATGGTGATGTCCCCAATTCAACCGCTGGCGTTCTGTTGAAATAACATCTTCATCAAATTCATCAAGATAATCAGCCAATACTGCACCAGTCATATATTCTGGTCCATTTTGACTAGGGAGTCCGCCAGTTAAATTGAACATAAAAGGTCTTTGTGATAATTTCCCATGGGAAAATATTGAAATCCCCTGCAACTCCTCTTCCTTTATAGTTTCCTTCAAGAAGAAAACTCTCCATTTTATTTGATGGCCTCCAACCATTTCGGTTCCCCATCCATCTTTATCAATCTCAGTCAGCCCTTCAGGTTTTTCATTTGATTTATAATCTTTAGGGAAAGACATTTCTGATTGAATAAGGAAATTTTCCGTCGGAATTACTTTCCCATCAACACTGACATAAAAATTTGCAGCCGCCGCATTAACAGAGAAACGGCGAGCCATAGATGTTGCAAAAAAATCTGCTGAAATCAAACGTTGTATTTTCAGACCTGTTAATTTAATAGTTGTACCATGTTCTTGTTTTAATTCTTCATTAGGCTCAACTCGATCAATAACATCAATGCTAAGCTTAGATGTATTGATATAATCGTCATTCGATGAATCACGAATTTTATCAATATCAAGTACAAATGATGTTTTCTCACCAGTGTCTTTACTGATAGTTGTTACAGTGATAACGGATGCGATACCAAAACCTGCAAATTTCCCAATACCCTTTCGTCCCATTAATGGTCGTTTTAAATCCCGTGAAAGAGTTTTTGCATTGTTTTTACGTTTATCATACCCTACTGTCAGAAATTTATTCTGACATTCGTCTTGAGTCATTCCAATACCATTATCTTGAATAGTAATGGAGAAATCATCATGCGTAGGGAGCGTGATTTTAACTTCAGTAGCATCAGCATCCCATGAGTTAGAAACCATTTCCGCAATAGCTGCTGTTGGGCTTTGATACATTTGTATGCCCAAATGATCAATTATTCTTCCATGGAAATTTAAAAATAAAGAGTTTTCCATTCTATTATCCTAATTCAATAAGGTGCTTTTTGATTACTTCTGCATGACGCTTGATAAACTCTGGAGGTAGCGCATTGCCAATCATAAGAGCAGCTCTATCTTTGCCGTACTTGATTGGGAAGTAATAGTTTTTGGGAAAAGTTTGCAATAGAGCCGCTTCTCGCAAAGTAATCGCTCTATCTTGTACAGGATGAAGAAACCGTCCTTTAGATGGATTGGTACAACCACTTGTTATTGTTGGAGATACCGCATCCCATTTCATACGGCCATAAACATCTCTAAATCCGTTAGGATATTTTTTATGACAAGGTAGCCAGTATTCATACGGCAAGTCAGCACGGCTACCACCATCTTTAGGTACCAGCTTTATTATTTTCATGACTTTTTCAGTTCGATTTTCTTTAATATTATGCAAAAAGTCATCGCTATGCTGTGGTAATGGCAAATCTCCAATCGCATCCTTAACAGTTACCTTTATGCTGTTTTTTTCTGCTCTTGGTAAATATCCTAATCTTGACGCTAACATTACCATACGTCGCCTTCTCTGCGGTACTCCAAAGTAAGAAGCATCTTCAATCGCAACTGAATTAGAATCTATGAAGTATCCTAATTGCTTCAATTCATCGCAAAAAATCTTTATACGGTAATCCTTGGCTAACGCGGGGACATTTTCCAACATCACCACTTTAGGAAGGAAACATTTAACAAAATCCAAAAACGAAAATATCAAATCATTCCGTTCATCGTTAACTGAGGAATTTTTATTTCTCGTTCTTAAGCTTGAAAAACCCTGACATGGTGGGCATCCCGCAAGCAATTCAAGCTGCCCTTGCTGGAGACCAAGTTCACTCATGATTTTTGCTGGAGATAGTTCTCGTATATCTCCAGTACGCAATGAAACATCAGGATGATTCTGCATATAGGTTTCAGAAACAATAGGCTCCTTTTCGACAGCCGACACTACATCAAAGCCAGCCATCTTAAGACCAACCGTCAGGCCACCTGCGCCGCAGAAGAGATCTATCGCTTTCATAAAATCCTTATCAAATCTAAACCAATCTGTAACTTTGAAAAATAATGGATGAGTATAAATGAGTCACCATGTCGCAGCAAAAGTATCTTTGTGGAAGCTGGTTCAGATGTGAGCTGAACGCCAAAGATGTCGCATTTTCGTTGTTAGCAGGTGCATTCATCCCGTTCTTCCAATGTGCAATGCTGACACGTTGTTATTCCATGGTTTACCTTTGTATGCAATCCCATACAAAATAACCCCATGCCATCAAACATAGGGTTACGGTTTGTATATTTTTCAGGAACTAACGCCAGCTCTCATCTTCCCATACTTCCTGAAGGATACTATCGAGAGCTTCGCGGTCTGAATCTTTATCGAACCCCATCAACTCAACACCAGTCATAGAACCTTTCTTGACGTTAACGCTAGTTGTCGGAAAAACTGACTGTATTCGCTTGGTCAATTCACTCTGAAAAGCATCAATCACAGGCTGGCCGACTATTTGATCTTTATCTAATGTGATATTTACTCTCACCTTGCCCTCCTTCGCAAAGGTTTCATCAACAGGCGGCGCGGAAAAAACAACAGAAAAATTATTGTTTTTCATTAAGTTGCCTCTTGCTATCTCCGCAATTAAATTTAATGCGATTTCACGGTCTCTTTCCTGACAAGTCCCTTCAGCCGTCAGACGCGCAATCATTTCGACCCGCTCAATCATAACGTGCTCACTTAACTCTCTATCCACACAACCTCCACAACGAGATACTGTATAAACATACAGTAGCACGTATTGATAAAAAATGTGAAGAAAAAAAGCAGTAAATACACTGTATGTACATGATATGTATGAACATTAACGGTTATGCTCTCATCGTCAGCTCAGCTAAAAGCGCAACGCGATTGAGGATTTCTGTAGCTTTGGTCTGATGTTCCTTAGCTCTAGCCTGATGCGATGGCGCTGCGGAAAATATTTCGCCTTTGGCCGTTCCGCGTAACCATTTGCCACCCAAACAACTTTTACCGCCAGCCATCAGGTGCAGAGCTTCTCCCCGGCTGATAGTGATGCCAGTTGTCAGATGTATCTCGTCGATAATTATCGCTGCAACTGCGTTTTGTTCATTCGTTCCGTGAATGAATTTTCGCCGCATTTGTGGCTTTTGCTTCCTAAGTCGTTTTGTCAGCTCTCGTCTTTCACGTCGACTCAGTGGTTTTGATAAATCGATTTCCGGTGGATCGCTTTCGCTTCCCGTACAGTTATTGACAGAACTCCGAGGGACGGCTTTGCCGTCCTGAAGGTCAACGGCCAAATCAACAGCACGCTTCGGAACAATCTTCCACTGAGTGAGCCGAGTTAAAATCGGGCTCCCTGCACCTATGGAGGAATCGTAGACCCCCTTAATGCATACCGTTTCCTCACCGTACTGATTAAGCTCGGTACGCGGTTCATACAGTGTGCGCACCTGTAAATCATCGCGACGGACAAACGGCCCACCCTGCGCATTAACATAACCAGCCCAGTCACCAGCGTCGGCGGCATCATGGACGGCGGCAAACTCAACGCTCAGGCCGTGCGCGGTTTCGGTATCAGCGAGGCGACGTAACTCACGGTAAACCGTCACCGGCGCACCACCGATAAACTGAAACTGACGGATGTGCCAGCGCGCTGCCCATGCTGAAACGGCGGGGGCTGTATCCTTCAGCAGCTCACCACTTTCATCATCGGTTTCACCATCGAGAGCATAACCGTCGATATTTTTTGAGATGTATTTAGCAACATAGCCGGTTGCGCTGCCTTTCTCTGGGTCAATCGCCTCGGCGTGGAAACGTGCTTTTTTGGCTTTATCGCTTTTCAGTTCGTGGCGGTCTTCTTTCCATGCGTATTTACGGACGATGGAGCGAACATATTCAACATCTTCCGGCAGCATGAACATCAGCATGTGCCAGTGTGGAGTACCGTCGTGATGGGGCTCGGCGACACGAATACCGAAAATTCGCACATCTTCCCGATGCAGTTTGGCACGGATACGCGCCCAGATACCGGTTAGATAGTTTTGCGTGTCAGCCGGGCTGGCACCGCTCCATTTGCTGTTACGGTAACCGGCTTTAGTCGTGGCGTGGTATTTTGACGGCGCGGTTAGAGTGTAAAACTCACCAACATAACCGAGCTCATTACAGATGTTTTCAAACCCACGAATGCGGGTCATGAGCTCACAGCGGCGAATGGCAGGGTTAGCAACTGAGCCATCATATTTTTCAATCAGGCTGATACGGTTGCCGTCTTCGTCTTCGAGATCCAGACCTTTGAGAAATTCACGAGTGCGGCGCTTTTGTTCACGCCAGTCAGTCACGCAGTTTTTACTCGCGTAGGTATTTTTTTTCTTGTTGACGTTACCGACTGCAATTTGCAGGTGTTCGCGCCACGTAGCCGCAACGCGGCGCAAACGACCACGCCACCACCCATCATTAAACATCTTGGCAATAGCCGGTGCGATTTCATCCGCGTCGACATAATTTTTTGCAACCCGATCCCAATGTGGTGGGATAACGTTGAATTGGAGGGAAATAATGCCAGCACGGATATACCAGGTGTACAGCGTTTTAAGCTCGCCAAATCCGTGGTCATCAATGTTGGCAAGTTCACCACGAATGAAATTAGCAATATCAGCGGCCAACAGGTCAACATCAGCACGCGACATATCAGGGAGGCGATTATATCTGGCGACCATATTGACCATGCGTGACGCCAGATATTGCATAAGCTGGGTATCAAAATGACAACCGAAAACAGCGGTTGATACATTGCTGTTGATGCCAGCGCACTCGTATTTTTTTGCAACCAGTTCAAGACGCGGCAATGCCTTTTTGCAGAAGCTGATTAAAAAAGCATTGGCTCGTTGACTGCCCTGATTTTGCTCCAGCACCGCAGCGGTTCGATAAACATCAAAACGCACGCACTCAGGCTGGAGAGAAAGCACCTTTCTCGCATGCAGCAAAGCCGCGAACATACGGTCGCGGCGATACTGTTGGTCGTAGGTAAGATATGGACTGGTTATTGCCGACCGTGGAGCATTCCACGGAAACGCGAATTGAACAGCCAATTCATACCCCCCGATAATGCTTAGATTTGAGCTCGTCGATTTGCTGACAGGTCACGCACAAATCCACGCCCGGAATCGCAATGCGGCGAGCTTCTGGGATTGGTGCGTCACATTTTTCGCAGAAAAAACGGGAAGGCGCAGCGATACGGCTGCGCGCTTTGTTGATGTAGCGCTCGCGGTCTTCCTGCTCACGCTGTTGGGCTAAATCAATTGTGTCAGCCATTAGTGCAGCTCCTGTGATTCGTTCTCAAAGCGAGTGGCTTCGCGGCGCAGAAGTTCGGCCGCTTCTTTGCCGGTCATATCTGAATTGGTAATGTGAACGGCCAGCGCTTCGAGACGGATTGAAACGGCGAGAGCGCGATCTTTGCGCTCTTCTTTTTTGGCTTCTTTAAACAAAGACTCCAGCACGTGGTCGCCAGCACTACTCGGCGTTGATAAATAAATAGTTCTACTCATATATCCTCCTGATTTTTGGCAAAAGAATGCCCGGCGGGTTTACGCCAAGTAATTACGTTTAATTAATTAACTATATCCAAATACAACAGCAGGCTTGCTTTTTAACTGCTTGATGATTTCGGCTTTTAATCCATCCTTAAATTCTTTGCAGCACTCCCACTCAGGGTCAACGCGAAGTATTGCGCCGTCTCGGGTTTTAATTTCAAAACCATCCTCCATATTTGGAATCATGGCACCTAAAACAATTCTTAATTCATCGCGTGACATGTTTCACTCCTTTAATTACAAAGTGGACAATACGAATAATTAAAAAACCTGACGATTTCGGCGACTTTGTTTTCAGCCCTTTTAATAATTCGGACTGTGAGCGGCACGGGTGCCAGCGCTTGCCGTCCTTACCTGCGATCCAGCCATGGCCGTAATGCATGCCGGGGCTTTGCTTAACGAGCAGAGACGCGAATGACGGTTCACTTTTCAGCATACGCACCTCAAATAAGACCAAACGATGCGCCAATACCGCTCATGGTATCGACCACGCTCGACATAGCGGGATTAGTCTGCAGACGTGCATGCAGCGCCAGAGCCGACAATGACAACATGCGAATGCCGGAGTTAACGCTTTCAATCATGTTGTGCTTACGGGCAGTGGTCAGACGCTCATCAGATACAGCACCGCTCGCCAGTTCACCGAGTTCGCGCATTGCGCGCATGACGTAAGACTGCAATTTATCTTTAGCCAGCTCATTAACCGGCACGCATGGCAGACAATGAATCTGCGCCAGAAAACCATCAACGAGGGTTGAGTCTTCGGTCAGGTCAGTCAGCAGCCACAATTCAGGCGGTGTGAACTGGTGAGGCTGTTCTGGGTTGAGCTTGTTACGTAACGTCTGAACATTCATACCCGCACGCTCGGCCAGCTTCGCCATATTGTGACGCTGCGCAAAAGCCCGGCACGCTTCGTCATAGTGGGGATGTTTGGAAATCTGAAAATCAAACATGCTACATCCTTATAATTCACATAATGTGAATCAAGCACCGATAACAAGTTGGAAACGGGAATGACCCAACGCTTTACGCAACTGTTCTTCTTTCCAGCGAGCGTAATAGATACGAATCGGGCCACCTGCTTTCTTGCAGCCTTTACGGATGGTGCGGGGTTCGATTGGTACACAAGGGTTGTCGCCAGTTGTCCAGCGATAAGCGGTACGCTCAGAAACACCTTCAAGTTCTGCGAACTGCTGCAGACTAACGATAGGTGCAGGTACTTTGATGATTGCGATTTCAGAAGCCATGTTGCATGATTCCCTTTTGCCAAAGTTTGCAATTGAAATGACTCTGTTTGCCAACACCTGCCATCAATTGCGTAGGTTTAGCCAAAATATATCTCCCAATTGAGAGATAGTAAATAGGTTTTAGTGAAATGAACATTAATTCTTTAGGATGGAGCAACGTAGACGTCCTCGATCGCATCTGCGAGGCTTATGGATTTTCACAGAAAATTCAATTAGCTAACCACTTCGACATTGCCTCAAGTTCGCTATCGAATAGGTACACCCGAGGCGCTATCTCCTATGACTTCGCAGCACATTGCGCCTTAGAGACAGGAGCAAATCTTCGTTGGCTACTTACTGGGGAGGGTAGAAAGTTCGAAAATGAGAAACCTGCAGAGGGAACTTTGAATCTTTCGATTCAATTATTCACAATAAGTGAAGGCCAACTAGATGATCAGGGTTGGATAACAATTGATAAGAAGTTTTTCCCTGATGCCATTTCTGATCCCTACATCATCGAAGCTGATGGAAGATTTCATTTTATGGAGAGTAAAAATTCACTCTCTGATGGGACTTATTTGATTGATGTTGATGGCAGCAAAAGCATACGAGAACTCACTATTTTACCGGGTCAAAGGCTTCACGTTTCTGGCGGAAAGATTGCTTTCGAATGCAGTATTAGCGATATAAAAATTCACAATCGTGTTTTTGCCGTTTATCAGGAACTTTAACAATGACGGTAAGAAAAAATCCCGCTGGCGGTTGGATTTGTGAACTCTACCCAAACGGTGCAAAAGGCAAACGTATCAGAAAGAAATTCGCTACTAAAGGCGAGGCTCTGGCGTTTGAGCAGTACACCGTTCAAAACCCGTGGCAGGAAGAAAAGGAAGACAGGCGCACGTTAAAAGAGCTGGTTGATTCATGGTATAGCGCTCATGGCATTACACTGAAAGACGGCTTGAAACGCCAGTTAGCCATGCAACATGCTTTTGAGTGTATGGGCGAACCACTTGCACGCGATTTCGATGCGCAGATGTTTTCCCGCTACCGAGAAAAACGGTTAAAAGGTGAATATGCCCGTTCAAACAGAGTGAAAGAGGTATCTCCTCGCACGCTTAATCTTGAGCTGGCCTACTTCCGGGCAGTGTTCAATGAGCTAAACCGCCTCGGAGAATGGAAGGGTGAAAACCCACTGAAAAATATGCGCCCATTCCGAACAGAAGAAATGGAAATGGCCTGGTTAACTCACGACCAAATTTCGCTACTGCTCGGAGAGTGTAAACGGCATGACCACCCTGATTTAGAAACCGTGGTAAGAATCTGTCTCGCCACTGGCGCACGGTGGTCTGAGGCCGAGAGTCTGAGAAAAAGCCAACTTGCGAAATACAAAATCACATACACCAATACAAAAGGCAGAAAAAACCGCACCGTTCCAATAAGCGAAGAGCTCTACAAATCTCTGCCTGATGATAAAAAAGGTCGGTTGTTTAGTGACTGTTATGGCGCGTTCCGATCTGCTTTGGAAAGAACAGGCATCGAACTACCGGCAGGACAGCTTACCCATGTCTTGCGCCACACCTTCGCCAGTCACTTTATGATGAATGGTGGTAATATTTTAGTCCTACAGCGCGTTTTGGGGCATACCGATATCAAAATGACAATGCGGTATGCCCATTTTGCTCCAGACCACCTAGAAGATGCTGTTAAGCTTAATCCATTAAATACATTTAGTTAGACTAATTTATTATTTATTGTTCATTTCTCGTAGATCTTGCTCCCAATGGGTGTCGTTGGATTCAACAATACCCTCCCTTTCCAAAAGCATCATTCTCTTCAAAAGATATTTGTTGCTAATTCCTCTTAGATAATACCTAACAGTTTCTGCAAAATCCCAGTTGTTATCTGAAAATAGTCTTGGCTGGAATGAATGGCAATATACAATTTCAATATCCTTTCCCTCGCAATCAAAATTAGCTAACATATTAGTAATTTTTTGATCACGAAGCACCTCGACATGTGGGCCATGCAATGTTTCATATCCAATATGGATAACTGTTTTACCATCATCTGGGGCTTGCCTTACAGCCTTTACAAGTAACCCTTTGACATCTTTGGCCTTTTTTGTAATCGACTCATCTGCTATACATTCCCATTTAGCGCAGAAAGGTCTCTTTATCTCATCTGCAAAAACATTAATCGTACTATATTCATCATCGCTATAAGTACAAAGTTTCGCTTGGCATGCCATTGTATAACTACCGTGGGGGTCATAGTTATCATCTAAAAGAGAGTTAAGCTGTGGAGAAGGATACTTTACTATCCATTTGGCAAAATGTTCATTTATACGGTCCATATCAATTAAATTTGCTACCACTGATATTTCATCATTTTCACAAGATGCAACACCAGATTGCATCAAATCTCTTGAGCCGTATAAATACCTAACAACATTCAAGAAAATATCCGGATTGGTACTATTGACCTCGCATTTAAATTTTACATTGAAAAAAACAGGATATGGGTAAGAAATTATATATGGCAGAGCTTGCTGCCATCTTTTAACCCATTCCGTTCGTTCATTTTCTGAATATTGAGTTACCTTTGCAAGCCTTTTACATTCGACATATAGTTTATCATTTCCTTTCGTAACTAGAAGGTCTGGTGTTTTACCTGCGCCGGATTCAGGTATAAACTCCACTTCCCATCCATTTTTTATATAACAGGCAGCAACAACCAATTCGAATAATACAGAGTCTGGTTGATTTTCAGGTTTAATAAGTAAATCTTTAAGTTTATTTTCAATACCTTTGGTACGCTTCAACTCTTCGCTAAATTCCCCGATGGTAGCAAAAAACGGCCAAATTCTAGAGGATTGTGCAGGTTCATCAACTGTTGGGCGATCTGCAAGTGATTCTGCAAGATATAAATACCAAGCGATCCAATCATCATAAAAAGCCATGCGAGAATCTTTTTCATGAAAAGAAACATCAGATTGACTGCTATACAACCGTTCAGTGAGGGAGCGAAAATATCGTAGAACATTATCTCTTCGCTCAGACCACTTTTCTTCTCCCATGACGTCAACAAACCATCGATATGTTTTCTTTATATCTTTGACGAGAGGATCGTCATGTCTCGCATTAAAATGCTTCCAAAATTCAGCGTACTCATCTTCAGTAGCATTTTTATCATGACTATTTTCGTTCACTTTATATCCTTAGATGGAAAAAAAGATAGGCCTAAGTTACTATTTTTTAACCTATATGTATGTATCTGCATTCACAAACATAGCGCATTTTAGTGGCGATAAAGTGGCGGTAGAAATGGCGAATAATGGGTAATCATTGGCAAACAGTGGCAATCTATGTCAATGATAAATAACGCAAACTATTGATTTTCGGTTGTTCCGGTAGGAACTCATAATCGCTTGGTCGCTGGTTCAAGTCCAGCAGGGGCCACCAAATATATCAAGGGCTTAGATAAGAAATTATCTAAGCCCTTTTTCTTTGCGACTCATTTTCAATACCTGTCAGCTACAGCGGACTGTTCCAAAACTATCACGGCGGTACGTAGTGGTACTCAGGCCCAGACGCAGAGCGAAGTAAACAAAACACCTCAAAGTTTGAAATCGAATGGGATACCATTTTGCCCAAGTAGTGCTTTCGGCACCGGCAGGAACGTAGAATTCTTCACAGCAGTAATAGCGGCCTCACAGAGCGCTGGATCGCCGCCTTCGGATTGTACGCCTCGTACAAGGCCATCAGGCTGCAGAAAGAGACGGACAGAGCAAACTTGCCCCTTATACTGCTGCCAATCGTCAATATTACTCATTATTTCGTATTTTACCGACTGCGCCCAGGAACCGATGGTTAACGGTACTTCGCGATGATTCGCCTTAATTTCGGCTTTCAACCCTTCCGAGGTCACTGGGTTACCTGAGCATCCGGTTACCAGCAGCACCATGAACATCTGAGGGATCAAATATTTCATATATGATCCTATCGTGCCAATTCAACGACATAGTCGCTGGATTTGATAATATAGTTCATACTATTCTCCGATAAATAATCGTCCAGGCTGAACTGTTGGTATCGAGATTACTTCTCTATTACTCGTAATGATAATCACCTCGCATGTTGACATGTCATCCGAAGTCATCGTGCTGGCGAATCATTAAAAACGTAGGCAGTTAGCACTGGAAAAGTAGTGCGTTCATATGTTAATGAAATTTATTGACAGCGTAATCCTTTTAATTACCTGACATTATTTAATGTAAACATTTATCCGCATCAGGATAGATTGGCATTCTCACGTTTAGATATTTTGTCAGTTTGGTAACTTACAAGATAATGACGATAAGTAAAACTGTACATATTATACAGTTATAATAAACGAAGATTAATGGCAAGGCGTTTTTATTGCCAGTAGAGCACAATCACAATATTTTTTTCGTTTTCATTAGAATCATGTCTGGCACTCTCAGTAGATCACACTTGTGGCATCCCTGCCCCAGAGCGCTGCGGGTATTACCGACAGTCCAAAATTAATAGCAGGTGCCACCAGCATGATGACTACCAGTACCGCCATGCGGATGAGTGCCTGATGGGCAGGCATTAGCAGCACTTGCGAAACCAGCAACAGCCAGGACAGCAATCAAAATCAGCTTTTTCATGATCATTCTCTTTTTTAACGAAAAGGCGCCAAGGCGCGTTATCTTACGTAGTCGTGCTATACAGCACATCACGAGTGAATTTACGGCGGAAAGGCGCATCGTCACAACAGAAATGCGTTCGCCAATATAAAAAGAGCATGTACATCTGAAAAGCTATATTCGTTTGATGAATTGTGCTTTGAGTAAAAGTTAAATTTTCGCGAGTGGCGACAGTATTGTTAATTACTATGATTTGATGTCCGTATTATAATCTAACCATTCCAACCTCCGAATATGTCCCCTTATGTATCTCAGCCCATGACATATGGCCGATACTAACGCACCTCTCAAACCCCGATAATTACCCTCCCCCAAAAAATAAGGAGATAAAAATATGGCTCTTAAACCTGGAGAAAATTCAGGAAACAACGGTGGAATCTATGTGGAAGTTGGCCCAAGAGGCGGTGTGAAAGATAATTTCGCAACTATTGCGGACAACAAAACAGCTCCACCAACTCAAAACCCCAAAAGCTACTGGAAGTTGGCCAAAAGAACACCTAACAGTAAACGTAAATGATTGATAGCAGGCGCTACTTTGAGTAGCGCTTATTTCTGACATCTGGTTTAGCTTAGAATTAAAAGAAAACACAACAGGCGGCGTTTTGGGATTATGCCACTCTTACAACCCTTCCAGACACGAGGATGTTGCTGGCAATGCTTTTGGACGCCGCCATCGGGAGATGGAAACGTCCAGTTAGCGTTTGATTCGATAGTCAGCTCACACTAATGCTTTGAGCTGCTCCTGCATATAGGCCGTAAAAAACTCAGGGTTCTTGATAAGCATACGGTTACCCGATGCCACTTTCTCTGCCCATCCAGCCACTTTTTTTGTGAACTCGGGATTCCATCCCTCCTGTTCGCCGCGAGCAGTAATCTCGGCTGCGCTGGCTGGTACACCTAACTCATTCAAATACTTTAAAATTCCCTTGGCCGTACTTTCATCCATTGAATGCGGCACCGATGCCGATGTGTTCATACCACCAATAAAATCCAGTGCTTTCTCAATCGCTGTTGGCATGCTCTTATCCTTAAATTAACCACGTGATAAACACGTTTATAATATGAACCCAACTCAGCGGGGATATCAAAGAGAACGTTACCTTTATTTGATTTACCCCGCAGCCAAACGCTTGCTGTGGTGATTTTCTGCTCTATTATAGCGTGTCTGGCGCGGCTCCGGCTAAAACCAGCCCGGTTGCAACCGCGTTGCGCGGCCCTTCGGTACCACGAATATTCCCCTGCCCGGCGACGACGCCGTAATGCGCCAGCGCTTCGGTGATCATTTGTGGGATCTCAAAATCCAGCGATGAGCCTCCCACCAGCACCACAAACGTCATATCGCGAATTGAGCCGCCTGGCGAGACCAGACGTAACGCGCGCAGGCAGTTGCTCACAAAGACCTTCTCTTTTGCCTGACGACGCACCAGGCGGATTTTCTCCAGTGACGTCTGATTTTCAATGGGGATCAGCTCGCCGTCTTTCAGATACACCACCTTGGCAAATACGGATGGACTTAGCGGTTCGCGAAAAAACTCCACCGCGCCGTTCTCGTGGCGAATGCTGAACAGACTCTCCACCTTCGCCAGCGGGTATTTTTTAATTTCCTCCGCCAGAAAAGCATCGTTCAGACCAAGCTCCGTTTTAATCAGCAGGCTGACCATATTCCCCGCACCCGCCAGATGCACCGCGTTTACCCCACCATCACGATGAATAATGGCAGCATCAGTGGAGCCCGCCCCCAGATCGAGGATCGCCAGCGGTGCGGCGCATCCGGGCGTGGTCAGCGCCCCGGCTACCGCCATATTGGCCTCCACACCGCCCACTTCAACAGGTGTGCTTAGTCGCTTGCTCAACTCGCTGGCAATCGCCTGCATCTGTAGCCGGTCGGACTTCACCATCGCCGCGATGCCCACGGCGTTTTCCATCGCATGCTCCCCCGCGATGCCACCCAGCACTTTACGAGGGATAAACGTATCTACCGCCAGCAGATCCTGAATATGCACCGTGTTCATATCCTGCCCGCTCAGCGAGGCCATCACCTTACGCACACGCTCCAGCATTCCCCCTGCGTGAGTACCCGCTTCCCCGCGGATATCACGCACCGGCGCACAGGCGCTCATCGCCTGCATGATAGCCTGTGCCCCCTGCGCCACGTCCGCTTCACCACTTCGCTTTTCACCACGGACAAAGATCTTGCCCGCCGGGATCACCCTTGAACGCACATCCCCTTGCGGTGTTTTCAGCACCACGGCGGAACGGTTGCCAATCAGCGCTCTGGCGATGGGGACGATGGTTTGCGTTTCCTCAGGCGTCAGGGCAAAGAAGGTTGCGATACCGTAGGGATTCGACAGCACGCGAACCACCTGGCCGGCAGCCGCGACTTCAACGGCCGCCAGCACACCTTCCGGGACCTTCTCCAACAGAGTGACCTCATCAATAACCGGCATCACCCGATGCAGACGGTTATTGACCAGCACGCCATCGTCTTTTTTCAGGATCGCCGCCACCACGTTCACGCCGCGATCCAGCGCCTCATTGATCAGCCACACCACTTCAAGGAAATCCCTCTCTTCCCCCACCAGTGGGATCCAACCTTGCGTTAGCTGATCCTTGCTCAGCGATGCCAGCTTATCCACAGCGATCGTGGTACCCATCCCCACCCCAACGCCGCCCGGCGTTTGGGGGTTATGCCCAATCATGGTCGATTCAGTAATGATGGTTTCCGTGATCGTTTCCATCGCGACATCGCCAATCACCGGCGCGGCTTCGTTGATACAGATTTTCTCCACATCACTTAGCGACCATGGGGTTTTATCCAACGCCTGTTGCAGGGAAGCTATCACCCCGGCGATATTGTCCCGCGTGCCTTTCATGCCCGTGGTGGCGACAATCCCGCTGGCAACGAACCGGCCATGCTGTGCCAGTGCCACTTCCGTCGTGGCATTACCGATATCAATCCCCGCAATTAACGGCATAACGCCTCCGTCACTGATTACCTTTACGCAGTTTATTTCTCTGTTGATACACTTCGGCTGACTCACGGACAAACCCGGCATTCACCGTAGCGTGCCAGGTGTGTTCCAGCTCATCGGCGATGGCCAGAAGTTCCGCCATGGAAGATCGAAATGGGCGTAGCGCGTTGTAAATCTCCAGGATGCGGGCATCCGGGATGGCGATCAGCTCCGCCGCGCGACGAAAATTACGCGCCACAGCATGGCGCTGCATCTGCTCGGCAATCTGCGCCTGGTACTCCAGCGTTTGCTGAGAAATACGCACATCCTGCGGACCGACATGCCCGGCCAGTACGTTCTCAAGGGTAATATCGGTTAATGGTTTACCGGTTGGGGTCAGGATCTTCTCCGGGCAGCGAGTCGATAACGGATAATCCTGTGCAGTCATGATGTTTTCGCTCATGGTCATTCCCTTACTAATGCAACGTGCAGAGTGACAGGCGCGGCATCCTGCACCACATGTTTGGTTTCTTTGATGTGAAACAGCGCGGCTTTCGCCATAAATTTCGGGCGCACCATTTGGTCATTGACCACTGGAACAGGTGAAGGCGACTCTTTACGCGCATAGCGCGCGGCGTTTTTACCGATCTGGCGATAGGTTTCCAGCGTCAGCAGCGGGGCCTGCGAAAAAAGCTCAAGGTTGCTCAGCGGCAGCAAATCGCGCTGATGGATAACCGTTGTGCCTTTCGACTGGATGCCAATCCCAATGCCGGAGCCGCTAAGGTTTGCCGCATCCCAGGCCATAAAGGAGACATCTGAGGTACGCAGAATTCTGACGACCCGCGCATGCAGCCCCTCTTCTTCAATCCCGGCCACCAGCTCTTTCAGGATTGCCTTGTGCAGCATATCAATCAAGGTCTTGTGCTGGTATTTATCAAAGGCCGGTCCCACGCCAATCACCACCTCATCAGCGCGGACATCCGCTGTTGCTGCCTCGCCTTCACAGACCTGCAAGGTGAAAACCGGCTTACGTTCAGTTGTGCATTCCACGGTATACCGCCTTATTCAATCGAGCTGGGCTGAACCACGCCCGCGATATTTTTAATTTCCGCCCAGCGTTCGGCAGAGATGCGATAGCCGGTCCCGGGTCCCTGATAGTCATTGATGTCATTGACCGCGCTGACCACATCGAACTGGCGGTCAAGAATGGCGGACGTTTGCAGGTAATCGCCGGTCACACGCTGTCTCAGCATATTGAGAATGTTGTTGGCGATGTCCTCGAAGCCGCTGGCGCTCAATGCGCCGACAATATCCAGCCCGGTAATGTTGCGCTTCATCATCTCTTCCACCGCAGCCAGATCTTCCACCACATTGCGGGGCGGCATATCTTTGCTCCCGTGCGCATACGTTGCGGCCTCTACCTCATCATCGCTAATGAGCGGCAATCCCAACTCACGGAATACAGCCTGAATGGCGCGGGCGGCTTTATTACGGATGGCGATGGTTTCCGCTTCGGTGACCGGACGTAAACCGCCATCAACCATCAGATCGCGTTGCAGGATGTTGTAATCGTCAAAGTCTTCAGCATCAAAGTTCGACCCGGCAAACATGTTGTCGTAGTTCGGTACCGCGCTGTAGCCGGAGAAGATAAAGTCGGTGCCGGGCAACATCTGCATCAATGTGCGGGCGGTACGGCGAATATCGGAGTGTGAGAAGGTCTGGTCATTAGCTGATGCCACTTCAAGGTCGAGCATTGAGGCGATCAGATTTTCCGCCAGTACCGCACGAATGCCCGACGGTACCGCGCCGGTCATCCCGATACAGCTGACGGCACCGTTTTGCAGCCCCTGAACACCCGCGCCCTTGGTGATAAAAATGCAGCGCGATTCCAGATACAGCATCGATTTGCTTTCTGAATACCCCATCAGCGCTTCCGACCCCGTACCGGAGGTATAACGCATCTTCAGCCCACGAGAAGCATAGGCCGAAGCGAGAAAGGCTTTTGACCAGGGCGTATCATCGCCGTCGGTAAATACCGATTCCGTCCCGTAGACCGATACGGTTTCGGCGTAGCTGGTTAACCCACGCATCCCCAGTTCCAGCTCTGTCGCTTCTTCAACAGAGCATTGAGTGAGCACGCCAGGGCGACCACATTGGGACCCCACCAGCAGCGCCAGCGCGTTGAACGGCGCATAGCGCGCGATACCCACCGTGGTTTCTTGCTCGGAAAAACCACGGATCCCAGCTTCAGCCGCATCGGCTGCAATCTGCACCGGGTTATCTTTCAGGTTAGTGACGTGACACTGGTTAGAAGGGGTACGTCTGGCGCGCATTTTTTGCAACGCCATCATCATCTCCACTACGTTCATTTGTGCCATCACTTCCACCGCTTTCGCCGGGGTGATGGCAGTGGTCACCGCAATAATCTCTTCCCGACTGACGTGGATATCCACCAGCATTCTGGCGATTTCCAGCGCGTCGAGCTGCATCGCTTGCTCAGTCTGCGCCACGTTAATGGCATAGTCGGCAATAAAGCGGTCAATCATGTCGAACTGTGCGCGGTCTTTACCGTCCAGCTCGACAATACGACCATTTTCTACCTTCACAGAGGAAGCGGGATCGTAAGGGCTTTCCATCGCGACAAGCCCTTCTTCCGGCCACTCACCAATGAGCCCATCCTGATTAACAGGCCGCTGGGCAAGGACTTCGAATCGTTTTGATCTTCTCATAGCGCATTGACTCAAAAGTTAAAAAAACAGGAACGCCGGGCTGTATCGCCGGAGGTGGAAACCCCTCAGCCATCGCCTTTATTCAGCAATAGCCGAACTTTAAATGAGCAAGACAATAAAAAAATAAAATTAATTACGTTCCAATTTGGCACGTAATTAATTCTCACCGTTTCAGAATGGAACGCCAACCCGGAATATTCACGAAGAATTGTGATGGGGTTAAATGATCATTATCAAAAAACACACAAGGCTAATAATTAATGTGGCTTCACTGGTATTTTCACCCTCTTGACTTAATAACGTGCGGCGTGAAAATAAAGAAAACGCAATGATGATAAAAAATAGCTGTCGCACGAAATTTTTCGTGACCTCGGCCCTACACGTACACAGGAGAGATTGTGAATAAGAGCCAGCAAATTGCCACCATTACCCTGGCGGCAGCCCAGAAAATGGCAGCCGCCGTCGAAGCAAAAGCACGTGACATCAACGTTCCGGTGGTCTTTTCCGTCGTTGACCACGGTGGCAACACGCTGCTGATGCAGCGTATGGACGAGGCATTTGTCAGCAGTTGCGATATTTCACTTAATAAAGCCTGGACCGCCTGCTGTTTACGTCAGGGGACTCACGAAATTACCGATGTGGTACAACCCGGTGCTTCACTATATGGATTACAGCTGACTAACCAACAGCGCATTATTATTTTCGGCGGTGGTCTGCCTGTCATGATAAACGGAAAAACAATCGGTGCTGTCGGCGTAAGTGGCGGCACTGTCGAACAGGACAAATTATTAGCCGAAACGGCATTGAATTGTTTCTCTGAATTATAAATGAAATCTAAGAAGGTATATTATGAGCTATCGTATGTTTGATTACCTGGTGCCGAATGTTAACTTTTTTGGTCCCAATGCTATTTCCGTTGTCGGTGAACGTTGCAAATTATTAGGCGGTAAAAAAGCGCTGCTGGTGACCGATAAAGGTCTGCGGGCAATTAAAGACGGCGCAGTAGATAAAACGCTCAGCCATCTGCGTGAAGCGGGTATTGAGGTCGTGGTTTTTGACGGCGTCGAGCCAAACCCAAAAGACACCAACGTACGCGATGGTCTGGCGGTATTTCGTAAAGAGCAGTGCGATATTATCGTCACTGTCGGCGGCGGCAGCCCGCACGACTGTGGTAAAGGCATTGGCATCGCCGCTACCCACGAAGGCGATCTCTACAGCTATGCCGGAATTGAAACCCTGACCAACCCGTTGCCCCCCATCGTGGCGGTCAACACCACCGCGGGTACGGCCAGCGAAGTGACTCGCCACTGCGTGCTGACGAACACGAAAACAAAAGTGAAATTCGTCATCGTCAGCTGGCGTAACCTGCCGTCGGTCTCCATTAATGATCCATTGCTGATGCTCGGCAAACCCGCGCCGCTGACCGCCGCCACCGGGATGGATGCGTTGACCCACGCCGTTGAAGCCTATATTTCGAAAGACGCTAACCCGGTCACCGACGCCGCCGCAATCCAGGCAATCCGACTGATCGCCCGTAATTTACGCCAGGCCGTCGCGCTGGGCAGCAACCTGAAAGCCCGCGAAAATATGGCCTATGCTTCGCTGCTGGCGGGTATGGCATTTAACAACGCCAACCTCGGCTACGTGCACGCCATGGCGCACCAGCTTGGTGGCCTGTATGACATGCCACACGGTGTGGCGAACGCCGTTCTGCTGCCGCACGTGGCGCGCTATAACCTGATAGCCAACCCGGAAAAATTTGCCGACATCGCGGAGTTTATGGGCGAGAACATTGACGGTCTGTCCACGATGGACGCCGCTGAACGGGCAATTCACGCCATCTCTCGTCTTTCTGCCGATATTGGTATTCCGCAGCATCTGCGCGAACTGGGCGTCAAAGAGGCCGATTTCCCGTATATGGCGGAAATGGCGCTGAAAGATGGCAATGCTTTCTCGAACCCGCGCAAAGGGAATGAGAAAGAGATTGCTGAGATCTTCCGCCAGGCTTTTTGATTGAAAAAGGGGGACGCCATGCCACTTTCACCACCCGGTGTACATCTGTTTTATCACTCGCGCTGGCAGAATACCCGCGAGCTTGATGAGCTGTGCTGGGGGCTGGAGGAGCAGGGTGTCCCTTGCCAGGCAAGGTGTTGTGATGAGAATGCCAGTGCGCTGACGCTCAGCAAACGGGCGGCAAAAAGCTCAGCGTTGCGGGTAGGTCTCGGGCTTAACGCAACCGGTGATATTGCCTTAACCCATGCACAGTTGCCCAACGATCGGGCGCTGATCCGCGGGCATATCGCCGCCGGAGTGACGCAGATCCGCACGCTCGGTGCCAACGCCGGTCAACTGGTGAAAGTGCTTCCCTTCAGCGAGATAACATAAATGTATCGTATTTATACCCGAACCGGCGATAACGGCACCACCGCGCTGTTTGGCGGTCGGCGCATCGACAAAGATGACATCCGCGTGAATGCCTATGGGACGGTGGATGAACTGATTTCCCAGCTTGGCGTCTGCTATGCCACGACCCGGCAACCCGCGTTACAGCAAGATCTGCACGCCATTCAGAAAACGCTGTTCGTGTTGGGCTCGGAACTCGCCAGCGATGAAAAGGGTCTCGCTCGCTTAACGCAGACGATTAACGCCGGAGATATTCAGGCGCTGGAGCAGTTGATTGACCGCAATATGGCACAAAGCGGCCCGCTTAAGGCGTTTGTGATCCCGGGGAAAAACCTGGCGTCGGCGCAGTTGCACGTCGCACGCACGCTGTCGCGACGGCTGGAACGTATTCTCATCGCAATGGACAAGGCAGTGACCGTGCGCGACGAATTGAAGAGCTATATCAATCGTTTATCCGATGCCCTCTTCTCCATGGCGAGAATCGAAGAAACTACTCCAGATGCTTGCGCTTAAACTGGCTGGCGTCGATATCGTACTGCTTCATCTTGCGCCACAGCGTAGTACGGCCAATGTTCAGCAGTTGCGACATCTCCTGCACACGCCCGCTGGTTACGCGCGCGGCGTGGATAATCGCCTCTTTTTCGATGGCCGTAAACGTCAGGCTGGCAGGAAGCAGTGAGGAAGTCGTATCACTGCCGGGGCGTTCGGCAAACAGATAATCAGGCAGATTACTCAAGCGAATATGGCCGTTATCGCTGCTGATGGCGATGTTTTCGATAATGCTGTTCAGCTCAAAATCGTTGCCCGGCCACGAGTAGGCCACCAGTTGCGCCAGCGCATCGTCATCGATCTTCAGGCTGGTTGAAAAGCGTTTTTTCAGGCTATTCAGGCGCGTATATATCAGCGATGGAATGCTGTTACGCCGCGCCCGTAGCGGCGGGATGACGATCTCAAAAGAGTGCAGCGCATAGTAAAGCTGGCGGCTAAAGCGGTTTTGTTCCACCAGATTGGCGAGATCCACGGTGGTGGTGGCGATCACTTTCACATCTACCGGGATCAGGCGGCGCGCATCAAGGCGGGTCAGAACGCCCTGTTTTATCACCTGCAGCAGCGCAGACTGGAGTTCCGGCGCCAGATACTCAATTTTTTCCAGAAACAGCGTGCCACCGTTTGCCAGTTCAAGGCGGCTCAGCCGACCGTTTTCATCATCGGTTGGCGCACTGCCCATAAAATCCTGCCCCAGTACGCTGTTGGCATACAGCTGGCAGTTAACGGCGATGTACGGACCGCTGGCGCGTTCGCTTTCATTATGAATGGCCTGACTCAGCAGCTCCTTACCCACCCCCTCTTCCCCACACAGCAGGATCGGGAAACTCCCCCTCGCCGCCTGGCGACCGAAATGGATCAGCCGCCGGGTTTCCGGGTCATCCGTCGACATCTGTTCAAAGGTATGGCTGACCTTGCCTAACTGGCTGGTCATCAATTGGCGCATTTGCTCGACCGGATGCAAGAGCAGAATAAAGCTATTGCCCTGCTCTTCTACAATCGGCTTCAGGGTAATGACAGCATCCACAAACTGATGCTGACTCTCAAAGGTGACTTCGACGTGATTCAGGCCACGGGCATGCTTAATTGCACGGCGCAGCAGCGTGGGTAAATTGACCAGGTCGTGAATGTTTTTACCCTGGCTGGCCTGAGCGTCCAGATGCAAAAGCATCGCGGCTCGCGCATTGAGGAACTGCAATACGCCCTGCTCATTCCAGGCCATCACGCCATCATCCATACTCTCCAGCAATCCGTACATCTGATTCAGATGACGGTTAGATTCGGCTAACAGACTGTCGGTCAGCAAAGAATTACCGACTTCTCTGGCAATCGCCAGCGTCAGGGAGAGATCAGAAACGGACTCATGCTCGACCAGACAGCAGAGTGAAATGGAGCCAAACAGCCGTCCGTGGTTATCGAACACCGGCGTTGAGCAGAATGACCAGGGATGCAGCGCCTGTTTAAAGTGTTGATCGCCAGAGGTTTTGGTCGGCTGTCCCGGCATCGTCGCCAGCGACAGCGCACAGCTACCAATAATGCTCTCGGCACAGTAGCTGCCGTCACGAAAACCCAGCTCCGCCAGTTGTTCTACCGTTTGCGGATCGCCGCAACGGCTGAGAATACAGGCCGACTCATCCAGAATCAGCAGCGCACAGGGGCGTCCATCCATAAACTCCCAGGCATCTTCCAGCGCGGCCTGACCAATCGTCAGTAGCGCAGTCTTGCGGCGGCAAATCGACTCAAACGTCAGCCCTTGTGCCTGATGCGGCGCCTGCCAGGTTTCCCGCTGCATAAATTTGCTGCAGCGATGCCATGACTGAGCGATGACCGAAGAGACGTCCTTTTTGAGTTCCTGAGTGTGCGCCGTCATATCCCTTTCCGCTGTTTTACCCTGGACAACCCCTCCGGCAGAGACTGTCAGAGGGGAGAGAAGATGCCGGAAAAAAGGCTTACCGACGTCTGATTAACGTGCCAGCCACTGCTGTCCCAGCAGGTCTGCCGTCAGAATAGCGGCATGTACGCTGTCTGGGGTCACCGGGAACGGCATATTATGGATGGTTTCACCTTCTGCACAGGTGGCTTTCGCGACGGCATGGATTTTATCATCAATGCCCTCTTTCACACCCATTTGCGCCAGCGTCACCGGCAAGCCGACTTTCTGACAGAAATCCAGCACGGTTTCAATCTCGTCCATTGGGCTGTTTTGCAGCACCAGTTGCGCCAGCGTACCGAATGCGACCTTCTCACCGTGGTACAAATGGTGGCACTCTTCGAGAATCGTAAAGCCGTTATGAATAGCATGTGCGCCCGCAAGACCACTGCTTTCAAAACCGATACCGCTGAGATAAGTGTTGGCTTCAACAATACGTTCCAGCGCGTCGGTGACTACGCCTGCCTGCGCGGCTAAGCGAGCCTTTTCACCTTCTGCCAGCAACGTATCATAGCACAGGCGCGCCAGGCTCAATGCCGCCGCCGTGGACTGCCCACCCGCCATGCTGGTCGCTCTGGCGTCATAACAGGCTTTAGCTTCAAACCAGGTAGAGAGCGCATCCCCCATTCCGGCAACCAGCAGACGCACTGGCGCTTTGGCGATAATTGCCGTATCCATCACCACCATATCCGGGTTTTTCGGGTAGATCAGGTACTCTTCAAATTCCCCGGCTTCGGTGTAAATCACCGACAGAGCGCTGGTTGGCGCATCGGTAGAGGCAATCGTCGGAATCACTACCACCGGCAGCTTCTGGTAGTAGCCAATCGCTTTGGCGGTATCCAGCGTTTTCCCACCGCCAATCCCCACGACGCCACGGCAGCCGTGTTGTTTCAGAATGGCAATAAGACGATCAATTTCCACATGGCTGCATTCGCCGTTAAAGCGCTCTGCGTGGCAGCTAATCCCATGATTGTGGAGGCCATTAAGTACTTTTTCCCCCGCCAGCTTCATCACGAAATCATCCGCAATCACAAAAAAGCTGTCCGCCAGGTTTTTAGCGTATTGACCAAATAAGGTAGAAGCGTCAGGACCCTGGAGATATTTGGCTGGAGATTGAATAACTTTTAGCATTCCTTTCATCCTCAAATAAGTACATGTTTTTACATGATGAGCCCTGGCGTTTACCTGTTTAGCCTGATGCTGAGCGCTAAAGCAGAGCGGTACCGGAGCGATGTACTCACTGTAGGGCGAGGCGTGCACAAAAAAATCTTTCGTCTTTTTGTTCTGATATGAAACAGATAAAAATAGCTGACGTTCCATATTGAAACGCTTAACCCTAAATTTAATACGGTTTGCGATCCCGATCCGTTCATTTGCGCTCATTTCAGTACAGAACACACAAACCGGATAGGTCTTTTACCTTCCCGTCACGGTAAAGACCGTCAAAAAATCCCCATCCATTCGCGATAAACGCCGCTAATGTCAGGAGAAAAAAGCGGTGCAGGGTCGCATTGCGCGCTTTTTTCGCACAATCACGTTCCATTTCGGAACAAAAAAGAACATTCGCGTTTCGTAATGAAACTCATTTTGCTGCAGTTTTTTTCCGCGCTGACTCCGCCAGAATCTCTCCATCGCCTCCGCGCCATGACAGGGCATCCGGGGGTTTGTTTTACACTCAATCGCCAGGAGCTGTTATGTCTCAATTCTTTTTTAACCAACGTACCCATCTCGTTAATGACGTCATCGAAGGTACGATTATCTCCAGCCCGTGGAACAACCTGGCACGTCTGGAGAGCGATCCCGCCATTCGCATCGTGGTGCGTCGCGATCTCAACAAAAATAATGTCGCGGTGATCTCCGGCGGTGGCTCAGGGCACGAACCTGCCCACGTCGGATTTATTGGCAAGGGTATGTTAACCGCTGCCGTGTGCGGCGACGTGTTTGCCTCCCCGAGCGTGGATGCGGTACTGACGGCCATTCAGGCCGTGACTGGTGACGCGGGCTGCCTGTTAATCGTGAAGAATTACACTGGCGACCGTCTTAACTTCGGTCTCGCCGCAGAGAAAGCACGTCGGTTGGGTTATAACGTCGAAATGCTGATCGTCGGTGACGACATTTCACTGCCGGATAATAAACATCCTCGCGGTATCGCCGGAACCATTCTGGTCCATAAAGTCGCGGGCTATTTTGCCGAGCGCGGCTATAACCTCGCGACGGTCCTGCGTGAAGCACAATACGCGGCGAACAACACCTTTAGCCTGGGTGTCGCGCTTTCCAGTTGTCATCTGCCGCAGGAAACCGAGGATGCACCACGTCAACATGCAGGTCAGGCGGAACTGGGGATGGGGATTCACGGTGAGCCTGGCGCGTCGGTGATTTCCACGCAAAACAGCGCGCTGGTTGTCAATCTGATGGTAGAAAAGCTGGTTGCCGCCCTACCGGAAACGGGTCGTCTGGCGGTGATGATAAATAATCTCGGCGGCGTGTCGATTGCGGAAATGGCCATTCTGACCCGCGAACTGGCAAACAGCGCGTTGCATCCGCGCATCGACTGGCTTATTGGACCGGCCTCACTGGTTACGGCGCTGGATATGAAAGGCTTCTCGCTGACGGCCATCGTGCTGGAGGAGAGCATCGAAAAAGCACTGTTAACCGAAGTGGAAACCAGCAGTTGGCCAACGCCCGTGCCGCCACGTGATATCACAACCGTACCGTCATCGCAGCGCAGCGCGCGCGTGGAATTCCAGCCTTCAGACAACGCGCAGGTCGCCGGGATTATTGAGCGGGTTACCGGAACGCTTTCCGATTTAGAGACACACCTTAATGCGCTGGATGCCAAAGTGGGCGATGGCGATACCGGGTCAACCTTTGCCGCGGGTGCGCGCGAAATTGCCGATCTGCTGCATCGCCAGCAGCTTCCGCTTGCTAACCTTGCCACGTTGTTCGCACTGATTGGCGAGCGTCTGACCGTGGTGATGGGCGGTTCCAGCGGCGTACTGATGTCTATCTTCTTCACCGCAGCCGGTCAGAAACTGGAACAAGGTGCCGGAGTCGCTGAAGCACTGAATACGGGTCTGGCTCAGATGAAGTTTTACGGGGGTGCGGATGAAGGCGATCGCACAATGATTGATGCCTTGCAACCGGCCCTGACCGCGCTACTCGCGCAACCTGAAAACCTGCAGGCCGCCTTCGACGCCGCGCAAGCAGGCGCAGAGCGTACCCGCCTGTCGAGCAAAGCCAACGCGGGTCGCGCATCTTACCTTAATAGCGAAAGCCTGCTCGGTAATATGGACCCCGGCGCACATGCTGTCGCGATGGTGTTTAAAGCGCTGGCAGAGAATGAATTGAGCTAAGTTTTCGTCCCAATAAAAAAACCGGAGTCAGTTCATTGAGCTCCGGTTTTTTTCTGCGCGATTAGCGATAAACGCGAAGACCGCCTTCTACGCCTCGACTAAACAGCACCTGCCAGAGTTCAATATCTCTGGCGCGGAACGCCCCGGCGCATGCACATAAATAGTAATTGAACATCCGTCTGAACGTCGCGGAATAACGCGGAGACAACTCCGGCCAGGCCTGATTAAAACGCTGGTGCCAGGCCATCAACGTTTTATCATAATCACTGCCAAAGTTATGCCAGTCCTCCATCACAAACCGTGACTCGCTGGCTTCAGCAATATGAGAGATCGCCGGCAAACACCCGTTAGGGAAAATATACTTATTGATCCACGGATCGACGCTCATCCCTTTTTTATTGCTGCCAATCGTATGCAGCAGGAAAAGTCCGTCGGGTTTTAAACAACGGTCTGCAATGCTGAAATAGGTGTCGTAGTTTTTCGGCCCGACGTGTTCAAACATGCCGACAGAGACAATACGATCATAGTGTTTATCGAGATCGCGATAGTCCTGAAGCAGAATAGAAACATCCAGCCCCTCGCAGCGCTGCTGCGCCATTTTTTGTTGTTCCTGCGAGATGGTGACCCCTTCTACCGCCACGCCATAATGACGCGCCGCATATTCTGCAAGGCCTCCCCAGCCACAACCGATATCCAGTAAGCGCATGCCCGGTTTAAGCTGCAGCTTCTCGCAAATCATTTTTAATTTTGCATTCTGCGCCTCTTCTAAGGTCTCCGCTTCTTTCCAGTAGCCGCAGGAATATTGCATGTAAGGATCAAGCATCAGGGCGAAGAGATCATTCCCTGTATCGTAATGTTCCTTACCGACAATCCAGGCGCGGCTGCGCGACTGCAAATTAAAGAGGCGTGCGCTGGCAATGCGCAAAATATCTTTCAGATTACCCGGCATCTTTTGGTCGAGTTTTGCTTTCAGGATTTTGCAGAACAAAATATCGAGCCGTTCGCAGTCCCACCAGCCTTCCATATAGCTTTCGCCAAGCCCTAAAGAACCTTGTTGCAGTACCCGTTTAAAGAAACCGGTGTGATGAAGTTGAATGTCCCAGGCACGCGTACCATTAATCTGGATATCAGCCTGCTGGAGCAGCTCTTTCCCCATCCGCGTCCAATTATCATTTTTTTCATTTACGATTACTGCATCTGAACAAAGCGTGCTCATGGTCTTTACCAAAAGTGGACTAATAATTCTTAGGCAAGATTATTATGGAAAAGAGATTGTATGTATTATGATTTGAGGACAAGATCTATCGAGCAGAGGCCACAGAATCGGGAGCATTGCGCATTTATTTATGGAAACCCTCACACAGAAACAGTGGAATTCCTTCCCGGATGACTCCGTCGCTGAGCTGCCGCAGGACGTTTACTTTCGCTCGTATGTGCTGGAGGCCAACAACCATGTTCCGCAGCACACCCATTCTTTTATGCAGTTTCATTTTGCCCGCAAGGGCAGCATGCGTATTGATGTCGCCGGGAAGTGCTGGATAATCCCCGCGCATTATGGCATCTGGATCCCCAATAATACGGAGCATGCGGTCTGGGCGCTGGATGATGTTTATTTAGAGAATCTGGATATTAAACCGGACTTTCTGGAACAGCCCATTAACGAGTGTAAAGTGGTTGCCATCAGTGATTTCGCCAGAGAATTTATTCATTACGCAACCAACTTAATTTCAGGTCATTATGATAGCCAGTCTAAAGAGGGAAAACTGGTTAGCGTCCTGGTCGATATTATTTTGCAATTACCGGAAGTGGCGTTTGTATTACCCTGGCCGCAGGATCGCGAATTAACCAAAATCTGCCGGACAATACAAGAATCCCCGGCATTAGAACATTCCGTTGAGTATTGGGCGCAGCATCTCGGTATGTCGGCCCGCACCTTTTCGCGTCATTTCAAAAAAGAGACAGGATTACCCTTCAGCGTCTGGAAGCAAAAAATGCGTATTCTAGAATCCGTGTTAATGCTGAAAAAAAATAAAAGCGTGACCGCCGTTGCGCTCGACGTGGGGTATTCGAGCACCGCGGCGTTTAGCTATGCGTTCCGCCAGGTATTTGGCGTGCCCCCGTCAAATTATTAACGGGTGGAATTGCGGTGATGCCAGTAGGCTGCCGCACGTACCCGTTGCTGATCGAACGCCTCGGTTTCAAAGCGGGCGCTCAGGTTTTTTACCGCTTTTCCTTCACCGGTGATCCAGATGAAATAATCATCCGCAGGGACGTTCAGTTGCGCCAGCGCATCATTCACCGCCTGCTCGTTATGACCGACAAACCACTGAATCGCAAATCCGTCGAGATGGGCCAGGTAATCCTGGCAGGCAGCATCCTGCACGCTCACCAGCGCCATTACATTCGGACGTACCGCTAAACGGCTGAGCGCTTCCAGCCGGCGGCGCAATGCTGGCATACCTGACTCATCACAAACATACACCTGGTACGCGTAATCTTCCGGCACCACCAGCGAACCACGCGGGCCGCCAATCGTCAGTTTGTCACCTTCACGGGCATGCTTCGCCCAGGTACTCGCCACGCCGCCCTCATGCAGGTAGAAATCCAGCGCCAGTTCATGGCGCGCTTCGTCATACAGCGGTGTGTAATCCCGGGAGACAGGACGGATTCCTTCAGCCCAAACGATGCCCTCATCGGTGACCGTTGGCGGCACAAACTGTGTGCCGGGTTCAGGGAAAAAGACCTTGGAATGGTCGTCAAAGCCGCGTGAACTAAAGCCCTCCAGAGCATCACCGCCGAGCACGATACGCTGAAAGCCCGTGCTGATACGTTCAACGCGCAAAACGGTGAGTTCACGAAAACGCAGCTCATGACGAACGCGCTGGGGGTAGCGTGAGGTGTTTTTTGTCATTTTTTCGCCTTAATGGGGATAATACGATATATCTAAATTATCATTTTAAATGATAATGATTGCTAATCACGAATATTGCAAGCACTTTCTGATATAGCCACCGTCCAACTCCCTATCAGCAAAATAAAAATTAAGTACATATAAATCAATCAATTAAAACATAAAAACATCACACCCTTGCAAAACATAAAAGTTTAGATATAAATTAGATATATCTAAACAACGTCAGGAGACAATGATGCAAAACCAACATGAGGGTTGCTGCAAACATGCAGATCGCCAACACGAAGGATGCTGCAAGGGTGAAGGACATCACCACGAAGGTCATGACCACGAGCACCACCACGCAGGTTGTTGCAAAGGAGAAGCGCATCGCCACGAAGGTCATGACCACGAGCACCACCACGAACACGGCTGCGGGCATCGTCATGGTCGGGGCGGCGGTCGCCGTCAGCGCTTTTTCGGCCACGGTGAATTACGTCTGGTGATTCTGGATATCTTGACCCGTGACGCCAGCCACGGCTACGAACTGATCAAAGCTATCGAAACGCTGACCCAGGGAAATTACACACCAAGTCCTGGTGTTATTTATCCGACGCTGGATTTCTTGCAGGATCAGGAGCTGATTGCTGTCAGTGACGAGGAAGGCGGGCGTAAACAGATAACGATCACGACGCAAGGCCAGCAATGGCTGGATGAAAACCGTGAGCATCTGGAGCACATCCACGAACGCATCAAGGCACGCTGCGTGGGGTTCGAATTACGTAAAAACCCGCAAATGAAACGGGCCCTGGATAACTTCAAAGCGGTGCTGGATCTCCGGGTTAATCATGGCGACACCAGCGATGCACAGATCAAAAAAATCATCGGCATTATCGATCGCGCCTCGCTGGACATCACCCAACTGGATTAAGCCGCTCCCTCTTCAGACGGAACACGTTAACTCGCGGTTCCGTCTGTTGCGTTGTGCTTAATGCAGAACGGTGACTGCATCTTCCAGGCGCCCGGCGCGATGTTTCACCATCGCAGAAATCCGGGTGCTCTCTTCCACCAGCTCAGCATTTTTCTGCGTAATGCTGCTTAACTCATTCACCGCACGGGTCAAACTGGTCAGCCCGTCCGCCTGCTCTATCGTGGAGTGGCTGATTTGAGCGATCAGTTGCGTGACGTTTTGCACCTGCGCCACAATGTCATCCATCGTGCGCCCTGCTGCGTGAACCTGATCGGAGCCGGACTGCACTTTATCGGCGCTGGCATCAATCAGTTTACGAATGTCATTCGCCGCACTGGCGCTACGGCTGGCAAGATGGCGGACTTCCCCTGCCACCACGGCAAACCCTTTCCCCTGTTCACCAGCCCGCGCGGCTTCCACCGCGGCGTTCAGCGCCAGGATATTGGTCTGGAAAGCAATATCGTTAATCAGGGTGGTGATGGTGCCAATTCGCTGCGTGCTGTTGGCGATATCGTCCATGGTTTTAATGACGGTACCCATCGCCTCACCGCCCTGCGTTGCCGCACTGCTGGCAGCAATTGAGAGCTTGTCGGCAGCCGCAGCCGTCGCAGAGTTTTGCTTCACCGATGCCGCCATCTGATTCATGGTCGTCACCGTATCCTGCACATTCTCTACAGTCTGCTGAGTATGTTTGTTTAAATCATCACTCCCTTTCGCCAGCGTTTCGCTGTCGTTACGTACGCTGGAGACCTGACTTGAAACGTCATGAATAAGCCAGCGGCACATTAATCCCAGTTGCCCCACCGCCCGCAGCATCAGACCCAGTTCATCACTGCGATTGAGATGCGACACACTGTTGCGCTCACCGGTCGCCACTTTCAGCGCCTGGCGGGCGACGTTCTCAATGGGGCGCACAATTTGCCATTCGAAAATCGCTGTACCCGCCAGCATCACTAACGCACTCGTCAACAATATCGGCCACGCAGCGCCCATCTGCTGCAACGTTACGGCCAACACGATAAACATCAACGCCATCACGCTGCGTACCCGCCAGCGAACCGGGAGTGACGGCAGTTTGCCCAACCAACCTTTGCGAACCACCAGCCCTTTATGCACACGCTTGTTACAACGACCTTCATTCAGCGCCTGATATAAAGGCTCGACCGCCGCAACCTCTTCCTCCGTCGCCCGGGTACGAATCGACATATACCCGGTAACGCGCCCTTCCCGCACCATCGGCACGGCGTTGGCTCTCACCCAGTAGTGATCGCCATTTTTACGCCGGTTTTTCACGATGCCGCTCCACGGCTCCCCTTGCTGTAGCGTGTACCACATATCTGCAAATGCGGCTTTTGGCATATCCGGGTGGCGGACCAGATTGTGCGGTTTGCCCAGTAATTCATTCAGCTGATACCCGCTGACCTGGACAAACGTGTCGTTCGCGTGGGTGATATAGCTTTGCAGGTCAGTCGTTGACATGAGGGTGATATCATCATCCAGCGGTGTGTTTTGCTGGCTAACGTAGGGATGAGAAGACATGATTGCGTCCTGTGCAGGTTATCTGGTTGTTAACTCTCTCGGCATATGTTATTTCGGCGATAATCTTTTTATCTTTAGTTGTTAAATTTGATTTAGATCGCAATTTGCGATTAAACCTCCAAATCTGTATGTTTTCTAATTCCTTGATTTAAAATACTTTCATCCAGAAACTATTCAGTAACGCTTCACTTCATGCACCGTGACAGGGCAGATCTTGCTCTCTTTTGGCGCAACTGCGGCTGTTTCCTGTCTGTTTTTGCGGTGCAAACCTGCCAAAAATGCCAGTAAATGTTAAGTTTTGACATTAAATGTTGCACAAATGAATAACATCCTGGTGTTTATCCCGATTTTCGTAAAGCGCGCCGGGCTGGCGTAATCCCTGCAATACTTAATTCAGTATCATGTGATACGCGAGCTCCGGGAGCATATTTTGAACAGGTTACCTTCCAGCGCATCGGCCCTGGCCTGCAGCGCACACGCACTGAATCTCATTGAGAAGCGAACGCTTGATCATGAGGAAATGAAAGCACTTAACCGAGAGGTGATTGAATACTTCAAGGAGCATGTCAATCCGGGGTTCTTAGAGTATCGAAAATCTGTAACTGCCGGCGGGGATTACGGAGCCGTAGAGTGGCAAGCGGGGAGTCTGAATACGCTTGTCGACACCCAGGGACAGGAGTTTGTCGATTGCCTGGGAGGTTTTGGAATTTTCAACGTGGGGCACCGTAATCCAGTCGTGGTCTCCGCCGTACAGAATCAACTCGCTAAACAACCGCTTCACAGCCAGGAATTGCTGGACCCTTTGCGGGCCATGCTGGCGAAAACGTTGGCTGCGCTGACGCCCGGAAAACTGAAGTACAGTTTCTTCTGTAACAGCGGCACCGAGTCCGTTGAAGCGGCACTGAAGCTGGCGAAGGCGTATCAATCGCCACGCGGAAAATTTACCTTTATTGCCACCAGTGGCGCTTTCCACGGTAAATCGCTGGGCTCGCTCTCTGCCACGGCAAAATCGACCTTCCGCAAACCTTTTATGCCGCTCCTGCCGGGCTTCCGTCATGTGCCTTTTGGCGATATTGACGCGATGCGTACCGTGCTCAGCGAGTGTAAAAAAACCGGTGACGATGTGGCGGCCGTTATTCTGGAGCCAATCCAGGGTGAAGGGGGCGTGATCCTGCCGCCGCAAGGGTATTTGACCGCGGTACGTAAACTCTGCGATGAGTTCGGCGCGCTGATGATCCTGGATGAAGTTCAAACAGGCATGGGGCGTACCGGCAAGATGTTCGCCTGCGAGCATGAAAACGTGCAGCCCGACATTCTGTGTCTGGCAAAAGCGCTGGGCGGCGGCGTGATGCCTATCGGGGCGACCATCGCCACCGAAGAGGTATTCTCCGTGCTGTTCGACAACCCGTTCCTGCACACCACCACGTTTGGCGGTAACCCGCTTTCGTGTGCGGCGGCGCTGGCAACCATCAATGTCCTGCTGGAGCAAAATTTACCGGCTCAGGCAGAGCAGAAAGGCGATATGTTACTGGATGGCTTCCGTCAGATGGCGCGGGAATACCCGGACCTGGTGCATGACGTACGTGGTAAAGGCATGCTGATGGCGATTGAGTTTGTCGATAATGAAATCGGCTATAACTTTGCCAGTGAGATGTTCCGCCAACGCGTGCTGGTCGCCGGAACACTCAACAACGCCAAGACTATCCGCATCGAACCGCCATTAACGTTGACGATCGAACAATGCGAGCTGGTCTTACGCTCAACGCGCAAAGCGCTGGCCGCATTGCGAGTGAACGTGGAGCAAGTGTAATAACCTTATCCGGCCTGCTAAGTAGTACTTTTACAGGCCGGATAAGATTCATCATCCATATTGCTATTCGGCTAATCATCCCTCAGACGCCCTCTTTTTTGAATCCCATCACAATCACGGCATTCCCCTTTTCCCTTTTGCGCGCCGACGACTAAATTATTAACTCATCCGACCACATAACAATAATTTTACATACTGGACACCTTTATGAGCTATCCGTCGCTGTTCGCCCCACTCGATTTGGGATTTACCACGCTTAAAAACCGCGTGCTGATGGGTTCAATGCATACCGGGCTGGAAGAGTATCCCGATGGTGCAGAACGGCTGGCGGCGTTCTACGCTGAGCGCGCCCGTCATGGTGTCGCCCTCATTGTGAGCGGAGGGATTGCCCCTGCGTTATCGGGTGTGGGGATGGAAGGTGGCGCGATGCTTAACGACATCAGCCAACTGCCGCACCATCGCGTCATCACCGATGCGGTTCACGACGAAGGCGGCAAAATTGCGCTGCAAATTCTGCATACCGGACGCTACAGCTATCAGCCACATCTGGTCGCGCCCTCAGCGATTCAGGCTCCCATCAACCGCTTTACGCCGCATGAACTGAGTCACGATGAAATCCTGCAACTGATTGAAGATTTCGCCCATTGCGCACAACTGGCGCGTGAAGCGGGCTACGATGGTGTCGAAGTCATGGGTTCAGAAGGGTATTTGATCAACGAATTCCTGACGCTGCGTACCAACCAGCGCACTGATGAATGGGGCGGCGATTATGCCAACCGCATGCGCTTTGCGATAGAAGTGGTACGGGCGGTACGTCAGCGCGCCGGCAATGATTTTATAATTATCTTCCGGTTATCGATGCTCGACCTGGTGGAAGACGGAGGAACCTTTGATGAAACCGTCCAGTTGGCGCAAGCGATAGAAGCCGCCGGCGCCACTCTCATTAATACCGGAATCGGCTGGCACGAAGCGCGTATTCCCACCATCGCCACGTCGGTTCCACGCGGGGCTTTTAGCTGGGTAACACGCAAACTGAGAGGCCATGTAACGATCCCGCTGGTTACCACCAACCGTATCAACGATCCTGCCGTGGCCGATGACATTCTGGCGCGCGGCGATGCTGATATGGTGTCTATGGCCCGTCCATTCCTCGCCGATGCTGAGCTTCTGTCAAAAGCGCAAACGGGACGGGCGGATGAGATCAATACCTGCATCGGCTGCAACCAGGCTTGTCTGGATCAGATATTCGTCGGCAAAGTGACATCCTGCCTGGTGAACCCACGCGCCTGTCATGAAACCAAAATGCCGATCGTTCCGGCAACACAGTTGAAAAACCTGGCTGTCGTCGGTGCCGGTCCCGCGGGACTTGCTTTTGCCATTAACGCGGCCGCCCGCGGGCATCACGTGACGCTGTTTGATGCGCATGGCGAGATTGGCGGGCAGTTTAATATCGCCAAACAGATCCCCGGTAAAGAAGAGTTCTATGAAACGCTACGTTACTACCGCCGCATGATCGACGTGACTGGCGTAACGCTGAAGCTGAACCATTTGGTGACGGCACATGATCTTCAGGCCTTTGATGAAGTGATCCTCGCCAGCGGGATCGAACCCCGCAGGCCGCCGATCGACGGGATTGATCACCCGAAAGTTCTGACCTATCTCGACGTCCTGCGCGAGAAAACGCCTGTGGGTAAACGTGTCGCCATTATTGGCTGCGGCGGGATCGGTTTTGATACCGCCATGTATCTGAGCCAACCCGGTTCTCCCACCAGCCAAAACATTGCCGAATTCTGCGTGGAATGGGGCATCGATACCAGCCTACAGCAGGCGGGAGGTTTACGCCCGGAAGGTCCGCACTTGTCCCGTAGCCCGCGACAGATCGTTATGTTGCAGCGTAAGGCCAGCAAACCGGGGCAAGGTTTAGGGAAAACAACCGGCTGGATCCATCGCGCCACCCTACTCTCGCGCGGCGTAAAAATGATCCCCGCGGTGAGCTACCAGAAGATCGACGATGAAGGACTGCATGTTTTGATCAACGGCGAACCGCTGATCTTCGACGTGGATCATGTGATTATCTGCGCCGGTCAGGAGCCAAAACGCGAGCTGGTCGAGCCGCTACATGCGGCAGGTAAAACCGTGCATCTGATTGGTGGGTGCGATGTGGCGATGGAACTGGATGCCCGACGCGCAATCGCTCAGGGCACCTGGTTGGCGCTGGAGATTTAACACTCGCGCAGGCTAATCGATAAATAACGCCGGGGATATGCCAAATCGTGCAGCCAGCTTTTTGGCATGCTCCAGCGTTAATTTTCTTTGTCCGTTCAGTACACGTGAAACCATCGACTTACTGCCAATTTCGTCAGCAAAATCGGAAAGCGTCAGATTATACTGGTCCATAAGAGTGCGCAAAACCGCGATACCCGCC
Organism: Citrobacter sp. Marseille-Q6884; assembly: GCF_945906775.1. NCBI lineage: Bacteria > Pseudomonadati > Pseudomonadota > Gammaproteobacteria > Enterobacterales > Enterobacteriaceae > Citrobacter > Citrobacter sp. Marseille-Q6884. The sequence goes on from NZ_CAMDRE010000001.1 coordinate 530,462, forward strand.
GGAATAGCCTCAATCTCTTCACGTAATGCACGTAATGCCGGATGATTATCTTCATATGCGCGGATGCGAACGCACAGCAGGTCAACTAGCGGATTTGTTGGGTCGCTCATCAGCAGTTCGGCCACCAGTTCCAGAGCGTCACGATGATCGGCTTCGGTGGGGTTATCTCCCAGAAGAGGAATTTCTGCGACCAGCGTTTGTGTCGCTTTCAGGGCTTTTTCTGTCATCAGAATCATGATTTTTTCCCCTTCGTTCTGTGTCTCTCTGTGAACCTGTCGTACTCGGCGTGGTTAAAGATGTGCCTGATGTAAAACTTCTGACTTTCAAAAAATATCAGCGCAATCACTCTGATATTGTTGTTAGCGATGTTTAATACGTAATGCTTATCAAGATATTTGAAGTTATCCAGTGAGGGATAAAACACTTTCAGTGCTTCCGGCGTCGGACAGTGTGCTTTCGCAATAGTCTTTCCTAGCAGCTTAATTTCTTTTGCAAATTGAGGAAATCTTTCACATCCCTCGTCAATTGCGGTCATTGATATCAGGTGCATTCTTTATCACGTCCGTTGACAAATTGGCAATATCATAACACGAGTTGCCAATTTGGCAACTTCATGACCTTGTAGGAATCAGCGTAACAATACGCCGGAGATCACCAGAGGTGGAGGGGGCTAAGGGAGAGAGTTTATGGTTTGCGAACAGGATTCCAAATCCGAGCCGGACAGCGACATTTACGCCGCCATCCGGCATCAGGGTTTAGCGACGGCGACCGGTTTTCACGGCTTTCAGCACCACAAATTTGTTGTTCGTGGCGATGGTGACGCAGTTACCGAAAATCTTCTTCAGCTTGTGGAAGTAATCCAGATGACGGTTGGCAACGATATACAGCTCGCCGTTAATTTTCAGGCAGCGACGGGCATGATGGAACATCTCCCAGGCGATGTTATCGGTCAACGCATGCTTCTGATGAAACGGAGGGTTACACAGCACCGCGTTAAAGCGGAACGGCTCAACGCCAGACAACGCGTTGTTGATCATAAATTCACAACGATCCAGCGCTTCTGGCATGTTGGTTTCAACGTTCAGGCGGCTGGATGCCACCGCCATTGGCGACTCATCGACAAACACGACGCTCGCTTGCGGGTTTTTCTCCAGCAACGTCAGACCGATGACTCCGTTACCGCAACCGAGATCGACGATCTCCCCTTCCAGATTTTCCGGCAGGTGTTCAATAAAGAAACGCGCGCCAATGTCCAGCCCGGTACGTGAAAACACATTCGCATGGTTGTGGATGGTCCAGTCTGTCCCTTCCAGCTTCCAGCTCAGGGTTTGTGACGCATCGGCCAGTTCAGGATGGCTGAACGTACAGTTGATCAGGCGGGCTTTTTTCCATGCCAGCGTGGTGGTGGTTGGACCCAGTACTTTTTCAAACAGCTCAAGAGTCGAAGTGTGAATATCACGCGCTTTCGCGCCCGCGATAATACGCGTCTGCGGCGTGACAACCTCGCGCAGGGCTCGCAGCTGCTGTTCCAGCAGCGCCATGGTTTTGGGGATCTTAATCAGCACAACGCCCGGCGCTTGCGGGTACGCCGCCGTGCTGTCGAGAAACTTGACGCTGGATTCCGCTATATCGTTGTGACGCAGGTTCTCACGCGTCGCCAGCTCGCTTAAATAAGAGTCGCCGATGCTGTATGGCGTATGTTCCGCCAGCGCACAGCCCAGCGCGCCGAAGGTATCATTCAGGATCAGCACCGGGCCGCTAATCTCGGTATCATCCAGCTGTTGCAGCAGATATTCATCGGCCGCTTCCCACGCCAGCAGTGGGTTAACGTCATCCGTTTCCGGGAAACGTTTTAGTGACAGCGAACGGAAACCGTTGTCTATGTGGCTCATCGGCCCTCCTGAATGGTAAAATTTCGGTGTTATCCCTGAAAAGGGTGCGTGAGTATACACTTTTTATACTTTATATGGGGCACAAATGAGTCAGCTGACCTATCTGCAAGGCTACCCGGAGAATTTGCTTTCTCAGGTCCGCACATTAATCGCCGAGCAGCGTCTGGGGGCGGTACTGGAGAAGCGTTATCCGGGAACGCATGATTTCGCGACCGACAAAGCGCTCTGGCAATACACGCAGGATCTGAAAAACCAGTTTCTGCGTAATGCGCCACCGCTCAATAAAGTCATGTATGACAGCAAGATCCACGTGCTGAAGAATGCGCTGGGGCTGCATACCGCCGTATCTCGCGTGCAGGGTGGAAAACTGAAGGCAAAAGCAGAGATCCGCGTTGCGACCGTGTTTCGCAATGCTCCTGAACCCTTTTTACGCATGATCGTCGTTCATGAACTGGCACACCTGAAAGAAAAAGAGCACGACAAGGCGTTTTACCAGTTGTGCTGTTATATGGAACCTCAGTATCACCAACTGGAGTTCGATACCCGTCTGTGGTTAACGCAACAATCGCTAAAGCAAACTGCGCAGTAGCGCACTGGCTTTGTCATCAAGGCATGCTAAATTGACGAAAGGATCCCTTTTCGCAGCCTGAAGGCATTTATGATACGTTTCGCAGTAATTGGCACAAACTGGATCACCCGCCAGTTTGTCGATGCCGCCCATGAAACCGGCAAATACAAGTTAACCGCTGTTTATTCCCGTAGCCTTGAACAGGCACAGACCTTCGCCAACGATTATCTCGTCGAACATCTGTTTACTTCGCTGGACGCGATGGCGAAAAGCGACGCGATTGATGCCGTCTATATCGCCAGCCCAAACGCCCTGCATTTCCCGCAGACAGAGCTTTTTTTGACGCACAAAAAGCATGTCATTTGCGAAAAACCGCTGGCATCAAATCTGGCGCAAGTCGATGCCGCCATCGCCTGTGCGCGCGAAAATCAGGTCGTACTGTTTGAAGCGTTTAAGACCGCCAGTCTGCCCAATTTCCTGCTGTTGCAGCAGTCTCTGCCCAAAGTAGGGAAAATCAGAAAGGCGTTTATCAATTACTGCCAATACTCTTCACGCTACCAGCGCTATCTGGACGGCGAAAACCCGAATACGTTTAATCCTGCGTTTTCTAATGGCTCGATTATGGATATCGGTTTTTATTGCCTGGCCTCAGCCGTTGCGCTTTGGGGTGAACCGCACAGCGTTCAGGCCAGCGCCAGCTTGCTGGACAGCGGCGTGGATGCCCACGGCGTGGTGGTCATGAACTACGGTGATTTCAGCGTCACTCTGCAGCATTCCAAAGTCAGCGACTCCGTGCTGGCCAGTGAAATTCAGGGGGAGTCTGGCTCTCTGGTGATTGAGAAAATCTCCGAATGCCAGAAAGTGTGCTTTGTTCCTCGTGGAGGCAAAACGCAGGATATTACGACGCCGCAGCACATCAATACTATGCTCTATGAGGCAGAGGCATTTGCTCATCTGATTGAAACCAACGACGTGGATCACCCGGCACTGGCTGTCAGTCGTATTACCGCAAAACTGCAAACGGAGATCCGCCGTCAGACCGGCGTCATCTTCCCGGCTGATCATGCGGATACCTCGCTGACTGCGTAAAACTATGTAAAACAGATGTTACAGGCCATTGACTGAAAACGTGGCCTGTAATACTTTGTAACCCGCAAAGGGGAGTAACTTCGTTGTCGGTTGATCGTCATTACGATGTGTGAAAAACCACATCCGGTCGCCGGGCGATAACAAAGGAATACGCTATCGTATTCCTTTGTTGTTGTAAGTGAGACCTTGCCGAATGGCAAGGTCTATGCATAAAAAGCAGCGGCTAACGTCATTCGGCGTTGGCCGTTTTTTTTATGTATGGGGAAAAAGAATGAATACTGTCGGCACACCGTTGTTATGGGGTGGGTTCGCTGTTGTGGTGGTGATTATGCTGGCCATCGACCTGCTGCTGCAGGGGCGTCGTGGCGCGCATACGATGTCGATGAAGCAGGCCGCAGCCTGGTCAATCGTCTGGGTAACACTGTCATTACTGTTTAACGCCGCATTTTGGTGGTATCTGGCTGAAACACAGGGTCGTGCTGTCGCCGATCCACAGGCGCTGGCGTTCCTGACCGGCTACTTAATCGAGAAATCGCTGGCGGTTGATAACGTCTTTGTCTGGTTGATGTTGTTCAGCTACTTCTCTGTTCCCCCTGCGCTGCAGCGTCGGGTGCTGGTCTATGGCGTACTGGGCGCGATTGTCCTGCGTACGATTATGATCTTCGCTGGCAGCTGGTTAATCGCCCAGTTTGAATGGCTACTGTATGTGTTCGGCGCGTTCCTGCTGTTTACCGGCGTGAAGATGGCGCTGGCAAAAGAAGATGCATCCGGCATTGGCGACAGACCGTTAGTTCGTTGGTTGCGCGGTCATTTGCGTATGACCGATACCATCGAGAACGAGCATTTCTTTGTCCGTAAAAACGGCCTGCTGTTTGTGACGCCTCTGATGCTGGTACTGATTCTGGTTGAGCTGAGCGATGTGATTTTTGCCGTGGACAGCATTCCGGCTATCTTTGCGGTGACGACGGACCCGTTCATCGTGCTGACCTCTAACCTGTTCGCGATTCTTGGTCTGCGTGCGATGTACTTCCTGCTGGCTGGCGTGGCAGAGCGTTTCTCCATGCTGAAGTACGGGTTGTCCGTCATTCTGGTCTTTATCGGTATCAAAATGCTGATCGTCGATTTCTACCATATCCCGATCGCCATCTCGTTAGGCGTTGTGTTCGGTATTCTGTTCGTCACGCTGATTGTGAATGCGTGGGTCAACCACCAGCACGACAAAAAGCAGCAAATACAATAAGTTTCAAGCTTTAGCCTTTAAAGCCCGACGGCCCGATGCGCGCGTCGGGCTTTTTATTTATCATGTCAAAATTATGTTAATTTAAAGTTATAAAATATGATCTCACCGCGAAATCCAGGAGATTTATCTTCCCGAACGACTTTCTTTCCCTATACTCAGCCATGCAAACATCAGCCTGGGTTCTGAAAGATGCGTCTATAGAACGCACAAAGGCCAGGCAACAACACAATGAAAGGAATGATGAAATGACTACGCAACGTTCGTCGGGGCTGATCTCGCGCCTGGTTCAAGGAAGCCTGGTAAAACAAATTCTGGTGGGTTTGATACTGGGGATCCTTCTGGCTCTGATATCAAAACCCGCAGCAGAAGCGGCGGGTTTGTTAGGTACTTTGTTCGTCGGCGCATTAAAAGCGGTCGCTCCAATCCTGGTCCTGATGCTGGTCATGGCGTCTATCGCTAACCACCAGCATGGCCAAAAAACCAATATCCGTCCGATTCTGTTCCTCTATCTGCTCGGGACATTTTCAGCGGCGTTAGCGGCCGTCGTGTTCAGCTTCGCCTTCCCGTCTACCCTGCATCTTTCCAGTAGTGCAAACGATATTGTGCCGCCATCCGGCATCGTTGAAGTGATGCGCAGCCTGTTAATGAGCATGGTGTCTAACCCGATTGATGCTCTGCTGAACGCTAACTATATCGGTATTCTGGTCTGGGCTGTCGGCCTGGGCTTTGCGTTGCGCCATGGCAACGACACCACTAAAAACCTCGTCAACGATATGTCCAACGCGGTCACCTTTATGGTTAAGCTGGTGATTCGTTTTGCCCCTATCGGTATTTTTGGCCTGGTCTCTTCCACGCTGGCAACAACCGGTTTTGCTACCCTTTGGGGCTATGCGCAACTGCTGGCCGTGCTGGTTGGTTGTATGCTGTTGGTGGCGTTTGTGGTTAACCCGCTGCTGGTATTCTGGAAAATTCGCCGTAACCCCTACCCGCTGGTGCTGGCATGTCTGCGTGAAAGCGGAGTGTACGCTTTCTTTACCCGCAGCTCCGCAGCCAACATTCCGGTGAATATGGCGCTGTGCGAGAAGCTGAATCTGGATCGGGATACCTATTCTGTGTCTATCCCGCTGGGCGCAACCATCAATATGGCGGGCGCGGCGATCACCATTACCGTGCTGACGCTGGCGGCGGTGAATACACTGGGTATTCCGGTCGATTTACCAACGGCCTTATTGCTGAGCGTGGTGGCTTCTCTGTGTGCCTGTGGCGCATCGGGCGTGGCAGGAGGCTCGCTGCTGCTGATCCCGCTGGCATGTAATATGTTTGGTATCCCGAACGATATCGCCATGCAGGTGGTTGCCGTCGGCTTTATTATCGGCGTGTTGCAGGACTCCTGTGAAACCGCGCTGAACTCCTCTACCGACGTCTTATTCACCGCTGCAGCCTGTCAGGCTGAAGATGAGCGTCTGGCAAATAACGCCCTGCGCGGATAACCGCACTTCCCCTCCGTTATCGTACGGAGGGGTTCTCTTCCTGTACGCTTTTTTCAATTTTGAAAGGATCAATTCCGCGTTTCTGCATGCGTCTGAAGCGGAGAATGTTCAGGCCATTCATGACCAGAAAACTTCCTTCGATCATCGTGCCGCCAATCGAGCCCAACCAGAAATTGTGGGCAACCCAGCAGGCGGTCGCACACCACATCACGCAGCGAACGGTCAATCCCTTACAGCGAAACAGCGCCCAGGTACTGGCCAGCGTACCGATAATCGGCAATAACTCCATGGCATGCTGCAATTTTGCCAGCCCGAGCACCAGGGTGAGAAGAATGAAAACAGCCATGACCCACAGCTTGCGGGTATGCATCGAAACCAGGGTGCGTATCGTATTGAGCTCTGCGCTCATCCCCGCAGGCCAGGCGCCCATCAGAAAGAAATGCACGCCAATGGTGGCGCTATAGACAGCAAGTTGCAGCCTGAACCGGCGCTCGTCGCGGTTGAAGAACGTGGTAATACCGATCAGAAAGGCGATGACACCTACGCCCTGGGCCAGCCAATACGCGGTCATGGAAGATCCTTGTCAGAATTCACAAAAGCAAACGGCGCTCCATATTATGAAACGCCGTTTTTTTAAATCCACTCGAACGTGGTTCGGAAGATGAAGGGTAATTACAGCGTTACGCCACTCTTGAAGATAGCCAGTTCACGGAAATCGTTACGTTCATTGCACGTCGGCTTACCGTTGGCAAACTCCACAATCGTATCGACAAACTCGTTTAGCAACTGCGGCATCGCTTTACCGTGAATCAACTGCCCGGCGTCAAAATCAATCCAGTGCTTTTTCTTCGCCGCCAGCTCGCTGTTGGTGGCGATTTTCACCGTCGGCACGAAGCCACCGTAAGGCGTTCCGCGACCGGTACTGAACAACACCATATGACAACCTGCACCCGCCAGCGCACTGGTCGCAACGGCATCATTACCCGGTGCGCTTAACAGATTCAGACCGTGCGTTTTCAGGCGTTCGCCATAACGCAGTACATCCACAACCTGACTGGAACCCGCTTTCTGTGTGCAGCCCAGCGATTTATCTTCCAGCGTGGTGATACCACCCGCTTTGTTGCCCGGTGACGGGTTCTCATAAATCGGTTGGTCATGAGCAATGAAGTACTGTTTGAAGTCGTTGACCATGGTCACCAGCTTGCCGAAAGTCTCTTCGTCACGGCAGTGATCCATCAGAAGCTGCTCTGCACCGAACATTTCCGGCACTTCAGTCAATACGGTGGTGCCGCCGTTCGCGATCACGTAGTCGGAGAAACGACCCAGCATCGGGTTGGCGGTAATGCCGGACAGACCATCCGATCCACCGCATTCCAGACCAAACTTCAGCTCGCCCAATTTGCCCGGCTCACGCTTATCATTTCGCATCACGTTGTACAGTTGATGGAGATGTTCGACCCCGGCTTCCACTTCGTCTTCCTGGTGTTGGCAGACCATGAAGTGAACACGGTCAGGATCGAATTCACCTAACGTTTCGCGAAAAGCATCAACCTGGTTGTTTTCACAGCCGAGGCCAACCACCAGCACCGCACCCGCATTCGGGTGGCGCACCATATTTTGCAGCATGGTGCGGGTATTGATGTGGTCATCACCCAACTGCGAACAGCCGTAGGTGTGGCTGAAAAGATGAACGCCGTCGATACCTTCAGCATCGTGGGTCTCTTTCAGGAATCGGGTCTGCATCTGACGCGCCATCGCGTTGACACAGCCAACGGTCGGCAGTATCCACAGCTCATTACGCACCCCAACCTCGCCATTGGCACGACGGTAGATCTGCACATCGCGATCCGCCGGTTGCGCTTCGGGCGCCTGAAAGTCGGGTTGATAGCTATATTCATCCAGATCGCTCAGGTTGGTACGCGTGTTGTGAGCATGAATGTGCTCACCCGCCGCGATATCCGCCAGAGCATGGCCGATAGGTTGGCCGTATTTAATGACGTTTTCACCCTGCGCAATATCGCTCAGCGCAAATTTATGCCCACGTGCAACGTCCTGCAAAAGCGTGACGGTGTGGTTATCGACACTGACCTGTGTGCCTTGCGTCAGGTCCGCCAGCGCGACCGCAACGTTATCCAGCGAATGGATCTTGATGTATTGCATATCAACCCCGGACCTTAGTTCAGTTCAATGGCGAAGTAGTCGCGCGCATTGTTGAAGCAGATATTTCTGACCATTTCGCCAAGCAGTTGAATGTCTGCCGGTGCTTCACCCGCAGCCACCCAACGACCGATCATCTGACACAGGATGCGGCGGAAGTACTCATGGCGCGTGTATGACAGGAAGCTACGGCTGTCAGTCAGCATACCGACAAAACGGCTCAGCAGACCCAGTTGCGCCAGCTGCGTCATCTGACGTTCCATACCGTCTTTCTGATCGTTAAACCACCAGCCAGAGCCAAACTGCATTTTGCCCGGCATCCCTTCACCCTGGAAGTTACCAATCATGGTGCCCAGCACTTCGTTATCGCGCGGGTTCAGACAGTACAGGATGGTTTTCGGCAGCAGATTCTGTTCGTTCTGTTTGCTCAGCAGTTTGGAGAGCTCTTCCGCCATCGGACGGTCGTTAATGGAGTCGAAACCGACGTCCGCACCCAGCAGTTTGAACTGACGCAGGTTGTTATTGCGCAGCGCGCCAATGTGGTACTGCTGTACCCATTCGCGACGTGCATATTCTGCGCCGAGGAATACCAGTACCGCCGTTTTGAACTGCGCCACTTCATGTTCGCTCAGGGTCTCACCGGCCAGACGGCGCGCCAGGATGCTATCCAGTTCGGATTCGTTAGATTCAGCAAACAGCACCACGTCCAGCGCGTGGTCAGACACTTTACAGCCGTGCGCGGCGAAGTGATCCAGACGCTTCGTCAGTGCGGCTTGCAGGTCGGAGAAGCGGCGGATATCAGTGTCAGACACTTCGCCCAGCTTCGCCATGTAATCGCAGAATGTTGCCTGTTCAATGTTGAAGGCTTTATCCGGACGCCAGCTCGGCAGCACTTTGATGTCGAAGGTGCTGTCTTTGGCGACCGTTGCGTGATGCTCCAGAGAGTCAATCGGATCGTCAGTGGTACCGACCATCTTCACATTCATCTGCTGCATGATGCCGCGCGCGGAGAACTTGTCCTGCGCCAGCAGTTCGTTGCATTCGTTCCAGATTTCGTCCGCGGTAGACGGAGACAACAGCTTACCTGTAATACCAAACGGGCGACGCAGCTCAAGGTGCGTCCAGTGGTAAAGCGGGTTACCGATAGTGTGCGGAACCGTCGCAGCCCAGGCATCAAACTTCTCACGGTCAGACGCATCGCCGGTACACAAGCGCTCAGCCACACCGTTGGTACGCATCGCGCGCCATTTGTAGTGGTCACCCTTCAACCAGATGTCATACAGGTTGTTAAAACGGTAGTTTTCCGCGATTTGCTGCGGCGGCAAATGGCAGTGGTAATCAAAGATCGGCTGGTCTTTCGCGTAATCATGGTACAGACGGCGGGCAAATTCGGTATCTAGCAGGAAATCTTCAGTCATAAACGGGGTCATTATCGTCTTCCTCTCAACGAGTGCGTCAGATTGCTTATGTTTTGATGCTGACAAAGTTATCACACCAATTTCTACATACCGAAGATATTTTCGTGAGTTAGATCAACAAATGGTGACAAAAAAATTACTCTCAAAGAGGTAAATCGTGCGTCAGGCCGCGCCAGTACTGGCTTTGCTGAATCGAAATAATGACCACACGAAGATTCACACTTTTGTGATGGCACTCACCTTTTAAAGCTGTATGACAAGTTATCTTTTTGCCGTCGCAATACATAAGCCGACGGAATGCAAATTACCGATGGTTCACCATCGGATTGACCGGTACGGAAACCGAATTAGCAAGATTATTGACATGGCAAAGTTCGGGGAGTACCGGCTTTTTTTCGGTTACGCCCTTCGTAAAAGAACATCCTTCGCTCTGCACAGGAAGATGACCGCGATCCTTGCGGAAATAACAAAACGACGAGGTTTTACATGCGTAAAATTAAAGGGTTACGTTGGTACATGATCGCACTGGTGACACTTGGCACCGTGCTGGGTTACCTGACACGTAACACTGTGGCGGCAGCTGCGCCAACGCTGATGGAAGAGTTACACATCTCCACTCAACAGTATTCCTATATCATCGCAGCCTACTCTGCTGCTTACACCGTAATGCAACCCGTTGCTGGCTATGTTCTGGATGTCCTGGGAACAAAAATTGGCTACGCGATGTTCGCCGTTCTGTGGGCCGTCTTCTGTGGTGCAACGGCGCTGGCAGGAAGCTGGGGTGGCCTGGCGCTGGCTCGTGGTGCTGTCGGTGCCGCTGAAGCCGCGATGATCCCTGCGGGTCTGAAAGCCAGTTCAGAATGGTTCCCGGCCAAAGAGCGTTCAATTGCAGTTGGCTACTTTAACGTCGGTTCTTCTATTGGTGCGATGATCGCTCCACCGCTGGTTGTCTGGGCAATCGTGATGCACAGCTGGCAGATGGCGTTCATTATCTCCGGTGTACTGAGTTTCATCTGGGCGATGTCCTGGCTTGTTTTCTACAAACATCCTCGCGACCAGAAAAAACTGTCTGACGAAGAGCGTGATTACATCCTCAACGGTCAGGAATCCCAGCACAAAAACAGTACTGCGAAGAAAATGTCGCTCGGTCAGATCCTGCGCAACCGCCAGTTCTGGGGTATTGCACTGCCACGTTTCCTGGCAGAACCGGCCTGGGGTACGTTTAACGCCTGGATCCCGCTGTTCATGTTTAAAGTTTACGGCTTTAACCTGAAAGAGATTGCGATGTTCGCCTGGATGCCAATGCTGTTCGCTGACCTGGGTTGTATCGTCGGCGGTTATTTACCACCGCTGTTCCAGCGCTGGTTCGGCGTCAACCTGATCGTTTCCCGTAAAATGGTCGTGACGCTGGGTGCATTCCTGATGATTGGCCCTGGCATGATTGGTCTGTTCACCAGCCCGTACATTGCTATCGCTCTGCTGTGCGTCGGTGGTTTTGCTCACCAGGCACTGTCTGGCGCGCTGATTACGCTCTCTTCTGATGTGTTCGGTCGTAATGAAGTGGCAACCGCAAACGGCTTGACCGGTATGTCCGCATGGCTTGCAAGTACGCTGTTTGCCCTGGTGGTCGGCGCCCTCGCTGACACCATTGGCTTTAGCCCGCTGTTTGCCGTACTGGCGGTATTTGACCTGCTCGGTGCGTTGGTTATCTGGACGGTGCTGCAAAACAAACCGGCCAGCGAGATTGACTCGGGCCCGCAGACCAATAAACCTGCGACACAAAGCTAATTTGCCCTGATTCACAAAGGTTATAAAATGCTAAAGCCGCCAGTTCACTGGCGGCTTTTTTGTCGCCACGAGTGGAGCCATACTCGCAAAAGTGGTATAACAAATATAGTCTGCCGTATCATGCCTGGAGTGCATATGGAAATCACCGAACCACGACGTTTGTATCAACAACTTGCTGCTGATCTTAAAGAACGCATTGAGCAAGGCGTTTACCTGGTGGGCGATAAGCTACCCGCCGAACGCTTTATCGCCGATGAAAAAAATGTCAGCCGTACCGTGGTTCGTGAAGCGATTATTATGCTGGAGGTTGAAGGCTACGTTGAGGTGCGCAAAGGGTCTGGGATCCACGTCATCTCTAACCAACCTAAACATTATGTCGCACCGGATGAAAATCTCGAGTTTGCCAGCTACGGTCCGTTTGAGCTTCTCCAGGCTCGCCAGTTAATTGAGAGCAATATTGCCGAGTTTGCCGCCACCCAGGTGACCAAACAGGACATCATGAAACTGATGGAAATCCAGGAGAAATCGCGTAACGAAAAAAGCTTCCGCGACTCTGAGTGGGATCTCCAGTTCCATGTGCAGGTTGCCCTCGCAACGCAAAACACGGCGCTGGCGGCCATCGTTGAAAAAATGTGGACCCAACGCGTATACAACCCGTACTGGAAGAAATTACACGATCACATCGATCTCCGCACAGTCGATAACTGGTGTGATGACCATGACCAAATCCTGCGGGCGTTAATTCGTAAAGATCCCCATGCCGCTAAACTGGCAATGTGGCAGCACCTTGAGAACACGAAACTGATGCTGTTTAACGAAACCAGCGATGATTTTGAATTCAATGCTGACCGTTACCTTTTTACGGAAAATCCGGTCGTTCATCTGGATACTGCCGCGAACGGGGCAAAATAAACATTCTGATACCCAATGGATTTCGAGTTGCATTGAGGCGGCAGGTGAGTCGTGAGCAGGCGCAGCCAACAATAATGCAGCTTGAAGGACAATGGGTATAGCCTGTTTCCGACACTCGGTAAGCATTAAGTATAAAGTGTCAGCCTGTGTAAATCCTCTCGCCACCCTCCTTTGCGATAAGCAAAATCACAGTTCAGCGGCCGTAATTTCTATAACGGACTACGTTGACCTTTGTTACAATTAAAAGCCTTTTGAATTTTTGTGTGTTAGTGCTTGCTTACTTCACAACTTAACAGGGAACAGTTCAGGCCGTGAATTTGTGCCAGACCGCGACCCATGTAAAAAATATTAATAAAATTGCGGCATGACAAACTCCAGACAACCGGCGTGACGACAACCGATTCTCCAGGAATACTGAATGGAACTACTGACTCAATTACTGAATGCCTTGTGGGCTCAGGATTTTGAAACTCTGGCCAATCCTTCCATGATTGGCATGCTGTATTTTGTCCTGTTTACAATTTTGTTTCTGGAAAATGGACTGCTCCCTGCAGCCTTTTTACCTGGCGACAGTTTGCTGGTTCTGGTCGGGGTGCTTATTGCTAAAGGAGCAATGGGTTTTCCGCAAACGGTTCTGCTCCTCACCACCGCGGCCAGCCTCGGCTGCTGGGTGAGCTATATACAAGGTCGATGGTTGGGTAATACTCGCGTCGTGCAGAATTGGCTTTCTCATCTCCCCGCGCATTACCATCAACGTGCTCATCATCTTTTCCACAAGCATGGCCTGTCTGCGCTACTGGTGGGGCGATTCATTGCTTTTGTCAGAACGTTACTGCCAACTATCGCAGGACTGTCAGGTCTGAATAATGCGCGCTTTCAGTTCTTCAACTGGATGAGCGGGCTGTTGTGGGTACTGATCCTGACAACGCTGGGCTACCTGTTGGGCAAAACGCCTGTTTTCCTCAAGTATGAAGATCAGCTCATGTCTTGCCTGATGCTGCTTCCTGTCGTTTTACTGGTGTTTGGGCTGGCAGGATCGCTGGTTGTACTGTGGAAAAAGAAATACGGAAACCGAGGGTAAATTATGCCGATATCACGCATAACACTCCGACGGCTGGCCTGGACGACCACCTTTCTCCTGTTTGTCGGCGGGCTCATTCTGACCTGGTCAGCCATTCGCGAGCAGGAGTCAACACTGGCTATTCGCGCGGTTAACCAGGGCGTCAGCATGCCAGACGGCTTCTCTATCTGGCACCATCTGGATGCCAACGGCATTCGCTTTAAAAGTATCACCCCCCAAAAAGATGCGCTGCTCATCACCTTTGATTCCAGCGCACAAAGCGCCGCAGCGAAGGTCGTGCTGGACAAAACGTTACCGCACGGCTTCGTTATCGCTCAACAGGACGATAACAATCAGACGGTACAGTGGTTATCTCGCTTACGCGATAACCCGCATCGTTTTGGTTAACTTCCAGGAATCTGAATTAGATCACTCACTTTGGTGATTTCGCCGTTTAGAGCCTATGATTAATAAACTGGGTTTATGACTCATGCTTTATTACCTGGAGCAACGACCCCAACGTAACCGGGGCGAAACACAATGGAAGGTTCAAGAATGAAATACCACGTCGCTTTAGCAATTACCCTTTTCGCTCTCAGTGCCGGCTCTTACGCCAACACCCTCTGTCAGGAAAAAGAACAAGATATTCAGCGGGAGATTAGTTATGCCGAAAAGCACAATAATCAGAGCCGCATCAACGGGCTGAACAAAGCGCTGAGCGAAGTTCGGGCAAATTGTTCTGACAGCAAATTGCGAGCCGACCATCAGAAAAAAATCGCAGAACAGAAAGATGAGATTGCTGAGCGTCAACGTGATTTAACTGAAGCGAAGCAAAAAGGCGATGCGGATAAAATTGCAAAACGCGAACGTAAGCTTGCTGAAGCTCAGAATGAGCTAAAAAAACTCGAGACCCGCGATTACTAAGTACGGTAACTACCCACTCACCTGGAGAAAACTATGTCTAAAGATAATGCTACGGAACACCTGCGTGCTGAGCTGAAATCCCTTGCGGATACGCTTGAAGAGGTACTGAGCTCTTCTGGTGATAAGTCGAAAGAAGAGCTGAGTAAAATCCGCAGTAAAGCCGAACGTGCGCTGAAAGAGAGCCGCAATCGCCTGGGTGAAACCAGCGATGTCATTGCCAAACAGACCCGCGAAGCCGCAGCCCGGGCAGATAACTACGTGCGCGAAAACCCGTGGACCGGTGTCGGTATTGGCGCGGCGGTCGGTGTGGTACTGGGTGTTCTGTTGTCGCGCCGCTAACAATGGCTGACTCTCAACACGCACAAGGCCCGGGCAAAAGCGTACTGGGTATCGGGCAGCGGATCCTCACTATTCTCGTTGAGATAGTGGAGACCCGACTGCGGTTGGCCGTCGTTGAACTGGAAGAGGAAAAAGCCAACCTTATTCAGCTTATGCTGATGCTGGGGTTGACCATGCTTTTTGCGGCTTTCGGCTTGATGAGCCTGATGGTGCTTATCATCTGGGCCATTGATCCTCAGTATCGCCTCAACGCAATGATTGCCACCACCGTTGTGCTGTTACTTCTGGCACTCCTTGGCGGTATATGGACGTTACGTAAAGCCCGTAAATCAACGTTGTTGCGGCATACGCGCCACGAACTGGCCAGTGACCGGCAGAGTCTGGAGGATGATGCATAATGAGCAGTAAAGTCGAACGTCAAAAACGTAAGGCGCTGCTGCTTGGCCAGATCCAGCAGCAACGGCTGGATCTGTCTGCCACGCGTCGAGACTGGCTGGAGGCAACCGGCGCATACGATCGTGGCTGGAACACGCTACTCAATCTGCGTTCCTGGGTGTTGGTCGGCAGCAGCATCATGGCGATTCGCACTATTCGCAACCCGAATCTGCTCGTGCGCTGGGCCAAACGTGGATTTAGCATCTGGAGCGTCTGGCGACTGGTGAAAGCCACAATCCGGCAGCAGCAGTTGCGCGGTTAGCCCCCTGATCCCGTCCCTGTGTATCCTCTTTCCTCAAATTTTTTGAAAATTACTGACAGTTTTCCTTGCTAACAATTGTCATTCTCCACGTTTATGATTCTCTCCATCGACAGCAACGACGCGCTATTCAGCGTTGTTGCACAAAAAACAAAATAAGCCGCCTGGGTGGTTTCGTGGAGAGTACGATGAAAAAATTAGAAGATGTTGGTGTACTGGTAGCGCGCATTCTGATGCCAATCCTGTTTATTTCTGCAGGTTGGGGAAAAATCACCGGATATGCGGGTACCCAACAGTACATGGAAGCCATGGGCGTCCCTGGATTTATGTTGCCGCTGGTTATTCTGCTTGAGTTCGGCGGCGGTCTGGCCATTTTGTTCGGCTTCCTGACCCGTACTACCGCACTGTTCACCGCTGGCTTCACCGTGCTGACAGCGTTCATCTTCCACAGCAACTTTGCGGAAGGGATGAACTCACTGATGTTCATGAAAAACCTGACCATCGCAGGCGGCTTCCTGCTGCTGGCTATCACCGGTCCTGGCGCATTCAGCATTGACCGTGCGCTGAATAAAAAGTGGTAAGCAAGCTATACTAAACGAATCAAAAAGCGAGGAGGCATCTCCTCGCTTTTGCTATCTGATGGAGAGAAAAAATGGGACAACTGATTGATGGCGTCTGGCATGACACCTGGTATGACACCAAATCTACCGGGGGAAAATTTCAACGTTCTGCATCGGCTTTCCGTAACTGGCTCACCGCTGATGGCGCGCCGGGTCCAACTGGCGAAGGTGGCTTTGCCGCCGAAAAAGATCGGTATCACCTCTACGTGTCACTTGCCTGTCCCTGGGCGCACCGTACACTGATCATGCGTAAGCTCAAAGGGCTGGAATCGTTTATCTCTGTTTCCGTCGTGAATCCACTGATGCTGGAAAACGGCTGGACGTTTGACGATGATTTCCCGGCAGCAACGGGCGATACGCTCTACCAGCACGAGTTCCTCTACCAACTCTATTTGCATGCCGATCCGCATTACAGTGGCCGGGTCACCGTTCCGGTGCTGTGGGACAAAAAAAATCACACGATTGTCAGCAACGAATCCGCGGAAATCATCCGCATGTTTAACACGGCGTTTGATGCGCAGGGTGCAAAAGCCGGGGATTACTACCCGCCGGCGCTGCAAGGTAAAATTGACGAGCTGAATAGTTGGATTTACGACAACGTCAATAATGGCGTCTATAAAGCCGGATTTGCCACCAGCCAGGAAGCCTACGACGACGCTGTCGAAAAAGTCTTTGTTTCTCTGGCGCGTCTGGAGCAGATCCTGGGTCAGCATCGCTATCTGACCGGCAACCAGTTAACAGAGGCTGATATTCGCCTGTGGACAACGCTGGTGCGCTTTGATCCGGTCTATGTCACCCACTTTAAGTGCGACAAACACCGTATTAGCGACTATCTGAATCTTTACGGTTTCCTGCGCGATATCTACCAGATGCCGGGCATTGCAGATACCGTCAATTTTGATCATATCCGTAATCACTACTTCCGTAGTCACAAAACCATTAACCCGACCGGCATTATTTCTATCGGGCCATGGCAAGATCTCGACGAGCCCCACGGACGCGATAGCCGTTTCGCATAATTTACACAGGCACCCTTCAGGGTGCCTTATTAATTAACACTGCAAATATTTACCCGCGTACCAATCACAGCTATTCTTATTTTGATTGCTTTAAAAACAAGTAATTGAACGCAGAACGAGGCAAAAATGGATTGGTATTTAAACGTATTAAAGAACTACTTTGGTTTTGGCGGCCGTGCGCGCCGCAAAGAGTACTGGATGTTTGTTCTGGTCAACATCATCTTTACGTTCGTACTGGGCGTTCTGGACAGAATGTTTGGCTGGCAACGTGCCGGGGGAGAAGGCATATTAACGACGATTTATGGGGTTCTGGTCTTTATCCCATGGTGGGCGGTGCAGTTTCGCCGTTTGCATGACACCGATCGATCGGCATGGTGGCTGTTAGTGTTACTGATCCCCATCGTCGGCTGGTTGATAATCATCCTTTTCAACTGTCAAAACGGCACGCCGGGTAACAACCGGTTCGGCGCCGACCCTAAAAGCCTGTCCTGAATTCACATGCGCCCCATCGTTTGAAGGGGCGCATGCTATTATTTTCCGGCAAACAGCTTCGGTATTTCCCGTAAACACCAGGATTTTGCCTCACCCATGCTGTCACGTCGCCAGGCCATGATGATATCAATTTCGTTCGTGGATTCCGGGCTAACCACGCGCAGTCGGCCTGCCGCAATATCGTCTTCAACCAGCGGGTAAGGCATTGTCGCCACGCCCAACCCGGCCAGCAATGCCTGCCGCTTGTCCTCTATTGAACTCACCGTCAACCGCGGTTGTTTATCCAGCAGTTGAACGGTCAGCACCGGTCGCTCACGGGCGGTATCCGCCACAGCAATACCGCGGTATTTGACGCGAGTCACTTCCGACAACGGTTCAGGCTCCTGATGAATCGGGTGATCCGGTGCCGCAACATAGACGTTCATCAGCGTGTACAGCTTGCGGGAATTGATTTCTGATGATGAGCGAAAATGCATATCCGGGGCGATCACGATATCCGCTCTTCCCTGCTCCAGACGCTCCCATGCCCCTGCCAGCACTTCGGTGATCACCGAAAGTTGGGTATTCGCCTTCCCGGCGAGCCGGTCGATAAGTGGGAAGAACGCCGCCGTTGGCACCAGCGCTTCGGTGACAATCGTCAGGTGCGTTTCCCAACCACGAGCCAGCGCTTCCGCATCGGTAGTCAGCTTGTCTGCGGCTTCCAGTAACACGCGACCCCGTTCCAGCAGCATGCGCCCTACGTTGGTGAATTTTGTACGGTGGCCTGAACGGTCAAACAGCACGACGTCCAGCTCTTCTTCCAGTTTCTGCATGGTATAGCTGAGTGCAGAAGGTACGCGCCCCAGTTCGTCCGCCGCTGCGGCAAAGCTACCGCGTCGATCTATTGCGTCCATGACGCGTAACGCTTCCAGCGTTAAAGCCCTTTCTTTGGCCATCTCGTTCTCATTCAGGAAATTTGAACATACCGGGCAGAATATCTGGCTAACAATGCAGCGTCCAGCCATTTAACATAAAAGGAAGTAAAGAGAGGTCAAGAATTATGATTACTACCCGAACAGCCAAACAGTGCGGACAGGCAGACTACGGCTGGCTGCAGGCCCGTTATACCTTCTCCTTTGGACACTACTTTGATCCGAAATTGCTGGGTTATGCCTCACTGCGTGTTCTGAACCAGGAAGTTCTGGCGCCGGGGGCTTCTTTCCAGCCACGTACCTATCCAAAGGTGGATATTGTCAATCTGATCCTTGAAGGGGAAGCAGAATACCGCGACAGCGAAGGCAACCACGTTCAGGCCAAAGCAGGTGAGGTCTTACTGCTCGCCACACAACCTGGTATAAGCTACAGCGAGCACAATCTCAGCAAAGATAAACCATTGACCAGAATGCAATTGTGGCTGGATGCCTGCCCACAACGGGAAAATGCATGTGTGCAGAAAACCACACTGACCGCAGGCAAACATCAGCTCATCGCCTCACCGGACGGTGAACAGGGTAGCCTGCATCTTCGCCAGCAGGTTTGGGTGCATCATGTTGAACTGAAACAAGGTGAATCGCTGAGTTTTCAGCTACATGGCCCGCGAGCCTATTTGCAGTCGATCCACGGCACCTTCCATGCGGTGACGTCTGGCGCAGAGAAAGAAGCGCTGACCTGCGGCGATGGCGCATTTATTCGTGACGAAGCTAACATAACGTTAGTCGCCGATACGCCGCTGCGCGCTTTGCTGATAGATTTGCCCGTATAGTCAGGAAAAACAAGGGAGTGCGACGATGAGCAAGAAATCGTCAAAAAAACGCCAGCCGAAGGCTGAGCCCAAAATACAGGAAGTCGTCACCACCTTCGGGTATGAAGAAATGCTGACGGAACTGGAAGCGATTGTTACCGAAGCCGAGATCCGGCTGACAGAAGAAGATGCCGCCCAATAAGGCGGCATCGGATAAAACCCAAACAGCCGGATAGCGACACTAACGTGTCTTATCCGGCCCATACGGTTAATGTGCTTTACTGGCCATAATCTCAATGATCTGCTTGTCGGTTTCCTGCATCGAACGACACGCCAGCGCACACAAGTTAGAGATAGATTGCTCTACGTTATGCGCCACAATCCCTTCATTACCCGTTACTGCGGTATCGTCCAGCGCCATGAGCACCGCCTTCCACGCCGCCGAAGCGCTGGTAGAGACTTTCATTGCACAGCTGTTTGACGCGCCATCGCAAATCATCCCACTCACATCGCCAATCATGCTGCTGATGGCCATCGCGATGGTGTTGTAACGGCCATCCACGACCCATGCCATACCTGCCGCAGCACCCATTGCCGCTGTTGTTGCCGCACACAACGCCGATAAACGCGGAAGCTGATGATGGATATAGATCGCACTCAGGTGAGATAACATCAGCGCACGCGCCAGCTTCTCATCATCCGCGCCAAAATGTTCTGCCACCACCATGACCGGAACCGTGGCGGTGATACCCTGATTACCGGAGCCGGAGTTGCTCATCGCCGGCAGCGTCGCCCCGCCCATACGTGCATCCGATGCTGCACTGGTACGGATTAGAATGGCAGTGGAGAGGTCATTGGACAACAAACCCCGCGCGCACTGCTTCTCCAGCGTCGCACCGATGTGTAGTCCCCAGTTGCCGCGTAATCCTTCCTGAGACAAGGCGCCATTCAGTTTTGCCGCATCCAGAATAAAGCGAATCGACTCAAAAGGTACCGCATTCACAAACGCCAGAATCTCTTCCAGCGAAGTGTGAGATAACACTGCTAATGGCGATACCTGTTCTTCATCCTGATCATGCTCTTGGTGGGTAAACACCACACCGTTGTGCGTCTCGATGCGCACAATGTTGGTGTGACCGCCAACGATAGTGACGCACGCCCACCCTTGCGCGCTGTAAACCTTCGCACGAGAGAAAAGAATATCCTCGCAAGGCTGCTGCAGCATCACGGCAACCTTGCCGCTCTCCAGCATCGCTTTAGCGCTGGCAATCGCCTCCGCAGACGCATCTTTCAGCACTTCCAGGCCCGCACGGGGATTTCCCCCCAACGCACCCAGCGCAGCGGCTACGGGTAGCCCCACCATTCCCGTACCCGGCACGGTCACGCCCATGCCGTTTTTCATCAGATTCGGTGATACCCACGCATCAATGCGTTCAACCGCGCCGTTCAACTCAGCAGATGCCACAGCAGCGGCCAGAGCCAGGGAGATAGGTTCGGTGCAGCCCAGTGCAGGTTTTACTTCTTCCTGCACCGCGCGGATAAAACTATCCCATAATGGATTCAATGTAGTCTCAAACATAACAACGACCTTTACTCAGATATCTCAAGAAAATGCCAGGAACGGAGAAACGCACAACAGCAGGCCTGTGATGATGATCAGATACAGAGATGCGCCTTTATATTTGTGCAGTGCAGGAACTTTGTAGACCAGCCAGGCCGGGATTAAACACCCCACCATGCCGAAGATTGGGCTACAAATTGAGGTGAAGCTCAGTACCGGCGCATTGAGCACAATTGCGCTCCAGGCCAGTAAGATGGCGAAGACCATGATGCCGCGCTGAACGAGGGTTTCGTTGATCTTCTCTGCGGGCATTTTGCGGCGCAGCAGGTTCATCACAATTCCCTGAGTCGCTTCACGAAAGCCCAGATAAACACCGAAGAATGCAGTCATAACGGCGAAGATATTCAGGATTACGCTGACGATTTTTACCCAGCCCGCACCATCACCACTGATAAACTGCGCGGCAATCGCCAGGGCGGAAATATTTTGCTCATATGCTTTCACCGCTTCTTCATGCCCCATCGCCAGAGTGAAGGAGACTGCATAGAAAAAGACGGTGACAAACAGAATACCGAACGCGATGTTCATCGCGCGCAGGGCTTTATGACGCGCCACTTCAATGGATTTTTCACGAGAACGGTATGAAATAACCATCGGGCTCAGTGTCTGAATAAACAGAATTGAGGTCAGCGTGAACGGCAGGGTAATGATGGCATTCTTGATCAACAGCGCCATCGGCGGCAGTGAACCCGCGTTATACAAATGCCACATTCCCACCATCGATACGCCCAGTGCCGCGACCACCAGCAGCTTGGTCAGCACCATACCGGTGGAGATTTTAAACAGCATTTTTTCGCCGCGTGACGAGATGGCAACCAGGATGCAAATCAGCACCAGGCCATAGAACGGGCTGTCTGACAGTAAACCTTCCGTCACGCCAAACGTATGCAGATAAGAGGCGCTATCGTTAGTGATTGCGGTGGAATAGACGAACATCCAGATAACCAGCATCACAAAGTAGAGTGCGCCTAACAGGATGCCCCAGTTTTTACCCAAATAGCCGCTGATAACGCTCGGGTAATCTTTACACTCAGGGGACTCAGCCAGCGTGTTGATAAACAAACGCTGAAACAAGTACATGGCGGGATAACCGATAATAGAGGAGAGCAGGAATACCCACAGCCCCATCAGGCCCACCTGAACGGGCAGGAAAACAATCCCTGCGCCAATCGCCATCCCGATACTCATGATGACCCAGCCGGTGTCCGTACTGTCGAACTTAATGGCTTCTTGCCATTCGCTTTCCGTCATCCCCGCCC
Source organism: Citrobacter sp. Marseille-Q6884 (assembly GCF_945906775.1). Taxonomy (NCBI): domain Bacteria; kingdom Pseudomonadati; phylum Pseudomonadota; class Gammaproteobacteria; order Enterobacterales; family Enterobacteriaceae; genus Citrobacter; species Citrobacter sp. Marseille-Q6884. The sequence goes on from NZ_CAMDRE010000001.1 coordinate 552,764, forward strand.
GACGCGCCGGAGCGGATGCGTCGAGTACTACGCTGTTATTCGTTGCCGTTGCCATAATTTTTCGCTCAATGTGTAGGTAGAGGTTTTTTATTTTTTTTGTGCTGCTTCAAGGCGATATGCAGCATTCAAGATGCAGGCGAACTATTGGAATGCAGAAATCATACGCTCGGGTTCAGAGAAAAACTTCACAAACAAACCCCTGTAATTTCTAAAAGTTAAGAATTATTTTCTACAAAAATAAATAAAAGAATATTCATTTTCTGTTTTTGAAGGCGATCACAACAAAAAAAGGTGCACCGAAGTGCACCTTTTTGTCATGTCTACATGGTTAACTCATTGCGGAATCTGGGTGTTTTTGCCTTATCCAACCGACAGGGATGACAAACCCGGATGGCGTTGTGCCACCGGGTTAGCCGCTTTGCCTCAGGTACACACCACTTTGATCGCCAGGCCGCCGCGTGAGGTTTCACGGTATTTATCGTTCATATCTTTGCCCGTTTCGTACATCGTTTCGATCACTTTATCGAGCGAGACACGTGGCTCGGACGTCCGTCGCAGCGCCATACGTGCAGCGTTGACGGCTTTTACCGCGTTGATGGCATTACGTTCAATGCACGGAATCTGCACCTGGCCAGCCACCGGATCGCAGGTTAATCCCAGGTTATGCTCCATCGCGATTTCCGCGGCAATACAGACCTGTGACGGGCTACCCCCCAGTAATTCGGTCAGCCCGGCGGCAGCCATTGAACAGGCTACACCAATCTCACCCTGGCAACCCACTTCGGCGCCAGAAATTGAGGCATTCATCTTATACAGCGCGCCTATCGCCCCTGCTGCCAGTAAATAGCGGGCAATCGAATTCGCATTAACCGGACGACGGAACTTGTCGTAATAGGCCAGTACTGCCGGGATAATCCCACAGGCACCGTTCGTCGGCGCGGTTACCACTCGCCCTCCGGCCGCGTTTTCCTCACTCACTGCCAGTGCGAACATATTGATCCAGTCGATGACATTCATCGGATCGCTGGACAAGTTATCGCTGGAAACCAGTAACCGACGTAACGCTACGGCGCGGCGCGGCACATTCAGCGGGCCAGGCAATACGCCTTCGGTGTTCATGCCGCGCTCGATACCGGCGTGCATGACGTCCCAGATACTGGCAAAACCCGCATCAATTTCCTCTTTACTGCGCATCGCCAGCTCGTTTTGCATCATCAGGCCGGAAACCGAAAGCCCGTTTCGCTCACACAGTTTCAGCAACTCGCTGGCAGAATGAAAGTTGTACGGTACACGTGTTTCGACATCGTGCGCCTGGCCAAAATGTTCCTCTTCAACGATAAAACCACCGCCGACAGAGTAATAGGTTTTACTTAACAGCGACTCCTCGCCGTTCCACGCGGTGATCCGCATTCCATTTTCATGGCGTGGAAGCATTTCGCTATGGAAGAGAATGTTCTCAGCAGGAGGGAAATCGACGATATGCGTCCCCTCTGCGACCGGCAAGCGGCCAGTGCGGGTGACATCCTGAATAAAACCGGCAATAGCGTCAATATGCACGTTTTGCGGGCTATTACCTGCCAGCCCCATCATGATCGCGACGTCGGTCGCATGACCTTTGCCGGTCAGGGAAAGCGATCCATAAAGATCGACCACAATACGCGTGGTCTGACGTAATTCACCAGAACTGACCAGTTGGTCGATAAAGCTTTTACCTGCATTCATTGGCCCCACGGTATGGGAGCTGGAAGGTCCAATGCCAATCTTAAAAATATCGAATGCGCTAATCATATCCACACCCTCGGATTGCCGTTCAGTGAAGACCAGGTTTCACACTCATTAAAGGAATCGGGGCGATCCTGACGATCGCCCCGCGGGGGGATTACAACGTGTCACCACGTACGGCGATGGCTTCAATCTCCAGCTTCACATCCTTCGGTAAGCGGGCGACCTGTACGCAGCTGCGTGTAGGATAGATTGCCTTATGCTCATCAAAGAACTGCTGGTACACCTGGTTAATGGTGGCGAAATCGTTCAGGTCAGAAACAAAAACCGTGGTCTTCACGATATCGCTCACTTTCAGACCTGCGGACTCGACGATCGCTTTCACGTTTTCCAGGCTCTGACGCGCCTGATCGGCCACGTCTTCTGCCACTTCACCCGTCTGCGGACACACCGGGATTTGACCTGATGTCAGCACCATGCTGCCCAGATCCACACCTTGTACGTAAGGCCCAATGGCTCCCGGCGCACATTCGGTTGCAATAATTTTTCTCATAGCCCCTCCGGCGTCAAAGCGCCTGGGTGAAAGTACGTGAAATGACATCCTGCTGCTGTTCGCGGGTAAGCGCATTGAAGCGCACCGCATAGCCAGACACACGGATAGTCAGGTTCGGATAGTTTTCCGGGTGCTCAATCGCATCCATCAGCATTTCGCGGTTCATGACGTTAACGTTCAGATGCTGACCGCCTTCCACATGAGCTTCATGGTGGAAGTAACCATCCAACAGCCCTACCAGGTTGGTTTTACGCACACTATCTTCTTTACCCAGCGCAGCTGGCACAATCGAGAAGGTGTACGAGATACCGTCTTTGGCATAGGTGAACGGCAGTTTGGCCACGGAAGTTAACGATGCGACAGCACCTTTGCGGTCACGGCCGTGCATTGGGTTCGCCCCTGGTGCAAACGGTGTACCTGCCCGACGTCCATCCGGCGTGTTACCGGTTTTCTGTCCATACACCACGTTAGAGGTGATGGTCAGAATGGACTGCGTCGGTACCGCGTTACGATAGGTCGGCAACACTTTAATTTTCTTCATAAAGCGTTCAACCAGGTCGCAGGCAATGCTGTCTACTCGCTCGTCATTGTTACCGTACTGCGGGTAGTCGCCTTCAATTTCGAAATCGACGGCCAGGCCGTTTTCATCACGAATCGGTTTCACGCGGGCATATTTGATCGCCGACAGAGAATCCGCCGCAACGGAGAGACCCGCCATGCCGCATGCCATCGTCCGATAAACATCACGATCGTGCAGCGCCATCAGAGAGGCTTCGTAGCTGTACTTGTCGTGCATGTAGTGAATGATGTTCAGCGCGCTGATGTACTGTACCGCCAGCCAGTCCATAAAATGGTCCAGGCTCTCCATCACCGTGTCGTAATCCAGCACATCATCCATCAGCGGCGCGGTTTTCGGACCGACCTGGATTTTCAGCTTCTCATCCACACCACCGTTGATTGCGTACAGCAACGTTTTGGCGAGGTTGGCGCGTGCGCCAAAGAACTGCATTTGCTTGCCGATAACCATCGGGCTAACACAGCAGGCGATAGCGTAGTCATCGCTGTCAAAGTCGGCACGCATCAGATCATCGTTTTCATACTGCAAAGACGAGGTGACGATAGACACCTGCGCGGCATATTTTTTGAAAGCAATCGGCAGCCCTTCAGACCACAGCACCGTCAGGTTTGGCTCAGGCGCCGGTCCCATGGTGTGCAGCGTGTGCAGGTAACGGAACGAGTTTTTCGTGACCAGCGTGCGGCCGTCCAGCCCCATCCCACCAATGACTTCCGTTGCCCAGATAGGATCGCCAGAGAACAGGGTGTCGAATTCCGGCGTACGCAGGAAGCGCACCATGCGGATCTTCATGATGAAGTGGTCGATCAGTTCCTGCGCCTGCTGCTCGTTTAAAATTCCGGCTTTGAAGTCGCGCTCAATGTAGATATCGAGGAACGATGCGGTACGACCCAGAGACATTGCACCGCCGTTCTGGGATTTCACCGCGGCCAGATAGGCAAAGTAAACCCACTGCACGGCTTCCTGCGCATTACGCGCCGGGCGGGAGATATCACAACCGTATTTCGCCGCCATTTCCTGCATTTGCAGCAGTGCGCGACGATGTTCAGACAGCTCTTCACGCAGACGAATCGTCGCTTCAAGATTCTGTCCCCACTCCAGGTTTGACTGGAGATCGGCGAACTGCAGTTCACGCTCACGCACCAGATAGCGGATGCCATACAGCGCAACGCGGCGGTAGTCGCCGATGATGCGGCCACGACCATAACCGTCCGGCAGTCCGGTCAGCACACCGGATTTACGGCAACGCAGCATATCCGGGGAATAGGCGTCGAATACACCCTGGTTATGGGTTTTACGCAGTTCAGTAAACTGATATTCAAAATCCGCATCCATCTCACGACCATAAGCCTCAAAAGAGCTTTTGATCATGTTGATGCCGCCAAACGGGTGCAGAGCACGTTTGAGCGGTTTATCCGTTTGCAGACCGACGATCTTTTCCAGTTCTTGTTCAATATAACCGGCATCGTGCGCGGTAATCGTCGTTGCAATATTGGTATCGAAATCAACCGGCGCATGCGTCGAGTTTTCAATACGGATGCCCGCCATCACCTTTTCCCACAATGCGGTGGTCGCTGGTGTTGCTTCGGCGAGGAAAGATTCATCCCCTTCATAAGGCGTGTAGTTATGCTGAATAAAATCACGGACATTAATTTCTTCTTTCCAGTCCGTACCTTTAAAGCCATTCCAGGCTTCGGCATACAGCATATCGCTGGTATCGATATTTACCTTCATGAAAAATAATCTCTCTACTGAAAATTAATTATGCAAATTCCGCTGGTGTATTAATTTTGCCTAACTGAATGGCATCACGAGCAATCATTTTCTCTTCGTTTGTGGGAATTACCGCACAAACAACACGCGCGTCTTTCGCGGAGATAATTCTTTCGCCATGGGAATTCGGCAGACTATTCATATCGCTGTCGATATTCACACCTAATACAGCCAGATGTTCAATGACCAGGCGGCGAATTAATACTGAGTTCTCACCAATTCCACCGGTGAAAATAATTCCATCAAGACGATGTAACGATGCGGCATGGCCGGCGATATGGCGTGCAATACGGTGCACAAAGGTTTTAATCGCCAGTTGCGCACGTTCGTGTCCTTCGTGCCAGGCTTTCTCCAGCGTACGTAAATCAGAGGACAAACCGGAAATACCCAGTAAGCCGGACTCTTTATTCACAACACGCTCAAGGTCGCTCAGCGTCTGGTTGGTTTCGCTGGCAATCCACGCCATTGCGCCGAAGTCCACATCACCGCTACGCGTACCCATCATCAGCCCTTCCAGCGGCGTCATACCCATTGAGGTATCAACGCTTTGCCCGTTACGGACTGCACAGATGGAAGCACCGTTTCCAAGATGGGCGACAACCAAACCAGAATCATCTTCGTGCAGGTCGAGCAACTCATGCGCACGCTGTGAAACATAGCGGTGTGACGTACCATGGAAGCCATAACGGCGAACACCCAGCTCTTCGAAATATTTCCACGGTAACCCGTACAGATAGGCTTCAGGTGCCATCGTCTGGTGGAAGCTGGTGTCAAACACGGCCACCTGCTGCCGGCCTGGGAATAGATGCTGTGCGGATTCAATGCCGCTCAGGTTCGCATAATTATGTAACGGTGCTAATGGAGATACTTTGCGAATATTGTCGATAACTTCATCAGTAATTATCGCTGATTCCGTAAAGATACTGCCGCCGTGGGCAATGCGGTGGCCAATTAAGGCCACGCTGTCCATTAAATTACGGTTCTCCAGTTCTACTGCAATTGCTTTTAATGCATCTTCGTAGCTGTGGTGAGCCAGCTTAGCTGGCTCTCCTCCATTAATCGCTATGAACGCATTTTCAGAATTAATACCGTCCGCAATTCCCGCCATTAAAACTTCACAGTTTGCTGCATCCAGCACTGAGAATTTAATTGAAGATGAACCGCAGTTAATAACCAGTACTACCGGAAACTCATTCATTTCACTACTCCGCTCATCCTGAGCTTACGAATTAAAACAGTTTGTAGACAATGTTCAGGATGGTCAGCAAACCAATCACGGTAACAAACACGTTATCCAGACGGCCACGGTATTTCGCCAGTGATGGCGCTTTACGGATGGCGTACATCGGCAACAGGCAGAGCAGAGAAGCGATAATTGGTGCACCCATTGCTTCAATCAGGTCCAGAATGTTCGGGTTGGCGTAAGCAACAACCCAGGTGGAGCCCATGATGAAGATCATGCTGATGGTGTTAAGTTTGCCAGCAGATACTTTGGTTTTATCGCCTTTGTAACCGAACTTCAGTACCAGACCGTTCAGACCTTCCAGTGTGCCCAGGTAGTGGCCGAAGAAAGATTTGAAGATAGCAACCAGTGCGATGATAGATGCCGCGTATTCCAGAACGGTCGCAAAGGCCGATTTCGTACCAGACAGTGACGCGAAGTGGTTAGCCAGGTAAGACAGCACCGGGATGTTCTGCGCTTTCGCTTCCGCCATGTTTGCCGGAGACAGTGTGAACAGGCAGCTAAAGGCGAAGAACATAACCACGGCAACCATCAGCATACTGGCGCGGGAGATGATCTTGGAACATTTCTGCTCGGTAAACTCACGACCGAAATCTTTCTCATACTCTTCACGTTTAGAAACCACGAAGGAAGAAACGATTGGAGAGAAGTTGAAAGAGAACACCATGATGGAAATACCCAGCCACACGGTAACCAGGATGCCGTCATGACCGGTCAGTGCGATATTACTGAGGTCAACCTGCTGAATAACCGCAGAGTTCCAGTAAGGGATCAGTGACAGAGAAATCAACACCAGGCTGGCAATAAACGGCCATACCAGGTAGCTCATCACTTTAACCATCAGGTCCTTACCAAAGTAGATGACGAATGCCATCAACAGCAGCAGGAACAGTGCTACGAAGCCACGGTTAAGCGCTGGCATCTGCAACTGGTTTTCCCAGAAGGTCATAAAGGTGTTGGTAATGGTGACGCCATAAATCCACAGCAGTGGGCAAATCGCAAAGAAGTAAAGGAACGTGATAACCACGCCACCCGTTTTACCAAAGTGCTCTTCAACCGTTTCTGTGATGTTACCGGAAGGGTTAGAACCGGAAAGACACAGGCGTGCCAGTGCACGGTGGCAATAGAACGCGATGGGGTACGCTAACACCAGCATCAACAGAATGGGGATCAGCCCGCCAAAACCTGCGCGGATAGGGAAGAACAGCACCCCTGCGCCGATGGCCGTACCAAATAAACCCAGTGTCCAGGTGGTGTCCGATTTGCGCCAGGACGATTGTTTTGTCTGGCTGGATACAATGCTATCAGTAGTACTCATATCCTATCCTCAACGAAATATTAAGCGTCAACTAAACCAGTAATTTGGGATACACGAGAAAGATCGATATTACCGCCAGAAATAATGCTGACTGTTTTTCTGTTCTGGATATAGCTATCTAATTTCCCGCTTAATAATGCTGCACATGCCAGAGCACCGGCACCTTCAGTCACAACTTTATTTCGCTGAATTAATGCCACCATACTGTTGCGAATTTCCTCTTCGCTAACCAGGACAATGTCATCGACCAATTCACGAACGATTTCATAGGTTAAATTACCCGGGCGGGAGACGTCACAACCATCCGCCAGGGTGCCGGTCGTTCGATGCGTGGTTATTTCTCCAGCGTGGAAAGAAGCCGCCATGCCGTGAACGTTTTCAGACTGAACACCAATAATTTTAATCGTCGGATTGATTGATTTAATAGCGACTGCAATACCAGCAATCAGACCACCACCACCAATGGGCACAATCACGTTATCGACATCGTACAGATCTTCCAGAATTTCCAGACCAATGGTGCCCTGGCCTGCAATGACTTTCGGATCATCATAAGGAGGAATAAAGATACGGCCTTCAGTTTCCACAATCTCGCTGACCTTAGCGATTGTGTCGTTGAAGTTATCACCGTGCAGGACAACTTCTGCAGAGTAGTCGCAGGTTGCTGCTACTTTAGACTTCGGCGCGCCTTTCGGCATCACCACTTTACCGTCGATACCGAGCATAGCGCAGGAGAGAGAAACCCCTTGCGCATGGTTACCTGCAGAGCAAGCCACCACGCCTTTAAGTCTTTCTGCTTCAGTTAATGAACTGAGCTTATTAAAGGCGCCACGGATTTTAAATGAGCCAGTACGCTGCATGTTTTCGAACTTGAGGAAAATTTCCCCTTTGCAACGTTCACTAAAATAGTTAGAGCGAGGCATTCCAGTTTTATAAATTTTCCCCGCCAGTCTTTTTTTCGCTTCGAGGATATCTTCAATTGCAACCGGGAGATCGTATGTAATGTGCATTAGAACCTCTTACCTGGGTATTAAAGTAAATAGATTACCGTAACCAACGTCTGATATAGACAGATGGCGTTTATTCCGTATTAAAAATTTTTAATCTTTAATCAATTTCAATTAATTGCTTTCGTCGATGGCAATTATATGATGAATATTCTTTGGCTAACTCCACCAAAATTGATGCTGCTTTTTTTATTCGATAATTTTTCGACCATACGGCGGCATATCGCGCGACCGGTAAGGCCTCTTCTACCGGAATAGTAATAAACTGGTTTGAACCAAATGGAGTGGTCATATCACAGGGAATTACTGTTAAGAAATCAGCATTGAGAACAAGATTATAAATCGTGACGACGGAGTCGGTTTTAACGATGTTTTCACTGCTGATGCCATTTTTTTGTAACGTAGTAAGAAGTTCGCTGTAGTAACCCATATTCGTTTGTGGCAACACCCACTGTTCGTTTTTCAACGCTTTCAGCGTGGTGATGCCGGTGCATGTTCGGGACTTACTGGCCACCAGCACGAACTCTGACTCAAAGAGCGGCTCCACATGCAGATCGTGCAGTTTCATCTCATCACTCAACGTTCCGATGGCGAAATCCAGACGCCCGTCACGAACAGCAGGTAAGAAAGAGGAAAGCTGAGCCTCATACATGGAAACCTGCGCTTTCGGGAACACCTCTTTAAACTTCTTAATCATGCCGGACATGATGGTAAAGGCAATCAGTGACGGGAAGCCAAACGACACATCGACAACCGCATTGCTCGTCATGCTGTTCATCTCATCAACCATATTTTTCATTTCACGGGTAATGGATTCAGACCATGAGAGCATCACCTGACCCGCCTGAGTCAATGTCACGCCGGTATTTTTACGTACCACTAACTCAATCCCAAAATAAGCCTCAACATCATTTATGATTTTGCTGACAGCGGGTTGAGTTAATCCTAATTCTTTTGCAGCCGAACCGATAGAACCACTCCTAATGACTTCCTGAAAGACCACTAAATGCTGTGTTTTAGGGAGAGTAATCGTATTCATATCGACCTGCGCTAATTACTTTGTTGACGGCAGGAAGTGTATCAAATTAAGTACACGAGGATATGTGCGACCACTCACAAATCCCCTTGCCTTACATTTTGCAAGATTATTATAAAACAATAAAACACTTTAAATTCAGATACATGCGAAATTCCGATCTCACTTTATCCTGATTTTAATCAAAAAAAGATGGGGGGATAACGAATTTTTATGGCGATAACATGCCAACTTTATTGGCTATTTCTAAAGATCGTGAAAGGTGATATTTCAAGCAATTACAGCGTAATTATCAGGCAACATGGCGATTAAATTTAATGAGTAACTTATCAAATATAATTATATTTTAATTATTACCTTCATTAAATAACGTTATGCATCACATTTTTTTGCCTTATTTGTTTGTAAAGAAACATTAAATGAATTTATATTTAAACAATTTCAAACAAACAATTATCATGCGCAACAATATATTAACACTGATTTTGTGTGGTTTATCAGCAAGTAATTTTGTGATGACGATCGATTGCGTGTGTTTATACTCGATAAAAACGTATCGCACAGCGTTTTGTGTTAGTCGTCACAAAACAGGAAATATTCAGTGACGACTTCCACTCTGACAAAAGACGTTCTGCACATAAATAAGAGGGGAATAAAAGGAGATTGAGAGAAAATAACCGATAAAACCCAGCCAATCAGGACTGGCCTGAAAACGTAGTGCTATCAAGCGCAACAGACAGTCGGACCGATAAAGCACCCAAAAAGCAAAAACCCGCCGAAGCGGGTTTTTACAGAGAAATAGTGAAGCTGACCGATAAGCCGGGTTCTGTCGTGGACAGTCATTCATCTAGGCCAGCAATCGCTCACTGGCTCAAGCAGCCTACCCGGGTTCAGTACGGGCCGTACCTTATGAACCCCTATTTGGCCTTGCTCCGGGTGGAGTTTACCGTGCCACGGACTGTTACCAGCCGCGCGGTGCGCTCTTACCGCACCCTTTCACCCTTACCTGATCCCACTTGCGTGGGCCATCGGCGGTTTGCTCTCTGTTGCACTGGTCGTGGGTTTCCCCCCCAGGCGTTACCTGGCACCCTGCCCTATGGAGCCCGGACTTTCCTCCCCTCCGCCTGTCTCCTCCGAAGAGGACGACGACGAAGCGGCGACTGTCTGGTCAGCTTCGGCGCGCAGTATAGAGGGTTCGCGCGCCTTTGTCACCCCGCACTGCGCATTCCGACTGCAAGCGTGGCGGCGATATTTCGTGAAGCCCGGTAAATATTATCAAATGCCCCGCGAAAGGCCTCTTCCAGCGTACCGATACGGGTCAATACGCTAAACACCGCATCAATACCATATTGATGCACTACGCCCACATCAGGCGTCAAACTTCCGGCAATACCAATCACCGGCTTATGGTATTTCTTCGCCACGTTTGCTACCCCTACAGGCACCTTACCGTGGATGCTTTGACTGTCGATGCATCCTTCTCCGGTAACCACCAACGTGCAATCGTGAATATGCTCTTCCAGATTAAGCGCCTGGGTCACAATCTCTATACCACTGCGAAGATCCGCACCTAAAAAAGCCATTAACGCGGCGCCCATACCGCCCGCGGCTCCCGACCCCGGAACGTCCCTCACGTCCACACGCAGAGATTTTTTAATCACATCGGCATAGTGAGAAAGATTACCGTCCAGTTCAATAATCTGTTCTTCAGTTGCCCCTTTTTGAGGGCCGAAAATGCGGGAGGCACCCTTTTCGCCGATCAGTGGGTTAGTCACGTCGCAGGCAACGCGAATTAAACAGGTTTTTAATCGCGGATCCAGACCTGAAATGTCGATACTGTTCAGGCTATTCAGACAGCCGCCGCCATAACCTATTTCAGTTCCATTCGCATCACGGAGTTTTGCGCCCAGCGCCTGCATCATCCCCGCGCCGCCGTCATTGGTTGCACTGCCGCCAATGCCAATAATGATGCTTTTCGCGCCACTTTCCAGCGCTTGCAGGATCAGTTCCCCAGTGCCGCGAGACGTGGTCACTAACGGGTTGCGCTTTTCAGGAGGAACCCGAGCCAGGCCGCTGGCTGCCGCCATTTCGATAAAAGCCGTCTTACCATCCCCGGACATGCCCCAACTGGCGTTCACTTGCTCCCCCAGCGGCCCCGTCACCAGAGCGGAATGCTCCGTTCCCTGCGTGGCGGCAATCATCGCCTCAACTGTTCCTTCGCCGCCATCAGCAAGCGGAACAGACACATATTGCGCATCGGGAAAGATTTCCCGGAATCCTTTTTCTATCGCCTGAGCTACCTCGGTGGCAGAAAGGCTTTCTTTATAAGAGTCTGGGGCAATTACGATTTTCATAGTTATGTAGCCTGACTGTGCCGCGCAAGGCAAGAAATACAGGGCGCGCATCCGCGCCCTTCTTGTTAGCGAGTGACTTCCACTTTCGCCAGTTTTTCGTAGTAGCACGCCAGCGCACTGTGGTCTGCCGTTCCCAGTCCATCGGCACGCAGCGCCTGCATCATTTCCATGACTGCAGCGGTCAGCGGCAGCTGAGCCCCCACGCCATGAGAGGTGTCCAGCGCATTCGCCAGATCTTTAATATGTAGATCGATACGGAAACCGGGTTTGAAATTACGATCCATCACCATCGGCGCTTTGGCATCCAGCACGGTGCTGCCCGCCAGACCACCACGAATCGCCTGGTACACCAGATCAGGATTCACACCCGCTTTGGTCGCCAGCGTCAGCGCTTCGGACATTGCGGCGATATTCAGCGCCACAATCACCTGGTTTGCCAGTTTGGTGACGTTACCCGCGCCGATTTCCCCGGTATGCACGACAGAGCCGGCCATCGCTTTCATCAGGTCATAATATTTGTCGAAGATTGCTTTATCGCCGCCAACCATCACAGACAGGGTGCCATCAATCGCTTTCGGTTCACCACCGCTTACGGGTGCATCCAGCATATCCACGCCTTTTGCTTTTAGCGCCTCGCTGATTTCACGGCTTGCCAGCGGAGCAATGGAACTCATGTCGATCAGGACAGTGCCCGGCTTCGCGCCTTCGATAATTCCGCCTTCACCTAACGCAACGTCCTTCACGTGCGGGGAGTTCGGCAGCATCGTGATGATCACATCACACCGCTCGGCTATCGCTTTGGCGGTGCTGGCGGTTTCTGCGCCTGCGGCGATCAGTTCGGCAATCACTTCCGGGTTACGGTCGGAAACCACCAGCGAGTAACCGGCTTTAATGAGGTTCTTACTCATTGGTTTACCCATGATCCCCAGGCCAATAAAACCCACTTTCATCGTCATCATTGTGTCTCTCTCTTGTTGCGGTGGTGATTATTTTTTAAAGGCATCAGCCAGTTTCTGCGTCGCAGAGCGGAAAACGCCAAGGTCGCTGCCGACGGCAACGAAGGTTGCCCCCCACTCCAGATAACGGCGAGCGTCCGCTTCCACCGGCGCCAGAATGCCGCTTGGCTTACCATGGGCTTTCGCACGAGCAAAAATGTGTTGAATCGCTTTCTGTATGTCCGGATGCGAGGCGTTGCCGAGATGGCCTAACGCGGCGGCCAGATCGCTTGGGCCAACGAAGATGCCATCCACACCATCCGTCGCGGCAATCGCGTCAACGTTATCGACCCCCTGCTGGCTTTCGATCTGCACAAGGACAGTGATGTTCTTATTCGACTGAGCGAAGTAATCCGCTACGGTGCCAAACATATTGGCGCGATGGGAAACGGACACACCGCGAATACCTTCCGGCGGATAACGGGTAGACGCCACAGCCCGCACCGCTTCTTCTTCGGTTTCCACAAACGGGATCAGGAAGTTATAGAACCCAATATCCAGCAGACGCTTGATAATCACCGGCTCGTTGGTCGGCACACGCACAACCGGTGCGCTGGCACTGCCTTTCAGCGCCATTAATTGCGGAATAAACGTAGAGATATCGTTCGGCGCATGTTCACCGTCCAGCACCAGCCAGTCAAAACCCGCCAGGCCTAATACTTCGGTACTGATGGGGTTGGCCAGCGCGGACCAGCAGCCAATCTGAATCTGTTGCGCCGCCAGGGCCGCTTTAAATTTGTTCGGGAAGATCGTGTTATTCATCGCCTATACCTTTGTTTATTTCTGCAATTCCATACGTTTAATGTCACCGACAATAAACAGGTAGCAAACCATCGCCATCAGCGCCGAACACCCTACGAACATCAGCGCAGCATTAAATGAGTGCAGCTCACTCACCAGATAACCAATTACCAGCGGGGTAACGATAGAAGCCACGTTACCAAACACGTTAAAGACCCCACCGCACAGCCCCACAATCTCTTTCGGCGCAGTATCCGAAATCACCGGCCAACCAAGCGCGCCAAAACCTTTACCAAAGAACGCCAGCGCCATCAGCGCAACCACCAGGGTGGTATTGTCCGTGTAGTTACACAGAATGATGGTCGAGGCGAGCAGCATGCCGAGCACAATCGGCAGCTTGCGCGCCAGCGTGATGCTGGAACCACGTTTAATCAGATAATCGGAGAACACACCACCCAGCACGCCACCGGCAAACCCGCACAGCGCCGGAATGGAGGCCACCAGACCCACTTTCAGAATCGACATCCCTTTTTCCTGCACCAGGTAAATCGGGAACCAGGTCAGGAAGAACCAGGTGATGGTGTTGATAAAATATTGTCCGAAGAATACCCCCAGCATCATGCGATTGGTCAGCAATTGCTTGATGTAGTGCAGTTTCGGACCACTCGCCGCCGCGCCCGGCTTCTTGTGATCCATATCCACAACCGCGCCGTTATCGGAAATAAACTTCAGCTCTTCTTGTGACATACGCGGATGGTCGGTTGGATTATGGATCAGCTTGACCCACAGCCCGGTCAGCACAAAACCTATCGCGCCCATCACGGTAAAGACGTGCTCCCAACCCCAGGCAAAGGTCAACCAGCCCAGCAGCGGAGAGAACAGTGCCAGAGAGAAATACTGTGCGGAGTTAAAAATAGCCGATGCGGTGCCACGTTCTTTGGTCGGGAACCAGGCTGCCACAATACGGGCGTTTGCCGGGAAGGAGGGCGCTTCCGAGAAACCCAGCATGAAACGCATGATAAACATTGAAACACCCGCCCAGGCCAGCGGGAACATATCCACAAAGCCCTGCAGGAAAGTGAACAGTGACCAGAAGAACAGGCTGTAGGTGTAGACTTTCTTCGAGCCAAACTTGTCGAGCAGCCAGCCGCCGGGGATTTGCATCAGCAAGTACGCCCAACCGAAGGCAGAAAAAATGTAACCCATTGAGATGGCGCTAAGCTGCAGCTCTTTTGCCACTTCAGTACCAGCAATAGACAGCGTTGCACGATCCGCGTAGTTAACGGCGGTCACAATAAATATTATCAGCAATATTAAATAGCGGGTGTGCGTGCCCTTCTTTTTCTCTACAACCGTATCCAGAATCATTTTATTTACCTCGGGTACATAAGCATTTTTATTATTATTGAGTAGGTATTCCTGGTGATAAATTACCATTAATTAAAACAAGTAATAATATCAGACGCGATACAACCGTGATTTAGTATAATCAGCATGGCACCGTTAATCATTGTGCAATCGCTCATTAACAACGCGTATTTAAAATATTATCTTAGGCATATGCACATAAGTATGGGCGCTGATGCACACATTTGTAGATTGATGCCCCCGGCGGCGCGGCTTTCCCGATATTAAGTGATCCTCGTCACGTTCTTAGATTTAAACTCCTGACATTCTTATTTCATAACACGGAATCTTTCGTCCCTATAATTAGATTCAATATATATAACCCACTGGCTGGAGAATACTGGCAATGGCCGACATCGAAATTAGACAAGAATCGCCGACGGCGTTTTATATTAAAGTACACGACACGGATAATGTGGCGATTATTGTCAATGACAATGGTCTGAAAGCCGGAACACGCTTCCCGGATGGACTGGTATTGGTTGAGCATATTCCCCAGGGCCATAAAGTGGCGCTCACGGATATTCCTGCACATGGCGAAATCGTGCGTTATGGCGAAGTCATCGGCTATGCGATGCGCGATATCCCGCGCGGCAGTTGGATCGATGAATCCATGGTTGAACTGCCCAAAGCCCCGCCGCTGGAGACACTCCCACTGGCCACAAAAGTACCGGAGCCGCTTCCGCCTCTGGAAGGTTATACCTTTGAAGGTTACCGCAATGCCGATGGCAGCGTCGGTACCAAAAACCTGCTCGGCATCTCCACCAGCGTCCACTGCGTGGCGGGCGTTGTCGATTATGTGGTGAAAATCATTGAGCGCGACCTGTTGCCAAAATACCCGAACGTAGACGGCGTGGTGGGGCTGAACCACCTGTATGGTTGCGGTGTTGCGATCAACGCGCCGGCAGCCGTCGTGCCCATTCGGACCATCCATAATATTGCGCTGAACCCCAACTTCGGCGGCGAAGTGATGGTTATCGGCCTCGGTTGCGAAAAGCTCCAGCCAGAACGCCTGCTGGAAGGGACTTCTGACGTAAAAAGTATTCCGGTAGACAGTGCCAGCATTGTCAGCCTGCAGGATGAAAAACACGTTGGATTTAGATCCATGGTTGACGACATTTTGCAGGTTGCCGAGCGCCATCTGGCAAAACTCAACCAGCGTCAGCGCGAAACCTGCCCGGCATCTGAACTGGTCGTCGGTATGCAATGTGGCGGTAGCGATGCGTTTTCCGGCGTAACGGCCAACCCGGCGGTCGGCTACGCGTCCGATCTGTTGGTGCGCTGCGGAGCAACCGTCATGTTCTCGGAAGTCACTGAAGTGCGTGACGCGATCCACCTTCTGACGCCACGTGCAATCAACGAAGAGGTGGGTAAACGCCTGCTGGAAGAGATGGCCTGGTACGACAACTATCTTGATATGGGCAAAACCGACCGTAGCGCAAACCCCTCTCCGGGCAACAAAAAAGGGGGGCTGGCAAACGTGGTGGAAAAAGCGCTGGGCTCCATTGCCAAGTCGGGCAAGAGCGCCATTGTCGAAGTGCTGTCACCCGGGCAGCGTCCAACCAAACGCGGTCTGATTTACGCCGCAACGCCTGCCAGTGATTTTGTCTGCGGCACCCAGCAGGTCGCTTCAGGCATTACCGTACAGGTGTTCACTACCGGTCGCGGGACACCGTATGGTTTGATGGCCGTACCGGTGATTAAAATGGCAACGCGTACAGAGTTGGCCAACCGTTGGTTTGATCTGATGGACATCAACGCCGGAACCATCGCCACGGGTGAAGAGACCATTGAAGAAGTGGGTCTGAAGCTGTTCGAATTCATTCTCGACGTCGCCAGCGGACGCAAAAAAACCTTCTCGGATCAGTGGGGGCTGCATAACCAGCTGGCGGTGTTTAACCCGGCGCCGGTCACCTGACTTTCGAAATGAAAGCGAGAAACAAAACGGGGATTTATCCCCGTTTTTCATGCCGCCTGTTGAAAAGATAAAGTGATAACGTTCGCATTTTCAAAGGTTTTTTTTAGCGCCTCTTTTTTTCGGTTTTAACACGCAAAAACATGCTAACAACATGAAATAAAAAGAAATAATAGCAGCATAAAATTAAGTTATATTTTCGTTTTGATAAAAGAGAAACCTACCGAAAGACGCCGCAGTTTTATTGCGATAATCCCCTCTTTTTTCCTCCTTTGACTTTCCCTTTTGTTACACAGATTATTCGATAGCTCCTGTAATTTACCTCCAAGCATTCTGACCTGAATAAAGAGGGAAGTTATGTATACCCTGAATAAAAATAATGTCGCATTGGCGTGCCTTATTTCATGCTTACTGGCTACACCTGTCGTCGCGAGCGCCGAAGGGCAGGCTGAATCTAAGCCTGTTAAATTACGCTACACGCTGTGGGATCGAAATCAGCTTCCTGGCGAACAACAACTGGTTAATGAGTTTGAAAAAAATAACCCGGGCGTTAAAGTTGAAATTGAATTAACCCCGTACGATCAGTATTTCATAAAATTAAGTTCTGCCGTGGGTGGTAATGTTGCTCCAGATGTATTCTGGATGAATATGCCTAATTTCCAGCAGTATGTTAAAAATGGCATGCTGGAGCCGCTGAGCGGTTATCTGAAAGATAAGTCATCACCCAATCTGGATGATTTTGTAAAAAGCTCAGTAGACGCCTATCAATACCAGGATAAACAATACGCTATCCCCCGGGATATTGACGCGATTGCCGTCTGGTATAACAAAAAACTGTTCGATCAGGCGGGTGTCGCTTATCCAGATAAAAACTGGTCGTGGGATGATTTAAAACAGAAAACTGAGCAGTTACGTAAAGGACTGGATCAGCAATCTTATCCACTGGCGATGGAATTCAGCAGCGGCCAGGACAGTTACTTTAACCTGCTATTACAGGCTGGCGATAAAATCGTCCTGCCGGATGGCAAAACGGATGTCGCCAATGATAAAGCAATTGCCGTATACCGCGACGTTCAGGGCATGTTGAAAGACGGGTTGATCCAGCCGCCGGGAGAAACAGAGGCGTCTGATGTCTTCCAGTCCAATCGCGTCGCTATGGTCTACGCAGGCTCATGGTGGGCGCTACCATTCTCGCAAAACGAACTGATTAAAGGCCATATTGGCGTGGTTCCTATGCCAAAAATGGCAGAACAAGCGGGTGTCTCGCACAGTCTGGCATTCGCCATGTCGGCGAAGAGCGAGCATAAAGACGCGGCCTGGAAATTTATTGAATTTATGAGTTCTGAGCATGCGCAGCAAACACTGGCGCGGGGAAAAGTGGTTATTCCTGCCAACCAGAAAGTGGCGAAAGAGTGGGCTGAAGGTTTCAAAGATATCGATGTTTCTGCCTATATCGACTCACTGGCTTTTTCGCATAAATACCCTACTGCCGGTTCCAACACCGCTAAATGGAATAGCATCCTGAATGACGGATTGAAAAAAGTCTGGACGGGAAGCGATCCGGAAAAAGTGATGCCTGGCGTGGCAAAACGTGTTGAACGTGAAATGCAGAAATAATCCTGAGGGAGCGTTGCTCCCTCTCACCTTCGCCTGCGCGATTGTAAAGTAAGTCTCCCGGAGTCTGTATGAGCTATTCAGATGAAGCTGCATCCCCACCGCTGCCGGCCAAGGAAATACGCAAAAAAAACCTGACAAAGCTGGAAAAAGAAGAACGCTTTTGGGGCTGGATAATGATTCTGCCGCTATTAGCGGGATTAATTGTTTTCTACTTTACGCCGTTTTTCCAGAACGTTTTTTATAGTTTCACCGATCTGGGTGAGTTTCAAATCTGGACGACAATCAGCTTAGATAACTATATTAATTTATTTAGCGATGATGAGTTTCGTGCAGCAATATATAACACGCTGGCCTACGTTTTTATTTGCGTACCCATTATCACCGTTCTGTCATTACTGCTTGCCATTGGCCTGAATCAGGCCATTCGCGGTCAGTGGCTGTTTCGCACCCTGCTGTTTCTGCCGGCTGTCACCATGCCAGCGGCCATTGCCATGGTCTGGCAATGGTTGATGAACCGTAACTTCGGCTTAATTAATCAGATTCTGGCCTTTTTCGATATTCCCGCGATTGGCTGGCTTTCAGACCCGGATATCGTGCGTCTGAGCGCCTCTCTGGTCATCATCTGGTCGGCGATTGCGCTGAAGATGATCATCTTGCTCGCAGGACTGCAAGGCATTCCCAAACAGATCTATGAAGCGATGTCGATCGATGGCATCAGCAAACTCCGCGGGTTCTGGTCCATTACCTTACCGTTGATGATCCCGACGCTGTTTTTCGTTCTGGTGATCTCATTTATCGAAACGCTACAAATTTTCGACGTGGTGTACCTGCTGTTTGGCAGTTCGTCCATGGTGGACGATCAAACGATGACCATCGCCTATCTCTTCTACAAATATGCCTTTATCTACCATGAAAAAGGGTATGCCTCAGCCATTGCCGTGGTGATTTTTGTTATCACGATGGTACTGACGCTGCTGCAGGTATGGATTGGTAAACGACTTAAAGCACAGTAAGGCACCGCTATGTTTATGACAAAACGTGAAAAATGGCTTATTTACGGCCTGATGACCCTGGCAACGCTGGTCACGGTGGTTCCTTTTATCTGGATGATCGTGACCTCGTTTAAAACGCAGGCCGAAAGTATCGCTTTCCCCCCGATCCTGCTGCCCGCCAACCCCGGTTTTCAGGCTTACGGTAAAATCCTGCATGAAATGCCGTTTGGCAGTTTTTACTTTAACTCGATCGTCTCCACGCTGGTCATCGTCATTTTACAGACGCTGATTGCCGCCATGGCGGCGTATGGCTTCTCGCGCCTGCGCTTTAAAGGACGTGATGTCATTTTTATGCTGTGCATTTCAATTCTGATGGTGCCCGGACAGATCTTTTTGATTCCACAATTTTTAACCATTGAGAAAATAGGCTTACTGAACTCTATTCCTGGCCTGGTGCTGCCTGGTTTATTCAGTATTTATAGCGCTTTTTTATTACGCCAGTTTTTCCTTTCCGTTCCAAAGGAACTGGAAGAGGCCGCGATCATGGATGGCTACAACCATATGACTATTTTCTTCAAAATTATGCTGCCGTTAATTAAACCGGGACTGATTGCCTGCGTCATTATTAACGGATTGTGGAGCTGGAATAATCTCATGTGGCCGCTCATCGTCAATACCTCCATGGATAAAATGACGCTGCCGGTAGGGTTGGCCTCGCTATCTGGACGTTCTGGTGTGGAATATCCCATGTTAATGGCGGGTGCGTTACTGGCGATTATCCCCATGTTGTTACTTTATATCTTCTTCCAGCGCTATTTTATTCGCGGCATCGCTGGTGCCGGAATTAAAGGATAAGGGGCATTGTTATGTCAGGCATACAATTACAGGCAGTAAGCAAAGTCTATCCCAATGGTTTTAAGGCTATTCATGGCGTTGATCTTGAAATTCATGATGGCGAATTTATGGTTTTTGTTGGGCCATCTGGCTGCGCGAAATCCACGCTTTTACGCATGATTGCCGGTCTGGAAGAGATTACCCATGGGCATATCGCTATCGGTGAACGCTGCGTAAACGATCTGCTGCCGAAAGAACGTGGTGTTGCAATGGTCTTCCAGAACTATGCCCTCTATCCGCATATGACGATTTATAAAAATATGGCGTTTAGCTTGCTGGGCAAAATGAGCAAGGAAGAAATTGATGCTCGCGTACGCGAAGCGGCGCATAAGCTGGAAATCGAAACATTGCTCGACAAGAAACCCGGCCAGCTGTCTGGAGGACAGTGCCAGCGTGTTGCCGTCGGCAGGGCCATTGTACGTAAGCCTGAAGTCTTTCTGTTTGATGAACCCCTCTCCAACCTCGATGCCAAACTCCGTGTCTCGATGCGCGTAAGGCTGACGGAGCTACATCGCCAGTTGCGTAATGAAGGTGTGAACGCAACCATGGTGTACGTTACCCACGATCAGATTGAAGCCATGACCATGGGAGACCGAATTTGCGTTCTCAACGGGGGTCGCATTATGCAGGTAGATACCCCCGGTAATATCTATCACCATCCCAAAAATAAATTTGTGGCAGGATTTATTGGCAATCCCGCCATGAATATTCTTCTCCTGGATGTCGAACCCGGCGCCCGTGGACTTCGTCTGGCGGATAATCTGACCTTACCCCTGAATCCGCGACTCTGCGGTCTGCTGGAACAGTATCCACACGACAGCGTGTGGTTTGGCATCCGTTCAGAGGCCATTCTGTTAGCACCACAAAATGATGCAACCGCGTTCGACGCGCATATTACCAACGTAGAAAGAATGGGAAATGAAGATCTCCTTCATTTCGATATTGGCGAGCAACATATGATCCTGCGCGTTAATTCGTCGCCAGGCTGGAATCCGCTTCCCGGAGAATCCATCAAAGTAAAATTCAATCTTGAAGCCGCCTTTTTATTTGATAAACAACATGAAGAAAATCTGGCCTGACCGTTATTCAGGCCGGGTGAAAAATGAGAGGTTTATATGTGTGCGAATAAAGTGACCGTTTTAGTGGTAGGGGCTGGTGCGCGCGGCGAAATATATTCTCGCTATGCCCTGGAACATCCTGACAGAATGCAGGTAGTGGGTGTTGCCGAACCCAGAGAGGCTTATCGCCAGCAATTTGTTGCGCAGCATAAGATTGATCAAAATAACGTATTTTGCGACTGGAAAGAGGCCGCAGCGCAGCCAAAAATGGCCGACGTGGTACTGATTTGTACGCAAGATAATATGCATAAAGATCCTGCCGTTGCCTTTGCCGGACTCGGCTATCATATTTTGCTGGAAAAGCCGCTCGCACCGACGCCAGAGGATTGCCGTATCATCATCGACGCGGTCAAACGCAACAACGTATTACTGGCCGTCGCCCACGTCCTGCGTTACACCCGCTATACGCAAAAACTGAAATCACTGCTCGATGACGGCGTGATTGGCGATATTGTCAGCATGCAGCATCTTGAACCCGTAGGTTACTGGCATCAGGCACACTCCTTCGTACGCGGTAACTGGCGTAACGAAGCAGAATCGTCATTTATGCTGTTACAAAAATCCTGTCATGACCTGGACTGGATCCGCTACATCATGAGCGACAACTGCCGTGACGTTGGGTCGTTTGGCAGCCTGAGCCATTTCGTGAAAGAGAATCAACCTGAAGGCGCCGCAGACCGCTGCCTGGATTGCCAGGTTGAAGCGACGTGCCCCTGGTCAGCCCGCAAAATTTATCTGGGTGAAAACCATAAATGTACCCCGCATTTCCGACGTGTTCTCACCGCTGAGCCCAGCGAAGAGAATGTCCGCCAGGCACTGCGTGACGGACCTTACGGTCGCTGTGTTTATCGTTGTGATAACGACGTGGTGGATCATCAGGTCGTTAATTTACGCTTTGCCCACCAGCAGACGGTTACGTTCACCATGACCGCGTTCACCAAAATGGAAGACCGAAAAACTCGCCTGTTTGGTACAAGAGGTTATCTGGAAGGTGACGGCGAGAAAATTCGCGTGTTTGATTTCCTGACTGACACAGAAACGCTACATGAGGTTGAGGAGATAGCTGAAGGGACACAAACGCAGATGGGCGGTCATGGCGGTGGTGACTACTACCTGATGGATCGCTTTATCCACGCGGTGATGGCGGAAGATCAGGACATGATCCTCTCTGGTCCGGATGAGTCACTGGAAAGCCATTTAATGGTCTTTGCTGCTGAGCGCGCTCGCAAGGAAAACTGTTTAGTTAAGCTGTAAAGCCGAGGAGATGAGGCATGTTTTACGGTGTTGATATTGGCGGAACAAAAACTGAAATTGTCGCCTTTGATAAGGAAATGCAGGTTTGCTGGCGCAAGCGCGTTGCCACGCCGGTTAAGGATTATGAACTCTTTCTTTCGACCTTTGCCTCTCTTATTGATACCGCCGACTGGGCAACGGGAACGCAGGGTAAAATCGGCATCGGCATGCCGGGATTAATGGACAGGCATACCGGAAAACTCCTGTCCTCTAACGTGCCCTGCCTGACCGGGCGCCAGGTCATGAACGATCTGGCTCATCGGCTCAACCGTTCAGTTGAGCTGGACAACGACTGCTGTTGCTTCGCGCTATCGGAGGCCCATACCCAGCAGGCGCGTCAGTTCTCCCGAATATTTGGCGCCATTATTGGTACCGGTATGGGCGGTGGCTTAGTCATTGACGGTCAGTTGTATCGGGGTCGCAACCGGATGGCCAGCGAGTTCGGCCATTTACCGCTGCCCGCAACGTTTATGCGTCGCTACCACCTGCCGGAACTGAAGTGTGGCTGTGGCTTACAAGGCTGTGTGGAGCGCTATCAATCCGGCCCGGGCCTGCTCTGGCTGCATAAACACTTTAGCGGTGAGCAGCTGAAAATGGAGACATTGCTGGAGAACTACCGTCAGGGAAACGCCAGCGCAGTGACAACCGTGGAGGCGTGGATCGATATGCTGGGCTGCACACTGGCACAACTACAACTGATTCTGGATGTCGATGCGTTTATTTTGGGGGGCGGTATGTCCAACATCCAGGAGCTTTATACGTTACTGCCGCCGGCCATGTCACGCTACCTTTTCCCTGGCTTAGCACCTGCCCGCGTGTTCCCGGCCATCCATGGCGCATCAAGCGGTGTACGTGGAGCCGCGTTACTGCTGGTTGAACAGGGAGAACCGGCCCACTAGAGGAGAGCTGGCAAGCCTGGCTTGCCAGCCACCTGGCTTATTCATCCGCAATCACGACGTCAATGCCAAGCTGGGTTAAGGTTCGATGATAATTCTCCGGTATACCGCTGTCGGTAATCACCCGATCAATCCCGCTGATTTCACTGATCATACAGAAGCTTTTGCGCCCAAATTTACTGGAGTCAGCCACCACGGTGACCTCCTGCGCCACCTGACACATCACTTGATTGAGGTGTGCTTCCCCGGGATGGGGAGTGGTAATCCCCGCTTCCAGACAGAACCCATCGACACCTAAAAAGAGCTTATCAAACCGATACTGTCTGAGCTGATGCTCTGCCGAAGGGCCATACAGTGAATACACGCTTTGTCTGACATTCCCGCCCAGAATCATGACGTCCACGCGTTCAAAGTTGGCAAGCTCCCAGGCGATATTAAGCGCATTGGTCATCACCACCAGATCACGGCGATTTTTTAGCATTGGGGGAATGAGCGCGGTAGTGGAGCCAGAATCGAGGATTAACGTGTCGCCATCTTTCACAAAACTGGCCGCTTTCTCCGCAATTTGTGATTTAACGTCGCGGTTGAGCCGGTCTTTATCCTGTAAGGGTCGGTCAAGGGCAAAGTGCTGGTTTAACACCGCCCCGCCGTAGGAGCGCATGACACATCCCTTCTTTTCCAGATAGCGCAAGTCGTTGCGGATCGTGACAGATGAAACACCAAAATGGAGGCTGAGTGGTTCCACACGCACACTGCCCTGATCGCATAGCAGATCGATAATTTGCTCGCGACGTCTTAAGTTATCCAGCATTTCTATTGCTCCATCAAATATTCATATTGTTATGTTTTAGCGCTTTAGCACTTTCGTTTTCTTTTGAATATATTACATCAGAAGCAAAAAGGTGAATTTGTGAGCACTGCTCCAGCGTTGATTTTAGAAAAAAAAGCGCATTCTTTTTCGGTTTAGACAAATCGAAAAGGAGAAAAGCGAAAGAATGAAAACGGGCAGAACATTAAGTGGGGTAGAAAAAGGCGGGATCTTTGCGGTAAAACGAAAGCGAGCCGCAGAAAAAGCTCGCTTATTTTTTCTTTCTGTTTAATTGAAACCGATCACAATTTTGAGTTTTCGCGGGGCGTTACTCAACAATGATCACTTCAACACCGCAGCGGCGTAATTCCTGCAAACTCTCTGCCGGAATACCTTCGTCAACAATAATGGTGTGAATACGTTGTGTATCAATGATTTTATGCAGACTGGAGCGATTAAATTTACTGGAATCCGTCACCACGATAATACGCTCGGCCACTTCACACATCCGGCGATTCAATCTGGCTTCGTCTTCATTATGCGTACTCACACCCCGTTCTAAATCGATGGCATCAACGCCAAGGAACAGCATATCGAAGTGGTAGTTCTGTAACGATTGCTCCGCCTGGTCGCCATAAAATGACTGCGACTGCCGACGCAAATGCCCACCGGTCATCAGCAGTTCTACACCATCAGCTTCCAGTAACGCATTGGCGACATTCATGCCGTTGGTCATCGCAATCACATCGGTATGCTGGCGCATCAGACGGGCAATTTCATACGTCGTGGTACCGGAATCCAGAATCACGCGGTGACCCGGTTTGATCAGTTCAGCGGCTGCACGGGCAACACTGCGTTTCATGGCGGTATTGAGTGAGCTTTTGTCCTCAACAGAGGGTTCCACACCCGGCGTATTACTGTCGCAAATCAGCGCACCACCATAAGCGCGGACAGCAATGCCCTGCTTTTCCAGAAAAGCCAGATCGTTGCGGATCGTCACCGTGGATACGCCGAAGAAAACAGAAAGATCGTTCACCTGCACGCTTCCTTGCTGTCGCAACCGCTGGATGATCTGCTCACGCCGCTCGCTGGTACCTGTCACGCGCTTACTTGCAGCATCGGTATTGCTCATAAGAGATCCCTTAATTAATACTTTCGTTTCATTTCGTTTTGTCTATTAACGCCTTTCTTTTCACGGAATGCAAGCGCAATAAGCCGCTCTGAGGCACACAGATCTACCGCTGAAACCTTTCATTATGTTTCTTTTGTGAAACAGATCGGAAAACCAGTATCTTTCGTTTTATTTTTATAACACCATGATGCAGTATCAAATGAAACAAAACGAAAGATTGATGTCGCCATCATCTGACCTGGAGAGGAAAGTGAAACATCTAACTGACATGGTGGAACAGCACAAACGCGGAGAAGCTAACGGGATTTATGCCGTTTGTTCCGCGCACCCACTGGTACTGGAATCCGCAATACGCTTCGCCCATGCGAACCATACACCACTACTCATTGAAGCAACCTCCAACCAGGTTGACCAGTTTGGCGGCTACACCGGTATGACGCCAGCCGATTTTCGCAATTTTGTCTACAGCCTGGCCGACTCGTTTGATTTTCCACGGGATAGATTAATTCTGGGCGGAGACCATCTGGGGCCAAACCGCTGGCAAAATCTCCCCGCCGAACAGGCAATGGCCAATGCTGACGATCTGATCAAAAGCTATGTCGCCGCCGGTTTTAAAAAGATCCACCTGGATTGCAGCATGTCCTGCGCCAACGACCCGGTTCCCCTGACGGATAAAATCGTCGCTGAACGTGCCGCCCGACTGGCGAAGATCGCCGAAGAAACCTGCACAGCCCATTTTGGCGAATCTGATCTGGTCTACGTGATTGGTACGGAAGTCCCGGTACCTGGTGGGGCTCACGAAACGTTAACCGAGCTGGAAGTCACCACGCCTGATGCTGCACGCGCCACGCTGGAAGCTCACCACCATGCGTTTGAAAAACAGGGTCTGGACGCCATCTGGCCGCGTATTATCGCACTGGTTGTTCAACCCGGCGTCGAATTCGATCACACGCATATCATCGATTATCAGCCGCAGAAAGCTGTCGCCTTAAGCAAGATGGTGGAAGCCTACGACACGCTGGTATTTGAAGCACATTCAACGGATTACCAAACACCGCAGTCCCTACGTCAGCTAGTGAAAGACCATTTCGCTATCCTGAAAGTCGGTCCCGCGTTGACCTTTGCCCTGCGCGAAGCCCTGTTCTCACTGGCCGCCATTGAGGAAGAACTGCTGCCTGCAAAAGCGAGTTCCGGCCTGCGCCATGTTCTGGAAAGCGTCATGCTTGACCGCCCCGAATACTGGCAAAGCCATTACCACGGAGATAGCCACGCGCGTCGTCTGGCTCGCGGCTACAGCTACTCCGATCGGGTACGTTATTACTGGCCGGACAGTCAGATTGATGACGCCTTCGAACGCCTGGTGCGTAACCTGGCTGACGAACCTATTCCGCTGCCGCTGATCAGCCAGTATTTACCGTTGCAGTACGTAAAAGTACGCGAGGGCAGTCTCAGAGCAACACCACGAGAACTCATCATTAACCATATTCAGGACATACTGCAGCAATATCACTGCGCCTGCCTGGGTGCATCATTTCATAACGCATAACAAGAAAGAGAAAAATTCTATGCCAAACATTGTATTAAGTCGCATTGATGAACGCCTGATTCATGGTCAAGTTGGTGTGCAGTGGGTTGGATTTGCGGGGGCAAATCTGGTTCTGGTCGCAAATGATGAGGTCGCTGAAGATCCGGTTCAGCAAAACCTTATGGAAATGGTGCTGGCTGAAGGGATCGCCGTCCGTTTCTGGTCACTGCAAAAAGTGATCGACAACATTCATCGTGCCGCCGATCGACAAAAAATTCTGCTGGTTTGCAAATCACCCGCGGATTTTTTACGGCTGGTCGAAGGTGGCGTACCTGTGAACCGCATCAACGTAGGCAACATGCACTACGCCAACGGTAAGCAGCAAATCGCCAAAACAGTTTCTGTAGACGCTAACGATATTACGGCGTTTAACGGGCTGAAAGCTGCCGGGGTGGAATGCTTCGTACAGGGCGTTCCAACAGAACCAGCCCAGGACCTCTTTAAACTTCTCTGAGGAATTCACAATGGAAATTAGTCTGTTGCAGGCTGTTGCGTTGGGTATTCTCGCCTTTATCGCAGGCCTGGATATGTTCAACGGGTTGACGCACATGCACCGCCCGGTTGTGCTTGGACCGCTGGTTGGTCTGATTCTGGGCGATCTGCATACCGGTATTTTAACCGGCGGTACACTGGAACTGGTCTGGATGGGTCTCGCCCCACTGGCTGGCGCCCAGCCACCAAACGTGATCATCGGCACCATCGTTGGGACCACCTTCGCCATTACCACCGGTGTGAAACCTGAAGTGGCCGTCGGTGTGGCGGTACCGTTCGCCGTAGCCGTTCAGATGGGTATTACCTTCCTCTTCTCGGTTATGTCAGGGGTTATGGCTCGCTGCGACCGTATGGCAGCCAATGCCGATACAGCAGGGATTGAGCGGGTAAACTATCTGGCATTACTGGCGCTCGGAACGTTCTACTTTTTATGCGCATTCCTGCCGATTTACTTTGGCGCGGAACATGCCAAAACCGCCATTGATGTCCTGCCAACCCGCCTGATTGACGGCCTGGGTGTTGCGGGCGGCATCATGCCAGCTATCGGTTTTGCCGTGCTGCTGAAAATCATGATGAAAAACGTCTACATCCCTTATTTCATCCTGGGTTTTGTTGCCGCGGCCTGGCTCAAGCTCCCGGTACTGGCTATCGCCGCTGCCGCTCTGGCAATGGCGCTGATCGATTTTCTGCGTAAATCACCTGAACCTACGGCTCCTACAGCACAAAAAGAGGAATTCGAAGATGGCATCTAATCAAACGGCTCTGCCGAACGTTTCCGATACAGAAACAACGCTGCTGTCAGGCACCAATGAAGACGTCTATGAAGACCAGAAAATCGGCGCTGAGTTGACGAAAAAAGATATCAACCGCGTGGCCTGGCGTTCAATGTTATTACAGGCGTCCTTTAACTATGAACGTATGCAGGCATCAGGATGGTTGTACGGCCTGTTGCCCGCACTGAAAAAGATCCACACCAACAAACGCGATCTGGCGCGTTCGATGAAAGGCCATATGGGTTTCTTCAATACCCACCCCTTTCTGGTGACGTTTGTTATCGGGATCATCCTGGCGATGGAGCGTTCCAAGCAGGACGTGAACAGTATTCAAAGCACCAAAATTGCTGTGGGTGCGCCGCTTGGCGGCATCGGTGATGCGATGTTCTGGCTAACGTTACTGCCCATTTGTGGCGGGATTGGCGCCAGCCTTGCGCTTCAGGGCTCCATTCTGGGTGCCATCGTCTTTATTGTATTTTTCAACATTGTGCACCTCGGTCTGCGCTTTGGCCTGGCGCACTACGCTTACCGTATGGGCGTGGCCGCAATCCCACTGATTAAAGCCAATACCAAGAAGGTCGGACACGCGGCATCTATCGTAGGTATGACGGTAATTGGGGCGCTGGTAGCCACATACGTTCGCCTTAGCACAACGCTGGAAATTACCGCTGGCGATGCGGTTGTGAAGCTGCAAACGGATGTTATTGACAAGCTGATGCCTGCTTTCCTGCCACTGGTCTACACATTGACCATGTACTGGCTGGTTCGCCGTGGCTGGAGTCCCCTGCGTCTTATCGCCATTACCGTGGTACTCGGCGTGGTAGGTAAGTTCTGTCATTTCCTTTAAATACAAGGGGCTGTAGATGTTAGGTATTATTTTGACGGGTCATGGCGGGTTTGCCAGCGGAATGGAAAAGGCGATGAAGCAGATTCTGGGCGAACAGTCTCAGTTTATCGCCATCGACTTTCCAGAAACCTCAACCACTGCCTTACTGACCTCGCAGCTTGAGCAGGCGGTGAGTGAGCTGGATGCCGAGGAAGGAATTATCTTTCTGACCGACCTGCTGGGTGGAACGCCCTTTCGCGTCGCCTCCACGCTGGCAATGCAAAGGCAAGGGACGGAAGTGATCACAGGGACCAATTTGCAACTGCTGCTGGAGATGGTGCTGGAACGAGAAGGTCTGAGCGGCGAAGCGTTTCGTTTACAAGCGCTCGAGTGCGGACACCGGGGGTTAACCAGCCTGGTCGATGAGCTGGGACGCTGCCGCGAGGAAAAGCCCGTTGAGGAAGGGATATGACACAGCTGCTGCGCGCCAGACGTCTGCTGACTGAACAGGGTTGGCTGGACGACCACCAATTGCGTATTGAAGACGGCATCATCACAGCAATAGAGCCTGTGCCAACAGGCGTGATGAGCCGCGATGTTGAACTGCTTTGCCCGGCGTATATCGATACCCACGTGCACGGTGGCGCAGGCGTCGATGTAATGGATGAAGCACCCGATACGCTTGATAAGCTGGCGATGCATAAAGCGCGTGAGGGGGTAGCCAGTTGGCTACCCACTACCGTCACCGCCCCATTGAAGGATATTCACAGGGCGCTGCAACGCATTGCCCGCCGCTGCCATTCTGGTGGGCCAGGTGCGCAGGTGCTGGGAAGCTATCTCGAAGGCCCGTACTTTACGCCGCAGAACAAAGGCGCGCATCCCCCCGAACTCTTCAGGGAGCTGGCTCTGAGCGAACTGGATGCGTTGATTGCGATTTCCGAACAGACGTTGCGTGTCGTCGCACTGGCACCGGAAAAAACCGGCGCACTGCAGGCCATTCACCATCTGAAGCAACAGAATGTGCGGGTCATGCTGGGTCATAGCGCCGCAACCTGGGAACAGACCCGTGCGGCCTTTGATGCTGGCGCTGACGGGTTAGTGCACTGCTATAACGGCATGACCGGTTTGCATCACCGTGAACCCGGTATGGTCGGCGCAGGTTTAACCGACCCACGCGCATGGCTGGAACTGATTGCCGACGGACACCACGTTCATCCGGCGGCCATGAAGTTGTGCTGCTGCTGTGCGCAAGATCGGGTCGTGCTCATCACCGACGCGATGCAGGCTGCGGGCATGCCCGACGGGCGCTATACGCTTTGTGGCGATGAGGTAGAAATGTCCGGCGGGATCGTGAGAACGGCTTCCGGCGGTCTGGCAGGCAGTACGCTCTCGGTTGATGCGGCCGTTCGCAATATGGTCGAACTCACCGGGATAGCCCCTGAAACAGCGATCCATATGGCTTCGTTACACCCTGCGCGCTTGTTAGGGATCGAAAAGCGTCAGGGATCGTTAGAGACGGGCAAACGCGCCGATATTATTGCGCTCGACAGTGGGCTGCATATGCAACAGATCTGGATTCAGGGTCAGGCTCTCCCCCTTTAGACCTTTCATTTTGCCTCATATTGGCCTTTGCTCACCGAGTGCAATGCCTTTCTTTTCCTTTCGTTAAGAAAAATCAGAACTCAACGTTAATTAAAACTTATCTTTATATATCAATAGATTAATTGAATGAGCTGCTTTCTTGATCACAAATTTCGTTTTATTGCATTTTACGCCATTGAACTTTCGATTTCTTTCATATAGATTTTAAACAAACGATCATGTGTACAAGTGAAACGAAACGAAAGATAGCAACATGTTTACCAGCGTCTGATGTGGAATTCACAAGACTAAGGACTTAAGTTATGCCAGAAACCTACACTCCTGTTGCTGCGGTAACGGGCACCTGGACAGAAGAAGAGATCCGCCAGCAACCTGCCAGTTGGATCCGTTCTCTCGTTAATATCGACAACATTCGATCCGCCATTGATAGCTTCCTCACACCATTACTGCGCAAAAACGACCTGCGGATCGTTCTGACCGGAGCGGGTACTTCGGCCTTTATCGGCGACATCATCGCTCCCTGGCTCGCCAGCCACACCGGAAAAAACATCAGCGCCGTTCCCACCACGGATTTGGTGACCAATCCGATGGATTACCTGAACCCAGCACATCCGCTGCTGCTGGTGTCTTTCGCGCGCTCGGGCAACAGCCCCGAGAGTGTCGCCGCAGTAGAGCTGGCTAATCAGTTTGTCCCTGAGTGCTATCACCTTTCGATCACCTGCAACGAAGCGGGCAGCCTGTATCAAAATGCAATCGAAAGCGACAACGCCTTTGCGCTGTTAATGCCTGCCGAAACCCATGACCGTGGTTTCGCCATGACCAGCAGTATTACCACCATGATGGCCAGCTGCCTGGCCGTCTTCGCCCCGGAGAAAATCAACAGTAAAACCTTCCGCGACGTGGCGGATCGTTGCCAAAAGATCCTGACCTCGCTTGGCGATTTTAGCGATGGCGTATTTGGTCATGAACCCTGGAAACGGATCGTCTATCTCGGCAGCGGCGGGCTGCAGGGCGCCGCGCGTGAATCTGCACTGAAGGTTCTGGAGCTGACCGCAGGAAAACTGGCCGCGTTCTATGACTCGCCAACCGGTTTTCGCCATGGCCCCAAATCGCTGGTCGATAACGAAACGCTCGTGGTGGTCTTTGTCTCCAGCCATCCCTATACGCGTCAGTATGATCTCGATCTGTTAGCTGAGTTACGCCGCGATCAACAGGCGCTGCGCGTTATCGCCATTGCCGAGAAAACCGATGCCACCATTGAAGCCGGCCCACATATCCTGCTGCCATCTTCACGCACGTTCATCGATATGGAATTAGCGTTCTGCTTCCTGATGTACGCCCAGGTGTTTGCACTTACGCAATCCATCAACATCGGCAATACGCCAGATACGCCTTCCGCCAGCGGTACAGTCAACCGTGTCGTACAGGGTGTTGTCATTCATCCCTGGAATGCCTAAGAGGATCGTTTTATGAGCATTATTTCCACCAAATATCTCCTGCAGGATGCACAGGCTAAAGGTTATGCCGTACCTGCGTTCAACATCCATAACGCCGAAACGATCCAGGCGATCCTCGAAGTGTGCAATGAAATGCGTTCGCCGGTGATCCTCGCCGGGACTCCGGGCACCTTTAAACATATCGCGCTGGAAGAGATTTACGCGCTGTGCAGCGCCTACTCCACAACCTACGACATGCCGCTGGCGCTGCATCTTGATCATCATGAATCACTGGATGATATCCGTCGCAAAGTGAATGCCGGGGTACGTAGCGCGATGATCGATGGCAGCCACTTCCCGTTTGAAGAAAACGTAAAGCTGGTGAAATCCGTTGTGGACTTTTGCCACGCCAAAGATTGCAGCGTTGAAGCAGAATTAGGCCGTTTGGGCGGCGTTGAAGATGATATGAGCGTTGATGCAGAAAGCGCATTCCTGACCGACCCGCAGGAAGCAAAACGTTTTGTTGAGCTGACCGGCGTAGACAGCCTTGCTGTCGCTATCGGTACCGCGCACGGCCTCTACACCAAAACGCCAAAAATCGATTTCCAGCGCCTGGCCGAGATTCGTGAAGTTGTTGATATTCCGCTGGTGCTGCACGGCGCAAGCGATGTACCTGACGAATATGTCCGCCGCACAATCGAACTCGGCGTGTGCAAAGTTAACGTCGCCACCGAACTGAAAATTGCCTTCGCTGATGCGGTCAAAGCATGGTTTGCTGAAAACCCACAGGGTAACGATCCTCGCTACTACATGCGTGTCGGTATGGATGCAATGAAAGAAGTGGTACGGAGCAAAATCAACGTCTGTGGCTCGGCGAATAAATTGATGCCAGCCCGCGAATTATCGTAGAACGCATCGAGAGTTGAATGCGAATTATGGAGCGTTATCTG
This sequence comes from Citrobacter sp. Marseille-Q6884, assembly GCF_945906775.1. NCBI lineage: Bacteria > Pseudomonadati > Pseudomonadota > Gammaproteobacteria > Enterobacterales > Enterobacteriaceae > Citrobacter > Citrobacter sp. Marseille-Q6884. Next base: position 585,816 of record NZ_CAMDRE010000001.1, read on the forward strand.
GTTTATACCGGGTGACGCTCTTTTTTACGACATCCTTCTGGCACTGAAGGAGAACGGATTTAGAACGACGGATGGGCTGTTAGCATACCCGCCATGACCCCCCTTTCTTCGCCCCAATGCGTTGTAGCTTTCCTTTTTGCTGTAATGCTTTCAGATATCTTTCCACTGTTCGTGCTGAAATTTCGCATTCACCTGCAAGGCTTTTGGCCGTTCGCGTCGGCTGATCCGATAAGATCTGCAGGATACGTTTCTCTATGGCCGTTAACTCAGACGATATTTCTTCCGACATTTGTTCCGACATTTCTTCCGACAGCGCGGAGGTGTTTTCTAATCCCTCTTTCAATGCAGTGATCATGTTGTCCAACATAAATTCTATAAACGCCGTACAGCCACTTTGCCGATCGCATTGCCCCAGAATCTGATAATACCGCTCTTGCTGGTAGTGGATCAGTGTCTCCACCGGTAGCCACGCCAGTTCTGCACGCCACTCGCTAAGAATTAATGTCTGCCATAACCGCCCCATTCGGCCGTTTCCATCCGCAAATGGATGGATGAATTCAAACTCGTAATGGAAAACAGCCCCCGCAATCAGGGGATGGATTTCCGTGACGCTTAACCAATGCAGCAATTCATCCATCAAACGGGGAAGTTGCGAAGCGGGGGGAGCCATATGAATGAGTTGTTTTTCTCTGTATACGCCAACATTTCCTGAGCGCAATCGACCAGGATTATCGACCAGGCCCATCATCAAGATGTGGTGGGCATTCAAAAGGTCAGATAACTGATGACTTTTCCACTCCGACATCTTTTCATAGGCCAATATCGCATTTCTGACTTCCTGTATATCTTTAGCCGGAGCCAGAATGCGCTTCCCTTCCATCAGTGCCGTAACCTGGTCCGCGCTCAGCGAATTATGCTCAATCGCTAAAGAAGCCTGAATAGTGCGAATGCGATTCTCTTTGCGCAAAAGAGGAGATGCCCGCCCAGCCATAACCGCCCAATGCCCCATAAGCTCACCAATCTCAATCACCTGATTGAGTATCAGTGGCGTGACGGCGAAGGGAGGCTGGTATTCACCCACGCTTATTCTCCCTGCTGTTCCAGCGCGTGCTTATACAGCGCGTTCTTTTTCACACCATGGATTTCAGCAGCCAGCGCGGCGGCCTTTTTCAGCGGCAACTCGGCCTGCAGCAGCGCCAGCGTCCGTAACGCATCGGCCGGGAGATCGTCTTCCTGCGCTTTGTGTCCTTCGACAATCAGCACCATTTCGCCTTTGCGGCGGTTTTCATCTTCTTTTACCCAGGCCAGCAGTTCGCCAACCGGCGCCCCGTGAATGGTTTCCCAGGTTTTGGTTAATTCGCGCGCCAGTACCACATAGCGCGACTCCCCCCAGACGGTAACCATGTCTTCCAGGCTATCGAGGAGGCGGTGAGTCGATTCATAAAAAATCAGAGTCCGCGGTTCCGCCTCAATGGCTTTTAACGTATCGCGGCGGCCTTTGGATTTGGCAGGCAGAAAACCTTCATAGCAAAAACGATCTGACGGCAGACCCGCAGCGCTCAATGCGGCAATCGCAGCGCACGGACCCGGCAGAGGAACGACGCGAATACCCGCTTCACGACAGGTGCGCACCAGGTGATAACCCGGATCGTTAATCAGCGGCGTACCGGCGTCGGAAACCAAGGCAATGTTTTGCCCTTCTTTCAGTTTTGCGACTAACGTTTCGGCTTTTTGCTGCTCGTTATGATCATGTAGCGCGAACAAACGCGCGTTAATCGCGAAGTGTTGTAACAATAATCCTGTATGACGAGTGTCTTCAGCGGCAATCAAATCAACGGCTTGTAAAACTTCGAGCGCTCGTTGGGTAATATCAGCCAAATTCCCGATAGGAGTAGGTACAATAAAGAGTTGGCCTTGAGAATTATCCGCCGATTCGTGTTGTTTCATTGTGTCGTCCGTATTGCCGATTTAATATTGAGCATTGCGTAAAAAAATATCACTGGATACAGAATGGTACCCTCAACATTTTCTCGTTTGAAAGCCGCGCGCGCACTGCCTGTTATCCTGGCAGCATTGTTGTTCGCCGGTTGTGGCACCCAGGCGCCCGATCAGAGTGCAGCCCATATGCAGGGCACTGCGCAAGCTGATTCCGGCTTTTATCTGCAACAGATGCAGCAAAGTTCAGATGATAGCAAGACCAACTGGCAATTACTCGCCATTCGTGCACTGCTGAAAGAAGGTAAAAGCCAGCAGGCGGTCGAATTGTTCAACCAGTTGCCGCAGAATCTGAACGATAATCAACGCCGGGAGCAGTCTCTGCTGGCGGTGGAAATCAAGCTGGCACAAAAAGATGTGGCTGGCGCACAGGCATTGCTGGATAAACTCACCCCTGCCGATTTCGATCAGAACCAGCAAGCGCGATACTGGCAAGCGCAAATTGACGCCAGCCAGGGTCGCCCTTCCCTCTCACTGCTGCGTGCGTTAATCGCTCAGGAGCCGCTGCTTGCCGCTAAAGATAAGCAGAAAAATAGTGATGCGACCTGGCAGGCGCTCTCATCCATGACGCCAGAACAAGCTCAGGCGTTGGTCATCAATGCCGATGAGAATGTGCTGCAAGGCTGGCTGGATCTGCAACGCGTATGGTTTGATAACCGTAACGACCCGGACATGATGAAAGCGGGTATTGCCGACTGGCAAAAACGCTATCCGCAAAACCCGGGAGCCAAACTGCTGCCAACGCAGCTGGTTAACGTCCAGAGCTTTAAACCAGCATCCACCAGCAAAATTGCGCTGCTGCTGCCTCTGAATGGTCAGGCTGCTGTGTTTGGCCGTACGATTCAGCAAGGTTTTGAAGCGGCGAAAAATATGGGCACGCAACCGGTAGCCGCCCCCGCAGTAACACCGGCAGTGGCGCCAACGAGCGGCACCGAAACAAATGCTCAGCCACAGACGGCTGATGGCGTTGCCAGTCCTTCTCAGGCTTCAGTGAGCGATCTGACCAGCGATGCGCCAGCGCAGACAGAAACCGCGGTTGCTGCGCCACAATCAACTTCAGCGCAACCGACCACGGCAAGCGCGCCGGCGAATCCTTCCGCTGAGCTGAAAATCTACGACACCTCCTCGCAGCCGCTGAACCAGATTCTGGCGCAGGTGCAACAGGATGGCGCCAGCATTGTTGTCGGCCCGTTGCTGAAGAACAATGTTGAAGAGCTGATGAAAAGCAACACCCCGCTGAACGTGCTGGCGCTTAACCAGCCTGAGGCGGTGAAGAATCTGCCAAATGTATGCTACTTCGCCCTGTCACCGGAAGATGAAGCGCGCGATGCCGCACGTCATATTCGTGCGCAGGGTAAGCAAGCTCCGCTGCTGCTGGTTCCACGTAGCGGCCTTGGCGATCGTGTATCAAACGCCTTTGCTCAGGAATGGCAGACGCTTGGCGGCGGTGTGGTGTTACAGCAGAAGTTTGGCTCTACTGCAGAGCTGAAAATGGGCGTCAACGGTGGTTCCGGGATTTCCCTGACAGGCAGCCCAATTGCCTCCTCACTTCCGTCACAGCCTGGTGTAACAATTGGTGGTCTGACGATCCCAGCAGCACCAACGGATGCGCAAATCACTGGCGGAAGCGGTCGTGTTGATGCCGTGTACATTCTGGCGACCCCGGAAGAAATTGCGTTTATTAAACCGATGATCGCCATGCGTAACGGCAGCCAGAGCGGTGCCACGCTGTATGCCAGCTCGCGTAGCGCACAAGGCACGGCGGGTCCTGACTTCCGACTGGAGATGGAAGGCTTACAGTACAGCGAAATTCCTATGCTGGCTGGCGGCAATGCGTCACTCATGCAGCAGGCGTTAAGCGCGGTGCGTAACGACTATTCGCTGGCGCGTATGTACGCCATGGGCGTTGATGCCTGGTCACTGGCGAACCACTTCTCGCAAATGCGTCAGGTGCAGGGATTCGAAATTAGCGGTAACACGGGTGCATTAACTGCAACGCAGGATTGTGTGATAAACAGGAAGTTATCATGGCTCAAATACCAGCAAGGAGAAGTCGTTCCTGCCAGCTAACAAGTAAACAGACCGGTGACGCGTGGGAAGCTGCTGCGCGTGACTGGCTGGAGGGCAAAGGACTGCATTTTATCGCCGCCAACGTACGTGAACGGGGCGGCGAAATCGACCTGATAATGCGTGAAGGCCGCACCACCATCTTTGTTGAAGTCCGCTACCGGCGTTCAACCCAGTTTGGCGGCGCAGCGGCAAGTGTGACTCGCAGCAAACAACACAAATTATTACAGACCGCCCGCTTGTGGCTCGCGCGCCACAATGGGAGTTTTGATACTGTGGATTGCCGTTTCGATGTGTTAGCCTTCACCGGAAATGATGTTGAGTGGTTTAAGAATGCGTTTAATGACCACTCATAATTGAAGATACAGAGCCTGGTACTTAAGGATTAGCGTGTTAGACAGAATTAAAGTCTGCTTTACAGAAAGCATTCAAACTCAAATAGCTGCAGCTGAAGCGCTCCCGGATGCGATTTCCCGTGCGGCCATGACGCTGGTTCAATCCCTGCTCAATGGCAACAAAATTCTCTGTTGTGGTAATGGGACGTCCGCTGCCAACGCACAGCATTTTGCTGCCAGCATGATCAACCGTTTTGAAACAGAACGCCCAAGTTTACCTGCGATTGCACTAAATACTGATAATGTGGTCTTAACTGCGATTGCCAACGACCGCCTGCACGACGAAGTTTATGCCAAACAAGTCCGTGCGCTGGGACATGCAGGCGATGTTCTGTTGGCCATTTCTACGCGTGGTAATAGCCGCGATATCGTAAAGGCCGTTGAGGCAGCCGTTACGCGTGACATGACTATCGTCGCGCTGACCGGTTATGACGGGGGAGAACTGGCCGGGTTATTAGGGCCACAGGATGTTGAAATTCGCATCCCTTCCCACCACAGCGCCCGCATTCAAGAAATGCATATGCTGACGGTCAACTGCCTTTGCGATCTCATCGATAACACGCTTTTTCCTCACCAGGATGATTAAGGAGTACACATGAAGGCATTTTCACCGCTCGCAGTCATCATTTCTGCGTTGCTGTTGCAAGGCTGTGTAGCTGCCGCCGTTGTCGGAACTGCTGCTGTCGGCACGAAAGCCGCAACAGACCCTCGCAGTGTCGGCACCCAGGTAGATGATGGAACCCTGGAATTACGCGTCAATACGGCGTTGTCAAAAGATGCCCAGATTAAGAAAGAAGCGCGCATCAACGTCAGCGCTTATCAGGGTAAGGTGCTACTGGTTGGTCAGTCGCCTAATAGCGAACTGTCTGCACGAGCAAAACAAATTGCTATGGGTGTAGAAGGCACAACGGAAGTCTATAACGAGATCCGTCAGGGTCAGCCAATTGGTCTGGGTGAAGCCTCTAACGACACCTGGATCACCACCAAAGTGCGTTCTCAGTTGCTCACCAGCGATCAAGTGAAATCGTCTAACGTGAAAGTGACAACCGAAAATGGGGAAGTGTTCCTGCTGGGTCTGGTCACCGAGCGTGAAGCGAAGGCTGCTGCGGATATCGCCAGCCGGGTCAGCGGTGTGAAACGCGTCACCACAGCCTTTACGTTCATTAAGTAACGGACGAACGGTCCGGCAGCGATTGCTGACCGGGCCTGCATCCTTATTCTATTCTGCCAACCGTTTTGCCCTTTCGCGAAGTTGAGAAGATGTCAGAATTGCGACGCCTTCATGCTCCGGCGATATCGCTTCTGCCAGCATTGCCCGCGCGACATCCCGCCCCTCAATCGATTTCCAGTTTCCGGGCAGCAACCTGAACAACGGTGCAAAGAGCATTTCATTCGTTCGCTGTTTCTCCCGCTCCCCCAACAACATCGAAGGCCGAACAATCGTTAGCCGTGGCCAGTTCTGAGCAATCAGCGCCTCTTCCATCTCACCTTTTACCCGGTTATAGAAGAAGGGAGAGTGAGCATTAGCCCCCATCGAACTCACCACCAGCATATGCTGCGCCCCCAGGCGACGCCCCGTCAGTGCCGTATCGACCACCAGCGTATAATCGGCATGAATAAACGCCTCTTTACTGCCCGCTTCGCGTCGGGTGGTGCCCAGACAGCAAAAAACAATATCGACCGGATCGGTCACCTGCGCCAGGGCATCGGTCAGTTGTGGATCATGAGGGTTATAGATCCCCACCGTATCAGCCAGCGGCCGACGTGTCGGGGCAGTGATGGCGTGAACCCGGGGTTCATTCAGCAGCATACGCAATAAATGCCCGCCAACCAGCCCCGTCGCGCCTGTAATTAACACCTGACTCATCGTTTTTCCTTCCCCTGCGCCCGCTTTCACTCTTCTAACTATAGATCACGCTGCCAGTGCATTTTTTTACCAAAACCCATGGTGTTATCCGTGAACTTGATTTCATCGAGACGAATCGCCCACACCGGCGCATTCAGGGCTCTGGCAACCGGAAAGCGACGGTTATAGAGCTTACGCGCCCTGTCACTTTCTTCCCCCTCCAGACGCCGAATCTCTCCTTTAAACTGCACGCCACGAATTAACGCCACCGTTTTAGGCTGCCCGTTTACCGTACCGGCGATGGGCGCGCGTGGGCCAGACATCTGAGCATGACGGGTTTTCTCTTCGGTAAGCACGTAGAACGCGACATTTTGTGCATCAAACAGATAAAAAGCATTCGTGCACCACAGCTCTCCGTCCTGGTGTACACACCAGGTGACAACATGCTGTTTCGCCAGCCACTGGGATATCGCGGTAAGTGTTTCCATCTCTGTTCTCTCTTATACTGGGCACCTGAAACGTAACACGCTGAAGACAATGATGACATCCTGGTATCTGTATCTGATTCGCACAGCAGATAACGCGCTTTACACCGGAATTACCACCGATGTGGAACGTCGTTATAAACAGCATCAAACCGGAAAAGGCGCAAAAGCCTTGCGTGGGAAAGGAAAATTAACGCTGGCGTTTTCGGCGCAGGTAGGCGATCGGTCACTGGCCCTGCGCGTCGAATACCGGGTAAAGCAACTCACAAAACGTCAGAAAGAACGCCTTGTCGAAGGCGAAGGGCTTGAGGCGCTACTGGCTAGCCTGCAAACCCCGGCGCTTAAAAACGATTAAAGTGGTCGTGGTATTCCACCAACCCCGTCACACCATTTAGCGCATCATCTGCCAGACGATGGACCTGGAAAGCGCTTTCTGTGCCCGGCCAGCGACAATGCAAATCATGATGAGCCGCGAGCTCAAAACCAAAGCGGCTGTACAATGCCGGATCGCCCAACGTGACGACTGCCGCATAGCCAAACTCATTTAAAGAGTCCAGTCCTTCATAGACCAGTTGACGTGCCAGCCCCTGCCCACGGTAGTTTGCATCCACCGCCAACGGCGCCATACCGACCCACTGCAGATCTTCACCCTGAACATCGACAGGGCTGAAGGCGACATAACCGACTACCTGACCTTCATCGTCAGTAGCAACCAGACCGAGCGTCAACAAACCGTCTTCACGCAGGTCGTGTACTAACGTTGCTTCTGCATCGCTCTCGAATGAACGACGCAACAGCGCATCAATACCAGGGGCATCAATGGGAATTTCAACTCGAATCAGCATGGTTCACCTACCGAGGTCTGTTTGGTTTCTGGCGAATGTTTCATACCCGCCTCAACAAAATCCGCCAACTGCAGAAGCACGACGCGTAGTGCTTTCGGCATCTGCTCCAGCTCAATGGCATCCATCAGATTTTTCACATATAGCCCTAATTCAGTATCGCCTTCAATCACCAGACGACGCTGGAAGAAAAGCGTATCCGGGTCCTGCTTACGCGCCGCAATCATCAATAAATCACTGGCATCAGCGCTGAAACTCACATCAGCGTCTGCGTTCTGACTGACAATAAGCTTGCCGTTGTCAACAGAGGTGTACCATCTGAGGCCAATATCACGGACATGAATGCTTAACCAGCGACCTTCCAGAAACTCCAGCTCCCCATCAGCCAGCGCCTGGCTAAATTGCCAGCTCAGGACCTGTTCCAGAACCTGTCGCTTCAGCGCAAAGGGCGTCAGTTTAACCGGTACACTCATCAAAGAAGGACCAAAATGCACTAAGCGTGAACGCAGTTTATCCAACACGAGCTTTACTCCCTGTTTCAATTGTCCTGCTATTTTGCCATATCAAATAAACGACATAGCGGCATAAATCAACAATTACGTTCGATTTCCCTGGTCAATTATTGGTATCACCAATGCCACTTTAACTGCCTTAAATCAAAAATTGTCGCAGCAAGGTTAACTAAAATCCCTCTTCGTTAACATTTTTGCGCCCAGAGGCGCAACGTTCAGGATAAATTATGGAGCTGCTCTGCCCTGCCGGAAATCTCCCGGCGCTTAAGGCGGCCATCGAGAACGGCGCTGATGCTGTTTACATCGGGCTGAAAGATGACACCAACGCCCGTCATTTCGCCGGCCTTAATTTTACCGAGAAAAAATTGCAGGAAGCGGTCAGTTTTGTCCATCAACACCGCCGTAAACTGCACATTGCGATTAACACCTTTGCCCACCCGGATGGTTACGCACGTTGGCAACGTGCCGTTGATATGGCGGCGCAGTTGGGTGCGGATGCGCTCATTCTCGCTGACCTCGCTATGCTTGAGTATGCCGCAGAGCGCTACCCTCATATTGAGCGCCATGTCTCTGTTCAGGCATCTGCGACCAACGAAGAAGCCATTAATTTCTATCATCGCAATTTTGACGTCGCACGCGTTGTACTTCCGCGCGTACTTTCCATTCATCAGGTGAAACAACTCGCTCGCGTGACGCCGGTTCCGTTAGAAGTCTTTGCCTTTGGTAGCCTGTGCATTATGGCGGAAGGCCGCTGCTACCTCTCATCTTACCTGACGGGCGAATCGCCGAATACCGTAGGCGCCTGCTCCCCAGCCCGCTTTGTCCGCTGGCAGCAAACTCCGCAGGGGCTGGAATCTCGCCTGAACGAAGTGCTGATCGACCGTTATCAGGATGGCGAAAACGCCGGTTACCCAACGCTGTGCAAAGGCCGCTATCTGGTTGACGGTGAGCGCTATCACGCACTGGAAGAACCCACCAGCCTGAATACGCTGGAATTGCTGCCTGAACTGCTGGCTGCAAATATCGCTTCGGTGAAAATCGAAGGTCGTCAGCGTAGCCCGGCCTATGTAAGCCAGGTGGCGAAGGTGTGGCGTCAGGCGATCGATCGCTGCATCGCCGACCCCAAAAATTACGCACCGCAGGCTGCCTGGATGGAGACTCTCGGTTCCATGTCCGAAGGCACGCAAACGACGCTTGGCGCGTATCACCGTAAATGGCAGTGAGAGAAGCAATGAAATATTCCTTAGGGCCGGTGCTGTGGTACTGGCCGAAAGAAACGCTGGAAGATTTTTATCAGCAGGCCGCCACCAGCAATGCCGACATTATCTACCTCGGTGAAGCCGTGTGCAGCAAACGCCGCGCCACGAAAGTGGGTGATTGGATCGATATGGCAAAATCGCTCGCAGGCAGCGGTAAGCAAGTCGTGCTGTCTACGCTGGCGCTGGTTCAGGCTTCATCGGAACTGGGGGAGCTGAAGCGTTACGTGGAAAACGGCGACTTTCTGCTGGAAGCCAGTGACCTCGGCGTGGTCAACATGTGTGCAGAGCGTAAACTGCCGTTTGTGGCTGGCCATGCGCTTAACTGCTACAACGCGGTCACGCTGCGTCTGCTGCTTAAGCAAGGCATGGTGCGCTGGTGCATGCCCGTTGAGCTTTCCCGCGACTGGCTGGTGAATCTGCTCAACCAGTGCGACGAACTGGGTATTCGCAACCAGTTTGAAGTGGAAGTTCTCAGCTATGGGCATCTGCCGCTGGCGTACTCTGCCCGCTGCTTTACTGCACGCTCCGAAGACCGCCCCAAAGATGAATGCGAAACCTGCTGCATTAAGTACCCAAATGGGCGTGATGTCTTGTCTCAGGAGAATCAGCAGGTCTTTGTCCTGAACGGGATCCAGACCATGAGCGGCTATGTCTACAACCTCGGAAATGAACTGACTTCCATGCAAGGGGTCGTGGATATCGTGCGCCTGTCCCCATCAGGAACCGAGACATTCGCCATGCTTGATGCCTTCCGCGCCAACGAAAATGGCGGTTCGCCATTACCCCTTGCCGCGCACAGCGACTGCAACGGATACTGGAAACGTATTGCCGGACTGGCGTTACAGGCATAAGTAAATAGCTCACTTTGTTAACAACGTTAACTACTCTTTAATGCAGTATTAAAGATTAATCGGTAACAAAGTGAGCCGTTATGACTGATAAAACCATTCCGTTCTCGGTGCTGGATCTGGCACCGATCCCCGAAGGCTCCTCGGCGCGAGAAGCGTTCTCCCACTCTCTCGATCTCGCTCGCCTGGCTGAAAAGCAGGGCTATCATCGCTACTGGCTGGCGGAGCACCACAATATGACTGGCATTGCCAGTGCTGCGACGTCGGTGCTGATTGGCTATCTGGCGGCGAATACCACAACGCTGCATCTGGGCTCTGGCGGGGTCATGCTGCCTAACCATTCACCGTTGGTGATTGCCGAGCAGTTCGGGACATTGAATACGCTATACCCCGGTCGTATCGACCTGGGTCTTGGCCGCGCACCGGGTAGCGATCAGCCTACGATGCGCGCGTTACGCCGCCATATGAGCGGTGATGTCGATAACTTCCCACGTGATGTAAGCGAAATGGTGGACTGGTTTGACGCCCGCGATCCCAATCCACACGTGCGCCCGGTACCTGGCTACGGCGAGCAAATTCCCGTCTGGTTGCTGGGTTCCAGCCTGTATAGCGCACAGCTGGCGGCACAGCTCGGCCTGCCGTTTGCCTTCGCCTCGCATTTTGCGCCCGATATGCTGCATCAGGCGCTCCATTTGTATCGTACCCAGTTCAAACCCTCTGAGCGTCTGGCACAACCCTACGCAATGGTGTGTATCAATATCATTGCTGCTGATAGCAATCGCGACGCTGAGTTTCTCTTTACTTCCATGCAGCAGGCATTCATGAAGCTGCGCCGGGGTGAAACCGGGCAGTTACCGCCGCCGGTAGAGAATATGCATCAACTGTGGTCCGCTTCAGAGCAGTATGGCGTGCAACAGGCGTTAAGGATGTCGCTGGTCGGTGATAAAGCGAAAATCCGCCACGGTCTGGAATCCATTCTGCGTGAAACCCAAGCCGATGAGATTATGGTTAACGGACAGATTTTCGATCATCAGGCGCGCCTGCATTCGTTCGGATTAGCGATGGATGTGAAGGAAGCATTAGTAGGGTAGTGTTTTTTTGCCCGGTAGCGCTTCGCTTACCGGGCAGCACAACGACTTATTGGTATACCGGCAACAGATTAACGCTCGACAGGATATGTATCAGCGCGTTGCCCACACCAAAGACCAGGATCAGCGCAATCATCGGCTTACCTCCCCAGACGCGGAATTTCGGGCTGCCGAAACGCTCGCGGGATTTACGCGCCAGCAACGCCGGAACAATCGCCGCCCAGATGGTTGCCGCAAGTCCTGCATAACCAATGGCATACAGGAAACCGTTCGGCCACAACAGGCCACCGACAATCGGCGGAACGAAAGTCAGTAATGCTGTTTTAAAACGTCCCATCGCCGAGTCATCAAAACCAAACAGATCCGCCAGATAGTCAAACAAGCCCAGCGTCACGCCGAGGAATGAACTCGCGACCGCAAAGTTAGAAAACACCACCAGCAGTAAATCCAAGCTACGGCTGTTCAGCACACCACTCAGCGCCTGTACCAGCACATCAATGTTGCCGCCCTGCTGTGCAATACCAATAAATTCTGGACGCGGGATATTCCCCATCGTGCCCAGCAACCATACGGTATACAACACCAATGCCAGCAGCGTACCGTACACCAGACACTTAACGATAGTCTTCGGATCCTTACCGTAGTACTTCATCAGGCTCGGCACGTTGCCATGGTAGCCAAATGACGCGAGACAGAACGGCAGGGTCATTAACAGATACGGTGTATAAGACGCGTTGCTTTCCGCCACATTAAACAATGTCGTCGGCGTAACGTGCCCCAACAGGCTGCCGAATGTCAGGAAAAAGGTTATCACTTTCGCACCCAGCACAATCGCCGTCATTCGGCTAACCGCTTTTGTGCTTAACCACACCACAAACGCCACCAGCAGGGCGAAGCCCAGACCTGCAGCACGCGCCGGAACATTCAGCGACATCTCAGAGAAGGTGTGATGCAGGATCGAACCACTCGCAGAAATATATGCATAAGTCAGAATATAGAGAACGAAAGCAATCGAAATGCCGTTCACCACGTTCCAGCCTTTACCCAGCAAATCTTTAGTGATGGTGTCGAAGCTGGAGCCAATCCGGTAGTTGAGGTTAGCTTCCAGGATCATCAGCCCGGAATGCAGCATGCAGAACCAGGTAAAGATCAGAGCGGCCATTGACCAGAAAAACCACGCACCGGACATGACTACAGGCAGGGAAAACATCCCCGCGCCAATAATTGTGCCGCCGATGATCACTACGCCGCCGAGCAGCGAAGGTGATGTTTGGGTGGTGGTTAGTGTTGCCATTCAGCCATCTCTCCAGTCATTTATATTGTGACTACATATCAATGTGCTGCACTGTACCAGTACACGAGTACAATTAAAATAAAAAAAGCCCCGATTGTTGAGATCGGGGCTGTATAGTTTACTTTACGCTTTTATACTCGTCATACTTCAAATTGCATGTGCGTTGGCTACGCTCGTTCACCCCAGTCACATAGTTATCTATGCTCCTGGGAACTCACTCCCTTGCCGCCTTCCTGCAACTCGAATTATTTAGAGTACAAGCTAAGAAGCTTATGCGTCACCGCCGAAACGACGACGGCCAGCAGAATCATCACGACGCGGAGCAGAAGAGTCGTCACGACGTGGACCACGGCTACCTTCACGACGTTCGCCGCTGAAACGACGACCATCACCACGACCGCCTTCACGACGCTCGCCGCCAAAGCCACGACCTTCTCCACGACCGCCTTCACGACGCTCGCCGCCAAAGCCACGACCTTCACCACGACCGCCTTCACGACGCTCACCGCTGAAACGGCCACCGCCACGACGCTCACCACCCGTGTGCGGTACTGCATCGCCAACCAGCTGCATGTTCATCGGCTTGTTCAGGATGCGGGTACGGGTAAAGTGCTGCAGCACGTCGCCCGGCATACCTTTCGGCAGTTCGATGGTGGAGTGGGAAGCAAACAGCTTGATGTTACCGATGTAACGGCTGCTGATATCACCTTCGTTAGCAATCGCACCAACGATGTGACGGACTTCAACACCGTCATCGCGACCCACTTCAATGCGGTACAGCTGCATATCGCCAACGTCACGACGTTCACGACGCGGACGATCTTCACCACCACGGTCATTGCGGTCACGCGGGCCACGATCGTTGCGATCACGCGGACCACGATCGTCACGGTCACGGAATTCACGTTTCGGACGCATCGGCGCATCTGGCGGCAGGATCAGAGGGCGCTCGCCTTGAGCCATTTTCAGCAGTGCTGCAGCCAGCGTTTCGATATCCAGCTCTTCTTCCGGCTGCATTTTTGCCAGCAGAGCACGGTACTGATCCAGATCGCTGCTTTCCAGCTGCTGCTGTACTTTCGCGGCGAATTTTTCCAGACGGCGTTTGCCCAGCAGTTCTGCGTTCGGCAGTTCAACTTCCGGAATGGTCAGCTTCATGGTGCGTTCGATGTTGCGCAGCAGACGACGCTCGCGGTTCTCAACGAACAGCAGCGCACGACCCGCACGACCCGCACGACCCGTACGACCGATACGGTGAACGTAAGACTCGGAGTCCATCGGGATATCGTAGTTAACAACCAGGCTGATACGTTCAACGTCGAGGCCACGGGCCGCAACGTCAGTCGCAATCAGAATATCCAGGCGGCCGTCTTTCAGACGTTCCAGAGTCTGCTCACGCAGGGACTGGTTCATGTCACCGTTCAGTGCAGCACTGCTATAACCGCTACGCTCCAGCGCTTCTGCCACTTCCAGAGTTGCATTTTTGGTACGAACGAAAATGATCGCCGCATCAAAATCTTCAGCTTCCAGGAAACGCACCAGCGCTTCATTTTTACGCATACCCCAGACAGTCCAGTAGCTCTGGCTGATGTCAGGACGCGTCGTTACGCTGGACTGAATGCGCACTTCCTGCGGCTCTTTCATAAAGCGGCGGGTAATACGACGAATCGCTTCCGGCATAGTCGCGGAGAACAGCGCGGTCTGATGACCATCCGGGATCTGCGCCATAATGGTTTCAACGTCTTCGATGAAGCCCATACGCAGCATTTCATCGGCTTCGTCCAGTACCAGACCACTCAGTTTAGAGAGATCCAGCGTACCACGCTTCAGGTGATCCAGCAGACGACCTGGCGTACCGACAACGATCTGCGGCCCCTGACGCAGGGCACGTAATTGCACGTCATAACGCTGGCCGCCGTACAGGGCAACCACGTTCACGCCGCGCATGTGTTTAGAGAAATCCGTCATGGCTTCTGCAACCTGAACCGCCAGTTCGCGGGTCGGTGCCAGCACCAGAATCTGAGGTGCCTTCAGCTCAGGATCAAGATTGTTGAGCAGCGGTAAAGAGAACGCTGCAGTTTTGCCGCTACCTGTCTGGGCCATACCCAGAACATCGCGACCGCCCAGCAGATGCGGAATGCACTCTGCCTGGATTGGAGATGGTTTTTCGTAACCCAGATCGTTAAGGGCTTCAAGGATAGGAGCCTTCAGGCCCAGATCTGCAAAAGTGGTTTCGAATTCAGCCATGTAGTACGTGTGCCTCAAAATTAATGGCGGCCAGTCTACATAACTCATCATGAAATTGATCTGCAATTTTCATTGAAAAGTGTGAACCGGCTCAAAGTAGGTGTATTAACGAACAACAACGCCCTCACCCGTGAAGGTGATGGCAATCAAAAAGATTACGGGCTGATGTGTACGTCAGCTATTGCTGGTCCGATTCTGCCAGGTCATCTTGGTCCTGGCCCAGGAGCGATAATTCCAACAATGCGTATCGGTGCTCAACAAAGTTATGAACGTTGTTAGCCACCGCCAGTTTGAACAATGCCGTAGCGTTGTCCAAATCCCCCAGACTTAGGTAGTACTTACCTAAATAGAAGTTGGTTTCACTGAGATGCTCAGCGAGCGAGGTGTTATCCGTTGCGTCCGCCTTCAGGCGTTCCATCAGCGTTGCTTCGCTAATGTTGCCCAGGTAGAACTCGACAATGTTCCATCCCCATTGCTCTTTATCCGATTTCTCGAAGCGCTGTTTTAACGCTTCTTTAGCCTGCTTCTCATCGAGCTTCTGCTCAGCGAGATAAAGCCACAGACTGCGGAAAGGATCATTGGGATCGTCTTGATAAAACGCCAGCAGATCATCTTGCGCTAACTTGTCGCGACCGCCGTAATACAATGCGATACCGCGATTTAAGTGCGCGTAGTTGTAAGTTGGATCAAGCTCAAGTACAGAATCAAACGCTTCATAGGCAGCATCAAAATTGCCTGCCTGCGTTAAATATATACCTAAGTAATTGAATACTTCAGGCATATCTGGTCGGATTGCCAGCGCTTGTGAAAAATCATTCCGCGCTAGTGCCCTCAGACCGAGACTATCATACAACACTCCGCGCTCATATAAAAGCTGTGCGCGTTCGTCATCGGTTAAAGCCCGACTGGCAAGAATTTGTTCCATACGTGCCAGAATCACTTCCTGCTGTAAAGTCGGTTGCAGTGGTACTGCGAGGACTTCACTCTTACGCCAGGTGGAATTACTGCATCCAGCCAGCGTGAGTGCTGTCGCAACGAAACACCAGCGCAAAAAAGGCTTCATTTCCCACTCCCGAAGACAACGATTGAATGAACGTCCTGTTCCCCGGTTGCTAACAAGGCATCCTGCCGGGTTAAAGGCCCTCCGCTTTCACGGAGGGCAATGGCAACCTTACTCGCCCTGTTGGCTCACCGGAGCTTCCGGTGCAGCGGCAGGCTGAGACTGCTCAGTTGCTTCTTTAATGCTTAAACGTACGCGGCCCTGACGATCAACTTCCAGAACCTTAACCGGTACTTCCTGACCCATCTGCAGGTAATCGGTCACTTTCTCTACGCGCTTGTCGGCGATCTGAGAGATGTGAACCAGACCTTCTTTACCGCCACCAATGGCAACGAATGCGCCAAAGTCAACGATACGGGTCACTTTACCGTTGTAGATACGGCCCACTTCGATTTCTGCGGTGATCTCTTCGATACGACGGATTGCATATTTTGCTTTCTCGCCATCGGTCGCAGCAATCTTCACAGTACCATCATCTTCGATTTCGATGGTGGTGCCGGTTTCTTCGGTCAGGGCACGGATAACAGAACCGCCTTTACCGATAACGTCTTTGATCTTGTCCGGGCTGATCTTGATCGTATGGATACGCGGAGCGAACTGAGAAATGTCACCGCGTGGCGCGTTGATCGCCTGTTCCATCACACCCAGGATGTGCAGACGCGCACCTTTAGCCTGGTTCAGAGCAACCTGCATGATTTCCTTGGTGATACCTTCAATTTTGATATCCATCTGCAGTGCAGAGATACCGTCGCGGGAACCCGCCACTTTGAAGTCCATATCGCCCAAGTGGTCTTCGTCGCCCAGGATGTCAGACAGAACAACGTAGTTGTCGCCTTCTTTCACCAGACCCATCGCGATACCCGCAACAGCCGCTTTAATCGGCACGCCTGCGTCCATCAGCGCCAGAGAAGCACCACATACGGAAGCCATAGAAGAGGAACCGTTAGATTCGGTGATTTCAGAAACCACACGCACGGTGTACGGGAATTTATCCAGTTCCGGCATAACAGCCAGCACGCCACGCTTCGCCAGACGACCGTGACCAATTTCACGACGCTTCGGAGAACCGACCATGCCCGTTTCGCCTACGCAGTACGGAGGGAAGTTGTAATGGAACAGGAAGTTGTCAGTACGCTCGCCCATCAGTTCGTCAAGGCTCTGCGCGTCACGCGTGGTGCCCAGGGTCGCAGTAACCAGCGCCTGAGTTTCGCCACGGGTGAACAGTGCTGAACCGTGAGTACGCGGCAGAACGCCAGTACGCACGTCCAGACCACGAATCATGTCTTTTTCACGACCATCGATGCGCGGCTCGCCTGCCAGTACGCGGCTACGAACAACGTTTTTCTCGATAGCGTGCAGGATTTCACCCAGCTCGTTAGCGTCCAGGGTTTCGTCTTCAGCCACCAGCGTCGCGATGGTTTCAGATTTGATCACGTCAACCTGAGCATAACGCTCTTGTTTGTCGGTGATACGGTAAGCGTCGCTCAGGCGCGCTTCTGCCAGGGCGGCAACGCGTGCATTCAGCGCTTCGTTGACGGCTTCTGGCTGCCAGTCCCAACGCGGTTTGCCAGCTTCTTTCGCCAGCTCGTTGATAGCCTGAATAACAACCTGCTGCTGTTCGTGACCGAATACGACTGCGCCCAGCATCTGGTCTTCGCTCAGCAATTCTGCTTCGGATTCAACCATCAGTACGGCAGCTTCAGTACCCGCTACAACCAGATCCAGTTTGCTTTCTTTCAGTTCGTCCTGAGTCGGGTTCAGTACGTACTGGTCATTGATGTAACCAACACGTGCAGCACCGATCGGGCCGTTGAATGGGATGCCAGACAGAGTCAGCGCAGCAGATGCACCGATCATTGCCACGATATCCGGGTTAACCTGTGGGTTAACGGAAACAACGGTCGCGATAACCTGAACTTCGTTAACGAAACCTTCCGGGAACAGCGGACGAACCGGGCGGTCAATCAGACGCGCAATCAGGGTTTCGCCTTCGCTTGGGCGGCCTTCACGACGGAAGAAGCTACCCGGGATACGGCCAGCAGCGTAGGTACGCTCCTGATAGTTAACGGTCAACGGGAAGAAATCCTGGCCCGGCTTCGCTTTTTTCTGACCTACAACGGTAACGAATACCGCAGTGTCATCCATGCTAACCATAACGGCTGCTGTCGCCTGACGCGCCATCATGCCGGTTTCCAGAGTGACGGTGTGTTGGCCGTACTGGAATTTACGAACGATCGGATTAAGCAAAATAATATCCTTTCTCTATTTTTGGACGGCACATTGATCTATGCGCCATCGTTAATACCCGATCTTCTGCGCATCCTCGCGACTAATGACAACCCTAACCCACATTCATTGGGTAAAGCCTCTCATTAGCCGCGCGAACCTCTGCAACGGAAGATCATTTATAGCAACAATACATTAGTTTCCAGCGAATTGCTGCCATCTGCTGGAAAAAAGGGGCCATGAAGGCCCCCTCTTTCTGAAACTCGAAAGAATTAGCGACGCAGACCCAGACGCTCGATCAGCGCGGTGTAGCGTGCAACATCTTTACGTTTCAGGTAGTCGAGCAGTTTACGACGCTGAGAAACCATGCGCAGCAGACCACGACGGCTGTGGTGATCTTTTTTGTGCTCTGCAAAGTGGCCCTGCAGGTGGTTAATCTGTGCAGTCAACAGAGCAACCTGAACATCGGTAGAACCGGTGTCGTTTGCATCACGACCGAACTCAGAAACGATTTTAGCTGTAGTTTCAGTACTTAGAGACATTTTAAAACTCCAAAGTATTAAGAATGAAAGGACGCCGATCTCTAATTCAGCGATCCCAGTGTACGCCGCGCGAACTGTTAAAAAATTTACGCAACGTTAAGCGGCAGTATTCTACTCGCAGCGCCCTTTTATCGCAAGACAGAGAGCGCTATGCAGGATACTCAACCACCAGGCGACGGGGAGCGACACGACCTTCATCGTCTATCTCACCCATGCCGATAAACTTGCCTTCGTCACCTTCCGTCACGCGAACCAGGCCTTCCAACGGTACGCCCGTCGTACGCACCGGATTACCATTTTTAAAGTAAACCGACGACGTTAAAGGGAGATTAACCACCGGATAGTCCGATGCCGGACTGTCCATTGGCATCAACAGCGGATCAAGCAACTGCGCTGCCGGAATATTTTGCTCTTCTGCCTGCTCAACCAGGCTGCGTAAATGCTCCAGTGTGACCATACGGTCTACCGGATATTTACTGACTGTCAGGCGACGCAGATATGTCACATGCGCACCGCATCCCAGCTTCTCGCCCAGATCGTCAATGATCGTACGAATATACGTCCCTTTGGAGCAATGCACTTCCAGCTCCAGTTCGTGACCTTCGTGGCGAATAAACAGCAGTTCATAGACGGTAATCGGACGCGCTTCACGCGGCACTTCGATGCCCTGACGCGCATACTCGTACAGTTTTTTACCCTGATACTTTAACGCTGAGTACATTGAAGGGACTTGTTCGATATCGCCGCGAAAGGTTTCCAGCGCGCTAGCCAGCTGTTCCGGGGTAAACGTCACCGGACGCTCCTGCACGATTTGCCCATCCGCATCGGAGGTATCAGTACGCTGTCCCAAACGGGCAACTACGCGGTAGCGTTTGTCAGAATCCAGCAGATACTGCGAAAACTTTGTCGCTTCCCCGAGGCAGATTGGCAGCATGCCGGTCGCCAACGGATCCAACGCGCCGGTATGGCCGGCACGATTGGCATTGTAGATACGTTTGACTTTCTGCAGCACGTCATTACTGGACATGCCCTGCGGCTTATCCAACAGCAGGACACCATGAATGTCGCGACCACGACGACGAGGACGACTCATCAGTCCTCCTTGCTGTCGTCCGCAGGGTTCACACGACGTTCATCGTCATGTTTCACCACGCTGGTCACCAGGTTAGACATGCGCATCCCTTCGACCAGCGAGTTGTCGTAGAAGAAGGTCAGCTCAGGCACGATACGCAGACGCATCGCTTTACCCAGCAGAGAGCGGATAAAACCAGAGGCTTCCTGCAGTGCTTTAATCCCGTTTTTCACAGCAGCTTCGTCCTGGTCGTTCAGGAACGTCACGAACACTTTGGCATACGCCAGGTCACGGGACATCTCAACGCCAGAAACGGTCGTCATCATACCTACACGTGGATCTTTGATTTCGCGTTGCAGGATGAGTGCGATCTCTTTTTGCATCTCCTGGGCCACACGCTGCGGGCGACCAAATTCTTTCGCCATAATAAATTCTCCAGAATAAAGACAAAAAAGGGGCCATAAGCCCCTTTTTAAATTTCATTGCCGGGTGGCGCTTCGCTTACCCGGCTTACACCTAATCATCTTCTAAGGATTTTGGGTTGCACATAACAGTGGCCCAAAAGACGACGAAGATTATGCGATGGTACGTTTGATCTCGATAATCTCGAACACTTCGATCATATCGCCAACGCGAACGTCGTTGTAGTTCTTAACGCCGATACCACATTCCATGCCGTTACGAACTTCGTTAACGTCATCTTTGAAGCGGCGCAGGGATTCCAGCTCGCCTTCATAGATAACCACGTTGTCGCGCAGTACGCGGATCGGGTTATGACGTTTAATCGTACCTTCGGTAACCATACAGCCCGCGATCGCACCAAATTTCGGTGATTTGAACACATCACGAACTTCAGCCAGACCGATGATCTGCTGTTTCAGTTCCGGAGACAGCATGCCGCTCATCGCTGCTTTCACTTCGTCGATCAGATGATAGATGACGGAGTAGTAACGCAGATCCAGGCTTTCAGCTTCAATCACTTTACGTGCAGAGGCATCAGCACGTACGTTGAAGCCAACCAGAATCGCGTTGGATGCCGCAGCCAGCGTTGCGTCGGTTTCGGTGATACCACCCACGCCAGAACCGATGATCTTCACTTTTACTTCGTCGGTAGACAGTTTCAGTAAAGAATCGGAGATCGCTTCCACAGAACCCTGAACGTCGGCTTTGAGGACAATATTCACTTCGTGAACTTCGCCTTCAGTCATGTTCGCAAACATGTTCTCGAGTTTAGATTTCTGCTGACGAGCCAGTTTAACTTCACGGAATTTGCCCTGACGGTACAGTGCAACTTCACGCGCTTTCTTCTCGTCACGAACGACGGTCACTTCGTCACCGGCAGCCGGAACACCGGACAGACCCAGGATTTCCACCGGAATGGACGGACCTGCTTCCAGTACTTCCTGACCCAGTTCGTTACGCATTGCACGAACGCGGCCATATTCAAAGCCACACAGAACGATATCGCCTTTGTTCAGCGTACCTTCACGAACCAGAACGGTAGCAACCGGACCACGACCTTTATCCAGGAAGGATTCGATAACCGCGCCGCTCGCCATACCTTTGCGAACCGCTTTCAGTTCCAGAACTTCGGCCTGCAGCAGGATGGCATCCAGCAGTTCGTCGATACCGGTACCGGCTTTCGCTGATACGTGAACGAACTGGCTTTCGCCGCCCCACTCTTCCGGCATGATACCGTACTGGGACAGTTCATTTTTAACGCGATCAGGATCCGCTTCTGGCTTATCAATTTTGTTGACTGCAACTACCACCGGCACACCTGCCGCTTTCGCGTGCTGGATAGCTTCGATGGTCTGCGGCATCACGCCGTCGTCTGCTGCAACAACCAGAACAACGATATCCGTTGCCTGCGCACCACGAGCACGCATAGAGGTAAACGCGGCGTGACCCGGGGTATCCAGGAAGGTGATCATACCGTTGTCAGTTTCAACGTGGTACGCACCGATGTGCTGAGTAATGCCGCCCGCTTCGCCAGAGGCCACTTTCGTTGAACGAATGTAGTCCAGCAGAGAGGTTTTACCGTGGTCAACGTGACCCATGATGGTCACAACCGGCGCACGAGGTTCAGCAGCAGCGCCCATATCACGGTCGCTCATTAACGCTTCTTCCAGCTCGTTTTCACGACGCAGGATAACTTTGTGACCCATCTCTTCGGCAACCAGCTGTGCGGTTTCCTGGTCAATGACCTGGTTGATAGTGGCCATTGCACCCAGTTTCATCATCGCTTTGATGACCTGAGAGCCTTTAACCGCCATCTTGTTCGCCAGATCGCCAACGGTGATGGTTTCGCCGATCACAACGTCACGG
Source organism: Citrobacter sp. Marseille-Q6884 (assembly GCF_945906775.1). NCBI lineage: Bacteria > Pseudomonadati > Pseudomonadota > Gammaproteobacteria > Enterobacterales > Enterobacteriaceae > Citrobacter > Citrobacter sp. Marseille-Q6884. Next base: position 607,919 of record NZ_CAMDRE010000001.1, read on the forward strand.
TTAACAGCCTGAGCTGGCTTCTGGAAGCCCTGCTGCAGAGAAGAACCTTTACGCTGCTTGCCGCCTTTACCGCCGCGAACCGCTGCACGCGCTTCTTCACGGTCAGCTTTAGATTCAGCGTGTTTGTTGCCTTTTTTCGCTGGACGCGCTGCTTTCGCGCTGCGAGTACGGCCACGACCGCCTTCTACTTCACGATCGTTCTCGTCTTCAGCCTGGCGAGCGTGCTGAGAAGTGGTGACGTGATAATCGCTCTTATCATCTTCCACTTTCTCTTTCTCTTGCTCTGCCCAAACACCGGCATTTTCTTCCGCCATACGACGGGCTTCTTCAGCCACACGGCGCGCTTCTTCTTCAAGCTTACGACGCGCTTCTTCTTCCGCTTTACGCTTCAGTTCTGCGGCTTCATTTTCACGGCGGGCTTTTTCGGCCTGGGCGGTTTTAGTCATATCGTCGGTCTGTTGATTGCTCACTTTGTCTTTTTCCGCAGCTTCACGTTTCGCTTTATCAGCGGCTTCACGTTTAGCTTGTTCTGCGGCCTCACGTTCAGCTTTTTGTTGCGCCTCGCGTTTAGCAGCTTCTTCTGCTTCACGACGGGCTTGCTCTTCCGCTTCACGCTGCGCCTGCTCTTCCGCGGCCAGGCGTTCAGCCTCTTGCGGATCGCGTTTTACAAAGGTGCGTGTCTTGCGGACTTCGATTTGTACCGATTTGCTTTTTCCACCGGTACCTGGAATATTGAGAGTACTGCGCGTTTTACGCTGCAATGTCAACTTATCCGGCGCAGATCCGTTTTCACGGTTCAGGTGCGCCAGTAAGGTCTGTTTCTCTTGTGCGGACACAGAATCATCAGCAGACTTCGGGATACCAGCATCAGCAAATTGCTGAACCAGGCGATCCACGGAGGTCTGAATCTCTGCAGCCAGCGTTTTTACGGTTACATCTGTCATACTGTTCCTTCCTGCTACAGTTTATTACGCTTCGTCGCCGAACCAGCAAATATTACGGGCAGCCATAATCAGCTCACCGGCTTTTTCGTCGGTCAACCCTTCGATATCAGCCAGATCATCAATGCCCTGTTCAGCGAGATCTTCCAGCGTACAAACACCACGGGCAGCCAGTTTGAAGGCCATATCGCGATCTAATCCTTCCAGATTCAGCAGATCGTCAGCCGGCTTGTTATCACCGAGGCTTTCTTCCTGGGCCAGTGCCAGAGTGGTCAGTGCGTTTTTAGCACGCTCGCGCAGCGCTTCAACGGTCTGTTCATCAAGGCCGTCGATTTCCAGCAGTTCTTTCATTGGCACGTAGGCCAGTTCTTCCAGCGTCGCAAAACCTTCTTCCACCAGAACAGTCGCGAAATCTTCATCGATATCGAGATATTTGGTGAAGGTATCAATGGCTGCATGCGCTTCAGCCTGATGCTTAGCCTGCAGGTCATCAACGGTCATTACGTTGAGTTCCCAACCGCTCAGTTGTGAAGCCAGGCGGACGTTCTGACCGTTACGTCCAATCGCCTGAGCCAGGTTACCGGCTTCAACCGCGATATCCATGGTGTGTTTATCTTCATCCACCACGATAGAAGCGACGTCTGCTGGCGCCATTGCATTGATCACGAATTGTGCGGGGTTATCATCCCACAGGACGATATCGATACGCTCGCCGCCCAGCTCGGTAGAAACCGCCTGAACACGCGCACCGCGCATACCCACACACGCACCGACGGGATCAATACGCTTATCGTTGGTTTTCACTGCGATTTTCGCACGAGAACCCGGATCGCGAGCCGCCGCTTTAATTTCGATCACTTCTTCGCCAATTTCTGGCACTTCAATGCGGAACAGTTCAATCAGCATTTCTGGTTTGGAACGCGTAACGAACAGCTGCGCACCACGCGCTTCCGGGCGAACGGAGTACAGTACGCCACGAATGCGGTCACCCGGACGGAAGTTTTCACGCGGCAGCATGTCTTCACGCAGAATGACGGCTTCAGCATTGCTGCCAAGATCCAGAGAAATGTTGTCGCGGTTTACTTTCTTCACCACACCGGTGACGATTTCGCCTTCGTGTTCGCGGAATTGATCAACAACCATCGCACGTTCAGCTTCACGTACTTTCTGTACGATAACCTGTTTTGCGGTCTGGGTAGTGATACGGTCAAAGGTCACAGATTCAATCTGATCTTCAACATATTCGCCCACGTTCAGACTTTCGTCTTCGAAACGTGCCGCTTCCAGCGTAATTTCTTTCGTTGGCTGGGTGACTTCTTCCACAATCACCCAACGGCGGAAGGTATCGAAATCACCGCTTTTACGATCGATTTCTACACGAACGTCGATCTCTTGCTCATATTTTTTCTTTGTTGCTGTAGCCAGCGCACTTTCCAGCGCTTCAAAAATTTTCTCGCGTGGCAGCGCTTTTTCGTTGGATACGGCTTCAACAACAGCCAAAATTTCTTTGTTCATCGCGGGCTTTTCACCTCAATCCAGACTGTTAAAAGTGGGGAACCAGGTTCGCCTTCTGGATATTACTCAGCGCGAACACTTCATCTTTACCTTCGACTGTGACAGTGATCATCTCACCATCCACCGCTTTGATAACGCCCTGCCATTTACGACGGTTTTGTACCGCCATACGAAGAACCAGCGTAACTTCTTCACCCAGGAAACGCACATAGTGTTCAGCCGTGAACAGAGGACGGTCGAGACCCGGTGAGGAGACTTCCAGGTTATAAGCAACGGTAATGGGGTCTTCGACATCCATCACGGCGCTGACCTGGTGGCTCACATCAGCACAATCATCAACATTGATGCCATCTTCACTATCAATATAGATGCGCAGTGTGGATGTGCGACCGCGAATAAATTCGATGCCGACCAGCTCGTACCCCAAGGCTTCAACTGGCGCTGTAATCATCTCTGTTAATTTTTGCTCTAATGTGGACAAGCCCACCCCCAAGACATAAAAAAAGGGCCTAAAGCCCAGTTATTCTGTAGTCAGATAACAAAAAACCCCGATAAATCGGGGCTTTAGATAACTGAACCCTATAACCGCACCTGCGGTTCGGAGAACCTTCCGAAAGAATTTTTTTCAAATCCAGCTACGAAGGCCTAAGTCTTCACAGTATATTTGAAAAAGAACTCTAAGGGAAAGTGGTTGCGGGGGCCGGATTTGAACCGACGACCTTCGGGTTATGAGCCCGACGAGCTACCAGGCTGCTCCACCCCGCGCCTGAAACGTGGCAAATTTTACTCGCTTTGGGTAAAAGATGCAAATACTGCTGGGATTTGGTACCGAGGACGGGACGTAAAATCTGCGCACAGTATATTGATTACGTATGCCTTATGTCAACCTTGTTACTGCTATGCAAATGAATGAATGCCACTCAGCGCAAAACAAGTGGGAACCATCACAGATAAATCGACCCTCCACGCCGTTATTTAACGAAATTGCCACTAAACTCTTCCTGTCATCCTGAAAAGATGATTAAATGAAAACTCATTTATTTTGCATAAAAATGCACTCAATATAAAAACCGACCTCTTCACCAGTCTATCAAGCAGGGTTTTATTTTATGACGACGATTCTCAAGCATCTCCCGGTAGGTCAACGTATTGGTATCGCTTTTTCCGGCGGCCTGGACACCAGTGCTGCACTGCTGTGGATGCGACAAAAAGGGGCTGTCCCATATGCATATACTGCGAATCTGGGCCAGCCGGATGAGGATGACTATGACGCCATTCCTCGCCGCGCAATGGAATATGGTGCTGAGAACGCTCGCCTGGTTGATTGCCGGAAGCAGCTGGTTGCCGAAGGGATCGCAGCGATTCAATGTGGCGCATTCCATAACACCACCGGTGGCCTGACTTATTTCAACACCACTCCGCTGGGCCGTGCGGTTACCGGCACCATGCTGGTTGCTGCAATGAAAGAAGATGGCGTGAATATCTGGGGTGACGGCAGCACCTATAAAGGAAACGATATTGAGCGTTTCTACCGCTATGGTCTGTTGACCAATGCGGAACTGCAGATTTACAAACCGTGGCTGGATACCGATTTTATCGATGAGCTCGGCGGCCGCCATGAGATGTCTGAATTTATGATCGCCTGCGGGTTCGACTACAAAATGTCTGTCGAAAAAGCCTATTCCACCGACTCCAATATGCTCGGTGCCACGCACGAAGCGAAAGATCTCGAGTTCCTCAACTCCAGCGTCAAAATCGTTAACCCGATTATGGGCGTGAAGTTCTGGGATGAAAGCGTGAAGATCCCGGCAGAGGAAGTCACTGTGCGTTTTGAACAGGGTCATCCCGTTGCACTGAACGGTAAGACCTTCAGCGACGATGTTGAGATGATGCTCGAAGCCAACCGCATCGGTGGCCGTCACGGTTTGGGCATGAGCGATCAGATTGAAAACCGTATCATTGAAGCGAAGAGCCGTGGGATCTATGAAGCCCCGGGGATGGCATTGCTGCACATCGCTTACGAGCGTCTGCTGACCGGCATTCATAACGAAGACACCATTGAGCAATATCACGCTCACGGTCGCCAGCTTGGTCGTCTGCTGTATCAGGGTCGTTGGTTCGACTCTCAGGCATTGATGCTGCGTGATGGCCTGCAACGTTGGGTGGCCAGCCAGATCACCGGCGAAGTGACGCTGGAACTGCGTCGCGGTAATGACTACTCGATCCTCAACACCGTGTCTGACAATCTGACTTATAAACCAGAACGTCTGACAATGGAAAAAGGCGACTCCGTATTCTCACCGGACGATCGTATCGGTCAGCTGACCATGCGCAATCTGGATATCACCGATACCCGCGAGAAGCTGTTCGGTTATGCGCAGTCTGGTCTGCTGAGCGCATCTTCCACGACGGGCCTGCCACAGGTTGAGAATCTGGAAAACAAAGCGAAGTAAACATCATCATCTTAAGGCCGCGAAAGCGGCCTTTTTTATGCGCGGAATATGAGGGATGTAGGACTGATAAGCGTAGCGCCATCAGGCGTTGTAATAATGTCGGATGGCGGCATAAACGCCTTATCCGACCAACCCCCACAAATGACAGACGAAAAAAAAGACGCTTTGCAGCGTCTCTTTTTTGGAATTTGGTACCGAGGATGGGACTCGAACCCACAAGCCCGTTAGGGCACTACCACCTCAAGGTAGCGTGTCTACCAATTCCACCACCTCGGTACAGAATACTTAGCGTGGGATATCGCTGGTCGGCTGAGCCGGAGCAGCTGGCTGAGTCTGCTCGGTTTTCGCCGGTGCACTCAGATTTTCCCACTCACTTCCTTTATTGGTCTTATTGCTGTTCATGTTACCCAGCACCAGACTGATAATGAAGAACAGGGTTCCCAATACAGCTGTCATTCGGGTCATGAAGTTACCAGAACCACTTGAACCAAACAGCGTACCAGATGCGCCTGCGCCAAAAGAGGCTCCCATATCAGCGCCTTTACCTTGCTGCAGCATAATCAAGCCAACCAGGCCAATTGCCACAATAAGGAAAACTACCAAAAGAGCTTCGTGCATAATCAACCTGTTCCTTGCGGAGTTGCCGCGTACCAATGCTTCGACCAATAAAGCGGGACATACATACTGTTTCCCACTGAAGCGGGTGTGAATACTAACCAAAGCGAATAACCTTCGCAAGGGCAATTTGTTGGCATTGTATCAACTGCGGAAAAAATCGCCACATCAATCAAAAACGCAGCAATTTATCCCAGCACCTCTGCATGACAGGTCGTTGATCATCAACGTTCGCCCAAACAACAACGGGGATTTCACAAATCAGCGCGGTATTATCCGGCCAACAGTGGATAATCTCATGATTCACTAATTCTTCAGCGACCATTGATTCCGGCAACCACGCCATTCCCATATGCCGTAACACCATTTCCCGAATGGTCTCGCTTAAGCCACTCTCAAACACCTTTTTCAGACGCGGGCGCACACGTTGCTCTGCAGGGTCGATAATACGCCTGACAAAGGTGTAGTCGCTATAGCAAAGCCAGGGGATCTGCGCCTTAGTATCCTCAAGCTTCTCCGCCAATTGTGAAGAAATAACCGGAATAAAACGCTCGTATCGCCATAAGGAGCGCTTGAGCCTTCCCGCAATCTCCAATCCCGGCTGAGAGGAAGGCAAATCATACGTCACCAGCAAATCAATCTGCCGGTCAATCAAGGCGTTAAAGTGGTTATCAATCCCCTGAATGCTGGCGTTTACCGTAAAGCTAAGTTGCGGTTCACTTTGTCGCAGATAGTTGATCATGTCAGGCAGGATATTCACCGACAACGTATGTAGACTGACCATTACCAGCGTATTGTCTGTCGCGGGCATCATTGCAGATAGTTCATGATGCGCCTCCGTCAATGTACTGAGGACATGACGGGCATAGGGTTCAAAACGTTCGCCATAGGAAGTCAGTGAAACCGGCGTTGTGGTGCGATCGAACAGCGGGACGCCCAGTACCTCCTCCAGCGCTTTAATCCGCCGACTTAACGCGGGTTGCGTGATATGTCGCTGCGCCGCGGCCTGAGAGTAATTCCCATGCTGACTCAAAGCCAAAAAATCTTCTAACCACTTACAATCCATGTCGAACACTCCACCATACCATAACCGTATCCACCGATAACAAATTGGAAATAGTCACAGTTATAGTAATGACTTTAATGTGGACATCATAACAACAATATTCCGTTTCACCTGCCGACTCTTCTTTCCCTTGACGTTTGACAGGACTGATATGTTTACATTACTGACCAATGCCCGTGTCTTTTCCCCTGAGGATTTAGGCCTCTGCTCCCTGCTGGTACATGCCGATCGTATTGTGGCGGTAGAAAAAGATATTTCATGCTTTGAAGGTGTTACAGAAGTCATCGATTGTCGGGGAAAGTGGGTAATCCCTGGCATCATCGATCAGCATGTCCATCTTACCGGTGGTGGCGGTGAGGCCGGTTTTGCCAGCCGCACACCAGCCGTCAAATTACGTGATCTCATTCAGGCAGGTATTACAACGGTTGTCGGCGTGCTGGGTACAGATGCCATCTCTCGCTCCCCCAAAGATCTCTATGCCAAAATGCAATCGCTGAATCTGGAAGGCGTGCGTGCGTTTATGCATACGGGTGCTTATGCCGTACCCAGTCCCACCATCACAAAATCCATCCGCGATGATATGGCATTTATCCCGGCCATTCTCGGCGTCAAAATAGCACTGGCCGATCACCGTGGTTCTTATCCGTCTTTTCAGGAACTGTTGAGGATTGTCAGCGATATCCGCGTGGCCTCTCTGCTGGCGGGTAAAAAAGGGTTGCTGCATGTCCATCTTGGCAATCTGCCAGAAGGCATGTCGCAACTGGTTGAGCTTTGCGATGCAGGGATCCCAATCCACCATATCTCGCCGACCCATGTGGCGAGAACAGAAGCGCTATTCGAGCAAGCCATCGCCTTCGCACACCGGGGCGGCCATATCGATGTGACCTCAGGCGGCAGCCGATTTATGCCTCAGGAAGAAGCCATTCTGCATGCACTGAAAGCACAAGTTCCGGCCGATCGCATTACCATCAGTTCGGATGGTAATGGCAGCGTACCGCGCTTTAACGCACAAGGCATTGTCGAAGGATTAAGCGCGGCGCCAGTGGCCGGTAACCTTAACCTGCTTCCGCGTCTGATCGACGTCGGCATCCCAGTATCACAAGCGATTGCCATGGTGACGGCAAACGTCGCACGGTCTTTGGGGATTTCCGGCGGCGTGCTCTGTGCGGGTGAACGTGCCGATATTTGCGTACTCAATGACGACCTCTCTCTGGCGCATCTGTTTGCCGCGGGCATACCGTTACTGCGTGATGGCGAATGTCTGGTCAACGGCAATTTTGAGTGAGGATGTAAGAATGTCATTATTGCTGGCACTCATTGCCATTATTTTTGCCGGACGTCTGATTCTGAAAAAGTATCACCCTCAGTCGGTGCTGCTACTGACCGGGATTGTCCTGCTGCTCATCGCGCATTTTAGTGGGCTGGCTACGCTCAGTGGCCTGGTGAAAAAAAGTACCGGATTTGGCCCGTTTGATGTCTTTGAGTTTATCCGCGATACGCTGAGCGTTCGCCTCGGCGGTCTCGGGCTGCAAATTATGCTGATTGGTGGTTTCGCCACGTATATGTCGGCAATTGGTGCCAGCCAGGTACTGGTTAGGGTGACATCCCGCCCTTTGCAGCGCCTGAACTCCCCTTATCTGCTGCTCGGGCTGGCATTATTGCTGGGTCAATTTCTGTCGCTGTTTATCAGCAGCGCCACAGGATTAGGCTTACTGCTGATGGCAACGCTTTACCCCTTGCTGACGCGTCTTGGTTGCAGTCGCGCGGCCGTTGCCGCCGTAATCGCCAGTACCTGCGCGGTGGAATTTGGGCCAGGCTCCGGCAACTCTGTTCTTGCCGCCAAAACGGCGGGCATTGAGGTCGTGAACTATTTTGTCCAGGATCAGCTTCCCATCGTCATCCCTGTCATTCTTTTTATTGCACTGCTGCATATTGTCGTCCAACGCTTTTTCGATCGACGTGAAAGTGGCGACAACGTCGCTGTGCAGATGCAGACGTTAACATCTACCGACGAAACCACCGCACCGGTAGCCTGGCTTTTTCTGCCAATGTTACCGCTGGTTTTAATGCTGCTGTGCAGCGATCTGCTGTTCAGCTCGCTCAAAATCACCCTGGATACCGCAGTCCTGATAAGCCTTGCCATTACGCTGGTTTGTGAATACTGCCGCCACAGGAAAGCGCGCGATGTGATGGCGGGCGTGCAAAAAGTTTTCGACAGCATGGGCAGTGTTTTTGCCACTGTCGTGACGCTGATTATCGCTGGTGAAGTTTTTTCTGCCGGATTAAAAGCGATTGGCGCCGTCGATGCACTCCTCTCCCTGTCTGGTGAATTTGGTCTGAGTGCCGCTTCGATTATCCTGCTGATGACGCTGATCACCTTCGCGATTTCGGCTTTGATGGGATCCGGGAATGCGGCGTTTTTCTCCTTCGCACCGATGGTACCGGACATCAGCCGCCATATCGGCAGCGATATCGCGGTGATGATGTTACCGATTCAAATATCGGCGGGGATTGGACGGACATTATCGCCGATTGCCGGCGTCATCATTGCTATCGCAGGGATTGCTGGCGTATCGCCCGTAGATATTGTTAAGCGCACCGCCATTCCGATGCTGGGTGGCTGGTTGTTGATGATTGCACTGACGTTTGCCCGTTCCGGGCATTTGCTGGCGGTACTGCCGTGGCTGGCAGCCCTCGTGTTGATGATTGCCGGGGGCTATTTCTGGCAAAACCGACGCAAGCCGGCGATTTCAGCACAGTAAAAAAAAGCCGGAGTCCAGGACTCCGGCGTTACTACTGACGCTTTATGTGATTAAACCGCTTTCACGGCATCCGCAATACGGTGAGCGAATTCAGTGACCTGCGCTTCATCTTCACCTTCAACCATCACTCGAATTAACGGTTCAGTACCAGACTTACGCAGCAGAACGCGTCCACGGTTACCCAGCGCCGCTTCAACTTCCGCCATCACCGCTTTTACGTTTTCATTTTCCAGCGGGTCGCCGCTGCCAGCAGTGAAACGAACGTTAACCAGCAGCTGCGGGAACATTTTCATGCCGCTGCACAAATCGTGCAGACTCATGTGATTGCGTACCATCGCAGCCAGTACCTGCAGACCCGCTACAATCCCGTCACCGGTGGTTGTTTTGTCCAGCAGGATCACGTGCCCCGAGTTCTCTGCCCCGATACGCCAGCCTTTTTCCTGCATTTTTTCCAGCACGTAGCGGTCGCCCACTTTCGCACGGGCAAACGGAATACCCAGCTGCTTCAGTGCCAGTTCAAGACCCATGTTACTCATCAGCGTACCGACGGCACCGCCACGCAGTTGCCCCTGACGCAGCGCTTCACGGGCGATGATATACATGATCTGATCGCCATCGACTTTATTACCTTCGTGGTCAACCATGATCACGCGGTCGCCGTCGCCGTCCAGCGCAATACCCAGATCGGCTTTTTCTGCAATCACCCGCGCCTGCAGGGCACGGACGTCGGTGGCGCCCACTTCTTCATTGATGTTCACGCCGTTTGGCTCACAGCCAATGGCAATCACATTTGCACCCAGCTCACGCAGGACATTTGGTGCAATGTGGTACGTCGCGCCATTCGCGCAATCCACCACGATCTTAAGCTCATTCAGACTCAGTTCGTTCGGGAAGGTGCCTTTGCAAAACTCAATATAACGACCGGCAGCATCGACAATACGGGTAGCTTTACCCAGTTCAGCCGAGTCCACGCAGGTGATCGCTTTTTCCATCTCGGCTTCAATGGCTTCTTCAACCGCATCCGGCAGTTTGGTCCCGTCGGTGGAGAAGAATTTGATCCCGTTGTCATAGTACGGGTTGTGCGAGGCAGAGATAACAATTCCGGCTTCAGCACGGAAAGCGCGCGTCAGATAAGCAACGGCGGGTGTGGGCATTGGACCGGTAAAAGAAGCCGAGAGTCCGGCTGCAGCCAGGCCCGCTTCCAGCGCAGACTCCAGCATATAGCCAGAAATACGCGTATCTTTACCGATAATAATTTTACGTGAACCATGACGTGCCAGCACTTTACCTGCAGCCCAACCCAGCTTGAGCACAAAGTCAGGAGTAATTGGGGCGTCGCCTACACGGCCACGGATCCCATCAGTGCCAAAATATTTACGATTACTCATAGCGTTTTTTTTCCTTTGCAGACAATGTGGCTTCCACCACACGCATCGCTTCTACGGTTTCTTTGACGTCATGGACACGAATGATCTGCGCCCCCTGCATCGCGGCAATCACCGCACACGCAAGACTACCGCTCAGGCGTTCAGATGGCCCCACATTCAGCAACTGGCCAACCATTGATTTTCGTGACATCCCAACCAGCAGCGGCAGATTAAAATGATGAAACTCCGCCAGGCGTGCCAGTAATGTGTAGTTATGGGTGAGATTTTTACCGAATCCGAATCCCGGGTCGAGTAACAATTTATCTTTTGCGATGCCAGCCCTTTCACAACGAGCTATTTGCTCAATAAAGTAACGATTTACCTCAGCAAACACATCCTCGTATTTGGGCGCTTCCTGCATCGTTTTCGGCTGCCCCTGCATATGCATCAGGCAAACCGGTAATCCGGTTTCCGCTGCGGCTTCCAGCGCACCCGGCTCCGAGAGTGAACGAATGTCATTAATGATATGTGCCCCCACTCTGGCACACTCGCGAATCACTTCCGGTTTTGAGGTATCAACCGAAATCCACACTTCGAAACGTTGAGCGATTGCCTCAACGACCGGGATCACGCGATTCAGCTCTTCTTCCACGCTCACGTCCGCTGCGCCTGGACGTGTGGATTCTCCACCCACATCAATGATAGTCGCCCCTGCGTTAATCATCAGATTGGCGTGTTTCACTGCCTCAACCAACGTATTGTGCGCCCCGCCATCAGAAAAGGAGTCCGGCGTGACATTTAAAATACCCATAACGTGGGGATGGCTGAGATCCAGTGAAGAACCCTGAGCAAAGAGTTTCATAGTCTTATCCCTGGTAAAATCTTGAGTAAGCAGATAACAAAAACCCCGGAGCAAGCCCCAGGGTTTTCAATTAAAACATGGTCATCGGTAACGATAACTTATTTGTCGCCTAACTGCTCTGACATGTTGCCCGGATTCGGCGTACGCGGTTCATCGACCGGACGCGGTGCACTCGGGGTACCATTGTTGCCAGAGTTATTAGACGTACCGGACTCTTCCCAGCCCGCAGGCGGGCGCACATCACGACGAGCCATCAGGTCATCAATCTGCGGCGCATCGATGGTCTCATATTTCATGAGCGCATCTTTCATCGAGTGCAGAATGTCCAGGTTATCGTTCAGAAGGCGACGAGCACGGTCATAGTTACGTTCGATCAGCAACTTCACTTCCTGGTCGATGATACGCGCGGTTTCATCGGACATATGTTTTGCTTTCGCAACAGAGCGTCCCAGGAACACTTCGCCTTCTTCTTCCGCGTACAGCAACGGACCGAGTTTCTCAGAGAAGCCCCACTGAGTCACCATGTTACGCGCCAGATTGGTCGCGACTTTGATGTCGTTCGACGCACCGGTAGAAACATGTTCAACACCGTAGATGATCTCTTCAGCCAGACGACCGCCGTACAGCGTAGAAATCTGACTTTCCAGCTTCTGACGGCTGGCGCTGATTGCGTCGCCTTCAGGCAGGAAGAAGGTCACACCCAATGCACGACCACGCGGAATAATTGTCACTTTGTGGACCGGATCGTGTTCCGGCACCAGGCGACCGATAATCGCATGACCTGCTTCGTGGTACGCGGTGGATTCTTTCTGCGCTTCCGTCATCACCATGGAGCGACGTTCCGCACCCATCATGATTTTGTCTTTCGCTTTTTCGAACTCAACCATCGAGACAACACGTTTGTTGCCACGGGCAGCAAACAGTGCAGCTTCGTTGACCAGGTTCGCCAGGTCCGCACCGGAGAAGCCCGGGGTACCGCGGGCAATGATTGCCGCATCGATATCCGGCGCCAGCGGTACACGACGCATGTGAACTTTCAGGATCTGCTCACGACCACGAACGTCTGGCAGGCCAACCACAACCTGACGGTCGAAACGGCCAGGACGCAGCAGTGCCGGGTCCAGAACGTCCGGACGGTTAGTTGCCGCGATAACGATGATACCTTCGTTACCTTCAAAGCCATCCATCTCAACCAGCATCTGGTTCAGCGTTTGTTCACGTTCATCGTGACCACCGCCCAGACCCGCGCCACGCTGGCGACCTACGGCATCGATTTCATCGATGAAGATAATGCACGGTGCTGCTTTCTTGGCTTGTTCAAACATGTCACGCACACGAGATGCACCGACACCCACGAACATTTCCACGAAATCAGAACCAGAAATTGTGAAGAATGGAACCTTCGCTTCACCCGCGATGGCTTTTGCCAGCAGGGTTTTACCTGTACCCGGAGGACCGACCATCAGGACGCCTTTCGGGATTTTACCGCCCAGTTTCTGGAAACGGCTCGGTTCGCGCAGGTACTCAACCAGTTCCGCCACCTCTTCTTTCGCTTCGTCACAACCTGCAACGTCAGCAAAAGTGGTTTTGATCTGATCTTCCGTCAGCATGCGCGCTTTGCTCTTACCGAACGACATGGCACCTTTGCCACCGCCGCCCTGCATCTGACGCATGAAGAAGATCCAGACACCAATCAGCAGCAGCATTGGGAACCAGGAAATGAAGATAGAAGCCAGCAGGCTCGGCTCTTCAGGCGGCTCGCCAACAACCTTGACGTTTTTGGTCAGCAGGTTATCAAGCAGCTTCGGATCGTTAACCGGAATGTAGGTCGTGTAACGGTTACTGTCTTTCTTGGTAACGTTAATCTCACGTCCGTTGATACGCGCTTCACGAACCTGGTCCTGATTGACCTCTTGCAGAAAGGTAGAGTAATCCACCTTACGGCCATTAGACTCGCTGGGCCCAAAGCTCTGGAATACTGACATCAGCACAACGGCAATGACCAGCCAGAGTATTAGGTTTTTCGCCATGTCACTCAAGGGATTAACCTCTTATTACAACTGTGTTAAAAACAGCGTCAGGATACTCTATATCCAGCGTCTTTCAAACTTTCGTTTGAAATCTACCGGTTATGGTTTACGCCCGGTCGCTACAATGTACACTTCACGCGAACGGGCGCGGGAAGAGTCCGGCTTACGAACTTTGACCTTCGTAAACAGGGAGCGAATCTCTCTTAGATACTCATCGAAACCTTCGCCCTGGAACACTTTCACTACAAAACTACCACCTGGCGCTAATACATCACGAGCCATACCCAGCGCCAGTTCTACCAGATACATGGCCCGGGGAATATCCACTGCCGGTGTACCACACATATTTGGCGCCATATCAGACATGACCACTTGTACTTTACTGTCACCTACTCGCTCAAGTAATGCTTTCAGGACTAATTCATCACGAAAGTCGCCCTGAAGGAAGTCCACTCCAACGATTGGATCCATAGGTAAAAGATCGCAAGCGATAATGCGGCCGCTGTTTCCGATCTGCGTAACCGCATATTGCGACCAGCCACCGGGTGCAGCGCCGAGGTCAACAATCGTCATCCCCGGTTTAAAAATTTTGTCACTTTGCTGTATTTCATCAAGTTTAAACCAGGCACGGGAACGTAACCCTTTTTTCTGCGCCTGTTGAACATATTTATCGCTAAAGTGTTCCTGAAGCCAGCGGCTTGAGCTGGCAGAACGCTTTTTACCTGTCATTTCACTTTCCCATCGGGCAGTTCATCGTAACCAATGGTGTAAATTTCTACACAGCTATTTGGCGATATATGGGAGATGGCGGTAGAATGACCCGTTTTCAATCCCAACGTAAGCAAAAATATACGATGAATCTGAGTACTAAACAAAAACAGCACCTGAAAGGTCTGGCACATCCGCTCAAGCCGGTAGTTATGCTTGGCAATAATGGTTTGACCGAAGGGGTACTGGCCGAGATTGAACAAGCGTTAGAGCACCATGAACTTATCAAGGTGAAAATCGCCTCGGAAGATCGCGATACTAAAACCTTGATCGTGGAAGCTATCGTACGCGAAACCGGCGCCTGCAACGTACAGGTCATCGGCAAAACGCTGGTACTGTATCGCCCGACTAAAGAACGTAAAATCTCGCTGCCACGCTAAGAATATCCCAAAGTTAAACACGAAGTTTGTGTAAAACACGGGAATTTCCGCTAGCAGGAGAGCAAAATGCCACGCTCTCTTCGTTGATAAAAGGCCGCTATGCGGCCTTTTTCCTTTCTTTACAATACATCAACATCTTACAGATACACTAAATAATTCGAGCGGCAGGAAGGCGGCAAGAGAACGAACCCCGGTGAGCTTACTGTGGTAAGTGCTTCGGGTGAGCGAACGTAGCCAACGCACATGCAGCTTGCAGTATGACGTGTGTATTGGGTAATGCTTACAGGTATTCTACCTTAAGCACTTCATATTCCACTTCACCGCCCGGCGTTTTGATAACCACTACGTCATCCTGCTCTTTGCCGACCAGGCCACGTGCGATAGGTGAGTTCACTGAAATCAGGTTCTGTTTAAAATCTGCCTCATCGTCACCCACAATACGCCAGGTTTGCTCTTCATCGTTATCGAGGTTCAGAACGGTGACTGTCGCACCGAAAACGACGCGGCCATTGTTCGGCATTTTCGTCACGTCGATAACCTGGGCATTTGACAGCTTCGCTTCAATATCTTTAATGCGTCCTTCGCAGAATCCCTGCTGTTCACGGGCAGCGTGATACTCCGCGTTCTCTTTCAGATCACCGTGTTCACGCGCTTCAGCAATGGCGGCAATAATTTCAGGACGGCGCACAGATTTCAGAAAATCCAGCTCTTCGCGCAGTTTTTCAGCACCACGTAAGGTCATCGGGATAGCTTGCATTTGTTATACCTCTTGAACATTCCTGTAGGGGGCGCTTGTTTTCACCCCGGCTGCTAAGCCCACTCAGGCATACGCCATGCGAGAGTCAGAAGCAAAAAAAATACCGACCCGGGCACAATGTCCCAGGTCAGCTACGATTTTCTATTTGATGATCATTTTACCCTGGAGTTCCCTATGGGTCATCGTTTACTTTTTGGGGCGTTGCGCCGTAGTATGACGGCCTGTTTCCAGGTTGTTAGCGCGAGATTATGCGATTTCCCAGATTTACCATTGGATTGACTGCCAGTATAGCGGCGTTCAGCATTCAGGCTGCGAATGTTGACGAGTACATCAACCAGCTTCCTGCTGGGGCCAACCTCGCCCTTATGGTACAGAAGGTCGGGGCCCCTGCTCCCGCGATTGATTACCATAGTCAGCAGATGGCGCTCCCCGCCAGTACCCAGAAAGTCATTACCGCTCTGGCGGCACTGATTCAGCTCGGGCCAGACTTTCGTTTCACCACCACGCTTGAGACGAAAGGCAGCGTAGAAGATGGCGTATTGAAAGGGGACTTAGTCGCGCGATTTGGTGCCGATCCGACGCTAAAACGCCAGGATATTCGCAATATGGTGGCAACCCTGAAAAAATCAGGCGTGACGCAAATTGCCGGAAATGTCCTTATCGACACCTCTATTTTCGCCAGCCATGATAAAGCCCCTGGCTGGCCCTGGAATGACATGACGCAGTGCTTCAGCGCTCCGCCTGCGGCAGCGATTGTCGATCGTAACTGCTTCTCTGTTTCGCTCTACAGCGCACAGAAGCCAAACGATCTTGCCTTTATTCGCGTGGCGTCCTATTACCCAGTCACTATGTTCAGCCAGGTACGCACGCTGGCACGCGGTTCTGCAGAAGCGCAGTATTGTGAACTCGATGTCGTTCCTGGCGATTTGAACCGTTTCACGCTCACTGGCTGTCTGCCCCAGCGCGCGGATCCTCTGCCGCTGGCATTCGCGATTCAGGATGGCGCCAGCTATGCCGGGGCCATTATCAAAGATGAGCTGAAACAAGCAGGTATCACCTACAGCGGCACGCTATTGCGCCAGACACAGGTCAACGAGCCGGGGACAATCGTCGCCAGCAAACAGTCTGCGCCTTTGCACGATCTGCTTAAGATTATGCTGAAAAAATCAGACAACATGATCGCCGACACCGTCTTTCGCATGATTGGCCACGCGCGGTTTAATGTGCCGGGCACCTGGCGCGCAGGCTCTGATGCCGTACGCCAAATCCTGCGCCAGCAGGCAGGCGTTGATATTGGCAACACCATTATTGCTGATGGTTCAGGACTGTCCCGCCATAACCTGATTGCGCCGGCCACCATGATGCAAGTGCTGCAATACATTGCTCAGCATGATAATGAGCTGAATTTCATCACGATGCTGCCGCTGGCAGGCCACGATGGCTCTTTGCAATACCGTGCAGGTTTGCATCAGGCGGGAGTGGATGGCAAAGTCTCGGCGAAGACAGGCTCGTTACAAGGGGTGTATAACCTCGCCGGATTTATCACCACAGCAAGCGGGCAACGCATGGCGTTTGTGCAGTATCTGTCGGGCTATGCGGTAGAGCCTGCAGACCAGCGTAATCGCCGTATACCACTGGTTCGCTTCGAGAGCCGGTTGTACAAGGATATTTATCAGAATAACTAACCCGGCGAAACGCCGGGCAGTGACGTTAACGCGCTTATCCGGCCTACAGAGGCTGACCTGGAAACAAAAACCCCGGCAACATGGCCGGGGTTTTGATTGCGATTAACGCTTGTAGATGAACTCAACGCCTTCTTCGTCGTCTTCGTCCCAATCATCATCCCAGTCATCTTCCGCTTCGTCTTCGACTTCAGCGAGCTGCTGACGGTGATAATCGTCCCACATGAACTCCACTTTCTCCGGCTGTTTCGCTTCTTCAGCCTGAACAATCGGGTTCTCGATGATAAAGGTCATCACATCCCAGCAAAGATCTTTCACGCCCAACTGGCTGGCGGCAGAGATCAGATAATATTTACCTTCCCAGCCCAGCGCGTCCGCGATCGCTTTCGCTTTTTCTTCTGCTTCAGCCGCATCCATCAAATCAATTTTGTTGAACACTAACCAGCGCGGCTTAGATGCCAGATCCTGACTGTATTTTTCCAGTTCGCCAATAATGATACGGGCGTTTTCTACCGGATCAGAACCGTCAATCGGATCGATATCAATGAGGTGCAGCAGGACGCGACAACGTTCCAGGTGTTTCAGGAAGCGGATCCCCAGGCCTGCGCCTTCGGCCGCGCCTTCAATCAGCCCCGGGATGTCAGCAACCACGAAGCTCTTTTCGTTGTCCATACGCACAACGCCCAGGCTCGGTACCAGGGTAGTAAACGGATAATCCGCCACTTTCGGTTTCGCCGCAGACACTGCACGGATGAACGTTGATTTACCAGCGTTTGGCATGCCCAGCATACCCACGTCCGCCAACAGCATCAGCTCCAGCATCAGATCGCGCTTATCGCCCGGTGTACCCATCGTTTTCTGACGCGGAGTACGGTTTACCGAGGATTTAAAACGGGTGTTACCCAGACCGTGCCAGCCGCCTTTCGCCACCATCAGACGTTGACCATGTTTTGTCATGTCGCCCATGGTTTCGCCGGTACCTTGGTCAATAACGCGCGTACCGACAGGCACTTTAATGGTGACGTCTTTACCACGCTTACCAGTACAATCACGGCTCGCGCCATTCTGACCACGTTCCGCACGGAACGATTTTTCAAAGCGGTAATCGATCAGCGTATTCAGGTTTTCGTCGGCTTCCAGCCAGACGTCGCCGCCATCCCCGCCATCACCGCCATCCGGGCCGCCTTTCGGGATGTATTTTTCGCGGCGGAAGCTGACACAACCATTACCGCCATCACCTGCAACGACCAGAATCGATGCTTCATCAACAAACTTCATTTTACTCTCCGTAAATCATTCGCCTGAGCGGGGTTGCGAAACCACCGTTTCATGCTTACGTAAACCGCCCCAAATTCGATGACCAATGGCGGAATACATCGCGCCCGCAACCACGATAAACGCACCGAGATAACCTAATAGGTTTAGCATCGGTCTGGCGAAGAAATCGGGCCAGGCCAGTGATAATAAATCTGAAAATAACAACGTAAACAGCGGCGTGAGCGTGATAATGGCGCTCACCTGCGCCGCCTGCCACCGCGCCATCGCTTCCGCAAGGGCACCGTATCCTACCAACGTATTCAGGCCGCAGAATACAAGACAGGCAAGCTGCCAGTCGCTGAGCTGCGTTATCACGCCGGGTTTAGCCAACGGCAATAACGCAATCGTACATAAAGTGTACAGTAAAAACAGGATCTGCGGTGACGCCAGGCGACGCAATAACACCTTTTGCGCCACCCCATAACTCACCCAGACCATCGCCGCACTGACACCAAAAATCACACCCCAGGTGTAATCGGTCAGTCGGGTAAAAATCTCGATCAGACTGGTATTAAAAAACATCACCAGCCCGCTCAAAAGCATAATGGCACCAATGACCTGCGTACCGCGCATCTTTTCTTTCAGGATAAAGACGCTGGCGATCATCATGCCAACCGGTGAAAGTTGACCGATAACCTGCGAAGCCGTTGGGCTCAAGTATTGCAAAGAAGAACTAAACAGAATGAAGTTACCGAACAGTCCACCGGTGGCGATTGCCAGCAGTACCAGCCAACGCGCTTTGCGAAAAATACGCAGTGGCGGGAGCTTCTTTTTAACCGCAAGAATCGCCCCAAGGCCAATGCTTGCCATTAAAAAACGGTAGAACACGACGGTAGGAGGCTCCATCACCTCCAGCACTTGCTTCATCGCTATTGGCAAAGCCCCCCAACAGACCGCAGTCGTGAGCGCTAAAAGAATACCAATACCTGCCTGCTGCTTCATGCCGTATTCCCTGCAAGGGCTCGTTTCCGAATGATGACGGTGCGACGAGCATATTTACCGGTCGTCGAATGTAAAAAGCCCCGCAACGTGTTGCGGGGCTTTTATCCGTTACCGGGACGCGAAAAACTTATTCAGCAACAATGCTGATGAATTTACGGTTTTTCGGGCCTTTCACTTCAAATTTCACTTTACCGTCTGCTTTAGCAAACAGAGTGTGGTCTTTGCCGCAACCAACGTTAGAACCAGCGTGGAATTTAGTACCACGTTGACGAACGATGATGCTACCAGCCAGAACTGTTTCGCCGCCAAAGCGTTTTACGCCCAGACGTTTAGCTTCTGAATCGCGACCGTTACGAGTCGAGCCGCCAGCCTTTTTATGTGCCATTTAATCTGCTCCCCTTAACTTAAGCGCTGATGCCAGTGATTTTCACATCAGTGAACCACTGACGATGGCCCTGCTGCTTACGGTAGTGTTTACGACGACGAAACTTAACAATTTTAACTTTCTCGCCACGACCGTGAGCAACAACTTCAGCTTTGATAACGCCGCCATCAACGAAAGGAACGCCGATTTTGACTTCTTCACCGTTTGCGATCATCAGAACTTCTGCGAACTCAACAGATTCGCCAGTTGCGATGTCCAGCTTTTCCAGGCGAACGGTCTGACCTTCGCTTACTCGGTGTTGTTTACCACCACTTTGGAAAACCGCGTACATAAAAAACTCCGCTTCCGCGCACACCTTTTTGATGATTCAGAGTGCGCTATAAATATTCACAATAGGGCGCGAATATTACGCAAAACGCGAGCCTTTGACAAGTGCTACCGTCAATACATGAAGAAAAAAAACACAACACGTACGGTAACGTTTATCTGCGGCGTTTTTTCAGTACAATCAGCATATATTTCTAACCTTAAAACCCGACGTTGCCTTGCCATACTGTGAGGTAATCGGGGCGAGAAGCCCGGCTTTTGCGATGAATTTAGAAAAAATCAATGAGTTAACCGCGCAAGATATGGCGGGTGTCAATGCGACAATCCTTGAGCAACTCAATTCCGATGTCCAGTTGATCAACCAGTTGGGGTACTACATTGTTAGCGGCGGCGGGAAACGCATTCGTCCAATGATTGCGGTACTCGCGGCGCGTGCCGTTGGTTATCAAGAAAATGCGCACGTTATGATCGCGGCTTTAATCGAGTTTATCCACACCGCGACCCTGCTTCATGATGATGTTGTGGATGAATCCGACATGCGCCGCGGGAAAGCAACGGCGAATGCCGCATTTGGTAATGCGGCCAGCGTGCTGGTCGGCGATTTTATCTATACCCGCGCTTTTCAGATGATGACCAGCCTCGGTTCGCTGAAAGTGCTGGAAGTCATGTCTGAAGCGGTAAACGTCATTGCAGAAGGCGAAGTGCTGCAGTTGATGAACGTCAATGACCCTGACATTACCGAAGAAAACTACATGCGCGTCATTTACAGCAAGACAGCGCGCCTGTTTGAAGCTGCGGCCCAATGCTCAGGTATTCTGGCTGGCTGTAGCGCTGAGCAGGAAAAAGGGTTGCAGGATTATGGCCGATATCTTGGTACGGCATTCCAGTTAATTGACGATTTGCTGGATTACAGCGCCGATGGCGAGCAGTTGGGTAAAAACGTGGGGGATGATCTCAATGAGGGCAAACCTACGCTCCCTCTGTTGCACGCCATGCGTCACGGCACCCCGGAACAGGCCCTGATGATTCGACAGGCAATTGAACAAGGTAATGGCCGCCATCTTTTGGATCCGGTTCTGGAAGCCATGAACGCCTGTGGTTCACTGGAATGGACCCGCCAGCGTGCTGAAGAAGAAGCCGATAAGGCGATTGCCGCACTTCAGGTACTCCCAGACTCTCAGTGGAAAGAAGCCCTGATTGGGCTGGCACATATCGCAGTACAGCGTGATCGTTAATACTCCCCTTACCCGCTGATACCATCATCCCGCGCCCAGCGCGGGATGCGCTTATAAGCTCCTGTAAAATCTCTTCACCACACGCCAATCGCATTTAAAACCCTTCAGTATGACATTGGCATATTCTGAATATATTAACATTTTACAGGAACATATTAGAGCATTCGTTCTCCTGACGTTATAGTGTCCTCACTGGCTAATTGTGAAACCGTAAGTGGTTAAACTAAGGAGTGATGGAATTATGGAAAACAAGTTTATTGACTGGCATCCAGCTGACATCATCGCGGGATTACGCAAGAAAGGAACCTCGATGGCTGCCGAGTCGCGTAAAAATGGATTAAGTTCATCAACACTGGCAAATGCGTTAACGCGGCCGTGGCCAAAGGGTGAATTGATTATCGCCAGAGCACTGGGGGCAGATCCCTGGGTGATTTGGCCATCGCGCTATCACGACGCACAAACGCATGAATTTATCGACAGAACGCGCCTGATGAGAGCCCGTAAAGAGAAGCAGGATACCGAATGATGTTTTGACAGTCCCCCCATGTCAACGACCCATGGGGGAACAAAAGCCGCAGACGATTACTCGCCTTTCACGCGCTCAATATTTGCACCAAGTGCGCGCAGTTTATCTTCGATGCGCTCATAGCCACGATCGATGTGATAAATGCGATCCACCACCGTGGTACCTTCCGC
The DNA here is from genome assembly GCF_945906775.1 of Citrobacter sp. Marseille-Q6884. Classification (NCBI taxonomy): domain Bacteria; kingdom Pseudomonadati; phylum Pseudomonadota; class Gammaproteobacteria; order Enterobacterales; family Enterobacteriaceae; genus Citrobacter; species Citrobacter sp. Marseille-Q6884. The sequence continues at coordinate 630,019 of NZ_CAMDRE010000001.1, forward strand.
AATACATCCCGCCAGTACCAGGCTTGCGGACGCACGCAGATCGGTCGCCATGACCTGTGCGCCGGAGAGCGTTTCAACACCGTGGCAAATCACCGTATTGCTTTCGATCTCCGCATGCGCGCCCATACGGCTCAGTTCAGGCACGTGCATAAAGCGGTTCTCGAATACGGTTTCAGTGATGAACCCCGTCCCTTCTGCGACCAGGTTCAGCAGCGTGAACTGGGCTTGCATGTCAGTCGGGAAAGCCGGATGCGGCGCAGTGCGCACATTGACAGCTTTTGGACGCTTACCGTGCATATCCAGGCTAATCCAGTCTGCACCCACTTCAATATCCGCACCTGCATCACGCAGCTTCGCCAGAACGGCATCCAGCGTATCAGGTTGCGCATTGCGGCAGATAATTTTGCCGCGAGAAATTGCCGCTGCCACCAGGAACGTCCCGGTTTCAATACGGTCTGGCAGAACGCGATACACGCCGCCACCGAGGCGTTCAACGCCTTCAATGGTGATACGATCGGTACCCTGCCCGGTGATCTTCGCACCCAGCGTAATCAGGAAGTTTGCGGTATCAACGATTTCCGGCTCGCGCGCGGCGTTTTCGATGATGGTGGTGCCTTCTGCAAGCGTTGCTGCGCACATGATGGTGACTGTCGCGCCGACGCTGACTTTATCCATCACGATGTGCGCCCCTTTCAGACGACCATCAACAGACGCTTTCACATAGCCTTCTTCCAGCTTGATGGTGGCGCCCAACTGCTCAAGACCGGTAATGTGTAAGTCAACCGGACGCGCGCCAATAGTGCAGCCGCCTGGCAGTGAAACCTGGCCCTGACCAAAGCGAGCCACCAACGGTCCCAACGCCCAGATGGACGCGCGCATGGTTTTCACCAGGTCATACGGCGCGCAGAATACGTTCACGTCACGCGCATCGATGTGCACGGAACCGTTACGTTCAACTTTCGCACCCAGCTGGCTCAGCAGCTTCATAGAGGTGTCAACGTCCTTCAGTTTCGGGACGTTTTGGATCTCGACAGGTTCTTCTGCCAGCAGCGCCGCGAACAAGATCGGCAGTGCGGCGTTTTTAGCGCCTGAAATGGTGACTTCGCCCTGGAGCTTCGTCGGCCCCTGAACACGGAATTTATCCATTATTCTGTTCTCTGTTTAGAATTCATACTCGCTACCGGCACATAACCCGTAGCTCAAAAACCGTTAAGTTTACGATCGCGCGCCCATTCAGCTGGGGTAAACGCCTTGATCGACAAGGCATGGATGCGATTATCCGCAATATATTCCATCAACGGCGCGTAGACGGATTGCTGCTTTTTGACCCGGCTCATGCCTTCAAACATCTCACCCACGGCAATAACCTGAAAGTGGCTGCCATCGCCAGAAACGTGGACTTCCTGGAGGGAGAGTGCATTCATCAGCACGCTCTGAATTTCATTATTTTCCATGGGCTCTTCATTCGTCAGATAGTGAAAACAGCCCAACATCTTAGAGCAAAGTGGCGCTGTCATAAATAAGCAAAAAGCCTCGCTGATAAATCAGGCGAGGCCATTGAGAGTAACGTCCTGATATTACTGACGCGGAAGGACGTCGTCGGGAAGATTGTAAAGCTGCGCCAGCGTGTAAACCTTATCGTTAACGCCAGCGAGTGAAACTCGATTCCCCTGCTGCTTGCCCTGGTCGATAAGGTGTAGCAGTAATGCCAGACCACCGGTATCTACCCGGGAAATCTGGCTCAGGTCGATACAGGTTACCCCTTTCATCGCTTCAACGCGCGCATCCCATAACGGATTTAACACGTCCTGATCCAGCTCTCCCACAAGCGCCAGCTTGTCACCTTCGCGCGTCCACGTGAGTGACTGTGGCATTATTTTTTCTCTTCCAGCGTGATTTTCTGCTGAGCAATGGATTTCAGCTGTGCCGTCAGACCATCGATACCTTTCGTACGCAGCAGGTCGCTCCACTCGTTTTGTTTCGTGGTGATCATGCTGACGCCTTCGGCAATCATGTCATACGCCTGCCAGTGACCGGTCTGGGAGTTTTTACGCCACTGGAAATCCAGACGTACCGGAGGACGGCCATTCGGATCGATGATCGTCACACGGATCGGCACAATGGTCGCATCGCCCAGCGGCTGCTCAGGTGCAATCTGATACGTTTGTCCATGGTACATCGCCAGCGCCTGACCGTAGGCCTGTTTCAGATATTCACGAAACGCAGCGAAATACGCATCACGTTGCGCAGGCGTCGCTTCTTTGTAGTAACGACCCAGCACTAATGCGCCCGCATATTTTACCTGCACGTACGGCAGCAGTTCCTGATCAACAACATCACGCAGATAGTCCGGGTTGGAACGGATTTTAGATTGTTCGTTTTTCAGACGATCGAAGGTTTTCTGTGCCGCTTCATTCATCTGTTTGTACGGGTTAGTCTGATCCGCTGCCGTTGCGGCGCTAAGGGGGGCAATCACCAGCATAGCCACCATCATCAATCGTTTAAACATACGTCGATTCTCCTGAGATTATTTCGTTGCGCCCGCAGGCGTAGTGGCTTCATTATTGCCTTCTGTCGCAGCAGACGCATCGCCAGAATTCTTATTGTCATCACCTTTACTGTTGCTGTTGTAAAGGAACTGACCAATCATGTCCTCCAGCACCATCGCAGATTTGGTGTCCTGAATCGTGCCGCCATCTTTGAGGATAGACGTTCCCAGCTCAGGATCTTCAAAACCTACGTTTAATGCCAGGTACTGCTCGCCCAGCAGACCGGAGGTACGGATGCTCAGTGAACTGGTATCCGGGATATGGTTAAAACGCGATTCGATCTCCAGCGTCACACGCGGCAGATAGGTTTTCGGATCTAACGAGATGTCGGAAACACGGCCTACCACCACGCCGCCAATCCGCACCGGAGAGCGCTCTCTCAAGCCGCCGATGTTATCAAAGGTCGCATAAATCGTGTAGGTCGGCTCAGTGCGCATCGACGTGACGTTTGCGGCTTTCAGGCAGACAAACAGCGCCGCCAGCAGCGCAACCAACAGGAATAACCCGACCCAAATTTCATTTTTTTTCGTTTGCATGAACTTAATTCCCAAACATCAGTGCGGTCAGCACAAAATCCAGCCCCAGAACGGCAAGAGATGCGTGCACAACGGTGCGTGTCGTTGCCCGGCTAATCCCGGCGGAGGTCGGGATCGCATCATAACCATTAAACAATGCAATCCACGTGACCGTAATGGCGAACACCACGCTCTTAATCAAACAGTTGACCAGGTCCAGACGCCAGTCGACGGCATTTTGCATGGCAGACCAGAAAAAGCCTGCATCAATACCTTTCCAACTCACGCCAACCAGCGAACCACCCCAGATGCCAACCGCGACAAAAATAATCGTCAGTAGCGGCAGAGAGATAACACCCGCCCAAAAACGCGGGGAGATCACCCGACGCAGGGGATCGACCGCCATCATTTCCATACTGGAAAGCTGCTCGGTCGCTCGCATCAGACCAATTTCTGCGGTTAACGCCGAGCCGGCACGTCCTGCAAACAGCAGCGCCGCAACGACCGGTCCCAGTTCACGCAGCAACGAAAGCGCCACCAGCATGCCAAGGCTGGTTTCTGCGCTGTAAGTCGTCAGAACCAGGTATCCCTGCAACCCCAACACCATACCGATGAACACGCCAGAGACGATAATGATCAGCATCGATAAGACACCGACATTATAGAGCTGGCGTATCAGCAGCGGCGCATGTTTGCGAAACTCCGGCTTGCCGATTACCGCATTGAACAACATTAATCCGGCACGCCCGAACGTTCTGAGGGTTTTGATCCCCCGATGTCCGAGTGATGCCAGCGCATTTAACAACATGGGTGGCTTAACTCCCTGTTTTGAGTAAATCGGTGTGGTAATCGCCCGCCGGATAGCGGAACGGAACCGGCCCATCGGCAATACCATCCAGGAACTGGCGCACGCGCGGATCGGCATTTTCTTGCAGCGCCTGAGCACTACCGTAGGCCACTATTTTTTTGTCCGCCATAATATAGGCGTAATCCGCAATACTCAGCACCTCCGGCACATCATGGGAAACCACCACGCAGGTGACGCCCAGCGCGCTGTTCAGTTCTGAAATCAGCTTCACCAGCACCCCCATTGTGATGGGGTCCTGGCCAACAAACGGCTCATCAAACATGATGAGATCAGGCTCCAGCGCAATGGCGCGTGCTAATGCCGCACGTCGGGCCATCCCACCGGATAATTCCGAAGGCATTAATTTTGCCGCGCCCCGCAGGCCGACAGCCTCCAGCTTCATCATCACCGTGCTTTTCAGCAACGGCGCGGGTAACGTCGTATGCTCACGCAGCGGATAGGCAACGTTGTCAAACACGTTCATGTCGGTAAACAAGGCACCTGACTGAAACAGCATACTCATGCGCTTACGCACGGTGTACAAACGCGAACGAGACATGGCAGGAACGTTCTCGCCGTCAAACAGAATCTCGCCCTTATCGGGAGGGATCTGCCCGCCAATCAGACGCAGCAGCGTCGTTTTGCCGATGCCTGATGGCCCCATGATTGCCGTTACTTTACCGCGCGGCACCGTCAGGGAAATATTATCAAAAATGCAGCGGTCGCCTCGGGAAAAGCTGACATCGCGCATATCGACTAGATTCGCCACAGACTGACCCATTGATTCATCCTTTACTATTGCCTCGTTAATCGAAGAGTTTGGCGCTCAATTTAGCCATGAACCCAACATATTTACAGATTATTACCCACCCTGGTTAGCGAAAGCTGGCATTTGTTTTACTTTTTAGCCGCATAAAGTCAAAATTAAGACTTCGTTACGGCTTCCAGAAGATCCTTCACGTGGACCGGCGAGTATACCTGAAGAAAGGACTTTAGATGCTTTTAGCGACGGCGCTGTTAATAATTGGTTTACTTCTGGTGGTCTACGGTGCCGACCGTCTGGTGTTTGCCGCATCCATTTTATGCCGATCCTTTGGCATTCCCCCGATCATCATTGGGATGACCGTCGTCAGCATCGGTACCTCCTTACCTGAGATTATTGTCTCCGTTGCCGCATCAATGAATGGGCAGCTCGATTTAGCCGTCGGTACCGCTATCGGCTCCAATATCACGAATATTTTATTAATTTTAGGCCTGTCAGCGCTAATTCACCCTTTTACCGTGCATTCTGATGTTCTGCGTCGTGAATTACCGCTAATGTTGCTGGTGAGTATTCTGGCCGCTTCTGTGCTGTATGACGGGCAGTTGAGTCGCAGCGATGGATTCTTTCTTCTGCTTCTTGCCGTGCTATGGCTGCTATTCATTGTTAAAATCGCGCGTCTGGCTGAACGGCAAGGCAACGACAGCCTTACCCGGGAACAAGTGGCGGAGCTCCCACGCGAAGGGGGACTACCCGTTGCATTTTTGTGGCTGGGTATTGCGCTGATCATCATGCCGATGGCAACACGGATGGTGGTCGATAACGCGACCGTGCTGGCGAACTATTTTGCCATGAGCGAACTCACCATCGGTCTGACGGTGGTCGCCATTGGCACCAGCCTGCCAGAACTGGCAACGGCAATCGCAGGGCTGCGCAAAGGTGAAAACGACATTGCGGTCGGTAACATTATCGGCGCGAATATTTTTAATATTGTTATCGTCCTCGGACTGCCTGCGCTAATTACGCCAGGCGAGATTAATCCGATGGCCTTCAGCCGCGACTATAGCGTCATGCTACTGGTGAGCGTAATTTTTGCATTACTCTGCTGGCGTCGTCCACGCCAGACAGGTCGAGGCGCTGGCGCGCTGTTGACCGGCGGTTTTATCATATGGCTGGCGATGCTGTATTGGTTATCGCCCCTTCTCGTTGGATAACTGGAAACGCATTATGTCGCACTTAGAGTTGCAACCGGGTTTTGACTTTCAGCAAGCAGGCAAGGAAGTCCTGGCAATTGAACGTGAAGGCCTGGCGGAGCTTGATCAGTACATCAATCAGAATTTCTCTCTCGCCTGTGAAAAGATTTTCAGTTGCCCGGGAAAAGTGGTGGTCATGGGAATGGGAAAATCCGGCCACATCGGGCGGAAAATGGCCGCAACGTTTGCCAGCACCGGCACTCCGTCATTTTTCGTTCATCCTGGTGAAGCGGCGCACGGCGATCTGGGTATGGTATCGCCGCAGGACGTGGTGATCGCCATTTCTAACTCCGGCGAATCCAATGAGATCGCCGCGTTAATTCCGGTACTCAAACGCCTTCACGTTCCGCTTATCTGCATGACCGGCCGCCCTGAAAGCAGCATGGCGCGTGCAGCAGATGTGCATCTGTGTGTTAAAGTGCCCAAAGAAGCGTGCCCGTTAGGTCTGGCACCGACCAGCAGCACGACCGCGACGTTGGTGATGGGCGATGCGCTTGCCGTCGCGTTACTCAAGGCTCGCGGTTTTACTGCAGAAGATTTTGCGTTATCCCATCCGGGTGGCGCACTGGGTCGTAAGCTTTTACTGCGCGTTAACGATATTATGCATACCGGCGACGAGATCCCGCACGTCAATAAAAGCGCCAGCCTGCGTGATGCCTTACTGGAGATCACGCGGAAAAACCTTGGCATGACCGTTATTTGCGATGACGCGATGAAGATTGACGGTATTTTCACTGATGGCGATTTACGTCGCGTCTTCGACATGGGCGTCGATGTTCGCCAGTTAGGCATTGCCGATGTGATGACGCCTGGAGGCATCCGTGTGCGCCCTGGCATTCTGGCCGTGGATGCCCTGAACTTAATGCAGTCCCGCCATATCACTTCAGTAATGGTTGCTGATGGCGACCAGTTACTCGGTGTGTTACATATGCATGATCTGCTGCGTGCAGGTGTAGTGTAAGAAACTCAAGGATAAAGAAAATGAGTAAAGCAGGTGCGTCGCTTGCGACCTGTTATGGACCCGTCAACACTGACGTCATCACGAAGGCAGAGAACATCCGTCTGCTGATCCTTGATGTGGATGGCGTGCTGTCTGATGGTCTGATTTATATGGGTAATAACGGTGAAGAGCTGAAGGCGTTTAACGTCCGCGATGGCTACGGTATTCGTTGCGCGCTCACTTCCGGTATTGAGGTTGCCATTATTACCGGACGAAAGGCTAAACTTGTAGAAGATCGCTGTGCCACGTTGGGGATTACCCATCTCTATCAAGGGCAATCGGACAAACTGATCGCGTTTGCCGACCTGATCAGCAAACTGGCTATTGCACCTGAAAATGTGGCGTACGTTGGCGATGATCTGATCGACTGGCCGGTGATGGAAAAAGTGGGATTAAGCGTCGCCGTCGCCGATGCGCATCCGTTGTTGATCCCGCGGGCCGACTATGTCACCCGTATCGACGGGGGGCGCGGCGCGGTACGTGAAGTCTGCGATTTATTACTCCTGGCGCAGGGCAAACTGGATGAAGCCAAAGGGCAATCGATATGAGCAAAACCAGACGTTGGGTTATCATTCTACTGTCGCTGGCTGTCCTTGTGCTGATTGGTATTAACCTGGCAGACAAAGACGACACAACCCAGGTGGTCGTGAATAACAACGATCCCACCTATAAGAGCGAACATACTGATACCGTCGTGTATAGCCCGGAAGGCGCACTGAGCTATCGTCTGATCGCCCAACATGTTGAATATTATTCAGATCAGGCGGTTTCGTGGTTTACGCAACCCGTATTAACCACGTTTGATAAGGATAAAGTCCCGACATGGTCAATCAAGGCCGATAAAGCCAAATTGACCGAAGATCGGATGCTGTATCTGTATGGTCACGTTGAAGTCAACGCGCTGGTGCCTGACTCTCAACTACGCAGAATTACTACCGATAACGCGCAGATCAACCTGGTGACGCAAGATGTCACATCAGATGATCTGGTCACGTTGTACGGAACAACATTTAACTCCAGCGGACTGAAGATGCGCGGCAACTTACGCAGCAAGAACGCCGAGCTGATTGAAAAGGTTAGAACCTCATATGAAATCCAAAACAAACAAACTCAGCCTTAACCTTGTGCTTGCCAGCTCACTTCTGGCCGCCAGCATTCCGGCATTTGCCGTCACCGGCGATACCGAGCAGCCGATTCACATTGAATCGGACCAGCAGTCCCTGGATATGCAGGGTAACGTGGTGACATTTACCGGTAATGTTATCGTGACGCAGGGCACCATCAAAATTAATGCCGATAAAGTCGTCGTGACCCGTCCTGGCGGCGAAGATGGCAAAGAAGTGATTGATGGCTATGGTAACCCGGCAACGTTTTACCAGATGCAGGACAACGGTAAGCCGGTTAAAGGTCACGCTTCGCAGATGCACTATGAACTGGCGAAAGACTTCGTCGTTCTGACCGGTAAGGCCTATCTGGAACAACTCGATAGCAACATCACGGGCGATAAGATTACCTACCTGGTAAAAGAGCAAAAAATGCAGGCCTTCAGTGACAAAGGCAAACGCGTCACCACCGTTCTGGTGCCGTCGCAGCTGCAGGATAAAAACAAAACCAAGGCTCCGGCAGAGAAAAAAGGTAACTGATTCGTTATGGCAACATTAACTGCAAAGAATCTTGCAAAAGCCTATAAAGGCCGCCGCGTAGTGGAAGATGTCAGTCTGGCCGTCAACTCAGGGGAGATCGTCGGTCTGCTTGGCCCTAACGGCGCCGGTAAAACCACGACCTTTTACATGGTTGTCGGCATTGTGCCGCGTGATGCGGGCAATATCATCATTGATGATGAAGACATTAGCCTGCTGCCGCTGCATGCTCGCGCACGTCGTGGTATCGGCTATTTACCGCAGGAAGCCTCCATTTTCCGTCGCCTGAGCGTGTTTGATAACCTGATGGCGGTGCTGCAAATTCGTGACGATCTGACCAGCGAACAGCGTGAAGATCGTGCTAACGAACTGATGGAAGAGTTCCATATCGAACATTTGCGCGACAGCATGGGTCAATCGCTCTCCGGTGGTGAACGCCGCCGTGTGGAAATCGCCCGTGCTCTGGCCGCAAATCCGAAATTTATCCTGCTGGATGAACCGTTTGCGGGCGTTGACCCGATTTCCGTTATTGATATTAAACGCATCATCGAACACCTGCGTGACAGCGGGCTGGGCGTGCTAATTACTGACCATAACGTGCGCGAAACGCTGGCGGTCTGTGAGCGGGCCTACATTGTGAGCCAGGGGCATCTGATCGCGCACGGTACGCCGACAGAAATTCTGCAGGACGAGCACGTTAAGCGCGTATACCTTGGGGAAGACTTCAGACTCTGATAGGGTAGAAGACTTCACCTCACTGCGGGAGAAAACAACTCTGAACATGAAGCAAGGTTTGCAACTCAGGCTCAGCCAACAACTGGCCATGACGCCTCAGCTACAACAGGCTATCCGCCTGTTGCAGTTGTCCACGCTGGAACTTCAGCAAGAACTTCAGCAAGCGCTGGAAAGTAACCCACTGCTCGAGCAAACCGATCTTCACGACGAAATTGATACGCAGGATAAACAGGACAGCGAACCTCTCGACACCGCAGACGCGCTTGAACAAAAAGAGATGCCGGAAGAGCTGCCGCTTGATGCCAGTTGGGATGAAATTTACACCGCAGGTACGCCTTCTGGCACCAGTGGAGATTACATCGACGACGAGCTACCTGTGTATCAGGGTGAGACTACACAATCGCTGCAGGATTATCTGATGTGGCAAGTGGAGCTGACCCCGTTCTCGGATACCGATCGCGCCATTGCCACATCGATTGTGGATGCGGTTGATGAGACTGGATATCTGACTGTTTCGCTGGATGACATTCTCGAAAGCATGGGTGATGACGACATCGGTATGGATGAGATCGAAGCCGTGCTTAAACGCGTTCAACGCTTTGATCCTGTTGGCGTTGCGGCAAAAGATCTCCGCGACTGTTTGCTGATCCAACTTTCGCAGTTTGACAAGGCCACGCCGTGGCTGGAAGAAGCCCGTCTGATCATCAGCGATCATCTCGATCTGTTAGCCAATCACGACTTCCGCACGCTCATGCGTGTTACCCGACTGAAAGAAGATGTGCTGAAAGAAGCCGTCAACCTGATTCAGTCGCTTGACCCCCGACCGGGACAGTCGATCCAGACAGGTGAACCGGAGTATGTGATCCCGGATGTGCTGGTGCGCAAGCATAACGATCGCTGGGTCGTCGAACTGAACAGTGACAGCATTCCACGCCTGCAGATTAACCAGCACTATGCGGCCATGTGTAATGGCACGCGTAACGATGCCGACAGCCAGTTTATCCGCAGCAACCTGCAGGATGCGAAGTGGCTGATCAAAAGTCTGGAAAGCCGCAATGATACGCTGTTGCGCGTCAGCCGCTGTATTGTGGAGCAGCAGCAAGCTTTCTTTGACCAGGGCGAAGAGTATATGAAACCGATGGTGCTGGCGGATATCGCCCAGGCCGTCGAGATGCACGAATCGACCATTTCCCGAGTGACCACGCAAAAGTATCTGCACAGTCCGCGCGGCATTTTCGAATTGAAGTATTTCTTTTCCAGCCACGTTAACACTGAGGGTGGAGGCGAAGCCTCTTCCACAGCGATACGCGCGCTGGTGAAGAAATTAATTGCTGCGGAGAACCCTGCGAAACCGCTGAGTGACAGCAAGTTAACCTCTATGCTGTCAGAACAAGGTATCATGGTGGCGCGCCGCACCGTTGCGAAGTACCGAGAGTCTTTATCCATTCCGCCGTCTAACCAGCGCAAACAGCTGGTCTGACCCAACCGATAAGGAAGACACTATGCAGCTCAACATCACTGGAAATAACGTCGAAATCACTGAAGCCCTGCGCGACTTTGTCACCACAAAGTTCGCCAAGCTTGAACAATATTTCGACAGGATTAATCAGGTCTATATTGTGTTGAAAGTGGAGAAAGTCACACACATCTCGGATGCAACACTGCATGTGAACGGTGGCGAAATTCATGCCAGCGCGGAAGGTCAGGATATGTATGCCGCCATTGACGGTTTAATTGATAAACTGGCTCGGCAGTTAACAAAACATAAAGATAAACTGAAACAGCACTAACTTGTCCGGGCAGTTAGCGGGTGCAGGACGGCCTGTTGTGAAACACAACAGGCCATTTGTACAGTTAGCGCTTAGGTGAAATTATGATAAATAACGATACGACTCTACAACTGAGCAATGTACTTAACCAGGAATGTACGCGCGCTGGCGTTCACTGCCAAAGCAAGAAACGCGCACTGGAAATCATCAGTGAGCTGGCAGCCAAACAGCTCAGTCTGCCCCCTCAGGTGGTATTTGAAGCCATCCTGACGCGTGAGAAAATGGGCAGTACCGGCATCGGTAATGGTATTGCGATTCCGCACGGAAAGCTGGAAGAAGACACGTTGCGCGCAGTCGGCGTTTTTGTGCAACTCGAAACGCCTATCGCGTTCGACGCCATAGATAATCAACCTGTCGACCTGCTTTTCGCCCTGCTGGTCCCTGCGGACCAAACCAAGACGCATTTGCATACGCTATCACTGGTAGCAAAACGTCTGGCAGACAAGACTATCTGCCGCCGTCTGCGTGCCGCGCAGAGTGACGAAGAGCTGTATCAAATCATCACGGACACCGAAGGTGGACAGGATGAAGCATAACAACCCAATGACATCCTTTTTTGTCGTTGTGAGGAGAAACAGTACATGGTACTGATGATCGTCAGCGGTCGTTCAGGGTCAGGAAAATCTGTCGCCCTGCGTGCGCTGGAAGATATGGGTTTTTACTGCGTGGATAACCTCCCCGTCGTGTTGTTGCCCGATCTGGCTCGTACACTGGCCGATCGCCAAATTTCTGCGGCCGTCAGCATTGATGTGCGCAACATGCCTGAGTCCCCGGAGATTTTCGAGCAGGCCATGAATAACCTGCCGGAAGGTTTCTCGCCGCAACTGCTGTTCCTTGACGCTGACCGTAATACGCTGATTCGCCGCTACAGCGATACGCGTCGTCTACACCCGCTCTCCAGCAAAAATTTGTCTCTGGAAAGCGCGATTGATAAGGAAAGTGATTTACTGGAGCCGCTGCGCTCCCGCGCTGACCTGATCGTTGATACGTCCGAAATGTCCGTCCACGAACTGGCGGAAATGTTACGTACCCGCCTGCTGGGCAAGCGTGAACGTGAACTCACGATGGTCTTCGAGTCCTTCGGCTTCAAACACGGCATCCCCATTGACGCGGATTACGTCTTTGACGTGCGCTTCCTGCCGAACCCGCACTGGGACCCGAAACTGCGTCCAATGACCGGTCTTGACAGACCTGTCGCCGCCTTTCTCGACAGGCACACAGAAGTACACAATTTTATCTACCAGACTCGCAGCTATCTTGAGCTATGGTTACCCATGCTGGAGACCAACAACCGAAGCTATCTCACCGTAGCCATCGGCTGTACCGGCGGGAAACACCGTTCGGTGTATATTGCAGAGCAACTGGCAGACTACTTCCGCTCTCGCGGTAAAAACGTACAGTCACGCCATCGTACGCTGGAAAAACGTAAATCATGACCGTGAAGCAAACTGTTGAAATCACGAATAAGCTGGGCATGCATGCCCGGCCGGCAATGAAACTGTTTGAATTGATGCAGGGTTTTGAAGCAGAAGTCCTGCTGCGTAATGATGAAGGTACAGAAGCCGAAGCAAATAGCGTTATCGCTCTGCTGATGCTGGATTCTGCCAAAGGACGTCAGATCGAGATTGAAGCCACAGGACCTCAGGAAGTTGAAGCCCTGGCGGCAGTGATTGCGTTGTTTAATTCAGGGTTTGACGAAGATTAATCCTGTTGGCCGGATAAGGCGTTTACGCCGCATCCGGCGACCGACCCACTAATACAGTTTATTTTCCCGCATAAACGACTCACCACCCAACTGGCGCATTTGACGCATAATCCACGCCTGGCGGTTACGCACATAACCTGACGGTGCATTCGCCTTAAATCGTATTGGATTCGGCAGCACCGCTGCCAGCAATGCCGCTTCAGACAGGCTCAGCCGACTGGCTGGCTTATGAAAATAGCGTTGCGCCGCCGCTTCCACACCGAATACGCCATCACCAAACTCAGCAATATTCAGGTACACGGTCAGAATACGTTTCTTACTCCAGACCGTTTCCATACCGAGCGTTAACCCGGCTTCCAGCCCTTTACGTATCCAGCTGCGTCCATCCCACAGAAAGAGGTTTTTTGCCGTTTGCTGCGATAACGTGGACGCGCCACGAATACGGTTTTCATTACGTTCGTTGTGCGCCAGCGCTTTTTCTATCGCGGAAACATCAAATCCCCAGTGTTGCGGAAATTTTTGATCTTCTGCCGCAATCACCGCCAGCCCCATCCACGGAGAAATCTCATCCATGCTCACCCAATCCGAGTGCGCCACGTAACGGAAATCACCGGACAGCCATGCGCCGATTTGCCGTTCAACCATCACCGCCGAAAAAGGCACTGGCAACACGCTGAACAGGGCGATGCCCCCGCCCCAAAATACCGCGAGGACAATGACGATACGGAGAAAAATACGCCGCAGAAACGCGGTAACGCCTTTTCTCATTCAGCCAGTACCAGCACGCGCGAGACCAGCTTATCGATACCGCTTGCCGCCTCAGCAATATCCTGTGCCAGCATGTAAGCTGGGGTGGTGACGATTTTGTTATCTTCATCAACCACAATGTCATCGACCGGACAAGGCACATGTTCAGCCCCCATCTCTTCGAGTACTTCCGCGGTATCAATATCAGTGCCAATCGTCACCCGCAGCGGGAAGTTAAATATTTTGGGTAACATGGCTGGCGCGATACACATAAAGCCCAACGGTTTCCCTGCCTGATGCATCGCCACGGCCAGTGCGGCTAAATCGCTATCGACCCGGCAGTCGCTCCCCTGGCTGGCGAAATTGCTCAGGTTCTTCGCCGCGCCAAATCCTCCGGGCACAATCAGTGCGTCCAGTTCCGAAGAAACAGCCTGGGCAAGTGGGCGAATCTCCCCTCGCGTAATACGGGCGGCTTCAATCAGGACGTTACGCGTTTCCGGCATCGGCTCGCCCGTCAGATGATTGATGACATCCGTCTGCTGTTTGTCCGGCGCAAAGCAGATAGCCTGAGCACCACTGCGGGCAATGGCCAGCAGTGTGAGTACGGTTTCATGGATCTCCGCGCCGTCATAGACGCCACATCCACTCAGCACTACGCCAACTTTTTTCATCGAAACACTCCTTTCGCAACTGACCGAAGCACATTAATAATTTTGATTAAAATGCTACGCTTCACACATTTAACTGATTCATGTAACAAATTATTTAAGATTTGCTATCTTAACTGCGTGCGGCCTGAAATTTAGGGCTGCGCCCTTGTAAACAATGATAATAATTTACGGCGCAGCCACGATTTCCCTGGTGTTGGCGCAGTATTCGCGCACCCCGGTCAAGCCGGGGTCATTTTTTTTCCGCGCTTGCTACCCAGGCTCTTAATACCGCCACATCGTGTTGCCACTCCTGCTTCATCTCTTCAATCCATTCAGCCACGTTATCTTCCCAGGCAGGAAGGTCCGGTGATTGAATTTGCTGACCGAGCTGTTGCAGATGACGCAGCCCGACCGATCCCGCTGCGCCTTTGATTTTGTGCCCCTCTTCCACAACGCCTTTTTTATCACGTGCGGTCAGGTTCGACTCCAGCACGCTCAAATATCCCGGCATCATCTTCTCAAACACCGCCAGCCCGTCGGTAATTAACTTCGGTCCCACCAGCTCGAGGTATTGTTCCAACATGGGAATATCTAACAGCGCTTGCGATTTACTGCTTTCTTCAGATGTCACAGTGCTCTCCTCTTCGTTTCGGGTATCCCAGTATTTTTTAATCATGGCGGTTAAGGCCGGAACCGACAGCGGCTTACTCAGCACATCGTCCATGCCAGCATCCAGATATTCTTTTTTGTCTTTCAGCACGTTGGCGGTGAGCGCCACCAGCGGTGGCAGGTCTTCGCGCGCGTATTTTTTGGTGAGCTCCCGGGAGATATCCAGCCCCGTCATATCCGGCAACTGAATATCCAGCAGCACCAGGTCATATTCACCCGGTTTGAACATCTCCAGCGCGGCTTTCCCGGTCATGGCGACATCCACACTGTTACCCAGTTTTTCCAGCACTGAACGCGCGACAATCACGTTCAGCTCAATGTCTTCGACCAACAGTACGTTCAGCGCGGGCAGAGGCATCTCATCGTCTTCAAACGCATCTTCAACCTGTTCCGCCACGGCGGGAGCATGAACGGTCAGCGTAAAGACAGATCCTTTTCCTGGCTGGCTGGAAACCGTAATATCGCCGCCCATGTTTTTCGCCAAACGCTTCGACACGGCCAGACCGATACCGGTTCCCGTCGCCGGTTTGCCCCCGTTACTGTCTTTCACCTGATAGTACATGGCGAAGATTTTATCCTGCTCATCCTGCGGAATACCGATCCCGGAATCTTCAACTTCAAAGTGCAGCATGCTCTCTTTGTCATAACGCGCCCGCACGGTGACCTGCCCCTGCTGGGTAAACTTCACGGCATTGCTGATCAGGTTCCACAGGATCTGACGCAGACGCGTCCCGTCGGTAATGACTTTATGCGGCAGCGGTAACGTCGGCTCAAGCACAAAACGCAGCCCTTTTTGCTGCGCCTGCAGGCCAGAGAGGTTTTCCAGATCGGCGATAAAGCTGGTGAAATCTATCGGCTGATTATCGAGCTGAACTTTACGCCGCTCCATCTTATCCATGTCAATAATATCGTTGAAGATATTACCCAACGTCACCGCAGAGACATGGATCGTTTTCAGGTATTTTTCCTGCTCCGCGGTCAGGTCCGTATCCAGCAATATGCGGCTTAATCCGACAATGCCATTAAGCGGCGTACGCAGTTCGTGGCTGATCGTGGAAATAAAGGTGGTCTTATCGCGGCTGGCGCGCTCAAGCGCATCCTGATAGCGCTTACGTTCCGTAATATCGCGCCCAAAGCCCATCAGACCATGTCGCTTACCCACGCGGTCATAGTAGGGCACTTTACGGATTTCAAAGCAGGCTTTGCGCCCGTCGGGGTAATCCAGCCACTGCTCATAGGTGAGTGACACATTGTGGCGGAAGACTTTCTCGTCAGTTTCGATAACCTTCTCAGCCGCCTCAGGCGAGTAAACGTCTGCCGGTTTTAAATTCACCAGTTGCTTTTCACTCTTGCCGGTCAGTAACTCCATGGCGCGGTTACAGCCGGAAAACTCTTTATCTTCATTGCGATAAAAAACCAGATCCGGCGAGGCATCCAGGAAAGAACGCAGAAAAGAGGACTGTTGCTCAAGCTGGATCTGCGCTTCTTCGCGCTCTTTGATTTCGACTTTGAGCTGCTCGAAGGTTTCCTCACGCTCGGCTTCCGCCTTCTCGCGCTCAACAATCTCTTGATTGAGCTGCGCGATATTGTCTTTCAGTTGTACGTTAAGCTTAAGATCGCGCTCGCGCATCTCCTCAAGCTTTTGCACCAGCCGTGATAAGCGTTGCCGGGATTCCTCCAGTTGCTCCACCACCACGGACAAGAAATAGACGGCCCAGGGCGTAATCAGCAGACCAAAAAAGATAGAGCGAATGACATCAATACTTTCTACCCGGCCATGCAACACCATAGTGACAGCCATCTGCACCACGATTGCCAACACGACCAGAGCCAGCGCCAACAGCAGCGAAAAGCGCACCAGACCTAACTTCATCATCAGGTCGACATAATATTGCGCCAGCATACGAATTTGCTTCATAGAGGGTTCCTTCACGACAACTTGGCACAATAATACTCAATTCTCAGCGTGACGTTTAAGATTGTGCAAGAAATGCGTAGTTTCCCTCATCGCGCTACGCGTTTGGCAGGCTCCAGGGGTTGCCCAGAGCGGATCCCTGGACGCCATGTTCATTGAGATACCTGTCCAGTTCGACCATCCCGGTCCATCGATTTTCACACCAGAGCGGCGCCAGTAACGTCGGGCGACGGGCGCTGGCAGAAATCCGATGGTAGATAACTTCCGGCGGTGTATGGCGAATCATCTCGCCTGCTGTCACTGTATAATCAGCAAGGTCAATGCCGCTCAGACGCCCTGCCTCCCAGGCTTTCGCCATAATGCTGCCCTTCACGATATGCAGCGGGTGCAGCTTAATACCGTCAACGCCAGTATCTACCACCCGCTCCAGCGTTTGCAGACACTCCGTCTGCCCTTCTCCCGGTAAGCCGACAATAAGGTGCGAGCACACTTTTAACCCGCGTTCACGGGCCAACTGAGTGGTTCGCTGGTAGCAGGCAAAATCATGTCCACGATTGATGCGGTGCAGCGTTTTATCATGTGCGGTTTGCAGCCCCAGCTCCAGCCACACCTCGTATCCCTGATCCTTATATTCGCAAAGCAGATCGAGCACCGCATCCGGCACACAGTCCGGGCGCGTTCCGACGCACAGCCCAACGATATTGGCCTGACTGACGGCCTGCTGATACATAGAACGGAGCACCTGCACTTCTGCAAAGGTACTGGTATAGGCCTGAAAATAGGCCAGATAACGCTTGGCGCGATTAACCAGATGCGCCTGATGCTCAAGCTGCTCGGCAATGGAATGATGCTGCTGCGCTTCATCGGCAAACGAGGCGACATTACAGAAAGTACAGCCGCCACGTCCGATGGTGCCATCGCGATTTGGGCAGCTAAAACCCCCGTGCAGCGTGAGTTTATGAACCTTTTGCCCATAACGGCGAGAAAGATCCCCACCAAACATATTGACTAATTTCTGTAACTGCATAATCTGATAGACCGCGCCTTGAAAAGAGGCCAAAGCCTGCCATTTTTAGCCCCTGTCGGCGATGACCTGGATCAATCGCCCAGGCGCGCCTTTATTTATTGCATAAAAATTCAAAATAACAGAAATTTCATTCAGTAAAACGGTAATTACTTTTCCTTATATCCCGCTATTTTTTTTATCTTCTGACACCCTTCGGATAAAAACAGTATCTTTAAGACGCCAATGCTCCAAAAACCAGCATAAAATGCCACACATCGTGATAAACAAAGGGAGGAGATGAGATATCAGGCCATCCTGACAGTGAGACAGATCACACTTCCCCACCGACTTCACGCGCGTTAAATCGATGTAAAAACCCCTTTATTTTCAATGTATTCATAAAGTTAATCGCGCTATAGCACATTTTTGTATAAATAAGATTGCCATTTGACCTGTGTGTGGATTCCCGATAACTTGGAAATCCGCTGGAAGCTTTCTGGATGAGCAGCCTGCTCATCATATTTATGCAGTAATTGAGATTCCCTCTGAAGCAAGTCCTCAAACTTGTTTGACCTATGCGAAATGGATAAAGAGGGCGAATGCGAGGTAAGCGTATGACACGCAAACCCCGTCGCCATGCTCTTGGTGTGCCCGTGCGCAAACGGTATCGGAGAGGTGTCCCGCAGAGCCTGGGGAGGTTCACTGATATGTTGTACGATAAATCCCTTGAGAGGGATAACTGTGGTTTCGGCCTGATCGCCCACATAGAAGGCGAACCTAGCCACAAGGTAGTGCGTACCGCCATACACGCACTGGCCCGGATGCAGCACCGTGGCGCCATTCTTGCCGATGGTAAAACCGGCGATGGTTGCGGCCTGCTGTTACAAAAACCTGACCGCTTCTTTCGCATCGTTGCGCAGGAGCGCGGCTGGCGTTTAGCCAAAAACTACGCCGTCGGCATGATCTTTTTAAATAAAGACGCTGAACTGGCCGCGGCATCCCGTCGCATTGTTGAAGAAGAACTCCAGCAGGAAACCCTGTCGATTGTGGGCTGGCGCGATGTGCCAACCAACGAAGGGGTCCTTGGTGAAATCGCCCTCTCCTCTCTGCCACGTATTGAGCAAATTTTTGTCAACGCCCCTGCGGGCTGGCGTCCACGCGATATGGAACGCCGCCTGTTCATCGCGCGTCGCCGTATCGAAAAACGCCTTCAGGCCGATAAAGACTTCTACGTCTGTAGCTTGTCGAACCTGGTCAATATTTATAAAGGTCTGTGTATGCCGGCGGATCTGCCGCGCTTCTACCTGGACCTCGCGGACCTGCGTCTGGAATCGGCCATCTGCTTGTTCCACCAGCGCTTCTCCACGAACACCGTGCCGCGCTGGCCGCTGGCACAGCCGTTCCGCTATCTGGCGCATAACGGCGAGATCAACACCATTACCGGTAACCGCCAGTGGGCGCGTGCCCGTACCTATAAGTTTCAGACGCCACTGATCCCGGATCTGCACGATGCCGCCCCGTTCGTCAACGAAACCGGCTCCGACTCCAGTTCGATGGACAACATGCTGGAGCTGCTACTGGCGGGCGGGATGGATATCATCCGCGCCATGCGCTTGCTGGTACCGCCAGCCTGGCAGAACAACCCGGACATGGACCCTGAGCTGCGCGCCTTCTTTGACTTTAACTCCATGCACATGGAGCCGTGGGATGGTCCCGCGGGGATCGTCATGTCTGACGGTCGCTTTGCTGCCTGTAACCTCGACCGTAACGGTCTGCGTCCGGCACGCTTTGTGATCACCAAAGACAAGCTCATCACCTGTGCCTCTGAAGTGGGTATCTGGGACTACCAGCCGGATGAAGTGGTCGAGAAAGGCCGCGTCGGTCCTGGCGAACTGATGGTTATCGATACCCGCACCGGGCGCATTCTGCACTCAGCCGAGACCGATAACGACCTGAAAAGCCGTCATCCGTACAAAGAGTGGATGGAGAAAAACGTCCGCCGTCTGGTGCCGTTTGAAGACCTGGCTGACGATCAGGTCGGCAGCCGCGAGCTGGATGATGACACCCTCGCCAGCTACCAGAAACAGTTTAACTACAGCGCCGAAGAGCTGGATTCCGTGATCCGCGTGCTGGGTGAAAACGGCCAGGAAGCGGTCGGTTCAATGGGTGATGATACCCCGTTCGCCGTGCTCTCCAGCCAACCGCGTATTATTTATGACTACTTCCGTCAGCAGTTTGCCCAGGTGACCAACCCGCCTATCGACCCGCTGCGTGAAGCGCACGTGATGTCGCTGGCCACCAGCATTGGTCGTGAGATGAACGTTTTCTGCGAAGCGGAAGGCCAGGCGCACCGCCTGAGTTTTAAATCGCCGATCCTGCTGTACTCCGATTTCAAACAGCTCACTACCATGAAAGAGGAGCATTATCGCGCTGACACGCTGGATATTACTTTCGACGTGACCGAAACCACGCTCGAAGAGACCGTTAAAGCGCTGTGCGATAAAGCGGAACAGATGGTGCGGAACGGCACGGTACTGCTGGTGCTCTCCGACCGTAACATTGCCAAAAACCGCCTGCCGGTTCCGGCTCCGATGGCGGTCGGTGCGGTGCAAACGCGTCTGGTAGAACAGAGCCTGCGCTGCGATGCCAACATTATCGTGGAAACCGCCAGCGTGCGTGACCCACACCACTTTGCGGTGCTGCTGGGCTTCGGCGCAACGGCAGTCTATCCATACCTCGCGTATGAAACCCTGGGACGTCTGATCGATACGCAGGCGATTGCCAAAGATTATCGGACCGTGATGCTGAACTACCGTAACGGCATCAACAAAGGTCTGTACAAAATCATGTCCAAAATGGGCATTTCAACCATCGCCTCTTACCGCTGCTCGAAGCTGTTTGAAGCCGTGGGTCTGCACGATGACGTCGTTGCGCTCTGCTTCCAGGGTGTGGTCAGTCGCATCAGCGGAGCCAGTTTTGCCGACTTCCAGCAGGATCTGCTGAATCTCTCCAAACATGCCTGGCTGGCGCGTAAACCGATCAGTCAGGGTGGGTTGCTGAAATATGTTCACGGCGGCGAGTATCACGCCTACAACCCGGACGTGGTGCGCACGCTGCAACAGGCTGTTCAAAGTGGCGAATACAGCGACTATCAGGAATATGCGAAGCTGGTCAACGAGCGTCCGGCGGCAACACTGCGCGACCTGCTGGCCATCACGCCAGGTGATGAAGCAATTAGCCTGGATGATGTCGAACCGGCAACAGAACTGTTTAAACGTTTTGATACCGCCGCGATGTCTATCGGCGCATTAAGCCCGGAAGCACACGAAGCGCTGGCCGAAGCAATGAACAGCATCGGCGGTAACTCTAACTCCGGCGAAGGCGGCGAAGATCCGGCACGCTATGGCACCAACAAAGTGTCACGCATCAAGCAGGTGGCTTCCGGTCGCTTCGGCGTCACCCCGGCGTATCTGGTCAATGCGGACGTCATTCAGATTAAAGTCGCCCAGGGCGCGAAGCCGGGCGAAGGCGGACAGTTGCCGGGTGACAAAGTGACCCCGTACATAGCCAAACTGCGTTATTCGGTACCCGGCGTCACGTTGATCTCCCCGCCGCCGCACCACGATATCTACTCTATCGAGGACTTAGCGCAGCTGATTTTCGACCTGAAACAGGTTAACCCGAAAGCGATGATCTCCGTGAAGCTGGTTTCCGAACCGGGCGTGGGCACCATCGCGACCGGCGTGGCAAAAGCCTATGCAGATCTGATCACCATCGCGGGCTATGACGGCGGTACCGGCGCCAGCCCACTCTCGTCGGTAAAATACGCGGGCTGTCCGTGGGAACTGGGCCTGGTGGAAACCCAGCAGGCACTGGTCGCTAACGGTCTGCGCCATAAGATCCGCTTGCAGGTTGATGGCGGTCTGAAAACGGGCGTCGATATCATCAAAGCGGCGATTCTCGGGGCGGAAAGCTTCGGCTTCGGAACCGGTCCGATGGTGGCGCTGGGCTGTAAATACCTGCGTATTTGCCACCTGAACAACTGCGCAACCGGCGTCGCGACTCAGGACGAAAAACTGCGTAAGAATCACTATCACGGCTTGCCGTTCAAGGTGACCAACTACTTTGAATTTGTTGCCCGTGAAACCCGTGAGCTGATGGCGCAATTGGGCGTGAAACGTCTGGTGGATCTGATTGGCCGCACCGACCTGCTCAAAGAGCTGGACGGATTTACCGCCAAACAGCAGAAGCTGGAACTGTTCCGACTGTTGGAAACGGCTGAACCCCATCCGGGTAAAGCGCTGTACTGCACCGAGAACAACCCGCCGTTTGATAACGGCGTGCTGAACGCACAGTTACTGCAGCAAGCGAAACCGTTTGTCGATGAACGCCAGAGCAAAACCTTCTGGTTTGATATCCGCAACACCGATCGTTCAGTCGGCGCATCACTGTCTGGCTATATCGCGCAGACGCACGGCGATCAAGGTCTGGCATCCGATCCGATCAAAGCGCACTTCAGCGGTACTGCGGGTCAAAGCTTTGGCGTATGGAACGCAGGCGGCGTTGAACTGTATCTGACTGGCGATGCTAACGACTACGTCGGTAAAGGCATGGCAGGCGGTTTGCTGGCAGTACGTCCTCCGGTGGGCTCTGCCTTCCGTAGCCATGAAGCAAGCATCATCGGTAACACCTGTCTGTACGGCGCGACCGGCGGCCGTCTGTTTGCCGCAGGTCGTGCGGGTGAACGCTTTGCCGTACGTAACTCCGGCGCGATCACCGTGGTAGAAGGCATTGGTGACAATGGTTGCGAATACATGACAGGCGGTATCGTCTGTATTCTTGGGAAGACGGGCGTTAACTTCGGCGCAGGTATGACGGGCGGATTCGCCTACGTGCTGGACGAAGACGGCGATTTCCGCAAACGCGTGAACCCGGAACTGGTCGAAGTGTTGAGTGTAGACACGCTGGCTATCCATGAGGAACATCTGCGTGGTCTCATCACTGAGCACGTACAACATACCGGTTCTTCACACGGCGAAGAGATTCTGGCTAACTGGCCGGCCTTCTCAGCGAAATTTGCGCTGGTAAAACCAAAATCCAGTGATGTGAAAGCACTGTTGGGTCACCGTAGTCGTTCCGCAGCTGAGCTGCGGGTGCAGGCGCAGTAAGGGGTTAAGATGAGTCAGAACGTATACCAATTTATCGACCTGCAGCGTGTTGATCCGCCGAAGAAACCGCTGAAGATCCGTAAGATCGAGTTTATCGAGATTTACGAACCGTTTTCCGAAGGTCAGGCCAAAGCGCAGGCAGATCGCTGCCTGTCCTGCGGCAACCCGTACTGCGAGTGGAAATGCCCGGTGCATAACTACATCCCGAACTGGCTGAAGCTCGCCAACGAAGGACGTATTTTTGAAGCGGCAGAGTTGTCTCACCAGACCAACACACTACCGGAAGTCTGCGGTCGCGTTTGCCCGCAGGACAGGCTGTGCGAAGGCTCCTGCACGCTGAACGATGAGTTTGGCGCAGTGACCATCGGCAACATCGAGCGCTATATCAATGATAAAGCCTTCGAAATGGGCTGGCGTCCGGATATGACCGGCGTTCGCCAGACGGACAAACGCGTCGCCATCATCGGCGCGGGTCCGGCAGGCCTGGCTTGTGCTGACGTACTCACCCGTAACGGCGTGAAGGCCGTGGTGTTTGATCGCCACCCGGAGATCGGCGGACTGCTGACCTTCGGTATTCCGGCCTTCAAGCTGGAGAAAGAGGTCATGACCCGCCGTCGTGAGATCTTCACCGGTATGGGCATTGAATTCAAACTCAATGTGGAAGTCGGTCGCGACGTGCAGCTCGACGATCTCCTGAAGGATTACGACGCTGTGTTCCTCGGCGTGGGGACTTATCAGTCAATGCGCGGTGGGCTGGAAAACGAAGACGCCGACGGTGTGTTCGATGCTCTGCCGTTCCTGATTGCGAATACCAAACAAATCATGGGCTTCGGCGAAACCACTGACGAACCGTTCGTCAGCATGGAAGGCAAGCGCGTCGTTGTTCTTGGCGGTGGTGATACGGCGATGGACTGTGTGCGTACCTCGGTTCGTCAGGGGGCGACACACGTAACCTGTGCTTATCGTCGCGATGAAGAGAACATGCCAGGCTCAAAACGCGAAGTGAAAAACGCGCGTGAAGAGGGCGTGGAATTCCAGTTCAACGTTCAACCGCTGGGTGTGGAAGTCAACGCCAACGGTAAGGTCTGCGGCGTGAAAATGGCGCGCACAGAAATGGGTGCACCGGATGCCAACGGTCGCCGCCGCGCGGAAATCGTCGCCGGTTCTGAACACATTGTCCCGGCCGATGCGGTGGTCATGGCGTTTGGTTTCCGCCCGCACAGCATGGAATGGCTGGCGAAGCATAGCGTCGAGCTGGATTCGCAGGGACGAATTATTGCCCCGGAACGCAGCGACAACGCCTTCCAGACCAGCAACCCAAAAATCTTTGCTGGCGGTGACATCGTGCGCGGTTCAGATCTGGTCGTGACGGCGATTGCCGAAGGTCGTAAAGCGGCTGACGGCATCATGAACTGGCTGGAAGTGTAAGTCAGCTTTTTCTGGCATCTCATCCACCCTGGTGGATGAGATGTTAAACGCCTTAGTAATACCGCTAAACCTACCAACTAAACCTGCCGACTAAGCCAGCCTGACTACACGTTTTGTAAACAGGGCAAATAACCTGATACCTGCAATACATCAAAAACATGAATAATAGCCATGTAAAGATTATACGGAAACGTTTGCTTTATTCTGGGAACTGTATATGATGCGGCGGATTTTTTGGGCAAAATTCATGGAGGCGTTGTGTCGCAGGACAACAATTATAGCCAGGGCCCCGTCCCTCTGGCGGAGCGGAAAGGCGTGATTCCACTAACGTTTGTCATGTTGGGACTCACATTTTTTTCCGCCAGTATGTGGACCGGTGGCACACTCGGTACCGGTCTTTCTTATCATGATTTCTTCCTGGCAGTCCTCTTCGGTAATCTTCTCCTCGGTATTTACACTGCATTTCTCGGTTTTATCGGCGCAAAAACAGGGCTCTCAACCCACCTTCTGGCGCGTTACTCATTTGGTTTGAAAGGTTCATGGCTCCCCTCACTGCTATTAGGCGGCACGCAGGTGGGCTGGTTTGGCGTTGGCGTGGCCATGTTTGCTATCCCCGTCGGCAAAGCGACGGGGCTTGACGTCAATATCCTGATTGCGGTTTCCGGTCTGTTGATGACCCTGACTATCTTTTTTGGCATCTCGGCGCTGACCGTTTTATCTATCATCGCCGTACCTGCCATCGTCATTCTTGGCAGCTACTCCGTCTGGCTGGCGGTGAGCGATGTCGGCGGTTTAGACCATTTAAAGGCGATAGTGCCGCAGACGCCTCTTAATTTCTCCACCGCACTGGCGCTGGTGGTCGGCTCGTTCGTCAGCGCTGGGACGTTAACCGCCGACTTTGTCCGCTTTGGCCGAAACGCTAAAGGCGCGGTGCTGATTGCCATGGTGGCGTTTTTCCTTGGCAACTCGCTGATGTTTATCTTCGGCGCTGCGGGCGCCGCCGCTGTTGGACAGGCGGATATCTCTGACGTGATGATTGCCCAGGGACTGCTGCTGCCCGCGATTGTGGTACTCGGTCTGAATATCTGGACCACCAACGACAATGCGCTATACGCCTCAGGTCTGGGATTTGCCAATATTACCGGCCTTTCCAGCCGTACGCTGTCAGTGGCTAACGGTATTATCGGTACACTGTGCGCACTGTGGCTTTACAATAACTTTGTCGGCTGGCTGACATTTTTGTCGGCGGCTATTCCCCCAATTGGCGGGGTGATTATCGCCGACTATCTGCTGAACCATCGCCGATATGCCGACTTCAGCAAAGCGCAATTTATTTCCGTAAACTGGATAGCTATCCTGTCTGTTGCCCTGGGCATTGCCGCCGGTCACTATATCCCCGGTATCGTGCCCGTCAACGCTGTACTCGGCGGCGTATTCAGCTATATCCTGCTGAATCCCCTTTTCAATCGCAGCCTTGCTAAATCACCAGAGGTCAGCCATGCAGAATAATAACATCACCCTTCGTCAGGCGCGTTTACAGGGGCGTGACGGATTGTGGCAGCTCACTATTGAAGACGGGCGCTTCAGCCGGATTGAACCTCAGGACGCCGCTACGTTACCACAGGGTGAAGTGCTGGATGTCGAAGGCGGTCTGGCAATCCCACCGTTCGTTGAACCACATATCCATCTCGACACCACCCAAACCGCGGGTGAGCCGAGCTGGAACCAGTCCGGGACATTGTTTGAAGGTATTGAGCGCTGGGCCGAACGTAAGGCAATGCTCACTCACGAAGACGTGAAAGCGCGCGCCATGCAGACCCTGAAGTGGCAGATGGCCAACGGCATTCAGTACGTCCGTACTCACGTTGACGTTTCCGACCCTACGTTGACGGCGCTGAAAGCCATGCTGGAGGTGAAGCAAGAAGTTGCTCCGTGGGTAGAGCTGCAGATCGTCGCGTTCCCGCAAGAGGGCATTCTTTCTTACCCCAACGGTGAGGCGTTATTAGAGGAAGCTGTGCGTCTGGGCGCCGACGTCATTGGCGCGATCCCCCACTTTGAATTCACGCGTGAATATGGCGTGGAGTCGCTGCACAAAATTTTCGCCCTCGCGCAAAAATACGACAGGCTTATCGACGTGCACTGCGACGAAATTGACGATGAGCAATCACGCTTTGTTGAAACCGTCGCGGCGCTGGCGCATCGCGACAATATGGGCGAACGCGTGACCGCCAGCCATACCACGGCAATGCACTCCTATAACGGCGCGTATGCTTCCCGTCTGTTCCGCCTGTTGAAAATGTCCGGCATTAACTTTGTCGCAAATCCACTGGTCAATATTCACCTGCAAGGGCGCTTTGACACTTATCCTAAACGCCGCGGCGTCACGCGCGTCAAAGAGATGCTGGAGGCGGAGATCAACGTCTGCTTCGGTCATGATGACGTCTTCGATCCGTGGTATCCGCTGGGTACCGCGAATATGCTGCAGGTACTACATATGGGGTTACACGTGTGCCAGTTGATGGGATACGGGCAGATTAACGATGGGCTGAACCTGGTCACCACCCACAGCGCGAAAACCCTGCACCTGCAGGACTACGGTCTGAACGTGGGGAATTCCGCGAATCTGGTCATTTTACCGGCAGAGAATGGATTTGACGCGGTTCGTCGCCAGACACCTGCACGTTATTCCATTCGTCACGGTCGAATCATTGCCGAGACGGTGCCTGCCCAGACGACGCTGCATCTTACACAGCCCGAAACGGTGACGTTTAAGCGCTAGGTCGTGACATTCCATGTCGGATGGCGCAAGCCTAGCCATCCGACACAGTCTCTCATCGTCAGGCTGGTTGTAATAAGCTGGCGCGTACCTTGATCACTACCTTTTTGATATCCATCGGAGCCTGCACCACACAGCCCGGTTTATGCGGCTCGCGCGGCATAAAAATCACAAATCTTCCCGGCTTCAGTACAATAGCCTGCTCATCGGCAATCTGACTGCACAACTGGTAGTCATCCTCAACGTGCATCTCTTCGCACTGACGAGCAGAATCGCTCAACCCAAACAGAATACGTTCTTCGCCGGATAACAGCACCTGAATGTCAATGTACTGCTGATGCAGCTCCGCTTTCTTTTGCTCCGGGCTCTGCGTTGCAAATTGCATCACATTCATAAAAATATTATCGCCCTGCAACGCATAGCGCCCAGGCGTCTTCTCCTGCGGATTCGCCGCAATGGCCAGCGTTAACGCCTGCTGCAAGACCGGATGTAATCCAGCA
The DNA here is from genome assembly GCF_945906775.1 of Citrobacter sp. Marseille-Q6884. NCBI lineage: Bacteria > Pseudomonadati > Pseudomonadota > Gammaproteobacteria > Enterobacterales > Enterobacteriaceae > Citrobacter > Citrobacter sp. Marseille-Q6884. The sequence goes on from NZ_CAMDRE010000001.1 coordinate 657,711, forward strand.
GAAGGCAGTGAACGCAACTCATCTGACATCATAATCGATCTCCCTGGGCCAACAGCGCAGCCCCTAATAATCCGGCATCATGCCGGTAATGTGCCGGTTGTAGCGCCACCTGGTAGGCCGATGGCTCTTGTGCCAGGCAGCGTCGGACCTGCGTCAGATAGCCGTCGGCCAACCCGACGCTACCGCCAACGACCACACACTGACAATCGGTGGTGGCTTTGATATCCGCGATTAACCTCGCCAGTGCTTGTGCCGAACGAGTAATAAGGTCAGCAGCCTGCGTGTTGCCTTGCCCGGCGCGGATAAAAATCGTTTTGGCATCACATCCGGCAAGTTCACCTTGTGCCGCAGCCGCAATCCCGCGTCCTGAAGCGATCGCTTCCACACAGCCGCGACGACCGCAGCCGCACATCGGCCCATTGGGATCGGCCAGCGTATGGCCCAGATGCCCTGCCAGCCCGCCGGTACCGGTGAGAAGTTTGCCGTCCGTCACGACGCCGCCCCCCACGCCCGTAGAGACGGTGAGAAAGACCATGTCACGATAATCCCCCCGCAGAGCATGATATTCCGCCCATGCCGCAGCCTGAGCATCGTTAACCGCCCGTGCGGGCAATCCGGTAATCGCTTCCAGCGTTTCCGTCAGCGGGAAATGCAATAACCCTCCAAGATTATGCGGATTGATTGCCAGCAGAACACCGTCGCGGATAATCCCGGTCGAGGCAATCGCCACGTGCTTAGCATAAAGAGAAAGCGGCTCCACCAGGGTATGCAACGCCGCGCGTAGTGCATCCGGCGTTTTGCTCGCGGGGGTGGGCAATTCACGACGGTCGCGAATCAACAGGTCATTATCGACCAGTGCGGCGGCCAGTTTGGTACCGCCGATATCAATAGCCAGCGTGGTCATCGCAAAGCCTTCTTCTGCGTTAGTAACGACATACAGTTTCCCTTACGAAAATTGCCCGGTTCTGAACCGGGCAAACGGACTAACTTTTTGATTTCACCAGGCCGCGTTTATCGCTACCAAACGGGACAGCTCCGCTAAAGGGTTTGCCATCGATAGCATCATGCGTACGCAGTGCTTCCGGACGCAGCCAGCGCTGAACACGTGACGGCATATCGAGACCAATCAGCAGGATCACCACAAACGTCAGGCTGAACGAAAGCGATCCCAGCGCCGTCCCCAGATCCAGACGTTGTGCAATCAACGCCCCGATGATCGGCGCCAGCGCCCCGCCCAGCGCACCGACGTTGTAGGTGAAGCCCAGGCCCGCCGCACGCTGGTCGGTATCAAAATAGCCACCAATCAGTTTTGGTAAGATCCCGGAGATCCCCTGTCCGAGCATTTGCTGGAAAAACAGCAGCAAACCGAGGACCCAGACGTTGGTGCCACCAATGGCAAAGACCGGAATAATCAGCAGCTGTGAGGCCAGCAGACTGCATACATAAGCCTTGCGGGTGCCCAACCAGTCGCCAAGAAAACCGCCTACGCAACAGCCAACCGCTGCACCAAAACCGCTAAAGAAGAGCACACGGGCGACCGTTGAAGGGTCATACATCAGCTCAGTTTTCAGGTACGTCGGCAACAGTGCCTGAATCGGCCATGAGTAGAGGAAGGCAAACAGCACGACCACCATGAGCATCACGCCAGTCGGCCAGCGTTTACCGCTGCTTTGCACCATAAAGCTGATGAAAATGAATGCGCAGAGCAGTCCGAGAATCGCAACGATTGCCGCATTTTGCAGATTGCCGGCAAAACAGAACCACAGCGCCGTTGCGGCAGCCATCGTCATCAGAATATTGATCACCCGATGTTCGCCCCGATAGAGAATATCGACCATCGTGCGCACTGGCGCCTTACCTTCGTGCTTCTCTTTCCAGTCTTCGGCTTCAGGAATATTTTTACGCAGCCAGAGTGCGAAGATAATCGGTACAATGCCGATGAAGAACAGCGCACGCCATCCCCAGACCGGAACCACCAGACTGTAGACCTGTGCGGCGATCACCGCACCAACGGAGAAGCCGGAAATCAGGAAACCGCTGGCTTTATTGCGCAGGTGTTTAGGCCAGCTTTCAATGACATAGGTCGCACTGGAGCCGTATTCACCCGCCATTCCCATACCGATAACCAGTCGGGCGATAAACATGGTGGTGTAGCCCGGCGCAAAGCCGCAGGCCAGCGTCCCGACAGAGAACAGAATGATGCTGGTGACCATCGCCAGACGGCGGCCATAACGGTCACCCATCGCCCCCAGCACCAGCCCGCCAAACCAGCGAGAAATAAAGGCGGCCGAAATCAGGCTGGCGGCTTGCACCGTCGTCAAACCGAATTCGCCTTGTACTTCTGTCAGCACAAGCGCGATTAAGACAAAATCAAAACCATCAAGCAAATATCCCAGCCAGGCTGCGGAAAATGCCCGCCATTGCGCCCGATTGAGATGGCGATACCACGGGATGCTCTGGGTAGAAGTACTCATTTTACTCTCCCGACGATGTTTTGTTGTTGTGCCGGATAGCGGCGTTCCCCGATCCGGCCTACGGTCGAAATAGCCAGGCCGGGCAAGCGAAGCGCCCCCGGCAACCCGCGGTTACGCCTTTTCTGCCAACAGTTGGTTCGCCAACGCTTTCAGCTCTGGCAGGAATTTCTCGTCCACTGGGGCGAAAGGTTTACGGCACAGCGGTACAGAGACCACGTCCATATAGTGCAGAACGGTTTTCAGACCACGGAACACGCCGACTTTAATGAGCAGATCGATAACCTTATTGCACTCGGTTTGCAGCTTTTGTGCAGTCTTGATATCGCCTTCTTTGAGCGCTTTCACAATTCCCTGATAACGCCATCCCATGATGTTATATGTGCTACCGATACCCCCATCAGCGCCCGCCAGCAGGCCAGAAGCAAAGATTTCGTCATAACCGTTATAAAGCACCAGATCAGGATGCGCGCGGCGGATCTGCTCCATCTGATAGAGATCGCCCGAGGTTTGCTTCAGTGCGCCAACGCCCGGCAGCGTGACCAGCGTATTGATTTGATCCAGCGTCAGTTTTACGCCACTCAGCGCCGGAATGTTGTAGACCACCATCGGCAACCCATCAGCGGAATCAATAATTGCACGGTAGTGATCGCAATGTTCTTCAAAACTGAACGGATAGTAAAACGGGGTGACGGCGGAGACAGCATCAAAGCCGTAGCGGTGCGCGGCACTCGCCAGTTGTTGGCTTTCTTCGGTGCTTACCGTCCCGACATGGGCGATTAAGGTAACTTTGCCTTTCGCTTCTTCAGCAACGATCTCCAGTACCTGCTCTCTTTCCGCACGGTTCTGTACAAAGGCTTCACCCGTTGAGCCTCCGACGTACAACCCGTCAACGCCCTGCCCAATGTTGAAACGCACCAGACGGCGCAGGCTCTCAATATCCAGGCGCTGTTGGTTATCGAATGGGGTTAACAACGCTGGCATCACGCCTTTTAAATCTCTTGCCATAACGACCTCTGTCTATGATTAGTGTTATCTAACTGCATACCTTTATACCTGTTATACCAGATCAAATAAGCAGCAATACAATACAGAACGCTTATAATGCGATCTGCTTCACTAAACGATCGTCAGGATCGAAATTACTTGCGCGATTTTTTCTTTTTACCGAAGGCGTGCCAGGTGGCGGAAACGCTGTTGAGATGTTCTTGTAAAGCGCGGTCGGCTTCATCAGGATTGCGCTGACGAATCGCCTCGACAATAGCGATATGCTGCTGATAACTCACGCTATTATGTTCATGCAATTCCTGATCGGCGACGGTCGGACGTGCTGCAATCAACCAGTCCAGCAGCGCGACATGGATCGCCATAAAAATAGGATTACCCGGGATCTCCGCCAGCACGCGGTGGAAATCAACATCCGAACGAATAAACAGCGTGTTGTCATCCAGCGACTGGCTGTTGATCTCCAGCGCTTTCGCCAGCCTGTCAATTTGTTCGTCTGTGGCATGTTCGGCCGCGTAACGCACCAGGCTGGACTCAAAAAACAGCCGCAGTTGCTCAAAGTGGGCAATACCTCCCGGGTGCGAGAGGAAATCTTTCGCCATGCCGGACAATTCGCTGATGATGGTATCGGCCGAGGGGCGCGAAACACGGGCGCGCTCGCCATTGTTGATTTGTACCAGACCTTTACGTTTTAACGCCGCGAGGGCTTCACGTACGGATGGACGACCCACGTTGAAGAAAGCCATCAGTTCCCGCTCCGACGGCAACGGCTCACCCTCGCTAAATTCCCGGCGACGAATCATCTGTTCCAGCTCTTCTTCCACCATTTCAGAGAGTTTCTTACGCGCCAGCGGACGGTTACGTAAGCTACGGCCAATGGTAGAGGGAGAGTCTTCAGCTTGCGAATCAAATGCGTTCATAGGGTCCATTCCGCTAAGTCGAGGTGACAAACAACAGCGGGTTCATCCTAACACAGGATCGAAAGCAGGGTGAAATGATGGTCTGCCAGACCAGTCTGTCTATTGATACCCAATAAAATGAAAATATTATTCTTCACGAAGATATTTAAATTAACGTTAATTTAAAACACCCGCATTCTGTTTATGAAATTCGCGAATATGAATGTGAAAAATAATCATAACTTACTCTTTTAAATAGAAAAATAATTTAGATATCGAATTAAAAACACGATATCCACTCCATAAAAAATGCCCAAAAAAATATAACATCCGATTTCATAACAGCGTTATTACCGGATTTATCTTCTTCTCTGGCATGGAGTGAAAAAATGTTCGGCATTATTATCTCTGTCATCGTTTTATTAACGATGGGTTATCTGATCCTCAAAAACTACAAACCACAGGTCGTGCTGGCGGCAGCCGGGATCTTCCTGATGATCTGCGGCGTCTGGTTGGGGTACGGCGCGCTGGTCGCCCCCGATAAAAGCAGTGGCTATCTGCTGGTCGATATTTATAACGAAATTCTGCGTATGCTCTCCACCCGGGCCGCAGGCCTTGGATTATCCATTATGGCGGTGGGCGGTTATGCCCGCTATATGGACCGGATGGGCGCCAGCAGAGCCATGGTGAGTCTACTGAGTCGCCCGCTTAAGCTTATTCGCTCACCTTATATCGTACTTGCAGCCACCTACGTGATCGGTCAGATCATGGCGCAGTTCATCACCAGCGCTTCCGGGCTAGGTATGTTATTGATGGTCACGCTCTTTCCGACGCTGGTCAGCCTTGGCGTGAGCCGTTTGTCTGCGGTCGCGGTCATTGCAACCTCAATGTCGATTGAATGGGGCATTCTGGAAACCAACTCAATTTTTGCCGCCCAAGTGGCTGGAATGAAAATTGCCACCTACTTCTTTCACTACCAATTGCCCGTGGCGTCCTGCGTCATTCTCGCCGTTGCCATTGCGCACTTTTTCGTGCAGCGCCGGTTTGATAGAAAAGCGTTACCGGACAGCGCCGGCTTCGCCGAACAAAAGGTTCTGGAAGACGTCCCCCCACTCTACTATGCCATTTTGCCAGTCATGCCACTGATTCTGATGCTGGGTTCGTTGTTACTTGCGCATATGGGATTGATGAAGGCAGAGCTGAATCTGGTCGTGGTGATGCTCATGAGCATGACAGTGACCCTGTTTGTGGAGTTCTTTCGTAAGCACAATCTGCGCGAAACCATGGACGACGTGCAGGCATTTTTTGACGGGATGGGGACGCAATTTGCCAATGTCGTCACGCTGGTCGTGGCGGGGGAAATTTTTGCCAAGGGGCTAACCACTATTGGCACCGTTGATGCGGTAATAAAAGGTGCGGAACATTCCGGTCTGGGCGGCATCGGTGTGATGATCATTATGGCGGTGGTTATCGCCGCTTGCGCAATTGTGATGGGGTCAGGCAACGCGCCGTTTATGTCGTTTGCCAGTCTGATCCCGGATATCGCTGCAGGGCTGCATATTCCGGCGGTCGTGATGATCATGCCAATGCACTTTGCCACCACGCTGGCCCGTGCGGTTTCACCGATTACCGCGGTCATTGTCGTGACATCAGGTATTGCAGGCGTGTCGCCTTTTGAGGTCGTCAAACGTACGGCGATCCCAATGGCAGTGGGATTTGTGGTGAATATGATCGTCACCATCGCCCTGTTTTATTAATGCCTGGCGCAGAAAACCAAACAGGCCCAAAAGGGCCTGTTTTTTATTTCACTACGCGTAGTGCTGGACGCCCACCACGAGGCGGTGGCGGAGTGTCATCCGGGTCGTTGTCGTCACCGTTGTCAGGCTTATCGCCATCAATGACCGACATGACGGTTTCACTCTCAAAACCCGATGCTTCGTTGTCGTCATCATTTAAGCTGGCGACCTCTTCATCGTAAGCGGCTTCTGGCTCGAACATCGTGCCCGCACCGTTTTCACGCGCATAAATTGCCAGAACGGCAGCCAGCGGCACGGAAACCTGACGTGGTACACCGCCGAAGCGCGCGTTAAAGCGCACTTCATCGTTAGCCAGTTCGAGGTTCCCCACTGCACGCGGAGCGATATTCAGAACAATTTGCCCGTCACGCGCATATTCCATCGGAACCTGCACGTCCGGGAGCGTCACATCCACCACCAGATGCGGCGTGAGTTGGTTGTCTAACAACCACTCATAAAATGCACGCAGCAGATACGGACGGCGCGGTGATAGTTGTGGCAAATCCATACAGATTAACCCCGGCCCAGGCGCATTTCGCGTTCAGGCTCAGTCAGAGAAGCCAGGAAAGAGTCACGTTCAAAGACGCGAGTCATATACCCTTTCAGCTCTTTCGAACCTGCGCCGCTGAATTCAATACCCAGCTGCGGTAAACGCCACAGCAGCGGTGCCAGGTAACAGTCTACCAGGCTGAACTCATCGCTCAGGAAATACGGTTTCTGACCAAATACTGGCGCAATCGCCAGCAGCTCTTCGCGCAGTCGCTTACGTGCGACATCGGCTTCAGCGGCAGAACCGTTCACGATGACGTTCATCAGCGTGTACCAGTCTTTTTCAATACGCTGCATGTACAGGCGGCTCTCACCACGCGCAACCGGGTAAACCGGCATCAGCGGCGGATGCGGGAAACGCTCATCCAGGTATTCCATAATGATGCGAGATTCCCACAGGGTCAGCTCACGATCCACCAGTGTCGGTACGCTCTGATTCGGGTTGAGGTCGATCAGATCCTGCGGTGGATTGTCCTTTTCCACATGCTCAATCTCGAAACTAACACCTTTCTCAGCCAGCACAATGCGGACCTGATGGCTATAGATGTCAGTAGGACCAGAAAACAGCGTCATTACCGAACGTTTGTTGGCAGCGACAGCCATGAAAACCTCCAGGTATATTCAGAATTTTTACTGCTACCAGCCACTGTGTGGCCAGCCAGAAGTGATGTCACCCATACTCGGAAAGCCATTGCTGTTCAAAATACAAACAAAAAATGAACAATACCGGATATTTGGGCAGAAAATTGGATGATAGTTTACCAGATTTTGTGACCTTTGTGGTGAGTCGATTCTGGAAATGGGGAAAAAGAGGTGGCCATCAGCGTATTACTGCGGTAATTCGCGGGGAATATTCATAAAAAAACCCGCCGGAGCGGGTTTTTTCGTAAATTGAAATCTGCCTGAGCAGAAAGCAATTAACGCTTGGAGAACTGCGGACGACGACGTGCTTTACGCAGACCGACTTTCTTACGTTCAACCTGACGAGCGTCACGAGTAACGAAGCCAGCTTTACGCAGTTCAGAACGCAGGGACTCGTCGTACTCCATCAGAGCGCGGGTGATACCGTGACGGATCGCACCAGCCTGACCAGAGATACCACCACCTTTAACGGTGATGTACAGATCCAGTTTCTCAACCATGTCGACCAGTTCCAGCGGCTGACGAACTACCATGCGGGCAGTTTCACGACCGAAGTACTGTTCCAGAGAACGTTGGTTGATTACGATTTTACCGTTGCCCGGTTTGATGAAAACGCGAGCTGCGGAACTTTTGCGGCGACCAGTGCCGTAGTATTGATTTTCAGCCATTGCCTATAATCCCGATTAGATGTCAAGAACTTGCGGTTGCTGTGCCGCGTGGTTGTGCTCGTTGCCAGCGTAAACTTTCAGTTTACGGAACATAGCACGACCCAGAGGGCCTTTTGGCAGCATGCCTTTAACCGCGATTTCAAGCACACGCTCAGGACGGCGAGCAATCATCTCTTCAAAGGTCGCTTGTTTGATACCACCGATGTGACCGGTGTGGTGATAGTACACTTTGTCAGTACGCTTGTTGCCGGTTACAGCAACTTTGTCAGCGTTCAGAACGATGATGTAATCACCAGTATCTACGTGCGGAGTGTATTCCGCTTTGTGCTTACCGCGCAGGCGCAGAGCCAGTTCGGAAGCCAGACGGCCCAGAGTTTTACCGGTCGCGTCAACAACATACCAGTCGCGTTTTACGGTTTCTGGTTTAGCTGTAAAAGTTTTCATTAAAAGCTTACCCAAATAAATAAGTTACACGTTGGTGAACACCCAAACGTTTTGTCAGTTGAGGTTCACACGACATTGTCCAGCAAACCTACCCCTTCGAATAGCCTATGCCGGCACATAGAAAGTTTTGGGAAAAAAACTCTCTCGTAACGTGGGGTCGCAAGATTATAGAGAAGTCGGGGTCAAAGATCGACCCCTTTGTGTGATTTGCAGTGGGTTTAACCCGCTAAATGTTCCCGCTTCAGATACTCTTCGCTTTGCATCTCCTGCAAACGCGATAAACAGCGCTGGAACTCAAACTTGAGACGTTCGCCCTGGTAAATCTCATATAAGGGCGATGCAGCACTCACGACCAGTTTTACGTGGCGTTCGTAGAACTCATCAACCAGCGCGATAAAGCGCCGTGCCTCACTTTCCATCAACGTCGTCATGACCGGCACATCCGATAACAACACCGTGTGGAAAAGGCGCGAAAGCGCAATATAGTCGTGCTGGCTGCGAGCATCGACGCACAACGTGGAAAACGAAACCGCCAGCGTCTGGTTTTCGACGGCCAGCGTCTGCATCGGACGGTGGTTGATTTCCAGCGTCGGCGCATGTTCGCTTTTCGCGCCCGCTAACGCCAGCCACAGCTTATCCATCTGTTGCCGGGTTTCCTCATTAAGCGGCGAGAGCCATAAATGCGCCTGTGTTAACGTCCGCAGGCGGTAATCAACTCCCGCATCCACATTCATGATGTCGCAATACTGTTTGATTGCGTCGATAGCAGGTAAAAAACGCGCGCGCTGTAAGCCGTTGCGGTACAACTCGTCGGGCGGAATATTGGAGGTTGCCACCAGCGTGATACCGCGAGCAAACAGCGCTTTCATTAATCCCCCGAGCAGCATCGCGTCGGTGATATCGGAGACAAAAAACTCGTCAAAGCACAGCACATCCGTTTCTGCCTTAAAGCGGTCAGCAATCACTTCCAGCGGGTCGCTTTGACCTTGCAGAGCAGTGAGCTCTTCGTGTACCCGCAACATAAAGCGGTGAAAGTGCAGACGCTGTTTCCGCGCGCCAGGCAGACTATGGTAGAACAGATCCATCAGCCAGGTTTTCCCGCGCCCTACCCCTCCCCACATATACAGGCCCCGTACCGCCGTATGTTCTTCCGGCTCACGCTTACCCAGCAATTTGCCAAACCGTGCCATCAACCCACTCGGCTGCGGTGCTGGAAGCTTCAGCGCAGTGAGTTCTTGGTAAATGGTTTCCAGTCGATTGACCGCTTCTTGTTGTACGTTGTCGGGTTGATGGCTGCCGTCATTGAGGGCCTGGAGGTAACGCGATGTCGGGGAAAGGCTTTGCATGATGTTATTGTTATTCCTTGAGAATCGATGTGCCGTCGCTCACGGTTGACGAAAAAAAGGCCGTTCTACACTACGCGATATAAAGACGGGATTCCACTTCTACAGGATTAGCGGTTATAGTGGCATAATCAGGCGCGGGCATGGAGCCTAAAGCCAACACCCTACGGAAACAAAAGACAACGGGAGATGTTCATGACCTGGGAATATGCGCTAATTGGGTTAGTCGTCGGTATCATTATTGGTGCCGTAGCCATGCGTTTTGGTAATCGTAAATTACGCCAACAGCAGGCATTGCAGTACGAACTGGAAAAGAACAAAGCTGAGCTGGAAGAGTACCGTGAAGAGCTGGTGAGCCACTTTGCCCGTAGCGCCGAGTTACTGGATAACATGGCGGACGACTATCGTCAGATCTATCAGCACATGGCAAAAAGCTCCAGCAGCCTGCTGCCGGGCATGTCACCGGAATCCAACCCGTTCCGTAATCGTCTGGCTGAGTCTGAAGCAGGCAACGATCAAGCGCCGGTGCAGATGCCGCGTGACTATTCCGAAGGGGCTTCCGGCCTGCTGCGTAGTGGCGCAAAGCGCGACTAACTGCACATCGTTAAGAAATTTATTGGGCGCAGCGATTGCGCCCTCCGCTTCTCTTCCCGTCCCAGCTATTATTTAGTCGTTAGCCGCATTGTGACCAAACCGAAAATTCAATAACATCAAACTGTTTTGAATCATCTTCCGTTTACTCAAGGTACGAGAGCAGGATCCATGAAAAAACAAACCCAGCTGTTGAGTGCATTAGCGTTAAGTGTCGGGTTAACTCTCTCGGCGCCCTTTCAGGCCTTTGCGTCGATACCAGGCCAGGTCCCCGGTCAGGCAGCCCTCCCCAGCCTCGCCCCAATGCTGGAGAAAGTGTTACCTGCCGTCGTGAGCGTGAGAGTCGAAGGTACGGCCACTCAGGGGCAGAAAGTCCCGGAAGAATTCAAAAAGTTTTTTGGCGATGAACTGCCCGATCAACCCTCACAGCCTTTTGAAGGGCTAGGGTCGGGGGTCATCATTGACGCCGCAAAAGGGTACGTGCTGACTAATAACCATGTTATTAACCAGGCACAAAAAATCAGCGTCCAGCTAAACGATGGTCGTGAATTCGACGCCAAGCTTATCGGTAGTGACGATCAAAGCGATATCGCGCTGCTGCAAATTCAACATCCCAGCAATCTGACGCAAATTGCCATCGCCGACTCCGACAAGCTACGCGTAGGTGATTTCGCGGTAGCCGTCGGCAACCCGTTCGGATTAGGGCAAACCGCAACGTCCGGTATTGTATCGGCTTTAGGTCGCAGTGGCCTGAACCTGGAAGGTCTGGAAAACTTTATCCAGACCGATGCCTCCATTAACCGCGGTAACTCCGGCGGTGCCTTGCTTAACCTGAACGGTGAGTTGATCGGGATTAACACCGCGATCCTGGCGCCAGGTGGCGGCAGCATCGGCATTGGCTTTGCGATTCCCAGTAACATGGCACGTACGCTGGCACAGCAGTTGATGCAGTTTGGCGAAATCAAACGCGGATTGCTGGGGATTAAAGGGACGGAAATGACCGCCGACATCGCCAAAGCGTTCAAGCTGGATGTGCAGCGCGGCGCATTTGTCAGCGAGGTTCTGCCGAACTCCGGCTCCGCGAAAGCGGGCGTGAAATCCGGTGACGTCATTACCAGCCTGAACGGCAAGCCGCTCAACAGTTTCGCTGAACTGCGTTCACGCATTGCGACGACCGAACCGGGAACCAAAGTCAAACTGGGCCTGCTGCGTAACGGTAAGCCGCTGGAGGTTGAAGTCACCCTGGATACCAGCACCTCATCTTCTGCCAGCGCAGAGATGATTGCACCGGCGTTACAAGGGGCAACGCTGAGCGACGGACAGTTAAAAGACGGTACTAAAGGCATCAAAATTGATAACGTCGAAAAAAGCAGCCCGGCAGCCCAGGCAGGCCTGCATAAAGATGATGTTATCATCGGCGTTAACCGTGACCGCGTGAACTCCATTGCCGAAATGCGTAAGGTACTGGAGGCGAAACCGTCAATCATCGCGCTGCAGGTGGTACGCGGTAACGAGAATATTTATCTGCTCTTGCGTTAAACCTGTCACGAACCGGACATCAGCCTGCCGTGTGATGTCCGGTAAACTCGTGATATGCTGCTGCCGTTCCCCTTTTTAATGACGCCGCCATCATGTTTGTGAAGCTTTTACGTTCGGTCGCGATTGGTTTAATTGTCGGCGCAATTCTGCTGGCCGCGATGCCCTCTCTGCGCAAAATAAATACGCTTTCAGCGCCACAGTTCGACAGCGCCGATGAAACGCCTGCCAGCTATAACCCAGCCGTTCGCCGCGCGGCACCAGCCGTCGTTAACGTATATAACCGCAGTATGAACAGCACGACGCATAACCAGCTTGAGATCCGTACACTCGGCTCGGGCGTGATCATGGATCAGCGCGGCTACATCATCACCAATAAACACGTCATTAATGATGCCGACCAAATCATCGTGGCTTTGCAGGATGGACGCGTGTTTGAAGCGCTGCTTGTCGGCTCCGATACGCTGACTGACCTTGCAGTGCTGAAAATCAACGCGTCTGGCGGACTGCCGACAATCCCAATCAATAACAAGCGCGTACCGCATATCGGTGATGTGGTTCTTGCCATCGGCAACCCCTACAACCTTGGACAAACTATTACCCAGGGGATTATCAGCGCCACCGGTCGTATTGGCCTGAACCCAACGGGACGGCAAAACTTCCTGCAAACGGACGCCTCGATCAACCACGGTAACTCCGGCGGTGCGCTGGTGAACTCGTTGGGTGAGCTGATGGGCATTAACACGCTGTCGTTTGATAAGAGCAACGATGGAGAAACCCCGGAAGGGATTGGCTTTGCCATACCGTTCCAGTTAGCGACCAAAATCATGGATAAGTTGATTCGTGATGGACGCGTCATTCGTGGGTACATCGGCATTAGCGGCCGTGAGATTGCTCCGCTGCACGCTCAGGGCAGTGGAATGGATCAGATTCAGGGGATTGTGGTTAACGAAGTCGCCCCGGATGGCCCGGCAGCTCAGGCAGGCATTCAGGTTAATGACCTGATTATCTCGGTTAATAATAAACCGGCTGTCTCGGCCCTAGAGACCATGGATCAGGTTGCTGAAATTCGCCCGGGTTCCGTGATTTCAGTGGTCGTAATGCGCGATGACAAGCAATTGAAGTTGCAGGTCACGATTCAGGAATATCCGAATACGAACTAAGTGAATGAAAGACGTAAAAAAACCGGAGCTCGCTCCGGTTTTTTTATCTGGCCTACGCGAATGCGTTACTTAACGAACTCTTCGCCCAGAGTGATATCTTTCTTCAGAGTGTCCAGCATGCCTTCCAGCGCATTCTGTTCAAACGCGCTCAGTTTACCGATGGACTGGCGTTCTTCTACACCGTTTTTGCCCAGCAGCAGCGGCTGAGAGAAGAAACGCGCATACTGACCGTCACCTTCAACATAAGCGCATTCTACTACGCCTTTCTCGCCATTCAGCGCACGAACCAGAGACAGACCGAAACGTGCCGCAGCCTGACCCATAGACAGGGTTGCAGATCCGCCACCGGCTTTTGCTTCGACGACTTCAGTACCTGCGTTCTGGATACGCTTGGTCAGATCAGCCACTTCCTGCTCAGTGAAGCTCACGCCTGGAATTTGTGACAGCAGTGGCAGAATAGTTACGCCAGAGTGTCCGCCAATAACCGGCACTTCAACCTCGGTCGGTTGCTTACCTTTCAGTTCCGCAACAAAGGTGTTGGAGCGGATGATGTCCAGCGTGGTTACGCCAAACAGTTTGTTCTTGTCGTATACACCTGCTTTTTTCAGCACTTCTGCAGCGATTGCAACGGTTGTGTTCACTGGGTTAGTGATGATACCAACACATGCTTTCGGGCAGGTTTTCGCAACTTGCTGTACCAGGTTTTTCACGATACCGGCGTTAACGTTAAACAGGTCGGAACGATCCATACCCGGTTTACGCGCGACACCCGCGGAAATCAGCACCACGTCAGCACCTTCCAGTGCAGGGGTCGCATCTTCACCGCTGAAGCCTTTGATTTTCACAGCAGTAGGGATGTGGCTCAAATCAACAGCCACACCAGGTGTTACTGGAGCGATGTCGTACAGGGAGAGTTCTGAACCTGAAGGCAGTTGGGTTTTTAACAGTAATGCTAGCGCCTGACCGATACCACCAGCAGCGCCGAGGACTGCAACTTTCATCCTAAACTCCTTATTATCTTGATAAGCAAAATGTCTATTGCTCCGCGGCGGCGACCTTAATTCACAAATCCAATGAATTCAATAACCACGCGTCAAGAATGCGTAGTCACGCAAATTTGGCTTTTATGCATTTAACTTACGTAAAATAAAACCTAAGTTACGTAATTCAAAACCACACGCACAGTAGAGCAACTTTCCAACAGGTGCTGACAATATACCTTACCGCCCTCTCAAAACAACATCAATTTGATAACATTTGATTTACTTTTAATCTTATTTGCGAGCCGTGACACAGGCATGTTTCTTGATAACGAAATTTGATAAAATTCCGCTCTTTCATAACATTATTTCAGCCTTGAACAAGGCAGACTGTTTGCATAAAAATTCATCTGTATGCACAATAATGTTGTTTCTACTGCCATATTACGGGTGACTTATGCGAAGCTCGGCTAAACAAGAAGAATTAGTAAAGGCGTTTAAAGCGCTACTCAAAGAAGAAAAATTCAGCTCTCAGGGCGAAATCGTCATCGCGTTGCAGGAGCAGGGCTTTGATAATATCAATCAGTCCAAGGTTTCACGCATGCTGACAAAGTTTGGCGCCGTGCGTACCCGCAATGCAAAAATGGAGATGGTGTACTGCCTCCCGGCAGAACTGGGTGTACCCACAACCTCCAGCCCGCTGAAGAATCTGGTCTTGGATATCGACTATAACGATGCTGTCGTGGTGATTCATACCAGCCCTGGCGCTGCACAGCTCATTGCACGTCTGCTCGACTCATTGGGTAAAGCAGAAGGTATTCTGGGAACAATCGCTGGCGACGACACCATCTTCACCACCCCGGCCACGGGTTTTACGGTAAAAGATCTGTACGAAGCGATTCTTGAACTGTTCGAACAAGAGCTGTAATGCCTTTCCCCGTCGCACATCGTGGTGGCGGGGAAAAACCTGCCGTTTTCATTCCCTCCCTCTATCATTCACTACCAATCATTTAACAAATAGTGCGTTTCACCGTCAAAATGCATTCACACAGTGAATGATAAGCATGAAAAACGCACAATTTGCAAAATTACGTATCTAAATGAATTTATTAAGTTTATTTAAATTCACTTGCCAAAAAATGAGTTTTTAATTCCATACAGTTATAAAAAATACATTTCTTAACACCTAATAACGCCAGAAACCATTAGCGTGGTATTAATTTATCGAGTGATTAGTGTATACTTGATTTTGTGATGAGGGTCACGAAACAAAGACCCCCAATAAAAGAATTCGACGAGGTAAATATCATGAAAATCAAAACCACTGTTGCAACATTAAGCCTTCTTTCCGTTCTCTCTTTCGGCGCAAGCGCAGCCGTGAATCAGGTGAACGCACAAGAAGCACAGAATCTGCAATCCATGGGCACTATCTCTGTATCTCAGATCGGTAGCTCACCAATGGATATGCGCCAGGAAATCGTTGCTAAAGCTGAAAAAGCAGGCGCCAGCAGCTACCGCGTGACCGAACTCCGTGAAGGCGCTCACTGGCACGCAACGGCAGAACTGTACAAATAAACCCTCGTCGTCTAGTCCGACGACTTGCCCCCGCCTGTCGGGGGCTTTTTTATGTCTTACTTCGCATGGCGAACATTAAAGCGTAATTGCCCTTCCAGCTCTTCTTCCGCTTCATCAAACAGCAAAATCAGCGCGCCATACCGTCTACGTTGTTTGTCCGGCAAATGGACAAATTCAATCTCGAGCGGCAACGGCAATACTTCCCCAATGACCACCTCCCACAGAGAATCCAGGTCGCTGACCTTGTCCCGTGCCAGCCCGAAGGTGCGTGTAAACTCCCGGTAGAAATCGTTCTGATCTTCAATCTCGTCAAAATCAAACGTATAGATGTTCATCTGTAGCCACCATCCCGACACCAGTTACTCTACAGACCACCACTATGCAGGGTCTTCTATTGTCCATCGCCCAGTCGTCCCCTCTGAATAACATCACTCACATGATTCTATGGCTCCCGCACATCAGGTAAGTATAGCCATAAAAAAACCGACGCTTCTGGCATCGGTTTTTACGCTTAACTGCTGGTCAGCGCATGCTGGTATTTGTGTAGCATGCCCGTTAGCCGTTTCACTGGCTCCGTCACCTGGGGAGGGGCTTCCCACTGATTTAATTTTTCCTGATAGATATCAAGCTCCGCCAGCAGCTGACTGAAGTAACGCCGACGTTTGTCGTCATTCCCTGCAGAAATCACAAGATCGGCGGTGCGTCGAAGTTGACGATGAAACGCAGAGAGATCCTCGTTTACCGGTACTGGCGCATCGCGCAGACGCTGGTGGGCGATGATCATCGTCAGCGCCAGACGAAACTTCGCCAAATCGCCAGGGAATTTATTCATCAGTAAAAACAGTTGCTGGTAGAGCGCCGGAAGATGGTTTTCTTTGCGACGAACCACATTGGTTGTCATGGCGGAAACGGCCGCCGAAACAAACTGATTCAGAAGCACGCGACCGGTTCTGTCACGAGAGTTATCACGCACCAGCAGAATCACAAGAAACGCCAGTACACACCCCACAATCTGCCCCAGCGCACTGTCGAGGAACTGGCTGAAATGGAAGGTCATTGGGTTATCCAGCACGATAATATTAATGGTGCTGGCCAGCGCCCCCATCGATCCCAGACGCCGCTTCTGCACCTCAATCCCCAGAAAGAATCCCAGTACCGCCAGGCTCAGGCACAGTAGCAACATGCTTTGCTGTGTGTTCGGGATGATGACCAGAAAATAGAGTGCGCCGAGCGGTAACGCCGCCAGTGTGCCGTAGATAAAGTCGATCGCCACCATGCGTGGATTGGGTAAACGCATTGCCAGAGAGGTCACGACCGCGATCATCACCATTGCACCGCTTCCCGAGGTCCAGCCCGTCCATAACCAGAACAACGTACCCAGCACACAGGACAGCGTGGTACGCCAGAAATTCACCATCGCATGATGGCGTTCGGCAGATTCCACTTTCACCACCGGCTCGCCCTGCAGGATCTCTTCTTCTGTTGCACTGATTTTCGTATTACTGATCACCCCGCGTTTCAGCAACAAATAGCGTGTCGCAGCGCCGGCCCAGGTATAAATCGTCACCGGCGTTTCACGCTCGCCAGTCCAGGCAATCACCCGGCGCATCCGTTTCAATTGCTTATGGACATCCTGCGCCGTTTCCACGGGCGTCGCGAACAACTCGCGAAACGTGTCCGTAATCTGCTCCGGCCGCGTGTTCTGAATAAGATAGGTTTCACAGGATTGGGTAATCAGCGTCAGCGACAGCGTATTCAGCGCTTTTAGCCTTCGGTTAGCGCGCCCCCAGCGTGAAGATTCCATGTTCAGGTTGCTGCGCATACCTTCGAGCGCCGCCGTCCGACGTACTAAATCGCCCCAGGCCTTATCCACCTCTTCGCTGTCGCCATGCTTAATGCACAATTGCATGAGTTGGTACTGCGCCACCAGCAAACTGTCCAGTTCGAGATCGACTTCTTGCTTCACTGAACGCGGCGAAAAGAGTAAATCCGCCACGATAGCGCAGACAATACCAATGACAATTTCACTGCAACGTTCGACCGCAAACTGTGGCGTCAGCAGAGGCTCGGCCTGAATGGTAATAACGATAATCAGCGCCGTATAACCCGAAAGCCCCCATGCATAAGAGTTCTCGATCCGCACCAGCGAGGAGAGCCAGGTACAAAAACCGGCCCAGATACAGCACACCAGAATCATCAACAATGGCGCACGGATCATGCTGATGATAATAACCAGAGCAGCAATACAGCCAATGAATGTCCCGACGATACGCAACATACCGCGATAACGGATTGCGCCAGAATACGGTTCTCCACCCGCGGCAAAGGCCGGGCCAGCCGCCACTATTGCCGCCGTCAGCACCGCCCAGCGTGGTGTCTCAAGCTGAAAGTGAAAGCCAACAAACAGCGCCAGTACAATGGCGCACGCCAGTTTTACCGCAAAACGGATATGCTGATTGGCAATGGAGAAAATGCCCATCACGATTAACCAAACTCGCGCAGACGGTGCGCCATTTTACGGAAGAAGGATTCCTGGC
Organism: Citrobacter sp. Marseille-Q6884; assembly: GCF_945906775.1. NCBI lineage: Bacteria > Pseudomonadati > Pseudomonadota > Gammaproteobacteria > Enterobacterales > Enterobacteriaceae > Citrobacter > Citrobacter sp. Marseille-Q6884. The sequence goes on from NZ_CAMDRE010000001.1 coordinate 675,910, forward strand.
TGGCGTCACGATCCTGTTTGCCCGTAATGACGACGGTGGCCGTGGTGCCTGCTGGCCACAATGTCCCCTGCTGTTCATCAAGGCGAATACGCACCGGTACACGCTGCGCCAGACGAACCCATTCGAGGTTGGAGTCGATGGTCGCCATGCCTTTCGCATCTTGTGTACTGCTGGCATTTGTCACGCCTGCCGCCACGCTATCGACAGTACCTTTTAATACCTTGTTGCTGCCAAGTGGCGTTATCTCAGCGCGATACCCCGGACGAACGCCTTCCAACTTCGTTTCTTCCATATAAGCCAGCACATAGAATGAGTGCTGTTTTACCAGCGCTACCGCCGTAGAGCCTCGGGTGATAAATTCACCGGAATAGACGTTAAGGTTCGTGACCCAGCCGTCGGCGGGTGCACGAATCACCGTACGTTCGAGATCCAGTTTTGCCAGATCGCGCGTTGCCTGCGCTTTCGCCAACTGGTGCAGCACGGTTTGCAGTACGTTATTGGACTGATCAATCTCTTCACGTGACATAGCTTGAACGCCAAGTCGATTACGACGACCGGCTTCCTGGCGTTTTTCCTGCGCCAGCACCTGATAATAGGCGACATCCGCTTCGGCTTGTTCGAGGGCTTTCTTGTAGCGCGGTTGGTCGATGGTGAACAGGACCTGATCCTTTTTCACCAACTGATTATCATGAATATTGACGTTCGTGATTAAGCCTGCAACGTCCGGGGCAATCGCAACGACGTCAGCACTAAAACGCGCATCACGCGTCCACGGCGACTCCGTGTAGAACACCCAGGCGCGAAAAAGGGCAATGAAGGCCAGAATGACCAGTACGACGGTCGTGGCTGTGCGGGCAAGTTTTCTTGTTAGTGTTTTCACTTCAACCTCAAACGAACAGGCGCGTTATTAAATAGAACAGACAGCAATACAGCGCGGTATTAAACAGAGCCGGATGCCAGACAAAGTCATAAATGCCAGTCGGAACCAGCACCCGGCGCACCAGCCAGAAAATCGCCAGTGACAAAAGTAATTCGAAAAATATCGGTGGGAATGAGAGACCAAACACCACGATAACGGGAAACAGACTCATGTTGACCTTGGTAGCTATAAGAGAGTGCAGATGAACGATTTTCTAGCGTATGTCACCGCAGAGAAGGGCAAGGATTAGCCAGGCGAGAGCGACACAGCCGTTATTTGAATAATAATATGTTAGCGTAACTGTTATGCTGTTATCTATATTATGTGATCTAAATCACTTTTAAGCCAGAGTGAACAATGGAACGATTAAAACGTATGTCGGTATTCGCCAAAGTCGTCGAGTTCGGCTCCTTTACGGCCGCCGCAAGACAGCTGCAAATGAGCGTTTCATCGATAAGCCAGACAGTATCAAAACTGGAAGATGAGCTGCAGGTTAAGCTGCTAAACCGCAGCACACGCAGCATTGGGCTGACTGAGGCGGGTAAAATTTACTATCAAGGCTGCCGCCGAATGCTGCACGAAGTTCAGGACGTTCATGAGCAGCTTTATGCCTTTAACAACACGCCAATCGGTACGCTGCGAATTGGCTGTTCTTCAACTATGGCACAAAATGTCCTCGCCGGACTGACCGCAAAAATGCTGAAAGAGTATCCTGGGCTAACGGTGAATCTGGTCACCGGCATCCCGGCGCCAGACTTAATTGCCGACGGTCTGGACGTGGTTATCCGCGTGGGAGCGCTACAGGATTCCAGTCTTTTCTCTCGTCGTCTGGGCAACATGCCGATGGTGGTGTGCGCCGCTAAAAGTTATCTCGCCCAGTTTGGTACCCCGGAAAAGCCCGCCGATCTCAGCAACCATTCCTGGCTGGAATATAGCGTACGCCCCGATAACGAATTCGAACTGATTGCCCCGGAGGGAATTTCTACACGCCTCATCCCACAAGGGCGTTTCGTGACGAATGATCCCATGACGCTGGTTCGCTGGCTGGCTGCAGGCGCGGGAATTGCCTTTGTCCCACTGATGTGGGTGATCAATGAGATCAACCGTGGTGAAGTAGAGATCCTGCTGCCCCGCTACCAGTCAGACCCACGTCCGGTCTACGCGCTGTATACCGAAAAAGACAAGCTGCCGCTCAAGGTACAAGTGGTGATTAACTCTCTGACAGATTATTTCGTCGATGTGGCACAGCTGTTTCAGGGGATGTACGGTCGGGGAAAAGGTAAACCAGAGGAATGATGTGTAGGCCCGATGGTACTGTTACTCATCGGGCCTACACAGAGAATCAGGCGGTACCGCCGACGGTCAGATTATCCACCTTCAGCGTCGGCTGACCCACGCCAACTGGCAGACTTTGCCCTTCTTTACCGCAAACACCCACACCGTTATCCAGCTTCAGATCGTTACCGACCATGGAAATTTGCTGCATCGCCTCAATACCTGAGCCGATCAACGTCGCACCTTTCACCGGCTTAGTGACTTTACCGTTTTCGATCAGATACGCTTCAGACGTTGAGAAAACAAACTTACCGGAGGTGATATCCACCTGCCCACCACCGAAGTTAGGCGCATAAATACCGTATTCAACAGATTCGATAATTTCCTGCGGCGTGGATTTCCCCGGCAGCATATAGGTGTTGGTCATACGCGGCATCGGCAAATGCGCATAAGATTCGCGGCGGCCGTTACCTGTCGGCGCTACACCCATCAGACGTGCATTCAGTTTATCCTGCATGTAGCCTTTCAGAATGCCATTTTCGATCAGGACATTGTACTGACCCGGCGTCCCTTCATCATCAATAGCCACGGAGCCACGGCGATCCGCCATTGTGCCGTCATCAACGACTGTGCACAGTTCAGATGCCACCAGCTCGCCCATATGGCCGCTGAAAACAGAGGTGCCGCGACGGTTAAAGTCGCCTTCCAGACCATGACCGACCGCTTCATGCAGCAGAACGCCAGGCCAGCCCGCGCCGAGTACCACCGGCAGCGTACCCGCAGGCGCAGCTACCGCAGACAGATTCACCAGCGCCATGCGCACGGCCTCTTTCGCCCACGCGTCGGCACGGACTTCGCCATCGAGAACGCCAAGGAAGAAATCATAGCCAAAGCGACCGCCGCCACCGCTGGCGCCACGCTCACGTTTACCGTCCTCTTCGACCTGCACGCTAACGGACAGACGCACTAAAGGACGGACATCTGCCGCCAGCGTACCGTCAGTTGCCGCCACCAGGATCAGCTCGTAGACCCCCGTCAGGCTTGCCGTCACTTCCTGTACGCGTTTATCTGCCGCACGGGCAACGCGATCAACACGACGCAGAATGTCCAGCTTCTCTTCACGGCTCATGCTCTGTAAAGGATCAACAGAGGTGTAGAGCGCAGGATGCTCAACGGCGCCCAGCGTTTTTACTTTGCCATCGCCACTGTCACGCACGATTGTACGAGCCGCATGTGCGCTTTGTTCCAGCGCCAGCAGGCTGATCTGATCGGCATAGGCAAATCCCGTTTTTTCTCCGCTGATGGCGCGTACGCCAACGCCCTGGTCGATATTGTAAGAGCCATCTTTAATGATGCGGTCTTCTAAAACCCAGGATTCGTGATAGCTCGACTGAAAATAGAGATCGCCGTAATCAAGACGGCGTTCGGCCAGTTGGCCCAGAATGGCAAACAGATCCTGATGTTTCAGGCCATTCGCCGCTAGCAATTGTTCACTTACCAGGTTCAGACTCATCGTTTTGGTTACTCATTTAATTCTGCCGGGTGACGACGAAAGCGCCTTACCCGGCCTACTTTGTTAGGCTGCACCAGGCCGGATAAGCGTAACGCCATCCGGCATGACTATGTAGTGAGATTGGGGCAATTACTTGCCTTCGTCAAATCATTGCTGGCTTTCTTTTCGCGGCTGGCGCAGGACTTCGTTAATCTGCGGCTTATCGACCGGACCGGTGATTCGATAGCGTAAAATCGAGACTTTGCTCCACAAAGGTCCCAGCACTTTACTGGCTGCAAACACCGCAGCACCGACAATTGGGTTGACGGCAAATGCGGCAGCAACACCCACGGTCGCGGAGATTTCAGGCGCCACGACGGCTTCCATATCCAATTCACGACGCACCAGGTTCACCGAGCCTTTCATGGCGATATCCGCTTCCAGGCCATCCACCAGCGTATCGTCAGTATGCATCACGCCATCTTTGATCCATGCCGTACTGCGAATGGAGTCAAAATAAAAGCCTTCGCTAAACGTATCGCTAAAATCAAAACGCAGTTTACGTAACAGCGCATCAAAGCTTAGTAGACGTAACAGTTGTCCTGCATGACCCGTGCTTAACTCCGTCAACTCACCTTTCCCCAAACGGGTTCGCAGAATACCATTCAGCGAAGCCTCATCAGGATCCCAGGGGGGATTACGCCAGTGCAGATCGTATTCCACATTAAACGAAGAATTTCGAATCGGGGTGGAGACACCAAAGAAGCTGACGGCAGAGTCGATTTTGTTACCGTTCAGTTTTCCTTTCAGTGATGTACGCTCTTTGCCAGGCACGTTAACCCATTCACCGTCTGCGGTGAGTCTGGCAAAGCCCGTATCCAGCAGACCATTGCTTAAGGTTAGCGTGTCGCCTTTCACCGCCACATCGGCGTCGATGCGCCCGTATTTCTGGCCCCACAACCAGCACTCAGCGCAGCGTAACTGCACATCTGGCCAGCCACGGAAGCTGACTCTGTCGATGGTAGAAAACGGCGAAGATGGCGTGGTATTCGGTTCTGGCTTCGTGGCGCTCGGGTTGTAATACAGGTACTTAACCAACGCATTCCACGGTGCGTTATTGCGCATGGTCAGCGTCGCGTTGATCTCGCGTCCCTGCGCCTGCACGGTAGCGCCGTTTAGCGAAGGTTCAGACACAATACTCAGGTTGTTCCATTGCTGGCCGCCCAGAGACAATGACGGCGTGCGTATTGCAACACGCTGAGGGAAATTCGCGTTTGTCCCCACGTTATCCGCCGCGCCTTTCTGGAACAGCGCCAGCCATTGCGCACCATCCATAGGTGGAAGGTTGAGTTCGATCCCTTGCTGGTCAGGCAGAGCGGGCACGGTACGACTTTCAGAAGTCCAGATGGCACGGTCAAGCGTCAGTTTCTGATTCAGCAACCAGCGGCTGTTAAAGTGGTTTTTGTTTCCGGCGTTACCGGTCAGTTCAAAGCTGCGCAGGTTGCCATCCGCCTTAACGTTAACCGGCAGCGACTCACCCGCCTTTTTATTCAACGGTGCAGGTAAGTGACTACTTACATTCTTCAGGTCGCCTTTAAGCTCAATGTTGTAGGTCGCCCCTGCATGATACGGAAGTTCGATACCGACTTTACCGTTCCATGCCATGCTTCCGCTCAACGCATCGTTCAACTGCGTCGGCAATATCCCCATGCGGGTAGGTTGCCAGTCGCCTTTCAGATTTACCGCAACCTGATAGGCTTTTGCGCCTTCGGTCGTGGAGAAATCGACGTTCAGAGGCTGATTAAACCAGTTTGCCGTCATCGGCTCGCTTTTAAGATCGCCATTCACAAAGCTGAATTTACCGTTCAAATCCTTCAGCGTACTGTCGAGCGGCTTAATAAACAGGCTGTTGTTACGCAGGTTGACGTCACCTTTGGCGGTGACCAGCGAACCATCCAGCGGGATATCAAGATGTAAGCGAGCATTCACATCGCCGTCAATCTGGAGCTGCTCCAGCGTGGCACCGAGAGAATCCTTCAGCGGAGTTTCATCAAAATAGGGGCCAACCGCCTTTCCTGGGCCATTGATGTCGGCATCAATCAGCAGCTTTTCTTTCGCATAGTCAGGAATATCGGCCGTCAGATTAGTGGCTTTCACTCCACCTAAATTGACGCTGTCCGTTTTCATCCACAGACCGTCATTGAGGAAGTTCAGTTCTATATCAAGGTCAGTGAGCGCAGGCCAGTCGGGCTGAAAAGCAAACTTCGCCTCGCGAAGCGGGACGAATACCTGAAACTGCCCTTCATTGTGTTTATAGGGGAATAAACGTGGGTTGCCGCCATACACCAACGTGGCGTTATCCGCTTTACCGCCCTGAATCGCACCGCTGAGATAGTCAACCAGATCCTTGCCCATCAGGTTTTCCGGGAAATAGCGCCAGGCCTGAGAACCGTCGTCAGTGCTGATCCCTGCCAGAATGCCCAGCCAGGGTTCATCACCTGCGGGTTGCAGATAGCGAAAACCGCCGCGCGCATGCACCGCTTTCGCTTTAACATCGATATTCCGCCCGTCCAGCTGAAAACCGTTGTCATTCTTCAGCCAGCTTAACGACGCCACGCCATTTTCGATTTCCAGCGGTGCGCGAAAGACGGTTTCATAGGGCATTTTCGCCTGTTTCATGGAAGCCGTAAGCGCACCATTCTCAACGCTCCCGGTCAGCGTACCGGAGAAATGTTCTGCACCCGGTAACAGTTTCCACTGTTTCCAGGCCAGGTTCGTCCATGTGGACTGAAAGCGGGTTTTTTCGGTCGCCTGGAGTGGGATATCGAGCGCCAGCACATCAATCTTGCCACTCGGTTGCGTGGCCTGCCAGATCTCGCCCAGCGCCGGAGATAGCTTTGCCGCCATTGGGCGCAGTCCTTCTAATCCCGCTAACTCCAGATTACTGGCGCGGATGCGTAATTCATCGCTGCGTTTGTTATTCTCCCCACAGACTTCCTGCTCCGGGATCCAGGCGAGAGTTAATGCACCACTCGGCCAGGGTTTGCCATCCAGGGTTATCCGTGTATCGGGAATAGAAAATTGCCAGCCAGGCTGTTCACGGCTGATATGCGCGGTCAGGTTATCAACCGAAAGCGTATGCGTATGGTTATCACCCAGCCAGCTTGCGCCACCTTTCTTCAGCCAGACATCGCCGCCGGAGATTTCACCTTTACTGAGGGTCATCCACCCTTCCAGGCTAAAGCGCGCGGTTTGCAACGCGACATTGTCCTGCATCCATTTTCCCAGCCACGGTTTTACGTCAATGCCATCAGCCTGCAGCCAGACCCGACCATTATTCAGCAGTCCGTCATCATCACGCAGATCCATTCGTACCTGCATGACGCCATGCTGCCCGGTCAAACTGGAAAGACTGACCTGACCTTCCGCGCGATGCCTGTTTTTACCATTCAGCCAGGTAAGTTGGGGGATCGCCAGTTCAGCGCGCTGGCCTGACAGGGTCAAAAAACTGATCTGGCTATCACGTAGATCGAAATGATCGAATTGCCGAAGAAAAAGATCGCTGATGCGGCCAGTTTCAATCCCTTCACCGCTTTCACTGCGCTGGATGGGCGTATTGGTGCGCAGTTGCAGTTGCCAGAAAGTGAGGTCGCGAAACTGCCAGCGCATGTGCAGCAAGCTTTGCCAGACATCCAGCGCCAGCGTGACGCGCTTTACCGACAATTCACCGCCATCTTTTAGCTGCGCATGGATATCGCGCGCTTCAAGCGTAGGACCAAAATTTTGCCAGTTGGCGGAAAGCTGGCTGGCAGAAACAGGCATGCCAGTGGCGGATTCAATCTTATCAAGGAGGGTCGGACGCAGACTGTCCAGATGAGGCAGGGCAAGGCGCAGCCCACTCACCAGCAGCGCTGCGATGACAACGAATGCGGCTCCAGTGAGCAGTAATATCCCCGGCAATCGCCTCACGCGCCTCTCCTTGTCTGCCAAAAAATGTGACTCACGAACCTGAAGTGATATTTGCCGGATGGCAGCGCTTGCGCCACATCCGGCTTACAGACGCTGATTCCGCAGGCCTGATCACATCATAACCACGTCGAACTGCTCCTGGTTATAGAGCGGCTCGATTTGTACTTTGACCTGTTTACCGACAAAGATTTCCACTTCCGCCAGCGCATGAGATTCTTCGCCTTTCAGGGTTTCAGCCACTGCCGGAGAAGCATAGACCAGGAAACGATCCGAATCATAAGCATGATGCACGCGTACGATTTCACGCATGATTTCATAACATACGGTTTCCACCGTTTTCACCGTACCGCGCCCGTGACAGGTCGGACACTCATTGCACAGCACATGCTCCACACTTTCGCGCGTACGCTTACGTGTCATCTCCACCAACCCAAGTTGGGAGAAACCGTTGATGCTGGTTTTTACGCGATCCTTACTCAGCGCCTGCTCCAGAGAGTGCAGTACCCGACGGCGATGGTCTTCATTATTCATGTCGATAAAGTCAATAATGATGATCCCGCCCAGGTTACGCAGACGCAGTTGACGCGCGATAGCCTGAGTCGCTTCGATATTGGTATTAAAGATAGTGTCGTCGAGATTACGATGTCCAACAAACGCGCCGGTGTTGATATCAACGGTAGTCATGGCTTCCGTTTGATCGATAATCAGGTACCCCCCTGATTTCAGCTCAACTTTACGTTCCAGCGCACGTTGAATTTCATTTTCTACATCAAAGAGATCGAAAATGGGCTGGCGTCCGCTGTAGTGTTCCAGCTTACTGGTCATCTCCGGGATGTATTCCGCTGTAAACTCCAGCAGCGCCTCATAGGTCAGACGGGAGTCTACACGGATTCGGTCAAGCTGCGCGTCGGCAAAATCACGCAGGACGCGCTGCGCCAGCGCCAGCTCTCCGTACATCTGGTAGCGTGTTTGCGGGCGCTTTTTGCGCTCCATGACTTTCGTCCAGACGCGCTTAAGATAAGCCGCATCGGAGGCCAGATCCTCTTCACACACCCCTTCTGCCGCCGTGCGAATAATAAATCCGCCCTGCTCGTCGCAGTAATCAGCCACCACTTTTTTCAGGCGCTCACGCTCTGTTTCGCTTTCGATACGCTGGGAAACCCCAACGTGTGATGCGCCGGGCATAAAAACAAGATAACGGGAAGGCAGCGTGATGTCTGTCGTCAGGCGTGCGCCTTTAGTGCCAAGCGGATCTTTTACCACCTGCACCATCAGGTCTTGCCCCTGACGTACCAGCTCGGAGATGTCGCGCACGGTAAATTGCTTTTGCTCTTCACCGGCCACACATTCGGTGTGCGGCATGATATCTGAAGCGTGAAGAAATGCGGCTTTATCCAGTCCAATATCTACAAAAGCCGCCTGCATACCCGGAAGTACACGACTTACACGACCTTTGTAGATATTGCCTACGATTCCGCGTCGCGCCTCACGTTCAATATGAATTTCCTGCAGAATACCGCCATCAATGTACGCCACACGTGTTTCCGATGGCGTTACGTTTACCAACAATTCAGCCGTCATGTTTATCCCTTTTCTCACGCAGTGCGTTAAAATTGCTCAGCAACTCATACGTTTCTACCAGCGGTAAGCCGACTACGGCGTGATAGCTGCCATTTATCTTCCTGACAAAACAACCACCCAACCCTTGAATACCGTATGCACCTGCTTTATCCATAGGCTCACCGCTGGCTACATAGCTCGCGATGTCCTCATCTGTTAGTGCTCTGAATGTCACTTCCGTCACGACCAGGCAGTCCAGACTGTGCTGGCGATCGGCTAATGCCACTGCCGTCATCACCTGATGCGTTTTGCCTGACAATTTACGCAGCATCGCGGCGGCATGAGCAGCATCCCGGGGTTTTTCCAGCACTTCGCCATTCAGAATGACAATGGTATCCGCCCCCAACACCGGCACATCGCGCGCAGCCAGCGCAACACCGGCCTGTGCTTTCTCACGCGCCAGGCGAACGACATACTGCTGCGCACTTTCCTGCGGGTGCCGTTGCTCCTCAATTCCGGGAACCAGGCGCTCGAATGTTATGCCAAGCTGGGTCAACAGCTCCTGACGACGCGGGGAACCTGAAGCAAGATACAGAGTATTCATATCGACCTTATTGCACCGCGAACTGCTGGCGGACTTTACGCATCAGTAAGAATAGCCATGGCCAAAGCACACCATTCACTACACTACTCCAGAACACTTCGGGTCTGAAAGAGACATTGATCACTAAAAACTCGGCCCAGAAAACAATTATATCCACGACCAGTGATAACAACATGACTACCAGCGCCTGTTGCCAGAGCGCGAGGTTACGGAATAGCTGGAATTTCAGCGCGACCAGATAAGCGATGATGCTCATCGACAATGCCCGCACGCCAAGCGTGGAGCCACTAATGAGATCCAGTATGGCACCCATCACAAATCCTGTGCCCACATTTACGCGATGCGGCAGCGCCAGAATCCAGTACAGCAGGATGAGTAATACCCAATTTGGCCGGAAAACCAAAATGTCATCCGGCCAGGGCATCACTTGCAGCAGAAGTGCAATAAGGAACGAGAGCCAAATTACCCAACGTCCCTGGCTACGATAGCTTGCCACTTACTGTCCTCCCGGCTTACGCGGAGCAGGTGGCGTCGTCGTGGTATCCACAGGCGTTGAGGTGACGCCTGTCGCAGGTGCAGGAACTGGCGCAGGAGGCCCCATCGCATCCGGTGCCGGCAGAACTTGCGGCATCATTTGCATCAGACGTTCATTGGCAACACGATGCACCTCTTCCGGCGTCATCGGATTTGCGCCATTACGATCGGCTCCCCACAGCAGCAGCAGATAGCGTAAACGCTGCAAACCCGCTGTCGGACGCGCCTGAATCACCGTGTAAGCGCGCTGGGTGTCCAGCTTAACGGAGGAGACGACAGCAACCGGGTACCCTTCAGGGAAACGGCCACCCAGACCGGAAGTGACCAGCACATCGCCAACGCGGATGTCGGTATTGGCCGGCAGGTGTTCGAGCTGTAGATCGTCCGTGCAGCCGTTACCCGCAGCAATGACACGAATATCGTTACGTAAGACCTGGATCGGCAGCGCGTGGGTGGCATCGCAAATCAGCAGTACGCGACTGGTCAGTTTGGCCACGGCAACAACCTGACCTACCACACCTTTATCACTGATAACTGGCTGACCTTCGTAGACGCCGTTAACGCTCCCTTTGTCGATCACAACTTGATCGCTGTAGGGATCATTCACCGTCGAGATGACCTGCGTCACCATCTTCTGTTCGTCCTGACGCAGCGGCGATCCCAGCAGCTCACGCAAACGCGCGTTCTCCTGTTTATATTGCCCCAACATCAGCAGCTCACTGTTTTTCAGCAGCAGTTCCTGACGCAACGCCCGGTTTTCAAGTTCGAGTTGGTCACGCGATGCCAGCGTTTGCGACACGCCGTCGAGTAATTCACGGGGACCATTAGAGATAAAGTAGAAAGGACTGACGGCGGTATCCATGTACGTTCGGATTTGACTAAACGTACCCAGGCGGCTGTCGGCAATAATAACGCCGAGCGCCACCAGCACCGCCAGAATAAGGCGAATCTGTAGCGACGGGCCACGGCTAAAAATTGGCTTCATAGTCTATGCGTATTCTCGTATCAGAGCGGAAGGGTAACCCGCGGGCTACCCTACCTGCATCCGATTACTCTTCGCTGAACAGGTCGCCGCCGTGCATATCGATCATTTCCAGCGCCTTGCCACCACCACGCGCCACACAGGTCAGCGGGTCTTCAGCAACAACAACTGGAATACCGGTCTCTTCCATTAACAGACGATCAAGGTTACGCAACAGCGCGCCACCACCGGTCAGCACCATGCCGCGTTCGGAGATATCAGACGCCAGCTCTGGCGGGCACTGTTCCAGTGCAACCATTACCGCGCTCACGATACCGGTCAGTGGTTCCTGCAGCGCTTCCAGAATCTCGTTTGAGTTCAGGGTAAAGCCACGTGGAACACCTTCAGCCAGGTTACGACCGCGAACTTCAATCTCGCGGACTTCGTCGCCCGGATAAGCAGAACCGATTTCGTGCTTAATACGTTCTGCAGTCGCTTCACCGATCAGAGAGCCGTAGTTACGACGGACATAATTGATGATAGCTTCGTCGAAACGGTCGCCACCGATACGCACGGAAGAGGAGTAAACCACGCCGTTCAGGGAGATAACGGCAACTTCAGTGGTACCACCACCGATATCCACAACCATAGAACCGGTTGCTTCAGAAACGGGCAGACCCGCACCGATTGCAGCCGCCATCGGCTCTTCGATCAGGAAAACTTCACGCGCGCCTGCGCCCTGAGCGGACTCACGGATCGCGCGGCGTTCAACCTGAGTTGCTCCAACCGGTACACACACCAGCACGCGCGGGCTTGGGCGCATAAAGCTATTGCTGTGCACTTGTTTGATAAAGTGCTGAAGCATCTTTTCAGTCACGAAGAAGTCAGCGATAACGCCGTCTTTCATTGGGCGAATGGCAGCAATATTGCCCGGCGTACGACCCAGCATCTGCTTCGCATCATGACCTACTGCAGCCACGCTTTTCGGCGAACCGGCACGATCCTGACGAATGGCCACAACAGAAGGCTCATTCAATACGATGCCTTGTCCTTTTACATAAATAAGGGTATTCGCGGTACCCAGGTCAATGGACAGGTCATTGGAAAACATGCCACGAAATTTTTTCAACATACTAAGGGATAATCCTGAAAGCTGGGGCGGAAAACAAAATCCGCTTACTTTACCAACCACACGCAGCAGCGACAAGGCGCAAAAATCATCTGCTACGGTGAAAATTAGTGCAGTTCGTTTCCTTTGTTACAAAATCGGCCTGAGTCCGTCAGGGCTGAATAAATCAGCAGCACTCCTCGCTTTTGTTTGCAACCTGTCAAAGGTCATTCACCTGCATGTTTGCTATTACAACCTGGCGAGCAGACAAGCACACCCCCAGAAGGCACAGCGCGCGTTATTCTACGTGAAAACAAATTAAACGGCAGGTTAAACCGAATATCTTTGCGAATATTTTTTCACGTTGGTGTCAAGTGGCTGTGATGCGGCAAAAAAATCACCCTGGCCACCCGCGACTCCACGTTCTGTCAGCGTATGCCACTCGCTACGCGAGCGTACGCCTGTCGCATAAACCTGCGTTGGCGTCCCTGAACACGCCTCTACCAGGCTTTGGACCAGAAGCTGGTTTTCCGTTCGCTTATCAATATTCCTCACCAGACTGGGGTGAAGTTTCAATAATTCGACGTTCAGCTCTTTAATCCAACTGGTACTCACCAGCGTTAAACCGGCCTGCGTCACGGCAATACGAACGCCAAGCGCATCCATCAGACGAATGACGGGCTGTAACCGGCTGATATGTTGACAGACATCTGCCTCTGCAAGTTCAATAATTATGCGTTTACGTAGCGATTTTTCGCACTGCATCAATGTATCGCGCAGCCAGCGCTGAAAACGCGGGCGAATAAGCGACTCAACCGTCGTCTGTATCGCCAGGTTTTCCTGTGGCCAGTAGCCCAGTAACAGGATCAGACGACTAATCTGCAAGCGGTCATACTCTTCCGCCAGGCCAAATTGCAGCACCATCGGCATATATTCCGCCGAGATGACCTCTTCGCTGCCATCAAAAATGCGGCACATTAATTCCCGATGATGCACCCGTCCTTCACGCGTCACCGCCGGTTTTTGATAAATTCTCGGACCGCCCCGACTGAGCATCTGCTCGATGAGCGTTCGCCAACGCACATTACCCCGGCCTTTTTCCGGTAAGGAGTCATCATAGACGGACCAACTGTTCCCACCCTGCAGTACCGAATTACGGGTTGCCGCTTCGGCGTGATCCATCACTTGTTCAGTAGACTGGCCGCTGCGGCAGACGCAAATCCCGATATGAACCATATCGGCACGATCGATCATTTTGTTAGCAGGAAGTGCATCCACCGCTTTTAATAATTGCCCGGCGATGCTTTCCGCCTCTTTCAACGTGCGGTGTGGCAGCAGTATGGCAAAATCGCTACGGTGGTAACGCGCCAGCAACGCGCCCGGATAGCGCATAATAAAGGTCGATAACAAATTGATAAGCGCAGAAATTTGCTCTTCCGCCAGCTTGATTCCCCAGCTATCGCGCAACAGCGTAAAGTCGGGCAGGCGAACCATCATCACGACGCCGTGCGATCCCACTTTTTCCTGATCTTCCAGCAATGTCGCCAGTTGGTTATCAAAGAACAGGCGGTTGCTCAGCCCGGTTTTTGTATCCTGAGCAACATAGGAGCGGATCAGCGTATCCAGTCGGCTGCGCTGCTCGCGGGCGCTTTGAATTTCACTCAGCAGCATATCAAGCGCACTGCTGGTACGCGCAGGCCACTCATAAACCGTTCCGCGCACGTTCGGTCCACGTTCGCCGTTAAGAATGCGCGTTGAGCGAATTTCCAGAAGCTCCTGCCCGGAAAGCTGACGCTGAAGCCAGCGTACCGACAGAAACAGCATGAGAATAATGAAGCCAATCGCCAACGTGAGCGGTGCGGTGGTTAAGAGCGAATGAAAATAGTTGCCCATCGGATCCTGGTAGACCAGATGCAGCGACATTCCAGGGTGCTTAATCAAAGGAACGGTGAGATCGCGATAAACACTGTTCGTCCCGGCCGGGCGATAAATGCTCGTCCGCGCATGGCTATAAACCGTATGCGTTCCCTGAACCAACTCGACACGCACAATATCAGCCGACACCATCAGTTCATCGATCTGCGGTGTTAAGGAGACAAAATCTTTTGAGACGAGATGCGTGTCAATCGCTGTCGCAACGGCCTGAACCCGACTGGCGAGCTTGTATTGAATACCGTTATAGAAACTCAGCGAGCAGCCGATCAGCGTCACGAAGATCGTTAAGCCGGTAAGCAATGTCACAAAAGCTGAAAATTTCGTCGTTAATCGCATCCTTGTGTTAACTCCGACAGTGATGAAACAGGTATGAAAATGAAAAAGCGACACGAAAATGCAAATCTGAACGCGAAATTCGTTATTTTACATAATAGCGCGGGCATACTACCAAATCAGGTATATCTGGCAATTTATTGCGCAGAATCGGCATCATGTTTTGATTAGCGAGTATAGTCTTCATAATTAATTTTCCAATCCACTATATGAATTGAGGACAGGTTATGCAGGCTTTGATCTTAGAACAGCAGGACGGAAAGACCCTGGCATCCGTTCAACCCCTCGACGAAAACCAACTTCCACAAGGCGATGTCACGGTGGATGTTCACTGGTCAAGCCTGAACTATAAAGACGCGCTGGCCATCACCGGGAAAGGTAAAATCATTCGTAATTTTCCGATGATTCCTGGTATCGATTTCGCCGGTACCGTGCGGACCAGTGAAGATCCTCGTTTTCATGCGGGCCAGGAGGTTTTACTCACCGGCTGGGGTGTAGGTGAAAACCATTGGGGCGGTCTGGCTGAACGCGCGCGCGTAAAAGGCGACTGGCTGGTTGCACTGCCACAAGGCCTGGATGGACGCAAAGCCATGGTCATCGGCACCGCCGGTTTTACGGCCATGCTGTGCGTCATGGCGCTTGAAGACGCGGGTATTCGCCCGGAAGATGGCGAAATTGTTGTCACCGGCGCCAGCGGTGGTGTCGGCAGTACAGCCGTGGCATTGCTGCATAAGCTGGGCTATCAGGTTGCTGCGGTATCCGGTCGCGAAAGTACTCACGATTATCTGCGTAGCCTGGGCGCTAACCGAATCCTCGGTCGTGATGAATTTGCTGAATCTCGCCCGCTGGAAAAACAGCTGTGGGCAGGCGCTATTGATACCGTTGGTGACAAAGTACTGGCAAAAGTTCTCGCTCAGATGAATTACGGTGGCTGCGTTGCCGCCTGCGGTCTGGCCGGTGGTTTTGCGCTGCCCACTACGGTGATGCCATTTATTCTGCGTAATGTCCGTTTGCAGGGTGTGGACTCCGTGATGACGCCTCCGGCTCGTCGCGCACAGGCCTGGCAACGTCTGGTTAACGACTTGCCGGAATCATTCTATACACAGGCGGCCACAGAAATTACCCTTGCCGACGCACCGAAGTTTGCCGATGCCATCATCAATAACCAGATTCAAGGCCGTACGCTGGTGAAGATTGCCTAATCTTCAAATTTTTGTGACATATTCGCATTAATAATCGTCCTCCATCATGCTTAGTAAAACGCCTGATGGAGGACACTATGAGAGACTCAAAGTTAACGGAAGCCGATGTCACGGCGGAATCCGTTTTTATGCTCCAACGCCGCCAAATCCTTAAGATGCTGGGTATCAGCGCGACGGCCCTGACACTCTCGCCCGCCGCTCATGCCGATCTGCTCAGTTGGTTTAAAGGCAACGACCGCCCCCCTGCACCTGCTGGCAAGCCGCTAAATTTCAGTAAACCTGCAGCCTGGCAAAATACGCTGCCTTTAACGCCAGAAGATAAGGTTTCCGGCTATAACAACTTTTATGAGTTTGGTCTGGATAAAGCCGACCCGGCCGCTAATGCTGGCAGTCTGAAAACCGATCCGTGGACGTTAAAAATCAGCGGTGAGGTCGCAAAACCCTTAACGCTCGACCACGATGCGCTCACCACCCGCTTCCCACTGGAGGAGCGCATTTACCGGATGCGCTGCGTGGAAGCCTGGTCAATGGTCGTGCCATGGATCGGCTTTCCGTTACATAAGCTGTTGGCGCTGGTCGAACCCACCAGCAATGCAAAGTATGTGGCTTTCGAAACACGTTATGCGCCAGATGAAATGCCGGGGCAGAAAGATCGGTTTATTGGCGGAGGGCTGAAATATCCCTACGTTGAAGGATTACGTCTTGATGAAGCTATGCACCCACTCACTCTGCTCACCGTGGGCGTGTATGGTAAAGCGCTTCCTCCACAGAATGGCGCCCCAATTCGCTTAACTGTGCCGTGGAAATACGGTTTTAAAGGCATTAAGTCGATCGTCAGTATTAAACTCACGCGAGAGCGTCCCCCCACAACCTGGAACATGGCCGCCCCCAATGAATACGGGTTTTATGCCAATGTGAATCCCCATGTCGATCACCCGCGCTGGTCCCAGGCCACTGAGCGATTTATTGGCTCAGGCGGTATCCTTGACGTACAGCGACAACCCACCCTTCTGTTTAACGGCTATGCCGATGAGGTGGCTTCGCTTTATCGCGGCCTCAATCTCCAGGAGAATTTTTAAGTGCGTCTGACACCCAAACAGGTCACCTGGCTGAAAGTAGGTTTGCATCTTGCCGGTATTTTGCCGTTTGCCTGGCTCTTTTGGGCAGTGAATCACGGGGGATTGAGCGCCGATCCCGTCAAAGATATTCAACACTTTACCGGTAGGACAGCTCTGAAATTTCTGTTGGCGGCCTTGCTGGTTACGCCGCTGGCACGCTACGCTAAACAGCCATTATTGATACGCACGCGCCGCCTGTTAGGGCTATGGTGTTTTGCCTGGGCTACGCTGCATTTAACCAGCTATGCGTTACTGGAGTTGGGCATTAATAACCTGGCGCTGTTAGGGCGAGAATTAACAACGCGGCCTTATCTGCTTTTAGGCATTATCAGTTGGTTCATCTTATTCGCCCTCACAGTGACATCCACGCAGGCAGCACAGCGCAAGCTCGGTAGAAACTGGCAGTATTTACACAACTTCGTCTATCTTGTGGCGATCCTGGCGCCGGTTCATTATCTGTGGTCGGTAAAAGTTTTATCCCCACAACCGATCATTTATGCTGCGCTCGCTATCGTGCTTTTAGCCTGCCGTTATAAGAAGTTCCGCCAGTGGTGGCGGTAGTTTCGCGATATGTGCAGTACGTTACAAAACACAGACGAACCCACGTTCTTTACATACCAGCGGTTGATAATCTTCCCTGATAAGACCAGTATTTAGCTGCCAATTGCTACGAAATAGTTATAATGTGCGACCTTGCTTTCCCCGAGAGCGTTTTAACATCGCTGAAAGGGTGACAATCGCGCATTGAAGGTATATTTTGTTTTTTACCCGAAAATGGCAGAAGATAGCCACACAATGACTGGTAAGTCCTGGAATCTCATTGAATGGTTATGGCACTGAGTGCAAACCTGAGATACAGGCATCGTGTCACCAACAGTTATTCAAATGCTATACAGACGGCGATAAAACGCCTGTCACAATCTCACTAAACAAAGAGTACGGAACCCACTCATGGATATTCGTAAGATTAAAAAACTGATCGAGCTGGTTGAAGAATCAGGCATCTCCGAACTGGAAATTTCTGAAGGCGAAGAATCTGTACGCATCAGCCGTGCAGCGCCAGCTGCAAGTTTCCCGATGATGCAACAGGCTTATGCAGCACCAATGATGCAACAACCTGCTCTGTCTAACGCTGTCGCACAAACTGCAACTCCAAGCATGGAAGCCCCTGCTGCAGCGGAAATCAGTGGTCACATCGTACGTTCCCCGATGGTTGGTACCTTCTACCGTACCCCAGGCCCTGACGCGAAACCGTTCGTCGAAGTGGGTCAGAAAGTGAATGCGGGCGATACCCTGTGCATCGTTGAAGCCATGAAAATGATGAACCAGATCGAAGCCGATAAAACCGGCGTCGTAAAAGCCATTCTGGTCGAAAGTGGTCAACCGGTAGAATTTGACGAGCCGCTGGTCGTCATCGAGTAACGAGGCGAACATGTTGGATAAAATTGTTATCGCCAACCGCGGCGAGATTGCCTTGCGTATTCTTCGTGCCTGTAAAGAACTGGGCATCAAGACTGTCGCAGTGCACTCCAGCGCGGATCGCGATTTAAAACACGTATTACTGGCAGATGAAACGGTTTGTATTGGACCGGCTCCCTCTGTAAAAAGTTACCTGAATATCCCGGCCATCATCAGCGCTGCTGAAATCACTGGCGCGGTGGCAATCCACCCGGGTTATGGCTTCTTGTCCGAGAACGCCAATTTTGCTGAGCAGGTTGAACGTTCTGGCTTTATTTTCATTGGCCCGAAAGCTGACACCATCCGCCTGATGGGCGACAAAGTGTCCGCTATTACCGCGATGAAGAAAGCAGGCGTACCGACCGTTCCAGGTTCCGACGGCCCGCTGGGCGACGACATGGACGCTAACCGCGCGCATGCTAAACGCATCGGCTACCCGGTAATTATCAAGGCCTCCGGCGGCGGCGGCGGTCGCGGTATGCGCGTTGTGCGCGGCGATGCTGAGCTGGCGCAATCCATCTCCATGACGAAAGCTGAAGCGAAAGCGGCTTTCAACAACGACATGGTGTACATGGAAAAATACCTGGAAAATCCTCGTCATATCGAGATCCAGGTACTGGCTGACGGTCAGGGTAACGCAATCTATCTGGCAGAACGTGACTGCTCCATGCAGCGTCGTCACCAGAAAGTGGTCGAAGAAGCGCCAGCACCAGGCATTACGCCGGAACTGCGTCGCTACATCGGCGAACGTTGTGCAAAAGCGTGTGTTGATATCGGCTACCGCGGCGCAGGTACGTTTGAGTTCCTGTTCGAAAACGGCGAGTTCTATTTCATTGAGATGAACACCCGTATCCAGGTTGAACACCCGGTTACTGAGATGATCACGGGCGTAGACCTGATCAAAGAGCAGCTGCGTATTGCCGCTGGTCAACCGCTGTCCATCAAGCAGGATGAAGTTGTGGTTAAAGGCCATGCGGTAGAATGCCGTATCAACGCCGAAGACCCGAACACCTTCCTGCCAAGCCCGGGTAAAATCACGCGTTTCCACGCGCCGGGCGGATTTGGTGTGCGTTGGGAGTCTCATATTTACGCAGGCTACACTGTACCTCCGTACTATGACTCAATGATCGGTAAACTGATTTGCTACGGCGAAAACCGTGACGTGGCGATTGCCCGCATGAAAAACGCCTTGCAGGAACTGATCATCGACGGCATCAAAACTAACGTTGATCTGCAGATCCGCATCATGAATGACGAGCACTTCCAGCGTGGTGGATCCAATATCCACTATCTGGAGAAAAAACTCGGACTTCAGGACAAGTAAGCGAACGTTACGCGAAAAGGCCGGATTTTCCGGCCTTTTGTTTTTCTCCCCTCCGGCACGTCCCATAATGTACAATCCCCGCTTTCTTTATCCACAAGGGACAAAAAATGGACGCTCGTTTTGTTCAGGCCCATAAAGAGGCGCGCTGGGCGCTGTGGCTGACCCTTTTCTATCTTGCCACATGGTTAGTGGCCGCTTACTTACCAGACTCCACGCTGGGGATTACCGGCTTACCGCACTGGTTTGAGATGGCCTGTCTGCTAACGCCGCTGGTTTTCATTTTACTGTGTTGGGCAATGGTGAAATTTATCTATCGCGATATCTCTCTGGAGGATGACGATGCAGCTTGAAGTCATTTTGCCGCTTGTCGCCTATCTGCTGGTGGTGTTTGGTCTTTCCGTTTATGCAATGAGAAAGCGAACGACGGGCACCTTCCTGAATGAGTATTTCCTCGGCAGCCGTTCTATGGGCGGGGTCGTGTTAGCCATGACGCTGACCGCAACCTATATCAGCGCAAGTTCGTTTATTGGCGGTCCAGGCGCAGCCTATAAATACGGGCTGGGATGGGTACTGTTGGCAATGATCCAACTGCCCGCCGTCTGGCTGTCACTGGGTATTCTCGGCAAGAAATTCGCTATTCTGGCGCGGCGTTATAATGCCGTCACCCTCAACGATATGCTGTTCGCCCGTTACCAGAGCCGTTTACTGGTATGGCTGGCGAGCCTCAGTCTGCTGGTGGCTTTCGTCGGAGCCATGACCGTGCAGTT
Source organism: Citrobacter sp. Marseille-Q6884 (assembly GCF_945906775.1). Lineage (NCBI taxonomy): Bacteria > Pseudomonadati > Pseudomonadota > Gammaproteobacteria > Enterobacterales > Enterobacteriaceae > Citrobacter > Citrobacter sp. Marseille-Q6884. Next base: position 696,469 of record NZ_CAMDRE010000001.1, read on the forward strand.
CATCGGCGGTGCCCGTTTGCTGGAAACCGCCGCCGGTATCCCTTATGAAACCGGTCTGCTGATCTTTGGTATCAGTATCGCGTTATACACCGCATTCGGCGGATTTCGCGCCAGCGTGCTGAATGACACGATGCAAGGCATGGTAATGCTGATTGGTACCATTGTCCTGCTGGTCGGTGTCGTCCATGCTGCAGGCGGCCTCAGCCACGCAGTAGAAACCCTGCAAACCATCGATCCTAAACTGGTGACGCCACAGGGCGCTGATGACATTCTGTCGCCAACCTTTATGACGTCGTTCTGGGTGCTGGTCTGCTTCGGGGTGATTGGCCTGCCGCACACAGCGGTACGCTGTATCTCCTATAAGGACAGTAAAGCGGTACATCGCGGCATTATTATCGGCACTATTGTGGTGGCGATCCTGATGTTTGGTATGCATCTGGCGGGCGCCCTGGGACGTGCGGTAATCCCCGATCTGACGGTACCGGATCTGGTTATTCCGACCCTGATGGTTAAAGTTCTGCCACCCATTGCTGCCGGGATCTTCCTCGCCGCACCTATGGCCGCGATCATGTCAACGATCAACGCCCAATTACTGCAGAGTTCCGCTACGATCATTAAAGATCTTTACCTGAACCTTCGCCCGGAACAATTACGCAATGAAACCCGGTTGAAGCGAATGTCTGCAGTGATCACCCTGCTGCTGGGTGCGTTACTGTTGCTAGCCGCCTGGAAACCACCAGAGATGATCATCTGGCTCAACCTGCTGGCGTTTGGTGGTCTGGAAGCGGTCTTCTTGTGGCCGCTGGTGCTGGGCCTGTATTGGGAGCGAGCGAATGCGACAGGTGCCTTGAGTGCCATGATTGTCGGCGGTGTACTCTATGCGGTACTTGCCACCTTTAACGTTCAGTACCTGGGCTTCCATCCGATTGTGCCCTCGTTACTGCTAAGTTTGCTGGCTTTCCTGGTCGGGAACCGTTTTGGTTCTACCGCCCCGCAAGCTGCCATATTGACTACTGATAAATAAAGAGTTTTGCCATGCCATGGATTCAACTGAAACTGAACACGACCGGTGCAAACGCTGAAGAATTGAGCGACGCGCTGATGGAAGCGGGAGCTGTCTCTATCACCTTCCAGGATACGCATGACACGCCGGTATTTGAACCCCTGCCAGGTGAAACTCGCCTGTGGGGCGATACCGATGTTATCGGCCTGTTCGATGCAGAAACCGACATGAAGGACGTGGTTGCCATTCTGGCTCAACATCCACTTCTGGGTGAAGGCTTCGTGCATAAAATCGAACAGCTTGAAGACAAAGACTGGGAACGCGAGTGGATGGATAACTTCCACCCGATGCGCTTCGGTGAACGTCTGTGGATTTGCCCGAGCTGGCGCGATGTCCCGGATGAGAATGCCGTTAATGTGATGCTGGACCCTGGTCTGGCGTTTGGTACAGGCACACACCCGACGACGTCTCTGTGCCTGCAATGGCTGGACGGTCTCGACCTTAACGGTAAAACCGTTATCGACTTTGGCTGCGGCTCCGGCATTCTGGCCATTGCCGCACTGAAATTGGGTGCAGCGAAAGCTATCGGTGTGGATATCGATCCGCAAGCTATTCAGGCCAGCCGTGACAACGCACAACGTAATGGCGTTTCCGACCGCCTGGAGCTCTATCTGCCGCAAGATCAACCAGAAGCCCTGAAAGCCGATGTCGTGGTTGCAAACATCCTCGCGGGCCCATTACGTGAACTGGCACCGTTAATCAGCGTACTGCCTGTTGAGGGCGGTTTACTGGGCCTTTCCGGCATCCTCGCCAGCCAGGCAGACAGTGTTTGTGAAGCCTATGCTGACCTCTTTACCCTCGATCCTGTTATCGAGAAGGAAGAGTGGTGTCGCATTACAGGGCAGAAGAAATAGTCCCTTTCCGTTACCATTTGCCACGCTAAAATCGCTCTTTTTTTCGCAAAAGGATTTGCGGAAATGAGAGCGAGATCTCATTCAAATGTCATTATTTGCTCATAAAAACAGCTTTTTATCCTGACTAACTCACCTCGCCAGCAATAAAAAAAGAGAAGTTTTCGGAATTTATAAATGGATGCAAAATTACTCTTTTTTTGTATATCAATGATTATTAAAGAATTTAATCCGAAAGCGTGCACTCAACACGCAATTCATTGATCCACCTCAGAGGATTGGTTAAAGTTTGGCCTTTCATCTCGTGCAAAAAATGCGTAATATACGCCGCCTTGCAGTCACAGTATGGTCATTTCTTAACTCATGCGCATCGGACAATATCAGCTCAGAAATCGCCTGATCGCAGCACCTATGGCTGGCATTACAGACAGACCATTCAGGACGCTGTGCTATGAGATGGGAGCAGGATTGACGGTATCCGAGATGATGTCTTCTAACCCGCAGGTTTGGGAAAGTGACAAGTCTCGTTTACGGATGGTGCACGTTGATGAGCCAGGAATTCGCACGGTGCAAATTGCCGGTAGTGACCCTGTTGAGATGGCCGATGCCGCACGAATTAACGTGGAAAGCGGCGCCCAAATTATTGATATCAATATGGGGTGTCCGGCTAAAAAAGTGAATCGTAAGCTCGCAGGTTCAGCCCTCTTGCAGTACCCGGATTTAGTGAAATCGATACTAACCGAGGTCGTCAATGCAGTGGACGTTCCTGTCACACTCAAGATTCGCACCGGCTGGGCTCCGGAACACCGTAACTGCGTAGAGATTGCCCAACTGGCTGAAGACTGTGGCATTCAGGCTCTGACCATTCATGGACGCACCCGCGCCTGTTTGTTCAATGGAGATGCTGAATACGACAGTATTCGGGCAGTTAAGCAGAAAGTTTCCATTCCGATCATCGCGAATGGCGACATTACTGACCCGCTTAAAGCCAGAGCTGTGCTCGACTATACGGGGGCGGATGCCCTGATGATAGGCCGTGCAGCTCAGGGAAGACCCTGGATCTTTCGGGAAATCCAGCATTATCTGGACACTGGGGAGTTGCTGCCCCCGCTGCCTCTGGCAGAGGTGAAGCGCTTGCTTTGTGCGCACGTTCGGGAATTGCACGACTTTTATGGTCAGGCAAAAGGGTACCGAATTGCGCGTAAACACGTATCCTGGTATCTCCAGGAACACGCTCCAAATGACCAGTTTCGGCGCACATTCAACGCCATTGAAGATTCCAGCGAACAGCTGGCGGCGTTGGAGGCATACTTCGAAAATTTTGCGTAAACAGAAATAAAGAGCTGACAGAACTATGTTCGAACAACGCGTAAATTCTGACGTACTGACCGTTTCTACCGTTAACTCTCAGGATCAGGTAACTCAAAAACCCCTGCGTGACTCGGTTAAACAGGCACTGAAGAACTATTTTGCTCAACTGAATGGTCAGGATGTTAATGATCTCTATGAGCTGGTACTGGCTGAAGTAGAACAGCCCCTGTTGGACATGGTGATGCAATACACCCGCGGTAACCAGACCCGTGCTGCCCTGATGATGGGTATCAACCGTGGTACGCTGCGTAAAAAACTGAAAAAATACGGCATGAACTGATACTAATCAGTTAAGTCGTTGAAAGAAAAGGCGCTACTCGGCATGGGGATGCGCCTTTTTTATTAATCTGACTACACCACTGACTACACCGAAGCGCGAACATCTTTGAACGATGCTGATAACTATTTTTTCCGACCGCCTTTCTTTGAAGGAAGTTTATCCAGCGCATCCAGGTTAAAACCCAGCTCTTTATCGGTAAGTGGTTTTGCATGTCCTCTGGCCCAGTTCGTGACCTCTATCAGATCAATCCAGCGCTCCTTCACTCCCTCAATCTTCAGTACGTGCGTTCCCTCTCGCCAGATGCCCCGCTGTATCCGCTTGTTGATTGCCTCCGGCGTTTCTCCTATAACCTCGCAATAGTAAGACAGTGGTACGCAGCCTAACCCATACATAATCGACCTCTAACAAAGTAGCTATTATTGTAGGAGAGATGTATCCTACAATAAGTGGTTAATAATCGAACACCCTACTGCAGGATAGATTTATCCCACGATAAGGAATACCAGCTATGCGATTAACAGCCCGTAAGAAAGAGATCCTCAGCTTCTTTGAATCAGAGCACCGTGAGTGGGTAACCAGTGAAGTTGGCGCACCTCCTATTGACGTTTCCGGTGTTACTTACCTGCTGCACGGTACAAGTTGCTTTGATAAAAGCTACCAACTGGAATCAACCCGCAGAACGCTTGAGGCAATGGTAAAAGACGGGCTACTGGAAAAGGTTATCAGCTACGAGAGACGCCAGGACACGACGCAAAGTGGGGATGGGAAAGGTGTATGGTGCAACTGCTCACGCTATGGTTTACCCGGTCAATGTAACGTTATGCGGGATGATGGCGATAACAGACGCCCCCATATCGAGGGCGAAAGCGTCAGAATTGATTAATCAGTTCAGGGTGCAAGAAGGGGCAGGAAATGCAGATAAGTTTTTTGCTATCACATCTTTCATGTGTTCAGCCCAAGCGTCGAAAATGGCCATATCTGTTCCTGGCCATTTAATCAGGTAGGCAACCAGAACTTCATCAGTTAGCTTATCCTGCTGATCCCAGTCAACAATGAACTGCCGGAATAACGCATAACCCTTCGCCGGGTCTTTGTTCTGCCATGTATCCACAACCACATCGAATGCCGGAACGGTGTAAGTGATTTCCACCGGCAGGGGCTCGTATTTTGTAGGAATGAGAACTTCGCGGGTGAATGTCTCTCCCTCTGGCCATATCTGCGCCTGATTTATCATTGCTGATCCTCCACGTAGATACCCGCCGATATGATTGCTCCCCCGATACGGCGTTTACCGTAAAGCAATGGCACCGGATAGCCTTGCGCAGCAGTGTTAGTTACGCCTCCAAACGCGTATGAGGCCTTATTATCAGCACTTTGTTTGCTTGCAAGCCCCGTAGCCTGAGGGGAAAGAAGTTGGGCTACTCCTCCTACAGTCATCGCAGTACCAGCAGCAAACATCATATTACTTGCAGCAATTCCAATGCCAGGCATCCAGATCGAGGCAGCCACAATAACAGCACCTAAAATAGTTTGTAGCACTCCTGCTTTTTTACTTCCAATTACCACCGGCACGATATGAATCTCACGCCCATTGTTCGGAAATTCCAGGTCATCTACTCCAATGTTCTTTTTCCCGACATAAATCGCATACGTTAAACCGCGAGCCCTGCTTGTATTCATGTATTTTTCGAATCCGGGAATTGTTACGGCCAGAGCCCGAAAAGCCTCATGCGTAGTCCTTACAAGGCGCTGGTGAGTTTTACCGAAGGTCTTGCCTAGCGGGCCAAACATACGGATGGTAGCAAGTGTTTCATTATTAGCTGTATTCATTGTTTTACTCCTGTCAGATACCGTTAAATGTCGCCAGCCGTTGTTTGTGGCTGTCGCTCATATCGAAAGCAAAATCCTCATGCTCAGCCTGGAAGGTACCGAACGCCATTAGCGCAGATACAGCCGGGTCTATCTTGTTGGAGGATTTCTTCTTGTTGGGCTTAATGTTGGCGTTAGCGTCGGACTCCATCACCACGTTACCAATCGCCCAGGCCAGAACTGGATCGCCACGGTGGCGCACCACTCTGCGATTAACGAACACCTCAAAGGATTTCGCTACCGGACTGAATTTGAGATAGGTTTGCGGGAACGGCTCCACATCGAGGCCCGCCCCCTGTAGCTGGGTGCGCAGGTGCGTGGCGTTCCACGTATCGAAGCCCACCAGCCGGATATTGAAGGTTTCAGCGTCGCGCAGAATATCGTCACGGATACGGTCATAGTCGATGCAGTCACCGGGTGTGGTGCGTATCCATCCCGCTTTTACCCACTGCCGGTAGATGGCGCGGTTTTTGTTGGCGACGTTAAGCAGCTGCGCTTCCGGCAGATAATGACGAGTAAGGAGTCTGATCTCCCTGTCGAACGGGAACGCATAGCTTACGCTGGTGATGTCGCTGGTAGAGGACAGGTCAAACCCGGCATAACACTCCATTCCGGCCAGATCGACTTCGGTATAGTCGAGAGCACAGGCATCCCATGCACCGGCGCCCATCCACGGCGTGGAGCCCTGACACCAGATATTGAAACGTTTGGTCAACATTTCGACCCACTGCGACGGTATGCCCCGCGCTTTCTGGATGGTGGACTCCAGTTTCGCCGCATCCACGGACACATGCAGATTAGGGTTAGCCTTGATCCACTTTTCCGGCTGTTCAACCTCGCTTTCGTCGTCCAGCTCGTAGATCAGGACAAACAGTGAATCGTTGTTCTCTTCCCCGGCCAGAATCTGACAGCAGTAGTCATAATGCTGCTTACATGCTGAGACAACGTTACTCCCGGCGGTCGTGATGGCGAATAAAATCGCCTCCGGACGTGCGCCCATACCCAACTCAAGCGCGGAATAAACACCGTTATCCGGGTGAAGGTGGTATTCATCGACAATCGCCAGGCTGGGGTTAGTCCCCTCAATGGTGGCCGCTTTCGCCGCCAGCGGCTTTAACAGGCTGTTGCTCTTCGGGAAAATGACCTTATGCGCCTGGATATTAACGCGCTTTTTCAGCGGTTTTGACAGCAGGCACATCTGGCGGGCATCGTCGAACACGATTCGGGCCTGATCACGACTCACCGCCGCCGTGTAGATATCCTGCTGGCCCTTCTCCATCACCAGAAACCAGTTAGCCAGCATGGCGGCTACGGTGGATTTGGCATTCTTGCGCGGCACCTCAATAAAGGCGCTGCTGTATTTGCGGCGGCCTGACTCCCTGACCTTAAAGCCCAGCAGGTTAGCAAAGGCGAACTGCTGCCAGGGCTCAAGCTCGATAGGCTGGCCCCGCAGCGGGCCTTTGACGTGTGGACAGAGCCGGGAGAACGCGATAAACCGCTCCACGGTTGCCGTATCGAACTCATAACGGGGGTCATTCAGGTCTGAAAAGTACCTTTCAACGGCCTGTTTTACGCGCTTACAGGCCGGAATTTCACCGGATTTAATGGCGTTTGCGTAATCATTCCAGACGGTCAAGCTCGTCCTCCTCTTCCGTTTCTACCGGATTACGGCGGCGGCTTACCGGATCAAAGCCCAGCAGCGACGACATTTTTATGAGAATTTTTTCGGCATCCGCTTTTGCACTCAGTGCCGGGTTACGGCTCTCACCGCCCTGGCTGTTCACTATGCTAAATCCCCGCGTGGCAAGGTCTTCCACGGCTTTGCGGTACATCGAGTAATTGACGCAATACAGCTCAAGGTTGTTCCAGTCGGCAGGCGTAAGATCACCGCGCTCCGCCAGCTGCTTCGCTTTTGCTTTCCACTGCTGCGCCGCGATTTCATCAAGGTAGGCGGGCGGTTTGGGTGGTCTTGCCATAACTTACTGTTTTCCTGTCTGTTTTATTTTCAAAAAAATCGCCGCGCGTAAAAATTTGAGGGGGCGGGTGGTTCTTCGCTGAGAGGGGTTTGTCCTGAAAACCTCCCCCACCCCGTCCATGCGCCCTGTCAGTGGTTGCGGAAGCATTCCATAAGCTCTCGGTCACGCTGGCTCATGCGCTTTACTACGGGCTTCGTGTGCGCTCTCTGTCTGGCTGGTTGCCATGCCTCGCGCTGCTTTATCAGCCCACTAATCAGGCGCTGCTGTTCCTGCTCAGTCATTGTTTGCCTCATAGATCCAGTCGGTGCGATGACGTGCTGCTTCTTCCTGCTCACGAAACTTACCGGCTTTACGCTGCTGCTTCGTCACCGGGTCTGTTGTTGTTGTCTTCCGGCCATGACAGGCAGCGCATAACTGCTGGTGATTACTGGCTGGCCAGAACAGCACATCGGCTTCACCCTCGATAGGAATGATGTGATCGACGATAGTTGCCGATGTATAGACTCCAGCCTTGAGACAGTGGACACATAGCGGATTGGCTTTCAGAAAATGACGACGGTATTCGCCCCAGCGGTTGGAGTAACCGCGCTCTGTCCGTGTACCTCTTCGGCTGTCGCTTTGTCGGCGGGCATCCCGCTTATGCTCATCACACTTGCCGGTCTTCACCCGCCTATTACATCCCGGCTCGGTGCACCGTCGCATTGGCTGCCACGGCATCAGTACACCCCCACATCTCGGTAGACAGACCACAACGCAGAGACAGCCATCGGTATCTCTTTGGCGTCGGTGTCACCAATCATCGTGCGGTACTCATACAGCTGAGAAACGTACATCAGACAACCGATCTTGATTGCAGGGGTGAACTCCAGACCATTATCGAACCGCTTGCCGATATGCTTCTGACAGACCTCCAGCGCTGCCTCGATGTACGCCTGTATCAACGTATCTTCGTAATCATCATCAATACGGCAGTGCAGCTTTGCTTCTGCCAGGGTGATTGAATCAACCATTAAAAATTCCTCCCTTACAAAGCAATTCAAGCCGGGTATGGTCTTTGTCGGGAATAACAGCATCAACCGAATAGGCCATGCCGCGGGCATTGGGTGAGCTCCATAGAAGGCGATAACCGGCCAGGATGTCTGGTCGGTAACGTATCCAGATGCGGGTGGTGATTTGGTTCATGATCGCGCCGGACGCGATAATTTCTTTACCACTCACGTCAGCGATATCCGCCCATACCGTGCACAGGTCTTTCCATTCTTTAATTACCTGGCCTGAGGGCGACTGCCTGGATACATAGTTCTGTACCGTCACCCGGCGTTTCATACTACCCGCTCTCATTCGTCACCTTCCTTGCCGTCTTTGCTGATCTTCACTTCCTGCTTCCATGCCTGGCTGAATTCGTCACCACCTTCACGCGGTGGCATCCCCTCACGCTCTCGGGCTTCGTTCGGGTTCATGATCCCGTTCTTAATACCGCGCTCATAAGTGGCATAACGTTCGGTTGGCGTGGCGCGGAGAAGGTCAGCAGAGTCAAACTCCACCTGATAACGGGTTCCTGGGACGGGGGAGGCCACCAGCAGCGCAGATTTGATTTGTTGTTCGAAGTTCGCCAGCCACGGGCGCATCGTCATGGTAAGAAAGGCGCGGCTCGCTTCGCTGAAATTGCTGTAGGTGCTGTTGCTGTATTCCTGCAGGAAGATAGGCGACACGTTGAACATCCGGGCAATGTCTTCAATAGTGAAGCGACGGGAGGCCAGCCACTCGGCATCCTGATTACTCATGCCCAGCTGCTTATAATCCATTCCACCTTCAAGAATCGGCGTTTTCCCGGCGTTTCTGGCACCCTTGTAGCGCTCCAGCGCATCCAGAGCCTGTTTGCCTTTCACGCTGTCGAGCCAGTCAGCAGTAGTGACCACCCCCGCCGCCATCATTCCATCTTTCATAATGCTAGCGCCGTGGCGCTGCTGAGCGAGTCCTAACCCCAGCGCCTCTCGGCAGACGGTGATTGGCGAACGCCCCAGAAAACCATCATCGGTCGAGTAACGCAGGTGCAGAATCTCTTCCTGCAAGTAGGTGCGCACTGCCCCGGCAAACGGCTCAGTAACAGTGTATTTGTACTTATGCTGGCCGATACGCTCAGGAACCACCGCCCCCGGCGCATACGGATGCAGGGATTCCGGCTGACCGTCGCGGCCCCACTGGATCACCGCATAGGCGTTACCGTTCAGCAGACAATGGCGCATCATCGTGCGCTTGAACTGGTAAGGCGTCTGGCAGTCGTTCGGCTGCTCGTTCAGAAGAAAATCCACCGGGTGATTGCTCAGCCATTCTCGCGCCTCACGCCCGTTATCGTTACGCACGCGGTAGAGGTAGCAGGGCATTGTTGCCACTGCCTCACTGATAACTGACACGGCGTTCATCACCGCCGGCAGAGATTCCGCAGTACCAGCAGACACATATTCGCCTGATCCGGTATTTGGAATCCCTGCCATCGCCAGAAACTCATCAATCGTCATGCTGCGCTGTTCGGATAGCTCAGATTTACGGCCAAAAGGCCAGATATTCCACATATCACAGCCCCGCTAAGTCAGCCCAGCGGCGGCGGTTATCGCCAGCGCGGCGCAGTTCAGGATGTTGGGAGAAAAGCGACCGGTGCGCAATCTCCACGCCGGACTCAGGGTAAGCAGGCATAGAAGTAACGGTGATTTCGCGTAGTTCAGCAGTGATGACGGTTCGTGTGTAAGGTAATTTCGCTGTATCCCAGAAATCTTTTGACGCACGGAAACCAAAGCTCATGCCGGAAATGTCACCGCGCTCCACCAGCTCCAGTACATCATTCCCAAGCTGGGTATTCGGCGGGGTCAGCTCGAAGCGCAGCCCGGTATCGTCTTCGGACAGCACCAGCGTGCCGGATTTAGTGCGTCCCAGTAGTTGGGTGTAGTTATGCTCATACAGCGCACGCACATCGCTACCGGATGCCAGGCTGTCTTTAAACGCCCCCGGCGCGAACTGCTCACGAAATTCATCCCAGATAATTTCTGACAGGCTGTTCCATCGCACGGCATAGCCCACCAGCTTTTTATTGCTGGCGCTCAGATCGGAGGTGCGTATTTCAAAATCTATTGTTTTCATTACTTGACTCCACAGAGGGCAAAAAGGGGCCGAAGCCCCTTAAACGTCAAATCAGGAACCGGAGCCGGAAAGCTCAAGCACCTTGATGGCGTTGGAGTCCACCACACCACCGCCCAGGTATTTATCGGTATGCACCTTGTAGAAACCAGGTTCGGTGATGTTGTCGGGGCGGGTACGCACGCCAGTAGTGTGATCCACGATAAAGTAACCGCGCTTAAAGTCCCCGACTGCCAGGAACGCTTCACCCGCAGCCGCATCAGGCATGGTTTCCAGATATTGAACCGGACGGCCAAGGAGGGTATCGGGAGAGTCAGCGACGAGACGATCACGCCAGATGTAATCCCCGTTGCCGTTTTTCAGCTTTTGCAGCGTAGCGGCAGTGTTGGAGTTCATCACCCATACGGCATTTTTACGGTATTTGGCTTTCAGCTTATACAGCAGGTCGATCAAGCCATCAGAGGAAACGGCAGCAGCTTCCATTTTCTCCAGCGTTCCGAACGGACGGGTTTTATCGCTGGTGGCCGCACGCGGATAGGACAGGAACCCTTTGGATTTTTTATCACCGTCGCCGTTAACAAAGTCGGTTTCTTCGGTAGCAGTGAAGGTGTCGGTGATTTCGGAAGACAGCCAACCCAGAATATCAACTTCGGAGAAGTCGAGAATTTCCTGAGTGGTTTTCGGGTAGGCGTAGATCGGGTTGAGTTTGATATCAACGCGCTCCATCTTCGGCGTGCTGGTTTCGGTACGTGCTTCACCTTCGGTACCGCGATTAACGGTAGTACCGCCCACAGATACCAGCTTCTGGTATTCGTTGGTTTTGGTGGTCTTCACCGTGGCGATGGAGCGCATAACGCTGTCATCCTGCAGCTGGCGCATAATCTCTTTGTCCAGCTCAGGGATAACGGTATAACCGCCATCAGCCTGCACCAGCGTGGAGAGAGAGCGAGTATCCCCAGTCATGATGTAGTGGCGCAGCTCGTCGTTGCTTACTGGCTCACCTTCGACGGAAGTACCAGGCAGATTGCGCAGATCGTCGGCGACGGCTTCAAGACGGGTGATTTCAACTTCAAGCGCATCAGCCTGGGCGCGGAGTTCGTCGAACTTTTTGCCCTCTTCTTCGTTCAGACTACGCTTCTCAGTGTCGGCTTTGTCCAGCATGGAGCGCATCCGCGTTTTGAGGGCGGCTTTCTGCTGGCGTAATTCGAGTAGTTTCTTCATGGAGTGGTTTCCGTAACAATTAACGTTGAGACGTGAAACCAGCGCTTAGGAGAGGAGGCCGTTAAATCTTTTTCTGCCTCTCGCAGGCTGTACTCGCTACAGCTTGATTTAACGGCCAGTGGCGGCTCACGTCTGAGTGCCACTCTTTAAGATATGGATCAAATTATCGATGTAAATAAGGTATTTTTACTCCGAACATCCTTGAAAGATAACACACAAATAATTTACAAAAAGCAATGGTCAAAATGATGGGGATTCACATGACAAAAGAGATTCTTGCCGTTCCGGGTGTACATCCATCCCCGTTGTACAAAAGAACCTATAAATCCGTTCAAGATATTGATGAAAAATTAACCAAGCTGATTCATAGATGGCGATTTTTCAATGCGGGACCGCCTATGAAAGTTACTGCATATGATGGAACAGAAATCTGCTATCAAGGTATGGCCTTTAAAGGTTCTCCCGTTGATGTTTTTTGGAGCGGCTTTATCGGCCCTTACATTGAAAATTACTCAGTGAATGTATTAGAGCAGACATCAGCCTTGGCAATTGAATGCCAATTTTCAATAGAGGAATCCATTGAAGAAGCTAAACGCCTATTACTTGTAATGGTTCGCAGGCTTTACCATGAAATGGCCGAGACTGATAAAATTTTAAGAGGAGATGGATTTTCCTTCCCAGAAAAGAAAGATGTCAGCGGTTACATTGAAAATATGTCCCAGAAGATAAAAGAACATGCTGAAATAGAAAAACTGAAAAAACCACATCCAAATCACAACATATTCAACATAGATACCGTAAATAGCATATATGCGCAATTTGGTACAAGTAATAGCATTAATACTCAAGAACTCAGAGAGTTCTTCACAATAATCGCGTCTTCGGGTGAAGATGAAGTTATCTCCCTCTCAAAAATACTTCTGAAGAGCGTTATGTCAAAGAATTTACTGAGCAAAGAAAAATATGATTTTCTAATATCTATTTTTAAATCTCAGCCATGACTATTGCTTATTAAGCATTAAGTAACTTAAACAAAGCTACCAAAAGGAGTAAAATTATGGATTTTGACGCTATGGCATACCCTGAAAAATTCACAATAGCAGGAATTGAATACAAAGGGCGCAGAAATTCTACTGAAAAAAAGGTACTAATTCCTTACACTGAGGAGCCAGACATCACTATTGGAGATGAAATAACTCAAAAGCTTGGAAAGGGTGAAATATCCTTAAAAGTACTGGATATGTCATTCTTACCAGGAGGCACGCTTAATGTTGGCACTAAGCACCCACACATGCTTACATTAAAGGTTGAAAATTTAACTGCCAATGAGCACAAGCCCAAACCATCCAGCCAAAACACATTCAACATTGGTAGCGTATCAGGCTCACAAGTTCAAATCGGTGAAAGTAATCATATGCTGGTGAATATCAGCATTACTGAACTGGTAGATAAAGTAGCTAAATCTGGCGATCCACAGGCTAAATCAATGTTGAAACAATTACTGGAGAATAGCACCGTTGCCAGTATCGTCGGTGCTGGTGCCTCTGCACTGCTAGGTTTACTTTAAAAATAGGCCTGGTATCAATCCAGGCCTTAAAATCATTTCTCACTCATCCATTTTGGTGGGGATGGCATTTTTTCTCTGAAAGCTTGCAGGTGTTCAATCAAAGCATCAACCTGCTCAATGTTTGTCGCAATAATTTCATCTGATAGCGTACTGCGAACAAAATCATGGTGGTCAATCCACAACAGAGCACCGTTTGCCAGAGCCTGACGATACTCTGAGGTAGGCATTGAACTCATTTCATGAAGCCCAAACTGATCGTAATACTCTTTTATTTCCTGAATCGTAATAGGCATAAATTCTCCTTATTTGTCTAACTTGCCGCATTTAGTGCCGCGTTTAGTAATGCCGCACTTAGCGCCGCACCAGTTTTCTCAAAAAATCATGCAAAGCCAGTAATGACGGGGGTTTCAATGAAATGCCGCACTTAGCGCGTGTATACAGGGACTAAGTGCGGCATTTGGTTACAAGACATACTAAATGCCGCACATGCCGCACTTAGCGCCGCATTTACTCGACTGTTACCGGGTAAAGGTTCTCACCCTCGATGCGAATAATTTGCTCACTCTCCAGCTTGTCCAGCCAGCGCGGGAATGACTTTCTCACTTTATCTGCCCCCAGTGTTGCACGCAGATCGTCTTTTATGACGGAGATAGTGCATGGCTCCCCCTTAGCTGAACGGCTGCGTACTGCCTGCCATAGTGCATGGTGGTTATCGCTAAGACGGGAGATATGGGCCAGTTCAGGCTCAACCTCTTTAGCCTCTCTCGGCTGATCGTGCACAACCAGAGAGCACACAAGCTCACCATCTTCATCGGTGTAAAGCTCAGCCGTTCTCAGGTCATACGCCTTACGTTCTGGCTCCTCCGCGTCTTTCATCTTGGTACAAGTCAGAATAAGCGCCTTTCCATCCCCTTCACGCTTAACGTTAAATTCAGTATCAAGCGCAGCACGGAAAGCACTGGAACCGCGAGCGCCTTTCCCTTCATCCTTGCCGGAGTGGTGGACTACCAGCACCGTTGCACCCGTTTTCTGTTTGATAACGTCACAGCCCTCAATAAACGCCCCCATGTCACGAGCATCATTCTCGTCGTTACCACCAAAACAGCGGGCCAGAGTATCGATCACCACCATGCGAACCGGCACACCACATTCGGCTTCAATCTGCCTGGCAGCAAGAAGCACTTCTGTAACCTCTGACTCACGCACAGGGAACACCGGACGATTAACCAGCCAGAGGTTGTCTGCCTGTATGCCATGCACCTGTTCCCATGCCCGTATACGCCGGGGAACACCTACACCACCCTCGCCAACCACATACAGCACTGCGCCAGGAGTGACCTTCTTCCCCGCCCATGGCAGACCAGCTGCGATATGACAAGCCCACGATACGGCTAGAAAACTCTTATACGAACCGCTTGGGCCGTAAATGCTGCACAGAGACTGCGCTGGCAGAAAGTGTTTAAGGATATAGTCCTGACGGATATCAAAGCCCTCAGATCCGCGAGAGAGAGGCAGCTTTGTCCTGAACTTTGCACCAGCATCAGGAAAGACGCGGTGAATGCGCTGCACGTCAGACAGCATGGCATTCATTTCACCTTCGCCTATCTCTTCCACCAGCACAGAACGCCGTGCGGTAATCATTTGTTTGCGGTCCGTATCGAGATACCCGGCATCACAAAGCTCCTCATACGGCATTGCTGCTATCTGGTTGAGGCGAGCCACCAGCTTCCCGTAACGAGTAGTTGGATCTTTATGCTGGTGGAGGGCCTTATCCAAATCACTGCGGCTGTACTGCTTGCCATGAGCCCACAGATACGAACAGGTAAACAGGGCATCAGATACCGTTTCTACAGATGTCAGTTGCATCGTCATTTGGGTATGCCCCCGCTCATCTGGAATTTTCCAATCAAAGGATGGAACCAGTACGCAGAGCCATATTTGCGCTTAGCACTGCGCAGCACCAACCGCGCCGCTTCCCTGAACTTTTCATCAGGCGCAACGAACCCTCCAGATTTGAGCTTAACCAGCATCACCCCTGTGTTTTTCGCCAGTTCCTCAGCCTTTTTGGTTGAGATACCGTATTCCGCAGCCAGTGTTGCTACTGGCGTCATACCAGGAGGGATTTCTCCACCCTGACTATCGGTGAGTGACTTAACCTGTGCCTCAAGATGCAAAATCTTTTCAACCAGCAACTCAACTCGGTTGGACAGCTCATTAAATTTGACGTTACTGATCATTGCAGCACCTCCCCGCGACGATTTCTAAGTACGAAATTTGCTGTGCAACTGTTTTGCTCCATAGCTTCAGCAAGTCGGGGAAGATTCCGCAACGTATCGCCTAATAACATCAGATCACGCCTGGCATTTTCATTGCTGTATTCTTCACCAAGAGTTGCCTCAAGCGTCAGGTTTCCAATGAGGGTGAGCGTGTTAGAAATGGCCCTGGCAGTTTCGCCACATACATCTGCTGTCTCGATCAGTTCTTCATCGGTATAGTTTTTAAAGTCAGGAGCGTGCTTTACAAGTTGATGGTAGATATCACGCATTTTTCCCCTCCAGCCCATCAAGTTCACGGCGAAGAGAGCGACAACGCATTAAGGCTTTATCCACGAGTTCAAAAGCAATTTCATGCTCATCATCATTTCGGCAATCCATTTCCATTGCCGCAGCCAGTAAGACCTCAAGAGAGCGGAATTTGTCGCCCATATCCAGCATGGTCAGATTAGACATGGCGCACCTCCTGAACTGTAGCGATTTCCGCTACGGTTGAAGGGGTCAGGCTTTCCCTGAGTCCTGAAGGTGTTGGGTTATCACAAACCTCATGAAGAGGTAGGCGTGCGGCAAAGAAGAGCAACCACCCCGGGCAATTGTCACGAGCCCTCTGTTCGCTAGTGGCATTGGTGTAGAGCACGATTGGTTTTGCATTTGGTGCAATGATAGGTACTGCAAGAAAACGCCATGTAAATTTTGGGCGAGTTTGGGTAGAATGATTGTCAGCCATAACTGTTACCTCACTTAACGGTTTGGTTAGACGCCCTGGTACTGCTCTAACAGTCCGGGGCGTTGCTTTTTGGTATGCACCTGTCATACACTTGATTACCACTTCAAAGTAATCAGGTGTCAACCAAATGTCAACCATAGAAATTAAAGCCAAAGGTAACAAGCAGATCGCATTACGTGTAGAACCAAGCCTAGAAGAAGGAATTAAACAGGCTCTGGCACAAGATGGTGACGCTTCTGTATCAGCGTGGATAAAGCGAATAATCCGCAAAGAGTTACAACAACGAGGCATCGAGCCAAAAGGCTGATACCCAAAGTGCATAAATGCACTCTGGAAATCTTCTGGGGTTTGACCACCGCTATTTTTGTAGCTCTGGTTCTGACCGATGCAACTTTCGTTGCATCGATACCCAATATCTGGGTAACGGTCGAAACTACGGGATTTCTCCGTAGTATGTCCAACTGCTGTTGCCCCCAATCCAACTATCACTATCTCAGTGATGGTATCTCCTGAAATCTTAGGAGATTGGGTATGCTGCATTGCAGTACACCCGGCACTCTGTTCCAGTTCTCCAGAAGTTTCGGGAGATTGGGTATGCGGCAATGCCGTACACCTTAAACAGCCCAATTTCTGGGTAGTTTGGGGGTGGGCGTGACTTTTAGTCACTCGCAAAGGTCTGGATTTGAAATCCGATCCCTCTTGGGAGACATATTGCAATGCAGTACGGATTTGAAATCCGAACTGCGCCAATGGCGCAGTTCCTGTAATCACAGGAGCGCTCAGGCTTTGACCACCAGCATTTACCCTGGTATCCTGACTTTGCTTAAGTTTTTGGTAGTGACATTGGCGGCCCTGCATGGCCGCTTTTGTTTTATGTGACATTTCCCACCCCTCACGCTGCTTTGCTGCGGCTCTGCTGCCATGCTGTGACCTCTGACAGAAGCCAACCAACGGCGCGGCCTCCCAGCTTACGGCGGGCGGGAAAGCTCCCCTCTTTTTCCATCATGTATCGAGTGGTTCGACAAATACCGGTTAGCTGTCGGCACTCAGCCTCACGGATAACTCTTTCTGCTGGCTGCTGGGATTGTTTAATATTGTTCATAAAAAAATGCTCTCGTTCGCTAAGGTTCGAGAGCATTCTTATTCAACAAAATTATCACCGCGACGGTGAGAAAAAAATTATATTCCTCTAAAGGAGTTACCCTTATTCACTTATATCAAGATAATTCTTTCCTGATTTTATCTAAAGAATCACTTCTTATGATTTTATCCAAGAAAGGTTTTACCGTTTGAGCTATGGCAAAGGACTCCTTTTCTCCATCCGGGAACAGGGATACTGCGAGTACGCCAAGAGATATTTTGCTGTCGGTAGCGCTCTCCCATGACATCAAATCAATAAGTGGAATTATTCTGTAGTCAATTATCTTACGTCTGACGCTCTCCCAGTCCCCTGAGACTGGCTTATCTGGTTCAGGTATTCCGAGTTCTTCGCGCCATTTTGGGAGGAGGTTCGTGAATGCTTCAATCAAAAGGTCATCTCTGTTGTTTAAGTCAACAGTAATCATCACGTTTTCCACAACATCAGAAAGTAAGTTTACTGGCTCGCGCATGACAGCCCAAAACATACCGTTATCTGCTGTAAACAAATCCCCCACCAAATCATCGTCAACGACTATTGGCTTTCCTTTCCAGTGACCTTTATCAGCATTGATTTTATTCAAAAATGCCAACTCAAATCTCATTAATGGTTTTATACCATCGCCGTAACTTAATTTTAGCAAATCAGGCTGAGTCTTGTACTCGTATTCCTTTTGCTTTTCAAGAAACCATTCTTCTGCTTTGAGCTCCCCGAATGGATCACCAAAATTATTGTTAAGTGGGTATTTAGCACCATGTTGCAAACCATAGTCAGGGCAGTCTGTATTTTTTATTGTTAAATCATCGCATCGCCAATAAAGCTGACGAAACAAATCCTTATCAGACATATTTTCAAGGTCATCATATTTTTCCAGGCTGAATGACTTTGGTAAGTCTCTTTTACTGTTAATTTTTTTTGTCATCTTGCGACCTCAAGAATAGTAACATTTGAGATATCAGAGGTAATAATGTCTAATCTCTGCATCCATTTATTCAGTGCATCCAGTTTTTCAGGTAAATACTGGCTGCGGTTATATACGGACATGACACCACCCAGCGCATGGCCCAGAAGTTGCTCGACAACATGCGGAGCGATTCCCATGTTGTTCAGAGTCGTGGAAAATGTACGGCGTAAATCGTGAAGCGTCCACGGTTCAGAGTGGCCCAGACGCTTATACAACATCCTTCCCCACTGACTGACAGCTTCCGGTTTCTTTATCTCTCCCAGCAAAAGCCCTGTGCTTTGGTGTTGCTCTAAAAGCTGTTTGATAAATGGGCGGATATCTACGGGAATAGGCCGTAGTATTTTCTCACCACCTTTGCTGTGCTCTTTTGGTACAGTCCAAACCCAATCATTTAGATCCCATTCGGTTACGCGAGATAATCTCAACTCCTGAGTTCGGCAGCCAAACACCACCAGCAGACGTAAGAGCGCTGAGTAGTAGGGTTTAAATTTCAGGCCTGAGCACTCCCGCCATATATCTGCCAACTCTTGCCGGGTATGCTCTCTGTCCCGTTTATTCTGTTTACGTCCGACATCGTCAATGGTCAAATCGTCCAGGACATTACTCACTGCGTACCGATGAACACGGCAGAACTTGAGGGCTTGCTTACACATTTGCAGAAGATAGCCAGCAGCTACTGGAGCTTCATCTCTCACCCTGCTGAAACACTCCAGCCAGTGGCGGGTTTCGCACATAGAGAGAGGAAACTCCCCAATATATGGGTAGATATGCTTATTGAGCTGTTCTATATGCTTTTCCACATTAGCCCGTTTATGAGATGCATATTCCCTTATCCAGTATTCAAGTGCCTCTCTTACAGTTACCGGCTTAAGTGTTTCCTGTGTGGTGACAGTTAACTGGTGTTTCGGGTTCTTCCCCTCAGCAAGCCAGGCACGACATTGATCGCGCTTTGCCCTCGCGGCCTTCAGTGAAAGATCGGGATAGTTACCTAACTTCAAACGCTGAGGGGCAGTACTGCGCCCACCTATGCGGTAAGTAAAATACCAGGTCATTATCCCAATCTTTGACACCTTTACGCTCAGGCCGTCACCATCAGCATAAAAGCTATCACCGGGACTTTCCCTCCCGACCATCTTACGGAGCGATGTATCACTTAACTTGTTCGTACCACCAGCCATAAAAACCTCAGTTCATTTTTGGCACTGACTACACCACTGACTACACATCTCAATGTTACTCTATGAACTGCAATGAACAAAGGCAAACCAGAAAAACAGTTTTATGGTTTTATATCATATAGATAAATAAACATCAGCAAACATAGCTGAACGGTAAAAAACGTAGGTTTTGAAAATACGGCATGAACTGATACTAATCAGTTAAATGTTTGTTTTAAAAGGCGCTACTCGGCATGGGGAAGCGCCTTTTTTATTTGTATCACCCAGAGGTTTTGGCGATGAAAGCAAGCTGTGAACCCGTCTATTTTGGCGATGAATCGAAAAAGATTATCCAGGGTGATGCGCTGACCGAACTAAAAAAGCTGCCGTCTGAAAGCGTTGACCTCATTTTTGCCGACCCCCCTTATAACATCGGCAAAGATTTTGACGGCATGGTGGAATCCTGGGACGAAGAGAGCTTTCTGTCCTGGCTGTTTGAATGCATAGAGGAATGTCATCGAATTCTGACGCCACAAGGCACCATGTACATCATGAACAGTACAGAGAATATGCCGTACATAGACCTTAAATGCCGCCAGCTCTTTACCATCAAAAGCCGTATCGTATGGTCTTATGATAGCTCGGGGGTACAGGCCAAAAAGTTCTTTGGTTCAATGTATGAACCGATTCTTATGCTGGTTAAAGATCAGAAAAACTATACGTTTAACCACGATGATATTCTGGTGGAAGCCAAAACAGGTGCCAAACGCGCGCTTATCGATTACAGAAAGAATCCGCCACAGCCATACAATCAGAAGAAAGTTCCCGGTAATGTCTGGGCGTTTCCGCGTGTTCGCTATTTGATGGACGAATACGAAAATCACCCAACGCAAAAACCTAAGGCCTTATTAGAGCGCATTATCCTTGCATCCTCTAACCCAGGCGACAAGGTGCTGGATCCCTTCGCGGGCAGCTTTACTACCGGTGCAACCGCAGTGGCGCTGGGTCGCAAGTTTGTCGGTATTGAAATCAATACTGAATACGTAAAAATGGGGCTCAGGAGACTGAGTATCAGCTCCCATTTTTCTCAGAATGAGCTTGCAAAGGTGAAAAAGCGAAAGACAAAAAACCTCTCTAAAAAGAGTCGATTACCTGAAATGGACGACGAGATTTCACCAAAGTAAAAGCATTGTAAGTCTGCTTTTCAGCTTTTGGATTTCGTGTATATTCCCTGCACGCTTGGGCATGAATACACAGGGTTTGGGAATGATTCGCAAGTATTGGTGGCTGGTTGTTTTTGCTGTCTTCGTGTTTCTTTTTGATGCATTACTCATACAGTGGATAGAGTTAATGACAACAGAGCATGATAAGTGTCGGAATATGGACTCCGTGAATCCTCTCAAGCTGGTCAACTGTGCCGACATCGAATAGCGCCGCCGAAAAGACATCATCTACTGCAGCCGTCAGGCCATGACGGCTGAACTATTGCGGCTGAAACTACCCTACCTGATTTTCATTCTGGACCAGTTGTATTATACAGCCATCAGGACTTAACATTTTTAATACATTATCGACTAATACGGGTGCTTGCTCATAAAGGTCATAACTTATTGGATTCATTAACCAGTTCTTTATTATTCCACTAAAGCTACCATGCAGAATAATGATGATGATATCTAAATCCAGGGCGGTTGCAATAAGACCTTCATCCATACACTTTTGCAGAGACTCGCGAATACTTTGATGGCTAAGGCCTATTTTATCGCGAATTTCCTGTTCAGATATCATATCCTTATGAAACTCACACTTATGATATAAGATTTGCATTAATGCCTGCTGACGAGGAACCTCTGCGATATATTGCAAACCAACAACGAATTTTTCACGCAATCGCTGCAAGGGATCATTCTCCCAGCGACCACTGAGCCTGTCCTGGATAAGATCGCGTAGAGGTGGTTGTTGCAACCATAACTCATTAAACAGTTGAGTCTTATTCTCGAAATGCCAGTAGATTGCGCCCCGCGTCACGTTGGCAGCATCGGCAATGTCATTTAGCGTCGTGTTACCAACGCCACGAGCAGCAAACTGGACAATCGCAGTTTCGATCAGATGCTGTCGCGTTTTGAGGGCATCAGCTTTCGTTTTTTTGGCCATGATTCAGAATGCCTGAGACAGAGTGGGGAATGATAAACTTTCTTATCTAATATTTGCCATACGGAATAAATGTATCACTTAGCTTTTATTTAGACGAGATCTAAAATATTTCATTACATGCAACATATATAAATAAACAAAACGAATAAGAATTACGCATTATATTCACCACGCAAATGTTTATTTCAATATGTATTTTAGCGCGTCATAACATTGCCATCCCTTCCGAATGAAAAAGCAGATACTTAATCTCTTTTTGTTTTTACGTGCCGTGTATTGTCCAGCAAAATAAGTATTGCTTACATCGCAAGCTAATTATTTGTAGGATAGCTAACTATTATTTTTACTTGCGCGCGTTATCGTCCTGCCGTTATCCGGTAAATAACGAGCTTTCGGTTTTTTAAGGAATAGTAATGACGAAAAATGCCAGGTTTTCACTCCTGCCCTCATTCATCATCATCTCCGCTGCATTACTCGCCGGTTGTAACGATCAGGGAGAAACGCAAGCTCATCCTACGGAGCCACAGGTTACTGTTCATGTTGTGGAATCAGCGCCATTAGCCGTGACGACCGAATTACCAGGGCGTACAACAGCATTTCGTATTGCAGAAGTTCGCCCCCAGGTCAGCGGCATTGTGCTTAAAAGGAATTTCACCGAGGGGAGTGATGTTGAAGCAGGTCAGTCGCTTTATCAGATCGATCCTGCTACTTACCAGGCCGACTACAATAGCGCCAAAGGTGAACTGGCAAAAAGCGAAGCTGCAGCGGCAATCGCGCATTTAACGGTTAAACGCTATGTCCCACTGGTCGGAACAAAGTACATCAGCCAGCAGGAGTACGATCAGGCGATTGCTGATGCTCGTCAGGCCGATGCCTCTGTTATCGCCGCAAAAGCCGCTGTTGAAAGCGCCCGCATCAACCTGGCCTATACCAGAGTCACCTCGCCAATTAGCGGACGTATCGGCAAATCGAATGTGACCGAAGGTGCGCTGGTGACCAATGGTCAGGCAACCGAGTTAGCCACCGTTCAGCAGCTTGATCCCATTTATGTCGACGTGACGCAGTCCAGTAACGATTTTATGCGCCTCAAGCAGTCCGTTGAGCAAGGTAACCTGCATAAAGACAATACCCGCAGTACCGCTGAGCTGGTAATGGAGAATGGTCAGTCATATCCGTTAAAAGGTTCTCTGCAATTTTCTGACGTGACGGTGGATGAAAGTACCGGTTCCATCACCCTCAGAGCTGTTTTCCCCAATCCTCAGCACACTCTGCTTCCGGGGATGTTCGTGCGCGCACGTATTGATGAAGGCGTCCAACCCAATGCCATCCTCGTCCCACAACAGGGAGTGACGCGTACACCGCGCGGCGATGCAACAGTGATGGTCGTCAACGACAAGAGCCAGGTTGAAGCGCGTCCCGTGGTTGCCGCACAAGCCATTGGTGATAAATGGCTCATTAGCGAAGGTTTACAACCCGGCGACAAAGTCATCGTGAGCGGTTTACAAAAAGCCCGTCCAGGTGTGCAGGTTAAAGCCACCGCCGATACCGCAACCCCTGCCACGAAAGCGGCGCAATAAGGTAACCGGATATGGCAAATTTCTTTATTAGGCGACCTATCTTTGCGTGGGTGCTGGCCATTATTCTGATGATGGCGGGCGCGCTGGCAATCCTGCAACTGCCTGTAGCGCAGTACCCCACCATCGCGCCTCCTGCAGTGGCGATCTCTGCAACCTACCCGGGCGCAGATGCGCAGACGGTGCAGGATACCGTAACGCAGGTTATCGAACAGAACATGAACGGCATCGATAACCTGATGTATATGTCCTCCACCAGCGATTCCGCGGGGAGCGTCACCATTACGCTGACGTTCCAGTCCGGCACCGATCCCGATATTGCACAGGTTCAGGTACAAAACAAACTGCAGCTCGCGACTCCTTTGCTGCCGCAAGAAGTTCAGCAGCAGGGGATCAGCGTAGAAAAATCCAGTAGCAGCTTTTTGATGGTGGCGGGCTTTGTTTCTGATAACCCGCAGACAACTCAGGATGACATCTCCGACTATGTCGCCTCGAATGTCAAAGACGCCATCAGCCGCCTGAACGGCGTAGGTGATGTGCAACTGTTTGGTGCCCAGTACGCCATGCGTATCTGGCTGGATGCGAATTTATTAAACAAATACCAACTTACGCCGGTTGATGTCATCAATCAGTTGAAGGTACAGAACGACCAGATCGCCGCAGGTCAGTTAGGTGGCACACCAGCCCTGCCCAATCAGCAGCTCAACGCCTCGATCATTGCACAAACGCGACTAAAAGACCCAGATGAGTTTGGCAAAGTCACCCTACGCGTGAACAGCGATGGTTCTGTGGTGCACTTGAAAGATGTCGCACGCATTGAGTTAGGAGGTGAAAACTACAACGTCGTTGCACGTATTAATGGAAAACCGGCATCCGGTCTTGGTATTAAACTGGCAACCGGTGCCAACGCACTGGATACCGCTAACGCCATCAAAGCCAAACTGGTAGAACTGCAGCCGTTCTTCCCTCAGGGAATGAAAGTGGTCTACCCGTACGACACCACACCGTTCGTCACAATCTCAATTCATGAAGTGATAAAAACACTGTTTGAAGCGATTGTGCTGGTCTTCCTGGTGATGTACCTGTTCCTGCAAAACATCCGCGCCACACTGATTCCAACCATCGCGGTACCTGTCGTGTTGCTGGGAACATTTGCCGTACTTGCTGCGTTTGGTTACTCGATAAACACCCTGACGATGTTCGGGATGGTGCTCGCCATCGGCCTGCTGGTCGATGATGCGATAGTCGTGGTGGAAAACGTGGAACGTGTGATGATGGAGGATCATCTACCACCCAAAGAGGCGACAGAGAAATCGATGTCGCAAATCCAGGGCGCACTGGTGGGTATCGCTATGGTGCTATCCGCGGTGTTTATCCCTATGGCCTTCTTTGGTGGGTCAACCGGTGCCATTTACCGGCAGTTTTCTATCACTATCGTTTCCGCCATGGCGCTCTCCGTACTGGTCGCGCTGATCCTGACTCCCGCGCTTTGTGCAACGCTGCTGAAGCCGGTATCGGCTGAGCATCACGAGAAAAAAAGCGGTTTCTTTGGCTGGTTTAATGCCAAATTCGATTACAGCGTTAACCACTACACCAATAGCGTCAGCGGCATTATTCGTAAAACCGGCCGCTATCTGGTCATCTACCTGATCATTGTTATTGGGATGGCGGTACTGTTTATACGTCTTCCTACCTCCTTCCTGCCAGAGGAAGATCAGGGGGTGTTCCTGACGATGATTCAGCTTCCGGCTGGCGCGACGCAGGAGCGCACGCAGAAAGTGTTAGACCAGGTGACCCATTACTACCTGAACAATGAGAAAGCCAACGTCGAAAGCGTCTTTACGGTTAACGGCTTTAGCTTCAGCGGCCAGGGGCAAAACTCAGGGATGGCGTTTGTCAGTCTCAAACCCTGGGAAGAGCGTAGCGGTAACGAGAATAACGTTGAATCCGTTATAGCCCGCGCCACCCGAGCATTTAGCCAGATTCGTGATGGTCTGGTATTCCCCTTCAACATGCCAGCCATTGTTGAATTAGGGACCGCAACGGGCTTCGACTTTGAGCTGATTGATCAGGGTGGGTTGGGGCATACAGCTCTAACGCAGGCGCGTAATCAGTTGTTAGGCATGGTGGCAAAACATCCCGACTTGTTGGTGCGTGTACGTCCTAATGGCCTGGAAGATACCGCTCAATTTAAGCTGGATGTGGATCAGGAAAAAGCGCAGGCGCTCGGTGTCTCCTTGTCCGATATTAATGAAACCATCTCCGCTGCGCTGGGCGGCTATTACGTCAACGACTTCATTGACCGTGGCCGCGTGAAAAAAGTGTATGTTCAGGCAGATGCTAAATTCCGTATGTTGCCGGAAGACATCAATAATCTGTACGTTCGCAGTGCCAATGGTGAAATGGTGCCATTCTCAACATTCAGTTCAGCACATTGGATCTACGGTTCACCGCGACTGGAACGCTACAACGGTATGCCATCAATGGAATTGCTGGGCGAAGCGGCTCCAGGCAGAAGTACCGGTGAAGCAATGGCGCTAATGGAAAGCCTTGCAGAAAAACTGCCTAACGGTATCGGTCATGACTGGACGGGCATGTCTTATCAGGAGCGACTGTCAGGTAACCAGGCCCCCGCACTGTATGCCATTTCGTTGATCGTGGTATTTCTTTGCCTTGCCGCCCTGTATGAGAGCTGGTCGATTCCTTTCTCTGTCATGCTGGTTGTACCGCTCGGTGTGGTCGGTGCGCTGTTAGCCGCGTCGCTTCGTGGAATGAACAACGACGTCTACTTCCAGGTGGGACTGCTAACCACCATCGGTCTCTCTGCCAAAAACGCTATCCTGATTGTGGAGTTTGCTAAAGATCTGATGGATAAAGAGGGCAAAGGGTTGATCGAAGCCACACTGGAAGCGTCACGCATGCGACTTCGCCCCATCCTGATGACATCCCTGGCCTTTATTCTGGGAGTTATGCCTCTGGTGATCAGCCATGGTGCAGGCAGTGGCGCACAGAATGCTGTCGGTACAGGTGTTATGGGGGGCATGCTCACCGCTACATTACTGGCAATCTTCTTCGTTCCCGTTTTCTTTGTGGTCGTTAAACGGCGTTTTAGTCGGCGCAACGATTAATTTGTAAAAACAAGGCGTCTTCGGGCGCCTTTTTAACAGATTCTGACCTCTTTATTTATTAATAAGATAGCCATTTATTTTTTCTCACGCCGCGCAAAGAAACCTTCTATACCCTCCGGATTTATTCATTATGTTTACAATCCACATGAATTGAGATTATTCCTCATGTCAGTCTTTTTTTAAGAGGTGGTAAAATAGTATTCGATTTCGCAGGCAGATAGCTTAGCGTTTGTTTCTGCTTTAATAGCGAAACGCTTATTTTAGAGGTAACACCATGAAAAGATTAATATCCGTTGCATTGCTTACAGCCGTATTGGCGGGCTGTGCACACGATTCTCCTTGCGTACCTGTGTATGACGATCAGGGCCGCCTGGTTCATACCAATACCTGTATGAAAGGCACCACGCAGGATAACTGGGAAACAGCAGGTGCGATCGCTGGTGGCGCAGCCGCTGTTGCCGGTCTGACACTTGGGATAGTTGCCTTGACGAAATAAATCATCTTAAAAGCGCGGCGATGGCCGCGCTTTTATTATAAAAGGTAAATTCTTATATAAGACAAAACGTTGGTTTACATCACTCATCCAATAATAAAATTATTATAGATTTCCCTCACATATCCACGACTTAAAATTAGCGTTTTTTCTGTTTTTCGTAACAACGCGGCTTCAGTCCATTATTCTCACACGCTCAATATTCACGCCCGAAATTGTTATCACGCATCCTGTCTTAATTTTAAATTTTTTGCGCTGAAATGTGGCGTACGTTTCAATTTTGCACCACTTCGGGGCGCTGAATTTATTTTTTCCTGTCTACACTCTGCATATTGCGTCGAACAATCGCACGCAAAAACCTGGCACTACCTTTGCTTAAAAGAGTATGGCCAAAGCCACAGACAGGTAAAAGACGTTTTCAGAACGTTTCCATAACAATAATTCCTCCACACAGGATGCTCTATGAAAAAGATGATAATAGCCAGCCTGGCTGCGGCCGGCGTGATGCTTGCGATTGCAAATCAGGCACATGCCGGCGCAACGCTTGATGCCGTAAAGAAAAAAGGGTTTGTGCAATGCGGTATCAGTGACGGTCTGCCTGGTTTTTCATATGCCGACGCAAGCGGTAAATTCTCTGGTATCGATGTCGATGTATGCCGTGGTGTTGCTTCGGCGGTATTTGGCGACGACACAAAAGTAAAATATACCCCGCTCACGGCCAAAGAACGCTTCACGGCTTTACAGTCTGGTGAAGTCGATATGCTCTCCCGTAATACCACATGGACCTCCTCTCGTGATGCAGGTATGGGTATGTCTTTCACGGGCGTGACTTACTACGATGGCATCGGCTTTCTTACCCATAACAAAGCGGGTCTGAAGAGTGCTAAAGAGCTGGATGGCGCAACCGTATGTATTCAGGCGGGAACGGACACCGAACTGAACGTGGCCGATTACTTTAAAGCCAACAACATGAAGTACACCCCTGTCACCTTCGACCGTTCGGATGAATCGGCTAAGGCGCTGGAATCAGGCCGCTGCGATACGCTGGCTTCCGACCAGTCTCAACTGTATGCCCTGCGAATCAAGCTAAGCAACCCGGCAGAATGGATCGTTCTGCCAGAGGTCATCTCTAAAGAGCCGCTGGGACCTGTTGTGCGCCGTGGTGATGACGAGTGGTTCTCTATCGTTCGCTGGACATTGTTCGCCATGTTGAATGCCGAAGAGATGGGAGTGAACTCGAAAAACGTTGATGAAAAAGCTGCTAACCCTGCCACACCGGATATGGCACACCTGCTTGGCAAAGAGGGTGATTATGGCAAAGATCTGAAGCTGGATAATAAATGGGCTTACAACATTATCAAACAGGTAGGAAACTACGCAGAGATCTTTGAACGTAACGTGGGATCGGAAAGTCCACTGAAGATCAAACGTGGGCAGAATAACCTCTGGAATAACGGTGGCATTCAGTATGCGCCGCCGGTGCGCTAATCCATCGCGATGTAACGGGCGCCGCACTTGCGGCGCTCAGTTCAGAGTCATAGTTACCGAGGTTTTCTTATGCCCCATCGCCGCTCAACCGTAAAAGGATCGTTATCCTTTTCTAACCCTGCGGTCCGCGCCTGGTTATTTCAAATACTTGCTGTCATTGTGGTCGTCAGCATTGCGGTCTATCTCATTCATAACACGATTAATAACCTGAGCAGTCGCGGTATTACCTCGGGGTTTTCTTTTCTCGATCGCAGCGCCGGATTTGGTATTGTCCAGCATCTGATTGATTACGAGCAGGGTGATACGTATGGTCGTGTCTTTCTGGTCGGGCTACTCAATACGCTGCTGGTCTCTGCATTATGTATTGTATTCGCTTCATTTCTCGGTTTTTTTCTCGGGCTGGCGCGCCTGTCAGATAACTGGTTACTGCGGAAGCTTTCTACCGTTTATATCGAAACGTTCCGTAATATTCCGCCTCTGCTACAGATATTCTTTTGGTATTTTGCCGTGTTACGCAATTTACCTGGGCCACGCCAGGCGGTTAACGCGCTCGATTTAGTTTTTCTGAGCAATCGCGGACTTTATATTCCAGCACCACAGATGGGAGAAGGTCTTTTTGCCTTTTGTGCTGCAATCGTTATTGCGGTCGTTTTCTCCATTGGGCTATTTCGATTTAACAGGATGCATCAGACAAAAACAGGTCAACTGCGCCGAACCTGGCCCACTGCACTGGCTCTGATCGTCTTTTTACCCATGATTTCACAGTGGACTTTTGGTGCCGCACTTCATTGGGATATCCCTGAGTTGCGCGGTTTCAACTTCCGCGGTGGCATGGTACTTATCCCAGAACTGGCTGCGCTAACGCTGGCACTTTCAGTGTATACCTCTGCATTTATTGCAGAGATTATTCGAGCCGGGATTCAGGCCGTGCCTTATGGTCAACACGAAGCAGCGCGTTCTCTGGGTCTGCCAAATCCAGTTACGCTCCGCCAGGTGATTATCCCGCAGGCGCTGCGCGTCATTATTCCCCCATTGACCAGCCAGTACCTGAATATCGTAAAGAACTCCTCGCTCGCTGCCGCAATTGGCTACCCGGATATGGTTTCTCTGTTTGCCGGAACCGTGCTTAATCAAACAGGACAAGCCATTGAAACTATTGCTATTACCATGTCGGTTTACCTGATTATCAGCCTGAGTATTTCGCTGCTAATGAATATTTATAACCGTCGTATAGCACTGATTGAGCGCTAAGGAGCCATGATGACAAAAGCACTGCTGTCTCACCCCTCGCGCCAGACCAGCAATCACGCTGGCCGCATCATACTTTGGATGCGTAAAAATCTATTTTCCAGCTGGTCAAACAGCCTGCTCACGCTGTTATGCGTGTGGTTAATGTGGATGTTCATTCCACCGCTGTTCAACTGGGCATTTCTGCAGGCCAACTGGGTAGGTTCGACCCGCGCTGATTGTACAAAAGCGGGCGCGTGCTGGGTGTTTATCCATGAACGCTTCGGGCAATTTATGTATGGGCTCTATCCACACGATCAGCGCTGGCGGATTAACCTGGCCCTGGCTATTGGTCTGCTCTCCATTGCCCCTATGTTCTGGAAAGCGATGTCTCACCGTGGTCGCTATATCGCCGTCTGGGCGGTGGTTTATCCGATTGTAGTCTGGTGGTTGTTGTACGGTGGATTTTTCGGTCTCGAACGTGTAGAGACACGTCAGTGGGGTGGACTGACACTCACCCTGATTATTGCCTCTGTCGGTATTGCAGGCGCGCTTCCGTGGGGGATTTTACTGGCATTGGGTCGTCGTTCTCATATGCCTGTCGTTCGGATTTTATCGGTCATTTTCATTGAGTTCTGGCGTGGTGTGCCGTTAATCACCGTCCTGTTTATGTCTTCGGTCATGCTTCCATTATTTATGTCCGAAGGCACCAGTATCGACAAGCTGATTCGGGCGCTGGTTGGTGTCATCCTTTTCCAGTCCGCCTATGTCGCGGAGGTCGTACGTGGAGGACTGCAAGCCCTGCCGAAAGGCCAGTATGAAGCTGCCGAATCTCTGGCACTGGGATACTGGAAAACCCAGGGGTTGGTCATTCTTCCGCAAGCCCTCAAGCTGGTCATTCCCGGTCTGGTCAATACGATCATCGCCCTGTTCAAGGATACCAGCCTGGTCATCATTATCGGATTGTTTGATCTCTTCAGTAGCGTTCAACAAGCAACCGTGGACCCTGCCTGGCTGGGTATGTCCACGGAAGGGTATGTTTTTGCCGCTCTGATTTACTGGGTTTTCTGCTTCAGCATGTCGCGTTATAGCCAGCATCTGGAAAAACGTTTTAACACCGGGCGTACACCGCAATGAGGAATTTATGAGTCAATTAATAATGCCGTCTAACGACGCGATGATTACGCTGGAAAACGTCAACAAATGGTATGGACAGTTTCACGTACTGAAAAACATCAACCTGAAGGTAAAACAGGGGGAAAGAATCGTATTATGTGGACCTTCTGGCTCGGGTAAATCGACAACAATCCGTTGTATTAACCATCTGGAAGAGCATCAGCAAGGCCGCATTGTCGTGGATGGAATTGAGCTTAATGAAGATATCCGCAATATTGAACGCGTCAGGCAAGAGGTGGGGATGGTCTTTCAACATTTTAATCTCTTTCCTCACTTAACGGTCCTGCAAAACTGCACACTGGCACCTATCTGGGTGCAAAAGATGCCAAAGAAAGAGGCTGACGTGCTGGCAATGCACTATCTGGAGCGCGTACGTATTGCTGAGCATGCCCATAAATACCCAGGGCAAATTTCCGGTGGGCAGCAGCAACGTGTGGCTATTGCACGTTCGCTGTGCATGAAACCAAAAATCATGTTATTTGATGAGCCTACGTCAGCCCTGGATCCTGAAATGGTGAAAGAAGTGCTGGATACCATGATCGGCCTGGCGCAATCGGGAATGACCATGCTTTGCGTCACTCATGAAATGGGGTTTGCCCGAACGGTGGCGGACAGGGTGATCTTTATGGATCTTGGTGAGATTGTTGAACAGGCACCACCGAACGAGTTTTTTGCCAATCCAAAATCTGAACGTACTCGTGCGTTTTTGTCTCAGGTTATTCATTAAATTCACAGGCCGGAAAGGTAAGTATGTTGCCATCCGGCTATTTTTTGAGTCACATAAACGCAAAAAGGCCATCCTTTCGGATGGCCTTTCGCTTGATTTGATGTCTGGCAGTTCCCTACTCTCGCATGGGGAGACCCCACACTACCATCGGCGCTACGGCGTTTCACTTCTGAGTTCGGCATGGGGTCAGGTGGGACCACCGCGCTACAGCCGCCAGACAAATTCTTTTCTAAGCGCCGAACTTTAACCTAAAAACTGGTGCTGATACCCAGAGTCGAACTGGGGACCTCACCCTTACCAAGGGTGCGCTCTACCAACTGAGCCATATCAGCACACTAAATTTGATGCCTGGCAGTTCCCTACTCTCGCATGGGGAGACCCCACACTACCATCGGCGCTACGGCGTTTCACTTCTGAGTTCGGCATGGGGTCAGGTGGGACCACCGCGCTACAGCCGCCAGGCAAATTCTGTTTATTAACCCCTTTTCGCCGGTTAATTCAATCTGTATCAGGCTGAAAATCGTCTTCTCTTTCGCCAAAACATCTTCGGCGTTGTAAGGTTAAGCCTCACGGTTCATTAGTATCGGTTAGCTCAATGTATCGCTACACTTACACACCCGACCTATCAACGTCGTCGTCTTCAACGTTCCTTCAGGAGACTTATAGTCTCAGGGAGAACTCATCTCGGGGCAAGTTTCGTGCTTAGATGCTTTCAGCACTTATCTCTTCCGCATTTAGCTACCGGGCAGTGCCATTGGCATGACAACCCGAACACCAGTGATGCGTCCACTCCGGTCCTCTCGTACTAGGAGCAGCCCCCCTCAATTCTCCAGCGCCCACGGCAGATAGGGACCGAACTGTCTCACGACGTTCTAAACCCAGCTCGCGTACCACTTTAAATGGCGAACAGCCATACCCTTGGGACCTACTTCAGCCCCAGGATGTGATGAGCCGACATCGAGGTGCCAAACACCGCCGTCGATATGAACTCTTGGGCGGTATCAGCCTGTTATCCCCGGAGTACCTTTTATCCGTTGAGCGATGGCCCTTCCATTCAGAACCACCGGATCACTAAGACCTGCTTTCGCACCTGCTCGAGCCGTCACTCTCGCAGTCAAGCTAGCTTATGCCTTTGCACTAACCTCCTGATGTCCGACCAGGATTAGCTAACCTTCGTGCTCCTCCGTTACTCTTTAGGAGGAGACCGCCCCAGTCAAACTACCCACCAGACACTGTCCGCAACCCGGATCACGGGTTCACGTTAGAACACCAGCCATTAAAGGGTGGTATTTCAAGGTCGGCTCCATGCAGACTGGCGTCCACACTTCAAAGCCTCCCACCTATCCTACACATCAAGGACCAGTGTTCAGTGTCAAGCTATAGTAAAGGTTCACGGGGTCTTTCCGTCTTGCCGCGGGTACACTGCATCTTCACAGCGAGTTCAATTTCACTGAGTCTCGGGTGGAGACAGCCTGGCCATCATTACGCCATTCGTGCAGGTCGGAACTTACCCGACAAGGAATTTCGCTACCTTAGGACCGTTATAGTTACGGCCGCCGTTTACCGGGGCTTCGATCAAGAGCTTCTCCTTACGGATAACCCCATCAATTAACCTTCCGGCACCGGGCAGGCGTCACACCGTATACGTCCACTTTCGTGTTTGCACAGTGCTGTGTTTTTAATAAACAGTTGCAGCCAGCTGGTATCTTCGACTGATTTCAGCTCCACGAGCAAGTCGCTTCACCTACCTATCAGCGTGCCTTCTCCCGAAGTTACGGCACCATTTTGCCTAGTTCCTTCACCCGAGTTCTCTCAAGCGCCTTGGTATTCTCTACCTGACCACCTGTGTCGGTTTGGGGTACGATTTCGTGTTACCTGATGCTTAGAGGCTTTTCCTGGAAGCAGGGCATTTGTCACTTCAGCACCGTAGTGCCTCGTCATCACGCCTCAGTGTTAGAGTGAACCGGATTTACCTGGAACACACACCTACACGCTTAAACCGGGACAACCGTCGCCCGGCCGACATAGCCTTCTCCGTCCCCCCTTCGCAGTAACACCAAGTACAGGAATATTAACCTGTTTCCCATCGACTACGCCTTTCGGCCTCGCCTTAGGGGTCGACTCACCCTGCCCCGATTAACGTTGGACAGGAACCCTTGGTCTTCCGGCGTGCGGGTTTTTCACCCGCATTATCGTTACTTATGTCAGCATTCGCACTTCTGATACCTCCAGCAACCCTCACAGGCCACCTTCAACGGCTTACAGAACGCTCCCCTACCCAACAACACATAGTGTCGCTGCCGCAGCTTCGGTGCATGGTTTAGCCCCGTTACATCTTCCGCGCAGGCCGACTCGACCAGTGAGCTATTACGCTTTCTTTAAATGATGGCTGCTTCTAAGCCAACATCCTGGCTGTCTGTGCCTTCCCACATCGTTTCCCACTTAACCATGACTTTGGGACCTTAGCTGGCGGTCTGGGTTGTTTCCCTCTTCACGACGGACGTTAGCACCCGCCGTGTGTCTCCCGTGATAACATTCTTCGGTATTCGCAGTTTGCATCGGGTTGGTAAGTCGGGATGACCCCCTAGCCGAAACAGTGCTCTACCCCCGAAGATGAGTTCACGAGGCGCTACCTAAATAGCTTTCGGGGAGAACCAGCTATCTCCCGGTTTGATTGGCCTTTCACCCCCAGCCACAAGTCATCCGCTAATTTTTCAACATTAGTCGGTTCGGTCCTCCAGTTAGTGTTACCCAACCTTCAACCTGCCCATGGCTAGATCACCGGGTTTCGGGTCTATACCCTGCAACTTAACGCCCAGTTAAGACTCGGTTTCCCTTCGGCTCCCCTATTCGGTTAACCTTGCTACAGAATATAAGTCGCTGACCCATTATACAAAAGGTACGCAGTCACCCCATAAAGAGGCTCCCACTGCTTGTACGTACACGGTTTCAGGTTCTTTTTCACTCCCCTCGCCGGGGTTCTTTTCGCCTTTCCCTCACGGTACTGGTTCACTATCGGTCAGTCAGGAGTATTTAGCCTTGGAGGATGGTCCCCCCATATTCAGACAGGATACCACGTGTCCCGCCCTACTCTTCGAGTTCACAACACATGCACTTTTGTGTACGGGACTTTCACCCTGTATCGTGCGACTTTCCAGACGCTTCCACTAACACACATGCTGATTCAGACTCTGGGCTGCTCCCCGTTCGCTCGCCGCTACTGGGGGAATCTCGGTTGATTTCTTTTCCTCGGGGTACTTAGATGTTTCAGTTCCCCCGGTTCGCTTCATTACGCTATGTATTCACGTAATGATAGTGTGACGAATCACACTGGGTTTCCCCATTCGGAAATCGCCGGTTATAACGGTTCATATCACCTTACCGACGCTTATCGCAGATTAGCACGTCCTTCATCGCCTCTGACTGCCAGGGCATCCACCGTGTACGCTTAGTCGCTTAACCTCACAACCCGAAGATGTTTCTTTCGATTCATCATCGTGCTGCGAAAATTTGAGAGACTCGAACACACCATTTATCTGTTCTTATTACGGAGAACAGACACAGTGTGTCGTTTCAATTTTCAGCTTGATCCAGATTTTTAAAGAGCAAAACTTCGCAGTGAACCTTTTCAGGTACACTCTGAAGTTTTCTTGGGTTTTTGCAGTAAGTAATGGTGGAGCTATGCGGGATCGAACCGCAGACCTCCTGCGTGCAAAGCAGGCGCTCTCCCAGCTGAGCTATAGCCCCATCGAAGTCATCTCATTCACCTTAATCTTCCGGAACACCCTTCGGCATCAGAAAGAATTTGGTAGGCCTGAGTGGACTTGAACCACCGACCTCACCCTTATCAGGGGTGCGCTCTAACCACCTGAGCTACAAGCCTGCAGAGATTTCTTACTGCTAATTTTCATCAGACAATCTGTGTGGACACTACAAGGAACGGTTCTTTAAGGTAAGGAGGTGATCCAACCGCAGGTTCCCCTACGGTTACCTTGTTACGACTTCACCCCAGTCATGAATCACAAAGTGGTAAGCGCCCTCCCGAAGGTTAAGCTACCTACTTCTTTTGCAACCCACTCCCATGGTGTGACGGGCGGTGTGTACAAGGCCCGGGAACGTATTCACCGTGGCATTCTGATCCACGATTACTAGCGATTCCGACTTCATGGAGTCGAGTTGCAGACTCCAATCCGGACTACGACATACTTTATGAGGTCCGCTTGCTCTCGCGAGGTCGCTTCTCTTTGTATATGCCATTGTAGCACGTGTGTAGCCCTACTCGTAAGGGCCATGATGACTTGACGTCATCCCCACCTTCCTCCAGTTTATCACTGGCAGTCTCCTTTGAGTTCCCGACCGAATCGCTGGCAACAAAGGATAAGGGTTGCGCTCGTTGCGGGACTTAACCCAACATTTCACAACACGAGCTGACGACAGCCATGCAGCACCTGTCTCAGAGTTCCCGAAGGCACCAAAGCATCTCTGCTAAGTTCTCTGGATGTCAAGAGTAGGTAAGGTTCTTCGCGTTGCATCGAATTAAACCACATGCTCCACCGCTTGTGCGGGCCCCCGTCAATTCATTTGAGTTTTAACCTTGCGGCCGTACTCCCCAGGCGGTCTATTTAACGCGTTAGCTCCGGAAGCCACGCCTCAAGGGCACAACCTCCAAATAGACATCGTTTACAGCGTGGACTACCAGGGTATCTAATCCTGTTTGCTCCCCACGCTTTCGCACCTGAGCGTCAGTCTCTGTCCAGGGGGCCGCCCTCTCTACCGTTACTCCTCCAGATCTCTACGCATTTCACCGCTACACCTGGAATTCTACCCCCCTCTACAAGACTCTAGCCTGCCAGTTTCGAATGCAGTTCCCAGGTTGAGCCCGGGGATTTCACATCCGACTTGACAGACCGCCTGCGTGCGCTTTACGCCCAGTAATTCCGATTAACGCTTGCACCCTCCGTATTACCGCGGCTGCTGGCACGGAGTTAGCCGGTGCTTCTTCTGCGAGTAACGTCAATCACTAAGGTTATTAACCTTAATGCCTTCCTCCTCGCTGAAAGTACTTTACAACCCGAAGGCCTTCTTCATACACGCGGCATGGCTGCATCAGGCTTGCGCCCATTGTGCAATATTCCCCACTGCTGCCTCCCGTAGGAGTCTGGACCGTGTCTCAGTTCCAGTGTGGCTGGTCATCCTCTCAGACCAGCTAGGGATCGTCGCCTAGGTGAGCCGTTACCCCACCTACTAGCTAATCCCATCTGGGCACATCCGATGGCAAGAGGCCCGAAGGTCCCCCTCTTTGGTCTTGCGACGTTATGCGGTATTAGCTACCGTTTCCAGTAGTTATCCCCCTCCATCGGGCAGTTTCCCAGACATTACTCACCCGTCCGCCACTCGTCACCCAAGGAGCAAGCTCCTCTGTGCTACCGTTCGACTTGCATGTGTTAGGCCTGCCGCCAGCGTTCAATCTGAGCCATGATCAAACTCTTCAATTTAAGTTTGATGCTCGTGAATTAAACTTCGTAATGAATTACGTGTTCACTCAGAGACTTGGTATTCATTTTTCGTCTTGCGACGTTAAGAATCCGTATCATTGAGTGCCCACACAGATTGTCTGATAAATTGTTAAAGAGCAGTTGCGACGCGCTTTAGCGCTCTGTCGCGAGGTGGCGTATATTACGCTTTCCTCTTTCAGAGTCAACCCTGAATTTCAGGATTTTTCTCTTTACCGAACCGGCTGTTTGCGTGAAGTGATTCACATCCGCCGTGTCGATGGAGGCGCATTATAGGGATCCCATTTTTTAGCACAAGTGTTTTTTGGATCTTTTTTGTTGAATGACTGTTTTTTGCCCCTTTCGCTACATTCCTGTGCAATTTGGCTGATTTTTGATAGCTAAATCACTTGCACAGTCTCAATAATCCAACCAAAGTCTTCATTACCGCTCTATTTTCGTTGAGGTAAACATGTCTGATGTACTACGTCCTTATAAGGATCTTTTCCCGCAGATCGGAAAACGCGTGATGATCGACACCAGTAGTGTCGTCATTGGTGATGTTCACCTGGCTGATGATGTTGGGATCTGGCCACTGGTTGCGATCCGGGGTGACGTGAACTACGTGGAGATTGGCGCCCGCACTAACATTCAGGACGGTAGTGTGCTTCATGTGACACATAAATCCTCTTCTAATCCACAGGGTAATCCACTCATCGTAGGCGAGGATGTCACAGTCGGTCACAAAGTCATGCTGCACGGCTGCGTCATCGGCAACCGTGTTTTGGTCGGTATGGGCTCAATTCTGCTGGACGGCGTAGTTGTAGAAGATGACGTTATGATTGGTGCGGGAAGTCTGGTGCCGCAAAACAAACGTCTGGAAAGCGGATATCTGTATCTGGGAAGCCCAGTGAAGCAGATACGTCCACTGAGCGATGAAGAGAAAGCTGGCCTGCAATACTCCGCTAACAACTATGTTAAGTGGAAAGATGAGTATTTAAGTCAGGGTAACCAAACCCAACCATGATCGTCTTCTTGCTGGGCCTGGATCAATGCTTCTGCCTCTTCTTCCAGATCCCAGCGATGCATTCGAAAGATGTCCAGCCACTGTTCTGGCGTGTCTCCACCAAAGCGATACGCCAACACCTCCCCCTTGATGGCACACATTAACTGCATACCATGAACCATAGCCGGAAAGACGACTGCATTGATATCGGTTTTCCACTCTTCTCTGTCGGGAAACTGGATCGCCTGATTCACGCAGACAACTCCTGTTGCAGCTTTTTAATAACGGGTTCAACCTCTGGCAATACACCATGCCAGAGTAAAACAGCATGTGCGGCCTGCCCCACCAGCATTCCCAAACCATCGGCATATCGTCTTGCTCCCTGCTGCACACACCAGGAAAGAAAAGGCGTCATGCCCTTTTGATAAAACATGTCATAGCAGGAGACTGAAGCATGGATCACCGATGCAGGAATGGCCGGTACATCACCGCTAATGCCACTGGACGTCGCATTAATGATCAGATCGAATTCGTAGTGCTCAAGTTCATCCATCACCACAGCCTGGACACTGCCTGTATGGGAGAAAACTTGCGCCAATTCTTCAGCGCGAGAAGCAGTACGGTTCACGATGGTAACCGCGCAATCCATAGACAGAAGCGGCAACAACACTCCACGGGATGCGCCACCAGCGCCAATAAGCAGAATGCGCGACCCGGGATGAATAAACGATAAACGCTCAAGATCGCTTAACAAGCCTATACCATCGGTGTTATCTCCCAGTAAACGACCATCCTCAAGACGTTTAAGCGTATTAACCGCACCAGCAAGTGACGCCCGCTCGGTCAATTCATCTGCTCGTGCAAACGCCTCTTCTTTGAAGGGAACGGTAATGTTTGCCCCTTTTCCCCCTTCAGCAAAGAAGGTATTCAGCGTATTAACAAAATTATCGACAGGTGCCAGTACACGCCCATAGGAATGATCAATATTCAGCAGCTGAGCAAATTGCTGATGGATAAAAGGCGACTTGCTGTGCGCTATCGGATTACCAAAAACAGCATAGTTTTCTTTCATATTA
Organism: Citrobacter sp. Marseille-Q6884; assembly: GCF_945906775.1. Taxonomy (NCBI): domain Bacteria; kingdom Pseudomonadati; phylum Pseudomonadota; class Gammaproteobacteria; order Enterobacterales; family Enterobacteriaceae; genus Citrobacter; species Citrobacter sp. Marseille-Q6884. Next base: position 735,599 of record NZ_CAMDRE010000001.1, read on the forward strand.
CCCCTGTCTAAACTGTTCACCCGTCAAAGCATCACGGATTTCCGAGGGATTTAAGCGTCCTCCGGTATCGCCTTCAACAACAGGAAAATCTGCGCCGAATTGTGCTCGTACTTCCTCTACCGTTCTGCAAGGGGGTAAACCACTCAAATTCGCACTGGTAGAGACGAGCGGTTTGCCATAAGCCTGGCACAATGCGACCACCAGAGGATGATCGGTAACACGTACGGCCAGGGAATCAAAATGTCCCGTTAGCCAACGAGGTGTGGAAGACTGTGCGGGAAAAACAAAAGTAACCGGGCCAGGCCAACGGGAGAAGACGGCTTTTCGCTGGGCATCCGTCAGCATGCTGTCATCGATGTACGGCTTAAGCTGTTCAAAACTCGCCGCAATCAGAATTAAGCCTTTTTCGATTGGTCGTTGTTTCAGTTCCAACAAACGGGTCACGGCCGTTTCACTATCGGGATCACAACCAACACCGAAAACAGCTTCTGTTGGATAGGCGATGACATTTTCTTGTTTCAGAACCTCTATCGCATCAGCGATGATGGTGTCTGTGGGCAGGTTATTATTCACTTTTTTATTCCGCCGAAATCGGCTTTCCACATTGTTTACTGGCACAAAAGTGTTTCACACCCTGCGCGGTTTTCTTTTCGATGAGGAGCGGATAATGGCACTCAGGACATTCTCCGGCTAATGGTTTGAAGTTAATGACAAACTGACACTCCGGATAGCGATCGCAGGAGTAAAAGGTTTTGCCATAACGTGAACGCCGCTGCACCAGATGTCCCGTCTGGCATTGAGGACACACAATGGCTGTTTCATCAGGCTTATCGATGAGTTCAGTATGATCGCATGCAGGATAGTCGCTGCAGCCAATGAACATGCCGAATCGTCCCTGCCTCAGCACCAACTCAGCGCCGCATGCGGGGCAAAACTTACCCTCCAGAACTTTGACAATATGTCCATCCGCAGAAGATTTTAGCGGACGGACATAGTCACATTCCGGATAGTGTGAACAACCGAGAAACGGACCATGTTTCCCGGAGCGAATAACCAGTTCAGCCCCACATTGCGGGCAGGGCTCATTTTTACGCACCGTAAACAGTGCTGATTTAGCCATAACAACTCATACTGAATGAAGATTGATTAATGAAGCATACCTTCATTCACCTCAAAGAGTAATTCTTCCATTTGCTGATACGCATTTTCACAACCTGGAATGTTGAATAAAACCATCAGGATCACCCACTTCAGGTCTTCCAGATCGAACTCCGCCGTATCCAGCGCGAGAACGCGTTCAATGACCATTTCTCGCGTTTCGAGGTTTAGCACCTGAATCTGCTCCAGGAATAACAGGAATCCCCGACAGCTTGCATCCAGTCGCTCGCACTCTTCTGCAGTATAAATACGTATAGAAAGAGGGTCAGAGGCAAGCTGCATGGGTTCAGCAAGGCCATCCTGGTAATCAGCAAGCTTTTCCAGCCACAGTAACGCGTTGTAGATGTCTTCACGATCAAAACCAGCGTCGGTAAGATCCCGCTCCAGTTTGTCCTGATCCACACGCAGCTCGGCTTCGTTATGGATGTATGTCTCAAACAAATACATTAGTACGTCGAACATGGCTTGCCCTCCTCAATCGGACATAGCCGCCGGGTACAGCTGCGATCCATCCTGCTAACTCCAGTTCGAGTAGCTGACTGACTACCTCTGGCACAGGTTGGCCGGCACGTTCAGCGACGACGTCAACAGGTGTTACCTCATCTCCTACGTTAGCCAGGAGCTCTGGAAATGGCAATGCCACCTCTTCGTGATCTGGAGAATAAATTGAATTTTCAGGTTCATCTGGCAACCAATGTAAACCGTATTGCAAATTTTCCAGAATATCCTCTGGTGCTGTCACAAGCGTAGCGCCCTGCTTAATAAGCCAGTGTGGCCCTTCACTCCCGGGACTCCCTATCGGCCCAGGTAAAGCAAACACTTCACGCCCCTGTTCCAGGGCACAGCGCGCAGTGACCAATGAACCACTGCGCTGTACGGCTTCAACCACCAGCACACCTTTACTCAGACCGCTAATAATACGGTTGCGTCGGGGAAAATTGCGCGATAAAGGGGGCATTTCCAAAGGGAACTCAGATACTAACGCTCCACCTCCCTCAACCAGACGTTCAGCAAGACGGATATGTCGCCGTGGGTGAATGGTATCCAACCCGTTCCCCAACACCGCAATACTTTTCCCTTGCATATTAATCGCAGCATTATGTGCCACACCATCAATTCCCCGAGCCAATCCACTGGTGATCGTCACGCCATATGCTGCAAGCTTTTCACAAAATAACCGTCCCCAACGTTCGCCATACCAGGAGTGATCCCGGCTGCCTACAACCGCGATCTGAAACGAATGAAGACATTCGGGATGCCCCACAACAAAGAGCACACCGGGATAGTCTTCAATGGCGCGAAGCTGTAGCGGGTAATTTTTACTGTCGGCAACCATTAAATGGTGATTCGGCAACTCCAGCCAGCGCAGCGTTTTTTCCAGTGCCTGTTCGGAAAAGGTCAAAAAACGCGCTGCTTGTCGGGAGGAGAGCCCAGCGCATTGAAGTATCGCTTTGTTAATACACGGTTGAGCAATAAGCCAGTGCGCAACACGCACCATCTCATCTCCGTACAGTTCACTCACTCGTGCTAAACGTAACCAAATCTCAGTGTGGGTCATCCTGATTCCCCTGCCACAAGCAGTCTTATCAATCTTTGCGATTGGTCACTGATGCTGTCAATCAGAGGGGGTTTTGTCTAGAATAGAGGTAATAATGTTTTCAACTCCTGAATACAACTCTGGATAACTATGTCAGTTTTGCAAGTGTTACATATCCCGGACGAGCGCCTTCGCAAAGTCGCAAAACCGGTTGAAGAAGTGAATGCAGAAATTCAACGTATCGTCGATGATATGTTCGAAACGATGTACGCCGAAGAAGGTATTGGTCTGGCGGCAACACAGGTCGATATTCATCAGCGTATCATTGTTATTGATGTTTCTGAGAACCGCGACGAGCGTCTGGTGTTGATTAACCCAGAACTGCTGGAGAAAGACGGTGAGACAGGCATTGAAGAAGGTTGCCTGTCCATACCGGAACAGCGAGCATTAGTGCCGCGTGCTGAGAAAGTCAAAATTCGTGCGCTCGATCGCGACGGTAACCCATTTGAACTGGAAGCAGACGGTCTGTTAGCTATCTGTATTCAACATGAAATGGATCATTTGGTCGGAAAGTTGTTTATCGATTATCTGTCTCCGTTGAAACAGCAGCGTATTCGTCAGAAAGTTGAAAAGCTCGACCGCCTGAACGCCCGAGCTTAAGGACAAGGATCAACGTGTCAGACTCACTACGTATTATTTTTGCGGGTACACCTGACTTTGCAGCGCGTCATCTTGACGCGCTGTTGTCTTCTGGACATAACGTCGTTGGCGTGTTTACCCAACCGGATCGCCCTGCGGGACGCGGTAAAAAGCTGATGCCCAGCCCGGTAAAAGTACTGGCGGAAGAAAAAGGGATACCGGTTTTTCAACCTGTCTCGCTTCGCCCCCAGGAAAATCAGCAGCTGGTTGCTGACTTACACGCAGATGTGATGGTCGTGGTGGCATATGGCCTGATTCTGCCAAAAGCGGTGCTGGATATGCCGCGACTGGGTTGCATCAATGTCCACGGTTCTTTGCTTCCGCGCTGGCGCGGTGCGGCACCGATCCAACGTTCACTCTGGGCGGGTGATGCCGAAACTGGCGTAACCATCATGCAGATGGATATTGGCCTGGATACAGGCGATATGCTGCATAAACTTTCCTGCCCGATCACCGCTGACGATACCAGCGCCAGCCTCTATAACAAGCTGGCCGAGCTCGGCCCCCAGGGACTGCTTCATACGTTACAACTGCTGGCAAGCGGGACCGCAAAACCTGAAGTCCAGGATGAGTCGCAGGTATGTTATGCCGAGAAACTCAGCAAAGAAGAAGCTCGCGTGGACTGGACGCTTAGCGCCGCACAACTGGAACGCTGCATTCGAGCCTTTAATCCATGGCCAATGAGTTACATTGTTATCGACGAGCAGCCGGTCAAAATCTGGCAAGCGACCGTCATTGATAAACCTGCAGGTGCCGAACCGGGGACTATTCTGGAGGCGACCCGTCAGGGTATTCAGGTTGCAACAGGTGATGGCATTTTGAATCTCACCTCTTTGCAGCCTGCCGGCAAAAAGGCCATGAGCGCGCAGGATTTACTTAATTCGCGCCGGGAGTGGTTCGTGCCCGGTAACCGGCTTCTCTAACGGTTCATCTCTTTAAAGCCCGGGGTCTCCGGGCATTTTTATTTTTGCACTTATGAAAAAACATCTTAATTTACGCAGTATGGTGGCTCAGGCCGTCGAACAGGTTGTTGAAAAAGGTCAATCTTTAAGCAACGTGCTGCCTGCCATGCAGCAGAAAGTCGCTGATAAAGATAAAGCATTATTGCAGGAGCTATGCTTCGGCGTATTACGCACGCTTTCCCAGCTGGAGTGGATTATAAAACAGCTGATGGAACGCCCGATGACGGGCAAACAGCGCACTGTCCACTATCTCATCATGGTTGGTATATACCAGCTATTACACACCCGTATTCCTCCTCACGCTGCGCTTGCCGAGACCGTTGAAGGTGCGGTAGTTATCAAACGTCCTCAGTTGAAAGGCTTGATTAACGGCGTGCTACGCCAGTTCCAGCGCCGCCAGGATGAACTGCTCCCCGAGTTCGCACAAAGTGAACTGCGTTTCTTACACCCATCCTGGTTAGTAAAGCGTATTAAGAGCGCCTATCCACAGCAGTGGGAAGCGATTCTTGAGGCAAATAATCAGCGCCCGCCAATGTGGCTGCGCGTGAACCGAAACCACCATAGCCGTGATGCCTGGCTGAACCTGCTGGCTGAAGCTGGCTTAACCGGTTTCCCACACCCGGATTACCCGGATGCTGTACGTCTGGAAACCCCTGCACCAGTGATGGCTTTACCTGGCTTCGAGCAGGGCTGGGTAACTGTCCAGGACGCTTCAGCCCAGGGTTGTGTCAGCTACCTGCAGCCGCAAAATGGTGAACAAATCCTTGATTTATGCGCCGCGCCAGGGGGAAAGACAACACATATTCTGGAAGTCGCTCCTGAGGCTAACGTAATGGCGGTTGATGTAGATGAAAAACGTTTATCTCGCGTCTACGATAATCTAAAACGCCTCGGCATGAAGGCAACCGTTAAGCAAGGCGATGGCCGCTATCCTGAACAGTGGTGTGGCGAGCAGCAGTTTGATCGTATTTTGCTGGATGCACCGTGCTCGGCCACAGGGGTCATTCGTCGTCATCCCGATATCAAATGGCTCCGCCGCGACCGGGATATTGCTGAACTCGCACAGTTGCAGGCAGAGATCCTCAATGCGACCTGGACACATCTGAAACCAGGCGGCACGCTGGTTTATGCTACCTGTTCAATTTTGCCAGAAGAGAACCAGTTGCAGATTGCCGCCTTCCTGGAGCGTACGCCGAACGCGGTATTAAGCGAAACCGGTACACCGGAACAACCAGGACGTCAGAATTTACCGAATGCAGAAGAAGGCGATGGCTTCTTTTACGCTAAGATAATCAAAAAGTGATGAGATAACGGGTCGCGACTGATGAAAATTATCATTCTGGGCGCAGGGCAAGTTGGCGGTACGCTGGCTGAGAACCTGGTCGGAGAGAACAACGATATCACGGTAGTCGATACCAACGGCGAGCGTTTACGTAGTCTGCAGGACAAGTTTGACCTTCGCGTTGTGCAAGGCCATGGCTCCCATCCTCGCGTACTGCGTGAAGCAGGTGCTGATGATGCCGATATGCTGGTTGCGGTTACCAGTTCGGATGAAACCAATATGGTTGCCTGCCAGGTCGCTTATTCCCTGTTTAATACGCCAAATCGCATTGCACGAATTCGTTCACCGGATTATGTGCGTGACGCCGATAAGCTCTTTCACTCCGATGCCGTACCCATTGATCACCTTATTGCACCGGAGCAACTGGTCATCGATAACATTTATCGCCTGATTGAGTATCCGGGTGCGCTGCAGGTCGTCAATTTCGCCGAAGGTAAAGTCAGCCTTGCAGTGGTTAAAGCCTACTATGGCGGCCCATTAATCGGTAATGCGCTATCAACCATGCGTGAGCATATGCCACATATTGATACGCGAGTTGCTGCAATTTTCCGCCACGACAGACCAATCCGCCCACAAGGATCCACGATTGTTGAAGCCGGTGATGAAGTCTTTTTTATCGCGGCATCACAACATATCCGGGCCGTAATGAGTGAATTGCAGCGTCTGGAAAAACCCTACAAACGCATCATGTTAGTAGGTGGCGGTAATATTGGCGCAGGGCTGGCACGCCGGCTGGAAAAAGATTATAGCGTCAAGTTGATCGAGCGCGATCAACAGCGTGCCTCCGAGCTCGCGGAAAAACTGCAAAATACGATCGTCTTTTTTGGCGACGCGTCAGATCAAGAATTGCTGGCGGAAGAACATATTGATCAGGTTGATCTGTTTATCGCGGTAACCAATGACGATGAAGCTAACATCATGTCGGCAATGCTTGCAAAACGCATGGGCGCCAAGAAAGTCATGGTGTTGATTCAACGTAGAGCGTACGTTGATCTGGTGCAGGGCAGCGTTATTGATATTGCCATTTCACCGCAACAAGCCACCATATCTGCATTACTGAGCCATGTACGAAAAGCGGATATTGTCGGCGTGTCTTCACTACGTCGCGGTGTAGCTGAAGCCATCGAAGCCGTCGCACACGGAGATGAAACAACATCCCGGGTTGTCGGTCGTTCAATTGACGAAATTAAGCTTCCACCGGGAACCATTATTGGTGCCGTCGTCAGGGGTAATGATGTGATGATTGCCAACGATAATCTGCGTATTGAACAAGGCGATCACGTTATTATGTTCCTGACAGATAAAAAGTTCATTACCGACGTCGAGCGATTATTCCAGCCAAGTCCCTTCTTCCTGTAATTATTTGGGCGCTAATATAGCGCCCTTTTTATTTCCCCTTATTTTTCATGGTTTAATAATTGAGTCTTTCCGCAATACATAAATGGAAATTGCCTTAACATTTGTTAAACTTATAAACGTCAGCAGCATAGGGAGAATAAAATGAGCATTATTAAAGAGTTTCGCGAATTCGCGATGCGCGGGAATGTAGTAGATTTGGCTGTGGGTGTCATTATTGGTGCGGCATTCGGTAAAATTGTATCGTCACTGGTTGCCGATATCATCATGCCGCCACTGGGGTTATTAATTGGTGGGATCGACTTTAAACAGTTTGCTCTAACGCTACGCGATGCGCAGGGAGATATCCCGGCAGTCGTCATGCATTACGGTGTATTTATTCAAAATGTCTTTGATTTCATTATCGTTGCGTTTGCTATATTTATGGCAATCAAACTGATCAACAAACTGAATCGTAAAAAAGCTGAAGAGCCGGCTGCACCGCCTGCGCCTTCTAAAGAAGAAGTATTGCTGAGTGAAATTCGTGACCTGCTGAAAGAACAGAATAACCGTTCTTAAACATTTACTGAAACAAGAAGGCCAGTGGTAAAAAAGCGATTCACTTTCTTGCCACTGGCCTCCCAGTTACCCCGATTGCCATGTTTACCCTTACGTAGAAAACTACCTTTCCCTTTCTTATTTTTCTCAATACGCTGCCTGAACAGTGGGTCATGCAAAAGTGCCTCAATGGCGTTGTCCTTAATTTGCCCTTTCGTATGTTGATAACGACTCATCATTACTCCAGATTGTGTGGTTTAACGGCGCGAGTGTAGACCTGTCTGACCAATAAATCAACAGCCCGACTTTGCTCCACTGGCACCTTGCTCAAGCGCTTCGAGAATAGAACAGTACACGCTACTGTGTGCCATGCCACAGCATGCATCATTCAGTCGCTGTAATGACCGTTGCATCGTCTGCAGTTCCGCAATCCGCGCTTCGACTTCTTTTAATCGTTCCTGAACGATCCCTTTTGACTCCTGACAGGTATGATGTTCGGGATCCACCCGGATCGACAGCAGTTCACGGATCGACTCCAGTGTAAAACCGAGCTGCCGTGCATAACGAATGAACTTCAAACGCTGAAGATCGCTTTCTGTATAGAGGCGAAATCCACCTTCGGTACGTACTTCATGCTCCATCATCTGCTGCTTTTCATAGTAGCGGATGGTATCGGGCGTCACTTCCGCCAGTTTCGCTAATTCACCAATACGATACATAATACTCCCCACTATTCATCATTAATCTTATGTTGAAGCTTATCGGCGTACCCACCGCGTAAGAAGTCTGTGCTGATTCCAGCCTGGCGAAGTTTGAGTTCAAGTAACGACAGACGTCGGCTCACTTCCTGATATCGGGGATCGTCTTTACGAATTCCCGCAAGGATATCAAGCAAACCTATTGCTTCTCTGCGCTGCTCAAGTTCAGGAGGCAGGCACCCGGCGTTTTTCAATAAACGATATCCGGCTCGAAGTTCCGGCGGAACATGGGAGTCATCGTCAAGAGTAAGCGGCACGCCAGCACCCGGTAAATCATCAAACTCACCTTTTGTCTGCGCATCGATAATATGGCGCTCCGCCCACTGGTCTAATAGCCACATACAACACTCCAGAGGATGAACAAAAAGAGTACAACTATTGTAGATAAGTTGAAAATAGCAGATATAAAAAAACCCGCCGGGGCGGGTTTTTTTACAGTTACTACAGATTACTCTGCAGCAGCTTCTGCTTTCGATTCAGAGCGATCAACCAGCTCGATGTATGCCATCGGCGCGTTGTCGCCTGCACGGAAGCCACACTTCAGAATGCGAGTGTAACCACCGGCGCGGCTCGCGAAACGCGGGCCCAGCTCGTTAAACAGTTTTGCCACGATCTCGTTATCACGAGTACGGGCGAATGCCAGACGACGATTAGCTACGCTATCAGTCTTGGCAAGAGTAATCAGCGGCTCAACTACGCGACGCAGCTCTTTCGCTTTCGGCAGAGTCGTCTTGATGATTTCATGACGAACCAGTGAACCTGCCATATTGCGGAACATAGCCTGGCGATGGCTGCTGTTGCGGTTCAGTTGACGACCACTCTTACGATGGCGCATGACCTTATCCTTCTCAGTAAAACCTTAACCTGTGATCCGGTTACTCGTCAGCGATGCTTGCCGGTGGCCAGTTTTCCAGGCGCATGCCCAGAGACAGTCCACGGGAAGCCAGCACGTCTTTAATCTCAGTAAGAGATTTTTTACCAAGGTTAGGCGTCTTAAGAAGCTCAACCTCAGTACGCTGTACCAGATCACCGATATAGTGGATAGCTTCTGCTTTGAGGCAGTTAGCAGAGCGGACAGTCAATTCCAGATCGTCAACAGGGCGCAGCAGGATCGGATCGAATTCTGGTTTCTCTTCTTTAACTTCCGGCTGACGTACATCACGTAAATCAACGAAAGCTTCCAGTTGTTCAGCCAGAATGGTTGCCGCACGACGAATCGCCTCTTCAGGATCGATTGTGCCGTTGGTTTCCATTTCGATGACCAGCTTGTCCAGGTCGGTACGCTGTTCTACACGCGCTGCTTCAACATTGTAGGCAATACGCTCTACAGGGCTGTAGCATGCGTCGACCAGCAGACGGCCGATTGGGCGCTCATCTTCTTCCGAATGAATTCGGGTAGAAGCCGGCACATAACCACGACCGCGCTGAACTTTGATACGCATACTAATAGATGCATTCTCATCGGTCAGGTGGCAGATCACGTGCTGTGGCTTGACGATTTCGACATCACCATCATGGGTAATGTCGGCTGCAGTCACAGGGCCAATGCCAGATTTATTCAAGGTAAGAATAACGTCATCTTTACCCTGAACTCTCACCGCCAGCCCTTTCAGGTTGAGCAGGATTTCCAGGATATCTTCCTGAACGCCTTCTTTGGTGCTGTACTCATGTAGTACACCATCAATCTCAACCTCGGTCACCGCGCAACCCGGCATCGATGAGAGCAGAATACGGCGCAGTGCGTTACCCAAAGTATGGCCAAAGCCACGCTCTAAAGGCTCAAGGGTCACCTTGGCGTGCGTCGAACTCACTTGCTCGATATCAACCAGGCGCGGTTTTAGAAACTCTGTCACAGAACCCTGCATTGTGTCCTCTCTTTGGTACTAAGCTTTACTTGGAGTAAAGCTCGACGATCAGGTGTTCGTTAATGTCCGCAGACAGATCAGAACGCTCCGGCTTACGCTTGAACGTGCCTTCCATCTTGCCAGCATCAACTTCCAGCCAGGTTGGCTTTTCACGCTGCTCAGCCAGCTCCAGAGCGGCTTTCACGCGAGACTGCTTCTTCGCTTTCTCACGAATGCTAACAACGTCATTCGGACTAACCTGATAAGAAGCGATGTTAACAACACGACCGTTTACCATAATTGCTTTATGGCTGACCAGCTGACGTGCTTCTGCACGAGTGGCACCGAAGCCCATACGGTATACAACGTTGTCCAGACGACCTTCCAGCAGACCCAACAGGTTTTCACCGGTGTTGCCTTTCAGACGTGCTGCTTCTTTGTAGTAGTTACGGAACTGACGCTCCAGCACACCGTAGATACGGCGAACTTTTTGCTTTTCACGCAACTGCACACCATAGTCAGACAGACGCGGTTTACGCGCACCGTGCTGGCCAGGAGCTTGTTCAATTTTACACTTGGTATCGATCGCGCGAACGCCAGACTTAAGGAATAAGTCAGTGCCCTCACGACGGCTCAGCTTGAGCTTAGGACCCAAATATCTTGCCATTTTCTTTCTCCAACTAACCTGGAAAACGTAGCGTTATACGCGACGTTTTTTCGGCGGACGACAACCGTTATGAGGGATCGGAGTCACATCAGTAATATTAGTGATGCGGAAACCAGCGGCGTTCAGAGCACGAACAGTAGATTCGCGACCTGGACCCGGACCTTTGACCATAACTTCCAGATTCTTGATACCGTATTCTTTTACGGCGTCAGCGCAACGCTCTGCTGCAACCTGAGCTGCAAACGGAGTGGATTTGCGAGAACCACGGAAACCGGAACCACCGGCTGTTGCCCAACCCAGTGCGTTACCCTGACGATCAGTAATGGTAACGATGGTGTTGTTAAAAGAAGCATGGATATGAGCCACGCCGTCAGAGACTTGTTTTCTTACACGTTTACGTGCACGAATTGGTGCCTTTGCCATTATTCAATCACCCCGATTATTTCTTGATCGGTTTGCGCGGACCCTTACGGGTACGTGCGTTGGTCTTGGTACGCTGACCGCGAACCGGGAGACCACGACGATGACGCAAACCGCGATAGCAACCAAGGTCCATAAGGCGCTTGATGCTCATGCTAACTTCACGGCGCAGATCACCTTCAACGACAAATTTGGCAACTTCGTCACGCAGCGTGTCGATTTGTTCTTCAGACAGCTCACTGATCTTAACATCTTCAGCGATACCCGCTGCAGCCAGAATGGCTTTAGAACGGGTCTTGCCGACGCCGTAGATCGAAGTTAATGCGATCACAGCATGTTTCTGATCAGGAATGTTAATGCCTGCTATACGGGCCACTATGCACTCCTACTATTTAATATGTACGCACCATGCTGAAAAGCCCGCTTTCAGGATACTCAAATGGAAACGCACAGACATACAAAAGATTGGCTGGCTAATCTAGCCAGCTCAACCCAACTTTGCAAGAAAAATATGCGAATAAATCAGCCTTGGCGCTGTTTATGCTTCGGCTCGGCACTGCAAATCACACGGATGACACCATCACGCTTAACGATTTTGCAGTTACGGCATAATTTCTTGACGGAAGCACGAACTTTCATTTTTACTCTCCGTAACTTCTCGGGCGACCGTTAACGACCGTAGCCTTTCAGGTTCGCCTTCTTCAATGCAGACTCGTACTGACTTGACATCATCAGAGTTTGCACTTGAGCCATAAAGTCCATAATCACGACAACAACGATAAGCAGTGAGGTCCCACCGAAGTAGAACGGTACTTTCATTGCATCACGCATGAACTCCGGGATCAGGCAGATAAAGGTAATATACAGCGCACCAACCAAGGTCAGGCGGGTCATTACTTTATCGATATACTTCGCCGTTTGCTCTCCCGGACGAATTCCTGGTACAAATGCACCGGACTTCTTCAGGTTATCTGCTGTTTCACGCGGGTTGAAAACCAACGCCGTGTAGAAGAAACAGAAGAAGATGATTGCAGACGCATAGAGTAACACATAAAGCGGTTGCCCAGGCTGCAAATACAGCGAAATTGTTGTCAGCCAGTTCCAACCAGTCCCGCCCCCGAACCATGACGCGATGGTCGCCGGGAACAGAATAATACTGGAAGCGAAGATTGCCGGGATTACCCCCGCCATATTCACTTTCAGCGGTAAATGTGTGCTCTGTGCAGCATAGACACGACGACCCTGCTGACGTTTCGCGTAGTTTACCACAATGCGGCGTTGACCACGCTCAACAAATACAACAAAGAACGTCACTGCAAATACTAATACTGCAACCAACAGCAACACGAGGAAGTGCAGGTCGCCTTGACGCGCTTGCTCGATAGTATGGGCAATGGCTGGCGGGAGTCCCGCGACGATACCGGCGAAGATAATGATTGAGATACCGTTGCCGATACCACGTTCAGTAATCTGTTCGCCCAACCACATCAGGAACATAGTCCCTGTAACCAGACTTACAACAGCGGTGAAATAGAATGCAAAGCCTGGGTTCATCACCAGGCCCTGCATACCAGGCATATTCGGCAAACCGGTAGCAATACCGATCGACTGGAATATCGCCAGCACCAGAGTACCGTAGCGGGTGTACTGGCTGATCTTACGACGACCAGACTCCCCTTCTTTCTTAATTTCGGCCAACGTTGGATGAACCACCGTCAGCAGCTGGATTATGATCGACGCCGAAATATACGGCATGATCCCCAGAGCAAAGATAGAAGCACGGCTGAGAGCACCACCAGAGAACATGTTAAACATTTCAATGATGGTGCCTCGCTGTTGCTCAAGCAGTTTGGCAAGTACAGCGGCATCAATACCAGGGATCGGAATGAAAGAGCCAATACGGAACACAATCAGCGCGCCGATTACAAACAGCAGTCTGCGTTTCAGCTCGCCTAAGCCACCTTTGGCACTTTGAAAATCTAATCCCGGTTGTTTAGCCATCTGCTACTTATTCCTCGATTTTACCGCCAGCAGCTTCGATAGCAGCACGAGCGCCTTTAGTAACACGCAGGCCACGAACAGTTACCGGAGTAGTGACTTCACCAGCCAGGATCACTTTCGCGAACTCGATCTGGATACCGATAATGTTAGCTGCTTTCAGCGTATTCAGGTCTACAATACCGCCTTCAACTTTAGCCAGGTCAGACAGACGAACTTCGGCTGTGATCGCTGATTTACGTGAAGTGAAGCCGAATTTCGGCAGACGACGGTACAGAGGCATCTGACCACCTTCGAAACCGCGACGTACGCCACCGCCAGAACGAGACTTCTGACCTTTGTGACCACGACCACCGGTTTTACCGAGGCCAGAACCGATACCACGACCCAGGCGTTTACCCGCCTTTTTGGAGCCTTCGGCCGGAGACAGAGTATTTAAACGCATCTCTTACTCCTCAACTTTAACCATGAAGGAAACCGCGTTGACCATACCACGAACAGCAGGAGTATCCTCGCGCTCTACGGTGTGACCAATACGACGCAGACCCAGGCCAAGCAGCGTTGCCTTGTGTTTCGGCAGACGACCGATTGCACTGCGGGTTTGAGTAATTTTAATAGTCTTTGCCATGGTTTATTTCCCCAGAATTTCTTCAACGGATTTACCACGCTTGGCAGCGACCATTTCCGGAGATTTCATATTTTCCAGACCATCGATAGTTGCACGAACCACGTTAATCGGGTTGGTGGAACCATACGCTTTAGCCAGAACGTTACGAACTCCAGCGACTTCCAGAACGGCGCGCATTGCACCACCGGCGATGATACCGGTACCTTCGGAAGCCGGCTGCATGAATACACGAGAACCCGTGTGAGTACCCTTAACCGGGTGCTGCAGGGTGCCGTGGTTCAGCGCGACGTTAATCATATTGCGACGGGCTTTTTCCATCGCTTTCTGGATCGCTGCTGGAACTTCACGCGCTTTACCGTAACCAAAACCAACGCGACCGTTACCATCGCCAACTACAGTCAGAGCTGTGAAGGAGAAAATACGACCACCTTTTACGGTTTTAGATACGCGGTTTACCGCGATCAGCTTTTCCTGCAGTTCGCCAGCTTGTTTTTCGATGTGAGCCATCTTACACCTCTACCTTAGAACTGAAGGCCAGCTTCACGGGCAGCATCTGCCAGTGCCTGGACACGACCATGATATTGGAACCCGGAACGGTCAAAGGACACATCTTTGATGCCTTTTTCCAGAGCGCGTTCGGCGACAGCTTTACCCACAGCTGCTGCAGCGTCTTTGTTACCGGTGTACTTCAGTTGTTCAGCGATAGCTTTTTCTACAGTAGAAGCAGCTACCAGAACTTCAGAACCGTTCGGTGCAATTACCTGTGCGTAAATATGACGCGGGGTACGATGTACCACCAGGCGAGTTGCGCCCAGCTCTTTGAGCTTGCGGCGTGCGCGGGTCGCACGACGGATACGAGCAGATTTCTTATCCATAGTGTTACCTTACTTCTTCTTAGCCTCTTTGGTACGCACGACTTCGTCGGCGTAACGAACACCCTTGCCTTTGTAAGGCTCAGGACGACGGTAGGCGCGCAGATCTGCTGCAACCTGACCGATCAGCTGTTTATCAGCGCCTTTCAGCACGATTTCAGTCTGAGTCGGACATTCTGCAGTAATACCTGCCGGCAGCTCATGATCAACTGGATGAGAGAAACCTAAAGCCAGGTTTACTACATTCCCTTTGACCGCTGCACGATAACCTACACCAACCAGCTGCAGCTTCTTAGTGAAGCCTTCGGTAACACCGACAACCATTGAGTTCAGCAGGGCACGCGCGGTACCAGCCTGAGCCCATCCATCTGCGTAACCATCACGCGGACCGAAGGTCAGTGCATTATCTGCATGATTAACTGCAACAGCATCGTTGAGAGTACGAGTCAGCTCGCCGTTTTTACCTTTGATCGTAATAACCTGACCGTTGATTTTTACATCAACGCCGGCAGGAATAACGACCGGTGCTTTAGCAACACGAGACATTTTTTCCTCCGATTAGGCTACGTAGCAGATAATTTCGCCACCAAGACCAGCCTGGCGCGCTGCACGATCAGTCATAACACCTTTAGAGGTAGAAACAACTGCGATACCCATGCCAGCCATAACTTTCGGCAGCTCGTCTTTACGCTTATAAATGCGCAGACCTGGGCGACTGACACGCTGAATGCTTTCTACAACAGCTTTACCCTGGAAATACTTAAGAGTAAGTTCCAGTTCCGGCTTGGTGTCGCCTTCAACTTTAAAATCTTCAATAAAACCTTCTTCCTTCAGCACGTTGGCAATTGCCACTTTCAGCTTGGAGGAAGGCATGGTGACCGCAGCTTTATTCGCGGTCTGACCGTTACGGATACGGGTCAGCATATCCGCGATCGGATCTTGCATGCTCATCTGTCTTTACTCCCGTGATTCAATTGGTAATTACCAGCTAGCCTTTTTCAAGCCTGGTACTTCACCGCGCATGGCGGCTTCACGCAGTTTGATACGGCTCAACCCGAACTTGCCCACATAGCCATGCGGACGACCTGTTTGACGGCAGCGGTTACGCTGACGGGACGGGCTGGAATCACGCGGCAGAGACTGCAGCTTCAGAACTGCGTTCCAACGATCTTCGTCGGTCGCGTTCACATCAGAGATGATAGCTTTCAGTTCAGCGCGTTTTGCGAAGTACTTATCAGCTAAAGCTACGCGCTTTACTTCGCGTGCTTTCATTGATTGCTTAGCCATTCAGTAACCCTACCTTACTTGCGGAACGGGAAGTCAAAGGCAGCCAGCAGAGCACGGCCTTCTTCATCAGATTTCGCAGTAGTGGTAATGGTAATATCCAAACCACGCACGCGGTCGACTTTATCGTAGTCGATTTCTGGGAAGATGATCTGCTCACGGACACCCATGCTGTAGTTACCACGACCGTCGAAAGACTTAGCGGACAAGCCACGGAAGTCACGGATACGTGGAACAGCAATAGTGATCAGACGCTCAAAGAACTCCCACATGCGTTCGCCACGCAGAGTTACTTTACAGCCGATCGGATAGCCCTGACGGATTTTGAAGCCTGCAACTGATTTGCGTGCTTTGGTGATCAGCGGTTTTTGACCGGAGATTGCTGTCAGATCAGCTGCTGCGTTATCCAGCAGTTTCTTGTCAGCGATCGCTTCACCAACACCCATGTTCAGGGTGATCTTCTCGACCCGAGGGACTTGCATGACAGAATTGTAGTTAAACTCAGTCATGAGTTTAGCGACTACTTCGTCTTTGTAGTAATCATGCAGTTTCGCCATCGTACTACTCCAAATTACTTGATAGTTTCGCTGTTAGATTTGAAGAAACGGACTTTTTTGCCGTCTTCGAATCTAAAGCCTACACGGTCAGCCTTGCCGGTTGCCGCGTTGAAGATAGCAAGGTTAGAGATCTGAATAGCTGCTTCTTTCTCTACGATGCCGCCTGGTTGGTTCAGGGCCGGAACCGGCTTCTGATGTTTCTTAACCAGGTTGATACCTTCAACAATGACCTTGCCGGAAGACAGGACATTCTTAACTTTACCGCGTTTACCTTTATCTTTACCGGTTAACACGATAACTTCGTCATCACGACGGATCTTCGCTGCCATGATTCGCTCCTTAGAGTACTTCTGGTGCCAGAGAGATAATTTTCATGAACTTCTCGTTACGAAGTTCACGAGTTACCGGCCCAAAAATACGCGTACCGATAGGTTGCTCGCTGTTATTGTTTAAAATAACGCATGCATTACCATCGAAGCGAATGACAGAACCGTCCGGGCGACGAACACCCTTCTTGGTGCGCACCACTACCGCCTTCAGCACATCACCTTTTTTGACCTTACCACGCGGAATTGCTTCTTTGATGGTGATCTTGATGATGTCGCCTACGCCTGCGTAGCGACGGTGCGAGCCACCCAGAACCTTGATACACATTACGCGACGTGCACCGGAGTTGTCGGCGACGTTCAGCATAGTCTGTTCTTGGATCATTTTAGTGCTCCGCTAATGTCAACTACTACTGAGACCCGAAAATCAGGTCGTTAAAAAAGCCCCATATCGGGGGCGCGGCATTATAACACCGCTTCAACGATATGGGTAGAAAAAATAAACGGCTCATCGCTGAGCCGTTTATTCGTTGAGAATGCGTACTGTATTACAGAACAGCTTTCTCTACAACGCGAACCAGCGTCCAGGACTTAGTCTTGGACAGCGGACGGCATTCGCGGATTTCAACCACGTCACCAGTACCGCATTCGTTGTTCTCGTCATGTACGTGCAGTTTGGTCGTACGCTTAATGAATTTACCGTAGATCGGGTGTTTCACAAAACGTTCGATAGCAACAACAATGGATTTCTCCATTTTGTCGCTAACAACGCGACCTTGCAGAGTACGGATTTTATCGGTCATTACGCACCCGCCTTCTCAGTCAGTAAAGTCTTAACGCGTGCGACATCACGACGCACTTGCTTCAACAGGTGAGACTGTTGCAGCTGGCCACTTGCAGCCTGCATACGCAGGTTGAACTGCTCACGCAGCAGGTTCAGCAGCTCGGTGTTCAGCTCTTCAACACTCTTCTCACGCAGCTCTTTTGCTTTCATTACATCACCGTCTTAGTTACAAAGGTGGTTTTAATCGGCAGTTTCGCTGCTGCCAGCTTGAATGCTTCACGGGCCAGCTCTTCCGGTACGCCGTCCATTTCATAAAGGACTTTACCCGGCTGAATCAAGGCAACCCAATACTCCACGTTACCTTTACCTTTACCCATACGCACTGCCAGCGGCTTTTCAGTGATCGGTTTGTCCGGGAATACACGGATCCAGATCTTACCTTGACGCTTAACTGCACGGGTCATAGCACGACGTGCTGCTTCGATCTGACGGGCAGTCAGACGACCACGGCCAACAGCTTTCAGACCGAAGCTGCCGAAGCTAACATCCGCGCCAGCAGCCAGACCGCGGTTACGGCCTTTGTGCATTTTACGGAATTTTGTACGCTTTGGTTGTAACATCAGCGACGCTCCTTATTTACGGCCTTTACGCTGCTGCTTTTTAGGTTGAGCAGCCGGTTTTTCCGGTTGTTCAACAGCAGCCATACCACCCAGGATCTCGCCTTTGAAGATCCATACCTTAACGCCGATTACACCGTAAGTGGTGTGCGCTTCAGAGGTGTTGTAGTCGATGTCAGCACGCAGAGTGTGCAGAGGAACGCGACCTTCACGGTACCATTCGGTACGTGCGATTTCCGCGCCGCCCAGACGGCCGCTAACTTCAACTTTAATACCTTTAGCGCCCAGACGCATTGCGTTCTGTACAGCACGCTTCATAGCACGACGGAACATAACACGACGTTCCAGCTGAGAAGTGATGCTGTCAGCAACCAGTTTTGCGTCCAGTTCAGGCTTACGCACTTCGGCGATATTGATCTGAGCAGGAACGCCAGCAATATCCGCTACGACTTTGCGCAGTTTTTCTACGTCTTCGCCTTTCTTACCGATAACGATACCCGGGCGAGCAGTGTGAATGGTCACACGGATGCTCTTAGCCGGACGCTCGATAACGATACGAGATACAGACGCTTTCGCCAGTTCCTTAGTCAGGTACTGACGTACTTTAAAATCGCTGTCCAGGTTGTCAGCGAATTCTTTGGTGTTCGCAAACCAGGTTGAGTTCCATGGTTTTACAATACCCAGGCGAATACCATTAGGATGTACTTTCTGACCCATTGCTAGTCTCCAGAGTCTCAGCGATCGGACACAACCACAGTAATGTGGCTGGTGCGCTTCAGGATGCGATCTGCACGACCTTTTGCACGCGGCATAATGCGCTTCATGCTCGGGCCTTCGTCTACGAAAATTTTCGTAACTTTCAGATCGTCAATGTCAGCGCCATCGTTGTGTTCAGCGTTAGCAATGGCAGATTCCAGGACTTTCTTAACCAGTACAGCCGCTTTCTTATTGGTGTAGGTCAGAATATCCAGAGCCTGCGACACTTTCTTACCGCGAATCAGGTCTGCAACAAGGCGAACCTTCTGAGCAGAAGAACGAGCATGGCGATGTTGAGCTAAAGTTTCCATCTCTTCCTCCTACCTTATTTCTTCTTCGCTTTTTTATCAGCAGCGTGGCCGCGATAAGTACGAGTCGGTGCGAATTCACCCAGTTTGTGACCGACCATTTCGTCGGAAACAAATACCGGAACGTGCTGACGACCATTATGGACAGCGATGGTCAAACCGATCATGTTAGGAAAGATCGTTGAACGACGGGACCAAGTGCGCAGGGGCTTCTTGTCTCCGCTTTCCACCGCTTTCTCTACCTTCTTCAGCAAGTGCAGGTCAATAAAAGGACCTTTCTTGAGAGAACGTGGCATGGCTTATCCTCTAAAATTATTTGCTACGGCGACGTACGATGAATTTATCAGTACGCTTGTTGCTGCGGGTCTTCTTACCTTTGGTCTGAACGCCCCACGGAGTTACCGGGTGCTTACCAAAGTTACGACCTTCACCACCACCATGTGGGTGATCGACTGGGTTCATCGCAGTACCGCGAACGGTAGGACGAACACCACGCCAGCGTGCAGCACCTGCTTTACCCAGAACGCGCAGCATATGCTCAGCATTGCCAACTTCGCCCAGAGTTGCACGGCAGTCTGCTTCGACTTTACGCATTTCACCAGAACGCAGACGCAGGGTGACATAAGCACCATCACGCGCAACGATCTGAACGTAAGTACCAGCGGAACGAGCCAGCTGACCGCCTTTACCTGGTTTCATTTCTACGTTATGAACGGTAGAACCAACCGGGATATTGCGCATCGGCAGGGTGTTACCTGCTTTGATTGCAGCATCAACGCCAGACTGAATCTGGTCGCCAGCTTTCAGGCCTTTAGGGGCCAGGATGTAACGGCGCTCACCGTCTTTGTACAGAACCAGCGCGATGTTCGCGGAACGGTTCGGATCGTACTCAAGACGTTCAACAATTGCCGGAATACCATCTTTGTTGCGTTTGAAGTCAACAATACGATATGCCTGCTTGTGACCACCACCGATGTGACGAGTGGTGATACGGCCATTGTTGTTACGACCACCGGATTTGCTGTTTTTTTCAATCAGCGGAGCAAAAGGTTTGCCCTTGTGCAGCTCTGGGTTGACCACTTTAACAACATGGCGACGACCCGGAGATGTCGGTTTACATTTAACAACTGCCATTGTATTACTCCTCCGACTTACTCAGCGCCGCCGACGAAGTCCAGATTCTGGCCTTCCTTCAGGGTGACGTAAGCTTTTTTCCAGTCGCTACGACGACCGATACGCTGTCCGTGACGTTTAACTTTCCCTTTAACTACCAGGGTGTTAACGACTTCGACTTCGACTTCAAACAGTTTCTGCACAGCAGCTTTGATTTCTGCTTTGGTCGCGTCTTTAGCAACTTTGAGAACGATGGTATTGGTTTTTTCCATCGCAGTAGACGCTTTTTCAGAAACGTGCGGTGCACGCAGCACCTTCAGCAGACGTTCTTCACGAATCATGCCAGCATCTCCTCAACTTGCTTAACAGCATCAGCAGTCATTACGACTTTGTCGAAGGCGATCAGGCTAACCGGGTCGATACCAGTTGCATCGCGTACGTCAACCTTGTGCAGGTTGCGCGCAGCCAGGAACAGGTTCTCGTCCAGCTCACCGGTGATGATCAGCACATCTTCCAGAGCCATGTCTTTCAGTTTCTGTGCCAGCAGCTTAGTTTTAGGCGCTTCTACAGAGAATGATTCGACAACGATCAGACGATCCTGACGTACCAGTTCGGACAGAATGCTTTTCAGCGCGCCGCGGTACATCTTTTTGTTAACTTTTTGACTGTGGTCCTGCGGGCGAGCAGCGAAGGTCACGCCACCTGAACGCCAGATCGGGCTCTTGATAGAACCTGAACGCGCACGGCCGGTACCTTTCTGGCGCCACGGCTTTTTGCCTGAACCAGTTACTTCAGCACGAGTCTTCTGAGCACGAGTACCCTGACGAGCACCAGCTGCATAAGCAACAACAACCTGGTGAACCAGCGCTTCGTTGAAATCACGACCGAAGGTAGTTTCGGAAACAGTCAGCGCGCTCTGCGCGTCTTTCAATACTAATTCCATTGCTATCCCCTTACGCCTTCACAGCTGGTTTAACGATCAGGTCGCAACCGGTCGCACCCGGAACACCACCTTTAACCAGCAGCAGGTTGCGCTCAGCGTCAACACGTACTACGTCCAGGCTCTGAACAGTTACACGTTCGTTGCCCAGCTGACCTGCCATTTTCTTGCCTTTGAACACTTTGCCCGGAGTCTGGTTCTGACCGATAGAACCCGGAACGCGGTGAGACAAGGAGTTACCGTGAGTAGCGTCCTGGGTACGGAAGTTCCAGCGCTTAACGGTACCAGCGAAACCTTTACCTTTAGAGGTACCGGTTACGTCAACTTTTTTAACGTCAGCAAACAGTTCAACGCTAATGTTCTGACCAACGGTGTATTCTTCACCATCTGCCAGACGGAACTCCCACAGGCCGCGGCCAGCTTCTACGCCAGCTTTAGCAAAGTGACCAGCTTCCGGCTTAGTTACACGGTTAGCTTTTTTAGCACCAGTGGTAACCTGAACAGCGCGATAGCCATCGTTAGCCAGATCTTTAACCTGAGTAACGCGGTTTGCTTCAACTTCGATAACGGTTACTGGGATAGATACGCCATCTTCAGTGAAGATGCGGGTCATACCCACTTTTTTACCGACTAAACCAATCATTGTATCAACCTCTCAATCGCTCGATGACCTGATTAACCCAGGCTGATCTGCACGTCTACACCGGCAGCCAGGTCCAGACGCATCAGAGCATCAACGGTTTTTTCAGTTGGCTCAACGATGTCAACCAGACGCTTGTGAGTGCGAATTTCGTACTGATCACGCGCGTCTTTGTTAACGTGCGGAGAGATCAGAACGGTAAAGCGCTCTTTGCGGGTCGGCAGCGGGATCGGACCACGAACCTGCGCACCAGTGCGCTTGGCAGTCTCGACGATTTCCGCGGTTGATTGATCGATCAGACGATGATCAAACGCTTTCAAACGGATACGGATTCTTTGGTTCTGCATGAGACCAGAGCTCCAATTATTTTATAGACGAAATAGTTACTCCTCAAACCCATTACGATTGATGGGAGAGTGTAACCGTTCTTACAGAGTTCCCCGATTGGGAACATTGTCTGGTATCGCTTTCGCAGTACCGGTGGCTCATATTGAGCCGCTGTCAATATTAGACAAGCCCGCGCATTATACGTAAATCTCAGCCATACGCAAGCGCCGCGTAGATATTAATCACTCAGGCGGCTGATGCGAGCACGGTTCCACTCTATATGCAGCCGTTTTAGAGTGCCGTAATTTTTCTGGAAGGAGGTCACCGTTATCGCGTTCCTGGTCTTGAGTGACGCCCACTTTTGCTTGAGGGTGATCCCTTTACCGCAAAGGACGCATACATGTACGCCACCCTTCCCTTCCTGATTATCTATACCACTTTGTGCGGGTTGCTTTGGGTCCGAGATTTACGCACCGGGTTATTGCCCAACAAGTTTACCTGCCCTCTTCTCTGGAGCGGCCTTATTTATCATCTGTTTTGCCGACCTGCACTGTTGTCCGATGCACTTTGGGGAGCCATCGTGGGGTATGGCGTATTTTCTCTGATCTACTGGAGCTACCGGCTGGTATACCGACAGGAAGGGCTGGGTTATGGAGATGTAAAATTTCTCGCCGCACTGGGCGCATGGCATCGTTGGGAATCATTACCGCTACTGGTGTTCCTGGCTGCCAGTTTTGCCTGTTGTATGGCGGGAATGGCCTGGATTAAGCATGGGAAAAAGGGACTAAAAAACCCGCTGCCTTTTGGACCATATCTGGCGGCTGCGGGTTTTGTTATTGGCTGGATACGTTTGATGCAGGGCGATTAGTCACTGACTTTAATTTGCGATTGCAGATAATTTTGCAATCCAAGTTTAGATATCAGGTCCAGCTCTGTTTCGAGCCAGTCGATATGCCCTTCTTCGTCGGTCAGGATCTCGATCATCATGTCCCGGCTAACATAGTCATGAACGCTATCGGCATAGGCAATGGCTTCGCGTAAATCTTTCGCACCTTCAAGCTCAAGTCGAAGATCGGACTGCAGCATCTCTTCAACATCTTCGCCTATCCCCAACTTACCCAGATCCTGTAAGTTTGGCAGCCCTTCTAAAAATAAAATACGCTCAATATATTTATCGGCGTGTTTCATCTCATCGATAGATTCATGATACTCAACATCATTGAGACGAGTCAGTCCCCAGTTTTTAAACATACGGGCATGGAGAAAATACTGGTTGATTGCGACAAGCTCATTTCCCAATAGTTTATTGAGATAATTTATGATTTTAACATCACCTTTCATTTTATAGTCCCTCCGCTTCCACTCTTAGAGCGTAGATGGGGCTACAGGGATGTCAAAAAAAAGAGTGTGACTCAGGCGATCTCTTTAAATTCTGGCATTTGTGTTAGCTCATCCTGCATAACTTCACGTGCCGCGCGGATGCATTTACCGCATTGATTTCCCACAGGAATAAATTTACGTAATTGCTGGAAAGACTGTGGGTGAAACTGGCGAACAGCCTGACGAATTTTTTTATCACTTATCGCATTACACAAACAAACGTACATGATCGCTCCCGTTCAATTTATGCGCAAAGTGTAAATGAGAATAGTTATGATTACAATAGCACAATTATGTTTGCATGCGGATTGAGCGAACGAAAAATGCGAATAAATATTACAGTCATTAAATAGCAGGCAGCAAAAAGGGCGCCGAAGCGCCCTTTTTAAGCTCAAAGCTAATTAATAAATAATTAGCTCATTACTTTAGCAACAACGCCCGCACCTACAGTACGGCCGCCTTCACGGATTGCGAAACGCAGACCGTCGTCCATCGCGATCGGGTGAATCAGGGTAACAACCATTTTGATGTTGTCGCCCGGCATTACCATCTCTACGCCTTCCGGCAGTTCGATGGTACCAGTCACGTCAGTAGTACGGAAGTAGAACTGCGGACGGTAGCCTTTGAAGAACGGAGTATGACGGCCGCCTTCGTCTTTGGACAGAATGTACACTTCAGATTCGAACTTGGTGTGCGGCTTGATAGAGCCCGGCTTAGCCAGTACCTGACCACGTTCGATTTCTTCACGTTTGATACCACGCAGCAGAACACCAACGTTCTCACCAGCACGGCCTTCGTCCAGCAGTTTGCGGAACATTTCAACGCCAGTACAGGTAGACTTAGCAGTCTCTTTGATACCAACGATTTCAACTTCTTCACCAACTTTGATGATACCGCGCTCTACACGACCGGTAACAACGGTACCACGACCGGAGATGGAGAATACGTCTTCGATAGGCAGCAGGAACGGCTTGTCAATCGCACGCTCTGGTTCCGGGATGTAAGAATCCAGGAAGCCAGCCAGTTCGATGATTTTTTCTTCCCACTCTGCTTCGCCTTCCAGCGCTTTCAGAGCAGAACCACGAACGATCGGAGTGTCGTCGCCCGGGAAATCGTACTGAGACAGAAGTTCACGAACTTCCATTTCTACCAGTTCCAGCAGCTCTTCGTCATCAACCATGTCGCATTTGTTCAGGAACACGATGATGTACGGAACGCCTACCTGACGACCCAGCAGGATGTGCTCACGAGTCTGCGGCATCGGGCCGTCAGTCGCAGCAACAACCAGGATCGCGCCGTCCATCTGCGCAGCACCGGTGATCATGTTTTTAACATAGTCGGCGTGGCCCGGGCAGTCTACGTGTGCGTAGTGGCGAGTCGGGGTGTCATATTCAACGTGAGAAGTGTTGATGGTGATACCACGAGCTTTTTCTTCCGGAGCGTTATCGATCTGGTCGAATGCACGAGCAGCACCGCCGTAGGTTTTAGCCAGTACGGTGGTGATTGCAGCGGTCAGAGTAGTTTTACCGTGGTCAACGTGGCCGATGGTGCCGACGTTAACGTGCGGTTTTGTACGTTCAAATTTTTCTTTAGACACGGCTATATTCCTTACTATAGTGCTCTCCCCTTTGGAGAGAGCACGGGACTTAGGTTTTAATCCTGTGGCTTATTTACCACGGGCTTCAATAACGGCCTGAGCAACGTTGTTCGGCGCATCGTCGTACTTCAGGAACTCCATGGAGTAAGAAGCACGGCCTTTGGTCAGAGAACGCAGTTGAGTTGCATATCCGAACATTTCAGACAGCGGAACTTCAGCGTGAATAACAACGCCAGTGACGTTGGATTCCTGACCACGAAGCATACCACGACGGCGGCTCAAGTCACCGATAACGTCACCGGTGTTCTCTTCCGGAGTCTCTACTTCAACCTTCATGATAGGCTCAAGCAGAACTGGTTTCGCTTTCTTAAAGCCATCTTTGAAGGCGATAGAAGCGGCCAGTTTAAACGCCAGCTCAGAGGAGTCAACGTCATGGTAAGAACCGAAGTGCAGACGCACGCCCAGATCAACAACCGGGTAACCCGCCAGCGGGCCAGATTTCAGCTGTTCCTGGATGCCTTTATCAACGGCCGGGATGTATTCGCCAGGAATTACACCACCTTTGATGTCGTTGATGAACTCGTAGCCTTTCGGGTTTGAACCCGGCTCCAGCGGGTACATGTCGATAACAACATGACCGTACTGACCGCGACCACCAGACTGCTTAGCGTGTTTACCTTCGATATCGGTAACTTTCGCGCGAATCGCTTCGCGGTAAGCAACCTGAGGTTTACCGACGTTCGCTTCAACGTTGAATTCACGCTTCATACGGTCAACGATGATGTCGAGGTGCAGCTCACCCATACCGGCGATAATGGTCTGGTTAGATTCTTCGTCAGTCCATACGCGGAATGACGGGTCTTCTTTAGCCAGACGGCCCAGAGCCAGACCCATTTTTTCCTGGTCAGCTTTGGTTTTCGGTTCAACTGCGATGGAGATTACCGGCTCAGGGAATTCCATACGTTCCAGAATGATCGGGTGATCCGGGTCACACAGGGTGTCACCAGTGGTCACGTCTTTCAGACCGATTGCAGCCGCGATATCGCCCGCGCGAACTTCTTTGATCTCTTCACGTTTGTTAGCGTGCATCTGTACGATACGGCCAAAACGTTCACGTGCAGTTTTCACGGAGTTCAGGATGGTGTCACCGGAGTTAACCACACCAGAATACACGCGGAAGAAGGTCAGGTTACCCACGAACGGGTCGGTAGCGATTTTGAATGCCAGAGCAGCAAACGGCTCTTCATCGCTAGCGTGACGCTCAGCCGGAGTATCTTTACCGTCGTCCAGGATACCGTTGATCGCAGGTACGTCGATTGGGGATGGCAGGTAATCAATTACCGCATCCAGCATCGCCTGAACACCTTTGTTCTTGAACGCAGAACCACAGGTTACCAGGATGATTTCGTTGTTCAGAACGCGCTGACGCAGAGCTTTTTTGATCTCTTCTTCAGTCAGTTCTTCACCACCCAGGTATTTCTCCATCAGCTCTTCTGAAGCTTCTGCAGCGGACTCGATCAGGTTCTGGTGCCATTCTTCAGCCAGTTCCTGCATGTCAGCCGGGATATCTTCATAAGTGAAGGTTACACCTGCGTCTTCTTCGTTCCAGTTGATGGCTTTCATTTTCACCAGGTCAACAACACCGGTGAACGCTTCTTCAGCGCCAATTGCCAGCTGCAGCGGAACAGGGTTCGCGCCCAGACGGGTTTTGATCTGACCAACAACTTTCAGGAAGTTCGCACCCATGCGGTCCATTTTGTTAACGAACGCAATACGCGGAACTTTATATTTGTTTGCCTGACGCCATACGGTTTCAGACTGAGGCTGAACACCACCAACTGCGCAGTAAACCATTACTGCACCATCAAGCACACGCATGGAACGTTCTACTTCGATAGTGAAGTCAACGTGCCCCGGGGTGTCGATGATGTTTACGCGATGCGGTTCATACTGCTTAGCCATACCAGACCAGAATGCAGTAGTCGCTGCGGAGGTGATAGTAATACCACGCTCCTGCTCCTGCTCCATCCAGTCCATGGTGGCTGCGCCGTCATGAACTTCACCGATTTTGTGGTTTACACCGGTGTAGAACAGAATACGTTCGGTAGTAGTGGTTTTACCGGCGTCGATGTGCGCACTGATACCGATGTTACGGTAGCGCGCGATGGGTGTTGTACGAGCCATTTGATTCCTCGTTTATCTTTTAGGCGTTCAATTTAAGTAGCCCAAAGCGGGCTGCTTACTAGAAGCGCCCGCCTGGTGACTAAAACTCCGAAGGGATTACCAACGGTAGTGTGCGAACGCCTTGTTGGCTTCTGCCATACGGTGAACGTCTTCACGTTTCTTAACTGCAGTACCTTTGTTTTCTGCAGCATCAGAAAGTTCGTTCGCCAGGCGCAGAGCCATGGATTTATCACCGCGTTTACGAGCAGCTTCAACGATCCAACGCATTGCCAGAGCATTACGACGGACCGGACGGACTTCAACTGGTACCTGATAAGTAGAACCACCAACGCGGCGAGACTTAACTTCGACAGTCGGGCGCACGTTTTCGAGAGCTACTTCGAAAGCTTCCAGTTCGTTTTTACCAGAACGCTGAGCCAGGGTCTCCAGCGCGCTGTATACGATAGTTTCGGCAGTAGATTTTTTACCATCTACCATCAGGATATTTACAAATTTAGCCAGCAGTTCTGATCCGAACTTCGGATCCGGCAGAATTTTACGCTGACCAATGACGCGACGACGTGGCATGGAAATACTCCGTTGTTAATTCAGGATTGTCCAAAACTCTAAGAGTTTAGTTTGACATTAATATAAAACGTTTGGCCTTACTTAACGGAGAACCATTAAGCCTTAGGACGTTTCACGCCATACTTGGAGCGTGATTGCTTACGGTCTTTAACGCCGGAGCAGTCAAGCGCACCACGAACGGTGTGGTAACGAACACCCGGGAGGTCTTTTACACGACCGCCACGGATCAGGATCACGGAGTGCTCCTGCAGGTTGTGACCTTCACCACCGATGTAGGAAGTCACTTCAAAACCGTTAGTCAGACGAACACGGCAAACTTTACGCAGTGCGGAGTTCGGTTTTTTAGGAGTGGTAGTATATACACGAGTACATACGCCACGTTTCTGCGGGCATGCTTCCAGCGCAGGCACGTTGCTTTTTGCAACTTTGCGTGCACGTGGTTTGCGTACCAGCTGGTTAACTGTTGCCATTAAATAGCTCCTGGTTTTAGCTTTTGCTTCGTAAACACGTAATAAAACGACCTCATACAATATGAGGACGCAGAATTTTAGGTCGGTGTCGAAAAGGTGTCAAGAAATATACAACGATCCCACAATTACCAGGCCATCTGGTTGGGATGCTTCACCGTAAGTCTGACGAAGTCAGTATAGCCAACCCTGACGACACTGTCTGAAATTTGACCATCTAACCCGCGAGCTTTAATGTCTTCTTCCAGTACATAGACCTTAATGGAGGCGTTTTGCAGACTTTCAAGGAAGCGGCTCCCTTCTACTGCGGCGGTCACGCCATCCTGGAGTAATAAAAGCTCGTCGTCTTCGCCAAGAAAACGAAGAAGGGAGGAGAAATCGGTAAGCCACGCAGAGCGATGTAAGGTATGCAGCATGAGAGTCTCAAAACCTCAAAATGACGTCATAGTTGCCAAGCTCGCGGCGCAACGCTTCGGGTTCAAGTACCGTCGCATCAACCACAAAATTGACGCCCTGCTCCAGACCGCGCTCGCGCAATGAGGCGGCGCAAAGCCAGCATTGTTCTATATCGTACAACCCAAACAGCTTAAAGGTCGCGATATAGTCCCGGGCCAGGACGACATCAGGTTGCTGCCCCTGTAAGATCTGGAAGACACCATCACCAATAAAGAAAACGCCAAGGTTTTCCGTTAACGCTGATGTCGCAAGTAAGGCATCGAGTCCTTCGCGGCCAGACGTGCTTCCGTGCGGCACGGTGGAAAAGACAAAAGCAACACGTTTCATTAAAACTGCACCACGCGATCGCAAGTCAGAGATGACTCAGCCAAAGAACCCAGCCCGCTGAGGCTAAAACCTGATTGTAAATTAGCACATGCCAACCCCAATCTCTTTGCTTCAACCTCATCAACAACACCACGACGCAACGCCGCCGCCACACAGATATGCAGCTCCACACCGTGTTGCTGGTTAAGCTGTTGCCAGGCTCGCACCAGATCAAATTCATCACTGGCAGGCGATGTCAGAAAGTTCGCGTTATACACGCCTTCGCGATAGAAAAAGACGCGACTTAACTCATGCCCTTCCTCAAGCAACGCGTGAGCAAATTGCAGCGCGCTGCTCGCCTGTTGTGTGCCGTAAGCGGGTCCGGTCACCATGATGGCAAAACGCATTACTTATCTTGCCCCTGGAAATCGCCGCTTTTGAACTGGCGAATATAGAGGTAGACAGTGTGCTTGGAGATGTTCAGACGGTCAGCAACCTGGTTTATCGCATCTTTGATATCGAAGATGCCTTTCTCATACAGATTCAGGACGATCTGACGATTCTTCGCGTTGTTCGATACGTTGCGATCGGCATTCACTTCTTCAATCGTGAACTCGAGCGTCTGGGTTACCAGATCTTCCACGGATGACGCGAAATTCACGGCAGAACCCACTTCCGGGGTTTCCGGTGGAATAAAGGTGCTCATTATCTGCGAGAAAGGCACATCAAGATTCATGTTGATGCACAGCAGACCAATAACGCGATGCTCACGGTTGCGAATAGCAATCGTCACCGACTTCATCAAGACACCGCTTTTCGCACGTGTAAAATAACATTTCGACACGCTGCTATCCGCACCCGTCATATCATGCAGCATGCGCAACGCAAGGTCGGTAATCGGAGAGCCGATTTTTCGGCCCGTGTGTTCACCGTTGGCGATGCGAATGGCCGAGCATTTCAAATCCTGCAAAGAGTGCAATACGATTTCACAATGGGAACCAATGAGCATCGCTAACCCGTCCACTACCGCTTCGTAGGATTTAAGGATATCGAAGTCGGTTTGATCGAATGGACGTTGATCCAGCAAATCAAGTTCACTGGTTTCGTTGGTTAAAAGCGACCTGGACATGAAAAAAAGCACTCCTTTTCAGGAGCCTGTCGTTATATTGTCAGGGCAGGCTCATCACTATTGGGGCATCTAAAGTAATACAGCGCACGAGGCGCTTTCCAGTATTAATTATATCCTGTAGATAATAAAAAAACCGCCGCCCTGTGGGCGGCGGTTTGTCGAACCTTATTTCTTGCTGGCATCCGCCGCTTTATCAGCAGGCGCTGCATCTGGCTTCGCCTCTGCTTTCGGTGCTGGTTTGATGTCTAACAGTTCAACATCAAAGACCAGTGTGGAGTTTGCCGGAATGCCCGGAACGCCCGTTTTGCCGTAAGCCAGATCCGGTGGAATGACCAGCTGGATTTTACCGCCTTTCTTGATGTTCTTCAGACCTTCAGTCCAGCCAGGGATAACACCGTCAAGACGGAAAGAGAGCGGCTCACCACGGGTGTAGGAGTTATCAAACTCTTTACCGTCGATCAGCGTACCTTTGTAGTTTACAACAACCGTGTCGCTGTCTTTCGGTGCTTCACCGGTACCTTCTTTCTCTACTTTGTAGACCAGGCCAGTAGAAGAGGTTTTAACCCCTTTCTCTTTAGCAAACTTCTCGCGATACACTTTACCTTTGGCTTCATTATCAGCCGCGTCTTTTTCCATTTTCGCCTGAGCGGAAGACTTCACGCGCGCTTCGAATGCCTGCAGAGTTTGTTCGATTTCCTGGTCAGACAATTTGCTCTTGTCTGCAAATGCATCCTGAACACCCGCGATCAGCTGATCTTTATCCAGTTTGATGCCCAGTTTTTCCTGCTCTTTCAGAGAGTTTTCCATGTAACGCCCCAGGGACGCGCCCAGCGCGTAAGCTGATTTCTGGTCGTCATTTTTGAATGCAGCTTTGCTGTCAGCGGTAGCGGCTGGTTTCGCAGCATCAGCAGCGAAGGTGATTGGGGCATGCAGAGCAACGGCCATCGTGGTCGCCAGCAGCGTTACTTTAAACAGTGATTTCATCCATTTCTCCAGGGCCGGGGCATCTCACCCCAGGGTTATCTAACATAAAAATGTACTATAAAGCGTTGCAGAACAAATCAACATACAGGCACGCCCTATTATCGCCACTTTTCAGACTCTTTTTGTTTAAATTAGTTTCGTTGCAGGGGAATGAGTACTGTGCAAACAGACAAAGTTGAGTAGAATTCGCCACAATCCGCGATCTGCCGGAAATAACAGAAGAGGTGAATCATGCAGGATACAACAATGGAAACTCGCCTGGCTGAGCTGGAAAGTCGCCTGGCATTTCAGGAAATCACCATTGAAGAGCTCAATGTGACGGTAACCGCACACGAACTGGAAATGGCTAAACTGCGCGATCATCTGCGTCTACTGACGGAGAAGCTCAAAGCAACGCAGCCATCTCATATTGCGGCGCAGTCCGAAGAGACACCACCACCCCATTATTGAGATATAAAAAAAGCGGGGATCTCCCGCTTTTTTTTGTGCCGGATGGTGACGCAAACGTCTTACCCGGCCTACTCATCATACCCAAAACCGTTCAACTCACAGCAACACCGCCGTGGGTTGAAAGATGACAGGTATTAGTGGCAACCGCAGCCGCCGTGACCTTTACCGCCACCACCGCAGCAGCCTTCGCCGCCGTGCTCATGACCGTGGTCATGGCCGTGACCGCCGCAGCAGCCTTCGTGATCGTGGTCATGGTCGTGACCGTGCGCACCGTGAACGTGGCCGTGAGCCAGTTCTTCTTCGGTCGCTTCGCGGATCGCAACAACTTCTACGTTGAATTTCAGATTCTGGCCAGCCAGCATGTGGTTACCGTCAACCACTACGTGGTCATCTTCCACTTCGGTAATTTCTACCGGTACTGGACCCTGGTCGGTTTCAGCCAGGAAACGCATGCCAACCTGCAGCTCGTCAACGCCCATGAAAACGTCTTTAGGAACGCGCTGTACCAGGTTTTCGTCATACTGACCGTAAGCATCGTTCGCGCCCACAGCAACGTCGAATTTATCACCAACTTCATGACCGTCCAGCGCTGTTTCCAGGCCAGAAATCAGGGAACCGTGACCATGCAGGTAGTCCAGCGGTGCACTCACCGGAGACTCATCAACCAACACACCGTCTTCTGTACGTACCTGATAGGCCAGGCTGACCACCAGGTCCTTTGCTACTTTCATGATATCTCCTGAGCATGGAAAGAATAGTGGCGCAGATTGTAGCGGAATTCTGCACCCGTGTACCCTCTAGCTTAAAAAAAGCTGCGGCATATCGCTAGTCCGGATGAAAAATCCCTATCACTTGCTCTTCTTTGCGAACGTGCTCGCGCGCTTCTTCATCGGCTTCTCGCATCTGATGGCCGCACTTAACACACTCAACAATATCGATATTATTTTCACGCCACATCGCCAGCGAATCCTGAGCCTGGCAGGACGGGCATTTTGCCCCTGCAATAAAACGTTTACGGATTGCCATGGTTATCCTCTACTCAAATTCATCCCAGCCATCTAACTGGCGTCGCTCTTGTTGCATCTCGCGATGGAAAATCTCTTCCAGTTCACGCCGGGCTTCTCTGGCACGCGAGATTTGTACCGTGTCGGTATGTACCGGGATAAGCTCCCGTAACATGCGCATGTCCAGCCGGCGAAAATGCAGCTGAGCGCGCTGAGCCTGATGCGGATGCATACCCAATGAGACCAGCGTTTTACGCCCCAACTCCAATGCACTCGAAAAGGTTTCTCGGGAAAACTGTGTTACACCTGCCTGTAATAACTCATGTGCTTCAACACGTCCGCGCGCTCGCGCAAGAATATGCAAATGCGGGAAGTGTTGCTGACAAAGTTCCACCAGCTTCATGGTGTCTTCAGGCTCATTGCATGTAATCACTATCGATTCCGCTGCTTCCGCGCCAGCAGAACGTAACAGCTCGACCTGCGTCGCGTCGCCGTAATACACCTTATAGCCGTATTTGCGCATCAGGTTAACCGCGCTGATATCTCGCTCCAGGACGGTAATACGCATTTTATTCGCCATCAGCAAACGACCAATCACCTGACCAAAGCGCCCGAATCCCACCACAATTACCTGTGGCTTATCATCTTCCACCCAGGGTTTTTCATCTTCGTCATCCGGGCCGTTAAACTGGCGAGAGAGCCATTTATCAATCAATTTCATTAGCAGCGGCGTCGTCATCATCGACAACGTGACGGTCACCAGTAGCAGCGCCATTTGATCGCCCTGAAACAGTCGCTGTGAAGAGGCGATTGAGAAAAGAACAAAGGCAAATTCACCCCCCTGACTTAATACACCAGCAAACTGCATCCGCTCGGAGCTTCTCATTCCATACAGCCGCGCCAGAAAATAGAGTACCGACGTCTTAACGACCACCAGCACAATGACGCTCGCCACCACCCACAAAAGGTGGGTATAGAGCACGCCAAGATTCAGCGACATCCCTACCGAGATAAAGAACAAACCAAGCAGCAGGCCTTTAAAGGGATCAATGGCCGTTTCCAGCTCGTGTCGGTATTCACTTTCCGCCAATAGCACGCCCGCGATAAACGTCCCGAGCGCCATCGACAGCCCCAGCGCATCCATAAATAATGCAGAACCCAGCACCAGCAGCAGCGTCGCGGCGGTAAACACTTCCCGCACACCGGAGCCCGCAATAAATCGAAACACAGGCCGCAGCAGGTAACGTCCGCCAATCAGCATGCCGGCAAAGGCCAGCACCTTCATCCCAATTTTGATCCAGTCAAAATGCTCATCGGCTGAGCCCGCTAACAGCGGCACCAACGCCAGTGCGGGGATCACGGCCAGATCCTGAAACAGCAGCACCGAAAATCCCAACTGGCCCGATTCGCTGCGGTTCATCCCCTTTTCCCGCATCAGCTGTAGCGCCATCGCCGTCGAGGACATCGCCAGACCAATGCCGCCCACGACCGCCGCCTGCCAGGAGAAATTCGTCAGCATGAGCAACCCAGCCAAAACGACGGCGCTGAGTACGACCTGCGCCGCGCCCACGCCAAAGATGGAACGCCGCAGTTGCCACAGCTTAGACGGGTTAAGCTCCAGTCCGATAATGAACATCAGGAACACGACACCCAGCTCAGAGAAGTGCAGAATTTCATCCACATCACTGATGAAGCCTAATCCCCATGGGCCGATAGCAATTCCCGCCAACAGATACCCTAAAACAGGGCCAATCCCCAGCCGCGATGCCAACGGCACCGCAGCCACCGCCGCGAAGAGAAACAGCACTCCCGCCAGCAATAAATCAGAACCTTCCATCAACGGCCTCCTGGGGGAATCGGATTTGCCAGCCAGTCACCATACGCTTTGGCATGGCTCTCCAGCTCCTGGCTGGTTTGCCGCCTGGCCCAGTAAACGATAATGGGGCTCATCCAGTGCATCCGGCACATACCTGCCGTCAACTCAAAAGGACGCAGCACATCGCTCATTGGATAGCGGTTCAAGGCATCATAGCGGTAAGCGCTCTCCGGCTCACCGGTCGTAATCACGCTTCGCCAGTACTTTCCCGCCAGTTGATTTCCTCCCGGCCCGCTGGCAAATCCACGGCTCAGTACGCGGTCAAACCACTCCTTTAGCAGAGCAGGACAGCTATAGGTATACAGCGGATGCTGAAAGACAATCACATCGTGCTCGCACAACAGCGCCTGCTCATGTGGGATGTCGATAAAAAAATCGGGATAGTGCGCGTAAAGATCGTGCACGGTAACATTACTGAGCTGCATGGCCGGTTTAAGCAGAACCCGGTTCGCGACCGAGTCCTGAGATTCCGGATGGGCATACAGCAGCAACACTTTCGCTGGCTGGAACATCATCCCCCTCCCGGTTATGTCTTTTGTCTATTTTCGACGTTTTGGGCTACCATTGCGCCTCGGTGCGGCAAACCGCCCGCACATTACATTATCATAATGATAAATTAACATAGTCTGAACATACGGCGCCTTATGATTGTTTTCTCCTCGTTACAAATTCGTCGCGGCGTGCGCGTCTTGCTGGACAATGCCACTGCCACCATTAATCCGGGCCAGAAGGTGGGTCTGGTGGGTAAAAATGGCTGCGGTAAATCTACCCTGCTGGCATTGCTGAAAAATGAAATCAGCGCCGACGCCGGCGGATTTACGTTCCCGGGAAACTGGCAGCTCGCGTGGGTAAATCAGGAAACGCCTGCGCTTCCCCAGCCCGCATTAGAGTACGTGATTGACGGTGACCGCGAGTATCGCCAGTTGGAAGCGCAACTGAACGAGGCCAACGAACGTAACGATGGGCACGCCATTGCCACCGTGCACGGCAAGCTGGATGCCATAGACGCATGGACCATCCGTTCGCGGGCCGCCAGCCTGCTGCACGGCCTCGGGTTTTCCAACGAGCAACTAGAACGTCCGGTTAGCGATTTCTCCGGCGGCTGGCGTATGCGCCTCAACCTTGCCCAGGCGCTGATTTGCCGTTCAGACCTGCTTCTACTCGATGAACCGACTAACCACCTCGATCTCGACGCGGTGATCTGGTTGGAAAGATGGTTGAAAAGCTATCAGGGCACGCTGATTCTGATCTCTCACGACCGCGACTTCCTCGATCCGGTCGTGGACAAAATCATCCATATCGAACAACAGACAATGTTCGAGTACACCGGTAACTACAGCGCATTTGAAATCCAGCGAGCGACTCGCCTGGCACAGCAACAGGCGATGTATGAAAGCCAGCAGGAGCGCGTGGCGCATCTGCAGAGCTATATCGATCGCTTCCGCGCAAAAGCCACCAAAGCAAAGCAGGCACAGAGCCGCATCAAAATGCTGGAGCGTATGGAGCTGATTGCTCCGGCG
Organism: Citrobacter sp. Marseille-Q6884; assembly: GCF_945906775.1. Lineage (NCBI taxonomy): Bacteria > Pseudomonadati > Pseudomonadota > Gammaproteobacteria > Enterobacterales > Enterobacteriaceae > Citrobacter > Citrobacter sp. Marseille-Q6884. Next base: position 771,949 of record NZ_CAMDRE010000001.1, read on the forward strand.
CACGTGGACAACCCGTTCCACTTCAGTTTTCGCGTACCGGAAAGCTTGCCTAATCCATTGCTGAAGATGGAGAAAGTAAGCGCTGGCTATGGCGAGAATATTATTCTCGACTCCATCAAACTGAACCTCGTTCCTGGCTCACGCATCGGCCTGTTAGGGCGCAACGGTGCAGGTAAATCAACGCTGATCAAACTGTTAGCGGGAGAGCTGGCGCCGATCAGTGGCGAAATCGGTCTGGCGAAAGGCATTAAGCTCGGCTACTTCGCCCAGCATCAGCTGGAATTTTTACGTGCTGACGAATCACCTATTCAGCATCTGGCGCGTATGGCGCCACAGGAGTTAGAACAGAAGCTGCGTGATTACCTTGGCGGATTTGGTTTCCAGGGCGATAAAGTCAGCGAAGAGACCCGACGCTTCTCCGGCGGCGAAAAAGCACGTCTGGTACTGGCGCTGATTGTCTGGCAACGCCCGAACCTGCTGCTTCTCGATGAACCCACCAACCACCTGGATCTCGACATGCGCCAGGCGCTGACCGAAGCGCTAATTGATTTCGAAGGCGCACTGGTTGTTGTTTCGCACGACCGTCATCTGATTCGCTCCACGACCGATGACCTCTATCTGGTCCACGACAAAAAAGTTGAACCGTTCGATGGTGATCTGGAGGATTACCAGCAGTGGTTGAGCGACGTGCAAAAGCAGGAAAACCAGAGCGATGAACCGGCAAAAGAGATCGTCAACAGTGCCCAGGCACGTAAAGACCAGAAGCGTCGCGAAGCCGAACTGCGCACCCTGACGCAGCCGCTGCGTAAAGAGATCGCCCGTCTTGAAAAAGAGATGGAGAAACTCCACGCCCAGTTGGCGCAGGCCGAAGAGAAGCTCGGTGACAGCGGACTGTACGATCAAAGCCGCAAAGCTGAGTTAACGGCCTGTCTGCAACAGCAGGCGAGCGCAAAATCCGGGCTGGAAGAGTGTGAAATGGCCTGGCTGGATGCGCAGGAGCAACTTGAGCAAATGCTGCAGGAAGGCTAAAACGCTGGCAGGCTTTGCCCGTTGCAGAGCCTGCCTTTCTGATTACACCACGTGGCCGTGGTTAATCTTCGTCAGGGCAGCATTGACGTCAAACAGTTGATACTCCACCTCGTCAACTCCCAATCCTTTCAGACGCACAGTATGTTTTTTCACATACGCTTGCGCTGTCTCTTCAGATTCAAACAGGTAGATACCACCCGCCTGTTGGTTCTTTTCACTTTCGGTCCAGATTTTCCAGATGAATCCAGGTTCCTGGTTAATCGACTCCGCTAATCCCACGAGCTGTTGCGCCATTTCATCGCCAAACGGGCCGCTAAAGTTAAAATGGATTTGTAAAAGTGTATTCGACATATTCCCTCCTGGAGCGCGTCCACTAAAGTCTCTACCACCCTACCACGGTTAACTCTGCCGCTGTCGCAATTTGTGCAGCAACCGAAATACATCAACAACAATGCGAAGAAAGTTCGTGCTTTACCTCATTTTCATAAACATGAACCCCATCAGGCGGTATAGTAGCCGCAGATTAAAAGAAGACATCGCATAAGTTATGACTCAAATTACGTCCCCCGACCTCAGCATTGCCAATGACAACAGCGCGGAGTTTGTCCCCATGCGCGGTATCCGTAACCGCCATCTGCAAACAATGCTGCCGCGCCTGATCCGCCGTAAAGTGAAGTTCGATGCCCACTGGCAGCGTCTGGAATTACCCGACGGCGACTTTGTCGATCTGGCATGGAGCGAAGATCCGCATCAGGCGAGGCATAAACCCCGTCTGGTGGTATTTCATGGCCTGGAAGGCAGTCTGAACAGCCCCTATGCGCACGGTATGATTGAAGCAGCGCAAAAGCGCGGCTGGTTAGGTGTAGTGATGCATTTTCGTGGCTGCAGCGGCGAACCGAATCGCCTGAACCGCATTTATCACTCCGGTGAGACCGAAGACGGCACCTGGTTTTTACACTGGCTTGAGCGGGAATTTGGTCGTGTACCCACCGCGGCGGTAGGTTATTCGCTCGGTGGCAACATGCTGGCATGTCTGCTGGCAAAAGAAGGACACGCCATCCCGATTGATGCCGCAGTGATTGTCTCTGCGCCTTTCGTGCTTGAAGCCTGTAGCTATCACATGGAAAAGGGATTTTCTCGCGTCTATCAGCGCTATCTGCTCAATCTTTTAAAAGCCAATGCCTCGCGTAAGCTTGAGGCCTATCCGGGTTCACTGCCGGTGAGTCTGGCACAGCTCAAGTCTTTGCGCCGCATTCGCGATTTTGACGATCTCATTACCGCCAAAATTCACGGTTTTGCCGATGCGATAGACTATTATCGTCAGTGTAGCGCCATGCCGTTACTCAATCAGATCGCCAAACCGACACTGATTATTCACGCGAAAGACGATCCGTTTATGGATCATCACGTGATCCCGAAACCGGAAAATCTGCCCTCGCAGGTGGAATACCAGTTAACCGAGCATGGCGGACACGTCGGATTTATTGGCGGTACGCTACGCCGGCCTGAGATGTGGCTGGAATCGCGTATCCCCGACTGGCTGACAACGTATCTGGAGGCATCATCATGATAATACCGTGGCAAGATATCTCCCCCGACGCGTTGGACAATCTGATTGAAAGCTTTGTCTTGCGTGAAGGCACCGATTATGGTGAACATGAACGCTCGCTCGAACAAAAAGTCGCCGACGTCAAACGCCAGCTACAATCAGGTGAAGCCGTGCTGGTGTGGTCCGAACTGCATGAAACGGTCAACATTATGCCGCGGAAACAGCTTCGCGACTGATCCGTGGATGACGGCTGGCGACAATAAAAAACGACTTTTACCCTAAATAAATCAGGCAACAGGAAGGTAGACAGTACACCTCCGGCTTGACGAATGACGGGTACATTTATGGAGTTATTATGTCTGCCAAATATCCGGTCATTGCGGTAACAGGATCCAGCGGCGCGGGGACCACCACCACCAGCCTCGCGTTTCGAAAAATTTTCGCGCAGTTAAACCTGCGTGCCGCCGAGGTGGAGGGGGACAGTTTTCACCGCTATACCCGTCCTGAAATGGACATGGCGATCCGCAAAGCGCGCGACGCCGGGCGACATATCAGCTATTTCGGCCCAGAAGCCAATGATTTCAGCTTGCTGGAACAGACGTTCATTGAGTACGGCCAGACAGGCAAAGGTCAGTCCCGTAAGTATCTACACACCTACGATGAAGCCGTTCCGTGGAATCAGGTTCCAGGTACCTTTACGCCCTGGCAAGCGCTTCCTGAACCAACGGACATCCTGTTCTACGAAGGACTGCACGGTGGCGTCGTCACCCCCCAGCAAAACGTGGCCAGGCATGTCGATCTGCTGGTTGGCGTCGTCCCTATCGTCAACCTGGAATGGATCCAAAAACTGACTCGTGATACCAGCGAGCGCGGACATTCGCGCGAAGCGGTCATGGACTCGGTCGTTCGTTCAATGGACGATTACATCAATTACATCACCCCACAGTTTTCCCGTACGCATATAAACTTCCAGCGCGTTCCGACTGTTGATACCTCCAATCCCTTTGCTGCCAAGAGCATTCCGTCACTGGATGAAAGCTTTGTGGTGATTCATTTTCGTAATCTGGAAGGGATTGATTTCCCCTGGCTGCTGGCGATGCTGCAGGGTTCATTCATTTCCCATATCAATACGTTAGTGGTGCCGGGCGGTAAAATGGGATTAGCGATGGAATTGATCATGCTGCCGCTGGTGCAACGGCTGATGGAAGGGAAAAAGATCCAGTAAACGGTGAGAAATGCCCGATGGCAGTATGCTTATCGGGCACTCTGTATTACGCCGCAATCACTTCATAGGAATGGGTGATGTTCACCGCTTTTTCCAGCATCAGCGCGACGGAGCAATATTTCTCCGCAGAAAGGTCAACGGCACGAGACACAGAAGCGTCTTTCAGATCATTGCCCGTGACGATGAAATGCAGATTGATATGAGTGAACAGACGCGGCGCCTCTTCACGGCGCTCAGAGGTGAGCTTCACTTCGCAGTTGGTCACGTCCTGGCGGCCTTTTTGCAGGATCGACACTACATCAATCGCGCTACACCCACCCGCAGCCATTAATACCATTTCCATCGGGCTCGGCGCTTTATCACCGGAGTTACCGTCCATCAAAATTTGGTGGCCTGAGGCGGACTCACCGAGGAAGGTTAACCCCTCAACCCACTTTACACGCGCTTGCATATTTCGTAACTCCAATGTTTCAATTTTCCTGACAGATTACGCGCACATAACAATTCTCGCAACGGAAGGCGACCTGCGTCATGCTGAAGCGAGACACCAGGAGACACACGGCGAAAGCTATGCTAAAACAGTCAGGATGCTACAGTAATACATAGACGTACTGCATGTATGCAGAGGACATCACATTACAGGCTGCAGCATTCTTTTTAGCAGCCCCCTTCCCAGGTAGCGGGAAGCACATTTTGGCAACCCAGAGGCAGCGTCGTTTTCTGGCTCTGGAGACAGCTTATAACAGAGGATAACCGCGCATGGTGCTTGGCAAACCGCAAACAGACCCGACTCTCGAATGGTTCTTGTCTCATTGCCATATTCATAAGTACCCATCGAAGAGCACGCTGATTCACCAGGGTGAAAAAGCGGAAACGTTGTATTACATCGTTAAAGGCTCAGTGGCAGTACTGATTAAAGATGAAGAAGGAAAGGAAATGATCCTCTCTTATCTGAATCAGGGCGATTTTATTGGTGAACTGGGCCTGTTTGAAGAAGGCCAGGAACGTAGTGCCTGGGTTCGCGCTAAAACCGCATGTGAAGTCGCTGAAATTTCATACAAAAAATTTCGCCAATTAATCCAGGTGAACCCGGATATTCTGATGCGCCTGTCATCTCAGATGGCTCGTCGTCTGCAAGTCACGTCCGAAAAAGTGGGCAACCTTGCCTTCCTGGACGTTACCGGTCGTATCGCTCAGACGCTGTTGAATCTGGCGAAACAACCTGATGCGATGACCCACCCGGACGGTATGCAGATCAAAATCACCCGTCAGGAAATTGGCCAGATTGTAGGTTGTTCCCGTGAAACCGTTGGTCGCATCCTGAAGATGCTGGAAGATCAGAATCTGATCTCCGCGCACGGTAAGACCATCGTCGTCTACGGCACGCGTTAATCCCATCGTAATGGCGCGTTACCACGTAATGCGCCATTTTTGTTTACACCGATGTGGCGAAGACTGATCTATCACCCCGAAATCAACTACGCACTACGACAAACACTGGTGCTGTGTTTACCTGTGGCTGTCGGTCTTATCATTGGTCAGCTTCATCTGGGGCTCCTCTTTTCCCTCGTCCCCGCCTGTTGCAACATTGCCGGTCTTGATACACCGCATAAGCGTTTTTTCAAACGCCTGATTATTGGCGCATCGCTGTTTGCTGGCTGCAGTTTGGTCATGCAATTGCTGCTGGCGCAGGAAATTCCGCTACCGCTAATCCTTACCGGCCTGACGCTCATTCTCGGCGTTACCGCAGAATTAAGTCCGCTGCATGCGCGACTGTTGCCGGCCTCGCTGATTGCCGCGATTTTCACGCTGAGTCTGGCAGGAAACATGCCCGTCTGGGAGCCCTTGCTCATCTATGCGCTGGGTACATTGTGGTACGGCCTGTTCAATTGGTTCTGGTTTTGGTTGTGGCGTGAGCAACCGCTGCGTGAATCCCTCAGCCTGCTGTACCGGGAACTGGCCGATTACTGTGAAGCAAAATACAGTCTGCTGACCCAGCACATTGATCCTGAAAAAGCCCTGCCCCCGTTGCTGGTCCGTCAACAGAAAGCGGTGGATCTCATTACCCAGTGCTATCAGCAAATGCACATGCTTTCAGCGCACCATAACAACGAATACAAACGTCTGCTGCGGGCTTTTCAGGAAGCGCTGGATTTGCAGGAGCATATCTCAGTCAGTCTTCACCAGCCGGAAGAGGTACAAAAACTGGTCGAGCGCAGCCATGCGGAACAGGTGATTCGCTGGAATGCGCGAACCGTCGCCGCTCGCCTTCGCGTGCTGGCTGATGACATTTTGTATCACCGCTTGCCGACGCGTTTCTCAATGGAGAAGCAGATCGGTACGCTGGAGAAAATCGCCAGGCAGCACCCGGATAACCCAGTCGGGCAATTTTGCTACTGGCACTTTAGCCGGATTGCGCGCGTACTGCGTACCCAGCGCCCGCTGTATGCCCGGGACTTAATGGCTGACAAACAACGCCGGTTGCCGTTGCTCCCGGCGCTGAAAAACTATCTGTCATTGAAATCTCCCGCGCTACGCAATGCCGGGCGCATCAGCGTCATGTTGAGCATCGCCAGCCTGATGGGAAGCGCCTTACATCTGCCAAAACCTTACTGGATACTGATGACCGTCCTGTTTGTGACACAGAACGGCTACGGCGCAACCCGGGTGCGTATTCTGCACCGTTCAGTGGGAACGCTGGTTGGACTGGTCATTGCCGGGGTCACATTGCACTTCCATATCCCTGAAGGGTTCACGCTGGCGGCCATGCTGCTTATCACGCTGGTCAGCTATCTGATCATCCGCAAAAACTACGGCTGGGCTACGGTGGGCTTTACGGTTACGGCGGTGTATACCCTGCAGCTGCTGACGCTGAATGGGGAACAATTTATCATCCCGCGGTTTATCGATACGGTGATGGGCTGTTTGATCGCCTTTGGCGGTACGCTCTGGCTGTGGCCGCAATGGCAGAGCGGCCTGCTGCGTAAGAATGCCCATGATGCGCTGGAAGCCGATCAGGAAGCCATCCGTCTCATCCTCAGCGACAATCCGCAGGCCACGCCGCTCGCGTATCAGCGCATGCGGGTCAATCAGGCACACAACACGTTATTTAACTCTCTGAACCAGGCCATGCAGGAGCCAGGGTTTAACTCGCACTATCTGGCAGATATGAAACTGTGGGTCACGCACAGTCAGTTTATCGTCGAGCACATTAACGCGATGACCACGCTGGCGAGAGAGCACACGGTGCTGACGCCGGATCTGGCGCAAAGGTATCTGGAATCCTGCGAAATCGCCCTCCAGCGCTGTCAACAACGGCTGGAATATGACGGGCCGGGAAGCTCCGGCGATGTGAACATTCTCGAGTCGCCGGAAATGCTCTCCCACGGACTGTTAAGCACCCTGGAGCAGCATCTGCAACGCATCATTGGTCACCTGAACACCATGCACACCATTTCTTCCGTTGCATGGCGCCAGCGACCGCACCACGGTATCTGGCTTAGCCGACGGCTGCGGGACATCAAGAGTTAGCGCTGTTTGCCGGATCACAGCACAAGCGCCTGATCCGGCAATCAGACAATCATCCCACCACTTTTCCTACCGCCTGGGCGAAACGCTGCATGCCTTCATGAATATCGGCGTCCTCCACCACCAGCGACGGAGCGAAGCGCATCACATCCGGCCCTGCGTTCAGCACCATGACGCCTTCGTGCGCGGCAGCGTAAAGGAAATCACGTGCCCGACCTTTGTACTGTGGCTTCAACTCCGCGCCAATCAGCAGCCCCATGCCGCGAATATCGCTGAAAATATCAAACCGCTCATCAATCTGCTGCAAATGCTGGACAAATGTCTGGCGTCTGGCCTGAATACCTTCCAGCACCTCTGGCGTATTGATGATGTCGAATGCCGCTCCCGCAACCGCGCAAGCCAAAGGGTTACCGCCATAAGTGGAACCATGCGAACCAACGTGGAATGCAGAAGCAATCTCCTGCGTGGTCAACATGGCACTCACCGGGAAACCACCGCCGAGCGCTTTAGCGCTGGTCAGAATATCCGGCGTCACACCGTAATGCATATAGGCAAACAGGTCGCCGGTACGCCCCATTCCACACTGGACTTCATCAAATACCAACAGCGCCTGGTGCTGATCGCACAGTTCACGCAGACCTTGCAGGAACTCAGGCGTTGCAGCGGTAACGCCCCCTTCGCCCTGGATAGGTTCAACGACCACCGCGCAGGTGTGATCGTCCATCACGGCTTTTACCGCATGCAGATCGTTAAACGGCACATGGATAATGTCCGCGGGTTTTGGGCCAAAGCCGTCAGAATATTTCGGCTGCCCACCGACGGAAACGGTAAACAGCGAGCGACCGTGGAACGCATTATGGAAGGCAATGATCTTGGTTTTGAACGGGCTATGACGCACACAGGCATAGTGGCGAGCCAGTTTAAATGCCGTTTCGTTAGCTTCGGTGCCGGAGTTCATGAACAGCACCCGTTCAGCAAAGGTCGCATCAATGATTTTGCGGCCTAAACGTAACGCAGGCTCGTTGGTGAAGACGTTGCTGGTATGCCACAGGGTTTCACCCTGGGTTTTCAGCGCATCAACCAGTGCCGGATGGCAATGTCCCAACGCTGTCACTGCAATACCACCCGCGAAATCAACATATTCCTTTCCTCGTTGATCCCAGACTCGACTTCCTTTCCCTTTTACCGGAATAAACTCCGCCGGTGCATAAATCGGCAGAATCACTTCATCGAATGTCGCGCGCGTAATTGCAGTTTGTTCAGTTGCCATGTCATCACCACCCTGTTAAGCAGAAATGCTAGTGAAATAATAATCACAAAATATGAATAAAAAATCACTGAATAGCAACTACAAATCAGCGCTGCAGGAAATTTGCCAGCAATTGATGCCCCTGCTCACTGAGGATACTCTCCGGGTGAAACTGCACGCCCTCCACATCCCACTCACGGTGGCGAATACCCATTATTTCTTGCGTTTCACTCCAGGCAGTGACTTCAAAGCAGTCCGGCAACGTTGCAGGGGCGACCACCAGCGAGTGGTAACGCGTGACCGTTAACGGGTTTGAAAGTCCCTGAAAAACCCCCTGTCCGTTATGCGTAATGGCAGAGGTCTTGCCGTGCATCACTTTCGCCGCACGAACCACTGTTGCACCAAACGCCTGCGCCATCGCCTGATGACCCAGACAAACGCCCAGCATGGGGGTTTTTCCTGCATAGTGACGGATAACGTCCAGCGAAATGCCGGCATCATCCGGTGTACAGGGTCCCGGGGAAATCACGATTTTTTGTGGGTTCAGAGAGGCAATCTGGGGCAGCGTCAACTCGTCATTGCGTCTGACAAGGACCTCAGCACCCAGTTCGCAGAAATATTGATACAGGTTCCAGGTAAAAGAATCGTAGTTATCGATAAGCAGGATCATGGCGGCTCCGGTACATAAGAACCGCGCTATTCTACTCAGAATCCTCGGCTTCGCTTACCACTTTACGAAATATCGCCCGCAACGCAGTCAGATCCCCCATTGCACCGCTTTGGTTAGCCTGATTCCACTCTTCGACCTGAATGCCATCCCAACTGAGCACATACCCGGCATGAATCGCTAACTGTTCGAAGAAAATACGTTGCGCCAGACCGCTACCGATACGAAACGGATGCAGGACGTTAATCTCGCAATAGTAATGCGCGAGCCGATCGACAAATTTTTCTTCAGGTAACCCGACCAGCCAGGACTCCTCTTCCAGATCCTGCATCAGCGCATTGCCCTCTTTCTCGATGTAGGCAAAATGGCAGAAGCGGGTGTCCCCTTGATAAATATCGACTTCGCGCAGATGCCCGGCCCAGTCGAAGATATCCTGGTAAAGCTGACGATGAATAGCACACAAATGAGGCAAGCCCCGTTTCAACGGGCCCAGTTCAATCGTCGCCGCGCGCAACGCCGTCAATTCATAAGCGGCCTGTGCCAGACGCTGGGTCTGATGAACCCCCAGACGATTACGCATCACGTTCAGGCCAGGATACAAATAGGGATCACGCCCATCACCGAATTTATCGCTCATAGTGCCTCCTCAGTTCTTCAAGGCGCACCCGTGCGTCTTCCGCGCTCAGAGTAACCCGTGGAATATCCACGCCTTCCAGCCGTCGGCTTGCCTGGAAATTGACATTTCGCCATTGTTCCCAGAGGCTGGACTTTTGTTTATCGGTGAGTTTTTTCACGTGACCTCCCTGAATGTGCCGGCACTTGCCACAAGTATAAGCAGCAATTTGGGGTTACGCAGAGAAGGGAGAGAACGCGGGCAAGAACTGCCCGCGTAAAATACGATTACGGCAGGACTTTCGCTGAAAGGATAACAATCGGTTTTGACGGGACATTCTGATACGGGCCCACATCGTGAGTCTGTACCTGAGAGATCTTGTCCGCAACATCCATACCTTTCACCACTTTACCGAAGACGGCATAACCAAAGTCACGCTGGCCGTGATCGAGGAAAGCATTATCCGCAATGTTGATAAAGAACTGGCTGGTCGCGCTGTCTTTATCTGCAGTACGCGCCATCGCAATAGTGCCACGGGTGTTGCGCAGCCCGTTATCGGCTTCATTCTTGATTGGCGGGTTAGGTTTTTTCTGCTGCATCTGCTCGTTAAAACCACCACCCTGCACCATAAATCCTGGGATCACGCGGTGAAACGTGGTGTTGTTATAGAATCCGCTGTTTACATAATCGACGAAATTTTGTACGGAGACCGGGGCTTTCTGGCTGTTCAGCTCCAGCTCAATATTACCCGCAGAAGTTGTCAGCAGTACGTGTGGGTCACCTTTCGCTGCCAGCGCTGCAGGAGAGAGAGCAGAAAGAGCGAGAACAGCTGCAACAGCCGCCAGGGTCGATTTGAGCATGAGAATTCCTTAACAAGAGCAGAAATAAAGCAAGTGAATTGATTCTAAAGAGCCTTCAAGGACAAGGCCATCCCTTTACTTAATTTTACGAATCTGAAACAAATGTAACTGTACGCGCTGTGCGAGCACCGCGCCACAAGCAGTGATCAAGATCACATTAAAAAATGTAACGATTACTTCATTCACTAATAATTATTTAAATACGTCACTAAAACGCCTAAAATCTGCCCGTTCATAGCGCTGTCAATGCGCTTTACATTTCAATACAGGCCAGTCATGACTAACAGCAACCGTATCAAGCTCACATGGATCAGCTTTCTCTCCTATGCCCTGACAGGCGCATTGGTCATTGTCACCGGGATGGTGATGGGAAACATCGCAGAATACTTCCATTTACCTGTTTCCAGTATGAGTAACACCTTCACCTTCCTGAATGCCGGCATTCTCATCTCTATTTTTCTGAATGCGTGGCTGATGGAAATTGTGCCGCTAAAAACGCAGCTGCGCTTTGGCTTTATTCTGATGGTACTGGCGGTGGCCGGACTGATGCTCAGCCATAGCCTTGCGTTATTCTCAGCGGCCATGTTTGTGCTGGGTCTGGTCAGCGGCATCACCATGTCGATTGGTACTTTCCTCGTCACTCAGATGTATGAAGGACGCCAGCGTGGTTCACGCCTGCTGTTTACCGACTCCTTCTTCAGTATGGCTGGGATGATTTTCCCAATGGTTGCGGCCTTCCTGTTAGCACGCAGCATTGAATGGTACTGGGTCTACGCCTGCATCGGTCTGGTATATGTTGCGATCTTCATTCTGACTTTCGGCTGTGAGTTCCCGGCATTGGGCAAACACGCTCAGCAACCGGAAGTCCCTGTGGCAAAAGAGAAATGGGGCATTGGCGTTCTGTTTCTGTCCATCGCTGCGCTGTGCTATATCCTGGGTCAACTTGGTTTTATCTCCTGGGTACCGGAATACGCCAAAAGCCTGGGCATGAGCCTGAACGATGCGGGTAAACTGGTCAGCGACTTCTGGATGTCTTACATGGTTGGTATGTGGGCGTTCAGCTTTATTCTGCGCTTCTTCGATTTGCAGCGCATTCTGACCGTGCTGGCGGGTCTGGCAACCGTTCTGATGTATCTGTTCATCACCGGTACACCTGAGTATATGCCGTGGTTCATTCTGACGCTGGGCTTCTTCTCCAGCGCGATTTATACCACCATCATTACTCTCGGCTCTCAGCAAACGAAAGTTGCGTCGCCAAAACTGGTTAACTTCGTGCTGACCTGCGGCACCATTGGTACCATGCTGACCTTCGTGGTCACCGGTCCTATCGTCGCTCACAGTGGCCCACAGGCGGCACTACAAACGGCGAACGGGTTGTATGCTGTCGTGTTTGTGATGTGCTTTATTCTTGGCTTCGTCACGCGTCATCGCCAGCATAGCGCGCCTGCTGCGCATTAAAACTGGCATACCGGATGGCGGCTCCGCCGTCCGGTATTTTATCGCCCGACTTCCCTGCCCCTAACGACGTAGCTCTCAAAATCTTAAGTAGTAGTTCACAACGCAGTAAACCCCTTCATTTTGTATTCTTTTTGTACTAAACCGAAAAGCCTGTCAATTCCGTGACTTATAAAAATACTGACAAATCAGCCACATACCTCTTAAGGAGTATATAAAGGCGAATTTGATTTGCATCAATAAGTGACGTTGCTGAATCGTTAAGGTAGGCGGTAATAGAAAAGAAATCGAGGCAAAAATGAGCAAAGTCAGACTCGCTATTATCGGTAATGGTATGGTCGGCCATCGCTTTATTGAGGATCTTCTTGATAAATCCGACGCTGCCAATTTTGATATTACCGTCTTCTGTGAAGAACCCCGCAAAGCGTACGACCGTGTACACCTGTCATCCTACTTCTCTCACCACACCGCTGAAGAACTGTCTTTGGTGCGTGAAGGATTCTACGAGAAACACGGCGTTAAAGTATTGGTCGGTGAACGCGCCATTACTATCAACCGCCAGGAGAAGGTGATCCACTCCAGCGCGGGTCGTACGGTTTATTACGATAAGCTGATCATGGCGACCGGCTCTTACCCCTGGATCCCGCCGATTAAAGGTTCGGAAACTCAGGATTGCTTTGTTTACCGTACCATTGAAGACCTTAACGCTATCGAGTCATGCGCGCGCCGCAGCAAACGCGGTGCAGTCGTTGGTGGCGGTCTGTTAGGTCTGGAAGCGGCGGGTGCCCTGAAAAGCCTGGGCGTAGAAACCCACGTAATTGAATTTGCCCCAATGTTGATGGCTGAACAGCTGGATCACATGGGCGGCGAGCAGTTACGTCGCAAAATTGAAAGCATGGGCGTGCGCGTGCACACCAGCAAAAACACCAAAGAGATCGTCCAGGAAGGGACTGAAGCACGTAAAACCATGCGCTTTGCCGATGGTAGTGAACTGGAAGTGGATTTCATCGTCTTCTCCACCGGTATTCGTCCACGTGACAAACTGGCCACTCAGTGCGGTCTGGATGTCGCTCAGCGCGGCGGTATTGCGATTAATGACAACTGCCAGACTTCAGATCCAGACATCTACGCCATTGGCGAATGCGCCAGCTGGAATAACCGCGTATATGGTCTGGTCGCGCCTGGCTACAAAATGGCGCAGGTTGCCGTTGACCATATTCTCGGTACTGAAAACGCTTTTGAAGGTGCCGATCTGAGCGCCAAGCTGAAACTGCTGGGCGTGGATGTCGGCGGTATCGGCGACGCACACGCGCGTACACCAGGCGCACGTAGCTATGTCTACCTTGATGAAAGCAAAGAAGTCTACAAACGCCTGATCGTCAGCAAAGATAACAAAACGCTGCTCGGCGCGGTTCTGGTCGGCGACACCAGCGATTACGGCAACTTGCTGCAACTGGTGCTGAACGCCATCGAACTGCCGGAAAACCCGGATTCACTGATTCTGCCAGCGCACGCAGGCAGTGGTAAGCCATCTATCGGTGTTGATAAACTGCCAGACAGCGCGCAGATTTGCTCCTGCTTCGACGTCACCAAAGGCATGTTGGTTGCCGCCATTAACAAAGGCTGCCACACCGTTGCCGCACTGAAAGCCGAAACCAAAGCCGGTACCGGCTGCGGCGGCTGTATCCCGTTGGTTACCCAGGTGCTGAACGCTGAACTGGCGAAACAGGGGATCGAAGTTAACAACAACTTGTGTGAACACTTCCCGTACTCGCGTCAGGAACTGTTCCATCTTATCCGTGTGGAAGGCATTAAAACCTTCGAAGAGCTGCTGGCAAAACACGGGAAAGGTTACGGTTGCGAAGTGTGTAAACCGACCGTGGGCTCTCTGCTCGCTTCCTGCTGGAACGAATACATCCTGAAACCGCAGCACACACCGCTGCAGGATACCAACGACAACTTCCTGGCGAACATCCAGAAAGACGGGACGTACTCTGTCATTCCTCGTTCTGCCGGTGGCGAAATCACGCCAGAAGGTCTGGTGGCCGTAGGCCGTATTGCACGTGAGTTCAACCTGTATACAAAGATCACCGGTTCTCAGCGTATTGGCCTGTTCGGCGCGCAGAAAGACGATCTGCCGGAAATCTGGCGTCAGCTGATTGAAGCTGGCTTCGAAACCGGTCATGCCTATGCCAAAGCATTGCGTATGGCGAAAACCTGCGTAGGTAGCACCTGGTGCCGTTATGGCGTCGGCGACAGCGTAGGTTTCGGCGTTGAGCTGGAAAATCGCTACAAAGGCATCCGCACCCCGCACAAAATGAAGTTCGGTGTCTCAGGCTGTACCCGTGAATGTGCGGAAGCGCAGGGTAAAGACGTCGGTATTATTGCCACCGAGAAAGGCTGGAACCTGTACGTTTGTGGTAACGGCGGGATGAAACCGCGCCATGCGGATCTGCTGGCGGCGGATATCGATCGCGAAACGCTGCTCAAATATCTCGACCGCTTCATGATGTTCTACATCCGTACTGCGGACAAACTGACCCGTACCGCACCGTGGTTAGATAATCTGGAAGGCGGTATCGAATACCTGAAGTCCGTCATCATCGACGACAAGCTGGGTCTGAACGAACATCTGGAAGAAGAGATGGCGCGTCTGCGTGAAGCGGTGGTATGCGAGTGGACGGAAACCGTCAACACCCCGTCAGCTCAGGTTCGTTTCAAACACTTTATCAACAGCGATCAACGCGATCCGAACGTCCAGGTTGTGCCTGAACGTGAACAACATCGTCCGGCCACGCCTTATGAGCGTATCCCGGTGACTCTGGTGGAGGAAAACGCATGAGCCAGTGGAAAAACATCTGCAAACTCGATGACATTCTGCCCGCAACAGGCGTCTGCGCTCTGTTAGGTAATGAGCAGGTTGCTATTTTCCGCCCGTATCACAGCGATCAGGTGTTTGCGATCAGCAACATCGACCCGTTCTTTGAATCCAGCGTGTTATCGCGTGGATTAATTGCGGAGCACCAGGGTGAGCTGTGGGTTGCCAGTCCGCTGAAAAAACAGCGCTTTCGTTTAAGCGACGGCTTGTGCATGGAAGACGAACAGTTCTCCGTGAAACATTACGAAGCGCGAGTGAAAGACGGCACGGTGCAACTGCGCGGTTAATGAATTTTTGGGAGGCGCAACGCCTCCCCTTTTTTGAATTTTTTTTCATTTTAATTGTTATCACAACATCATTTGTGCGGCGTCGCGGCGGCAACTGAGCAAATCCCAGGCGTGACTGGGGAATGCCAGAACAGCCAACAAAGAGGCAGTGCAAAGGATGAAGTGAGAAAAGGGTAATCAACATATGTTCACAGACACTATTAATAAGTGTGCGGCTAACGCTGCGCGCATCGCACGCCTGTCGGCAAATAATCCGCTCGGATTCTGGGTCAGTTCGGCAATGGCAGGGGCTTACGTCGGCCTCGGCATCATTCTTATTTTCACCCTCGGTAATTTACTCGATCCGTCTGTACGCCCTTTGGTCATGGGTGCAACCTTCGGTATTGCGTTAACACTGGTTATTATCGCCGGTTCTGAACTGTTTACCGGTCATACCATGTTCCTGACCCTTGGCGTTAAAGCCGGCACCATCAGCCAGGGTCAGATGTGGGCCATCCTGCCGCAAACCTGGTTGGGTAACCTGGTGGGCTCCGTCTTTGTTGCCCTGCTTTACAGCTGGGGCGGCGGGAGCCTGCTGCCGGTCGATACCAGCATTGTCCATACGGTCGCGCTGGCAAAGACCACTGCACCTGCCACGGTACTGTTCTTTAAAGGGGCATTATGTAACTGGTTGGTTTGTCTGGCGATCTGGATGGCAATCCGTACTGAAGGCGCAGCGAAGTTTCTGGCGATCTGGTGGTGCCTGTTAGCATTTATCGCCTCCGGTTATGAGCACTCCGTTGCCAACATGACGCTGTTTGCGCTCTCCTGGTTCGGTCACCACAGTGATGCCTATACCCTGGCCGGAATTGGTCATAATCTGCTGTGGGTAACACTAGGTAATACTTTGTCCGGTGTCGTATTCATGGGATTAGGTTATTGGTATGCTACGCCAAAATCGGAGCGTCCAGCTCCGGCAAAAATCAACCAAACTGAGGCTGCTGCCAATAATTAAGGGGTAATGTCGTGGATCATTTGCCTATATTTTGTCAACTACGTGACCGTGACTGCCTGATCGTCGGCGGTGGTGATGTCGCAGAACGCAAAGCACGGTTACTGTTGGAAGCCGGTGCCAGACTTACGGTCAACGCACTGGCGTTTATCCCACAGTTCACCGTATGGGCAAATGAAGGCATGTTGACGCTGGTTGAGGGACCGTTCGATGAATCCCTTCTTGATCCTTGCTGGCTGGCTATTGCAGCAACCGACGATGATGAAGTGAATCAACGTGTTAGCCACGCGGCCGAAACCCGTCGCATCTTCTGTAACGTGGTGGATGCCCCTAAAGCCGCCAGTTTCATCATGCCCTCGATTATCGACCGCTCACCGCTGATGGTGGCGGTCTCCTCCGGCGGGACCTCACCTGTTCTTGCTCGTCTGCTGCGTGAAAGACTCGAATCCGTATTACCTCAGCATTTGGGCCAGGTCGCGCAGTATGCAGGTCAGCTTCGCTCTCGGGTGAAAAAGCAGTTTGCCAGCATGGGGGAGCGTCGCCGCTTCTGGGAAAAACTGTTCGTTAACGACCGTCTGGCGCAGTCTCTGGCAAATGCCGACCAGCAAGCAGTAGAGGAAACCACCGAGCAGCTGCTCAGCGAACCGCTGGATCATCGCGGTGAAGTGGTGCTGGTTGGGGCCGGTCCAGGCGATGCGGGTCTGCTGACGCTGAAAGGTCTGCAGCAAATTCAACAAGCTGATGTGGTGGTTTACGACCGTCTGGTTTCTGATGAGATTATGAATCTCGTTCGCCGCGATGCGGACCGGGTATTTGTCGGTAAACGCGCGGGTTACCACTGCGTACCGCAGGAAGAGATTAACCAGATCCTGCTGCGTGAAGCGCAACAAGGCAAACGCGTGGTGCGTCTGAAAGGCGGCGACCCGTTCATTTTTGGTCGCGGTGGCGAAGAGCTGGAAACGTTGTGCCATGCAGGCATTCCGTTCTCAGTTGTACCAGGTATTACCGCCGCTTCCGGCTGCTCCGCCTATTCCGGTATTCCCCTGACTCACCGTGACTACGCACAGAGCGTACGTCTGGTCACCGGACACCTGAAAACCGGTGGTGAGCTGGACTGGGAAAACCTGGCGGCAGAGAAACAGACCCTGGTGTTCTATATGGGCCTGAATCAGGCCGCAACTATCCAGGAAAAATTGATCGAATTTGGTATGCAGGCAGACATGCCAGTCGCGCTGGTAGAAAACGGGACATCCGTGAAACAACGCGTCGTTAATGGCGTGCTGACGGAATTGGGCGAACTGGCAAAACACGTTGAAAGCCCGGCGCTGATTATTGTGGGTCGCGTTGTCGGACTGCGCGATAAGCTGAACTGGTTCTCAAATCATTAATTCGCCAAAAACACCGCAATAACACGAATAAAAAAACCGGGATCTCCCGGTTTTTTTGGCTCTCGATGACGTACGTTTACGGCTTGGCGACAAAACCAATCGCTTCGTACACCGCTTTCAGAGTTGCAGATGCTCGCTCACTGGCTTTTTCCGCGCCATCTTTCATCACCTGCTGCAGGAAAGCTTCGTCGTTGCGGAAACGATGATAACGTTCCTGCAGCTCAGTCAGCATACCTGAAACAGCTTCTGCGACTTCGCCCTTCAGATGACCATACATTTTGCCTTCGAAGTGCTGTTCCAGCTCAGGGATGCTCTGGTCAGTCACGGCAGAGAGGATATCCAGTAAGTTAGACACACCCGCTTTATTCTGGACATCATAACGGACAACCGGTGGCTCTTCGGAATCGGTCATTGCACGTTTGATTTTCTTCACGACCGATTTCGGGTCTTCCAGCAGGCCGATCACGTTATTGCGGTTGTCGTCCGACTTAGACATTTTCTTCGTCGGCTCCAGAAGGGACATCACGCGCGCGCCCGATTTCGGGATAAACGGCTCAGGCACTTTAAAGATATCGCCATACAGCGCATTAAAACGCTGGGCAACATCGCGGCTCAGTTCCAGGTGCTGTTTCTGATCTTCACCTACCGGCACCAGATTCGTCTGGTACAACAGAATATCGGCAGCCATCAGTACCGGGTAGTCAAACAGACCGGCGTTGATGTTCTCAGCGTAACGCGCAGATTTATCTTTAAACTGCGTCATACGGCTCAGTTCACCAAAATAGGTGTAGCAGTTCAGCGCCCAGCCTAACTGAGCATGTTCCGGTACGTGGGACTGAACGAAAATGGTGCTTTTCTCAGGATCGATACCACACGCCAGATAAAGAGCCAGCGTATCCAGCGTTGCTTTACGCAGCTTCTGTGCATCCTGACGGACGGTGATAGCATGCTGGTCCACGATACAGTAGATGCAATGGTAGTCATCCTGCATGTTTACCCATTGACGCAGCGCACCCATATAGTTGCCAATGGTCAATTCACCTGAGGGCTGTGCGCCACTAAAAACGATGGGCTTAGTCATTTTTTAATTCCTGATTTTCGCTATGCGGAAGCCCGAGTGCGGGCAGAAGGTCATTAATGCGGTCGTAAATGATATCTGGCTGGCTGAGGTCTATCCCTTCACCGTAGTTATAACCGTACGTGAGGCCAACGGAAGGACAACCCGCAGCTTTTGCGGCCTGAATATCATTGCGCGAATCGCCAACGAAGAGCAATTGCGCGGGAGCAATCCCCATCCGGTCAGCCACTAACAGCAGCGGATCCGGATGCGGCTTTTTGTTTTTCACGTCGTCACCACCGATGACTACGCTAAAGTATTTGGCGATATCCAGCGCGTCGAGCAAGGGAGCGACAAACGGCGTCGGCTTGTTCGTCACCAGACCTAGCGGCAGCCCTTTTGCGTGCAGCGCGCCCAGCGTGTCGGCAACGCCAGGGAACAGGAATGTCCCCTCTTCTGCCACATCGCCGTAATACCTGTCGAACAGCTTACGCAAAATACGCACCTGTTCTTCGGCGGGGATATCATCATCAACGGGCGGTTTACCCATTGTTTTACGTAATGTGGCACGCTCCTGACGGGACCAGGCCAGCGCGCGCTCCATCAATACATCTGCACCGTTACCAATCCAGGTAATGACGCGGTCTTCACCGGCCACCGGCAGTTCCAGCGCATACAACGCCATATCTACCGCGGCAGCTAATCCTGGCGCGCTGTCAACCAACGTGCCATCGAGGTCAAATGCAACGCCCCGAATTTCCTGAAACTTATGCATGACTTACCTTCGACAGTTCATTACGCATTTCATCAATGACTTTTTTGTAGTCCGGCTGGTCGAAAATCGCAGAGCCCGCCACAAACATATCGGCGCCTGCCGCCGCGATTTCACCAATGTTGTTCACCTTAACACCACCATCGACTTCCAGACGGATGTCATAACCGGACTCATCGATGCGGCGACGGACTTCGCGTAATTTTTCCAGCGTTTGTGGAATGAAGGACTGCCCACCAAAGCCTGGGTTAACGGACATCAGCAGAATCACATCCAGCTTGTCCATGACATAATCCAGATAGCTCAGCGGCGTTGCCGGGTTGAATACCAGACCCGCCTTACAGCCATTCTCTTTGATCAGTTGCAGGGTGCGATCGACATGCTCAGAAGCTTCAGGGTGAAACGTAATGATGCTGGCGCCCGCAGCAGCAAAGTCCGGGACGATACGATCAACCGGCTTCACCATCAGATGAACATCAATAGGGGCAGTAATTCCATATTTACGCAGCGATTTCAGTACCATCGGTCCGATGGTCAGGTTCGGTACATAATGGTTGTCCATGACGTCGAAGTGCACGACATCAGCACCGGCAGTCAGTGCTCTCGCGGTGTCCTCACCCAGGCGGGCAAAATCAGCCGACAGAATTGAGGGGGCGATCAAATACTGTTTCATCCGCTTCTCCTTGAGAATTATTTTTTCGCAGGCGTTACGACTCCTGGTTTATAGAGCGCCAGCAGTTCGTTCACCTTTTTACGTGTGCCGCCGTTGCTGCTTATACTGCGCCGCACTTTGACCTGGAAATGTTTCGCCGTTTTGTACCACTCACGGGTATCAGGCGTGTCATGGTTCGAAATTAACACTGGGATCTGCTTACTGACCAGCTTTTCTGCCATCTGTGCCAGATGCGCCTGCTCTTTCGGGCTAAAGCTGTTGGTATGATACGCAGTGAAATTCGCCGTCGCCGAAAGCGGTGCATAAGGTGGGTCACAATAGACCACAGAGTTGGTATCAGCACGATCCATGCACTCTTCATACGAGAGGCAATGAAACTCTGCATTCTGCGCTTTCTCGGCAAAATGATACAACTCGGCTTCCGGGAAGTAGGGTTTTTTATAACGGCCAAACGGCACGTTAAATTCGCCGCGCAGGTTATAGCGACACAAACCGTTATAGCCAAAACGGTTCAGATACAAGAATAAGACTGCACGTCGAAACGGATCCTGACTGGCGTTAAATTCTGCCCGAAACTGATAGTACACCTCGGCCTGATTGGTTTCTGGCATAAACAGTTCGCGTGAAGCCTGTACATACTCATCGGTACGTAGCTTCACAATGTTATAGAGACTGATAAGGTCGCTGTTGATATCGGCAAGAATATAACGAGAAAAGTCGGTGTTGAGAAACACCGACCCTGCACCCACGAAGGGTTCAACCAGACACTCGCCCTGGGGCAAATGTCGTTTGATATCATCAAGCAGGGGGTATTTTCCCCCTGCCCATTTCAAAAAAGCGCGATTTTTTTTCATGCTGACTAACTGATTACACCTTCTCCGGCTGTGGAGAAAGCTCCGACAGCATCCTGCGCTTTAGTCTTTGTCCCGCAATTGGGCGAAACATCGAACAATTGCAGAACATAGCCTATCTTACTTCAAATCTGCCTGAACCTGATGCAGCGGTTTTGCCCACGGGTTTTTAGCCTGGATATCCGCTGGCAAGGTAGACACCGCGCGTTTCGCATCTTCTTTAGACGCATACACACCCGTCACCAGAACATACCACGGCTGACCGTTACGCGTCGTCTGGTACACCACATAGTTTTTCAGGTTTTCTTTCTTCGCCCAACCATTCAGGTTGTCGTAGTTAGAAGAACTGCTGAGCTGCAGCGTGTAATGACTGGATGGCGCTGATTTTAACGCACCCACATTCCCTGCGCTTTTCGCTCCGCCAGCGACCGGTGTTGACGTAGTCGGCGCTGGAGTTGCAGTCTGAGTCTGAGCAGGCGTCGTACTTGCGGTTGCTTTCGGCTCAGTGGTGGCTTTTGGCGTCGCGGTAACCACAGGTGCTTTCGTCGTTGTCGTCGATGCAGCAGGTGCTGTCGGTTCAGTACGTTTTGCCTGAGCGACTGGTTTCGGCTCTGTCGGCGTCGCTTTCACGGTCGTCTGCGGTTTGCTCTTCGGCTCAATAACGGCCTGTTTGCGTTCCGGACGAGAAGCCGTGTGACGTTCTGCAGGTTCCGTCGTCGCAGTCTGACGCGCCGCGCTACCATTGCGAACAGGTGCCACGGTCGCAGGCTCGGTCGGCAGCGTAGAGTTCACCACGACATTGTTGACCTGTTCCTGACCTTGCGGCTGCGTCAGCGCATTGTTCAGATCGCCCTGAACTTCAACACGCTGCTGCCCTTCCGTTGCTGCCGGAGTCTGGCCTTGCGTCGGCGTGGAGGAAATCGGTGGCAGAGAAACATCCTGCTGCGTATTGCCCGCAGTCTGCTCAGCGCCCGTCGCAGGCTGAGTTGTGCTCGCCTGATCGGTCGCGTTGTTGCCAGAAAGATCGATACTCTTCTCACCAGACGCAGTCTGATCACTGGAGCTGGAAGAGGAAGATGAGGGGGCCTTCAGCGCTGAACCGATACCGACGATCAACAGCAGCAACACCAGAACCCCCACGCCCATCATAATGTACTGACGAGAGGCAGGTTTACTGACGGCTTTTTTGCGCTTACGCGGACGGCGCTCTACACGCTCTTCATCCACGGCATCGTCATCAGATTCATAGTCTTCTTCAATGTCCTGCTCTTCGTCACGCTCTTTACGTGCGTTTGCCGGACGACGATCATCAGCATCCAAATCAATATCATCAAAATTGATTTGCGGATCATTATCGCGTTCAGACGATTGACGAGAACGACCAGTACGACGATCGCTGGGATCGGGTTTCAGCTCGTCTTCTGGTTTGAATTCATCCATTTAACACCCCACTCAAAGGTTACTGCTTACGACGTTGCACATAACCTGAAGCTAAAAGACTTACGCTTTGCAACGCAAGCCTGACCTTTCTTGTTGTTACGCCTGCTGGCAATCAGCAATCGCGTTAAGAACCACTTCATGCGGCACTCCGCCGCGTACTTCACTCTTCCCTAAAGCCAGCGGAAGCACTAAACGAATCTCTCCCGCCAACACTTTTTTATCACGCAGCATGTGCGGCAAATAAGCCTCAGTGGACATTTCACGCGGCCCATTCACCGGCAATCCTGCTCGCTCAAGCAGCGTAATGATCCGCTGTGTGTCCGCGGCAGTAAACTGCCCCAGACGCTCTGACGTACGAGCAGCCATTACCATACCTGCTGCGACGGCTTCGCCATGTAACCAATTGCCATAACCCATTTCAGCTTCGATCGCATGGCCAAACGTGTGTCCCAGATTCAGTAAAGCACGTAAGCCCATTTCGCGCTCGTCTGCTGCGACAACTTCTGCTTTCAGCTCACAACAACGACGAATACAGTACGCCATTGCAGGACCATCCAGACGTAATAATGCGTCCAGATTTTCTTCCAGCCAGTTGAAAAAGTCACCGTCAAGAATAATGCCGTATTTGATCACTTCCGCCAGACCCGATGCCAGTTCACGCGCAGGAAGCGTTTTCAGACAGTCGAGATCCACCACCACGGAGGCCGGTTGGTAAAACGCGCCAATCATGTTTTTACCGAGGGGATGGTTTACGGCGGTTTTGCCGCCAACGGAGGAATCAACCTGCGATAACAGGGTTGTCGGGACTTGAATAAAACGCACACCACGCTGATAGCTGGCTGCGGCAAAACCGGTAAGATCGCCAATCACGCCGCCGCCAAGGGCAACCAACGTGGTATCGCGACCGTGCGGTTTTTGCAGTAACGCCGTGAAAACCGTATCCAGAACCGTCAGGCTTTTGTACTGCTCGCCATCGGGAAGGATGACGCTATCAACGTTGACACCCGCCTGTTCAAGTACGCCGCGAATTTTATCGAGATAAAGAGGAGCCAGAGTTTCGTTGGTCACCAACATAACCTGGTCGCCCGATTTCAGCGGCAAGAATGAAGCTGGTTCATTAAACAAACCAGCCGCGATGGTGATGGGGTAACTACGTTCCCCAAGAGTGACTGTGATCCTCTCCATGACGCGACATCCACCTTAATTACTTGTGCCCGCAGACGAGTGTGTATTCAGCCAGAATTAGTTGCTTTCCAACATATGAATAATCTGGTTTGCCACGACTTTAGCGCTCTGATCATCAGTGCGAATGGTCACGTCAGCAATCTCTTCATAGAGTGGATTACGTTCGTCGGCCAACGCTTCGAGAACTTCACGAGGCGGCGATTCTACCTGCAGCAGCGGGCGCTTCTTGTCGCGTTGCGTACGCGCAAGTTGTTTTTCAATTGTCGTTTCAAGATAGACCACGACGCCACGCGCGGAAAGACGGTTACGTGTTTCACGTGATTTTACAGAGCCACCGCCAGTTGCCAGCACAATACCCTGTTTTTCCGTCAACTCGTTGATGACTTTTTCTTCGCGATCACGGAAGCCGTCTTCACCTTCTACATCGAAGACCCAGCCCACATCAGCTCCGGTTCGTTTCTCAATCTCTTGATCAGAATCGTAAAATTCCATATTGAGTTGTTGAGCTAACTGGCGCCCAATAGTGCTTTTTCCGGCACCCATAGGCCCAACCAGAAAGATATTGCGTTTCTCTGCCATTTTTTCGGTACTACTAAGACTATTCGTTAATGGTAAACCCGCTTCGCAGACACTCAGCGCAGCAGGACATGAACTGAAACCTCATAAGATATTGCGAGAGTCAGACTGAAAATTATCTCAATACTCCAGCGGGTTTGGCAACTGAATAAATCACCAAACCTTGCCATTTCTGGTCGCGACAAGTCTGCTGCCCCGTAAACATCAGGCCAGGCAATGTATCATGTAGACAAATCACGCCAAATAAACCAATGACACACCACCAGAAAGGGAAAGCGTGTTCATCGCTGCATAAGTAAAGAAATGTACCGACGCTCAAATCGGTACTCCTTGTATGCTAAATACACCCCCACGTCAAATCCCTGAAACGTGTTCAGTGCAAAAACAACGGTTTTTCATGCATAACTTATTCTGTCGGAACCAGTCTGGGCGTGATAAACACCACCAGCTCACGCCGTTCGTCTTCTTTACCATCATGCTGAAATAAATAACCCAGCCAAGGGATATCACCTAACAACGGCACACGGTCTGACGCGGATTTATTCTTGTGGGAAAAAATCCCTCCCAGGGCGATCGTTTCTCCACTTTTTACTTCAACCTGCGTTTCTATCTCTTGTTTGTCGATAGCCAGCACTTCCCCATCGGCTTGCTGCAGTACCTGCCCGGGAACGTTTTGGCTGATGTGCAATTTCAGGCGAATGCGCCCTTTTCGTAGCACAGTTGGCGTGACCTCCATCCCCAGCACAGCCTCCTTAAACTCAACGGATGTCGCGCCACTTTCACCACTGGAGACCTGATAAGGGATTTCACTGCCCTGCTTAATACTGGCAGGTTGCAGGTGAGAAGCCAGTAACCGTGGACTGGCGATAATATCGAGCTGCTGTTTTTGTTCCAGCGCGGACAGCTCCAGCTCGAGCAAACGCCCATTTATACGACCAATATTAAACCCGACCCGGGAGGTCGCCGTCGCCACGGAGAGATCGCTGACGAGCGTCGTGACATTCCCCACGGCCGCAGGTTGTTGGGCATCAGCCAGCGACCACTTAACGCCCAACTCACGCAGGCTTTTTTCATTAATGGTGACAATGTGTGCCGCCAGTTCAACCTGCTCAACGGGCAAATCCATTTGCGCCACCCACTTTTCCAGCGCGATCAGCGCAACGTGGTTATCACGCAACAGTAACCGGTTGGTCCGTTTATCGACCGTCATGCTGCCTTTGGCACTCAGCAACTTCTCACCGGCTTTTGCCAGTTCTGCCGCATCTGCGTACTGCAAAATAATGCTGCGTTGCTCCAGCGGGAGACCGGCCTGAACCCGGGCCAGCTCGCTTTCCTGCCGTGCCGCATTTTCATTTTGCCAGCGAACAGAATGCACATGCAGGATGTTTCCCTCCTGGCGCAATACCAGACCCGCGCTTTTCACCACCGTCTGAAATGCCTGCTTCCACGGTACATCCGTCAAATGCAATGACACCACACCGCTGACATCCGGTGAAACCACCAGGTTTTTCTGCTCCTGTTCAGCCAGTGCCTGCAATACCTGAACCACAGGAACATCATCAACCACCAGTGTCACGTTTTGCACTTTCCCCGCCAGCGCGCCCGGTATAACGGCCATCAGCACGATTGCTATCCATCGCTTCATTCACTTCTCCTTGTCGTTGCCACTGCCAGCGTGACGGCTCACACTCTTTTCCTGTATCGATGGTTAAGCTCTGCGTCAAAACCTCGGAGATAACCCAGTTGCTATTCAGGACGTCGTGCTTTTCGACCCGCCACCATCGGTGATTACCATCCTGAACGAGACCAATCACCCGCTCCCCCCGGCTCACCGCGCCCTGATAACGCCACATCGACAACTCTGGTATGTGGCAACGATCTTCGGGCGGCAGGAAGGGATCGCGCATACCGGTCAGGATCAGCAGGCTCAAACAGACTAACAGCCAGCGCTTAACCTTCATTCACGCGCTCCAGTTGCAGCATGAACAGCAGCCCGGCATCTTCTGCACTGAGAGAAAACCGCTCCACCTTCATTCCTTGTTCTGCCAGCCGGGCGAACATTGGCGGGATAGCATACCAGGCTGATTTCAGCGTCATCTCACCGCCCAACGCGGAGGGTTGCCAGTGGGTCAGGTATGTCTGGGGGGACTGAAAATCCAGCGCAGAAAAAGGCACGATCTTCTCTTCAGCAGCCTTATCAACAGAGGTAGCCACCTGATACACACTCCGCCACTGCGCTTGAATCAGGATACGTTGCTGTTCCAGTGCTTCTCGCTGTGCATTCCGGTCTTGCGCCGCCGGGCGAAGCAGACACAGCGCGAAAATGATGAGCAAGCCAACATTCCAGCCGCTCCAACAGGCGAGCCGAAACCGCGGCGACTGCATTAACCAGCCATCACAAAGCGCTATCATGCGTAACGCTCCGTATGAGACGGTAGTGAAACTGCCAGCGACCTTGTGCATCTTGCTGCGTTTCGCCCGGGCTACCCAGCTGAAAAAATGGCTGTTGGCGTAATTGTGTTTCCAGCAGCTGTAGCGCAGTAAAGTTCAGCGTATTCCCGACCAGCTCCAGCGTATTTTGCTGCCAGGTGATTTTTGTTAACCAGGCCTGCTCTGGTAACAGGGTCGCCAGCGTTTCCAGAAAGGGTTGCCAGCTTCGTGTCTGGTCGCGTTGCCTGTTACGTTGCTGCGCCTGCTGCCATTGTTGCTGGCGCAACTGTAGACGCGGTTTTATTGCCATAAGCGCATCGGCACGCCTCTTTTCAGCATCGATCAGCACAGAATTAACCCGGTGCTCCACGCTGCGAACAGTAGCGCAATAGATCAACGCCCAGCTGACAATGAACAGTAGCGAACCGCTAAATAACGCCCCCCAAAACCGCAGGCAGGTTGATCGCCGCGACTGACGCCAGGGCAGAAGGTTGATTGCCGCAGCCATCAGTACATCCCACCCAGGGCAAGCCCGAGAGCAATCGTAAAAAGGTGGCTTTCAGGAGGAATGGGGGGCTGGCGAACTGACACCGCGCTTAAGGGGTCAAAACCACCCGGCTCGCACCGCGCAATCTCTTCTGGTGTCAGTGATAATGTTGCCGCGAGATCGTTAATACCGGCAATATCGCCTGCCGATTTGCGACCCCACGCCGTACGGGTCGCCCATAGCCACTGCACGTCATCCCGCCAGACCAGGCACTGCTGTTGTGCGGGCAGATAAGGAATAAAGCGTTGTAACACGCTGGCATCAGGCGTAACGGCCGTCACGTGTACCTTCAGCGTTTGTACCAGAGCCAGCAGTGTTGAAATCTCTTTGCTTTGCGCCGCCGTCACGTTAAACGCCGGACTCAACGTGTCTTCACTATAATCAAAATGCAGCGCTGCCGGCGACATATCCAGTTCACGAGCCATTGCCCCGGACAACCATGCCGTTTGTTCTGGTTCACGCAACGTCATTGCCGGGCGTGGAACCCTTTTTTGTAACGTCCTGTTGGCGGGAAAAGAGAGATGGATATGGTGTCTGAGAGGAAGCTCGCGACTCCATGGCAGTAGTACGGCGGTAAGCTGCTCAGGTTCGCGGATATGCCCATCCACGATCACTTGAGGCGCCAGCGGCATACGCCACCAGCGCTGCAGATACCACCCGGAGGCGCCACGAACGACGGCGACCGCCAGCACGTCATGTTGCTGAATATGCAAACCAATTTTCCAGATACTGAAAGCCATTGCGAATGATCTCCTTATCACCCGTTACTCTAACGGGTATATCAATGCGTCTGGCTTGCCTTTATACTACCGCGCGTTTGTTTATAAACTGCCCAAATGCCACTAAATGGGAAATCTCCAGTGAAGTTCGTAAAGTATTTATTAATCCTTGCAGTATGTTGCATCCTGCTGGGAGCAGGCTCGATTTATGGCCTTTATCGCTATATTGAGCCGCAATTACCTGACGTCGCGACATTAAAAGATGTGCGTTTGCAGATCCCGATGCAGGTTTACAGCGCTGACGGCGAGCTGATTGCACAATATGGTGAAAAACGTCGAATTCCGGTCACGCTGAATCAGATGCCGCCGGAAATGGTTAAAGCCTTTATCGCGACAGAAGACAGCCGCTTTTATGAGCACCACGGCGTTGACCCGGTGGGGATTTTCCGTGCTGCCAGCGTCGCATTGTTCTCCGGTCATGCCTCGCAAGGGGCGAGTACTATCACCCAGCAGTTGGCGAGAAACTTCTTCCTCAGCCCGGAACGTACGCTGATGCGTAAGATCAAAGAAGTGTTCCTGGCGATCCGCATTGAACAGTTGCTGAGTAAAGATGAAATCCTCGAGCTTTATCTGAACAAGATCTATCTGGGATACCGCGCCTACGGCGTGGGCGCCGCAGCGCAGGTCTATTTTGGTAAGACCGTTGACCAGTTGAGCCTAAGCGAGATGGCCGTGATTGCCGGTCTGCCCAAAGCGCCGTCCACATTCAACCCGCTCTATTCAATGGATCGGGCGACCGCACGCCGTAACGTCGTGCTGTCACGTATGTTGAGCGAGAACTACATTACGCAGGCCCAGTACGAACAGGCGCGCAACGAAGCCATTGATGCGAACTACCACGCCCCGGAAATCGCCTTCTCCGCACCGTATTTGTCTGAGATGGTGCGTCAGGAGATGTATAACCGTTATGGTGAAAAAGCCTATGAAGACGGGTATCGCATCACGACCACCATCACACGCAAAGTACAGCAGGCTGCACAGCAGGCGGTGCGCAACAACGTACTGGATTACGACATGCGCCACGGCTATCGCGGCCCGTCAAATGTGCTGTGGAAAGTGGGCGAAAGCAGCTGGGACACCAGGAAAATCACTGATTCGCTGAAAGCGCTGCCAACCTACGGACCGCTGCTGCCGGCCGTGGTCACCAGCGCCAGTGCGCAGGAAGCCACCGCTACGCTGGCAGACGGCACTTCCGTGGCGCTGCGTATGGAAGGTGTGCGTTGGGCGCGTCCATACCGTTCTGATACACAGCAAGGCCCGACGCCACGTAAAGTGACTGATGTCGTACAGGCTGGTCAGCAAATCTGGGTACGCCAGGTTGGTGACGCCTGGTGGCTGGCGCAAGTACCGGACGTTAACTCCGCCCTGGTCTCCATCAACCCGCAAAACGGCGCGGTGCTGGCACTGGTCGGTGGTTTTGATTTCAACCAAAGTAAGTTTAACCGTGCTACCCAGGCGCTACGTCAGGTCGGGTCGAACATCAAACCCTTCCTCTATACCGCCGCGATGGATAAAGGTCTGACGCTGGCCAGTATGTTGAATGACGTGCCGATTTCCCGTTGGGATGCAGGTGCCGGTTCTGACTGGCAGCCGAAAAACTCACCACCGCAATATGCCGGACCTATCCGATTACGTCAGGGGCTGGGCCAGTCGAAGAACGTGGTGATGGTGCGTGCGATGCGCGCGATGGGTGTGGATTACGCAGCAGAATATCTGCAACGTTTCGGCTTCCCGGCGCAAAACATTGTTCACACTGAATCACTTGCACTGGGTTCCGCATCGTTTACGCCAATGCAGGTAGCGCGTGGTTATGCGGTGATGGCTAACGGTGGCTTCCTGGTCGATCCGTATTTCATCAGTAAGATCGAAAGCGATCTGGGTGGCGTGATCTTCGAGGCGAAGCCGAAAATTGCCTGCCCGGAGTGTGACATTCCGGTGATTTATGGCGATACCCAGAAATCCAACGTGCTGGAAAACAGTAACGTTGAAGACGTCGCGGTTTCTCAGGAGAAGCAAAACGCCGCCGTCCCAATGCCACAGCTGGAACAGGCTAACCAGGCGCTGGTCGCACAGAGTGGCGTACAGGAATACGCTCCACACGTGATCAACACGCCGCTGGCCTTCCTGATCAAAAGCGCGTTAAACACCAACATCTTTGGTGAACCGGGCTGGATGGGAACCGGCTGGCGTGCAGGCCGTGATTTACAACGCCGGGATATCGGCGGCAAAACCGGGACTACCAACAGCTCGAAAGATGCCTGGTTCTCCGGTTATGGCCCAGGGGTCGTGACCTCGGTATGGATCGGGTTTGATGACCATCGCCGTGATCTCGGCCATACGACGGCTTCCGGCGCGATCAAAGACCAAATTTCCGGTTACGAAGGCGGCGCAAAGAGTGCGCAACCTGCATGGGATGCCTACATGAAATCCGTGCTGGAAGGTGTGCCTGAACAGCCGTTAACGCCTCCGCCCGGCATCGTGACGGTCAATATCGACCGCAGCACCGGCCAACTGGCGAACGGTGGCAACAGCCGCGAAGAGTATTTCATTGAGGGGACTCAGCCTACGCAGCAGGCGGTACATGAAGTGGGAACCACCATTATCGATAACGGTGAAACACACGAATTGTTCTGATCAAAAAAGGCGCTTCGGCGCCTTTTTTATTCTTCGTACATTCAGGATGGCCGCTACCGGGCAGACAACATTACAGCCGCCCCTGCCCTTTCAGCCATTCGCGCACCAGAAACAACGCACTCACGTTACGCGCTTCATGGAAATCCGGCTCTTCTAACAGATCCATCAAATGCGCCAGCGGCCAGCGAACCTGCGGCAACGGTTCTGGCTCATCGCCTTCCAGCGATTCAGGATAAAGATCCTCTGCCACCACAATGTTCATCTTGCTGGAGAAATAAGATGGCGCCATGCTGAGTTTCTTCAGAAACGTCAAATCCTTTGCACCAAATCCCACTTCTTCTTTCAGTTCCCGGTTTGCCGCTTCAAACACGCTTTCACCGGGATCGATTAATCCTTTGGAGAAACCCAGTTCATAAGATTCTGTTCCAACCGCATATTCGCGAATCAGGATCAGGTGATCATCCACAATCGGCACAATCATTACCGCTTCGCGAGTGGACGGTCGCATACGTTCATAGACACGGCGTACGCCGTTGCTGAACTCAAGGTCCACGCTTTCGACTTTAAATAGCCGGGATTGTGCGACGGTTTCCACTTTCAAAATCGTGGGCTTTTGTAATGATTTGCTCATCATGAGGATCTTTGCTGTGAAATCTGGGGTCATTGTGCGATATACCGCACGGTTTCGGCAATGTGAATTGCGATTTATTTACATTTATGTAACGTACCAGACGTTGATTCTCAATTCAAATTAAAAGTCAATAGCTTGAAATAACTCCAGGAATTTGCTGATATCCCGTTTTTAGTGATTTTGCTATGATTCGCAGTTACTGGGCTGTAATGAAAACCGCTCAAGTTCAACTCCACGCTTGCCGATAGCCAACCACAGAATCACGATAAGAGAACAGGGTGCGACTCGCCACGCCTGACAGACTAAGTAAGATGGGGAAAGCATGAGCACCATTCTGATTTTTTTCGTTGCTTTGCTGGCCTGCTCATTGCTTGCAGGATGGCTAATCCGATCCAAACCCAGGCGGCAAAAATTACCCTGGAGTAACGTCTTCTCCGATGCTTCTAAGCGTAAACTGACACCCGAAGAGCGCGGTGCGGTCGAAAACTATCTCGAAAACCTGAGTCAAATTCAGCAGGTTCCTGGTCCAACAGGAGCCAGCTCCGCACCGGTGTCACTCACACTGAATGCCCAAAGCAATAGCGTCATCATCCTGACCCATTCCATTACACGCTATGGCATCACCACCGACGATCCTAACAAGTGGCGTTACTATCTTGACTCGGTTGAAGTGCATTTACCGCCGTTCTGGGAACAATACATTAATGACGAAAACAGCGTTGAGCTGATCCACACAAATACGCTGCCATTAGTGATCTCGTTGAATGGTCACACGCTGCAAGAATATATGCAGGAAGCGCGTGGCTATGCGTTACAGCACACCACCTCCACGCAGGCGTCGATTCGTGGCGAAGAGAGCGAGCAGATTGAACTGCTGAATATTCGCCAGGAAACACATGAAGAATACGCGCTTAGCCGCCCAACCGGTCTGCGTGAGGCATTACTGATTGCGGCGTCGTTCCTGCTGTTTTTTTTCTGTTTGATAATGCCCGATACGTTTGTGCCCTGGACGGCTGGCGGCGCGGTATTGCTGCTGGCGGCAGGTCTCTGGGGGCTGTTCGCTCCACCGTCTAAAACCGCTTTGCGGGAAATCCATTGCCTGCGCGGAACGCCGCGTCGCTGGGGGCTGTTTGGCGAAAACGACCAGGAACAAATTAATAATATCTCTCTGGGTATTATCGATCTGATCTACCCGCCTCACTGGCAACCCTACATTGCGCAGGACCTCGGGCAGCAGACGGATATCGACATTTATCTGGATCGCCACGTCGTCCGCCAGGGGCGATTTTTATCCCTGCATGATGAAGTGAAAAACTTCCCATTACAGCACTGGTTACGCAGCGCTGTCATCACGGGCGGCGCATTGCTGGTATTACTGATGCTGCTGTTTTGGGTTCCGCTGGATATGCCGATTAAATTCACGATTTCGTGGATGAAAGGCGCCCAAACGATTGAGGCCACCAGCGTTAAGCAGCTCGAAAACGCGGGCGTACGCGTTGGCGACACATTGCATCTGAGCGGTACGGGGATGTGTAATATTCATATGCCTGGCAGTTGGAGCAGCCTGCCCACCACGCCTTTCATGCCATTCGATTGCTCGCAGATTATCTGGAACGATGCCCGCGCGCTGCCGTTGCCCGAATCCGACCTGGTGAATAAAGCCACCGCGCTAACGCAGGCGGTCAACCGGCAGCTTCATCCCAAACCCGATGATGATTCCCGGGTCAGCGCATCGTTACGCTCGGCTATCCAAAAATCCGGCATGGTACTGATTGATGACTTCGGTGAGATCGTCCTGAAAACCGCTGACCTGTGTGCCGCCAAGGATGAATGTGTGCGCCTGAAAAACGCGCTGGTCAACCTGGGGAACAGCAAAGACTGGACCGCGCTGGTTAAGCGGGCAAACGCCGGTAAACTGGACGGTGTGAATGTGTTACTGCGCCCGGTGAGCGCAGAGTCGCTGGATAATCTGGTGAATACCTCGACGGCGCCCTTTATTTCACGTGAGACCGCACGAGCGGCTCAGGCCCTCAACAGCCCTGCTCCGGGTGGCTTTTTGATTATCAGCGACGAAGGTAGTGACCTGGTCGATCAGCCCTGGCCGTCAACTTCGCTGTATGATTATCCGCCACAAGAGCAATGGAACGCCTTCCAGCGCCTGGCCCAGATGCTGATGCAAACGCCATTTCGCGCTGAAGGCATCGTCACCAATATCGCGACCGATGCCAACGGCACTCAGCACATTGGCCTGCACCGCATCCCGGATCGTTCAGGATTGTGGCGTTACCTCGGCACCACATTGCTGATGTTCTCCATGTTGGGCTGCGCTGTCTACAACAGCGTTCAGGCGTTCAGACGCTATCAGCGTCATCGCTCTCGCATCAGAGAAATTCAGGAATATTACGAAAACTGCCTGAATCCCACGCTGATTGACGACCCGGAAAGCCTGATTCGATAACACGTCTGCGCGATGGAGTATGCTACCCTGTCGCGCATCACGTTTTCCTCTGGGGAGTTTCCATGCATATCAATATCGCCTGGCAAAATGTTGACACCGTTTTGCTGGATATGGACGGCACGCTACTCGATCTGGCGTTCGATAACTATTTCTGGCAAAAACTGGTGCCAGAAACCTATGGCGCCCGACAGGGAATCTCTCCCCAAGAAGCTCAGGAATTCATTCGCCAGCAGTATCATGCGGTACAGCATACGCTAAACTGGTACTGCCTGGATTACTGGAGTGAGCGCCTGGGTCTGGACATTTGCGCCATGACGACAGCTCAAGGTCCCCGTGCAGTGCTGCGTGAAGATACCGTACCGTTTCTTGATGCCTTAAAAGCCTGCGGGAAGCGGCGTATTCTGCTCACTAATGCGCATCCGCATAACCTGGCGGTGAAGCTGGAGCATACCGGTCTGGCCTCACACCTTGATTTATTACTTTCCACCCACACATTTGGTTATCCCAAAGAGGATCAGCGGTTATGGCACGCTGTGGCTGAAGAAACGGGAATGTGCCCCGAGAAGACGCTGTTTATTGACGACAGTGAGCCTATTCTCGACGCCGCTGCTCAATTCGGCATTCGTTATTGCCTCGGCGTGACCAATCCCGACTCAGGTATTGCGGAAAAACAGTATGCACGCCATCCGTCACTGAATGACTACCGCCGACTGATCCCCTCACTGATGTGAAGGAGATGCCATGAAAGAGAAGCCCTCTGTTGAAGTCAGGCTGGATAAATGGCTGTGGGCAGCACGCTTTTATAAAACGCGTGCCTTAGCCCGCGAAATGGTTGAAGGCGGTAAGGTGCATTACAACGGGCAGCGCAGCAAGCCAGGTAAGATTGTCGAGCTGAACGCCACCCTCACCTTACGTCAGGGTAATGACGAGCGCACGGTCATTATCAAAGCCATTACCGAGCAGCGTCGCCCGGCAACGGAAGCCGTGACGCTGTATGAAGAAACGGCGGAAAGCGTCGAAAAACGCGAAAAAATGGCGCTGGCGCGTAAACTTAACGCTTTAACTATGCCGCACCCGGACAGGCGACCGGACAAAAAAGAGCGCCGCGACCTGTTACGATTTAAACACGGCGACAGTGAATGACTGTCACCTGCAAGAGAGATGATTATGCCGCAACATGACCAATTACATCGTTATCTGTTTGAAAACTTTGCCGTGCGCGGCGAGCTGGTAACCGTTTCGGAAACCCTGCAACAGATCCTCGAAAACCATACTTACCCGCAGCCTGTCAAAAACGTACTGGCAGAGCTGCTGGTTGCCACCAGCCTGCTGACCGCGACGCTGAAGTTTGCCGGTGATATCACCGTGCAACTGCAAGGTGATGGCCCGCTAAGCCTGGCGGTAATTAACGGCAACAACAATCAACAGATGCGCGGCGTGGCGCGTATCCAGGGCGATATCCCTGACGATGCCGACCTGAAAACGCTGGTGGGCAACGGCTATCTGGTGATCACCATTTCGCCGGAAGAAGGCGAGCGCTATCAGGGCGTGGTAGGTCTGGAAGGCGACACGCTGGCCGCCTGTCTGGAAGATTACTTCATGCGCTCAGAACAGCTGCCGACGCGTCTGTTTATCCGCACCGGTGATGTCGAGGGTAAACCCGCGGCAGGCGGTATGCTGCTGCAGGTACTGCCAGCGCAAAATGCGCAGGCGGATGATTTCGATCACCTTGCCGCTTTGACCGAAACCATCAAAGCAGAAGAGCTGCTGACGCTGCCGGCCAATGAAGTGCTGTGGCGCTTGTACCATGAAGAAGAGGTCACCCTCTACGATCCGCAAGACGTTGAGTTCAAATGCACCTGCTCACGCGAACGTTGCGCAGGCGCACTGAAAACGCTGCCGGACGAAGAAGTGGACAGCATTCTGGCGGAAGAAGGTGAGATCGATATGCACTGCGATTACTGCGGTAGCCATTATCTGTTCAACGCCATGGATATTGCGGAGATCCGCAGCAACGCCTCCCCGGCTGATCCGCAGGTACACTAAGTTCTGAGCCCGGCAGCCGTCCAGTCTGCCGGGCAATATCACGCACGCTTACTCGTCGTAGAACGTCATCTTGAGCCGCTCGCCATTAATGGTGATATCCCGCCAGACCCGGGGAGCCGAATCCAGTTTCTGGTTAGCCACCACCTGCAACAGTTGATCCTTATTGAATCCCTCAGGCAACTGGGCTACCGCGATAAGCGTCCATTTGTTCTCTTTTCTGCCAAAAACCAGACTCTCACCATCACCAAAGGCATATAACACCTGCTCAGGATAACCATCAGCATTGAGATCCTGATCAACAAGCACACACGCGTCCTGCTCAATGCAAGAGGTAATGCGGTAACTCTGCTTTTTGGCAAACGTCCAGAAGGTTTCATCGGGTTTCTTGCTGCCCGGTGCGATCATCACCTTCGGCGCTAACTGGGTGGTACTCAGATTCTGAATGGGATCGCGATTCCCTTGCAGCAGGGAATTTAAGTCACGCCTGCGCTTACTGTCTTGATTGAACGCCGCGTCCTTTTGTAATGCTTCCAGTGCGGCTCGTCCCGGTTTTCCACTGTGATCCAGCATATACAGGCTGACCTGATCTGGTTTAATTTTCCCGCTGTAATAAAGACGCATATGGCTATTAACACTAATGCGCCAGGCGTCGAGTACCGGCGATGTCAGCAGAATCAAGAGCGCCAAAATCAGCAATGAGACACCGAGGATAACCTTACCCTGAATTTCAAGCGGGTTGCGCCCGCGGCGTAAAAGACTCGCCAGATAGCCAAGCGACCAGACCAGCAACACCACAACGACCAACACGCCATGCAAACGCTCAGGCGTCCAGCCATACTGATGAATTCGCACCCATAGCGCCCAACCGGCAATCAGCATATAAAGGGGCGCGACAACGAGCGAAAACTTGACCAGATAGCGTAATGCGCTGGGATAAGGTAACGCCTCTTTTTGCGGCTCACGCACCATCGCCATGAGCAACAGCAGAATCAACGTCAGCGTTGACAGCAAACCCGCTGCAGAAATCCGCTGAGAGATAGCCTCCAGCCCGGTAAAAGGCAGCGTCACAATAAACATCAGCGCTAACAGCGCGACCAGCGGTAGCAGACCTGTTGCAATAAACGTCAGTAACTTTTGTACGGCTGCAATCAGACGCGACTGCGTGCGAGCCAGAATCACCGCCAGTGCCGTAATCAGGCTAAACGCCACATAACCAAACCAGTTGCTATCAAAGAAAAGTGTTTTAAAGAAGGTAATGCCAACCAGATTAAAGAGCTCGCTCCACAAAAGGAGCACCATCCAGAAAAGGCCGTTGGCAATAAAGACGATCAGCAGCGTCAGCGAGTTAAGCCATAGCTGTGTATAAAACTGCGGATAGCGTCCCTGTCCGGTACGCGCGTAGAGTTGATATTGAATCCACGGTAACGCCAGCATCTCCATCAGCAGCAAACGCCAGCCATAGACAAAAAACACGTCATCCTGCCACCACTGTCTGCTGCCCGTCACACTCCACTTCAGCCACATGCTCATCGCCAGAACGACAACGAAGAGCAGCGCCATCCAATACCACAGCGCTCGCTGCTTAAAAGAAACAACCGTCAACAGAAGCGCTGACGTCAGCGCAATCGTAACGGGCAAGCCATAGAACAACCAGGCGCTATTATGAGGGATGAGGTATGTCATCAGTAGGTAGCACAGTACGCCTTGCAGCAGGCCGACAAACATCATGCCCCAGCGGGTTGTGCGTGAAAGTTCAACACTGTCCATGTTGTTATCCGCAATGAAGTGAAAACCTAATTATCGCATCAACTTCACAATTTTGAGCACCACCGGACCGATTTCGGACGATGACTGAGCGAAGTGAATCGATATTGTTGATGTTTGAGTTACGTATTTTTCTTACATGAATGCGATTACACTCACAACATTTCCGCCAAATACACTCTCCATTAACGTTTTAAGAACATTTTCCACAACAAAAAATGGTTTCCTGCCATAATATCTGCCTCTTTGTGACAGGAGTCGCAGCGCATTCGGTCGCCCGTGATTTTACCGGATGCGTAAATCTATGAGCCTTGTCGCGGTTAGCAATCCCTAAAAAACCTTACTATTCCAGGTAATACATATTGGCTAAGGAGCAGTGAAATGCGCGTGAACACCCGTTTAACCCCGCAAGATCTCAAGGCTTATGGTATCAATGACGTTCAGGATATCGTTTACAACCCAGACTACGACACGCTTTACCAGGAAGAACTTGATCCAAACCTGGAAGGTTACGAGCGTGGTGTGTTGACGAACCTGGGCGCCGTTGCTGTTGATACCGGTATCTTTACCGGACGTTCGCCAAAGGATAAGTACATTGTCCGTGACGACACCACGCGAGACACGCTCTGGTGGTCCGACAAAGGTAAAGGCAAGAACGACAACAAACCTCTCTCCCAGGAGACCTGGCAACACCTGAAAGGGCTAGTCACCCACCAGCTTTCCGGCAAACGCCTGTTTATCATTGATGCATTCTGCGGCGCTAACGCAGACACCCGTCTTTCTGTGCGTTTCATTACTGAAGTCGCCTGGCAGGCGCATTTCGTCAAAAACATGTTCATTCGTCCGAGCGAGGAAGAACTGGTTGATTTCAAACCTGATTTCATCGTAATGAACGGTGCAAAATGCACTAACCCGCAGTGGAAAGAGCAGGGACTGAACTCCGAAAACTTCGTCGCCTTTAACCTGACTGAACGCATTCAGTTGATTGGTGGTACCTGGTACGGCGGCGAGATGAAAAAAGGGATGTTCTCCGTCATGAACTACCTGCTGCCGCTGAAGGGCATTGCGTCCATGCACTGCTCCGCTAACGTCGGTGAAAAAGGTGATGTGGCGGTCTTCTTCGGCCTGTCCGGCACCGGTAAAACCACCCTGTCCACTGACCCGAAACGCCGCCTGATTGGCGATGACGAACACGGTTGGGATGACGATGGCGTGTTTAACTTTGAAGGCGGTTGCTACGCGAAGACCATCAAACTGTCTAAAGAAGCTGAGCCGGAAATCTACAATGCGATCCGCCGTGATGCGCTGCTGGAAAACGTCACCGTACGTGAAGACGGTTCTATCGATTTCGATGACGGTTCTAAAACCGAGAACACCCGTGTTTCCTATCCGATTTATCACATCGACAATATCGTGAAGCCGGTGTCAAAAGCGGGCCATGCCACGAAAGTGATCTTCCTGACCGCTGATGCGTTTGGCGTTCTGCCGCCGGTTTCTCGTCTGACAGCCGATCAAACACAGTACCACTTCCTCTCTGGCTTTACCGCCAAACTGGCCGGTACCGAGCGTGGCGTGACTGAACCGACTCCAACCTTCTCTGCCTGCTTCGGCGCAGCATTCCTGTCGCTGCACCCGACGCAGTACGCTGAAGTGCTGGTGAAACGTATGCAGGCCGCAGGCGCACAGGCTTATCTGGTGAATACCGGCTGGAACGGAACCGGCAAACGTATCTCCATCAAAGATACCCGCGCCATTATCGATGCCATTCTGAACGGTTCGCTGGATAACGCCGAAACGTTCAACCTGCCGATGTTTGACCTGGCGATCCCAACCGAACTGCCGGGCGTGGATACCCGCATTCTCGATCCGCGTAATACTTACGCCTCACCTGAGCAGTGGCAAGAAAAAGCCAACGCCCTGGCGAAACTGTTTATCGAGAACTTCGAGAAATACACCGACACCCCTGCCGGGGCAGCGTTAGTCAACGCAGGTCCGAAACTGTAATCAACTGCGTCAATCTACAGGCCCCTTCTTCTTCAGAATTAGGGGCCTTTTTATTGCTTATTGACTTTAAAAATGTACACGGTACACCTATGATTACCATTAACAAAATCATGCGCAGGAAGCGCTATGTTCACATTTATCGAACTACAGGGATTCAGTAAAAGGCGCCACGCGTTGTTACCCGACGATGAGTTTCGTGTTTTTCAGGAAGCGCTGATTGACGATCCTGAAGCAGGACCGACTATTGCAGGCACGGGAGGATTTAGAAAAATCCGCTGGGGCCGTTCTGGTATGGGTAAGCGTGGGGGTGTGCGAATAATTTATTACAACGTGACGCGCAAAGGCCGTATTTATCTGGCGTTGATTTATCCCAAAAATGAGCAGGATGATTTAACTGAAGAGCAGAAAAGCGTTCTGAAACAGTTATCCGATATGCTGGTGTAACATCAAAAAGTTTACCATCAGAGTCGCCGTAAGTCGGTGTGCTGAGGTCAAAATGAAAGACGAGTTATTTGCCGATCTGCTGGCCAGTGCAGAAGAAATGGTACGTATCGAAAAGGGTGAAGAAACACCTACGCCGGAGTGTGTGCATACATTTAGCGAGATTGATGTAAAAGCCATTCGCGAAGCAACAGGATTACGCCAACAAGATTTTGCCGCTGCCGTTGGCGTGAGTTATGACCTGGTAAAAAGCTGGGAAACTAAACGACGTCAGCCCACTGGGGCTCCACGGAAATTACTGCTACTGCTGCAATCTAATCCTTTTATTATCAACCAGCTAAAAACAATCTAATCGCGTTGCTGCAATTAAAAAGGGAGGCATTTCGCCTCCCTTTCTTATGCGTCTTTCGTCGTACCCTGCACGCGGGTCACCGGAACCGGTAGCCATGCGCGAATCGATAATCCGCCCCGCTCACTGGTCCCAATTTCCAGCATACCGTTATGGTTATCAATAATACGCTGCACGATAGCCAGACCTAAACCGGTACCGCTGGTACTACGGGCACTGTCACCCCGCACAAACGGTTGGAACAAGTGTTTACGCTGCTCCGGTTTGATTCCCGGGCCGTCGTCTTCCACCTGGAACCAGGCACGATGTGGTTCCGTTCCGCTACTGACTTTAATCCATCCATTACCGTAGCGAGCGGCATTGACCACCATATTGGCGACAGCACGTTTAATCGACAGTGGGTGCATCTTAACCTGAATGACGCCGGGCTGGAGCGCAGTATCAATTTCACGCTCATAACCGCTTTCCGCCGCGACCACTTCACCTAACACCGCGTTCAGATCCGCCATCTCCATCGGCATCTCCTGACCGGTACGCAGATAGTCGATGAACTGCTCGATAATGGCGTTACACTCTTCGATATCCTTATTAATGGACTCTGCGAGATAACCGTCCTCTTCACCCATCATCTCCGTCGCCAGACGGATGCGCGTCAGCGGCGTACGTAAATCATGGCTCACGCCTGCCATCAACAATGTTCGGTCATCGGCCAGTTGCTTCACGCCCGCCGCCATATGGTTAAAAGCGCGGGTTACCGAACGCACTTCTGAAGCACCGTACTCACGCAGCGGCGGCGGAATAATGCCTTTCCCCACCTGCAGTGCCGCATGTTCGAGATCAACCAGTGGTCGGTTCTGAATACGGATAAACAGCCACGCGCCCCCGATGGCCAGCAACATAATCGCCAGCGTATAGCGGAA
This sequence comes from Citrobacter sp. Marseille-Q6884, assembly GCF_945906775.1. Lineage (NCBI taxonomy): Bacteria > Pseudomonadati > Pseudomonadota > Gammaproteobacteria > Enterobacterales > Enterobacteriaceae > Citrobacter > Citrobacter sp. Marseille-Q6884. Next base: position 813,225 of record NZ_CAMDRE010000001.1, read on the forward strand.
CAGCGGTGAAAAATCGCCCTGATGGATTTCGGTCAGCGGTACGCGCACCCAGATATTGGGCGACAACCAGGTTTTCAGCCAGACAACCGGCGAGCTTTTGTTAACCTCAACGCGGACTTCCGTCGGACCACCCAGTTGCTGCGCCATCTGATGGCTTAAGAATTCATAGTGTTGCGCCCAACGCAGCCCGGCTTCTTCAGCGGCTTCGTTGGAATAGAGAGAAATCCCCAGCTCACGGTAAATTTCCCGGCGGAATGCGGGAGGCACCACCAGTTGCGTACCGTCCTCCAGCTGCAGTTTATCGGTCATCAGCATACGAACTTCGTAGGCCAGAACCTTATTAAACTGCTGGAGGCTCGGCAGAATCGCGAAGTTCAGCACCACCAGATAAGTCGTCACCAGGCTGGCGAACAGCAAGGTGACGATGAGCAATAACGTGCGGGCAAATGAACTTCGTGGCGAGAAGCGCATTCGCCTCATGCTTTAGAACCGTCCGGGACAAAGACGTAGCCCAGACCCCATACGGTCTGAATGTAACGCGGATGCGCGGGATCTTCTTCCACCATACGGCGCAGACGGGAAATCTGCACATCAATGGAACGTTCCATCGCAGAATACTCGCGACCACGCGCCAGGTTCATCAGCTTATCGCGGGACAACGGTTCACGCGGATGGCTTACCAGCGCTTTCAGCACCGCAAACTCACCGCTGGTGAGCGGCATCGGCTCGTCTTCGCGGAACATTTCGCGCGTTCCCAGGTTTAGCTTGAACTTACCGAAAGCAATGACCGCTTCTTCCTGAGAAGGCGCACCCGGCAGTTCGTTCGCCTGACGACGCAGCACAGCGCGAATACGCGCCAACAGCTCACGCGGGTTAAAGGGTTTCGGAATGTAATCGTCGGCACCAATTTCCAGGCCGACGATGCGGTCAACTTCTTCGCCCTTCGCCGTGACCATAATGATTGGCATCGGGTTGCTTTGACTGCGCAGACGGCGGCAAATTGACAGACCATCTTCACCCGGAAGCATTAAATCCAGTACCATAAGGTGGAAGGATTCACGGGTCAGCAGACGATCCATCTGCTCAGCGTTTGCGACGCTTCGAACCTGGAAGCCCTGCTCAGTCAAATAACGTTCCAGAAGCGCACGTAAGCGCATGTCGTCATCGACCACCAGAATCTTATAGTTCTCTTGCATTGTTATTACTCCCAAAGGTTCGCAACAATTGTAAGTGTGTATTCTTAAGAAAGCTCACGTGAGTCACCAGCGAATTCTGGTATGAATTCCAGGCTAAATTGTTACAAAGCATATTAAACAGCAGCTTAAGTATACAATGTTTCTCGCAATACATTATTTATTCTGTTGATATGCTCACGTAATACTAATTGTGCGCATCATCACAGAGTCGAAGGTAAAACAATAAGATGAAAACGCCCCTGATAACCCGTGAAGGGTATGAAAAACTCAAACAAGAGCTGAATTATCTCTGGCGTGAAGAGCGCCCGGAAGTCACCAAAAAGGTTACCTGGGCCGCAAGTCTGGGCGACCGCAGCGAAAATGCTGACTACCAGTATAATAAAAAGCGCCTGCGAGAGATTGACCGTCGCGTCCGTTATTTGACCAAGTGCATGGAGAATCTGAAAATTGTCGATTACTCCCCGCAGCAGGAGGGCAAAGTCTTCTTTGGCGCATGGGTCGAAATTGAAAACGATGATGGCGACATCCGCAAATTCCGCATTGTTGGCTACGATGAAATCTTCGGCCGTAAAGATTACATCTCTATCGACTCTCCCATGGCGCGTGCGCTACTGAAAAAAGAGGTCGGTGATCTCGCCGTGGTCAACACCCCCGCCGGGGAAGCCAGCTGGTATGTTAACGAGATTGAATACGTCAAATAAGCCTGGAACATTCCGAGAGAATCGGGTATCGGCTGGCATTTTGATGTGTCAATCCGTATAACTATCCCCTGATTTTTGATCCTATAGATGAAACTAAATCCATGATGAATGATTCGTTCTGCCGCATTATCGCGGGTGAAATTCAGGCACGCGCCGAACAGGTAGAAGCTGCCGTTCGCCTGCTTGACGAAGGGAACACCGTGCCGTTTATCGCACGTTATCGTAAGGAAATCACCGGCGGTCTGGATGATACGCAGCTGCGTAATCTGGAAAACCGTCTGGGTTATTTACGCGAACTGGAAGACCGCCGTCAGGCCATTCTCAAATCTATCGGCGAGCAAGGCAAACTGACCGACGAACTGGCGAAAGCAATCAACGGCACGTTAAGTAAGACCGAGCTCGAAGACCTCTATCTGCCGTACAAACCGAAGCGCCGTACTCGTGGGCAAATCGCCATTGAGGCGGGGCTTGAGCCGTTGGCTGACCTGCTGTGGTCCGCCCCTTCCCACGACCCGGAAACGGAAGCCGCAAAATATCTGAATGCCGAAAACGGCGTGGTAGACACCAAAGCCGCCCTCGACGGCGCACGCTACATTCTGATGGAGCGTTTTGCGGAAGACGCCGCGCTGCTGGCAAAAGTGCGTGACTACCTGTGGAAAAACGCGCATCTGGTCTCCACCGTGGTGAGCGGGAAAGAAGAAGAAGGCGCGAAATTCCGCGATTACTTCGATCACCACGAACCGCTCTCCACCGTTCCCTCTCACCGTGCGCTGGCGATGTTCCGCGGGCGTAACGAAGGTGTGTTACAGCTTTCGCTGAATGCCGATCCCCAGTTTGACGAGCCCCCCAAAGAGAGCCACGGCGAGCAAATTATCCAGGATCACCTTGGCCTGCGACTGAATAACGCACCGGCGGACAGCTGGCGTAAAGGCGTCGTCAGTTGGACATGGCGCATCAAGGTGCTGATGCACCTCGAAACCGAACTGATGGGCACCGTACGCGAGCGTGCGGAAGATGAGGCGATTAACGTCTTTGCCCGTAACCTGCACGACCTGTTGATGGCGGCTCCAGCAGGGTTACGCGCAACAATGGGTCTCGATCCCGGTCTGCGTACCGGTGTTAAAGTCGCGGTTGTCGATGGCACCGGTAAACTGGTTGCGACTGACACCATCTATCCGCACACCGGTCAGGCTGCCAAAGCCGCCGTTGCCGTTGCAGCTCTGTGTGAAAAACACAACGTTGAGCTGGTCGCGATCGGTAACGGTACCGCGTCCCGCGAGACCGAGCGCTTCTTCCTGGATGTGCAAAAACAGTTCCCGAAAGTTACCGCACAAAAAGTGATCGTCAGCGAAGCCGGGGCATCGGTGTACTCCGCTTCAGAACTGGCGGCACAGGAATTCCCGGATCTCGACGTTTCACTGCGTGGCGCGGTGTCGATCGCCCGCCGTCTGCAGGACCCGCTGGCTGAACTGGTGAAAATCGATCCAAAATCTATCGGTGTGGGCCAGTATCAGCACGATGTCAGCCAGACCCAGCTCGCCCGTAAGCTGGATGCGGTGGTGGAAGACTGCGTAAACGCCGTCGGCGTAGACCTGAATACCGCCTCCGTGCCGCTGTTGACACGCGTTGCAGGCATGACCCGCATGATGGCACAAAACATCGTTGCCTGGCGTGATGAGAACGGTCAGTTCCAGAACCGTCAGCAATTACTGAAAGTCAGCCGTCTGGGACCCAAAGCCTTCGAACAGTGTGCGGGCTTCCTGCGCATCAACCACGGCGATAACCCGCTGGATGCTTCCACCGTTCACCCGGAAGCCTATCCCATTGTGGAACGTATTCTGGCGGCAACCGAACAGTCGCTGCGTGACTTGATGGGCAACAGCAATGAACTGCGCAATCTGAAAGCGTCCGATTTTACCGACGAGCGCTTCGGGGTGCCAACGGTGACCGACATCATCAAAGAGCTGGAAAAACCGGGCCGTGACCCACGTCCTGAGTTCAAAACCGCACAGTTCGCTGATGGCGTGGAAACCATGAACGATCTGCTGCCAGGCATGATTCTGGAAGGCGCGGTCACCAACGTCACCAACTTCGGCGCGTTTGTTGATATCGGCGTTCACCAGGACGGTCTGGTGCATATCTCTTCATTGTCGAATAAATTCGTCGAAGATCCCCACACGGTGGTGAAAGCAGGCGACATTGTGAAGGTGAAAGTGCTGGAAGTGGACCTGCCACGTAAACGTATCGCCCTGACGATGCGTCTGGACGAGCAACCGGATGAAACCAATGCTCGTCGTAGCGGTGGGGGTAATGATCGCGCTCAGGGCAACCGCCCGGCGGCAGCAAAAGCGGCAAAACCACGCGGGCGTGATACTCAACCTGCTGGCAACAGCGCCATGATGGATGCGCTGGCAGCGGCAATGGGTAAAAAACGCTAACACACTATCGTGTTTTCTCCGGCCTGGGGCGATGTTTGACCGTAGGCCGGAAAAGCATCCCTCTCGCCATTCCGCAATATAGCCGGCGACACGGGTTAACGTCATTTAAAGTTAACAATTAAATAATGCAGAAAATTGAATCGGTTATTTAATTGCACAACGAGCAACAACACAATTAATTTTCACACCGTTAACAGGTGAAACCTTAATTAAACATTAAGAACGTCAATAATTCCTGCCTTAAAACATTCACTGCAAACCAGAATAAATGTTGAGGCATATCAATATTGGCTTAAATTATTATCCAATCCTACATTCCGTCACATTTAATCTATTGATGATAGAAACCATTCTCATTATCATTGTTTTGTTGATTATTTACTCTTTCCTTCGTTGGCGAATCATCTGGTCTCATGTCTCTTCATGAGGAAATCATCCAGTTAGCGAGATATAAGTAGGTCCCTATGCAATTCACTCCAGACACTGCGTGGAAAATTACCGGTTTTGCTCGTGAAATCAGTCCGGCGTACCGTCAAAAACTCTTGTCGCTCGGCATGTTGCCAGGCTCTTCATTCAATGTAGTGCGCGTCGCACCGTTGGGCGATCCCATCCACATTGAAACACGCCGCGTAAGTCTGGTATTGCGTAAAAAGGATCTGGCGTTATTAGAAGTGGAAGCGGTTTCCTGTTAATACAGTGAGTCTATAAAAATGAAAAAACTAACCATTGGTTTAATTGGTAATCCTAATTCCGGCAAGACAACCTTATTCAATCAGCTTACCGGTGCGCGCCAGCGTGTGGGCAACTGGGCTGGCGTCACCGTGGAGCGTAAAGAAGGTCACTTTGCGACGACGGACCATCAGGTCACGCTGGTGGATTTACCTGGCACCTATTCACTGACAACTATCTCATCGCAGACCTCACTCGATGAGCAGATTGCCTGCCACTATATTTTGAGTGGCGACGCCGACCTGCTTATCAACGTTGTCGATGCCTCAAACCTTGAACGTAATCTCTACCTGACGCTGCAACTGCTCGAACTGGGTATTCCGTGCATCGTCGCCCTAAACATGCTGGACATTGCTGAGAAGCAGCAAGTTCGCATTGATATCGACGCCCTTTCCGCTCGCCTTGGCTGCCCGGTGGTTCCGCTGGTCTCTACCCGCGGTCGCGGGATCGAAGCGCTGAAGCTGGCTATCGATCGCTATAAAGAAAACGACACCGTCGAGCTGGTTCATTATGCCCAGCCGCTGCTGCGTGAGGCTGAGTCACTCGCCGAAGCGATGGCGAAAGAGATGCCGCTGCAACAGCGCCGCTGGCTTGGCCTGCAAATGCTGGAAGGTGATATCTACAGTCGTGCCTATGCAGGTGAGGCGGCGCAAAATCTGGATGGCGCGATTGCGCGCCTGAATGAAACAATGGACGACCCGGCGCTGCATATTGCCGATGCGCGTTACCAGTGTATCGCCGCGATTTGCGACACCGTGAGCAACACGCTGACCGCAGAGCCCAGCCGCTTTACCACTGCGGTCGATAAAATCGTCCTTAACCGTTTCCTCGGTCTGCCGATTTTCCTGTTCGTGATGTACCTGATGTTCCTGCTTGCCATCAACATTGGCGGCGCACTGCAGCCGTTATTTGATGTCGGCTCCGTGGCACTCTTTATTCATGGTATTCAGTGGATTGGTTATACGCTGCACTTCCCGGACTGGTTAACCATCTTCCTGGCGCAGGGTCTTGGCGGCGGGATCAACACCGTGCTGCCGCTGGTTCCGCAGATCGGTATGATGTATCTGTTCCTCTCCTTCCTCGAAGACTCCGGCTATATGGCGCGTGCAGCCTTTGTAATGGACCGTCTGATGCAGGCGCTGGGGTTACCGGGTAAATCGTTTGTACCGCTGATTGTCGGCTTCGGCTGTAACGTACCTTCGGTGATGGGTGCCCGTACGCTGGACGCCCCGCGTGAACGCCTGATGACCATCATGATGGCGCCGTTTATGTCCTGCGGCGCACGTCTGGCGATCTTTGCCGTATTCGCCGCCGCATTCTTTGGGCAGAACGGCGCGCTGGCGGTCTTCTCGCTGTATGTGCTGGGTATCGTGATGGCTGTCCTCACCGGTCTGATGCTCAAACACACCATCATGCGTGGTGAAGCAACACCGTTTGTGATGGAGCTGCCGGTCTACCACGTTCCACACATTAAAAGCCTGATTATTCAGACCTGGCAACGCCTGAAAGGTTTTGTCATGCGCGCCGGTAAAGTCATTATCATCGTCAGCATTTTCCTCAGCGCGTTTAACAGTTTCTCACTCAGTGGGAAAATCGTCGATAACATCAACGATTCTGCGCTGGCCTCCGTCAGCCGCGTTATCACCCCAGTCTTCAAACCGATTGGTGTACACGAAGATAACTGGCAGGCAACCGTGGGTCTGTTCACGGGTGCGATGGCAAAAGAAGTGGTTGTCGGTACGCTGAATACCCTCTATACCGCGGAAAATATTCAGGAAGAAGAGTTCAACCCGGCAGATTTCCATCTCGGTGACGAACTGGCAAGCGCTGTGGATGAAACCTGGCAAAGCCTGAAAGACACCTTCAGCCTCAGCGTTCTGGCCAACCCTATCGAAGCCAGCAAAGGTGACGGTGAGATGGCAACGGGCGCAATGGGCGTGATGGGCGAGAAATTTGGCAGCGCCGCCGCTGCGTACAGCTACCTGATTTTCGTTCTGCTGTATGTCCCGTGCATTTCGGTCATGGGCGCCATCGCGCGTGAATCGAGCCGTGGCTGGATGGGCTTCTCCATTCTGTGGGGCCTGAACATCGCTTACTCGCTGTCAACGCTGTTTTATCAGGCAGTCAGCTACAAAGCGCACCCGACCTACAGTCTGGTCTGCATTTTAGCCGTCATTCTGTTTAACATCGTGGTACTGGGTCTGCTACGCCGCGCCCGTAGCCGCGTGGATATCGAACTGCTGGCGACCAATAAAACGCCAGGCTCCTGCTGCGCCAGCACCACTGGCGATTGCCACTAGGGTGATGAGAGATGGCATCGCTTATACAGGTTCGTGATTTACTGGCTCTGCGGGGGCGTATGGAGGCGACGCAAATCAGCCATACGCTGCAGACCCCGCAGCCGATGATCGACGCCATGCTATGTCAGCTAGAGAAGATGGGTAAAGCCGTGCGTATTCAGGAAGACGCCGACGGGTGTCTTTCTGGCAGCTGCAAAAGCTGCCCCGAAGGTAAAGCCTGTCTGCGCGAGTGGTGGGCTTTACGCTAATTCTCGTGACTGGCCGGATGACGTTGTGCTTATCCGGCCACCACCCTGACCATCCGTCGTTTTGCGTAGTCGGTTCCACAAGAAAGGCGCGGTTTCAGCAAAACAGATTTATCCTCCGGTCCGCTACGCATTGTTCACAATACGGGGATGCTTCCCCTTTCCCTTGCAAGTAAAGTCTCGTCATCTTGTTCTTCAGGTGACGGATCGCCATGAATACTGACGCCACAGCAACACCACATGACGCAATTTTCAAAACATTTCTGAGCCATCCGGCTACCGCGCAAGATTTTTTGCAACTCCATCTTCCGGATGCTTTACGTATTCTGTGTGACCTGAAGACACTGAAACTGGGATCAGGCAGTTTTATTGAAGACGATTTGCGTGCGCACTATTCCGATGTGTTGTGGTCGCTGAAAACCCGCGAAGGCGATGGCTACATTTACACCGTTATCGAACATCAGAGCACCGCAGATGCGCATATGGCGTTTCGTCTGATGCGTTATGCCATTGCAGTCATGCAGCGACATCTTGATGCAGGCCATAAGAAATTGCCGCTGGTGATACCCCTGCTTTTTTATCACGGTACCGCCAGCCCCTATCCCTATTCCTTGTGCTGGCTGGACAAGTTTGACGACCCGGAAGCAGCCAGACAACTTTATGCCACCGCCTTTCCACTGGTAGATATCACGGTTATGCCTGATGACGAAATCATGCAACATCGCCGTATAGCATTGTTGGAACTGATCCAAAAACATATCCGGAAACGCGATCTGATGGGTTTGGTGGAGAAACTGGCCGTCCTGCTTGTTAAGGGAGACGCTAATGACAACCAGTTGAAAGCTCTGTTTAATTACATGATTCAGGCTGGCGACACCGCGCGTTTCAGAGCGTTTATGCATGAAGTGGCCAGACGCTTACCTCAACACAAGGAGAGACTGATGACTATCGCTGAAAGATTACGTCAGGAAGGGCATATGAATGGGCTACAGGAGGGGTTAAAGAAAGGGTTGCAGAAAGGTCTACGGCAAGGGATACAGGAGGGCTTGCAACAAGGTAAACGGGAAGAAGCGCTACGCATTGCCGCAACCATGCTGGCTGACGGTATCGACAGACTGACCATTCTCAGAGTCACGGGGCTTTCCGCTGAAGAGCTGATGGCAAAAAGGCATTAATGTCTGGCCCGGTATGCTTCGTGCCACCGGGCAAGTCACGGCGCTATAACTGTTGCTTCAACGCCACCAGCGCCTGGCAGAACTCCGCTGGATGCGAGATAAACGGCGCATGTGCGGCTTTAGCAAATACCAACGATTCGCTCTGCGGCCACAAGGCATCCAGCAGCGGTACCACTTTGCGCGGAACCAGTCCGTCGAGATATCCGTACAAACGCAGGAAAGGCATCGTTAATGCGCAGAGCGGCTCACGCAAATCAACCGTTTTCAGGATCTCCAGCCCGCCATTCAGCACCGCAACCTCCGGCATCGGTAATGCCAGTACCGTTTTCTTCAACGCACGCGCATCCTGACGCGCGGTTTCCGTGCCCATGGTTTGCAACGCCAGAAAACGCTCTACGGTGCGCTGGAAGTCTTCGCTAAGCTGTTGCTGAAATCCTGCCAGAACGTCCGGCTTAATCCCCGGCCACTCGTCACGCGCGCTAAAGCATGGCGAAGATGCCACCGTCACCAGCGCCTGTACTCGTGCAGGATGGGTTAATGCCACCTGACTCGCCACCAGCCCGCCCAGACTCCAGCCCAACCAGATCGCTTTCTCCGGCGCCTGTTGTAAAACACGCTCCGCCATTTCCTCAAGCGGCATGGCGCCAAACCACTGACTACGACCAAATCCAGGCAGATCGACTAGATGTAACGTAAAATGCGAGCTAAGTTCCTCACTTATGCAATGCCATACTTCCGCATTCAGTCCCCATCCGTGCAGCAGCACAAGATGACAATTTCCCGCACCACGGGTCTGCCACCAAATATCATTCATCCGTTACTGTTCTCTTTTGCCCATGAAGGAGAGTTCTATGCTAACAGTACCGGGATTGTGCTGGCTATGCCGAATGCCGCTAATGCTAGGGCATTGGGGAATTTGTTCCGTCTGTACACGCGCAACGCGACGCCATGTCAATCTGTGTCCACAATGCGGGCTCCCTGCGGCTCACACAGCCCTTCCCTGCGGTCGATGTCTGCAAAAGCCGCCGCCTTGGCAACGACTGATTACTGTCAGCGACTATGCTCCTCCGCTGAGTGGACTTATCCACCAACTGAAGTTTTCCCGCCGCAGCGAAATTGCCGCCGCCCTCTCACGTCTCTTGTTGCTGGAGGTGCTCCAGGCTCGGCAAACGCATCCTCTCCCTCAACCAGACAGGCTCGTCAGCGTCCCACTCTGGCAGAGACGGCACTGGCGCAGAGGATTTAATCAAAGCGATTTGCTGTGCCGCCCATTAGCTCACTGGCTGGCGTGTGACTGGGACAAACAGGCAGTCACGCGGATTCGGGCTACCGCTACACAGCATCATCTCAGCGCCCGATTACGCAAACGAAACCTGAAAAACGCCTTTCGCCTTGAATTGCCCGTACAGGGACTCCATATGGTTATTGTGGATGATGTCGTCACTACCGGAAGTACCGTCGCGGAAATCGCGCAGCTGCTTTTACGCAACGGCGCGGCGACTGTCCAGGTATGGTGCCTGTGTCGAACCTTGTAGAGCCTCGATGATGGGCGTATTATAACCAAGTAAAATAGTCAACTATTAGGCCATTACTATGATCCATATTTCCGATGCTGCACAAGCGCACTTTGCCAAACTGCTGGCAAATCAGGAAGAAGGGACACAAATCCGCGTATTTGTGATCAATCCCGGCACGCCTAACGCTGAATGCGGCGTTTCTTATTGTCCGCCGGACGCCGTGGAAGCAACCGACACCGCCATTAAATTTGACCTGCTGACCGCGTATGTTGATGAACTGAGCGCACCGTATCTCGAAGACGCAGAAATCGATTTCGTCACCGACCAGTTAGGCTCCCAGCTGACCCTGAAAGCACCGAACGCCAAAATGCGTAAAGTGGCTGACGATGCACCGCTCATGGAGCGTGTGGAATACATGCTGCAATCACAGATTAACCCTCAGTTGGCTGGCCACGGTGGTCGTGTCTCTCTGATGGAAATCACCGAAGAAGGCTACGCCATTCTGCAATTTGGCGGCGGCTGCAACGGCTGTTCAATGGTGGATGTCACACTGAAAGAAGGCATTGAGAAACAGCTGCTGGGTGAATTCCCTGAACTGAAAGGCGTTCGCGATTTAACCGAACACCAACGCGGCGAGCACTCTTACTACTAAGTTCCCGTCTGTATTTGCCCGGTGGCAATAACGCTTACCGGGCCTGATTTTTCTGCCTGCCCTCCTGCATCAATCCCCCTGGAATTTGACCTGGTTCTCATATTTTAAATTTTGCTGTCCCAGGTGATTCTCAATCACCACATGTTACCCGTATCATTCGTATGGGCACCAAATCACCCCATAACAGCCAGCTAAACTGATTAGTTTGGAAGGCAATCAGCATTGGTGCTGCAAACACTCTGTTCCCGGTCGGGACAAGCGTAATTTGTCATCTAAACACTGACGTTACCCATAACAAAGTTAAGGCCAGGTAAATCATGCCATTAGTCATCGTTGCTATCGGTGTAATCTTGTTACTCCTCCTGATGATCCGTTTCAAAATGAACGGCTTCATCGCTCTCGTCCTGGTGGCGCTTGCTGTCGGATTGATGCAAGGGATGCCTCTGGGCAAGGTCATCGGTTCAATTAAAGCCGGCGTCGGCGGAACCCTTGGCAGCCTCGCCCTGATTATGGGTTTTGGCGCCATGTTGGGCAAAATGTTGGCAGACTGCGGTGGTGCGCAACGCATTGCGACCACGCTCATTGCTAAATTCGGTAAAAAACACATTCAGTGGGCGGTGGTACTCACCGGCTTCACCGTGGGTTTTGCACTGTTCTATGAAGTCGGCTTCGTCCTGATGCTGCCGCTGGTCTTCACCATTGCCGCTGCCGCGAATATCCCGCTGCTGTACGTCGGTGTACCCATGGCCGCTGCGCTGTCTGTTACCCACGGTTTCTTACCGCCGCACCCGGGTCCGACAGCTATCGCGACCATCTTCCATGCAGATATGGGTAAAACGCTGCTGTTTGGTACGATTCTGGCTATCCCAACCGTTATTCTCGCGGGTCCGGTTTATGCACGTTTCCTGAAAGGTATCGATAAGCCGATCCCGGAAGGTCTGTACAGCGCAAAAACCTTCACTGAAGAAGAAATGCCTGGCTTTGGCGTCAGCGTCTGGACCTCTCTGGTTCCGGTGATTCTGATGGCAATGCGCGCCGTAGCGGAAATGCTCCTGCCAAAAGGCCACGCCTTCCTGCAGGTCGCAGAATTCCTCGGCGATCCAGTAATGGCAACGCTGATTGCGGTTCTGATTGCGATGTTCACCTTTGGTCTGAACCGTGGACGTTCGATGGATCAGATTAATGAGACGCTGGTGTCCTCCATCAAAATCATCGCAATGATGCTGCTGATTATCGGCGGTGGCGGTGCGTTCAAGCAGGTACTGGTAGATAGCGGCGTAGACAAATACATCGCTTCAATGATGCATGAAACCAACATTTCTCCGCTGCTGATGGCATGGTCCATTGCCGCAGTACTGCGTATCGCGTTGGGTTCTGCCACCGTAGCCGCCATCACTGCAGGTGGGATTGTGGCGCCGCTGATTGCAACAACCGGCGTTAGCCCTGAGCTGATGGTTATTGCGGTCGGTTCCGGTAGCGTGATTTTCTCCCACGTAAACGATCCTGGCTTCTGGCTGTTCAAAGAATATTTCAACCTGACTATCGGTGAAACGATCAAGTCCTGGTCAATGCTGGAAACCATTATCTCTGTCTGCGGTCTGGTTGGCTGTCTGCTGCTGGGAATGGTGGTCTGATAAACCTCAGTGCCGGGTGGCAACGTCAATGCGCTACCCGTACTGCATGAACATAAAGAACCCGCCAGATGGCGGGTTCTTTTTTACTTCTTTTTTTACTTCTTCTTCGCGGCAGCTTTGCGCCGTTTATCCAAATCCTTAATCAGCTTGTTCACCCTTTCATCGGCAAACATCTTCTCAAGCGTCGTGGACAACTTGCGCCGCCAGTTCTTGTACTGATAACTGGTACCCGGAATGTTGACCGGCTCCGCCATATCTAACCAGTCTTCCGGTTGCAGCCCCAACAACGCACTGTTGCTGTCAGCAATGTAGCGCTGCATCCCACGATTGAGGATCGGCGTCATCGACATCAACGACGCCTTATGTCCGGCGCGTTTTGGTAAGCAACCGTATTTGTGCAGTGCGTCCAGCAAGCCCTGCTTTGCCTGTTCCCGGTCCAGGTACAACCCGCGCAACACGACGTCATCCGGGTAAAGACCCAATGTTTTTCCCAGCGTCAGGTCGCCGCTGTCCCAGTAGCCTTTCAGCGTGGGAAGATCATGGGTTGCCGCAACGGCCATGGATTGTTCCGGGTACGCTTTCGGCGCACGGAAATTCTTCTCATGGTCATTCTCAAAATAGAGCACTTTGTACGAATACACACCGCTGTCACGCAGCTTGCCAACAATCTCCACCGGAACCGTCCCCAGATCCTCACCGATCACCATGCAGTGGTGGCGTTGACTTTCCAGCGCCAGAATCGCGAGCAGATCGTCTACCGGGTAATGCACATAAGCGCCGTGATCGGCAGTCTCGCCATAAGGGATCCACCACAGACGCAGCATCGACATCACATGGTCGATACGCAGCGCACCGCAGTTCTGCATGTTCGCGCGCAACAATTCAATAAACGGCTCGTAGGCGCGTGCGGTAATGATATGCGGGTCCATCGGCGGCAGCCCCCAGTTTTGACCGAGCGGCCCAAGAATATCCGGTGGCGCACCCACGGACGCTTTCAGGCAGTACAACTCACGATCACACCAGGTTTCCGCTCCGCCTTCGGCGACCCCGACCGCCAGATCGCGATACAGACCGATCGGCATATCAAAGCCCTGGCTGGTTTCCCAGCAGGCAGCAAACTGGGTATATGCCAGCCACTGCAACCAGAGATAGAAATCCACTTCATCGCTGTGCTTCTCGCAGAACTGTTTAACTTCCGGCGAGTCCACCGACTGGAAGGCATCCGGCCATACCGGCCAGCCCCAGCGCATTTCATCTTCTTTCACCTGATGGGCATGCAACGCGTCAAACGCCGCCTGCCAGTACAGACTTTCGCCCTCCTGAACCACAAAACGACGGAACGCCGCCATCTGCTCATCATCACGAGACGAAAAGCCTTTCCATGCCATGCGCAGCGCCGTCATCTTCAGGGCGGTCACCGTAGAGTAATCCACCCACTCGGCATCCCGAGCGCGTTGCAGGATTTGTTGCGTCGCAGGCATTTGCCACCACTCCTGCGCCGCTTTGCTCAGGTGAAAGTCGTCTACCGCATTCACATCAATATAAATGACGTTCAGCCAGCGGCGCGAAGAAGGGCTATACGGACTGGCGCTCTCCGGGTTCGCCGGATAGAGCGCATGAATCGGGTTAAGGCCAATAAACGCCCCACCGCGCTTCGCCACGTCCGCCAGCATAGAACGCAGGTCGCCAAAGTCGCCGATCCCCCAGTTCTTTTCTGAACGCAGGGTATATAGCTGCACACATGCACCCCACAACTTTTGCCCGGCGAGCAATGCCGGCGGCTCATAGCAGCGTTTAGGCGCAACGATAATACGACAATGCGTGCGTAACTCTCCCTGCGTCAGGGTCAGCGTGTGGTACCCCTCCGGCAGCTTCGCCGGAAGGTGAAAAGATTGACCGCCGATGGCATGTCCTTTGTGCTGTGCACCCTCTTCGGTCGTGAGCAGCCAACTAAACTCACCGCTCCCTTCAACCGCCAGCGGCATTTTTTTGCCCGCGGTATACACCATCACATTCGGTACCGGTGTCACCGCCACTTTCGTGGCGGCGGTTGTACGATGCATGGCGTCAAGCAAACGCCGCTTGGTTTCGGCGCCAATAGACTGCGGTTTACCGTGGGCATTGATGTAATTGGGGCTAATCCCCGCCGCCAGCGCGGCATTATCCAGACGTTTGCTTTCCATCACGGGTCCTTAGCGTTTCGCCTGCCAGATACGAGCCTGATAATCGCGGATAGAGCGATCCGAGCTGAACATACCGCAACGCGCGGTATTCAGAATGGCGGCCCGGGTCCAGGCTTCCTGGTCACGGTACAAAACGTCAACCTGCTTCTGCGCCTCAACGTAAGCCGAGAAGTCGGCCATCACCAGATACGGGTCGCCGCCCTGCTTACCGATGCTGTGCAGCATCTGGTCAAAAGCGTGCTTATCGCCATCGCTGTATTTCCCGCTTTCCAGCTCTTTCAGCACCGCATCCAACACTTTGTCTTTCTTACGCCATTTCACCGGATCGTAGCCTTTCGCTTTCAGGGCTTTGACCTCTTCCACCGTGTGGCCAAAGATAAAGATATTTTCGTCGCCAACCTTCTCAGCAATCTCGACATTCGCACCGTCCAGCGTACCGACCGTTAACGCCCCGTTTAGCGCCAGTTTCATGTTACCGGTGCCGGAAGCCTCTTTCCCTGCCGTCGAGATCTGCTCAGAGATATCCGCCGCCGGGATCAGCATTTCCGCCGCCGAGACACAGTAATCCGGCAGGAAGACGACTTTCAGCTTGTCGCCGACTTTCGGGTCGTTGTTGATGGTTTCCGCCACTTTGTTAATGGCGAAGATGATGTTTTTCGCCAGGTAGTAACCCGGAGCCGCCTTCGCGCCAAACAGGAATACGCGCGGTACGCGATCTGCCTGTGGATTTTCACGAATCTCTTTATAGAGCGCCAGAATATGCAGCAGATTCAGGTGCTGACGCTTGTACTCATGCAGGCGTTTGATCTGAATATCAAAGATGGCGTTGGTCGTAATCTCAATCCCGGTACGCGCTTTAATAAACGTCACCAGCCGTTGTTTGTTCGCCAGCTTGATATCGCGGTACTGCTGGCGGAACGTCGCGTCATCAGCGTATTTCTCCAGATTAATCAGCTGATCGAGGTCGTTAGCCCACTCTTTTTTCAGCGATTTATCCAACAGAGCCGCCAGTGCCGGGTTGCACTGTTTGATCCAGCGACGCGGCGTAATCCCGTTGGTCACGTTATGGAATTTGTTTGGCCACAGCTGGTGATATTCCGGGAACAGATCTTTTACCACCAGGTCAGAGTGCAGCGCCGCCACACCGTTAACCGCAAAGCCGCTGACCACGCACAGGTTGGCCATACGCACTTGTTTATTGTGTACAACCGCCAGCTTCGCCCAGACTTCAGCATCACCCGGCCAGGTTTTATCGACCAGCGTCTTAAAGCGGTCATTAATCTCTTTGATGATTTGCATATGACGCGGCAGCAACGCTTTTACCAGTTTCTCATCCCAGCACTCCAGCGCTTCTGGCATTAACGTGTGGTTGGTATAGGCGAAGGTCTTGCTGGTGATTGCCCATGCGTCATCCCAGCTCATCTGGTGCTCATCAATCAATACGCGCAGCAGTTCAGGAATAGCGATAGTCGGATGGGTATCGTTCAACTGAATCACTTCGTAATCAGCCAGTTCATGCAGCTTACGCCCCGCCAGATGGTGACGGCGCAGAATATCGGCAACGGAACAGGCGCACTGGAAGTACTGCTGCATCAGACGCAGCTTTTTACCCGCCGTATGGTTGTCATTCGGGTACAGCACTTTCGTCAGTTTTTCAGCATCGATACCCTGTTGCTCCGCACGCAGGAAATCACCGTCGTTAAATTTGGTCAGGTTAAAAGGATGTGCGTGGCTGGCCTGCCACAGACGCAGCGGCTGCGCCACGCCGTTACGGTAGCCGAGTACCGGCAGATCCCATGCCTGGCCGGTGATAGTGAAGCCAGGCTCCCAGCCCCCCTCTTTGCTGACCTTACCGCCAATACCGACCTGCACATCCAGTGCCTCGTTATGGCGGAACCACGGATAGCTTCCACGATGCCAGTCATCCGGCGCTTCCATCTGCTGCCCATCGGCAAAAGACTGGCGGAACAGGCCGTACTGATAATTCAGGCCATAGCCCGTCGCGGACTGACCGACTGTCGCCATGGAGTCGAGGAAACACGCCGCCAGACGTCCCAGACCACCGTTACCCAATGCCGGATCGATTTCTTCTTCCAGCAGGTCGGTCAGGTTGATGTCATGCGCTTTCAGCTCATCGCTCACGCCCTGATACCAGCCCAGGTTGAGCAGGTTGTTGCCCGTCAGACGACCAATTAAAAACTCCATCGAAATGTAGTTAACATGACGCTGGTTTTTCGCCGGTTTCACCGCAGGCTGAGCACTGAGTAATTCAGCCAACGCCCCACTCACGGCCTGCCACCACTGGCGCGACGTCATTTCGTGAGCCGACAGTAAACCGAAGCGCTGCCACTGACGTGTCAGGGCAGCCTGAAAGTGATCTTTATTGAAGGTAGGCTGTGACATAGGGGTTCCAGGTCCTTAGGTAATAAAACAACGTTATCGCTAGTTTGCCAGGCTCGTTGTTGACCTTCCTCATCCTGGCGAGGATTAGGGAGGGAGGAGGAGCGGGGATGAGCATAAAAATGTGATCGCGACCACTCAAAGGCGGTGTAATTACCCGTAAAAGCGCAGAATCTCCACACACATCCCTGAAATGCACATTAGCGAACAAGGATTAACCGGGCAATTTAAAATAGGGACAAAACGTTTCTAAAAAAACGCAAATAACGAAATAGTTTCCATGCTGAAATACATATAGCGCTTAAGATATTTCACAGGAAAATTATACGGCGATCGCAAAACTCACCGATTTCATTAATCCAAAGGGTTGTCATACAAAAAGAAGGGGATTATTCGATACCGTAAAAATAACGCCAAAGCCAGTCGCCACGCACTTTCAGACATTTAAGCATAATTTCTGTAATAGATGTTTGAAATTGTGACATAGTGCAAAATCAGACACACAAAAACCCTGCTTAGCTTGCATAAAAGCCCTTTCTGGCCGACCTTATATCTATTAATTACGAAGCGCAAAAAAAATCGTTTTCCCCTATTTTCACACAGTGAAGTGACTAGCTTATGTTGATTCCGTCCAAATTAAGTCGTCCGGTTCGACTCGACCATACGGTGGTTCGTGAGCGCCTGTTGGCTAAACTTTCTGGCGCGAACAATTTCAGGCTCGCCCTGATAACAAGTCCCGCTGGTTATGGAAAAACAACGCTCGTTTCGCAATGGGCGGCGGGGAAAAATGAATTAGGCTGGTACTCCCTGGACGAAGGCGATAACCAGCAGGAGCGCTTTGCCAGCTATCTGATTGCCGCTATCCAGCAGGCGACCGGTGGGCACTGTACAACCAGCGAAGCGATGGTGCAAAAGCGTCAGTACGTCAGCCTGACCTCGCTCTTTGCGCAACTGTTCATTGAACTGGCCGAGTGGCATCGCCCGCTTTATCTGGTCGTGGATGATTACCACCTGATCTCTAATCCGGCCATCCACGAAGCCATGCGTTTCTTCCTTCGCCATCAGCCTGAGAATCTCACGCTGGTCGTACTGTCGCGTAATTTGCCGCAACTGGGCATTGCTAACCTGCGCGTGCGCGATCAGTTACTGGAGATAGGCAGTCAGCAACTGGCGTTTAACCATCAGGAAGCCAAACAGTTCTTCGATCGTCGTTTGTCCTCACCTATCGAAGCGGCGGAAAGCAGTCGCATGTGCGATGACGTCGCTGGCTGGGCAACCGCGTTACAGCTGATCGCGCTTTCAGCCCGCCAGAATAATCATTCTGCGCATCAGTCGGCACGACGCCTTGCCGGAATCAACGCCAGCCATCTGTCCGATTATCTGGTCGATGAAGTTCTCGACAGCGTGGACATTGGCACGCGGCACTTCCTGTTAAAAAGCGCCGTTCTGCGTTCAATGAACGATGCGCTGATTGCCCGGGTTACCGGGGAAGAAAACGGTCAAATGCGGCTGGAGGAAATTGAGCGCCAGGGGTTGTTCCTGCAACGGATGGATGACACCGGCGAATGGTTCAGCTATCACCCGCTGTTCGGCAACTTTTTACGCCAGCGCTGCCAGTGGGAACTGGCGACGGAACTCCCCGAAATCCACCGCGCCGCCGCAGAAAGCTGGATGGCGCAAGGCTTCCCGAGCGAGGCCATCCACCATGCGCTGGCGGCAGGCGACGCCCATATGCTGCGCGATATCCTGCTCAACCATGCATGGGGGCTGTTTAACCACAGCGAACTGGCGTTACTCGAAGAGTCGCTAAAAGCCCTGCCGTGGGAAAGCCTGCTGGAGAACCCACGCCTGGTGCTGTTACAGGCCTGGCTGATGCAAAGTCAGCACCGCTACAGTGAAGTTAACACCCTACTGGCGCGCGCTGAGCAGGAAATGAAAGGCGATATGGAAACCACCCTGCATGCGGAATTTAATGCCCTGCGTGCACAGGTGGCGATTAACGACGGTAACCCCGACGAAGCTGAGCGTCTGGCAAAACTGGCGCTGGATGAACTCCCCATAGCCTGGTATTACAGCCGTATTGTCGCGACGTCAGTGCACGGTGAAGTCCTGCACTGTAAAGGCGACCTCACGCTCTCGCTGTCCTTGATGCAGCAAACAGAGCAAATGGCGCGCCATCATGACGTCTGGCATTACGCACTCTGGAGCCTCATCCAACAAAGTGAGATTTTGTTTGCCCAGGGCTTTTTGCAGGCCGCCTGGGAGACTCAGGAAAAAGCGTTCCAGCTGATTAAAGAGCAACACCTGGAACAGTTACCCATGCACGAGTTCCTGGTGCGCATCCGGGCGCAACTGTTGTGGGCATGGGCACGTCTTGATGAATCCGAAGCCTCTGCTCGCAGCGGCATCGAACTGCTTTCCACGTTCCAGCCGCAGCAGCAGCTGCAGTGCCTGGCGTTACTGGTTCAGTGTTCGCTGGCTCGGGGCGATCTGGATAATGCGCGCAGCCTGCTCAACCGCCTGGAAAACCTGCTGGGTAACGGACATTATCACAGCGACTGGATTTCCAATGCCGATAAAGTCCGCGTCATTTACTGGCAAATGGTCGGCGACAAAAATTCAGCCGCCAACTGGCTGCGCCACACACCAAAACCGGAGTTCGCTAATAACCACTTCCTGCAAAGCCAGTGGCGCAACATCGCCAGAGCGCAGATTTTATTGGGTGAATTTGAGCCCGCCGAAATCGTACTCGAAGAGTTAAACGAAAATGCGCGCAACCTGCGGTTGATGAGCGATCTGAATCGTAACCTCCTGCTTCTCAATCAGTTGTACTGGCAGGCCGGACGCAAAAATGATGCGCAGCGCGTGTTGCTTGATGCGCTGCAGTTAGCGAACCGCACCGGGTTTATCAGCCACTTTGTTATCGAAGGTGAAGCGATGGCGCAGCAGTTGCGTCAGCTGATTCAACTCAATACCCTGCCGGAACTTGAGCAGCATCGCGCGCAGCGTATTTTGCGTGAGATTAACCAGCACCATCGCCATAAATTCGCCCACTTTGATGAAGGCTTCGTCGAGCGTCTGCTGACTCACCCGGACGTGCCGGAACTGATCCGCACCAGCCCGCTGACCCAGCGAGAATGGCAGGTTTTAGGTTTGATTTATTCCGGTTACAGCAACGAACAGATCGCCGGAGAGCTGGCCGTCGCCGCAACAACCATCAAAACGCATATTCGCAACTTGTACCAGAAACTCGGCGTCGCGCACCGCCAGGATGCCGTGCAGCAGGCGCAGAGGCTGTTGAAGATGATGGGCTACGGCGTGTAATGTTCTGCCCGGTAGCGCTGAAGCTTACCGGGCCCGCAGACGACCTAGCACAGCTCTAACTGAATATGGTGGTCAGCAATCACCTGCATCACACCGGCAGGCGGTAAGGTGTCGGTATAGACGGCATCCACCAGGCTAATACTACCCATGTTAACCATCGCATTACGCCCAAACTTCGAATGATCCACCACCAGCATCACGTGGCGTGAATTTTCAATAATGGCGCGTTTGGTGCGAACCTCGTGGTAATCAAATTCCAGCAATGAGCCATCACTGTCGATGCCGCTAATCCCTAAGATGCCGAAATCCAGGCGGAACTGAGAGATAAAATCGAGGGTCGCTTCGCCCATAATGCCGCCATCACGACTACGAAGCTCGCCACCAGCGAGAATAATGCGGAAATCCTCTTTCGCCATCAGCGTGTTGGCCACATTGAGGTTGTTGGTCACAATGCGCAAGTTACTGTGATTCAGCAGCGCATGCGCCACCGCTTCCGGCGTTGTGCCAATATCAATAAACAGCGTGGAACCGTTAGGGATCTGCGTGGCCACCTTACGGGCAATACGCTCTTTTTCCGCTGTCTGCGTCGCTTTACGGTCATGCCACGGGGTGTTGACCGAGCTGGATGGCAACGCCGCGCCGCCATGGTGGCGCAAAATCATGTTCTGATCGGCCAGATCGTTAAGATCCCGACGAATCGTCTGCGGGCTGACGGAGAAATGTTCCACCAGCTCCTCGGTGCTGACGTATCCCTGTTTTTTTACCAGTTCAATGATCGCGTCATGTCGTTGTGTTTGCTTCATTATTGTTCCCTGAAAATTTAGAATTCGTCTATCAGGCGTTATCGTTGCAGGCCGTTTGGGCATGGCCAGCGCGCAGAAACCGCAGCGTACTTACGGTACGTGAGGATTTCGAGCACTGCCCAAGCTCACACGGGCAAATAAGATAGCCTGTAGGCGGATTTCTACATTCGTTTTCGCACATGAATAGTATCAACAAATGCCATTGCCAGACCGACGGCCAGCCCGGCGATATGCGCGCCGTTCGCCATCGACATGCCGAACAAATCAAACCAGCCAGCAACAATCCAAATCAAAGCAAAAATGATCAAACCGCGCTGCAAGAAAATGCCACTTTGCGGATCGCGCTCGCCGCGCAGCCATACATAGCCCATCAGGGCATAGACCACACCGGACAACCCGCCAAACCACGGGCCGCTAAATTTTTGCTGCACATAACCGCTCAGCAGCGCGCTGATAACGGTAATAACGATGAGCTTCCCGCTGCCCAGACGTTTTTCTACCGCCCCGCCCAGATACCACCACCACAGCAGGTTGAACAGAATATGCATCAGTGAGAAGTGCATAAAAGCGTGGGTGAAATAACGCCAGAATTCAAATTTCAGCGTTGGGTCAAACGGCCACGCCAGCCATAACATGACCGTCTGATCGCCCACAACGTTCATGGCGATAAACACCAGCACGCACGCTGCCATCACCACCCAGGTCACCGGACCGGCACGCTCGCGCAGCGTGGCAAGAAATGGAAAACGTTGATAGCGCAGACCGCTGCCTGTCTGACCCGATTGCCAGCTGGCGGCCAGATAACGCGGGTCTCCCGGATTTTCCAGAAAACGGGCCAGCTCAGCCTGCACACGTTCGGCCTGGGACTCATCCGCGAGCCAGACATCCGTTTGGTGATGTTGTTGAATCGTCAGAATAACGCCCTGGGTCGCCATGTAATCAACAAATGCCTGCGCCACGCGGGGGTTAGCAAAAGAGGTAATCATCAACATTGTTGCTGTCGCTTATTCCACACAAAAGAGGACAGTATATATACCCTGCTCGTTTCAGGCTGCATCTTTGTTATACCCGGCCGGATTCACACTGCAGGGTATCGCTTACGAACCAAACGCCACTTCTGCCGGAAAATGTCGATGCCAGGCATCAAAACCGCCATCAACGCTGTAAACCGCATCATAGCCCTGCTGCAGCAGGTACTGCGCCGCACCTTTACTGCTGTTACCGTGGTAACACATCACCATCACGGCGGTATCAAAATCGTGGTCACGCATAAATGACCCCAGCGTGTCGTTCGTCAGATGAAACGCCTGAGGCGCATGGCCCATTGCGTAACTTTGCGGATCGCGGATATCCACCAACACCGCCATTCCGTGCAGTAATTTCTGATGGGCTTCTTCGACATTGATACATTCAAACTGATCCATGGTGCTCTCTTTTTCTTTTTGCGCAGGTAACCAATAGTACCCACCAGTGTACGTTGCCAGTACAGGTAAACGCCATAATGTTATATGTATCACTGTAAATTGTTTATCCGATGTTACCAATGGCGCGATTCTTTGCTATTATGCTCGATAACGAACATTATTGAGCTATAACGAAAGTGCAAGAGGCCAGCATGGAAACCAAAGATCTGATTGTGATAGGTGGAGGCATCAACGGTGCCGGTATCGCGGCAGATGCCGCTGGACGCGGTTTATCCGTGCTGATGCTGGAAGCGCAAGATTTAGCCTGTGCGACCTCCTCCGCCAGCTCCAAACTCATCCACGGTGGCCTGCGCTACCTGGAACACTACGAGTTTCGCCTGGTAAGCGAAGCGCTGGCCGAACGTGAAGTGCTGTTGAAAATGGCGCCACATATTGCCTTCCCAATGCGCTTTCGTCTGCCCCATCGCCCGCACCTGCGTCCGGCCTGGATGATCCGTATTGGTCTGTTTATGTACGATCACCTGGGCAAACGCACCAGTTTGCCAGGTTCAACCGGTTTGCGTTTTGGCGCAGATTCTGTGATGAAACCCGAGATTGTGCGCGGTTTCGAATATTCTGACTGCTGGGTTGACGATGCGCGTCTGGTTCTGGCAAACGCCCAGATGGTGGTGCGCAAAGGTGGGGAAGTCTTAACCCGTACCCGCGCCACCTCCGCACGCCGCGAAAACGGTCTGTGGATTGTCGAAGCAGAAGATATCGATACCGGTAAAAAGTACACCTGGCAGGCGCGCGGTCTGGTCAACGCCACAGGGCCGTGGGTAAAAGAGTTCTTCGACGAGGGCATGCACTTGCCATCGCCATACGGTATCCGCCTGATCAAAGGCAGCCACATTGTGGTACCGCGCGTACATACCCAGAAACAGGCTTACATCCTGCAAAACGAAGACAAACGTATTGTTTTCGTTATCCCGTGGATGGATGAGTTCTCGATTATCGGGACCACCGACGTCGAGTACAAAGGCTCCCCGAAAGCCGTGAAAATTGATGAGAGTGAAATCAATTATCTGTTGAAGGTCTACAACGCACACTTTAAGAAACAACTCGGTCGTGACGACATCGTCTGGACCTACTCAGGCGTACGTCCGCTGTGCGATGACGAGTCCGACTCTCCGCAGGCCATCACCCGTGATTACACGCTGGATATCCACGACGAAAATGGCAAAGCGCCGCTGCTCTCCGTCTTTGGCGGCAAGCTGACGACCTACCGTAAGCTGGCGGAGCACGCGATGGAAAAACTGTCGTCGTACTATCAGGGGATCGGCCCGGCATGGACCAAAGAGTGCACCCTGCCGGGTGGCGACATTGGCGGTGACCGTGAAGATTACGCGGCAAAACTGCGCCGCCGTTATCCATTCCTGACCGAGTCGCTGGCGCGTCATTATTCACGTACCTATGGCAGTAACACCGAATGGATCCTCGGCGAAGCGACCTCACTTGAACAACTGGGTGAAGACTTCGGTCATGAGTTCTACGCTGCGGAGCTGAAGTATCTGGTCGATCACGAATGGGTACGCCGTGCCGACGATGCCCTGTGGCGTCGTACGAAAGAAGGCATGTGGCTTAACGCCGAGCAGCAGTCCCGTATGACCCAGTGGCTGGCTGAATACGTGGAAAAGCACCAGCTTTCACTGGCATCGTAAGAAAGAGACCGACAGAGAGCAAAAAGGCCCGGTAACGCTACCGGGCCTTTCTTTATGGCAACCGCAATTACAATCGCACGGAATCAATATGCCAGATGCTTTCGGCGTATTCTTTGATTGTTCTGTCGGATGAGAAATAACCCATGTTAGCGATGTTAATCATCGACTTCGTGGTCCACTCTTCCGGGCGACCATACAGTTCATCAACCTTATCCTGGCAGTCCACATAGCTGCGATAATCCGCCAGCACCTGGTAATGGTCACCAAAGTTGATGAGCGAGTCCACCAAATCACGATAGCGCCCCGGCTCCTCAGGACTGAAGACGCCGCTGCCAATTTGCGTCAGAACCTGATGCAGTTCTTCATCTTTCTCGTAATATTCACGCGGTTTGTAGCCTTTCCTGCGTAAGGCTTCCACCTCTTCCGCTGTATTACCAAAGATAAAGATATTCTCTGCACCCACATGCTCCAGCATCTCGACGTTGGCACCGTCCAGCGTACCGATGGTCAGCGCGCCGTTCAGCGCAAATTTCATGTTACTGGTCCCGGAGGCTTCCGTCCCGGCCAGAGAAATTTGCTCAGACAGGTCGGCGGCAGGAATGATCACCTGCGCCAGGCTGACGCTGTAGTTCGGGATGAACACCACCTTCAGTTTGTCGCCAATCTGCGGATCGTTGTTGATCACTTTAGCCACATCGTTAATCAGGTGGATAATGTGTTTCGCCATGTAATAGGCCGACGCCGCTTTACCGGCGAAGATATTCACACGCGGTACCCACTCGGCCTCAGGGTCGTCCTTAATGCGGTTGTAGCGCGTGATCACATGCAGCACATTCATCAACTGGCGTTTGTACTCGTGAATACGCTTGATCTGCACATCAAACAGCGATTTCGGGTTCACCACCACGTTAAGCTGCTGGGCGATGAGCGCAGCCAACCGTTTTTTATTCTCCAGTTTCGCCTGACGCACCGCGTGATTCACCAGCGGGTAATCACAGTGCTGCTCAAGTTCACTTAACTGACTGAGATCGGTTCGCCAGGTACGGCCAATATTCTCATCCAGTACATCGGAGAGCGACGGGTTCGCCAGCGCCAGCCAGCGACGCGGCGTCACGCCGTTGGTCACGTTGCAGAAGCGCGTTGGGAAAATCTTCGCAAAATCAGCAAACAACGACTGCACCATCAGGTTGGAATGCAGCTCTGAAACACCGTTAACCTTGTGGCTCACCACCACAGCCAGCCATGCCATACGCACGCGACGACCGTTGGATTCATCGATGATCGACGTCCGCCCCAGCAGACCGGTATCATTGGGATACTGTTCCTGCAACGTCTTCAGGAAGTAGTCGTTGATCTCAAAGATGATTTGCAGATGGCGCGGCAGAATTTTGCCCAGCATATCCACCGGCCAGGTTTCCAGCGCTTCGCTCATCAGCGTATGGTTGGTGTAAGAGAAGACCTGGCAGCAGACCTCAAACGCGTCGTCCCAGCTAAATTTGTGCTCATCGATCAGCAGGCGCATCAGCTCCGGGATCGACAGCACCGGATGGGTGTCGTTAAGGTGGATGGCAATTTTATCGGCCAGGTTATTGTAGGTTTTGTGCAGTTGGTAATGACGACTCAGGATGTCCTGCACCGTGGAGGAGACCAGGAAGTATTCCTGACGCAGCCGCAGCTCGCGCCCCGAGTAGGTGGAATCGTCCGGGTACAGCACGCGGGACACGTTCTCGGAGTGGTTTTTATCTTCCACCGCCGCGAAGTAGTCGCCCTGATTAAATTTACCGAGGTTAATTTCGCTGCTGGCCTGAGCGCTCCACAGACGCAACGTGTTGGTCGCATCGGTGTCGTAACCCGGGATAATCTGGTCATAAGCCACCGCCAGGATCTCTTCGGTCTCGATCCAGCGCGTTTTCTTACCTTCCTGCTGAATACGGCCGCCAAAGCGCACTTTGTAGCGCGTATTGTGGCGTTTGAACTCCCACGGGTTGCCATATTCCAGCCAATAATCCGGTGACTCTTTCTGTCGGCCATCGACAATGTTCTGTTTGAACATGCCGTAGTCATAGCGAATACCGTAGCCGCGTCCCGGCAGCCCTAACGTCGCCAGGGAATCCAGGAAGCAGGCCGCCAGACGCCCGAGACCACCGTTACCGAGGCCCGGGTCATTTTCTTCGTCGATCAGGTCTTCGAGATCCAGACCCATACCTTCCAGCGCATTTTTCACATCGTCATAAATTCCCAACGATAACATGGCATTGGAAAGCGTGCGGCCGATCAGAAACTCCATCGACAGGTAATAAACCTGGCGAGTTTCCTGGGACAATTGCGCACGATTAGAACGCAACCAGCGCTCCACGAGGCGATCGCGCACCGCGAACAACGTGGCGTTAAGCCACTCATGTTTATTGGCAATGACCGGGTCTTTGCCAATCGTGAACATCAGCTTGTAGGCGATGGAATGTTTCAGAGCCTCGACGCTGAGTGTGGGCGATGCATAAGTAAATGGAGCATTCATATAGGTGATTCCTGGATATCTATTTCAAGCGATAGTAAAGCTCACGGTAAGACTTCGCCGCGACTTGCCAGCTAAAATCCATGGTCATGGCCTGGCGTTGCACGAACCGCCAAAGCGAAGGCCGGGACCACAATACGAAAGCACGCCGGATCGTGCGTAGCAGCGACCAGGCATTACTATCTTCAAATACAAACCCACTGGCGATGCCGTCCGCCAGGTTCTCCAGCGAACTGTCAGACACCGTATCAGCCAGCCCACCGGTGCGCCGCACCAGCGGCAACGTGCCGTACTTCAATCCATACAATTGCGTTAGGCCACACGGCTCAAAGCGACTGGGAACCAGAATCACGTCGGCGCCCCCCATAATGCGGTGCGAGAAAGCTTCGTGATAGCCAATCTGCACCCCCACCTGGCCTGGGTGTTCCGCCGCTGCGGCCAGGAAACCTTCCTGCAACACCGGATCGCCCGCGCCGAGCAACGCCAGCTGTCCACCCTGCTCTAACAGCCCCGGCAGCGCTTCCAGCACCAGATCCAACCCTTTCTGGCTGGTCAGGCGGCTCACTACAGCAAACAGCGGCACTTTATCGTTAACCTTAAGTCCCATCGCAATTTGTAGCTGGCGCTTGTTCTCTGCTTTATCTTCCAGCGTGTCGCGCGTGTAACGCGATGCCAGCAGCAGATCGGTTTCCGGGCTCCAGATATTTTCATCGACGCCGTTCAGCACGCCGGAAAGACGTCCTTCGCGATGACGCTGCTGCAATAATCCTTCCATTCCGTAGGCAAACTGCGGTTCCGTAATTTCCCGCGCATAGGTCGGGCTCACCGCCGTAATATGGTCGGCGTAGTACAGCCCTGCCTTCAGGAAAGAGATCTGCCCGTTAAATTCCAGACCGTGCACATTAAAGAAGGACCATGGCAATTGGATGTCATCCATATGCTTTGCATAAAACATGCCTTGATACGCCAGGTTGTGTACGGTAAACACTGATTTCGCCGGATGGCCGCGCGCCGCCAGATACGCGGGTGCCAGCCCGGCATGCCAGTCGTGCGCATGCACCACATCCGGGCGCCAGAATGGGTCAAGACCGCAGGCCATTTCACATCCGACCCACCCCAGCAATGCAAAACGCTGTACGTTATCGGTGTACGCAAACAGGTTAGTGTCGTGATACGGGCTACCAGGACGGTCGTAGAGATGCGGCGCGTCAATCAGGTAAATGCCGACGCCGTTGTAATGCCCGAACAGCAGCGTGATCCTGCCGGCAAACGTATCCCGACGCGTCACAACCTGAGCATCAGGAATGCCGCGACGGATATCGGGAAAGGCCGGGAGCAGCACGCGGGCATCCACACCGTCCGCAATTTGCGCTGCGGGTAATGCGCCAATAACATCCGCCAGTCCCCCGGTTTTTAACAGGGGGAACATCTCTGAACATACGTGTAAAACCTGCATTATCGCTCCTGTTTGATCTGCAGTTTGCGCAGCATTTCACGCGTGACCAGCACAATGCCTTCCTCTGAACGGTAGAAACGACGCGCATCTTCTTCCGCGTTTTCACCAATCACCATCCCTTCCGGGATCACGCAGGCGCGGTCGATGATGCAACGACGCAAGCGGCATGAACGTCCAACCCATACTTCAGGTAACAACACTGCCGAATCAATGTTACAGAATGAATTCACCCGCACCCGCGGGAACAGAACTGACTGCACCACCACCGAACCGGAAATAATACAGCCGCCGGAAACCAGCGAGTTCAGCGTCATGCCGTGGCTGCCAGAACGGTCCTGCACGAACTTCGCGGGCGGCAGTGATTCCATATGCGTGCGGATGGGCCAGTCCTGGTCATACATGTCCAGTTCCGGGGTGACTGAAGCCAGGTCGAGGTTAGCTTTCCAGTAGGCTTCCAGCGTCCCAACATCACGCCAGTACGGCTCAGATTCCGGGTCGGACTGTACGCAGGACAATGGGAAAGGATGTGCATAAGCCATGCCAGCTTCGGTAATTTTCGGGATGATATCTTTGCCGAAGTCGTGACTTGAGTTTTCATCCAGGTCATCTTCTGCCAGTAATTCATAGAGATAGTCGGCGTCGAAAACGTAGATCCCCATACTGGCGAGGGATTTTGTCGGATCGTTTGGCATGGCTGGCGGATTTGCCGGTTTTTCGACAAACTCAATAATCTTGTCGCTGTCGTCGACGTCCATCACACCAAATGCGCTGGCTTCTTCGATAGGCACCGGCATACAGGCGACGGTGCAACGCGCGCCCTTCTCGACGTGATCGATCAGCATGCGCGAGTAATCCTGTTTGTAGATATGATCGCCCGCGAGGATCACCACATATTCCGCTTTATAGCGTCGAATGATGTCCAGGTTTTGGGTGACCGCATCCGCCGTTCCGCGATACCAGTTTTCACCCTGCATTCTTTGCTGGGCGGGCAGCAGATCGACAAACTCGTTCATCTCTTCGCTGAAGAATGACCAGCCGCGCTGAATATGCTGTACCAGCGTGTGCGACTGATACTGCGTGATCACGCCAATACGGCGGATCCCGGAGTTAATACAGTTGGATAAAGCAAAATCGATAATGCGGAACTTACCGCCAAAGTGCACGGCAGGTTTGGCACGTTTGTTGGTTAAATCTTTCAGGCGGGTACCACGGCCACCGGCCAGGATCAGGGCAACAGATTTTAATGGCAGCTGGCGCGCCAACATTACACGATCGTTCTTCTCTAAACTCACCATGACTAACTCCTTTTTATCTTCTCTGGAACACACACAGTCCGTGCGCAGGTCCCTGCCAGACAGCCGTAAGCACCGGATTATCCTCTCCGGCAAATGGAGGAATGGCGTGCCATTCCCCTTCAGGTAAAACGATATCTGTCACCTCAAGCGTGGCGTTCATCGCAATCAGAAAACGCGCTGAAAGCAGGATTTGCATCTGCTTCGGCCCGTTTTGCCACTCATCCGCACTTAAGGGGTGTGCATTTTTGTTCAACCAACGGACGTTGCCATCACCTTCTTCCCACCAGCGATCGTCTGTTAACGCGGGGATCTGCCGGCGAAGATGAATCAAGGCAGCGGTAAACGTGGTTAACCCACTGTTTGCCTGCTGCCAGTCCAGCCAGGTTAAGGCGTTGTCCTGGCAGTAAGCGTTATTGTTGCCGTGCTGGCTATGACCATGCTCATCGCCCGCCAGCAACATCGGCGTCCCCTGAGAGAGCAACAGCGTCGTTAACAAGGCATGAATGCTGTCGCGCCGCCGTTCAATGATGTCCAGCGTGCCGCCTAATCCTTCTTTACCATGATTGTCACTGTAGTTATTGCTGGTGCCGTCCCGATTTTCCTCGCCGTTCGCTTCATTGTGCTTATTTGTGAAGCACACACAGTCACGTAGCGTAAAACCATCATGCGCCGTCACCAGATTGACCGTGGCGCTGGGGTGGCGACCATTGCGCTTAAACATGTCGCTGGATGCCGCAAAACGCCCGGCAAACTCCCCTAATGAGAGATTACGCTGCAGCCAGAAGCGTCGGCTCGCATCGCGGAAATGGTCATTCCACTCGGCAAACAGCGGTGGGAAATTCCCCACCTGATAACCGCCCTCACCGATATCCCACGGCTCTGCAATCAGCTTGACGCGTGAGAGCAGCGGACAGTTTTGGATCGCAATAAACAGCGGCGCATCCTGACGAAACGCAGGTGTGCGTCCCATAACGGAGGCTAAATCAAAACGAAAACCATCCACATGGCAGGTTTCAACCCAATAACGCAGGCATTCACAGGCATATTCCACCACGCCGGGATGGCTCAGATTGAGGGTGTTACCACAGCCGGTCCAGTTGTAGTAATCACCGTCTTCCCTAATCCAATAATAGCTACGGTTATCAATTCCGCGCAGCGAGAAGACCGGCCCCTCGAGATCCAGCTCAGCGCTGTGATTCAGGACAATATCGAGAATGACCTCAATGCCCGCTTTGTGCAGCGCTTTCACCGCATCACGAAACTCATCAAGCGCGCGCTCCGGCGTATGGGCATAGGCCGGGTGCAGTGCGAACATCGCCACCGGGTTGTAACCCCAGTAGTTCGACAGACCCAGCCGCTGAAGACGCGGTTCGCTGGCGAAATGCGCCACCGGCAGCAGCTCCAGGGCGGTAATGCCGAGGCGTTTGAAATAGTCGATCATGACCGGATGACCGAGCGCCTGGTATGTCCCGCGGATCGCTTCCGGGATCTCGGGGTGCAGATACGTCAACCCTTTGACATGCGCTTCGTAAATCACCGTGTTTCCCCACGGTGTGCGCGGTGGCGTATCGTCCTCCCAGTCATAATGGTCGGACACCACCACGCATTTGAGGGCAATCGCCGCGTTATCATGATGATCCGGCTCGTCATCGCCACCGTGCAGCAGTGGGTTATCTTTCAATTCGCCTTCTACCCGACGCGCATAAGGGTCAATCAGCAGTTTCGCCGGGTTAAAGCGATGCCCCTGACGGGGCTGCCACGGCCCATGCACCCGATAACCATAACGCAGGCCAGGCCTGGCATCGGCCAGATAGCCATGCCAGACATCGCCGCTACGCCCCGGCAGGTCATAGCGGCATTCGCAGCCTTGCTCATCAAATACGCATAACTCGACGCGCTCGGCGTGGGCAGAAAACAGTGTGAAATTGACGCCATGGCCGTCATAGGTTGCGCCATGGGGGGTGGCGTTGCCGGTTGCCGGTTGCGTCATCACCCCTCCCGCACCAGCCAGATCGTTGCCAGCGGCGGCAGCGTGAGGCTCAATGAATGCTGGCGACCGTGGCTGGCGATTTCATCGCTGTGCACCGCGCCGCCGTTACCGGTATTGCTACCGTGATAATGCATAGAGTCTGTGTTGAGGATCTCACGCCACTTGCCTGGCTGATTGATGCCGAATCGGTAGCCGTGGCGGGGTACAGGCGTAAAGTTACTGGCGACAATAATTTCGTTGCCCGCTTTGTCCCGGCGAACAAAAATCAGCACCGAACGTGCGTTGTCGTCCACCACCAGCCATTCGAATCCATACCCGTCAAAATCCAGTTCGTGCAGCGCTTTATGGTGGCGGTAGGTGTGGTTCAGATCGCGCACCAGACGTTGTACGCCGTGGTGCCAGTTATCGCCCCCTTCCAGCAAATGCCAGTCGAGGCTGGCGTCGTGGTTCCATTCCCGTCCCTGCGCAAACTCATTGCCCATAAACAGCAGTTTCTTACCGGGGAAGGCCCACATCCAGCCATAGTAGGCGCGAAGATTGGCAAACTTCTGCCATGCATCGCCCGGCATGCGGTCGAGAATCGATTTCTTGCCATGAACCACTTCGTCATGTGACAGCGGCAGGACAAAGTTTTCGGTGTAATTGTACAGCATGCCGAAGGTCAGCTTATCGTGGTGATACTGACGATAAACCGGATCCAGCTTCATGTAGTCGAGCGTGTCGTGCATCCAGCCGAGGTTCCACTTGTACCAGAACCCCAGGCCGCCCATATCCTGCGGTCTGGATACACCGGCAAAGTCTGTAGACTCTTCCGCCATGCTCACCGCGCCGGGAGACTGCTCGCCCAGAATACGGTTGGTATTACGCAAAAACTCGATGGCTTCGAGGTTTTCGCGACCGCCAAATTCGTTAGGAACCCATTCCCCTTCTTTGCGGCTGTAATCGCGATAAATCATCGATGCCACGGCATCCACGCGTAGCGCGTCAATGCCAAAACGTTCAATCCAGTACAGGGCATTGCCCACCAGATAGTTGCTGACTTCACGGCGACCATAGTTGTAGATCAGCGTATTCCAGTCCTGGTGATACCCTTCGCGCGGGTCGCTATGCTCATACAATTTGGTGCCGTCAAATTCGGCCAACCCAAAGTCGTCGGACGGAAAATGGCCCGGCACCCAGTCGAGAATGACGTTCAGCCCCGCCTGATGCGCGGCATTTACAAAATAGCGAAAGTCATCGCGCGTACCGAAACGACGCGTCGGCGCGTACATCCCCGTCGGCTGGTAACCCCAGCTTCCATCAAACGGATGCTCGTTAATGGGCAGCAGTTCGAGATGGGTAAAGCCCATCCACTTCACGTAGGGAATCAGCTGATCCGCCAGTTCGCGGTAGCTCAGCCAAAAATTATTGTCCGTATGGCGACGCCAGGAGCCAAGATGGACTTCATAGATAGAGATCGGCGCATCAAACTGGTTGGCTTTTTTGCGCTCCTCGGTTTGCACCACTTTTTCCGGCAAGCCGCAGATGAGTGACGCTGTCTCCGGGCGCATTTGCGCTTCGAAAGCGTAAGGATCGGCTTTAATTCTCAGCTTACCGTTAGCATCGATCATCTCGTATTTGTACAGCTGACCATGCTGTGCGCCGGGGATAAACAGCTCCCAGATACCACTCTCTTTACGCAGGCGCATCGGGTGGCGGCGACCATCCCAGTAGTTGAATTGCCCAACCACCGAGACTCGCTGTGCGTTCGGCGCCCAGACGGAGAAACGCGTACCGGTTACACCGTCCATGGTATCGGCATGAGCACCCAGCGTTTCATACGGACGCAGGTGGGTGCCTTCTGACAGTAACCAGGCATCCATATCCTGAATCAGAGGACCAAAACGGTAAGGATCATCAATCAGATTCTGCTGTCCATGCCAGACAACCGCCAGCTGATAGCGAAAGAAATTTTTACGACGGGGAAGTACTGCACAGAAAAAACCGCGAGAGTCGAGGCAATCCAGCTTGCCGACTTTGCGTCCGGTTTTGGGTTCGATCACCCACACTTCGGTGGCGTCAGGTAATAGGGCGCGGACTTCAAGTCCCGCTTCAGTTTGGTGCATACCGAGTACGGAAAAAGGATCCGCAAAATGGCCTGCAATTAGCGCATTAATCACGTCTCTATCGATACGAACGGACATGGTTGTCATCCTGTTTTATGGTGTCACCCCTTCCAACTGATTTTCGACATCAGGCAGCGACACTTTTTTTGACCTGAACGGCGCAGCACAATTGTGCATCCTCTCTGCGTCGTCCCACTTTCAGGCAACAACTTAATACCTCCGGTATTAAGTCACCCTTAAAGAATAGCCAATGCTTTATCTTACTCCCGGTAAAAAATGAAACATCTGCGCTTACTCCTGTATTACGCAAAAAAAAGGGCGACTCAGCACCCATTGTTTAACGACAAATTGTATCGGCCTGATGAACGTAGCGTCATCAGGCCATCCATCATTACGCCAGCTGGCGCAGCATGCGGCGCAGTGGCTCAGCAGCCCCCCAAAGCAGCTGGTCGCCCACGGTAAAGGCTGACAGGAACTCAGGTCCCATATTCAGCTTACGCAGACGGCCAACTGGCGTGGTCAACGTGCCGGTAACAGCCGCTGGGGTTAACTCACGCATAGTGATATCCCGATCGTTTGGTACCACTTTTGCCCACGGATTGTGAGCGGCCAGCAGTTCTTCCACGGTCGGAATAGACACATCTTTTTTCAGTTTAATGGTGAACGCCTGGCTGTGGCAGCGCAGCGCGCCGACGCGTACGCACAGACCATCCACCGGGATCACCGAAGAGGTGTTGAGAATCTTGTTGGTTTCCGCCTGACCTTTCCATTCTTCGCGGCTCTGACCGTTATCGAGCTGTTTGTCGATCCACGGAATCAGGCTACCCGCCAGCGGTACGCCAAAGTTATCAACCGGCAGTTCACCGCTGCGGGACAGGGTTGTCACTTTACGTTCGATGTCGAGGATAGCAGAAGACGGGGTAGCCAGTTCATCGGCCACATGGCTATACAGATGGCCCATCTGGGACAGCAGTTCACGCATGTGACGCGCACCACCGCCGGAAGCCGCCTGGTAGGTTGCCACAGAAACCCAGTCAACCAGGTCATGGGCAAACAGGCCGCCGAGTGACATCAGCATCAGGCTCACTGTGCAGTTACCGCCGACAAAGGTCTTAATGCCTTTGTTCAGGCCGTCGGTAATCACATCCTGGTTAACCGGATCGAGAATAATGATGGCATCGTCTTTCATGCGCAGCGAAGAGGCCGCGTCAATCCAGTAACCCTGCCAACCGCTTTCACGAAGCTTTGGATAGATTTCGTTGGTATAATCGCCGCCCTGACAGGTCACAATGATGTCGAGCGCTTTCAGCGCTTCCAGATCAAAAGCATCCTGCAGCATGCCGGTGGAGGTGCCACCAAACGTCGGTGCCGCCTGCCCGAGCTGGGAAGTAGAAAAGAAAACAGGGCGAATGGCGTCGAAGTCGCGTTCTTCTACCATGCGTTGCATGAGTACAGAGCCGACCATACCGCGCCAGCCGATAAAACCAACATTTTTCATAGCGTTTTTTTCCTGCAGAGATGTGTGCTGTGTATGCTACACCAGTATCCGACTGGTCTACCCTTCACCATACAAAAAGCAGCCAAAGTCGCAAGTGAAATTAATCAATGATAGCGAAGCCATCAGTAATGCGACTTATCCCGCTGCACCAGCAAGCAGAAAGTCCGCAGCAATTATCAGGGAATTTGACTTATGAATGAAATCATTTCGGCGGCAGTTTTATTGATCCTGATTATGGATCCGCTCGGAAATCTGCCCATTTTCATGTCCGTTTTGAAGCATACCGAACCGAAACGCCGTCGGGCGATCATGATTCGCGAGCTGTTCATTGCGCTATTAGTCATGCTGATATTCCTGTTTGCGGGCGAAAAAATTCTGGCATTTCTCAACCTGCGAGCGGAAACCGTGTCGATTTCCGGGGGCATCATTTTGTTCCTGATTGCCATCAAGATGATTTTCCCCAGCGCATCGGGTAACAGCACCGGGCTACCGGCGGGTGAAGAGCCGTTTATCGTGCCGCTGGCTATTCCACTGGTTGCCGGGCCGACTATCCTCGCCTCGTTAATGCTGTTGTCGCATCAGTACCCTAATCAAATGGGACATCTGGTGATTGCGCTGCTGATCGCCTGGGGCGGGACATTTGTGATTTTGCTGCAGTCTTCGCTGTTTTTGCGTCTGTTGGGCGAGAAAGGTGTGAATGCGCTTGAGCGCCTGATGGGGCTGATACTGGTGATGATGGCAACCCAGATGTTCCTGGACGGCGTGCGGATGTGGATGAAGGGGTGACAGAGTTTTTTTGATTTTGTAAGCCCGGTAAGCGCAAGCGCCACCGGGCAATACCCTCAGCTCAGAAGCTGGAAGGCGATCATACCGACAATCGCCCCGACGGTGCCGAGGATGGTTTCCATCATCGTCCAGGTCTTCAGCGTTTGTGCTTCAGACGCGCCAGTAAATTTACCAAACAACCAGAAGCCGGCGTCGTTTACGTGACTGACAACAATA
The DNA here is from genome assembly GCF_945906775.1 of Citrobacter sp. Marseille-Q6884. NCBI lineage: Bacteria > Pseudomonadati > Pseudomonadota > Gammaproteobacteria > Enterobacterales > Enterobacteriaceae > Citrobacter > Citrobacter sp. Marseille-Q6884. Next base: position 849,504 of record NZ_CAMDRE010000001.1, read on the forward strand.
GAGCCACCCGCGATACAGATAGACAGCGCCGCCATCTGCGCACCGGAGAAGTTCAGTTGTTCAATCACCGGCATAACCAGACCGACCGCCGTTAAGCAGGCCACGGTGGCGGATCCCTGGATGATACGCACTGCGGCAGCCAGTACAAAACAGGTGATCGCAATCGGCAAGCCCATGCCGGTTAACGCTTCGCCGAGTGCCGGACCTACGCCGGAATCGACCAGCACCTGTTTGAACACACCGCCCGCACCAATCACCAGCAGAATGATCCCCGCAGGCTGCAGCGCGTGACCGCAGATCTCCATCACCCTGTCTTTCGCCATACCCTGACGTACCGCCAGACCATAAATCGCGACCAGACACGCCACCAGAATCGCCGTGAACGGGTGACCGATAAACTCAAACCATTCGTAAGCGGAAGAGCCGACAGGTACAAAACGTGCCGCGATGGTTTTCAGGCCGACCAGCACCAGCGGCAGCAGGATAAGCGCGAGACTGAAACCAAAGGAGGGCATTTTGCCTTCGCCAAGGTGCGGTTCGGTAATATCGTCCGGCACATGCAACTCGACGTAACGGCTGATGAAATTACCCCACAGCGGCCCGGCGATAATCATGCCCGGAATGGCTGCGCACAGACCAATCAGGATCATCCAGCCAAAGTCAGCGTGCATCTGGGAAGCCAGCAGCATAGGTGCAGGCCCCGGCAGCAAAAACGCTGCAGCCGCCGCCACGCCAGCAAACAGTGGAATCACCAGCTTCACGAGGTTAGTTCCCGTGTGACGCGCCATCGAAAACGCTACGCTTATCAGCAGCACAATCGCCACTTCAAAGAACAGCGGCAGCGCGCAAATCAAACCGGCCAGACCAATCGCATAATGTGCGCGGCTGTGACCAAAAGACTTCAGCATCTTGACGGCTATCTGATCGACAGCACCTGTCTCATGCAAAATCTTGCCAAACATCGCCCCCAGGGCGACGACAATCGCCAGGAAGCCGAGTGTGCCTCCCATCCCCTTTTCCATGGTTGCCGCAATCTTATCGAGCGGCATACCGGAAAAGAGACCTGCACCAATAGACACCACCATCAAAGCAACGAAGGCGTGCATACGCGCCTTCATCACTAAAAACAGCAGTAATAAAACCGATCCTACTGCTGTTAAAACAAGCGTTAATGTACTCACTACTTACTGCCTTGGTTAATAGCCTCAATGGTGCTCGCTACCACACCGTCCAGCGGCTGATCAATATTCACCACCAGAACATCGTTTTCGTTCGCACCCGGCTCTTCCAGCGCTTCAAACTGGGTGACCAGCATCTGCGTTTTGAAGAAATGACCTTTGCGCGCCTTCAGGCGGCTCTCGATAACATCAAAATCCCCTTTCAGGTAGATGAAAGAGAGGTTCGGGTTACCGGTGCGTAACTGATCACGATAGACTTTTTTCAAAGCAGAACAGACGATCAGCGACACCTTGTTGGTACGCTGCATCGCAAAGGCGGCATCATTCAGCGCCTGCAACCACGGTTTGCGGTCTTCATCGTTGAGTGGCTCACCGGAAGCCATTTTCATGATGTTGCTGCGCGGATGGAGAAAATCGCCATCAAGAAACGCGGCCTGCAGTTGATGCGCCACTTCACTGGCGACAGCAGATTTACCGCTGCCCGATACGCCCATCAGAACGTAAACGTGGTGATCATGATTAGTCGTGCTCAAAGCGTTGCCCCCACTGGTACAAGAATCAGGAAATTGAATTGTTACGGGTAACTGTTATCGGTAACATTGTCCAGCCGGACAAATAGAGAAGCAATATCCATTCGTGCCAGAAGTGCATAAGTGTGAGCTACTTCAAACTTGTTGGGCTAAATAGATCCGCCTGGTGACAAGGTGAAACCTAAATCTAACATTTTAGGTGTTACCGCTTCACCTCGAATACGCGCCAGCAGACGTTCTGCGCCAATACTGCCCATCCTTTCACGCGGCGTCAGTACGCTCGCCAGACGCGGCTCCATGACTTGCCCGATATCGTGACCGTGGAAACCGGCAATCGCCATGTCGTCGGGAATCGTCAGCCCTAAACGCTGGCACTCGAATGCCGCCCCTACCGCCAGATCGTCGTTGGTACAAAAGACGCCGTCCAACTGAGGATATTCACGCCGCGCCTGGCGAAGAAGTTCGATACCGGAGGAGTAGGAAGAGGATTGTTCGACCATCACGCTATAAGGCACCAGGCCAGCATCCAGCATTGCCTGTTCGTAGCCCTTTTGCTTAATGATAGTACGCTCATCAAGACGCGCCCCAAGATAGGCAATATGACGATGGCCGCGCGCGATAATGGCAGAGGTCATCTGACGCGCCGCTTCAAAGTTGTCAAAGCCAACGGCGATATCAAGACACGGAGACTGGCTGTCCATCAGCTCAACCACCGGAATACCCGCGACTTCGATCATTTTCAACGTGCGGGGGGTATGGCTACGTTCGGTGAGGATCAGACCGTCGATATTCCACGACAGCATCGATTCCAGACGCTCTTGTTCCATTTCGGGTTTATAGCCATAGTGCGCCAGCATGGTCTGATAACCATGGGCGTCAGTGACGGCCTCAATGCCGCGTAATACTTCAGCAAAAACCTGGTTGGTCAGAGAGGGTAACAGGACGCCGATTGCCCGGCTGGTCGCATTAGACAGGATATCAGGAGCGCGATTGGGAATATAACCCAGCTCATCAAGTGCAGCGGCAATTTTGCCCCGCAGCGCGACGGAGACCTGCTCCGGATTACGCAAAAAGCGGCTGACCGTCATTTTGGTCACGCCCACGCGGTCGGCTACATCCTGAAGTACGGGTCTTTTCTTTTTCATCGTCCTGAAGTATTAAAAAAGGGAATAGATTCCCCCAGTTTACCACGGACGCGCGTGAACCTTCCCAGAGAAAACAAAGGTTGTTTTTTTATTGTGAGAAATACACTAAATCATTCGAGTCGCATTGAGGCGGCGACGCAGTAACAAATTCGTCAGGAACGAATTTGAACAGCCGAAGGCTGCCTCTGGTGAGGGACAAGGATGTCCCTCAGTAAATCCCCGGAAGCGTACATTAAGTACGTGACCGGGGTGAGCAAGGAAGCCAACAAAGATGCGGCTTGAAGGATGACGTGTATTTTTATACTGGCGGCAAGTCAAACAGTAACACTTCGCTATCACTGTCTGCATGGATGGAGATAGCCTGCTCATCCCAAATCGCCAGACCATCGCTGGTCGTCGCTTTGGTACCGTTAATTGTAACGTTACCTTTTACCACCTGGATCCAGACACGACGTTCAGCGGCAATTTGATGTACCGACTGTTCATCTTTCACCAGCGCCCAACGATACAGCTCCATATCCTGGTACACTTTCAGCGAACCATCGCGCGCATCTGGCGACAGCACTAACTGTTTGCCCTGAACAGCATCAAAACGGCGCTGCTCATAGCGTGGCGTAATCCCGTTTTCCTGCGGGATGATCCAAATCTGATACAGATGCAGCTTCTCAGTGTCACTCGGGTTGTACTCGGAGTGACGGATCCCCGTCCCGGCACTCATAATCTGGAATTCACCGGCCGGTACCTGCTCTTTGTTGCCCATGCTGTCCTGATGCTCTACCGCGCCTTCCAGCACATAGGTCAGAATTTCCATGTCTTTATGGGGGTGAGTGCCAAAGCCCTGTCCTGCGTCAATCACGTCATCGTTAATCACGCGCAGTGCAGAGAACCCCATAAAATTCGGGTCATAGTAGTTAGCAAAAGAGAAGGTATGCCAGGAATCCAGCCAACCATGATTAGCATGGCCACGGTCATTCGCTTTGCGTAAATAGATCATTGTGTTCACCCCCAGATGTTTTCGATGGAGTAAGTGTGGACTCAATCCGACCGGGATCATAGAGGGTGAAAATTGACTCCTCTGTTCAAAAAATATGAACAAAGCCAGAGGAGTCGGATTACGTTATTTAGCGAGGGTAATTGTCGCCGGAGAAGCCTGTTCGAAGGCGCGTTCAAGGAGTTCCAGATTAGTAAGAACTTCAGATTCCTTGACGTAATTAGGCGTACCGGTTGTCAGTGTCTGATACAACGCATCATAAACACGACCATAGTCTCCCACTTCCGGCTTCACCTCTTCTTTTACCGTCACGCCCGCGTCATTCACGTATTCCAGCACACCGACTGAATCATCAGCCGCAAAGCCCGCTTCCCCCGGCATAATATTCGCCTTCAGGCTGGTTTCCTGCTGATCGATACCGTATTTGATAAACGAACCTTTGGTGCCGTGAACAATAAACTTCGGATAGTCGATTTTCACCAGATGGCTGGTTTTAACAATCGCCTTCAGATCGCCGTAGAACAGCTGCGCTTCGAACGTGTCATCGGGGTTCGCTTTGTTGCGCAGGCTGCGAATGTCATAGGCTGCATGATCGGGACGGCCGAACAGCGAGATGATCTGATCCATGGTGTGTACGCCCAGACCATAAAACGCGCCATCCTGCGGCAGACCCGGCTTGGTTTCCGCCACCGGTCGGTAATAATCAAAATGACTTTCGATCTCAACGATATCGCCCAACTTACCGCTCTCAATCGCTTTTTTGGCGGTGAGGAAGCAGGAATCAAAACGACGATTCTGATACGGCGTCACAGTCAGTCCCTTACTTTTCGCCAGCTCAAATAACGCTTTTGCCTCAGCCAGCGTCGGCGTGAAGGGTTTCTCCACCAGGACGTTTTTACCCGCTTCCAGCGCCCGTTTTGCATATTCAAAGTGGCTGTCAGCATGGGTACAGACGATCACCAGTTTCACCTGCGGATCGTCTAAGATCTCGTTCAGGTCGCTGGTAAAGTGAATATGCGAATACTGCGGCGCCTGCTCTTCCGGTTTGGCATGACGACGGAAAATATGCGCGACATGCCAGCTCTCTTTGCGATTGAGTACATACGGTAAATGATAGCGCGTGGTGCTTTTACCAAACCCAATAAATGCGCAGTGTAAGGTCATCTCTTGCTGTCCCAGGTTACTGTTTATGGTTTTTACCATAGCGTAACCTGACCCCGAAATTAACCCCCTAAAACACATATTGGCAGTAATAATCCGTCCGAGTGATGTTTCCACAAACATTATTCCATGAAGCAATAAATTGCATAATAAACAATATCTTAAAATCACTCCATTGCCTTGACCAGGTTAACTAAATTCTGGATAAAGACCCTCTGAAGGACGCAGTCCCCTGCCCGGCACCCAACGTGATGCCTGATACGACGCGTTCATGCTGCCAAAGGAGTGGCCATCCATTTGACATGGAAAGACAGTATCTCGCGTTAAACAGTGCGTTTTTTTTCTGGATACTGGGTCTCATCGCCTGGTACTTCAACGTCACGCATCTGGCCCTGTTTTCAGGTGCGCTGACCCTTTCATTATTCATCATCCACATCCGACTTAATCAGGTTAATCAAATGTTTAGAAAGAACAAGTCAGTAGAAACCCCACAGACTGTTGTAAGCGCATCCCCTACCGCCAACGAGACAGAAACGGCTGAAACAACGGAAACGAAAAAGAATGAAACGACCGTTATTGCCAGTGATGTCCGTTTTGAAGGCAACATCACCTCCAGCAAACATGTGTACGTTTACGGGGTACTGCATGGGAACATCGACGCCAAAGAGAGCCTGATAAAAGTCATGCGCGGGGGTTTAGTCGAAGGGAATATCACCTGTCGCGAGCTCATTATCGACGGCAGTGTTATCGGTCAGTGCACAAGCAATGCAATTGATATCTACGATAATGGCAGCGTGACCGGGACACTCGCCTACCATTCACTGTCGGTAAAAAAGGGTGGGACCTTTTCCGGTCAGGCGGATGTATTGCCGCCGCAGGTGGAACATGCCAACACGGGTCGTCCGGTGGCAGGAAAATCGCCCGAAGCAGCAGACACGCCTGATGGGCAAAATATATCGACACCGCCCCAATCCGTGCTGAACGCGCCAAAAAACCAAAAAAAAAGCCAGCACGCGGCTGGCTAAAGTAATACTGGAAGCAATGTGAGCAATGTCGTGCTTTCAGGTTCTCCGTAAGGTTCCCCTGAACGCAGAGCAATAATAATCATTCTCATTCGCACTTGTCCAATACTTTTTGCAAAAAAATGCTGTTGACGTACTTTTCAATCTCAGCGAGTGTAAATACTCAATTAACCCTGAAGGAGATAAGGAATGAGTGAGATAGTGATACGCCACGCTGAACCAAAAGACTACGACGCAATTCGTCAGATCCATGCCCAGCCAGAGGTGTATCACAACACGCTACAGGTTCCTCATCCTTCCATCGAGATGTGGCAGGGACGACTCGCCGAGCAAACCGGAATCAAACAGCTGGTTGCCTGCATTGACGATCTCGTCGTGGGACATCTTACCATTGCAGTGACCCAGCGCCCTCGCCGCAGCCACGTCGCTGATTTTGGTATCTGCGTCGACGCCAGATGGCAGAACCGCGGCGTCGCCAGCGCGCTCATTCGCACGATGACAGACATGTGCGACAACTGGCTGCGCGTTGACCGTATCGAGTTAACGGTGTTTGTCGATAATGCGCCCGCTGTTGCGGTCTACAAGAAGCATGGATTTGAAATCGAAGGCACGGGCAAAAAGTATGGTCTGCGCAATGGCGAATATGTTGATGCGTACTTTATGGCGCGAGTGAAATAAAAAAACGGCCCGGTGGCGCTGTGCCGACCGGGCTGACACGGCATCAAACGTCGGCCGGGTAAGGGGAAGCCACTACCCGGCAAAACATCAGTACCCTGCCGTTAGATCGTCCACTGAACGTGGGTCAGATGCACCGTACAGCGCGCCATCCGGCCCTACCATAATGCTCTGAGTGCTACCCATCGCCTCTTTCAGCACCACTTTTTGCCCTTTTTGTTCCAACAATTTGAGGGTATCCGGGCTGAAGCCTTTCTCGATACGCAGCTCATCCGGTAACCACTGGTGGTGAAAACGTGGCGCATTGGTGGCTTCGGCGACGTTCATTCCAAAATCGATGCTGTTGACGACCATTTGCAGCACAGTCGTAATAATGCGGCTGCCGCCAGGACTGCCAGTAACCAGCCAGGTTTTACCATCCTTCACCACGATGGTCGGTGACATTGATGACAGTGGGCGCTTGTTCGGTCCAACCGCGTTGGCATCGCCGCCAACCAGCCCGTAAACGTTCGGCACACCCGGTTTGGCCGAGAAGTCGTCCATTTCGTTATTGAGCAAAATACCGGTATTACCCGCCACAATCCCGGTACCGAAGGTCGTGTTCAGGGTATAGGTCACCGCAACAGCATTACCGTCTTTATCCACCACCGAGAAGTGGGTGGTCTGATTGCTTTCATACGGCGCGAGCTTGCCCGGTTTAATCTGACTGGACGGCTTCGCTTTGTTGATATCAATCTGATCGGCAATCGATTTGGCATAGGCTTTGTTGGTCAACGCCTGCCACGGCACCTTCACAAAGTCCGGGTCGCCAAGATATTCCGAACGGTCGGCGTAGGCATATTTCTCTGCTTCAGCCATGACCTGCATAGCATCGGCGCTGCCAAATCCGTATTTCTTCATATCGAAGTTTTCAAGGATATTGAGGATCTGCACGATATGAATACCGCCAGAGGACGGAGGCGGCATGGAGAAGACCTGATAACCACGATAGTCACCGCTGATCGGGGTACGCTCAACGGCTTTGTAGGCCGCCAGATCTGCTTTAGTCATCAACCCGCCGTTCTTCTGCATTTCCTGGGCAATCTGATCGGCAATCGCCCCTTTATAAAAAGCATCCGGGCCGTTCTCGGCGATCATCTCCAGGCTTTTCGCCAGGTTTTTCTGTACCAGCTTGTCACCCTTTTTCAGCGGCTCGCCGTCTTTCCAGAAAATGGCTTTGCTGTTCTCATGGTTAGGGATCACTTCACTGCCGTAGGTCTTCAGATCGTCGGCCAGCGCATCGTTTACCACGAAACCGTCTTCCGCCAGTTTCATGGCCGGGCGTACCACTTTATTCAGCGGCAGGGTGCCGTATTTTTCCAGCGCCAGCGAGAAGCCCGCAACGGTACCCGGCGTGCCAGAAGCCAGATGTGAGGTCAGCGACTTTTTAGCATCCGGGTTACCCTGCTCATCAAGGAACATGTCACGGGTCGCGCTGGCGGGCGCCATTTCGCGAAAATCAATCGCCGTCGTATTGCCATCTTTGGTGCGCAGCAGCATAAAACCGCCACCACCCAGGTTCCCCGCCTGGGGATGGGTCACCGCCAGCGCATAGCCGACAGCAACGGCGGCGTCTACGGCATTCCCACCTTGTTTAAGAATATCGACACCTACCTGCGTGGCCAGTGAATCCACTGAGGCGACCATCCCCTGCTTTGCCCGTACGGGATGGAACACATCTTCCTCCACACCGTAGGACACCGGTGGCGGCGCTGCCGGTGCAGCGGCAACACTAAAACAACTTCCTGAGAGCAGAGCAGCAATGGCTACCCGGCGTAAAAACGTCGGTTTTATCATCGTTATTCTCCAGATGTTAGGGGTCAGCCCCCACTAAGCCTGGTGCATAACTCTGAAATAATCATCGTAACGGCGAGAAAGGAGTAAACTTAAGAGATCCCCGAGAGGAGAAAAGCGATGAAACGACTCTTGATATTAGCCATGCTATTGCCGTTTGCAGGCTTTGCACAGCCCATCAACACCATGAATAACCCGAATCAACCGGGTTATCAGATCCCGAGTCAGCAGCGTATGCAGACACAAATGCAGACGCAGCAAATTCAGCAGAAAGGGATGCTCAACCAGCAGTTGCAATCACAGACGCGCATGCAACAGCAGCATATGGAAAATCAAATCAATACCAACTCCCAGCGAATACGCCAGTCTCAGCCAGGGGAGCTTAATCCTGGTCAGCAGCAAATGCTGCCCAATAACCAAGGTGGGATGTTAAGCGGCACCCGTAACCCGGACAGTTCGCTGAATAAACAGCAGCAAATGCTGCCGGAGAAAAAGAATGGCGACATGTTGAAACCGTCCAACACGCCGCAACCCAATGTTCCGTTAAAAACGATTGGACCTTAATAGGGCTGAAAGTCGGGTCCAATGGTATCAATCGCATCAGTGCAGATGCAGTCCACTCCCCAGCGCAATAGCTCGGCCGCGCGCTGGGGCCGGTTGACGGTATAAACCAGAATCCGTAAGCCCGCATCGCGTAACGCATCCACACGCGCCTCATCTAGCAGCTTATGGTCAAGATGAATCGATACGCAGCCCAGTCTCGCGGTGATTTCACGCCAGTCGTCGCGCCACTCATCGAGTAAAAGCCCGCGCGGCAACTCAGGCGCCGCCTGTTGCGCCGCCTCAAGGGCGTCAATTTCGAAGGATGAAAGCAGCGGTGGCGTCATATCTGCCCACAGTTCCCGCGCGGCCAGCGCCACGACGTTGCCGGTTAACGTCCCGGAACCTGTCGTGGGTTTGATCTCAATATTCGCCATCATACCGTGCTGACGGCAGCGCTCGGCCACCTGTGAGAGCAACGGCAGAGGTTCACCTTTAAACTCCCCGCTAAACCAGCCGCCCGCGTCTACACGCAGTAAATCCTGCCAGTTCAGTTCACCGGCAACACCCCAACCGTTGCTGGTACGCTCCAGATTGTCATCGTGCAGCAAAAAGATCTCGCCGTCTTTTGACAACTTGGCGTCAAACTCAATCATGGTATGCCCGTATCGCGCCCCCACGTCGATCGCCGCCAGTGTGTTCTCCGGTGCCAGTTTGCCGCCGCCGCGGTGGGCGACAATATGGGGATAAGGCCAGTTACTCATACACGTTGTCCTGTTTCGCCATCAAAGAGATGCAAATGATGTTCTGGCAGATGCAGCCATAGTGTGCTGCCCGCCGTCGGGCGATGCTGATGCGCCAGTCGCACCACCAGCTTTTGTTCACCCCAGCGTCCGTGTGCCAGGTTATCCGCGCCCAGCATTTCCAGCGTGTCTAACACCTGCGGCACACCGCCTTCGGCCTGCGAGCTTAGCGCAATATGCTCCGGGCGGATACCCAACGTCATTTTACGTCCCGCTAAGCGACGATACGCATCGCCAATAGGCAACATCATGCCCCCTTCCAGTTCAAAATGACTGCCAGAGGCGCTGATATGTCCTTCCAACAGGTTCATGGCCGGGCTGCCAATAAAACTCGCCACAAAGCGGCTGGCCGGTTTTTCGTAGACTTCAACCGGGGTGCCAATTTGCTCCGCGATACCTTTGTTCATCACCAGCACGCGTTGAGCAAGGGTCATGGCTTCAACCTGATCGTGCGTGACATAAAGTGACGTGGTTTTCAGTCGGCGGTGCAGATGTTGTAACTCAAGGCGCATCTGCACACGCAGCTTGGCATCAAGGTTGGACAGCGGTTCATCAAACAGGAATACCGCCGGGTCACGCACAATTGCCCGCCCCATCGCGACACGCTGCCGCTGACCGCCGGAAAGTTCTCTTGGGCGGCGCTTGAGCAACTCACCCAATTCAAGAATACGCGCCGCCTCTTTCACCCGCTCAGCAATATGTTCCTTGCTCATACCGCGGATCTTCAGTCCCCAGGCCATGTTTTCTTCCACGCTCATATGCGGGTAAAGGGCATAGTTCTGAAACACCATCGCAATGCCGCGATCCTTCGGCTCCATCTCCGTAACCCGCTTGCCGTCAATCCAGACATCGCCACTGCTCACCCGTTCCAGCCCGGCCACCATCCGCAGTAGCGTAGACTTACCGCAACCGGAAGGACCAACCATCACAATAAATTCCCCGTCCGCGACATCCAGCGTCAGCGGTTTAATCACCTGGGTTTTTCCGTCCCAGCTTTTGGTTACTGCTTGTAGTTTTAAACCCGCCATTTTTATTTCTCACTGTCCACTAAACCACGCACAAACGCGCGCTGCATGGCTAACACGATGATGACCGGTGGAATAAGCGTCAGCAGCATGGCTGCCATCACGTGATTCCACTGGGTGGTACCTTCACCGGTGGCGATCATCCCTTTGATACCCGCCACGGCAGTCCCCAAATTAACGTCGGTAATAATTAACAGTGGCCAGAGATACTGATTCCAGCCGTAGATAAAGGTGATGACAAACAGCGCCGCCAGGTTGGTTTTTGACAGCGGCAGCACGATGTCGCGAAAAAAACGCATCGGCGAAGCGCCGTCGATTCTCGCCGCTTCGACCAGCTCGTCCGGCAACGTCATAAAGAACTGGCGAAACAGAAAGGTCGCGGTAGCGGAAGCCATCAACGGCAGCGTCAGACCCGCATAGCTGTCGAGCATCTTCAGGTTGGCGATCACCTCCACCGTAGGAAAGATACGCACCTCAACCGGCAACATTAGCGTGATAAAAATCATCCAGAAGAACAGGTTACGCAGCGGAAAGCGAAACCAGACGATGGCAAACGCCGAGAGAATGGAGACCGTGATTTTCCCCACTGTAATACTGAACGCCATGATGAAACTGTTGAGCATCATCAGCCAGAACGGCGCGCTATTGGCGCCCACGCCGTTGACCCAGATGACATTCATGTTTTCCAGCAGATGCGTACCGGGTACCAGCGTCATTGGCGTTTCAAATACCGCCTTGTTATCCAGCGTCGCGGCAACAAACGCGACGTACAGTGGAAACAGGATCACCAGGATCCCCAGAATCAACAGGGTATGGCTGAAGACGGTCAGCCAGCGACGATTCTCTATCATTGGTAGCGCACCTTACTTTCAACATAGCGGAACTGCACCACCGTCAAAATAATGACGAGGAACATCAGCACCACTGACTGCGCGGCAGAAGCGGAGAGATCCAGCCCGACAAAGCCTTCACGATAAATCTTATAAATCAGCGTAGTGGTCGCCTGTACTGGCCCACCGGCCGTTGCAGCGTCGATCACCGGGAAGGTGTCAAAGAAGGCATAGACCAGATTCACCACCAGCAGAAAAAAGCTCACCGGCGCAATCAGCGGCAGCGCCAGCTTGAAGAAACGACGAATCGGCCCCGCGCCATCAATCGCGGCAGCTTCTATCAGTGAACGAGGAATAGACTGCAAGGCGGCAAAGAAGAACAGGAAGTTGTAACTAATCTGCTTCCAGACTGACGCAAACACCACCAGAAACATCGCCTGGCCGCTGTTTTGCGCATGGTTCCAGTCATAGCCAAACTCACCGAGAAAATGGGTAATCAGCCCACGTCCCGGATTGAATAAAAAGATCCACAACACGGCAGCGACGGCGGGTGCAACGGCGTAAGGCAGCAACATCAGCGTCTGATAAAAACGGCTGCCGCGCACCACATAGTTCACCAGCGCAGCAAAAAATAGCGACACCAGCAAACCGCTTACCGTGACTAACGTACTGAACTTTATTGTCGTCCAGAACGAATCAAGGTAGTACGGGTCATGGAACAGCGCGACAAAGTTTTCCAGTCCGACAAACTGGCTGGAAAGACCAAACGGATCAACGGATTGTAGCGAATACCACAGCGCTTCACCGGCGGGCCAGATAAAGAAAATAACGGTGATAACCAACTGCGGGGCCACCAGCAAATAGGGAAGCCAGCGCGAGCGGAACACCGGACGGGATGAGGACATGAAGATTCGTTTCCTGGAAGGTGCCAGATGGCAATGCAAGCACCTTATCCGGCCGACAATAATCGCTGTAGGCCGGATAAGCGCAGCACCATCAGGCACTTATACACTTAAGACTTAGTCGATTGCTCAAAGCGACGCAGTAACTGGTTGCCACGTTCAACGGCAGAATCGAGAGCCTGCTGTGGCGTTTTCTTCCCGGTCCAGACGCTTTCCAGTTCCTCATCCACAATCGTGCGAATCTGCGGCATATTGCCCAGACGCAGCCCTTTGGTGAACGGCAACGGCGGCTTGTTCAGCATCTGACGCGTGGCGATATCCGCACCTGGGTTTTTGTCATAGAAACCCTGCTCGCGGGTAAGATCGTACGCGGCGGTGGTGATCGGCAGATAGCCGGTCTTCTGGTGCCATTCAGCAGCAATTTCCGGCTTCGCCAGGAAGTTGAGGAACTGCGCCACGCCTTCGTAGGTTGCTTTGTCTTTACCCTGCATCACCCACAGGCTGGCCCCACCGATAATGGCGTTTTGCGGCGCACCCTTCACATCGGCATCGTACGGCATCATCCCCACGCCATAGTTGAATTTAGCGTAGTGGCGAATGTCAGCCAGAGAACCGGAAGAAGCCGTCGTAATGGCACAATCCCCGTTGTAGAACTTCTCGGTGGATTCATCTTTACGCCCCACGTAGCTAAAATCGCCTTTCTTGTTCATCTCCTGCAGCAGGGCAATATGTTTCACCTGCTCCGGTTTATTGAATTCCAGCACCGCGTCCGTACCGTCAAAGCCGTTGTTTTTTGTTGCTACCGGCAGACCGTTCCAGGCGCTGAAGTTTTCAATCTGAATCCAGCCCTGCCAGCCGCTGGCATAACCGCACTTCATGCCTGCCGCTTTCAGCTTCGCGGTGTATTCCGCCAGATCCTGCCAGGTTTTCGGCGGCTGCTCGGGGTCTAAACCGGCTTTTTTGAAGGCATCTTTGTTGTAGTACAGCACCGGGGTGGAGCTGTTAAACGGTTGGGAGAGCAGGTGTCCGCTTTTAGAGTCGGTGTAATAACCGGAAACCGTCGGCACGAACTGAGACTCATCGAAGTTAATACCCGCTTCTTTAAACACTTCATAGACCGGTTTAATGGCTTTCGAGGCCATCATCGTTGCCGTACCCACTTCATAAACCTGCAGCAGCGCAGGCGCGTTGCCCGTACGGAAGGCGGCAATGCCTGCGCTCAGGCTCTGCTCATAGTTACCTTTGTACTGTGGAACAATTTTGTAGTCGGGATTAGCGGCATTGAAACGTTGCGCCAGTGAATCAACTTCTTTTCCCAGTTCACCTTCCATTGAATGCCAGAACGGAATGGTGGTGACTGCCAGCGCCTGTCCTGCAAATGCCAGACTGAGTGCCAGTCCTAAAGCGGTATGTCGTAACGATATCATCGGTTATCTCTCTTGTTGTGCCGGATGCGCGATATCACGCGTTTTATGCTCGCGGGGGTAACATGACATGCTCGAATGACAGAAAAATAACTTTTTTATTACAAAAAAAAGATAGTCAGGCGACAAACAGATGGCAAGGCGGTGAAAGTTTAGAGAAGGGAAAGTGGGCGTTGGTGCACAACAACGTCAGGTAATGCCAACAGAAGTGGTTTTACCGCGCACGGTAGGCGGGCAACTGACGGTTCAGTTGCCGGAGGCCGATTTCATCCACGAAGACGACGCGCGATCTGCTCTAACGTAAGTTGCCCCGCAGCCGCTTCAACCGTCATGGCGACAAAATCTGGATTCGCGGGCAACGAAACGCCATTACGCTTTAAAAATAACAAGGTAATAAATAATGCCGTACGTTTACTACCGTCATTAAAAATGTGCCCACGGGAAATAGCCAGCAAATGCATTGCTGCCATAAGCCACACGTCAGTCACGCCTTCATATTCAATTTGATTTAATACCCGATACATCAGCGCTTCTGCACGCCCCGGATCTGGCATTCCTGTAACACCTGGTGTGACGCTTAACAACTTGTCATGAAAGCGGATTATCTCTTCCGCTGAGATAAACTGAAGCGTCATTTATCCGCCAGCGCCCTGATTTCATTACCATGTACCCTCATGATGTCGGCAAATTCATCATCGAATCTGGCAGACTGATAACGTTCAAACTCTTCCGCACTGATGATGACCGCAGACTTATGACCACGGCGTGTAATGGTGACAGGAACCCCGGTAACGGCAGTTTCCAGGACTTCAGCCAGATTCTGTCGAGCTTCACTATAGTTAACCGTACGCATAGAATCCCCCTTTTTATGTACAACTTAATTGTACAATTAATGTGTACAAAAAAGGAGCCATTTCGGCTCCTTTTCTGAAGAAGGGAATGTTATCCGCCCAGATACGCGCTGCGCACCGCTTCGTTCGCCAGCAATGCGTCACCGGTGTCTTCCAGTACTACATGGCCGTTTTCCAGCACGTAGCCCCGGTCGGCGAGCTTCAGCGCCTGGTTGGCGTTCTGCTCGACGAGGAAGATAGTCATCCCCTGCTCACGCAGCTGCTCGATGGTGTTAAAGATCTGCTGGATGATGATCGGCGCCAGGCCGAGGGAAGGCTCATCAAGCAGCAGCAGGCGCGGCTGACTCATCAATGCGCGACCAATCGCCAGCATCTGCTGTTCACCACCGGACATGGTTCCCGCACGCTGGATACGGCGTTCATGCAGACGAGGAAAGAGTTCGTACACCCACTTAATGCGCTCCTGAAACTGATCGCGTTCGGCAAAAAAGCCGCCCATCGCCAGGTTCTCTTCCACCGTCATGCGGGAAAATACGCGACGCCCTTCCGGGACAATCGCCACCGCTTCACGCATGATTTTCGCAGTCTGCCAGTCAGTAATATCTTTACCGTCAAAGACAATACGACCGCTTGTTGCACGCGGATCGCCGCACAAGGTGCCGAGCAGCGTGGTTTTACCCGCGCCGTTGGCGCCAATCAGCGTCACGATTTCACCCTGATTGATATGCAGGCTGACGTCGTGCAGTGCCTGAATCTTGCCGTAGTGGGCGTTGACTTTGTCAAAGGACAACATGACTTTTTCCATCTTATGCCTCACCAAGGTATGCACGGATCACGTCCGGGTTATTACGAATCTGTTCCGGCGTCCCGTTTGCCAGCGGCGTGCCCTGGTTTACCACGTAAATACGGTCGGAAATGCCCATCACCAGCTTCATATCATGCTCAATCAGCAAAATGGTGGTGTTGTGATGGTTTCGCAGTTCGGCGATCAGCTCGTCCAGCTCTTTGGTCTCTTTCGGGTTGAGACCCGCTGCAGGTTCGTCGAGCATCAGAATTTCCGGCTGCGTGACCATACAGCGGGCGATTTCCAGGCGACGCTGGTCACCGTAGGCCAGGTTACTGGCCTGGCGGTTGGCATGCTCAAGCAAGCCGATACGCTCCAGCCAGACTGCGGCTCTGTCCAGCGCTTCACTCTGTGCACGGCGAAACGACGGGGTTTTCAGCAAGCCGGAGAACACGCCCGTTTTTAACTGCTGATGTTGCGCCACCAGCAGGTTCTCAATCACCGTCATTTCACGAAACAGACGCACGTGCTGGAAGGTACGTACCACACCCATACGGGCAATCTGCTGACCCGGCAACCCTTCCAGGTGCTGGTCACGCAGCTTAATCGTACCGCCCGTCGGTTTATAAAAACCGGTCAGGCAGTTAAAGACTGTGGTTTTTCCCGCACCATTCGGTCCGATTAACGACACGATCTCTTGCGGGCGCAGTTCCAGTTCAACGTTGTTGACCGCCAGCAGACCGCCGAAGCGCATCATCAGGCCGTTAACGGATAATAATGGCTGACTCATGCCTGCTCTCCTTTTGCTTCCCCGTTCTTCAGCTTCAACTGTGGACGGGTCATCGGCAACAAGCCTTGCGGACGCCAGATCATCATCAGTACCATTAAACCACCGAGCATTAACATGCTGTATTCATTGAAATCACGCATCAGTTCACGTGAAACCACCAGCAGAATCGCCGCCAGGATCACCGCAAACTGCGAGCCCATTCCGCCCAAGACCACAATGGCCAGCACGAAGGCCGATTCGGCAAAGGTGAAGGATTCCGGGCTCACAAAGCCCTGGCGTGCGGCAAACAGCGTTCCGGCAAACCCCGCAAACGCGGCGCTGATGGTAAAGGCGGTCAGCTTGATGCGCGTTGGGCTTAACCCCAGCGAGCGGCAGGCAATCTCATCTTCACGCAGCGCTTCCCACGCGCGGCCCAGCGGCATACGCAGCAGGCGGTTAATCACAAACAGCGAGAGAACCACCAGCAGCAGCGCAACCAGGTAGAGGAAAATAACGCGGTCAGACGGATCATACTTCACGCCAAAGAAGTTGCTGAAGGTATCCCAACCGCCTTCACGCGCGGTACGGCTAAACTCAAGACCGAAAAAGGTCGGTTTGGGGATCTGGCTGATCCCGTTCGGGCCACCGGTCACCTCAGTATTGTTAAGCAGCAGGATACGGACGATTTCGCCAAAACCTAACGTAACGATCGCAAGATAGTCACCGCGCAGGCGCAGCACCGGGAAACCGAGCAGGAAGCCCGCCGCCGCCGAGACCAGGCCAGCCAACGGCAGGCAGGTCCAGAAGCCGAGACCGTAATAGTGGTTCAGCAGCGCGAAGGTGTAAGCGCCAATCGCATAAAAGCCGCCGTAACCCAGCACCAGCAGACCGGAAAGCCCCACCACCACGTTCAGGCCCAGACCGAGGATGATATAAATCATCGTCAGCGTGGCGATATCCACCGTCCCGCGCGACACAACAAACGGCCACGCAACGGCAGCCACCAACAGTGCGACGAGGAACAGTTTCTGTTTGACGGTAGAACCGTCAATCGCGGGCAGAATAAACTTCGGCCCGGAAACGCTTTTCAGGCTCTTCTGGAAAGCCGGACGCAGTAACTGGAAGAGGAAAACCACACCAGTGCCGATGAAGACCCACTGCCAGCGGATATCCGTGGCGGTATCCACCACCAGTTTGGTGCCATCCAGCTCTAACTGCACGCCCATAAAGACGCCCGCCAGGATGAAAAACATGGCAGCGGAGAGCAGCGCCATTGCAAAATGCATCGGTTTCATACTTTCTCTACCTCCGGGCGACCCAGAATACCGGTCGGCATCACCAGCAGTACCAGAATCAGCAGTGCGAACGACACCACATCTTTGTATTCCGTACTCAGATAAGCAGAGGAAAGTGCTTCAGCCACGCCCAGAATCAGGCCGCCGATCATCGCCCCAGGAATGCTGCCAATCCCGCCAAGCACCGCCGCGGTAAAGGCTTTCATCCCGGCCATAAAACCAATATACGGGTTAATAACGCCGTAGAACTGACCGAGCAGCACGCCCGCTACCGCCGCCATTGCCGCGCCAATCACAAAAGTCAGCGCAATCACGCGATCGGTGTTAATGCCGAGCAGGCTTGCCATTTTCAGGTCTTCTGCACAGGCACGGCAGGCGCGGCCCATGCGGGAATAGCGAATAAACAGCGTCAGCGCCAGCATCGCCAGGAAGGTCACAATCCAGATAACCAGCTGCATGGTGGTGATGGAAGCAGAAAAGTTTTCGCTGCTCCCAATCGTCCATTGGCCGTTAAACAGGCTTGGCAGCGCCACGTCACGCGAACCTTCAGTCAGGCTGACGTAGTTTTGCAGGAAGATAGACATCCCGATGGCGGAAATCAGCGCAATCAGACGCTTGGAGCTACGTACGGGCCGGTATGCCACCCGTTCAATGCTCCAGCCATACGCACTGGCGATCACGATAGCACCGACAAACCCGGCAGCCACTAGCAGCCAGCTGGAATCGATGCCCATCATCATGAGCGCTGCGATAATCATAAAGGAGACATAGCTGCCGATCATGTACACCTCGCCGTGGGCGAAGTTGATCATGCCGATAATGCCGTAAACCATCGTGTAACCGATGGCGATCAGCGCATAGGTGCTTCCCAGCGTGACGCCGTTAAACATCTGCTGCAAAAAATAGAGGAACTGCTCGGACATAAGGTAACCTTTTTATACCCGCCCACTTTGCATGGGCGGTGGGATAACTTGCCTTCAGGCTTATTTCGCGGCGGTAGATGAACCGTCGGCGTGCCACTGGAAGACACCAAAATCAAATCCCTTCAAATCGCCTTTTTCGTCCCAATTCAGCGGCCCAATCACGGTATCAGCACCGTGAGCTTTCAGATCTTTCACCAGGTCCAGCGGCTCTTTGCTACCGCTACGATCCATGGCTGTCGCCAGCGACTGAACGGCGGCATAAGTGATCCATACATAAGGACCGGATGGATCTTTTTTGTCCGCTTTGAGTGCATCGACAATCGGTTTGTTTGCCGGATCCTGGTCATAGCGTTTTGGCATCGTGACCAGCATGCCTTCCGCTGCGTTACCCGCAATGTTGGACAGTGAAGCGTTACCCACGCCTTCCGGGCCCATAAACTGGGTTTTCAGCCCTACAGCACGTGCCTGGCGCAGCATTTGCCCCATTTCCGGGTAGTAGCCGCCGTAGTAGACAAAATCGATTTTTTCTTTTTCCAGGCGCGCAATCAGCGCAGAGAAATCTTTCTCGCCGGCGGTGATCCCGTCAAAGAAAACAATGTTGGCTTTGCCCGCTTTCAGCCCCTCTTGAACAGAGCGAGCCAGACCTTCACCGTATTGCTGCTTATCGTGAATAATCGCGATACGCTGCGGTTTCACCTTCTCAAGAATGTATTTCGCTGCTGTCGGCCCCTGCGAGGAGTCAAGACCCGCCGTACGCATGATGTGTGCGTAACCGCGCTGCGTCAGTTCCGGGTTAGTCGCGCCCGGCGTGATCATCAGAATACCTTCGTCTTCATAGATATCTGACGCCGGCTGAGTGGATGATGAGCACAGGTGACCAATCACATACTGAATGCCATCGTTAACGATTTTGTTCGCGACGGCCACCGCCTGTTTTGGATCGCAGGCATCGTCATATTCCACGCCCACCAGCTTGTCGCCTTTGATCCCGCCTTTGGCATTGATATCTTTAATCGCCTGACGTGCACCATTGAATTCCATATCGCCCCACTGCGCGACCGGGCCTGACATCGCCCCAACCACAGCGACTTTGATCTCCTCCGCCATGACAGTGTGCGACATTGCCAGTGCTATCACCCCTGCGATGATGGTTTTCGCATTACGTTTCATTCTCTGAATCCCCATTCGTGACGTAATTTATATTTTGTATTTATATGGTTAAAAAGCAGACTGTGCTTTTTATGGACTGCGCTATTTTTATCAGTCTCATTAATGGTTTAGCACACTTTTTTAAGAAGAATTAGATTAAAATCTCTATTTTTCAGTCGATTAAGAAAAGATAATATTCTGCTTTTCACTATAGATAAACAAAAAAAAGTGCGTTTGTCAGCATAAAATAACGGTACAAAGAGCGGAATAAAATGCTGCTCTACAGGGTATTATTCTGCCTGTTTTTCAATCTCCACTGTTTCAAACTGAAATTTTCATTGCTGAAAAATTAATAATCTGGTTATTCGCAGAAAAAAGAGAAAGCATCCGGGCAAATTATTTCGGTACACTGATTCCATCTTTTGTGGTTTGGACATGCTGTCAATGAAGCTGACGATCGTTCGTTTAGAAAACTTTAGCGCTCAGGACAAGATTGATCTGGGCAAAATCTGGCCGGAGTATTCCGCCTCGTCATTAAGCGTAGATGATACGTGCCGGATCTATGCCGCACGTTTTAACGATCGTCTGCTGGGTGCGGTACGCGTGACCCTCAGCGGTACGCAAGGCGCGCTGGATTCGCTCCGTGTTCGTGAAATAACCCGCCGTCGTGGCGTCGGGCAGTACCTCGTCGAGGAAGTTCTTCGGTCTAATCCGGATGTGTCATGCTGGTGGATGGCCGATGTGGGCGTTGAGGATCGAGAAGCCATGGCTGCGTTCATGCAAGCGTTAGGGTTTACTGCGCAGGCGGATGGCTGGGAGAAAAGATAAAAAAGCCGGATGGCGCTGACGCTTATCCGGCCTACGAAGCGCTCGTTGCAGGCCGGGTAAGGCGAAGCCGCCACCCGGCACTCAATTACTTGGCGTCGGTCGCCGTACCGTTTGCATGCCAGTCAAACACGCCAAACTCGAAGCCTTTCAGATCCCCCTTAGCATCCCAGGAGAGCGGCCCCATCACGGTTTCGACTGAGTTTGCTTTCAGATATTTAGCAATTTCAGCCGGATCATCTGAGTGATTCAGACCCGCCTGCAACGACTGCAGCGCAGCGTAGGTGGTCCACACAAAGGCACCGCTTGGATCCTGTTTCTTCGCTTTAATCGCATCTACGATAGGTTTGTTCGCAGGAACCTGATCGTAGTTCTTCGGTTTGGTGACCAGCAATCCTTCAGCAGATTCACCCGCGATGTTAGACAGCGATACGTTCGCGACCCCTTCCGGTCCCATAAACTGCGTTTTCAGGCCAGCAGCGCGGGACTGACGCAGAATCTGCCCCATTTCCGGGTGATAGCCGCCGTAGTAAACAAAGTCGATGTTCTCTTTCTTCAGACGCGCGACCAGCGTGGAGAAGTCTTTCTCACCGGCAGTGATCCCGTCAAAGAACACCACGTTGGCGTTCCCTTTTTTCAGGCCATCCTGCACAGCACGCGCCAGGCCTTCACCGTACTGCTGCTTATCGTGAATGATCGCAATGCGCTGCGGCTTCACTTTTTCCATAATATATTTGGCAGCCGTTGGTCCCTGATCGGAGTCCAGACCGGTGGTACGCATCACCAGGTTATAACCGCGAGCAGTCAACTCCGGTGCCGTTGCCGCCGGGGTGATCATCAGAATGCCTTCATCTTCGTAGATATCAGACGCGGGCTGAGTGGAAGATGAGCACAGATGGCCGATAACGTATTTAATCCCGTCGTTGACCACTTTGTTGGCGACCGCAACCGCCTGTTTCGGGTCACAGGCATCGTCATATTTCACGACGACCAGTTTGTCGCCCTTAACGCCACCTTTTGCGTTGATGTCCGCAATCGCCTGCTCTGCACCGGTAAATTCCTGGTCGCCATACTGCGCCACCGGACCCGACATTGCGCCGACAACGGCCACTTTAATATCCTTAGCAAATGCCATATTGCTCAAAGACAGGGCGATACATCCTGCCAATAACGCTTTACCCTTCATATTCATCCTGACAATCCCCATTATTGTGGTTGTTACGTGTGTTGTGATGTTGTTGTTCAGCACTTTATTTCGATTATTGGATAGCTACCCGTGCTTTAGCAGCATACTCTGCTAAAACATACCCGATTTTTATGATTTTGGAATAGCTAAATTTGACATGCGGATAACAAGTTGATGACAAAAAGCGTAGACCACAGAGTGTGATAGCAGGATGACGGAGGGGATAAAAACAAAAAACCCCGGATTTGCACCCAGGGTTTATTCACTTTTCTATGCCTGACGACGCTAACACGCCGTCGCAGGAAAATTACGCTTCGATTGCCGCGCGCAGTTTCTTCATGGCGTTCTTTTCAAGCTGACGCACACGTTCAGCGGAAACACCGTAGCGATCGGCCAGTTCCTGCAGCGTTGACTTGTTGTCTTCGTCTAACCAACGTGCGCGGATAATGTCCTGGCTACGTTCGTCCAGACCCTGCATTGCGTCGGTCAGTCGGTTAGCGGCCTGCTCTTCCCAGTTATCGTCTTCAATGCCGTCAGCAAAGTTAGACGATTTATCCTGCAGATACAGAACGGGCGCCATCGGCTGGCTGTCGGACTCGTCGTCCGAAGACATATCAAACGTCATGTCCTGCGCCGCCATGCGGGATTCCATTTCGCGAACGTCTTTGCTGGAAACACCCAGTTCGCGCGCTACCATTTCGACTTCATCCTGATTAAACCAGCCCAGACGCTGCTTGGTTTTACGCAGGTTAAAGAACAGCTTACGCTGTGCTTTCGTGGTCGCGACTTTGACGATACGCCAGTTACGCAGAACGTATTCGTGGATCTCAGCTTTGATCCAGTGCACGGCGAAGGAGACCAGGCGCACACCCACTTCCGGGTTAAAACGGCGCACGGCTTTCATCAGGCCGATATTACCTTCCTGAATCAGATCCGCCTGCGGCAGGCCATAGCCCGCATAATTACGAGCAACATGAACAACAAAGCGCAGGTGAGACAGGATCAGCGTTTTAGCTGCTTCCAGATCGCCCTGGTAATGCAGCTTTTCAGCCAGTGCCCGCTCCTCGTCAGCCGACAACATCGGCCACGCGTTCGCAGCCCGGATGTAGGAGTCCAGGTTACCAACAGGGGCTAAAGCTAAAGTTTGCATTTCTTTGGTCATTCAAATCCTCTCAATCTTTATCATCCGGCATGCTGAAAAACCAATAGCAACAACCATGCCAGAGCTTATGAGCAACGAGAATATCATTCAATCTTTTATCAGACAGTGATTTTATCCACAAGTTCCGTGTCGTACTGTGTATAAATTACGCACAAAATGTGACATCACGATGAATGCGCCGGGAAGAGACAACAGGGACTCTTTCCCTGCAGAGCGAACTACTCAGTGCAGGGAAAGATTATACCAGAGATTTTTTAATCGGGGGTAAAGTGGCGTAAATGTTGAACCGTGGCAAGCCAGGCTGCCACCCAGCCAATCATTGAGCACACCAGCAGTAGCAGCAGGCATTCGTCAAATGATAAGCCGTTGATATCAAACTTAGTTCCAAAAATCTGCGCCACTTCAGTGACCGCTGACGACAGACGCATCACCAAAATTTCTGACAAAATCAGTGAAAGAAATGCGCCAGAAAAACCTAACAGCGCTCCGCCGTACAGGAACGGTCGCAGGATAAATCCATCCGTTGCGCCAATCAGTTTCTGCACGTTAATGGTGTCGCGACGCGCAAAAATGCTCAGACGAACACTGTTACCGATGACCAGGAAGACCGCGGCGACCATCAGCACGCCAATCATCGCGGAGACACGCCCAACCAGCCCCGTCAACGCAGCCAGTCGCGCAAACCAGCTGTCGTCCATGCGAACTTCATCAACACCGTTGATTTGCGCCACACGGTCACGTAGCGTGTTCAGCGATGCCGTGCCCTGGAAATCCAGTTTCGGGATCACCACCGCCACGGCGGGCAGCGGGTTCTCTTCGAGCATATCCAGTGCGCCGCCAAAACCTGACCAGTTACGGAATTCGCCCAGCGCATCGTCGCGGGAAAGGTAATTGACTTTCTCCACGCCCTGCTCTGCCTGCAACTGACCGACGACCCGCGCCGCTGCATCATCATCCAGTGTTTTTTGCAGATACACGGTGATCTGTGGGGACGGATAATACTGACTTGCCGCCTGGTTAACGTTCTTGTAGACCATGTAGCAAACGCTCGGCAACGTCAGGGAGATGGCGATAACCATCACCGTCAGGAACGTGGCCAGCGGCTTACTTTTCAGATCCTGTAACGCGCCCTGGAAGGCATAGCGCACCTGCTCGTTGAAGACGTTGGTTTTGCGTGAATTCGGTTTCGGTGCTGATTTCGCACGCTTTGGCGCGTTACGACCGCCGTCCCCTGACGCGCCGCCCGATTTACGGAAGCGGTCCAGTCGGCCACCGAACTGTTTAATTTGGTTAATCGCATCGCGCCTATTCATGAGCTATGCCTCCATGCAGATGTCCATCGCTCAGGACCAGCTGACGATATGAACGACGGGAGATCAGCCCGATATCGTGCGTTGCCATTAATACCGTTACCCCAACGCGGTTAAACTCTTCGAACAAACGCAAGATCCCTTCTGACAATGCGTCATCCAGGTTCCCCGTCGGTTCATCCGCCAGTAATACCGCGGGTTTATTCACCACTGCACGGGCAATCCCCACGCGCTGCTGTTCACCGCCGGAGAGTTGAATCGGGAAGTTCTTCGCTTTGTCCAACAGCCCGACCTTATCCAGCGCTGCCGACACGCGGCGACGAATATCGTCCCCGCTGGCGCCCGCGATGATGAGCGGGATAGCCACGTTGTCAAAAACCGTTCGGTCCATCAACAGGTGGTGATCCTGAAAAATCATCCCGATCTGGCGACGCAGAAACGGCACTTCGCGGTTTTTCAAACGGCTGATGTCATGCCCGCTGAAGTAGATTTTCCCGGCGCTGGGCCGCTCAATTCCACAGATCAGCTTCAGCAGGGTACTTTTCCCCGCACCGGAGTGGCCGGTCAGAAACGCCATCTCGCCAGGCTGCATATGGAAGGTCACTCCCTGCAGCGCTTGTCTCCCACCGAGATAGGCCTTGCTGACATGTTCAAAGCGAATCATTGTTAATCCTCTCGGGCAAAAAGTGCCTCAATAAAATCGCCCGCTTTAAACGGACGTAAATCCTCGATACGTTCGCCCACGCCGATATATCGGATAGGGATGCCAAACTGGTCAGCGACCGAGAAAATTACCCCACCTTTCGCCGTACCGTCCAGCTTGGTTAACGTAATACCGGTCAAGCCCACCGCTTCATGGAACAGTTTGGCCTGGCTTATCGCATTCTGCCCGGTGCTGGCATCGATAGTCAGCATAACTTCATGCGGCGCGTCTTCGTCCAGTTTCTTCATCACGCGAACGATTTTTTTCAGTTCTTCCATCAGGTGCGCTTTGTTCTGCAAGCGACCGGCGGTATCGGCGATCAGCACATCAACGTTACGCGCTTTCGCAGCCTGGATGGCATCAAAAATAACGGACGCAGAATCCGCGCCGGTATGCTGAGCAATCACCGGGATGTTATTACGCTGACCCCAAACCTGCAGCTGTTCTACCGCCGCCGCACGGAAGGTGTCACCCGCCGCCAGCATTACCGATTTACCCTGCTGCTCAAACTGACGCGCCAGCTTACCGATAGTGGTGGTTTTACCCACGCCGTTTACGCCAACCATTAAGATAACAAAGGGCGTTTTGCCATCAACATTCAGCGGTTCGTCAACTTTCGCCAGAATCTCGCCCATCTCATCTTTCAACAGACCGTACAGCGCTTCTGCATCTTTGAGCTGTTTGCGGCTGGCGCCTTCCGTCAGATTCGCGATGATTTTGCGAGTGGTTTCCACACCCACGTCAGCAATCAGCAATTGCTCTTCCAGCTCTTCAAACAGATCATCGTCGATCTTTTTACCCCGGAACAGACTGATAAATCCGGAACCCAGGTTTTCTTTTGTTTTCAGCAGACTACGTTTCAGACGCGCAAAGAACCCTTCTTTAGTCGGCTTCTCCTGCTCCTGTACCGTCTCTTCTGCAACCGCGTCTTCTCCCTGCTCGTCTTGTGCAGAGGTCTCTTCAACGGGCACAACGATGACCGCTTCTTCCGCGGCCTCGGCTGCCAGCGCCTGCGCTTCCAGCTCTTCGTCAGTTAGTTGCGGTTCGTTTTCCGCTTCTTCTTCAACCGCCTCAACAATCTCAACGGTTTCCGCTTCGGCCTGCCACTCTTCTGGCGAAATTTCTTCGGCTTTCACCTCTTCCGGCAGCGGCAACTCTTCATGTTCGGTAGCCACCGTCGGTGCTGGCGCTTCCACAACCGGCTCAACGTCGGCTTGCGGATGTTCGACAACCGGTTCTTCTTCCGGCTGCAGTTTTTCGATTTCCGCAACCTGTTCAGTGACTTCAACAACTTCAGCAGCAAAGGCTTCTGTTTCCGCCTCGCTATGGGATTCCTGCGCGCGCGGCTGTTCCTCAACGACGGCAGTGTCTTCAGCAACCGGTTGTTGTTCTTCGTTTTTTAGTTCTGTCTCGTTTTCCGGTGCCTGCTCTTTTTGACCAAAGCCCAGCCAGGAAAAAAAGCCACGTTTTTTCTCTTTCGCCATTTGCGACTACACTCCCCCGCTGTTGCTTCATGGCACAGCGTCAACGCTATGTACATAGCAGCTAAAAAAATGATGAAATAGTCTATCACTTATACCCAATGAATTTCGAGTTACGTCAAGGCGGCAAGCGCACGAATCCCGATGAGCTTACTTTGAGTAAGTGATTTGGGTGAGTAAGTGCAGCCAACGAAGAGGTCACTTGAAAGGCGACGGGTTAACTTAACTCACATCACCGCCTGGAATGACATGTTATAGGGCGGATTGAGCAATAATAGAAATGAAGAAACCGAATCACTCAGGCAGCGGCCAGATCCGCATTATTGGCGGGCAATGGCGCGGCCGTAAACTCCCGGTTCCGGACAGCCCGGGTTTGCGCCCCACAACCGATCGTGTCCGCGAAACATTATTTAACTGGCTGGCTCCGGTGATGGTCGATGCCCGCTGCCTTGATTGCTTCGCCGGCAGCGGCGCGCTGGGTCTGGAAGCACTCTCCCGTTATGCCGCTGAGACCACGCTTCTGGAGATGGATCGCGCGGTATCGCAGCAGTTACAAAAGAACCTTGCCACGCTGAAGGCAGCTCATGCCCACGTCGTCAATACCAATACTCTGGCGTATCTGGCACAAAAAGGAGCGCCGCATAACGTGGTGTTTGTTGACCCTCCGTTTCGTAAAGGGCTGTTGGAAGAAACATTAACCCTGCTGGAATCGAACGGCTGGCTGGCAGACGAAGCGTATATTTACGTCGAAAGCGAAGTCGAAAATGGTCTGCCTCCGGTTCCGGTTAACTGGTCGTTGTATCGCGAAAAAGTGGCCGGACAGGTCGCCTATCGTCTGTATCAACGTGAAGCCCAAGGAGAAACCCATGCTGATTAATCTGGGACGTTTACTGATGCTGTGCGTCTGGGCATTTTTGCTGCTCAATATTTTTCAGCCGTTTCCGCGCCCGCTCAATATCTTCGTCAACGTGGCGCTGGTGTTTATGGTGTTAATGCACGGGATGCAAATGGCGCTATTGAAAAGTACGCTGCCGAAAGACGGTCCGCAGATGACGACCGGGGAGAAAATCCGCATTTTTCTGTTCGGCGTATTTGAACTGCTGGTCTGGCACAAGAAAATTAAAGCGCAGTTGAAGAAGTAACCATGATGCCGGATGGCGACTGACGCCATATCCGGCCAACGCGATCAGGGTTGCGCGCTAAACCCTTCAAAGCGCGACCCTTTGTAGCTCAGTGTCCCTTTGTCCCCAACCGTCAACGCATGGTATTGCTGCGCATCAAGACGAAACGTCTGCTCCAGCCCACCGCTTTGCGGCTTAAAGCTCACTTCATAACGCATGCTGGTGCCCGCGGGGGTGACCTCCTGCTGGCGTGAACGTCTATCGTTAATCGGTTTTTCCCGCTTACTGCTCACCACTACCTGTTTTTGCACCAGCGGCGCGGCATCGTTTTCGGCTTTTTCCCGACGCTGCGAAACATAGCGAAACGACGCAGCGATAACGATTAAGACAATGATCACAATGAAAAAAAGCGGTGGCTTACTCATATTATTAACCCATCAGAAAATGCGGAAATAAGCATACCCTGCCTGTTATGGTGTTGTCATCCGGCGGTGTCGACCTCTACACTGGACAGTAGAGCCGTAAGCGCCCCGCTTACGAAAAAATAACGAATTCAAGGAACTAAGATGCTTTGGTCGTTTATCGCAGTTTGTCTTTCCGCATGGCTATTTGTGGATGCTTCCTATCGTGGACCCGCCTGGCAACGCTGGGTCTTTAAACCCCTGACATTACTGCTCCTGCTGTTACTGGCATGGCAAGCGCCGATGTTTAACGCGATCAGCTATCTGGTGCTGGCGGGGCTGTTTGCCTCACTGCTGGGCGATGCGCTGACGCTTTTACCACGCCAACGTCTGTTGTACGCCGTGGGCGCCTTTTTCCTGTCACATTTGCTGTACACCATATACTTCGCCAGCCAAATGACACTGTCGTTCTTCTGGCCGCTACCGTTGGTTCTGCTGGTGTTGGGCGCTTTGCTGATCGCCGTAATCTGGACGCGACTGGAAGAACTTCGCTTAGCCATATGCACCTTTATCGGTATTACCCTGATGATGGTCTGGATGGCGGGCGAGCTGTGGTTCTTCCGCCCAACCGCCCCAGCGCTGTCGGCATTTATGGGGGCCGCTTTACTGTTCATTGGTAATATTGTCTGGCTGGGCAGCCATTACCGTTACCGCTTCCGCGCCGATAACGCGATTGCCGCCGCCTGCTACTTTGCCGGACATTTCCTGATCGTTCGTTCGCTCTATCTTTAAAAGCGCTTGACTCTGGAGTCGACTCCAGAGTGTATCCTCCGGTTAATACGTCATGATTATCGACCGGAGGATGCCATGTCGACACCTGATGCCAATGGCAAAAAAGCCCCACAGTTTTCTTCATTCAAGCTCGCGCCTGCGCCACAGAAGGCAGATGACTGCTGCTGTGAAGGCAGTTGCTCAACCCCGCCCCCTGTATCCGATACCGTCGTAGGTACGCGCTTTTCCTGGAAAGTATCCGGCATGGATTGCGCGGCATGTGCCCGTAAGGTGGAAAATGCGGTTCGCCGGGTAAGCGGTGTTAATCAGGTTCAGGTGCTGTTCGCCACGGAAAAACTGGTGGTCGATGCCGGTTCTGATATCCGCCAACAAATTGAAAGCGCGGTGCAAAAAGCGGGCTATACCCTGCGCGATGAGCAGGCATCGGAAGAGGCTCCCGAGTCCCGCTTTAAAGAGAACCTGCCGCTGATGATGCTGATCATCATGATGGCGATCAGTTGGGGCCTGGAGCAGTTCAATCATCCCTTTGGTCAGATAGCGTTTATCGCCACCACGCTGGTTGGCCTGTATCCCATTGCCCGTCAGGCGCTGCGTCTGATAAAAACCGGTAGCTACTTTGCCATTGAAACGCTGATGAGCGTCGCCGCCATCGGTGCGCTGTTTATCGGCGCAACGGCAGAAGCCGCCATGGTGTTGTTGCTGTTCTTAATTGGCGAGCGTCTGGAGGGATGGGCTGCCAGCCGCGCCCGCAAAGGGGTCAGCGCGCTGATGGCGCTCAAGCCGGAAACCGCGATTCGTCTGCGCAATGGCGAGCGTGAAGAGGTTGCCATCAATACGCTACAGCCCGGTGACATCATTGAAGTTGCCGCTGGCGGACGCTTACCCGCCGACGCAAAACTGGTCTCCGGCTTTGCCAGCTTTGATGAAAGCGCCCTGACCGGGGAATCTATCCCGGTTGAACGCGCATTGGGCGAAAAAGTCCCGGCGGGCGCGACCAGCGTTGACCGCCTTGTGACACTCGAAGTCCTCTCCGAACCGGGCGCCAGCGCCATCGATCGTATTCTGAAGCTGATTGAAGAAGCCGAAGAGCGTCGGGCGCCGATTGAACGCTTTATTGACCGGTTCAGCCGGATTTACACCCCCGCCATTATGGCCGTTGCGCTGCTGGTCACCCTCGTGCCACCGCTGCTGTTTGCCGCGTCGTGGCAGGAGTGGATTTATAAAGGGCTGACGCTGCTGCTGATTGGTTGTCCGTGCGCACTGGTTATCTCAACGCCTGCAGCGATCACCTCCGGGCTGGCGGCGGCGGCACGTCGCGGCGCGCTCATCAAAGGCGGCGCGGCGCTGGAACAGTTGGGCAGAGTCACTCAGGTGGCGTTTGATAAAACCGGGACGCTGACGGTCGGTAAACCGCGCGTGACGGCGATCCATCCGGCAAGCGGGATCAGCGAGTCTGAACTGCTGGCGCTGGCGGCAGCGGTAGAACAAGGTGCCACGCACCCGTTGGCACAGGCCATTGTCCGCGAAGCACAGACGCGTGAGCTGACGATTCCGGTCGCGACAGAACAGCGCGCGCTGGTCGGTTCAGGGATAGAAGCACAGGTTAACGGCGAGCGCATACTGATTTGCGCGGCGGGCAAACAGCCTGCAGAAGCCTTTGCCGGGCAGATAAGTGAACTTGAAAGCGCGGGTCAAACCGTGGTGCTGGTGCTGCGTAACGATGCCGTACTTGGTGTCATTGCCCTCCAGGACACGCTGCGTGATGACGCCCGTACCGCCATCAGCGAGCTTCATCAGTTGGGTGTGAAAGGGGTGATCCTGACCGGCGATAACCCACGCGCCGCGGCAGCCATTGCCGCAGAACTGGGTCTGGAATTCAACGCAGGGCTGTTACCGGAAGATAAAGTTCGGGTGGTCACCAGCCTGAACCAACAGTCTCCGCTGGCCATGGTCGGCGACGGGATTAACGACGCCCCGGCGATGAAAGCGGCTACCATCGGCATCGCCATGGGCAGCGGTACCGACGTCGCGCTGGAAACCGCTGACGCGGCCCTGACCCACAACCGTCTACGCGGTCTGGTACAAATGATTTCGCTGGCGCGCGCCACCCACGCCAACATTCGTCAGAATATTGCGATCGCGCTGGGTTTAAAGGGCATTTTCCTGATTACCACGCTGCTCGGGATCACCGGTTTGTGGCTGGCCGTGCTGGCGGATACAGGTGCGACAGTGCTGGTGACGGCCAACGCGCTGCGCTTGTTGCGTAAAGGGTAACGTATTGTTGTTTGCCGGATGAAGCGCTTTGGCGGCGACATCCGGCATCGGTTACTGGCCTTTTCGCACCAGATAGCGGTACGGCAAAGAGTCGGTCTCTTTTGCCACCAGCTCATGTTCCATAAAAGTACAGAAGCCCGGAATATCGCGGGTTGTCGCCGGATCGTCCGCGACAATCAGCAGCGTTTCTCCGGCCTGCATGCCGCGCACGGTTTTACGCACCATCATGACGGGTTCCGGGCAGCGCAGTCCCTGGGCATCAAGGGTATGGTCAGGAGAAGTAAACAGATCGCTCATCATTGTCTCGTTCAATAAAAAACGGCGTTATTTTACGCTCTGTTGTCGTGTAAGCCAATCAGGTTAACGATTGCGTGAAAAACAACCATTGCAATGTGCTCTTAAAGCAGTATCATGCGACGGTTTTTTATTGGGTTCCCTCACCCCATCCAACAAAAAGGTCACAATATGACTCCGTTTACACAAACTCAGCGCGTAAAAGCGTTGTTCTGGCTTTCGCTATTTCATCTGCTGGTGATCACCTCCAGCAACTATCTGGTGCAGCTTCCAATCTCCATTTTTGGTTTCCATACCACGTGGGGCGCTTTTAGCTTTCCGTTTATTTTTCTGGCGACCGATCTGACCGTACGCATTTTTGGCGCACCGTTGGCGCGACGCATCATCTTTGCGGTGATGGTTCCTGCGCTGTTGATCTCGTATGTGGTTTCGTCGTTGTTCTATATGGGCTCCTGGCAGGGTTTCGGCGCGCTTATGCACTTTAATCTGTTTGTCGCCCGCATCGCCGCTGCCAGTTTTATGGCTTACGCGCTGGGACAAATTCTGGATGTGCATGTCTTTAACCGCCTGCGTCAAAACCGCCGTTGGTGGCTCGCGCCCACCGCCTCCACGCTGTTTGGCAATATCAGCGACACGCTGGCCTTCTTCTTCATCGCCTTCTGGCGTAGCCCGGATGCCTTTATGGCCGAGCACTGGATGGAAATCGCGCTTGTCGATTACTGCTTCAAAGTGCTGATCAGCATTATTTTCTTCCTGCCGATGTACGGCGTGTTGCTGAATATGTTGCTGAAAAGGCTGGCAGATAAATCTGAAATCTCTGCATTGCAGACGAGTTAAAGGTTCATTTTCCGAGTTGTGATAAGATGGACGAATGAGCCGTTATGGCCGTTTATCGAAAGGAAGAAGTCAATGCGCAATCTGGTTAAATATGTCGGTATTGGCCTGCTGGTTATGGGGCTTGCGGCCTGTGATAATAGCGATACAAAAGCGCCAGCAGAGGGTGCTGCCGCAGAAAGTAACGCAACCGGACAACCGGTCAACCTGCTGGACGGCAAGCTCAGTTTTTCCCTGCCAGCAGACATGACCGATCAGAGCGGCAAACTGGGCACTCAGGCCAACAACATGCACGTTTACTCTGACGCAACGGGCCAGAAAGCGGTGATTGTGATCGTGGGTGACAACACCAACGAAGACCTGGCTGTTCTGGCAAAACGTCTGGAAGATCAGCAGCGTAGCCGCGACCCGCAGTTGCAGGT
This sequence comes from Citrobacter sp. Marseille-Q6884, assembly GCF_945906775.1. Lineage (NCBI taxonomy): Bacteria > Pseudomonadati > Pseudomonadota > Gammaproteobacteria > Enterobacterales > Enterobacteriaceae > Citrobacter > Citrobacter sp. Marseille-Q6884. The sequence goes on from NZ_CAMDRE010000001.1 coordinate 882,139, forward strand.
CGTTACCAACAAGTCTATTGAACTGAAAGGTCACACCCTGCAGCAGTTAGACAGCATCATCTCAGCGAAAGGCCAGACCGCTTACTCTTCCGTAGTGTTGGGTAAAGTAGACAACCAGTTGCTGACCCTGCAGATCACTCTGCCTGCTGACGATCAGCAGAAAGCACAGACAACCGCAGAAAACATCATTAACACCCTGGTTATCCAGTAACGGTTAAGACGATGATACGGCCTCCGGTGACGCCATCGGGGGCCGTTTTTTTAACCGCCAGGTCAGCAGCAGCGCCACCGCCACCAGCCCGGCTGCCGCCAGATAGATAACCGGCACGCCCGCCCATGTCATGACCAGTCCCGCCAGCGGTCCGGTAACCCCCAGCGATAAATCCATAAACACCGTATACGTTGCCAGCGCAGCACCCTGATTTTGTTGCGGTACCGCTTTTACTGCCACCACGCCCAACGCAGGGAAAACCAGCGAGAACCCGGCGCCTGCCAGCAGAACGCCCACTTTCGCCATCCACGGCATGGATGCCAGCCCCACCAGCAACAACCCAACAATCTCAACGCTAAAGCAGATCATCGCCACATTTAAACCGCCCAGGCGATTGATGCCATTCGGGAATAGCAAGCGGGTACCGACGAACGTGCAACTGAAAAGCGTCAGGGCGAACGCCGCGCCATCCCAGCCTTTGGCATCATAAAACAGCGTAATAAAGGTGGCGATGACGCCAAAACCGGCGGAGGCAAGCGCCAGCGCCATGCCGTACAACCAGACGCGGCCAAGCACCGCGCGAAACGGCAGCGGTTTGCCCTTGCTGGCCTTCACCGTCGGGCGCGGTAACGCCAGCGCTATTGCCAGCAGCGCGACGCCCATGATGGTCAGCGCCAGCCCGTGTAAGCCGCCCCAGGCATAGCACAGCACGCCAAGCGGTGCGCCAATCGCCATCGCGCCATAAGTGACGATGCCATTCCATGAAATCACCCGCCCGATATGTATGGAGCCCACAACGCCCACACCCCACAACGTTGATCCTGTACCGGCAAAACTTTGCCCGATCCCCAGAATCACACGTCCCAGGCACAGCAACAGTAAGCTCGCCATCGGCCAGACGCTCGTCATGCCCGCCAGCAAATAGCCCAGACCACTTAAGAAGCAGCCGCACAGCCCGAAAACCACGATTTTTTTCGGCCCCAGCAGATCGGCATATCGACCCGCATGAGGGCGACTCACCAGCGTAGCGAAGTACTGCAAGCTGATAACCAGCCCGGCCCAGAAGGCGCTAAAGCCCATCACATCATGAACATATCCCGGCAATACCGCGAGCGGCAGGCCGATGGTCAGGTAGCTGGCGAAATTAAACATCACCACGGAGACAATGCGCAGATTGAGGCGTAATCCGCTTAGCGTCGGTTCAACGACGGGTTCGGGCATGGAGGGTCACCACATTTTTACAACATTGTTTCATTTCTACCATGTTGCCGGTCAGAAATCAGTAGCCAGATTAGGAATATCTGTCGCAAGCCAGCCGCTACACTTAATGCAAAACACAAACAGGAAGACGACATGACAACCTCTCAACCCGATAAAACGGGTTTGCATATTTTGCTCAAACTTGCCGCACTGGTTGTTATCCTCGCGGGTATACATGCCGCCGCAGATATTATCGTGCAGCTGCTGCTGGCCCTCTTTTTTGCCATTGTACTGAACCCGCTGGTCACCTGGTTTATTCGCCGGGGCGTCAGCCGCCCCCTCGCCATTACGCTGGTGGTGATGGTGATGCTGATTGTGCTCACGGCGTTGGTGGGCGTTCTTGCCGCGTCAATCAATGAGTTCCTCGCCATGCTACCGAAGTACAACAAGGAGCTCACGCGCAAGATACTGTATCTACAGGATATGATGCCGTTTCTTAATCTGCATATGTCACCCGAACGCATGCTGCAACGGATAGATTCAGAAAAGCTGATGACCTTTACCACCACGCTCATGACCGGGTTGTCCGGTGCAATGGCAAGCGTCGTCCTGCTGGTCATGACGGTGGTCTTTATGCTGTTTGAGGTACGCCATGTTCCCTACAAAATGCGTTTTGCGCTGAACAACCCACAAATCCATATTGCCGGTCTGCATCGGGCATTGAAGGGGGTATCTCACTACCTGGCGCTGAAGACGTTACTCAGCTTATGGACCGGCGCCATCATCTGGCTTGGCCTCGCGCTAATGGGTATTCAGTTTGCTCTGATGTGGGGCGTGCTGGCCTTTCTGCTAAACTACGTGCCCAATATTGGCTCGGTCATTTCCGCCGTTCCCCCGATGATCCAGGCATTGCTGTTCAACGGCATTTACGAGTGCGTGTTGGTCGGCGTGCTTTTTCTGGCGGTACATATGGTAATAGGTAACATCCTCGAGCCGCGCATGATGGGACATCGCTTAGGTTTATCAACGCTAATTGTCTTCCTTTCCCTGTTGGTATGGGGATGGCTGCTCGGCCCGGTGGGAATGCTGCTCTCGGTGCCGTTAACCAGCGTGTGTAAGATTTGGATGGAAACCACCAAAGGCGGCAGCAAACTGGCCATATTGCTGGGACCCGGCAGGCCTAAAAGCCGATTACCGGGATAAACTTGCAAATGATACGAGAAGAATGATACACAACCCCAATATTTCTAAAGGTTAGCCCTGATATGTACCGGATTGTTCTCGGGAAAGTTTCTGTTTTAAGCACCGGCGCACTGCCCCGTGCGCTGTCTGAGCAGGCTCCGCAAGGTGCGCGCCGTGCGCGCTGGCTTGCGGGTCGCGTGCTGCTTTCCCACGCCCTGTCGCCCTTGCCTGACATTGTTTATGGCGAGCAGGGAAAGCCGGCTTTTTCAGCGGGCACACCGCTATGGTTCAATCTCAGTCACAGCGGTGATGACATCGCCCTGTTACTCAGCGATGAAGGGGAAGTGGGTTGCGACATTGAGGTCGTCCGCCCGCGTGAGAACTGGCAGACACTGGCAAATACGGTATTCAGTCTTGGGGAGCATGCTGAAGTCGAAGCGGAATGCCCGGACCAACAGCTGGCGGCATTCTGGCGTATCTGGACGCGCAAAGAAGCGATCGTGAAACAGCGCGGCGGCAGCGCCTGGCAAATAGTCAGCGTGGACAGCACCACACTGACCTCCTCACTCTCTGTTAGCCAGTGCCAACTGGATACGCTAAGTCTGGCCGTATGTACGCCCACGCCATTTACCGTAACAGCCGACGCCGTGCAGAGGTTATAAATCCCCTGCCGATGCATTAACCTTTTCCCCGAATACCCGACGTGTGTTACAAAATGCGGTACAACCCGCATTCCCTGTGCGCCAATGCGCTCCATGAAAGGTTAAATTCAGATGCAACGAGTCACTATTACCCTCGATGACGATTTACTGGAAACGCTGGACAGCCTGAGTCAGCGTCGTGGCTACAACAATCGTTCCGAAGCAATCCGTGACATTTTGCGCGGCGCACTGGCGCAGGAGACGACCCAGGAGCACGGCACCCAGGGTTTCGCCGTGCTGTCCTATGTCTACGAACATGAAAAGCGTGATTTAGCCAGCCGCATTGTCTCGACGCAGCACCATCATCACGATTTGTCGGTCGCCACATTGCACGTTCACATCAACCATGACGATTGCCTGGAAATCGCCGTTCTGAAAGGCGACATGGGCGATGTCCAACATTTTGCCGATGATGTGATTTCCCAGCGCGGTGTGCGCCACGGCCATTTGCAGTGTTTGCCAAAAGAAGAGTAATCCCCGGCTGCAGCGCTGAGTCTACATGTTACTCACATTTGTAAGCCGTCATCCGACATCAGGTTTTACGCCATTGTGCCAATCGTCTTTCGGAAACGCAGTAGCGCAATCAGGAAGAACGCGCTGCCGATAGCCAGTAGCGTCAGGAACTGCGGCCAGACAATGCCGAACCCTGCGCCGCGATAGAGTATCGCTTGTGCAAGGCTGACAAAGTGAGTGGTCGGCATGGTCAGCATAATGTCCTGCACCGCCTGCGGCATACTTTCGCGCGGTGTGGAACCGCCAGAGAGCATCTGTAACGGCAGCAAGACCAGAATCATTAGCAGCCCCAGTTGTGGCATCGAACGCGCCAGCGTCCCCATAAAAATCCCAATCGATGTCGTCGCAAACAGGCTTAGCGCCACGCCGAGCATAAACAGCGGGATCGAGCCTTCAATCGGCACGCCGAGGACCCCTTTTACCATCAGCATCAGAGACAAACCGGAAACCACCAGCACCACCAATCCCATCGACCAGATTTTTGCCATCATGATCTCAAACGGTGTCACCGGCATGACCAGCAGATGTTCTATTGTCCCGTGTTCACGTTCACGAATCAGCGCCGACCCGGTCAAAACAATCGCCAGCATGGTGATGTTGTTAATAATGGCCATGACCGCCCCGAAGCGCGCAGGCTCCAGGTTGGGGTTGAAGCGCATGCGGATCTCCAGCCCAACCGGCTGCACGTTGTTATCGCGATAACGCGCGATAAAACTGTTCACCTCGCCGCTGATGATATTCTGGATATAGCTGTTGCCGGTAAACGCCTGACTCATCCGCGTGGCATCCACGTTTACCTGGATATCCGGTTGCCGCCCTGCCAGTACATCACGCTGAAAATTAGGCGGAATATTCACAGCAAAGGTGTAGCGCCCGGCATCCAGACCCGCGTCCATTTCGTCGGCGGTGATCATTTCCGGCGGTAAAAACCACGGGCGATAAAAGCTGTTCACAATGCGATTCGACAGCGGTGACTGATCCATATCGGCAATGGCAATCGGCGCAAGATGCAGCGAGCCCGGCAATACCGTCGCGGAAGAGTAAACCGAAACCGTGAAGGCGAAGACGATGAGTGTCAGCATCGCTTTATCCCCCAACAAACTGCGTAACTCTTTCAGCCCGAGGTTATAAATATTGCGTAATCGGCGCATCACCCCTCCTGTTTTTTCAGCAGCAACACGCTCAGACCGACCACCAGCGGAATGGCGATCACCAACGGAATAAACGATGGCCAAAGATCCACAAGATCCAGTGCTTTTGAGAACGTTCCGCGCGCGATAGTCAGAAAATGGCTGGTCGGGTAAATCTCACCGATCCAGCGTCCCGGTCCTTCCAGTGATGCTACCGGGTCGATCATCCCGGAAAACTGTGTTGCCGGAATTAACGTAATGATCGCCGTACCGAAAATGGCCGCAATCTGACTCTTCATAAACGTGGAGATAAGCAATCCGAGCCCGGTAGCGATGGTGATGTACAGCAGTGCCGCGAGCGTCAGCGTCAAAAAACTCCCTTTGTGCGGCACGCCAAACACAAACACCGACAGCGCACACAGCAGCAGGAAGTTCAGCATGCCCAACACGATGTAAGGCAGTTGTTTGCCCAGCAAAAACTCGCTGCGGGTCGTGGGCGTGACATACAGATTAATAATGGAGCCCAACTCTTTCTCACGCACCACGCTCAGGGCGCTGAGCATGGAAGGGATCATCATCAGTAACAAGGGGATCACGGCAGGAACAATGGCGGGCAGGCTCTTCACATCCGGGTTGTAGCGATACCGTGTTTCAATGGTCATCAACCCCTTCTGCCCACTGGCGTTTGGCTGACGCGCCATTGCCTCCTGAAGCCACGCCTGGTGCATCGCCTGTACATAGCCCCGCACCGTTTCAGCGCGGCTCGGCATCGCGCCATCCACCCAAACGCCCAGTTGTACCGGCGTTCCGCGCGCAATATCACGACCAAAATGAGGGGGGATCTCTATCGCCACCGCCACTTCACCTGAGCGCATCCTTCGGTCTAACTCATCGTAACTGGTGAGCGGGGGTTGCTCGATAAAATAACGGGAGCCTGCCAGATTCAGTGACCATGCCTGACTACTGACGGTTTGATCGCGATCGAGCACGGCAAAGCGCAGGTTTTCCACATCCATGCTGATGCCATAACCCATGATCAACATCAGGATCACCGTGCCCATCAATGCCAGCGTTGAACGCACCGGATCGCGCCGTAACTCCAGCGCTTCACGGCGGCTATAGCTAAACAGACGCCGCAGACTAAACCCTTGCCGTGGCGGCTGGCGGTTTTCGTGAACAACCGGTACTGCCGGTGAGGTCAACTCCGGCGCCGGACCTGCCGCTTCCTGTAACCAGGAGATAAACGCCTCTTCCAGGCTGGCAGCACCACGTTGTTCCACCAGCGCCTGCGGCGTGCCGCTGGCTAGCACTTTTCCGGCATGCATCAGCGACATACGGTCGCAGCGCTCGGCTTCATTCATAAAGTGAGTGGAAATAAAAATCGTCACTTTATCCTGACGTGACAGATCAACCATCAGTTGCCAGAACATATCCCTGGCCACCGGGTCAACGCCGGAAGTCGGTTCATCGAGAATTAACATTTCCGGGCGGTGGATCACCGCAACCGCCAACGACAACCGCTGGCGAATCCCCAGCGGCAAGGCGCCAGGCAGAACGTCTTCGACATCGCTAAGCGAAAAGCGCTCACTCATCTCTTTCACGCGTTCCGGGATCTCCGCCTCGGGGATATGGAACAGACGCGCGTGTAGCTCCAGGTTTTGCCGCACGGTCAGTTCGCTGTAGAGCGAAAAAGCCTGCGACATGTAGCCCACCCGGCGGCGGGTGTCGATATTGTTCGGATCAACCGCTTCCCCGAACAGCCACGCCTCGCCCTCACTGGCAGGAAGCAGCCCGGTCAACATCTTCATGGTGGTGGATTTACCGCAGCCGTTGGAGCCGAGAAAACCGAAGATTTCCCCGCGCGGAATGCGAAAGTTAACGTGGTCAACGGCGACGAACTTACCGAAGCGCATGGTCAGATCCCGCGCTTCAATGGCAATCTCTTCCTGCTCAGCGTGATACGGCGGAATCACGACCGGTTTGTGCGCCTGACGCTGGGCTTCGGGTAACAGCGCGATAAATGCCTGCTCCAGCGTATCGCTGCCCGTTTTTTCTCGTAGCTGCTGCGCACTACCTGTGGCTAACACCTCCCCGGCATTCATCGCCACCAGCCAGTCAAAACGCTCGGCCTCTTCCATATAGGCGGTGGCAACCAGTACGCTCATGTTGGTCTGGCGCTGGCGGATGTGGTTAATCAACTCCCAAAACTGGGCGCGGGAAAGGGGGTCTACCCCGGTGGTCGGCTCATCAAGAATCAATAATTCCGGGTCGTGGATCAGCGCACAGCACAATCCCAGCTTTTGTTTCATGCCACCGGAGAGTTTCCCGGCAGGACGATCGCGAAACGGCGCCAGACCCGTGCTGTTCAACAACTCGGTTATGCGCGCTTCACGCTCCGCTTTATCATGCCCAAACAGGCGCGCGAAGAAATCGACGTTCTCATACACCGACAGCGTGTGATACAGGTTTTTCCCCAGCCCCTGCGGCATCCAGGCAATACGGGGACAGACGTCGCGACGGTGTTTCGGGTCACGCATGTCACCCCCCAGCACCATCACGTTCCCCTGTTCAATAACGCGTGCGCCGGAGATAAGCGACAGCAGACTTGATTTACCCACACCGTCAGGACCAATCAATCCCACCATGCTGCGGGCGGGAATATCCAGCGTGATATTATTCAGCGCCATCGTTGCCCCGTAATGCTGACTCACGCTGTCAAGGCGCGCCACGGGAGGAACGGGAACAAGCGCCAGGTGCGTCATTGCGGTAACCTCACAACCAGATCATCAGGCCAGCTACGCGTTTCGTCTACGCGCACCCAGGCCATCCCCGGCAGACCGGTTTTGACGTATTCCAGATGTTGCTGCAGTAATTCCGGCGGAATGCGGGCTTTGACACGGAACATCAGCTTCAGTCGTTCATCACTGGTTTCGACCGTTTTCGGCGTAAACTGCGCCACGCTGGCCACAAAGCTGATGGTCGCCGGGATACGCAGATCCGGCGCGGCATCCAGCACCAGGCGCGCTTCACCGCCAATCTTCAGTAAACCAGCCTGTTCGGTTGGCAAGAAGAACGTCATGTAGACATCGCTGAGATCGACCATATTCAGCACACGTCCACCGGCGGAAAGCACTTCACCCGGCTCAGCCACGCGGTACTGTACGCGACCGTCGCGCGGGGCTTTCAGCTCACTGTCATCAATGTCTGCAGCAATCCGTCGTTCGGTCGCCTGCGCGGCTTCAACACGGGTTTGCGCCTGGATAATGCTGGTTCGGGCAGCTTCAATGGCCGCTTTCGCCGCAGATACCTGCGCTTTTGCCGATTCCAGCGCCGCGCGCGCACTTTCAGCAGCGGCACGATCGTCATCCAGTTGTTGTTCAGACACGGCTCCACGCTGTGAGAGCGAACGGGAACGGAGGTGACGTTTGGAGACAGATTGCAGCTCCGCTTCACGCTGTTTTACCACCGACTGCGCGGCGCGCATTTCACTTTGGCGCTGTTCCAGCAGCGCACGCGCTGCCGCAACGGCGCTTTCAGCCTCTTTGATTTGCGCAACCGCTTCCAGCCGCTGCTCGTGCAGCACACGGGTATCCATCTTCGCCAGCACCTCACCCTGGCGAACAAACTGTCCTTCCGACACGAGGATCGTATCAATACGCCCGGCAATCTTCGTGGCGATATCCACTTCCGTGGCTTCAATCCTGCCATTGCTGGTCGCAAATCCCTCCGGTACTCCTGCTGGGCGCAACATCCACCATGCGACAGCGGCGACCACAACCAGGATGCCCGCTCCCCACCACACCAGATGACGCTTAAACTTATCCATATTCGACCCGCCGTAATCCCTGTTACCAAACGATGCGTGTCACAAAGCCCGCTGAACGGCTATTCAGCGGGAGATTCCATCCGGGATATGAAGGAATGAGAAACAAAGGCCAGACGGCGGACAGGCGTCATGACAACGCTCACCGCAAAGGAAGTGAATGACGAAGATGCGAGAAAATCGGGTAGTAATGTTGTCATCATCAGCGTTCCTGGCCGGAAATGAAACACGCATACTCATAACTGCTATCTATTGAATACTAGCATCTGGATTCGATATGTCTATTCGGTTGTTATAGGCAGAATCTTAACTCTGCGACACTAAATCCTGTGCGCACGCCCAGGCGCTCGACCACGCCCACTGGAAGTTATAGCCGCCCAGCCAACCGGTGACGTCCATGACTTCGCCGATAAAGTAGAGTCCCGGCACTTTGCGCGCTTCCATCGTGCGCGATGACAGTTCATTGGTATCGACGCCACCCAGTGTGACTTCCGCGGTACGATACCCTTCCGTACCGTTTGGTTGTACGCGCCATTCGGTCAGCGTTGCCACCAACGTCTGTTGATCGCGCACGTTAAGCCGTTTGAGCGTCACATCCGGGATTTGTCCCAGTTGCTGTAAACACTCCACCAGACGCTTAGGCAACTGCATCGCCAGCGTATTTTTCAGGCTCTGATTTGGATGCGCACTACGCTGTTCATCAAGGAAGCTTGCGAGATCAATATCTGGCAACAAATTAATGCTGACACATTCACCAGGCTGCCAAAAACTGGAAATCTGCAAAACAGCCGGACCTGAAAGTCCACGGTGCGTGAAGAGCAGATTTTCACGAAATACGGTGCCATCCTCGGCGGTGATAACAGAAGGTACAGACACGCCAGAAAGCACCTGAAGCTGCTCCAGCAGCGGCTTATGCAACGTAAAAGGCACCAGACCCGCTCGCGTCGGCAAAACGTTCAGGCCGAACTGTTCGGCAATTTTATAACCAAACGGCGTCGCGCCCAGACCCGGCATGGAGAGCCCCCCGCTGGCAATGACCAGCTTTTTCGCGCCGACCGTCATGCCGTTCAGCGCCAACGTAAAACCGTCATCATCACGCGCGACACTCAGGACTTCGCTACGTAACCGCATCGTTACGTTACCTTTTTCGCACTCTGCCACCAGCATATTGACAATTTGCTCAGCGGAGTCGTCGCAGAACAGTTGTCCCAGCGTTTTTTCATGCCAGGCAATACCGTGTTTGCCGACCAGATCGATAAAGTCCCACTGCGTGTAGCGAGCCAGCGCAGATTTGCAAAAATGGGGGTTTTGGCTCAAATAGGCCGCCGGCTCCACATAAAGGTTCGTAAAGTTACAACGCCCCCCACCAGACATGAGGATCTTACGTCCTGGCTTTTTACCATTATCGATCAGCAGTACGCGACTACCTGCCTGTCCTGCCTGCGCGGCACAGAACATACCCGCTGCGCCAGCGCCTATAATAACGGTATCAAACCTTTCCACGTTGCGATCCTCTCTAAAAAGCGGGCGTGAATTGTAAAGATTCCTCAGTGGTCGCACCAGCACCAAACTATCAATAATAGGTATTTATCTGAATTCTATAGGATAATTCTTTAGTGGTGTAAAACAAAGCAGGAGACAAATCAAAAAAACTCTATATTTCACTTTGCCCGCGCCGCCAAAGTCACTGATAATGCGCCGCGTTCATGTCCTCAAAATGGCGTAACGTCCTATGCTACATTTGTTTGCTGGCCTGGATTTACATACCGGGCTTTTACTATTGCTTGCTCTGGCTTTCGTGCTGTTCTACGAAGCAATTAACGGCTTCCATGACACAGCCAATGCTGTCGCAACCGTGATTTATACCCGTGCAATGCGTTCGCAATTGGCGGTTGTCATGGCTGCATTGTTCAACTTCTTTGGTGTTTTGCTGGGTGGTCTCAGTGTAGCCTATGCCATCGTGCACATGCTGCCGACAGACCTGCTGCTGAACATGGGATCTTCACATGGCCTCGCCATGGTGTTTTCCATGTTGCTGGCGGCTATTATCTGGAACCTCGGTACCTGGTACTTTGGTTTGCCGGCATCCAGTTCTCACACGCTGATTGGCGCGATTATCGGTATTGGTTTAACCAATGCATTGATGAACGGCACGTCAGTGGTGGACGCACTTAACATTCCGAAAGTCATTAACATTTTCGGTTCACTGATCATTTCCCCTATTGTCGGCCTGGTGTTCGCTGGCGGTCTGATCTTTTTGCTGCGTCGCTACTGGAGCGGCACCAAAAAACGGGCGCGTATTCACCTGACACCTGCTGAGCGTGAAAAGAAAGACGGCAAGAAAAAACCGCCATTCTGGACACGTATCGCACTGATCCTCTCCGCTATCGGCGTGGCGTTCTCTCATGGCGCTAACGACGGTCAGAAAGGCATTGGTCTGGTCATGCTGGTTCTGATTGGCGTAGCGCCTGCGGGCTTCGTGGTTAATATGAATGCTTCCGGTTACGAAATTACCCGTACTCGCGATGCTATCAATAACGTCGAAACCTACTTCCAGCAACGCCCTGACCTGCTCAAGCAGGCCACTGGCGTCGATCAGCTGATTCCGTCTCCGACTGACACGGGCACAACGACACCGGCAGAGTTCCATTGTCACCCGGCGAATACCATCAACGCGCTTGATCGTGCGAAAGGTATGCTGGCGAATCTGGAAACCTACGACAAGTTAAGCGTTGAGCAGCGTAGCCAGTTGCGTCGCATTATGCTGTGCATTTCCGATACGACCGATAAAGTCGTGAAACTGCCTGGCGTGAGCAGCGACGATCAGCGTCTGCTGAAGAAACTGAAAACCGACATGTTGAGCACCATTGAGTACGCTCCGGTGTGGATCATCATGGCTGTCGCTCTGGCTCTGGGCTGCGGTACGATGATTGGCTGGCGTCGCGTGGCAACAACAATCGGTGAGAAAATCGGTAAGAAAGGCATGACCTATGCTCAGGGTATGTCGGCACAGATGACTGCCGCTGTCTCTATCGGTCTCGCCAGTTACACCGGTATGCCGGTTTCCACCACGCACGTTCTCTCCTCTTCTGTTGCGGGGACGATGGTTGTTGACGGTGGCGGTTTACAGCGTAAAACGGTGACCAGCATTCTGATGGCCTGGGTCTTCACCCTGCCTGCAGCGATTATACTTTCTGGGGTGCTGTACTGGCTCTCCCTGAAGCTTATCTAAGCGAATGTGCAATAAAAAAGCGGGCCAACAAACGGCCCGCTTTTTTTATGTCTGTCGTAAGGTTAGTGCCAGATAATGAGCGCCACCATACTGATCAATACCAGGCCGCATAACGCGCTGGTAAGAATAAATTGACCGCGAACCCGCTCACAGCGGCGAATAAATTCATCATCATGATGATCGCGGTAACGCTGAGCGTAGATATACCACACCAGACGCATCTGCTTGTTAGGCTGCCCATGCGAGGTAAAAAAGCCTCCGCCATCGACATACTGGTAAAGTAATGGATCGCAACCACGAAGTACCACTAACAGTGCGCGTAACGAAGAAAAATAACGCGCCATATTAACAATGCAAACGACACATAAAGCCCAGAACAACGCAATGGTGCTTATCATACCCCCTCCCCGGCGACCCGCCCACGGAACTCCTCTCCGGGACTACCGCTCCCCGATACCCTACCAAATCATTCAGTGAAGAGTACTACCGAAAGCGCTCGTGTTTATGTCTCGTTTCCGAACGCCTCTCTAGATAGTGTAGGAGATTAGTTAATTTTTTTGCCAGAAGGTTAATCGCTATCAATGCAATTAACTGAAAAATTTGTTTAACTGATTGGCAATCAAGGCGGATTGACGGATTATCCCGGTCGCTATAATGTAAGGATAGTCCTTAAATGGTACGTCTTTACGACTGGGCTAGCCCCGCGCATAACGTTCGCAGGACGCGGATGACGCGGCGGCAGAGAATCGCCAGCAGGCTAGTCATCGACAACTTATGGAAGGAGTAACACTATGGCTTACAAACACATTCTTATCGCGGTTGATCTTTCTCCGGAAAGCAAAGTTCTGGTTGAAAAAGCGGTCTCTATGGCGCGGCCTTACAATGCAAAAGTCTCCCTTATCCACGTTGACGTAAACTATTCCGACCTGTACACCGGGTTAATCGACGTAAATCTGGGCGATATGCAGAAACGTATTTCTGAAGAAACTCACCACGCGTTAACCGAGCTGTCCACCAATGCAGGCTACCCCATCACCGAAACCCTGAGCGGTAGCGGCGACCTGGGTCAGGTTCTGGTTGATGCCATTAAAAAATACGACATGGATCTGGTCGTTTGTGGTCATCATCAGGACTTCTGGAGCAAGCTGATGTCCTCCGCACGCCAACTGATCAACACCGTCCACGTAGACATGTTGATTGTCCCGCTGCGTGACGACGAAGAAGCATAAAATGCTTGCCGCCGGGGGATAACCCGGCTCGCAGCAAACAGTAACGCCTGTAAGCGCCCGCCTGTGCGGGCGTTTTTGTTTTTGGTGCTTTTCATACAAATCAACACACCTCAGTACATCAATCCAACAAATAAATCATAATTAGTGTGATCAACTAATTGGATCGAAAACCATCTCTATAATAATCTACCCTCGCGGGCAATAGCCGCAGTCTATAACAAAAAGAGACTTTTTCGGCGCGTTTTGGCATACGCGTTCATACTTTTCGGGATGGCTTTGAAAGGCGAAGGAATATGAATACAACTGCACCTACGGGCTTGCTGCAGCAACCTCGTCCGTTCTTCATGATCTTTTTTGTAGAATTATGGGAACGATTTGGCTATTACGGCGTTCAGGGTATCCTGGCGGTATTTTTCGTTAAGCAACTCGGGTTCTCTCAGGAACAGGCATTTATCACTTTCGGCGCATTTGCAGCGTTAGTGTACGGTCTGATCTCCATTGGCGGCTATGTTGGCGACCACCTGCTCGGCACGAAACGTACGCTGGTTCTCGGCGCTATTGTGTTGGCAATTGGCTACTTCATGACCGGGATGTCACTGCTTAAGCCCGATCTGATTTTTATCGCGCTGGGCACCATTGCCGTCGGTAACGGGCTGTTTAAAGCGAACCCGGCAAGCCTGCTGTCAAAATGCTATCCCCCGAAAGATGCCCGACTGGACGGTGCCTTCACCCTGTTTTATATGTCGATTAACATCGGTTCGCTGCTGTCGCTCTCGCTGGCGCCGGTGATTGCCGATAAGTTTGGCTATGCGGTGACCTATAACCTGTGTGGCGCAGGCCTTATCGTCGCGCTGCTGGTCTATTTTGCCTGCCGCGGAATGGTGAAGAACATCGGTTCTGAGCCGGATCATAAACCGCTGGTATTCCGTAACCTGCTCTATGTTCTGCTTGGTACGGTGGTGATGATATTCCTGTGCGCCTGGCTGATGCACAACGTTCAGATTGCTAACCTGGTATTGATTGGCCTGTCGATTGTGGTCACCATCGTCTTCTTCCGCCAGGCATTCAAACTGGATAAAACCGGGCGCAATAAGATGTTTGTGGCCTTTATCCTGATGCTGGAAGCGGTGGTGTTCTACGTTCTGTATGCCCAGATGCCGACGTCGCTGAACTTCTTTGCTATCAATAACGTCCACCATGAGATTCTCGGCTTCGCTATCAACCCGGTGAGCTTCCAGGCACTGAACCCGTTCTGGGTCGTTCTTGCCAGCCCGGTACTGGCATCGATTTACACTCGCCTGGGTAACAAAGGCAAAGACCTGACCATGCCGATGAAGTTTACGCTTGGCATGTTCCTGTGCTCGCTGGGCTTCCTGACTGCCGCAGCCGCGGGTATGTGGTTTGCCGATGCGCAAGGTCTGACGTCACCGTGGTTTATCGTGCTGGTCTATCTGTTCCAGAGCCTGGGTGAGTTGCTGATTAGCGCCCTGGGGCTGGCAATGGTCGCCGCGCTGGTGCCACAGCACCTGATGGGCTTTATTCTGGGGATGTGGTTCCTGACCCAGGCGGCAGCCTTCCTGATGGGCGGCTACGTCGCCACATTCACCGCGGTACCGGAAAACATCACCGACCCGCTGCAGACACTGCCTATCTACACCAACGTATTCAGCAAGATCGGGCTGGTCACGCTGGCAGTCACCATCGTGATGGCAATTATGGTGCCGTGGTTGAACCGTATGATTAATACGCCTGATACCGAACAGTAATTCTTAGTGCCGGAGGGTGGCCACCACCTTCCCCGGCCAACCAATATGCCCGATGAGCCTTGCGCCTTCGGGCATATTCAGCGGTTAACCTTTGCGCGAGTCGATCCACTCCTGCACTTCGACCACAAAGGTATCTGGTGCTTTACGGTACATCTTGCGAGCCAAATCCAGAATGGTGTGCTGACCCAGCGCCTCTTCCATCCTCTGCTGCGCCAAATCCATCACGGATCGCACGCCACAAATCCCTTCACACGCCCACTCAGGTGGCTGCTCATCAAATACCGCCAGCCGTTGACGGATTTCACGGCATTCAAAAATGCGCTTGTCGCCATCAATGGCATTGACCACATCCAGTACCGTGATGTGTTCAGCCGGTTTCGCCAGTTGAAAACCGCCGCCTTTCCCCTCAATGCTACGCACCAGGCCCGCTTTCGATAAACGGGTAAAGACTTTTGCCAGATAGTCATAAGGTACGCTTTGCAGCTCGGCAATTTCACGCACGCTCATATCCCGAGCATCACCTTTGCTGTCCACCATGCACATCAGGCTATGGATGCCGTACTCAACCCCGGAACTGTAGAATGCCATTCTCTTATCTCGGTCAAATCAAATCTGAGTTATTGTAGCTTTTTCAGCTTACCCTTGCCACAACGCGTATATATTCTGACAACAGATAAAAATTTAATTATATAAATATCAAACAGATAATTTAAACCCAGTGCTATCACGCCCGTGCATTTTGCAAATCACATTGCATTTAATAACTACGACCAATAAAATCCGAGTAAATAAATCGTAGTTACCCGAGAGAAAAACCCAATGCGTGAAAAAATTCTGATCGTCGGCGCTGGCTTTGCCGGTATGTGGGCAGCATTGAGCGCCGCGCGCCTGGCGGACAAACATCAGCAGCCTATTGAGATTACGGTTATTGCACCTCAGCCAGAGTTACGCGTGCGCCCGCGTTTCTATGAAAATCACGTTCAGACGCTGGTCGCGCCGCTGCAACCGCTATTTGACGTGACCGGTATTACCTTTCTGAGCGGCACCGTAACGCAACTGCTTGTACAGTCAAAAGAGGTGAGCTGGACAGACACCGAGGGCAAAACACACCTGCTCGGATACGACCGACTAGTTCTGGCAAGCGGCAGTCAGGTAAACCGGGAAAGGGTCGCCGGAGCCGCTCAACACGCCTTCGATCTCGATCAACTGGAGAGCGCAGCCGTACTGGAGCAACACCTGAAAGATTTGGCGCATAAGCCGGAATGCGAGGCGCGCAATACCGTAGTCGTCTGCGGCGGTGGCTTTACCGGCATCGAAATGGCGCTGGAGTTACCGGGGCGTCTGCGTGACATTCTCGGCGCAGATGCTAAGACCAGAGTTGTCGTAGTTGAGCGCGGTACACAGCCCGGCGCGCGCTGGAGCCAGGAACTACGCGATGTCATTGCTGAAGCCTCTGCCGATCTGGGGGTAGAGTGGTTGATGAATGCAGAAGTCGAAAGCGTGGATGCTTCCGGCGTGACGCTGAAGAACGGTCAAACCCTCGCGTCGCAGACGGTTATCTGGACGGTCGGCGTTCAGGCAAACCGTTTAACCGCGCAGATCGACGCCCCGCGGGATCGCCAGGGTCGTCTGCATGTGAATGAACATCTTCAGGTGGTAGGGCATGATGATATTTATGCCACCGGTGATGTGGCCTACGCCGCTACCGATGATAAAGGCAATCACGCCTTAATGACCTGCCAGCACGCCATTTTGCTGGGTAAATTTGCCGGTAATAACGCGGCGGCCAGCCTGCTGAATGTTGAGCCCTTCCCCTATCGCCAGGAGATGTATGTCACCTGTCTGGATCTCGGTGCCTGGGGCGCGGTGTATACCGAAGGCTGGGACCAGCAGGTGAAACTGACGCGCGCCGAGGCAAAGAAACTGAAACTGTCGATCACCAGCGAACTGATTTACCCGCCGAAGGCAGAAAGAGCGGCGGCATTTGAAATGGCAGATCCGTACGCGCCGTTTGTGTAGAACCGTGTATCGTCAGATAGCAACGCCATCCGGCGTTGCTATTCAGTCAGCTCAGTCAGCCGTTCCGGCATAAATATCAAACCGGTGTCCTTTGGTCACCACTGCGTTTGGGGTCGCGACATCCGCCAGCGGCGGCGCGTAGTCCGGGCGCTTCACCACCACGCGTTTGGTGGCCAGTTGACGCGCAGGAGCCAGCAGACCATCAGCATCCAAATCCGGTCCCACCAGCGACTGAAACACGCGCATCTCTTTTTTGACCAACGCGCTTTTTTGCTTATGCGGGAACATCGGGTCGAGATAGACCACCTGCGGGCGCGGCGTGATATCGGTTAACGCCGTCAGGCTGGAGGCGTGGATTAACTGTAATCGCTCCTGCAGCCACGGGCCGATTTCCGGGTCAGCATAGCCACGCGCCAGACCATCGTCGAGCAGGGCTGCGACAACCGGATTGCGCTCGAGCATCCGCACGCGGCAACCGACAGATGCCAGCACGAACGCATCACGTCCCAGCCCCGCCGTCGCGTCCACCACATCCGGCAGATAGTCGCCTTTAATGCCGACCGCCTTTGCCACCGCTTCACCGCGACCGCCGCCAAATTTGCGGCGATGCGCCATCGCCCCGCCAACAAAATCCACGAAAATGCCGCCAAGCTTTGGCTCGTCACGTTTGCGCAGTTCCAGATGTTCCGATGTCATCACCAGCGCCATCAGGTTGTCGTCGTCCTGCTCCAGCCCCCAGCGGGCGGCAAGAACAGATAAGGCGCCGTCTCCGGCGCCCGTTTCATCAATTAAGCAGATTTTCATTTCCGCTTTACCCTAAATAATTCGAGTTGCATCAAGACAACAAAGGAACGAATCCCTGGTCACGTACAAGTGGTACGTAACCAGGGTGAGTGAGTGCAGTTGCCGAAGAGGCAGCTTGAAGTATGACGGGTAAATTAGCCTTTGATCCCGTAGTGCTCCAGCATCGCATCCAGCTGCGGTTCGCGACCACGGAAGCGTTTGAACAGCACCATCGGCTCTTCTGAACCCCCACGCGTCAGGATGTTATCGAGGAACGACTGCCCGGTTTCACGGTTGAAAATCCCCTCGTCTTCGAAGCGGGAGAAAGCATCTGCCGCCAGTACGTCAGCCCACAGATAGCTGTAGTAACCCGCCGCGTAGCCGCCAGCAAAGATATGGCTGAAAGCATGCGGGAAGCGGCCCCACGATGGCCCTGGCACCACGGCAACCTGTTTTTTGATTTCCGCCAGCGTTTCGAGGATTTTGGCTCCCTGCTGCGGGTTAAATTCTGCATGCAGACGGAAGTCGAACAGACCGAACTCCAGTTGACGCAGAATAAACAGCGCCGCCTGATAGTTTTTCGCCTCCAGCATCTTATCCAGCAGTTCTTTCGGCAGCGGTTCGCCGGTTTCATAGTGACCGGAGATAAACGCCAGTGCTTCCGGCTCCCAGCACCAGTTTTCCATAAACTGGCTCGGCAGTTCGACCGCATCCCATGGCACACCATTGATGCCGGAAACTCCTGCGGTCTCGATGCGGGTCAGCATGTGGTGCAGACCGTGACCAAATTCATGGAACAGCGTGATCACTTCGTCATGCGTAAACAGCGCCGGTTTGCCGTTGACCGGGCGATTAAAGTTACAGGTCAGGTAAGCGACCGGTTTTTGCAACGAACCGTCGGTTTTACGCATCTGACCGACACAGTCATCCATCCACGCTCCGCCACGTTTGTTTTCACGCGCATAGAGATCAAGATAGAAACTGCCGCGAAGATCATTGTTTTCGTCATACAGCTCAAAGAAACGGACTTCCGGGTGCCAGACATCAACGTCAGTGCGCTCTTTCGCGGTAATACCGTAAATGCGTTTTACCACTTCAAACAGACCGTTTACGGCTTTGTTTTCCGGGAAGTACGGGCGCAGCTGCTCATCACTGATGCTGTACAGGTGCTGTTTTTGTTTCTCGCTGTAGTACGCGATATCCCACGGCTGCAGCTCATCAACGCCAAACTCGGCTTTCGCAAAAGCACGCAGTTGAGCCAGCTCTTTTTCACCCTGCGGACGCGCGCGTTTGGCGAGGTCGGTCAGGAAGTCGAGCACCTGCTGCGGGTTTTCCGCCATTTTGGTGGCGAGTGATTTAAAGGCGTAGCTGTCAAAGCCCAGCAGTTGAGCCAGCTCGTGGCGCAGCGCGAGGATCTCTTCCATGATCGGGCTGTTGTCCCATTTACCGGCATTGGGGCCCTGATCGGAAGCGCGAGTGGAGTAAGCGCGGTACATCTCTTCACGCAGTGCCTGGTTATCGCAGTAGGTCATCACCGGCAGATAGCTCGGGATGTCCAGCGTCAGCAAATAACCTTCCTGCTCTTTGGCTTCTGCCTGCGCTTTCGCGGCAGCCAGCGCGCTTTCAGGCATTCCGGCCAGTACCGCTTCATCCGTAATTAATTTCGTCCAGCCCATAGTGGCGTCGAGAACGTTATTGCTGTACTGGTTGCCAAGCTCAGACAGGCGGGTCGCAATTTCACCATAGCGTTGCTGTTTTTCCTTCGGCAAGCCGATACCTGAAAGCTCAAAATCACGTAGCGCGTTATCTACGGCTTTTTTCTGGGCGGTATTCAGGGTGGCGTAATGATCGCCGTCACGCAGATCGCGGTACGCTTTGTACAGGCCTTCGTGTTGCCCAACCCAGGTGCTGTATTCAGACAGCAAAGGCAGCGTTTGTTCGTAAGCTTCACGCAGTTCCGGGCTATTTTTTACCGAGTTCAGGTGGCTTACCGGGGAGAAGATACGCCCCAGGACGTCGTCCACTTCCGCCAGCTGTTGGCAGAGATTTTCCCAGGTGTACGGCGCACCCTGCGCAACCACACGCTCAACGTTTTCGCGGCAATCGTTCAGCGCCTTAGTCACGGCAGGCACAACATGCTCAGGCTGAATTTTGGAAAACGGCGGCAGTTCGAAGGGAGTCAGCAATGGATTGGTCATTAGCGCGGTCCTGTTGAAAAGAGTGAATGAAGCGCGTATCCGGCGCTGTACATATTATTTGTAGAATGGGGTTAAGTGTAGAGGATTTCAATGCCAGGCGTTGCGCTTTCGCGGCCGTGACGACTTTTCTGTATACTGTGGCGATACGCTCTATTTTCGCCCGATATCGCTAAGCTTATCGGGCCTACGTTTATAACCTGGAACACGTTTACCCATGCTCAGTTATCGCCACAGCTATCACGCTGGCAACCACGCCGACGTCCTTAAACATACGGTTCAGAGCCTGATCATCGAGTCACTCAAAGAGAAAGAAAAACCGTTTCTCTATCTGGACACCCATGCTGGCGCGGGGCGTTATCAGCTGAGCGGTGAACATGCAGAACGTACCGGTGAATACCTGGAAGGCATCGCCCGTATCTGGCAGCAGGACGATTTACCTGCCGAGCTGGAACCCTACATTGGCGTGGTGCAACACTTCAACCGTAGCGGCCAACTGCGCTACTACCCGGGATCGCCACTGATTGCCCGTCAGTTACTGCGTGAACAGGACAGCCTGCAATTAACCGAACTGCACCCAAGCGATTTCCCGTTGCTGCGTGCCGAGTTCCAGAAAGATGATCGTGCGCGCGTGGCAAAAGCCGACGGCTACCAGCAGTTAAAAGCGAAATTACCGCCGGTTTCCCGTCGCGGGCTGATCCTTATCGACCCTCCCTACGAGATTAAAACCGACTACCAGGCGGTGGTTACCGGTATTAGCGAAGGTTACAAACGCTTCGCGACCGGCACCTATGCGCTGTGGTATCCGGTGGTCTTGCGCCAGCAAATCAAACGCATGGTGCACGACCTGGAAGATACCGGCATCCGCCGCATCCTGCAGATTGAGCTGGCAGTGCGCCCGGACAGCGATCAGCGCGGCATGACGGCTTCCGGTATGATTGTGATTAACCCACCGTGGAAGCTGGAACAGCAGATGAACAGCGTGCTGCCCTGGCTGCACAGCAAACTGGTTCCGACGGGAATCGGGCATACTTCCGTCAGTTGGATCGTACCGGAGTAATCGCAGCCATCGGTGGAACCTTTTGATTTCAGGTATACAATCGCGGCAATGAACGATTAAGGATAAAAGCTATGACTAAGCATTATGATTACATCGCTATCGGTGGCGGCAGCGGCGGTATTGCATCGATTAACCGTGCCGCAATGTACGGCCAGAAATGCGCGTTGATTGAAGCCAAAGAGCTGGGCGGCACCTGCGTCAACGTGGGCTGTGTACCGAAAAAAGTGATGTGGCATGCTGCACAGATCCGTGAAGCGATTCACATGTACGGCCCCGATTACGGTTTCGACACCACCATCAATAAGTTCGACTGGGACAAACTGATCGCCAGCCGCACGGCCTATATCGATCGTATTCATACGTCATACGACAACGTATTGGGCAAAAATAACGTTGATGTGATCAAAGGCTTTGCCCGCTTCGTTGATGCTAAAACCATTGAAGTCAACGGTGAAACCATTACTGCCGATCATATTCTGATTGCGACCGGCGGTCGTCCGAGCCATCCGAATATTCCCGGTGTGGAATACGGCATTGATTCCGACGGTTTCTTTGAGTTACCGGCTCTGCCGAACCGCGTTGCGGTCGTCGGCGCAGGCTACATCGCCGTTGAACTGGCGGGCGTGATTAACGGGCTGGGAGCCCAAACGCATCTGTTTGTGCGTAAGCACGCGCCGCTGCGCAGCTTTGACCCGATGATCGTCGAAACGCTGGTTGAGGTGATGAACACCGAAGGCCCAACTCTGCATACCCACGCGATTCCCAAAGCGGTGGTTAAAAATGCCGATGGCAGCCTGACTCTTGAACTGGAAGACGGTCGTAGCGAAACGGTCGATTGCCTGATTTGGGCGATTGGTCGCGAACCGGCAACCGACAATTTCAACCTGGCGGCAACCGGCGTGAAAACCAATGAAAAAGGTTACATCGTCGTTGATAAATTCCAGAATACCAGCGTACAAGGTATTTACGCTGTGGGTGATAACACCGGTGCCGTTGAATTAACGCCTGTTGCCGTTGCCGCAGGCCGTCGCTTGTCTGAGCGCCTGTTTAACAACAAGCCGAACGAGCATCTGGACTACAGCAACATCCCGACCGTGGTCTTCAGCCACCCGCCAATCGGTACTGTAGGTTTAACCGAGCAGCAAGCGCGTGAACTGCATGGCGATGACCAGGTGAAAGTGTACAAATCATCGTTTACCGCAATGTACACCGCGGTGACAACGCATCGTCAGCCGTGCCGTATGAAGCTGGTTTGCGTGGGTCCGGAAGAGAAGATTGTCGGTATTCACGGTATCGGCTTTGGTATGGATGAAATGTTGCAGGGCTTCGCGGTGGCGCTGAAAATGGGCGCAACCAAGAAAGACTTCGACAACACCGTTGCCATTCACCCGACGGCAGCAGAAGAGTTTGTGACCATGCGTTAATCGCACGGCAATAAAAAAACCGCCCATAAGCTAACCGTGGGCGGTTTTTTTCGCACGTGTAATTACTTATTCTGCATATACGGCGTATAAACCCCGTTTAGACTTTCCAGGAACGCCACGATATCGTCGATATCTTCCTGCGGAAGTTCTTTGCCGACCTGAAAACGCAACATCAGTTTTACCGCACCGTCGAGCGTCTGAACATCACCCCGATGGAAATAAGGCGCAGTCAGTGCCACGTTACGTAATCCAGGGACTTTCTGGCGCAGTTTGTCACGTAATTCTTTGGTGACATTCATACGACCAATATCTGCAGCGGTCACTTCACCGAAATTAAAGTCCTTTTTCAAACCCAAAGGTTCGAATGAACGCCCACCCAAAATAATACCGCCATGGCAGGTCGCACACTTATTTTCCTTAAATAACTGATAGCCATGTTTTTGCTGGGCAGTTAACGCCGTTTCATCACCGCGTAACCACTTATCAAACGGCGAATTGGGTGTAATCAACGTTTTTTCAAACTCAGCAATCGCATCGGTAATATTGTCACCGCTAAATCCCTGTGGATAGACCGCGATAAATTCCTGCTTCAACACCGGGTCTTTATCCAGCTTCTGGATAATTTCATCCCAGGATTTCGATGCCATTTCAATGGGATTCAGCGGTGGACCACCTGCCTGAGCCTGCAATGTTGGCGCTCGACCATCCCAGAATTGCTCAACGTTAAATACCGAGTTAAATACCGTTGGCGCATTAATAGGCCCCACAGCACCACCCACACCGATTGACGTTTTTCTGCCATCCACACCCCCCGCATTCAGGGCGTGGCAATGAGCACAAGAAATCGTGCTGTCACCGGAAATACGCGGGTCATGATACAGCGTAAAGCCCAATGCCACTTTTCGGGCGTCGGTCGGGAGGCTTTCGGGAATCGGCTGAACAGGTTCATTACGATGCTGCGTTGCCGTATCACGACTGGCGTAGTACTGTTCACGCTGTTTCGCGATCCAGCCAAGAATTTCTTCTCGCTGCGCATCACTCACCTTACCGGCCCAGTGCAGCGCGGTATAACGTGTCGGCGGCATGGTGTCGTACTGCATGACCCATTCAATCTTATTGAGATCGCTTTGCGAAACGGGTTTATCCGCGACCAGCGCCGCACGTACGGCTTCGAGATTGAAAGATTTATATCCCAGTTGAATATCGTAGTTCATCAACTGTTTAGCGACCGGAAAAGAAGAATAGAAAGGTAATTCCGCCGAAGGCGTGTGACAATAATCGCATCCTTTTTCGCGTAAAAACCCTAATACTTTATTATTGTCTTCCAGTGTAGAGGCCTGAACATCAGCCTGTTTACTACGTTGATTATCGTGATACCACACATAACCGGATAATCCAAAATAACAAATCACGATGCCAGCTATGGCAATCGCGGTAAGACGGGTAATGATTTTCATTATTTTACCCTCACCGTTGTGAGTTATTGTGACCCAGAAAATTAGAATAATTAATGCGCAGTCTTTTTCAGACCTGACCATCATAGGAAATAAGGGGGATACTATTTTGATAAGTATCAATCAATTACATGGGCAAGAACTATCGATAGAATAGCCTGCGCCTATTATCTGCAGAATCCGTTGCGTATTTCTGTTCACATATCGTTGCAACTGAATGTTCTGAAAATGAAAGCGCTTCAGCATCGCATAATTTAAAATTATTCATTTTTATCATTAAGATAGAAATATTCCCTTTGGTTTAAAAACCATAAAAACGTGATTGAACGCACGTTTTACTCACCCGATACCGAAGCGAATGTCTACGCTTAACAGACAGCCGGACAATAGCCTTATTCTCTCAACTTCTACCGGAGGTCTTGCTCATTATGCTCAACCAGAAACACCCCCACGCCCCTTCAGAAGAACTCACGATCGACGTCGATCTGCTTTATGAAATGGATCCGTGCGAGTTAAAGCTGGATGAAATGATTGAGGCAGAGCCCGAGCCCGAAATGATTGAAGGGTTACCCGCATCTGACGCCCTGACGCCAGCCGATCGCTATCTTGAGCTGTTCGAGCACGTCCAGTCGTCAAAAATGTTTGCCGACAGTAAAACCTTCCCCGACTGCGCCCCCAAAATGGATCCCCTGGACATTCTGATCCGTTACCGCAAGGTCAGACGTCACCGTGATTTTGATTTGCGACGCTTTGTCGAGAACCATTTCTGGCTACCGGAAACGCCCTCCAGTGAATATGTTTCCGACCCGGATAACTCGTTGAAAGAACATATCGACCAACTGTGGCCAGTACTGACGCGCGAACCGCAGGATCACATTCCCTGGTCCTCGCTACTGGCGTTACCGCAATCGTACATTGTGCCCGGCGGACGTTTTAGCGAGACCTACTATTGGGATTCCTACTTCACCATGTTAGGTCTGGCAGAAAGTGGCCGGGAAGATCTGCTGAAATGCATGGCGGATAACTTTGCCTGGATGATTGAAAACTATGGCCACATCCCGAACGGCAATCGGACTTACTATCTGAGTCGCTCTCAGCCACCGGTCTTTGCCCTGATGGTGGAATTGTTTGAAGAAGATGGCGTGCGCGGCGCACGTCGTTACCTGGATCACCTAAAAATGGAGTATGCCTTCTGGATGGATGGCGCCGATTCTTTGGTGCTCAACCAGGCGTACCGCCACGTCATCAGAATGCCGGACGGCTCCTTGCTTAACCGTTACTGGGACGACAGGGATACCCCCCGCGATGAGTCGTGGATCGAGGATGTAGAGACCGCCAAGCATTCAGGTCGCCCTCCCAATGAGGTCTATCGGGATCTGCGTGCCGGCGCGTCTTCCGGTTGGGATTACTCGTCACGCTGGCTTCGCGACGCGGGTCGCCTTGCCAGTATTCGCACGACTCAGTTTATCCCAATCGACCTGAACGCCTTCCTGTACAAGCTTGAAAGCACTATCGCCAACATTTCTGCGCTAAAAGGCGAACGGGAAACCGAAGCGCTGTTTCGCCAGAAAGCCAGCGATCGCCGCGCCGCGGTGAACCGCTATTTGTGGGACGATGAAAACGGCTGCTACCGTGATTACGACTGGCGTCGCGAACAAATGGCCCTCTTCTCTGCCGCCAGTATCGTCCCTCTGTATGTCGGTATGGCGACCCATGAACAGGCCGACCGGCTCGCAAACACCGTTCGCAGCCGTTTGCTCACGCCCGGCGGTATTATGGCGACAGAGTATGAAACCGGTGAGCAGTGGGATAAACCTAACGGCTGGGCTCCGTTGCAGTGGATGGCCATTCAGGGATTCAAACTGTATGGCGATGACCATCTGGGGGATGAAATTGCCCGTAATTGGCTAAAAACCGTCAATCTTTTTTATCAGGAGCACCACAAGCTAATCGAGAAATACCACATCGCAGACGGCACGCCGCGCGAAGGTGGCGGCGGGGAATATCCGTTGCAGGATGGCTTTGGCTGGACCAATGGCGTAGTACGCCGGTTAATCGGTCTGTATGGCGAACCGTAGCGGTCAGGCTGCCTGATACACGTCAGGCAGTCAGTTAATCGCGTCATACAGCGCAGTATGGATTTTCTGCCATTTCTTGTTCTCTGCGCTTGGCTCCGCACGGGCGCGTCGTTGCGCCTGTTTGGCATCATACTGCTGACGCGCAATCACTTCCGGTACCGCGCAAAAACTTTGCAGATAGCTTTTATGCAGCGACGTGAGCGAGGCGCCATTCGACATCGCGTGACTCACGGTGCTCATAAAGCGTCGGCAAGGTTTAGCCTCATCCATCTGCGAGGGATAACGCAGCAGAAGTTTCAGTACATCAGTATTGCCCGCCGCGAATGCCTGTTCCGTCCACGCCAGCTTCCAGTCCATACCGCCCTGCAGGAACAGTGACGTGACGCGGGTATCGTTACGATCGATAGCGGCCCGCATGTTAAAAGCATCCCAGGTAATGCCCATTCGGGTCACCGATTCCCGGGCTGATGGCGCATCACGCCGCGGCTCTTCCTGCACGATTTCCATTGATTGTCCCGAAGGAGCGGGCGGCGCAGGGGTGTTGAATAACCAGAATGCGCCCAGTGATATCACCAGCACCATCACACCGACAGCAACCCATAACATGCCGGAAATCAGTTGTTCACGCTCTTCAGCCGTCCGCTGCGCCCGTTTATCCGGCGGATCGATACTGTCAGCAATTTCCTGTTTATCTCCGCCGGCCTGTTCGTCCTTTTGCCTTGCCGCTTCCCAGAACTGATGGACAAGAGATGTCTCAGACTCCAGATACGATGCGGGATTAACACGTGTGCGCCGCTCTTCAAACGCCCGCTGCACCGGATGCGTAATTTGTCGGTACTGGAAATTTAGCAACATGAACTGTACAGAGGTCAGCGGCTGCTGGGCAATGAGGCTGTTTCTCGCCAGTCGGCAATCATCCAGAAACATACGCAACGTTAGACGCGGCTCCACAAACAGCGTGAGCACCGAGGTATCGTTAAAAATCTGGGTAAAGTGGCGCACAAAGAGTTTCTTATCAACAACCATCAACGCCAGTTCGCTAAACAACATGCCGTCCAGCGCATCACGGCTTTCCGCCAGCTTGAGCCAGCGGCGTAGGCGATCCGCACCAAAGTGTTGTTTCAGGAAGCTGTTTAGCGGGTGTTGGTCTGGCCATACGCGGGCAATCAGCCCTTTTAGCGTTAACTCGATAGCACGAAGCTGGCGTTGCGCCCGCATCTGCGCATCCGGCTCCGCACTTTCCATGTCGGTCTGATAGTTCAGCAGCGGCTGTCGCTGGCGTAAATGTTCCAGCGAGGCCACGAAGCGCAGCGCAGAAATCAGCTGATTTTCGCTGACCTCCTGCCCACTTTCATACTGGGGCACATTCTGCTGAAGATGGCGTAACCGCAGGGTGAACTGGCTTAATTGCGCATCATTCATTTGCAAGCGTCTGGCCACGGCGCCCCACCCACCCAAATTGAGTCGGGCCTGGTCGAGTTGCTCCAGAAACCAGCGAGGATCTTTACCTTCTGCGACGTGTACACCTAACAACAACAAGATTTCCACCGACGCCTGGCGAATAATCCCCAAACAGTGTTCAAATGGCGTACATGTCGCCTGCAACGCGCTACTGGTCATTATCATCCCTAAAAGAGCCGCAAAAGTGCGACTTCACGATGGTATTTGTTTCTCTTTTTATAAAGTGGCACAGTGCAACGTTGTGCCGTTGTAAACTAAACACATTCATATAACAAATAAACATGTTTTACAGTGACAGCTGCATAATCCTTGAAAATACACCCGGAGATAAGTCCTTGCCCCTGTTGAGAACATCACGACTGACCTGTCGCCCGCTGACGGGAGATGACTGGCATTTTTTCCTGTCGTTGCAGCAGAATGCAGATGTCATGCGATTTGTTGCTGATGCCCGTACAGAAGAAGAGGTACGAGACGCCTTCAACTCACGCTTACCCGCATGGACTCCCGCAAGCCCACACTGGTTGTGTCTGGTCGTTTGCGATAACGGCACGGGGTCACCGCTGGGGATTACTGGATATATTCATGAAAACAATGAATGTGCCGAAGTCGGTTTCCTGTTTGCGCCTGAGGCACAGGGCAAAGGCTATGGTACGGAGTCCTTGCGCGCCGTTTGTGATTTTGCCTTTACCGCCGGTGGGATACGCCGACTGACAGCCTGCGTTACGGCGGGTAATTATGCTTCACGACAGTTGCTGGAAAAGGTGGGATTCGTACTCGAAGGCACACTACGCGAAAGCTACTGGCTGCAGCAAACCTGGCATGACGACTGGATTTTCGGGCTGTTAAAACAGGAATATCATCCGCTTCAGCCATAAGGCGTTTTACTGAATAAAACGGGCTGTTCGGCAACTACCGTCGCGGCTGGTTTTCTTTAGAATAATCCTCTTTTCAGAGGAATGATGATGCCGCGCTGCCCCGGACACTTTACCCCCGCCTGTATCGCATTTATTAAGCAATGGCAGGGTCTGTCGCTGGAAAAATACCAGGATCAAAACGGAATATGGGTCATCGGCTACGGGCATGAAATTACCGCAGATGAAAACTTCGATACGCCTATTTCCCTCGTGCAGGCAGAACAACTCCTGCTCAAGGATCTCTGTCGTTATGAAGCGCACCTGCGCGCGAAATTACCGCACCTACAAGATCGCTTTCAGCAAGAAGCGCTCATTGTGTGGATGCTCAGCGCAGGAATAACATCCATTCCTGCATCAGTAACGGGGTCAGTTAATATTTCACAGCCAGAGAGAGTCTGACTGTGAAATAATTCGCGGTTAATGTGATGCGTTTAACATCATCGCCGCCTGCGTACGGTTTTTCACTTCCAGGCGCTGATAAAGCGACTCAAGATGGGCTTTTACCGTCCCGGTGCTGATATTTAACATCCGACCTATTTGTTTATTTGATTCTCCCGCCGCCAGCATGGTCAGAATCTCTCGCTGACGTGCGCTTAACGATTTTATATTGTCGCCGCCGCTCTCCGGTGAGGTCAGACAATCCCGGGGGAGAAACATCATGCCCATCGCCACGCTGTTGAGCGCAAGGACGAACGTTTCCACGTCAGAGTCACGCGGCACAATGGCCAGCACGTTTAATTGCGTGACCTCCTGCAACCACTTTTTACGGCAATCGGTGGCCGTTATCAGTACCTTTACCGCCGAAAATGACTGCGCGATTTTTTGCAGTAATTCCCGGCAAAACTCGCCATCGAAATCACCGTCAAGTATCACCAGCGCATTCGGATAGGCTTCCAGCTTTTGCCAAAGGTCATCTGCCTGATTGACACCCTGAACATCCACTCCTGGAATATGTTGTTGCAAACTTATATTCATTCCATGAATAAATATTGACTGCCTGTCAAACATGATTACCTGCATTATTTCTCTCCGTCTGAATAAGATATTAGCCTTAACACGCGGAAGGGTATTATCCTCGGGATAAAATAAGAACTCACCCTTTGGCGGAGGCCATTCTACCGACGAAAGGAGAAGAAAGAAGTCGAAATTATAAATCGTTACAGCTCAAACAAAAGGATTACATAATCCGATGAAAATAATGCCAGAGCATAAGAAATATCTTATTTTTGAGCTTCACAAATCTCTTATTAATATTATTTTCAGGCAGTCTATGATGTTGGCTAAAAATAAGAAATCCTGCGTCGTAAACGAATATGTTACAAAACGCAAGATAGCATTAAGTGCTTATTCAACTATCCACTCCCCGTTGAATAAGCACCTTACAGGATTAGAGGAACATTCCGCCAGACACTTCTATGCGCTGCGCCGTCATCCAGGCCAGCTCATCGCTAAGCAGTGCCGCAATCGCATCACCAATATCGTCAGGTAACCCGACGCGCCCCAGTGCTGTTTGCGAGGCGATGTAGGCATTCAACTGCGCATTGTCACGCACATTCCCGCCGCCAAAATCGGTTTCTATCGCGCCGGGCGCAATAATGTTCGCGGTAATCCCGCGCTCACCTAACTCTTTCGCCTGATAACAGGTGAGGACTTCCATTGCCCCTTTCATGGCGGCATATGCGCTATAACCTGGCAGTGCAAAACGTGACAACCCGCTCGAGACGTTAAGGATCCTGCCCCCCTTTCTCATCAGCGGTAAAAGACACTGCGTCAGGAAAAAAGGCCCTTTAAAGTGGATGTTCAAAAGTTGGTCAAATTGCGCTTCGGCGAAGGTTGAATACGGCGCGTTAATGCCGATCCCGGCGTTGTTCAATAAATAATCAAACGCATCGCTTTGCCACTCGGCTTGCAAGGTGTCCTGCACCTGCTGAACAAAAAGAGGAAAACCAGAAATATCCCCGACATTCAACGGCAATGCCGCAGCTTTTCCGCCAGATTGCCGAATTTCATCCACAACCTGCTGAGCCTCTTTTTCATTGCTGTTCCACGTCAGAATGATACCAATTCCTTTGCCTGCCAGTTTAAGCGCCGCGTTTTTACCAAGCCCACGACCGCCACCGGTCACTATTGCGATACGTTGCGTCATAAGAAACCTCATTTCAGGTGTGTGAAGATTGAGATAGAGCTTATTAGGTGTTAAAAAAACAATAAATATCGCTGACTGCGCATTACTGTTTCATTCAGAACAACAATAGGGCATGGGAATGGATAAAATTCACGCAATGCAGTTGTTCATCCGCGTCGCAGAACTGGAAAGCTTTTCTCGCGCTGCAGAGACTCTCGGACTCCCTAAAGGTAGCGTATCGCGCCAAATCCAGGCCCTGGAAAATCATCTGGGTACACAACTTCTGCACCGCACGACCCGGCGCGTCCAGCTCACGCAAGACGGCATGATCTATTACGAACGCGCGAAAGATCTGTTGAGCAATCTGGATGAGCTGGATGGGTTATTCCATCACGATCCGACCAGTATCAGCGGTAAGCTGCGGGTCGATATGCCGGTGGGTGTCGCGAGGAATCTGGTGATGCCCCGCCTGCCCGCTTTTTTGCATCAGTACCCAGGCCTTGAACTCGAACTCAGTAGCAGTGACCGCCTGGTGGATTTAATTCGTGAAGGCTTCGACTGCGTGGTGCGCGTCGGTACGTTGAAAGACTCGGGGCTGATTGCCCGTCCTCTGGGGAAACTCACACAGATAAACTGCGCCAGTCCGCAGTATCTTGCCCGCTTTGGTTATCCAGAAAGCCTGGAGGATTTGGCTTCCCATGCGGTTGTGCATTATTCGGTGAATTTAGGTACGCGCCCGCAGGGCTTCGAAGTGGCGACAGACACCGGCACGCGATGGATTAAAACCGGCGGCATGCTCACGGTGAATAGCACCGAAACCTACCATGCAGCCAGCCTGGCCGGACTGGGGATTATTCAGGTGCCGCGCGTGGGCGTACGCGATGCGCTACGTGCCGGTACGCTTGTGGAAGTGTTGCCGCAGTATCGTGCCGAGCCTCTGCCGGTTTCCCTGTTGTATCCGCAGCGTCGCAATCTCTCCCGTCGGGTACATCTGTTTATGGAGTGGCTGACCGGAGTAATGAAAGACTATGTGGATTAGTCTGCCAGGCCAATTTTCGGGATACGGGGCTGAGCAGGCTATAATGTCTTGAGTACACAAGATAAGGATCACCGATCGGATGACGCAGGAACACGACGAAAAGCACCCTACCCATTCACAAAAACAGGCTTCACAGCAGGAAGTCTCCACGTCACCGCTAAAAAATGCGAAGGCGAACCAGGCGCTGAACACAGCCAAAACGCTGGCAGAAAAAATCCAGAATCAGCCCGCCATCGCCCATCTGATCCGTGCCGCCGAGCGTTTTAATGACCGCATGGGAAATCAGTTTGGCGCGGCCATCACCTATTTCTCGTTCCTGTCGATGATCCCCATTCTGATGGTGTCATTTGCCGCGGCCGGTTTTATTCTCGCCTCGCACCCCACCTTGTTGCAGGACATCTTTAGCAAAATCCTGATGAACGTCAGTGACCCCACGCTTGCATCCACGCTGAAAAGCACCATCAACACTGCGGTTCAGCAGCGTACTACCGTTGGTCTGGTGGGGCTGGGGATCGCGCTCTATTCCGGGATTAACTGGATGGGGAATCTGCGCGAGGCCATTCGAGCCCAATCGCGGGATGTCTGGGAGCGCACGCCGCAAGATCAGGAAAAAATCTGGGTTAAGTATCTGCGTGATTTTATCTCATTGATCGGATTACTGATTGCGCTGATCGTCACCCTGTCCATCACGTCCATCGCGGGCTCCGCCCAGCAGATGATTATCTCCGCACTGTATCTCGACAGCATCGAATGGCTGAAACCCGCCTGGCGCATGATCGGCCTGGCGATCTCCATTTTTGCCAACTATTTGCTGTTCTTCTGGATTTTCTGGCGACTGCCGCGCCACCGCCCGCGCAGAAAAGCGCTTATTCGCGGCACCTTTATCGCCGCGCTCGGGTTTGAAGCGATCAAAATTATTATGACGTATACGCTGCCATCGCTGGTGAAATCACCATCAGGTGCGGCATTTGGTTCTGTGCTCGGGCTGATGGCTTTCTTCTACTTCTTCGCCCGTCTGACCCTGTTTTGCGCGGCCTGGATAGCCACAGCTGAATACAAAGATGACCCGCGAATGCCGGGGAAAACCCACCGCTAACGGGCAGTAGATGCCGGATAAGGTGACGCTTATCCGGCAGTGTTCCGATGCTTGCATCGACACCCGCCCTATTTTCCAGAATATAAATCCAACCCTTAACTTTTATTTAACCAAATTCTGGTTTTATCATCCAAGTTTTAAATTATGTGAAGCATTTCATAGAAGTTAAAACTTCAGCCTAAAAATTATCCCCTTTTTGCGTTGTTTTTGACCAGAATCAACGCCTGTTACAGATTGAAATGTCTCTTTTGCTGTGCGTAATATGACCATTCGTTCGACCAAAAATAAGAAAATATTATGCAAGCAACAGCCACAACGCTCGACAACGAACAGGAACACACCCCGGTTAACTCGCGCAATAAAGTCGTCGTCGCCTCACTCATCGGCACCGCCATTGAGTTCTTCGACTTCTACATTTACGCGACCGCCGCGGTGATCGTATTCCCCCATATCTTCTTCCCGCAGGGCGACCCGGCAGCGGCAACGCTTCAGTCTCTTGCCACCTTCGCTATCGCCTTTGTGGCGCGACCAATCGGCTCTGCCGTGTTCGGCCATTTCGGCGACCGCGTAGGGCGTAAAGTGACGCTGGTTGCTTCGCTGCTGACGATGGGGATCTCGACGGTCGTCATTGGTCTGTTGCCGGGTTATGAAACTATCGGTATTTTCGCACCACTGCTGCTGGCGCTGGCGCGTTTTGGGCAAGGTTTAGGCCTCGGCGGTGAATGGGGCGGCGCGGCGCTGCTGGCGACAGAAAATGCGCCGGCGCGTAAGCGCGCACTGTACGGCTCCTTCCCACAGTTGGGTGCGCCTATCGGCTTCTTCTTTGCCAACGGGACGTTCCTGCTGCTCTCCTGGTTGCTCACCGATGAGCAGTTTATGAGCTGGGGATGGCGCGTACCGTTCATCTTCTCAGCGGTGCTGGTGATTATCGGTCTGTACGTTCGCGTTTCGCTGCATGAATCTCCCGTCTTCGCCAAAGTGGCGGCGGCGAAAAAGCAGGTGAAAATCCCGCTGGGCACGTTGCTGACAAAACATGTTCGCGTAACCCTCCTCGGCACCTTCATCATGCTGGCGACCTATACGCTGTTCTATATCATGACCGTCTATTCCATGACATTCAGCACCGCCGCCGCCCCGGTGGGTCTGGGTTTACCACGTAATGAAGTCTTGTGGATGCTGATGATGGCGGTGATTGGCTTTGGCGTCATGGTGCCCGTGGCGGGTCTGCTGGCCGACGCCTTTGGTCGTCGCAAAAGCATGCTCATCATCACCACGCTGATCATTCTGTTCGCCCTGTTTGCGTTTAAACCGTTGCTGGGTTCCGGTAATCCGGCACTGGTGTTCGCCTTCCTGTTGCTGGGGCTGAGCCTGATGGGACTGACATTCGGCCCGATGGGTGCGCTGCTGCCGGAGCTGTTCCCGACTGAGGTTCGTTACACCGGGGCATCATTCTCGTATAACGTTTCATCGATTCTCGGCGCTTCCGTAGCCCCTTATATTGCCGCATGGTTACAGGGAAACTACGGCCTGCCAGCGGTGGGACTCTATCTGGCGTCAATGGCGACATTAACCCTGATAGCACTGCTGTTAACCCATGAGACGCGTCATCAGTCGTTGTAATGTGACTGCCGGATGGTTCCACCGCCATCCGGCAATACTTCCCGATTTTACTTCTTCATCTGCGACAAAATGGTCCGGCACTGATTCGCCTCGCCCTCAGAAGGGGAGATCAGCGCCAGCAGGGCGGCGGCGGGTGTGACCAGCGTCGCCAGCGCGGCAGCAACCGCGCCACGCGCAATCAGCGGCCCGGCTTTCACACCGGCCTGCGGATTTTTGAACGTCCCACGCACATACAGCGGTGAACGCAGCGTAATAATACGGATGCCCTTGCTCTCCGGGTCGATCGTTAAGTCCAGTTGCTCAGAAGCAAAGCTCGCGGTTCCGGTCACATTGATGACCGCATTTTCCGTATCGAAAGCAAAAATCTGTGGGCGGGCGACACCGTTGACGATATCCAGGTTCGCTGCCGCGCAGTTCACCCGCACCTCGTCATCACCGAATATCTGCCCGACAATATAGTTGCCCAGATTCAGCCCAACAATCTCCATCAGATTTCGGCTGATCAGCCCGTCATTCATCAGGAGTTTCAGATTGCCATTACTGTTTCCAAGCAGCGCGGCTATCGAATTCCCCGTACCGTTGAATTTGGCATCACCGTTCATTTCCCCCAACGTTTTCTGCATCAGTTCGACGTCCGGCATCAGCTGTTTTAGCTTCAGGCGACGCGCCTGAATATCTGCCTGCCCCCGCATCGGCTTTTTATCGCCTTCCAGATGGATTCGGGAAACGATACTGCCCCCTGCCAGACCAAATTTCAGCGGTTGCAGCCGCAGGTCGGCATTGTCCAGGATGATATGGGTAGAGAGATCGCTGATGGGCAGGCTACTACCGTGCTCAATACGCCGTCCTTTGAAGCGCACGTCAGCGTCCATGACGTCCCATTTGTCAGTCTCAAAGCGATCATAAGGTAAAACTTTACCCGCCGGTTGAACGCTCTTCTCACCTTTACGCTGCTCAGACTGTTTCGCCCGCTCCGCGCCTTTCCCGGAATCAACGCCAATCAGCGGTCCCAAATCTGCCAGCCGCAACTGACGCGACTCGACGTCCCCCTCCAGCTTCGGGCGTGGCTTACCGGTGGTATAGGCGAGCGTGCCGTGAATATCGCTGTCGCCAATGCGGCCATTAAAATCGCGGTAACGAAACACAGAGGATTTCCCGGTGCCGGTTTTTGCTACCAGCCGTCCGTCGGTTTCAAATGGCGGGGTGTCCGGCAGAAGTACACCGGTCAAATCGTATAAATCACCTAACGAATCGCCTGAGAATTTAAGCTGAAGATCCACGCCGCCAAGATTCATCGGGTCACTCACCGTTCCGACAAATGCCACCCGCGTGTTACCCGAGCGGAAGTCAGCTTGTACCGGAAAAGGGGTGCCCTCACTGCGTAACGCCAGCATTCCGCCGATTTTTCCCGTGCCGGTCAGCGGTTCGCCGTTATAGCGTCCTTGCGCTTTCAGACCAAAAACGTAGTCCTCAACGTTGACGCTTCCCTCTTTGCCTTTCGTTCCGGTGACTTCACTGAAGGGCAGCGGCTTGCCCAGCGGATCGACCAGAATCTCAAGCTCAGAACGAGTGACGTTATCATTGATGGCGATACGTCCCTGATCGAACAAAATATTGTCCAGCCGGAAAGACCAGTCGGAGGGAGGAGCATTAGGATCGCGGTTCTCATCCCCGGCCAGGGTAAAGGTCCAGTTGTTATTTTTCTCCGACAGGCGGATAAGCCGGGCATCCGGTTTCACCAGTTTGATCCAGGGTAACCAGACCGTTTTCGTCAGCAGGGCCAGCGGAGCGAGGGTCGCTTCCACGCGAGGAAGGTGCACCATGGTGACATCGGGAATATCAGGTGGGTTGCCAAGAATAATATCTTCAGCATGAACATGCGGCCACGGAACCCAGCTTCGCCAGCCGGTTTCCTGCTTCTGGCGCTCCCAGACCACGCCTAAATCCCCCCGTATCGCGAAGGGTCGATTGAGTTCAGTAGAGACTTTCTGGTTGATGGTCGGTTTGAGCCGGTTCCAGTCAAATGTCGCAATCACGATGATGAGTACGACGATCAACAACAAGAAAACCCCTGATACAACGGTCGTTATTTTGCCTGCTTTCGTCATAGGGTCGCTCCTCACTTCCTCCCTTGCCTGTCCTAAAGATAGTCCAGCAGGGCAAAAACGAGGCACACGACGCGTGCATCAGAGCGACAAGATCACCTCTTCAAGGGTATCCAGAGGAACCGGACGAGAGAGAAAATAGCCCTGTGCGGCAAACGCCGGTGAGTTTTGTACATCTCGCCACTCTTCCAGCGTTTCGACACCTTCGACAATCACTCCGCGGCAATAGCGGTTCATGAGCTGTAATAATAGGGTGAATAAATTCCGGCCTTCCGGTGTTTGGCGCAGCATAACGAAGAGATCCCGCGCCACTTTAATGTAGTCGTAGCTCACTTCGCTGAGGGCTGAGAAATTCGCCATCCCGGTCCCAAAATCATCCAGCCAGAGTGGGCCAAATTCGCACATCGAGGCAAAGGATGACCCTTTCGGCAACCGGATATGCTCCACCAGTTCAAAGCGCAGCCAGGGCAAGCATTCGATGCTTTTCAGAATATCGGGGTCCTGACGCATCGCAATTAATGTTGGGCCATCCACATTCACTGACGCCAGCAGACCGTGGGTGCTGAAAAATTCACTTTTTAACTGAAGCTGGTGAAGCTGTTCTTTCACCACATCGACCCGGTGTCGTACGGCCACTTCAGCAAAATAACGATCTGGCGCAATGCGCTGTGAAGGGTTATCGGGGTGTCTCACGACAGTCAGCAGCTCAACGGCCATTAACCGTCCGTTGGTCTGGTAAATCGGCTGGTAGGTGTAAGCACGCTCGCACTGCAGCCAATAGCGTCGCTCCTGCAAGCTTTCGATACTCGCATCAGGCGTACTTAGCTGCTGGGTAACCTGCTTTATCATCTGAGGTGTCCTGTAAATAAAAGTGTGACTGACCGGACTCGTCAAAGGTTATCGGCGCTCAGACGCAGAACTTTACGTTCAGCAGTACGCAAAATAAAAACGACACGGCAAAAAATTCACACAGAACACGTGCTGGCTCAAAAAAATAATGGAACGATGTTTTAATATAGTTGACCACTTAACACCCACAGCGCACACTAACGCTAATTTTTTTCAGAGCAGGTTACGACTATGTCCAGAAAGATTGCCGTGATTGGCGAATGCATGATTGAGCTGTCACAGAAAGGCGCTGACGTTCAGCGCGGATTCGGTGGCGACACGTTGAATACATCCGTTTATATCGCCCGTCAGGTCGATTCTGCCGCCCTTTCCGTACACTATGTGACGGCGCTGGGCACTGACAATTTCAGTCAGCAAATGCTGGAATCCTGGCAAAGTGAAAACGTCGATACCTCCTTAACACAGCGTATGGAAAATCGCCTGCCGGGCCTCTATTACATTGAGACCGACAGCACCGGTGAGCGTACCTTCTATTACTGGCGTAATGAGGCCGCGGCGAAATTCTGGCTGGAGAGCGAGCAGTCAGCGGCCATTTGCGAAGAGCTGGCAACCTTCGATTACCTGTATCTGAGCGGCATCAGCCTCGCGATTTTAAGCCCGGCAAGCCGTGACAAACTGCTGTCGCTGTTGCGCGAATGCCGCGCCAACGGCGGAAAGGTTATTTTTGACAACAACTACCGCCCACGCCTGTGGAGCAGTAAAGAAGAGACACAGCAGGTGTATCAGCAGATGCTGGAGTGCACCAACATTGCGTTCCTGACGCTGGACGACGAAGACGCGCTCTGGGGTGAAAAACCCGTTGCAGACGTGATTGCCCGTACTCACGCAGCAGGCGTCGAGGAAGTGGTGGTGAAGCGCGGCGCAGACTCTTGCCTGGTTTCCATCCAGGGTGAAGCATGCATCGACGTACCGGCGGTAAAATTACCGAAAGAGAAAGTGATTGATACCACCGCCGCAGGCGATTCGTTCAGCGCAGGTTACCTGGCTGTACGTTTAACCGGTGGTAATGCCACTGATGCCGCCAAACGCGGTCACCTGACGGCAAGTACGGTGATTCAGCATCGCGGGGCGATTATTCCCCACGACGCCATGCCGCAGTAATCCTGTCACCCTCTCCCAACCGGGAGAGGGCTCTTCCCTATTATTGTACCGGCGGAATATCTGTCACTTCAGCGTGAGACTCATCCGTTTCAACGGAAGCCGCCGCAGCGGTAACCGGTGCCATAATTTGATCCCACGTCGCCTGCAGATCCTTCATATTGAATTCAGGCTCACCTTTTGGCTGCAGCAGAATTAACGCCATTTCTTGCGATAACTGCTGGCGCAGATCCTGGTTCAACATGTCAACGGTCAGACCGTTGAGGAAATTCTGGCGCAAGCGCTGATATTGTTCTGGCGCGATATCCACCACCTGATTTTGCAGCGAGCGCAGACGTTGGCTGATCAAAATATCGGTATCCGTGCGGCCATAGGTCGCGAACAATTTCTGCAGCTCCAGATTCTTTTGCGCCACCAGCGCATTGAACTCTTCTTCCGGCAGGCCTTTCTCACGCACTTTCGCCAGCTCACGCGCGACCATACCCAGATTCGCGTTCAGCTTATCGTTCGGTGACTCAATGTTGATGGCACACTGCGCGCGCAAGAACAGTACCCGGCAGTCAAAGCCGAGGCCGATATCTTTCGCGTTGTTTTTGGTCAGCGTCTGCTGAATATGCCAGAACAGCGCTTCACGGGCTAAATCAGCACGCCAGTAGCGCAACAGCGCGGCAGATTCACGGATCGGCTGCCACGGCGTATCCCACATGATGGAAAGGCGATCCTGACGCACCGCTTCGGTCATAATGCTCACGGCCTCTGCGCGCAGCGGAGAGAGCGTAGGCACCGGAGCCGGCGTTTCACGTTTTCCTTTCAATTCACCAAAGGTTTTATTGATTTGCTCAGCCACGTTACGCGCATCAACGTTACCCACGATAATCAGCGTCATGGCATCTGGGGTATACCATTTCTGGTAGAACGACTGAATTTTCGCGGCGTCGATGGGGGTTTTCAACGGATCGGCGGGATCGTGTCCCAATAGCGTCGATCCCTTCAGACGATAGCGCCACCACCCTTCTTTGGTATCCATAGGCCAGGTCGCCACCATGTCTTCGCTGCTTAGCGCATGGTTGACCGTTTCGGGCGTAATAGAAAGCTTGCCGGAGATATTCGCCAGATAAGAGAGCGACTCTTTCAGCAGGTCGTTGCGGCTATTGGGCAAGCTGAGGTTATACAGCGTGGAATCATAAGAAACGATAACCGGCGGCATGGGACGTTTTGGATCGAACCCCTGCTGCCATAAAGAACGGGCTTGCGTGGCATCGAGGCCACCGCTTTGCGTCAGCGCGATACGCGGGATCGCATGGCTGAAACCACTCTGTTGCGTACTTTCGGTGAGTGAACCGGTATTAACCAGCAGGCGAACCTCGATACGGTCGCTGGGGCGCTGGGGAGTGGCGAGTACCTGCCACTGCAAACCATTTGCCAGCGTGCCCTGTTGCCACGCCGGATCAGGCTGGAGCGCATCTGCCTGCACATAGCCGGCAGAGGCCATCATCAGCAAGCCGCCCGCTAAAAGTCGAATTTTTGTGCCCTGCATGTGAACCCCTGATCAACAATCCTGGTAATAAAAAGACAGCCCATAAATGGACTCTCTGAATATGACGGTAAAAACACTTCGTGTTAGACCGCGAGAACATAAAAATGTCACGGCAGAAGTGAAAAAAACCCGACACCGCCGAATTGGCGGTTTCAGGCACAGGGGGTAATTATGCGCAAACACCCGCAGTCCTGGAAGGGACTACGGGCATAAGTGATGAGATTAGGAGGATAATTCGTGCGTTTTGCCATCCTGCGCACGATTATTCAGCACATCATCCAGCTTTTTGTGGTCCAGTTCTTTAACCCATTTCGCCACAACGACCGTTGCCACACCGTTGCCAATCAGGTTGGTCAGCGCACGGGCTTCAGACATGAAGCGGTCAATACCGAGAATCAGCGCCAGACCCGCAATCGGCAAGTGTCCGACGGCTGAAATAGTGGCGGCCAGAACGATAAAGCCACTTCCGGTGACGCCCGCGGCCCCTTTAGAGGAGAGCAGAAGCACGACCAGCAGGGTTATCTGATGGACGATATCCATATGACTGTTCGTTGCCTGAGCGATAAACACCGCCGCCATCGTCAGATAGATCGATGTACCATCAAGGTTAAACGAGTAGCCGGTAGGAATCACCAGCCCGACGACCGACTTCCGGCAGCCCAGCTTTTCCATCTTGTCGAGCATACGCGGCAGCGCAGACTCGGAAGATGAGGTACCCAGTACGATCAGCAACTCTTCACGGATATAGCGGATGAATTTGAAGATGCTAAAGCCGGTTGCGCGGGCAATAGACCCCAGTACTACA
Organism: Citrobacter sp. Marseille-Q6884; assembly: GCF_945906775.1. NCBI lineage: Bacteria > Pseudomonadati > Pseudomonadota > Gammaproteobacteria > Enterobacterales > Enterobacteriaceae > Citrobacter > Citrobacter sp. Marseille-Q6884. The sequence goes on from NZ_CAMDRE010000001.1 coordinate 922,848, forward strand.
ACCACAAACAGAATACAGGTGATGTAGAAGCAGACAATCAACTGCCCCAATTGCACCAGCGTTCCGACGCCATATTTACCGATGGTAAAGGCCATCGCACCGAAAGCACCGATAGGCGCCAGGCGCATGATCATGTTGATAATGCCGAAAATGACCTGCGAGAAGCTTTCAATAACGTTGAAGATCATTTGGCCTTTGCTGCCCAGACGGTGCAGAGCAAAACCAAACATCACCGCAAACAGCAGTACCTGCAGAATGTTGCCGCTGGCGAACGCGCCAATGACGCTACCCGGGATAATATCCATCAGGAAGCCGACAATCCCCTGGTCTTTTGCCTGCTCAGCGTATATTGCAACCGCTTTTGCATCCAGCGTCGCCGGATCAACGTTCATCCCGGCACCGGGTTGCACCACGTTGACGATGATAAGACCAATGATCAGCGCAATCGTACTGACCACCTCAAAATAAAGCAGTGCAACCGCACCAGTGCGGCCGACTGCTTTCATACTTTCCATTCCTGCAATGCCGGTAACGACAGTACAGAAGATAACAGGTGCGATGACCATCTTAATGAGCTTAACGAACGCGTCGCCAAGCGGTTTCATTTGGGCGCCTAATTCAGGGTAGTAATGGCCAAGGAGAATACCGATGGCTATCGCTGTCAGGACCTGAAAGTAAAGGCTTTTGAAGATAGAGGTTTTCATAGGGTGTCCTTAAAGTAAAAACCACAGGTCTTGTAAGGTTTTATTTAACCTGCGGCCTTAAAGTAACACCCACACAACATCACAGAAATGTACATAGATCATAATTGATACAAATTTGTTAAAAAATTTGAGCTGGCTCGCACAAGCGAGACCTTTTTTAAGTTTTGTAATCAGCTCATTACTGCGTTAAATAACGTTCTTCGAAGATATCTGCCGGAACCGGACGGGCAAACAGGAATCCTTGCGCCACTTCCACGCCCGCCTGGGACAACCACTCGCGTTGCGCTTGTGTTTCAACACCTTCGGCAATCATTTGCAGATCAAGGCTGTGGGCCAGTTGAATAATGGCGGTGATCATGCTGCTGTCTTCGGGTAATCCTTCAACAAACATCTTATCGATTTTGAGCACATCTACCGGCAACGATTTCATGTGTTGTAGCTGCCGCAGGCCCGCATATCCCATACCAAAATCATCCAGTGCGATACGCACACCCGCATTGCGCAATGGCCGCAAAATAGCCACCGCGGCGTTTGGATCATCAATATGCCGGCTTTCGGTCACTTCCAGAATCAAAGTACCGGGCTTAATGCGATAACGATTTAACAATTCCAGCAGATCCGACACCATATTGGGGTGCATCAGTTGTAACGCAGACAGATTCACCGACAGCGGCAGCATCAGACCGCGCTCCTGCCAGGCGGAAAGCTGGCGGCAGGACTCTTCCAGGATCCAGTAACCCACAGTCACCATCAGCCCGCAGGATTCAATTCTGTCGATTAACCCTTCCGGCAGTTCCCAGCTTCCGTCCGGCTGCTGGATGCGCAACAGTGCTTCCGCACTCAACACCTTACCGCTGGAGATTGCCACCTGAGGCTGCATCCACAGCGCAAACTGCTGGTTATCCAGTGCGGTAAGAATGTCGTTCTCTTCCGTCAAACGCTGCTGAGCTTCTTCCATTTGTTGCGGGTCAAAGAACTGGATCTGATTTTTACCTCTGCGCCGGGAGGTTAACGCCGCCGAGAGCGCACGGCTGTAAAGATCTTCGGCGCTCAAATCCCCGTAGAACATCGCCACCCCAATGTTACAGTTTGGGCGCAGCTGGAGGCTCTGAATAGGCAACCGCTCATTCATGATAGTGAGTACTTGCTGACCTAAAGTAATCGCGTGCCAGGGTTCCTTCACACCGTGCGCAATAATGGCGAAGTCATAGCCGCTCACCTGTGTGAGCACCATTCTGGGCGCCAGCACCGATTTCAGTTTCTCAACCAGCGTCAACAACAGGATTTCCCGTTGGGTTTCAGTCAGTACGCCCGCGGTATCACGCAAGGTTTCGCAGGTGACAATCATGAGCGCCGTTGTCTGCTTGCGAGAAACAACCTGTTCCAGTAACCCCATTAAAAACGTTTTGTTGGGCAGGCCAGAGACCGGAAACCGCATTGAATAATCACTTTGCTCTTCGCTGTGGCGCTGAATAATCTGCTGATTCAGGTTATAGCTGCGGACCAGCATCCCAATCTCGTCATCCTGATGCAGACGTGGCAACGCCAGTTGATAACCTATCAACGCCTGCTGGGGGATCTCGTTTAATTCACGGGCTATTTTACGTAACGGGTGCACAATCAAGCGGTTAATACACCAGGAGATGGCCACCGTCAGAATTAATGACAAAAGTAAGTAAATGGTCACTAACGTAGAGAGCGTGCTCATGACGAATTTGTACATACGGTACGAATCCGCCTGCAGCACCAGGTACGCCAGCGGCTGCGGGTTGGCCGAACGCTCAAGGGAATAAACCGGCAGCGAAATCTGCACCGGAAGTTCAAACAGGCGGGTCACCATCACCGGGACAGGACGTTCGGGAATAAAGCTCATCCGCAACGCCTGGAATTGATTGGGCAGTACCACATCCGCGCGGCTTACCACGCCTGCAGGCCGAATACTTCTTAAAATGGCTTCCGCTTCAGGAATATCCCCTTTCAGAATAGTGGCCGACAGCGGTTCACGGACGGATCGAGCGATGCTTTCCAGTTGCGTAGCCGTGTTATAGCGGTTCTGCTGGACCAAATGGAACAGCAAAACGGTGCAAAAAATAAAAACAAACACCATGACAACGGCTGCAACCATCGCCATCTGCTTAATTGTTAACGAGCGACTGACACGCAAACTGACTCTCCAGGGATAGACGAAACTGCCGTCAGAGTATACCCGATCATAGCGGTATTAAGAGAGGCGGTATCTGAAAACTTCCCCATGTGCATTTTCGCTGCAGATTAGGCACTTGACGTGGACACTTACCGGCAATTAAGACGAAAAAGGCCGCAAGGTTAGCCCCTGCGGCCTGGTTCGGGCGCATGTTGCCATCGCGGCAGGCTGACGCCCACGGGCCCTATTACTTCCTGTTACGCAGCCAGTTCACAATCAGGCTGGCGATAATGCCAGCGATGATTGGAGCGACCAGATCGTGCCAGAAGGCAATGCCTAACTGCGCGAGTGTCATATAACCGCCTGTGTTGCAATGGCAACTGTTCGCGGCTATTCTTGAATTGTCTGGGTTCAAGTTAGCCCCCGTTTTGTTGCCAGGTTTATACCGAACAACGTGCGGGGGTTTTCTCTTTCCAGCAACCGATGCCGCCGGGGATCAAGCCCCCGCAACATTGCGCCTCACCGGGAAACCCCGGCTTGCTGCAGATTCTACGGTAACGATCGTCTCCTATCACCCCGCCATAACTCAGTCTGCGTGAAGCTTCGCAATGAGACGAGTACGCGCGCATCCACCCTGGCTGGAAAGTTTTTTGCCAGATGGCAATTTTCCTGACAACGTATTCAACAGCGATTTATCTAATGCATTGATATCCAAAGGTTCATTTTATGGCACAGCGATTGCTACTTGAGTGTGAGCTGTTCTGTTCCGAATCAAAGGAGATATCATGTCTGACTGTCGTACTTACGGATTCAACACCCAGATCGTTCACGCGGGACAACAACCCGACCCTTCCACTGGCGCGCTCAGTACGCCTATTTTCCAGACTTCAACGTTTGTTTTTGACAGCGCCGAACAAGGTGCCGCCCGCTTTGCGCTCGAGGAGTCCGGGTACATTTACACACGCCTGGGAAACCCGACCACTGATGCGCTGGAGAAAAAGCTGGCCGTGCTGGAAAAAGGAGAAGCCGCGTTAGCCACCGCCTCCGGTATCTCAGCGATCACCACATCACTGCTGACCCTGTGCCAACAGGGCGATCATATTGTTTCCGCCAGCGCCATTTACGGCTGTACCCACGCCTTCCTCTCCCACAGCATGCCGAAGTTCGGCATTAACGTGAGCTTTGTCGACGCGGCAAAACCAGAGGAAATCCGCGCCGCTATGCGCCCGGAAACCAAAGTGGTCTATATCGAAACGCCTGCCAACCCAACCCTCTCGCTGGTCGATATTGAAACAGTGGCGGGAATCGCCCATCAACAGGGCGCACTGCTGGTCGTGGATAACACCTTTATGTCGCCGTACTGTCAGCAGCCTCTGCAGTTGGGTGCCGACATCGTGGTGCACAGCGTGACCAAATATATCAACGGTCATGGGGATGTGATTGGCGGCATCATTGTCGGCAAGCAGGAATTTATCGATCAGGCGCGCTTCGTCGGGCTTAAAGATATTACCGGCGGCTGCATGAGTCCTTTCAACGCCTGGCTGACGCTGCGCGGGGTGAAAACGCTGGGCATCCGTATGGAGCGTCACTGTGAAAATGCGTTAAAAATTGCCCGCTTCCTGGAAGGTCATCCCGCCATTACCCACGTTTATTATCCGGGCCTGCCTTCTCACCCTCAATTTGAACTGGGTCAACGGCAGATGAGCTTGCCAGGCGGAATTATTAGCTTTGAAATCGCCGGGGGTCTGGAGGCTGGCAGACGGATGATCAATTCTGTAGAATTGTGCCTCCTCGCGGTCAGTCTCGGTGATACCGAAACCCTCATTCAGCACCCAGCGTCTATGACACATTCGCCCGTTGCGCCAGAGGAACGGCTTAAAGCAGGTATTACCGACGGACTTATCCGTCTTTCTGTGGGTCTTGAAGATCCAGAAGATATTATTAACGACCTTGAACACGCCATCAGAAAGGCAACATTCTGACCATTACAGCCTGAGCCGGCGCAGAACGGTTCAGGCTGTTGAGAATCAAGGCACAACAGCCTGGCTATACGCGTAATCCTCTTCCGGGGACTGCGCGTATTTTCGGCAGGGGGTTCTATGCAGGACAACACATTACAATTAAGCAACAATACAGTAACCGCCGCATCCTTCTCAAAAAAATTACCATTCACTCAATACGACTTTGGCTGGGTATTACTCTGCATCGGCATGGCAATTGGCGCCGGAACGGTGCTGATGCCGGTACAAATTGGTTTGACAGGCATTTGGGTCTTTATTGTCGCCTTTATTATTGCCTATCCAGCAACCTATATTGTGCAGGATATTTATTTAAAAACGTTATCAGAAAGTGAAACCTGTAATGACTACACCGATATCATTAGTCATTATCTTGGAAAAAACTGGGGCGTATTTCTCGGTGTTATTTATTTTCTGATGATTATTCACGGAATATTTATCTATTCCTTGTCGGTGGTTTTTGACAGCGCGTCCTATATCAAAACCTTCGGGCTGACCGATGCCGACCTTTCACAGTCGATCATCTATAAAGTGGCGATTTTTGCCGCACTGGTCGCCATCGCTTCTGGCGGGGAAAAGCTGTTATTCAAAATCTCCGGCCCAATGGTGGTCGTCAAAGTCGGCATCATCGTCGTGTTCGGCTTTGCCATGATTCCCCACTGGAACTTTAGCAATATCAGCGCGTTCCCTCAGGCTTCTGTGTTCTTTCGCGACGTACTGCTGACGATCCCGTTCTGCTTCTTCTCGGCTGTGTTTATTCAGGTGCTGAACCCTATGAACATTGCTTACCGCAAACGGGTGTCAGACAGAGTACTGGCCACACGCATGGCCATTCGAACCCACCGTATTAGTTACATTACGCTGATTGCGGTGATCCTGTTCTTCTCGTTCTCTTTTACCTTTTCGATTAGCCATGAAGAGGCCGTCTCGGCCTTCGAACAGAATATTTCCGCGCTGGCACTGGCAGCGCAGGTTATCCCCGGACAAATTATTCACATCACCTCAACGGTGCTGAATATCTTTGCCGTTCTGACTGCGTTCTTTGGTATTTACCTGGGATTCCATGAAGCCATTAAGGGTATTATTCTTAACGTATTGGGTCGCGTCATTAACGTTGAGAAAATTAACCCCCTCGTGCTGACGCTGGGAATTTGCGCCTTTATCGTGACCACGCTGGTTATTTGGGTGTCGTTCCGCGTATCGGTACTGGTCTTCTTCCAGCTGGGCAGTCCTCTTTACGGTATCGTATCGTGCATTATTCCGTTTTTCCTGATTTATAAAGTCTCACAACTGGAAAAACTGCGCGGACTGAAAACCTGGCTGATCCTGTTGTACGGAATATTGCTGTGTCTGTCACCGCTATTAAAACTGATTGAATAAGCGGTTCTATGCGCCGTCTGCTCCTGGCGGCGCTTAATTCACACCCTCAAGTTGATAGCTGCGGATTTTATTCAACACCGTGGTATGCGACACCCCCAGCGCTTTGGCGATATGCCGCGACGAGACCTTCTCTTCCACCATCTGCTCAATTAACTGACGCTCGGCACACTGCACCTGTTCTTTGAAAGGGCGCTCGCCGTGAACCTGTTGACCCGACGGTAGCGTTGCCATCCCCAGATCTTCCCGGGTGATGACATCCGATTCAGCCATGAGCATCAGGCGTATAATGGTATTTTCCAGTTCACGAACGTTTCCTGGCCAGGAATGATGATGTAAAGCGTCAAAACAGGCTTTATCGAGAATAATGCGTCGCTGAAATTCCTTCGCATATTTCTGCACAAAATGGCGAATCAGCAAGCTGATATCCTGTGGATGATCCCGTAAAGGAGGAATCGTCAGCGAAAGCACGTTGATCCGGTAATACAGATCGGCGCGCAGTAGCCGCTGTTCAACCATTTCTTCCAGATTGGCGTTAGTCGCAACAATAATGCGCACATTCACCGGAATAATTTGTGCGCCCCCCACGCGGCGAATACCGCCATCCTGAAGTACACGCAACAATTTAGCCTGTAAACTCAGCGGCATTTCACCAAATTCATCAAGAAACAGCGTCCCTTTGTCGGCCATTTCAAACAGGCCTTTCTTGCCTTTACAATCTGCGCCGCTAAATGCCCCTTTCTCATAACCAAAGAATTCACTTTCCATTAATGATTCAGGTAGTGCAGAACAGTTCACGGGAATAAACGGATAAAAACGCCGCTGCCCGGAATTATGGATAGCCCGGGCCAGCAACTCTTTGCCGGTGCCGGTTTCACCCCGAATCAAAACGGTATATTTGCTGTCAGCGATGCGTATCGCCTTTTCTATCAATGCCTGCATACCGGGGCTACTGCAGATAATGTCTGAAAAATAGCGCGGACGTACGGCTTGAGGCATCGACAATTCGCTTATCTCTTCACAGAGGTAAGCGACATGAATAATATCAGCACGCTGGCTCAGGCAGGATTGTACGCAGGAAATATCCTGCAATTGACGACACCAGGATTTAATCAGGATCCGTCCGGGCGTCACTTTCATTGAGATGATATTGATATCACAGCAGGAAAACTCCTTCAGGACATCCTCAACCATAGACAGGCGATCAATTGTTTTTATATCCCAGCGTATCGTGACCACATTTGCTCCTGGTAGTTAGCAACTGCGAATTCAGCAATCTGTCTATATTCTAGACGCTGTGGAATAATGTTCTGCCAAAGGACTCACATTGTGGAAGTAAAAACGAAATGTAAAAAAACCGGAGCACAAGGCTCCGGTTATTAGGTCATAACCCACGCTTATTGCTGTGGATTCTCATCCTGGTCAACGGCAAAGCACGCGACCAGCTGACCGCCGTAATCTTTAAGCTGCGGTTGCAACTGCGTACAAGGACCAAAGCGACGACGGCAACGAGCATTGAACGCACAGCCTGGCGGTGGGTTCAGCGGGCTGGGCAGCTCTCCCGTCAGTTTGATACGCTCGCGGCGATCGTCCGGGTTCAGACGCGGCGTCGCGGAGAGCAGCGCCTGCGTGTACGGATGGCGTGGGTTGTTGAATATCTGATCCTTCGTCCCTTTCTCCACGCAGCGGCCGAGATACATCACCATCACTTCATCGGCAATATGTTCCACCACCGATAAATCGTGGGAGATAAAGACGTAGGACAGCCCCATATCCTGCTGCAGATCCATCATCAGGTTCAGTACCTGCGCACGTACGGAGACGTCGAGCGCAGAAACCGGTTCATCGGCAATCACCACATCCGGGTCAAGCATCAGACCACGGGCAATCGCAATACGCTGACGCTGACCGCCTGAGAACATATGCGGATAGCGGTCATAATGCTCGGTTTTCAGACCTACTTTCGCCATCATCGCCAGCGCTTTTTCACGACGCTGCTCTTTGCTGAGCGAGGAGTTGATCAGCAGTGGCTCTTCCAGAATCTGGCCCACTTTTTTACGCGGGTTCAGAGAACCGTACGGGTTCTGGAACACAATCTGAATTTTCTGCCGACGCAGTTTCTGCGCCTGCGGATCGTGCTTCAGCAGATCCTGCCCCTGATAATAGAGCTCACCGCCGGTCGGGACTTCAATCATCGTCAGCAGACGACCCAGCGTCGATTTTCCGCAGCCCGACTCGCCAACCACGGCCAGCGTTTTACCGCGTTCCAGGGTAAAAGAGACACCGTCCAGCGCTTTTACCAGACGCTCCGGGGCAAAAATGCCTTTCTTCACCGGATAGTGTTTTTTCAGGTCAATTGCCTGCAGCAACGGTTGCTGCAAGGTGGCCTCATGCGTACTCATAATCCAGGCCTCCCGGCATCATCAAGTGGGTAGTGGCATTTCGACTGGCGACCGTCGCCCAATACGTTCAGCTCCGGCTCAATACTCCGGCACTTGTCCGTTGCATACGGGCAGCGTGGGTTCAGCAGACAGCCGTTCGGACGATCGTATTTCCCCGGAACCACGCCCGGCAATGAGGCCAGACGCGCTTTATCCTGAGCAAACTCCGGCAGCGCGCGCAGCAACGCCTGGGTGTACGGATGACGCGGCGCGCGGAAAATATCGTGCGCATTTCCTGTCTCAACCACTTGACCGGCATACATCACGATAATTTTGTGTGCCGATTCCGCCACCAGCGCCAGGTCATGCGTGATCAACACTAACGCCATGTTTTCTTTCTGCTGCAGCTCCAGCAGCAGTTCGATGATCTGCGCCTGAATCGTCACGTCCAGCGCCGTTGTCGGTTCATCGGCAATCAATAACTTCGGACGACAAGCAATCGCCATCGCGATCATCACGCGCTGGCTCATCCCACCGGAAAGCTGATGCGGATAGACATCCAGTCGCGACGCAGGGTCGGGAATACCCACCAGCGTCAGCAGGTCGATGGCCCGTTGGATACGGGTTTTCTTATTGCCACCCTGATGCACCTTAATGGCTTCCATAATCTGATAGCCGACGGTATAGCACGGGTTCAGGCTGGTCATCGGGTCCTGGAAGATCATCGCGACTTCCGCACCCACCAACTGGCGGCGCTCTTTCTCCGAAATGCGCTTCAGATCGCGGCCGTTAAACTCCAGCGATTCAGCCATGACGCGACCGGGATAGTCAATCAGCCCCATAATCGCCAGTGAACTCACCGACTTACCGGAGCCGGATTCCCCCACAATGCCAACCACTTCACCCTGGTTCACACTGTAGCTAATGCGGTCTACGGCACGGAATTCGGAGCCAACGTCGCCGAAGTGCACCGATAATTTATCTACATTTAATAACGCCATCTCGAACCTCTTACTGCTTCAGTTTGGGATCGAGCGCGTCACGCAGACCGTCACCCATCAGGTTAAATGCCAGCACCGTGAGCAGGATCGCCAGACCCGGGAAGGTCACGACCCACCAGGCACTTTGCGCAAACTGCAACACGTCGGAGAGCATGGTGCCCCACTCCGGCGTTGGCGGTTGCGCACCCATGCCCAGGAAGCCAAGCGCAGCCATGTCGAGAATGGCGTTAGAGAAGCCGAGCGACGCCTGAACAATCAGCGGCGCAAGACAGTTTGGAAGAATGTTAACGAACATCTGGCGCATCGCACCGGCTCCCGCCACACGGGAAGCGGTAACGTAGTCGCGGTTGACCTCCACCAGCACGGCGGCACGCGTCAGACGGACATAGTGCGGCAATGCCACGAACGTCAATGCCAGCGCGGCGTTACCGATAGACGGGCCAAACACGGCGACCAGTACCAGCGCCAGCAACAGGCTCGGCAGCGCCAACATGATATCGACAATACGCATGATGACGTTATCGACAATCCCGCCGAAATAACCCGCAACCAGCCCGAGTACGACCCCCATCAGCAGGGAAAGCACCACCACCAGACAGCCAACCAGCAGCGACAGGCGCGCACCGTACATCAGACGTGACAGCACATCGCGGCCCACATCATCAGTACCAAACAGGTGCGCCATGGAACCGCCTTCCTGCCAGGCTGGCGGCGCCAGCAGCGTATCGCGGAACTGATCTGCCGGGTTGTACGGCGCCAGTACGTTGGCAAAGACCGCAATCAGGATCATGACAACCACGTATACCAGCCCAACAACCGCACCTTTGTTGCGTTTGAAATAGTGCCAGAACTCCTGCAACGGGGTCATGGGCACCGGAGCAGTAATAACTTTATTTTCAGTAACCTGTGACATGATGGCCCCTTACTTCTTATGCCGAATACGCGGGTTCACCACGCCGTACAGCAGGTCTACCAGCAGGTTGACGAGGATAATCATCGTCGCGACCAGCAGCACCCCACCCTGCACCACCGGGTAATCGCGGCGTTGCAGTGCATCAATCAGCCAGCGTCCCAGACCCGGCCACGAGAAGATGGTTTCGGTCAGAATGGCGCCCGCCAGCAGCGTACCGACCTGCAGGCCGATAACGGTCACAACTGGCAGCATGGCATTGCGCAGCGCATGGATGATGATCACACGCATCCGTGTAAGCCCTTTGGCGCGCGCGGTACGAATGTAATCCTCACCCAACACTTCCAGCATTGATGAACGGGTCATACGCACAATCACCGCCAGTGGAATAGTGCCCAGCACCATCGCAGGCAGGATCATATGAACCACGGCATCAATGAAGTTGCCCTCTTCACCCCAGATAGCCGTGTCGATCAGCATAAATCCAGTTAGCGGATTGGAGTCATCAAGGAACACCATGTCGCTCACCCGCCCGGAAACGGGCGTCAGGTTCCACTGTACGGAAACCAGCATGATCAGCATCATGCCCCACCAGAAAATTGGCATGGAGTAACCGGTCAGCGCCAGGCCAACAGCGGTATGATCGAAAATAGAACCACGCTTGACGGCAGCAAGGACACCGACCGGAATGCCCACTGCGGTAGCAAAAATCATGGCGCAGACGCCCAGTTCCAGCGTCGCTTTAAAGCGAGGCACGAACTCTTCCCACACCGGCAGGCGGCTTTTCAGCGAGATACCTAAATCGCCATGCATAACCCCCCAGATATAGTGGAGGTACTGCTGCCACATCGGTTTATCCAGACCGAGTTCAGCCAGCAGTTGAGCATGACGCTCAGGGGAGATACCACGTTCACCCGCCATGATCATCACCGGATCGCCGGGGATCATATGGACGAAGGCAAAGGTGAGAAGAGTGATACCGATAAACGTGGGGATGACGAGTCCCAAACGTCGGAGAATGAACTGCAACATAACCCGGATTCTCTCTAATGACACACGGCCTGGAACCGTGGGTCTGTATTGCTCACAAATCTTATCTCCCCCTCACGCGAGAGGGAGATAAAGCATTACTGTCAGGTGGCGCGACGGTTGCCCGACTTAACGGTCCGTCACGCTGCCTGGCTTGCTTTTAATTATTCGACAGAAACGTTTTCGAAGTGGTGTTTGCCTAATGGATCAACCACATAGCCTTTGACTTCTTTACGCACTGGCTCGTATACCGTGGAGTGAGCGATGATCAGCGCAGGCGCCTGGTCATGCATAACGACCTGAGCCTGTTTGTACAGCTCAACACGCTTGTTGTGGTCGTCGGTCGCGCGCGCCGGTTGAATCAGATCTTCAAACGGCTTGTAGCACCAGCGAGAATAGTTGGAACCATCTTTCGCCGCAGCACAGCTAAACAGCGTGGCGAAGAAGTTATCCGGATCCCCGTTGTCACCGGTCCAGCCCATCATAACGGCCTGATGTTCACCGGACTTGGCGCGCTTGAGGTACTCGCCCCACTCGTAGGTCACAATCTTGGCCTGAACACCAATCTTCGCCCAGTCAGCCTGGATCATTTCAGCCATACGGCGCGCGTTCGGGTTATACGGACGCTGTACTGGCATTGCCCACAGCTCTACGGTGAAGCCCTTATCCTGACCGGCTTCTTTCAGCAGTGCTTTGGCTTTTTCCGGGTCGTAGGTATAGTCTTTAACGTCATCGTTGTAGCCCCACATGGTCGGTGGGATCAGGTTCTTCGCAGCAACGCCAGCGCCCTGGTAAACGGCTTTGATGATCGCTTCTTTGTTCACCGCGTAGGTCAGCGCCTGACGGACTTTCACGTCATCAAACGGTTTCTTCTCGGTGTTGAAAGAGAGGTAGCCCACGTTCAGACCCGCCTGCTCCATCAAATTGATGTTTTTATCCTGCTTCATGCGTGCGATATCAGCCGGATTCGGGTACGGCATCACCTGGCACTCGTTCTTCTGCAGCTTGGCGTAACGAACAGAAGCATCAGGGGTAATAGAGAAGACCAGACGGTCGATCTGCGGTTTGGTGCCCCAGTAGCCTTCGAAGGCTTTATACAGAATACGAGAATCTTTCTGGTACTGCTGCAGCTGGAACGGACCGGTACCGATTGGGTTCAGATCCACTTTCTCCGGGGAGCCCGCTTTCAGCATGTTGTCAGCGTATTCTTTGGAAAGAATAGAGGCGAAGTCCATGGCCAGATCAGCCAGGAACGGGGCTTCTGGACGCGTCAGCACGAACTGAACGGTTTTATCGTCCACTTTTTTCACTTCAGCGATCAGATCAGGCAGACCCATCCCTTCGAAGTATTCATAGCTGCCGCCAGACACTTTGTGGTACGGGTTCTGGGCATTTTTCTGACGATCAAAGGAGAACACGACGTCATCGGCGTTGAAATCGCGCGTCGGTTTAAATTCTTTGTTGTCCTGCCACTTCACGCCCTGGCGCAGGTGGAAGGTATATGTTTTACCGTCTTCGCTGATTTCCCACTTCTCAGCAAGGCCCGGGATGACTTCCGTTGTACCGGTTTTGAATTCAACCAGGCGGTTATAGATCGGTACAGAGCTGGCGTCATACGTTGTGCCAGAGGTGAAAAGCTGTGGGTTAAAGCCTTCAGGAGATCCTTCTGAACAATAAACCAGAGTTTTAGCCTGTACGCTTGCTGCGACGGTCATGGCCACCAGGCTCAGACCAAGCTTCAGCATCCCTGACTTCTTCAAGGAAATACTCATTCTTCTGCTCCAAATGTGATGTTTGTTGTTTTACCCTTTGCAGTGGGTTTGCACCGCCTGGCCTTTTTTGTTTTTTACCCGGCCGGGTCAGCGTTAAGAGGATGGGGATTCCGTTCACATAAGCGACTGAGTTGCAGTGCGGATTCTCCATGAAATGCCCCTCATGCCCTACAATCTGTCAACAGAATGTGAAAACGTCAATACAGGTGACCGTGATTTACACCAACGGTGAGAATTCACAAACAAAGATTAAAAAAAGTGCAGACGGAGATTTTCAGCAGGGAAATTTGTGCTACGCCTGCTATGCCAGAATAAATATCTTCATATTTCGCAACATTTGGTGATTAACATTTATGCAAATTATGAAAAATTCCTAAATGAACGCTGCATATATGAGCGATTAATATCATGAACGTTAAAACGCACAGCGGATAATGCTGGGTTCAGCCATAAGTAACGCGAAAAAAGATTCAAGCAAATATAAAAAAAGACAATGGAATATGTCACAAAATCGTTAACAGTCAGTGGGAAGTGGTACACAATTTTTGCAGATAGAATGAAGGTGGGTGAACGCAGGATATAGGGCGATGTGTGGGGTGGGTGGCGCTACGCTCGAGTCGAACCTCTGCCCCCCGGAGGTTCTTATCCTCACGGGCTATAATGCAAAAAAACCTGCTCGTTGAGCAGGGTTTTGAATTTGGTCGGTGATAGAGGATTACTCGCCACTACGTGGCTCGCCCTTCGGGCCGTTGCTGACGCAACGTTCTCTCGCTACGCTCGAGTCGAACCTCTGCCCCCGGAGGTTCTCATCCTCGCGGGCTTCGGAAAGCAAAAAGCCCGCTCAAAGAGCGGGCTTTTCTAATTTGGTCGGTGATAGAGGATTCGAACCTCCGACCCCTTCGTCCCGAACGAAGTGCGCTACCAGGCTGCGCCAATCACCGAATGCGGGGCGCATCTTACTGCTCAGGTGCGCGCCCGTCAATCCCTTAGTCTCAAAATGGCATTCGATCGGCCAGAAAGTCAACAGCCCGGTTACTGCGCTGTTGCCTTCTGTGCGTCAGGAACGCGACACCAGTTGTTATTCTCATTAATACCGCCATTAGGCGAGGTATAACCGAGGCAACCTAAGATAGTGTCATACAGTTCAACATGGCGGCGCGGCACCTTCATATCGGCTTCTTGCTTCAGGTGCGCAAACGCCTTCGCATGCTCGGGATCTTCCAGATACTTGTCAGACATCCACACCAGCATCGGGACGCGGAATTGCTCTGGCGGAGCCATTTTACGCGGTGTACCGTGCAAGTGTTCACGCTCGTTTATGGACTCACCGTGGTCAGCAGCATAGAACACAATCGCTTTCTTATCGCGTAGCTGATCGAACACTTTGGTAATAAAGTGATCAACATAGGTCACCGAGTTATCAAACGAGTTAATCATCTCCGCTTTCGAGCAGCCGCTATCAACATTGACACACTCCGGTTTCCACTGGGCGTACTCTCGGGTATAGCGCTGGGTGTAGTTAAAGTGTGACCCTTTGGTATGCAGAATAATCAGATGCTTACCATCATCATTTGGCTTTATAGATTGCTGCATCTCGTTAATCAACAGCATATCGTCTACGTTCTTGCCACGGTTACGCGGCTCTGCGCCAATCTGCTCACGGTAGGCGATGTTCTCCGCCATGGTGTTACTGTAGAACCACATCTCGCTTTGCATCGCGTACAGGTCTGTTTTGAACCCTAACTGAGTGAGCACGGAAAAAACATTTTGTTCTTTCAGCGTACGCTGCGGGTTCTCTTCAGCCCCACCCTCACGGACAAACATGCAGCGCAGCGAAAGTTTTGTCGCCGTATCACATGAGTATCCGCGGAACGCCGCCAGGTTTTTCTCCTGAGCCAGTCTCGGCGTGGTATTTCGCTCGTAGCCAAAAATCCCCATATGATCCCAGCGCGTCGTCTCGCCAATAATAAAGACAACGTAGGTATCATCGAGATTCTTTGGTGCAACGTAGGTGAACTTCTTCGCCGGATTCATCAGCGATTTATTATCTGAAGATTCATCAACCTGCGCCCAGGCATAAAGCCCCAACGCCGAAAGCCAGTTCGAAGGCAGATAAGAGTTCGCCACCACGCCGCCGTAGCTCGGTAAATCAATTCCCGTTTCGCGTTCAACGGTTTTCTGCTGCATGCTGAGCAGGCGAATCGGCACCCACACCATCAAACCGGCCAGGACGACTACCGCCACGCTACGCACTCTCAGACCCGGCGTACGAACCTGCTTTAACAACGTATAACGACAGCGGTTATTCCAGATAAACAGCAGAGGGACTATGCTGACGGAGACCAGCCACGCAATAAAGTGCCAACCGACAACTTCCTTCGATAAATCAATATCGGTGGTCATTACCGAAGCAATAATGCCGTAACCAATCACCACGTTCAGGAAGGTCATGTAATAGCTGGCGCCCGCAGAACAGAGCACCACAAAGCTCGCCAGCACGCGCCAGGCACGCCGACCAAACAAAGACAGAATTCGAAGTAAAAAGAAGGTCACCAGCACAGTGCCAGCTAATTCAACAACCGCAGAAAGTCCTTTCCAGACGGTGAACTCTTGCGCATAGCTACCGAAGCGGCGATAAAAAACAGCGCAGTTCATAAACAGACCGATATAGAGCGCAAGCAAGAAGCTGAGCTTTTGCTGCGTCATCGACTTAATGTATCTCATGCAAACAAACCCTGGAAAGCGGGATAAAAACGCCTGTGCAACGGTCAACCAGACCAGACAGGGAAAAATGCGACAACAGCAGAAATGAAATGTCTACGAGCGCGCGTTAGTAGACCACAGGCGGGGGGAAAAGTGCTTCTGGAGAATGAAAAGAGCGCATATATTTTTGTAAATATATGCGCCAGGTATTAATTAAGCGGCGGTATTAATCAGGCATGCGCTTCGGTGAATACGCTACGCTGCGGCTGACGAATAGTGGTGGACAGCGCCAGAGAGATAATCAACAGGGCGAAGATGACGCAGAAGGTCACATAGAACCCACCAAACAGCGAGGCGATAATGGAACCGCAAATACTGCCAATCCCAAAGCCCAGGTAGATAACACCGTAGTTTTTCGCCAGATTATTCAGGCCGAAGAACTCACTGACCAGTGACGGGAATACCGTAATCGTACCGCCAAAGTTAAACGCGACACAGGCAATCGCCGCAAAAAAGGTCGTGCTATTCAGCGGGGCGAATAACAGTGCCGCCATGCCAACCAGCGAAACGACCTGACCGATGGTGATAACACGAATACGGGAGATTTTGTCAGACAGAATACCCAGTACCAGACGACCTGACAGGTTAGCGATGGAAATAACGGTGACCGCATTTGCCGCCGTCGCCACATCCATATTTGCCAGACTTTGTGCAATATCTTTCGCCACACCAATCACATACAACCCACTCATGCACGCCGTCAGGAACATCACGGCCAGCATCCAGTACTGCGGTTTACGCATGGACTGCGCCAGGGTGTAGTCATTCTCAACCACGCCGTTCACGGCTTTCACTTCCTGATTTGGCGCATCTTTCATCAGCGTAGAACCAAAGACAATCATCACCAGCACAATCGCGCCCCAGATAATAAAAGTCTTTTCCAGTCCCACCGTCGCCAGCAAATGGCTGTCGATAAATTTAAAACCCAGGCTGCCAAGGCCATAAGAGCCGATAGCAAAGGCAGAAATCAGCCCTTTACGCTCAGGGAACCATTTTACGCAGTTGGACAGCGTTAACAGGTAACCCGCACCGTCAGCAAGACCGACCAATACACCTGCGCTCAACCACAGCATGATCAGGCTGTCAGAGTGCGCGGTCAGGAAGAAACCCACACCCAGCAGGATACCGGATGCCATGGTGACGCGTTTTACGCCAAAACGTTCCTGAAGTTTCCCGGCGACGGAAGAAGAAATCGCCAGACCCAGGCTCAGTAAACCAAAGGAAAATGCGACCTGGCTGACAGGCGCATCCAGCTTAGAGGAGAGCGCGCCATTAAACAGACTCCAGGTATAAACAGAACCCAGGGCAAATTGGGTAATGATGGTGCCGATCAGTGTCAGCCAGCGGGTACGCTGATAATCAGTAGTTTTCATGGCAGCCTTCCTGCATAAACAAAATGGGAAATTCTCTGCCAACAACCATACCGAAGTGCGCTTTATACCAGGGGAAAACGGCATGAAATGCCATCAGAACGGAATGAAATGCCTGGAATACGGAATAAATGACGAGACAAAAAGTCAGGATATGAAACTTTCTGACATAAGTTAGCGCACACTATCGCCAGGATACGTGTCGTTCTCGGGAGGAATAAGCAGCCACGTTGTTTGCTGTTTTCGCGCTAAAATTTAGCGCTCACCCCCATGGTGTACATATAGTCGCTATTATTGGTGCTGGTTTCCGCCTGAGAAAGCGCCGCGTACGCCGCCATATGCGGATTGAGCAACATATCAGCCCCCACGGTGACATCCAACCAGGTACCACCGCCCTGACTGACCGCGGTCATACGACTAAGACCCGACTGCGCCTTCCAGATATTCTCGCCAAACTGCTGGTTATAGCTGATTTGCGCCCACGGTCGAACATCACCAAACTGGGAATCGACCCGCCAACCTAAGGTACTGACGCTGGCATGCCACAGCGGATCGGTCAGCGATGTCACGCTGTCGCCAAATTCGTTATAAGCGGATAAGGTCGAGCCGTCGTAATGCAGGGCAGCAACAGGGCCCGTACTCGTTTTAGCGGAGAGCGGAAAATTCCAGCCCATGCTCATCCCGCTGGTCGCATCCAGTGGCGTATCATCGGTCTGATTTAACACGAGACCCGCGACATTCTGCGTGGAACGAATACGCTCTTCCAGAATGTCGTTGTAACGTGGTTGGTGATCGCTGTCCCATGTATAACGTTCCGTCGTATGACCAGGCATGGCATCAACGATATATTCTTGTTGCCAGGCATATGCTGTATGGGTAGACAACGCACAAACTACGGCACTCACCAGAAGGCAAAACCTCTGGCGACCACTACTGTTTCTTATAATCATCAACGCGACTCCAGAAAAGAGCCGAATTCGGCGATATTATTGTCATTGTGTGAAGGATATCGGGCACATAACGCCCTGTATTAAATATTGTCCTTTTAGCGGGCGCGTCAAGGCGGGCCGAATGAAATTTTTACGCGAGTAAAAACAGCGAGGAAGAATATGCAGCGTTGCGGCTGGGTCAGTCAGGATCCACTTTACATTGCCTATCATGACAAGGAATGGGGCGTCCCTGAAACCGATGGCAAAAAGCTGTTCGAGATGATCTGCCTTGAAGGTCAGCAGGCGGGATTATCATGGATAACCGTGCTGAAGAAACGAGAAAATTATCGCCACGCTTTCCACCACTTCGATCCTGTTGCCGTGGCGGCAATGACCGAAGACGATGTTGAGAGACTGGTGTTGGATGCGGGCATCATTCGCCATCGCGGAAAAATTCAGGCCATCATCGGCAACGCCCGTGCATATCTGGCCATGGAGCAAAGCGGCGAGCCGTTTAACGAATTCGTCTGGTCGTTTGTTGATAACAAACCGCAGGTCACGCAAGCCGCCACCCTGGGCGAGATCCCCACCTCCACCCCGGCGTCAGACGCGCTTTCTAAAGCATTAAAAAAACGCGGATTTAAGTTTGTCGGTACCACCATCTGTTACTCCTTTATGCAGGCATGCGGTCTGGTCAACGACCATGTCACCGGCTGTATTTGCTACCCGGGGGATCAACATGATTCGCGAATCAACGGTTGACGATCTGGCGCCCATTCTGGCGTTATGGATGGAAAGCACTATTTACGCCCACCCGTTTATTGAAGAACGCTACTGGCGGGAAAGTGAATCCATTGTACGTGACGTCTACTTACCCGCAGCACAAACCTGGGTGTGGGAAGAGAAAGGCGTACTGAAAGGCTTTGCCAGTGTGATGGATACGCAATTTTTGGGGGCGTTGTTTGTTGAACCGGGCGCCATCAGACGTGGGATTGGCAAAGCGCTGGTGCAGTATGTCCAGCAGCGCTTTTCGTTACTCAGTCTGGAGGTCTACCAGAAGAATCAATCTGCGGTGAATTTCTACCATGCGCTGGGCTTTAGAATTGAAGACAGCGCATGGCAGGAAGAGACGCAACACCCGACGTGGATTATGAGCTGGCAGGCGGGTCAAACGCCGTAAGCGCAAGCATCGGCCCCGTGTATTTCTCCAGCCACACCAGCGCAGTGTTACCTGCACAGCCATTCCCCAGCTTTGAACTGGGGAGGTCTTTGGTCAGCACATTCACTGCGCCATTTTTACAAATACCGTCTGCCGAAAGGTCCAAATCAGGCCAGGCCCCCTCATGAATACAGATGACGCCAGGTTTGATCGCGTCCGTCACAACCGCCCCCGCCAGAACGTGCCCGCGATGATTCCACACCCTGACCGTGTCGCCATCCGCAATACCCCGCGCCTGCGCATCCTGGGGGTGAAGGGTTACCGGTTCACGATCGGCCACCGCATACTGCTCGCGGAGTATGCTGTAATTCAGTTGGCTGTGCAGACGATGCGCCGGATGGGCTGAAAGCAACTGCAACTGGTCGGGTTCGGCGTTGCCAAACCACTCATCAGGCTCCAGCCACATCGGGTGTCCCGGACAATCTGCATAGCCATAACGGGCAATCTTCTGCGAGTAAATTTCAATTTTTCCGCTGTCGGTTTTCAACGGATGCGCTTGTGGGTCGCGGCGAAAATCGGCAAAGCGGATGAACTGCGCACTGGCTGGGTTTTCCGGCATTTCGATGAGCTTATTCGCCTGCCAGAATTCAGCGAATGGCGGCAATGTCACCTTCTGACTGGCGCCGCGCTGCCCGGCGAGCGTGTAAAAGGTCTCCAGCCACTCCAGCTCGCTTTTGCCTTCGGTGAACCGTTCATAACCGCCCGGCTCCCAACGTTCGCTGAGCTCGGCAAAAACATCAAAATCGTTTCGCGCTTCATCACGCGGCGTAACGACCTGCTTCATCGGCACCAGATGCTGATTACTGTAATCTCCGGTCATGGTTAAATCGTTGCGCTCAAACGAGGTTGTCGCCGGTAACACAATATCGGCATGCTTCGCCGCAGCGGTCCAGAAGCACTCCGAAATCACCACCAGTTCTGGTTTTTGCCAGGCGCGGATCAGACGATTCGTGTCCTGGTGATGGGTGAAGTTTGCCCCGCCAGCCCACCAGATAAAGCGGATATCAGGGAAATGGCGGTCCATACCATTGTGCTGATAGAAACCGCCCGGGTTTTCCAGCGCTTCAACAATCCGCGCCACCGGAATTTTATCTACCGCATCAATGCCGCCTTTTATGCTCCCTTGCATCGAAGCCAGTACGGCGGCGCGGCGCGTCGGATTCCCGCCGTTAGCAAAATGATATGAGAGGCCAAAGCCGCCGCCAGGCGTACCAATCTGGCCGAGCATGGCGGCAAGCGTGACGATCATCCAGTGTTTTTGCTCGCCAAACTGCTGGCGTTGCATGCCCCATCCCGCCATCAGCATGGTGGTATTTTGGTGAAATATTTCCGCCAGTTCGCCTATTTTTGCTGCCGGAATGCCACAAATTTCAGCGGCCCAAGCAGCTGTTTTCGCCACGCCGTCGGATTTCCCGAGCAAATAGTCCGCAAACCGGTCATAACCGGTCGTGCAACGTGCGAGAAACGCCTCATCCTGCCAGCCGTTTTCCACCAGCGTGTGCGCAATACCCAGCATCAGCGCGACATCGGTCCCCATATGCGGGGCTATCCATTCCATCTTATCGCCAAAGAAAGCCACGCTTTCCGATCGCATCGGATCGATACAGATCAGTCGCTTGCCGCTGTTTCGCAATGCTTCAAAGTACGCCAGCCCCTGTTCGTCAGAGGCATTCCAGGCAATCTTCAGGGTGTTGAGCGGGTTCGCGCTCCATAGCACCACCACATCGCTGTGTTCCAGAACCACAGGCCAGCTGGTTTGTTGCTGATAGACTTCGTTACCGCCGACAACGTACGGCATGATGGCCTGCGCAGCCCCGGTGGAGTAATCCCCCAGATGACCGGTATATCCACCCGCCAGCGCCATATAACGCTGCAGTAGCGTTGCGGCTTTATGTAACACACCGTTTGAACGCCAACCGTACGAACCCGCAAAAATCGAAGCCGGTCCGTAGCTATCGCGAATACGTTTATGCTGCGTATGAATCAGTTTCAGCGCGTCATCCCAGCTGACGCGGACAAATTCATCCTGCCCACGCACACCCTGCGGAGCTTCCGGTGAGGCGAGAAAACCTTTGCGTACCATCGGGAAACGCACCCGCGTCTTGCTGTGGACCTGGTCGCGCACAACGGTTTGCAATGAGTTGGGATGAGCAGTGGGAAGCGCCCCACGAGAGGAAAAAACGGTTTCGCCATCGGTCTCGACGAGTATCGGTCCCCAGTGTGCGGCGGTTAATACCGGGTAATGTGCGGGTGAATTAGC
This sequence comes from Citrobacter sp. Marseille-Q6884, assembly GCF_945906775.1. Classification (NCBI taxonomy): domain Bacteria; kingdom Pseudomonadati; phylum Pseudomonadota; class Gammaproteobacteria; order Enterobacterales; family Enterobacteriaceae; genus Citrobacter; species Citrobacter sp. Marseille-Q6884. Next base: position 944,724 of record NZ_CAMDRE010000001.1, read on the forward strand.
CAAGATGGCACTCCTGAATGCGATGTGACGGCTTATTTTTTATGCCGTTCAATGTTACTTACAAATTTCAGAGTCTTCCCTGGAATTTTCTTCATGTTCACACGTCATAATCAACCGCCACGGTCGCTGTGGTAAAGAATAAAAAAGTCATTAAGGAATTAAGATGAAGAAACGTGTATTTGTGATTGCTGCCATCGTGAGCGGGGCCCTGGCGGTTTCTGGCTGCACAACAAACCCTTACACCGGTGAACGCGAAGCGGGTAAATCCGGCATGGGCGCGGGCATTGGTTCCCTTGTCGGCGCAGGTATTGGCGCGCTCTCTTCGTCGAAGAAAGATCGCGGTAAAGGTGCGCTGATTGGCGCAGCAGCAGGCGCTGCCGTTGGCGGCGGCATCGGTTATTACATGGATGTGCAGGAAGCAAAACTGCGCGAAAAAATGCAGGGAACTGGCGTGAGCGTGACGCGCAGCGGCGATAACATCATTTTGAATATGCCCAATAACGTCACCTTCGACAGCAGCAGCGCCAACCTGAAACCCGCAGGGGCAAACACCCTGACAGGCGTGGCTATGGTACTGAAAGAGTACAATAAAACCGCCGTGAACGTGCTGGGCTTCACCGACAGCACCGGCAGCCAGGATCTGAATATGCGTCTGTCTCAGCAGCGTGCAGACTCGGTTGCCAGCGCGCTGATCACCCAGGGTGTGGAAGCTAACCGTATTCGCACTCGCGGTATGGGTCCGGCGAATCCTATCGCCAGCAACAGCACTGCCGAAGGTAAAGCGCAGAACCGCCGCGTAGAGATCACGCTAAGCCCAATCCAGTAATCGGTTTGTGCCGGGTGGCAGCCTTGCTTCACCCGGCATGAAGCGCTTGCCATCGGTGATTTTCGCGTTAAGGTGTTCACACCAAAACCAGGGAAATCAGCGATGAGCAAATCAACAAGGGCAACCATCAGCGATGTGGCAAAGGCCGCTAAAACGGGTAAGACCAGCATTTCACGCTACCTCAACGGTGAAAAGCATCTGTTATCCGACGCGCTGCTGGCGCGTATTGAAAAAGCCATCGCCGATCTCGACTATCGTCCCAGCCTGATGGCGCGAGGCCTGAAGCGTGGCCGCACCCGCCTGATCGGCCTGATTATCGCTGACATTACCAACCCCTACTCCGTTAACGTACTGAGCGGTATCGAAGCCGCTTGCCGCGATAAAGGCTTTACCCCGCTGGTTTGTAACACCAATAACGAAGTGGATCAGGAGCTGCATTATCTCGACCTGCTGCGCAGTTATCAGGTTGAAGGGATTGTGGTGAATGCCGTCGGCATGCGCGAAGACGGATTAAACCGTCTGCAGCAGTCCGCGCTCCCCATGGTGCTTATTGACCGTAAAATCCCGGATTTCGACTGCGATATGGTCGGGCTGGATAACACCCAGGCGGCAACGGTCGCCACTGAACACCTGATTGAACAAGGTTTTGAAGCCATTCTGTTTCTCAGCGAGCCGTTGGGGATGGTCAATACCCGCCGCGAGCGTTTGAGTGCTTTTCGCGCGACGCTCGCGCAATATCCCGGTGTTATCGCGGAAAATGCCGAACTGTCGCTGGCAGAAAATACACAGCTGGATGACACCCTGCGTCAGTTTCACCAACAGCACCGGGGGATGCGTAAAGCCGTTATCTCTGCCAACGGCGCCCTCACGCTGCAAGTTGCCCGCGCGCTCAAGCGTATCGGTCTTCACTGGGGCAGCGACATCGGCCTGCTCGGTTTTGACGAACTGGAATGGGCCGAGCTGGCTGGAGTGGGGATCACCACCCTCAAACAACCAACCTGGCAGATTGGTTATACCGCCGTTGAACAGGTTGTACGCCGGATCGAGGGCGATTCTGACGCCATTCAGGAACAGGTTTTCTCCGGCGAACTGATCGTTCGCGGCTCCACCGCCCGCTAAATTTCCTTCGTGATGGTGATCATAAATTCGGCATCATGCGCTTTTCTTTGGAACCGGTTCCATCTAGCGTTATAGCAAGAACGATAGTTTTGGAGTTTCCATGAACAGAAAAATTATGGTGGTCACCGCCGCATATGGTTATGACGCAGTGCGCGCCGCAGGTGGGCAAACGGCTATGTTGCCTATCATTGCTGAAGCCGGTGCAGACGGTGTCGAAATTCGCCGGGAAATGTTGACGGAGGCCGAGCTCAACACGTTACCAACCCTGGCCGATGCCATTGAAATTTTTGGTCTGCTGGCCTGCTATTCCGCGCCGGAGCCGCTGTTTCTGCAAGATAGCAGCCTCAACCCTCTCCTTCCTGAACTGCTTCACGAGGCACAGGCTTTACAGGCCTTGTGGTTAAAAGTCTCCCTCGGCCATTTTACCCACACCGATCAGTTCGACACGTTGCGCGGCTGGCTCGACAACAGTGGTATGGAGCTGGTAGTTGAGAACGATCAAACGCCCTGCGGGCGGCTTCAACCGATGCAACGCTTCGTTGATGCCTGTCAGGCGCTGAATCTACCGGTCCCCCTGACTTTCGATATGGGCAACTGGCTGTGGGCAGGCGACGTCCCTGAAGACGCCGCACAGCATTTGGCCTCTGCCGTGGGATACATCCATGTGAAAGCCGCCATCCCCCATCACGACAACTACCGCGCCGTGCCGCCAGATGAGGCAGAACCACGCTGGCTCGCACTGTTAAACAGACTGCCCGCAGAAGTACCACGCGGCATCGAATTTCCCCTGGAAGGGCAAGATTTGACGGCAGTGACCCGTCACTACGTCGATCTGTTACGTGAGGAGTAAGGTATGAATAATTCTCTGGATGTCGTCACCATTGGCGAAGCGATGGCGATGTTTGTCGCCACACAAACCGGCGATCTGGCAGAGGTAGAGCCGTTTATCAAACGTGTGGCGGGCGCTGAACTCAATGTTGCTACCGGCCTTGCGCGCCTGGGCCTGAAAGTGGGTTGGGTGAGCCGCGTGGGCAACGACAGTTTTGGTCGTTTTATTCTGAAGTCGCTGGCGAAAGAAGGGATTGATGCGCAGGGAGTCACCCTGGACGGGCGTTACGCTACGGGTTTTCAGCTCAAATCTAAAACCGAAAATGGAACCGATCCCATTGTGGAGTATTTCCGTAAAGGTTCCGCGGCAAGCCATCTCGGCATTGATGATTTCCACAACACGTACTTCTCCAGTGCGCGCCATCTGCACCTGAGCGGCGTCGCGGCAGCGCTTTCGTCCAGCTCCTATGAACTGCTGGCTCATGCTGCCCGCACCCTGAAAGCACAGGGCAAGACAATCTCTTTCGACCCGAACCTGCGCCCGGTGCTGTGGAACAGCGAAGCGGAAATGGTTGAGAAACTCAACCGGCTGGCATTCCAGGCTGACTGGGTTCTCCCGGGATTAAAAGAAGGCATGATTTTAACCGGGCAGCAGACACCTGAAGGTATCGCAGACTTTTACCTCCGCCACGGCGTAAAAGCCGTGATTATCAAAACCGGAGCCGATGGCGCCTGGTATCAAACCGCTAACGGCGAACACGGAAACGTCGCACCGGTGAAAGTGGACAACGTGGTCGATACGGTCGGCGCAGGGGATGGCTTTGCCGTGGGCGTCATCAGCGCCCTTCTGGAGGGACGCACGATGCATCAGGCCGTAATCCGAGGCAACAAAATAGGCGCACTGGCCATTCAGGTTCAGGGCGACAGCGAAGGATTACCCACACGTGAACAATTAGGGGATTAACCCCCCAGGCCAATTCTGTACCCTACATACAGAGGCGGCGTAACAGCATAACCAGAGGGCAGTCTATGAATAGCTCAACAAATGCAACAAAACGCTGGTGGTACATCATGCCGATCGTGTTTATCACGTACAGCCTGGCGTACCTTGACCGTGCGAACTTCAGTTTCGCCTCCGCAGCCGGAATCAACGAAGATCTCGGCATTACCAAAGGCATTTCCTCTCTGCTGGGCGCTTTATTCTTCCTCGGATACTTTTTCTTCCAGATCCCGGGGGCGATTTACGCCGAGCGGCGCAGCGTACGAAAACTGATTTTTATCTGCCTGATTTTATGGGGCGCCTGCGCATCATTAACCGGCATGGTTAGCAATATCCCTATGCTCGCCGCCATTCGCTTTATTCTCGGCGTTGTGGAAGCGGCTGTGATGCCTGCCATGCTGATTTATATCAGTAACTGGTTTACCAAATCAGAGCGCTCACGCGCCAACACCTTCCTGATCCTCGGTAATCCGGTCACGGTGCTGTGGATGTCCGTCGTGTCTGGTTACCTGATTCAGGCGCTTGGCTGGCGTGAAATGTTCATCATTGAGGGCTTCCCGGCCATTATCTGGGCGTTCTGCTGGTGGGTTCTGGTCAAAGACAAACCTTCGCAGGTGGACTGGTTGTCGGAATCCGAGAAAGCCGCACTGCAAGCGCAACTGGAAAAAGAGCAGCAGGGTATTAAAGCCGTGCGTAACTACGGCGAGGCTTTCCGTTCACGTAACGTGATCCTGTTGTGCATGCAGTATTTTGCCTGGAGCATCGGCGTCTACGGTTTTGTGCTGTGGCTTCCGTCGATTATCCGTAGCGGTGGCGCAAATCTGGGTATGGTAGAGGTCGGCTGGCTTTCATCTGTGCCGTATCTGGCGGCAACGGCTGCGATGATCCTGGTGTCATGGGCTTCCGATAAACTGCAAAACCGTAAACTGTTTGTCTGGCCGCTGCTGCTGATTGCCGCTTTCGCATTTATCGGCTCCTGGGCCGTTGGCGCTAACCATTTCTGGGTTTCTTATACCCTGCTGGTAATTGCGGGTGCGGCAATGTATGCCCCTTATGGCCCCTTCTTCGCCATTATTCCTGAAATGCTGCCCCGTAATGTTGCCGGTGGCGCTATGGCGCTGATCAACAGCATGGGCGCATTAGGCTCATTCTTTGGTTCCTGGTTCGTTGGCTATCTCAACGGCGCGACCGGTAGCCCGTCTGCCTCGTACATTTTTATGGGAGTGGCGCTTTTTGTCTCAGTATGGCTAACTCTGATTGTCAGACCAAGTCCTGCGAATAATCAGCAACTTCCTACTGGCGCGCGCCACGCTTAAACATTCACTTACGGAGATTCAAATGAAGCCGTCCATTATTCTCTACAAAGCGTTACCTGACGATTTACTGCATCGCCTGGAAGAGCATTTCACTGTGACTCAGGTGCCTAATTTGCGCCCGGAAACAGTCGCACAGCATGCGCAGGCCTTCGCCAGCGCGGAAGGTCTGTTGGGTTCAAGCGAAGCCGTCAATACCGCCCTGCTGGAGAAAATGCCGAACCTGCGCGCGACATCAACCATCTCCGTAGGCTATGACAATTTCGACGTCGATGCGCTCAATGCGCGCAAAGTACTACTGATGCACACACCAACCGTACTGACAGAAACCGTCGCTGATACGGTAATGGCGCTGGTACTGAGCACGGCGCGCCGCGTGGTGGAAGTGGCTGAGCGCGTGAAAATCGGGGAATGGACCAGCAGTATCGGACCGGACTGGTTTGGGACGGATGTGCACCACAAAACGCTGGGGATTGTCGGAATGGGCCGCATTGGTCTGGCTCTGGCACAACGTGCGCATTTCGGCTTTAACATGCCGATTCTCTACAACGCGCGCCGCCAGCATAAAGAGGCAGAAGACCGTTTTAATGCGCGTTACTGCGATCTGGACACGCTGTTGCAAGAATCTGATTTTGTCTGTCTGATTCTGCCGTTAACCGAAGAGACTCACCACCTGTTTAGTACCGAGCAGTTTGCCAAAATGAAGTCCTCCGCCATTTTCATTAACGCCGGACGTGGCCCGGTCGTGGATGAATCCGCGCTGATTGCTGCACTGCAAAAAGGGGAAATTCACGCGGCAGGCCTGGATGTCTTTGAGCAGGAACCTCTGCCCGTAGACTCGCCGCTGCTGTCGCTGCCAAACGTGGTTGCCGTACCACATATTGGTTCAGCCACGCATGAAACCCGCTATAACATGGCGGCCTGTGCGGTTGATAACTTGATCGATGCGCTACAAGGAAAAGTCGAGAAGAACTGCGTGAACCCGCAGGTCGCGGGATAAGCGAAAAGAAAAGAGGCGAATCACTCGCCTCTTTTGATTTTTACTGGGCTGCGTTCACCGCAGCAGTCCAGGCCTGGTTAAATGCCTGGTGCTGAGAAGCCAGCGGGCCAATCAGCGTGTTGTACTGACTTGCCTGTTGTGATGTTGGGAACTGGATACCGTTCGCCACAAAGCTCACCTGCGTATCCTGCTGCGCCACAAAATCACCCACCTGTACCAACTGCTGCGTAAAGATTTGCGCGGCTGGAATCAGCGGCTGTAATGCCTCTGCCGGTGCGGTCACGACTTTGCTGTAAACCTGATCAAAGACCGGCTTCAGATCATCGCTCTGCTTCAGCGCACCGTGTGCGGCGTCTGCCTGCAGCTTCGCGTTCTGCAACTGCTGGCCTAACACGCCCAGCGCACCATTTGCCTGACGCAGCGGTTCGCGCTGAGTCACATAATCCTGCGGAACGCGGATTGCATTTACGCTATCAACAACCGGACGCAGACCAGAGTCCATCGCCTGATTCACCTGCTGTGAATAGCCGTAAAGAATCGCGTAATCGGACACAAACGGGCCAAACTGTTTTTTCTGATCGGCAGTCAGCGTAGGTAAACGCTCACCGCTACGCATTGCAGTATTCTGCAGAAAATCGATGAAGGCTTTACGCTGATCGCCTTCTTTATCAAAACACCCGCTCAGGCCAACTACCATTAAGAGCGCCAAAACAGGCGCAAACCAGCGAGAGCAGGACTTACCTGTCGCCATTTTAATACTCCTTTCACCCAAAAATGCGCACAACGACACCCGCGTGCCTGACGATGACAAGGATAGTCCAGGTCAGCCCCGCAAGATACCCTTTCCGCGTAATCTTGTGGGGGAAAATAACCGTTTCTGCCGACCTCTGTTTCGCGAAACAATGTACCGTTCACTGAGCAGCGTAATAATTTAGTCATCTTTACAATTGCGCGGGGTAGATCGGAGATCCCGACCGTTATCAGATCGTTAGCACGCGAAAGATTCCCTCCCGCGATCCGCTGAAACGACAACCTTACCCAAAACCCACGTCCGGCTTTATTTTTTACGACTATTCTTAATGAGCTTCGATGAAATTGACGATCCTGCTGTGTGATTTTAGGAGTTCTCAATGGAATACAAAGATCCTATGTTTGAACTGCTGAGCAATCTGGAACAGATTGTTTTTAAAGATGTATCGCAGACGGTTACCCTGTCGCAGAAAACCAACCCCTTTACCGAATTTGAACAGCTACGACGGGGGACAGGTTTAAAAACAGATGATTTTGCCCGCGTGATGGGCGTGACGGTCGCAATGGTTCATGAGTGGGAGTCTAAACGCGTGAAGCCTTCTACTACCGAATTGAAATTGATGCGCCTGATTCAGGCAGATCCAAGATTAAGTAAACAATTGATGGATTAACCTTTTTTTAAAATTTAGCTTAAGAACGGTCCTGCTGAAGGACCGTTCCATTCCCCCCTCCTTCCACAAAACAGAAAATAGTAGTTGCATCCACATGCGTAAAATGAGTTAATGCCCTCAACGGTTTGACGTACAGACCATTACAGCAGTTTAGTAAGGCAAGTCCCTTCAAGAGTTATCGTTGATACCCTTCGTAGTGAGCATTTCCTTTACTGTTAAAAAATCTGTAAAGCACGCCATATCGCCGAAAGGCACACTTATTTTTTAAAAGGTAATACACTATGTCCGGTAAAATGACTGGTATCGTAAAATGGTTCAACGCTGACAAAGGCTTCGGCTTCATCACTCCTGACGATGGCTCTAAAGACGTGTTCGTACACTTCTCTGCTATCCAGAACGATGGCTACAAATCCCTGGACGAAGGTCAGAAAGTTTCCTTCACCATCGAAAGCGGCGCTAAAGGCCCGGCAGCTGGCAACGTAACCAGCCTGTAAGCTTAAAAAACTCAGAATTCAAGATCCCTGCCAAACGGCGGGGATTTTTTTTATTTGTACTTTGATATCCCCCTACCACTACATACCGCTTCTTTGCATTACTTTACCCACAACACCTTTGACCTTTCCCTAAGGGCAGGCTTTATAGTGTGGCGGCAAATATCCCACAATTTTCACAAGGAATTGAAGCTATGTCGAAATCCTCACTCCTGCTATTTTTGGGTTTGCTCACCACCGGTAGTCTCTTTGCAGCAACCCCGGAAGCCTCTTTTCTGGCCGAACATGGGCTTAGCGGCAAATCCGTCGAACAAATAGTCGATACCATCGACCAGTCGCCACAGAGTCGCCCGCTGCCTTACTCAGCGTCCATCACCAGCACCGAGCTGAAACTCTCTTCCGGCGATCAGACTTATACCCTGCCGCTCGGCGATAAATTCTATCTGTCATTCGCTCCTTACGAATGGCAAACCCACCCTTGCTTTAACCACAGCCTCTCTGGCTGCCGGGGTGAAATGCCTGAGAAGACCTTCGATGTCAAAGTCACGGATAATAAGGGCGACGTGGTCATTCAAAAAGAGATGAAAAGCTACCGTAACGGCTTTATAGGCGTATGGTTGCCTCGCAATATGGAAGGCACAATCGAAGTGAGCTACAACGGTAAAACCGCCGTACATGCCATTAAAACGATGAATGACAGCCAGACCTGCCTGACAGAATTGCAGTTACGCTAAACGCCAGATATAAAAAAACCTGCCAGATGGCTGGCAGGTTTTTGCTCCCGGTGTAACCGTTACTGCAGCAGCGAAATGTCCGCTACGCGCAGGAACAGCTCACGCAGTTTTTCGAGCATAGAGAGACGGTTAATACGCAGGTCTTTATCCTCAACGTTCACCATCACTTTCTCGAAGAATGCATCGACAGGCTCACGCAGCTCAGCCAGCTCAACCAGCGCTTCCTGGTAGCGGCCTTCAGCGAAGAACGGCTCCAGCTTGTCACGCAGCACCACAACCTGCATCGCCAGCTTGATTTCTTCCGGCTCCTTCAGCGTTGCCGCATTCACTCGATCATTCAGCTTCTCTTCTGACTTCGCCAGAATATTCGATACACGCTTGTTCGCGGCAGCCAGCGCAGAGGCGGCTTCCAGCGTACGGAAGTGCGAAACCGCCTTCATACGCGCATCGAAATCAGCCGGACGGGTCGGACGACGCGCCAGTACCGCCTGAATGGTGTCAACGGTGTAACCTTCGTCCTGATACCAGGCACGGAAGCGACCCAGCATAAAGTCGATAACGTCATCAACCACGTTGGTATTCGTCAGCTTATCACCGTACAGACGCACCGCTTCTTCGGTCAGCGTTTGCAGATCGAGGTTCAGGTTCTTCTCAACGATAATGCGCAGCACGCCCAGCGCGGCACGACGCAGCGCAAACGGGTCTTTATCGCCTTTCGGATGCTGACCAATACCGAAGATACCCGCCAGGGTGTCCATCTTGTCGGCAATCGCAACGGCACAGGCAACCGGGTTGGACGGCAGGTCATCACCCGCGAAACGCGGTTGGTACTGCTCGTTCAGCGCCACAGCTACGTCTTCCGCTTCGCCATCATGGCGGGCGTAGTGCATGCCCATCACGCCCTGAGTGTCGGTGAACTCGAAGACCATATTGGTCATCAGGTCGCACTTGGACAGCAGACCCGCGCGGGTTGCGTGGTTTACATCAGCGCCAATTTGTTCGGCAATCCAGCCCGCCAGTGCCTGAATACGGTCGGTCTTGTCGCGCAGGGTACCCAGCTGTTGCTGGAACAGCACGGTTTGCAGACGCGGCAGATTATCTTCCAGACGTTTTTTGCGGTCGGTATTGAAGAAGAATTCAGCATCCGCCAGACGCGGACGAACCACCTTCTCGTTACCGGAGATGATTTGCTGCGGATCTTTGGATTCGATGTTAGCGACGAAGATAAAGTTCGGCAGCAGTTTGCCGTCAGCCGCATAAACCGGGAAGTACTTCTGGTCACCTTTCATGGTGTGAACCAGCGCTTCAGACGGCACGGCGAGGAATTTTTCTTCGAATTTCGCCGTCAGAACGACCGGCCATTCCACCAGCGAAGTCACTTCTTCCAGCAGGCTTTCGCTCAGATCAGCGTTACCGCCAATCTTACGCGCCGCTTCTTCGGCATCCGCTTTAATCTTCGCTTTACGCTCGGCGTAGTCCGCGATGACTTTGCCGCGCTCACGCAGAATTTCTGGATACTGATCGGCATTGTCGATGGTCATTTCCGGCTCGCCCATAAAGCGATGGCCGCGAATCACGCGATCGGACTGAATACCCAGAATCGTTGCCGGAATCACTTTGTCGCCCAGCAGCAGAGTCACGGTGTGGACCGGACGCACGAAGTGCACGTCGCTTGCTCCCCAGCGCATCAGTTTCGGGATCGGCAGTTTTGCCAGCGACGTTGCGACCATGTTCGGCACTAACGCTTCGGTGCTTTCGCCCTTCACATGTGCACGATACAGCAACCATTCGCCTTTATCGGTGGTCAGACGCTCGGCCTGATCTACGGTAATCCCGCAGCCGCGCGCCCAACCTTCTGCCGCTTTGCTCGGTTTCCCTTCAGCGTCGAACGCCTGGGCGATAGCCGGGCCGCGTTTTTCAACTTCGCGGTCAGCCTGGGATTCAGCCAGATTAGCGACTTTCAGCGCCAGACGACGCGGAGCGGCAAACCACTCGACATTGCCGTGTGCGAGGCCAGCGTTATCCAGCTCCGCGGTAAAGTTCGCAGCAAAGGACTCAGCCAGGCTGCGCAGTGCTTTTGGTGGCAGCTCTTCAGTGCCGATTTCCACCAGAAAAGTTTTCTCAGACATGGCCGCCTCTTATTTGTCTTTGTTGCACATCGGGAAGCCAAGCGCTTCACGGGAAGCGTAGTAAGCTTCTGCCACAGCTTTAGTCAAGGTGCGAATGCGCAGAATGTAACGCTGACGCTCGGTGACGGAGATGGCTTTACGCGCATCCAGCAGGTTGAAGCTATGAGCGGCTTTCAGAATACGTTCATAAGCAGGCAGCGGCAGCGGGTTTTCCAGCGCCAGCAACTGCTGCGCTTCTTTCTCGTACTGCTCGAAGCAGGAGAACAGGAAGTCCACATCGGCGTATTCGAAGTTGTAGGTAGATTGCTCCACTTCGTTCTGATGGAACACGTCACCGTAAGTGGTTTTACCCAGCGGGCCGTCGCTCCATACCAGGTCGTAAACGCTGTCTACGCCCTGAATGTACATGGCCAGACGTTCCAGACCGTAGGTAATTTCCCCGGTCACGGGTTTACATTCCAGACCACCAACCTGCTGGAAGTAGGTGAACTGCGTCACTTCCATGCCGTTCAACCACACTTCCCAACCCAGACCCCAGGCACCCAGCGTCGGGTTTTCCCAGTTATCTTCCACGAAACGGATATCGTGAATGGTCGGGTCCATACCCAGCTCTTTCAGAGAACCAAGGTACAGCTCCTGGATGTTGTCCGGTGACGGTTTAATGACGACCTGGAACTGATAGTAGTGCTGTAAACGGTTCGGGTTTTCGCCATAGCGGCCATCGGTCGGACGACGAGAAGGCTGTACATAAGCAGTCGCCATCGGCTCCGGCCCCAGCGCACGCAGGCAGGTCATTGGGTGAGAAGTCCCCGCGCCAACTTCCATGTCCAATGGTTGAACGATGGTGCAGCCCTGGCGAGCCCAGTAATCCTGTAAGGTCAGGATCAAGCCCTGGAAGGTCCTGGTATCAAACTTTTGCATATTATTTCGTGCTGGATACGTGTGGATTTAAAGGAAGGGATCAGTATACCCGCTGACTGCAAGATATACAGTACGAAACGGGAAAAAGGGGGAACTTAGCGCATGGAAAGATGCAAAAACTGCCCATCCGCATCAAATGAGCAGACAAAACTCTCTTTACGGAAAGTTGAACCGCGCATCTCATAGCTGCCCTGGAATTGTTCAAAGCCCGTCACATCAATTTTCTGTGTGCCGGTGTTATAGCGCTGTGCTGCCTCATTTTTGCACAACGATTCCATATCCATCGAACGCGAAGGACTGACTTTGACCTTTTGCGCCTTTTGCGTGGGTGCAGACGACGGGGAGTCGGCGCAACCTGCCAGCAGCAGAGAAGCCACCAACACGGGAAAGAAATACTTCATCATCATTTTGTTACCGCCTAATGTGCTGGTCAGTCTTATTATTATTAAGGTCTGTATTACGGATCTATTTTGAGAATCTCCTCAGACCATCACAAGCTTTAGCGTAAAAACTCAGATTATTCCAGTGAGATACGCCGACAATATGCCAGTCAGACTATTTTTGAATTGAAACAGAGGAACTGATGCAGCCCAAAATTTTCTGGATTGATAACGTGCGGGGAATTGCCTGTTTAATGGTCGTCATGATTCATACGACGACCTGGTACATTACCAATGCGCAAAGCGTCAGTCCGTTGAATTGGGATCTTGCAAACGTACTGAATTCCGCCTCACGCGTCAGCGTACCGCTGTTTTTTATGATCTCGGGTTATCTCTTTTTTGGCGAGCGTAGCGCCCAACCGCGTCATTTCCTCCGCATTGCGCTCTGCATACTGTTTTACAGTGCCGTCGCACTGGCCTACATCACGCTGTTTACGTCAATTAATGCTGAGTTATCGTTAAGAAATCTGCTGCAAAAACCGGTGTTCTACCACCTGTGGTTTTTCTTTGCCATTGCCGTCATTTACCTGGTTTCCCCACTCATACAGGTGAAAAATATCAGCGGAAAGATGCTACTGGCGCTGATGGTGGTGATTGGCGTTATTGCGAATCCCAATACCGTATCGCAAAAAATCGGCGGTTTTGAGTGGCTACCCATCAACCTGTATATCGGGGGGGATACGTTCTATTACATCCTGTACGGCATGCTTGGCCGGGCGATTGGGATGATGGAGACCCAAAAACGCGCACTCACCTGGCTCTGTGCGGGGGTGTGCATCGTGGCGGTATTTATCATTTCTCGCGGCACGCTGCATGAACTCCGCTGGCGCGGAAATTTCGCAGATACCTGGTATCTCTACTGTGGGCCGATGGTGTTTATTTACGCCGTATCGCTGCTGACGCTGATCAAGAACACGCTCAGCATACGCACCGTACCGGCACTGGGATTCATTTCCCGCCACTCATTAGGTATTTATGGCTTCCACGCGCTGATCATTCATGCCTTACGTACCAATGGGATAGAGTTTAAAGCCTGGCCGCCGTTGGACATGCTGTGGATTTTCAGTGTGACTCTGGCAGGCAGCCTGTTGCTTTCTATGCTGTTGCAGCGGGTCGATACGCGCAGGCTGGTCAGTTAAGGGTTATCAGATTGCGTGTTTTTCTGTGGGTGCAGCAGTAAGACCTGCCCCACTAAACCCATGACGAATGCCGCCGGATAGAGTCCTTTTTCAAACGGAGATAATGGCGCGTTCCATATCCCAACCAACAAGAGTCCGGTGGTTATCAGCGCCACCATCTGGCAGACCAAGGAAAAGCATTCATCGTTCTGATGGCAGTTTTTCGCATGTTGGTAAGCGTAGGTCACAAACATGCCCGTCATCAATACGCCCAAAAAATACCCTTTCCCGCTCAACAGCGGGCATACCCGCCATAAACCCATTACGTAAATGAGTGTGCCAGAAAGGAATAGCATCCATGGCAACCGCCTTGAAGTCTTCATCGGGATCTCCTTATCCATCACAAATACAATATGAATAACCCACTACAGACAACACAGAAAAATGCCACGGCGCGCTGTTTTCAGAATAAATCCATGCACACTATTTATTGTTTTGATTGAACCATATGAATTGATTATCCCCCTCTACGGAGCAGAGGGGGATAAGGTCAGGACATGAGTGGCAGCAATTGCTGGTAGATACGACGAAAGGTCTCGCGACGCTGCTGAAAAAGAGCATGGCGCTCTGTATCAGGGTAATGTGCCTGCTCCAGCACAAGCTGAGGCAGTAAGTCGGATAACGGCTTCTGTGGATTCATCGCAATTTGCGCCAGACGCGCGGCGCCCAAAGCAGGGCCAACATCGCCTCCTGTACGGTAATCCAGTTGCAACCCACTGATATCAGACAACATCTGTCGCCAGTACTCGCTGCGAGCCCCGCCGCCAATCAGCGTAATGCTGGTCGGTTTAACGCCACAGGCATGCACAACGTCCATTCCGTCCGCCAGCGCAAACCCTACGCCCTCCAGTACCGCACGCGCCAATTCCGCCGGGCCATGTTGATGTGTCAGACCAAAGAAAACACCCTTCGCCTGCGGATTGTTGTGCGGCGTACGTTCACCGGACAAATACGGTAAAAACCAGATAGGTTCGGCGCCGTCATCCGCCTGTTGCGCGGCGGCAATCAGAGCAGGAACGTTCGCCAGCCCGGTCAATTTTGCCGCCCAGTCCAGGCAGGAGGCCGCACTGAGCATGACGGACATCAGGTGCCAACGTTCGGGTAAAGCGTGGCAAAAACTGTGAACCGCACTTTCCGGTTTACTGAGGAATCCGTCGCTTACGGCAAAATAGACGCCGGAGGTACCCAGCGAGAGCATCGCCTGACCGGCATTCATCATGCCTACGCCAACCGCGCCCGCCGCGTTATCTCCGCCACCGGCCACGACCGCAACGTCGGACATTCCCCAGGACTGAGCAACAGCAGGCAACAGCGTCCCGGTAATCTCGCTACCTTCATACAAAACAGGCATATGCTCGCGGGTCAGGCTACACGCAGCAAGCATGGCGTCACTCCAGTCACGCTTCGCCACATCCAGCCACATCGTGCCTGCAGCGTCGGACATATCACTGGCAAAATTCCCGGTCATACGCAGACGCAGGTAATCTTTCGGCAACAGGACTTTATCAACCTGGCGGAAAATCTCGGGTTCATGGCGCTGAACCCACAGCAATTTTGGCGCGGTAAAACCGGGCATCATCAGGTTACCCGTAATCGTGCGGGACTGCGGAACCTGAGTTTCCAGTATCGCGCACTCTTCTGCGCAACGTCCGTCATTCCACAGAATAGCCGGGCGCAATACCTGCTGTTGCTTATCAAGCAGAGTGGCGCCGTGCATCTGTCCGGCAATGCCCAACGCTTTCACCTGACTGAGTGAATGCTGCTGAGCTAACGCGTTGATGGCCCGATCCGTTGCCAGCCACCACTGTTCCGGGTCCTGTTCCGACCATAGCGGATGCGGACGCGAGACCGTGAGCGGCTCCGTTTGCGAGGCCACTACATCGCCCTGCTCATCCAGCAGAATGACCTTTACGCCGGATGTGCCAAGATCTATCCCGATATACATAGGCTATCGTTCCTTAAAGAAAGGCCCGGTAGCGTTCTGCTAGCCGGGCTTACGGACGTTCTCAGAGACCGGTTATTTGTCGAACAAATAATGGCTTACCAGATTTTCCAGCTGTTCCTGATGACCACTTTGATGCACTGGCGCCAGGTTATGTTGTTCAGCGTACTGTGCAATTTCCGTCAACGTCATCTGGCCTTTCAGAATTTGCTGGCCCAGTTCACCATTCCAACCGGCATAACGTTTTGCAACCCGCTGATCCAGGCCACCGTCTTCAATCATGCGCGCCGCCACTTTCAGCGACAGCGCCATGGTATCCATCGCGCCAATATGACCATAGAACAGATCGTATTTATCGGTGCTCTGGCGACGGACTTTGGCGTCAAAGTTGAGGCCACCGGTGGTGAAACCGCCCGCTTTCAGGATTTCGTACATAACCAGCGCGTTTTCTTCCACGCTGTTCGGGAACTGGTCGGTATCCCAGCCTAACTGCGCGTCACCCCGGTTTGCATCGACAGAACCAAACAGGCCGAGTGCGATCGCGGTAGCGATTTCATGATGGAACGAGTGACCCGCCAGTGTGGCATGGTTCGCTTCGATATTCAGTTTGATCTCTTTCTCCAGACCGAACTGCTTCAGGAAGCCGTAAACGGTCGCCGCATCGTAATCGTACTGATGTTTGGTCGGCTCCTGCGGCTTCGGCTCGATCAGCAGTGTGCCCTGGAAACCGGTTTTGTGTTTATGCTCAACCACTAACTGCATAAAGCGGCCAATCTGCTCGCGTTCCTGACGCAGGTCGGTATTCAGCAGCGTTTCATAGCCTTCACGTCCACCCCACAGAACATAGTTCTCGCCGCCTAATTTATGCGTTGCATCCATCGCGGTAACCACCTGCGTGGCTGCCCAACTAAAGACTTCCGGGTCCGGGTTTGTTGCAGCGCCTGCGCCGTAACGCGGGTTGGTGAAACAGTTTGCGGTTCCCCACAGTAATTTCACGCCGCTCTGTTGCTGTTTTTCGGCCAGCACATCAACCATCTGCGCAAAGTTATTTTTGTACTCTTTCAGCGAAGCCCCTTCCGGCGAAACATCCACATCATGGAAGCAGTAGTAAGGGACATTCAGCTTGTGGAAAAACTCGAATGCCACATCCGCTTTGCGCTTCGCTAATTCCATCGCTTCACCAGGCTGCTGCCACGGGCGATTAAACGCGCCAACACCAAACATATCAGCGCCATTCCAACAGAAGGTATGCCAATAGCAGGCCGCAAAACGCAAGTGATCTTCCATGCGTTTGCCTAACACTAATTCATCAGGGTTGTAGTGACGAAATGCTAATGGATTCGTTGATTTGGTGCCTTCATAACGAACACGCTCAAGCTGGTCAAAATAGGCTTGCATAATGAACTCCATAATCAGGTAATGCGGCGGGTGATGGATAATGTCGTAATATTGGGCACTCCCCACCTATTGCTCAATTATGTTATTTCACACTGCTATTGAGATAATTCACAAGTGTGCGCCACTTCGCAAAATAAAATTTGACCGCTTTAAAAATCGTTACTTATCAAACTTAAATGTAACCCAGGCAACGAATCATTTAAAATACGATCCCGGTCATAAATCAAGAAATAAACCAAAAAACGTAATTGGAAGATAAAAATCTATAATTGCCTTCCAGCCGTTACCTGTTAAAACTCTGCTACGTCTTACGCTGTGATTGTTACTTTTCTGCT
Source organism: Citrobacter sp. Marseille-Q6884 (assembly GCF_945906775.1). Lineage (NCBI taxonomy): Bacteria > Pseudomonadati > Pseudomonadota > Gammaproteobacteria > Enterobacterales > Enterobacteriaceae > Citrobacter > Citrobacter sp. Marseille-Q6884. The sequence continues at coordinate 961,799 of NZ_CAMDRE010000001.1, forward strand.
GTCTCTCCCCTACAAAAGGCATCACGATTATGAAGATGAAAAACATTTTACTGACTGTTTGCACATCCCTTTTACTCACCAGCGTTGCAGGTCATGCCAAAGAAGTGAAAATCGGTATGGCGATTGATGATCTCCGTCTGGAACGCTGGCAGAAAGATCGCGATATTTTCGTCAGCAAAGCGGAATCGCTGGGTGCGAAAGTATTTGTACAATCGGCGAATGGTAATGAAGAAACCCAAATGTCGCAGATTGAAAACATGATCAACCGTGGCGTAGATGTCCTGGTGATAATCCCTTACAACGGCCAGGTATTAAGTAATGTTATCAAAGAAGCAAAACAAGAAGGGATTAAGGTGTTGGCTTATGATCGTATGATCAATGATGCTGACATCGATTTTTATATTTCTTTCGATAATGAAAAGGTGGGTGAATTACAGGCTCAATCATTAGTTAACATTGTTCCCCAGGGGAATTATTTCCTGATGGGTGGTTCGCCGGTTGATAATAATGCGAAGCTGTTCCGCGCAGGACAAATGAAAGTATTAAAACCGTATATCGACAGCGGAAAAATTAAGGTAGTGGGCGATCAATGGGTTGACGGTTGGTTACCCGAAAATGCCTTAAAGATTATGGAAAATGCGCTCACCGCCAACAATAACAAAATTGATGCGGTCGTTGCTTCAAATGACGCCACAGCTGGCGGTGCGATTCAGGCTCTGAGCGCGCAAGGACTCTCAGGAAAAGTCGCTATTTCCGGGCAGGATGCTGACCTTGCGGGCATCAAGCGTATTGTCGCCGGCACTCAAACCATGACGGTTTATAAACCCATCACCTTGCTCGCGAATACCGCTGCGGAAATTGCCGTCGAACTGGGAAATGATCAACAGCCTAAAGCAGACACCACGCTGAATAATGGCCTGAAAGATGTCCCTTCCCGACTGCTCACGCCAATTGATGTCAACAAAGACAATATTAACGAGACCGTGATTAAAGACGGATTCCACAAGAAAAGCGATCTGTAAGTCATGTGCCCTCTGCAAAATCAGAGGGCAACAAACGTGGTGTCAAATTCGCCACGGATAGACGTGAACGTCCACGCAGGGTTCTCTTATTGGCTTATGTGGAGCAGTTATGCCATATCTTCTTGAAATGAAAAACATTACCAAGACATTCGGCGTCGTGAAGGCTGTTGATAACGTTAGCCTCAGGGTCAATGCTGGCGAAATCGTTTCATTATGCGGTGAAAATGGTTCAGGTAAATCGACGCTCATGAAAGTGCTATGCGGAATTTATCCGCATGGCACCTACGAAGGCGAAATCATTTTTGCGGGCGAAACCATCCGTGCTAACCATATTCGCGATACCGAACGTAAGGGTATTGCGATCATCCACCAGGAATTAGCCCTGGTGAAAGAACTGACGGTACTGGAAAATATTTTCCTCGGTAGCGAAATGACCCGTAACGGCGTTCTTGATTACGAGATGATGACGCTACGCTGTCAGAAATTACTCGATCAGGTCAGTTTGTCCATTTCGCCAGATACGCGCGTGGGCGATTTAGGCTTAGGGCAGCAGCAGTTGGTAGAAATTGCGAAAGCGCTGAATAAACAGGTCCGCTTGCTTATTCTGGATGAACCTACCGCCTCCCTCACCGAGCAGGAGACCGCAATACTGCTGAATATTATTCGTGACCTGCAACAGCATGATATTGCCTGTATTTATATTTCACACAAATTGAACGAAGTTAAGGCTATCTCGAACACCATTTGCGTCATTCGCGACGGTCAGCACATCGGCACACGCGATGCGACCAACATGACCGAAGACGATATTATCACCATGATGGTGGGCCGTGAGCTCACCGCGCTGTACCCCAGTGAGCCTCATACCACGGGCGAAGAGATTTTACGGGTTGAGAACCTGACAGCCTGGCATCCCGTCAATCGCCATATAAAACGGGTCAACGACATTTCTTTCTCACTCAAGCGCGGCGAAATTCTCGGCATTGCCGGACTCGTCGGCGCAGGGCGTACCGAGGCCGTACAGTGCCTGTTCGGCGTCTGGCCGGGTCGTTGGGAAGGAAAGGTATTTATTGAAGGCACTCAGGTGCATATCCATAACTGCCAGCAAGCCATTGCGCATGGCATCGCCATGGTGCCTGAAGACAGAAAAAAAGATGGCATCGTTCCGGTGATGGCGGTGGGGAAAAACATCACCCTGGCCGCGCTCGATAAATTTACCGGGGGTATGAGTCATCTTGATGATGCCGCTGAACAGAAATGCATTCTGGAATCGCTTCAACAGCTCAAAGTGAAAACATCGTCTCCCGACCTTGCGATCGGGCGTCTGAGCGGAGGGAATCAGCAAAAAGCGATTCTCGCGCGTTGCCTCCTGTTAAATCCCCGAATCCTCATTCTTGATGAGCCCACCCGGGGCATTGATATCGGCGCCAAATATGAAATCTACAAACTCATCAACCAGCTTGTTCAGGAAGGCATTGCCGTGATTGTCATCTCCTCTGAATTACCTGAAGTGCTCGGACTGAGCGATCGCATCCTGGTGATGCATGAAGGAAAACTGAAAGCTAACCTGGTAAATCATAACCTGACTCAGGAGCAGGTGATGGAAGCCGCATTAAGGAGCGAACATCATGTCGAAAAACAATCCGTCTGAAGCGAAACTTTCAACTCCTGTTACGGGGGGGTTCCCAGCAATAAAATCGCTTAACTTACAAGTCTTCGTCATGATTGCGGCGATCATCGTGATTATGCTGTTTTTCACGTGGACCACCGATGGCGCCTACCTGAGCGCACGTAACGTCTCGAACCTGCTTCGACAGACGGCGATCACCGGTATTCTTGCCGTGGGCATGGTGTTTGTCATCATTTCCGCGGAAATCGACCTGTCCGTCGGTTCCATGATGGGGTTATTGGGCGGCGTAGCGGCAATCTGTGATGTCTGGTTAGGCTGGCCATTACCGTTGACGGTGATCGTCACCCTCGTGCTGGGCTTGCTCCTCGGCGCATGGAATGGATGGTGGGTTGCCTACCGCAAAGTGCCGTCGTTTATCGTCACCCTTGCGGGCATGCTGGCCTTCCGCGGCATTCTGATTGGCATAACCAACGGCACAACCGTTTCCCCCACCAGCGCGGCAATGTCTCAGATTGGTCAGAGTTACTTGCCCGATAGCACCGGCTTTATCATCGGCGCTCTCGGCTTAATGGCGTTTGTTGGCTGGCAATGGCGCGGACGTATGCGTCGCCAGGCGTTAGGTCTCGCCGCTCCCGCATCCACGTCAGTTGTGGGCCGCCAGGCATTCACTGCCATTATCGTCTTAGGCGCAATCTGGTTATTAAACGATTATCGTGGCGTCCCGACGCCCGTCCTGCTGCTGACGCTGCTGTTGCTCGGCGGGATGTTTATGGCCACGCGCACCGCATTTGGTCGGAGAATTTACGCCATTGGTGGGAACCTGGAAGCCGCGCGTCTTTCCGGTATCAACGTTGAGCGCACTAAACTTGCCGTCTTCGCGATTAATGGTCTGATGGTCGCCATTGCCGGGCTCATCCTTAGCTCGCGACTTGGCGCAGGCTCCCCTTCCGCCGGGAACATTGCGGAGCTGGATGCCATTGCCGCATGCGTCATCGGGGGAACCAGCCTGGCGGGAGGTATCGGGAGTGTGGCCGGTGCCGTCATGGGCGCATTTATTATGGCTTCTCTGGATAATGGAATGAGTATGATGGACGTTCCCACCTTCTGGCAGTATATAGTGAAAGGGGCGATATTGTTGTTGGCAGTATGGATGGACTCAGCAACCAAACGTCGTTCCTGAATGTCAGAAGTGGGTCTATCTCAATGCCGGTTAACGCAACCGGCATTGTCTTTTCTACATGATTCAGCAGGAAAAGAACCATGTTTGATAAACGTCATCGCATTACGTTGTTATTTAATGCCAATAAGGCTTACGACCGTCAGGTGGTTGAGGGGGTTGGCGAGTATCTGCAAGCGTCGCAATCAGAGTGGGATATCTTCATAGAAGAAGATTTTCGTGCGCGCATTGATAACATCAAAGAGTGGTTAGGGGATGGCGTGATCGCCGACTACGACGACGATGACATCGCCCAGGTGCTTGCTGACGTGAACGTTCCGATCATCGGCGTCGGCGGCTCCTACCACCTTCCTGAGTATTACCCACCCGTCCACTACATCGCCACCGACAACCACGCGCTGGTAGAAAGCGCCTTTCTGCACCTGAAAGAAAAAGGGATTAACCGTTTTGCCTTTTATGGCCTCCCCGCTTCCAGCGGCAAGCGCTGGGCCGCAGAACGAGAGTATGCGTTTTGCCAGTTGGTCGCAGAAGAAAAATACCGTGGTGTGGTGTATCAGGGGCTCGAAACCGCGCCGGAATACTGGCAGCACGCGCAAAACCGACTGGCAGACTGGCTACAAACCCTGCCGCCGCACACCGGTATAATTGCCGTCACCGATGCGCGGGCGCGCCATATTCTGCAGGCCTGCGAACATCTGCACATCCCGGTGCCAGAAAAACTGTGCGTTATTGGCATCGATAACGAAGAGCTCACGCGCTATCTGTCACGGGTCGCCTTGTCCTCCGTCGCGCAGGGAGCCCGGCAAATGGGGTATCAGGCTGCCAAACTCCTCCACCGCCTGCTGGCTCATGAAGAGATGCCGTTACAGCGCATACTGGTTCCCCCTGTACGCGTTGTTGAGCGTCAGTCTACGGATTATCGTTCGCTTACCGATCCTGCCGTTATTCAGGCAATGCATTACATTCGCAACCACGCCTGCAAAGGTATCAAGGTTGATCAGGTGCTGGACTCTGTGGGGATTTCTCGTTCGAATCTGGAGAAGCGTTTTAAAGAGGAGGTCGGGGAGACAATCCACGCCGTCATTCATGCTGAAAAGCTGGAGAAAGCGCGTAGCCTGTTGATTTCCACCACGTTATCGATAAACGAGATTTCGCAGATGTGCGGCTACCCGTCTTTGCAGTACTTCTATTCCGTGTTCAAGAAAGAGTACGACACGACGCCGAAAGAATACCGCGATGTGAACAGTGAAGTATTGATGTGAAGGGATGCAGGCCTGATGGCACGACGCTGATCAGGCCTACACGTCATCATGTAGACCTGACCGGCATGCTGCGATTACATATGCGCGGCGATTAAACGCTGGTTATCCTGGTACATTGCAAACAGATAGTTGTTATAGCTCTGCCCTTTGGTGGAATAACCCTTCAGCTTATGAATCATTGCTGTTGCGGTAACTTCCTGATCGGCTTTACGCAACTGCGCACGCGATTTACGGAATGAAGAGTAAGCCGGATGCGTATTCAGGTTAATGACATAGGCCGTCACTGACTCTTTTACCGAATCGAACTGTGAGTAACCTTTCACTTTACCCGGCGCATTGTTGCAACGCCCTTTGGTACATTTCATACCAAACAGGTTGTTATTGCTGCGCGCCAGCTTCGACGTACCCCAACCACTTTCCGCTGCAGCCATCGTCGCCACCATACTGGTCGGGATAATGTCTACGCGCTCAAGCAGCGTATTCCACGGAATACGGCGGGTGTTACCAGACCAGCTCACCTTGTAGCGCTTCGCGATATCTTTCATGCGCGTGCGCTCACTCGGAGACCAGCGGCTCTGATACTGTTTTGAAATCAGCCAGTTACGATCCGCCGTAATGGCCGCATTTTGACTGGTAATATAAGGCATAACCGTCCGGAGAAACGCTTTTTTCCTTGGTGTCCCGGAAGGGTATTTTCGCAAATCAGGAAGTGAACTACTCTTTGCACTATTGCGAGAATACTCTTGTTTACTGCTTACCTGTGTATTACTTGCCTTGATTACCTGGGGCTTGTGACTCGTTGTCGCCGTGTGTGTCTTTGCCAGCACCTCACCCGAAAATGCGATGGTGAGTAACATAAGAATCATTGCCCCATATCGTCGAATGGGAGTCAATATCATTAGGTCTCCTGGTCGGATTTATACATTCCAACACCTTATATTTTTCACAAAAATGAGAGATGAATCTCAAATCATATCAAAAATAGCCGTCAAGAGCACCTAAAGGAATAGTCCAATTCTGAAACTATGTCACGCACTAACGGTTGAGAGTGTCATTAATTCGAAGAAAATGTGAGGGTTATCGCAAAATACGGTCGTTATTTGCACACGATCGCTCACCCTCACGCCTCATCCTGGCTGAATCCGCTCAAAGGATGAGTTTTCCTCTCTGGTTCACTGGCAAACTGGTGAAAATCGCAGCATCAAGGACAGCATTATGAAACTTGCCGCCGTTGCGCTGGCGCTCATGCCCGGTCTTGCCATTGCCTCATCATGGACTGCTCAAGGATTCCCGGCCTTCGAAGCGGAAGGAACGGGTAAGTTTGTCAGCCATGCAGCGTTGACGAAGGGTACGCGTCCTTTGACCCTGAATTTTGACCAACAGTGCTGGCAGCCAGCTAATCCCATAAAACTCAACCAGATGCTGTCGCTACAACCCTGCGAAGGCACACCGCCGCAGTGGCGTTTATTCAAAGACGGCAACTACACGCTGGAAGTCGATACCCGATCCGGGACACCGACGCTGATGCTATCGGTCAATAACATTGCAGAACCGGTGACGACGCAGATTCGCCAGTGTCCGAAGTGGAATGGCTCGCCACTGACGCTGGAAGTTAGCCAGACCTTCCCGGAAGGCGCAGTGGTGCGTGATTTCTACAGCCAGCAAACCGCAACGGTACAAAACGGGAAAATTACCTTGCTCCCTGCCGCAACCAGCAACGGGCTTTTGCTGCTGGAACGGGCGGAAACCGACGCGCCTGCCGCGTTCGACTGGCATAACGCCACGGTGTACTTCGTACTGACAGACCGCTTTCAGAACGGTGATCCGAGCAATGACCATAGCTACGGTCGCCACAATGACGGTATGCAGGAGATTGGTACATTTCACGGCGGAGATTTACGCGGCCTCACTGACAAACTCGATTACCTGCAGCAGTTAGGGGTGAATGTCCTTTGGATCAGCGCCCCGTTTGAGCAAATCCACGGCTGGGTTGGCGGTGGCACAAAAGGCGATTTCCCCCATTATGCTTACCACGGCTATTACACCCAGGACTGGACCACGCTTGATGCCAATATGGGTAGCGAGACCGATCTGCGGGCACTGGTCGATGGCGCTCACCAGCGCGGCATCCGTATTCTGTTCGACGTGGTGATGAACCACACCGGCTACGCCACACTGGCAGATATGCAGGCGTATCAGTTTGGCGCGTTGTACTTATCAGGAGATGAGCTGAAACAGACGCTTGGAGAGCGCTGGACGGACTGGAGACCGGCTGCCGGACAAAGCTGGCACAGCTTTAATGATTACATCAACTTCAGTGATAAAGCCGCGTGGGAAAAATGGTGGGGGAAAAACTGGATTCGCACCGACATTGGCGACTACGACAATCCCGGTTTTGACGACCTGACGATGTCACTGGCCTTCCTGCCCGATCTCAAAACGGAATCCACCACGCCTTCCGGCCTGCCGGTCTTCTACCAAAACAAACCCGATACGCGCGCCACCGCCATCGCAGGCTACACGCCACGTGATTATCTGACCCACTGGCTCAGCCAATGGGTGCGTGACTACGGGATTGACGGATTTCGGGTTGATACCGCCAAGCACGTCGAGCTCCCCGCATGGCAGCAACTGAAAACACAGGCCAGTGCGGCACTGGCCGAATGGAAACGCGCCAACCCGGACAAAGCGCTTGATGACAAACCCTTCTGGATGACTGGCGAGGCCTGGGGCCACGGCGTCATGCAAAGCGATTATTACCGTCACGGTTTTGACGCGATGATCAACTTTGATTATCAGGAACAGGCGGCAAAGGCCGTTGATTGTCTGGCTACGATGGATCTCACCTGGCAACAAATGGCGGAAAAACTTCAGGATTTCAACGTGCTGAGCTATCTCTCATCGCATGATACCCGTCTGTTCCGCGAAGGGGGAAATAAAGCAGCCGAACTGCTGTTGCTGGCGCCGGGAGCCGTACAGGTCTTTTATGGCGACGAATCCGCCCGTCCTTTTGGACCCACCGGTTCTGACCCCTTGCAAGGTACACGCTCAGATATGAACTGGCAGGACGTCAGCGGGAAATCAGCCGCCAGCGTCGCGCACTGGCAGCGTATCAGCCAGTTCAGAGCCAGACACCCGGCCATCGGCGCAGGTAAACAAACCACGCTCACCTTAACGCAAGGATATGGATTTATACGTGAACAGGGCGACGATAAAGTGATGGTGATTTGGGCTGGCCAGCCCTGATCCTGGCCGGCTTCTTGTGCTTTATCGCGCGGGAAGCCGGATTCAATATAAAAAACCAACCTGCCAAAAATCTTCAGCACAAAACATCAATCCCGCCTTTTGTGCCTGATTTGCACCCTGCCATAGGGAGCGCTATGGTTAGCCACTTTAATACTGAGTTCGACAGACCACCTGCTATGACATTCTCACTTTTTGGCGACAAATTTACCCGCCATTCAGGCATTACCCGCCTGATGGAAGACCTCAACGACGGTTTACGCACACCTGGCGCTATCATGCTCGGCGGCGGGAATCCGGCGCAAATCCCGGAAATGCAGAATTACTTTCAGTCGCTACTGGCAGAGATGCTGGAAAGCGGCAAAGTCACTGATGCGCTTTGTAATTATGACGGTCCGCAAGGTAAAACTGAGCTGCTCACCGCACTCGCCACACTGCTGCGTGAGAAGCTGGGTTGGGATATCGAACCACAAAATATTGCGCTGACAAATGGCAGTCAGAGTGCATTTTTCTACTTATTTAATCTCTTCGCCGGACGTCGCGCAGACGGGACGACCCGAAAAGTGTTGTTCCCCCTGGCTCCAGAGTACATTGGTTACGCTGATGCCGGGCTGGAAGAGGATCTCTTCGTTTCCGCGCGCCCGAACATAGAACTGCTGCCGCAAGGCCAGTTCAAGTATCACGTTGACTTTGAACACCTGCACATTGGTGAAGAGACCGGCATGATATGCGTGTCCCGTCCCACCAACCCGACAGGCAATGTGATCACTGACGAAGAGTTGATGAAACTGGATCGTCTGGCCAATCAGCATGGTATTCCACTGGTGATTGATAACGCCTATGGCGTCCCGTTCCCCGGGATCATTTTTAGCGAAGCACGCCCGTTGTGGAACCCCAACATTGTGCTGTGCATGAGCCTTTCCAAGCTGGGGCTGCCAGGTTCCCGCTGCGGCATTATTATCGCCAATGAAAAAATCATCACCGCTATCACGAATATGAACGGCATTATCAGCCTTGCCCCTGGCGGTATGGGTCCGGCAATGATGTGCGAAATGATTAAACGTAACGATCTTCTGCGCCTGTCAGAGACCGTAATTAAACCGTTTTATTATCAGCGCGTTCAGGAGACGATTGCGATCATTCGCCGTTATTTATCCGAAGATCGCTGCCTGATTCATAAACCCGAAGGCGCGATTTTCCTGTGGCTGTGGTTTAAGGATTTGCCGATTTCGACCGAGCTGCTGTATCAGCGCCTGAAGGCGCGCGGCGTCTTGATGGTTCCCGGTGATTACTTCTTCCCAGGGCTGGATAAACCCTGGCCGCATACCCATCAGTGCATGCGGATGAACTATGTGCCGGAGCCGGAGAAAATCGAGGCGGGCGTGAAGATTCTGGCGGAAGAGATAGAACGCGCCTGGCTGGAAGGCTAACACAACGCCCGGCCAGCATTCTGGCCGGGACGTCTGCTACAGCGGCTGTGAACGCAGGCGCTGCTGCTGAATTTTGACGGCATCAATACATTGCAACGCATGGGTCGGGCAAGCCTCTACACACGCGGGTCCTGTATCACGATGCCAACACAGATCGCATTTAATCGCCTGCGCCCGCGTCGTCTGCGCCACCACATTCATCGCCCCAAATGGACATGCCAGCATACAGCTTTTACAGCCAATGCAGCGCGCCTGTTCTACGAAGATGTGCTCACGTTCACGACGAATAGCATGAGTAGGGCAAACATTCGCGCAGGGTGCGTCTTCACACTGATGGCAGGCTACTGCCGTGGTGAACCGATCATCTTTAATGACCCGGATACGCGGGACAAACGCCCCAGAGGAGACCGTCGCACAATCCTGGTTTTCCTGGTGTGCAACCACGCAGGCAACTTCACAGGTACGACACCCGATACATTTCGCCGCATCCGCCATAATAAAACCGTTCATTGCCCCCTCCTTCTGCGTTAAAACCTCAGAGTGCCAGAGAGCCGGTCCCGGTTGCCTTGATCAAACAGGGGAATTGGTTAAATTTTGTCAGGTACTGAAGGGTTATGCGTATTCGCCTGAGCCGGGCGGTAAAGCCTGGCTGGGACAATATTACGCATGGCGTCCAACGGGTTGTTAGCGCCATACATAAAAGCATCATGAAAAGAGTGCCCTCTTCCATGAGGACAAACGGGTGAGAACTTAGAAACGCCAGCTCACCCCAGACAGGAAAGTGAAGCTGTCGTCGCGATCAACCATTGGGCTATCCTTAATATCGTCCGGCAGCACGCTATAATTGGCGCTTGCCAGCAATGTCAGGTTAGAGGTTAACGCATATTTTGCAGACAGACCGACGTACGGTGTCCAGCTGTCGCCAGGGGAGAAGCTGGATAATCCACTGCGGCGGGATTCATTGCCTGACACACCGTAGTAATATTCATTGAAGTTTTCGTCATAGTAGAGAACACCCACGGACGGAGTGAGCGTCAGCTTGCCCATCGGCATTTGACGGAACAGGGAGGCTTCACCAATCCAGCCATTGCTGTTATCCAGAACATCGGCAGCAGCGGAGACTTTAACGCTACCCCAGCTCTCGTGGTGATACCACGCAACCCCTGCCATTGCCGTGCTGTCGCGCTTGTCCAGTTGCTTCATCGCATGATCGTCGTTATCAGCGGGATCAAACTCAAGCGGCATCCACGACGCAGTAATGCTAAATTCATTACTTTTACTTTTGGACAGAATATAGCCTAACGTTGTTTGCCTAAAATAAAATGATTCACTTTCATAACTGACAAGCGGTACTGCGTGAACATTATCATTATATCCACGATAAGGAGATTCATTATATACAGCGCCACCGCCAATAGAAAATTCTGCGGCTGTCGCACTAGCCATAAAAGAAAAGGCAAATAGCGCCACAATATTGCGTTTAATTAACATGCCAACATTCCATTTTAAAATAAGCTACAAAACGCGGGCATAATAATGCTTACAATTTCATCAGTGCAAGGCGCATATTTATATAGTAATATATACAATCCTATATATATTGGGTTCGGCGATGAACAAACAACAACTCAAACACCGGGAGCTGAAGATAATTTCAGTCATTGCTGCCAGTGAAAATATCAGTCATGCAGCGACAGTCCTCGGCATCGCGCAAGCCAACGTCAGTAAATATCTTGCTGATTTTGAATCAAAAGTTGGGTTGAAAGTCTTCGACAGAACCACCCGACAGCTTACCCTGACACCGTTTGGTACAGCGCTACTGCCTTACATTAATGACATGCTGGATAGAAACGAGCAGCTAAACAATTTCATTGCGGATTATAAGCATGAAAAGCGTGGTCGCGTAACGGTATATGCACCGACAGGAATAGTTACATACTTATCACAACATGTTATTGCAAAAATCCAGAATATTGGTGGTATTAGTCTTTCGCTGAAAACATATAACCTGGAGCGCAAAGCATTTTATGAAGGCGTCGATTTCCCTGACGATTGCGATATTTTAATTACCTATACACAACCTAAAGATGAATCATTAGTTGCCAGTTATATTACTAAATATGCGGTTTCTGCTTTTGCTAGCCAGGAATATCTTAATAAACATCCTATCAGTAGTCCTGAAGAACTGGAGCATCATTCCTGTATTCTTATTGATTCAATGATGATTGATGACGCGAATATCTGGCGATTCACCTCAGGCAAAGGTAAAGAATTACAGGACTATCGTGTGACGGGAAATTACGTTTGCGACAATACGCAGTCGGCACTGGCATTGGCTCGTAACCATTTAGGCATTGTTTTTGCGCCAAATAAAAGCGTGCAAAAGGATACCCAAGCCGGAATGTTGGTTCCGTGCTTCTCTGAACAGCATGAGTGGTGGCTGGATCTTGTGGCCATTTTCCGCAAACGCGAATATCAGCCCTGGCGAGTACAGTTTATTCTTGATGAGATGTTAAATGAGATACGCCAGCAGCTTACTCAGGCACAGCAACAGTCACCTGAGTAAGCGAGAAAGGTAAGCCAATAGCCGACGTTTAGTGGTCGAGATACAGGTAATGCACCCAACTGGTCATACGCAGCAGGACTTTGCGCATCACTGACACATGCGAGAAATGGTCTGAATACACGGCGACTTGTGCGTAAATACCATCAGGCAACGCGTTTAAATCCGCATGTTCATTCAGATCAATGGTGGCAATAACGCCTTCTGAACCGGGTGTGGAATTCAGGGATTGCAACGCCCCATTCGACTGATAGGTTCCCCCCGGAACAGCCGGACTGATAGCCGTCAGTTTACCGCTAAATACTTGACCTGGAAGGGCATTAAACACAACTTCAGCCTCATCACCGGGTTCCAGTCGCAGCAATGAATTTTGACGGAACTGGGCAATAATTTGCCGTTTTTGGTCCGGGATAAAAACCATGACAGGGCGCATAGGCAGCGCAGCCGCGTAGGTACCCGGCCTGATTAATACCTGCGTGATATAGCCATCGCTGGGCGCACGCACCACGGTTTGTTCAAGGTTAAATTCCGCTTCTGCCAGTTGTGCTTTCAGGCTGGCAATTTGTGAATGCTCACCCAATACCATGCTGTCCAACTGACTCTGAATCTGTTGTTGCTCTGCGACGGAGGATTTTACCGACGCTTCCTGTGCCAGATAGTTTTGCCGCGCCGCATCAATATCGCGCTCAGAAAAAGGATTCACTTTCGCCTGACTTCCCTGCGCGTAGCGCTGGTAATCTTTTGCCAGCTTGTCACGCGTCGCCTTTTCCTGTTGCGTGTTCGCTTTCATTTCATCCAGCTGCGCGGCGAGCGCCTGCTCTTTATGCTGCGCGGTGACAATATCAGCCTTCAGACGATCAACCCTCGCCTGGTAGCGCCCCGGATTCAGTTTAAACAGCACTTCACCTTTTTTAATCAGCGTGTTCTTCTTCTCCGTGACTTCTGTCACCACACCCGTTACCTGCGGCACAATCGGAATAGAAATGACCGCTTTTTGCGCCTTAAAAGTATACGGATGGTTATAATTCATCAGTAATATAAGTCCACTAACAATAAATATTCCGCCCAGCGCTGCTGTGGGTACAGTCCATTTATTGACAGGAATTTTAAAAATTTTAAATATAGACCATGCACACGCCACATAGGTCAAAACAATCAGTAAATCCATTAATATTACTCCGCTGGAGAGGTTTTACCCTCGGCCAGTTTCTTTTCCAGATCAGCGACTCGAGCCTGAAGTTGGATAAGGGAAGGATCCGCACTCTGCATACCCCACCCTCGCTCGGGGCGATAAAGCGTCGCCCAGATCCATAAAAATGGCCAAATAACATGCAGCGTAAACAGACTCACCCAACCCGCAACATGTATTGCATCGGCATGGGGATGATTACGTTTTTTTGCTATCAGATAGGGAATATCATGCAGAATAATAATCCCATAGAAAACCACCAGGAATACAAAAATAAGCACTCCTAATGCAAAATAATCAAGGAACATATTTGCCTCAGGGATTAAAATTTAAAAGTTTGTATGCTATTTGTTTTAAACAATAGAGTGGATAATACTAGTGGAATGACCAGATTGAATGCAATTTGCTTATTTATATAACGATATATGTGTTTATATATACCCGTCGTCTTGCGGGCTGTGGATCATAACAGGATGGGTGAAGCATGCCCGGCACGTAACCGGCTACCGGGCAATAAGTGGCGGGATATTAAAACAGTCCCAGCGGTTTATCAGAGTAGCTCACCAGCAGGCATTTGGTCTGCTGATAATGCTCCAACATCATTTTGTGGGTCTCACGTCCGATGCCTGATTGTTTATAGCCGCCGAACGCCGCGTGTGCCGGGTAGGCATGGTAACAGTTGGTCCATACACGCCCCGCCTGAATACCGCGTCCCATCTTGTACGCCAGATTACCGTTACGGCTCCAGACGCCCGCACCGAGACCATATTGGGTGTCGTTGGCGATTTCCAGCGCTTCCTCCATGGTTTTAAAAGTGGTGACGGCCAGCACCGGACCAAAGATCTCCTCCTGGAAAACGCGCATATTGTTCTTACCAAAAAGAATGGTAGGTTCGAGGTAGTATCCCTCTTTTAACTCCCCATCCAGTTGCTTACGCCGCCCGCCGGTCAGCACATCTGCCCCCTCTTTCTTACCGATATCGATATAGTTGAGGATGGTCTCCAGTTGACCGTGCGAAACCTGCGCGCCCATTTGCGTTACGCTGTCGAGCGGGTTACCGCTGCGGATACTTTCCACGCGGCGAATGGCTCTCTCCATAAAGCGTTCGTAAATAGACTCCTGAACCAGCGCCCGACTCGGACACGTACACACTTCCCCCTGGTTGAACGCAAACAGAGCAAAGCCTTCCAGCGCTTTATCAAAGAACGCATCTTCTTCATCCATCACATCTGCGAAGAAGATATTGGGCGATTTGCCCCCCAGCTCCAGGGTGACAGGAATAATGTTTTGCGTCGCATACTGCATGATTTGCTGTCCGACTTCCGTCGAACCCGTGAACGCCACTTTCGCAATGCGTTTTGATGTCGCCAGATACTCGCCGATTTCACCGCCAGCGCCATTAACCACGTTCACCACGCCCGGCGGCAGCAAATCACCCACCACTTCCATCAGCAGCAGTACGGACAGCGGCGTCAGGCGCGCAGGTTTGAGAACCACACAGTTACCTGCAGCCAGCGCAGGCGCCATCTTCCAGCTCGCCATCAGCAGCGGGAAGTTCCACGGAATAATTTGCCCTACCACGCCGAGAGGTTCATGGAAGTGATAAGCCACGGTATCGCTATCGACTTCACTGATCCCTCCTTCCTGCGCACGAATACAGGAGGCGAAATAGCGGAAATGGTCAATGGCCAGCGGCACATCTGCAGCGCTGGTTTCACGGATTGGCTTGCCGTTGTCCCAGGTTTCTGCCGTCGCCAGCAGCTCCAGATTTTGTTCCATTCGGTCAGCAATCTTGAACAGGATCGCCGCACGATCCTGCACGGAGGTATGCGCCCATTTATCTTTTGCTTTATGCGCGGCATCCAGTGCCAGGTCGATATCCTTCTTGCCGGAAGAGGCCACTTCGCACAGTAATTGCCCGGTGACCGGCGTCAGGTTCTGGTAATACTCACCGTCCACAGGTGCGACCCAGTCACCGCCGATAAAGTTATCGTATCGATTTTTTAACTTCAGAGGGTAACCATACTCGCCGGGATAAATACGCGTTGAAGGGGGGTTATTGGTCATGACCGTCTCCTTGCTGTAGGGGTACTACAAAGGGTAGACGGGGCTGGCGAAATATTCGCCAGCCTTTTACTGCTTTACGACAGATATCACGAATTACATCGCTGCGCGATAAATCGCCATGATCTCTTCATGGGTCGCCTGAATCGGGTTGGTGAAACCACAGGCATCTTTCAGCGCATTGGTCGCCAGCACAGCGATATCTTCTTCCTTCACGTTCAACTCACGCAGGCCTGCCGGAATATCGACTTTCTGCGCCAGTTCGCGGATCGCAGCGATGCAGGCTTCCGCCCCTTTCTCTTCGCTCATACCCGCGACATTCACGCCCATTGCGGCAGCACAATCACGCAGACGAGCCGCGGCCACTTTGCTATTGAATACCTGCACATGCGGCAGAAGTACCGCGTTGCACACGCCGTGCGGCAGATTATAGAAACCACCCAACTGGTGCGCCATCGCGTGAACATAACCAAGAGAGGCGTTGTTAAAGGCCATACCGGCGAGGAACTGCGCATAGGCCATGGCTTCACGAGCCTGAGCGTTGCTGCCGTCTTCAACTGCGATGGTCAGATTTTCTGCAATCATCGTCACGGCTTTAAGCGCGCACGCATCGGTAATCGGCGTTGCCGCAGTGGAAACATAAGCTTCAATGGCATGGGTCAGAGCATCCATGCCGGTGGCCGCTGTCAGCGACTTCGGCATGCCTACCATCAGCGAGGAGTCATTGACGGACAACAGCGGCGTAACGTGTTTATCGACGATCGCCATTTTAATATGACGTGCTTCATCGGTAATGATGCAAAAACGGGTCATTTCAGACGCCGTACCGGCTGTGGTATTGATGGCGATCATCGGCAATTGCGGTTTTGCGGAGCGGTCAACGCCTTCATAATCACGAATATCGCCACCGTTCGCCGCCACCAGCGCAATGCCTTTTGCGCAATCATGCGGAGAACCACCACCGAGAGAAATAACGCTATCGCAGGCGTTTTCTTGCAACATTTTCAGGCCAGCAGCAACATTACTGGTCGTGGGATTAGGATGCGTACCATCGTAAATTACACTGAAAATATCACGTTCCTGCAGTGCCTTTTGAATGTCGCCCGCCATCCCTAATTTGGTCAGCATGGCATCAGTCACGATTAACGTACGGCGGAAACCATATTCCGCCATTGTATTCATGGCATCCTTCAATGAATCAGCACCAATGATATTTACAGACGGAATAAAAAAAGTTGAAGCAGCCATAATACGATCCTTAATTACTCAAAAGAGGTAAGAATCATACGAGTGAAAATTCTAACAAAGTATGATCGCGGTTGTTATTTTAATAACACGCAAAATAAAAAGCACATTAGGTTCATAATCTAATGTGCTTATTTATGTCTACGGCTATTTTGTATTAATTCATTTTATTTATGCGTTAATTGTTTCATTATTTTTCAGGAAACAGTAACGCATCGCGTAATAAATGGTCATTTCCCCGGCGACGGGTAAAACCAATACGGTCAAAATATTCCAGAATCTGGATAGCCAGTTTACGCCCCACGTTTAGTCGATCGCGGAAATCCGCCGCGCAGGTCGATCCTCGCTCCTGATCCAATTCACGGATCATATTGGCGAAGGCCACAATCCGATCGTTGCGGTAATAGCGATCTTTGACGATCGCCGTAATGATGCCTTGCTGTGCCGCCTGTCGTAATGCCAAACGCATCGCCTGCTCATCCGTACCGGTTTCTTTGGCCAGATCCCGCACCCACCAGGGTTCGTCGCCAAAAAGAGGTTCGGTCTTTTGCCAGATAGCCTGCTGCTCATCGCTGAAACCCGCCTTATGATCGGGCAAGTGCAACCAGCCATGATGACTGTGGATCGCACCACTTTCGCGCATTTTTTCAATCAGCAGCAGCACCAGCGCTTCGTCTTCCATTGGCAAAGCCATACGACGCAGGCGTTCACGCCCCGGTCCCGGCTCATCGCGATGCTGTTCGTGGTACGTCGCCAGCGTATCAAGAACCTTGCGCTGCCAGCGAGCGGCAACGGGCGCATTCAACAAGCTGTATCCGGCCTGAATAAAACCATGTTGTTCAATCAGCGGACGCATACCCTCGCCATTGAGCTGTCGCGCCCACGCGAAGTCAGGAATATTCACCGCACCGCGCGTCAGATGTAAGGCCAGCACGTCGCCGTCATCCTGAGCATTTTCCAGTGCTGACAGCCACTGCAGATACTCCGGCTTACGCTTCCCGCGGCGTGGCGGGTTGAGCGTGACAACGCGTGCGCCCGCCAGCGTGGTGCGGGCTGAGATGTCGCGCAGCACCAGCCTGTCGTTATCCGCCAGCCACAGTGGGGTATCAAATACCAGCTCCGCCAGTGTCCCTTCGAGTAGCGAAATTCGCCCGGTCACATGGCTGGCCGCATGGTGAATGTGTAGCGGCTGCCACTGCATCAACGGTGCAGAATGCTCCAGAGACACGATCACACGGGTAAAAGCCTCCGGCGGCGCATCGGAAAGCAGCCAGTCACCACGGTTAAGCTGTTCTTTCTCCGCATCACCGGCAATATTCAGCGCAATACGCTGCCCCGCATGGGCATGCTCCGTCGCCTGGTTTTGCGCATGCAAACTACGCACGCGCATCGGTTTGTTCACGCCCGTCAGCCACAGCGTGTCACCCACGTTGACTTCACCACTGAGCGCCGTCCCCGTGACTACAAGGCCTGCGCCTTTTACCGTAAAAGCACGGTCAATCGCCAGGCGGAAGCTGTGGTCGCTTGCATGCTCGCGCGAAGATAACTGCAGCAAATGGTCGCGTAAAGCGTCGATCCCACGCCCTTCGCTGGCTGCGGTCACAAAGAGTTCTGCATCCGCAAAACCATAGTTCGCCAGCGTCGTTTGCACTTCTGCACGCACGTCATGAATGCGCGACTCATCCACGCGGTCGGCTTTTGTCAGCGCCACGGTGAGCTGCGGATTGCCGGTCAGTTGCAGGATCTGCAAATGCTCCCGCGTTTGTGCCATCACACCGTCGTCGCAAGCCACTACCAGCAGCGCATGGTCAATACCTCCGACCCCCGCCAGCATGTTGGAAAGAAACTTTTCGTGCCCGGGAACGTCGATAAACCCCAACACGCGGCCATCCGGCTGCGGCCAGTAGGCATAACCGAGATCGATGGTCATGCCACGCTTTTTTTCTTCCGGCAGGCGGTCAGCATTCACGCCCGTAATGGCCTGCAATAACGTTGTTTTTCCGTGGTCAACGTGTCCGGCGGTTGCAATAATCATTTCAGCATCATCTCCATAAACCGGGTCTCGTCTTCAAGACAGCGCAGATCCAGCCATAAGCGGCCATCATAAATTCGACCGATGACCGGTACGGGTAAGGTGCGCCAACGCGCAGCCAGCGCCTCAAGGCGGCTACCGCGCCCATCATGTGGCGTAAAGGTTAGCGCCGCGCTGGGCAGCCGATCAACAGGTAACGAACCGCTGCCAATCTGCGACAGGCAAGGCATCACGTTCAGGGCAAACTCGCCGCCATAATGTTCTTCAAGCTGCGCCTGCAATTGCTGCGCCTGGTGGCGGATAGCCTCTTCGGTACGGGTAAGTAACCGCAGCGTCGGCAATTTCTCAGCCAGCGCTTCCGGGTGCAGATAGAGTCGCAGTGTCGCTTCCAGTGCCGCCAGCGTCATTTTATCCGCCCGCAACGCACGTTTCAGCGGGTGGCGCTGCAGACGGGCAATCATCTCTTTTTTACCCACGATGATTCCGGCCTGGGGTCCGCCCAATAACTTGTCGCCTGAGAAACTGACCAGGCTCACGCCTGCGGCAATCAGCTGCTGCGGCATCGGCTCCTTCGGCAAACCGTACTGACTGAGATCCACCAGCGAGCCGCTGCCCAGATCCGCAACCACCGGAATATCCTGTTCCTGACCAATGACCGCCAGCTCTGCCTCATCAACAGATTTGGTGAAGCCTTCAATGCTATAATTACTGGTATGCACCTTCATCAACAAGCCCGTGTTTTCATTCACAGCCTGTCGATAATCGCTGGCGTGGGTTCGGTTGGTCGTGCCCACTTCTCGCAAAACACATCCGGCCTGGCACATGACATCCGGTATACGAAACGCGCCGCCAATTTCCACCAGCTCGCCGCGCGAAACCACCACCTCTTTGCCATTCGCCGTTGCGGCCAGCATCAGCAGCACCGCTGCGGCATTGTTATTGACGATACAGGCGTCTTCAGCCCCAGTGATGCGACACAGCAACTCAGCCAGCGCACGATCGCGATGCCCGCGCTCTGCGCCGTCCAGGTCGTATTCCAGCGTGACCGGCGTGCGCATCGCCTGCATGACCGCATCTATCGCCTCTTGCGCCTGCAATGCGCGCCCCAGATTGGTATGCAGAACCGTCCCGGTCAGGTTGATAACCGGACGTAATGCGCTTTGTGATTCTCGCTCCAGCCGGGCATATGCCTCTTGAGCCCAGTCGTCGCACCATGCCGGGAGCACCTGTACATCACGAATCGTTTCCCTGGCTTCATCGAGCATATGACGAAGCAGGTCAACCACCCGGGTATGGCCGTGGGACTCACGCAGGGCAAGAAAGGCGCTATCGCGCAATAAACGATCGATAGCAGGAAGCTGGCTGTAGAGTGAACGCATGTCGGTTGTCATGAAAGGGCCTGGCTGTTGGTGGCCCTCCCCACAATGGAGAGGGATATCGATATAGGGAGGATTGTACCGTGACTTTGCTCAGGCGGACATAATACGCATCAAGCCTTGGGTGGTTCCGTGCGGGCAAAACTTTCGCGTTGAAAGAGCGTTTCCACCAGCTTGACCAACCGTGGTCGATCCACACACCAACCGGGTGAGACCCGACGGAAATTGAGATAGCCCACTGCGCAGGCAATGGCGATGGTGGCCAAGTTTACGGTGTCTGTTTTGAGCGTGCCATCTGCCAGATACCCTTCCAGTGCATCCAGACTGCGGGTAATTTTCTCACGCTGGCGCAACAGTTCGGTTTCCGACTGCTGCGCTGCGGGTCGGGCCTGTTCACGAACCGACACTAAACCGGCATCCATAATACCGTCAGCCAGCGCTTCCAGCTGGCGAACCTTCAGCGCCGCCAGCGGATCGCGTGGCAACATGGCTGGCGCAATATCCAGCAGCTCAATATATTCCGCAATGATCGGAGAGTCATACCAGTATTCTCCCTCGTCGGTGACCAACGCGGGCACTTTGCCTAACGGGTTATACCGCGCCACGCCATTTTCCGCGTTGTAGGGGAGTTCATTAACGAATTCAAACGTGATGCCCTTTTCCAGCAACAGAATGGAAATTTTGCGTACAAAAGGGCTGGTGTAGCTACCAATGAGTTTCATGCCGTGTCCTTTTTGCCAACAAAAAAACTGTGCCCCACGGTTGCGGGACACAGCCTAGTATGGCTCAGACTCTGATAAATGGCAGGTGACGATGGTCTCAATGATCCAAATAAAGGTAATGCATCCAACTGGTCATACGCAGCAGCACCTTACGCATCACCGAAACGTGGGCGAAATGGTCGGAATAGACCGCGACCTGGGCATAGATACCATCCGGTAGGGCATCCACATCCGCGTTCGGTTCCAGTTCAATTGTCGCCAGTACGCCATCGGTACCGGGCACCACCGTTAGCGACTGCAATGCTCCCTGTGCCTGATACGAGCCACCAGGCACAACCGGCAAAATGCTGGTCAGCTTGCCGGAGAAAACCTGGCCGGGCAGCGCGTTAAACACCACTTCCGCTTCGTCACCAGATTTAAGACGCAGCAACGAGTTTTGGCGGAATTGCGCCACAATTTGCCGCTTCTGTTCAGGAATAAACACCATTACCGGACGCAACGGCAGTGCGGCAGCGTAGGTCCCCGGCCGGATGAGTACCTGCGTCACATACCCATTGCTGGGGGCGCGAATAATGGTCTGATCGAGGTTGTATTTCGCTTCTGTCAGTTGCGCACGCAGGCTAACAATTTGCGATTGCTCACCGTTAACCATACTGTCTAACTGACTCTGAATTTGCGCCTGTTCAGCAACGGAGCCTTTCACTAAGGCATCCTGTGCCAGAAAGTTTTGCCGGGCATTATCGATATCGCTTTCTGAGAAAGGATTCACGCGCGCCTGACTGCCTTTCAGATAGCGCTGATAATCTTTGAACAGACGGTCACGTTCCGCGGAAACCTGCGTGGTGTTGGCCTGCGCTTCCGCTAATTGCGCTTTTAAGGTCTCAATATTGTGCGTTGCTGTCACCAGGTCCGCCTGTAGCCTGTCAACCCGCGCCTGATAACGCACAGGATCGAGCTTAAAGAGCACCTCACCTTTTTTAATCAGCTGATTATTTTTATCCGTTACCTCGGTAACAATCCCCGTCACCTGCGGCGTAATGGGAATAGAAATAACGGCTTTTTGCGCGGTAAACGTATACGGGTGGTTATAGTTCATTAATAAGATCAGTCCCGCAACGATAAACACCCCGCCTAATGTCGCCGTCGCCAGCGTCCACTGATTCACTGGTATGCGGAATATTTTAAAGATGGCCCAGGCAAATGCCACGTAGGTCAGAATAATCAACAAATCCATGATTAGCGCTCCAGCGGGGTCTTATCAGCTGCGGGTTGTACCGCGGCCAGTTTTTGTTCCAGCTCGGCTACGCGTTTCGCTAGCGCGTCAACGTCGGGGTTTCGCTCTGAAGGTTGAATGTGGTTTTGCATCCCCCAGCCGCGTTCGGGCTGGTAGAGGGTGGCCCAAATCCACAGAAACGGCCAAATAGCATGAAGGGTGAACAGGCTGATCCAGCCTGCCGTATGGATAGCATCAGCATGGGGATGGTTACGCTTTTTCGCCATGTTATAGGGAATGTCATGGATGGCGATGATTCCGTAAAACAGAACCAAAAAAACGAAGATCAGCACGCCCAACGCGAAATAATTTAGAAACATAGCTGCCTCGTATTCACGCTAATTAGAGTTTTATCTGTGCTGGCAGCCGTACATACCCAGGCTGGTATTTTGAACATAACTGGAGTTATGCATTTTCGCCATATCATAAATAAAATATTTTTTCTGGCGAGAAATGGCTCTATTTGCAGGAAAACAGACCCACAAAGAACCTGCTATAGATCACATCGGGATTTGTCCCAATGAAAATTTCTTGCGATGCAGATCACAAAGATTCAACAAACAGAGAAATAGAAATCGTGATCAAACTCACAATTAATGGCCATTTTTAGCAATTTCTTATGCACTGATGTTTTTTTGTACGCATGTTTTGTGATGACAATCACATTAAGTAACGCCATACACCCTATATTTACGTGACCAACTTCACACAAAAAGTCATCGACTGGACAGTTGAACGATTCAGTGCCAGATTTCGCAGTATCTACAGGGTCCGGCTACCTCCTGCCGCTACATTAACAAACCTCGGGCTTCCAGCCTGCGCGAGAGCAAACATAAGAAGGGGTGTTTTTATGTCATCCGATATTAAGATCAAAGTGCAAAGCTTTGGTCGATTCCTCAGCAACATGGTGATGCCAAATATCGGCGCGTTTATCGCGTGGGGTATTATCACTGCACTATTTATTCCGACAGGATGGTTGCCGAACGAAACACTGGCGAAACTCGTCGGTCCTATGATCACCTACCTCCTGCCGCTGCTGATTGGTTATACCGGCGGTAAACTGGTTGGCGGCGATCGCGGCGGCGTCGTCGGCGCTATCACCACCATGGGCGTTATCGTCGGTGCGGATATGCCGATGTTCCTCGGTGCGATGATCGCCGGTCCGCTGGGCGGCTGGGCTATCAAACACTTTGACAGCTGGGTAGACGGTAAGATCAAATCCGGTTTTGAGATGCTGGTGAATAACTTCTCCGCCGGCATCATCGGTATGATCCTTGCTATTCTGGCATTCCTCGGCATTGGCCCATTGGTTGAAGCACTGTCCAAAATTCTGGCAGCAGGCGTTAACTTCATGGTTGTCCATGACATGCTGCCGCTGGCGTCTATCTTTGTTGAACCGGCGAAAATCCTGTTCCTCAACAACGCCATCAACCACGGTATCTTCTCACCACTGGGTATTCAGCAGTCCCATGAGATGGGCAAATCCATCTTCTTCCTGATTGAAGCAAACCCAGGTCCGGGTATGGGCGTTCTGCTGGCGTACATGTTCTTTGGTCGCGGCAGCGCTAAACAGTCTGCGGGCGGTGCGGCCATCATCCACTTCCTCGGGGGTATCCACGAAATTTACTTCCCGTATGTGCTGATGAACCCACGTCTGATTCTGGCCGTTATCCTCGGCGGTATGACTGGCGTATTTACCCTGACGATTCTTAACGGTGGTCTGGTTTCTCCGGCCTCTCCGGGTTCTATCCTGGCCGTGCTGGCAATGACCCCGAAAGGCGCGTACTTCGCTAACATCGCAGCGATCTGTGCCGCAATGGCGGTCTCCTTTGTTGTCTCTGCCATTCTGCTGAAAACCAGCAAAGTGAAAGAAGATGATGATATTGACGCGGCAAACCGCCGTATGCAGGACATGAAAGCAGAATCCAAAGGTGCATCCCCGCTGTCTGCTGGCGATGTCACCAACGACCTGAGCCATGTGCGTAAAATCATCGTTGCCTGTGATGCCGGTATGGGTTCCAGCGCGATGGGTGCGGGTGTGTTGCGTAAGAAAGTGCAGGATGCGGGTCTGTCTCAGATTTCCGTCACCAACAGCGCGATTAACAACCTGCCGCCGGATGTGGATTTGGTCATTACCCACCGCGATCTGACTGAACGCGCAATGCGCCAGGTTCCGCAAGCACAGCACATTTCGCTGACAAACTTCCTCGACAGCGGCCTGTACACCAGCCTGACCGAGCGTCTGGTTGCGGCACAGCGCCACAACGTTAACGAAGAGAAAGTCCGCGACCACCTGAAAGACAGCTTTGATGAAGGTGATAACAACCTGTTCAAACTGGGTGCGGAAAATATCTTCCTTGGCCGTAAAGCCAGCAACAAAGAAGAAGCGATTCGCTTTGCGGGTGAGCAACTGGTGAAAGGCGGTTATGTCGAGCCAGAATACGTTGAAGCGATGCTGGACCGCGAAAAACTGACCCCGACCTATCTGGGTGAGTCCATCGCTGTGCCGCACGGTACCGTTGAAGCGAAAGACCGCGTGCTGAAAACCGGTGTGGTGTTCTGCCAGTACCCGGAAGGCGTCCGCTTCGGTGAAGAAGAAGACGATATTGCACGCCTGGTCATTGGTATCGCCGCGCGTAATAACGAGCACATCCAGGTGATTACCAGCCTGACCAACGCACTGGATGATGAATCCGTGATCGAACGTCTGGCGCATACCTCCAGCGTGGATGAAGTTCTGGCACTGCTGGCTGGTCGTAAGTAAGTCCCGTGGCCCGATGGCGCTCGCGCTTATCGGGCCCTGGTCCCACTCTCTCCGAAAGCAGGAGAGGGTTTGGGTGAGGGGAATGTATCGCTGTCCCTCACCCCAGCCCTCTTGGGTAAAAAACATTAATGAAGGTTAATACTATGAAAGCATTACATTTTGGCGCAGGTAATATCGGTCGTGGCTTTATCGGCAAATTGCTGGCTGACGCGGGGATACAACTGACGTTTGCGGATGTAAATCAGGTGGTGCTTGATGCCCTGAATGCCCGTCATAGCTATCAGGTTCACGTTGTCGGTGAAAATGAGCAGGTCGATACCGTTTCTGGCGTCAACGCCGTCAGCAGCATCGGTGATGATGTCGTTGAACTGATTGCCCAAGTGGATTTAGTGACCACTGCGGTGGGTCCGGTGGTGCTTGAGCGTATCGCTCCGGCTATCGCCAAAGGGCTGACCAAACGTAAGGCGCAGGGCATCACTACCCCGCTGAATATCATTGCCTGCGAAAACATGGTGCGCGGTACCACGCAGTTGAAAGGCCATGTCATGAACGCGCTGGCAGACGCTGATAAAGCCTGGGTTGAAGAGCATGTCGGCTTTGTCGATTCCGCCGTGGACCGTATTGTTCCGCCTTCTGCTTCCGCAACCAACGACCCGTTGGAAGTGACCGTGGAAACCTTCAGTGAGTGGATTGTCGATAAAACGCAGTTCAAAGGCGAACTGCCGAATATCCCGGGAATGGAATTAACTGATAACCTGATGGCATTTGTCGAACGTAAACTCTTCACGCTGAACACCGGGCATGCTATAACCGCGTACCTCGGTAAATTGACCGGTCATCAGACCATCCGTGACGCGATTCTCGACGAGAAAATCCGCGCAGTGGTTAAAGGTGCGATGGAAGAGAGTGGCGCGGTACTGATCAAACGCTATGGCTTTGATGCGGCAAAACATGCGGCATACATTCAGAAAATCCTCGGTCGTTTTGAAAACCCGTACCTGAAAGATGACGTTGAGCGCGTGGGCCGTCAGCCGCTGCGTAAACTGAGCGCAGGCGATCGTTTGATCAAGCCACTGCTGGGTACGCTGGAATATGGTCTGCCGCACGTTAATCTGGTCAACGGTATTGCGGCGGCGATGCATTATCGCAGCGCAGAGGATCCGCAGGCGCAAGAACTGGCCGCGTTGATTGACGAAAAAGGCCCACAGGCTGCGCTGGCGCAAATTTCCGGGCTGGATGCCAACAGTGATGTGGTCGTGGAGGCGGTAAACGCATATAACGCGACCAAATGATAGAGAATGCGGCGCAGGTCACCCTGCGCCCGAATGACAGATTGTCAGATATGCAGGCAATAATGGAACAAACGCAGGCCTTTGAAAATCGTGTGCTTGAGCGTCTGAATGCTGGCAAAACCGTACGCAGCTTCCTCATCACCGCCGTAGAATTACTCACCGAGGCGGTGAATATTCTGGTGCTTCAGGTATTTCGCAAAGACGACTACGCGGTGAAATACGCAGTGGAACCGTTGCTCGACGGCGACGGCCCGCTGGGCGATCTCTCTGTTCGTCTGAAGCTGATCTATGGCCTGGGCGTGCTCAGTCGCCCGGAGTATGAAGATGCGGAACTGCTCATGGCACTGCGTGAAGAGTTGAATCACGACGGCAATGAATATGCATTTACTGACGACGAAATTCTCGGACCGTTTGGTGAACTGCACTGCGTGACAGCGCTTCCCCCACCCCCACAGTTTGATACCTCAGACTCAGGTTTGTACGCAATGCAAATCCAGCGCTACCAACAGATGGTACGCTCCACCATGGTGCTTTCCCTGACCGAGCTGATTTCCAAAATCAGCTTGAAAAAAGCCTTTCAGAAATAAACCGCTACCGATTTACTTCTCTTCCTGCTGAGGTCGGTACAACTGCCGATAGTACGCCAGGCGCTGTTGATAAAGCTGCACATTTTCCTTAGGGACCTCAGACGGAATCGTATTGCGCGGCGGCGTTTTATTCAGGTACTCACGAAAAGCCTGGCTTGAGGCCATAAAATCGATAGTTTTATCAATAAGGATTGAAACGTTCTCGCCTATTTTCACCATGATGAGCCCTCCTCCATGTATTATTCGCACGCAGCCTGTGCGGCTGATGATTTAAGTTTAGGATCGGTTCGGCGATTATATTGAGGAAAACGTGCTTCACGGTGAAGCCGCCAGTAAACGCGCCATCATCGATCTTATTTCTTAAAATTCATTCTGAATCAAACAGATAGTATTATTGTTAGCGATAAAATACTTGCATCATTTGATTGTTTCTCTTCGATTAGTTGAGAATAATACCGCTCTGCGCGCATACTATAGGATATTCATCCTATTTTTATCAGAAGCTATCCTATGAAAGAAGTCGAAAAAAACGAAATTAAACGCCTGAGCGATCGCCTGGATGCCATCCGCCACCAGCAAGCAGATCTCTCGCTGGTTGAAGCCGCCGAAAAATACGCCGAGCTGGAAAAAGAGAAAGAAACGATCGAAACCGAGATCGCACGTCTGCGTGAAGTGCACGGTCAGAAACTGAGCAAAGAAGCGCAGAAACTGACGAAACTCCCTTTCCGTCGCGCCATCACCAAAAAAGAACAGGCTGACATGGGCAAGCTGAAAAAAAGCGTACGTGGCCTGATCGTCGTACACCCGATGACAGAACTGGGTCGTGAAATGGGCCTGAAAGAGATGACGGGCTTTTCAAAAACTGAGTTTTGATACCTTTCCGGGCAACCTCTGCTTGCCCGGTCTCCCCCTCCCACTGAATTGGCCCTACCAATTCTGACCATATCCGAATACTTCCTCACATTTCCTTAAAATTTGACTACAATACCGTTGCCAATAAATAACATTTGATTAACCATTCATTGTCATTACCCCTACACAACAATATTGGCAGGGCCACTTTTACACATAATGTGACGAAGAGATGAGCACAGACTCATTCCATTATGTTGTCGGCCCCCAGGAGACCTGCAATGAATCTCTGGCAACAGAACTACGACCCGGCCGGTAACATCTGGCTCTCAAGCCTGATCGCGTCACTTCCTATCCTGTTCTTTTTCTTCGCACTGATTAAGCTCAAGCTGAAAGGTTACGTCGCCGCATCGTGGACGGTTGTTATTGCCCTGTCCGTTGCTCTGCTGTTCTATAAAATGCCGGTCGATCACGCGCTGGCCTCCGTGGTGTACGGTTTCTTTTATGGTCTGTGGCCCATCGCCTGGATCATCATCGCAGCGGTGTTTGTTTATAAAATCTCGGTCAAAACCGGGCAGTTTGACATCATCCGCTCCTCCATCCTGTCGATTACCCCTGACCAGCGTCTGCAAATGTTGATTGTCGGCTTCTCCTTCGGCGCGTTCCTCGAAGGGGCTGCAGGCTTTGGCGCGCCGGTGGCGATTACCGCGGCATTATTGGTCGGTCTTGGTTTTAACCCGCTGTATGCAGCAGGCTTATGTCTGATTGTGAACACCGCCCCGGTCGCGTTTGGCGCAATGGGCATTCCGATCCTCGTTGCCGGTCAGGTCACCGGGCTGGACAGCTTTGAGATTGGCCAGATGGTAGGTCGCCAGCTGCCGTTCCTGACGATTATCGTGCTGTTCTGGATCATGGCGATTATGGATGGCTGGCGCGGCGTGAAGGAAACCTGGCCGGCGGTCATGGTCGCAGGTGGCTCCTTTGCTATCGCGCAGTACCTCAGCTCTAACTTTATCGGACCAGAACTGCCGGACATCATCTCTTCGCTGGTTTCACTGGTGTGTCTGACGCTGTTCCTGAAACGCTGGCAGCCGGTGCGCATCTTCCGCTTTGGCGATATGGGTGCTTCACAGGTCGATCAGACCCTGGCCCGCACCCACTATTCCGTCGGCCAGGTCGTTCGTGCCTGGTCCCCGTTCCTGTTCCTGACAGCCACCGTCACGCTGTGGAGCATACCGCCGTTTAAAGCACTGTTTGCGCCTGGCGGTGCGATGTATCACTGGGTGGTTAATATTCCGGTTCCGTTCCTCGACAAACTGGTCGCCCGTATGCCGCCGGTGGTACATGAAGCCACGGCTTATGCTGCGGTGTACAAATTTGACTGGTTCTCGGCAACCGGCACCGCGATTCTGTTTGCCGCCCTGCTGTCTATCGTCTGGTTGAAGATGAAACCGTCTGCCGCGCTTCAGACCTTTGGCAGCACGCTGAAAGATCTGGCTTTGCCTATCTATTCGATCGGCATGGTGCTGGCGTTCGCGTTTATTTCTAACTACTCCGGCCTTTCTTCGACGCTGGCATTAGCACTGGCGCACACGGGAAGCGCCTTCACCTTCTTCTCGCCGTTCCTCGGCTGGCTGGGGGTATTCCTGACGGGTTCGGATACGTCTTCAAACGCCCTGTTCGCGGCCCTGCAGGCAACGGCAGCGCAACAAATCGGTGTTTCCGATGTGCTGATGGTGGCGGCAAATACCACCGGCGGCGTGACGGGCAAGATGATCTCTCCACAGTCTATCGCCATCGCCTGTGCGGCGGTGGGGCTGGTTGGGAAAGAGTCTGACCTGTTCCGCTTTACCGTTAAACACAGCCTGATTTTCACCTGCATGGTGGGTGTGATCACCACACTTCAGGCCTATGTCTTAACCTGGATGATTCCATGATCGTGATGCCCAGACGCCTGTCAGACGAGGTTGCTTCTCGTGTGCGGGCGCTGATTGAAGAACAACAACTGGAAGCGGGCATGAAATTGCCCGCCGAACGTCAGTTGGCGGTACAACTGGGCGTGTCGCGCAATTCTCTGCGCGAAGCGCTGGCGAAACTGGTGAGTGAAGGGGTGCTGATTAGCCGTCGCGGCGGCGGGACGTTTATCCGCTGGCAGCATGAAGCCTGGTCAGAACAAAACATCGTTCAGCCCCTGAAAACCCTGATGGCGGACGACCCTGATTACAGCTTCGATATTCTGGAAGCCCGCCACGCCATCGAAGCCAGCACCGCCTGGCACGCCGCAATGCGCGCCACAACGGCCGACAAAGAGAAGATCCGGCTCTGTTTCGACGCCACGCAGAGCGAAGATCCCGATATCGCCTCACAGGCGGACGTGCGTTTTCACCTCGCCATTGCAGAAGCCTCACACAACGTGGTGTTGTTACAGACCATGCGCGGTTTTTTCGACGTACTGCACTCTTCCGTGAAACAGAGTCGCCAGCGTATGTATCTCGTCCCCCCGGTATTTTCACAACTGACGGAACAACATTTGGCGGTGTTGGATGCCATTGTCGCCGGAGATGCCGATGGTGCACGCAAAGCCATGATGGCGCACCTCAGTTTTGTCCACACCACGATTAAACGATTTGATGAAGACCAGGCCCGCCAGGCGCGAATCACCCGCCTGCCCGGTGACCATAATGAGATTAACAGGGAGAACAACGCATGATTATTTCAGCAGCCAGCGACTATCGCGCCGCAGCCCAACGCATTCTGCCCCCCTTTTTATTCCACTACATTGACGGTGGCGCGTACGCGGAACACACCCTGCGCCGCAACGTGGAAGATTTGTCGGAGGTGGCGCTCCGCCAGCGCGTGCTGAAGAACATGGCCGATCTCAGTCTGGAGACCACGCTGTTTAACGAAAAACTGTCGATGCCGGTAGCATTAGCACCGGTTGGTTTGTGCGGGATGTATGCACGCCGGGGCGAGGTTCAGGCCGCCGCCGCCGCCGATGCCAAAGGTATTCCGTTTACGCTCTCTACTGTTTCCGTCTGCCCGATTGAGGAAGTCGCCCCGACCATCAAGCGTCCAATGTGGTTCCAGCTGTACGTCCTGCGCGATCGCGGTTTCATGCGTAATGCGCTGGAAAGGGCGAAAGCCGCAGGTTGCTCCACGCTGGTCTTTACTGTGGATATGCCAACGCCTGGCGCGCGCTATCGTGATGCCCACTCGGGCATGAGCGGTCCAAATGCAGCAATGCGCCGCTACTGGCAGGCAGTCACTCATCCGCAGTGGGCCTGGGACGTCGGCCTGAATGGGCGTCCGCATGATTTAGGCAATATCTCCACCTATCTTGGGAAACCGACCGGCCTTGAGGATTACATCGGCTGGCTGGCGAATAACTTCGATCCATCTATTTCCTGGAAAGACCTGGAGTGGATCCGTGAATTCTGGGATGGCCCGATGGTGATCAAAGGGATCCTCGATCCAGAAGATGCCCGTGACGCCGTGCGTTTTGGCGCGGATGGCATCGTCGTGTCTAACCACGGTGGACGCCAGCTCGATGGCGTGCTCTCTTCCGCTCGCGCGCTCCCCGCCATTGCCGACGCGGTAAAAGGGGATATCGCAATTCTGGCGGATAGCGGGATTCGCAATGGTTTGGACGTTGTGCGAATGATTGCCCTGGGCGCCGATAGCGTTCTGCTGGGTCGCGCTTACCTGTATGCACTGGCCACACATGGTCAGGCCGGTGTGGCCAATCTGCTGAATTTGATTGAGAAAGAGATGAAAGTGGCGATGACGCTGACCGGTGCAAAAACCATTAGCGAAATCAGCCGCGATTCACTGGTACAGGAGCTGGGTAAACAGCTGGCAGACTCCCCTTCACTGCTGAAACGCGGGAATGCGGCCTAAACGTTAATTTGCTATGCTGCCCCGTACTTAAGGGGGCAGCATGCTTAACATTGTTTTATTCGAACCAGAAATCCCACCTAATACCGGCAATATTATCCGTCTTTGCGCCAATACCGGCTTTCGTCTGCATATTATTGAGCCAATGGGCTTTACCTGGGACGACAAGCGTCTGCGCCGCGCGGGGCTGGATTATCATGAATTTACGGCCGTACTGCGTCACGCTGACTACGACGCCTTTGTGGCCGCAGAAAATCCACAGCGCCTGTTTGCCCTGACCACCAAAGGCACGCCCGCTCACAGCGCGGTCAGTTATCAGGACGGTGATTATCTGATGTTTGGCCCTGAAACGCGCGGTCTGCCCGCCAGCATCCTTGACGCTCTGCCAGCCGAACAAAAAATTCGTATTCCAATGATGCCGGACAGCCGCAGTATGAATCTGTCGAATGCGGTATCGGTGGTGGTGTATGAAGCCTGGCGCCAGTTGGGGTATCCGGGCGCGGTACTCAGAAGCTAATTACCTGAAACATTGAATCTTCGGGCGTTATCGGCGCAGCCAGAGTAAACATGAGCTGCGCTTGTCTACCTGCGCGTACACGCGGGACGTGAGGATGACGAGCACAGCCCGGGTTCAATATGGTAAGTAAGATAACCCGAAATCAGATGCCGTCGCCATACTCGAAAGTATGGTGTATCCCGTTGAAATGCTGATCCATATCCATGGAAGGCTTATCGCTGTCAGGCTTGCCGACAATCCGCGCCGGAACGCCTGCTGCGGTGGTGTGCGGAGGTACAGGCTGCAGGACGACAGAACCCGCGCCAATCTTCGCACCGCGTCCTACTTCGATATTACCGAGAATTTTCGCTCCCGCGCCAATCATCACCCCTTCACGTATTTTCGGATGACGATCGCCCCCGGCTTTCCCGGTCCCGCCTAACGTCACGGACTGCAGAATGGAAACATCGTTTTCAATGACCGCCGTTTCCCCTACGACAATACCAGTGGCGTGATCGAGCATAATCCCACGGCCAATTTTTGCCGCCGGATGAATATCTACCTGGAAAGTCACGGACACCTGATTTTGCAAGAAGATCGCCAGCGCCTGACGACCCTGATGCCACAGCCAGTGACCGATACGGTAAGCCTGCAGTGCGTGGAAACCTTTTAAATACAGCAGCGGCGTGGAGTATTTATCAACCGCCGGGTCACGTGTGCGCACAGCCTGAATATCACAGGCCGCCGAGGCAATCATTTCTGGGTCTGCCGCGTAGGCTTCTTCCACCACTTCACGAATGGCGATCGCGGGCATTATCGGAGAGGCGA
The DNA here is from genome assembly GCF_945906775.1 of Citrobacter sp. Marseille-Q6884. NCBI lineage: Bacteria > Pseudomonadati > Pseudomonadota > Gammaproteobacteria > Enterobacterales > Enterobacteriaceae > Citrobacter > Citrobacter sp. Marseille-Q6884. Next base: position 994,740 of record NZ_CAMDRE010000001.1, read on the forward strand.
GTTTGTTCGCCAGCATATAACTCAGCGCGCTGCCGAGGTTCTCATGCTTGAGTAGCGTTGCGTGATAAAAACTGGCCAGCATTGGCTCACACTCTGCCAGTGCCCGGGCTTCCGCTTTAATATTTTTCCAGACGATATCCAGTTCTTCACACGGCATTGCATACTCCAGAAGGTAGCAAAACGACCAACCCGTTCTGCGCGGGTCGGGTCGTTGTATTAAAACAGATCCTTACAGCTAGTAGTTGCTACGCTCGTCCTTGCGTGCACGACCTAATAACGTCAATGCTGCCTCGCGCGCGTTTTTTCCGCAATACAATACTTGATAAATTTCCTCGGTTATTGGCATTTCAACACCAAAACGGTGCGCCAATTCACGAACTTCTTTCGTATTACGGTAACCTTCAACTACCTGACCAATCTTTTCCTGCGCGCCCTGCACATCCATACCCTGACCGAGCATCATGCCAAAGCGGCGGTTACGTGACTGGTTGTCGGTGCAGGTCAGAACCAGATCGCCCAACCCCGCCATGCCCATAAAGGTGGCAGGATCAGCACCCAGCGCCGCGCCAAGCCGCGACATTTCGGTCAGGCCACGGGTGATCAGCGCCGTACGTGCGTTTGCGCCAAAACCGATGCCGTCAGACATCCCCGCGCCAATCGCAATGACGTTTTTCACCGCGCCGCCAAGCTGGACGCCAATGAAATCCGGGTTGCTGTACACGCGGAAACTTTTGCCGCAGTGCAGCAACTGCTGCAAATCGTCAGCAAAGGTGTCGTCAGTTGATGCCAACGAGATAGCCGTCGGCATACCCGCCGCCAGCTCTTTGGCAAATGTCGGACCGGAAATGACCGCCAGCGGAATAGCATCCCCCAACGCTTCACGTGCGACATCCTGCAACAGGCGCCCCGTTTCCGCTTCCAGACCTTTTGTCGCCCACACCAGACGCGCATCAGCACGCATCAGCGGTTTAATCTGCCGAAGCACTTCACCAAAGACATGGCTCGGCACCACCACCAGAATATTACGACTGGTCGCCAGCGCAGTGGCTAAATCACTTTCCAGGCGCAGCGTTTCGGGAAAAGGCACATCAGGGAGGAACGCGATATTGCAGCGATCGTGCTCAAGGGTCGCGATATGTTTCGGATCATGGCCCCACAGGACAACCTGATGGCCATTTCTTGCCAGAGTGATGGCAAGAGCGGTGCCGTACGAGCCGGCACCAATCACAGTCATTGAAGCATTACTTTGGTTCATCAGGCATCCTGATGTTCTTCAGTACCTTCACCAGCCTGCTGCTGTAAATAGTTCATGAACAGCGCATCAAAGTTGACTGGCGCAAGGTTCAGTTGCGGGAACGTGCCGCGAGAAACCAGGCTGGTGATGCATTCGCGGGCATACGGGAACAGGATGTTCGGGCAGTATGCACCCAGGCAATGCGCCATCTGAGTCCCTTCAATACCACTGATGGAGAAAATACCGCCTTGCTGAACTTCGCACAGGAACGCAGTTTCTTCACCCAGAGAAGCCGTTACGGTGACACGCAGCACTACTTCATACACGTCATCTGCCAGTTGGGTAGATGCGGTATCAAGATCAAGTTTAACCTCTGGCTGCCAATCTTTCTGGAAAACATGCGGTGCATTTGGCGCTTCGAAAGACACATCCTTGGTATAAATACGTTGGATCTGGAAAGCCATTTCAGTGTTGTTTTGTTCTGACATGTTTAGAAAACCCTTTAGTGTTGTCCTTTAAATACTTTCTGTACGCCTTAACGCAGCAGGGGATCCAGTCCACCACGCGCATCCAGCGCATACAAGTCGTCACATCCGCCAATGTGCTGTGCATCAATAAAAATCTGCGGAACCGTCGTACGGCCACTGCGCTTGATCATCTCTTCACGCTTCACGGCATCGCCATCAATCGGAAGTTCCTGGAAACTCACACCCTTGCTGTTCAACAGCGCTTTTGCGCGATGGCAAAACGGGCAGGTTGCTTTGGTGTAGATCTCAATGTTGGCCATAACTTATCTCCAGTATTCTGTTTACCCTATGGGTTTCATGTTGCAGTCAGGCGGCACCAGGATGAATTCCCAGGCGCTGACAGAAATCAAGTGACTGGGATGAATCATAGCAGCCAACACCCCTGCGCCATGAAAGACGACGGGTAAATTACTTGCCGCGAACCAGTGGCAGGTTCTCACCACTCCAGCCCGCTACGCCGTCTTTCAAGACAGAGACCTGCTCAAAACCGGCTTTAATCAGCGCGGTCGCAGATTCCTGGCACTGCATGCCGGAGCCATCAACCACAATCACCGGTTTGGCTTTGTGTTTTTCAAGCTCGCCTAAATTATTGGCTTTGATTTCGCTTGGCAGCAGGTTAGTGGAACCCGCGATATGGCCTTTACGGAAATCGTCGCGCTGACGTAAATCAACAATAACCGCATCTTCTTTGTTGATAAGACGCGTGGCTTCGCCGCGTGTAATCACCTTCACTTTCGAGGTCAGGCTTTTAAACGTAGTAAATAATACAGCCGCCAGTAACGCAATCCAGGCGATACTCAATACAGGGTGGCGACTAACAAATTGCATAATTTCTTGCATGGGGGGTAACAACTCCCGACTCAGTGATTAAAAAACCAGGAAAGGAGTATACCTGCGCGATGCCGCAAATACAGCCAGAGCATGCACTGGATTGCATTTTTGCGGGGCGCTACGGAAAAAAAAGTGTAAATCGGCGCCCTCCCTGAGCCACGCTACCCCATTATTTGATCTTCTGGGGCTATTTTATCGATTCAGCTGTAGTAAAATTACGCAATTATTTTTGTCTATTGAGTGTGAGGTTGTCGCAATGTCGGTTTCTAAAAAACCTATGGTACTGGTAATTCTGGATGGCTATGGCTATCGCGAAGACAGCCAGGATAACGCCATTTTTAATGCCAAAACCCCGGTGATGGATGCTCTGTGGGCAAAACGTCCGCATACCCTGATTGACGCGTCTGGTCTGGAAGTTGGTCTGCCTGACCGCCAGATGGGCAACTCCGAAGTGGGTCACGTCAACCTGGGCGCGGGCCGTATCGTGTATCAGGATCTGACCCGTCTGGACGTTGAAATCAAAGAACGCACCTTCTTCGCTAACCCGGTACTGACCGGCGCTGTCGATCAGGCAAAAAATAGCGGAAAAGCAGTTCACATCATGGGTCTGCTGTCCGCCGGCGGTGTACATAGCCACGAAGATCACATCATGGCGATGGTTGAAATGGCTGCTGAGCGTGGTGCAGAAAAAATCTATCTGCACGCCTTCCTCGACGGCCGCGATACCCCGCCGCGTAGCGCTGAACATTCACTGCAGAAATTCGAAGAGAAATTTGCCGCACTGGGCAAAGGCCGCGTAGCGTCCATCATCGGTCGTTACTACGCCATGGACCGCGACAACCGTTGGGATCGCGTTGAACAGGCATATGACCTGATGACGCTGGCAAAAGGCGAGTTCCAGTTCGCTACGGCTGTTGAGGGCCTGCAGGCTGCCTATGCGCGTGATGAAAACGACGAATTCGTGAAAGCGACCGTGATTCGTGCTGAAGGCCAGGCTGATGCTGCCATGGAAGACGGCGATACGCTGATTTTCATGAACTTCCGTGCTGACCGTGCGCGTGAAATCACCCGTGCGTTTGTTAACGCTGACTTCGACGGCTTCGCCCGCAAGAAAGTGGTTAACCTCAACTTTGTGATGCTGACCGAATACGCAGCTGACATCAAAACTGCGGTTGCTTACCCACCAGCATCTCTGGCTAACACCCTCGGCGAGTGGATGGCGAAGCACGACAAAACGCAGCTGCGCATTTCCGAAACCGAGAAATATGCACACGTGACCTTCTTCTTCAACGGCGGCGTTGAAGAGCCGTTCAAAGGCGAAGAACGTATTCTGATCAATTCCCCGAAAGTGGCGACCTACGATCTGCAGCCAGAAATGAGCTCTGCTGAACTGACTGAGAAACTGGTTGCCGCCATTGAGAGCGGTAAATACGACACCATCATCTGTAACTACCCGAACGGCGACATGGTTGGCCACACCGGCGTGATGGAAGCTGCAGTTAAAGCGGTTGAAGCGCTGGATCACTGCGTTGAGCAAGTCGCCAAAGCGGTTGAATCTGTTGGCGGCCAGTTGCTGATCACCGCAGACCACGGTAACGCAGAACAAATGCGCGATCCGTCTACCGGTCAGGCACATACCGCACATACCAACCTGCCGGTTCCGCTGATTTATGTGGGTGGCAAAAACGTCAAAGCGGTCGAAGGCGGTAAACTTTCCGATATCGCACCGACCATGCTGACGCTGATGGGTATGGAAATCCCGCAAGAGATGACTGGTAAGCCGCTGTTCATCGTGGAATAATCCCTCCCCATGAGGGGAAAGGCGATTAATACCATCACATGGGCCGTGAAACTGCGAAAGTTTTCAGTCAGGCCTCTGTTCTACGCCAGCGCGCTTAGCGCTGGCGTATTGTTGTGCGCCTTTTCCGCCCACGCGGACGAACGCGACCAACTCAAATCTATTCAGGCCGATATCGCGGCAAAAGAACGCGCGGTACGCCAACAGCAACAACAACGCTCTACCCTTCTCGCCCAACTTAAAGCGCAGGAACAGGCTATCGCCGTCGCCGCGCGCCAACTACGCGAAACGCAAAATTCACTGGCGCAACTGAATGCACAAATCGCCGAAATGAACGCCGCGCTGGAGAAGCTGGAAAAACAACGGGCAGCGCAAGAACGCAGCCTGGCAGCCCAGCTGGACGCGGCATTTCGTCAGGGCGAACATACCGGTATTCAGTTAATCCTTAGTGGTGAAGAAAGCCAGCGCGGACAGCGCCTGCAGGCCTATTTTGGGTATCTGAACCAGGCGCGCCAGGAAACCATCGCTCAGTTGAAACAAACTCGCGAAGAGGTCGATACGCAGAAAGCTGAGCTGGAAGATAAGCAGAGCGAACAGCAGACGCTGCTGTATGAACAGCGCGCCCAGCAGGCTAAGCTGGAACAGGCGCGTAACGAGCGCCAAAAAACACTCGCCGGGCTGGAGTCCTCCATTCAACAGGGTCAGCAGCAGCTAGGTGAGCTACGCGCCAACGAATCCCGTCTGCGTAACAGTCTTGCACGGGCTGAAGCCGCTGCTAAAGCGCGCGCTGAGCGTGAAGCGCGTGAAGCACAGGCCGTTCGCGACAAACAGCAGGAAGCGTCACGCAAAGGCTCCACCTACAAACCGACCGAAAACGAAAAATCACTGATGTCCCGTACCGGCGGTTTGGGCTCGCCGCGCGGCCAGGCATTCTGGCCCGTCCGGGGTCCAACGTTACATCGCTATGGCGAACAGCTGCAGGGTGAGCTACGTTGGAAAGGGATGGTCATCGGTGCTTCTGAAGGCACCGAGGTGAAAGCCATCGCCGATGGCCGTGTGATTCTCGCTGACTGGCTGCAAGGCTATGGTCTGGTGGTCGTCGTTGAACACGGTAAAGGTGATATGAGTCTTTACGGTTATAACCAAAGCGCGTTGGTCAGCGTCGGTACACAGGTTCGTGCCGGGCAGCCTATCGCGCTTGTGGGTAGCAGTGGTGGTCAGGGCAGACCTGCACTCTATTTCGAAATTCGTCGCCAGGGTCAGGCCGTCAATCCACAGCCGTGGTTGGGAAGATAAGTTTTGCCTCAATTTCGTCGTCTCTTGCTCTCACTCGCCAGCCTGCTGGCATGCGCTACCCCTGTGTTTGCTGGAAAACTCGCTATCGTCATAGATGATTTCGGTTATCGTCCGCAAACTGAAAACCAGGTGCTGGCGATGCCGTCTACCGTCTCCGTCGCCGTTTTACCCAATGCTCCACACGCCCGTGAAATGGCGACAAAAGCGCATAACAGCGGACATGAAGTATTAATCCATCTGCCGATGGCGCCGCTGAGCAAGCAGCCGTTAGAGAAAGATACGTTGCGCCCGGAGATGAGCAGCGACGAGATTGAGCGGATTATTCGCGATGCAGTGGGCAAAGTGCCCTATGCAGTGGGGCTTAACAACCATATGGGCAGTGCGATGACTTCCAGCCTGTTCGGCATGCAGAAGGTGATGCAGGCGCTGGGTCGCTACGATCTTTACTTCCTGGACAGTATGACCATCGGCAACAGCCAGGCCATGCGCGCCGCAGCAGGAACCGGCGTGAAGGTGATCAAACGTAAAGTCTTCCTCGACGATACACAAAACGAAGCGGACATCCGCCGCCAGTTTAACCGTGCTGTCGATCTTGCCCGCCGCAACGGTTCAGCCATTGCCATCGGGCATCCTCACCCTTCAACGGTTCGTGTATTGCAACAGATGCTGTATAGCCTGCCAGCCGACATCACGCTGGTTCGCCCGAGCAGCCTGCTCAATGAACCGCAGGTCGATACCTCAAGACCCAATCTCACACCGCCGCCAAATGGCGCGCCTGATGCCCCGCGTAATCCTTTCCGCGGCGTGAAATTGTGCAAACCGAAACAACCGCTGGAGCCGGTCTACGCCAGCCGATTCTTTAGCGTGCTCGGTGAAAGCATCACACAAAGCACGCTGGTGCAGTATATGCGACTGCAGTGGCAGGGCTGGCAGTAATCAGTCTTTCAGACCCAGCGTTAAATGAGTCAGTCGGCGCGGAGTCAGTGACTTATCGCGCCACTTGCTAAAGCGGATGGCCCACAACAGCACCTGATAGCCCAGCTTGACGCTGCAAATATTACTCACCATCCGCTTGAACATCCCGGAAACGAAAACCTCGGCAATCATGCGCTGGCGAATCTTCTCGTCAGGCTCTTTGCGTATGCAATGGCAGACGCGCATCGCTTCGTAAATCACCTGCTGTTTGAACTCTGGGTAAATCGGAATACGCCCGGCGTAATCGTGATTCATTTTATCCAGCAGGCGGGTAATTTTGATGTAATGGCGCTGATAGCTCAGGTTCTTTAACCCGGTACGCTTCAGGCGACTCACGGAGGCGCCATGCAGGAAGTATTTGTACAACGGGACTTCCGTGTAGCGCGCACGTTTCGCATTAAACATGAACTCCGTCGTCCAGATGATATCCTGGTGGTGCAAGCCGGACAGGAAAGTCAGCCCCGCGTCGCGGATAGTCTGATGACGGTACACCCCCATCCAGACAACGTGTCTCCAGCGGCGGCTGGCTAATGCTTTTCGTAGCCAGTCTGGTCCGGTCATCACGTCGGTAGAGCGAATACGGTCGGTAGGGATTGATGCCCAGGTCTTACCCGTTTCCGCAATACACCAGTCAGCGTTGCACTGCGCAACATCCAGATTGTCCTTCAGCGCCATATTCATCAGCGTTTCGTACATTTCGGGATAGGCAATGTCATCACCATCGACGTAAGCGATGTATTCACCTTTCGCAATCGCCATGCCGGTATTTCGTGCCGCCGAGACGCCCCCATTGCGCTGGTGTAACAGATGAACGTGCGGATAACGATCCGCATACGCCTGAGCGAGCTCCGCCGAATTATCCGTAGAGCCATCATTAACAATAATGATTTCCAGATTTTTCCAGGTTTGCGCAATCAGCGAATCCATACACGCGATGAACGGCTCACCCGTGTTGTAAAGCGGCATAATGACGCTCAGGAGACCAGGGGTATAGGTCATATAAAATCCTGCCAGACAGTAGAATTAACGGCACTTTTTAACACATTAAACGGTAGATGATCAGAGAAAATTGGTCATGCTTTTAACGTAAAATGCGCCGGGTAATGGCTCCACACAAACAAAAATCCCCGGAGAGTTCACGAGAGTAAACCTCCGGGGACTGCATACAGAATCCCTTCACTCGACAGGGTTAATCCCAACTGAGGATCACTTTCCCTGACTGGCCTGAACGCATAGCGTCAAAGCCTTGCTGGAACTCATCGATAGAGAAACGATGAGTGATGATCGGCGACAAATCCAGACCAGACTGGATTAATGCAGCCATCTTGTACCAGGTTTCAAACATCTCGCGACCGTAAATACCTTTAATGAACAATCCTTTAAAGATAATTTTAGTCCAGTCAACTGACATGTCTGATGGTGGAATACCCAACATGGCAATACGGCCACCGTGGTTCATGGTGTCCAGCATGGCACGAAACGCTGGCGGCGCACCGGACATCTCCAGGCCAACATCAAACCCTTCGGTCATGCCCAGTTCAGCCATCACGTCGGTCAGATTCTCTTTCGCGACGTTGACCGCGCGGGTGATCCCCATTTTGCGCGCCAGTTCCAGGCGATACTCATTGACGTCAGTAATCACCACGTGGCGTGCGCCTACGTGTTTGGCAACCGCTGCGGCCATAATACCGATAGGACCTGCGCCAGAAACCAGTACATCCTCCCCAACCAGATCGAATGACAGCGCCGTATGCACTGCATTACCGAACGGATCGAAGATTGACGCCAGGTCATCAGAGATATTGTCAGGGATTTTGAACGCGTTAAATGCCGGGATCACCAGGTACTCGGCAAAACAACCAGGACGGTTTACACCGACACCGGTGGTATTACGGCACAGATGAGTACGTCCGCCGCGACAGTTTCGGCAATGCCCACAGGTAATGTGGCCTTCACCTGAAACACGATCGCCGATTTTAAAGCCTTTCACTTCCTGGCCGATGCCGACAACTTCGCCGACATATTCATGCCCCACGACCATCGGAACCGGGATGGTTTTTTGCGACCAGTCATCCCAGTTATAAATGTGAACGTCAGTCCCGCAGATGGCTGTTTTACGGATTTTAATCAGCAAATCGTTATGGCCGACTTCCGGTTCAGGAACGTCGGTCATCCAAATGCCCTCTTCCGCTTTCAGTTTGGATAACGCTTTCATTTCACATCCTCAGGCAATAACGCCCAGTTGTTTACCAATGCGTGTGAACGCCTCAACAGCACGCGTAATCTGCTCAGGGGTATGCGCCGCAGACATCTGGGTACGGATACGCGCCTGACCTTTCGGAACCACCGGATAGAAGAATCCGGTCACGTAAATCCCTTCTTTTTGCAGTTCGCGGGCAAAGTCCTGCGCGACGACAGCGTCACCCAGCATAACCGGGATAATCGCATGATCCGCACCGGCCAGCGTAAAGCCAGCGGCTGACATTTGTTCACGGAACTGACGGGCGTTTGCCCACAGACGGCCACGCAGTTCGCTGCCAGCTTCCACCATTTCCAGCACTTTAATGGAGGCTGCAACAATTGCCGGAGCCAGTGAGTTGGAGAACAGGTACGGGCGGGAACGCTGACGCAGCCACTCCACGACTTCTTTGCGTGCCGCAGTGTAACCGCCCGATGCACCACCCAGCGCTTTACCCAACGTACCGGTGATGATGTCCACGCGACCCATGACGTCGCAATATTCATGAGAACCACGACCGTTTTCGCCGACAAACCCCACTGCATGGGAATCATCAACCATCACCAGCGCATCGTATTTGTCTGCCAGATCGCAGACACCTTTCAGATTGGCGATCACGCCATCCATAGAGAACACACCGTCGGTCGCGATCAGCACATGACGAGCGCCAGCTTCACGTGCTTCTTTCAGACGAGATTCCAGTTCTTGCATGTCGTTGTTGGCGTAACGGAAGCGCTTCGCTTTACACAGACGAACACCGTCGATGATAGATGCGTGGTTCAGCGCATCAGAGATAATCGCATCTTCTGCGCCCAGCAGCGTTTCGAACAGGCCGCCATTGGCGTCGAAACAGGAAGAGTAAAGAATGGCATCTTCCATACCGAGGAATGCTGCCAGTTTTTGCTCCAGTTGCTTATGGCTATCCTGAGTGCCGCAGATAAACCGCACCGAAGCCATACCAAACCCGTGAGAATCCATGCCCGCTTTTGCCGCCGCAATCAGTTCCGGGTGGTTAGCCAGTCCCAGATAGTTGTTCGCACAAAAGTTAATAACGTGGCTTCCGTCTGCCACGGTGATATCCGCCTGCTGAGCAGACGTAATAATGCGCTCTTCTTTAAACAATCCTTCCGCACGGGCGGTTTCCAGATCGTTCGTTAACTGCTTGTAAAAATTCCCACGCATTGCGATTCTCCAGACTGGGCAAATTTCAGCACATATTACCCAAAGCTATACGTTGATACGAGATGACGCATCATCACTTCTTCAAAATGAAGCATAAATCACGCGTACCCGCACAGCTTATCGGTGAATGGCTGAAGCCTGGGCCATGTAGTGATATGATATGAAGTATTCGTGTCTGAGATTGTCTCTGACTCCATATTTCGAAGGTTACATTTATGATCATCGTTACCGGCGGCGCGGGCTTTATCGGCAGCAACATCGTCAAGTCCCTGAATGATAAAGGCATCACCGATATTCTGGTGGTGGACAACCTGAAAGACGGCACCAAGTTTGTCAACCTGGTGGATCTGAATATTGCTGACTACATGGACAAGGAAGACTTCCTGATCCAAATTATGGCCGGAGAAGATTTCGGCGATATCGAGGCGATTTTCCACGAAGGCGCATGCTCCTCCACCACCGAGTGGGACGGCAAGTATATGATGGATAACAACTATCAATACTCCAAAGAGCTTCTGCACTACTGCCTGGAGCGCGAAATTCCGTTCCTGTACGCCTCTTCTGCGGCAACCTACGGCGGCCGGACTTCTGACTTCATCGAATCCCGTGAATATGAGAAACCGCTGAACGTCTACGGCTACTCAAAATTCCTGTTCGACGAATATGTTCGTCAAATCCTGCCTGAAGCAAACTCGCAAATCGTTGGCTTCCGCTATTTCAACGTTTATGGCCCACGTGAAGGCCACAAAGGCAGCATGGCGAGCGTCGCTTTCCACCTCAACACGCAGCTCAACAACGGCGAAACGCCGAAACTGTTTGAAGGCAGCGAAAACTTTAAGCGTGATTTCGTCTATGTCGGCGATGTTGCTGCGGTAAACCTGTGGTTCCTGGAAAACGGTGTTTCCGGCATCTTCAACCTCGGTACAGGTCGCGCAGAATCCTTCCAGGCCGTGGCAGATGCCACGCTGGCGTACCACAAAAAAGGCAGCATTGAGTACATTCCGTTCCCGGAAAAACTGAAAGGCCGTTATCAGGCATTCACGCAGGCAGACCTGACTAATCTGCGCGCAGCAGGCTATGACAAACCGTTTAAGACCGTTGCCGAAGGCGTAACGGAATATATGGCCTGGTTGAACCGCGACGCGTAAGAAGAAACATGAAGATACTGGTGATTGGCCCGTCCTGGGTGGGCGACATGATGATGTCGCAAAGTCTCTATCGCACGCTCAAGGCGCGCTATCCCCAGGCGATAATCGACGTGATGGCACCAGCATGGTGCCGTCCGTTGCTGTCGCGTATGCCTGAAGTCAACGACGCTATCGCTATGCCGCTCGGACACGGTGCGCTGGAGATCGGCGAACGCCGCAAACTCGGTCATAGTTTGCGTGAGAAACGCTATGACCGCGCGTATGTGCTGCCTAACTCATTTAAATCCGCGCTGGTGCCGTTCTTTGCCGGCATTCCCCACCGTACTGGCTGGCGTGGCGAGATGCGCTATGGTCTGCTAAACGATGCGCGCGTGCTGGATAAAGAAGCCTGGCCGCTGATGGTCGAGCGCTATGTTGCACTGGCGTACGACAAAGGTGTGATGCTGACGGCCAAAGATTTGCCTCAGCCCCTGTTATGGCCGCAGTTACAAATCAGTGAGGGTGAAAAATCGCTGACCTGCAGTCAGTTCTCTCTTTCCGCTGAACGCCCAATGATTGGCTTTTGCCCTGGCGCGGAATTTGGTCCGGCGAAACGCTGGCCACATTACCATTACGCAGAACTGGCGAAACAGCTGATCGACGAAGGTCATCAGATTGTGCTGTTCGGTTCCGCCAAAGATCATGAAGCGGGCAATGAAATTCTGGCAACACTGAATACCGAACAGCAGGCGTGGTGTCGCAATCTGGCAGGTGAAACGCAGCTGGAACAGGCCGTTATTCTTCTTGCCGCCTGTAAAGCTGTCGTCACTAATGACTCCGGCCTGATGCATGTGGCCGCGGCACTGAACCGTCCTCTGGTCGCGCTTTACGGCCCAAGCAGCCCGGATTTCACGCCCCCGCTGTCCCATAAAGCACGTGTGATCCGCCTGATTACGGGTTATCACAAAGTGCGTAAGGGCGATGCGGCACAAGGGTATCATCAGAGCCTGATTGACATCACACCCCAGCGCGTACTGGAAGAGCTCAATGACCTGTTGTTACAAGAGGAAGCCTGACGGATGCGGGTTCTGATCGTTAAAACGTCGTCAATGGGTGATGTGCTGCATACGTTGCCTGCTTTGACGGATGCACAACAGGCGATTCCGGGTATTCAATTTGACTGGGTAGTGGAAGAAGGGTTTGCCCAAATTCCCTCCTGGCATGCGTCTGTTGACCGGGTGATCCCCGTCGCCATCCGCCGCTGGCGTAAAGCATGGTTTTCTGCCCCGATTAAAGCAGAACGCAAAGTCTTCCGTGATGCGGTACGCCTGCAGCAATATGATGCGATAATCGACGCGCAAGGTCTGGTAAAAAGCGCGGCTCTGGTTACACGCCTGGCACGCGGCGTAAAGCATGGTATGGACTGGAGCACGGCCCGCGAACCTCTGGCGAGCCTTTTTTATAACCGTAAGCATCACATTGCCAAACAGCAACATGCCGTTGAACGTACACGCGAACTGTTTGCGCAAAGTCTGGGATATACCAAACCACAGTCACAGGGTGATTATGCGATCGCGCAGCATTTCCTGACTGACCTTAGTGCCAATTCGGGTCAATATGCGGTATTTTTACACGCCACAACGCGAGAAGATAAGCACTGGCCGGAAGCGAACTGGCGTGAACTCATTGGTCTGTTAAATAACGCCGGAATACGGATTAAGCTCCCCTGGGGAGCACCTCACGAAGAAGCACGGGCCAAAAGACTGGCAGAAGGTTTTTCGTATGTTGATGTTCTTCCACGGATGACTCTTGAAGAGGTCGCTCGCGTACTGGCGGGGGCAAAATTTGTGGTGTCGGTTGATACCGGATTAAGCCATTTAACCGCCGCACTGGATCGACCAAACATAACGCTGTATGGCCCAACAGACCCTGGGTTGATTGGGGGCTATGGGAAGAATCAGACGGCATGTATTTCACAGTCTCATGATCTTAAAGATACTCATCCTAAAGATATACTTGAGTTAGTAAAATAGATATTAATATATTTAACCAAATACATTGTGGACGTTCATTGTATGATAAATAGAAATAACGCCGATAATATACTGTATTCAACAACTATGGGACTGTGCTTACTGGCGTTGTTGTTTCTGCCATTCCAGCAAGGTTATGCATTAAAAACACTAAGGATAGCCGGAGAAATTGCACTACTGGCTATTATAATCTCACCAAAAAAATATTTAAAAACCGAACAAAAATATATAGCCCTTAGCTTGTTGGCGCTGTCTGTTTTATCATTCCTATGGTTCAGGATATATAAAACCCCAGATTCTGAATACGTGGGTGCTTATATGAACTATCGCGACTGGAGTCTGGCAGGGCTATTTACAGCATTTGTCATCCCTGTCGTCACCAGTATGAGGGAACGCTCTGAAAAGATAATGAAAAACGTTCATCTTTTCATTGCTCTGTTGGTTAACCTGATATATATAATATATGCGTACTATCAATTTTTCATTCTAAATGAAAGCAGAGCCACCTTATCATTAGCATACGGACCAAATGCAACTGGTGCAGCTTACACAATTACTTTTATTTCATTGTATGCGTTAATTGCGATATCAACTGTTGTCACAAGATTTCGATTATCGTTGTTGATAATTGTTAGTTTTGCCAATTTTATTGCAATAGCCGCAACAGGTACAAGAGCTGGGATTATTGTATATCCAGTAATTATTGTATTAACTCTTTGGAACGAACTAAAAAAACACAGTAAGAAAACCAGAAAGATCTGTATCTACTCTGTAATTGCATTCTCGATGGCATCAGGCGCGTTACTTTATAAGCCAATTATGGAGAGAGTGGACAATTTAAAATCAGACATAGCTCAATATAACGAAAATAATAGCGTGACATCTGTCGGTGCCAGATTTGCTATGTATAAAACAGGTCTCGAATCTTCGTATAATAATTACACAGGCCAATCGCTTGAAGAACGAGGATATAAAATAAAAAAAATTGTTGAGGATAATAAAGAACTATCCGGAGCACTTTTATATCTCAACACTCATCTTCATAACCAAATGATTGACACACTATCAACAACAGGTTGGTTAGGTGTAATATTGAATGTCCTGTTTTTAATTTCAATAATTACATTTATACATAAGAAGAGTATGCCGTTAATGTATGCTTATGTGGTGGCATTTGTACTATATGGCTTAAGTGATATTTTGGCATACGCGATCCCTGTCCCACTTGCATGGTTGTTAACCTTGGCCTTAGTATGCTCATTAATTAATGATAAAGAAAAAATCTAAAAAAAAGCCAGAATTATAACATTCTGGCTTTCAACTATATGAAACTACCAAGAAAAACTCTAACCCTGTATCGCCATACTAGCAAATTGGAAACTAAGCGATTTCTTTTTTTCACTTTAGTATTTTTCGTTTTATTAATACGGCTATTTTCCAGATGTGAGTTTGATGCATTAACTAGTGGGTGAGAGACTATATCACAAAAATAAATATCATTAATTACACCATTATCTAATAGTATTTTTCTATCATCTATTAAATAAAAGCCATGAGTAGAGAGTAATGACAAAGCTCGTTGGCAGTATTGTCTATCAACAATATAACAGCAGGTCCGTGTCACTTTGTGCTTCTTATATGTTGCCTTACGAAATCTAACCGGTCCAATGTTTAAAACATCAAGTAAGCTTAAACCAAAAAGCTGATAGTCAGAAGTTCCCTGTTGTCCACCCAGTACATAAGTACACCCCCCCTTGAGGATATCCGTTGATTGGGAAAGTGTCTGTACTATGGCAGCTAACCGGGAATCAAATGTGACATCATCTTCAAGTATAAGAGCCCACTTGTAATCGTTATCTAATATTTTTTGATACACACAGAGATGACTTAATGTACAAGCCATTTCTGGCTCAGTCATTTCACCATATACTTTTGCTGAATTTATGGAGACATTTCTTTTTTTATCTTGAAATAGTTCGCTCCGATAATCAACTGCATCAAAAAATTCATAGCTAATATTTGCGTTGGCAAGAAGTTTCGAGATTTTATCTCTTCGCTCTACATCACTCTTAAGAGAGATAATAAAGACAGGAAGGTTATTATTCATAAGTATCGTATTCACTGTATTACAGTCTAATTAAAAATCTTAATTTTTTGATATAAAAATAACGAATAAAAAGCTTTTATATAATGCCTCTGATAGAGGTAGTGTTTATACTCTTCTTTATACTCAGGTTTCGTCTTTGCCTTTAAGTACTTATCATTTTTCCATGGTGTTAACTCATAAACGGTTCGGAAATAGCTTGATGCATCATATCCGCCCCATTCATGCCATGGTTTCGTGACACCTGTATAATGAATAAAAACAGTTTTACCTGTAATATATTTTTTATAATTACTTTTATCTTTGCATTCAAACTCAGACTTCAACGGGTAAATTGCATTATATATTCTATCAAGATAGATCAATCGCCCGCGGAAAACAATATTTAATGCATCTTGATCAGGATATTTTAAATTATCGCTTTCATTTCTTATCAGCGAAAATATTTGATCAGAGATGTTTTTTTCTTTCCACTGTCGCAAGTTAGCAAAAATAACACCGGAATTAAAGTAGTTACCCTGAAAATTAATTTTCAATCGCTGCTCATTCCTTTTCTGTGTAGATTCAACATCAGGAATAACCGCAGCAAATTTATCCCCCAAATCCAACTCTTCTAACTCTGTAATCTCATTTTTACAAATTACATCAGAATCAAGATAGAGGAGCGCGTTTATGCTCTGAGAGAGATAATCAAATGCCAATAACCGATAATATATCGACAATGGCCATATCGCACTTACCGGCAATTTATCGAGTATTTTCTCATCAACCGTATAGATATTAATAGGGGCATCGTACTGCTCCGATATTAATTTCAAGCGCTGGGCATATTCTTCTGATATTGAATTAGTAAAAATATGAAAACAATAATTTCGTTGTCTTTGTTTATTATGTTCAAGAATAGATGCGATAGAAATTGCAGCTCCCATCTGGTAATTAATATCAGTACCATACGCAATATTAAAATACTTATCTTGACCCTGTAATAAATCACTCTTAGTAAATGAATACTCTTTCTTAATATATTGTGTTAATACATCCATATTTTCCACCCAAAAGAAATCAATCAAATCGTTGAAATCGAGATTACCAAATTACTTGATGATTGCTTTTGCTTTATACGCATAGTATTTACCCCAACAAAGAAGAGCTTGAGTGAATTTTTTCTGTTTCATAAAATGCTTAGCGGCATACCGACTTTGCACTGTATTTTGAGGATCAAAAAGTTTTGTGCTCTGCCATGGTGAAGCATCTTTTGCCTGATAGAAAAATGTTGATATCGGGTAGTCTCCCCAAGAATGCCAGGGCTTCGTTGGCCCAATATAGTGCACAAGGACCGTTGAGTCTTGCACTGGGTTTGTAGTGATATCTTTCAATTCGTAGTTAATACTGTATTGGGTATTAAATTTTTTATCTATGAACTTGATTTTACCGGTTAGCAAAATGTTCAAAACATCTTGATCAAAATGTGTAATTTTGTTTGTGATATCTTGATCATTTAGCAGAACAATAGCATTTGAGGATATTTTTTGAGCCGCCCATACAGGAGGCTGAATCAATAGAAAACCGGAATTAAAATACCCATCAACGAGCCCTGGTGTTGATAAATGTTCTGCCCGTCGCTTCCACCATTTTTCATCACCTTCAGCAACAACAGCAGCAATATCATCAGGAGCGAAGTTGAATTCAATTAACTCTTGAATGCTTCCTTTACAGGCAATATCAGCATCAAGATACAGAATTCTATCAAGTTTATCAGAAAAGTAATCAGCAATAATAAACCGGAAATAGATCGCATGAGACCAACTTCTTGTGCTAGGAAGTGCTTTTAGCGTATCTCCGTTTATTATGTATATAGAAATTCGAGTCTTATATTTTTTAGCCAACATTTCAAATTTTTCACGGTAATCCTCTGAAAAATAGTCCGTGAACACATGAAAAGCTAGTTTCTCTTGTGAATTATGAATCAAAACAGAGGTAATCGAAATGCCACACCCAAACAAGAAATTCTTGTCCAATCCATAACAGATATTAAAGCATTCTGCCTCATCGTGCCCAGAATAATTATAATCTATTTGAGAAAGGATAAATCTATTATCATTTAAATACATACGATTTACTTCTCACTTTTATGAGCTACGGATAAGATCGTCTCATTCATATTTTTATAATATACAGAATCGTAAAACCCGGATATTGATTCTTTGATTTCATTCGCGGACATAGTAAGAGGATCAGAAATAATTTTGTTTAATAGCATAGTGAATTCAGTTAGGTTACCAGGTGGATATAAAAAGCCATTTATGCCGTTCTTAATTATATCTTCGGGACCAGACTCACAATCAGAACTGATACACGGTATGCCATATGACATGGCTTCTAGCAATGTCATAGGGAATCCTTCAAAGGATGAGGTTAGTAATAATGCACTAACATATCTGATTTCATTTCTTACCAGGGACCAGGGATCTGATTGCCAACCATGCCAGGTAATATGATTATCGATGTTAAGCTCCTGAGCATAATTCTGGCACTTAACAAAATCTGAACCATCGCCGATGGCATGAAGCCTCCATTTTCCGTTCACATTTGAAAGACCATCAAGTAGATCTTTTATTCGTTTCTGCCCTTCAAATTTCATACGACCGATATAGAGGAAAGTTGTTATCTCCTCTTTACCTGGAGATGGAATTGTTACTTCTTTTCTGGAGACTGGATTATATATGAGACTGATTGAGTCTTCTGGCACACCTCTTGCGATCATCTGCCGTTTAATACCAGAACTGATTGCCAGATGATGATCAGCATAGACTATGTTCTCAGCATGCTTTTTGTGATCAAGAGAAAAATGAGGCCATGAAAAAAATTTGAAGTTTATGCCTGATTTCATTCTGGCCTTACTGGCCAGAAGACAGGATAAAACATCAATACAAATAATAATATCAGGATTGTGTTCTTGAAGCCATTTGCTAAAATCAGAAACTAGCTTCCTTCTTCTGAAAAAAGTAATTTTTTGGTTAGCAAATGAATACTCAACATTAATTCCGTGCAACCAATCCTTATCCATTTTGTCATTTCGACAAAAAAAGAAAATGCTACATTCATCAGGCTGACACTTACCCTGAAGAGTACTAATGACATTTTTAATAACTGTCTCCATACCACCGAATCCGGAAACAGCTTCACCGACGAAGGTTATTTTCATAAATTTTTTTATTATGAGTTAAAGAGATTTCCGTTGTGTACGTTCACGAATTTTTTCAGCTTTTATCTCTGTTTGAGCCAGCAATTTTGCTTCCCGAGACAGCACATCCCGCAGAGGTAAACCAAAGTACGTTTTCATAAAACGGAAAATGTCGCGCTGGGTCAGACCAATATTCATTGATGAAAAATAGAGTCCAATCAGATCTTTATCACGCCAGCGGCGAGGAACCTTAGTACGAATCTGCGCACGATGTAGGTCAATGACAGAAATCTTTAAATCATCCTGATGGCCACTGAAGGGCAGATGCAGCAAAAAATGGCAGATATAGCAATCCCGATGGTTGATACCGCCAGCATGCATTTTTCTTACCATCATCGCGACGCGCTTAATGATCATCCGCTTAACGTTGATATCAGGAGGATTCATCGCCCAATCGGTACAATAATCTTCCAGACTAATCGTTGGTGTCAGATCCTCTGTAATAATGAACGACGTTCTGGTCAGAGGGTTCAACCCCTTTTCACCAAAACCGACGCCATGCATTGTATCTACACCTAAATGGCTAAGCCGGTGAATAGCATTCCACTCTCGATCCGCACCTAAAACAGGCATACGAAGCGAAAGCAAATTTTTCACGATCTCTTTGAGAGAAGTCCCCCGATGCCATTTGAGAAAATAGCTTTTACCTGCTAGTTCAAATCGCAAAGTCCGGCGGGTTTCCAGTTCTCTGAACACTTCACCCTGTAATATTTTGACTTCCTCAAAAGCATCTTTGCCGCGCCAAAGCGTGGTCAACGGCTCTTTCAGCTCAACCATTCAAACCACCTGTAATGAGGTCTGCCGCTTTTTCCGGCAAACTATACAAATCCTGTGTATCCGCATAATGTCGTGCATTTTCCGCCCACGCAGCACGTAATGAAGATTGCGTCAGCGCTTCGCATAATACCTCGTTCAACATGTCCTGCCGAAAGGGCTCTTCAATCACCACACCACAATTTGCATCTTCAATATAGTGCGCATATCCACATACAGACGATGTCAGAACTGGCAACCCGGCAGTAATTGCCTCCAGTAACACAATACCCGCAGCCTCCTGGTATGCCGGATGCAAGAGTAAATCGGCAGCAGCCATTAATTCTGCGACATCATTACGCCCAGAGAAAAAATGAACATTAGCCCGGACACCATGCTTTTCCGCCAACGCTTCAAATTTTCGCGGTTTATCCTGCCCGACAATAAACAACAACGTATTAAGCCGTAGGGTTTCGGGCAGAGATGCCAGCGCTTCAATAGAACGATCCACCCCTTTACGCGTAAAATCTGATCCCACCTGAAGTAATAAATGCTGCTGCTCCGTTATGCCGTTTTTCTGACGGTAGACTCCGCGGCTGTTCGGGATCTGTTGAGTATATTTTCTGTCTGGATAAATCCCCGGGGGGAGAATATGAAAGCGCCCAGCCTCAGTCTTATAATGCTTCTGGAAATCAGCAATCTGCTTATCGGTTAGCATCAATAGCTGCGTCGGTTTACCCTGCTCAAACGTCGCGCGTTCAAAAGCGGCATAGTGACGATAACGTGATGTTAAACGGTAAAAAAAACCTTTTTCTTGCGCTACTTTCTCGGCATAGCAAACGTCAGCAGCATAGTAAACGTCCAGCCCCGGCATTTTATTAAATCCAACAACCCGATCGACAGGGTTTTGGAGCAAATGAGCCTGGACCCAGGAATAATATTCCGCATTCCGTCCATGATTCGTCCGAGACCTTACCGGCACAATAATCAGCTCAAAAATGTCAGGACATTCACCTTCCCAGGATTGTGTGTAGACGCGAACATGGTGACCACGTGTCGCGACAGTTTGAGCAATGCGCATAAAATCCCGCTGCAAGCCACCAAATGGGAAATATTTATATAAACAGAAAGCGACGATCATAGTGGTACGTCCCGGATGTCGGTTTGCATATTTTGCGGTAACATTTTTTCCGTAGCAGCAATCACATCCTCGGCGGGAATAACGGAAAGGTATCTTTTATTCCGGTCGAGCTCGTTTCTCTTTGGCATAGGATGATAATTCCCCGCCCAAAACTGAATAATATTGTCAGTCCAGGGTCGCCAGAAAACATGATCGGTAGCACCAAACAGGCATATCACTGGCGTTTTTACCGCTGCAGCAATATGGCCCGGTGCAGAATCGACACCAATGAAGAGATCCGCATGGTCAATCAATGCCCCCAACTCAGGGAAGCTGGTTTTACCCGCAAGTGCTGTAACAGGCCGGATTTCGCATGCCTGTGCAATTTCGTCCACGCAAGCCAGGTCATCAGCCGAAGGGCCAGACGTCAGAATAACCTCATACCCACGGCGATGTAGGGCATCAATAACACGAGAAAATTTGTCGTTGTCCCAGCATTTAAATAACTGCCTTGCGGTTGGTTGAACAACGACATAGTGCCCTTTGACACCCAACGCATCCAAATCTTTACGAATTTTCTGCCAGTGCTCAGTAGCGTAGCTCATGGTGGTATCTTGATAAAAATCAGTGATACCTAAAGGCTCCAGTACAGACAAATTACGTTCAACAATATGAGTACCGTGAACAGGAGCTAAGTGTGTGAAGCTATTTTTCCAAAAACCATGCTGTCGATGGTCATAACACTGTGAAATTTTCATACGAGCAGAAAGGCAACGTACAATTACTGCCACCATCCACTGATCGGTGAGATTGACGACAAGGTCATACTGGTTGGCACGCAATGTTTTGATCAGTGAAAGGGCATTTTTAATCTTATCTGCGATTTTTACCCCCTTATTACTGATCCCATAAAGCGCATTAATTTCAGGGTTCTCAGACAAAATGGGGATAGTGTCCTGATAAAGAAGCACGTCGATTTTAGCATCAGGATAATTCTGCTTTAGCGTACTAATAACAGGAGTTGTTAATAACATATCTCCGTGAAAACGCATTTTTATGACCAGGATTTTTCGAAATGGCTTATCCACAAGCGACTCTTTTGTTGTGATTGTCTGGTTAAGTTAAGCAGAAAAAAAGCACGCTACCGCCCCAGGCTCAACAGCTACCTGAACGCTGATACCGCACTCATTTTTAGACGATAGTGTATCACTTCTTTTGTGATGATCCGACTCGAATAATTTTTGAGCTAATTATTGATTTTATCAAATAAAATCAATAAGTTGTAAATAAAAATATTTCATCTTTCTGCTACGCCAGATGACATTATCGGGAAGTATCAACTGAAAGTGCAAACATACAAAAATTGTTACTTCCCGCTGACAGTCTCGGGAAAGAAGCCTATTTAGGTCGAAAACAGGAAAAATGATGGTAAAGCCATAGTTAAATACATAGAATCCCCAGCACATTCATAAGTCAGCTATCATTATGCTTGAATTGCTTTACACCGCCCTTTTCTACCTTATTCAGCCCTTGATCTGGATACGGCTTTGGGTGCGCGGACGTAAGGCTCCGGCCTACCGTAAACGCTGGGGTGAACGCTACGGCTTTTATCGTCGTCCGCTGAAATCAGGCGGCATTATGCTTCATTCCGTTTCCGTGGGCGAAACGCTGGCGGCGATCCCTTTAGTTCGTGCACTACGTCATCGTTACCCAGACCTGCCCATCACGGTAACCACGATGACGCCAACCGGTTCCGAGCGCGTACAATCTGCTTTTGGTACGGATGTTCAGCACGTCTATCTTCCTTATGATTTACCGGATGCCCTGAACCGTTTCCTGAATAAGGTTGACCCCAAGCTGGTGTTAATTATGGAAACCGAGCTCTGGCCAAACCTGATTGCTGCGCTACATAAGCGCCATATTCCTCTGGTCATTGCCAACGCACGCCTTTCTGCCCGCTCGGCTGCCGGCTATGCGAAATTGGGTAAATTTGTTGGCCGGTTACTGCGCCGCATTACGCTGATTGCCGCACAAAATGAAGAAGATGGCGCACGCTTTATTACTCTGGGCGCCAAAAGCAATCAGGTCACCGTAACGGGCAGTCTGAAGTTTGATATTTCCGTCACGCCACAGCTGGCCGCTAAAGCCGTTACGTTACGCCGCCAGTGGGCGCCACATCGCCCGGTATGGATTGCAACCAGTACGCATGACGGTGAAGAAAGCATTATCATCGCTGCACACCAGGCGTTATTACATCAGTTCCCGAACCTTTTACTGATTCTGGTTCCCAGACACCCGGAACGTTTCCCGGATGCCATTAACCTCGTACGCCAGGCTGGACTAAGCTATACCACACGGTCCTCAGGCGAAGTTCCTTCTGCCAGTACCCAGGTCGTTATCGGCGATACCATGGGCGAGCTGATGCTGCTGTACGGCATTGCTGACCTTGCTTTTGTCGGCGGTTCGCTGGTTGAACGCGGGGGACACAACCCGTTAGAAGCCGCAGCACACGCTATTCCAGTACTGATGGGGCCGCATACCTTTAACTTTAAAGATATTTGTGCCCGCCTGGAGCAAGCGAGTGGGTTGATCACCGTCACCGATAGCCCGACGCTGGTGAAAGAGATCTCATCTTTGCTGACCGATGCCGATTATCGTAATTTCTATGGTCGTCATGCAGTTGAAGTGCTGTATCAAAACCAGGGCGCGCTACAGCGTCTGCTGCAGCTGCTGGAACCTTACCTGCCACCCAAAACGCATTGAGGGTTGTCATGCAAAAACGGGCGATTTATCCAGGAACTTTCGATCCCATTACTAACGGCCACATTGATATCGTAACGCGCGCAACGCAAATGTTTGATCACGTTATCCTGGCAATTGCCGCAAGCCCCAGCAAAAAGCCAATGTTTACGCTTGAAGAGCGCGTGAAGCTGGCACAGCAGGCCACTGCGCATCTCGGCAATGTGGAGGTTCTGGGATTCAGCGACTTAATGGCAAACTTCGCCCGCGATAATCAGGCTAACATACTGATTCGTGGCCTGCGTGCCGTGGCCGATTTTGAATATGAAATGCAGCTGGCGCATATGAACCGCCATTTGATGCCTCAACTGGAAAGCGTCTTTCTGATGCCTTCCAAAGAGTGGTCATTTATCTCGTCATCGCTGGTTAAAGAAGTCGCCCGTCACCAGGGCGATGTGACCCACTTTTTGCCAGAGAACGTGCATCAGGCGTTAATGGATAAGCTGAAGTAAACGTCTGCCATTAACCTTATTTCTGACAGCGGCGGCAGTAGAACGTCGTCCGCTGGGCATGCTTTGTGGCGACAACGGGTGCGCCGCATGCACGACAAGGCTCGCCTTCCCGCCCATAGACCTGCAACTCTTGTGCAAAATAGCCCGGCTTACCATCACTTTGCAGGAAATCCTTCAGCGTCGTCCCGCCCTGCTCAATAGAGCGCAGTAAAACCGCCTTAATGACGCGTACCAGCAGCTCACACTCCGTTTTAGACAGTGACGATGCCAGACGGTCAGGATGGATGCCAGCCGCAAAGAGCGACTCGCTGGCATAGATATTACCGACACCGACCACCAGCTTGTTATCCATCAGCCAGGGTTTGATCGCCGTTTTCTTCTTCGCACATTTCTGCTGGAGATAATCGCCGTTGAAATCCTCGCTCAGCGGCTCAGGACCGAGATGGGCGAGAACATTGTGTCCTTCCAGCTCTTTCGTCCACAACCAGGCGCCAAAACGTCGGGGATCGGTGTAACGCAGGACTTTGCCATTACTCATCACCAAATCGACGTGGTCATGCTTTTCTGCCGGAAGCTCTTCAGGAAGGATACGCAGACTGCCCGACATCCCCAGATGAATGATAATCCAGCCATCCGGTAACTCCAGCAGCAGGTATTTTGCGCGACGCTGTACGCTCAGCACAGGCTTATCGCTAAGACGATAAATCTCTTCTGATACCGGCCAGCGCAAACGCCCGTTCCTGACGTTGGCGTGCAAAATGGTTGCCCCTACCAGATGAGGTTCAATACCACGGCGACTGGTTTCCACTTCAGGTAATTCAGGCATAGCATCTCCGGCGGTTTATCATGTCTTATGAATATGGGGGCGGCCAGAAAACAAAAAACCCCGCCGAGGCGAGGTTTTTCGTGACATCGAAACTAAAATTATTTGATTTTAGCTTCTTTGTACAGTACGTGCTGACGGACAACTGGATCGAACTTTTTCAGTTCCAGTTTTTCCGGCTTAGTACGTTTGTTCTTCGTGGTGGTATAGAAGTGACCAGTACCAGCAGAAGAAACCAGCTTGATTTTCTCACGAATACCTTTAGCCATGATTTATTTCCTCTAAGTACTTAGTACTTTTCGCCACGGGCACGCAGTTCAGACAGAACTGTTTCGATGCCTTTCTTATCAATTACACGCATACCTTTAGCAGATACACGCAGGGTGACAAAACGCTTCTCGCTCTCAACCCAAAAACGGTGAGAGTGCAGGTTAGGCAGGAAACGGCGTTTAGTCGCGTTCAGTGCGTGGGAACGGTTGTTACCGGTCACCGGACGCTTGCCAGTAACTTGGCAGACTCGGGACATGTCTATTCTCCAAAAATCAAATTAGCTCGAGCTTCGTATGGGGTATTGGCGCCTCGTCAGGCTTCTCAGCCCGGTTATCGCAGTTCAATACACTTAACCGTTCATACCGCATCATTGAACGCCGAATGAATGATTTCATGTATTCGCGAACTCTCGATTGCCAGGCCCAAATGCCAAACCCGAGATTCTCAAAGGTGGCGTAGTATACGCTGAGTCAGCGATGTGCTCAAGTCCCGAACAGACAAAGATCCCGATGGATCGCGTAAAGTGCGTTAAATCCAACCACGTTCCGCAAAAGAAACGTACTCTCCACGCCCAATTATCAGATGATCAAGCACCCGGATATCCATGAACTGACAGCATTTCACCACACGCTCGGTGATGAGTTTATCTGCTTTACTCGGCTCTGCACACCCCGAAGGGTGATTATGCGCAAGGATCAACGCTGACGCATTCATTTTTATTGCCTCACGGACAATTTCTCGTGGATGCACTTCGACATGGCTAAGCGTACCGGAAAAAAGTTTGCTGTGATTAATGACGCGATGCTGTGCATCCATAAAGATCACCAGGAAGATCTCCCGCTCTTCTTCCGCAAGCTGGCTTTGCAGAAACTCTCGCGCCATTTCCGGGCTAAGTATCGCACTTTCCTCTATCACCCGGACGTTGTAGTAACGTCTTGCCAGTTCGGCAATTCCCTTAAGTTGCGCATATTTCGCGATACCAATGCCCTGAACGTGGCTAAATTCTCTGTAATCAGCCGACAACAATCCATACAGCGAACCAAAATGCTGCAGCATCTCTTTCGCCAGCGTAAGCACATCAGTCCCCCGCAATCCGGTGCGTAAAAAAAGCGCCAGTAATTCGACGTCCGTCAGCGATCGGATCCCCAATTTCATCATTTTTTCCCGGGGCATCAAACATCCTGTATTTTTCATGCTTCCCCTCCGTTAGCGCCCGCATGGTGGCATAACGCTCGCACCGAATCGACGCTCTGTTCTCACTTCTTCGTAGCGCCTCGCAAAGTGGAGTACCGTCAAAAGCACGACAAATGGCGGATTGTGATAAAATATCCGCCTTCTGGTGTAACCCAACAGGAAAGATCATGATGAGCCTGGCCGGTAAAAAAATCGTACTTGGCGTCAGTGGCGGCATTGCTGCCTATAAAACCCCTGAGCTGGTGCGTCGTTTACGGGAACGTGGCGCAGACGTCCGTGTGGCAATGACCGAGGCGGCAAAAGCGTTTATTACTCCCCTGAGCTTACAGGCGGTTTCGGGTTATCCCGTTTCCGACAGCCTGCTTGACCCCGCTGCGGAAGCCGCGATGGGCCACATTGAACTGGGAAAATGGGCAGATTTGGTGATTCTTGCCCCTGCCACTGCAGACCTGATTGCCCGCGTCGCCGCCGGTATGGCGAATGATCTGGTTTCAACGATCTGTCTGGCAACGCCAGCGCCTGTTGCCGTTCTGCCAGCCATGAACCAGCAGATGTACCGCGCCGCTGCGACCCAGCATAACCTGGGCATTCTCGCTTCGCGGGGTTTGCTCATTTGGGGACCCGACAGCGGCAGCCAGGCATGTGGCGACGTCGGTCCTGGCCGCATGTTGGATCCGTTAACCATCGTGGATATGGCGGCTGAACATTTCTCGCCTGTCAACGATCTGCAACATCTTAATATCATGATTACTGCAGGCCCGACGCGCGAACCGCTTGATCCCGTACGTTATATTTCCAACCACAGTTCTGGAAAAATGGGATTCGCTATCGCTGCCGCCGCGGCAAGACGCGGCGCGAACGTCACGTTGGTGTCGGGTCCCGTTTCACTCGCCACTCCGGCATTCGTACAGCGCGTAGATGTGATGACGGCACTGGAAATGGAAGCCGCCGTGCAATCTGCCGTGCAACAGCAGCAGATTTTTATCGGCTGCGCCGCCGTTGCGGATTATCGTGCAGAAACTGTCGCCAGTGAAAAAATCAAAAAGCAGGCGACGCAGGGTGATGAATTAACAGTAAAAATGGTCAAAAACCCGGACATTATCGCCGGCGTTGCCGCACTTGATGTTAACCGTCCTTTTGTTGTTGGGTTTGCCGCCGAAACAAATAATGTGGAAGAATATGCCCGGCAAAAACGTATCCGCAAAAACCTTGATATGATCTGTGCGAACGATGTTTCGCTGTCTACTCAAGGGTTTAATAGCGACAGCAACGCATTACACCTTTTCTGGCAGGATGGAGATAAAGTCTTACCGCTTGAGCGCAAAGAACTCCTGGGCCAATTATTACTCGACGAGATCGTGACCCGTTATGATGAAAAAAATCGACGTTAAGATTCTGGACCCGCGCGTAGGGCAACAATTTCCGCTCCCGACGTACGCCACCACTGGCTCCGCCGGGCTTGACCTGCGCGCCTGTCTTGATGACGCCGTAGAACTGGCTCCTGGCGCAACAACGCTGGTGCCGACCGGGTTAGCTATTCATATCGCCGATCCCTCACTGGCAGCAGTGATGCTCCCGCGCTCCGGGCTGGGCCATAAACACGGTATCGTACTGGGCAATCTGGTCGGTTTGATTGATTCCGACTATCAGGGGCAACTGATGGTATCGGTCTGGAACCGTGGCCAGGACAGCTTCACGATTGAACCTGGTGAGCGTATTGCACAGATGGTCTTTGTACCGGTCGTGCAGGCTGAATTTAATCTGGTGGAAGAGTTTGAAGCCACCGATCGTGGCGAAGGTGGCTTCGGCCATTCCGGGCGTAAATAACCCGTAGAGAAGTATCCCACAGCGCAATAACGCAATAACATACCGCAAACAGTCGTTTGCGGTCGCTGTGTGGATGCCTGCCTGGCAAGTGCTTATTTTCAGGGGTATTTTGTAACATGGTAGAAAAGCAAACTGCGAAAAGGAATCGTCGCGAAGAAATACTTCAGTCTCTGGCGCTGATGCTGGAATCCAGCGATGGAAGCCAACGCATCACGACAGCAAAACTGGCGGCCTCTGTTGGCGTTTCCGAAGCGGCATTGTATCGCCATTTTCCCAGCAAGACCCGCATGTTCGATAGCCTGATTGAGTTTATCGAAGACAGTCTGATTACCCGTATCAATCTGATTTTGAAAGATGAAAAAGACACCAGCGCACGTCTGCGTCTGATCGTACTGCTGATTTTAGGCTTCGGTGAACGTAATCCCGGCCTGACGCGTATTCTGACCGGTCACGCGCTGATGTTTGAGCAAGACCGTCTGCAAGGCCGTATTAACCAGCTTTTTGAGCGCATTGAGGCACAGTTGCGCCAGGTTCTGCGGGAAAAAAGAATGCGTGAAGGCGAAGGTTACGCCGTCGATGAAACGCTGCTGGCGAGCCAGTTACTGGCTTTCTGCGAAGGTATGTTATCTCGTTTTGTGCGCAGCGAATTTAAATACCGTCCAACAGACGACTTTGACACCCGCTGGCCGCTCGTTGCCGCTCAGTTGCAGTAACACGGTTGCCGGATGGCGGCTTCGCGCTATCCGGCCTACATAACCTGTAGGCCCGGTAAGCGTAGCGCCACCGGGCAATGACTTAGACCCCGAACTCTTCCCGATACGCCCGTACAGCAGCCAGATGCGCCGCCATTTCCGGCTTCTCTTCCAGATAGGTAATCAGGTCTTTCAGGGTAATGATCGAAATCACCTTGCAACCATAATCGCGCTCGACTTCCTGGATTGCAGAAATCTCGCCACGACCACGTTCCTGACGATCAAGCGAAATCAGAACCCCAGCCAGGGTCGCGCCATTGGCCTGGATTATTTCCATCGACTCGCGAATCGCTGTGCCGGCAGTAATCACATCATCCACCAGCATAACCCGCCCCTGCAGCGCGCTGCCAACCAGGTTACCGCCTTCACCATGGGTCTTCGCCTCTTTACGGTTAAAGCAGTACGGTAAATCCTTATCGTGATGTTCCGCCAGCGCAACGGCTGTTGTCGTGGCAATGGGAATACCTTTATACGCTGGGCCAAACAGCAAATCGAAATCAATACCGGAATCCACCAACGCTTCGGCATAAAAACGACCTAACAGTGCCAAATCGCGCCCGGTATTAAACAGCCCGGCGTTGAAGAAATAGGGGCTTTTGCGCCCGGATTTCAGCGTAAATTCGCCAAACTTTAATACCTGCTTGCCAAGCGCAAACTCAATAAACTGGCGCTGATACGGTTTCATGGATTCGCTCCTCATCTCACTTTATTACGGACAAAAAAAAGGGCGACAACGTCGCCCTTAAAATCAATTTTCTAACGCCGCCTTCTGCGTCGCTACAATGGATTCGATTCCCCCTCGGGCCAATGCCAGTAGGGTGAGTAGTTCTTCATGGCTGAACGGCTCGCCTTCCGCCGTACCCTGCACTTCTATAATGCGACCATCTTCCGTCATCACGACGTTCATATCGGTTTCTGCCGCAGAGTCTTCAACGTACTCCAGGTCACAGAGCGCTTCTCCCCCCACAATACCGACTGACACTGCCGCAACCATCCCTTTCATTGGGTTGGTTTTCAGCTTACCGCTTGCGACCAGTTTGTTCAGTGCGTCAGCCAGCGCAACGCAAGCGCCGGTAATGGATGCTGTACGTGTACCGCCATCAGCCTGAATAACATCGCAGTCCAGCGTAATGGTGAATTCACCCAGCGTTTTCAGGTCAACAGCAGCACGCAGCGCACGTGCAATCAGACGCTGAATTTCCATGGTGCGGCCGCCCTGCTTACCTTTTGCCGCTTCGCGTGCGTTACGGGTATGCGTGGCGCGTGGCAGCATGCCATATTCTGCGGTGATCCAGCCCTGGCCCTGACCTTTCAGAAAACGGGGTACGCCTTCATCAATAGAGGCGGTGCACAGCACTTTGGTATCACCAAATTCGACCAGCACGGAGCCTTCAGCGTGTTTTGTATAATTACGGGTCAGGGTAACGGGACGCACCTGATTGGCACTACGACCTGCTGGACGCATGATAAAATCTCCGGCTTGAAACGAATGTGGCTGCGCATTATACGGACTTCCGACTGTTATTCCTATCCTGACAAGACATGGATGGCTATAATCCCTCCATCTCATCTTTAAAAACAGGAACGTCTATGATCCGCAGCATGACCGCCTACGCCCGGCGTGAAATCAAGGGTGAATGGGGTAGCGCAACCTGGGAAATGCGCTCGGTAAACCAGCGTTATCTGGAAACCTATTTCCGCCTGCCGGAGCAGTTCCGTAGCCTTGAACCCGTTGTACGCGAACGCATCCGTACGCGCCTGACGCGCGGTAAAATCGAATGTACGTTACGTTTTGAGCCTGACGCCAGCGCGCAAGGTGAGCTGATTCTGAATGAAAAACTCGCTAAACAGCTCGTTACCGCAGCAAACTGGGTCAAAATGCAGAGCGATGAAGGTGAAATTAATCCGGTTGATATCCTGCGTTGGCCGGGTGTAATGGCAGCCCAGGAGCAAGATCTGGATGCGATTGCCGCCGAGATCCTTGCCGCGCTTGACGGCACACTGGATGACTTCATTGTTGCGCGTGAAACCGAAGGTCAGGCACTGAAAACGCTGATTGAGCAGCGACTGGAAGGCGTCAGCGCCGAAGTGACGAAAGTCCGTGCGCATATGCCGGAAATCCTGCAATGGCAGCGTGAGCGTCTGGTGGCCAAACTGGAAGACGCACAGGTTCAGCTGGAAAATAACCGTCTTGAACAAGAGCTGGTGCTGATGGCGCAGCGCATTGACGTGGCAGAAGAGCTGGATCGTCTGGAAGCTCACATCAAAGAAACCTACAACATCCTGAAGAAAAAAGAGGCGGTCGGCCGTCGTCTGGACTTTATGATGCAGGAGTTCAACCGCGAATCGAATACCCTGGCGTCCAAATCCATTAATGCTGAGGTCACTAATTCTGCGATTGAGCTGAAAGTATTGATCGAGCAAATGCGCGAGCAGATCCAGAACATCGAGTAACGTTTCACGCACTCTCGCATCGCCTCAAGAAAAAACCACCTGCCTCACAGGTGGTTTTGATCATGCCATCCGCAGATAATACACGAATACGGCAAGGCGCTATCCGTTAAAGGCCATAATCCGCAGGGTTGATAATATTCTCAATATAGCCAATCTGCGACAAATCGCTTTTCGAAATAATAATATTCAGATTCTCATCGGGAAATCTTAAATTTTTGACAATATTAACGTGTTCTGGCTGCCCTTTACTCCCGGTATCCATAATCCATGCCAGAAACCCACCCGAGAATTTAGCAAGACACCCAATGGGGTATAATCCATAAAGCTGAATATAGGAACACAAAAACATCTTGTCGTAAGCGGAACTTAATTTATTAATTTTCTTGTAAGCGTCAATCGGTAACAGGGGTAAATCACCATTGCGCGCGTGCGTTAGCGTATCAATGATTTTTATCACTGAAGCCAGCCGAACTTTTGAAGATAGCTGTGCGCAGTGTTTCCCTGCCGGATAACCACTGCCATCAAGGCGTTCGTTGATATTATTAATAATATCCCGACAGGCGACCGATGGTTCCCATCCCAGCTCTGTAAATTTATTATTGAGTACCGCCACATGACTTTTAAGCCTGCTTTTTTGTGACGGATTCATATTGATTTTAAGTGAAGGGATCTCCTTACTCACCAATAAGAGTTTTCCAAGATTGTGCAATAGTGCGCCAAGAATCACTTCTCGTAGGTCGGGATCGTGTGGGTCCCAGAGCAACAACATATCGCATAATCTGCCTGCAACCTGGATGGAATGCCTGACCCAATCAGGTTCATTGCGCAGCAACGACAATGCATACAGGAATGCTTTGCGATCCTTCATGACCAAATAGCGTAACGTATCGGCACAGTCGTAGAATATTGCTGCGGGGAAGGCATGCTGGGTCTTCATATGCATCAGCCCCACCTGAATTTTATGCGCAATTTCCATTACACCTCGCTCCATAGGCGTCTGCCGGGAGATTTTTTCACCTTCCTGGTTTTCTTTCAGAACCTTGCTTTTTTCTTTCATACCGGCCACAAACAGCGAAGAGGACGAGTGGGCTTTGTCACTAGCCCCTGTGCGAAAAATAACTTCCCTCTCCAGTTCATTAACGGCGTGAAAAATTGCCTCATTCTGGGAGGGTAATAAATTGATAAACTGCAATCCAACCGCCGCATAGCCGTTATTGCCTAGTGGACGCATATGGCAAACTTTTGCTTCGGAAATAAAGCACTCACCATTAGGAAACTCCAGTATTAATGAAGGAACCTGCTGGCCTATTTCCAGGTGCAAGCTATCCGAGAGCGCAATATCAATCAGACAGCCCCCGGTAGAAAGATTACTCAACTTAGCCGTTATCGTGAAATCACTGGAATAAGCGCTAAGGCGCACTCTTGTTTTGATACCTAAAATCAACGGAATACGGATTGAACTTCGATTTTCTTTTATCAGCAATGATGGCGGAAGCTGGCATTCCAGACGATAAAATGCCGTATTTTTGCTGACAATCTTAAACGTCAAATGGCTAAGGCTGTACACTTCACGCTCAATGAACGTCAGTTCTTTTATCGTTTCAATATCAAAACAGATCGCTTCGCAATCAATGTATTGCTCTATCTCTGAGTCTGGACAGGCGACATCCAGAACAACCGTTCCGGTATGAACATCTAACGTGAAAAGTTCGGCCTGTAACGCGTAGGGCATGTGCGGCGAAAACAGCGATATCTTATGAGGTCGCTGAAGAATAGAAAAGATCACCCTTGCGGAAGGATTTTTGTGTTGAATATCCATATTATACTCTTCTTGGTATGTAATGGTTAATATAGCCGCACAGTGATTTTATTGGGCATTAACACCTGACTTCACTTTAAAATAAGTAACAGACCTGAAGCAGGCCGCTGATAATAAGCTATGGAAATCTGCTATATCGAATGACATAGTTATTATTGTTTAAAATTTAAACTCATGAGCCCTTCGCTAAGGAAACAATATTGAAAAAGAATTTTAAATACAAGCGGTAAAAATAAAATGATTAACGTTTTTAAACTAAACCGAATGACTGATGATATATTTATCCTATTTTGTTATTAGCTATTTTCAATATCCATCTGGAAAGTTATTTTCATCATACAAATGTGCTAACGATAAATTTGTTTCTAATTTACTCTAAAAATAAATGCAACCATCGGTTTTATGTGATGAACAGCAAGAATACCGATTTTTTGAATCGTAACGGTAATACTGTGCGAAGACAGATATCGGATACCAGCGCAACATAGAATGTCCATTTTTGGTCTTGTTTAACGTCGTCTTTTGTCGCGCAAGATACGAAAAAGATAAGCATTATTATATCAATGCCCTCAGTGATGAGAGTATTGATGATGCTGTTCTAAAGTTATGTATCAGGCACTCAAGGTCGTTCGCGTCGGGCGTGCGAATGGCGGTATAAGGCCTCTGTAATGAGCACGACAAATGACACGGTGGTGAGCAAACGGCCAAAAAAGAGATAAGCCATTCCGATCAAAGCACAAAGCATCGCCCACCAAATTACATTTTCTCATCGAGAATGATGATAAATTATCAAACAATGTGCATACCACATGGCAATTTCAACAAATTCACATTAGCTGTATTTATCAAAAATGGTTCACCTTAGAAAATCTCAATCGTGACATTGCGCACAAATAGTTAACCTTAACCCCAGCCAATCAAGGGGGAAGGCATGCTGTTACACGTTTTATATTTAATTGGTATTACTGCTGAAGCCATGACAGGTGCGCTTGCAGCGGGTCGTCGCCGTATGGATACATTTGGCGTCATTATTATTGCCACCGCGACAGCCATCGGCGGCGGATCCGTACGCGACATTCTTCTCGGCCACTATCCGCTTGGCTGGGTAAAGCATCCTGAGTACGTTATTATCGTAGCGGCCGCAGCAGTACTGACCACGATTATTGCTCCCGTCATGCCCTACCTGCGTAAAATATTCCTCGTACTGGATGCGCTAGGCCTCGTGGTCTTCTCTATTATCGGCGCTCAGGTTGCACTGGATATGGGGCATGGCCCGATTATTGCCGTTGTCGCTGCCGTCACTACCGGTGTCTTTGGTGGTGTATTGCGCGATATGTTCTGCAAACGCATTCCATTAGTGTTCCAGAAAGAACTGTACGCCGGGGTGTCATTTGCCGCTGCCGTGCTTTACATCGTGCTGCAACATTATGCCTCCAGTCACGATGTGGTGGTTATTTCTACTCTGCTATTTGGTTTCACCGCCCGATTGCTGGCGCTGCGCCTGAAGCTAGGATTGCCGGTATTCTATTATCGTCATGAAGGCCATTAAGGCATAAAACCCGTAATACGCTGAGCAGCCAGCCAGTTGCTCAGCGCTATGATCTCCCGATTCTCCAGCCACTGAACCACCAGCCGCACCCGACGCGCGCCCATTGACGGAAGCTGTTGCCAGCCCTTTTCATCACGCCCCCGCAATTGACGCCAGGCGCTATCACGGCTGGTATTCAGGGTTGCCTGTGTTAATGGAACCCCCATCGCAACAACCCAGCGCGTAAACGGGAGATGGCGAGACTGATTGAACTGATGCCACAGCTTCCCTCCCCGGTTTATCCCAAATGTGGACTGAAGTTGAGCCTGAGTTAGCGTGAGCCAGGAAAAGATATGCTCCAGTCGATACACCCGATGGAGCTCCCGCCAACCCGCCTCACCGATGCCCTCCAATCCCAGCACGTCTTTTGCGCCGAGCCCAACCAGCCTTGCCACAAACTGCTCCTGGCATTCCGGTGTTGCATAAAAACAGGTCAGTGAGTTAAAGCGATTGTCTGGTGGAGTGGGTTTAGTACGTTGAGTGCTACGCCAGACAACATCGTCTATACGAGGAATGCCCTGCCCGGCCAGGCTAACCAGAATATGGTCACCTGGCGCGATATCCCATTCGTTCCAGCGCCGTACAGAGCCAATATTGACACGCTGTACGCGTTTATCATCCAGCGTAACGGGAGCCAGCAACGCAACGACGGCAATCTTTCCACTCTTACCGACGGAAAATTGAATCCCTGTGACCTCAGACACCCGCGCTACCGGAGGATATTTCCATGCAGCCAGCCAGTCTCCCTGCCCAGGTAACCAGTGTCGCGCTTCCGGTTCGCTCTCTGCTCTTACGACCACTCCGTCCGTCACGAAGGGTAAGGCAGAATTCCACCAGTTTGTGCGGGCATGCTCGACCTCATCCGCATTTTTTACAGCCTGAGTATATTGCTGGGTCAGGCCGAATCCTGCATCCGCAAGCTGCTGCAACCTTTCTCGCATCACCGCCGGACCGTCGGGCCACGCCCAGATAAAAATAGCCAAAGAGCGTAGCGATTCTGGATTATCCTGCCGCATCATAATCCCAGCCGCTTTTGCGCGAGCATTCATTCCGCCGCTTTTTTGCTGGATATGTCCGCTTCGTTGTAAAAATATCTCGCCCTGCAACGTACTGTTAGCAAGCAGACCTTTAGTGGTTCGTGGTATTGACGGGATCTGGCGCACCTTGCTCGTCCAGTCTTCTCCTGTTAACCCATTGCCGCGACTGATGGCTCTGACCAGCTTGCCGTCCCGATAGACCAACGTAACCGCGACGCCGTCCACCTTCGGCTGCACCCAGAGATCGCAACGATTACGCATCCACTGCCGCACCTCTTGTTTATCGGCAAGTTTGCGGACACCCGTATGAGGAACGGGGTGTGATGCCGTCCCGCTTATCGGTGGCGCAGACAGATCCGTAGATGAATTCTCGCCAAAACAGCGCTGCCATTGGATGAGTTGTGCATTGAGCTGGTCATAAACACTATCGTCTACGACACTGATGCCTTGCTTCCAGTAGCTGTCATTCCACTGTGTTATCTGCTGTTGTAGCCGTGATATTTCCTCGCTTGCCCGGACAGGCGACCAGACAGGACAAACCGCCCAGGCAGGCAAATGCCATACCAGTAAAATAAGCCCGATGCATTTCCATAGCCTCATTACCGCCTCCGCTGAACATTGTGTTGCCCGGCAGATATAGCGCAAAGCGTGATGGAAACAGAGCGGCAAAAAATCATCATGCGAACGGCTTTCCAGGGATTTTTACTTTTTGCAGTAAATCCCTGGTAAAAGAGGAAACAGGTACGCAAAACGCAATAATCATGCGCAAAAAGTGTGACAAAGGCTACGTCGCAAAGCGGCTACGTGTATAATAAGCCCGTATGTAGGCTCTCTTTCGACAATCACATACATAAGATACTCATGGCTCAAGGCACGCTTTATATTGTTTCTGCCCCCAGTGGCGCGGGTAAATCCAGCCTGATTCAGGCTTTATTAAAAACCCAACCGTTGTATGACACTCAGGTTTCTGTTTCGCACACCACGCGCGCACCGCGCCCGGGGGAAGTGCACGGTGAGCACTATTTCTTTGTGAACCATGATGAATTCAGGACCATGATTGGCAGAGATGCGTTCCTGGAACATGCTGAGGTTTTCGGAAATTACTACGGCACCTCGCGTGAGGCTATTGAGCAAGTACTGGCATCGGGTGTGGATGTCTTTTTAGATATCGACTGGCAAGGTGCGCAGCAAATTCGTGAAAAAATGCCGCATGCGCGCAGTATTTTTATTTTGCCGCCCTCTAAAATTGAGCTGGATCGCCGTCTTCGCGGCCGTGGCCAGGATAGTGAAGAGGTCATCGCAAAACGTATGGCGCAAGCTGTTGCAGAAATGAGCCATTACGCCGAATATGATTATCTTATTGTGAATGATGATTTCGATACCGCCCTGGGCGATTTGAAAACGATCATTCGCGCCGAACGTCTGCGCATGAGCCGCCAAAAGCAGCGTCATGACGCTTTAATCAGCAAACTGTTGGCAGACTGAACCCACATTCAGTATCATGCCCAGTCATTTCTTCACCTGTGGAGCATTTTAAGTATGGCACGCGTAACTGTTCAGGACGCTGTAGAGAAAATTGGTAACCGTTTTGACCTGGTACTGGTCGCCGCGCGTCGCGCTCGTCAGATGCAGGTAGGCGGAAAGGATCCGCTCGTACCGGAAGAAAACGATAAAACTACCGTTATCGCGCTGCGCGAAATCGAAGAAGGTCTGATTAACAACCAGATCCTCGACGTGCGTGAGCGCCAGGAACAGCAAGAGCAGGAAGCCGCTGAATTACAAGCCGTTACCGCTATTGCTGAAGGTCGTCGTTAATCACAAAGCGGGTCGCCCTTGTATCTGTTTGAAAGCCTGAATCAGCTGATTCAAAACTACCTGCCGGAAGACCAGATTAAGCGTCTTCGGCAGGCGTATCTCGTTGCACGTGACGCTCACGAGGGCCAGACACGTTCAAGCGGTGAACCTTATATCACGCACCCGGTAGCGGTCGCCTGCATTCTGGCCGAGATGAAACTCGACTACGAAACGCTGATGGCTGCCCTGCTGCATGATGTGATTGAAGATACCCCCGCTACCTACCAGGACATGGAACAGCTTTTTGGTAAAAGCGTTGCTGAGCTGGTAGAAGGGGTATCGAAGCTTGATAAGCTGAAGTTTCGCGATAAGAAAGAGGCCCAGGCCGAAAACTTTCGCAAGATGATTATGGCGATGGTGCAGGATATCCGCGTCATTCTCATCAAACTTGCCGACCGTACTCATAATATGCGCACGCTGGGCTCATTACGCCCGGATAAACGTCGTCGTATTGCCCGTGAAACCCTCGAAATCTACAGTCCGCTGGCCCACCGTTTAGGTATTCATCACATTAAAACTGAGCTGGAAGAGCTGGGTTTTGAAGCGCTATACCCGAACCGCTATCGCGTGATTAAAGAAGTGGTTAAAGCCGCTCGCGGCAACCGCAAAGAGATGATCCAGAAAATCCTCTCTGAAATCGAAGGGCGTTTACAGGAGGCGGGCATTCCGTGTCGCGTAAGCGGTCGCGAGAAGCACCTGTACTCGATCTACTGCAAGATGGTACTCAAAGAGCAGCGTTTTCACTCCATTATGGATATCTACGCTTTCCGCGTTATCGTCCATGACTCTGATACCTGCTATCGCGTACTTGGTCAGATGCACAGCCTGTACAAACCCCGTCCTGGTCGCGTTAAAGACTATATCGCTATTCCGAAAGCGAACGGATATCAGTCCTTACACACCTCAATGATCGGCCCGCACGGTGTTCCGGTTGAAGTACAAATTCGTACTGAAGACATGGATCAAATGGCGGAGATGGGGGTTGCTGCACACTGGGCATACAAAGAGCACGGCGAAACCAGTACCACGGCACAAATCCGCGCCCAGCGCTGGATGCAAAGCTTACTGGAACTGCAACAGAGTGCCGGTAGCTCATTTGAATTTATTGAAAGCGTCAAATCTGATCTCTTCCCGGATGAGATTTATGTTTTCACACCGGAAGGGCGAATTGTTGAACTGCCTGCCGGTGCGACGCCTGTTGACTTCGCTTACGCCGTGCACACCGATATCGGTCATGCCTGTGTAGGTGCGCGCGTTGACAGGCAGCCTTACCCGCTTTCACAGCCGCTGTTTAGCGGTCAGACCGTTGAAATCATCACCGCGCCGGGCGCTCGTCCCAATGCGGCATGGCTCAACTTTGTCGTCAGTTCGAAAGCACGCGCCAAAATTCGCCAGTTGCTGAAAAACCTCAAGCGCGATGATTCCGTCAGTCTGGGTCGTCGTCTGCTCAACCATGCCTTAGGCGGTAGCCGTAAGCTGGCTGAGATCCCGCAAGAAAGCATCCAGCGTGAGCTTGAGCGCATGAAGCTCGCCACGCTTGACGATCTGTTAGCGGAAATCGGCCTCGGGAACGCCATGAGCGTGGTGGTGGCGAAAAACCTTCAGCAGGGTGACGCGTCGGCAAATGCCCCAGCGCAATCCGGTCATGGACATCTGCCCATTAAAGGCGCAGATGGTGTGCTCATCACCTTCGCGAAATGCTGTCGCCCGATTCCTGGCGATCCGATCATTGCCCATGTCAGTCCAGGTAAAGGTCTGGTTATCCACCATGAATCCTGCCGTAACATCCGTGGCTACCAGAAAGAGCCTGAGAAGTTTATGGCAGTAGAGTGGGATAAAGAAACAGAGCAGGAATTTATCACCGAAATTAAGGTGGACATGTTTAACCATCAGGGTGCGCTGGCGAACCTGACGGCGGCAATCAACACAACCACCTCCAATATTCAAAGTCTGAATACTGAAGAGAAAGATGGCCGCGTCTATAGCGCCTTTATTCGCCTGACCGCGCGCGATCGTGTGCACCTTGCGAATATCATGCGCAAAATCCGTGTCATGCCGGACGTGATAAAAGTCACCCGTAACAGAAACTAGCCTTATGAATGAACAGCGCTATGCACGTATCCGCGAGATGCTCGCGCGTCGTCAGCCAGATCTGACCGTCTGCATGGAGCAGGTCCATAAACCTCATAACGTTTCTGCGATCATTCGTACTGCAGATGCTGTCGGTGTGCATGAAGTTCACGCCGTCTGGCCGGGTAGCCGCA
Source organism: Citrobacter sp. Marseille-Q6884 (assembly GCF_945906775.1). Classification (NCBI taxonomy): domain Bacteria; kingdom Pseudomonadati; phylum Pseudomonadota; class Gammaproteobacteria; order Enterobacterales; family Enterobacteriaceae; genus Citrobacter; species Citrobacter sp. Marseille-Q6884. The sequence goes on from NZ_CAMDRE010000001.1 coordinate 1,034,336, forward strand.
TGCGCACCATGGCCTCATCTGCTGCGGGCAGCAACAGTTGGGTGCAGGTAAAAACTCACCCTACCATTAGCGATGCGGTTACGCATTTAAAAAGCCAGGGCATGCAGATTCTGGCCACGCATCTCTCTGATAAAGCCGTCGATTTCCGCGAGATTGATTACACGCGACCAACCTGCATTCTGATGGGCCAGGAGAAAACCGGCATTACTCAGGAAGCTCTCGCACTGGCGGATCAGGACATCATCATCCCCATGATTGGCATGGTGCAGTCGCTGAATGTCTCCGTCGCCTCGGCACTTATTCTGTACGAAGCACAGCGCCAACGGCAAAATGCCGGGATGTACCTGCGAGAAAACAGCATGCTGCCGGAAGATGAACAGCAGCGCTTGTTATTTGAGGGGGGTTATCCGGTGCTGGCAAATGTGGCTAAGCGTAAAGGCCTCCCCTACCCCCACGTGAATACGCAGGGCGAAATTGAAGCCGATGCAACGTGGTGGGCCACCATGCAATCTGCGAGATAAACGCGATGAAAGGCCGTTTACTGGATGCCATTCCACTCAACTCTCTGACGGGGGTTGGCGCAGCACAAAGCAGTAAACTGGCAAAAATTGGCCTGCACACCGTTCAGGACCTCCTGCTACATCTTCCCCTGCGCTACGAAGACCGCACACATCTTTATCCCATTGGTGAACTGCTGCCAGGCGTTTATGCCACCGTTGAAGGTGAAGTGCTGAACTGCAACATCACCTTCGGTGGTCGCCGAATGATGACCTGCCAGATAAGCGACGGTTCCGGCATTCTGACAATGCGTTTCTTCAATTTCAGCGCGGCGATGAAAAACAGTCTTGCGACAGGGCGGCGAGTACTGGCGTATGGCGAAGCAAAGCGCGGGAAGTATGGCGCAGAGATGATCCACCCGGAGTACCGCGTTCAGGGCGATCTCAGCACTCCGGAACTGCAGGAGACACTCACGCCAGTGTATCCGACGACCGAAGGCGTTAAGCAGGCAACGCTGCGTAAACTGACCGATCAGGCTCTGGATCTGCTCGATACCTGCGCCATTGCTGAACTGCTACCGCCAGAACTGTTACAGGGCATGATGAGTCTGCCGGAAGCTTTGCGCACGCTGCACCGTCCGCCACCGTCACTCCAGCTCAGCGACCTCGAAACCGGACAACACCCGGCGCAGCGACGCCTGATACTTGAAGAACTCCTGGCACACAACCTCAGCATGCTGGCATTACGCGCCGGGGCGCAGCGTTTTCATGCTCAGCCGCTTGGCGCTAACGATACCCTGAAAAACCAACTGCTTGCCGCACTACCGTTCAAACCGACCGGCGCACAGGCGCGTGTTGTCGCCGAGATTGAACGCGATATGGCGCTGGATGTGCCGATGATGCGTCTGGTGCAGGGTGATGTCGGTTCCGGTAAAACGCTGGTCGCCGCGCTCGCCGCCCTACGGGCTATCGCACATGGCAAACAGGTCGCGCTGATGGCGCCGACTGAACTGCTGGCCGAACAGCATGCGAATAACTTCCGAAACTGGTTTGCTCCTCTGGGCATTGAAGTGGGCTGGCTGGCCGGTAAGCAGAAAGGCAAAGCACGTCTTGCTCAGCAGGAGGCTATCGCCAGCGGACACGTGCAGATGATTGTCGGTACGCATGCGATTTTCCAGGAGCAGGTTCAGTTCAACGGCCTGGCGCTGGTTATCATCGACGAACAGCACCGCTTTGGCGTTCACCAGCGTCTGGCGCTGTGGGAAAAGGGCCAGCAACAGGGGTTCCATCCGCATCAGCTGATCATGACCGCCACGCCGATCCCCCGCACGCTGGCCATGACTGCCTATGCCGATCTCGATACCTCCGTCATTGACGAACTGCCTCCGGGTCGTACGCCGGTCACCACCGTCGCCATCCCGGACACCCGACGCAGCGACATTATTGACCGCGTGCGCAACGCCTGCACTCACGAAGGGCGTCAGGCGTACTGGGTGTGTACGTTGATTGAAGAGTCTGACCTCTTAGAAGCTCAGGCAGCAGAGGCCACGTGGGAAGAGCTTAAGCTGGCCTTGCCGGAACTCAAGGTTGGGCTGGTGCACGGTCGAATGAAACCTGCCGAGAAGCAGTCTGTGATGGCCGCCTTCAAACAGGGCGAGCTGCATCTGCTGGTTGCCACCACGGTGATTGAAGTGGGCGTCGATGTGCCAAACGCCAGCCTGATGATTATAGAAAACCCGGAGCGCTTAGGTCTGGCTCAGCTGCACCAGTTGCGCGGTCGCGTGGGTCGTGGCGCAGTGGCCTCCCATTGCGTCCTGCTCTACAAATCCCCCCTGTCCAAAACCGCACAGAAGCGTCTGCAAGTGCTGCGGGACAGCAACGATGGCTTTGTTATTGCGCAAAAAGATCTGGAGATCCGCGGCCCAGGTGAACTGTTAGGGACGCGTCAAACGGGAACAGCAGAGTTCAAAGTGGCGGACTTACTGCGCGATCAGGCCATAATCCCCGAAGTTCAACGCATTGCACGCCATATTCACGAACGTTATCCACAGCAGGCGGTGGCGCTTATTGAACGCTGGATGCCGGAAACAGAGCGCTATTCCAACGCATAACTGACCCATAGCGGCGGCGGTTATCACACCGCCGCACCGCCTTTATTGCGCAAAAATGGGCAACAGCAGATACAGCTTAATCACCAGCGCATTGACGATATCGATAAAGAACGCCCCCACCATCGGCACCACCAGAAACGCCATATGTGACGGACCAAATCGCTCAGTGATCGCCTGCATGTTGGCAATCGCCGTCGGCGTTGCGCCAAGCCCAAAACCACAGTGCCCGGCCGCCAGCACCGCAGCATCGTAGTTCTTACCCATCATGCGCCAGGTGACGAAAATGGCGTACAGCGCCATGAAAATCGTCTGCACGACAAGGATGGCCAACATCGGCAGCGCCAGCGAAGCCAGCTCCCACAGTTTCAGGCTCATCAGCGCCATCGCCAGGAACAGCGACAAACTCACGTTACCCAACACTGAAACCGCGCGCTCAAACACCCGATAAAAGCCCATTAACGCCAGGCCATTGCTCAGGATCACCCCGACAAACAACACGCAGACGAAAGTCGGCAGTTCCAGCACCGTCCCCACCAGCAATTGCGCAACGATTTTTCCGACCGTCAGACAGATAGCAATCAGCGCGATGGTTTCAATCAGCACCAGAGAGGTGATCATGCGCCCGACATCCGGCTTTTCAAACGCGGTAGGCACCGCCTGATCGTCTGGCATCCCGTCAGGCGTCGTGGAGTGCTTAACCAGATAACGCGCCACCGGGCCGCCAATCAACCCGCCCAGCACCAGGCCGAACGTTGCACACGCCATCGCCACTTCCGTGGCATTGGTGAATCCATAACGTTCAATAAACAGTTTACTCCACGCCGCACCCGTTCCATGACCGCCGGAGAGCGTGATAGAGCCCGCAATCAGCCCCATCAGTGGGTCAAGACCCAGCAGGCTCGCCATCCCAATACCAATGGCGTTTTGCATTAACAGCAGGCCGACAACAACGATCAAAAACACCCCCACCACGCGGCCACCGGCTCGCAGACTGGCGATGTTGGCATTGAGACCGATTGTGGCGAAGAACGCCAGCATCAACGGATCGCGCAACGTCATATCGAAGTTCACTTCCCAGCCCATGCTTTTTTTCAGCACCAGCAGTGCGATTGCTACCAGCAATCCGCCCGCGACAGGCTCGGGAATCGTATATTTTTTCAGGAAGGGAACAGACTGGACGAGCTTACGCCCCAGCAGCAACACCAGGGTTGCAGCAACCAGTGTTGATAAAGTATCGAGGTAAAACATATACAGCTCCATTAGTGCGCTTCTCGAATCTACTACGCACGATTCATTCCAGGTCTATTTTTAGCTCTTAATGAGTTATCGGGGTGGATTTTAAGCAGAAAATGATGAAAAGTTATATAAAAATGTTTGTTTATCCGTTTTAAATATTAAGAATACCTGCTAGCAAACGTTTGCTTTTCTCCCCTGGTCGGATAAAATCACCGCTTTTCCACCATGGGATTGCCTCTGATGTCCGTTAACGCCGTAGAGTCAGCAAATGCGCAACCGGTTGCGCAGACTCATAACAGTGAACTGATTTACCGTCTTGAAGATCGCCCCCCGTTAGCCCAGACCCTGTTTGCCGCCTGTCAGCACCTGCTGGCGATGTTCGTCGCGGTGATCACGCCTGCTCTGTTAATCTGCCAGGCGCTCGGTTTACCGGCTCAAGATACTCAACACATTATCAGTATGTCGCTGTTCGCTTCCGGCGTAGCGTCCATCATCCAGATTAAGGCCTGGGGGCCGGTTGGCTCAGGGCTGTTATCCATTCAGGGCACCAGCTTTAACTTTGTTGCGCCGCTGATTATGGGCGGTACAGCGCTGAAAACCGGTGGTGCGGATGTCCCGACCATGATGGCAGCGTTGTTCGGTACGCTGATGCTGGCAAGCTGCACTGAGATGGTCATCTCACGAGTACTGCATCTGGCACGTCGTATTATTACGCCGCTGGTATCCGGCGTGGTGGTGATGATTATCGGCTTGTCGCTGATTCAGGTGGGTCTGACGTCGATTGGTGGTGGCTATGCTGCAATGAGCGACCACACCTTTGGCGCACCGAAGAATTTAATGTTGGCAGGCGTTGTACTGGCGCTCATTATCCTCCTCAATCGCCAGCGTAACCCTTACCTGCGTGTAGCCTCGCTGGTCATCGCGATGGCGGCAGGCTACCTGCTGGCCTGGTTTATGGACATGTTGCCGCAAAATACCGCGCCGGTAAGTCAGGATCTCATCATGGTACCAACGCCGTTGTACTATGGTCTGGGCATCGACTGGAGCTTGCTGTTGCCGCTGATGCTGGTCTTTATGATCACCTCGCTGGAAACCATCGGTGATATCACCGCCACTTCCGATGTCTCCGAACAACCGGTCTCCGGCCCGCTGTATATGAAACGCCTGAAAGGCGGCGTACTCGCTAACGGCCTGAACTCCTTTGTCTCCGCAGTGTTCAATACCTTCCCGAACTCCTGTTTCGGGCAGAACAACGGTGTGATTCAGCTGACCGGCGTTGCCAGCCGCTATGTCGGTTTTGTGGTCGCGCTGATGTTGATCGCGCTGGGTCTGTTCCCGGCGGTCAGCGGTTTTGTGCAGCATATTCCTGAGCCCGTTCTGGGCGGCGCAACGCTGGTGATGTTTGGTACCATCGCCGCATCCGGTGTGCGCATTGTTTCTCGCGAGCCGCTTAACCGTCGCGCCATTCTGATTATCGCGCTGTCGCTGGCTGTCGGTCTGGGTGTCTCCCAACAGCCGCTTATCCTGCAGTTTGCGCCAGATTGGGTGAAAAACCTGCTCTCCTCCGGTATCGCCGCAGGGGGGATTACCGCTATCGTTCTGAACCTGGTTTTCCCACCCGAAAAACAATAAGTGCAGAGCGGCGGGGATTTCTGATCAACGCCGCTGTAACGCTCTTTCACCATTCCCGCCTTGAGGATTGCGCGTAAATCGTGCATAACTTGACTATGTGCACTTCACGGGATGGAAGACCATGAAATTTATTGGAAAGCTGCTTCTCTACGTGCTGATCGCCTTTGCAGTGGCGATCCTCGGCCTTTATTTTCTACTGCAAACCCGCTGGGGCGCAGAGCATGTCAGCGCCTGGGTTTCCGAGAACAGCAGCTACCACCTGGCTTTTGACGCCATGGATCACCGGTTTTCCGCCCCCTCCCACATTCTGTTGGAAAACGTCACCTTTGGCCGTGACGGTCAACCCGCCACACTGGTGGCAAAAACGGTCGATATTGGATTGAGTAGCCGTCAAATTACCGATCCCTTTCACGTTGACACCATTTTGTTGCAAAACGGCACGCTGAACCTCTCCCAGAAAACAGCCCCGCTTCCGTTCCAGGCCGATCGCCTGCAATTACAGGATATGGCGCTCAACAGCCCCGGCAGCGAGTGGAACCTGAGCGCTCAGCGGGTGAACGGCGGCGTGATTCCCTGGAGCCCTGAAGCCGGGAAAATTCTCGGTAACAAAGCACAGATCCAGCTCAGTGCCAGCTCGTTGACGCTCAACGATGTGCCCACCACCAATGTGTTGATTGAAGGCAGCATCGACCATGACCGGGTGACGCTAAGCAACATTGGCGCGGATGTGGCGCGTGGCGCATTAACCGGCGTCGCGCAGCGGAATGCCGATGGCAGCTGGGTGGTGGAGAGTCTGCGGCTGAACGATATCCGGTTGCAAAGCGATAAATCGCTGGTCGATTTTTTTGCCCCGTTAACCACCATTCCTTCTCTGCAAATTGGGCGTCTTGAAGTGACCGATGCCCGGCTGCAAGGCCCTGACTGGGCGGTAACGGATCTCGACCTTAGCTTGCGCAACATGACCTTCAGCAAGGACGACTGGCAAACGCAGGAAGGTAAGCTGTCGATGAACGCCAGTGAATTTATCTACGGTTCACTGCACTTTTTCGATCCCATCCTGAACGCCGAATTCTCACCGCAGGGGATTGCGCTGCGCCAGTTCACGACGCGTTGGGAAGGCGGCATGGTCAGAACGTCCGGCAACTGGCTGCGTAGCAGCAAAGCGCTCGTCCTCGACGATGCCGCGCTTGCCGGGCTGGAATACACACTACCAGGGAACTGGAAACAGCTGTGGATGAAGCCCCTGCCAGCCTGGTTAAACAGCCTGACGCTGAAAAAATTCAGCGCCAGCCGTAATCTGGTGATTGATATCGACCCTACCTTCCCGTGGCAACTTACCGCGCTGGACGGCTACGGCGCCAACCTGGGGCTGGTTCAAAATAATCAGTGGGGGATCTGGAGCGGTAATGCCACGCTTAATGCCGCGGCAGCCACATTCAACCGCACCGACGTACGCCGCCCTTCTCTGGCACTCACCGCGAACAGCAGTACCATCAATATCAGCGAATTGAGCGCCTATACGGAAAAAGGGCTACTGGAAGCAACCGCCAGTATTTCGCAGCTTCCGCAGCGCCAGACGCAGATCAGCCTGAACGGGCGCGGTGTGCCAATGGCTATCCTGCAACAGTGGGGATGGCCTGCGCTGCCCCTCTCCGGTGACGGTAACCTCCAGCTCACTGCCAGCGGCAACATACAGGCCGATGCACCGCTGAAACCGACGGTAAATGGCCAATTGCATGCGGTGAATGCGCAACAGCAGCAGGTAACGCAGACCATGCAGGCAGGTGTCGTGTCGGGCGGGGAAGTCATCGCGCCACCGCCCGCGCAATAAAACATCAGGCCGGATGCGCACAACGCCATCCGGCATTTTTCCATGCGATCAGAACGTCATCGTCAGTTCATCACCCTTCGGGGTGATCACCACACCCAACTCGCTAACCACGTATGTCCCGCCCCTGCTGTCTCAGGATTGCATCCGAAAATATGTCTAAGTGTAAGTGATGGATTTTATAGGCATTTATTTGAAACTGGTCATGGTAAAGAGAAAGGGAAGTTAAAAAAGTGAGTGAGGGGGTGTGGAATCCCCAGGAAGTAGCTATAATGCGCCCCGCCTCCATGTAGCAATCGAGGCGCGGAAGATCGTCATCTCCGGTGAGGTGGCTGGACTTCAAATCCAGTTGGGGCCGCCAGCGGTCCCGGGCAGGTTCGACTCCTGTGATCTTCCGCCAAAGTTCCTCAAATAAGCACCTCTTAAATCACATCTCTTTTTAGCTTTCTTTATCCCGTGTTGAACTCTGGCATACTACGTGGATTGCAGCGTTATTAGCCTGGTTAAAACGGAGGCGACATGTCAGATAAACACCTACCACAATCCCCGACAGGCGAATTTATTATGTTTGCCAGCGGTGACGGGAGAGTGCGAGTTGAATGTCGCTTTGAGTCAGACACCATCTGGTTATCTCAGGCAGCGATGGCTAACCTCTACGATAAAGATGTTCGCACCATTAACGAGCATTTAATCAACATATTTTCTGAAGGTGAGCTTGGTCAAAATTCAACTATCCGGAAATTCCGGATAGTTCGCCAGGAAGGAAAACGTCAGGTTTCCAGAGAGATAGATCACTATAACCTCGAGGCAATACTCGCTGTTGGCTACCGCGTCCGTTCGCCTCGCGGTGTCCAGTTTCGCCAGTGGGCAACGCAGACGCTTCAGGAATACCTCGTCAAAGGTTTTGTGATGGACGATGAGCGGCTGAAAAATCCGCCTGTTGGTTCTTCCGCTGTCCCTGACTATTTCGATGAGATGCTCGAACGCATCCGCGATATTCGCGCCAGCGAGCGCCGGGTTTATTTGCGGGTGCGCGAGATCTTTGCTTTAGCTGCCGACTATCAACCGTCGCTAAAAGAAACCACGCAGTTCTTTCAAACCATCCAGAACAAACTTCATTTTGCCTGTACTGGCCATACCGCTGCTGAACTCATCCACAATCGTGCCGACGCCAGCCAACCGCATATGGGACTGACGAGCTATAAAGGCGAAGACGTACGTAAAGGTGACGTGACAATAGCAAAAAACTATCTCAGTCAGGATGAAGTGAGTGAGCTCAACCGCGTAGTTAACATGTGGCTGGATTTTGCCGAAGATCAGGCCCGTCGTCGTCGTCAGGTTTTTTTACGCGACTGGCAAGATAAGCTGGATCAGTTCCTGCAATTTAACGACCGCGAAGTTCTGCAAGGTCCAGGTAAAGTCAGCAAGAAAATGGCAGATGATAAAGCACAGGCGGAATATCACCAGTTTGCCGAGCAACAACGGCGCTTCAAAGAAGCCGAAGGCGAGAAGGATATTGCCGGTTTGCTACAGTGGAGGAAAGAAGGCAAAGAGTAAAGCTGTATGCCCCGGCCTTCGTGTAAAGAGTCAGCAGGGGCTATTCATTCAGCTAAATCATTAAATTTAAATCAATAAGATAGGTAGCGGAACATATCAGGGTTAATTATATATTCACTCATGTACAGAACTGCTCTGATATTTATCCAGGTGACAAACAATAAATAACAATTAAGCAACTTTTCATTTCAGTGGTTCGGTAATAGCGAACCACTGCGAATAGCGTGCAAATTACGTTTCCAATACCGATTTTAATATTTCCCTTAAACAAAATTTTTCACCGCAATAATTCCCGTCCGTTATTTCTCGTCGCAATCACAACATTGACTTACGCGACACAGGTCACTGAATCCAGTGATAAGCCATTGCTATTCTGCACACCGAATCAGGGAACATCCTGAATACCTCAATATCCGTTGTGTATTAATCAAGCGAAATGGACAGGTTATTGCGTCCAGAAGACTTCAACATACAAATGGATATTTGGAGTAAACGTGGGCAGGGGCGTTTATCTCTCTGGCGATCATTACCTGAACGTTCAGGCGTGACCGCATATAAGAAAACGGTATGTTTCCGGTGTGTTTATGGCGTAATTATGAGGGATACATAATGTTTACTTTTAAAAAGTGCCTGATTGCACTTTCAATTAACCTGGCCGTTGTTTCATCAGGTTTTGCTTGTACAACCCTGCTGGTCGGTAATGAAGCATCAGCGGATGGCTCCATGTTGGTGGCCCGTAGCGCAGACAGCGATGCACTGAAAGCACAGCATTTTCTCATTCATCCGGCGAAACAAAACCAGACCGGGGTGTACAGCACCAAAGCGCATAACGGCGCGAATGATTTTACCTGGCCCCTGCCGAAAAACTCTCTGCGTTACACCACCGTTCCGAACTGGAAAACACAGTTACACGGCGCAACCGGATTTAACGAACTGGGTGTTGGCGTGAGCGGCACAGAATCCATCTTTGCCTCACCAGAAGCGCTGGCCGTTGACCCGTACGTTGAGGATAAAGGCATCACCGAAGACGATATCCCGGATATCCTGCTGTCACAGAGCAAAACCGCCCGTGAAGCGGTGGCGCTGCTGGGGCATATCGTAGAAACCGTCGGTGCCGGCGAAGGCTTTGGCGTCGCTGTCGTGGACGATAATGAAATCTGGTATCTGGAAACCGGTAGCGGCCACCAGTGGATGGCGCAGCGTCTGCCTGCTAATCAGTATTTTGCCACCGGTAACCAGGGACGCTTACAGGATTACGATCCTAAAAACCCGGACATGATGGGTTCAAAAAACCTGATTGAGTTTGCGACTGAAAAAGGCCTTTATAATCAGGCCAAAGATGGCAAATTCAACTTCTCCAAAGTCTATACCCGCGATGATGAGCGTGACCGCAATTACAACGACCCGCGCGTGTGGACCATCCAGAAAGCGTTCAATCCTTCCGTAAAACAGGATATGGCCGCAGGGCGTGAATTCCCGGTATTCCTGACGCCAGAGAAGAAGATGACGCTGGACGATGTGAAGTCAGTGTTGCGAAATCACTATGAAGGCACCAGCCATGACCCATACACCAACGGTCTGAACGGCAAAGAGCCGTGGCGTCCTGTCAGCGTCTTCCGTACCTATGAAGCGCACGTCATGCAGGTGCGTCCGTGGTTGCCAAAAGAAATTGGCGAAACCACTTACATTGGTCTGGGGATGGCCGATCTTACCGCCTTTGTACCTTATTACAGCGGACTGAAAGCGTATCCGGCCAACTATACGATGGGTACCGATAAAGCGGATGATCAATCCATTTACTGGAAGTATCGTAAATTACAGACGCTGACCATGACGGACTATCCGAAGCTCGCCCCTATCGTCAAAAAAGCCTACAAAGCGTGGGAAGATAAGGTCGCTAAGGAGCAAAAAGAGGTCGAGGCCGAATATCTGAAGATGGCGAAAACCGATAAACCTGCCGCTGATAAGATGCTGAATGACTTCAACCTGCGCATCATGGCCGATGCTGAGAAGTTAACTGAAGACCTGACTAATCAGCTATTTACCATCCGTACCAAAGATATTCAGTCTGATATTTTCTTTGCTAACGCCAGCAAAAAAGACTAAGTAACTACACGAAGCCCGGCTGGCGCAGCGACTTTGCGCCAGCCTCATCCTTCCCCCTTATCTCCAGGGAAGTTCATCCAGTGCCGGTGCCCTGAGATGGACATTTGCCCAGCACGCCGCCTGTGTTCGATTACTCACCGAGATCTTTTTAAAAATATTATAAATATGCGTTCTTACCGTATTTTCACTAATATAAAACGCACGGGCAATTTCCTGATTAGATGCGCCCTTTGATAATTCAGTCAACACTTCATACTCTCTTTCCGTCAGCATTTCAGTGTCATTGCCGTGTTGAGTGAGATTGAATTTTTCTTTTAAAGGAGAGTGTGCGCGTTCTGAACGAGGGATTTGGCTTCCTTCTTGAATCACTTTGAGCAAATGCTCAGTGGTACAATCATTCGACACAACAGACTCAAAATGGGGCCATGACATATTCGCATAGAGCGAAAGTGATTTCAGGCAATTGATGATATAAATACGCAGGCCATAAGAACTGTCATTCAGGAGTTTAGACCAAACCTTTTTGAGTTTTCGGCTGGATGCCTGAATATCGTAGAGAATAATACTGCCCTCGGATATAAATGACATATCCGGCCTGCTAATATTAATAAAATCCACTAAGGTATTCGTTTTCTTATTGAGATAATCCAGCAAGAGTTGTGTCTGTATTGACTGATTGCTAATCAGTATGATCTTACAGTCCATGTTAAGCATATATCGCCTTCATTTAAATGATAATTAACAATGCATCCCTGTTGCTACTGCACATTAAATAAACAACATGTCATAACTTAGGATTAAAGATAATCTGATTGAATTTTGAAAATTTAGCTAATTGTGCAATCCAAATGTTCGGTTTTTCCGACTCCTGAATACGTATTTTCTCGTGCTATATTTAATTAACTATTCGCCATGACACTTAACCAACTGTATCTTATAGATATTATATTCCAGTACGTATCGCAAGACGCAAAAATGTCATCGTACTAACAGATGATAATATTGCATGATAACTCGTATATATCTGTCACTCTTAATATCATTGACTGAGCAAAATACGTGCAATCTACGATATACAATCACACTTTCCCTTACCTATTTTATAGGGGGCGAAAGCCTGATGGACACTATGTCAGAGGTATCAGCAACACGGTTACTGATATCAGGGACGTTTTATCTCTCAATAAGGAGCACATAATGAATAAGTTATCCATTGTGACGTTGATTGCATGTGCAGTATCCATTCCTTCAGCGATGGCATTTGGTGGAGGTCACCCTCACGGCGATCCCAAAGGAAAAGTTAATTTTAGCGGCCATGTTTATTCCGCATCCTGCAAAATTGCCACTGGGGATCAGAATAAACATGTAAAACTTAATCCTGTATTACGCAATAAGGTTAATGAATACAGAGCTGAACAACTGCAAACATTTACTATTCAGGTTAAAGACTGCTATACCCATGAAAAACTCATTCCAAAATTGTCATGGATTAATAACGGCCAATTGACTAACCAAGGATTTCTCAAAAACATGGAGGCAAACGGTGCAAAAAACGTTGCATTAGTATTAAAAGACAGCAATGGGAAAGACATTGACTTAAAAGACAATAGCAAACGATTTGAACCTGAAAAATATCAAGTTACTGGCCACAAACCCACACTGACCTACAAGTTTAGCGTGGGTTATATTAAGCCGCGCGAGAGCCACTTTTGGGATGTCGTTACTGCAGGTCCGGTGAGTGCTCAGGCAAACTACAGCATTACCTATCTCTAAATACATAATGCCGTAGCACTCGCTGCTATGGCATTTATTTTGCCAGAGGTCATATGAAAACCATCCTTACTTTACTCGCTTTATTCTCTGCTTTTGCTGCGCATGCCAATAACATTATCGTCAATGGAACCCGGTTTATCTATTCTGAAGATGCTGCCGAAATTACTATACAAATGACCAATACGGGAAATTCACCTTCACTGGCTCAGGTCTGGCTGGATGAGGGTGATGCAAGTAAATTACCAGAAGAAATAACTACCCCCTTTATTATTTCACCCCCTATTGCTCGCGTTGATGCCAAAAATGGACAATCTCTGAGAATAAAAAAAGCCAGTGATAAACACATTGCCGCCACCGACAGAGAATCATTATGGTGGTTAAATATTCTGGACATTCCTTCCGTGGATAAAAGTCAGGCTACGGAAAACGCAGCAATGCTCAACCTCGCCATTCGTTCACGCTTTAAATTTTTCTGGCGTCCGATCGGTTTAGGGGATCGGCAGAATGCGGAAAGCAAGATGGAACTTATTGCCAACGCGAAGGGTATTACGCTGGTAAACCCGACGCCATTTTTCATTACCGTTGCCGATATTGTCACCGCCTCAGGGAGCGGACTCCTGAATGAAGGCATCATGGTCGCCCCTAAAAGCAGAACCGATGTCCATGCAAAACAAAAAATAAAGCCAGGAGAGCCAGTAACGTTACAGGCGATCAGCGATTACGGCAGCGTTGTGGAATTTAAAACAGCCATTAATAAGTAAAAAGGGAAAAGGAATACAGAATGGGTTTACGTAAAAGGATCTTCACCTTACCCGGCTGCGTAATTTTATACAGTTCACTCTTTTCAGTTTCGCTTCACGCAGAAAATACAGGCCGCTATGAGTTTGATAATGCCATCCTGATGGGCAATGCTTCACTCAATGATCTGCGTTCATTTAATGCCGCAGGGCTATTACCGGGAACATACATTGTCGATATTTATATTAATGATACCTGGCGCGGACGCCGTGAACTCTTATTTAAAAAAGATAAAAAGGGTGAATTAGTCAGTTGCTATTCAGAAGCGTTCCTCAAAGGAATGGGCATTAACCCAGAAAAAATGAATCAAACGCTGACTGCCCACCCCTCACGCTGCGGCACCATTGCCGAATGGGACACCAGCGGGAAAGCGACGGAGAGACTCAACACCAGCCAGCTTGAGCTACGTATTACGATCCCGCAGGCCTATGTGGATAATATCGAAAGCAATTATGTCGACCCCGAACTCTGGCAACCGGGAACCCCGGCCATTAATTTCGGCTACAACGCGGATTATTACAGTACCCAGCAACGAGGTAATGACCGTTCCAGCACGGACAGCGCCTGGCTGGGAATGGATATCCGTGCTTCTACCGGGGGATGGTTGCTTGAGCATTTTGGCAGTCAGAACTGGGACAGCAGTACGGGCAGCCATTATGCCAATAATCGCACGACGCTAAAACGGCCAATCACTCGCTGGAAATCCATGTTCAGCGCCGGAAAGTTCTACACCGACAGCCAGATGTTCGACAGTATTGCCCTTCTCGGCGTGGGGCTGGCCTCCGAGGATTTAATGCGCCCGGATAGCACGCTGAACTGGGCACCCGTGATCCGCGGGGTCGCGGAAACCAACGCCAGAGTAACCATCACCCAGGATGGCCAAACTATCCATCAGTCTTCGGTTCCGGCCGGTCCGTTCTCTATCGAGTCTGTGCTTCCCGCCAATACCGGAGGCGATCTGCTGGTGACAATCCAGGAGTCTGATGGACGTATTCGCCGTTTTACCGTCCCTTATTCCACCGTACCGCAGTTGCTGAAACCCGGTATTTCTCGCTATGGCATCGCTATCGGTACCGTGGATGAAGATAACAATGATGAAGATCCGTTTGCTGCACAAGCTCACTGGCAGTATGGCCTGAACAACTATTTAACGTTGTATACCGGGGCATCAGGATTTGAACGCTATCAGTCAGCGCTGATCGGGAGTGGCCTCAATACGGGAGTGGGGGCATTTGCCTTCGATATTACGCAATCTCGCCTTCATCTTGACGATGATCGCCACCAGGGACAACAGTATCGCCTGACATGGAATCGTACCCTCCCCTGGTCGGAAACGTCGCTATGGCTGGAAGCCAAATACAGTTCCCATCACTTTTATGGCCAACGCGATGCACTGGATGCGCTGGATACACAAAACGCCGACAGCCAATATTTCTCGTTACGCGAGAAGCAGTCGTTTAGCGCCAGTATTAATCAGCCGTTATCCGACACCTGGGGCTCATTCTATTTATCCGGCTCTCTGAAAAAGTACTGGGATCAACAGGATAATTATCGTCAGTATGCCGTGGGCTACACCAACACCTGGGGCAACCTGACCTGGAGTGTATCCGCTCAACGTTTCTGGAATGAGGACCAACAGGGTTCCGTCACCAAAGACGACCAAATCATGCTCTCATTTAGCTATTTCCTGCCACGCGACAACGCCGGTTTTACGCAGATCTCTTCCGATAGCTACAGTAATAACGGCAAAGCCAGCCATTCTCGCCTTGGGTTCACCACGTCTACCGACGATGAAAACAACATCGTATGGGGTTTGAATACCGGCTACGCCCGCGGCGGCGATGTGGAATGGGGCGCAACCGGGATGGTACGCACCCCCTACACCACGATGAACGGGACATGGAGCCAGAGTAATTCCTGGCATCAGGTCAGTGGGGGCATGAGCGGAATGCTGGTCGGGCATACGGGAGGAATCACCTTCTCACCCGAGCGCTCAGATACCGTGGCCCTGGTCTATGCGCCAAACGCCCACGGCGCGCATCTGGACGGCGTGCCCGGAACCCGCTTCGATAAGAATGGTTATGCCATTTTGCCGTGGTTACGCCCATGGCGCGTTAATGACGTCATTATCGATCCCAAAGGCTCCACGGAAGGCCTGATTTTCAGCAAAACCCAAAGCAAGGTGGCGCCTTACGAGGGCAACGTTATTCCCGTCACCTTCGAAACCACGCTAAAACGGCAGACCATTATTTACCCGCGCATCAAAGGTCAGCAGAAAATGCCGTTTGGCGCCATTGTCCGCGACCGCGCGAATAACCATGTCGGCTATGTCGGACAAGGCGGCGCGCTTTATATCGATGAAACCACGTCACCAGAAGTCTTTGTTTCTCTGGAAAAAGGGAAATGCACGGTCGTACTCAAAAGCCAGGAGGCCATATGTCGGTAATACGTACCGCTTTTATTCTGGGCTTCATGTTAAGCCTTCATCAGACGGCCAGCGCCGCGTGCATTCTGGCGACACAAAAGATAGTCGCCCCGCCGGAGACCGTCACCGAAAAGCGTGCCGTTCAGTCCGGGGGCGTCATTCAGACACGGACCCTTTCTGTCCGTCATGTTCAGAGCTCAGGTTGCACTGAGAGTCAGTCATTCACCGCTCAGGTAGCGGGCGATCCTTCTGTCACGGCGTTACCCGGTATCCTGCGGAGCAACGTGAGCGGCATCGGCATAAAAGTCTCTTTCGAAACCTCAACCGGGCGTCACATCCCGTGGCCATCCACCTTCAGGGCAACACCTGACGAGTTCAGGAACAGCAAGATTAATATCGAGCTGATCAAACTGGATAATCGTCTGCCTGCAGGCGCTTCGCCAGGTTCTCTCAACCTGCAGATCAGAAGCGAGACTCAGTCACTACCGGTGATTGATATCGTCCTGCCGGCAAAATATGTGACGGTGCTCAGCCGTTCCTGCACGATACAGGGCAACCGCACAATCAACGTAAAATTGCCCGATGTCGCCCTGGAACACTTTACCGGCTACGGCAGTACTGCGGGGAGAAAACCGTTTACTATCGACCTGACCTGTAAGGGGGAATTCACAACACCTTCCCGGGTCGTCCTGAGCTGGAGTGATGCGCACAAAAGTCAGGCCCGAAACATGGGCGTCTTACCGAATATCCAGCCCAAAGGTGCGACCGGCATAGGAATTCAGGTTTTAAATCAACACCAGCAACCCATTGATTTCAATCGACGCGCATTCTATACGCTGACACATCAGGATAAGGGAAAGTTCTCGATTCCTTTTCATGCGCAATATTTTCAAACTGAGCAACGCGTCAGCCCCGGAAAGGTGCGATCCGTTTTGTATTTCAATGCCGAATATGAATAGCCATTACTCAATTTAACGTGCTGGGGGTCTTTGCTCCACGCAAGTGGAGCTTTTTTTATGATGATGAATTCAAGCATTATAAATCTAATGGTATAAAGTGTTCACAGCTAATTGTTTTATTAATAACATCCTGCGGGTGGTAATGAAAAACTTCAATATCATAGCCGGGTCTTCGCTTTAATCCCAACTCTGACAGAAGCTTTAAATATATATACATTGCATATTTCGGATAGGTCTCTTTGTCGCATCTGAAGGAAAAGCAGGCATATTTCCCCGGTGGACTGCTATAACAATTATATGTGCTTGTCGCATGGCCATTCTTACTACCAATGATCGTTTTCACCTTCAGCCGCGTCGTTGAATTGGGATGAGGAGAAAAATCAGTCAGCGCCCACACATTTTGTTTTAGCCTGGTAAGTTCGTCGAAAATCATGTTCAGACGAGGACGGTGCGAGTCATCGGTTGGCGGCACGGCAGAGTCATAGTTGTATTGAAAACCGGTAACATAATACTCCGGTAACGTGCACAGTTTTGGCGTACTGATATTGAGATCGCTGCATTGCTCATATAACTGCATCGGTGAGAGATCCCAACTCGTTTTCTTACGATAATCCCTCGGCGTATATCCCGTTAACTTTTTGAATTCTCTGGTAAATGACTGCTGAGAATCAAAACCTAACCGAACTGAAATATCAATGATATCCATTGTCGTCAGGCGTAGCAGCGATGCCGCTTTGGTGATCCGCCGCTTACGAATATAGAGGCCAACAGGCATATTAATTCGCTGCTTTATCATCCCCTGAATATGCCTTCGGCTATACCCGGAGAGTCGGGTAAGATCATCTATATCTATACCCATTGCGGAATTCTCTTCGATATAATGCAAGACATCATTGATTGTCATTGCCTTCAACATACCTTCTCCATACCCATTTTACCTGGCTATAAAAACATCCGTACATCTGTTTAATAAGTGAATAAAGAAATTAAAATACTGTAGGGAGAGGTATGGATCTGTTATATATCAACGAGAGACAATTTAGTCAAACAGATTTAAATAAATATACACAGTTTCGTTGAAAGCATACGAGAAAAACAAAGCCAGAATATAATAAACGTTGGGTCTATTTAAAGCACAATGTTTATTATTGCTAATAATCATCCTGACAATTATCGCTTTCCTGACAAAATAGCCATTAAACTGATCAGAGTTCCGATCAGTTTAATGGCTACGGAAAGCTTAGCGGGAATTAAGACGTATGACTACCGATAATCCACCAATCGTTAAACAGGCTCTGGGGGGAGCACCATCAGCTTTTCACACCGAGCCTTCACCGCATCGTGGAGCAAGCGTACCGCCGTTGAAAGCTGTTTACGGTGGGGGCAAATCATATTCAGCGGGACTTTTTCTCCCTGATAGTCAGGCATGAGCAGTTGCAATCGCCCCTCGCGGACATCTTCACTCACATCCAGCCACGACTTATACGCAATCCCCTCACCGGCAATCGCCAGCCGTCTAATCACTTCGGCATCATCGCTCATAATGGTGCTGTTAACCTGCACACTGCAGACTTCGCCGTGACGCGTAAACGTCCAGCGATCATGCAACCGCCCGCGCAATACAAACGTCATGGCGTTCAACTGCGTTAACTCATCCGGGTGTTGTGGCTTGCCGTGTTGCTCGACCCAGTCCGGGGAAGCCACCAGCACACGGCGGTTACCCGGTGCGACGGGCAGCGCGATATAAGACGCATCTTCGGTATTGCCATAACGAAAGGCGACATCAACGGGGTCTTTAAAGACATCGGTCACCTGATCGGAGAAAAAGACCCGCAGGCGCAGCGCTGGATAACGACGACGAAATGACTGAAATACCGGCAGCAACAAATTACGGCCGAGATCGGACGGCACCGCAATTTGCAGCGTGCCTGAGATCTCATCTTCCGGCGTCTGGATTTTTTGCAGCCCGGCGTGCATCACATCCAACATCTGGCGGGCATAGGGCAACCAGACCTCACCTTCCGGCGTGAGACGCAGGCTACGTGTGGAGCGGGCAAACAAACGGATAGTGAGCGTAGACTCCAGACGCTTAATGGCGGAACTGACCTGGGCAGGCTGGACGCCGGCTTCGCGTGCCGCATCACTAAAACTGTTTAGCGCCGCGGCGCGGACAAATAACGTGAGATCTTCAAGCCGGAACATTTTCACTCCCCGAGTATAAGTCCTGTCGCTGTGAGGCTATTTTTCCCGTTCTGATGCCGGTTTACCATCGAATTATTCAACAGATATACCCTAAATAATTCGAGTTGCATGAAGGCGGCAAGGGAGTGAATCTCCTGGAGCATAGCGAACTATGTGACTGGAGTGAGCGAGCGTAGCCAACGCACGTGCAGCTTGAAGTATGACGGGTATAAATAGATTCCTGTAACCGGAGAGACTATGAAAGCTATCGCCATTACCCACGCCGCAGCCGAAGGCAATAACATTGCGTTTTTACAAGAGATTGATCTGCCTGTGCCGGTCGCCGCAGGACATGACCTGTTGGTTGAAGTGAAAGCCATTTCCGTCAACCCTGTCGATACCAAAGTCCGTGAAGGTTTTAATGCAGAAGTTCCGCGTGTTCTGGGCTGGGATGCTGTCGGTGTGGTGAAATCCGTTGGCGAAGCGGTGACGCTGTTCAAACCAGGTGATGAAGTCTGGTACGCCGGTGCGCTGGGACGTGCGGGCAGCAACAGCGAATTTCAGCTTGTCGATGAACGCATCGTTGCGCTGAAACCACAATCACTGGACAACGCCTCTGCGGCTGCTCTGCCACTCACCGCCATTACCGCATGGGAAATGCTGTTCGACCGTTTGGGCGTTGAGGAAAACGGCAACGAAGGCGATGTTTTATTGATTGTCGGCGCGGCGGGCGGCGTGGGTTCGATCCTCACCCAACTGGCCAGTAAGCTGACAAAAATGACCGTGATCGGCACGGCATCACGCCCTGAAAGCCAGAAATGGGTACGCGAAGCCGGAGCAGACCATGTGATTGATCACAGCAAGCCACTGACAGAAGAGCTGGCACGGATCGGCATTAAAGAGGTCACGCACGTTGCCAGCCTGAACAATACCGAACAGCACTATCAGCAAATCATCGCCGCGCTGGCTCCGCAGGGCAAACTGGCGTTAATTGACGACCCAGAATCTCTGGATGCGCGTCCGCTGAAGGTGAAAAGCATCTCTTTGCACTGGGAATTTATGTTCACCCGCTCGATGTTTGAAACCCGCGACATCATCGCCCAGCACCATTTACTGACCCGCGTGGCGCAGTTAATCGACAGCAAGGTGATCCACACGACGTTGGGCGAACATTATGGCGCCATCACCGCCGCGAATTTGCAAAAGGCCCACGCCCAAATTGAAACCGGTCGTGCGGTGGGCAAGATCGTTCTGGAGGGGTTTTAACATGTCGGACACTGAGGTGATTTCCATCATTGCGGTACTGAAAGCCAAACCGGGGAAAACAGAGGCACTGAAACAGGCGCTGCGGGCACTTTTGCTGCCCACGCGTCGGGAGCCGGGCAATCTCGAATATGCGCTTTTTCAGCTACGTGACACGCCGGATGTGTTTTACGTCCGCGAATCCTGGCGCGGTCAGGCCGGTCTGGATGAGCACATCAACCTGCCGCATTTCCAGACATTCATTCTGCAAATGAATGACCTGCTGGCCGAGCCGCTACGTCTGGATTATCTGACGCCTGTTGAAGCGTAATGTTAACCCGTTGATTCCCCGAATTTCGGGGAATCAACGACAAGGGATGAGGTATGCCTGCGACCCGAGTCTTCTCTGCTATGATGTCTGCACACAAATAAGACAAAACAACATGCAGAGGAAAAGATGAGTTCCACCAGAAGAGGGATGATGAACGTCCTGATTGCCGCCGTTTTATGGGGAAGTTCAGGGGTTTGCGCGCAGTACATCATGGAGCAAAGCCAGATGTCGTCACAGTTTCTGACCATGACGCGTCTGATTTTCGCCGGTCTCATTCTGCTGATGCTCTCCTTTGTGCACGGCGACAAAGTCTTCTCCATCCTCAAAAACCGTAAAGATGCCATCAGCCTGCTGATTTTTTCCGTGGTGGGGGCGCTTACCGTACAGTTAACCTTTCTGCTGACCATTGAAAAATCTAACGCCGCCACCGCGACGGTACTGCAATTTCTATCACCGACTATTATCGTGGCGTGGTTTTCTGTGGTGCGCAAAGCACGGCCGGGAATACTGGTGCTGACAGCGATCCTGACGTCACTCATCGGTACCTTTTTACTGGTCACCCACGGTAACCCCACGTCGCTTTCCATCTCCCCTGCCGCGCTGTTCTGGGGGATCGCCTCAGCATTTGCTGCCGCGTTCTATACCACGTATCCCTCTACGCTTATCGCCCGCTACGGAACGCTGCCAGTGGTCGGCTGGAGCATGTTAATCGGTGGCATGATCCTGCTTCCGTTCTATGCCGGACAGGGAACCCACTTCGTGGTAAATGGCAGTTTGATTCTGGCGTTTTTCTATCTGGTGGTGATCGGTACGTCGCTGACGTTTAGCCTGTATCTGAAAGGCGCGCAGATGATTGGGGGGCCGAAAGCGAGCATTTTGAGCTGCGCAGAGCCGCTGAGCAGCGCATTACTGTCGCTGCTACTGTTGGGGATTACGTTCACCCTGCCCGACTGGCTGGGCACGCTGCTCATCCTCTCTTCCGTCGTACTGATCTCAATGGATTCCCGCCGCCGCGCCAGAGCGGCATAAAGCCAACCGGCGCGGCAACGGGCGAACATTACCAGCCCGGCACCGCGCCGCCGTTAAAGATCGTTTCCGCCGCTTTCGCCACTTCCGGTGACTGATAAGATTGCAGGAACGCTTTGACGTTCTCAGCATCTTTGTTGTCTTCTCGCGCCACCAGAATATTCACGTACGGCGAGTTTTTATCTTCAATAAACACGCTGTCATGCACCGGAGAAAGCCCGGTTTGCTGAATGTAAGTGGTACTGATGATTGCCACATCCACTTTCTGATCGTCCAGCACACGCGGCAGTTGTGCGCCTTCCAGCTCCATAATATTCAGATGACGAGGATTATCCGTAATATCCAGCGCCGTCGGCAGCAGACCCTTGCCCTCTTTCAGGGTAATCAGCTTCTCTTTTTGCAGCAGCAACAGCGCACGCCCCAGATTCGTAGGATCGTTAGGTATCGCAATGGTCGCGCCATCTTTCAGTTCGGCAACAGTTTTGATTTTTTTCGAATAACCGGCCATCGGGAAGACAAACGTATTGCCCACCGCCACCAGTTTATAGTTATGCGCTTTATTATCCTGCTCAAGGAATGGACGATGCTGGAAAACGTTGGCATCCAGCTCACCGTGATTGGTGGCATCATTAGGCAATAACGAGCCACTGAACCCCACCAGTTCAACGTCCAGACCGTACTTCTCTTTAGCCACTTTCTTCGCGACTTCTGCCACATCCTGCTCTGCGCCGTTAATGACGCCCACTTTAATATGTTTGGCGTCACTGCTTTGCTGGTCGCAACCTGCCAGCAATATTCCCGCCAGCAATACCGTCGCCCCGAAATAAGGTATTTTCAATTTCACGTTTTTATCCTTTTGAAATAACCACCTGATGGGTAATGAAATGACTATAGCGGGAAGGCCGCTGCGGTTTAAAAAACGAAAAAGCATCAGCAAGAAGAAAAAAGCATAACGGAGGAATAAACAAAATCCCGGCAGCATTCACGCTCACCGGGTTGGAAAGCCTGTAAAACCCACGGCGGGTATACAGCAACGCGCACTTCCGGTCATCAAAATGTTTTGGATAAATAATGGCGCGCAGCGCCTGCTTCCGGGAAGTTTTCGAGGGTCATTTGCAGCTGGTAACCGTTCTTTTGATAAAACGGCAATGCCTGAAAGCTCAGGGTATCGACCAGCGCATGCAGACACCCTCTCTCTTGCGCGGTCTGTTCAGCGGCCTGCATCAGTTTCGTACCGAAACCGCCTTTGCGCAGGGATTCATGCATCCATAAAAAATCTATGCACAACCACTCACCTTTAATTTTGCCGATCAATCCTCCCTGTATTTCGTTGCGTTCATCCCGCCAGTAGACCGCCAGATCGCCAAAATTGGTCGTTTTCAGGAACTGGCGGTTATAAGCACGCAACCCGGTCAGCAGCGCGTTTTGATCCTCTTCTGTCACCGTATCCGTAATCTGTATCTGCATTCTATCCTCCTGAAAAACTACAACTTCTGGATGATTATTATTTTCGACACTCACCCAGGCTGATGAGTGAGCCGTCTACCGTCTACACTTACCCTTGAGATGATGCGCACTGACAATAAGGATTATTACCATGAAACGAGCCGTTTTTCCGATTATTGCTGTCCTTTTCGCGCTACCGGGTCTGGCACAGGCCGACTCGGCTTACAGTGCGCTCCAGTCAGTTCATGAAAAAAATACCGTACTGAAGGACTTACGTAAGATTTGCACCCCACAAGGGTCGCCTTCGGACGAGGTATGGGAAAAAACGATTATGTCTGATACGCGTAATCAGCAGCATATCCGCGAAGCGATTTTGGCGATTCAGCGGAGTAATCAAAACAACTACTGGGAAGCACTCGGCAAGATTGAATGCCCGGATTTATAAGCATCATGTAAGAAAATGAGCACTGTAACCGGTTTCTGTGTCGCAAAACGCGTATTGTTGCCATAACGAATAAATAGCAAAGGATCAACAATCATGCGATACCGTTTTCCTGATAACTTCTGGTGGGGCAGTGCCTGCTCAGCGCTGCAAACCGAAGGAGATAGCCTGAACGGCGGCAAAAGCCAGACCACATGGGACGTGTGGTTCGACCGCCAGCCAGGCCGTTTTCATCAGGGGGTTGGCCCGGCAAACACGTCGACATTTTATCAGCACTGGAAACAAGACATCGCCCTGCTGAAACAGCTCAAACACAACAGCTTTCGTACTTCGCTGAGCTGGTCACGCCTGATCCCGAATGGCACCGGCGAGGTGAATCCTGAAGCCGTCGAGTTCTATAACAACGTGATCGACGAGCTGCTGGCGCAAGGCATCACGCCCTTTATCACTCTGTTCCACTTCGACATGCCAATGGTGATGCAGGAGAAAGGCGGCTGGGAAAACCGTGAAGTGGTTGAAGCATTTGGTCGCTATGCCCAAACGTGCTTTACGTTATTCGGCAATCGGGTGAAGCACTGGTTCACCTTTAACGAACCGATTGTCCCGGTAGAAGGTGGTTATCTGTATGACTTCCACTATCCGAACGTGGTGGATTTTAAACGCGCAGCCACCGTGGCGTACCACACGGTACTGGCGCACTCACTGGCCGTTCGCGCGTATCGCGCCGGCAACCATGACGGCGAAATTGGCGTGGTGTTGAACTTAACGCCTTCCTATCCGCGCTCGCAAAACCCGGCTGATGTGAAAGCCGCACACTATGCCGATCTGCTGTTTAATCGCAGCTTCCTCGATCCGGTGCTGAAAGGCGAATATCCGGCGGATCTGATAGCGCTATTGAAAGAGTATGATCAACTGCCTGCATGCCAGCCTGGCGATAGCCAGCTCATCGCCGATGGCAAGATCGATCTGCTGGGCATTAACTACTACCAGCCGCGACGGGTCAAATGCCGTGACAGTGCCGTTAACCCGAATGCGCCGTTTATGCCAGAGTGGTTATTTGATTACTACGAAATGCCGGGACGCAAAATGAACCCTTACCGTGGCTGGGAAATTTATGAGCCTGGCATTTACGATATTATTACCAACCTTCGTGATAATTACGGTAACCCACGCTGTTTTATTTCGGAAAACGGTATGGGTGTGGAAAACGAGCAGCGCTTTATTCAGCAAGATCAAATCAACGACAGCTACCGTATTGAATTTGTGTCTGAACACCTTAAATGGCTACATAAAGGCATCAGCGAAGGGTGTCATTGTCTGGGTTACCACATGTGGACCTTTATTGATAACTGGTCATGGCTTAACGGTTATAAAAACCGCTACGGTTTTGTGCAACTCGATTTAGACACGCAAAAACGAACGGTGAAAAAAAGCGGCGAATGGTTTGCCCATACCGCCGAAAACAATGGCTTTGATTAAGTCCGTGATGGCAGGAGATCACGACATATTCTTGATGCGAACCTTTGCGGCGACCAGCAATGCCGTCAGCAACATCAGGCTGCCGGAGAGCATCAAAGGTGACAGCAGTCCAAGGTTATCAAGCGCATAGCCTCCCACCGCAGCGCCACAGGTATTGGCGAGCTGGATCACGGCGACCTGCACGGATCCAGCTTTTTCTGCCTGATCGGCTAGCGAACGGGTGATCCACGTGGACCAGCCGACTGGCACCAGCGCAAATGACAGCCCCCAGATAATCGCAACCCCTGCCGCCACAACTTTGTCGCTGCCCCACAGGATCAGCACCAGAGCACAGAGCGCCAGCACCAACGGCGCTCCGGCCAACGCCAGTTTGACCGAACGTTTCAAAACCATGGAAGAGAGCGACGTGCCGACAAAACTGGCAATCCCAAAACTCAACAGCACCAGCGTCAGGCCATCAACATCAAACCCCGCCAGGTTCATATACACCGGGCGAATATAGGTAAAGAAGGCGAACTGTCCGGCAAAAGACATAAAGATGGCAATCATGCCGGCCATAACGCCCGGACGTTGCAGCAGGCTGAACATATTTTGTTTTTGATGCGAGGGTTCTCCAGGCAGCGAAGGCAGGGATTTCACCACCCAGATGGTACACAGCACACCCATCACCGCCGCCGCATTAAAGACGTTACGCCAGCCAATAATACCGCCCAAAAAGCTCCCCAGCGGCGCGGCAATCACCAGTGCAATAGAGACCGCCCCAAAGATGACTGACAGCGCTTTCGGCACCGTACGCGCAGGCACCAGACGCATCGTCAGGGATGCCGACATCGCCCAGAAACCACCGAGCGCCAGTCCCAGGCAGGCTCGCCCCATCAACAGCAGTGAAAAAGAATTTGCAAACGAGACCAGCAGGCAGGAAAGCGTGAGCAGCACAGAGAAGAGGATCACCACATAACGGCGATCGGTCGCCTGAATAATCTGGGTGATAAACAGGCTGGCAAACATAGCGACAAAGGCCGTTACGGTCACCGATTGGCCGGCAACCCCTTCCGAAATACCCAAATCCTGCGCCATAGGCGTCAGCAAACTGACGGGCAGAAACTCAACGGTTATCAGGCAGGCAACACAGAACGCCACGGAGAATACCGCCGACCAGTTCGGCCGGGCATTCACCTCAGCGCGGGATTTTTGTTCAATAGCGTCACTCATTTTGTTACCTGCGTGGTGTTTTTGTAGAAAAGTTACGCAGTGTACCATTAAAATTGTGACGCATTTAACGTTTTAGCAACTCACTCATTTGCATCCAGAATGCAAAGCGGTCACATGATTAAATCTGGAATGCCACTCTCTTCCCCGTGGGGAGCTTGACATCAATAGTAAGCTCACCCCCAAGCGCTGCAACATAACGTTTTAGCGTGGACAAGCGAGGGTCATTATCTGCCTGTTCTATTTTTGCAATGGTTGGCTGTTTAACCCCCATTGCCGCGGCCAGTTCTGCCTGAGACAGGTTGAGTTCTTCCCTTAACATATTTAAAGCGATAGCCCGGCGCATCTCTTCTACTTTTTCGGCAATACGCTCCTGGCTTTGGGGGCTCTGTTTAGCCATCAATTCTTTAAGGGTAGCCATAATGATTCCTTACTTGTTAAGGTGCCTGCGATATTCAGCATCAGCGAGCTTGATCATCTCTCTGTAAAATTTCTTTTCGTTTAATCCTGTTTTATCTCCGGCACATAACACAATGCCCCGTCGAGAAGGATCAAATGCAAAGAATGCCCGAACCGGATTACCTTGATGCTGTACGCGTAATTC
Source organism: Citrobacter sp. Marseille-Q6884 (assembly GCF_945906775.1). Classification (NCBI taxonomy): domain Bacteria; kingdom Pseudomonadati; phylum Pseudomonadota; class Gammaproteobacteria; order Enterobacterales; family Enterobacteriaceae; genus Citrobacter; species Citrobacter sp. Marseille-Q6884. The sequence goes on from NZ_CAMDRE010000001.1 coordinate 1,061,218, forward strand.
TTTCATATTGGGAAAATCTGAAGCGTTCACCGTATCCGCAAACGGTCTGCCAAGTTGAGGACCATACTCGGATAAAATCGTGATAGCCGCGAGGAGATCCTCCCTGAGCGCTTCGGTTTGCAACTCGAACCACATGTCGAAAACATCCGTTGTTTCAACATCCCACATTTGCGATCCCTCATAGCCAATAAGCTATAATTACATTATAGCCTACTCGCTATTATTTCAACCGCCCTCAACACAATAATAGAGCGCGATCGCCTGCCAATTCGTCAAAAAGCCAAACCTGGGGATACGATATAAGATAAGAATCGGGCTGGCTCTCAGTGCAGCCAGTACACCCCTTCTTCCGGCTGAAAAAGGGCGTTGTAGCGCATTTGAAAGGTATTGAACTCATGCATATCCGGCTCGACCTCGCGCAAAAAACCGAGCGCCAGGCGTACCTGCGTATCGGTTATGGGCGCTGCCAGCCGGGCTTTTTGCAGTAAACGATGCCACTGCAACAGGTTCTGTTCGCTCCCGTCAACAATCACGATTTGCCAGATCAATAAAACCTGAGCCGCATTTTGCAAATGCGACTCATCCGGGCGATGTAGGTACTGCAAAAACGCATCGCCTTGCGCTTTTCCCATCTGATCGATCATCGATTCTACTGGCACCACGTCAATATTCAGACGCTCACTCAGGCGGCGAATCGCACGTCGAGAGCTGGACGTCAGTACCCGAAAGCCCACAACAAAAACAACAGCCAGTGTGGCCAGCATTATCCAGACCATGAGTTCTCCTGCGTTATCCGCACTCATGATATCTGGAAACAGTCGGTGAATACTAATCCACCAGGATGATTTTCAACGCAAACAGTGCCGCCACGGCGATCACACAAAGGTTCAGCTCACGCCAGCGCCCGGTAAACACTTTCATAATGCAATACGACATGAAACCCAGCGCAATGCCTTCGGTAATAGAAAAACTAAACGGCATCATCACCGTCGTGATAAAAGCAGGCACTGACTCGGTTAAATCGTCCCAGTTAACGCGCGCCAGGCTAGAAGTCATCAGTACACCGACAAAAATAAGCGCACCGGCTGTCGCATAGGCGGGCACCATACCAACCAGAGGAGAAAAGAACATCACCAGCAGAAATAACACGCCAACGACCACTGCGGTCAGCCCCGTGCGCCCCCCAACCGCCACGCCGGACGTACTTTCAATGTACGCCGTGACGGAAGATGTGCCGATAAACGCCCCTGCTACAGAACTGACACTGTCAACGTACAGCGCTTTATTCATATTCGGAAATTTACCGTCACGATCGATTAATCCGGCTTTATCGGTAACGCCAATTAATGTTCCTGATGAGTCAAAAAGATTAATTAACATAAATGAGAAAATAATACCGGCCAGATTCAGCGACAACGCGCCGCGTAAATCAACTTCCCCCATCACGGCACCGATGCTGGGTGGTGCAGAATATATACCGTGAAACTGAACGTCACCCAAAAACAATCCGCAACATGATGTCACCACAATAGAAACCAGCACTGCCGCATGAAAATTTCGCGATGACAAGACCGTAATAATAAAGAACCCCAGAATACCTAACAATACGGTATGAGAGCTTAAATCACCGATCGCCACCAGCGTATCTTTATTGGCGATAATAACACCTGCATTTTTTAACCCCATCAATGCAATAAATAAACCGATACCGCTGGTAATGCCAACACGTAAACTAACCGGGATGTTTGAAATCATCCAATAACGAATACGGAAAAGCGTGAGTAGAAATAATCCGACGGCACCCCAAAATATTGCGCCCATCCCCGTCTGCCAACTCACTCCCATCGCGCCCACAACGACAAAAGCGAAAAAGGCATTCAGCCCCATCGCCGGAGCCAGAGCGACGGGAAGATTGGCAATCAGCCCCATCGCAATACTGCCGATACCCGCAATCAGGCAGGTGGTGACAAACACCACCTTCGGGTCCATTTGCGCTGCGCCCAGTATTTGCGGATTCACAAAAACGATATACACCATCGTTAAAAATGTCGTCATTCCCGCAATCGTTTCTGTGCGTACTGTGGTTCCGTGCTGTTGCAGCTTAAATAGTCTCGCCAGCCGCCCTGAACCCTCGTTTACATCATCACTGATTTCATTATTCATTTTTTTCATCCATTGATGAGAATATAAACCCAGTCTCTTTTTAAAGCAGATGGCATACTTAATTCAGTGATAGTTATCACATTGCAAACGCACGTTAATCGATAAACTTTAAATAATCGCAGTAATTCTTAAATGATAAATAACAATCAAATTGATAAAATCAAAATGAGAAAAATATGAATAATACGATTAACGATAAATTTCATTACATTAGCCGACAGCAGAGGCAAGAATTGCTGGCGGTTTCTCGCGGTGATGCACCTGCTGATTATATTATTGATAATGTCCAAATTCTCGATTTAATCAACGGAGGCGAAATACCGGGGCCGGTTGTGATTAAAGGACAACATATCGCCGGTATTGGCCCGGAATATTCCCGTGCCAGGGCATTACGGCGTATAGATGCCCACGGCGCAACCGCAGTACCCGGTTTTATCGACGCTCACCTGCATATTGAATCCAGCATGATGACCCCAGTGACCTTTGAAACCGCGACGCTGCCTCGCGGGCTCACTACCGTCATCTGCGACCCGCACGAAATCGTCAACGTGATGGGGGAAACCGGCCTTGCCTGGTTTATCCGCTGCGCCGAACAGGCAAAGCAAAATCAGTATATCCAGATCAGCTCCTGCGTCCCGGCGCTGGCGGGCTGCGATATCAACGGCGCCCGCTTCACGCTCGAACAAATGCTCACCTGGCGGGATCATCCGCACGTTGCCGGGCTGGCGGAGGTGATGGATTACCCTGGCGTCATTGCCGGGCAGGACGCGCTTCTCGATAAAATGGATGCTTTCCGCCATCTGACGCTGGACGGTCACTGCCCCGGCCTGCAAGGCAAAGCGTTGAACGCATACATTGCCGCCGGGATTGAAAACTGCCATGAAAGTTACCTGCCGGAAGAAGGACGACGCAAACTGCAGCTTGGAATGGCGCTGATGATTCGTGAAGGTTCTGCCGCCCGCAACCTCGATGCACTGGCTCCGCTTATTAATGCGCTAAACAGTCCGCAATGCATGCTGTGTACCGACGATCGTAACCCCTGGGAGATCGCCCATGAAGGGCATATTGACGCGCTGATCCGACGCCTCATTACACAGCACCACGTGCCGCTACACATCGCTTACCGCGTCGCCAGCTGGTCTGCTGCGCAACATTTTGGTCTGCGCCATCTCGGCCTGCTGGCTCCAGGCAAACAGGCGGATATTGTCCTGCTCAGCGATGCGCACAACGTCACGGTGCAACAGGTCTTTATTAAAGGTGAACCGCTCAGTGCCGATGCGCTGAAAGCGGACGAATCCACCAGGCTGGCGCGCACAGCACCACCATATGGCAACACCGTGGCACGACAGCCGGTCGATGCCACGGATTTTCAGTTCAACTTTACTCCCGGAAAACGCTACCGGGTGATTGAGGTTATCCCCAACGAATTAATCACTCCCGCCAGCGAATGCTGTTACACGGAAGACGGTTTTGATCGCGATGATATGTGTTTGATTGCCGTTCTTGAGCGCTATGGTCAGCAGCACCCGCCTGCCTGCGGTTTATTAGGCGGATTTGGTCTGAAGGAGGGCGCGCTGGCAGCGACCGTCAGCCACGACAGTCATAACATCGTGGTTATTGGTCACAGCGCTGAAGAGATGGCGGTGGCGGTGAATCAGGTGATCGCCGACGGCGGTGGCTTATGCGTGGTTCGTCACGGACAAGTGCAGTGCCATTTAGCGCTGCCCATCGCCGGACTGATGAGCACCGATACGGCCGAATCACTGGCTGAACAAATCGATGCGCTGAAAGCGGCGGGTCGGGCGTGCGGCACACTCCCCGATGAGCCCTTTATCCAGATGGCATTTCTCTCTTTGCCCGTGATCCCGGCGCTAAAACTCACCAGCCAGGGATTGTTTGATGGCGAAACATTTACGTTTACCACGCTGGAGATTGTCGACTCACCGTAAGGAACCACGAAACCGAGGCATAAAAAAGCCCGCCATGATGGCGGGCAAAAGTTACCCTACACACTTAAGCGGTTTTTAACTGCTGAATCTTTTTCTCGCGGCGGATCTTACGTTCTTCGAATACGGCCACGATAGCCATCAGACAGATACAGCCGATAGCGGCGGTATCCAGCGCGGCGAACGTCCCTGCCCAACCGGTCAGACCGAAGACGGGAGTGCCGTCGGCAATCATCCCCAGACCCAGTTTGGCGAAGCTGTCACCAATCAGATAAGCGAAAGTACCTTTAATCCCATCGGCAGCGCCGATCGCTTTTTTCGGTACGAAACCGACGGCCGCCACGCCGATTAACAGCTGCGGACCAAACACCAGGAAGCCGAGCGCAAACAGGGACGCCAGATAGACGTACTGGTTGCTGGCATGTTGATAGACACCCAGCGTGGCGATAATCAGCGCCAGCGCAACACAAGCTACCAGCGCACGACGACCGTTGGCGAGGTCAGAGAGCCATCCCCACAACAGCGTGCCCACCAGTGCGCCCACTTCAAACAGCGTGAAGCCCTGAATCGCCACTTCTTTGGACAGTTTCAGTTCCTGGAAAGCATACACGGTTGACCACTGGTCGATACCGATACGCACCACGTACAGGAAGATGTTGGAGAAGCACAGCAGCCAGATCACTTTGTTTTTCAGCACATACTCAACAAAGATCTGCCATTTGGTCATCTCGTTTTCTTCGGTCTCTTTGTCCTCTTCGCTGATCTCTTCGCCGAACAGCTCTTCGGCTTTACCAAGACCATACGATTCCGGGGAGTCGCTGCCATAACGCAGGCCGATAAAACCGACGATCAACGCGATAATGGACGGGAAAATAAACATACCGATCACGTGACCGTCAAACAGGTAGTTCGCACCAAATAACGCCACGCCTGCCGCACCTGCGCCACCGAGGTTATGGGAGATGTTCCACATGCCAAGATAAGATCCACGCTTGCGACGCGGCGTCCATTTGGTGATGGTCGAATAGCTGCACGAGCCGCCGGTACTCTGGAAGAAACCACTCAGCGCATAGAACGCAATCATCAGAAACAGGCTGGTTGACCCTGCGCCCATGCTGGCGCTGAAGCCAAGCATACAAATGGCGGAGAGGATCAGCATGAACGGCAGGAACTGTTTGGTGTTTTTGCCATCTGCGTAATAGGAGACCAGCGTTTTACCCACGCCGTAGGTGATGGAGAAGCCCAGGCCAATCATCCCCAGTTGCGTCATGCTCAGCCCGTAGGTGGAGATCATGTCGTTCTGCGCGATGTTAAAGTTTTTGCGGATCAGGTACATGGTCAGGTAGCCGATGAAAACCACCAGATAGGACTGCATGAACGGTTTGAACCACATTTTGCGCCGCACATCGAGCGGCAAATCCAGGGTCGGTTTACGCACCTGGTTTAAGAAGGCCAGCATGATTGAATTGCTCCTGAGCTGATTTTTGCAGCATTGTAAAAATCAGCCGGGAGAGACGCCTGAGACAGCGTCCAGGTGAAACCGGGAAAATTTCTTAGTTTTGCCCCTCTCGGGGCAAAAAGGTGAGGTGCATCACGCTTCGCTGACGTCGCGTGGAGCCTGCGCATTCAAAAACGGCAGCAACAGCAGCGCGGAAATGCCCGCCGCAATGGCGATGACCACGAAGAAGCCCGTCCAGTGCCAGACTTCCATCACCTTCGCCAGCGGCCAGCCGGAGAGCGATGCGCCGAGATACGCAAACAACCCGACAAACCCGGTTGCCGCGCCTGCAGCATCTTTGTGCGAGCACTCCGCCGCCGCCATGCCGATCAGCATTTGTGGGCCGAAGACAAAGAATCCGGTAGTGAAAAAGCACGCCGCCTGCAGCACGTAACTGGCAAACGGCATCAGCCACAACGAGCCCACGGAAAGCAGTATCCCGGCGGCAAAAATCAGATTCATTGGACCACGGTTGCCGTTGAACAGTTTATCCGACCCCCAGCCTGCGACCAGTGCGCCGATAAATCCGCCCAGCTCGAACATCGTGACGGCCGAATTGGCGGTAACCAGATCGACGCCCAGCGTTTCCGACATATACAGGTTGCCCCAGTCGTTGATCGCCGCGCGCACAACGTACACCAGCACATAGCACAGCGACAGTAGCCAGATGTAGGGATTCAGCAGCACGTATCGGGTGAGGATCTCCTGACGGGTCAGCCCCGCCCCCTCCTGCTGCTGGGCGATTTCCAGCGCATCGTGCCGCCAGTCACCAATCGGCGGCAGACCAATCGCCTGCGGCCTGTCACGCAGCCGCCAACAGAGAAATATCCCCATCACAATCGCCATGATCCCGGCAATCATCATGCCCGCCCGCCAACCGTAATACAGCGCAGCGGCGCCCATCACGATGGGGATCAACGCCCCGCCGACGTTGTGCGCCGTGTTCCACAACGCCCACCAACCGCCGCGCTCGGTACGCGAGTACCAGGCGGTCAACAGACGGGCGCACACGGGCGAACCCCAGCCCTGGAAAAACGCGTTCAGCGCCCACAACACGGCAAACGCCCACAGCGACGTGGAGAAACCGAACAGAATGTTGACCACCCCGGTGGCTATAAGGCCGATGCCCATAAAATAGCGAGCGTTGGAGCGATCGCTGACGATGCCCGAAATAAATTTCGACAAGCCATAAGTGATGTAAAACAGCGTCGCCAGCAGGCCGATATCGCTACGGGTCAGCACACCGCTGGTGAGAATTTCCGGCACCGCGGCATTGAAGCTTTTGCGGGTAAAATAGAACAGCGCATAGCCAAACCAAATGGTCAGCAGAATATGTCGCCGCCAGTAGCGGTAGCGAGCATCAACGTCGTGTTTATCGGTCAGGCGCGGCGCGTTGGCCGGGGCTTTTAAAAACGCAAACATGGCCGCTCCTTACGCATAACGCTGAGGCAAAGAGACGCTGACACGCGTACCGTGCGTGCAGGATATGGCGAGCGAACCGCCGAGAGCGGTGATGCGCTCGCGCATCCCGGTAAGCCCAAATCCCTGATGATTCGCACCCGGCGGCAGACCGCTACCGTCATCCTCAATCACCAACATCAGTCGCTCATCCTGAAGCCAGCCCTGCAGCGTCACCGCGCTGGCATTGGCGTGCTTCACAATGTTGTTCAGCCCTTCCTGACAGACTCGAAACAGCGTCACCCGCTGGCTTTCGCTGAGCGCCGATTCGTCTATCCGCCAGTCAAGATGGCTGACGATGCCGCGACTCTCCAGCTCCATCTCCCGCATCAGCGAACGGATGGCCTGTTCCAGCGTCAAATCGTCGAGTTGCCGTGGGCGCAAACGCCCCAGCAGACGACGCACCGAATCATACACGCCCAGCGAAAGCTGCTCGATGTGCGCCCCGCTCTGCTTCACCCCGGCATTTTCTGGCGCCAGCCGCTGTACGATGCCCGCCTGGGTACGAATGGCGGTGATGGTCTGGCCGATGTCGTCGTGCAGCTCACGCGCCACGTCACGCCGCACGCTCTCTTCGGTTTCCAGCAGACGTTCCGCCAGACGATGGTTACGCGCCAGCTCGTTTTGCAGCGACTGATTGAGTTCACGCAGACGCTGGATGCCCGCACCGAGCAGCAGCCCGGTCAGGCTTTGCACCAACAAGGAGAGCAGTAAATCAACGGGGTGATCGTGCCAGGTCTGGCTGGCAATCAGCGCGATCGCGTTCATCAGCGTCGCAATCAGCGCCCCCTGCCAACCGTAATGCCAGGCAAGCGCAATAATCGGCAGCGCCAGGCAGAACGGCGTAAAGCGGGACAGCTCATCCGGCAACCCCAGCTGAAGCCACAGGCTGACGCTGAATAACAACAGATACCAGACCAGATGCCGCCCGCGCCAGTTGACGGGCTGGGAAACAACCGCCGGCCCCAGCGGCAACCAGGTCGTGCTGGTGAGGTAGTGCCAGAACACCAGACAGATGGGCGCCAGCGTCAACCCACCGGTCAGGGTCAGCAGCAGCGCGTTCCATGCCACTTCGCCTTGTCCCAGCCAGGGCAACGATTGCAGTAGCGCCGCCGCAGTCAGCGCCGCCCCCTGCAATAACAATGTGCGCCAGTCGCGCTGATGGCGATAACGCCAGATCAACGTTACGGGTAGCAGTGTCAGCAGGCTACCGATCATCAAAAGGGAGAGATGAGCCAGCGCCACTTCTTGCGCCAGCCAGAAAAGCAGCACCCACTCCGCGCCCAACAGCACCGGCCAGTAACCGCGCGGGCATTGCAGCATCAGCCCCAGACGCAGACCAAACGGAAACAACAATACCGCCAGCTCCGGTCGGGCCACCAGATGCAGACTGATGCTCCACAGGCAAAACCAGGCGGCAGAGAAGATAAAAAAGCAGGCGAGAACGGTGATTAACCGGGAGAAAAGCGTGTTCATTGCCAGCCGTCAAACATCCGGCGCGCCAGTTCGACGTCGTTGCTGACACCCAGTTTTTCCATCAGATTGGCGCGATGGACGTGCACGGTTTTCGGTGACAGCCCCAGCTCGGCGGCGATCTCTTTTACCGCCATTCCTTGCGCCAGTTTTTCCGCCACCTGCCGTTCGCGTTTGGTCAGCGGGTCCTGACGCCCGGTCGCCAGTTTGACAGCGATATCCGGCGTTAAATAGCAGCCGCCCGTTGCGACCGTGTGTACCGCCGCGATCAGTTCGTCGGGGCTACAGCGTTTGGAGAGAAAACCGCGTGCGCCAGCGTTCAGCGCCTGTTCGACCAGTGCCGGGCTGTCATGAACGGAGAGCATGATGATCGCCATCCCTTTTGGCAACTGGCTGAGCAGTTCAAGCCCGGAAATATCCGGCATGGAGATATCGCAGATACAGACCTGTACGCCACGTCCCGGCAATCCCGCCAGCGCCTCGCGTCCCGAGCCAAACTCGGCAACAACCTGCAAATCAGGTTCCAGCCCCAGCAGCTGCGCAAAGCCGGAGCGGACGATGAGGTGATCGTCAATGAGAGCAACGGTAATCATGGGTTTTATCCTGGCGGGTATAAAAAACGCGCTTACCTTAACGAGATACACTTCATCCTTCAAGCGGCTCTGCGTTGGATACGCCTGTTTACCCCAGTCACTGATGTCAGTAAGCGCTGGGGATTCACAGACTTGAGCGGATTACTCGAAGAAGACGGTAATTTTATTAAACATCGACGGATCGGACTGGTTGCGCGAAACTTTCACCACATCTTCCAGTTTATCGATCTGACTGATCATCTGCTCCAGGCGCTGGTCGTCATTGACCAGTAGCCAGATGCGGCTCTTATCGCTGTCCTGAATCGGTAGACAAAGAATGCCTTCCACGTTGAACGCACGGCGGGCAAACAGACCGCAGACGTGGGTCATTACGCCGGGATGGTTACGCACGGTGAGTTCAAGAATTACGTTGTCATGAGTCTGCTGTTGCATGGCTTATTCCCCCACCATTTCTGTATTAGCCGCACCCGGCGGTACCATCGGATACACTTTCTCTTCCGCATCGATGCGCACATGGATCAGCGCCGGTCCAGGACGATTGATGATCGCCTGCAGCGCGGCCTGCGGGTCCGCTTCGTGGTTTAAATCACAGGTTTCGAGGCCAAAACCCGCAGCAATCTGCATAAAGTTAATCATCCCCGGATAGGTGGCCGCAAACACCCCCTGCTTGTAGAACAAACTTTGTTGCTGATACACCAGACCCAGCGCTTCGTTATTCATCAGGATGATTTTAATATCCAGCTGGTTCTCGCTGGCGGTCGCCATTTCCTGAATATTCATCATCAGGCTGCCATCGCCTGAGAAACACAGCACTTTTTTATCCGGGTTCGCCAGCGCAGCGCCAATCGCCGCAGGCAGGCCAAAGCCCATGGTTCCCAGACCGCCGGAAGTCAACCACTGACGAGGACGGTTCAGCGGATAAGCCTGCGCCGCCCACATCTGATGCTGGCCGACGTCGGTGGTGATAATGGCGCTGTCATCCACGCAGGCGGCCACGGCGTTGATCAACCCGTAATGGCTGAGCGGATCGCTTTCCTGTGGAATAGTGCAAGGGAATTCGCGTTGTAACTCGGCCACCATTTGATGCCACGCTTCCCGCGGCTGCGCGTCAATCAGTGGGATCAGTTGTGCCAGCACCTCATCAACATCGGCCTGAATCGCCACGTGCGGTTGTTTGATTTTCCCCAGCTCCGCGCGGTCGATATCCACGTGGATAATTTTTGCATTCGGGCAGAACTGTTCGGTTTTACCAATCGCCCGGTCATCAAAACGCGCGCCAAGAACGATCAACAAATCGGCTTCTTGCAGAATAAAGTTAGTACTGCGCGCGCCGTGCATCCCCAGCATACCGAGTGACAGCGGATGTGCTTTTGGCAGCATGCCGAGCGCCATTAACGTCATGGTGGTTGGCAGCGTTGCTTTTTCTGCCAGTTCGCGTACACGCTCAGGCGCATTAATCACCCCGCCGCCGAGGTAAAGTACCGGGCGCTGCGCAGCGTTAATCATGGCTGCAGCATCACGAATGCTCTCCTGGCTGAACGCTGGCGACGCCATTTTCTGCGCAGCCTCCGGCATCTCTTCAATGTCAAATACGGCGGTTTGAATGTCCTTAGGAATGTCTATCCACACCGGACCTGGACGCCCTGACTGCGCAATGCGAAAGGCATCGCTCATGACCTGCGGTAATTCATTGATATGACGGACCAGATAGTTGTGCTTAGTGATGGGGATAGAGATGCCGTAGGTGTCCACTTCCTGGAAGGCGTCGGTACCGATCATGGAGGCCGGAACCTGCCCGGTGATACACACCAGCGGGATAGAATCCAGGCGCGCATCCGCGATGGCGGTGACCAGATTCGTCGCGCCTGGTCCGCTACAGGCCATACACACGGCAGGTTTACCGTCGGTTCGTGCCATGCCCTGCGCGATAAACCCTGCGCCCTGCTCGTGGCGCGCCAGGATATGACGGATTTGCGTGCTTTGGCTTAAGGCGTCGTAGACGGGGAGAATGGAGCCGCCAGGAATACCGGTGACGACCTTGATTCCCTGACGTTCCAGGAAATGAACGATAAATTCTGCGCCCGTAAAGCGGGTACGCTTGGATGTTGTGCCCGAACTTGCCATGCTCCAGTCCTTTTATTCTGGGCCGACTTTACGCGTTGTACTTCACGTATCCGGGAGGGCTTAGAAACTAAAAACCCCGCCCGGTTTGCGCCGGCGGGGTTTTGGAATCGTGTGTTGTTCCGGACCCTACGGCGCATTGCCGACGACCACCACCACACGCACGACAACCGCTGCGCGAGATGGCGCAGTTTTTAGTAGGGTCGCAGTCAGCATGGAAGGGTTCATTAGGGACCTGTCTGTTTGTTGATTAACTGGATTTATACAAACACAGGTTTTTCAGCGTGACAATGGAAAAATTTTCATCTGCATAAAAATGCGTCAACGATCACAATTCGCTGTACGTAATGTAAAAAACAAAAAACCCCGCCGAAGCGAGGTTTTTTTCAGCGCTACGCGGTTGGTGGCCGCCGAACACACTGTGTTATGTCAACAGAAAAAGTATACGCGTTAAGCGAAGAACACGCAATTTCGGCACGAATTTTGATGTTTTTGAGTATGGTTCAGCGAGGTCTGAAAGTCCACATAATACTGTTATTTTATACAGTATTTATCTATAATGTCTCAGTACGCAATGTGTTATGCGGGGGCCGCATCGTAAACCGGCGCAATAAAGTCCTGGCTGAAACGGGTGGTGCCGTCAGTGCCTGAACCCCGTGTGAGCACACTGTGTTATGTCAACAAAGGTGCTGGCAACAGGCAGCGGCAAGGTACGCCAGCACCGTGCTCCTTGTACCAAAAGGAGAGCGTATGAGCCTCGTGGATATCGCTATTCTTATCCTCAAACTCATTGTTGCAGCACTGCAACTGCTTGATGCCATTCTGAAATACACGAAGTAATTCAGATTCAAGTCGCACCTAAGAGGAGCGGGCAACCGCTCCTCTTTCACCCTCTCCCTGGTGCTTGTGCCGCCTCAATATGTTACGTTTTTATGACATTCTCATGGAAGAAGACCGCTATGACGCTTTCCGTTTTCTGCATTTTACTGTTTGCTGCACTGCTCCATGCCAGCTGGAATGCCATTGTAAAAGCGGGAAACGATAAGCTTTACTCGGCCATCAGCGTCAGCGGATCTGCGGCGGTTATGGCGCTGATATGTTTGCCTTTTGCCCCTCATCCATCAGCAGCCAGCCTGCCCTATTTAGCGGTCTCAACCGTCTTGCAGGTGATTTATACCGTCCTGGTCGCCAAAACCTATCAGGTCTCAGATATGAGTCAGACCTATCCCTTAATGCGCGGTACGGCTCCGCTGTTGGTGGCGATCATTAGCGTCCTGTTCCTTGGTGATAGCCTGTCACTCATGGCATGGGTGGGGATCGCCACAATATGCCTGGCCATTCTTGGGATGGCATTTAACGGGCGCAGCCGTTCACAACGGGGGATTGTCCTGGCGTTAATCAATGCCTGCTTTATCGCCGGATATACGCTGGTCGATGGAACCGGCGTACGGTTATCAGACACCGCGCTGGGCTATACGCTGTGGACATTCTTTTTGAACGGCTCCAGCTTGCTGTGTTGGGCGATGATCGCCCGACGTCGGGAAGCCTCGCGCTATCTGGCACAGCAGTGGAAAAAGGGGATCTTAGGTGGCATAGGCACCATGGGCTCTTACGGGCTGGCGCTGTGGGCTATGACGCAGGCCCCGCTGGCGGTAGTCGCCGCACTGCGTGAAACCTCCATTCTGTTTGGCGCCCTGCTTGCCTGGTTGCTGCTCAAAGAGAAAGTCGCCGGAATGCGTCTTTTCGCCGCAGGGGGCATTGCCGTCGGGGCGATCCTGCTGCGTTTGTCGTAATTATTTAGCTGACGGATCGCCTTGCCCGGTCCATTGACAGACCCTGATGCAATCCGGCAACATTACTTGCCGCTTTTCGTTTACATTTCCTGCCGTTCCCCTCTCAACCATTGTAGTTATGAATATGGCCTTCTTTTTTTAATGTGGTAGATTCCACGCGCATTTACGGGAATTCATAGCACCTTATTCTTCTTTTTTCTCTTTTTTAAAAGTAATCAGCGAAATGAAAAGGCATAGAAGCGTCAATTTGTTGTTGATGTTGGTACTCCTGGTCGCCGTCGGTCAGATGGCACAAACCATTTATATCCCCGCCATTGCCGATATGGCACGTGAACTGAACGTTCGCGAAGGGGCGGTACAAAGCGTGATGGCCGCCTATTTGCTGACCTATGGCGTGTCACAGCTGTTTTACGGCCCGCTTTCCGACCGCATTGGCCGCCGTCCGGTGATCCTGACGGGGATGTCCATTTTTATGCTGGCGACGGTGATTGCCATTACCACCCAAAGCCTGACGGTGCTCATTATCGCCAGCGCAATACAGGGTATGGGCACAGGCGTCGGCGGTGTGATGGCGCGTACCTTACCGCGCGATCTGTATGAAGGCACCCAACTGCGTCATGCTAACAGTTTGTTAAATATGGGGATCCTGGTCAGCCCACTGTTAGCGCCGCTGATTGGCGGCCTGCTGGATACCGTGTGGAACTGGCGTGCGTGCTTTATTTTCCTGCTCCTTCTGAGTGCAGGCGTGACCTTTAGTATGGCGCGCTGGATGCCAGAAACGCGCCCGGCAGGCGCCCCGCGTACCTCGCTGGTCACCAGCTATAAGACCCTGTTTGGTAACGGAGCCTTCACCTGTTACGTCCTGATGCTGATCGGGGGACTGGCGGGCGTTGCCGTCTTCGAAGCCTGCTCCGGCGTCTTGTTGGGTGCGGTGTTGGGTTTAAGCAGCATGGCGGTCAGTATTCTGTTTATTCTGCCGATCCCGGCCGCATTTTTTGGTGCGTGGTTCGCCGGTCGCCCTAATAAACGCTTCTCAACGATGATGTGGCAGTCGGTCATTAGCTGCCTGTCCGCGGGGTTGATGATGTGGATCCCGGGTCTGTTTGACGTGATGAATGTCTGGACGCTGCTCGTCCCCGCAGCCCTGTTTTTCTTCGGCGCCGGGATGTTGTTCCCACTGGCAACCAGCGGTGCGATGGAGCCTTTCCCGTTCCTGGCCGGGACCGCCGGTGCACTGGTGGGCGGCTTACAGAACATTGGTTCCGGTGTACTGGCCTGGTTCTCCGCGATGTTGCCGCAGACCGGGCAAGCCAGTCTTGGTCTGCTGATGACCCTTATGGGGCTGCTGATTTTGGTGTGCTGGTTACCGCTGGCGTCACGTGTGTCCCATCAGGGGCAGGCGGTTTAAGTGCATGATGGCCCGGTTTATCACCGGGCTTTTCACATTCAGGCGCAATCAGGGTGTTCAGTAGCGATTCCTGCAACGGACGCCATGCCCCTTCCTCACCATCATAAAATTGCATATCCGCATTGATCGCATAGGGAATTTTCGCTCTGTTCAGTTCACATGCCATAAATCTGGCGAACGCGACCTGCGAGGATGAAGGCGTATTTTTGATGGTTTCCCCCGGTGACCAGCCCCCCACCCAACTCACATGACCGGTTTTCTGCTGCCAGTGGAGCGCGGTGTTAATGCGGGCGCGAATCGCCGCCTTTTCAGCCCCCGTCCCCGACGTCCACGGATATTTCCCATTATTTTTTAGCGGTCCCCACGGGAAAATATGCCATTCAGCGAGAACGTAATTCTGGCTTTGCGGCGGCAGCTTCAGGCTCGACAACTCTTCCGGCGCAGCGCGCAGGCGGGGGGCAACGAAGATCATGCGCTGTGGGTCGATGGCATGGATGGTGCGAATCGTTTTGTCATATACCCGATTCAGCGACACTTGATTGTGATTGAGCTTCTCGGCTGGTTCATAGATCAGATCAAAGCCCAATAACGGTGAGCGTTGACGAAAGTAATGCGCCACCGCGACCCACCAGTTAACCACCTCTTTTTCGTTTCCGGCGCTGGGATCTTTTTTATACTCATCCGCCTGATACGCAATAATTGGGATCACGCCATACTGTTCACAGGCTTCCACCAGTTTACGCAGATGAATCAGCCTGGCTTCGGTTGGCTCTCCTGCAACGCGAATCCGCACATGGGCTAACCCTTTCGCCTTGAAATCCCGCACGACCAGTGGATCAAACTCGCGGATACCCTGTTCGGTACGTGCCCAATCAACATCCATTCCCACCCCAAGCTGTTGCGCATAGCGCGCAGCCGTTAACGGCGGTTCAGCTGCACACACGGCGGTGCTGGTCAGCAACAAGAGAGAAATGAGCGGCTTTAACACGGTTGTCCTCAGGCATTAACCGGGAGTGATATCACGTATTTAGCATACTCTCAGGCATCAGGTGTAGCGCGAAAACGTAATAAATATCATCACACCTGCTCTTGCAGCCAGCCAATAAAGGCCTCAATTTTCGGCCACTGCCGACCCGGCAGCGTGGTGATGTAATAGTGTTGATGGCATTTCACCGCCATATCGCCGAAAGGCGCAACCAGCTCTCCACTGTCGAGGCGCTTTTGAACCAACCGTTTTCGCCCCATCGCCACGCCGATGTGATTCATTGCAGCAATGACGGCTAAATCCGAACGATCGAAGCCAATACCCGATGATGTCGGCAAATTCACTGCAAAATGTTGTGCCCAGCTATGCCATTCATCGGTACCTGAATCGTTGCTCCACGCCTGCCTGTCATGCAACAGCGTACAGTGCGGCAAGTTCATCAGCGAACCGCTCAGGTCATAGCGACGGGCATATTCAGGGCTGCATACCGGCAGGATCGCTTCATCCATCAGAAAATGGTGTGTCAGTTGTGCTGACGGCGCATCGTCAAAATAGATAGCCAGATCGATCCCGGCACGTTGCAAATTAACGTTGTCATTTCCGGTCAGTATGGTCAGCGAAATCGACGGATAGCGGCGGGTAAAGTCACCCAGGGCAGGCACCAGCCAGCACTGGGCGATAGAGGGTCGCGAGTAAACGGTCAACGTCCCGGACAGCTCCTGGTTTTTGATGTCGAGAATTTCCTGGTTAAGCGTATCCAGCGACGATTTCAGCGCCCAGAACACCCGCTTGCCTTCGTGGGTGAGTTCCACTTTGCGATGTGAACGGACAAATAACTGGATGCCCAGTTCTTCTTCAAGCTGATTAATCCGATGGCTCACGGCGCTGGGGCTTAACGAAAGCTCATCTGCCGCCAGTGCGAATGACTGATGCCTGGCCGCCACTTCAAAAGTATAGAGTTTTGATAGCTGCCAGCCATTCAGCAGACGATTTCTGACGTCGCGCAAGGGGTCCATAGTCACCTCTGTCATCCTGATATCTCTCGCCGGAGTGTAAAAAAAGTCGTTGTAAAAATCAGCATAAAGATGAATCAGAGTGAACCATATCGCATAATTCAGCCATTATTAGACGTAAATCACCCATTTGATTCAATCTAGTTCATGTGAAGAGCCAATTTTATCGTTTGTCAGCCCATGCCGTTTTTTTGTCCAATATACTCAGGTTAATCACAGGGCAAGGTGAGATATGCACTCTCAAATATGGGTTGTGAGCACGCTGCTGATAAGCATCGTGTTGATCGTTTTGACCATCGTGAAGTTTAAATTCCACCCGTTTCTGGCGCTGTTGTTAGCCAGCTTCTTCGTGGGCACGATGATGGACATGGGCCCGCTGGAGATGGTGAACGCCATTGAGAGTGGTATCGGCGGCACGCTGGGCTTCCTCGCGGCTGTTATCGGCCTGGGGACCATTCTCGGCAAAATGATGGAAGTTTCCGGCGCGGCGGAACGTATTGGCCTGACGCTGCAGCGCTGCCGCTGGCTTTCTGCGGACGTCATTATGGTGCTGGTCGGCTTGATTTGCGGGATTACGCTGTTTGTCGAAGTTGGCGTCGTACTGCTGATCCCACTGGCGTTCTCTATCGCCAAAAAAACCAACACCTCATTACTGAAGCTGGCGATACCGCTGTGTACCGCGCTGATGGCGGTGCACTGCGTCGTTCCGCCACATCCGGCGGCTCTGTTTGTGGCGAATAAGCTGGGTGCGGATCTGGGTACCGTGATTGTTTACGGTTTACTGGTCGGGCTGATGGCTTCTCTGATCGGTGGACCGCTGTACCTCAAATTCCTCGGTAACCGTCTGCCGTTTAAACCGGTACCGGCGGAGTTTTCTGACCTTAAGGTTCGCGACGAAAACACGCTGCCTTCACTGGGTGCAACGCTGTTTACCGTACTGTTGCCCATTGGCCTGATGCTGGTGAAAACCGTGGCCGAACTGAACATGGCGAAAGGCGGCACGCTGTACACGTTTCTGGAATTTATCGGTAATCCGATCACCGCAATGTTTATCGCCGTGTTCGTAGCCTATTACATTCTCGGTCTGCGCCAGCATATCGGTATGGGTGCGCTGCTGACTCACACTGAAAATGGCTTTGGCTCAATTGCCAACATTCTGCTGATTATCGGTGCTGGCGGCGCATTCAACGCCATCCTCAAGAGCAGCGGACTGGCGGATATCCTGGCGCAAATTCTCTCCAACATGCATATGCACCCCATTCTGCTGGCCTGGCTGGTGGCGCTGATCCTGCACGCGGCGGTAGGGTCTGCCACTGTGGCGATGATGGGGGCTACCGCGATTGTTGCTCCGATGCTGCCGCTCTATCCTAACGTCAGCCCGGAGATCATTGCCATTGCTATCGGTTCCGGCGCAATTGGCTGCACGATCGTCACAGATTCTCTCTTCTGGCTGGTGAAACAGTACTGCGGCGCTACCCTGAATGAGACATTCAAATACTATACGACCGCGACATTTATCGCCTCGGTCATTGCACTGGCGTGCACATTCCTGCTTTCCTTTATTATCTAAGCGCAAAGAGACTGACTATGGAAAATATGCAAAAACTCATCGCCCGGTATCCTTTAGTGGAGGCGCTGGTTGCTCTCCAGGAAACGACCTGGTTTAACCCTGGCACCACCTCTCTTGCGGAAGGTTTACCTTATGTTGGTCTGACAGAACACGACGTACAGGATGCGCATGCCCGTCTGGCGCGTTTTGCACCGTATCTGGCGAAAGCGTTTCCTGAAACCGCAGCAACCGGCGGCATTATCGAATCTGAGCTGGCCGCCATTCCTGCGATGCAAAAACGGCTGGAAAAAGAGTACGGACGGCACATCAACGGCGAAATTCTGCTGAAGAAAGACAGCCATCTGCCCATTTCCGGCTCGATTAAGGCCCGTGGCGGTATTTATGAAGTACTGACTCACGCCGAGAAACTGGCGCTGGAGGCCGGTCTGCTGACTACCGAAGACGATTACAGCATCCTGCTGGCGCCGGAGTTCAAACAGTTCTTCAGCCAGTACAGCATCGCGGTAGGTTCGACCGGTAACCTGGGGATGTCGATCGGCATCATGAGCGCCCGCATCGGCTTTAAGGTAACGGTGCATATGTCTGCAGATGCCCGTGCATGGAAAAAAGCTAAACTGCGCAGTCATGGCGTCACGGTTGTTGAGTACGAAGAAGATTACGGCGTGGCAGTGGAACAGGGGCGCAAGGCCGCTGAGTCTGATCCGAACTGCTTCTTCATTGACGACGAAAACTCCCGCACGCTGTTTTTAGGTTATGCGGTTGCCGGGCAGCGTCTGAAAGCGCAGTTCGCGCAGCAGGGGCGTGTGGTGGATGCTGAACATCCATTATTTGTTTATCTTCCGTGCGGCGTGGGTGGAGGTCCTGGCGGCGTCGCGTTTGGCCTGAAACTGGCTTTCGGCGATAACGTTCACTGCTTCTTTGCTGAGCCAACGCACTCACCGTGCATGCTACTGGGGGTATACACCGGGCTGCACGATACGATTTCTGTCCAGGAGATTGGTATCGACAACCTGACGGCAGCAGATGGGCTGGCGGTAGGACGCGCATCAGGGTTTGTCGGTCGCGCGATGGAGCGTCTGCTTGATGGCCTGTACACCCTGGATGACCAGACGATGTACGACATGCTGGGCTGGCTGGCACAGGAAGAGGGAATTCGCCTTGAGCCGTCAGCGCTTGCTGGAATGGCTGGCCCTCAGCGCGTTTGCGGTTCCGCTGACTATCAGAAAATGCATGGGTTCAGCGCAGAACAACTCAATAACGCCACCCATCTGGTATGGGCTACTGGCGGTGGCATGGTACCGGAAGCGGAAATGGCACAGTACCTGGCGAAAGGCCGCTAAGCATCATTGACCTTAACGCAGCATCGCCATCAGTTCCATCGGTGAGCGATGCTGCTTAAGCAGGTCTCGCATGACGCGCATATGCGGTGATGAGTGATCAAAGAAGGCTTGATAGCCCGCACACAATCCACCTTCCCTGTCGCCATCGCACTGCGCCGGGCAATCGCCACGGTAGAATTGCGACAAGGAACATCCCTGACAGCGCGCACTCAGCGAAGAAAGGCTCTGCCGTTCAGTCTGCCCCTTCAGGCCACACCAGCGGTTCAATGTCTGATCAAAAAGCGGAATGGATACTCGATTAATATCCTCACGAACCCAGATATCAAATACCGAATTTAAAAACCGTCCCCAGTCTTCAGACGTCACAGACTCCGCTGTCAGGCAGCCCGTTTCATCGCGTTCCATCAGGGGAATAAACTGCACGGCACGCACACCCGACAATTGTAAATCACGATATAAATCATTCGGATGCAAACACTTTTGGTGATCGACTACAACCCTTACTATTCCTTCACTTACATCCTTGTCCTCACGCTCCGTCATGCAAAATCCCCGATAAATACGATAAGTTGGCGTATATGTGTGACAGCAAACAGTATTGCGAGAGATAACACCGCGAGAGAGATCATAAATTTGTCACGCACCGCACGAGATTCAGAATAATCGCGACGCGTGACGTCCATCAGGCCGCGACTGCGCGTATAACGCCATACAATAATAGCCACGACGACCAGCACACCGACGGAAACCCAGAACAGAACCCCAGCCTGATGCCAGTTATGCTTTAGCGCCAGCGCCATTAACGCCCCGTAACCAAGCAGAGTACGGAACCAGGCCAGGGAAGTGCGCTCCGGTTGCAATCCTGGATCAGCAATTCGCCGCGATTTGCGGCTATCCGGCATACAACACCAGCCCTATCACAACCACCGCAACGATCATCAAAATCAGGCTGATGATGAATAAGCCCGGCGTGTATGGCAGATCCTCTTTCAGGCGCATCGCCTTCTCATTACTCAGCCAACGCAGGTAGCCGTAAATCGCCAGGCCTCCCGCTAACAAACAGAGTAGCAGCGCCAGCAGTTCACGAATGATCGGTGTGGCAAAATCCGGCGCCAGTTGGTCCAGACCAACGCCCGCAGCCAGAAACCCCAGGGCGGTGCGGATCCATGCCAGAAAAGTACGCTCATTTGCCAGCGAGAAACGGTAATCCGGCGCTTCTCCGAGGCGGGAAATCTTCATTACAACTCCTTCATAGTTGTGTCTGGTCGTTATACCGGAACAGTAAAGGAGTATGAACCCGATTCTCAAACGTAAGGCAGGTAATGTGATACAGACAAAAGAAAGGCCTACAAAACAGTGCGTTTGTAGGCCTGATAAGTGCAATATCTTCAGTGGGTTAAAAGGTTTATCCCATTCCCCAGAAAATTACCGCCAGCAGCTGTGGCGTGATAATGCGCAGGAACATCACCAACGGGTAAACTGTGGCATAGGAGAGCGCTGCCGCACCGCTGGTAGCATGCAGGTTATTGGCAAACGCCAGCGCGGGAGGATCGGTCATGGAACCCGCCAGCATCCCACACAGTGTCAGGTAGTTCATTTTAGCGAAGATCCTCGCCAACAACCCGACAGTAATCAGCGGAATCGCGGTAATAAAGATGCCGTAGCCCACCCAACTTAGCCCATCGCCCTGCGTGAGGGTATCGACAAAATCACCGCCGGACTTCAGACCCACTACCGCGAGAAAGAGCACAATCCCCAATTCTCTCAACGCCAGGTTCGCGCTGGGTGGCATAAACCAGTACAGCTTACCGATACTGCCAATACGTCCCAGAATCAGCGCCATAATCAGCGGCCCACCGGCAAGCCCCAGTTTTAATGCCACCGGGAACCCCGGTATAAACAGTGGAATAGAGCCCAGCAGCACCCCAAGCCCGATACCGATAAATACCGGCAACATCTGCACCTGTTGCAGTTTTTGCTGTGCGTTACCCACCACATTCGCTACGGCGTCGATAGATGAGGGACGCCCGACCAGGTTCAGGATATCGCCAAACTGCAGGCTGGCATCACTACTGGCGACCAACTCAACACCGGCACGGTTGAGACGCGAGATCACTACGTCGTAGCGCTCTTTGAAATGCAGATCCCGAATGCGCTTCCCAAGCACCTTTTCATTCGTCACGACCACGCGCTCAACGCGCAAATCCGTTCCCCGCGTAGACAGAGAGGTATCAACCTCCTGACCAATGACAAGCTGTGCGTTATGCAGATCGGCAGACTGCCCCACCAGGTGTAGCAAGTCGCCCATTTGGATAGTCGTTCCCGGCGACGGAACCATCAAGGTCTCTTCACGTTTCAGACGTGAACAGATGATTTTGTCGCTGTTCAGGATAGGCACATCCTGAATGGCCATATTATTGAGGTTGGGGTTTTCAACGCGGATATTCATCGTCTGAATCAGCGCATGCCCATTGGTCAGCGTTGATTCATGTTGCTGCGCTTCGGCTTCAACATTGACCCGGAAAATGAGGCGCATCAGCCACATCGTGAGCAAAATACCGCAGATGCCAAAAGGATAGGCCATCGCATAGCTCATCCCCATCTGGTCAACAATATCCATCGGCGTACCCAAATCGCGCAGGATTTGTTGTCCCGCCCCCAACGCCGGGGTATTCGTGACCGCACCGGAGAATATACCCAGCACCACGGGGAGAGGAATTGCAAAAATTTTGTGCAAAATAGCGGTGACCAGGCCACCCATAATGACAATCAGCACCGCGAACAGATTCAGGCGCAACCCCGAAACGCGCAGCGACGCAAAAAAGCCCGGTCCGACCTGAATACCGATGGTGTACACGAACAGTATCAGGCCAAATTCCTGAATGAAATGCAGCATATCGCCGCTCAGGGTCATCCCTGCCTGATCGACAAAATGCCCGACGATAATACCGCCGAACAACACGCCTCCGATGCCAAACCCAACGCCGCGTATTTTGATGTTGCCGATCCATAACCCGACAACCGCCACCAGTGCCAGAACGCTAACCGTCAATGCTATATCACTCATTATTCTGTTCCCTGTGAATAACATTTCATTTATCGAGGATTATGACTGAACCGTTCAAGCATGAATGCAGAGTGGCGCACATTATCGTGCTGCAGAGCATGCTGGCGTGCTTAAGACGGGTATTCTTTACTGCTTTTCCTGGCGGATATCTGAAGCTGCTGAATACTTTTTTCTGGTGAGGGTAGCGCTTCAGGCATTGTACCGCCAAGATCCTGAATAGTCTGGCGAACTTTGCGCCCAACATCGTAGTGGGTCTGGTTGGCTTGCTGCTTTGTATTCACTGAATCCCGGCGCAGTTTTTCTTCTGTTTGGGTAGCCCGAAAAAGGTTCGCCGCCAACTCAGTGGAACCCATATGGTCGAGTATTTTCTGGCTTTTCGTTAACCCTTTGCGTTCATGTATCGCACGCTGATCCAGGCCACCATATAATCCTTTGTAACCGTGATTCTGGAAGATGGCGAAATCAAATGCAGTTTCAACACCCGCCTGCTGTGCAGTCTCAACCAAATGCTTATTGTGCTCCTTCAATTCATTGCGTAGGAACAGGCGTTTTTCATCTTCACGTAAAGATTTAAAAGTGGCATCGTCAGCCAACTCCTGACGCCGGGTTTGAATAGCAAAGTAAGTCTGGCCTGCGGCGATAACCGGTTTGGAGGGATCACCGTTTTGTACAACCAGATAGCAGGCATAGCGGGAAAGCTTTACATCTTTTAGTTCACGACTCGCTCCAGAGCCGATCTGTACCATTACGAGGATCTCCTCGAAATGGTCACTCTCTAATTGGCAGCTGGATACACATGACGTCACTGCTTTCTTTATTACCGGTATAAAATGCCGGTACTCAGAATATTCAAGCACTTTAGCAAGTGCCCGAGCGGACCAGAATTCAGCACCCTTACTATCAAACTGCTTCATAGCTTCAAAAAGCTGATGCTCACTCATCACAACGTTCCTTCGTTAAAAGAGCTTTATACTGGATATTTTTACAGTGAAACATCCATTGCAACAAGGCGTTTTCGTGTGTGTTAGCGCACAAAAAAGCCCCGTCATTTCTGGCGGGGCAAAGGCAAGGAGCTAATTAGCTATTTAATGCGGGATGTTCGCTGATGGCAATCCGCTGCGGCGGGATGGTTTCCGGCTCATTGCGAACTAAATCGATGTGCAGCAAGCCGTTTGTGAAGCTCGCGCCAGAGACTTCCATATTTTCTGCCAGCGTAAAACTCAGGCTAAAGGACTGCGTGACCAGCCCCTGGTGCAGCCATTTGGTCTCTTTTTCCGGCTGCTCAGGCGTACCTTTTACGGTCAGGCGAGTACCTTCCAGCTGAATATCCAGATCTTCCTGGCGGAAACCGGCTAACGCAAGGGTAATGCGATAGTGGTTATCATCGCTTTTTTCGATGTTATAGGGCGGGAAGCTCTGGCTTTCGCCGGTGTTTTGCAAGGCATTGGCCAGTTTGTCAAAACCGATCCATTGACGCAGCAGCGGGGATAAATCGTAGTTACGCATAGTATTCTCCTTCTAAGAAGCGAGTAAGTACATTCCGGCTCCCTGACGGCAAGCCGATTGTCTGACAGGGCCGCCTAAAGCGGCCCGGTTGAATTAGTTAATTTCGATGCGGCGCGGTTTATTCGCTTCAGGAATCACGCGCTCAAGCTCGATATACAGCAGACCGTTCACCAGGTTTGCACCACGAACGTGAATGTTCTCGGCCAACTGGAACTTGCGTTCAAAGTTGCGCTCGGCAATGCCCTGATACAGGTATGTACGCTCTTTTTGGTCGTCTGCATGGGCGCCTTTTACCACCAGCAAGTTATCCTGGGCGGTAATTTCCAGCTCGCTTTCAGCGAAGCCTGCAACGGCAATCGCAATGCGGTAATGGTTTTCGTCTACCAGCTCAACGTTGTACGGAGGGTAGCCGCCATTACTCTGGCCTTGATTGTTTTCAAGCAGGTTAAACAGACGATCAAAACCAATGGCAGAACGGTACAGCGGAGATAAGTCAAAGTTACGCATAATCAATAGCTCCTGAAATCAGCGAGAATGTGAGACCTTCCATCATGGACAGGTCAGGTAGCCAGGACACCCATCAGGCGTGCCCTTCTTTGCCTACACCCTAAAAATGGGTCCTGATACAAACTTTTCAAGCGTATTCATCTGACTTTTTTTGCAGTTTGTTGTCTATTGCATACACTGGGGGGACAGTCTTTATCGTTAGAGTGCGATAGCCGCCACAGTGCGACATGATGGTGATGTTATTTCTCGCAACGGATCGCTATAACTCACCATGCAAACACCGATGATTAACAGATGAATAAATGATGATAAAAAAAATGTTGTTAACACTGATGGTATGCAGCGGGATGGTTTTTGTGAGCGGCTGTTCCAGCGTGATGTCGCATACCGGAGGTAAAGAAGGGACGTATCCAGGCACCCGAGCCAGCGCCACGATGATCGGTGATAGCGATACCAACTGGGGAACGAAGTCGCTGGCCATTCTTGATATGCCATTTACTGCCGTTCTGGATACTCTATTACTGCCGTGGGATTTCTTTCGCAAGGATAGCTCTGTCAGATCCCGCGTAGAAAGAAGCGAGGAGAGAACGCAAGTGATGAACGACGTTATCCCCCCGGCAAAAATGCCTGCCCCGTAAGTTACCGCCCGGTGTCGGTGACCCATAACTGACGGAAGCCTTCAACGTCTTCCATCCACGCGATCTGGTGACCATCAGGAGAGAAGACGATCGCATCTGCGGAAGGCGGGTTATCATGATTTTCCGTTAAGAAATCAATCTCTCCCGTCTGCACATTACAGCACGCGATTCTGTTTTCCAGCACAAATCCCAGCCATTGGCCCGACGGATGCCAGTTGATTGCTGACTGAATATCCGTAGTACAGTGGGTCAGTTGACGCGGCTCCCCCCCGTGCGGAGAAATCAACCATAGCTGCACAATGCCACTCTCATCACGCATCAGAAAAGCGATCTCAGATGCCTGGGGATTACTGCGTACCCAGTGGCGCGGCTGATTCACCAGGCCCGGAAAAGCGCGATCATGAGTAAACGTCAGACGGCGTTGAGTAACTCCGGATGGCGGTACAGGCATTGTCGATTCAGTACCTTCCAGAGGCTGTTCACCCGGCGTCTTCCAGGCGTTTTCATCCTGTGGCAAATCCACAATAAACAGTTCGGGTACTTTCTCTCCCCCCACTGACACGGTATCCCCGATAAACGCCAGCTTATGGTTTCCCACCCAACCCTCTTCATAGGCACGATTAATATCATCGCTGCCGGGTCGTGGAGTCGGTGTCGTCTGACTCACCAATACACACCAGTGGCTCCCGCTATACTCGCGCGGATGCTGTGCAGAGACGTTCACTGGGCCATAGGGCGTCGCCACGCCGACGTTGCGTAAATCCAGCGATGGATCGCACTCATGCAGCACATGGTCGTTATAGGTAAAACTGACACACTCACCGCCCGGGCTGAAGACATGCACATGGCTTCCGCCGCGCAGCGCGCCTGGCGTGTACGGCGCAGTGATATCCATTGCATCCAGATTCGTCACCTCAGCCTGCCCGACAACCACTCCGCGACGATGATGGAAATCGTAATGCCATGTTTCATCAGGGTTTTCAGGCCCATGAATAAAAACATATTTTTCCTGCTTTGGATGAACGGTCACCACGCCGACGTGCGCGCCCTGGGGAGCGCGATAAATCACGTCCAGCTCACCGGTCTGAATATTAACGCGTTCGATCGTTTCGCCAGTGAACGAGGCACCGGAAGGACGCACATCAAAAACCAGCCACTGGCTGTCCGGGGTCCAGGTATTGATATTCGTCAGCTGGTGGTTACGTGGCGTAAAGGTGATTTGCTTCATGAAGTGCCCTGATTCAAGACGATTTACGCAATCATACTGCACAAGGGCATGACTTTCAGGCTTTCGTAAAATGCAGGGCAAATGCAAGGCCGCATTTGCCCGTCAGCCATTAATTCAGCGCAAACTTCTCAATAGCCCAGGCCACGCCGTCTTCAAGGTTGGATTTTGTCACGAAGTTGGCGATCTCTTTTACGGATGGAATGGCATTGTCCATCGCCACGCCCATTCCCGCGTACTCAAGCATGGCGATGTCGTTTTCCTGATCGCCAATCGCCATCACTTCTTCGGCATTAATCCCCAACGCATCGGCCAGCGACTTCACGCCAGTCCCTTTATTAACGCGTTTATCCAGAATTTCGAGGAAGTACGGCGCACTTTTCAGCACGGTATACTTTTCTTTCACTTCCGCCGGAATACGCGCAATGGCTTTGTCGAGGATTGCCGGTTCGTCAATCATCATCACTTTCAGGAACTGGGTCGCCGGATCCATCTTCTCTGCTTCACAGAACACCAGCGGAATGGTCGCGACAAAAGATTCATGCACCGTGTAGTAACTGATATCACGGTTAGCGGTATACAGCGTATTGCGATCGAGCGCGTGGAAGTGCGAACCCACGTCACGGGAGAGTTGCTCCAGGTAGCGATAATCATCATAGCTCAGCGCGGTTTGCGCAACGGTACTGCCATCCCCTGCTTTCTGCACCAGCGCACCATTGTAGGTAATGCAGTAGTCACCGGGTTGTTCCATGTGAAGCTCTTTCAGATAGCTATGGACGCCAGCATACGGACGCCCCGTGGTCAGCACCACGTTTATACCACGCGCGCGTGCTGCAGCAATCGCCGCTTTGACCGCAGGTGAAATGGTGTGATCGGGCAGCAGAAGTGTGCCATCCATATCGATAGCAATAAGTTTGATAGCCATGAGTTCCCCGGATTAAATGAGTCCGTCCTCATGCTAACGCGATTCCGCTCAAAAAACAGCAACGAAAAGGGGGATAGAAAGCGGAATCGGGATTCCCCTTTTGCAGGCAAAAAAATGCCCGGTTGCGCAAAACAACCGGGCAGATTTTACAACCGACGGTTAGATATCGATATTCGCCGCTTTCAGGGCGTTTTCTTCGATAAATGCACGACGCGGTTCAACGGCATCGCCCATCAGCGTGGTGAACAACTGGTCAGCAGCAATCGCATCTTTCACCGTGACGCGCAGCATACGACGGCTTTCCGGATCCATCGTGGTTTCCCACAACTGTTCCGGGTTCATTTCGCCCAGACCTTTGTAACGCTGGATAGACAGGCCGCGACGGGACTCTTTCACCAACCAGTCCAGTGCCTGCTCGAAGCTGGCAACCGGCTGGCGACGCTCTCCACGTTCGATGAAGGCATCATCTTCAATCAGGCCACGCAGTTTCTCGCCCAATGTACAAATACGACGATATTCACCACCGGTCACAAACTCATGCTCCAGCGGATAGTCGGTATCAACACCGTGAGTACGTACGCGGATCACCGGTTCGAACTGGTTCAGCTCAGCATCTTTACGCACGATGCTATTCCAGGTGCTGCCGTGCATTTCATTTTCATTGAGCACGTTAACCAGCTGAGAAACCCAGGCCGTGACTTTACCTTCATCAGCCAGATCGGCTTCGGTCAGCGTCGGTTGGTAGACCAGTTCTTTCAGCAGCGCACGCGGGTAGCGGCGTTCCATTCGACCGATCATTTTCTGGGTCGCATTGTACTCAGCAACCAGTTTTTCCAGCGCTTCACCCGCCAGTGCCGGAGCGTGGGCGTTGGTATGCAGCGTGGCGCCATCAAGGGCGATAGAGATCTGGTATTGATCCATCGCTTCATCGTCTTTGATGTACTGTTCCTGTTTGCCTTTTTTCACTTTGTACAGCGGTGGCTGTGCAATGTAGACGTGACCACGTTCGACGATTTCCGGCATCTGACGATAGAAGAAGGTCAACAGCAGCGTACGGATGTGCGAACCATCGACGTCCGCATCGGTCATGATGATGATGCTGTGATAACGCAGTTTATCCGGGTTGTACTCGTCACGACCGATGCCGCAACCGAGCGCGGTAATCAGCGTGGCAACTTCCTGAGAAGAAAGCATCTTGTCGAAGCGCGCCTTCTCAACGTTCAGGATTTTACCTTTCAGCGGCAGGATCGCCTGGTTCTTACGGTTACGCCCCTGTTTTGCAGAGCCGCCCGCTGAGTCCCCTTCCACGAGGTACAGTTCGGAGTGAGCCGGGTCGCGTTCCTGACAGTCCGCCAGTTTGCCCGGCAGACCGGCTAAGTCCAGCGCACCTTTACGGCGGGTCATTTCACGGGCACGACGTGCCGCTTCGCGCGCGCGCGCCGCATCGATAATTTTGCCCACGACAATTTTCGCGTCGGACGGGTTTTCCAGCAGGTATTCGCTCAGCAGTTCGTTCATCTGCTGCTCAACCGCCGATTTCACCTCAGAAGAAACCAGTTTGTCTTTAGTCTGAGAGGAGAATTTCGGGTCCGGTACTTTTACGGAAACCACAGCAATCAGGCCTTCACGGGCATCATCACCGGTGGCGCTGACTTTCGCTTTTTTGCTGTAGCCTTCTTTATCCATGTAGGCGTTCAGAGTACGGGTCATCGCCGCACGGAAGCCTGCAAGGTGAGTACCGCCATCACGCTGCGGAATGTTGTTGGTAAAGCAGTAGATGTTTTCCTGGAAGCCATCGTTCCACTGCAGCGCAACTTCAACGCCAATACCGTCTTTTTCGGTGGAAAAGTAGAAGATATTCGGGTGAATCGGCGTTTTGTTTTTGTTGAGATATTCAACAAACGCCTTGATACCACCTTCGTAGTGGAAATGGTCTTCTTTACCGTCACGCTTATCACGCAGACGGATAGACACACCGGAGTTCAGGAATGACAGCTCACGCAGACGTTTCGCCAGAATATCGTATTCAAACTCAACGACATTGGTGAAGGTTTCATGGCTTGGCCAGAAACGTACCTGGGTACCCGTTGCTTCCGTCTCGCCTGTTACTGCCAGCGGCGCTTGCGGTACACCGTGCACATACGTTTGCTGATGCACTTTGCCTTCACGGCGAATCACCAGCTCCAGTTTCTGCGACAGGGCGTTAACCACGGAAACACCTACGCCGTGCAGACCGCCGGACACTTTATAAGAGTTATCATCGAATTTACCGCCTGCGTGCAGAACGGTCATGATAACTTCAGCCGCCGAAACGCCCTCTTCCGGGTGAATCCCGGTTGGGATACCACGACCATCATCGGTAACGGACACGGAGTTGTCAGCGTGAATCGTCACGACAATATCTTTACAGTGACCCGCGAGCGCTTCGTCGATAGCGTTATCTACCACCTCGAATACCATGTGGTGCAGACCGGTGCCGTCATCCGTGTCGCCGATATACATACCCGGGCGCTTACGCACCGCATCCAGCCCTTTCAGGACTTTGATACTGGAGGAGTCATAAGAATTCGACATCAACGTTTCTCGCTCATTTTATCTTGGGTTAATCCGTTATTTTACCCTTTTCCACGGTAAACATCTTCGAATTTTCATCCGACATGTCCAGAACGTGTTCAGCGCTTATTGCGCTGACAAAGACTTGAGATTGCGTGGCTTTTAAGCGACTGGCTAACAGTCCGCGACGCGCATCATCCAGTTCAGAGGCAAAATCATCTATCAGGTACAGGCAGCGCCGTCCGCTTTCGCGGGTCAGGAACTCCCCTTGCGCCAGACGTAAGGCGCACATCAGCAGCTTAAGCTGCCCACGCGACAGTGTATCTTCCACCGGCGCACCGTCAGCGCGTATGCGGAAATCCGCTTTATGCGGACCGTGTGCGGTGTAGGTTAACATGCGGTCGCGTTCAAAACTGCGTTCCAGCACTTCAGCGTAGTCGGTCTCTTTTTCCCAGCCGCGCTGGAAAGAGAAAGAGAGGGAAAACTCGGGAAGAAACTGCTGGCAGGTATCCGCCATATCCTGCGCGATACCGGCGCTGTATTCCGCGCGCCAGGTGCTGATTTGTTCCGCCAGCGGGATCAGTTCTCTATCCCACGGGCGCAGTTGTTCATAACGACTCACCTGGCGCAGTGCCGCATTGCGCTGCTTGAGCAGGCGCTTCAGATTGCTCCAGGCGGTAAAAAATCCCGCTTCATTATGGAAGCATCCCCAGTCGAGGAATGCTCGTCTGTATTTGGGGCCGCCATTGAGTAACGTAAACCCCTCCGGCGTGATCAGCTGCATCGGCATCAGGTGTGCCAGCTCTGCGACTTTATGGCCATCCGTACCATCAATACGGACTTTGCTGTCGCCAAGCTTGTCTTTTGTCAGGCCGATTGAGGTTTCACGCTCGGCCCCTTGTAAACGCCCGTGTAAGACAAACGATTCCTGCTCGTGGCGAATCACACGGCCAATTTGCAAACTGCGAAACGCCCGGCCGTGGCCGAGCGTATAGATGGCTTCCAGCACGCTGGTTTTGCCGCTGCCGTTCGCGCCAACCAGGAAGTTAAAGCCGGGGGATAAAGCGAGATCCGCGCTTTCGATATTGCGAAAGTCGCGGATCAACAGACGGGTGAGCGACATTACAGTCTCATTGGCATGACAACATAGGCCGCGCTTTGGCTGGCTGCATCTTCAATCTGTACGCTCGATACGGAGTCGGTCAGCAGAATACGCACGTTTTCGCACTTCAGCGCATTCAGAACATCCAGTACGTAGCTCACGTTAAAGCCGATTTCCATCTCAGTGCCACCATAGGTGACATCAAGAATTTCTTCCGCTTCTTCCTGCTCCGGGTTATTCGCCGTGATTTTTAGCTGATTTTCGCTGACGTACAAACGCACGCCGCGGAATTTCTCGTTAGAGAGAATCGCCGCACGGGCAAACGCCTGTTTGAGAATATCGCAGCCCGCTTCCAGATGTTTATCCGGGTTCTTCGGCAATACACGGCGATAATCCGGGAAGCGTCCGTCCACCAGCTTGGACGTAAAGATAAAGTCGCCGACGTGCGCACGGATGTTGTTACTGCCAATCTGCACGCGCAGCGGATTCTCGCCGCCATCGAGCATACGCATCAGCTCAATCACACCTTTACGCGGCACAATCACCGAATGGCTTGGCAAAGATTGCCCCACCGGCATTGAGCACACCGCCAGACGGTGTCCATCGGTCGCTACGGTACGCAGCTCTTCGCCTTCGGTTTCAAACAGCATGCCGTTTAAGTAATAACGCACATCCTGATGGGCCATCGAAAACTGCGTCGCTTCAATCAGACGCTTCATCGTTGCCTGTGGCAGCGTGAATTCCACTTCACTCTGCCAGTCATCCAGATTCGGGAAATCGGCGGCAGGCAGTGTGGACAGCGAGAAACGGCTCCGGCCGGAACGCACGAGCATCCGGTCGCCTTCCAACTGAACAGCGATCTCTGCCCCTTCCGGTAGCCCCCGACAAATGTCGAAGAATTTACGTGCCGGAACGGTCGTCGCACCGGGTTCATGAGACTGGATCAGCGCAACGCGTGCCACCATCTCCATTTCGAGATCGGTACCGGTCAGAGAAAGCGTACCATCCGCAACCTGTAGCAGCAGGTTTCCGAGAATCGGCAGTGTAGGACGACCACCCAGCGGGCCGCTGACCTGCTGAAGCGGTTTTAATAAATGTTCACGTTCAACGGTAAATTTCATAGCGTCACGAAGATAATGTTCTGATTAAATTGGAGAAATCTTCTTTAATATCATGGCTTTCTTCACGCAACTGCTCAATCTTGCGACAGGCATGAAGCACGGTAGTATGGTCACGGCCACCAAACGCGTCGCCAATTTCCGGCAAACTGTGGTTGGTGAGCTCTTTTGCCAGCGCCATCGCCATCTGACGCGGACGAGCTACCGAGCGAGATCGACGCTTAGAAAGCAGATCCGCAATTTTGATTTTGTAATACTCCGCCACCGTCTTTTGAATATTATCGATGGTGACCAGTTTTTCCTGCAATGCCAGCAGATCGCGCAAGGCTTCACGCACAAAGTCGATCGTGATCGCCCGGCCGGTAAAGTTGGCATTGGCGATCACACGGTTCAGTGCGCCTTCCAGCTCACGCACGTTAGAGCGTAGACGCTTGGCAATAAAGAACGCCACTTCACCCGGCAGGCGAATGTCATTTTCGTCCGCTTTCTTCATCAGGATCGCCACGCGTGTTTCCAGCTCAGGCGGTTCGATCGCGACGGTGAGCCCCCAACCGAAGCGGGATTTCAGACGATCTTCAACACCATTGATCTCTTTTGGATAGCGATCCGACGTCAAAATGATCTGCTGATTACCTTCCAGCAGCGCATTAAAGGTGTGGAAAAACTCTTCCTGCGAACGTTCTTTGTTGGCAAAGAATTGAATATCGTCGATCAGCAACGCATCAACGGAACGGTAGTAGCGTTTAAACTCTTCGATCGCATTGTTTTGTAGGGCTTTAACCATATCCTGTACAAAACGCTCGGAGTGCATATACACCACTTTCGCATTCGGCTTACGCGCCATAATCCCGTTACCGACAGCGTGTAACAGGTGGGTTTTACCCAGACCCGTACCACCATAAAGGAATAAAGGATTGTAGGCGCCGCCAGGATTGTCTGCCACCTGACGTGCCGCCGCGCGCGCCAGTTGGTTAGATTTACCTTCAACGAAGTTATCAAACGTGTGCTTGACGTTGACGTTAGAGCGGTAGGTCGGTTCTGCAGGTGCCGGGACGTTATCCCAGCCAGGACGTGCTGCTGGCGCGGTACGCTGTGGCTGCACGTGTTGCGCCACATGCGCAGGCGCCACAACATGACTTACCGGCGTCTTCAGCGTTTGCGTGACCGGTTTGGTTCCCACGTCAAAGCGCAACTGTGGGGCATCCGCGCCACAGAAGTTATTCAGCAATCCATTAATATTATTAAGGTATTTGTCCCTTACCCAATCGAGCACGAAACGGTTTGGCGCATACAAAGCCAGCGTGTTATCGCTCAGTTCCGCCTGCAACGGGCGTATCCACATACTGAATTCTGTGGCTGGTAACTCATCCTGCAATCGGGCAAGACACTGCTGCCAAAGCGAAAGTGACACGGCGGACTCCACTCGAACAAAAGTCGATAAATGACAAAGGCTGAAACATTCATGATTGTTGACGCACATCGACAAGACCCTATGCAAAGGGTGACGTGCGAATTGCTATCTGCAATTTTTACCCGATCAGGATCCGTTGAAACGATCAGGACCGCGGATCATAGCGTAAACTGAGAAAGAGATCTTCTGTTTCTCACAGATTCTTCCCGATTTATCCACAGGATGATCCAGAATCGGCTAAGTGTAAACGATCCTGGCGAAGTGCTGCAGGTTTTCGCGCGCATATTGAAAAAATTAATGAGAAAAGACACTTTACAGCTTAAACGATCTAATAAAGATCCCGAGCGATCCTTGCGCTTTATCTGACAGCCCGTATAATTCTTACCCCCAGCGGATAACGGTCGTCTAACGACATCAACGCTGCCTGTTTTTTACGCGAAACCCTGCGGAAAAAAGCGGGAAATAAGGAAAGAGAATTGACTCCGGAGTGTACAATTATTACAATCCGGCCTCTTTAATCACCCACACTGTGGCGTAAGTCGTTCGATATTCGTTCGGGTATACGCAAAAGTCAGTGAATTTATTCAAGTTTAGGTAGAAATCGCCATGAAACGCACTTTTCAACCGTCTGTACTGAAGCGCAACCGTTCTCACGGCTTCCGTGCTCGTATGGCTAATAAAAATGGTCGTCAGGTTCTGGCACGTCGTCGTGCTAAAGGCCGTTCTCGTCTGACCGTTTCTAAGTAATAAAAGCTAGCCCCTGAGTGGTTAAGCTCGCATTTCCCAGGGAGTTACGTTTGTTAACTCCCACTCATTTCACATTCGTCTTCCAGCAGCCACAACGGGCTGGCACGCCGCAAATCACCATCCTCGGCCGCCTGAATTCGCTGGGGCATCCCCGTATCGGTCTTACAGTCGCCAAGAAAAACGTTCGACGCGCACATGAACGCAATCGGATTAAACGTCTGACGCGTGAAAGTTTTCGTCTTCGTCAGCACGAACTTCCAGCGATGGATTTCGTGGTGGTGGCAAAAAAAGGGGTTGCCGATCTCGATAACCGTGCTCTCTCGGAAGCGTTGGAAAAATTATGGCGTCGCCATTGTCGCCTGGCTCGCGGGTCCTGATAGCCCTCATTCGGGTTTATCAACGCCTGATCAGTCCGCTGCTTGGGCCGCATTGCCGTTTCACTCCAACGTGTTCAAGCTACGGAATTGAGGCATTGCGCAGGTTTGGAGTGATAAAAGGCAGTTGGTTGACGGTGAAACGCGTATTAAAATGCCACCCTTTACACCCTGGTGGTGACGATCCCGTCCCGCCCGGACCATTTAATACCAGAGAACACTAACGATGGATTCGCAACGCAATCTTTTAGTCATCGCTTTGCTGTTCGTGTCTTTCATGATCTGGCAAGCCTGGGAGCAGGATAAAAATCCTCAACCTCAAGCTCAACAGACCACGCAGACAACGACCACCGCAGCGGGTAGCGCCGCCGACCAGGGCGTACCGGCCAGTGGCCAGGGGAAACTGATTACGGTTAAGACTGACGTGCTTGATCTGACCATTAACACCCGTGGTGGTGATGTGGAACAGGCTTCACTGCCAGCTTACCCGAAAGAACTGGGTTCAACCGAACCGTTCCAGTTACTGGAAACCACGCCACAGTTCATCTACCAGGCACAGAGTGGCCTGACAGGTCGTGATGGCCCGGATAACCCGGCTAACGGCCCGCGTCCGCTGTACAACGTCGATAAAGACGCTTTTGTACTGGCTGACGGTCAGAACGAACTGCAGATACCGATGACCTATACTGACGCAGCGGGTAACACTTTCACCAAAACGTTTGTTCTCAAGCGTGGTGAATATGCTGTCAACGTTAACTACAGCGTGCAGAACGCCGGCGAGAAACCGCTGGAAGTCTCCACCTTTGGTCAGCTGAAGCAATCCATCAATCTGCCAACTCATCGTGACACTGGTAGCAGCAACTTTGCGTTGCACACCTTCCGTGGCGCGGCGTACTCCACGCCTGATGAGAAGTATGAGAAATACAAGTTCGACACCATTGCTGAGAACGAAAACCTGAACGTCAACGCTAAAGGCGGCTGGGTAGCAATGTTGCAACAGTATTTCGCAACGGCATGGGTTCCGCGTAACGACGGCACCAATAACTTCTATACCGCTAATCTGGGTAACGGCATTGCCGCTATCGGCTATAAATCTCAGCCGGTACTGGTACAGCCAGGCCAGACAGGCGCGATGACCAGCACCCTGTGGGTTGGCCCGGAAATTCAGGACAAAATGGCGGCCGTTGCACCGCACCTG
Source organism: Citrobacter sp. Marseille-Q6884 (assembly GCF_945906775.1). Lineage (NCBI taxonomy): Bacteria > Pseudomonadati > Pseudomonadota > Gammaproteobacteria > Enterobacterales > Enterobacteriaceae > Citrobacter > Citrobacter sp. Marseille-Q6884. The sequence goes on from NZ_CAMDRE010000001.1 coordinate 1,096,950, forward strand.
GATCTGACCGTGGACTACGGCTGGTTATGGTTCATCTCTCAGCCGCTGTTTAAACTGCTGAAGTGGATTCATAGCTTCCTGGGTAACTGGGGCTTCTCCATCATCGTTATCACCTTTATCGTTCGTGGCATCATGTACCCGCTGACTAAAGCGCAGTACACCTCCATGGCGAAGATGCGTATGCTGCAGCCGAAGATTCAGGCAATGCGTGAGCGTCTGGGCGATGACAAACAGCGTCAGAGCCAGGAAATGATGGCCCTGTACAAAGCCGAGAAGGTTAACCCGCTGGGCGGCTGCTTCCCGCTGATCATCCAGATGCCAATCTTCCTTGCACTGTACTATATGCTGATGGGCTCCATTGAACTGCGTCATGCGCCGTTCGCTCTGTGGATCCATGACCTGTCTGCACAGGACCCGTACTACATCCTGCCGATCCTGATGGGCGTGACGATGTTCTTCATTCAGAAGATGTCTCCGACTACCGTGACCGACCCGATGCAGCAGAAGATCATGACCTTTATGCCGGTCATCTTCACCGTGTTCTTCCTGTGGTTCCCGTCAGGTCTGGTGCTGTACTATATCGTCAGCAACCTGGTAACCATCATCCAGCAGCAGCTGATTTACCGTGGTCTGGAGAAACGTGGCCTGCATAGCCGCGAGAAGAAAAGCTCCTGATTCGGTGTAAGCCGGATTAGGCGAAGCCGCCATCCGGCAAACGGAACATAAAGTAAAGGGCGGTCAGATGACCGCCTTTTTTATTGCATGACGAAGAGACATATCATGAGCCATAACGACACCATCGTCGCTCAGGCCACCCCACCGGGACGTGGTGGTGTGGGTATTCTGCGTATCTCTGGCCTTAAAGCACGTGAGGTCGCCGAAACCGTACTGGGCAAACTGCCAAAACCGCGTTATGCCGACTATCTGCCATTTAAAGATGCGGATGGCAGCGCGCTGGATCAGGGGATTGCCCTGTGGTTTCCCGGCCCCAACTCCTTTACCGGTGAAGACGTTTTAGAGCTTCAGGGTCACGGCGGTCCGGTCATTCTTGATCTGCTGTTAAAACGAATTCTGACGATTCCCGGCCTGCGTATTGCCAGACCCGGCGAGTTCTCTGAGCGCGCGTTTCTCAACGATAAACTGGATTTAGCCCAGGCTGAAGCGATAGCCGACCTGATCGATGCCAGCTCGGAACAAGCTGCGCGCTCGGCGCTGAACTCTCTGCAAGGCGCGTTTTCCGCTCGTGTAAATCACCTTGTGGAAGCACTCACTCACCTGCGCATCTACGTGGAAGCCGCGATTGATTTCCCGGATGAGGAGATCGATTTCTTGTCCGACGGCAAAATCGAAGCGCAACTCAATAACGTCATCACCGACCTTGATGCCGTACGTGCCGAAGCACGCCAGGGCAGCCTGCTGCGTGAAGGGATGAAGGTGGTGATTGCCGGACGTCCAAACGCAGGTAAATCAAGCCTGCTGAACGCGCTGGCGGGACGTGAAGCGGCAATCGTCACCGATATCGCCGGCACCACCCGTGACGTCCTGCGCGAACACATACACATTGACGGGATGCCGCTGCACATCATCGATACCGCCGGTCTGCGCGACGCCAGTGACGAAGTGGAGCGTATTGGTATCGAACGCGCCTGGCAGGAGATCGAACAGGCCGACCGCGTACTGTTTATGGTTGATGGCACCACCACAGATGCCGTTGACCCGGCTGACATCTGGCCAGACTTTATTGCGCGTCTGCCAGCGAAACTACCGATCACCGTCGTGCGTAACAAAGCGGATATCACCGGTGAAACGCTGGGCCTTAGCGAAGTAAATGGCCACTCACTGGTTCGCCTCTCCGCGCGCACCGGCGAAGGTGTGGACGTGCTACGCAACCATCTCAAGCAGAGCATGGGTTTTGAAACCAATATGGAAGGCGGTTTCCTGGCTCGTCGTCGACACCTGCAGGCACTGGCTGAAGCAGCAGAACATCTCCAGCAAGGTAAAGCTCAGCTGCTGGGCGCGTGGGCGGGAGAATTGCTGGCAGAAGAGCTACGCCTGGCGCAGCAAAACCTCAGCGAAATTACCGGGGAGTTTACTTCCGACGATCTGCTGGGCAGAATTTTCTCCAGCTTCTGTATCGGTAAATAACGGTGTCTGACCCGGTAGCACGATGCTTACCGGGTCTATGGCATCCGGCAATATGTGATTTCCTTTCAGGAAATCACTGTTGTCCAAATGGCAACTCGCACGACTGACTCTCTCCCCGTATTCTTAGCGCCACACTCACCATGAGGTCGCTATGACACGCTTTCTAATCTGCAGCTTTGCCCTTGTTTTACTCTATCCAGCCGGAATCGATATGTATCTGGTGGGATTACCGCGAATTGCCGCCGATCTGAATGCCAGCGAAGCACAGCTACATATCGCGTTCTCCGTTTACCTTGCCGGGATGGCAACAGCGATGTTGTTCGCGGGTAAAGTTGCCGATCAGTCAGGGCGAAAACCGGTGGCGATTGTAGGCGCTCTCATCTTTATTTTCGCTTCTGCCCTGTGTTCATTTGCCGAGAGCGGTACGCCATTCCTGGTAGGACGTTTTATTCAGGGCGTGGGAGCGGGCTGCTGTTACGTGGTGGCGTTTGCAATACTGCGGGATACGCTCGATGACCGCCGCCGGGCAAAGGTGTTATCACTATTGAACGGTATCACCTGTATCGTGCCGGTACTGGCTCCGGTGATGGGTCATCTGATTATGCTCAAATACCCCTGGCAGAGCCTGTTCTACACGATGATCGGCATGGGGGTGGCTGTTTGCCTGTTGTCGGTGTTTATCCTGCGAGAATCGCGTCCGGCAACGCTCCTGACGTCGGCCGGAAGCGCCCCACGCGCGGAGTCACTGATAAACCGCTTTTTCCTGAGTCGCCTGGCGATTACCACCCTCAGCGTGTCGGTCATACTCACCTTTGTGAATACGTCACCTGTGCTGCTGATGGAAGTGATGGGTTTCGACCGCGGTGAGTACGCCACCACGATGGCAATGACCGCAGGTATCAGTATGGCGGTCTCATTTTCCACACCGTTTGCGCTGAGCCTGTTTAAACCTCGCACTCTGATGCTAACCTCACAGGCGCTTTTCCTCGCCGCAGGCGTCGTGTTAACGCTCGCCAATACGCACGCGCTCACCCTGTTCGGGTTGACCTTGATCTGCGCGGGATTCTCGGTTGGGTTTGGCGTCGCCATGAGCCAGGCACTGGGCCCCTTCTCGCTGCGTGCTGGCGTAGCCAGCTCCACGTTAGGGATTGCCCAGGTTTGCGGTTCCTCACTGTGGATTTGGCTGGCGGCTATCCTTGGCCTCGATTCGCTGAATATGCTGATCGGGATTCTGATTGGTTGTAGCATAGTAAGCATCATGCTGATTATCACTGTTGCTCCCGACCGGTCCACACCAACTCATGAAGAAATCCCTCAGCAGCCTCGATCTTAATTTACTGCTCTGCCTGCAGCTCCTGATGCAGGAGCGCAGCGTAACCAAAACCGCCAAACGGATGAACGTCACCCCGTCGGCGGTCAGTAAGTCGCTGTCGAAACTGAGAGTCTGGTTTGACGATCCGCTGTTTGTAAATACCCCGCTGGGGCTGACGCCGACACCGCTGATGGTCAGCATGGAGCAAAACCTGGCGGAGTGGATGCAGATGGGCAACCAACTGCTCGATAAACCGCATCACGAATCTCCCCGTGGGTTGAAGTTTGATCTGGTCGCCGAAACGCCGCTGGTGATGATCATGTTCAACGCGCTCTCACAGCAGATCTATCAGCGTTATCCACAGGCGACGATCAAAGTGCGCAACTGGGATTACGATTCGCTGGACGCGATTATTCGCGGTGAGGTTGATATCGGTTTTACCGGCCGCGAAAGTCATCCGCGCTCACGCGAACTACTGAGCCTGCTGCCATTATCGATCGATTACGAGGTCCTGTTTTCCGATCTTCCCTGCGTCTGGCTGCGTGAGGATCACCCGGCGTTGCAGGAAGAGTGGAACCTGGAGACATTCCTGCGCTATCCCCATATCAGCATCAGTTGGGAGCAAAGCGATACCTGGGCGCTGGATGATGTTCTTCAGGAGATGGGACGCGAGCGCACGATTGCTCTGAGTCTGCCGGGTTTTGAGCAGTCGCTGTTTATGGCCGCGCAGCCGGATCATGCGTTGATAGCGACCGCTCCGCTTTATTGCCAGCGTTATAATCAGCTCCACCAGCTTCCGTTAGTGTCGCGTCCTCTGCCATTTGAGGCTGCACAACGGGAAAAAATGCGCGTGCCGTTCACCCTCCTTTGGCACAAACGCAACAGCCACAATCCGAAGATCGTCTGGCTAAAAGAGACGATAAAAAAACTTTATCGCGATATGTCCTGACGATCCCTCACCAAAACTGGCGTTAAATTAACCACATTTGCGACAGAAATGTAAATGTCACGTAATGCCTGCCGTTTTTGCCTGTTTTTTGCCCAGCAAAGCCTACCTATAGGCCGTGTAAATGTTACTCTGATAATAATTACGGACCATTAATCACGGAGCGAAAAATGGCGACACATTTTGCCAGAGGGATTCTTACGGAGGGACACCTGGTTTCAGTTCGCCTCCCCACTCCATGTCACATTGAAGCAAGAAGCTTACCCAGTCACCGCCAAACACGTTTCCTGGCCTCCAGAAGCCTTCTGGCTGAACTGATGTTTATGCTGTACGGCATCCAGACACTGCCAGAAATTATTATTGAGGCCAAGGGTAAGCCCGTCTTTCGCGATAAAAACCTGCCAGGCTTTTCTATTTCCTATGCCGGGAATATCGTCGGCGTCGCACTGACAACGGAAGGGACATGCGGCCTGGATATGGAACTTCAGCGAGCAACCCGCGGTTTTCATCATCCACATGTGACGGAAACGTATCATTTTTCCAGCAACGAAAATCTGTGGATCAACAATCAAAGCGATCCCGCTGAAGCACGCGCGCAGCTGATTACTCTGCGCCAGAGCGTACTTAAACTCACCGGCGATGTGTGTAACGACGATCCACGCGAACTCCAGCTATTACCTGGTGCGGGACGTCTGAAATGCGCTCATGTCGCGCAGATTGAAGCCCTTTGCGATGCGGAAGATGTACTGGTGTGGTCGGTCGCGGTCTCGCCAACCATTGAAAAGCTCAAGGTTTGGGAGTTTGATGGTAAACAGGACTGGAAAAGTTTGCCCGATATCCAGACTCGCGCCAATGAGCCGACGGGGCGCCTGATCCGGTTTTCTCAATTATCTGCCGCAAAGAGCCATACGGTTAGCTGATTTAACCTTCATGATGAAACAGGAGTAACCATGTCTGAAACATTGAATGTTGTTACGTTACTGGGGAGCCTGCGCAAAGGTTCATTTAATGGAATGGTTGCCCGTACGCTGCCAAAAATAGCCCCTGCGGGCATGGAAGTTAATGCGTTACCGTCCATTGGCGACATCCCACTGTACGACGCAGACCTCCAGCAGGAAGACGGTTTTCCGGCAAGCGTAGAAGCGCTGGCGGAACAAATCAGGAAAGCGGATGGCGTGGTTATCGTGACGCCGGAATATAACTACTCTGTTCCGGGTGGGTTAAAGAATGCCATCGACTGGCTGTCTCGCCTGCCCGACCAGCCGCTGGCGGGTAAACCGGTTCTGATTCAAACCAGCTCAATGGGCGGTATCGGCGGTGCGCGTTGTCAGTACCACCTGCGCCAGATTCTGGTATTCCTTGATGCGATGGTGATGAACAAGCCGGAATTTATGGGCGGCGTCATTCAGAACAAAGTAGACCCGCAAACGGGAGAAGTGATCGACCAAAGTACGCTGGACCATCTGACTGGCCAGCTAACCGCATTTGGCGATTATATTCAGCGGGTTAAAGCGTAAAAGAAAAAGCCCGGCAAGAGATATGCCGGGCTTCTTTTTCTAAGGCCGTGTCAGCAACGCTTAGTGCGCGTCGATAAACACAATCTTCAGGATAAACAGCAGTGCGACAACAATGACGCATGGGCTGAGATCGCGGAAACGCCCGGTACCGATTTTCATCACGCAGTAGGAAATAAAGCCCAGCGCGATACCTTCGGTAATGGAGAAGCTAAACGGCATCATTACCGCAGTAATAAAGGCCGGAACCGCTTCTGTCAGGTCATCCCACTTCACGCGCGACAGGCTGGACGTCATCAGTACGCCAACATAAATCAGCGCACCGGCAGCCGCATAGCCCGGTACCATTCCCGCCAGCGGCGACAGGAAGATAACCAGCAGGAACAACAAGCCGACAACAACTGCCGTCAGGCCGGTACGCCCGCCGACAGAAACCCCGGAAGAGGATTCAATATACGCGGTAACAGAAGACGTACCGATAAATGCACCAGTAACAGACGATACGCTATCCACAAACAGCGCCTGTTTCATGCGCGGGAACTTACCTTTGGCATCTGCCAGTCCGGCTTTATCGGTCACGCCAATCAGCGTACCGGAGGAGTCGAACAGGTTAACCAGCATGAAAGAGAAAATAACGCCCGCCAGGCCAATGTTAAACGAACCCGCCAGATCAACATGCCCAATCACCGACATAACGCTCGGCGGCGCAGAAACGATACCGTTGTAGTGGACATCGCCCAGCAACCATCCCAGCAGCGTGGTAACGATGATGGAGACCAGCACCGCCGCGTGAATGTTGCGGGAAGCCAGAATCGCGATGATAAAGAAGCCCAGTACGCCCAGCAGTACGCTGTGGGAAGTCAGATTTCCGATGGAAACCAGCGTATCTTTATTCGCCACGATAACGCCGGCGTTTTTCAGCCCCATCATGCCGATGAACAGGCCGATACCGCTGGTGATGCCCACGCGCAGGCTGACCGGAATATTGGCGATCATCCAGTAACGCACGCGGAAAATCGTCAACAACAGCAGACCAATCGCGCCCCAGAAGATAGCGCCCATACCAATCTGCCATGACAGTCCCATCGCCCCGACAACCACGAAGGCGAAGAATGCGTTCAGCCCCATCGCAGGCGCAAGCGCAACCGGCAGGTTGGCAAACAGGCCCATCAGGATGCTACCAAATGCAGCAATCAGACAGGTGGTAACGAAGACTGCGCTGGTATCCATGCCAGCAACGCCAAGAATTTGCGGGTTAACAAAAACGATGTACACCATCGTCAGGAATGTGGTGAAACCGGCGATCACTTCGGTCCGCGCCGTCGTGCCATGTTCGCGCAGTTTGAACACGCGTTCCAGCATCCCCTGGCCAGAAGCCTGGGTTGTGTGTTGTTGACTCATTATCAATTTCCGAACAAGGAGGGAAAATTCGTCGCTATCCTATACCAAAATGCGACAATAGGGTTGGGTTATGAGCAACTTTTTTCATTGATTTTGCTTATACGGCAACGATTGCGTCACCGCATTCTGCATTACGTAAACGTTAAACTTGTTAAAATGGAAATGACATGTCCCAGATAGAAGCCGTATTTTTTGACTGTGACGGTACCCTTGTCGACAGTGAAGTAATTTGTTCCCGCGCGTATGTCAGCATGTTCCAGGCGTTTGGCATTACGCTCGATCTTGAAGAGATTTTTAAGCGCTTCAAAGGGGTAAAGCTCTACGAAATCATCGACATTATCAACGAAGAGCACGGTGTCGAACTGGCAAAAGCCGATTTAGAACCGGTTTACCGCGCTGAGGTCGCACGCCTGTTCGATACTGAACTGGAGGTGATTAAGGGGGCCAATGCGCTGCTGGACAGCATGGCTGTGCCCATGTGCGTGGTGTCTAATGGACCGGTCAGCAAAATGCAGCACTCGTTGGGCAAACTGGGCATGTTGCATCATTTCCCGGATTTACTGTTCAGCGGCTACGATATTCAGCGCTGGAAGCCCGATCCGGCGCTAATGTTCCATGCGGCGAAAGCGATGAACGTTAACGTGGAGAACTGCATTCTGGTGGATGATTCCAGTGCAGGCGCGCAGTCAGGGATTGCCGCGGGAATGGAGGTGTTCTACTTCTGCGCCGATCCGCACAATAAACCGATCGATCACCCCAAAGTGACGACGTTTACCGATCTGGCACAGTTGCCTGAATTGTGGAAAGCGCGCGGGTGGAATATTACGCGTTAACTGAAATGCCGGATAGCGCGAGCGCTTATCCGGCCTGTATCGCCTGGAGACCCGGTAAGCTTGCGCCTCCGGGCAATTGATGGCGGGTTACTCTTTCGGATCTTTACCCGCCAGCAACTTATCCAGCTCATCGCCGCCCACGTGACGGAAATCTTGTCCCTTCACGAAGTAGAAGATGTATTCACAGATGTTCTGACAACGGTCGCCGATACGCTCGATAGAGCGCGCGCAGAACAGCGCAGTCAGTACGCTTGGAATCGTTCGCGGATCTTCCATCATATAAGTCATCAGTTGACGTACGATGCCCTCATATTCCTGGTCAACTTTCTTATCTTCACGGTAAATACGCACCGCTTCGTCCAGATCCATTCGCGCAAACGCATCCAGCACATCATGCAGCATTTGCACGGTGTGACGCCCCAGCGACTCCAGACTCACCAGCAGTGGCTGGTGCTGCTGAGAGAATTTTTCCAGCGCGGTACGACAGATTTTATCTGCCACATCACCAATGCGTTCCAGCTCAGCGATGGTTTTGATGATCGCCATCACCAGACGCAGGTCGCTCGCCGTCGGCTGGCGTTTCGCAATAATACGCACGCAGGCTTCATCGATCGCCACTTCCATCATGTTGACGTTCTTGTCGCCCTCAATGACGCGCTTCGCCAGCTCGCTATCCTGATTGTGCATCGCAGTAATCGCATCAGATAGCTGCTGCTCGACCATGCCGCCCATGGTCATCACCTGGGTACGGATGCTTTCCAGCTCTGCATTGAACTGGCCGGAAATATGTTTATTAAGATTAAGGTTATCCACAACAAGCTCCTGAATCAGCCGTAACGACCGGTGATGTAGTCTTCAGTTTGTTTCTTCGCGGGCTTGGTGAACAGATCGTCCGTGTTGCTGAACTCAATCAACTCGCCCAGGTACATAAACGCCGTATGATCGGAACAACGTGCAGCCTGCTGCATGTTGTGGGTGACGATCACAACGGTGTAATCCTCTTTAAGTTCGGTGATCAGCTCTTCGATACGCCCGGTAGAGATCGGGTCAAGCGCAGAGCATGGCTCATCCAGCAGCAAGACTTCCGGGCGAATGGCGATACCCCGCGCAATGCACAAACGCTGCTGCTGACCACCGGAGAGAGAGTATCCGCTCTGGTGTAATTTATCTTTGGTTTCGTTCCATAATGCGGCTTTGGTCAATGCCCATTGCACGCGCTCGTCCATATCCGCACGGGAGAGCTTTTCAAACAGACGTACACCAAACGCAATGTTGTCGTAGATGGACATCGGGAACGGCGTCGGTTTCTGGAACACCATCCCCACTTTGGCGCGAAGCAGGGCGATATCCTGGGTATTGGTGAGAATATTGTCACCATCCAGCAGGATTTCACCTTCTGCACGCTGCTCAGGGTACAGTGCAAACATTTTGTTGAAAGTACGCAGCAGCGTCGATTTACCACAGCCTGACGGCCCGATAAACGCAGTCACCTGGTTCTTAGCGATATCCAGGTTGATGTTCTTCAGGGCATGGAATTTGCCGTAGTAGAAGTTCAAATCACGAACCTGAATCTTACCCGGAGCAGTATCAACCATACTCATTTCAATCTCGTCCTCATCCGGTGCCGCCGTCGTTGGCCGCACCGTAAAAAATTAACCGTGTTTCTTCTTCGCGAAAATAACGCGCGCCAGAATGTTCAGCAGCAGTACGCACAGGGTAATCAGCAGTACCCCGGCCCAGGCCAGTTGCTGCCATTCAGCAAATGGGCTCATCGCAAACTTAAAGATCGTGACCGGCAGGTTAGCAATAGGCTGCATCATGTCGGTGCTCCAGAACTGGTTGGAGAGCGACGTAAACAGCAGCGGAGCGGTTTCACCGGCAATACGCGCAATCGCCAGCAGAACACCGGTAATAATGCCGGAGACAGAGGCTTTCAGGGTGATCGCAGAAATCATCTTCCACTTCGGCGTACCCAGCGCATAGGCTGCTTCACGCAGACTGTCCGGCACCAGTTTGAGCATGTTCTCAGTGGTACGAATGACGATCGGCACCTGCAGCAACGCCAGTGCGATAACGCCCGCCCAGCCGGAGAAGTGCTCCATCTTCGCGACCACGATGGTGTAAACAAACAGACCGACAACAATGGATGGCGCGGAAAGCAGGATATCGTTGATAAAACGGATAACCTCGGCCAGCCAGGACTTGCGGCCATACTCCGCCAGGTAGATACCCGCCATAATCCCGAGCGGCGTACCAAACACGGTCGCCCACAGAATTAACAGTCCGCTACCAGCCAGCGCATTCGCCAGACCGCCACCCGCCGTGTTTGGCGGAGGCGTCATTTCGGTGAACAGCGCCAGCGACATACCGTCAATACCCCGGGTAATCGTGGACATCAGGATCCAGATAAGCCAGAACAGACCGAACGCCATGGTCGCCATAGAGAGCGTCAGCGCGATGCGGTTCTTCATACGGCGACGCGCCTGCATCTTGCGACGGGTTTCCGCCAGTGCAGCGGTGTTTTGCATTTCAAGCGTTGCCATTAGCGTGCCCCCTCGTTTTTCGCAAGGCGCATAATCATGAACTTAGATGCGGCCAGTACGATGAAGGTGATCACGAACAGGATCAGCCCCAGCTCCATCAGCGCAGCGACATGCAAGCCAGATTCCGCTTCGGCAAACTCATTTGCCAGCGCAGAAGTAATACTGTTGCCCGGCATGTACAGCGATGCGCTGTCGAGCTGGTAGGTGTTACCGATAATAAACGTCACCGCCATGGTTTCACCCAGTGCGCGGCCAAGCCCCAGCATAATGCCGCCTATCACACCATTTTTGGTGAACGGCAGGACGATACGCCAGATAACTTCCCAGGTCGTACAGCCGATGCCATAGGCTGACTCTTTCATCAGCACCGGCGTTTGTTCGAACACATCGCGCATAACAGCCGCAATGTACGGAATGATCATGATGGCGAGGATCACACCAGCCGCAAGAATACCAATCCCAAACGCCGGACCCGCAAACAAGGCACCCACAAACGGGATGTTGGAAAGAATGTTACCGACAGGCTCCTGGAACCAGGTCGCGAACAGCGGGGCAAAGATAAACAGACCCCACATGCCGTAAACGATACTTGGAATCGCCGCCAGCAGTTCAATAGCAATACCCAGCGGGCGACGCAGCCAGCCAGGCGCCAGTTCAGTCAGGAACAGCGCAATGCCGAAGCTCACCGGAACGGCGATCAGCAGTGCAATAAAAGAGGTGACCAGCGTACCGTAAATCGGTACCAACGCACCGTAGATATCGTTTGGCGCATCCCAGTCTTTGGTCCACAGAAACGCGAAACCAAATTTCTGGATACTTGGCCAGGAGGAGATAACCAGAGAGACAATAATGCCACCCAACATCAATAGCACAATCAGCGCAGCCAGTTTCACCAGCGCGCTGAATATCATGTCACCCTTTTTACCCGGTGGGTTAAAAGCAGGCTTGGTTTCAGCCATAAATTACTCTTTCCATTAAACGCGTTTTACGAAGTTGCCCAAACCGGATGGCGCTACGCTTATCCGGTCTACCTGTCGGGCCTACAGTCTGAACCGTAGGGCGGATAAGCGTAGCGCCATCCGCCAATTCGTCAAAGATATTCTGTTAATACAGCGCTTTACCGCTGCTGTCCTTCACGTTGGTCTTCCATGCAGCACGAATCTGCTCAACCACGCTGTCTGGCAGGCTGGCGTAATCCAGGTCATTTGCCTGCTTACCGCCATTTTTGTATGCCCAGTCAAAGAACTTCAGTACTTCTGCGCCCTGCTCAGGTTTTTTCTGCTCTTTATGCACCAGGATGAACGTCGTGGAAGTGATTGGCCACGCATCATCACCTTTCTGGTTCGTCAGATCCTGGGCGAAAGTCTTGCTCCAGTCAGCGCCTTTGGCCGCATTGGCAAAGCTTTCTTCCGTTGGGCTAACCGGTTTGCCGTCAGCAGAAATCAGCTTGGTATACGCCAGGTTGTTCTGTTTAGCGTAAGCGTATTCAACGTAGCCGATGGAACCCGGCAAACGCTGTACGAACGCAGCGATACCATCGTTACCTTTACCGCCCAGACCGGTTGGCCAGTTCACGGTAGAGCCCGCGCCAATTTTAGATTTCCACTCTTCGTTCACTTTCGCCAGGAAGCTGGTGAAGACGAAGGAAGTACCGGAACCATCAGCACGGCGGACAACAGCGATATTCTGAGAAGGCAGCTTCAGACCTGGGTTAAGTTTGACGATGGCTTCATCATCCCACTTTTTGATTTTGCCGAGATAGATGTCACCCAGCGTTTTACCGTCAAGCACCAGCTCACCGGATTTCAGGCCAGGAATATTCACAGCTAGCACCACACCGCCGATCACGGTCGGGAACTGGAACAGGCCTTCCTGCGCCAGTTTTTCATCAGACAACGGAGCATCTGATGCGCCGAAATCTACGGTATTTGCCGTAATTTGTTTTACACCACCGGAGGAGCCGATACCCTGGTAGTTAACTTTACTACCGGTCTCTTTCTGATAGGTATCCGCCCATTTGGCATACACCGGCGCAGGGAAAGTTGCACCTGCACCTGTCAGGCTTGCTGCTGCGAATACAGAGAAAGCACTCATCGATAAGGTCGCGGCGACAACAGTTGCGACAGTGGTACGCATAACTTTCATAATGTCTCCTGCACGATTTTCGTAAATCATTGTTAAGTGGCTACGATGAGCAAAATAAGATAAACAGGTGACAGTTAAATGTACGAAATATGACAGTTTTATGACAGTCAAAAATAATGACGAAGAAATAATAAAAAATACCATAAAAACAAAATGTTAATCAGTTTTATGACAATAACATTTCGTGAAAATTTTCTTTTTATGACACTGAAAACAGTAGCTGAAGATGACGGTTTGTCACATAAAAATGGCGGGGTTTTTGATTAAAAACAGAACAGCGATAAAAAAATGCCCCGCTTTTAGCAGGGCATTTTCGGGGTAAATTAACTTACTCTACGGTAACCGATTTCGCCAGGTTACGCGGCTGATCCACATCGGTGCCTTTAATCAGCGCCACGTGGTAAGCCAGTAATTGCAGCGGAACGGTATAGAAGATCGGTGCAATCACCTCTTCCACATGCGGCATCTCGATGATGTGCATGTTTTCGTTGCTGGTAAATCCGGCATCCTGATCGGCGAAGACATACAGCTGACCGCCACGGGCGCGTACTTCTTCGATATTGGACTTCAGTTTTTCCAGCAGTTCGTTGTTTGGTGCCACCACGATAACCGGCATATCGGCATCAATCAGCGCCAGCGGACCGTGCTTCAGTTCACCTGCCGCATAGGCTTCTGCGTGAATGTAGGAGATCTCTTTCAGTTTCAACGCGCCTTCCAGCGCAATCGGGTACTGATCGCCACGGCCAAGGAACAGCGCATGGTGTTTGTCAGAGAAATCTTCCGCCAACGCCGCGATACGTTTGTCCTGAGACAACATCTGTTCAATACGGCTCGGCAGCGCCTGCAGACCGTGAACGATGTCATGTTCAATAGACGCGTCCAGACCTTTCAGACGAGACAATTTCGCCACCAGCATCAGCAGAACCGTCAACTGAGTGGTAAATGCTTTCGTGGAGGCGACGCCGATTTCCGTTCCGGCATTGGTCATCATCGCCAGGTCAGATTCACGAACCAGAGAGGACCCTGGAACGTTACAGATAGCGAGCGATCCCAGATAACCCAGCTCTTTAGACAAGCGCAGGCCGGCCAGGGTATCCGCGGTTTCCCCAGACTGGGAAAGCGTGATCATCAGGCTGTTACGACGCACGGCTGATTTGCGATAGCGGAATTCGGAGGCGATTTCTACATCACACGGAATACCGGCCAGTGATTCAAACCAGTAGCGAGACACCATACCGGAGTTGTACGAGGTACCACAGGCGATAATCTGAATATGCTCAACCTGAGACAACATCTCATTGGCATTCGGGCCCAGTTCGCTTAAATCCACTTCACCGTGGCTGATACGCCCAGTCAGGGTGTTTTTAATCGCGTTCGGCTGTTCGTAGATCTCTTTCTGCATGTAGTGGCGATAAACCCCTTTTTCGCCCGCGTCATACTGCAGATTAGATTCGATATCCTGACGTTTAACTTCCGCACCAGATTTGTCGAAAATAGAGACTGAACGGCGAGTGACTTCCGCAATATCGCCTTCTTCAAGGAAGATAAAGCGACGGGTTACCGGCAGCAGCGCCAGCTGATCGGAAGCGATAAAGTTCTCACCCATGCCCAGACCAATCACCAGCGGGCTACCAGAACGTGCCGCCAGCAGAGTTTCCGGGTTACGGGTATCCATGATCACCGTGCCGTATGCGCCGCGCAGCTGCGGGATAGTCCGCAGTACGGCTTCACGCAGGGTACCGCCCTGTTCCAGCTCCCAGTGCACCAGGTGAGCTATCACTTCGGTGTCGGTTTCAGAAACGAAGGTGTAACCACGCGCTTTCAGTACTTCACGCAGCGGTTCATGGTTTTCGATGATGCCGTTATGCACCACCACAATATGGTCAGAAACATGCGGATGCGCGTTCGCTTCTGAAGGTTCACCATGGGTCGCCCAACGGGTATGAGCAATCCCCGTACCGCCATGCAACGGATGTTCTTCTGCCGCAGCGGTAAGCATCTGTACTTTACCCAGACGACGCAGACGGGTCATATGACCTTCTGCATCAACCACTGCCAGACCGGCAGAGTCATAACCACGATATTCCAGACGACGTAAACCTTCGAGAAGGATTTCAGCTACATCACGCTGCGCGATAGCGCCAACAATTCCACACATATTTTATGATTCCGAATTTAGGCATTGTGCCTGTCGTTGTCGGTCAACCTGTTTACCCTTCGTCTTTCACTCCGTAGCTGCGTTGGCTACACCTGCTCACTACGGTCACTTACTTTAGTAAGCTCCCGTAGATTCCCAAGTTTGCCACCTTGCTACAGCGCGAAATACTTTGGGTAATGCCCGTATTCCGGGCTCCCCGAGCCTTGTAGAGAGTGGGGTTATTTTTATAGGTACTGCATGTGGGCGGGAGATATATATTTACCTCCTCATCCCTCATCTGCCGGATAAACGTATACGCCACCCGGCAAAAAGACTTACTTCTTCTTCACCGGACGCTTCCAGCCCTGCTTATGGACCTGCGGCACACGGCTTAATACCAGTTCATTATCGGCGATATTTCGCGTAACGGTGGTTCCGGCGGCAATCGTTGCGCCTTTACCGACGGTTACCGGCGCCACCAGCTGAGTATCTGAACCGACAAACACATCGTCGCCAATAATGGTTTTGAACTTGTTCGCGCCATCGTAGTTACAGGTAATCGTACCCGCACCGATATTCACGTTATCGCCAATTTCCGCATCGCCCAGATACGTCAAATGGCCAGCTTTGGAGCCTTTACCCAGACGCGCTTTTTTCATCTCAACGAAGTTACCCACGTGCGCGCCTTCCTGCAGTTCGGCACCCGGGCGCAGACGCGCGAAGGGACCGATGGTGCAAGCCGCTTCCAGGTGAGCATCTTCCACCACGCTGTAAGGACTTAGCTCACAGTCATCGCCAATGACGCTGTTTTTGATAATGCAGCCCGCGCCAATCTTCACGCGATTTCCGAGGGTCACGTGACCTTCAATGATAACGTTAGTATCAATTTCCACATCGCGCCCATGAATAAGCGTACCGCGGAGATCAAAACGTGCCGGATCGCGGAGCATAACCCCCGCCAGGAGCAGTTTTTCTGCTTGTTCAGACTGGTATACGCGTTCCAGACGGGAAAGTTGCAGGCGATTATTCACCCCTTCCACTTCGCTCAGTCTGTCCGGGTGAACAGCCGTAATTTCACGACCTTCCTGCCAGGCCAGCGCGATAATATCGGTGATGTAGTATTCACCCTGCGCATTATTATTGGTCAGTTTGGCCAGCCAGCGCTTCATGTCAGCACCATTGGCAATCAAAATACCGGTGTTTATTTCCTGGATCTGGCGCTGCTCGTCGGTCGCATCTTTATGCTCAACAATACCTGTGACCTTACCGTTATCACGCGTAATACGGCCATAGCCGGTTGGGTCGTCGAGTTTTACTGTGAGCAAGCCAATGCCGCCCTGCGGTTTTGCATCGCGCAGGCGCTGGAGAGTTTCAGTGGAGATAAGCGGTACATCGCCATAGAGCATCAAAATGTCTTCGTCATCACCAAAGAATGGCGCCGCCTGTTGCATGGCATGACCAGTACCTAACTGCTCCGCCTGCAGAACCCAGTTCAGGTTGCCTTCTTTCAGTGTCTGCTTGAGCAAATCACCACCGTGCCCGTAGACCAGGTGTACGTGAGTGGCCCCTAATTCATTAGCAGCATCAATAACATGCTGGACCATCGCCTTTCCCGCGAGAGTGTGCAGCACTTTAGGGAGATCGGAATACATGCGTGTGCCTTTGCCTGCAGCAAGGATCACGACGCTCATTGCACTATTCAACATACACGTCCTGACTGTAATTTGAGAACGAATTTATACCCTTTCACATTGAAAATACTACATTTTTTTCATCGTGAAATGGACCGAAGATAAAACGTTCAATAGGAGAAAATACCTATCTGTTAATCAACTATTTTCGTCTATATCGGCGTCTTTTGTCTCCCCAAAATCAAGGGTCTGCTCTTATTAAAGCCTTAGGTTGATGTTTTTGCTATTTTTTTGCCCCATGAATAAAGAATTCAGTACACATAGCACTGTTTTATTAATCAGATTAAGCCCATAGCAAAAAAAAATCCGCTAACCCTTATTTTTGGCAAGGCAGATGAAAATGGATAAGAAAAATTTATTTATTGGGGAAGAGAATGAAAGCAGTGAGGGGAAAGATACTGGAAGACAGATGGCGCTTGCTTACAGTTTTCGCTAAGCACAGCGCCACATTATAAGCAGAGTATTACAGATTGAATGAACCGAAAGAGACATTCATGCTGCTGAAAATGGCGATGATTTTGTTGATCAATTTCATGTTGGTATCCCGTTTTTATCTGAGTTAATTATGTGACACTCATCACAAAAAAGAGTCTACGCCTCATTTTTTAATCGATCAAGATTTATGTGATGTATATCACATAAATTTCAAAATACCTTTTCAGTTTTAAAATTACTAAAACACAGACATAAAAAAAACCAGCCTGAATTCAGACTGGTTTTTGTGTTTTCAAGCCGGTGTTACATCGCTTTTTTGGTCAACTCGATAACGCGTAGTTTCGCGATCGCTTTGGCCAGTTCCGCAGATGCCTGAGCGTAATCCACGTCACCATGAGAGCTTTTAATGTGCTCTTCAGCCTTACGTTTCGCTTCCAGGGCTCTCGCTTCATCGAGATCCTGACCGCGAATCGCGGTATCAGCCAGTACGGTCACGTTGCCAGGCTGCACTTCGAGAATGCCGCCGGACAGATAGATAAACTCTTCATGACCGAACTGTTTAACGATGCGGATCATACCAGGCTTAATGGCGGTGAGCAGCGGTGCGTGCCCTGGGAAAATACCCAGTTCACCTTCACTACCCGTTACCTGGATTTTTTCGACCAGACCAGAGAACATTTGTTGCTCTGCGCTGACGACGTCCAGGTGGTAAGTCATTGCCATATCACCCTCCGATTAAGGCGTTAAAGTTTTTTGGCTTTTTCTACGGCTTCGTCGATAGAACCAACCATGTAGAACGCCTGCTCTGGCAGGTGATCGTATTCACCTTCCATGATGCCTTTAAAGCCACGGATGGTGTCTTTCAGGGAAACGTATTTACCCGGAGAACCGGTGAATACTTCCGCAACGAAGAACGGCTGGGACAGGAAGCGCTGAATCTTACGCGCACGTGCTACCACCAGTTTATCTTCTTCAGACAGTTCATCCATACCCAGGATGGCGATGATGTCTTTCAGTTCCTGGTAACGCTGCAGCAGGGACTGTACGCCACGCGCAGTGTCGTAGTGTTCCTGACCAACAACCAGCGGATCCAGCTGACGGCTGGTGGAGTCCAGCGGGTCAACGGCCGGGTAGATACCCAGAGATGCGATCTGACGGCTCAGTACCACGGTTGCATCCAAGTGAGCAAAGGTGGTTGCTGGGGATGGGTCAGTCAAGTCATCCGCAGGTACGTATACCGCCTGAACGGAGGTGATAGAACCGGTTTTGGTAGAAGTGATACGTTCCTGAAGAACACCCATCTCTTCCGCCAGGGTCGGCTGGTAACCTACCGCTGATGGCATACGACCCAGCAGTGCAGATACTTCTGTACCGGCCAGGGTGTAACGATAGATGTTATCGACGAACAGCAGAACGTCACGACCTTCGTCACGGAATTTCTCAGCCATGGTCAGACCGGTCAGAGCAACGCGCAGACGGTTTCCCGGCGGCTCGTTCATCTGGCCATAAACCAGGGATACTTTATCCAGAACGTTGGAGTCGGTCATTTCGTGGTAGAAGTCGTTACCCTCACGAGTACGTTCACCAACACCCGCAAACACGGAGTAACCGGAGTGTTCGATCGCGATGTTACGGATCAGCTCCATCATGTTTACGGTTTTACCTACACCCGCACCACCGAACAGACCAACTTTACCGCCCTTCGCGAACGGACACATCAGGTCGATAACTTTGATGCCGGTTTCCAGCAGTTCCTGAGAGCTGGACAGCTCTTCATAGGAAGGTGCTGCGCGGTGGATAGCCCAACGCTCTTCTTCACCGATATCGCCTTTCATGTCGATCGGGTGACCCAGGACGTTCATGATACGACCCAGAGTTGCTTTACCTACCGGGACTTCGATCGGGTGCTCGAGGTCTTTTACTTCCAGACCACGACGCAGACCGTCGGAAGAACCCATGGCGATGGTACGTACGATACCGCCGCCGAGCTGTTGCTGAACTTCCAGCACCAGGCTCTCTTTACCATTCATAACCTCAAGAGCATCGTACACGCGCGGTACGGCATCCTGAGGGAATTCGACGTCAACCACGGCGCCGATTACCTGGACAATTTTTCCAGTAGCCATCTTGAATCCTCTACGAATTAACCTGGTTATACCGCGGATGCACCACCGACGATTTCGGTGAGTTCCTGAGTAATGCTGGCCTGACGAGCTTTGTTGTATACCAACTGCAGCTCTTTAATCAGGCTGCCGCCATTGTCGGTCGCGGCTTTCATCGCCACCATACGTGCGGCCTGCTCGCTGGCCAGGTTTTCTACCACGCCCTGATAAACCTGAGATTCAACGTAACGACGCAGCAGGGTATCCAGCAGCGGTTTCGGGTCGGGTTCATACAGGTAATCCCAGGCTTTTTGTTTTAACTCTTCATCTTCTGATGCCGGTAAAGGCAGCAGCTGAGTCAGCGTCGGAACCTGAGACATGGTGTTAATAAATTTGTTGCTGACAACGTACAGTCTGTCCAGACGACCTTCATCGTAGGCCTGCAGCATCACTTTAACCGGACCGATCAGTTCGGACAGGGAAGGGTTATCCCCCATACCGGTTACCTGAGCAACCACATTACCGCCAACGGAGTTAAAGAAAGACACGCCTTTAGAGCCGATCATTGCGATATCGCACTGAACGCCTTTATCGGACCATGTTTTCATATCCGCCAGCAGTTTTTTGAACAGGTTAATGTTCAAGCCACCGCACAGACCACGGTCGGTCGACACCACCAGGTAGCCCACGCGTTTAACGTCGCGTTCTTCCAGGTAAGGGTGCTTATATTCCAGATTACCATTCGCAAGGTGACCAATCACTTTGCGCATGGTCTCTGCATAAGGACGGCTGGCCGCCATGCGATCCTGCGATTTACGCATTTTGGAAGCGGCGACCATCTCCATCGCTTTAGTGATCTTCTGCGTGTTCTGGACGCTTGCGATCTTACTACGTATCTCTTTTGCGCCGGCCATGAGCTTCTCCTCAATGCCTTGCGGTCCGCCCTAAGACAGACCGCCAGACGTTACCAGGACTGGGTTGCTTTGAAGGAATCGAGGATAGCTTTCAGCTTGCCTTCGATTTCATCGTTATAGCTACCGGACTGGTTAATCTCTTGCATCAGCGGAGCGTGATCACGGTCAACGTAAGCCAGCAGAGCGGCTTCGAAGCTACCGATTTTCGCCAGTTCCACATCTTCGAGGTAACCGCGTTCAGCCGCAAACAGCACCACACCCTGCTGTGCAACAGACATTGGGGCATACTGTTTCTGCTTCAGCAGTTCAGTGACTTTCTGACCATGGCTCAGCTGCTTACGCGTAGCTTCATCCAGGTCGGAAGCGAACTGAGAAAACGCTGCCAGTTCACGATACTGTGCCAGTGCGGTACGAATACCACCGGACAGTTTCTTGATGATCTTGGTCTGCGCTGCGCCACCTACACGAGATACGGAGATCCCTGGGTTAACTGCCGGACGAATACCGGAGTTAAACAGGTTGGTTTCCAGGAAGATCTGACCATCGGTAATAGAAATTACGTTAGTCGGAACGAACGCAGAAACGTCACCCGCCTGGGTTTCGATAATCGGCAGAGCGGTCAGGGAGCCGGTTTTACCTTTAACTTCACCATTGGTGAATTTCTCAACGTATTCCGCGTTAACACGGGATGCGCGTTCCAGCAGACGGGAGTGGAGGTAAAATACGTCGCCCGGGAATGCTTCACGTCCTGGCGGACGACGGAGCAGCAGGGAAACCTGACGGTAAGCAACAGCCTGTTTAGACAGGTCATCGTAAACGATCAGTGCATCTTCACCGCGGTCACGGAAGTATTCGCCCATTGCGCAACCGGCATATGGCGCCAGGTATTGCAGTGCAGCAGATTCAGACGCGGTTGCCACAACAACGATGGTGTTGGACAGTGCGCCGTGTTCTTCCAGTTTACGAACCACGTTAGAAATGGTGGACGCTTTCTGGCCGATAGCCACGTACACACATTTGATGCCGGAATCACGCTGGTTGATGATCGCATCGATTGCCATCGCGGTTTTACCGGTCTGACGGTCACCGATGATCAATTCACGCTGACCACGACCGATTGGGATCATGGCGTCAACGGATTTATAACCGGTCTGTACCGGCTGATCGACGGACTGACGTTCGATTACGCCCGGTGCGATAACTTCGATTGGCGAGAAGCCATCGTTATCAACCGGACCTTTACCGTCGATTGGGGAACCCAGAGTGTTCACCACACGACCCAGCAGGCCACGGCCAACCGGAACTTCCAGAATACGACCCGTACACTTAACCTTCATGCCTTCGGCGAGGTCAGCGTATGGACCCATCACAACTGCACCTACGGAGTCGCGCTCCAGGTTCAGTGCGATAGCGTAACGGTTACCCGGCAGGGAAATCATCTCACCCTGCATACAGTCGGCAAGACCGTGAATGCGGATAACACCGTCACTTACAGAAACAATAGTACCTTCGTTGTGAGCTTCGCTCACAACACTGAACTGAGCAATGCGCTGCTTGATCAGTTCGCTGATTTCGGTGGAATTCAGTTGCATGCTCCAGTCCCCTTAAGACTGCAAGACGTCTGCAAGGCGCTCAAGACGGCCGCGTACGCTGCCATCAATGACCATATCACCCGCACGGATGATTACGCCTGCCATTACAGACTTATCGATTTTGCAATTCAGCTTAACTTTGCGTGACAGACGTTTTTCCATCGCAGCGCTAATTTTTGCAAGCTGTTCATCACTCAGTGCATTGGCAGAAGTGACTTCTACCTCAGAGATAGCCTCACTGGCTGCACGCAGGTGAACAAACTGCTCAAAAACATCCGGGAGCGTATTCAGACGGTTATTTTCAGCCATTACCCTAATCAGGTTCTGGCCGTTTTCGTCCAGCTGCTCACCGCAGACTGCGATAAACGACTCTGCGAGCGTTTCCGGCGCCAGCGCGCCAGAGAGAAGCTCTGCCATTTGTTCGTTCTTTGTCACCTCAGCGGCAAACATCAGCATATCCTGCCAACGGTCAACGCTTTGGTGTTCAACGGCAAAGTCAAAAGCTGCTTTGGCGTAGGGGCGAGCTACCGTAATAAATTCAGACATCAGCCCCTCCCTCCTTACAGTTCAGCGACAAGTTTGTCCACGATGTCGCTGTTAGCAGCTTCATCCACGGAACGTTCGATGATCTTCTCGGCGCCAGCAACAGCCAGGATAGCAACTTGCTTACGCAGCTCTTCGCGAGCACGTTTACGCTCGGCGTCAATTTCCGCCTGCGCCTGTGCCACGATTTTAGTACGTTCCTGCTCTGCTTCAGTTTTAGCTTCGTCCAGGATCTGAGCGCGACGTTTGTTCGCCTGCTCGATGATTACCTGAGCTTCCGCTTTAGCCTTTTTCAGCTGGTCGGTCGCGCTGGCCTTTGCAAGGTCAAGATCCTTATGTGCTCGTTCCGCAGAAGCAAGACCGTCAGCAATTTCTTTTTGACGTTTTTCGATGGCTGCCATTAATGGCGGCCATACGTACTTCATGCAGAACAGAACGAACAGGACAAACGCGATGGCCTGGCCGAGGATTGTTGCGTTAAGATTCACAGCACAATGCCTCTATCTAGTTAACGTTCTGATATTGCTCTTAATTCAAGCAACGCTTACTACGCGACAGCGAACATCACGTACAGACCCAGACCTACAGCGATCATCGGGATAGCATCCACCAGACCCATAACGATAAAGAACTGAGTACGCAGCAGAGGAATCAGATCAGGTTGACGCGCTGCGCCTTCCAGGAATTTACCCCCGAGGATGCCGATACCGATCGCAGCACCGATTGCCGCCAGACCCATCATCACAGCGGCAGCCATGTACAGCAGATCCATATTCAGGTTTTCCATGACAGTCTCCAGTTTGTTTCAGTTAAAACGTAGTAGTGTTGGTAAATTAATGCTCTTCAGACGCCATCGACAGATAGACAATCGTCAGAACCATGAAGATGAAGGCTTGCAGCGTGATAATCAGTATGTGGAAAATGGCCCACGGCACATTCAGGATCCACTGTGACCACCACGGCAACAGACCAGCAATCAGAATGAAAATCAGCTCACCGGCATACATGTTGCCGAACAGTCGCAGACCAAGAGAAACTGGTTTGGACAGCAGGCTTACCCCTTCAAGGATTAAGTTGACAGGAATGAACGCCCAGTGATTGAACGGCTGCAGCGTCAACTCTTTCGTGAAGCCACCGATGCCTTTCATTTTGATGCTGTAGAACAGAATGAGGATAAATACGCCCAGCGCCATCGACAAGGTGATGTTCACGTCAGCAGACGGAACGACACGCAGGGCAGGCAGACCAAAGATATGCTCACCGATGTACGGCAGCAGGTCGATAGGCAGTAAGTCCATCAGGTTCATCAGGAATACCCAAACGAAGATCGTCAGGGCCAGCGGTGCAATCAGCTTGCTTTTGCCATGGTACATGTCTTTCACGCTACCATGCACAAAGCCGATTACCAGCTCAATCGCGGTCTGAAATTTACCTGGTACGCCGCTGGTCGCCTTTTTGGCTACGCTACGGAACATAAGCAGGAACAACAGACCCAGAACCACCGAGAAAAACATGGAGTCAATATTGAGCGTCCAGAAGGTGGCTGGGGGGTTGTGCGGATCCACCAGCGAGAATGTACGTAGGTCCAACTGAAGGTTATTCAGATGGTGTCCTATGTAATCCTGCGGCGTCATATTTTCTGAAGCCATGATGCCTTTACCCTTTGTTGTTAATTACAGCCGGTGCCAGTATCTGAACCACCAGCACCAAAACCCACGTAACGATCAGCGGCAAGAATACCGCCTTCAAAACCGCCAACGCCACCACCAGCAATACCAGCATCGCTAACACCTTGAAGGCTTCGCCGAAGGCGAACGACCAGGCCACGCGGCCTTTTGCTGGTGTATGCGCCTGGTGACGCCAGGCAAATATCATAAACAACATATTAGGCAGTATCACTGCCAATCCCCCGCATAATGCGGAGATGCCCCAGAAAGGGTCTTTGAGGCTGAACAGCAATCCACTTGCTATTACCGCCAGAAGCTGTGTGAGCAAAAGCTTACGAGCAACGTTTCGACTCAAGAGCGACATAGACATCACGTTTTTACTCCTGCTCCCTTCGAGGTACGCCGCGTGTCGTATAAAACGTTCTTTATGGCTTAGAGTCAAGCATCAAAAAGCGGACAAATTATACGGTGCGCCTTCGTGATTTCAAACAATAAGTAGCTAAAAAGTGAATAAATGTTTAAATATTTTTCTCCGGGCCACATTTATTACTTTTCGGCAAACTGTGAACGATCATGCAAAACTGCAAATACCGCGTAAACACTGGCGATAAAGCGTGCACCAGATCACATATCGAACATATTCACCTTCGCATATTTTATTTACGTGGCAAATGATGCGTTTTTATCTTTTTGATATTTAAGCGTAAAAAACATCACTGTTTTAGAAATAACGCCTAACACCAAAAAAACCACTCATTGACATTTATAATAAAAAATTAACACAAGCCGGTGATTCTTACGTTCTATTTTTAGCAGCCTGATATTTTCACAGTTGACTTGTTTCACTTTTAACAAAAAACGGTACGTTATAGTTATGATGCAAAACAGTAAGGCACAGGTGAAATGTAACAACATTTAACCACACTGTACCCTCCGATTTTTAACACCTGCAGTACCCTTTTTTTTCTATTTTTTTTGACAAATATTAAATTTTGTTTGGCTTAATAACCACCAAATGACGTTCCCCATCCAGTTGAGGAACCCGTAATTTTACAATCTCCTCGACGCTGAATTCAGCGGGCAAAGAGGCAATCTCATCTTCAGGTACCAGCCCTTTTAATGCGTAAAAACGCCCGTTTTGACCGGGTAAATGATGACACCAGCTCACCATGTCGTTGAGCGACGCAAAAGCACGACTGATCACCCCATCAAAAGGCGGTTCTGAAGGGAACTCTTCAACCCTACTCTGCACTGGCGCGATGTTATCCAGTTTGAGCTCATGCTGTACCTGACGCAAAAAGCGTACGCGTTTTCCCAGGCTATCCAGCAACGTAAAATGCGCCTGAGGCAGCACGATGGCGAGCGGAATACCCGGCAATCCCGGTCCCGTACCCACGTCAATAAAGCGCTCGCCCTGCAGATGAGGTGCGACAACAATGCTGTCGAGAATATGGCGCACCAACATTTCGTTGGGATCACGAACCGATGTCAGGTTGTACGCCTTATTCCATTTATGCAGCATATCAACATACGCAATCAGCTGATTTTTCTGGTGATCGGTAAGAGAAATACCGGCATCAGCCAGCAGACGAGAAAGTTTGTTAAGCACGGCAGTTACCTGTCTATAAAATTTGCCCGGTGGCGCTAGCGCTGACCGGGCCTACAAATCTGTCAGGCGGGTAAAAGCGTCACCCGCCAAAACTGCGCTTTTACGCGCTGCGTCGCAGCATACCTTGTTTTTTCAGCCATACCAGCAGAATAGAGATAGCCGCAGGCGTCACGCCGGAGATGCGCGATGCCTGACCGATCGACACAGGTTTGTGATCGTTCAGTTTGGCAATCACTTCATTCGACAAACCGGAGACCTGGCGATAATCCAGCGTCGCAGGCAGCAGCGTATTCTCGTTGCGCTGCTGTCTGTCGATTTCATCCTGTTGGCGAGCGATATAACCTTCGTACTTAACCTGAATCTCAACCTGTTCAGCGGCCTGAGCATCATCCAGAGCTGGCGCAAATGCAGACAACGATGTCAGCTGCGCATAAGTCATGTCAGGGCGACGCAGCAGATCTTCACCACTGGCCTCGCGTGACAGAGGTGTAGCAAGGTGAGCATTGACTTCGGCGGCAGACTCGGCCAACGGGTTCACCCACGTTGATTTTAGACGCTGACGTTCTTGTTCGATGCGCTCCAGTTTTTCATTGAAGCGCGCCCAACGTTCATCATCCACCAGACCCAACTCACGTCCTACCTCGGTCAGACGCAAATCGGCGTTATCTTCACGCAGCATCAGACGGTATTCAGCGCGAGAGGTAAACATGCGGTACGGCTCTTTGGTGCCAAGCGTACACAGGTCGTCCACCAGCACACCAAGATAGGCCTGAGAACGCGCAGGCGCCCAGCCCTCTTTGTCTGCAGACAGACGGGCAGCGTTCAGCCCTGCCAGTAAACCTTGCGCTGCAGCTTCTTCGTAACCGGTTGTACCGTTAATTTGACCCGCAAAGAACAGCCCCTGAATAAATTTGCTTTCAAGCGTGGGCTTCAGATCGCGTGGATCGAAGAAATCGTACTCAATCGCATAGCCTGGGCGAACGATTCTGGCGTTTTCCATCCCCTGCATGGAACGGACGATCTGCATCTGCACATCGAACGGAAGGCTGGTGGAAATACCGTTCGGGTAAATTTCGTTGGAGGTCAGTCCTTCCGGTTCGAGGAAGATCTGATGTTGGTTTCTGTCGGCAAAGCGCATGACTTTGTCTTCGATCGACGGGCAGTAACGTGGGCCGATACCTTCGATCACACCCGCATACATCGGGCTACGATCGAGGTTATTACGGATCACGTCATGGGTTTTCTCATTGGTGTGCGTGATGTAGCAAGGCACCTGTTCAGGATGCTGCGAGGCATTGCCCATAAACGAGAAAACCGGCATCGGGTTATCGCCATGCTGTTGCGCCAGCACGCTGAAATCGATAGTACGCGCATCAATGCGCGGTGGTGTCCCGGTTTTAAGACGGCTTACGCGTAGCGGCAGTTCACGCAAACGGCGTGACAGCGGAATTGATGGCGGATCGCCCGCACGGCCACCGCTGTAGTTGTCCAGTCCGATATGAATTTTACCGTCGAGGAAAGTCCCGACAGTCAGCACAACCGCTTTGGCACGGAACTTCAGTCCCATTTGGGTCACGGCGCCAACGACACGATCGTTTTCGACAATCAGATCTTCAACCGCCTGCTGGAAGATCATCAGATTGGGCTGGTTCTCCAGCGCGGTGCGTACCGCCTGCCGATAGAGCACACGATCCGCCTGAGCACGAGTGGCGCGAACAGCCGGTCCTTTACTCGCGTTTAGTATCCTAAACTGGATACCTGCATGGTCGATCGCTTTGGCCATCAGTCCGCCAAGCGCATCCACTTCTTTTACCAGGTGTCCCTTCCCAATGCCGCCAATCGCCGGGTTGCAGCTCATTTGCCCCAGAGTGTCGATATTGTGTGTCAAAAGCAGAGTCTGTTGACCCATTCGCGCCGCGGCCATTGCGGCCTCGGTGCCTGCATGACCCCCGCCAATGATGATGACGTCAAAAGGATCCTGATAAAACATGGTAATTGCCTCGCATAACGCGGTGTGAAAATGGATTGAAGCCCGGGCCGTGGATTCTACTCAACTTTAGTCGATCGAGAAAGACCTGGGATCCTGGGTATTAAAAAGAAGATCTTTTTATTTAGAGATCTGTTTTATTGTGATCTCTTATTAGGATCGCGACCTTCTGTGGATAAGGGCGATCCTTTTAATAAGATCAACAGGTTGTTGAGGATCATTAGCTGTGAATGATCGGTGATCCTGGTCCGTATAAGCTGGGATCAGAATGAAGGGTTATACACAACTCAAAAACTGAACAACGGTTGTTCTTTGGATAACTACCGGTTGATCCAAGCTTACTACCAGAGTTATCCACACTCGATCGCACGATCTTTACACGTTTTTGAGTAAATTAATCCAGGATCCCAGCCAAACCTCCGCCGGATCTTCAGGAATATCGTGTTCAAGAACATTGATCCTGAGTGTTTCGCCGATCTGTTTTGCCCCCGATGAGGTCAGTTCAGCCTGTAATTTATCGATCGCGCCACAGAACGTGTCGTATTCGCGGCTGCCGATGCCAATCGCACCGAAACGCACCTGAGAAAGGTCGGTTTTCTGCGACTGAAGATCTTTATAGAAGGGCAGTAGGTTATCCGGAATGTCTCCTGCTCCATGCGTTGAGCTGATAACCAGCCAAATGCCGGATGTCGAGAGCTCCTCTACTTGCGGACCGTGCAAGGTTTCGGTTGAAAAACCCGCATCTTCCAGCTTTTCAGCAAGATGTTCTGCAACGTATTCGGCACCGCCCAGGGTGCTGCCGCTGATAAGAGTGATGTCTGCCATTGATCGCCCACCTTTATAAAGAGCGCGTATTGTACGCTGTGAGCGAGCTGGGATCTACCTGTGGAAAAGCAGGGGATTTAAAAAAACGATCAAGGCTTGATAGTACGCATGATCGGGTTCTGCAGGACGATCAGGGTTTCCGTGGACTGTATTTCATCAATTGTTTGGATCTTGTTGATAAGTACCTGCTGCAGAGCGTCGATGGATTTGCACATTACCTTAATAAAGATGCTGTAGTGACCCGTGGTGTAATACGCCTCCGTAACTTCATCAAGACTTTCCAGTCTGGCCAGTGCGGATGGATAGTCTTTGGCGCTTTTCAGAATGATGCCGATAAAACAACCTACGTCGTAACCCAGTTGTTTAGGGCTGACATCAATACGCGCGCCGGTAATGATTCCGGCTTGCTTCATTTTCTCAACACGCACGTGAATAGTGCCGGGGCTGACACCAAATTGTTTAGCCAGTTCTGCGTAAGCGGTGCGGGCATTTTCCATCAGGGCGTCAAGAATGCCGCGGTCCAGATTGTCGATCTGATAATTTTCCATAGGTTTTTCTTATGTAGATTAATGATTCAATCTATTTTAGCGGATTATTTTAACGAATCAAAATCCATAACGGCTTTTTGCTTGTTGATTATTGAAAATTGACTCCATTCTGTTGCTTAATCATAGGCAACAGGACACAGGAGTAAACATAATGAAAACCGCTTACATTGCCAAACAACGTCAAATTAGCTTCGTGAAGTCTCATTTTTCTCGTCAGCTGGAGGAGCGTTTAGGTCTGATCGAAGTTCAGGCTCCGATCCTCAGCCGTGTAGGAGATGGCACGCAGGATAACTTGTCGGGCTGTGAAAAAGCGGTGCAGGTAAAAGTAAAAGCATTGCCAGACGCCCAATTCGAAGTGGTTCATTCACTGGCGAAGTGGAAGCGTCAAACGCTGGGACAACACGACTTCAGCGCAGGTGAAGGGCTGTACACGCACATGAAAGCCCTGCGCCCCGATGAAGACCGCCTCTCTCCGCTTCACTCGGTCTATGTTGACCAGTGGGACTGGGAACGCGTTATGGGCGACGGCGAGCGTCAATTCTCCACCCTGAAAAGCACGGTAGAGGCTATCTGGGCGGGAATTAAAGCCACCGAAGCGGCGGTGAGTGAAGAATTTGGTCTGGCACCGTTCCTGCCAGAACAGATCCACTTTGTTCATAGCCAGGAGCTGTTATCCCGTTATCCGGATCTTGATGCAAAAGGGCGTGAACGTGCGATCGCTAAAGAACTGGGGGCGGTATTCCTGGTCGGGATTGGCGGTAAGCTCAGCGACGGGCATCGTCATGATGTTCGTGCGCCGGATTACGATGACTGGAGCTCTGCTTCCGAACTGGGTTACGCGGGTCTGAACGGCGATATTCTGGTCTGGAACCCGGTTTTGGAAGATGCGTTTGAGCTGTCTTCAATGGGGATCCGTGTCGATGCCGACGCACTGAAACATCAGCTGTCCCTGACTGGCGATGAAGATCGTCTGAGTCTGGAATGGCATCAGGCGCTGCTGCGTGGTGAAATGCCGCAGACGATTGGCGGGGGTATTGGCCAGTCACGTCTGACGATGCTGCTGCTGCAGTTACCGCATATCGGCCAGGTACAGTGCGGCGTATGGCCGGCACAGGTACGTGAAAGCGTCGCCTCTCTGCTGTAAGTATTAGCGCTGCCAGCGTCTAAGCAGGCGGCTTCGCATCCCGGTATCAAAGCGCCAGATATGATCGAAAATGCGCATGATGCCGGGTTTGCCATGGGCTGACATGGCAACCGCATGAAAGCGATGCTGGTGTACCCGTTGCAGCTCTCCTACTTTGCCGACAACGTCATCGGGTAATCGCTGCGCGATGAAATCTGAGATCACCACCGCATCGGCATCATACCATTCCCTTCCCTGCATTCTTTCAATGATGGCGCGAAAACAGCTGGCAATATCCGTACCGCCGCGAAAGCGTTGGCTTAAAAAACGGATCGCCTGCTCAATTCCTTGTGGGCCGGACAGTTCATAGCGCACCACTTCCGTTGAAAAGAGCATGATAAAGCAACGACGGTTATCGGCGAGGGCAACACGCATCAGCGCCAGACAGAAGGCTTTTGCGCACTGTTCGTTGAATCCCCCCATAGAGCCGGAGGTATCCACGCAAACAATAAAGGGTCCGCGAGGCTGCTCGTCAAAATCCTGATGAACAACCGGCCGCTCTGAGACTTTCTCGCGCCATGCTTCGCCATGCAGACGGTATGTCAGCAGCTGTTTTTCAACCAAGCGCCGGTAGAACTCATATTCCAGTTCCGTAATGCCAAGCGTGGCCAGTTCCGGCGGCAGCAGGCGCAGAATATCATCGCTTTGTTGAATGCCATCAACCTGTTCAGGGACGGTCGCCGGTTCCCTTACCAGGGTGCGAAATGTTTCCATCGGCGCATCTTTACGCGGTACCGATTTTGCTTCCCTGGAGCGCCCCAGTTGTTCTGCCAGACGTTGGAGTTCGGGCTGCTGCGTCAGGAAATCACCATATTTCACAATCAGCTGATAATCGCCGCGTTTGATTTGACCCGCGCTCATATCCCACAGCCGGCCTGCTGCATTGTCATTTTCCGCCAGGACGGGTTCCAGTTGCCCGCTGAGCGTCATTCTCTCCTGTACTTCACTCAGCAGGTGTTCGCGCTCATCTTCCAGCAGTTGCTGATTCAGCGTCGTGGTTTGAATCACCAGACTTAAACGCCAGCGCTGGAGAAAAAGCGTATGCAAAGCGGGCGTAAAAGTGCTGTTGCTATCGACCAGTTGCTGTGCCTGACTGGCATAGGGTGAATGTAGCCGGTGCAATAGCGATAATATTTGCGGTAACTGGACGATAAACTGCGGTGTGGAAAGCAGCTGACTTTGCTGGTAACACATCACCTCTTCCGTCAGTTCCGGCGGGACATGGGTATCTTTAAGGCGAGAGCGTAATGCTTCACGCCAGCGGGGAATATCATCCGTAATCGCTTTCTTTAACCGGGGGAATTTTTCAAAAAAAACCGCCAGTTGTGGAGAGGCCAGCAGGGCGATGATCATCTCTTCGATCAACCCCTCTTCGCTTACTGCCAGCATGATATTCAGTGTATCGAGGGTCAGCATTGTTGCGCCTGCCGGATCTGTTCACCGACGTCCTGCAGACTGGCTTCAATACGGCCTAACCAGTCACTATGGATAAACAGGCATTTTTGCTGCTCACTAAACCCGCTGTGTTGCTGATGCCACTCGGTGTCGAGTGCTTCAAGCTGCTGTTTTATCTCGCTGGGCATCCCCTCTTCTGATACGCCCGGCAGCGCAAGGCGAGAACCCTGCAAACTGACGTCACGTACAACCAGATGCTGGGCGCTATCGACTTCCATATTCAGCGTCTGCGCAAATCCGATACCGTTGAGTTTTCCACGGATCTCTCCTCCTTTGGAAAGCCACTGTTCCAGCGCGCTGCGTTCAAACGAAATATGGATAACCTCCATATCGTGCAGTTTTAAAGGCTTTTGTAGCAGTAACGTCATTACGGAAGCGCTGGCTTCTGGCGGAAGATCATAGTGAGGACGGCGGCTGAACATCCCACCCTGGCGAATGACGGTGAAAGCGGTTTTATCGCTTTGTTGTTGCTGTAGCTGGATCCGGCGCTGCATTATGGACCCAAGACGCGTCAGCATTGCCTGTTGTTGCCAGGCGTGCCCGGTCATCAATATTTCCAGCTGTTGTTGCATCAGATTCAGGCTTTGTGCGTCGTACCACAGGCAATCTTTTAACAGGATAAGATCGATAGGCGCAACGGCATCGCGTCCACTAAAGAAGGCGCTTGCCTGCAGTAAGCGGATCGCTTTTTTCCAGCGACGGTCGGACACGTAAGGCGCATTTGGCAGGGCATCCAGTTGTTGGCGCAGCGTAAAAATAAGCTCGAATACGCGATCGGGTAGCTGGATAGTGCCAATGTCTTTTTGCCACTGGTAATACTCTTCATCCGTCACCTGTAATGTTGCCGGGACGGGATTGTCGCTTTCATCCTGTTGGCTTAACAACATCGAGCGGAAGTTGGCCTTGTCCTGCACTTTATCCAGCCACAGGCGAATCAGCATACGGTCGTACAATGCCTCCAGACTGCTGTCCGCTTCTGGCAGTTCGTTGGACGCAGCCACCAGCAAACGCATCGGGATTTTCTCTTCGTGCGCACCGTTGCGGAAATGGCGTTCGTTAATGGCGGTCAGCAGGGTGTTCAGAATGGCCGGGCCTGCTTTCCAGATTTCATCCAGAAAGACGATCTCGGCTTCAGGAAGATAGCCCGTGGTTAAGCGCTCATAGCGTCCTTCATCTTTCAGCGCCTGAATCGACAGGGGGCCAAAAACCTCTTCGGGCGTAGAGAAGCGCGTCATCAGGTATTCGAAAGCGCGTGCGTTTTTAAAGGCAAACTTCAGTCGGCGAGCGATTAAGCTTTTCGCAATCCCTGGAGGGCCTAACAAGAAAACGCTCTCGCCGCTCAACGCTGCCAGCAGACAAAGACGGATGGCGTGGCTACGTTCATAAAGTCCCTTTTCCAGCGCATTGCTCAGACGGGAAATTCTTTCCGCTAATAAATGTGGGTGAGCCATAATGAAGTGGCGTCCTTTCGCCAAATGTACTGCGTGAACAGCGAGTATAGATGTTGCACACCAGTGCAGTAATAGACTTAAGGTGCGTTTATTTTTCTTTGAGCCAGATTAATCTGGTCTCATTTAGGGGTACGATTTTGCGATTAATCGTGCATACTGTGCGCCTTTTTGTGGGCCTAGGGACTACGCACACATTTCATATATATATACACTAAATCATTCAGGCTGCATCAAGGCGGCAAAGGAGTGAATCCCCTGGGCTTATATCAATAAGTGACTGGGGTGAACGAGTGCTGCCAACGCGGAGGTGGTTTGAATGATGATGTGTATAAACGAAAGACTAGTCTATGAGCACTGATAATAAGCAATCATTGTCTGCGATTACGCTTGCGGCCATTGGGGTTGTCTACGGTGATATTGGTACCAGCCCACTTTATACACTTCGTGAATGTTTATCCGGCCAGTTTGGTTTTGGCGTTGAACGTGATGCCGTCTTTGGTTTTCTCTCGCTGATTTTCTGGCTGCTGATCTTTGTTGTCTCCATTAAGTACCTGACGTTTGTCATGCGTGCTGATAACGCCGGGGAAGGCGGGATCCTGACGTTGATGTCGCTGGCCGGGCGTAATACGTCGGCGCGAACAACATCAATGTTGGTCATCATGGGGTTAATTGGCGGCAGCTTCTTCTATGGCGAGGTGGTGATTACACCGGCTATTTCGGTGATGTCGGCAATTGAAGGCCTGGAAATCATCGCTCCACAGCTTGATACCTGGATTGTTCCTCTGTCCATTATCGTGCTTACCTTGCTGTTTTTGATTCAAAAACACGGTACCGGGATGGTCGGTAAGCTGTTTGCGCCTATTATGCTGCTGTGGTTCCTGGTTCTCGCCGTGTTGGGTGTACGCAGTATTATTGCGAACCCGGAAGTGTTACATGCGTTGAATCCTTACTGGGCAGTGCATTTCTTCCTCGAATTCAAAACGCTGTCTTTTATTGCGCTGGGCGCGGTGGTTCTGTCGATTACCGGTGTTGAAGCGTTGTATGCCGATATGGGCCACTTTGGTAAGTTGCCTATTCGTCTGGCATGGTTCTCTGTCGTGTTACCTTCGCTGGTGCTGAACTATTTTGGTCAGGGCGCGCTGCTTTTAAAACATCCTGAAGCAATCAAAAACCCGTTCTTCCTGCTGGCGCCTGACTGGGCGTTGATTCCACTGTTAATCCTTGCCGCGCTGGCAACGGTTATCGCCTCTCAGGCTGTGATCTCCGGCGTATTCTCGTTGACGCGTCAGGCCGTGCGTCTGGGGTATTTGTCGCCCATGCGCATTATCCACACTTCAGAAATGGAGTCGGGTCAGATCTATATTCCGTTCGTCAACTGGATGCTCTATTTTGCGGTGGTTATCGTCATCGTGAGCTTTGAGCATTCGAGTAATTTGGCGGCCGCGTACGGTATTGCGGTAACGGGAACAATGGTACTGACGTCAATATTGTCTACTACTGTGGCGCGTAAAAACTGGCACTGGAATAAATACTTCGTGTTCCTGATTCTGGTGGCGTTCCTGTGTATCGATATCCCGCTGTTCTCCGCGAACCTCGATAAACTGATTTCCGGCGGTTGGTTACCGCTCTCGCTGGGTCTGGTCATGTTTACCATCATGACGACCTGGAAGAGTGAACGCTTCCGCTTGCTGCGTCGTATGCATGAACACGGTAACTCTCTGGAAGCGATGATTGCTTCCTTAGAGAAATCACCACCGGTACGTGTGCCGGGAACGGCTGTGTATATGTCGCGAGCGCTTAACGTTATCCCGTTTGCGCTTCTGCATAACCTGAAACATAACAAGGTATTGCATGAACGCGTGATCCTGCTGACGCTGCGTACAGAAGATGCTCCGTATGTGCACAATGTACGTCGGGTGCAAATTGAACAGCTATCACCGACCTTCTGGCGTGTGGTTGCCAGTTACGGCTGGCGCGAAACGCCAAACGTCGAGGAAGTGTTCCATCGTTGTGGTCTGGAAGGACTGAGTTGTCGAATGATGGAAACCTCCTTCTTTATGTCGCACGAGTCGCTGATTGTGGGTAAACGTCCCTGGTATTTACGCCTGCGCGGCAAGCTGTATCTGCTGTTGCAGCGTAATGCGCTCCGCGCGCCTGACCAGTTTGAGATCCCGCCTAACCGGGTTATTGAACTCGGTACTCAGGTCGAGATTTAATCTTTGCGACGCCCTCTTTTGTAATGAAAGAGGGCGTTTTGTTTTCACCTTCGCAGTTTTCCTTTTATCCCATGAGACGTCTTGCGAAACGTTTCGATGGCGATCACATTTTCGTAACGTCGTGGTGGTTTTCTGTGCATCCTTCAGACTAAACTTATCTCCAGCGAAACGTTTCGCTAGTGGGGAAAGAAAATGAAGAAAGGCACTGTACTCAATTCTGAGATTTCATCGGTGATCTCCCGTCTGGGACATACCGATACGTTAGTCGTCTGTGATGCAGGATTACCCATCCCTGGCAGCACAACGCGTATCGATATGGCATTAACCCAGGGTGTACCTTCTTTTATGCAGGTACTGGATGTGGTTACCCGTGAAATGCAAGTTGAGGCGGCCATTCTCGCGACGGAAATTAAACAACATAATCCGCAACTCCACGAAACGTTGCTTAAGTTTATTGAGCAACTGCAACAACACCAGGGAAATACCATAGAAATTCGTTACACCACGCATGAACATTTTAAAAAACAGACCGCAGACAGTCAGGCGGTAATTCGCAGCGGAGAATGTTCTCCGTATGCGAATATCATTCTCTGTGCTGGCGTCACGTTCTGAGGCCATCATGAACGCATTACTGCAACTCAAAGGGATCGATAAAGCGTTCCCGGGCGTCAAAGCACTCTCTGGCGCCGCGTTAAATGTCTATTCTGGCCGCGTGATGGCGCTGGTAGGCGAAAATGGCGCGGGCAAATCCACCATGATGAAAGTACTGACCGGTATCTATACCCGAGATGCCGGTTCTTTATTATGGTTAGGGAAAGAAACCAACTTTAACGGTCCTAAATCCTCCCAGGAGGCCGGGATTGGCATCATTCACCAGGAGCTGAACCTGATCCCACAACTCACGATTGCTGAGAATATTTTTCTTGGCCGCGAGTTTGTGAATCGCTTTGGCAAAATTGACTGGAAAAAAATGTATGCCGAAGCTGACCTGCTTCTCGCCAAACTCAATCTGCGTTTTAAAAGCGACAGGCTGGTGGGCGAGTTGTCGATTGGCGATCAGCAGATGGTCGAAATTGCCAAAGTGCTGAGTTTTGAATCGAAGGTCATCATTATGGATGAACCGACGGATGCTCTGACCGATACAGAAACAGAATCCTTATTCCGCGTGATCCGCGAGCTGAAATCGCAGGGGCGCGGCATTGTCTATATCTCCCACCGCATGAAAGAGATCTTCGAAATTTGCGATGACGTGACCGTTTTTCGTGATGGACAGTTTATTGCCGAGCGCGAAGTTGCCTCACTGACCGAAGATTCGCTGATTGAAATGATGGTAGGGCGCAAGCTCGAAGATCAGTACCCACGTCTGGATAAAGCGCCGGGCGATGTGCGCCTGAAAGTCGATAACCTGTGCGGTCCTGGGGTTCATGACGTTTCATTCACCCTGCGCAAAGGTGAGATCCTCGGCGTATCGGGGCTGATGGGCGCCGGGCGTACCGAACTGATGAAAGTGCTGTACGGCGCGCTGCCGCGCACCAGCGGTTATGTCACCCTTGACGGACATGAAGTGGTTACCCGTTCTCCTCAGGATGGGCTGGCGAACGGTATTGTCTATATTTCTGAAGACCGCAAGCGTGATGGCTTAGTACTGGGCATGTCGGTGAAAGAGAACATGTCGCTGACGGCACTGCGCTATTTCAGCCGTACTGGCGGGAGCCTGAAACATAAAGATGAACAGCAGGCGGTGAGCGATTTCATCCGTCTGTTTAATGTGAAGACCCCGTCGATGGAACAGGCTATTGGCCTGCTTTCTGGCGGTAATCAGCAGAAAGTGGCGATTGCGCGCGGTTTGATGACGCGTCCGAAGGTGTTAATCCTTGATGAGCCAACCCGCGGCGTGGATGTCGGGGCTAAGAAAGAGATTTATCAGCTTATCAACCAGTTTAAGGCCGATGGGCTAAGCATCATTCTGGTCTCTTCGGAGATGCCAGAAGTATTGGGCATGAGCGATCGCATTATCGTCATGCATGAAGGGCATCTCGGCGGTGAATTCACTCGCGAGCAGGCCACTCAGGAAGTATTAATGGCTGCCGCTGTGGGCAAGCTTAATCGCGTGAATCAGGAGTAAAAAAGATGACTACCCAGGCTGTTTCTGGTCGCCGTTATTTCACCAAAGCGTGGCTGATGGAGCAGAAGTCGCTTATCGCCCTGCTGGTGCTGATCGCGATTGTTTCCACGATGAGTCCCAACTTTTTTACCGTCAATAACTTGTTCAATATTCTCCAGCAAACGTCCGTCAACGCCATTATGGCTGTCGGCATGACGCTGGTTATCCTGACATCGGGTATCGATCTGTCCGTCGGTTCCCTGCTGGCGCTCACCGGTGCGGTCGCGGCTTCAATTGTAGGGATTGAAGTGAACGCGCTGGTGGCCGTTGCAGCAGCGCTGGCGTTAGGTGCGGCTATTGGCGCGGTGACCGGTGTGATTGTCGCGAAAGGTCGCGTGCAGGCGTTTATAGCCACGCTGGTGATGATGCTGCTGCTACGCGGTGTGACGATGGTGTATACCAACGGGAGCCCGGTCAACACGGGCTTTACTGAGAATGCTGACCTGTTTGGCTGGTTCGGTATTGGTCGCCCGTTAGGGGTTCCAACACCCGTGTGGATTATGGGAATTGTCTTCCTCGCCGCGTGGTACATGCTGCACCATACGCGTCTGGGTCGCTATATCTATGCGTTGGGCGGTAACGAAGCGGCGACGCGTTTGTCCGGTATCAGCGTCAGTAAAATCAAAATTATTGTTTATTCACTTTGTGGGCTGCTGGCATCGCTGGCGGGCATCATCGAAGTGGCGCGCCTCTCCTCTGCGCAACCAACAGCAGGTACTGGCTATGAACTGGATGCTATCGCTGCGGTTGTATTGGGCGGGACCAGCCTGGCGGGGGGGAAAGGGCGTATTGTTGGGACGCTGATCGGCGCATTGATTCTCGGTTTCCTTAATAATGGTTTGAATTTGTTAGGTGTTTCCTCCTATTACCAGATGATCGTCAAAGCGGTGGTGATTTTGTTGGCGGTACTGGTAGACAACAAAAAGCAGTAATAACGACTACAGGACATCTTAAATATGAACATGAAAAAACTGGCTACCCTGGTTTCCGCCGTTGCGCTGAGCGCCACTGTAAGTGCGAATGCGATGGCGAAAGATACCATTGCGCTGGTGGTCTCTACGCTCAACAACCCGTTCTTTGTCTCTCTGAAAGATGGGGCGCAAAAAGAAGCGGATAAGCTGGGTTATAACCTGGTGATTCTGGATTCACAGAACAACCCGGCGAAAGAGCTGGCGAACGTTCAGGATTTAACGGTTCGCGGTACTAAAATTCTGCTGATTAACCCAACGGATTCTGATGCTGTGGGTAACGCCGTGAAGATGGCAAATCAGGCGAAAATTCCGGTCATCACCCTTGACCGCCAGGCCACTAAAGGCGAAGTCGTCAGCCATATCGCGTCTGACAACGTACTGGGTGGGAAAATTGCCGGTGATTACATCGCGAAGAAAGCAGGCGAAGGCGCGAAAGTGATCGAGCTGCAGGGGATTGCCGGAACATCTGCTGCGCGTGAGCGTGGCGAAGGTTTCCAGCAGGCCGTTGCGGCACACAAATTTAACGTGCTGGCCAGCCAGCCTGCTGACTTTGACCGTACTAAAGGTCTGAACGTTATGCAGAACCTGCTGACTGCGCATCCTGATGTGCAGGCGGTATTTGCTCAGAACGATGAAATGGCGCTGGGTGCGCTGCGCGCACTGCAAACCGCGGGTAAATCTGATGTGATGGTGGTTGGATTTGACGGCACGCCTGATGGCGAAAAAGCGGTGAATGATGGCAAACTGGCTGCGACTATCGCTCAGTTACCGGATCAGATTGGCGCGAAAGGCGTTGAAACTGCGGATAAAGTACTGAAAGGCGAGAAAGTTCAGGCTAAATATCCGGTTGACCTGAAGCTGGTCATCAAGCAGTAATAGCGATTCAGGTCGCTCGCGGCCTGATGGCGACATAAATACGCCATCCTTGGACCTGGTTCTGAAGATGAAAGCGTAAAAAGAAAAGCAGGGCACGCGCCACCCTAACCCGGTGGCGCACTTTGACTTGGAATACCGAACATGAAAACCGCAGGCAACCTCGTTGTTCTTGGCAGTATTAATGCCGATCATATCCTTAACCTTGAATCCTTCCCCACTCCTGGTGAAACCGTAACCGGTAGCCAATATCAGGTGGCTTTTGGCGGAAAAGGTGCGAATCAGGCTGTTGCTGCGGGACGTAGTGGCGCGAATATCGCATTTATTGCCTGCACAGGTGACGACGATATTGGTGAAAGTGTTCGTAAACAATTAGCCAGCGATAACATTGATATTGCGCCAATTAGCGTGATTCAGGGTGAATCGACCGGTGTAGCGCTGATTTTTGTTAATGGTGAAGGCGAGAACGTTATTGGTATTCACGCTGGCGCGAATGCTGCACTTTCTCCTGCGCTGGTGGAAGCGCAGCGTGATCGTATTGCACAGGCATCGGCATTACTCATGCAACTCGAATCACCGTTAGAAAGCGTGTTGGCTGCGGCGAAGATTGCACACCAAAATAACACGACGGTTGCGCTTAACCCGGCTCCCGCGCGTGAACTTTCTGACGAGCTGCTGGCGCTGGTGGATATCATTACCCCAAATGAAACCGAAGCTGAGAAGCTGACGGGGATCCGCGTCGAAAATGACGATGATGCTGCTAAGGCGGCGCAGGCATTGCACGCGAAAGGTATCCACACTGTCCTGATTACGTTGGGGAGTCGTGGTGTGTGGGCCAGTGTGAACGGAGAAGGTCGTCGAATTCCTGGTTTTAAAGTGGACGCTGTCGATACTATCGCGGCCGGAGATACTTTTAACGGCGCGTTAATTACGGCGTTGCTGGAAGAAACTCCGTTGCCTGAGGCGATCCGCTTTGCGCATGCGGCGGCTGCGATTGCGGTAACGCGTAAAGGCGCACAGCCTTCCGTTCCGTGGCGTGAAGAAATAGAGGCGTTTTTAGGTCAGCAGAGGTAACGCTTGGCTACAATGAAGGACGTTGCCCGCCTGGCGGGCGTTTCAACGTCGACGGTTTCT
Source organism: Citrobacter sp. Marseille-Q6884 (assembly GCF_945906775.1). Taxonomy (NCBI): domain Bacteria; kingdom Pseudomonadati; phylum Pseudomonadota; class Gammaproteobacteria; order Enterobacterales; family Enterobacteriaceae; genus Citrobacter; species Citrobacter sp. Marseille-Q6884. The sequence continues at coordinate 1,137,286 of NZ_CAMDRE010000001.1, forward strand.
CACGTCATCAATAAAGATCGCTTTGTCAGCGAGGCTATCACCGACAAAGTGGATGCTGCGATTAAAGAGCTTAACTACGCGCCTTCCGCGTTGGCGCGTAGCCTCAAGTTAAATCAGACCCGCACTATTGGCATGTTAATTACTGCCAGTACCAACCCTTTTTATTCCGAACTGGTTCGCGGCGTCGAACGCAGCTGTTTTGAGCGGGGCTACAGCCTGGTGTTATGTAACACCGAAGGTGATGAGCAGCGCATGAACCGTAATCTGGAAACGTTAATGCAAAAACGGGTAGACGGCTTGCTGCTGCTCTGCACGGAAACGCATCAACCTTCCCGAGAGATCATGCAGCGCTACCCTTCAATCCCTACTGTAATGATGGACTGGTCCCCCTTTGATGGCGAAAGCGATCTGATTCAGGATAACTCTCTGCTGGGCGGGGATTTAGCGACTCAGCACCTTATCGAAAAAGGATTTACGCGCATTGCCTGCATCACCGGACCGCTGGATAAAACACCGGCGCGTTTGCGCCTGGAGGGGTATCGCGCGGCAATGCAGCGGGCTGGTCTTGCTATCCCGGAGGGTTACGAAATTACCGGCGATTTCGAATTCGGCGGTGGCTTTGAAGCCATGCAAACGCTGCTTTCGCATAAACAGCGTCCACAAGCGGTTTTCACGGGTAATGATGCGATGGCGGTCGGTGCGTACCAGGCCCTGTATCAGTCAGGGCTGCGCATCCCGCAGGATATGGCCGTGGTGGGGTATGATGATATCGAACTGGCTCGGTATATGACGCCACCGCTGACGACCATTCATCAACCGAAAGATGAATTGGGCGAGCTGGCCATCGATGTGTTGATTCACCGTATGGCGCAGCCCGCATTGCAGCAACAACGCTTGCAGCTTACTCCTGTTCTGATGGCGCGGGGCTCGGCTTAGACTTATGCCGTTCTTTGATCAGGTTGCGTCCATCTTTGGGTTTGAGCAGCATGAACATCAAGGCGGAAATTATCGTAATCGCGCCCATCGTTATGAAGGTGTAGTGGAACTGTTCGACCGTATTGGTTCCTTCAATGCCTTCATATACTCGCAAAACGGCGGCGCTAATCGCGACACCTAAACTGATCGACAGTTGCTGAGTGACGGCTAAAACGCTGTTGCCAGTGCTGGCATTATCATCGGTCAGATCCGCAAGCGTGATGGTGTTCATCGAAGTGAACTGGGTGGACATCGCCATGCCTAAAATGAACAGTGGCAGAATCAGCATCCATACCGGCATCGCCGGAGATTGCAAAGAAAACTGAGCGATCATCAGCCCGATAAATACCGTAATGCCAACCAGTGTGGTTCTGTAGCCCAAACGGCGCAGCACCTGCGTCACCATCGATTTCGCCAGGATTGACCCCAGCGCTGTCGGCGCCATCATGCAACCGGCAATCAGCGCCGGATAGCCAAACCCTACCTGTAACATCAGCGGCATTAAAAAAGGCACACATCCCGTACCCAGACGTGTCGCAAGGTTTCCTGCTATCCCCACTGAAAAGGTTCGCGTCTTAAAGATGGGGAGTGATATGAGCGGCGTTGGATGACGACGCGCGTGGCGGATATAGGCGAGCAATAACAAAATGCTGCCAAGAATAATACTCAGGGCAATCCAACTGGCGACCAGCTTTTCACCGAACAGCTCAACGCCGCTGGAAAAGAGCACCAGACTCAGGCCGAAGAGAAAGAAACCGCGCATATCAAAACCGCGGCGCGGTGTCGTGAAGTTTGGCATATATTTGCGGGCATAGAAGATCCCCGCAACGCCAATGGGAATGTTAATCAGGAAGATCCAATGCCAACTGGCCCACGTCACCAGTACACCACCCAATACCGGACCCAAAATTGGCCCCACAAGCCCCGGCATCGTTACGAAGTTCAGTACAGGAAGTAATTCACTTCTTGGATATGCGCGCAATAACGCCAGACGAGCCACAGGCATCATCATTGCGCCACCAATGCCCTGTACAACGCGAAATATCACCAGTTCGGTAAGCGAACCGGAAAGCGCACAGGCCAGCGATCCCAGCGTAAACAGACTCACGGCTATCATAAATACGCGTCGGGTACCGAAGCGGTCAGCCAGCCATCCACTCACCGGGATTAGCATCGCAACGGTCAGCGTGTAACTGATAATGGCAGACTGCATGGCGAGTGGAGAACGATTAAGGCTGTGTGCAATGGCGGGTAACGCAGTATTGAGGATAGTGGCATCTAATGCCTGCATAAAAAAGGCCATCGCGGCTATCCACGGTAACCCGGCCATGCTACGTGATTTCTTTTCTGACATATTATTTATCCGGTAGCACGTTCGGTGCTATCAGTAATGCCTGACAGGCAGAGAAGGCGCGATCGCCATCGCTTTCCTCTATGGCATCAACAATGGCCTGGTGCAGATCCAGCTTTACCACCTCGTTATAAGTAATTGAGGTAAAATAGGTCTGGTAAACAGAATGGAACAACGATGCGAACGAGATCAGGAATGGATTCGCACTCATTTCATAGATGTGCTCATGCCAGGCAATATCAACTTCAATCCAGCGCTCACGCCTGAAGTTCTTTTTCAGTTCGGTCATCTCTTCCATTAATGTATTCAGATGCGCTTTTTGTTCTGCTGTGCCTATGGTTGCTGCCAGTAAACAGGCTTGAGGTTCCAGACTAATGCGCATCACCAGAAAATGTTTGATGACATGATGGAAATTATCTTCTGTCATCCACCAGGTGAGCAGCTCCTGGTCGAGGAAGTTCCAGTTTGCCTGTGGCATGACGCGTGTACCAATGCGAGGGCGCGGTAATACCATGCCTTTAGCCGTTAATGTCTTTACCGCTTCTCTTACTGCCGTTCGGCTCACACCAAACTGATCGCCCAGCTCAATTTCGCCAGGCAGGATCGTACCCGGTGCGTACTCACCTTTTAATATTCGCTGGGCCAGCTTTTCTGCCAGAACATAGGAAAGGTTCTTCTGTGCGGCTAACTGTTGGGCATTTAAAGGCATGAATGTTCTTCCTTACTCTTTTTATTACTCATTAGTATGCCATCAGGAAGTGTGATTGAGGCTGCAAAAACGGCAAATTGCTTATTTTATGGCATGTTATTAGTGGTTTTGGTGAAAAAATACGCACTCGGAAAGTTATTTTAAATTTCCGCTTGTCAGTCTGAAATAACTCCCTATAATGCGCCTCCACTGACACGGAACAACGGCACGCAAGCCGCCGGGTCAGCGGGGTTCCACAGAGAACCTCACGAAGAAAAGCGAAATTAAATGCTTGACTTCGAAGCGGGATGGCGTAATATGCACACCCCGCGCCGCTGAGAAAAAGCGAAGCGGCACTGCTCTTTAACAATTTATCAGACAATCTGTGTGGGCACTCAATGATACGGATTCTTAACGTCGCAAGACGAAAAATGAATACCAAGTCTCTGAGTGAACACGTAATTCATTACGAAGTTTAATTCACGAGCATCAAACTTAAATTGAAGAGTTTGATCATGGCTCAGATTGAACGCTGGCGGCAGGCCTAACACATGCAAGTCGAACGGTAGCACAGAGGAGCTTGCTCCTTGGGTGACGAGTGGCGGACGGGTGAGTAATGTCTGGGAAACTGCCCGATGGAGGGGGATAACTACTGGAAACGGTAGCTAATACCGCATAACGTCGCAAGACCAAAGAGGGGGACCTTCGGGCCTCTTGCCATCGGATGTGCCCAGATGGGATTAGCTAGTAGGTGGGGTAACGGCTCACCTAGGCGACGATCCCTAGCTGGTCTGAGAGGATGACCAGCCACACTGGAACTGAGACACGGTCCAGACTCCTACGGGAGGCAGCAGTGGGGAATATTGCACAATGGGCGCAAGCCTGATGCAGCCATGCCGCGTGTATGAAGAAGGCCTTCGGGTTGTAAAGTACTTTCAGCGAGGAGGAAGGTGTTGTGGTTAATAACCGCAGCAATTGACGTTACTCGCAGAAGAAGCACCGGCTAACTCCGTGCCAGCAGCCGCGGTAATACGGAGGGTGCAAGCGTTAATCGGAATTACTGGGCGTAAAGCGCACGCAGGCGGTCTGTCAAGTCGGATGTGAAATCCCCGGGCTCAACCTGGGAACTGCATTCGAAACTGGCAGGCTAGAGTCTTGTAGAGGGGGGTAGAATTCCAGGTGTAGCGGTGAAATGCGTAGAGATCTGGAGGAATACCGGTGGCGAAGGCGGCCCCCTGGACAGAGACTGACGCTCAGGTGCGAAAGCGTGGGGAGCAAACAGGATTAGATACCCTGGTAGTCCACGCTGTAAACGATGTCTATTTGGAGGTTGTGCCCTTGAGGCGTGGCTTCCGGAGCTAACGCGTTAAATAGACCGCCTGGGGAGTACGGCCGCAAGGTTAAAACTCAAATGAATTGACGGGGGCCCGCACAAGCGGTGGAGCATGTGGTTTAATTCGATGCAACGCGAAGAACCTTACCTACTCTTGACATCCAGAGAACTTAGCAGAGATGCTTTGGTGCCTTCGGGAACTCTGAGACAGGTGCTGCATGGCTGTCGTCAGCTCGTGTTGTGAAATGTTGGGTTAAGTCCCGCAACGAGCGCAACCCTTATCCTTTGTTGCCAGCGGTTAGGCCGGGAACTCAAAGGAGACTGCCAGTGATAAACTGGAGGAAGGTGGGGATGACGTCAAGTCATCATGGCCCTTACGAGTAGGGCTACACACGTGCTACAATGGCATATACAAAGAGAAGCGACCTCGCGAGAGCAAGCGGACCTCATAAAGTATGTCGTAGTCCGGATTGGAGTCTGCAACTCGACTCCATGAAGTCGGAATCGCTAGTAATCGTGGATCAGAATGCCACGGTGAATACGTTCCCGGGCCTTGTACACACCGCCCGTCACACCATGGGAGTGGGTTGCAAAAGAAGTAGGTAGCTTAACCTTCGGGAGGGCGCTTACCACTTTGTGATTCATGACTGGGGTGAAGTCGTAACAAGGTAACCGTAGGGGAACCTGCGGTTGGATCACCTCCTTACCTTAAAGAACCGTTCCTTGTAGTGTCCACACAGATTGTCTGATGAAAAGTAAATAGCAAGGCGTCTTGCGATTGAGACTTCAGTGTCCCCTTCGTCTAGAGGCCCAGGACACCGCCCTTTCACGGCGGTAACAGGGGTTCGAATCCCCTAGGGGACGCCACTTGCTGGTTTGTGTGAGTGAAAGTCGCCGGCCGTTATATCTCAAAACAGACTTGCGAGTCTTGTTTGAGATATTTGCTCTTTAAAAATCTGGATCAAGCTGAAAATTGAAACGACACACTGTTTCATTTCTCCGTAAACAAGAAATGAAAAGCGGTGTGTTCGAGTCTCTCAAATTTTCGCAGCACGATGATGAATCGAATGAAACATCTTCGGGTTGTGAGGTTAAGCGACTAAGCGTACACGGTGGATGCCCTGGCAGTCAGAGGCGATGAAGGACGTGCTAATCTGCGATAAGCGTCGGTAAGGTGATATGAACCGTTACAGCCGGCGATTTCCGAATGGGGAAACCCAGTGTGATTCGTCACACTATCATTACGTGAATACATAGCGTAATGAAGCGAACCGGGGGAACTGAAACATCTAAGTACCCCGAGGAAAAGAAATCAACCGAGATTCCCCCAGTAGCGGCGAGCGAACGGGGAGCAGCCCAGAGTCTGAATCAGCATGTGTGTTAGTGGAAGCGTCTGGAAAGTCGCACGATACAGGGTGATAGTCCCGTACACAAAAGTGCATGTGTTGTGAACTCGAAGAGTAGGGCGGGACACGTGGTATCCTGTCTGAATATGGGGGGACCATCCTCCAAGGCTAAATACTCCTGACTGACCGATAGTGAACCAGTACCGTGAGGGAAAGGCGAAAAGAACCCCGGCGAGGGGAGTGAAAAAGAACCTGAAACCGTGTACGTACAAGCAGTGGGAGCCTCTTTATGGGGTGACTGCGTACCTTTTGTATAATGGGTCAGCGACTTATATTCTGTAGCAAGGTTAACCGAATAGGGGAGCCGAAGGGAAACCGAGTCTTAACTGGGCGTTAAGTTGCAGGGTATAGACCCGAAACCCGGTGATCTAGCCATGGGCAGGTTGAAGGTTGGGTAACACTAACTGGAGGACCGAACCGACTAATGTTGAAAAATTAGCGGATGACTTGTGGCTGGGGGTGAAAGGCCAATCAAACCGGGAGATAGCTGGTTCTCCCCGAAAGCTATTTAGGTAGCGCCTCGTGAACTCATCTTCGGGGGTAGAGCACTGTTTCGGCTAGGGGGTCATCCCGACTTACCAACCCGATGCAAACTGCGAATACCGAAGAATGTTATCACGGGAGACACACGGCGGGTGCTAACGTCCGTCGTGAAGAGGGAAACAACCCAGACCGCCAGCTAAGGTCCCAAAGTCATGGTTAAGTGGGAAACGATGTGGGAAGGCACAGACAGCCAGGATGTTGGCTTAGAAGCAGCCATCATTTAAAGAAAGCGTAATAGCTCACTGGTCGAGTCGGCCTGCGCGGAAGATGTAACGGGGCTAAACCATGCACCGAAGCTGCGGCCGCTACACTATGTGTTGTTGAGTAGGGGAGCGTTCTGTAAGCCGTTGAAGGTGGCCTGTGAGGGTTGCTGGAGGTATCAGAAGTGCGAATGCTGACATAAGTAACGATAATGCGGGTGAAAAACCCGCACGCCGGAAGACCAAGGGTTCCTGTCCAACGTTAATCGGGGCAGGGTGAGTCGACCCCTAAGGCGAGGCCGAAAGGCGTAGTCGATGGGAAACAGGTTAATATTCCTGTACTTGGTGTTACTGCGAAGGGGGGACGGAGAAGGCTATGTCGGCCGGGCGACGGTTGTCCCGGTTTAAGCGTGTAGGTGTGTGTTCCAGGTAAATCCGGTTCACTTTAACACTGAGGCGTGATGACGAGGCACTACGGTGCTGAAGTGACAAATGCCCTGCTTCCAGGAAAAGCCTCTAAGCATCAGGTAACACGAAATCGTACCCCAAACCGACACAGGTGGTCAGGTAGAGAATACCAAGGCGCTTGAGAGAACTCGGGTGAAGGAACTAGGCAAAATGGTGCCGTAACTTCGGGAGAAGGCACGCTGATAGGTAGGTGAAGCGACTTGCTCGTGGAGCTGAAATCAGTCGAAGATACCAGCTGGCTGCAACTGTTTATTAAAAACACAGCACTGTGCAAACACGAAAGTGGACGTATACGGTGTGACGCCTGCCCGGTGCCGGAAGGTTAATTGATGGGGTTATCCGTAAGGAGAAGCTCTTGATCGAAGCCCCGGTAAACGGCGGCCGTAACTATAACGGTCCTAAGGTAGCGAAATTCCTTGTCGGGTAAGTTCCGACCTGCACGAATGGCGTAATGATGGCCAGGCTGTCTCCACCCGAGACTCAGTGAAATTGAACTCGCTGTGAAGATGCAGTGTACCCGCGGCAAGACGGAAAGACCCCGTGAACCTTTACTATAGCTTGACACTGAACACTGGTCCTTGATGTGTAGGATAGGTGGGAGGCTTTGAAGTGTGGACGCCAGTCTGCATGGAGCCGACCTTGAAATACCACCCTTTAATGGCTGGTGTTCTAACGTGGACCCGTAATCCGGGTTGCGGACAGTGTCTGGTGGGTAGTTTGACTGGGGCGGTCTCCTCCTAAAGAGTAACGGAGGAGCACGAAGGTTAGCTAATCCTGGTCGGACATCAGGAGGTTAGTGCAAAGGCATAAGCTAGCTTGACTGCGAGAGTGACGGCTCGAGCAGGTGCGAAAGCAGGTCTTAGTGATCCGGTGGTTCTGAATGGAAGGGCCATCGCTCAACGGATAAAAGGTACTCCGGGGATAACAGGCTGATACCGCCCAAGAGTTCATATCGACGGCGGTGTTTGGCACCTCGATGTCGGCTCATCACATCCTGGGGCTGAAGTAGGTCCCAAGGGTATGGCTGTTCGCCATTTAAAGTGGTACGCGAGCTGGGTTTAGAACGTCGTGAGACAGTTCGGTCCCTATCTGCCGTGGGCGCTGGAGAATTGAGGGGGGCTGCTCCTAGTACGAGAGGACCGGAGTGGACGCATCACTGGTGTTCGGGTTGTCATGCCAATGGCACTGCCCGGTAGCTAAATGCGGAAGAGATAAGTGCTGAAAGCATCTAAGCACGAAACTTGCCCCGAGATGAGTTCTCCCTGAGACTATAAGTCTCCTGAAGGAACGTTGAAGACGACGACGTTGATAGGTCGGGTGTGTAAGTGTAGCGATACATTGAGCTAACCGATACTAATGAACCGTGAGGCTTAACCTTACAACGCCGAAGATGTTTTGGCGAAAGAGAAGACGATTTTCAGCCTGATACAGATAAAATTAACCGGCGGTAAGCGGGTTAATAAACAGAATTTGCCTGGCGGCTGTAGCGCGGTGGTCCCACCTGACCCCATGCCGAACTCAGAAGTGAAACGCCGTAGCGCCGATGGTAGTGTGGGGTCTCCCCATGCGAGAGTAGGGAACTGCCAGGCATCAAATTAAGCAGTAACCGGTATGTGCCGGTGGTTGTAGAAAAATCCGGTGGAGCGGTAGTTCAGTTGGTTAGAATACCTGCCTGTCACGCAGGGGGTCGCGGGTTCGAGTCCCGTCCGTTCCGCCACTTATTAAAAAAATTAAGCCTGCTTTAATAGCAGGCTTAATGATAGAAAATTTAGGGGCGTAGCTCAGTTGGTAGAGCACCGGTCTCCAAAACCGGGTGTCGCGAGTTCGAGTCTCTCCGCCCCTGCCAGAAACAATCCTTAGCATTTTTGCTAAGGATTTTTTTTTGCCTGCAAACTACGTCAATATTTCCTTCCGCTCAATTTCCCCGGCATCCTTGCCTGCACGAGATCTTTCTTTATTCTTCCAAAATATACGTGTTTAACAGGTCGCGAATAAGCGGATATTTATCGCTATTTTGTAGCCAAACAGCATATAACGGACGCGAAATTGTCGCACTGTCGGTAACTGTATGGAGATCGTTTTTTGCTTTTGCCCAGTTGATGGGAAGCCAACTAAAACCATTAAGAACAGAAAGTTGCTGTCTGACCAGTTCTGCTGAACTGGTGGTTAGCACCGGTACTTCATCACCCGCGATCAATCCAGCTTCGTGTTGTTGAAAATCAGCGCCCCATTCCAGACGCAGGTAATTCAATTCATCTTTAGTTTGTGATGGTTTGCTGCAATAGAGCGCCAATGTGAAATACCCCAACAATTGGCTGCTAAATTCGTCCATTTTGGGTGTTTCGGTAGTAATTAACAGATCAAGCTGTCGTTCATGGAGATGCTTGACTAACGACTGGCGCTGCGCAATCCGGGCTTCAAATTGCAGACTGGATTGCGGTTCCTGAGATTGATACAAACGCCCCAACCAGTCATTGAGCATACATTCCCAAAGGGATGCGCTGGCTCCGATAGAGAACTCATTGTGTCGCGAAGTATTTGCGACCTCCTTACGCGCGGCCTGCCAGGTATTCATTAGCGTTTCAGCGTAAGGCAATAATTTTTCACCTGCAGCGGTAAGACGGATATTGTTTCTGTGTCGGGTGAACAGGTTCACACCCAGTTGATTTTCCAGTTGTCTTATCCGAAAACTTACCGCCGATTGGGTCAGGTAGAGTGCTTCAGCAGCCCGACCAAAGTGGCGCGTTCGGCTAACTTCCAGGAAAGTTTTTAACAATTCCGTATCCACAACTCGCTCCGTAAAATTATTTGTCGTTATGATTTAAATCTTTTGTTTGACGCTCTGTCAAGCGTAACTAATACTCCGCGCCATAAATAGCTCGGCCAAAGAATTAGGAGCGTGCAGGATGGCGGAAAGCTTTACGACGACTAATCGATATTTCGACAATAAATATTATCCCCGTGGATTCTCCCGTCATGGTGATTTCACCATTAAAGAGGCACAACTGCTTGAGCGTCACGGTTATGCCTTTAATGAGCTGGATCTGGGCAAGCGTGAGCCGGTAACAGAAGAAGAGAAGCTGTTTGTTGCGGTATGCCGTGGTGAACGTGAACCGGTGACTGAAGCTGAACGTGTGTGGTCTAAATACATGACGCGTATTAAGCGTCCTAAACGTTTCCATACTCTGTCTGGCGGGAAACCTCAGGTGGAAGGTGCGGAAGACTACACCGAATCCGATGATTAATAAAAAAGGGCGAAAGCCCTTTTTTTATGCCAACAGTTTCTGCAGATGAATTAATAATCGATCAATTGCCCGATAGCCAACGGCTTCCTGGAGATGCTGGCGGCTGATATGGTCACATTGCTCAATATCTGCAATCGTGCGAGCGACCTTTATCAGGCGTAGCCATGCACGAATGGATAGCCCAAGATGCGCCAATGTCTCTTCCAGCCAGCGTGCGTCATCACTCTGTAATGGGCAGAAATTATGTATCTCCTGACTGTCCAGATGCGCGTTTAATTTATTTTGCCGCTGATACTGACGCGCCTGCGCCGCCATGACGCGTTTCATCACTGCATCGCTGGTTTCTCCCTTCACTACGCTCTGGCTGAGTATTCCGGGCGGTGGCAGGGGAATTTCAAGCGAGAGATCAAAGCGGTCGAGAAAGGGGCCTGATAGCCGATTGAGGTAACGTATCGTTTGTTCTGGAGTACAGCGGTTGTGGTTTCCCTGATAGTGACCTGTCGGGCTTGGATTCATTGCTGCAATGAGTTGAAAACGCGCAGGGTAGGTTATTTTTGCCCGGGTGCGTGATAAATGAATTTGTCCGGATTCAATAGGTTCGCGCAGTGCATCCAACGTACGCCGCTCAAACTCGGGTAATTCATCCAGAAATAATATGCCGTTATGCGCCAGAGAAATTTCTCCGGGGGCGGGAATGGAACCTCCTCCCACCATAGCGGTTAATGACGCGCTGTGATGAGGTGAGCGAAAAGGGCGTTGCCTCCACTGCTTTTGTATCGTATCGGCATTGACCAGACTGAGAATCGCTGCGCTTTCCAGCGCCTCGGTATTGCTAAGCGGGGGGAGCAGTCCTCTGAGGCGGCTGGCCAGCATGGTTTTTCCCGTTCCGGGAGGGCCAATCAGCAGGAGGTTATGACCGCCAGCAGCCGTGATCTCCAGCCCTCGTTTACCCTGTTCCTGACCGATGATGTCGCTAAGGTCATCGGGTAACACGCTGGGTACAACGTCGGCCGGGGTCGGTTTTTCCAGCTCATGCTTGCCTTCCAGAAATGCGCATACAGCCTGCAGATGGTCGGCAACCAGGCATCCTTCACCGTGTATCAGTCCAACTTCTGGCGCGTTCTCTTTTGCGACAATAATTATCCTGCCTGCATTGATAGCTTCGGTTGCGCTGGATATGGCTCCGGGAACGCCGCGTAGCACGCCTGTAAGCGCTAATTCACCTACCAGCTCATATGTATCTAGATTATCTATTGTGAGCTGCTCAGACGCTGCCAGAAGCGCAACGGCAATAGGTAAATCATATCTTCCTCCTTCTTTAGGCAAATCTGCCGGAGCGAGGTTGATGGTTATTTTCTTTGCCGGGAATTCATACCCGCTATTAATAATCGCACTACGAACCCGATCGCGGGCTTCTTTCACTGTCGTTTCCGGTAACCCCACCATGGTTAAACCAGGCAGACCATTGCTGATATGCACCTCAATCGTAATGGGCGGTGCATTGACACCCAGTGCTGCGCGAGTGTGGACAATTGCCAGTGACATAACTCCTCCTGAGACAGACATTATGTCGAAAAAATAACGGCAATATCGCATCATTTTGGTATTTTTAGATGCCGATTCAGGTCTTTTTGTGTAATTCAATATGGTTTGCATAAGGCCTTGAATAACACTCGCAAGCACTGATGGAAACGCTGAAAACTCATGAAAAGCGTGGTTATGCATACCTAATATCGTGAAATATTTTCATTTTGTATTTTTTGTATAAAAAACAACGGTATTTATCTAAACAGTTAACTTCGTCAGAAAAATGAATGCAAAAATATCTTGTGCCATCGTTAAATTCTATGGTAACTCTTTAGGTATTCCTTCGAACAAGATGCAAGAAAATACAAAAATGACAGCCCTTCTACGAGTGATTAGCCTGGTCGTGATTAGCGTGGTGGTGATTATTATCCCACCGTGCGGGGCTGCACTTGGACGAGGAAAGGCTTAGAAAACAAGCCTTAACGAACTAAGACCCCCGCACCGAAAGGTTCGGGGGTTTTTTTTGACCTTAAAAACATAAACGAGGAGCAGAAAGTGAACGGTAGCATGAAATTCTGTTTCTCAAGATTTACGGCGGGGATGTAACTATGAACGGGGCACAGTGGGTGGTACATGCGTTGCGTGCACAAGGGGTTAAAACCGTCTTTGGTTATCCCGGTGGCGCAATTATGCCGGTTTACGATGCGTTGTATGACGGCGGCGTGGAACACTTGTTGTGCCGTCACGAGCAGGGCGCGGCGATGGCGGCGATTGGTTATGCTCGCTCTACCGGTAAAACCGGTGTCTGTATCGCGACCTCTGGCCCAGGCGCTACCAACCTGATCACAGGCCTGGCGGATGCGCTGTTAGACTCTGTTCCTGTCGTGGCTATCACGGGTCAGGTTGCTGCACCATTCATCGGCACCGACGCATTCCAGGAAGTTGACGTTCTGGGTATGTCGCTCTCCTGTACCAAACACAGTTTCCTGGTGCAGTCACTGGAAGAACTGCCGCGCATCATGGCAGAGGCTTTCGATGTGGCTAATTCCGGTCGTCCGGGACCGGTTCTGGTTGATATCCCGAAAGATATTCAGTTAGCCAGCGGGATTCTGGAACCCTATTTTACGACGGTCGAAAATGCAGCTGCTTTCCCGCATGCTGACGTTGAGCAAGCCCGTAAAATGATGGCACAGGCGCAAAAGCCGGTTCTGTACGTGGGCGGTGGCGTCGGTATGGCGCAGGCTGTTCAGGCTCTGCGTGAGTTTATCGCGGTAACGCAAATACCGGTTGCCTGTACGCTAAAAGGTCTGGGTGCCGTTGATGCCGCTTATCCTTACTATCTTGGCATGCTGGGAATGCATGGCACTAAAGCCGCAAACTTCGCCGTGCAGGAGTGTGATTTGTTGATCGCCGTGGGCGCACGTTTTGATGACCGGGTGACCGGTAAATTGAATACATTTGCACCGAATGCAAGCGTGATCCACATGGATATCGACCCGGCCGAGATGAACAAACTGCGTCAGGCGCACGTTGCGCTGCAGGGGGATTTAAATGCGTTGTTACCGGCATTACAACAGCCATTCAGTATCGACGAATGGCGCCAGTACAACGCGCAAATGCGGGCTGAACATACCTGGCGCTACGATCATCCTGGTGACGCTATCTATGCGCCGTTGTTGTTAAAACAATTGTCCGATCGCAAACCTGCCGATAGCGTGGTGACCACCGATGTTGGTCAACATCAGATGTGGTCAGCACAACACATGACCTATACCCGTCCGGAGAACTTCATCACCTCCAGCGGCCTGGGAACGATGGGGTTTGGTTTGCCGGCGGCCGTGGGAGCGCAGGTCGCGCGTCCGAATGATACGGTAATCTGTATCTCCGGTGACGGCTCTTTCATGATGAATGTACAAGAGCTGGGCACCGTAAAACGCAAGCAGTTGCCGCTGAAAATCGTTTTACTCGACAACCAGCGCTTAGGCATGGTGCGACAATGGCAGCAGCTGTTTTTCCAGGAACGTTATAGCGAAACCACACTCACCGATAATCCCGATTTCCTCATGTTAGCCAGCGCCTTCGGTATCCCTGGCCAACACATCACCCGTAAAGACCAGGTTGAAGCGGCCCTCGACACGATGCTGAACAGTGAGGGGCCATACCTGCTTCATGTCTCAATCGACGAACTTGAGAATGTCTGGCCTCTGGTACCACCTGGTGCCAGTAACTCAGAAATGCTGGAGAAATTATCATGATGCAACATCAGGTCGCCGTTGAGGCTCGTTTCAACCCGGAAACGTTAGAGCGTGTTTTACGCGTGGTACGCCATCGTGGTTTTCAGGTGTGCTCCATGAATATGGAAGCTGCCTCCGATGCACAGAATATAAATATCGAATTGACCGTTGCCAGCCCACGGTCGGTCGACTTACTGTTTAGTCAGTTAAGCAAACTGGTGGATGTCGCACATGTTGCTATCTGCCAGAGCACTACCACATCACAACAAATCCGCGCCTGAGCGCAAAAGGAAGAAAAATGACGACGAAAAAAGCTGATTACATTTGGTCCAATGGCGAGATGATTCGTTGGGAAGACGCGAAGGTACATGTGATGTCCCACGCGTTGCATTACGGTACTTCCGTGTTTGAAGGTATCCGTTGCTACGATTCTCACAAAGGACCGGTGGTGTTCCGTCATCGTGAGCACATGCAGCGCCTGCGTGATTCAGCCAAGATCTATCGTTTTCCCGTTTCTCAGAGCGTTGATGAACTGATGGAAGCTTGCCGTGCGGTGATCCGTAAAAACAATCTGACCAGCGCCTATATCCGTCCGTTAGTCTTTGTTGGCGATGTTGGTATGGGGGTTAACCCGCCAGCCGGATATACCACTGATGTGATTATTGCCGCGTTCCCGTGGGGGGCTTATCTGGGAGCAGATGCGCTCGATCAGGGGATTGATGCAATGGTTTCTTCCTGGAATCGCGTGGCACCTAACACCATCCCAACCGCTGCAAAAGCGGGCGGTAACTATCTGTCCTCACTGCTGGTGGGTAGCGAAGCGCGTCGTCATGGCTATCAGGAAGGCATCGCGTTAGATGTCAATGGCTACATCTCTGAAGGTGCTGGTGAAAACCTGTTTGAAGTAAAAGACGGCATTCTGTTTACGCCTCCGTTTACCTCTTCTGCGCTGCCGGGTATCACCCGTGACGCGATCATTAAACTGGCGAAAGACCTCGATATTGAAGTTCGCGAGCAGGTGCTGTCGCGCGAATCACTGTACCTGGCAGATGAAGTGTTCATGTCCGGGACGGCGGCTGAGATCACGCCGGTGCGCAGCGTTGATGGTATCCAGGTCGGTGAAGGTCGCTGTGGCCCGGTCACCAAACGTATCCAGCAAGCCTTCTTTGGTCTCTTCACGGGCGAAACGGAAGATAAATACGGTTGGTTGGATCAGGTTAATAACTAACAAAGAAAGGGGACGGCACGCACCGTCCCTTTTAGTAGACAGACACTGGGAGTAAATAAAGTATGCCTAAGTACCGTTCCGCCACCACCACACATGGCCGCAATATGGCGGGAGCCCGCGCGCTTTGGCGCGCTACCGGGATGACCGATGCCGATTTCGGCAAGCCGATCATTGCCGTCGTGAACTCATTCACCCAATTTGTGCCGGGTCACGTACATCTGCGCGATCTCGGCAAGCTGGTCGCCGAGCAGATTGACGCTGCGGGTGGTGTGGCAAAAGAGTTCAATACCATTGCCGTGGATGACGGAATCGCCATGGGTCATGGCGGCATGCTTTATTCACTGCCGTCGCGCGAGCTGATCGCCGATTCAGTGGAGTATATGGTTAACGCTCACTGTGCCGATGCGATGGTCTGTATCTCGAACTGCGACAAAATCACCCCGGGAATGTTAATGGCCTCTCTGCGTCTGAACATTCCGGTGATCTTTGTTTCCGGTGGTCCGATGGAAGCGGGTAAAACCAAACTTTCTGACCAAATCATCAAACTCGACCTGGTTGATGCCATGATTCAGGGGGCTGATCCGAAAGTCTCTGATTCTCAAAGCGATCAGATTGAGCGTTCTGCCTGCCCGACCTGTGGTTCCTGTTCTGGGATGTTCACCGCCAACTCGATGAACTGTCTGACCGAGGCGCTGGGTCTGTCGCAACCGGGCAATGGTTCGCTGTTGGCAACCCATGCTGACCGCAAGCAGTTGTTCCTCAATGCGGGTTCGCGGATTGTCGAGCTGACCAAACGCTATTACGAGCAGAATGATGAATCAGCGCTGCCGCGTAGCATTGCCAGCAAGGCGGCGTTTGAAAACGCCATGACCCTGGATATCGCCATGGGCGGTTCAACGAACACTGTATTGCACCTGCTGGCTGCCGCGCAGGAAGCTGAAATCGACTTCACCATGAGTGATATCGACAAGCTTTCCCGCAAAGTACCGCAACTGTGTAAGGTTGCGCCGAGTACGCAGAAATACCACATGGAAGACGTGCACCGCGCAGGTGGTGTGCTGGGGATTTTAGGCGAGTTGGATCGTGCCGGGTTGCTGAACCGTGATGTGAAAAACGTACTGGGTCTGACCCTGCCACAAACGCTCGATCGTTATGATGTCATGCTGACCAAAGACGATGCGGTGAAAACGATGTTCCGCGCCGGGCCGGCGGGTATCCGCACGACTCAGGCATTTTCACAGGAGTGCCGCTGGGATACGCTGGATGATGATCGCGCCGAAGGTTGTATCC
The DNA here is from genome assembly GCF_945906775.1 of Citrobacter sp. Marseille-Q6884. Classification (NCBI taxonomy): domain Bacteria; kingdom Pseudomonadati; phylum Pseudomonadota; class Gammaproteobacteria; order Enterobacterales; family Enterobacteriaceae; genus Citrobacter; species Citrobacter sp. Marseille-Q6884. The sequence continues at coordinate 1,153,774 of NZ_CAMDRE010000001.1, forward strand.
GCTCGCTCGAACATGCTTACAGCAAAGATGGCGGCCTGGCGGTTCTGTACGGTAACTTCGCGGAAAATGGCTGTATCGTCAAAACTGCAGGTGTGGATGACAGCATCCTGAAATTTACCGGCCCGGCAAAAGTGTATGAAAGCCAGGATGATGCCGTTGAAGCAATCCTCGGCGGTAAAGTGGTGGCGGGGGATGTGGTCGTTATTCGCTACGAAGGGCCGAAAGGTGGACCGGGCATGCAGGAGATGCTCTATCCGACCACCTTCCTGAAATCCATGGGGCTGGGCAAAGCCTGTGCGCTGGTCACTGACGGCCGTTTCTCGGGTGGGACATCGGGTCTTTCCATCGGCCACGTATCGCCGGAAGCGGCCAGCGGCGGGAATATCGCGATCATTGAGGACGGCGATATGATTGCCATTGATATCCCGAATCGCGGCATCCAATTGCTGCTGAGCGAGCAGGAAATCGCTGCCCGTCGCGAAGCGCAGGAAGCGCGTGGCGATCAAGCCTGGACGCCGAAAGATCGTCAGCGTCAGGTTTCCTTCGCACTGCGTGCTTACGCCAGCCTGGCGACCAGCGCTGATAAAGGCGCGGTGCGCGATAAATCGAAACTGGGGGGTTAATGATGGCCGATTCGCAACCCCTGTCCGGCGCCCCTGAAGGCGCGGAGTATCTCAGAGCGGTGCTTCGTGCACCGGTCTATGAAGCCGCGCAGGTGACGCCGCTACAAAAAATGGAAAAACTGTCGTCGCGTCTCGACAACGTTATTCTGGTGAAGCGTGAAGACCGACAACCGGTGCACAGCTTCAAGCTGCGCGGTGCCTACGCCATGATGGCAGGCCTGACGGAGCAACAAAAAGCACACGGCGTGATCACCGCGTCTGCGGGTAATCACGCGCAAGGCGTCGCGTTCTCCTCCGCGCGATTAGGTGTAAAGGCCCTGATCGTGATGCCCACGGCGACTGCCGATATCAAAGTTGACGCGGTGCGAGGTTTCGGCGGTGAAGTGCTGCTTCACGGCGCTAACTTTGACGAAGCAAAAGCCAGAGCGATTGAGCTGTCTCAGCAGCAGGGTTTCACCTGGGTACCGCCGTTCGACCATCCGATGGTGATCGCCGGGCAGGGGACGCTGGCGCTGGAATTGCTCCAGCAGGATGCTCACCTTGATCGCGTTTTTGTCCCGGTCGGCGGTGGAGGACTGGCGGCGGGCGTTGCGGTGCTAATCAAACAATTGATGCCGCAAATCAAAGTGATTGCGGTGGAGGCGGAAGATTCTGCCTGCCTGAAAGCCGCGCTGGATGCCGGTCATCCGGTTGACCTTCCGCGCGTGGGATTGTTTGCGGAAGGTGTGGCAGTTAAACGCATCGGCGACGAAACGTTCCGTCTGTGTCAGGAATACCTTGATGACATCATCACGGTGGACAGCGACGCTATCTGCGCGGCGATGAAAGACCTGTTTGAAGATGTGCGTGCGGTCGCGGAACCGTCCGGGGCGCTGGCACTGGCGGGAATGAAAAAATATATCGCTCAGCACAACATTCGTGGCGAACGGCTGGCGCATGTCCTCTCCGGGGCTAACGTTAACTTCCACGGTTTGCGCTATGTCTCGGAACGCTGCGAACTGGGTGAACAGCGTGAAGCTTTGCTGGCAGTGACTATTCCGGAAGAGAAAGGCAGCTTCCTGAAGTTCTGTCAGTTGCTGGGTGGGCGTTCGGTCACCGAGTTTAATTACCGTTTTGCGGATGCGAAAGACGCCTGTATTTTCGTGGGGGTCCGCCTGAGTCGTGGGCTGGAAGAGCGTAAAGAAATTCTTCAGTTGCTCCATGACGGCGGTTACAGCGTGGTGGATCTTTCCGACGATGAAATGGCCAAGCTGCACGTGCGCTATATGGTGGGGGGACGTCCGTCAAAACCACTACAGGAGCGTTTGTACAGCTTCGAATTCCCGGAGTCTCCAGGTGCGCTGCTAAAATTCCTGCACACTCTGGGTACCCACTGGAATATTTCCCTGTTCCACTACCGCAGCCACGGTACCGACTATGGCCGCGTGCTGGCAGCATTTGAACTGGGCGATCATGAGCCAGATTTTGAAACCCGGCTCAACGAGCTGGGTTATGACTGCCATGATGAAAGCAATAACCCGGCGTTCCGCTTTTTCCTTGCGGGTTAACGGCCACTTAACAGGAGATAACCAGAGCGGGTTATCTCCTGTTTTTCTGCAATCTCAACGATGATAGATGTTGGCAAACAGGTTTTTGTCATCATCTCCGTCTTTGAAGAGGCCAGCATAAGTTCCTTCCGGCAACAATAACGCTCTCTCCGGGCCATTAAGTAATGTGATGGTTTTGCTGTCAGCCGACAAGGTAATGGGGGGGGTGAGCGTGATCCCTTCCACTTTCATTTGTGCTGATACGGGTGCGCCAGTTTCGCTGTACAGCTGATATCTTCCGGCCAGCGGAACCTTGAATTCTTCCTGATGGCCGATACGCAGCCGTCGCCCCGCCATCCTGATATTCGGCGCCACCTGAACGTAGCTGTTATCAATGGCTTCTGCGATGACAGAATGGATATTACTCAACCGGTAGGACCATAAGATCACTTTCGGGGGAGACTGGGTAAGCACTTGCCAGGCTTCGGAGTCTTTCCCTTCCCGCAGTGTTTTTAAAACATACCAGGCATCGAGCCACAGCGTTGTTGGCTCTAACCTGTTGGGCAACATCCCTATACCATCAAAGTACTTTTCATCAGGTTTGAGCAGCGCTTCTGCTCGGGTAACCAGTTCAAGCTGTCGCACATTGCTAATTTTCAGGTAGCTGAAGTTGATAAAGTAACTTGAAAGTAGGGTTAATGTTGTCACCGTCAGGAAAAATAATCTCAGGATCGGTGTGCGGCTATGGGTGAGGAGATAATCCAGCGGGACGAGAGACCAGAGTGATATAAACGGTAGTGCCATAATAAACACATAGGGCCAGGGCTGGCTGTGTGTGAAAACCAGTGTGGTAATGACGAACGAAAATACCAGGGCAATGCGCGTTTTTTCATTTGAGATTCTCCAGCGTTTTAACGTGATAATCATGCCGCTAAAACAGAGCAGGTAGAGAAACGTATTGTCTATCAGGGTTTGTAAGACATACACACGAATTCCGTCATATGCTTCACTGCCGTTAACCGCCACTTCGACCGGGCCAAAAATCAAACTTTCAGCGATACGCAGCGGGTCGCTGCCGCCGAATATAAAGCAATAGGCAACCGCAGGAAGTAACCATCCCGCGGTTAAGTAAAAGCCGCGAACGATAGCCGCGATAAAATCTTTGCGCAGCATCACGTCAATCACTAAGCCAAGCCCAAGAGCCAGATTGAAGAACGCTGATTTTTGGGTAACCAAAAACGCCAGTCCGCTCAGGATTCCGGCGATGAAAATTTTTCTTGCGATGAGGGTATGGCCGCGCAGTATAACCAGTACGGCGGCCAGGGCGAAAAACAGTGCCAGGGGCTCTGAGCGGGTACGGAAGATCCGCTCCATAAAATTCGTAAAACAGAGTAAAACGAGCGCAATAAAAAGTGCACGTAAACGCTGCTCGCCCAGCGCCCGCGCGCAAGCGTAGACCAGCAGCAGGGTTCCACAAGCGAGCAGGGCCGTCTGCATTCGCCCGACCAGAATCATCGAAGCGGCATCCCAGCCAACCAGGTGAGCCAGTTTATAAAACACCGCAAAGCCCACGGCCTTTGGCGGCTGAATGGTATCGAATAGCCCATTAGCAAAATACTTGGCGTAACCAAGCTGGGCAAACTCATCCATGATCAGGCGAATATGCCAGGCAAAAATGAAAATCAGCGTAACTTTAATGGCAATACTCACGCCAAGGATAAGCGTTAACCTGCGGGGACTCGTGCTAAAAAGGTGCTTACAGGAAGTACCCATTTTATGCTCTCCCGGCTTCGCCATTTGCTTTTCTGTCTTTTGCGCGTTGTGCCAGCTCCAGGATTTCCTTCGCCATTGTTTGCCAGCTATAGCGCTCTCTGACGTAACAAATCATCGCTTCACGTTCATGGGGGGGCAGCACGCAGTGATCTATTGCGACAGAACAGCGCTGTGCTGAACGTTGAGGGTCGTTGAGGTCTATGTCCACGCCACGTAGCCAGTTTGCCGCGTTGGGATCGGCCCTATGAGCCGGGCCGCCGCAGATGACCGGTAATCCGCTGGCCATTGCTTCCTGGATAACAAGGGGATAGCCTTCACCGACGGCAGGCAACAACAGCAAATCCGCGCAGCGATAAAGTTCCGCCAGTGCCGCAGGAGCCAGGACGCCAAGATCGTAAACGTTGCTCAACCCCCATTCTGCAGGACGAAGCAGGCCGCTTCCGGCCAATAAAAACTGACAGTCTGTCCTGGTCGCCGCCAGGGCACGTAGTATCGACAATCCTTTCTTTTCAACATAACGACCAACAAAAAGTATGCGCCGGGTGCAGGGAGGGAGGTTATATTTTGCCTGCAGGTTCTGTCTGCCCTCCAGGGGGGCTGGTGGATAAAAAATAGCGCTATCAACACCGTTAAACAGTAACTTATACGGATAGCGTGCAGGGGTTCCAAGCAGGTCGTGACGGACAGTATCGCTAATAAATACCCGGGCATCTGCGGCCCATAGCATTGGGCGCGTAACGACCAAATTAGCCAGCTGCATAAGCAGACGCAGCAGAGGGGATCTGAACGGAATCGCGGCAATATGTTGAATCAGAACGATGGGCTTTCCGTGCCGTTTGGCCATTATCATGCCAAGGATTGAGGTGACATAGAGTGCGTCGTGGATCACCACTGCGTCGCTACTCCGTACCGCGTCTCTAAGTGCAAAAATGGCTCCTGGACCCGGTAACGGCATTGGCAGGCCGGTGAGTTTTTCCAGTGGGTCGACGCAGCGCAACGCTATTGTTTTGAGGCCATCGCCGGGTAAAGCATCACTATCGCTGGCTGCCCAACTCGGTGTCGCTCCCTGGCGGGCGAACTGACGGCACAAATGCCCGGCAACGCGTTCAATACCGCCACCGTGTGCCTCGTAGAAATGACTTATCGTCAGGATATTCTGTAAATGCTGCGGATTAATGGGATCGTTAATCATACGTGCACGGCCTTATTGCAGCCTGTTGCGCTAATCGCCCAGCGGCTAAGGAAAAAATTCAGTGCAATCATGCAGAGGGAAGCTAGCGGCGCGGCAGTGGGCATCGGAAATCCCAGCCAGGAATACCAAAACCAGGTGGTCGCAAATGAAAGCGGAATATTCAGCAACATGCTGAGGGTATAACGGCCAAAGGCACGAAATGACAGTGGCTGCTTAAACGTGAATACGCTGTGCAATATGTAACCAACAGTAGCGATCACAGCGAACGATATCAGGATTGCTAACCAGAGCGCAACGCATAAACTTTCTGCCACAATCATGATGGCATTATGTCCAACGAAACAGCTGCCAGACACGCAGAGATAAGCAAAAGAGGTGCGAATTTTCATCGAGGCGCCTTTCGCGCGCGAAGCAAAAAGACGCAGGCGTTATCATGGCGTATGTGCGCTGGGGTGATGTAATCTTCGAACATTGCGCGCAGATTCATAATGACCGCCAAACCTGAGGCAAGAACGCTACCGATAATGGGGAGTCGGCGGAGGAAAAAGGCAAATCCTGTCAGGCGAATAATAGTGGTGGTGGCTAACGGGCCAACCAGTGCTTCGACTTCTTCAACCACAAACCCGCGATCGGTAAGATCGGCTATGAGACCGGTGCGGGTCCAGCGGCGGTGATCTTCAGGATGAGGATGATAGAGCCAGGTTCCGTGCGTGGAGAGTAACAAGAGGCCATCATCACTCAACAGACGCCGAATTTCGGCGCAATAGGCATCAAGATCTCTGACGTGTTCCAGTACCTGGACTGAAAGTACTGCCCCGGCGACGCCATCAGCTAAAGGGACGCGTCCCTGTTGGTCAATCTTGATCGTGCCGTTGTCATCAAGATCGGCGCCGCAGTAGTTGATATTCAACTGGCGCATCATCCCGGCGTATGGGGAATCACCACAGCCAAAGTCGACCATGAATGTCTCGGGTTGAATGTGACGTTCTGCCTGCTCGCGTAACCGTCGCGCCAGTGCCCGTAATAGCAGCCAGTCAGTTTGCCAAATGCGCGGGGTGGCTCTGTTTCCTTTCATAACACAGGTCCTTGTGTTGATGTCGCTGAATCATGCCGGCTCAGGTTGTCCAGCAGCAACTGCAGTACAAATCCGGCTAATACCATCAGCACGCCGGCGATGCAGGCTGTACTGATGACAAAAACAATGTGTACCGACTGCTCCATAGAACCGAGGGTAAATATCCATCGAAAGGCAAGGAGGAGGTCGGCGCAAAAAGCTGATATGGCAAGAGCGGAACCGCAGAATACCAGCCACTCCAGGGGGTGCGAGCGCATCAGCCACGTAATAAGTCGGCTTTTCGCAACCGGGTGGTAAATGGCGATGGCGACCTTCGCTAACACGCCTAACAGGATGGCGATTAGGCCAATAAGCGTCGACATTGTCGCCAGGGCAACGAAATGGATACCAAAATAGTAACCGTGGATTTCTATGGGACCAGCGGCAAGCAGCGCGAGGCAGATAGCCCCGAGCAGTAGTAGCGTAAACCCGGGGATCAAATATAGCCTGTCAGGGGCGTGGGCAATAAGAAGACGCAGATGCCGCCAGCCATCACGAAATGAACGTAAATGAGGAGGACGGTTGCGTTTGTCTGGATAGAGTTTGATCGGCACTTCGTGAATGATTAGTCCTGCACGATGTGCGTTAATAATCATTTCGGAGGCAAATTCCATACCGGTAGAGCGGGTGGACATTTTCTGGAATGCTTCGCGAGTAAAGGCCCGCATCCCACAGTGAAAGTCGCGAATGGGGGAGTGGTAAAGACCCCGAGCAATGCCGGAAAGCAGTGGATTACCCAGATAGCGATGCAGAGGGGGCATTGCACCCGGTTCAATTCCTCCGGCAAATCGATTACCCATCACAAAGTCCGCGCCGCCTTCCAGTGCATCAACGAAAACATCAATCTGGCTCCAGTCATAGGAGTCATCAGCATCAGCCATAATGAGATATTTGCCTTTTGCCGCATGGGCCGCCGCGCTTATTGCTGCGCCATAACCTTTAACGGGCTGGTGAATAACCCGGGCGCCAAGCGATTTTGCAATTTTAACGGATTTGTCCGTTGAGCCATTATCACCAACGATCACTTCACCTTGAATTCCCAGACGGGTAAAAGCATCCATTACTTTATTAATACAAATGGCAAGCGTGAGCTCTTCATTCAGGCAAGGAATAATTGCCGAAACAAGGAGCGAATGGCCCGCTGTAGTCATCTCTAACGCGGAATCAATATGGTTATCTGGATTTAATAACTTCTCTGAATGGTCAAATTGGCGTAAGTTCGTTGAGTGCATAATGTTAAGCTCCGATCCATGAGCAGAATTAAGAGCCCACCCCAATGGGCTATTTTATTTGTCCGTTTAAATCAAGGGGAACATCCATCAGGGAAGCCTGAAAGGGAGTCATTCTCTGATACTTCACGTATGCTCTTTTTGTTCCATGCTGCCCGTGGCCAAACTGACTGCAATAAACTACAACCCTGTTTCTTCTAATTCATATTATGAATGACTAAAGTGAATGGCGAGTCTATATTTTATAAATGATGGCGCTTATTACCTTCATCAGGCTTTTAATTGGCTTTATGCATATAAAAAATTGAATGGCATCGTACAGGAATGACCGATATTAAGTCTACTGATTTTGTGGCGTGCAAAATATAATGGTTTTGATTTATTTATTGATATTTTTAATATAACGCTCTGGTTTGGGCACTAAGACATTATCAGTGGATATATTTCATGATGATATTATGGAAGGGATAATTTTTTGGGGGGCGCGATCAGTCTTTTTTGCACTGACTTTATTAGATAAAAGTCCTGACTTTTCAGCCAGGACTTTGTCAGACGTCTGTGTTTGCTACCACATCAGTAACTTACAGCGTCACCACATCGAATTCGATTTCGGTGTTCACATCGGCATCGTAATCGACTTCGTCGAGGGCAAAACCGAACAGGTTCAGGAATTCTCGCTTGTAGCCTGCATAATCGGTTTCTTGCGACAGGTTTTCAGTGGTGATCAGCGGCCACAGGTCGCGGCATGCCTGCTGAATGTCTTCACGCAGTTCCCAGTCATCCATGCGGATACGCTGGTTGTCATCAAGTGCAACCTTGTCACCGTACAGGCTGGTGGTCATCAGGCGATTAATTTGCTCGATGCACCCTTCATGAATTCCCTGTTCCTTCATCAGTTTGAAGACCATAGAGATATACAACGGCATCACTGGAATGGCAGAAGAAGCCTGTGTGATAACCGATTTCAGTACTGCAACGTTGGCGGTGCCGTTGAGCGGAGCCAGTTGATTACGCAGCGCGCCTGCTGCACGGTCAAGGTCTTCTTTCGCTTTACCCAGCGCGCCATGCCAGTAGATTGGCCATGTCAGGTCGGTACCGATGTAAGAGTAGGCCACGGTTTTCACGCCGTCAGCCAGCACGCCAGCTTCGCTCAGCGCACCCATCCACAACTCCCAGTCTTCACCGCCCATGACGGTCACGGTGTTTTGAACTTCTTCTTCCGTTGCTGGCTCAATGCTGGCCGTCGTGATCTGATCCTTGTTGGTATCAATCGCTTTGGAAGTGTAAACCTCACCGATCGGTTTCAGCGCAGAACGGACAACTTCACCGGTTTTCGGCATTTTACGCACCGGGGAAGCCAGTGAGTAAACCACCAGGTCAATCTGGCCCAGGTCTTCTTTGATCAGTTTAATCACTTCATCGCGGCACTCGTCGGAGAAGGCGTCGCCGTTGATGCTCTTGGAATACAGACCTTCACGTTTTGCGGCCTCATCGAAGGCGGCAGAGTTATACCAGCCCGCGGAACCCGGTTTGGTGTCCGTGCCCGGTTTTTCGAAAAATACGCCGATAGTGGCGGCACCGCTGCCAAACGCCGCGGAGATTCTTGAGGCCAGGCCATAGCCGGTTGAAGCACCGATGACCAGTACGCGGGAAGGGCCGTTTTCGATTTTCCCGTTTTTCTTCACATAATCGATCTGTTTTTCCACATTGACTTTGCAGCCAGTCGGATGGGTCGTTGTACAGATGAATCCACGAATTTTTGGTTTGATTATCATAATGATGGCTAATTAAGTTTGTATTTTCGCTGTCAAGTGCGCAATGACACCGTCTGTTCTGGCTCGCTAAACGTGATGGTTAACAAGCCCCCCACATCTACTATGGCACGGGGCATTATACAGAAAAGGAACCCCAAAACTGAATCTACCTCTGATTTTAGGCCTGACGCTGACGTTACTCAGTGATTTTTCGCTCCAGTACAATCTTCCAGAACGCATCGATCAACGGCTCATGTAGTCGCTTTTTCGGCGCGCAGACACCCAGTTCAAATGGCGTTTTTTCGTCACTGCGTTCCAAAATCATGACGCGATTACGCACGGGCTCGGGGCTGTTTTCCAGCACGACTTCCGGCAACAGCGCCACGCCGCAGCCCAGCGCCACCATGGAGACCATCGCTTCGTGCCCCCCCACTGTGGCGTAAATCGATGGGTTGCTGATTTTGTGACGACGGAACCACAGCTCGATGCGGCGGCGCACCGGCCCCTGGTCGGCCATGATAAACGGCACCGTTGACCAGTCCGGTTTGTCCACTGAAACCTGATTACGCACCGGGCAAGGTAGAGCCGGTGCGATCAACACGACGGTCAGATTCTCCAGCATGGAAAACGCCACCGCGCCGGGCAGCGTCTCGGGTTTACCTGCAATCGCCAGGTCGGCTTCTCCGGTGACCACTTTATCCATCGCGTCGGCAGCATCACCGGTGGTGAGCTTAATTTCCACCGACGGATGCTCTGCGCGAAAGCGGTCAAGGATCGGTGGCAAATGGCTGTAGGCAGCCGTCACCGAACAAAAAATGTGTAGCTCGCCTGACAGCGATGGCCCTTGCTGATCGAGGGTGTGGCGCAGTTGCTGGTACTGTAATAGCGTTTGTTGGGCAAAAACGCGTAACTCCTCGCCCGCTTCGGTCAGGGTCACCGTGCGGTTATCACGCACAAACAGTGGTTGACCCAGGTCCTCTTCGAGGCGCTGAATCTGCCGGGAGAGCGTGGAAGGGCTAACGTGCATCGCGCGCGCACTGCGGCCGAAATGGCGGCTCTCCGCCAGATGCAGAAAGGTTTTTAGATCGCGTAAATCCACAGGCGAAGCCCTCGATGTTTACGTTGCAGAAATTGCAATGTGACGTTGTGAATATATCAATTTCCGCAATAAATTTCCTGTTGTAATGTGGTGACATTCTCGCTTAACCGCGAACCGAACAATAACACGCACAACATCACGATCACGGAGTTCACCATGGCTAACTACTTTAATACACTGAACCTGCGCCAGCAGCTGGCACAGCTGGGCAAATGTCGCTTTATGGGTCGCGACGAATTCGCTGACGGCGCGAGCTACCTTCAGGGTAAAAAAGTGGTCATCGTCGGCTGTGGCGCTCAGGGGCTGAACCAGGGCCTGAACATGCGTGACTCGGGGCTGGATATCTCTTACGCCCTGCGTAAAGAAGCCATTGCTGAGAAGCGCGCTTCCTGGCGTAAAGCGACCGACAACGGCTTCAAAGTGGGCACTTACGAAGAGCTGATCCCGCAAGCGGATCTGGTCGTTAACCTGACGCCGGATAAACAGCACTCTGATGTTGTACGTTCCGTTCAGCCGCTGATGAAAGACGGTGCGGCGCTGGGCTACTCTCACGGTTTCAATATCGTGGAAGTGGGCGAGCAGATCCGCAAAGACATCACCGTGGTGATGGTCGCGCCGAAATGCCCGGGTACTGAAGTGCGTGAAGAGTATAAACGTGGTTTCGGTGTTCCGACCCTGATCGCGGTTCACCCGGAAAACGATCCGAAGGGCGAAGGCATGGCAATTGCGAAAGCCTGGGCAGCAGCGACCGGCGGTCACCGTGCGGGCGTTCTGGAATCGTCTTTCGTCGCGGAAGTGAAATCTGACCTGATGGGCGAGCAGACTATCCTGTGCGGTATGCTGCAGGCCGGTTCTCTGCTGTGCTTCGACAAGCTGGTGGAAGAAGGCACCGACCCGGCATACGCGGAAAAACTGATTCAGTTCGGCTGGGAAACCATCACCGAAGCGCTGAAACAGGGCGGCATCACCCTGATGATGGACCGTCTCTCTAACCCGGCGAAACTGCGTGCTTACGCGCTCTCTGAACAACTGAAAGAGATCATGGCGCCGCTGTTCCAAAAACATATGGACGACATCATCTCCGGCGAATTCTCTTCCGGCATGATGGCGGACTGGGCCAACGACGATAAGAAACTGCTGACCTGGCGTGAAGAGACCGGTAAAACCGCGTTCGAAACCGCGCCGCAGTTTGAAGGCAAAATCGGTGAGCAGGAGTACTTCGATAAAGGCGTTCTGATGATCGCGATGGTGAAAGCGGGCGTTGAGCTGGCGTTCGAAACCATGGTTGATTCCGGCATCATCGAAGAATCCGCTTACTATGAATCACTGCACGAACTGCCGCTGATCGCGAACACCATCGCCCGTAAGCGTCTGTACGAAATGAACGTGGTGATCTCTGATACCGCAGAATACGGCAACTATCTGTTCTCTTACGCTTGCGTACCGCTGCTGAAAGAGTTCATGACCACACTGCAAACCGGCGACCTGGGCAAAGCGATTGCCGAAGGTGCGGTAGACAACGCCCAACTGCGTGACGTTAATGATGCGATTCGCAGCCATGCGATCGAGAAAGTGGGACAGAAACTGCGCGGCTATATGACGGATATGAAACGTATTGCTGTCGCGGGTTAATGACAATTTGCAGACAAAGGCCTTCTCTCTGAGAAGGCCTTTCTGTTAGTTACGGTACAGCACTTTAATGATGTGGTAACCGAACTGCGTGTGCAACGGGCCAGTTGGCTCCAGCACCGGGCAGGAGAACACCACTTTATCGAACGCCGGAACCATCTGGCCCTGGCGGAATTCACCTAAATCACCGCCGCGTTTGCCTGACGGGCAGATGGAGTGTTTTTTCGCCAGTTTACCGAAGTCGGCACCGTTCTTAATCTGCTCCAGAAGATCCAGAGCCAGTTTCTCTTCTTTAACAAGGATATGCAGTGCTGCTGCTGTTTTTGCCATGATCGCGCCTTGAGTGGGGTGGTTGAGGCTGGCTATACTACCATGCTCTAAATTTCCCCTCCCTACTTTCATTGAGTGATCTGTATGCGTTTAAACCCCGGACAACAACAAGCCGTCGAATTCGTCACCGGACCTTGCCTGGTGCTGGCGGGGGCGGGTTCCGGTAAGACGCGAGTGATCACCAATAAAATCGCTCACTTGATTCGTGGTTGCGGCTATCAGGCGCGGCATATTGCGGCAGTCACCTTTACCAACAAAGCGGCGCGCGAGATGAAAGAGCGTGTGGCGCAGACGCTGGGGCGCAAAGAGGCGCGAGGGTTGATGATCTCCACCTTCCACACGCTTGGGCTGGATATTATCAAGCGCGAATATGCGGCGTTGGGGATGAAGTCGAACTTCTCACTGTTTGATGATACCGATCAGGTGGCGCTGCTGAAGGAGTTGACTGACGGGCTTATCGAAGATGATAAGCTCATACTTCAGCAACTGATCTCGACGATCTCCAACTGGAAAAACGATCTGATGACCCCGGCGCAGGCGGCAGCCAGCGCCAAAGGCGAGCGCGACCGTATTTTTGCCCACTGTTACGGCCTGTACGACGCGCATATGAAGGCGTGCAATGTGCTGGATTTCGATGATCTGATTCTGCTACCGACGCTACTGCTTCAACGTAATGAAGAGGTGCGTGAGCGCTGGCAGAATAAAATTCGTTATCTGCTGGTGGATGAGTATCAGGACACCAACACCAGCCAGTACGAACTGGTTAAGCTGTTGGTAGGAAAGCGTGCGCGTTTTACCGTGGTGGGTGATGACGATCAGTCCATCTATTCATGGCGCGGCGCACGTCCGCAGAACCTGGTCCTGTTGAGCAAAGATTTTCCGGCGCTGCAGGTGGTTAAGTTGGAGCAAAACTACCGTTCTTCCGGGCGTATCCTGAAAGCGGCGAATATTCTTATCGCTAATAACCCGCATGTCTTTGAAAAAAGACTCTTTTCTGAGCTGGGTTACGGTGCTGAACTTAAAGTATTGAGCGCCAATAACGAAGAACACGAAGCGGAACGTGTCACGGGGGAGTTGATTGCCCATCACTTCGTTAACAAAACACAGTATAAAGATTACGCGATCCTCTATCGCGGCAACCATCAGTCGCGGGTATTCGAAAAATTCCTGATGCAAAACCGCATCCCGTACAAAATTTCTGGTGGCACCTCATTTTTCTCCCGTCCGGAGATCAAAGATCTGCTGGCCTATTTGCGGGTATTGAGCAATCCGGATGACGACAGTGCATTTCTGCGCATCGTCAATACGCCGAAACGTGAAATTGGTCCCGCCACGCTGCAAAAGTTGGGCGAGTGGGCGATGACGCGTAATAAAAGTTTGTTTACCGCCAGCTTTGACATGGGATTGAGCCAGACGCTCACCGGCCGTGGTTATGACTCGTTGACCCGCTTCACGCACTGGCTGGGCGAAATCCAGCGTCTGGCCGAGCGTGAACCGATCGCGGCCGTACGCGATCTGATCCACGGTATTGATTACGAATCCTGGCTGTATGAAACCTCACCCAGCCCAAAAGCCGCAGAAATGCGCATGAAAAACGTCAATACCCTGTTTAGCTGGATGACGGAAATGCTGGAAGGCAGTGAACTTGAAGAGCCGATGACCCTGACCCAGGTGGTGACGCGCTTTACGCTACGCGACATGATGGAGCGTGGAGAGAGCGAAGAAGAGTTGGATCAGGTACAGCTCATGACGCTGCATGCTTCGAAAGGGCTGGAGTTCCCGTACGTCTTTATGGTGGGGATGGAAGAGGGATTTCTGCCACATCAGAGTAGCATAGACGAAGACAACATCGATGAAGAGCGTCGTCTGGCCTATGTTGGGATCACTCGCGCACAGAAAGAGCTTATCTTTACGCTGTGCAAAGAGCGTCGTCAGTACGGTGAGCTGGTGCGCCCTGAGCCGAGTCGTTTCCTGCTGGAGTTACCGCAGGATGACATTATCTGGGAACAAGAGCGTAAAGTGGTGAGCGCCGAAGAACGTATGCAAAAAGGGCAGAACCACCTGGCAAATCTGAAAGCGATGATGGCGGCAAAGCGAGCGAAACCGTAGGCCAGCCAGGCGAAATGACGATTACTGCACGTCTAACGGCCAGTGGACATAGCTCTGCCACTGGCTTTCTTGTTCAATCAACTCTTTGCCCAACGGATGCTGTTGCAGCCAACCTTCTGGCAGCGTCAGAGTCAGAACTTCATTCGCCGCCTGTAAGGTGATTTCTGGCACCAGGTCGTCACGGCGACGGCTGGCGAAAATGATGGCCAGACGCAACAAACGACAAAGGTGTTCAGCAATGCGTGGCGGTACAGCATTTTGCTGATGAAGCGAAGAGAGATCGACGGGGTTGGTCTGGTTTAATAACAGCGTGGCTAACAGTTTTTTCTGTGCGGGGGTAAATCCCGGAAGATCGAGATTTCGTACCAGGTAAGCCGCATGTTGTGGCGCCTGTTTAAAATCAACGCTCAGCCCAATTTCATGAAGCTGGCATGCGCTAATCAGGAGTTCACGGCTGATGGGCTCAAGATGCCAGTCTTTCTCGACCTGATCGAGAAACTTGCTTGCCAGATTGGCTACCCGGTGCGCTTGCTCAGTATCGACCATAAAGCGACGCTGAATATTACGCAATGTGCGGCTACGAATGTCCTGATCGACAGCCAGATGCAGCATACCGTAGACCAGACCTTCACGTAATGCGCCGCCAGCGAGGGTCATGCACTGAATATTGAGTTCGGTGAAAATGGCGATCAGAATGGCCAGGCCGCTGGGGAATACCAGGGCTCGCTCCAGCGTTAACCCTTCGATTTCCAGTTCTTCAAGACGCCCGCAATGAATGGCTCGCTGCTTTAGTTGCTCGAGTTTCGCCAGCGTAATGCGTTCATCCATTCCCTGCGCCATCATGATTTCTTGCAGCGCCTGTACCGTGCCAGAGGCCCCGACGCAGACTTTCCAGCCATGAAAACGTAGCTTGTCAGCAACCGGACGCAGAACATCACGTGCCGCTTTCTCTGCTTCGTCAAAGTTTTCCTGTGCCAGATTACGGTCGGTAAAGTACCGTTCAAGCCACGTCACACAGCCCATGGACAGGCTAAACAGAGAGGTTGTTTGTGCACCTGAGCCTGTGACCAGTTCGGTGCTGGCCCCGCCAATATCAACGACCAGACGTTGATCTGCGCCGCCGGTTGTGTGGGCAACACCCTGATAAATCAGCCGTGCTTCTTCTTCCCCGCTGATGACCTGGACGGGACAGCCGAGGATCTCTTGCGCTTTAGCAATAAACGCATCGGCATTGACGGCGATGCGCAATGTCGCGGTGGCGACTACGCGGATTTGCGGTTGAGGGATATCCTGCAATCGCTCAGCAAATAAGCGCAGGCATTGCCAGCCTCGCTCCATCGCTTCGGCGGAGAGAACATTGTCGCTGTTCAGCCCTGCAGCCAGACGCACCTTGCGCTTAATCCGCGTGAGCGTCTGAATGCTTCCTGCCACTTCGCGTACAACCAGCATATGAAAACTATTGGAACCGAGATCAATGGCTGCATACAACGAGGTAGAGTTCATACACTTCATCCTTCAACCTGTATCTGTGTTGGCTGCGTTCTCTCACCCGAATCACTTACTAAAGTAAGCTCATCGGGATTCGTTCTCTTGCCGCCTTGATACAGGCTGAATGATTTTGCGTATGGCATAACTTTTCTTAACCTGAACGACGACGATTACGTGGAGCACCACCGGTACGACGTGGGCCATTGCCTGTGCGCGGGCGCGTCAGACGCAGCGGCTTCGGCAGATCGGTCATTAGTGCGTCCGGGTTGTACTTACTAACCGGAATCGAGTGGCCGATATAGGTCTCGATTGCAGGTAAATTCAACGCATACTCTTCACAGGCCAGACTGATTGAGTGACCGCTTGCACCGGCACGACCCGTACGACCAATACGGTGAACGTAGTCTTCACAGTCATCCGGCAGGTCATAGTTAAAGACGTGGGTGACTGCAGGAATATGCAGGCCGCGCGCAGCAACATCGGTCGCCACGAGAATATCGAGATCGCCACGGGTGAACTCATCAAGAATACGCAGGCGTTTTTTCTGTGCTACGTCACCGGTGAGCAGGCCGACGCGATGACCATCAGCGGCAAGACTGCCCCAGATATCTTCACAACGGTGCTTGGTATTGGCGAAAACAATGGCGCGATCTGGCCACTCTTCTTCGATAAGCGTTTGCAGCAAACGCATTTTCTCTTCGTTTGAAGGGTAGAAGAGTTCTTCTTTAATACGGTGACCCGTCTTCTGTTCTGGCTCGACTTCAACGTACTCGGCGTTGTTCATCTGCTCGAACGCCAGTTCGCGAACGCGGTAAGAGAGCGTTGCAGAGAACAACATGTTCAGACGCTGGGTGGTGGGCGGCATGCGGCGGAACAGCCAGCGAATATCTTTAATAAAGCCCAAATCGTACATACGATCGGCTTCATCCAGGACGACAACCTGAATCGCGCCCAGGTTGATATGGTTTTGTTTTGCGTAGTCAATAAGACGGCCGGTGGTACCGATAAGGATATCGACGCCGCTTTCCAGCACTTTCAGCTGTTTATCGTAACCGTCGCCACCATATGCCAGGCCTAATTTCAGACCGGTGGTCTGTGCCAGTGGCTCGGCATCAGCGTGGATCTGCACGGCTAACTCACGCGTTGGCGCCATAATTAACGCACGCGGTTGGTTCACCTTGCGATCGGCAATCGCGGGATGAGAGAGAAGATAATGAAACGTAGACGTCAGGAACGCCATCGTTTTTCCGGTACCGGTTTGCGCCTGCCCTGCAACATCGCGACCTGCCAGCGTTAGCGGCAGCGCGAGGGCCTGAATGGGCGTGCAGTTATGAAACCCTTTATTTTCAAGGGCTTCTATCACCTTTGGGTGCAGGGCGAAGTCGGAAAACTTCTGTTCTGTTAAATGTGTTTTGCTCATAGTGTGGTAGAATATCAGCTTACTATTGCTTTACGAAAGCGTATCCGGTGAAATAAAGTCAACCTTTAGTTGGTTAATGCTGTACATAAAGCATTCATGAAGCGCCGAGGCGGCAAGTGAATGAGTCACATGAACGTACAATATACGTGACTGGGGCACTGAGCGCAGCCAACAAAGCGGCAGCTTGAAAGATGATGTGTATACACCAACACACCAGGCTTATTCCTGTGGAGTTATTATGAGCGATAAAATTATTCACCTGACTGACGACAGTTTTGACACGGATGTACTCAAAGCGGACGGAGCGATCCTCGTTGATTTCTGGGCAGAGTGGTGCGGTCCGTGCAAAATGATCGCTCCGATTCTGGATGAAATCGCTGACGAATATCAGGGCAAATTGACGGTTGCTAAACTGAATATTGACCAAAACCCAGGCACCGCGCCGAAGTATGGTATTCGTGGCATCCCGACCCTGCTGCTGTTCAAAAATGGTGAAGTGGCGGCGACGAAAGTCGGCGCGCTGTCCAAAGGTCAGCTGAAAGAGTTCCTCGACGCGAATCTGGCGTAAGCGGAATTATCATGATCGGGCGGCCATACTCCTAAATGATTCGGATGACTGGACGCCCGACTTGAGTCGTGCTAACTTAGTGTTGACTTCGTATTAAACATACCTTATTAAGTTTGAATCTAGTTTTATCCAATACTTCCCGTTGTTTCTCGCGTGAGAAGTGGACAGATTCCTGGCTTGTCACTCAATCCGTCTTGTCGTTTCAGTTCTGCGTACTTTCCTGTGACCAAGACAGCGAACAGACATGAGTCGATGGCCGTAAACAGGCATGGATGATCCTGCCATACCATTCACAACATAAGTTCGAGATTTACCCCAAGTTTAAGAACTCACACCATTATGAATCTTACCGAATTAAAGAATACGCCGGTTTCTGAGCTGATCACTCTCGGCGAAAATATGGGTCTGGAAAACCTGGCTCGTATGCGCAAGCAGGACATTATTTTTGCCATCCTGAAGCAGCACGCAAAGAGTGGCGAAGATATCTTTGGTGACGGTGTGCTGGAGATATTGCAGGATGGATTTGGTTTCCTCCGCTCTGCAGACAGCTCCTACCTCGCCGGTCCTGATGACATCTACGTTTCTCCCAGCCAAATCCGCCGTTTCAACCTCCGCACTGGTGATACCATTTCTGGTAAGATTCGCCCGCCGAAAGAAGGTGAACGCTATTTTGCGCTGTTGAAAGTTAACGAAGTTAACTACGACAAACCGGAAAACGCCCGCAATAAAATCCTCTTTGAGAACTTAACGCCGCTGCACGCAAACTCTCGTCTGCGTATGGAGCGTGGTAACGGTTCTACTGAGGACTTAACCGCTCGCGTACTGGATCTGGCCTCTCCAATTGGTCGCGGTCAACGTGGTCTGATTGTGGCACCGCCGAAAGCGGGTAAAACCATGCTGCTGCAGAACATTGCACAGAGCATTGCTTACAATCACCCAGACTGCGTACTGATGGTTCTGCTGATTGACGAACGTCCGGAAGAAGTGACCGAGATGCAGCGTCTGGTGAAAGGTGAAGTGGTTGCTTCTACCTTTGACGAACCGGCATCTCGCCACGTTCAGGTTGCGGAAATGGTGATCGAGAAGGCGAAACGCCTGGTTGAGCACAAGAAAGACGTTATCATTCTGCTCGACTCCATCACCCGTCTGGCGCGTGCTTATAACACCGTGGTTCCGGCTTCCGGTAAAGTTCTGACCGGTGGTGTGGACGCTAACGCCCTGCACCGTCCGAAGCGTTTCTTCGGTGCGGCGCGTAACGTGGAAGAGGGCGGCAGCCTGACCATCATCGCGACTGCGCTGATCGATACCGGCTCTAAAATGGATGAAGTCATCTACGAAGAGTTTAAAGGTACCGGCAACATGGAACTGCACCTCTCTCGTAAGATTGCTGAAAAACGCGTCTTCCCGGCTATCGACTACAACCGTTCTGGTACCCGTAAAGAAGAACTGCTTACCACTCAGGAAGAGCTGCAGAAAATGTGGATCCTGCGCAAAATCATCCATCCAATGGGTGAAATCGACGCGATGGAATTCCTCATCAATAAGCTGGCGATGACCAAGACGAATGACGACTTCTTCGATATGATGAAGCGCTCTTAACTCGGGCATCGTCCGAAAACGCCACGTTTTTACGTGGCGTTTTGCTTTTGTGTCTGTAACATTAACGACACATGAAGACGCGTGGTATCCCTCGCCTTTATTTTGCGCTGCATACGTCATTCGTGTTTTGTGGTTAATAATTATACAAAACAGGTATTTCGGAGCGGAGTTTCCCTTCTGAATAAAGGTCTTCGTGGTTATACTTCTGCTATTAATTTTCTCTGAGAGCATGCATTGTGAATTTACTGACAGCAAGTACTGATCTCATCAGTATTTTTTTATTCACGACACTGTTCCTTTTTTTTGCGCGTAAGGTCGCAAAAAAGATCGGTTTAGTGGATAAACCCAACTTTCGTAAACGTCATCAGGGATTGATTCCGTTGGTTGGGGGGATTTCGGTTTATGCTGGCATTTGCTTCATGTTCCTCATCGCCGACTATTACATACCCCATGCCTCACTCTATCTGGCCTGTGCCGGTGTTCTGGTTTTTATCGGCGCTCTGGACGACCGTTATGATATTAGCGTAAAAATTCGCGCCACCATTCAGGCTGCCATCGGCGTTATTATGATGGTCGTTGGTAAACTCTATCTCAGCAGTCTCGGTTACATCTTTGGTCCCTGGGAGATGGTTTTGGGGCCTTTTGGCTATTTCCTGACGCTTTTCGCCGTTTGGGCAGCGATTAACGCCTTTAATATGGTGGATGGTATTGATGGTCTTTTGGGGGGGCTCTCCAGCGTTTCCTTTGCCGCAATGGGGCTGATTCTATGGTTTGATGGACAAACCAGCCTGGCCATCTGGTGCTTTGCTATGATCGCTGCCATTCTGCCTTACATCATGCTGAACCTGGGGATTCTGGGGCGTCGTTATAAAGTCTTTATGGGCGATGCGGGCAGTACGCTGATTGGCTTTACCGTTATCTGGATTTTGCTAGAGACCACACAGGGTAAAACGCATCCTATTAGTCCGGTGACCGCGCTGTGGATTATCGCCATTCCGCTGATGGATATGGTGGCAATCATGTACCGCCGCTTGCGTAAGGGTATGAGTCCTTTCTCTCCCGATCGTCAGCACATCCATCATTTGATTATGCGCGCAGGGTTTACTTCCCGACAGGCGTTTGTCCTGATCACCCTGGCAGCCGCGATTCTGGCCTCTATTGGCGTATTGGCAGAATATTCTCATTTCGTCCCTGAATGGTTCATGCTGGTGCTCTTTTTGCTAGCATTCTTCTTTTACGGCTATTGCATCAAGCGTGCCTGGAAGGTGGCGAGATTTATCAAACGCATGAAGCGTAGGCTGAGAAGAAATCGTGAAAACAAGCCAGACTTAACCAAGTAAATTGAGGATGCGATGACACAACCATTACCGGGAGAGCATGCCGTGAGCGCTGAAAATGAACTGGATATCCGTGGGTTGTTTCGTACCTTATGGGCAGGGAAGGTGTGGATTGTCGGCGTCGCTCTCGCGTTTGCGCTTGTTGCTCTCGCCTATACGTTTTTTGCCCGGCAGGAGTGGAGTGCGACGGCCATATCCGATAAACCGACGGTGAATATGTTGGGGGGGTATTACTCCCAACAACAGTTTTTGCGCAACCTGGATATTAAGGCCAGCCTTGCGTCCGCGGATCAGCCATCAGTGATGGACGAAGCGTATAAAGAATTCATCATGCAACTTGCTTCCTGGGATACACGGCGTGAATTCTGGTTGCAGACCGACTACTACAAGCAACGTATGGTGGGGAACAGTAAAGCCGATGCAGCGATGTTGGATGAACTGATCAACAACATTCAGTTTATGCCCGGCGATGCGCTTCGTAATACCAATGACAGCGTGAAGCTGATTGCGGAAACGGCTCCTGATGCTAACAACCTGTTGCGCCAGTACGTGGCGTTTGCCAGTCAGCGCGCAGCGCGTCATTTGAACGATGAGTTAAAAGGCGCATGGGCTGCGCGTACTGTACAGATGAAAGCGCAAGTCAAACGTCAGGAAGAGGTGGCTAAATCTATTTTCTCCCGACGCGTTCATAGCATTGAACAGGCTCTCAAGATCGCTGAACAACATAATATTTCTCGCACTTCAACCGATGTCCCTGCGGAAGAATTACCGGACTCCGAACTGTATTTACTCGGACGCCCAATGCTGCAGGCCCGACTCGAAAACCTGCAGTCTGTCGGCCCCGACTTCGATCTGGACTATTTCCAAAACAGAGCCATGCTGAACACACTGAACGTAGGACCTACACTCGATCCTCGTTTTCAGACCTATCGTTATTTGCGGACGCCGGAAGAACCGGTAAAACGTGATAGCCCACGTCGTGCCTTCCTGATGATTATGTGGGGCATTGTGGGGGCTCTGATCGGTGCTGGTGTCGCGTTAACCCGTCGCCGCACGATATAGCACCACCGTTGCAGTGAGGGGCTGGGCCCTCACTGCCAATCCGAAGAGAATCGATGTGAAAGTACTGACTGTATTTGGCACGCGACCGGAGGCCATTAAAATGGCGCCTCTGGTTCATGCGCTGGCAAAAGATCCTGATTTTGAGGCGAAAGTTTGCGTCACTGCGCAGCATCGCGAGATGCTGGATCAGGTGTTGAACCTCTTCTCTATTGTTCCTGACTATGATCTCAATATTATGCAGCCAGGCCAGGGACTAACAGAAATTACCTGCCGAATCCTGGAAGGATTAAAGCCCATTCTGGCTGATTTTAAACCCGATGTCGTATTAGTACACGGTGACACCACAACCACTATTGCGACCAGTCTGGCCGCGTTTTATCAGCGCATTCCGGTTGGCCATGTCGAGGCGGGATTGCGAACGGGCGATCTCTATTCTCCCTGGCCAGAAGAGGCAAACCGCACGTTGACCGGCCATCTGGCGATGTATCATTTTGCACCGACAGAGAACTCGCGCCAAAATCTTTTACGCGAAAATATTCCTGATAACCGCATTTTTGTCACCGGCAATACGGTTATTGACGCGTTGATCTGGGTTCGGGACCGCGTACTGGCGAACGATGCGCTACGCGCCGAACTGGCGGAGCACTATCCTTTCCTGAGTGCGGATAAAAAGATGATCCTGGTGACCGGTCATCGCCGGGAAAGTTTTGGTCGCGGTTTTGAACAAATCTGCCACGCCCTGGCTGAACTGGCTGCAGCCAATCAGGACGTACAGATTGTCTACCCGGTTCACCTGAATCCGAATGTCAGTGAACCGGTGAATCGCATCCTGGGTCACGTTAAAAACGTGATTCTGATCGAGCCGCAGGAGTATCTGCCGTTTGTCTGGTTGATGAATCATGCCTGGCTGATTCTTACTGATTCCGGCGGGATTCAGGAAGAGGCCCCTTCTTTGGGCAAACCTGTGCTGGTGATGCGCGAAACGACGGAGCGCCCGGAGGCCATTACGGCGGGAACCGTGCGTCTGGTGGGGACAGATCCTCAACGGATAGTTGAAGAAGTCACGCGTTTACTGCATGACGAAAATGAATATCAGACCATGAGTCGAGCCCATAATCCGTATGGTGACGGGCAGGCATGTGGCCGCATTTTACACGCGTTAAAAAATAATCGGATATCGCTATGAGTTTTACGACCATTTCTGTCATTGGGCTGGGTTATATCGGGCTGCCGACGGCAGCGGCCTTTGCTTCCCGTCAAAAACACGTGATTGGCGTAGATGTAAATCAGCATGCGGTGGATACCATTAACCGCGGTGAAATCCATATCGTTGAACCCGAGCTGGGTACCGTAGTGAAAACGGCGGTCGAAGAGGGATATCTTCGCGCGACCACAAAACCTGAAGAAGCGGATGCGTATTTAATTGCCGTACCTACCCCGTTCAAGGGGGAGCATGAACCCGATATGGTGTATGTCGAAGCTGCCGCGAAATCGCTTGCGCCGGTGCTGAAGAAAGGGGCGTTAGTGATCCTCGAATCAACGTCCCCGGTCGGCGCAACGGAGCAGATGGCCGGCTGGCTTGCACACATGCGACCCGATCTGACGTTTCCTCAGCAGGCAGGGGAACAGGCGGACGTCAACATCGCATATTGCCCGGAGCGCGTATTGCCGGGGCAGGTGATGATTGAGTTGATTAAAAACGATCGCGTTATTGGTGGGATGACACCAGCCTGTTCCGCGCGCGCCAGCGAGCTGTATAACATCTTCCTTGAAGGTGAATGCGTGGTGACCAATGCCCGCACGGCGGAAATGTGCAAACTGACCGAAAATAGCTTCCGTGACGTCAATATCGCTTTTGCCAATGAATTATCGCTGATCTGCGCCGATCAAGGGATTAACGTCTGGGAACTCATTCGTCTGGCAAACCGCCATCCGCGCGTTAATATTTTGCAGCCTGGGCCAGGCGTAGGTGGGCACTGTATTGCGGTCGATCCGTGGTTTATTGTGGCGCAGAATCCGCAGCAGGCGAAGCTTATCCGCACTGCACGTGAAGTGAACGATGGTAAACCACACTGGGTTGCCGATCGGGTAAAAGCGGCTGTCGCGGATTGTCTGGCGGAGACCAACAAGCGTGCCAGCGAAGTTACCGTGGCCTGTTTTGGCCTGGCGTTTAAACCGAACATCGACGATTTACGTGAGAGTCCGGCGATGGGGATTGCACACAGTATCGCCCAGTGGCACAGCGGGGAAACGCTGGTGGTGGAGCCAAATATCCATCAACTGCCGAAAAAACTGGATGGCCTTTGCACTTTAGCGACGTTGGATGATGCGCTGGCCCGTGCTGATGTGCTGGTGATGCTGGTCGATCATAATGAATTTAAAGCCATTAACAGCGATGCTGTTCATCAACGGTACATCGTTGATACCAAAGGAGTCTGGCGCTAATGAAACGCATTCTTGTCACTGGTGGCGCCGGATTTATCGGCTCAGCGGTTGTACGGCATATCATTAATGAGACGCAGGATGCCGCGATTGTGGTTGATAAGCTGACCTACGCCGGAAACCTGATGTCACTGACACCGGTCGCACAGAATGACCGTTTTAGCTTTGAGCAAGTCGATATTTGCGATCGCGCCGCGTTGGATCGGGTTTTCCAGCAGTATCAGCCAGACTGTGTGATGCATCTGGCCGCGGAAAGCCATGTTGATCGTTCTATCGATGGCCCGGCTGCGTTTATTGAAACGAATATCGTGGGAACCTACACGCTGTTAGAAGCGGCGCGAGCTTTCTGGAGCGCCCTGGCCGATGAGAACAAATCGGCGTTTCGCTTCCATCATATTTCGACTGATGAGGTGTATGGCGATCTGCACTCCACCGGGGATTTCTTCACGGAAACCACGCCGTATGCGCCGAGTAGTCCGTATTCCGCGTCGAAAGCCAGCAGCGATCATCTGGTTCGAGCCTGGCAGCGTACTTACGGCCTACCGACATTAATTACCAACTGCTCCAATAACTATGGCCCTTACCATTTCCCGGAAAAACTGATTCCGCTGATGATCCTCAACGCGCTGGCGGGGAAACCATTACTGGTGTACGGCAACGGGCAGCAGATCCGTGATTGGTTATATGTAGAGGATCACGCCAGAGCGCTCTATTGCGTGGCAACCACCGGTGAGGTAGGGGAAACCTACAATATCGGCGGTCATAACGAGCGTAAAAATCTGGATGTGGTCGAAACCATTTGTACTCTGCTGGAAGAGCTGGTTCCGCAAAAACCGCAGGGCGTGGCGCAGTACCACGATTTGATTACCTTTGTTGATGATCGTCCGGGCCACGATTTACGCTACGCGATTGATGCTTCGAAAATTGCGCGAGAGCTTGGTTGGATGCCGCAGGAAACCTTTGAAAGCGGAATGCGAAAAACCGTGCAATGGTATCTGGATAACGAAGCCTGGTGGAAAAATGTGCAGAATGGTAGCTATCAGGGCGAACGTTTAGGTCTGAAGGGTTAGTTTCCGTAGGAGGTACGCATGAAAGGTATCATTCTGGCGGGCGGCTCAGGCACCCGCTTACATCCTATTACGCGTGGTGTATCGAAGCAGCTCTTGCCTGTCTACGATAAGCCCATGATTTACTATCCGCTGTCTGTACTGATGCTGGCGGGAATTCGTGACATTCTGATTATCACCACGCCGGAAGATAAAGGTTATTTCCAGCGGTTGTTAGGTGATGGTTCTGAGTTCGGCATTGATTTGCAGTACGCTGAACAACCCAGTCCGGACGGGCTGGCGCAGGCATTTATCATTGGCGAAACGTTCCTGAACGGTGAACCGTCATGCCTGGTTTTAGGCGACAACATCTTCTTTGGTCAGGGATTTAGCCCGAAATTACGTCAGGTTGCGTCCCGAACGGAAGGGGCGACGGTGTTTGGTTATCAGGTCATGGATCCCGAACGGTTTGGCGTGGTGGAATTTGATGACGATTTTCGTGCTATCTCGCTGGAAGAGAAGCCGAAAGCACCGAAATCTAACTGGGCAGTCACCGGGCTCTATTTCTATGACAGTAAGGTGGTGGAATACGCAAAACGCGTGAAGCCATCTGAACGCGGAGAGCTGGAGATTACCTCCATCAACCAGATGTATCTTGAAGAAGGTAGCCTGACGGTTGAACTGCTTGGTCGTGGCTTTGCGTGGCTGGATACCGGTACTCATGACAGCTTGATTGAAGCCAGTACGTTTGTGCAGACCGTTGAGAAACGTCAGGGCTTTAAGATTGCCTGCCTGGAAGAAATCGCCTGGCGTAATGGCTGGCTGGATGACGAAGGCGTGAAGCGTGCCGCCAGCGCGCTGGCTAAAACTGGTTACGGCCAATATTTACTGGAGCTGCTCCGTGCTCGTCCGCGCCAGTATTGAAGCGCTGGGCTGGGAAAATACCTTCTTTGGCGTCAATAGCGCCATTGTCCGTATTGACCCACACGCACCGGTTCTGACCGAGACGACATTGCAGCCCTGGGGACGTGTGCAGGCTAAAATCCCCGCCGCCGATACGCAGGCATTAGATGCGTTGCAGGCGTTGGGTTTTTCGCTGGTAGAAGGCGAAGTGGATTTTACCGTGCCGGTAACCTGCGTAAGCGGCAATCCTGCTGCTCAAATCGCGCAAGCCGCTGATATCCCGGCGCTACGCCAGTTGGCGGCACAGGCGTTTATGCAAAGCCGTTTTCGTGCGCCATGGTACGCACCCGATGCCAGCGCGCGTTTCTATGCCCAGTGGATTGAAAATGCCGTATTGGGGACGTTCGATCATCAATGTCTCGTGTTTCGCACTGCAGCAGGCGACATTGGTGGTTATGTCTCGTTACGCGAACTGAATGATACCGAGGCGCGAATTGGCTTGCTGGCGGGGCGCGGTATGGGTGCAGAACTGATGCAGGCAGCGCTTTGCTGGGCGCAGGCTCGCGGTAAAAAAACATTGCGGGTGGCGACCCAGATGGGCAACACCGCCGCGCTTAAACGTTATATACAGAGTGGTGCAAATGTGGAAAGCACCGCGTACTGGTTATACAGGTGACAAAATGATTCCATTTAACGCACCGCCGGTGGTGGGTACCGAGCTTGATTACATGCAGTCAGCGATGAGCAGCGGCAAACTCTGTGGCGATGGCGGCTTTACCCGTCGTTGTCAGCAGTGGCTGGAGCAGCATTTTGGCAGCGAGAAAGTGCTACTAACGCCATCTTGCACCGCATCGCTTGAGATGGCGGCCCTGCTGCTGGATATCCAGCCTGGCGATGAAGTCATCATGCCAAGCTACACGTTTGTTTCCACCGCGAACGCCTTTGTCTTGCGTGGGGCAAAGATTGTCTTTGTGGATATCCGCCCGGATACCATGAACATTGATGAAACGCTGATTGAAGCGGCGATCACCGACAAAACCCGCGCGATTGTGCCGGTGCATTACGCGGGCGTAGCCTGCGAAATGGATACAATTATGGCGCTGGCGACACAGTACAACCTGTTCGTTGTGGAAGATGCCGCACAGGGCGTGATGTCTACCTACAAGGGACGTGCGCTGGGGACCATTGGTCACATTGGTTGTTTCAGCTTCCACGAGACCAAGAATTATACTGCGGGTGGCGAAGGCGGCGCGACGCTGATTAATGATCGTAAATTAGTCGAACGCGCGGAGATCATCCGTGAAAAAGGGACTAACCGCAGCCAATTTTTCCGTGGCCAGGTGGATAAATATACCTGGCGTGATATCGGTTCAAGCTATTTGATGTCCGATCTGCAGGCTGCCTATCTGTGGGCGCAACTGGAAGCGGCCGATCGTATTAATCAGCAACGTCTGACATTGTGGCAAAACTACTATGACGCACTCGAGCCGCTGGCGCGTGCCGGGCGTATCGATCTGCCTTCCATCCCGGAAGGTTGTGTGCAAAATGCCCATATGTTCTACATTAAGCTGCGGGATATCGATGATCGTAGCGCGCTGATTAACTTCCTGAAAGAAGCCGAAATTATGGCGGTATTCCATTATATTCCGCTGCATGATTGCCCGGCTGGCGATAAATTTGGCGTGTTTGCGGGTGTTGATCGTTACACCACCAAAGAGAGCGAGCGTCTGCTGCGCTTGCCGCTGTTTTATAATCTGTCGCCTGTTAACCAGCGAACAGTGATTACGACCTTACTGAACTACTTCGCCTGATATGTCGCTTGCTAAAGCGTCCTTGTGGACGGCTGCCAGTACGCTGGTAAAAATTGGTGCGGGTTTGCTGGTTGTAAAGCTGCTGGCGGTGTCATTTGGTCCGGCGGGTGTGGGGCAGGCGGGTAACTTCCGCCAGATGGTCACTGTGCTTGGCGTACTGGCGGGAGCCGGTATTTTTAACGGCGTCACGAAATACGTCGCACAGTATCATGATGACCCGACGCGACTCCGTAACGTTGCTGGCACAGCTTCTGCGATGGTGCTGGGATTTTCTACCCTGATGGCGGTGATTTTCTTGCTGGCGGCAGCGCCCATCAGCCAGGGATTATTTGGTCATACGCACTATCAGGGACTGGTGCGGCTGGTTGCACTGGTACAGATGGGGATTGCCTGGGCGAACCTTCTGCTGGCGCTGATGAAAGGCTTCCGCGATGCCGCCGGTAATGCATTGTCGCTGATTGTCGGCAGTCTGGTGGGGGTTGTGGCGTATTATGCCTGCTACCGGCTGGGTGGATACGAAGGCGCCTTACTGGGGCTGGCGCTGGTGCCCGCGTTGGTGGTTGTACCCGCCACGGTGATGTTGATCAAACGTGGAACCCTCCCACTGCATTACCTGAAACCTTCCTGGGATAACGGCCTGGCAGGGCAATTGAGCAAATTTACGCTGATGGCGCTGGTCACCTCCGTCACGCTTCCCGTGGCGTATGTGATGATGCGAAACCTGCTGGCTGCCCGGTATAGCTGGGATGACGTTGGGATCTGGCAAGGCGTGAGCAGTATTTCTGACGCCTATCTGCAATTTATTACCGCGTCATTTAGCGTGTATTTACTGCCGACATTGTCACGACTGACAGAAAAACGTGATATTACGCGCGAAGTGGTGAAGTCGCTCAATTTTGTACTGCCAGCCGTCGCCGCGGTGAGTTTTACCGTCTGGCTGTTGCGTGATTTTGCTATCTGGCTGCTCTTTTCCGCGAAATTTACCGCCATGCGCGACCTTTTCGCCTGGCAGCTGGTGGGAGATGTACTGAAAGTCGGCGCTTACGTTTTTGGCTATCTGGTGATCGCGAAAGCGTCACTGCGGCTCTATATTTTGGCTGAAATTAGCCAGTTTATTTTATTGACGGCATTTGCCCACTGGCTCATCCCGATGCAGGGTGCTTTGGGCGCTGCTCAGGCCTATATGGCAACCTATGTGGTCTATTTTTCTCTTTGTTGTGGCGTGTTTTTACTCTGGCGTAGGCGGGCATGACTGTACTGATTCACGTTTTGGGATCGGATATCCCTCACCATAACCAAACCGTACTGCGGTTTTTTAATGACTCGCTGGCTGCGACGAGCGAGCACGCGCGTACGTTTATGGTTGCAGGCCAGGATGCCGGACTCAGCGCCAGTTGCCCGGCGTTATCGCTGAGCTTTTATGGTGGAAAAAAGGCACTGGCCGAAGCGGTGATTGCGAAAGCGAAAGCTGATCGCCAACAGCGTTTCTTCTTCCATGGTCAGTTCAACACCAGCCTGTGGCTGGCGTTGCTGAGTGGGGGCATTAAGCCAGAACAGTTTTACTGGCATATCTGGGGCGCGGATTTGTACGAAGTCTCCAGTGGCCTGAAATTCCGCCTGTTTTACCCGATTCGTCGTATGGCGCAAAACCGAGTGGGCTGCGTGTTTGCCACGCGGGGAGATTTACGCTATTTCGCCGGGCAACATCCCCGAGTACGCGGAGAGTTACTCTATTTCCCTACGCGCATGGACCCATCGCTGAATAACATGGCTAACACGCGCGAATGTAGCGGCAAAATGACAATTCTTGTGGGTAATTCCGGCGATCGTAGTAATGCACATATTGACGCACTGCGTGCGGTGCATCAGCAGTTTGGCGACACCGTGAACGTGATTGTTCCGATGGGATACCCGGCGAATAACGAGGCGTATATCGATGAGGTACGCCAGGCGGGGCTGGCATTGTTTAGTGCGGAAAATTTGCACATTCTCAGTGAAAAGCTGGAATTTGATGCCTATCTGGCATTACTTCGTCAGTGCGATCTGGGCTATTTTATTTTTGCCCGCCAGCAGGGAATTGGAACCTTGTGTCTGTTGATCCAGGCCGGTATTCCATGCGTACTTAACCGTGAAAACCCTTTCTGGCAGGATATGGCTGAGCAGAATCTGCCTGTGTTATTTACCACTGACTTTCTTAACGAAAGTGTCGTGCGCGAAGCGCAGCGGCAACTGGCATCGGTAGACAAGAGCACGATTACCTTCTTTAGCCCGAACTACCTGCAACCGTGGCATAACGCGCTGAGCATTGCCTCAGGAGAAACCGTATGAGTCTGATGCAATTCAGCGGTCTGCTGGTAGTGTGGCTGCTCTCTACCTTATTTATCGCCACGCTGACCTGGTTTGAATTCCGTCGCGTACGCTTTAACTTCAATGTGTTCTTCTCATTGCTGTTTTTGCTGACGTTTTTCTTCGGTTTTCCCCTGACCAGCATTCTGGTATTCCGCTTTGACGTTGCGGTCGCGCCACCGGAGATTTTGTTGCAGGCGTTGCTTTCAGCCGCCTGTTTCTATGCGGTTTACTACGTGACCTATAAAACGCGTTTACGTCAGCGCGTCAGCGATAAACCGCGCAAACCGCTGTTCACCATCAACCGCGTTGAGGCCCATCTGACCTGGGTGATCCTGATGGCGATTGCACTGGTGAGCGTGGGTATCTTCTTTATGCACAACGGTTTTCTGCTGTTCAGACTGCAGTCTTACAGTCAGATTTTCTCCAGTGAAGTGTCCGGTGTTGCCCTGAAGCGTTTCTTCTACTTCTTCATTCCGGCAATGTTGGTGGTCTATTTCCTGCGTCAGGACAGCAAGGCGTGGCTGTTCTTCCTGGTTAGCACCGTCGCGTTTGGTTTACTGACCTATATGATCGTGGGCGGTACACGTGCCAACATCATCATCGCGTTTGCCATCTTCTTGTTTATTGGCATTATTCGCGGCTGGATTTCACTGTGGATGCTGGCCGCGGCTGGCGTGCTTGGCATTGTCGGGATGTTCTGGCTGGCGCTGAAGCGCTACGGGATGAACGTGAGCGGCGACGAGGCGTTCTATACTTTCCTGTACCTCACACGTGATACCTTCTCACCGTGGGAAAACCTGGCGTTGTTGCTACAGAATTACCACAATATTGAGTTCCAGGGTCTGGCGCCGATCGTGCGTGATTTCTACGTCTTTATTCCGTCCTGGCTGTGGCCGGGTCGGCCGAGCATTGTACTCAATTCAGCAAACTACTTTACCTGGGAAGTGCTGAACAACCACTCGGGTCTGGCGATTTCTCCTACATTGATTGGTTCACTGGTGGTTATGGGCGGTGCGTTGTTTATACCGCTGGGTGCGATTGTGGTCGGGCTTATCATCAAGTGGTTTGACTGGCTGTATGAGCTGGGAAACCGGGAAACCAATCGCTATAAAGCCGCGATTCTGCACAGCTTCTGTTTCGGCGCCATTTTCAACATGATTGTGTTGGCGCGTGAAGGACTGGATTCGTTTGTTTCGCGCGTGGTCTTTTTCCTCGTGATTTTTGGTGTCTGTCTGCTGGTGGCAAAATTGTTGTTCTGGTTGTTTGATAGCGCGGGACTTATCCATAAACGAATAAAATCGCTGCCCCGGACACAGGTTGAAGGATCGTAATGACAGATAACACAACTGCGCCGCTGTACTCACTGCGCGGGTTACAACTGATTGGCTGGCGCGATATGCAGCATGCGCTGAATTACCTGTTTGCAGAGGGGCACCTCAGGCAGGGGACGCTGGTGGCTATCAATGCCGAGAAAATGCTGACGGCGGAAGATAACCCGGAAGTTCGGGCGTTGATTGACGCTGCCGAATTTAAATATGCCGATGGCATTAGCGTTGTGCGTTCTGTGCGTAAAAAATTCCCACAGGCGCAGATTTCACGCGTGGCTGGCGCCGATCTCTGGGAGGCGTTAATGGCGCGTGCTGGCCGTGAAGGGACGCCTGTGTTCCTGATAGGCGGCAAGCCCGAGGTATTGGCGCAGACAGAAGCAAAACTGCGGGCACAGTGGCGGGTCAATATTGTTGGCAGCCAGGATGGTTATTTTACGCAGGAGCAGCGTCAGGCGTTGTTTGAGCGTATTCATGCCAGTGGTGCGCAAATTGTTACGGTGGCAATGGGCTCGCCGAAACAAGAGATTTTTATGCGCGATTGCCGTCAGGTTCATCCGAATGCGCTGTATATGGGCGTGGGTGGCACCTACGACGTCTTTACCGGGCACGTCAAGCGTGCGCCAAAATTCTGGCAGAACCTGGGGCTGGAGTGGCTGTATCGGTTACTGTCACAACCAAGCCGTATTACCCGCCAACTCCGTTTGTTGCGTTATCTCCGCTGGCACTATACCGGTAATCTCTAATCTCCCTCCCTCAATGGATAAGTAGCGGGTTCTGCTGGACGCGCTACTTATTGACAACATAATCGCCGCTTTCTCGAACAATCTATTTATTTTTTGAATGCTTTAATTGCCATTTAGGCGATTTTAAGAAACCATTCGCAACAATCATTACAATGCTGTGATGTTTTTAGCGCCAGCCGTGAAGCGGTTAGTGCCGTATGGCTTGTGATGGAAAAATAAGATGTACCCATAACGATAACCGGTAATACCGGAAATAATGCGAATACAACAAGAGGTTTTATGGCTGCGAACAAACCTGAGCTACAGCGTGGGCTGGAGGCTCGTCATATCGAATTAATTGCCCTTGGGGGCACCATCGGCGTCGGACTGTTTATGGGGGCCGCCAGCACCCTGAAATGGGCTGGACCGTCGGTTCTGCTGGCATATATTGTCGCTGGCCTGTTCGTCTTTTTCATCATGCGTTCCATGGGCGAGATGCTGTTCCTTGAGCCGGTTGCCGGTTCATTCGCCGTTTACGCCCACCGTTACATGAGTCCCTTCTTTGGTTATCTCACCGCCTGGTCCTACTGGTTTATGTGGATGGCAGTGGGCATCTCGGAGATTACCGCCATCGGGGTCTATGTGCAGTTCTGGTTCCCGGATATGGCGCAGTGGATACCGGCGATCATTGCCGTCGGACTGGTTGCGCTGGCGAACCTGGCGGCGGTGCGTCTGTATGGCGAAATCGAATTCTGGTTTGCCATGATTAAAGTGACCACCATCATTGTGATGATTGTCATTGGGCTGGGCGTCATTTTCTTCGGCTTTGGTAACGGAGGTCAGGCGATTGGCTTTGGCAACCTGACCGAACACGGTGGCTTCTTTGCGGGCGGCTGGAAAGGTTTCCTTACCGCATTGTGTATTGTGGTGGCTTCCTACCAGGGGGTGGAGTTGATTGGTATTACGGCTGGCGAAGCCAAAAACCCACAGGTTACGTTGCGGAGTGCAGTGGGTAAGGTGCTGTGGCGGATCCTGATTTTTTATGTCGGCGCGATTTTTGTCATTGTCACTATCTTCCCGTGGAATGAGATTGGCAGCAACGGTAGCCCGTTTGTCCTTACGTTTGCCAAAATTGGTATCACGGCTGCGGCGGGGATTATCAACTTTGTGGTGCTGACAGCGGCGCTATCAGGTTGCAACAGCGGGATGTACAGCTGCGGCCGTATGCTCTACGCACTGGCGAAGAACCGCCAGCTACCAGCGGTTGTCGGGAAGGTCTCCCGCCATGGCGTACCGGTGGCCGGTGTGGCGATTTCTATCGCAATCTTACTGATTGGCTCATGCCTGAACTATATTATTCCTAACCCGCAGCGCGTGTTCGTCTATGTCTATAGCGCCAGCGTACTGCCGGGCATGGTACCGTGGTTTGTGATCCTGATAAGCCAGCTGCGTTTTCGTCAGGCGCATAAAGAGGCGATTGCCAGCCATCCTTTCCGCTCCATTTTGTTCCCGTGGGCGAATTATTTGACGATGGCGTTCCTGGTTTGCGTATTAATTGGCATGTATTTTAATGAAGATACCCGTATGTCGCTTTTTGTTGGTATCGCCTTCTTGTTGGTTGTGACGCTCATTTATAAGGTTTTTGGGCTGAATCGTCATGGTGTCGCCCAAAAATTGGAGGAATAAGCGACAAAACGCACAAAGCATGACCAAACGATAATTTATTTTAAAAAAGCACTAGACAGCAGACCGAGACCTCCGTAATATCCAGCCCCGCAACGGCGCTAAGCGCCCGTAGCTCAGCTGGATAGAGCGCTGCCCTCCGGAGGCAGAGGTCTCAGGTTCGAATCCTGTCGGGCGCACCATTTAGTAAGGTGCCGGAGCTGCGGTGGTTTAATACCGCGTAAAAAGATTTGCAGTGGTGGCTATAGCTCAGTTGGTAGAGCCCTGGATTGTGATTCCAGTTGTCGTGGGTTCGAATCCCATTAGCCACCCCATTAATTTAAAGTTGTGAAATGCGAAGGTGGCGGAATTGGTAGACGCGCTAGCTTCAGGTGTTAGTGTCCTTAGGATGTGGGGGTTCGAGTCCCCCCCCTCGCACCACGACTTAAAGAATTGAACTAAAAATTCAAAAAGCAGTAAAACGGCGAGTAGCGCAGCTTGGTAGCGCAACTGGTTTGGGACCAGTGGGTCGGAGGTTCGAATCCTCTCTCGCCGACCAATTTTGAACCCCGCTTCGGCGGGGTTTTTTGTTTTCTGATTTTCCCTTCTCTGCGTTTAGCGCCCCAAATTACCTGCAGTCTTAAAAAGTCCGAATACCTGGTTTTTGCAGTGTAATCCCAGCATGGGCTGTGTATAATACGCGCCGTAGATGCTCATTCCATCTCTTATGTTCGCCATCAGGCCTCATAAACTCAGGAATGACGCAGAGCCGTTTACGGTGCTTATCGTCCACTGACAGATGTCGCTTTAGCCTCATCGAACACCATGGACATAACGTTGAGTGAAGCACCCATTTATGTTGTCATACAGACCTGTTTAACGCCTGCTCCTTTCGAGCGGGCGTTTTTTTATGCATATACACGTCATCCTTCAGGCTGCCTCTTTGTTGGCGACGCCTGCTCACCCCAGTCACTTACTTATGTAAGCTCCTGAGGATTCCCAGACTTGCCGCCTTGATGCATCTTGAATGATTTTGTGTATACGATTGAAAAATATGTAGGCCCGGTAAGCGAAGCGTCACCGGGCAATGGGGAATTACTGCGGGGGATTGTTGTTCTGCAGCGTCAACATCAGGCCATCGCGGCGCATCGTAGCGGCCTCCTCAGGCTGATGCAGTCTATCCAGCGCGTCGGCAAGCCAGGCATAGTCGTAGGCGTCCGGGCGCTGTTTAAGCGCAGCACGGAAGGCGAGCGTCGCTTCCTGCCATTCGCCGTGCTTCATCAATGACTGGCCGAGCGTACTCCACAACAGCGGGCGATTACCCACCGTTTTAATCTGCTGACGCAGTACTTTTTCTATCTGCTCCGGGTTGTTCGTTTTCAGACGCGGAATGGGCAGTACCAGACGGTCGTCATACTGACGTTTCAGGCCGTCGATAAGGATCTGCTGCGCCGTGTCGTGATCGTCACACTCAATCAGATGTTCCGCCATCGCTACCTGCAGGGCCACCTGATGACGGGTCTTACGGTTTTGGTTTTTCCACCAGGTCCGTAATCCTTCACTGCCCTGATCGGCACGAACCTGATCCATCAGACCCACCCACGCTTGCTGTTCCAGCATGGCGCGATGCTCTTCATCCCCAACGTGCGCTTTTGCCATGGATGGAATGATATCCAGCAGAGAACTCCATGCGCCGGTGCGAATGTAAGCCTGCTCAGCCAGACGCAGCACTTCCGGATGACGTGGCGTCACTTCCAGCAGTTTATCGATGCTGTGGCGTGCGGCGTGATTTTCGTTTCGGGCCAACTGCAGACGAACACGGGCGATCTCTACCGGGATCGTATCATTCCCGGCCAGTTCCGCTGCGCGTTCGAGGTGCTGATTGGCTCGCGCTTCGTCGCCACGCTGCTGCGCGGCTTCTGCCGCCAACAGGTAATTCACCACCGGCTGTTCTGCGTGATCGGCATTTTTCGACATCAGCTTTTCAACCTGCTGATAGTCACCTTCAGCCAGTTTAAGCAGTGCCTGTTCAGTCTGTTTACGAGCACGACGGCGCTTACGGCCGACAAACCAGCCGCGAGTGTGCGCACCGGTACGGAAAATACGGCGCAGCAGCCATTCAATCGCAAACAGGATCACCATCGCGATGATCAAAATGATCACAAGCCCGGTCACGCTGGTCTCGACATTGTAGTTATCCGTCTGGATCAGCACGTAACCCTGATGACCGGCAATCATCGGGCCGATGACGATCCCGGCGATCAACAGCACAAAGAGCAATAATACTTTTAGCATCATTATTCTCCTTGCGGCGCGGTTGCCGGAGCATCAGCCTGAGGCGCTGGTGCGGCCTCAACCGGTGTTGTGGCGGGTTGAGCCAGTAAATTACGCACGCGAGTCTGCATTAATTTCTCAAGAATAGTCTGGCTCTGGAGCGTTTCAGGAACGTCCATACTGATGCTTTGTTGGCTTAGTTGATCCACTTCTTCCAGGAAGGCTTTCGTCGTTGCATCGTCGGTGTCGTAGTAAGCACGTACCCAGGTGGAGACGTTTTCCAGCGCCTGGCGATATGTCTCTTCCTGATGGCGCGGTACGGCTTGCGCCGCCACTAACAGGCGGGAGCGGATATTTTCACGTAAGTAAACATCCTGGTTCGGTGCCAGCAGCGGTACGGCGGTTTCATCGCGGCGACGAATCGTGATAAAGCTGTCCATAAAGTTCTGCCAGCTTTTTTGCAGATTGACGCGCCACTCGCTAATGGAGCTGGAAAGCTCGCTGCTGTCGGAGTCCATCGGCGAATCGTCAGTGTCATTATCGGCCAGACGCAAATTATCGATCTGATTCGCGAGCTGGTTCACTTTGAGGATAATGCCATCATAGTCAACCTGAGAGACCGAAGAGAGGCTGGCGATATCATCGGTAATCGCACGACGTGCGGCAATCAAGCTCGGGTCGTTCATATCGGCCAGGCTCGCGTCGGCGCTTTTCAGTAGCGCTGCAGCGGTGGTTACGTCCTGATCGCTCCATAATTTACGACCCGCCAGTTTGACCAGAAAATCGGCCTGTGCCAGCAGCCAGGTTTTGGCGTCGCTGCCGGAAATGGTGGCGACTTTTTGCTGCACTTCATCAAGCTGTTTGACCAGCGCGGCCTGTTGGCGACTGGCTTCATCCAGCTGTGTCGCCTGCTGTTTGATAATGCCTTCCAGCTCAGCCTTCTGGCTTTCCTGCGCTTTTTGCAGCGCGGTGAGCTGATTTGCCAACGCATCGTTGGTTGCCGTCTGCGTTGTTGCCTGCTGTTTCCCCCAGCCATACAGTCCTACACCCGCGGCCAGCGCGATAGCAATCGCCACTGCGCTCAGGATCAGCGCGGTGCTATTTTTGCTCTTTTTTTCAGCATTGACTGGCTGTGATGTGGTGTCCACGGCCTCCCTGGTCTCTTCAACCACGGCGGAGGATTTTTCTTGTTCCGTCATTATGGCATCCCATTATGAGAGTTATTGTAATGCGCGGAGTAGCGCATCGTTGTCGGCGTTATCAGCGACCTCAATATCTTGCCAGCCCAGTTCCCGGGCGAGGTGCGCCAGACGCTCACTGACGACCAGCAGCCGACAGCGTAGTAACCAGTGCTCACGATACCACTGCGGAATCAGCGACCAGAGCTGGTGTAGCATCTCTCCGCTGGTGACCACTACCGTCGTCACACCGCGCGATTGCCAGCGCATCGCTTCTTCTGCACCATCGTAATGTTTTGCACTGCGTTGATAACATTCACAAAAATTCACATCGGCTCCACGCGCTGTCAAGGTTTCGCCTATCAGCTCCCGACCGCCGTTACCGCGTAAAATAAGCGCGCTTTTTCCCGCAATATTTTGTAATTCAGGTAATTGTAGCAAGACTTCGCTAATTTCCCGATCCAGAGGATAGTGAATATTACATCCGCTAACGGTATGCAGCGCCAGCGCCGTTGTGCGACCAATAGCAAAATAGCGCGGAAGGGAGGGCCAGCGAGCCCCTTGTTGCTGAAGCTCGGCATCCGCAAAGGTGACGGCATGTTGCGAGAGGGCGAAGACCAGATCGTTTTCCGTGAGTGCCGACAGGCGGGAGGCAAGCGTGGCCAGCTCCCGACCCGGCGAAAACTCAATGAGCGGAAAACTCCAGGCCACCTGCCCCAGTGTGCGCAGACGGCTCACTAACTCTTCCCCTGCGGGAGATGGGCGGGTGACCAGAATACTCATGCGGGTGCTTCTCCGTTATAAACGTCAGCCAGAATGTCTCGTGCGCCGTTATCCAGCAGCTCTTCCGCTAATGAAATGCCCATTTGTTCGGCATCCTGCGGCTCACTGCGGCGTTCCCCACATACCATCTGCGAACCATCCGGCGCGCCGACCAGCGCGCGTAGCCAAATCTCACCGTTGATGAGTTCAGCGTAACTGCCGATAGGCACCTGACAGCCCCCTTCCAGGCGGGTATTCATGGCACGTTCCGCTTTCACGCGTAACGCGGTTTCTTCATGATTGAGCGGCGCTAACAGTGCCTGAGTGCGCAGATCATCAAGGCGACATTCTATGCCGACCGCGCCCTGTCCGACAGCCGGCAGAGACACTTCTGGCGGCAGTGCGGTGCGGATACGCGACGCCAGGCCTAAGCGTTTTAACCCGGCGACGGCCAGAATAATGGCGTCATAGTCGCCGTTATCCAGTTTACTCAGGCGTGTTCCTACGTTGCCGCGCAGTGAGCGGATGATGAGATCCGGGCGACGTTTCGCCAACTGGCACTGACGACGTAAGCTGGATGTTCCGACGATGCTACCTGCGGGAAGGTCATCCAGCGTATTGTACTTATTCGAGACAAACGCATCGCGTGGGTCTTCACGTTCGCAAATGGTGACGAGTCCCAGTCCTTCAGGGAATTCGACCGGCACATCCTTCATGGAATGCACGGCGATATCGGCACGTTTTTCCAGCAGCGCGACTTCCAACTCCTTAACAAACAAACCCTTACCACCCACTTTTGCCAGCGGGGTATCCAGAATCACATCGCCACGGGTTACCATAGGCACCAGTTCTACGACCAGACCAGGGTGATTTGCCATTAAGGCGTCTTTGACATAATGTGCCTGCCAGAGCGCAAGGGGGCTTTGGCGTGTGGCAATTCTCAAAACATTGTCTAACATGCTTGTTACCGTCATTATCATTCATTGACCATCCTAACATCCTTATCAAAGGGATGTCAGCGTTACGCTCAAACGTAAGTGAGAGGAAAAGGCGCTGCATTATCACTGGCAGTGAATAATGACGAGAAACCTCCCGACCGTATGAAGGAATTTACACGTAACGAACGGTGCTACACTTGTATGTAGCGCATCTTTCTTTACGGTCAATGAGCAAGGTGTTAAATTGATCACGTTTTAGACCATTTTTTCGGCTGTGTCCTATAAAAAATAGGGGCGAAAAAAGGTAACGGTTATTTTTGACATACGGTTTATCCGAATGGGTGACGATTGTTTCAAGCGCATGCGCCGTGACAATCGACAACATGACGGATAGCAACATCAGGCGATACGTCTTGTACCTCTATATTGAGACTCTGAAACAGAGACTGGATGCCATAAATCAACTGCGTGTGGATCGCGCGCTTGCTGCCATGGGACCTGCCTTCCAGCAGGTATACAGTCTGCTGCCGACATTATTGCACTACCACCATCCGCTGATGCCGGGTTACCTCGATGGTAACGTTCCCAAAGGCATATGCTTTTACACGCCTGATGAAACCCAACGCCACTATCTGAATGAGCTGGAACTGTACCGTGGAATGTCACCACAGGACCCGCCTAAGGGCGAACTGCCGATTACCGGCGTTTACTCGATGGGTAGCACCTCTTCAGTAGGGCAAAGTTGTTCCTCTGACCTGGATATCTGGGTCTGCCATCAATCCTGGCTGGATAGCGAAGAGCGCCAGCTGCTGCAGCGTAAATGTAGCCTGCTGGAAAGCTGGGCCGCCTCGCTGGGCGTGGAAGTCAGTTTCTTCCTGATTGATGAAAACCGTTTCCGCCACAATGAAAGCGGCAGTCTGGGTGGTGAAGACTGCGGCTCGACGCAGCATATCCTGCTGCTTGATGAATTCTATCGCACTGCCGTGCGCCTCGCGGGCAAACGTATTCTGTGGAATATGGTACCGGGCGACGAAGAAGATCATTACGACGATTACGTCATGACGCTCTACGCGCAGGGTGTATTAACGCCAAACGAATGGCTTGATCTGGGCGGACTCAGTTCGCTCTCCGCCGAAGAGTACTTTGGCGCCAGCCTCTGGCAGTTGTACAAGAGTATCGACTCCCCGTACAAAGCCGTGCTGAAAACCCTGCTGCTGGAAGCGTATTCCTGGGAATACCCCAATCCACGCCTGTTGGCGAAAGACATTAAACAGCGCCTGCACGATGGCGAGATTGTCTCGTTTGGTCTCGATCCTTATTGCATGATGCTGGAGCGCGTCACCGAATACCTTACGGCGATTGAAGACCCGACGCGTCTGGATTTAGTGCGTCGCTGTTTCTACTTAAAAGTGTGTGAGAAACTGAGCCGCGAGCGCGCCTGCGTTGGCTGGCGTCGTGAAGTGTTAAGTCAGTTAGTGCAAGAGTGGGGCTGGGACGATGACCGCCTGACCATGCTTGATAACCGCGCTAACTGGAAGATTGACCAGGTCCGTGAAGCCCATAACGAACTGCTTGATGCGATGATGCAGAGCTATCGTAATCTGATTCGCTTTGCGCGCCGCAATAACCTGAGCGTCAGCGCCAGTCCGCAGGATATCGGCGTGCTGACCCGTAAGCTGTACGCTGCATTTGAAGCTCTGCCGGGGAAAGTGACGCTGGTGAACCCGCAGATTTCACCCGATCTCTCCGAACCGAATCTGACGTTTATCCATGTACCGCCGGGTCGTGCCAACCGTTCGGGTTGGTATCTCTACAACCGTGCGCCCAACATGGACTCCATCATCAGCCACCAGCCGCTGGAATATAACCGCTACCTGAACAAACTGGTGGCGTGGGCATGGTTTAACGGTCTGCTGACATCGCGTACGCATTTGTTTATTAAAGGCAACGGCATTGTCGATTTGCCTAAGCTGCAGGAAATGGTCGCTGATGTATCGCACCACTTCCCGCTGCGTTTACCTGCGCCCACACCGAAAGCGCTCTACAGCCCGTGCGAAATTCGCCATCTGGCGATTATTGTTAACCTTGAATATGACCCGACGGCGGCATTCCGCAATCAGGTCGTGCATTTTGATTTCCGTAAGCTGGATGTCTTCAGCTTTGGTGAAGAGCAAAATTGCCTGGTGGGAAGCGTAGACCTGCTGTATCGCAACTCGTGGAATGAGGTGCGTACGCTGCACTTCAACGGCGAGCAGGCGATGATTGAAGCGTTAAAAACGATTCTGGGCAAAATGCACCAGGACGCTGCGCCGCCGGATAGCGTAGAAGTGTTTTGCTACAGCCAGCATTTGCGTGGCCTAATCCGTACTCGCGTCCAGCAACTGGTGTCTGAGTGTATCGAACTGCGCCTCTCCAGTACGCGTCAGGAAACCGGTCGCTTTAAAGCGCTGCGCGTTTCCGGTCAGACGTGGGGACTGTTCTTCGAGCGCCTGAACGTATCAGTCCAGAAACTGGAAAACGCCATTGAATTCTATGGCGCCATTTCGCACAACAAACTGCACGGTCTTTCCGTACAGGTTGAGACAAACCATGTGAAATTGCCGTCCGTGGTGGATGGTTTTGCCAGTGAAGGGATCATTCAGTTCTTTTTCGAAGAAACGGGTGAGGATCAGGGCTTTAATATCTATATTCTGGACGAGAGTAATCGGGTCGAAGTGTATCACCACTGCGAAGGCAGCAAAGAAGAGCTGGTGCGTGACGTCAGTCGCTTCTACTCATCATCGCACGATCGTTTTACTTACGGTTCCAGCTTTATCAACTTTAACCTGCCGCAGTTCTATCAGATTGTGAAAACTGACGGGCGTGCGCAGGTGATCCCGTTCCGTACTCAGCCGATCAACCCTGTCCCGCCGGCTAATCAGGATAACGACACACCGATGTTGCAGCAGTATTTCTCCTGATCGGAACGGCAGTGCCGGATAGGGTGTTGGCATCGCTATCCGGCAAACCACTCAGCGGAAGCTAACGTCTTCACCCGCCTGTTGCGTGGCCGCCTGCTCCAGCAGATCCCAGAACGTTTCGCCGCTACGATCGCAAATCCACTCATCGCCTTTCAGGTCAAAATGGTAGCCACCCTGTTTGGTCGCCAGCCACACCTGGTGCAACGGCTCCTGACGGTTAATAATAATTTTGCTGCCGTTTTCAAAGCTGATGGTCAGCACGCCGCCGTTGATCTCACAATCGATATCGCTGTCGCCATCCCAGTCGTCCAGACGTTCTTCAATGGTCATCCACAGCGTGTCGGCAAGGCGATGAAATTCACTGTCGTTCATTTTTTTATCCTGTTTTTCGTGATGGTCGCAGTATAACGGGAAATAAATCGCGATGCAGTTTTTAGCCAAACTCTTGCTTTTACGCCTTCTCCTGCGATGATAGAAAACAGAAAGTATGAACTTACAGGCAATCCATAATGAAAAATGTGTTTCAGGCACTCGCTGTACTTTTTACTCTGTTCAGCCTGACGGGTTGTGGTCTGAAAGGCCCACTCTATTTTCCGCCAGCCGACAAAAGCGCGCCGCCTCCGACCAAGAGCGTTCAACCGCAATCGCAATCCACGACGCCTGAGAAAAACGATCGTGGGGTGGGTGACGGTCCTTCTCAGGTGAATTACTGACGGTAAGTTTCTGTACCCGCGTGAACGGAGTGAACGATGCAATTCTCTAAAATGCATGGCCTTGGCAACGATTTTATGGTCGTCGACGCGGTAACGCAGAATGTCTTTTTCTCACCGGAACTGATCCGCCGCCTGTCTGACAGGCATCTTGGCGTGGGGTTTGATCAACTGCTGGTGGTTGAGCCTCCCTATGACCCGGAGCTGGATTTTCATTACCGCATTTTTAATGCTGACGGCAGTGAAGTGTCGCAATGCGGTAATGGTGCCCGTTGTTTTGCCCGCTTTGTCCGCCTGAAAGGGCTGACAAACAAGCGTGATATTCGCGTCAGTACCGCCAACGGTCGCATGGTGCTGAGCGTAACGGACGACGAGCTGGTACGGGTGAATATGGGTGAACCCAATTTTGAGCCCTCGCAGGTTCCTTTTCGCGCCAACAAAGCAGAGAAGACCTATATTATGCGAGCGGCTGAGCAGACAGTATTGTGCGGTGTGGTCTCGATGGGGAATCCGCACTGCGTGATTCAGGTTGATGATGTTGAAACCGCCGCAGTGGAAACGCTGGGGCCGGTTCTGGAAAGCCACGAACGCTTCCCTGAACGCGCCAATATCGGATTTATGCAAGTGGTGA
Source organism: Citrobacter sp. Marseille-Q6884 (assembly GCF_945906775.1). Lineage (NCBI taxonomy): Bacteria > Pseudomonadati > Pseudomonadota > Gammaproteobacteria > Enterobacterales > Enterobacteriaceae > Citrobacter > Citrobacter sp. Marseille-Q6884. The sequence goes on from NZ_CAMDRE010000001.1 coordinate 1,197,342, forward strand.
AACGTGAGCATATCCGACTGCGCGTCTACGAGCGCGGGGCCGGTGAAACGCAGGCCTGCGGCAGCGGTGCGTGCGCAGCGGTAGCTGTTGGTATTCAGCAGGGCCTGCTGGCCGAAGAAGTGCGCGTGGAATTACCAGGCGGTCGCCTTGATATCGCCTGGAAAGGTCCGGGTCATCCGTTGTATATGACTGGCCCGGCGGCACATGTCTACGACGGATTTATTCACTTATGAAGCAACCAGGGGAAGAACTACAGGAAACGCTCATGGAGCTGGACGATCGCGCGGTCGTCGATTATCTCCAGCGTAATCCTGAGTTTTTTATCCGTAATGCCCAGGCAGTTGAAGCGATGCGTGTTCCGCACCCGGTGCGGGGCACGATTTCTTTAGTTGAATGGCATATGGCGCGGGCACGTAATCACATTAACGTGCTGGAAGAGAACATCGGATTATTGATGGAACAAGCCACCGCTAACGAAAGCTTGTTCTATCGTCTGTTAAATCTGCAAGCGCGTCTGGTGGCGGCTAGCAGTCTTGACGATATGCTGATGCGGTTGCACCGCTGGGCGCGTGAGCTGGGGCTGGCGGGTGCGACGGTGCGCTTGTTTCCGGATCGCTGGCGGCTTGGCGCTCCATCGAAATTCACCCATCTGGCATTAAGCCGGCAGGCGTTTGAGCCGTTGCGTATTCAGCGACTGGGTCAGTCACAGCACTATCTTGGTCCGCTCAACGGCCCGGAACTGCTGGTTATGATGCCGGATGCAAAAGCGATCGGTTCCGTGGCTATGTCGATGCTGGGGCAGGATGGCTCCCTTGGCGTCATGTTGTTTAGCAGCCGTGATGTTAATCATTACCAGCAAGGGCAGGGAACGCAGCTATTGCAGGAAATCTCGCTGATGTTGCCGGAGCTGCTGGAGCGCTGGATTGAACGCGTATGACCGAATCACCCCTTTCTCAGGATGTTGCGCGCTTCTTACGCTATCTGGGCGTAGAGCGTCAGCTTAGCCCGATCACGCTGCTCAATTATCAGCGTCAGCTTGATGCCATCATCGCGTTAGCCGGCGAAACCGGTCTGCAAAGCTGGCAACAATGTGATGCTGCGAGTGTACGCAGTTTTGCCGTGCGTAGTCGGCGTAAAGGTCTTGGACCGGCGAGTCTCGCATTGCGACTTTCCGCGTTGCGCAGTTTTTTCGACTGGCTGGTCAACCAGGGCGAGTTGAAAGCCAACCCGGCAAAAAGTGTGTCCGCACCGAAAGCGCCACGTCATCTGCCCAAAAATATTGATGTGGATGACGTTAACCGTCTGCTGGATATCGACCTCAACGATCCCCTCGCCGTGCGCGATCGGGCGATGCTGGAAGTGATGTACGGCGCCGGATTGCGTTTATCCGAACTGGTTGGGTTGGATATAAAGCACCTCGACCTCGACACCGGCGAAGTCTGGGTGATGGGTAAAGGCAGTAAAGAGCGTCGCCTGCCCATTGGCCGTAATGCGGTGGCGTGGATTGAGCACTGGCTGGATCTGCGCGGGTTATTTGGCGGTGATGACGATGCCTTGTTTTTGTCAAAACTGGGCAAACGGATCTCGGCACGTAACGTGCAGAAGCGCTTTGCTGAATGGGGGATCAAGCAGGGGCTGAACAGCCACGTGCATCCCCATAAATTACGCCACTCCTTTGCGACGCATATGCTGGAGTCGAGTGGCGACCTGCGCGGTGTGCAAGAGCTGTTGGGACACGCCAATCTCTCTACCACCCAAATCTATACCCATCTTGATTTTCAACACCTGGCTTCAGTGTACGATGCGGCGCATCCACGCGCCAAACGGGGGAAATAATGCGTTTTTACCGGCCTTTGGGGCACATTTCTGCGCTCACCTTTGACCTTGATGACACCCTTTACGACAACCGTCCCGTGATCCTGCGCACCGAGCAGGAAGCGCTCGCCTTTGTACAAAATTATCATCCGGCGCTGAGTTCGCTACAAAATAGCGACTTACAGCGCATGCGCCAGGCTGTACGCGACGCCGAGCCGGAGATCTACCACGACGTGACCCGGTGGCGTCATCGCGCTGTCGAACGCGCTATGCTGGAAGCGGGGCTGTCGGCGGCTGAGGCAAAAATGGGGGCCAATGCGGCGATGATGAACTTTGCAAAATGGCGCAGCCAAATTGATGTTCCGCCGTCTACGCATGACACGCTGAAGGCGTTGGCCCGCAAATGGCCGCTGGTGGCGATCACCAACGGTAACGCGCAGCCTGAGCTGTTTGGTCTGGGCGAGTACTTTGAATTTGTGCTGCGCGCCGGGCCGGACGGGCGATCCAAACCCTTCAGCGATATGTATTCGCTGGCGGCGGAAAAACTGAATATACCAATCGGTGAGATCCTGCATGTGGGGGACGATCTGACGACAGACGTCGCTGGCGCTATTCGCTGTGGTATGCAGGCCTGTTGGATCAAACCGGAAAATGCCGACCTGATGCAAACCGCTGACAGTCGTTTGCTGCCACATATCGAAATTTCACGGTTGGCATCTCTGACCTCGCTGATATAATCACCAGCAGAACTCTGTATATATACCCAGCTTTTTGGCGGATAGCGATGTGCTTATCCGCCTTACCTACTTTTACGCGGCGGTGCCAATGGACGTTTCTTACCTGCTCGACAGCCTCAATGACAAACAGCGCGAAGCGGTGGCCGCGCCACGCAGCAATATGCTGGTGTTGGCGGGGGCGGGAAGCGGTAAAACCCGCGTACTGGTGCATCGTATTGCCTGGCTGTTGTCCGTTGAGAACAACTCGCCATACTCCATTATGGCGGTGACCTTTACCAACAAAGCGGCGGCGGAAATGCGCCATCGTATTGGTCAGATCATGGGAACCAGCCAGGGCGGTATGTGGGTAGGTACTTTCCACGGTCTGGCGCACCGCCTGCTGCGTGCGCACCACATGGACGCGAATCTGCCGCAGGATTTCCAAATCCTCGACAGCGAGGATCAACTGCGTCTGCTGAAGCGCCTGATCAAGGCGATGAACCTCGACGAGAAGCAGTGGCCGCCGCGTCAGGCAATGTGGTTTATCAATAGTCAGAAAGATGAAGGTCTGCGTCCGCACCATCTGCAAAGCTACGGCAACCCGGTTGAGCAAACCTGGCAGAAAGTTTACCAGGCCTACCAGGAAGCGTGTGATCGTGCGGGATTAGTGGATTTTGCCGAACTGCTGCTGCGCGCTCACGAACTGTGGCTCAACAAACCGCACATTCTCCAGCACTACCGCGAACGCTTTACGAATATCCTGGTGGACGAATTCCAGGATACCAACAATATCCAGTACGCGTGGATTCGCTTGCTGGCGGGCGATACGGGCAAGGTGATGATCGTGGGCGATGACGACCAGTCCATTTATGGCTGGCGCGGGGCGCAGGTGGAGAATATCCAGCGCTTCCTCAACGATTTCCCAGGCGCAGAAACCATTCGTCTGGAACAGAACTACCGCTCGACCAACAATATCCTCAGCGCCGCCAACGCCCTGATTGAGAACAATAACGGGCGTCTGGGTAAGAAACTGTGGACCGACGGTATCGACGGCGAACCGATTTCGCTTTACTGCGCGTTCAACGAACTCGACGAAGCGCGCTTTGTGGTCAACCGTATCAAGACCTGGCAGGACAACGGCGGTGCGCTGGAGCAGTGCGCCATTCTTTACCGTAGCAACGCCCAGTCGCGTGTACTGGAAGAAGCCTTATTACAGGCCAGCATGCCGTACCGTATTTACGGCGGCATGCGATTCTTCGAACGCCAGGAAATCAAAGATGCGCTCTCTTACCTGCGCCTGATTGCAAACCGTAACGACGACGCCGCCTTCGAGCGCGTGGTGAACACCCCAACGCGTGGCATTGGCGATCGTACGCTGGACGTCGTGCGCCAGACTTCGCGTGATCGACAGCTCACGTTGTGGCAGGCGTGTCGTGAACTGCTACAAGAGAAAGCCCTTGCCGGTCGTGCCGCGAGCGCCTTGCAGCGCTTTATGGAGCTGATTGACGCGCTGGCCCAGGAAACAGCCGATATGCCGCTGCATGTCCAGACTGACCGGGTGGTAAAAGACTCCGGTCTGCGCATGATGTACGAGCAGGAAAAGGGCGAGAAGGGTCAGACGCGTATCGAAAACTTAGACGAACTGGTGACGGCAACGCGCCAGTTCAGCTACAACGAAGAAGATGAAGACTTAATGCCGCTGCAGGCGTTTCTCTCCCACGCGGCGCTGGAAGCGGGCGAAGGGCAAGCGGATACCTGGCAGGATGCGGTGCAGTTGATGACGCTGCACTCGGCAAAAGGTCTCGAATTCCCACAGGTGTTTATCGTCGGAATGGAGGAGGGGATGTTCCCCAGCCAGATGTCCCTCGATGAAGGCGGGCGTCTGGAAGAAGAGCGTCGTCTGGCCTATGTCGGCGTTACCCGCGCCATGCAGAAGCTGACGCTGACCTATGCGGAAACGCGCCGTCTGTACGGTAAAGAAGTTTACCACCGCCCGTCGCGCTTTATTGGCGAACTGCCGGAAGCGTGTGTGGAAGAGGTTCGTCTACGTGCGACGGTCAGCCGTCCGGTGAGCCATCAGCGGATGGGCACGCCTATGGCGGAAAACGACACGGGTTACAAGCTGGGACAGCGTGTACGCCATGCCAAGTTTGGCGAAGGTACGATTGTGAATCTGGAAGGCAGCGGCGAACACAGTCGTTTGCAGGTCGCGTTCCAGGGGCAGGGGATCAAATGGTTGGTTGCCGCCTATGCAAGACTGGAAACCGTCTGATCATACGGATATCAGGCCTGTGCACAGATTAAGGTGATGATTTCTCCGCCGGATAAGGCGCAGCCGCTATCCGGCAATCTGTCGCTTAATCTTCTGAAATCATAGATAAATACCCTCGTTCTGCTAACCTTGGTGCATGAGGGGAAATTATTACTTTTTCGCCATCTGTTGCGTGTTGACGTCAAAATTTTGCTGGCGTAACATGCGCGCACGATTACGCTAAGAGGACATTCGCCTTGGACACACCCAGTAGATACTGGCTCATTATCCTGTCATCCAGGATCAACTCCTAAGGCTATCCCCTTTTGCTGATAGCCTTCGCGGTTGTCAGCGACCTTCTGTTTTTTCCCGTCGCGCTGAGTCAGGCTGTTTAATGGTCTGAAACCCAATTTGTTTCTGTGTGCCCACCGAACTGTCCGATAATTTTTTGCATTGGGAGTCCCGGTCATGCTGAGCGCATTTCAACTGGAAAACAATCGTTTAACGCGTCTGGAAGCGGACGAAATCGAGCACCTGGCCAGTTCGGTTTGGGTCGATTTAGTCGAGCCTGATGACGATGAACGAAACCGTGTGCAAAAGGATTTGGGCCAGAACCTGGCCACGCGCCCCGAACTGGAAGATATCGAAGCATCCGCACGTTTTTTTGAAGACGAAGATGGTCTGCACATTCACTCCTTCTTCTTTTATGAAGATGCGGACGATCACGCAGGTAACTCCACCGTCGCATTCACCATTCGCGAAGGGCGCCTGTTTACCCTGCGCGAGCGCGAGCTGCCTGCATTTCGCCTGTACCGCATGCGTGCGCGTAGCCAGGCGATGGTGGATGGTAATGCTTACGAGCTGCTGCTCGATCTGTTCGAAACCAAAATTGAACAGCTGGCGGATGAAATAGAAAACATCTACAGCGACCTGGAAAAACTCAGCCGCGTGATTATGGAAGGGCGTCAGGGCGATGAGTATGACGAAGCGCTTTCTACGCTGGCAGAACTGGAAGATATCGGCTGGAAAGTTCGCCTGTGTCTGATGGATACCCAGCGTGCGCTGAACTTCCTGGTGCGTAAGGCGCGTCTACCAGGCGGTCAACTGGAGCAGGCGCGTGAGATCCTGCGCGATATCGAATCTCTGCTGCCGCACAACGAATCCCTGTTCCAGAAGGTTAACTTCCTGATGCAGGCGGCGATGGGCTTTATCAACATCGAGCAGAACCGCATCATCAAGATCTTCTCGGTGGTATCCGTAGTCTTCCTGCCGCCAACGCTGGTCGCATCCAGCTATGGTATGAACTTTGAATTCATGCCTGAACTGAGGTGGAGCTTTGGTTATCCTGGTGCGATTATCTTTATGATCCTCGCAGGTCTGGCGCCGTATCTGTACTTCAAGCGCAAGAACTGGCTGTAATGTTTTACCTTATCCGGCCTACGTTAATACAACATCGGTAGGCCGGATAAGCGCAGCGCCATCCGGCAGTTTACTACCCGCGACGCCCTTTCCTCTGCGTATAAATCGCATCCGCCACAAAAATAGCCAACGCCACCCAGATAAAGGCGAACGTAACCATTTTATCCGCCCCCGGAATTTCACCGTAGAACGTGACGGCCAGCAGGAACATCAGCGTTGGGCCGATATACTGGAAAAAACCCAGCGTGGACAGACGCAAACGTGTCGCCGCACCGGTAAAACACAGCAGTGGAATAGTGGTCACGACACCTGCCGCAATCAGCAGCAAATTGAGCGACAGTGGGTTCTGTCCCATATGGCTGGTTGGGCTATCAGCGATACCAAACAGATAGATTGCCGCAACGGGCAAGAGCCACAGTGTTTCGATCAGCATGCCGGTTTGCGCTTCGACGGCAATTTTCTTGCGAACCAGGCCATAAAAGGCAAAGCTGAAGGCCAGTCCCAACGCAATGATGGGAAGTGAGCCGAACGTCCACAGTTGCACCAGAACGCCGCAGGCGGCTAAAAGCACGGCCAACCACTGCATCCGGCGAAACCGCTCGCCGAGGAAAATCATCCCCAGTACGATGTTCACCAGCGGGTTAATAAAGTACCCCAGACTCGCTTCCAGCATATGATGGTTATTGACTGCCCAGATGAACAACAGCCAGTTACCCCCAATCAACACCGCTGAGAGCGCCAGCAGGAAAATCTTTTTCGGCGTTTGCAGCAGCGTTTTGACTCCCGACCACTGGCGGCTGACGCTCATCAACACCACCATAAAGAAAAACGACCAGATAACCCGGTGCGTCAGGATCTCGTCTGCGGGAACATAATAAATCAGCTTGAAGTACGCGGGTGCGATGCCCCAAATAAAATAGGCAGCAAGAGCGAGTAACACGCCCTGCCGCGTTTGCTTAGCATCCATCGGGAAAACTCATTGCAGAAATGTAACAGCAGTGTACCTGTTTTCAGGCGCTTACCCCACCATATAAGTGGCGGTAGCACTGGCAATATACAGTTGATCTTCGTTATGCAGCTCCACGCGTGCGACAGCAACTTTATTGCCCGCCCGTAGCAGACTGCTGGTGGCTGTAAAGCGATTACCTCTGCCTGGACGCAGGTAATCAACACGGAGATCGATTGTCCCCATACGCGACATCCGCTGACGCAGTTCCTCTTCGCTGATGGTCTCGTGGCGGGTCAGGGTGCTGCCCACGCAGACCAGTCCGGCAGCCACATCCAGCGCTGAGGCGATCACCCCACCATGCAAAATGCTTTGTGCCCAGTTGCCGACCATCATCGGTTGGTTATTAAAAGCTAATTGAGCAAACTCTTTTTCATAGCGCTCCAGCTCCAGCCCCAGCGCCCGATTAAACGGCATATGGTAGACGAACATTTCACCCACTAATTTCAGCGCTTCCTCAGCAGTAAGTACAGCAGACATACGATCCCGACACCTTATTGGTTAATGAAATGTTGATATTATGCTTATTATTTGTTGTTTTCTACTTTAAGACGGGATAACTAACGAGGAACCAGCTAAGTATGTAGAATACCTGCTAGATAATCATACAATTCATCAATATTTAGTTCAGGAGAACAGTACCGATGCGGGCGATTCTGGGTTGGTTACTACCAGCAGTCATGCTGCCGTTGACCGCGTATGCGCAGGAAGCGACAGTGAAAGAGATTCATGATGCACCAGCGGTTCGTGGCAGTATTATCGCCAATATGCTGCAAGAACATGACAACCCTTTCACGCTTTACCCTTACGACACCAACTATCTCATCTACACCAATACCAGCGACATGAACAAAGAGGCCATCAGCAGCTATAGCTGGTCCGATAATGCGCGTAAAGATGAGGTTAAGTTTCAACTGAGCCTGGCGTTTCCGCTCTGGCGCGGGATTTTAGGCCCGAACTCTGTGCTCGGCGGTTCCTATACCCAGAAATCCTGGTGGCAGCTTTCCAATAGTGAAGAGTCCTCGCCGTTTCGCGAGACGAACTACGAGCCCCAGTTGTTCCTCGGTTTTGCCACGGACTACCGTTTTGCAGGCTGGACGCTGCGCGATGTTGAAATGGGGTATAACCATGACTCCAACGGTCGCTCCGATCCTACCTCGCGTAGCTGGAACCGCCTCTATACGCGTCTGATGGCGGAGAACGGTAACTGGCTGGTGGAAGTGAAACCGTGGTATGTCATTGGCAGCACTGACGATAATCCCGATATCACCAAATACATGGGGTACTATCAGCTCAAAATCGGTTATCACCTGGGTGATGCTGTATTGAGCGCGAAAGGTCAGTATAACTGGAATACTGGCTACGGCGGCGCAGAGCTCGGCGTCAGTTATCCCATCACGAAACATGTTCGTTTGTACACTCAGGTCTATAGCGGCTATGGCGAATCGCTGATTGATTACAATTTTAATCAGACGCGTGTGGGTGTGGGTGTGATGCTCAACGATATCTTCTGACGGATGTGAGAGCATTTTAAACATTGCAGTTTCTCTCTCAGGCGCTGAAAATAGCGCCTGTTTTTATTGATAGCGAATGGGGTTAATGTGGCGCAGGCGGAAGTGTTGAATCTGGAAATGGGCGCTAAACAGGTTTTGCAGGAAACCTTTGGCTACCAACAGTTTCGCCCGGGTCAGGAAGAAATCATCGACACCGTGCTCTCTGGCCGCGACTGCCTGGTCGTTATGCCGACCGGTGGGGGTAAATCCCTCTGCTATCAAATCCCCGCATTATTGCTGAACGGGCTAACCGTTGTCGTTTCGCCGCTGATCTCATTGATGAAAGACCAGGTCGATCAGTTGCTGGCAAACGGCGTGGCGGCGGCGTGCCTGAACTCTACCCAGAGCCGCGAGCAGCAACTTGAGGTAATGGCCAGTTGCCGGAGCGGACACATTCGCTTGTTGTATATTGCGCCCGAGCGTCTGATGCTGGACAACTTCCTTGAACATCTGGCGCACTGGAATCCGGTGCTGCTGGCCGTTGATGAAGCGCACTGTATTTCCCAGTGGGGGCATGATTTCCGCCCGGAATATGCCGCACTGGGTCAGTTACGTCAGCGTTTTCCTACTCTGCCCTTTGTGGCGCTGACCGCCACGGCTGATGATACAACCCGACTGGATATTGTTCGTCTGCTTGGCCTCAACGACCCATTAATCCAGATCAGCAGTTTTGACCGTCCGAATATTCGCTACATGCTGATGGAGAAGTTTAAACCGCTCGATCAGCTTATGCGCTATGTGCAAGAACAGCGCGGTAAGTCCGGCATTATTTACTGTAATAGTCGTGCGAAGGTTGAAGATACCGCGGCGCGTCTGCAAAGCCGTGGAATCAGTGCGGGGGCTTATCATGCGGGGCTGGAAAACAGCGTCCGCGCCGAAGTGCAGGAAAAATTTCAGCGCGACGACCTGCAAATCGTCGTAGCGACGGTGGCGTTTGGCATGGGGATCAACAAGCCCAACGTGCGCTTCGTGGTGCATTTCGATATCCCGCGCAACATTGAATCTTACTATCAGGAAACCGGTCGCGCCGGGCGTGACGGCCTGCCTGCGGAAGCGATGCTGTTTTACGATCCGGCAGATATGGCGTGGCTACGCCGTTGCCTTGAAGAAAAACCGGCCGGACAACTGCTGGATATTGAGCGACATAAACTCAACGCGATGGGGGCGTTCGCCGAGGCGCAAACCTGCCGTCGCCTGGTGCTGCTGAATTATTTTGGCGAGGGGCGCCAGGAGCCATGCGGTAACTGCGATATTTGTCTCGACCCGCCAAAACAGTACGACGGTTTAATGGATGCGCGTAAAGCGCTATCAACGATATACCGCGTAAACCAGCGCTTTGGGATGGGCTATGTCGTCGAAGTACTGCGTGGGGCGAATAATCAGCGTATCCGTGAACTGGCTCATGACAAATTGCCGGTTTACGGTATTGGTCGGGATCAGAGCCACGAACATTGGGTGAGCGTGATCCGCCAGCTTATCCACCTCGGGTTGGTGACGCAGAATATCGCCCACCACTCCGCGTTACAGCTTACCGAAGCCGCACGTCCGGTACTGCGCGGCGATGTTCCATTGCAGCTTGCCGTTCCACGAATTGTGGCGCTGAAACCGCGCGTGATGCAAAAATCCTTTGGTGGCAACTACGACCGCAAGCTGTTTTCCAAATTACGTAAACTGCGTAAAGCCATTGCAGATGAAGAGAACATCCCACCGTATGTGGTCTTCAACGACGCCACGCTGATTGAAATGGCCGAACAGATGCCGGTATCGCCGAGCGAAATGCTGAGCGTTAACGGTGTGGGCATGCGAAAACTTGAGCGTTTCGGTAAAGAGTTTATGGCGCTTATTCGTGCGCACGTTGATGGTGACGACGAAGAGTAGTCAGCCAGGCAAAAAAGTGCCAGGATGGTGACTCACTGAACTATTCCCCCGCGAGTCATTTTTATGTTAACGCTATTTTTCACCGTCGCATTGGTGCACATTGTTGCGCTGATGAGCCCTGGTCCCGATTTTTTCTTTGTCTCTCAAACGGCCGTGAGTCGTTCGCGCAAAGAAGCGATGATGGGCGTGCTGGGTATTACCTGTGGCGTCATGGTATGGGCAGGAGTGGCACTGCTCGGCCTGCATCTGATCATCGAAAAAATGGCCTGGTTGCACACTATCATTATGGTGGGCGGGGGTCTGTATCTGTGCTGGATGGGTTACCAGATGCTGCGCGGTGCGTTTAAAAAGCAGGCCGTTGCCGCACCCGCTCCTCAGGTTGAGCTGGCCCAGAGTGGACGCAGCTTTATCAAAGGCTTGTTGACCAACCTGGCGAATCCGAAAGCGATTATTTATTTCGGCTCCGTCTTCTCGCTGTTTGTCGGCGATAGCGTAGGCACGGGTGCGCGCTGGGGTATCTTTGCCCTGATTATCGTGGAAACGCTGGCCTGGTTTACCGTAGTGGCCAGCCTGTTTGCGCTCCCGAAAATGCGTCGTGGCTATCAGCGTCTGGCGAAGTGGATTGATGGTTTTGCCGGCGCGCTGTTCGCGGGCTTCGGTATTCACCTGATTATTTCACGCTAATTTTGTTACCCGCCTGGTCGTCCCAGGCGGAGTACGGTTTATTGCGCAAGTTTCTGTAATTCGTCCTTCGAAAGGCCGGTCATTTCCATAATTGCGTCGGTATCAAGACCCCGTTTGAGCATCGCTTTTGCTACATCAGTTAGGGCGATGCGCCTTCCTTCTTCGCGGCCTATTTGCTTTAGCTGATCCGCCATTGTCATCAGTTTGTCTCCATGCTGCGGCACACGTTGTGCCAGCTTATACAATAATGTCTGAACATCTTGTGTATTCCCTGCTTGCACCATGTAGTTTACCAACACGGTTAATTGTTGTCCGCTCATCTTATTCAGCATAAACAGGCGGGTAAGTTTATCCAACAGCTGCGCCATATCGCGCTGGCGAATATGCTTTTGTACTAATGTCAGCGCCGCCATACTGCGATGCTGCATGATCTCATCGTCGGGGATGATCGTGACATCTACGAGTGGAAAAGGTGAGCTGTAAAGCTGGCCTGCGGTACCCGGATCTTCAAAGTGATCCAGCCAGTTCATTGAGCCTTGCCAGGGGCTTTGCTTTCCGTGGTAAAAGAGCACAGGAATAACCAGTGGCAGGGTATCGTTTCCTGCCTCAAGATGACGTTGCATGGCTGCGATAGCATAGCGCATCAATCGAAACGACATATGCTTGTCCGGTGAGCTTTGGTGCTCAATTAGCACATGTACGTAACCATGGCCGCTGGTAGTTTCCAGTGAATAGAGAATGTCGCTGAAATAGGGGCGCAGATCGTCCTCCACAAAGCTCCCTGATTCCAGATGCAGTGTTTCCAGTTTGCAAATTTTGAGTAATGAGGGCGGAAGATGAATTTCGATAAAATCCCGCGCGGTTTCCACGCGAGAGAGGAAGGACTTAAATACAGCATCATGGGGTGTTGTTGCTTCCGCCATCGTTCATCATCCGTGAAAGGTGAATGTGGCTGAATTCTGGCATGAGCTGTTAATGCCTAACAGCTCAGAGTAAAAGGTTTCTCTCCCTTTGCGGCGGTGCCCGAAAAACCTTGTTCAGCGGCTCTGACAGTTCGCATTCCATTGCGAGCATCGTTCCATTTGTCAGGCATGCCGTGCTGATGCCAGCAAGGCGCCGATCAGCATAAATAGCGAACCAAACACTTTGTTTAGCGCCTTCATCTGCTTTGGCCCTTTAATCCAGCCTGCAATGCGCGTGGCCAGCGTCGCATAACCGATCATCACAATAATATCGACCACGATAGTGGTGACGCCAAGCACCACATACTGCATCACCTGTGGTTCCTGCGGCATGATGAACTGCGGGAACAGGGCAGCGAGAAAAACAATGCTCTTCGGATTGGTCAGGTTAACAAACACTGCTCGTTTGAACAGGCGGCTGCGTGATTGTGCATTCGCCAGGGTGTTCAGGTCGATAGCGCCTGCGGCGCGCCATTGCTGGATCCCTAACCAAATCAGATAGGCCGCTCCTGCCCACTTCAACACCTCAAACGCGATCACTGACCGTGAGAATAACGTTCCCAGTCCAACGCCAACCAGCACGATATGAATACCCAGTCCGGTCTGTAAACCGGCGATCGACGCGCAGGCTCCCCGATAGCCGTGGCTGATGGCGGTTGTCATGGTGTTGATTGCGCCAGAGCCAGGAGACAAGCTCAAAATAATAGAGGTCAGCAGGTAAGCGAACCACCATTCAAAGGTCATGAGAAACTCCCGAATTGTCTATTTTTATGCCACAATACGCTACTGTCGCTGCGTTGTATCAGACACGGCAAAAAAAACGATTTTACTTGGTCAGCGAGGCTGGATACCCGATGTTTCAGCAGCAAAAAGACTGGGAAACAAGAGAAAACGCGTTTGCCGCTTTTTCCATGGGGCCACTGACAGATTTTTGGCGTCAGCGGGAAGAAGCGGAGTTCATCGGCGTAGATAACGTCCCTGTCCGTTTCGTCCGCTTTCGGGCAGAAAAAAATGATCGTGTCATCGTCATCTGCCCGGGACGAATTGAAAGCTACGTGAAGTATGCTGAACTGGCATATGACCTGTTTTATTCTGGTTTTGATGTCCTCATCATCGATCACCGTGGACAAGGGCGTTCCGGACGGATGTTGCCGGATCCGCATCGCGGTCATGTCGATAATTTTAATGACTATGTCGATGATTTGACGGCTTTCTGGCAGCAGGAAGTTCAGCCAGGCCCGTGGCGAAAACGCTACATATTGGCGCATTCCATGGGTGGCGCGATTGCCACGCTTTTCCTGCAGCGTCATCCTAATCAGTGTGATGCCATCGCGCTCTGTGCGCCGATGTTTGGGATTGTGATGCGCTTTCCCGACTGGATGGTGCGTCATATCCTTGACTGGGCTGAAGGGCATCCGCGCATTCGTGAAGGCTATGCGATGGGAACAGGTCGCTGGCGGGCATTGCCTTTCGGGATGAATGCATTAACCCATAGTCGTCAGCGCTACCGGCGTAATTTGCGCTTCTATGCCGATGAGCCGCAGCTACGTGTTGGCGGCCCGACCTATCACTGGGTGCGTGAAGGTATTCAGGCTGGTGAGCAGGTTCTGGCAGGCGCCGGAGATGACGCAACCCCCACACTGTTGATTCAGGCCGAAGAAGAACGTGTGGTGGATAACCGTATGCACGATCGTTTTTGTGAACTCCGCGCCGCAGCTGGCCATCCCGTAGAAGGAGGTCAGCCGCTTGTCATAAAAGGCGCGTACCATGAGATCCTTTTTGAAAAGGACGCAATGCGCTCAGTCGCGCTTAACGCCATTGTTGAATTTTTCGACAGGCATAACTCACCCAGCGGAAACCGCTTTGCTTAGAGGTTTAATTTTCTTATGTATCAGGTTGTTGCGTCTGATTTAGACGGTACGCTGCTTTCTCCCGACCATACCCTGTCCCCTTATGCCAAAGAGACACTGAAGCTGTTGACTGCCCGCGGCGTCAACTTCGTGTTTGCGACCGGTCGTCATCATGTTGATGTGGGGCAAATTCGCGATAACCTCGGCATTAAATCCTACATGATCACGTCTAATGGCGCGCGCGTGCATGATCCTGACGGAAATCTGGTGTTTTCGCATAATCTGGATCGTGACATTGCCAGCGACTTGTTTGGCGTGGTGAATGCGAACCCGGATATCGTGACGAACGTTTATCGCGATGATGAGTGGTTTATGAATCGCCATCGCCCGGATGAAATGCGTTTTTTCAAAGAGGCCGTGTTTAACTACGCATTGTTTGAACCTGCGTTACTGGAGCCGGAAGGCGTCAGCAAGGTCTTTTTCACCACGGATTCCCACGAAAGGTTATTGCCGCTGGAGCAGGCGATTAATGCTCGCTGGGGCGATCGCGTCAACGTCAGCTTTTCGACGCTCACCTGCCTGGAAGTGATGGCTGGCGGCGTGTCGAAAGGTCATGCGCTGGAAGCGGTGGCGAAGGCGATGGGGTATAGCCTGCAGGACTGCATTGCTTTCGGCGACGGTATGAACGACGCCGAAATGCTCTCTATGGCAGGAAAGGGATGCATCATGGGCAATGCGCACCAGCGTCTGAAAGATCTGCACCCGGAACTGGACGTGATCGGTCTCAACGCTGACGATGCTGTGCCGCACTATTTGCGTGAGCTTTTTTTACAGTAATGCCGTTGTCTATTAGTTGACCAGTTGTCAACTGCAATCTTCGCTACAATGGGTGTACCTTCTGTTAAGAGACATCCATTGTGGCGTTACTCATCATTACCACAATTCTGTGGGCCTTTTCTTTTAGCCTGTTTGGCGAGTACCTTGCTGGTCATGTCGATAGCTATTTTGCGGTGCTGGTTCGTGTTGGGCTGGCGGCGCTGGTATTTTTACCGTTTCTGCGTACCCGTGGACACAGCGTAAAAACAATCGGTCTGTATATGCTGGTGGGAGCCATGCAGCTTGGCATCATGTATATGCTGAGTTTCCGTGCCTATCTCTACCTGACAGTCTCAGAACTGCTGTTATTTACCGTCCTGACTCCGCTCTACATTACGCTGATTTATGACCTGATGAGCCGACGCCGTTTACGCTGGAGCTACGCTTTCAGCGCACTGCTGGCGGTGATTGGCGCAGGGATTATTCGTTACGATCAGGTGACCAGCCATTTTTGGACCGGTCTGCTGCTGGTGCAGCTTTCCAACCTTAGCTTTGCTATCGGCATGGTGGGGTACAAACGCCTGATGGAAACGCGCCCGATGCCGCAACACAACGCATTTGCCTGGTTCTATATGGGGGCGTTGCTGGTGGCGATTGTTGCCTGGTTCATGCTGGGGAACGCGCAAAAAATGCCGGAAACCACGCTACAGTGGAGTATCCTGGTGTTTCTTGGCGTGGCAGCATCCGGCATTGGTTACTTTATGTGGAACTACGGCGCGACACAGGTGGACGCGGGCACGCTGGGCATCATGAACAATATGCATGTGCCTGCGGGACTGTTGGTTAACCTGGCTATCTGGCATCAACAGCCTCACTGGCCAAGCTTCATCATTGGCGCGGCTGTGATAGTGGCCTCACTGTGGGTGCATCGAAAGTGGGTCGCTCCGCACTCCGCACAAATGGCAGGTGATCGCAGGCGTGGTTCCGCGCTGAGCGAATAAACGCTTCTGTGACCGACTGACGTTGCTCGCCGTCGCGCACGGCCGCGTACAATCGGCTCCATAATCCTTCTCCCAGGGTCTTGGTGACGACCAGACCCTGGCGCTCAAAACTCTCCACGACCCAATGCGGCAGGGCGGCAATACCCATTCTGGCGGCAACCATCTGAATCAATAGCAGCGTGTTATCTACGCTTTTCAACGACGGGCTAACGCCTGCAGGTTGCAGGAAATGTCGCCAGACATCCAGCCGACTGCGCTGTACCGGATAAATGAGCAGCGTTTCGCTGGCCAAATCTTCCGGCGTTATCTGCGTTTTGCTGGCCAGCGGATGATCGGGCGCCAGGACCAGGCGGACTTCAAAATCGAACATCGGCGAATAGTGCAGGCCGCTGCGCGGAAGAATGTCGGAGGTTAACACCAGATCCAACTCATCCTGCTGTAGAGCAGGCTGCGGATCGAACGTCACGCCGGATTTAAAATCCATCTCCACCTGTGGCCAATTGGCGCGGAAATTCTCCAGCGCGGGGGTCAGCCATTGAATGCAGCTATGGCATTCGATAGCAATGCGTAACCGGGTTTGCTGCGGTTCGTTGCATGCCTGAAGCGCACGGCCAATCTGCGGCAACACCTGATTGGCCAGCTGAAGCAGAATTTCGCCCTGCGGGGTAAAGCGCAAGGGTTGGCTTTTACGAACGAATAATCGAAAGCCGAGTCGCTGCTCCAGATCGCTGAACTGGTGAGAAAGGGCGGACTGCGTCTGGTGTAGCGTGGCAGCCGCCGCTGCCAGCGAACCACTATTCCGCAACGCTTGCAGCGTTTTCAGGTGTTTAATCTCGATCATGAAAGTCCTTCACTTCGGCATGAACAAATTGCGCTTGAGGAATATACAGTAACTGGCAAATATGGATGTGTAAACATCTGGACGTCCAAAACTCGTCATATTTCGACTTGCAGATGCGTTGGCTTCCTCGCTTACCCCAGTCACTTACGTCAGTAAGCTCCTGGGGATGCGCTGTGTCGCCGCCTTCCTGCAAGCCGAACTATTTAGAGTTTTTGCTTCAGATTCAATAAAATAGGAGAGGAAGAAAAATGACAATATTGAATCACACCCTCGGTTTCCCTCGCGTTGGCCTGCGTCGCGAGTTGAAAAAAGCGCAAGAAAGTTACTGGGCAGGTAATGCCTCCCGTGAAGAACTGCTGGCGACAGGTCGCGAGTTGCGTGCCCGTCACTGGGATCAGCAAAAGCAAGCGGGCATCGACCTGTTACCCGTGGGCGATTTCGCCTGGTACGACCATGTTCTGACCACCAGCCTGCTGTTGGGTAACGTTCCGGCTCGTCATCAGAACAACGATGGATCGGTAGATATCGACACTCTGTTCCGCATTGGGCGTGGCAGCGCACCGACCGGAGAGCCGGCGGCGGCGGCAGAAATGACCAAATGGTTTAACACCAACTATCACTATATGGTGCCGGAATTCACTAAAGGTCAGCAGTTCAAACTGACCTGGACGCAGCTGCTGGATGAAGTCGATGAAGCGCTGGCGCTGGGTCACAAGGTGAAACCGGTACTGCTGGGGCCAGTGACTTACCTGTGGCTGGGTAAAGTGAAAGGGGAGCAGTTTGACCGCCTGAGTCTGTTAAACGATATTCTGCCTGTTTATCAGCAGGTACTGACTGCGCTGGCGAAACGAGGCATTGAGTGGGTGCAGATTGATGAACCCGCGCTGGTGCTGGAACTGCCGCAGGAATGGCTGGACGCTTATCAACCGGCCTATGATGCACTCCAGGGGCAGGTGAAGCTGCTGCTGACGACCTACTTTGAAGGCGTCACGCCAAACCTGGACACCATTACCGCGCTGCCGGTGCAGGGCCTGCACGTTGACCTGGTTCACGGGAAAGATGATGTGGCTGAGTTGCATCAGCGTCTGCCAGCAAACTGGCTGCTTTCAGCCGGTCTGATCAACGGTCGTAACGTCTGGCGTGCCGATCTCACGGAGAAATATGCACAAATTAAGGACATTGTCGGTCTTCGTGATCTATGGGTTGCTTCTTCCTGCTCCCTGCTGCACAGCCCTATCGACCTGAGCGTAGAAACGCGTCTTGATGCTGAAGTGAAGAGCTGGTTTGCCTTCGCGCTGCAAAAATGTGGCGAATTGTCGCTGCTGCGTGATGCGCTGAACAGCGGTAATACCGCGACGCTCGTGGAGTGGAGTGCGCCGATTCAGGCTCGTCGTCATTCAACCCGTGTACACAATGCGGCGGTTGAAAAGCGTCTGGCGGCGATTACGGCGCAGGACAGCCAGCGTGCCAATGCTTATCCCGTTCGTGCAGAAGCTCAGCGTACACGCTTTAATCTGCCGGCATGGCCGACGACCACGATCGGTTCATTCCCACAAACCACCGAAATTCGCGGCCTGCGTCTGGACTTCAAAAAAGGTAATCTCGATGCCGGTAACTACCGCACTGGCATCGCGGAACATATCAAACAGGCGATTGTTGAACAGGAACGTCTGGGTCTGGATGTGCTGGTACACGGCGAAGCCGAGCGTAACGACATGGTGGAATATTTTGGCGAGCATCTGGACGGTTTCGTCTTTACCCAGAACGGTTGGGTACAGAGCTACGGTTCTCGCTGTGTGAAGCCACCGGTGGTTATTGGCGACGTCAGCCGCCCGGAAGCGATCACCGTTGAATGGGCGAAGTACGCGCAGTCGCTGACCGATAAACCGGTTAAAGGCATGCTGACCGGTCCGGTGACCATTCTCTGCTGGTCGTTCCCACGTGAAGATGTGACCCGCGAAACGATCGCAAAACAGATTGCGCTGGCGCTGCGTGATGAAGTCGCGGATCTGGAAGCCGCTGGCATTGGGATTATCCAGATCGATGAACCGGCACTGCGCGAAGGTCTGCCGCTGCGCCGCAGCGACTGGGCAGCATATCTGGAGTGGGGCGTGGAAGCCTTCCGTATTAACGCCGCGGTGGCGAAGGACGAAACCCAGATCCACACGCATATGTGTTACTGCGAGTTCAACGACATCATGGATTCGATAGCCGCGCTGGACGCGGACGTGATCACCATCGAAACCTCACGTTCTGACATGGAGCTACTGGAATCGTTCGAAGAGTTTGATTATCCAAACGAAATCGGACCGGGCGTGTATGACATTCACTCACCAAACGTCCCGAGCGTTGAGTGGATTGAAGCCCTGCTGAAGAAAGCCGAGCAACGCATTCCGGCAGAGCGTCTGTGGGTGAACCCGGACTGTGGCCTGAAAACACGCGGATGGCCGGAAACGCGTGCTGCGTTGGCGAACATGGTCAAAGCCGCGCAGAACCTGCGTCAGGCATAATTTTAGTCAGCCCGGTTAGCACCGGGCTTTTTATTGGTCGGCGGTTTCGTTTCACCCTACCTGCAGTGACTTTTTACTTCCATATTGCGCAAACCACTCCAGCATTCTCTGCCAGCCGTCTTGTGCAGATTCTTCGTGATAACTCGGGCGATAATCGGCGTTAAACGCATGCCCGGCGTCCGGATACACGACGATTTCCGCTTTGGCATTGGCGGCGCGTAATGCCTGACGCATCGTTTCGACAGTGTCCTGCGGGATACTGGTGTCTTGAGCACCGTACAACCCTAAAACCGGCGCGTTCAGATCGGTGGCGATATCGACCGGATGTTTGGGGGAGTTTAGCGTTTTGTCACCAACCAGTTTGCCGTACCACGCTACCGCCGCTTTGAGCTGTGGATTGTGCGCCGCGTACAGCCACGTGATGCGTCCACCCCAACAAAAACCGGTAATCATCAGTCGATGTGCATCACCGCCATTGCGCGAGGCCCAACTGGCAACATGGTCGAGATCGGCCAGCACCTGGGTGTCTGGTACTTTGGCCACCAGTCCGCTCAGCAGCGTCGGGATATCGGCAAAGTCGTTCGGGTCGCCCTCGCGAAAATAGAGTTCGGGGGCGATAGCCAGATATCCCTCAAGCGCCAGTCGACGGCAAACATCACGGATATGTTCATGAAGACCAAATATTTCCTGCACGACGATCACCACAGGCAACGGGCCATCGCTCTGTTTTGGCCGTGCGTGATAGGCGGGCATATCGTCGCCTTGTGAAGGAATTGATGTCACACCCGCAATAATCTCGTTATCCGGGGTGTGAACCGTGGTGGATGCGGGTGGTGATACAGCAGGTGCAAAGCCAGATTGTCGTGTTGTTGTCATGGTATTCTCCGTACCCTTAAATATTCAGCAAAACAGCGCATTGTTAACTATAGACACATGCAACGAACCACATTGCCCTAAACGGTCTATCTTTTGTGCAAGGCTTCGCGATAACGAATGATTAATGTGATGAGTGTCACTTTTTGACGGTAAGTTAATGCAATTGATTTACATCAAGGTGATGGGTGTCACGAAATTATGTTTATGCCTTCGGTAAAGTGTCTTTTTGCTTCTTCTGACAAAACCGATTCACAGAGGAGTTTTTATGTCTAAGTCTGATGTTTTTCATCTCGGCCTCACTAAGAACGATTTACAAGGGGCCCAGCTCGCTATCGTCCCTGGCGACCCGGAGCGTGTGGAAAAGATCGCCGCGCTGATGGATAAGCCGGTCAAGCTGGCATCTCATCGCGAGTTCACTACCTGGCGTGCTGAACTGGATGGTAAAGCCGTGATCGTGTGTTCTACCGGTATCGGCGGCCCGTCCACGTCTATTGCAGTAGAAGAGCTGGCTCAATTGGGCATTCGTACCTTCCTGCGTATCGGTACTACGGGTGCAATTCAGCCGCATATCAATGTTGGCGATGTACTGGTTACCACGGCGTCAGTGCGTCTGGACGGTGCAAGCCTGCATTTTGCACCCATGGAATTCCCGGCTGTTGCGGACTTCGAATGCACCACTGCGCTGGTTGAAGCCGCGAAATCTATCGGTGCGACCACCCACGTTGGCGTTACCGCCTCTTCAGATACGTTCTACCCAGGTCAGGAGCGTTACGACACCTTCTCTGGTCGCGTGGTGAGCCGTTTCAAAGGATCTATGGAAGAGTGGCAGTCTATGGGCGTGATGAACTATGAAATGGAATCCGCTACGCTGCTGACAATGTGCGCAAGCCAGGGCCTGCGTGCAGGCATGGTTGCAGGCGTTATCGTCAACCGCACTCAGCAAGAGATTCCGAACGCAGAGACAATGAAGCAAACGGAAAGCCATGCGGTGAAAATCGTCGTCGAAGCTGCACGCCGTTTACTGTAATCCAACCTAAATATAAAGGGCCTTTTGACAAAGGCCCTTTTGCTCTCTGCTATTGAATAATTAAGCGGTCATCTAACGCTGTGACGCTTCAAGCAACGCGCCTAGCGATAATCCCACTTCTTCAGATAACGGCATGAGTTCGTCGCTCACTGTTGCAAAAGCATCAAGAAAATGCCCTTTTTGGTGCAGGCTGACAATTTTCCCGGCACACTGGTGGAATTTAGCATGCAATACCCGAAAATGGTCGTACTCAGGATATTTGGCCAGCGATGCGCCTTCATTATATATCCATTTTCCGACCTGGCAAACGGCATCGCTTGAAACCTGAGAAACATCGAATTCGCTGCCTCGGTGTTCACGTAAAGCGGTTAACCATCTTTCACGCCAGGCAATATGGTAGGCAATGGCTTCTTCAAGGATGAGTCCGTTCAGGTTCTGTCTTTCTTTAGGAACACCTAATGGAATATCTTCACCCGCTATTCTTTTTTTGATCCATGAACCAAATTCCATAATATTCTCCGTAATCTCTCTATCCGTTGGTTGAGTATC
This sequence comes from Citrobacter sp. Marseille-Q6884, assembly GCF_945906775.1. NCBI lineage: Bacteria > Pseudomonadati > Pseudomonadota > Gammaproteobacteria > Enterobacterales > Enterobacteriaceae > Citrobacter > Citrobacter sp. Marseille-Q6884. The sequence continues at coordinate 1,219,096 of NZ_CAMDRE010000001.1, forward strand.
CATGTCTAAAGACAAGATGATAAAATATGCTTATATTAGTTTTAATAATATTATTAATTTCTGTGAATAATAAAATTCTCAGATTATATTTTTATTTTGAATGTATTCTTGTAATTATTATGCGTAAACACACAAAGTGTAAATGCATAATACCTTCATGGCATACTACGGGCAACATTACTCAATTCTTTTTATTGCTCAGGTGTCTCAATTTTTATTTATATTTATAAAAACATGATGCAGATCCATTGGTTTTATTCTTCTATTGTTTGTGCCAATTGGTTAGAATGAAGAAATATGACAAATAATATTATTAATATATATTATTTGTGGTATCTCTGATTTTAGATCAAATTCGTCATGACCTTCATTTTTGCTCAGTACCTCGCAGGAATGTCTTTTAAACTGGACATTTATACAGCACAATTCTATTTTATGTGGAAAATAGGTTGAGGCAGGAGGTGAGGTGGATATCTCAGTCATTGTTTACGCGCTTATTGCGCTGGCAGGTGTTGCAATTGGGTGGCTGATTGCAAGTTACCAGCACGCGCAACAAAAAGCCGAACAATTTGCAGAGCGCGAGGATCTTGTTGCGGAGTTAAGCGCGGCAAAGCAAATGCTCGCGCAAGATGGCCACTGGCGTGACGAATGTGAACTGCTCAACAATGAATTGCGCAATTTGCGCAGTATTAACACCTCTCTGGAAGCAGATCTGCGAGAAGTCACTACGCGTCTTGAAGCAACGCAGCAGCACGCGGAAGATAAAATCCGCCAGATGATCAACAGCGAACAGCGTCTGAGTGAACAGTTCGAAAACCTTGCGAACCGTATTTTCGAACACAGCAACCGCCGTGTTGATGAGCAAAACCGTCAAAGCCTGAATAGCCTGCTGACCCCCCTGCGTGAACAACTGGACGGTTTTCGTCGTCAGGTTCAGGATAGCTTTGGTAAAGAGGCACAGGAGCGGCATACGCTGGCGCATGAAATTCGCAACCTTCAGCAACTCAATGCGCAGATGGCGCAGGAAGCGGTGAACCTGACGCGGGCGCTGAAAGGCGATAACAAAACGCAGGGAAACTGGGGAGAAGTGGTGCTTACGCGCGTACTTGAGGCCTCCGGTCTGCGTGAAGGCTATGAATATGAAACCCAGGTCAGCATTGAAAATGACGCGCGTTCGCGGATGCAGCCGGATGTTATTGTCCGATTGCCGCAGGGGAAAGATGTGGTGATTGACGCGAAAATGACGCTGGTTGCCTATGAGCGCTATTTTAATGCAGAAGATGACTACACCCGGGAGAGCGCGCTACAGGAACATATCGCTTCCGTGCGTAACCATATTCGATTGTTAGGACGCAAAGATTATCAGCAGCTTCCTGGATTGCGTACGCTGGATTATGTGCTGATGTTTATTCCCGTTGAGCCTGCGTTCCTGTTGGCGCTGGACAGACAGCCCGAACTGATTACCGAAGCACTCAAAAATAACATTATGCTGGTGAGCCCCACTACGCTGCTGGTGGCGTTACGCACGATCGCCAACCTGTGGCGCTATGAGCACCAGAGCCGTAATGCGCAGCAGATCGCAGACCGAGCCAGCAAACTTTATGACAAGATGCGGTTGTTTATCGATGATATGTCAGCGATTGGCCAGAGTCTGGACAAAGCGCAGGATAACTACCGACAGGCGATGAAAAAACTCTCCTCGGGGCGTGGAAACGTCCTGGCGCAGGCAGAAGCTTTCCGTGGTTTGGGTGTGGAAATTAAGCGCGAAATGAATCCCGAACTGGTGGAGCAAGCGATGACACAGGATGAGGAGTACCGTTTACGATCGGTTCCTGACGCGCAGCAAGATATCAGCACCCTCAATGATGAGGGGGGAAAGCAACAATCAAACTAGTCCATTTGGGGTAGTTGAACCCGGCAGAAGGGTAGGGCAAATTGGCCCAATCTGTTACACTTCTCGAACATTTTATTGATGAGTAGGCACTGAGATGGTGGAAGATTCACAAGAAACGACGCACTTTGGCTTTCAGACCGTCGCTAAAGAGCAGAAAGCTGACATGGTGGCCCACGTTTTTCATTCTGTGGCGTCTAAATATGACGTTATGAATGACTTAATGTCATTTGGCATTCATCGTTTGTGGAAGCGCTTCACCATTGATTGTAGTGGCGTACGTCGCGGACAAACCGTGCTGGATTTAGCCGGCGGTACGGGCGATCTCACCGCGAAGTTTTCTCGCATGGTTGGTGAGACCGGTCAGGTTGTTCTGGCGGATATCAATGACTCCATGCTCAAAATGGGTCGCGAAAAGCTGCGCAATATCGGTGTGATTGGTAACGTCGAGTACGTGCAGGCAAATGCTGAAGCATTGCCATTCCCTGACAATACCTTCGACTGCATCACGATTTCGTTCGGTCTGCGTAACGTCACGGAAAAAGAGAAAGCATTACGTTCCATGTATCGCGTGTTGAAGCCGGGTGGACGCTTACTGGTGCTGGAGTTCTCCAAACCGATTATCGAGCCACTGAGCAAAGCGTATGACGCATACTCTTTCCATATCTTGCCGCGTATTGGGTCGATGGTGGCAAACGACGCAGAAAGTTACCGTTACCTGGCGGAGTCCATCCGTATGCATCCCGATCAGGACACGTTAAAAGCGATGATGCAGGACGCCGGGTTTGAAAGCGTTGATTACTACAACCTGACGGCGGGTGTTGTTGCGTTACATCGTGGTTACAAGTTCTGACAGGAGACCGGGGATGCCTTTAAAACCCTTAGTGACCGCAGGCGTTGAAAATCTGCTCAACACCTTTCTGTATCGTTCACCCGCGCTGAAATCAGCCCGAACGCGTTTGCAGAGTAAGGTGCTGCGTGTAGATCTCAAAGGATTTTCGACACCGCTGGTGCTGGTGTTCAGTGAGCGCCAGGTTGATGTGCTGGGGGCATGGGAAGGCGAAGCCGATTGTACCGTGATCACTCACGCCAGCGTGTTACCGAAATTACGCGACCGCCAGCAACTTACGACGCTGATTCGTAGCGGTGAGCTGGAAGTACAGGGCGATATTCAGGTGGTGCAGAATTTTGTGGCGCTGGCCGACCTGGCAGAGTTTGATCCCGCTGAATTGTTAGCGCCCTATACGGGCGATATCGTCGCGGAAGGGGTCAGCAAAGCACTGCGTGGTGGCGCGAAATTTCTGTGTCACACGATGCAACGTCAGCAGCGTTACGTTGCCGAAGCGATCACTGAAGAGTGGCGTATGGCTCCCGGTTCGCTTGAAGTGGCATGGTTTGCTGAAGAAACGGCAGCCGTTGAGCGCGCGGTCGAATCTCTGGCCAAACGGCTGGAAAAACTGGAGGCCAAATGACGCCAGGTGAAGTACGGCGCCTTTATTTCATCATTCGCACTTTTTTAAGCTACGGTCTTGATGAACTCATCCCCAAAATGCGTATTACGCTGCCGCTTCGGTTATGGCGTTACACATTGTTCTGGATGCCCAACCGACATAAAGAAAAGCCGCTGGGTGAGAGACTTCGGCTGGCTTTGCAGGAACTGGGGCCGGTGTGGATTAAATTTGGTCAAATGCTTTCCACCCGCCGCGACCTTTTCCCGCCACATATTGCCGATCAGCTTGCGCTATTGCAGGATCGGGTCGCTCCGTTTGATGGTCAACGAGCGAAGCAACAAATCGAAGAAGCCATGGGTGGGTTACCCGTTGAGGCGTGGTTTGATGACTTTGAGATTCAACCTTTGGCCTCTGCATCCATTGCTCAGGTGCATACCGCACGACTGAAATCGAATGGCAAAGACGTGGTGATCAAAGTTATCCGCCCGGATATTCTGCCGGTTATCAAAGCGGATTTAAAACTGATCTACCGCCTTGCCCGATGGGTTCCCCGGTTACTCCCTGATGGTCGTCGTTTGCGACCGACGGAAGTGGTCCGTGAATATGAAAAAACGCTGATAGATGAGCTGAATTTGCTGCGCGAGGCGGCCAACGCCATTCAATTGCGTCGTAATTTTGAAGACAGTCCGATGTTGTACATCCCGGAAGTCTATTCTGACTATTGCAGTCAGAACATGATGGTGATGGAACGTATTTACGGCATTCCCGTTTCAGATGTGGCAACCCTTGAGAAGAACGGCACCAACATGAAATTGTTGGCTGAACGTGGTGTGCAGGTCTTCTTTACCCAGGTCTTCCGTGACAGCTTTTTCCACGCAGATATGCACCCTGGCAATATTTTTGTCAGCTATGAGCATCCTGAAAACCCGAAATATATCGGTATTGATTGCGGGATTGTGGGCTCATTAAATAAAGAAGATAAGCGTTACCTGGCCGAAAACTTCATTGCGTTCTTTAATCGCGATTACCGCAAGGTTGCCGAGCTACACGTCGATTCTGGGTGGGTTCCCCCGGATACCAACGTCGAAGAGTTTGAATTCGCTATCCGTACCGTATGTGAGCCGATATTTGAAAAGCCACTGGCGGAGATTTCATTTGGTCATGTGCTGCTGAATCTGTTTAACACGGCACGCCGATTTAATATGGAAGTCCAGCCTCAACTGGTGCTGCTGCAGAAAACACTGCTGTATGTTGAAGGCGTCGGGCGACAGCTCTATCCGCAATTGGATTTGTGGAAAACGGCCAAACCATTCCTTGAATCCTGGATTAAAGATCAGGTCGGTATTCCGGCGCTTGTCAGGGCATTTAAAGAAAAAGCACCGTTCTGGGTCGAAAAAATGCCAGAAATACCTGAACTTGTGTATGACAGTTTGCGCCAGGGCAAATATTTACAGCACAGTGTTGATAAGATTGCGCGCGAGCTTCATGCAAATCATGTACGTCAGGGACAATCCCGTTATTTATTGGGTATTGGCGCAACGCTACTGCTAAGTGGGACATTCCTGCTGGTAAGCCGTCCTGAGTGGGGGCTGATGCCTGGCTGGTTAATGGCGGGTGGCGTCATTGCCTGGCTGATAGGCTGGCGAAAAATGCGCTGAATTTTTCATCGCCCAAGGCAGGTCGTGTAACGTATACTACGGCCTTATTAATTCATCATCTATGACAGAGGAACATGTATGGGTGGTATCAGTATTTGGCAGTTGTTGATCATTGCCGTCATCGTTGTACTGCTATTTGGCACCAAGAAACTCGGCTCCATCGGTTCCGATCTTGGCGCGTCTATTAAAGGCTTCAAAAAGGCGATGGGAGATGATGAACCCAAGCAAGATAAATCCAGCCAGGATGCTGATTTTACTGCTAAATCCATCACCGATAAGCAAGGCGAAGTGAAAAAAGAAGACGCCAAAAGCAACGATAAAGAGCAGGTATAATCCGTGTTTGATATCGGTTTTAGCGAACTGTTATTGGTGTTCGTGATTGGCCTCATCGTTCTGGGGCCACAACGATTGCCGGTAGCGGTAAAAACGGTCGCAGGCTGGGTTCGCGCGTTGCGTTCCCTTGCAACTACTGTTCAGAATGAACTGACCCAGGAGCTAAAACTCCAGGAGTTTCAGGACAGCCTGAAGAAAGTTGAAAAAGCGAGTCTGACAAACCTCACGCCGGAGCTGAAAGCATCGATGGATGAACTGCGTGAAGCGGCAGAGTCGATGAAGCGTTCTTACAGCGTTAACGAACCTGAGAAAGCGAGCGATGAAGCGCACACCATCCATAATCCGGTGGTGAAAGGGAGTGAAGCGCAGCATGAGGGCGTGACCCCTGCCACCGCTGAAACGCAGGCTGATGCGCCGCAGCAAAAACCGCAATCCGCGGGTGCTAAGGCCCCAGAACCGACGGAAACCGCTTCCGAAACGGTGATGGACGCAGAAAAGAAAGCCGCCGCGCCTGTTGTTGAATCTTCCCCTTCGTCGAGTGATAAACCGTAAACATGGCTGTAGAAGATACTCAACCGCTCATCACGCATCTTATTGAGCTGCGTAAGCGACTCCTGAACTGCATTATTGCGGTTATCGTGATCTTTTTGGCGTTGGTTTATTTTGCCAACGACATTTACCACATGGTTGCGGCACCGCTGATCAAGCAGATGCCACAGGGTGCAACGATGATCGCCACCGATGTGGCCTCGCCGTTTTTTACGCCGATCAAGCTGACCTTCATGGTGTCACTGATCCTGTCTGCGCCAGTGATTCTGTATCAGGTGTGGGCCTTTATTGCGCCCGCGTTGTATAAGCATGAACGTCGCCTTGTTGTGCCGTTGCTGGTATCAAGTTCACTGCTGTTCTATATCGGTATGGCGTTCGCCTACTTTGTCGTCTTCCCGCTGGCGTTTGGTTTCCTTGCCAATACGGCTCCGCAGGGCGTACAGGTATCGACAGATATTGCCAGCTATCTTAGCTTCGTCATGGCGCTCTTTATGGCGTTCGGGGTCTCGTTTGAGGTACCTGTCGCTATTGTGCTGCTGTGCTGGATGGGTATTACGACCCCTGATGATTTACGTAAGAAACGTCCTTATGTCGTCGTCGGCGCATTTGTCGTGGGAATGTTGTTGACCCCACCTGATGTCTTTTCGCAAACGCTACTGGCAATACCCATGTACTGCCTGTTTGAAGTGGGCGTTTTCTTCTCTCGTTTCTATGTGGGTAAGCGACGCACGCGAGATGAAGACAACGAGGCTGAGAATGCAAAAGAAGCCGAAGCCACCGAGAAAACCGAAGAATAAATTCAACCGCCCGTCAGGGCGGTTGTCATATGGGAGGAAGCATGTTTGATATTGGCGTCAATTTAACCAGTTCGCAATTCTCGAAAGACCGGGATGAGGTGGTCGCGCGGGCTTTCGCTGCTGGCGTGAACGGCATGCTTCTGACGGGGACAAATCTGCATGAAAGCGAACAGGCGTTAACGCTGGCGAAGCAATATCCGCATTGCTGGTCCACGGCAGGTGTTCATCCCCATGACAGCAGCCAGTGGCAATCCTCAACTGAAGAGGCCATTGTGGCGCTGGCAAACCAGTCTGAGGTGGTTGCGATTGGCGAATGCGGTCTGGATTTCAATCGTAATTTCTCCACCCCGCAAGAGCAGGAGAAAGCCTTTGAAGCACAATTGCGCATTGCCGCTGAGCTGCAGATGCCTGTTTTCATGCACTGTCGGGATGCCCACGATCGGTTTTTGACGCTACTGGAACCCTGGCTGGATAGCCTTCCGGGCGCGGTGTTGCATTGCTTTACCGGTACGCGTCAGGAGATGCAGGAGTGCGTGGATCGGGGACTTTACATTGGGATCACCGGGTGGGTCTGCGATGAGCGCCGGGGGCTGGAACTTCGGGAACTGCTGCCTTTTATCCCGGTGGAACGGCTCCTGATTGAAACCGATGCCCCTTATCTACTCCCCCGCGATTTATTGCCTAAACCCACTTCGCGGCGCAATGAGCCTGCACATCTGCCGCATATTCTTGAGCGTATTGCTCACTGGCGCGGGGAAGATCCACAATGGCTATCCGCAACGATTGATGCCAATGTGAGAACGTTGTTTGAGGTGAGCTTCTAAGTCGATTAGATTTTACGAAAGCCGGTATTTTTCACGCTTTGTCTGACTTCTTTATTGAGCAGGTTAAGCAGCAGCATGGAGCGTGCTTCGCCGTCAGGTTCGGTGAAAATCGCTTTCAGTCCCTCAAATGCACCTTCCGTGATAATCACGCTGTCACCCGGATAAGGTGTTTCCGGGTCAACAATCCCTTCGGGCTTATAGATGGAAAGCTGGTGAATCACCGCAGAAGGAACCGTCGCCGGGGTTGCGCCAAAGCGTACGAAGTGGCTGACGCCACGTGTGGCATTGATCGTCGTGGTGTGGATCACTTCCGGGTCGAATTCGACAAACATGTAATTCGGGAACAGTGGCTCACTGACTGTGGTACGTTTACCGCGCACCATTTTTTCCAGGGTGATCATTGGCGTCAGGCAGTTCACCGCCTGTCTTTCCAGGTGTTCCTGGGCACGCTGAAGTTGCCCGCGTTTGCAGTACAGTAAATACCAGGATTGCATAGTAACTCTTATCCGTTTGTTCTTGGCGTAAGCATAACAAAAGCCGTGCGCTAAGTTAATTATACCCGCCTGAAAGTAACTCTGAATCTGTTGGGTATATAATCCCTGGGCTGTATGTACCGCCAGAGTTCACGCTAATTTAACAAAAATACAGCATCACAATGATGAACGCCGTATAATGAGGCGCTTACGAAGAGGCCACAATGGACGCCATGAAATATCACGATTTACGCGACTTCCTGACGCTGCTTGAACAGCAGGGTGAACTCAAACGCATTACGCTTCCGGTGGATCCCCATCTGGAAATCACTGAAATTGCCGATCGCACCCTGCGTGCGGGTGGACCTGCGTTGCTGTTTGAAAACCCCAAAGGCTATTCAATGCCAGTGCTGTGTAACCTGTTTGGCACACCGAAGCGTGTGGCAATGGGAATGGGGCAAGAAGATGTCTCCGCGCTGCGGGAAGTGGGTAAACTGTTGGCGTTTTTGAAAGAGCCGGAGCCACCTAAAGGATTCCGCGATCTGTTTGATAAGCTGCCGCAGTTCAAGCAGGTGCTGAATATGCCGACCAAACGGCTACGCGGCGCGCCTTGTCAGCAAAAAATCGCTTCAGGCGATGAGGTCGATTTAAACCGTATTCCGATAATGACCTGCTGGCCAGAAGATGCAGCTCCGCTGATTACCTGGGGACTCACCGTCACGCGAGGACCGCATAAAGAGCGGCAGAATCTGGGCATTTATCGCCAGCAACTGATTGGAAAAAATAAGCTCATTATGCGCTGGTTGTCGCATCGTGGCGGCGCGCTTGATTATCAGGAGTGGTGCGCTGCGCATCCTGGCGAGCGTTTCCCGATTTCTGTGGCATTAGGGGCTGACCCTGCGACCATTCTGGGCGCGGTAACTCCCGTTCCTGATTCACTATCTGAATACGCGTTTGCCGGGTTGCTGCGCGGAACTAAGACCGAAGTGGTCAAATGTATCTCTAACGATCTCGAAGTACCGGCCAGTGCAGAAATTGTTCTGGAGGGGTATATCGAACCGGGCGAAATGGCGCCGGAAGGTCCTTATGGTGACCACACTGGTTACTATAATGAAGTGGATAGCTTCCCGGTCTTTACCGTCACGCATATTACCCAGCGTGAAGACGCGATTTACCATTCAACGTATACCGGTCGTCCGCCCGATGAGCCAGCGGTATTGGGCGTAGCGCTGAACGAAGTGTTCGTGCCGATTCTGCAAAAGCAGTTCCCGGAAATCGTCGATTTTTACCTGCCGCCGGAAGGCTGCTCTTATCGACTGGCCGTTGTAACAATGAAAAAACAGTACGCTGGGCATGCCAAACGCGTCATGATGGGCGTTTGGTCGTTTTTGCGTCAGTTTATGTACACGAAGTTTGTTATTGTCTGCGATGATGATGTTAACGCACGTGACTGGAATGATGTGATTTGGGCGATTACGACCCGTATGGACCCGGCCCGGGATACGGTGTTAGTCGAGAATACGCCAATTGATTACTTGGACTTTGCCTCGCCGGTTTCCGGTCTTGGTTCAAAAATGGGACTGGATGCCACCAATAAATGGCCGGGTGAAACCCAACGAGAGTGGGGACGCCCGATTAAAAAAGATCCCAACGTGACGGCGCGTATTGACGCCATTTGGGATGAATTAGCCATCTTTAATGACGGCAAAAGCGCCTGAGGCGCGATTGTTTTGCCTATAGATCCGACAGAGAGAGCGCATGACAACCTTAAGCTGTAAAGTGACCTCGGTAGAAGCTATCACTGACACCGTATATCGCGTTCGTTTAGTGCCAGACGCGGCGTTTTCCTTTCGTGCTGGTCAGTATTTAATGGTCGTGATGGATGAGCGGGATAAGCGTCCGTTCTCCATGGCATCTACGCCGGATGAGCACGGGTTCATTGAGCTGCACGTTGGCGCTTCTGAGCTCAATCTGTATGCCATGGCAGTGATGGATCGAATCCTGAAAGACCGGGAAATCACGGTCGATATCCCGCACGGCGAGGCCTGGTTGCGCGATGACGAAAATCGCCCGCTGATCCTGATTGCTGGCGGTACGGGGTTCTCTTACGCGCGCTCAATTTTGCTGACGGCTCTGGCGCGTAATCCAAACCGTGATGTCACGATTTACTGGGGTGGACGGGAAGAGAAGCATCTCTACGATCTCTCTGAGCTGGAAGCCTTGTCAGTGAACCATCCCAACCTGCGTGTTGAGCCGGTCGTGGAGCAGCCAGAAGCGGGCTGGCGTGGTCGTACGGGTACCGTATTAACGGCGGTATTACAGGATTACGGTACGCTGGCGGAACACGATATCTACATTGCCGGCCGTTTTGAGATGGCAAAAATCGCGCGCGACCTGTTCTGCAACGAGCGCAGTGCACGTGAAGATCGCCTGTTTGGCGATGCGTTCGCGTTTATTTAAGAAATAAAAAACCCGCCCCTGACAGGCGGGAAAAACGGCAACTAATTGTTATACAGCGGCGTTCTCGTTGCAGACCGGATAAGACGTTTTTGTGTCGCTATCCGGTTTTGCCGGGAGCGCTTCATGCTCCCGACCCGCAATACACCTCTCCTGGCTTAAACGCGCTCAAATACAGTGGCGATACCCTGACCCAATCCGATACACATCGTCGCCAGACCAAACTGTACGTCTTTGCGCTCCATCAGGTTAAGCAGAGTGGTGCTGATACGTGCGCCGGAACATCCCAGCGGATGGCCCAGCGCGATCGCACCGCCGTTGAGGTTGATCTTCTCGTCAATCTGCTCCATCAGTCCCAGATCTTTAATACACGGCAGGATCTGTGCGGCAAAGGCTTCGTTCATTTCAAACAAACCGATATCACGGGTGGAGAGTCCTGCTTTTTTCAGCGCCAGTTTTGAGGCCGGAACCGGACCGTAGCCCATAATGGACGGATCGCAGCCTACAACCGCCATTGAGCGAATACGTGCGCGGGGTGTCAGACCCAGTTCACGGGCACGACTTTCGCTCATTACCAGCATGGCGGCTGCGCCATCAGAGAGAGCGGAAGAGGTGCCTGCGGTGACCGTGCCGTTGACCGGATCAAACGCCGGACGCAAGGTGGACAACGCTTCAACAGTGGTTTCCGGGCGGATGACTTCGTCGTAGTTAAACTGCTTCAGTACGCCATCAGCGTCATGACCGCCGGTTGGGATGATTTCGTTTTTAAACGCACCGGACTGTGTCGCGGCCCAGGCTCTGGCGTGAGAACGTGCGGCGAAGGCATCCTGCATTTCACGGCTGATGCCGTGCATACGGGAAAGCATTTCTGCCGTCAGACCCATCATTCCCGCCGCTTTGGCGACGTTGCGGCTCAACCCTGGATGGAAATCGACACCGTGGCTCATGGGAACATGACCCATATGTTCGACGCCACCCACCAGGCATGCCTGCGCATCACCCGTCATGATCATACGCGCCGCGTCATGTAATGCCTGCATTGACGAACCACACAGACGGTTGACCGTGACTGCCGGAACGGAGTGCGGGACTTCAGCCAATAACGCGGCGTTGCGGGCGATATTGAAACCTTGCTCCAGCGTCTGTTGCACGCAACCCCAGTAAATATCATCAAGAGCGGTTGGCTCCAGGGCTGGATTACGCGCCAGCAGGCTACGCATTAAATGTGCGGAGAGATCTTCCGCCCGCACGTTTCGAAACGCGCCCCCTTTCGAACGGCCCATTGGGGTACGGATCGCATCAACAATTACAACCTGTTCCATTGTGACTCCTTAAGCCGTTTTCAGGTCGCCAACCGGGCGAGCAGGCTCAACCGGGGGATAATACGGTTCGTTATGACGCGCTTTATTACGCAGACCTTCCGGTACGTCGTACAGCGGACCAAGGTGCTGATACTGCTGCGCCATATCGAGATATTTCGCGCTACCGAGCGTATCCAACCAGCGGAACGCACCGCCGTGGAACGGAGGGAAGCCCAGGCCATAAACCAGTGCCATATCGGCTTCTGCCGGGCTGGCGATAATGCCTTCTTCCAGACAACGCACCACTTCGTTAACCATAGGGATCATCATGCGGGCGATAATCTCTTCATCGCTAAAGTCACGCTTCGGCTGGCTGACGTCTGCCAGCAGACTCTCGACAGTGGCGTCTTCTTCTTTCTTCGGCTTACCCTTGTTGTCTTCTTTATAGCGCCAGAATCCAAGACCGTTTTTCTGTCCAAAACGGTTCGCGTCAAACAGCGCGTCAATCGCATCGCGATAATCTTTCTGCATGCGCTGCGGGAAGCCTGCTGACATTACCGCCTGCGCGTGATGAGCGGTATCGATGCCAACGACGTCCAGCAGGTATGCCGGGCCCATCGGCCAGCCAAACTGTTTTTCCATTACCTTATCCACTTTGCGGAAGTCCGCACCGTCGCGCAGTAACTGGCTAAAACCGGCGAAGTAAGGGAACAGTACGCGGTTGACGAAGAAGCCGGGGCAGTCGTTAACCACAATTGGTGTTTTGCCCATTTTGCTGGCCCAGGCCACGACTTTGGCAATGGTTTCATCCGAGCTTTTCTCGCCGCGAATGATCTCGACCAGTGGCATGCGGTGGACCGGGTTAAAGAAGTGCATCCCGCAGAAGTTTTCCGGGCGTTTCAGAACGCTCGCCAGCTCGCTGATAGGGATCGTAGAGGTGTTCGAGGCCAGTACCGTATCCGGGCGCACCTTCTCTTCGGTCTCTGCCAGTACCGCTTTTTTCACTTTCGGGTTTTCAACGACCGCTTCCACCACCACGTCTACACGCTCAAACCCGGTATAGTCGAGGGTTGGATGAATGGTTGAAATCACACCTGCCATTTTCAGACCATCAATCTTGCCGCGCTCAAGCTGTTTATTCAGCAGCTTGGCGGCTTCGGTCATGCCCAGCGTCAGCGACTTATCATTGATGTCTTTCATGATAACCGGCACACCTTTCCAGGCTGACTGGTAGGCAATACCGCCGCCCATAATGCCTGCGCCCAGCACTGCGGCCTGCTTCGGCGTCTCAATATCTTTCGTCAGCTTTTTCGCTTTCGCTTTTACATACTGATCGTTGAGGAAGATACCGACCAGCGCACGGGCTTCATGAGTATGTGCTAGTGGAACAAAGCTTTTGTTTTCCAGATTCAGTGCTTCTTCACGACCAAAGCGGGCGGCAGCTTCAATGGTTTTTACTGCTGTGATGGGCGCGGGGTAATGCTTACCCACCGTCTGCGCGACCATACCTTTGGCGATGGTAAAGCTCATCGCAGCTTCAATTTTGCTGAGTTTCAATGGTTCCAGTTTCGGCTGGCGTTTGGCTTTCCAGTCCAGAGAACCGTCAATCGCCTGACGCAGGACGGCAATTGCACCGTCGATCAGCTTCTCTTGTTTCACCACGCCATCGACCAGGCCGATTTTTAGCGCTTCTTCAGCGCCGACATCTTTCCCGGCAGCAATAATTTCCAGCGCGCTGTCCGCACCCAGCATACGTGGCATACGTACGGAGCCGCCAAAGCCCGGCATAATGCCCAGCTTTGTTTCCGGCAGGCCGATGCGCAGATCCGGCGTGGCCAGACGGTAATCTGTCGCCAGTACGCATTCGCACCCGCCACCCAGCGCATAGCCATTGACCGCAGAAAGGGTCGGGACAGGGAGATCTTCCAGGCGATTAAAGACGCTGTTGGCAAAATGCAGCCACTGGCTTAACTGTTCTTCTGGCACGAGGAACAGTGAAAGGAATTCGGTGATATCGGCACCGACAATAAAGGCCGCTTTGTTAGAACGCAGCAGCAGCCCTTTTAAATCATGTTGTTTTTCCAGCACATCAAGCGCATGGCCAAGGCTGGCAACGGTTGCCGTATCGAGTTTATTGACCGAACCAGGGGCATCGAACACCAGTTCGGCGATGCCATCTTCCAGCCAGTCGAGGTACAGGGTGTCGCCTTTGTAAAGCATGTCAGTCTCCTGAATCCGCAAGGTGATCTGGTCATACCAGATGAAGCGAAGTGTGTGTTTTGTGTTAAAAAAATGCAAATAAATGATTAAAGAAATGACGATTTGATCACGCTCGGCAGAAATCACGCAGTGAGATGACGATGTGCTAAGATGCGGTGACTTGAGGTCAAAAAAACAGAAGGGTAAATAATGGAATCACTGGCCGCACTCTATAAAAATCATATTGTTACCTTACAGGAACGGACTCGCGATGCGCTGGCGCGTTTTAAACTGGATGCGTTACTTATTCACTCCGGCGAGCTGTTCAACGTTTTTCTCGACGATCATCCGTATCCGTTTAAGGTTAACCCGCAGTTTAAGGCCTGGGTGCCGGTAACACAGGTCCCTAACTGCTGGTTGCTGGTGGATGGCGTGAATAAGCCAAAATTGTGGTTCTACTTGCCGGTCGATTACTGGCACAACGTTGAGCCGCTGCCGACCTCTTTCTGGACGGAAGAAATCGAGATCATTGCGCTGCCAAAAGCCGACGGTATTGGTAGCCAGCTGCCTGCGGCGCGCGGCAATATCGGTTATATCGGTCCGGTTCCTGAACGTGCGCTACAGCTGGACATTGCGGCCAGCAATATCAACCCGAAAGGGGTGATCGATTACCTTCATTATTACCGAGCCTATAAAACGGATTACGAGCTGGCTTGTATGCGTGAAGCGCAGAAAATGGCGGTGAGCGGGCATCGTGCGGCGGAAGAAGCTTTCCGCTCCGGTATGAGCGAGTTCGACATTAACCTGGCTTATCTGACCGCGACCGGTCATCGCGACACTGACGTGCCGTACAGCAACATCGTCGCGCTCAATGAACACGCCTCCGTACTGCATTACACCAAACTGGATCATCAGGCGCCTGCGGAAATCCGCAGCTTCCTGCTGGACGCCGGTGCAGAGTACAACGGTTACGCGGCAGACCTGACGCGGACCTGGTCGGCGAAAAGCGACAACGACTATGCGCAATTGCTGAAAGATGTTAACGACGAAGAACTGGCGCTCATCGCGACGATGAAAGCAGGCGTTAGCTATGTGGATTATCACATTCAGTTCCATCAGCGCATTGCGAAGCTGCTGCGTAAACATCAAATCATCACCGATATGAGTGAAGAGGCGATGGTAGAGAACAATCTCACCGGGCCATTTATGCCACACGGCATTGGTCACCCGCTGGGTCTGCAGGTCCATGATGTTGCGGGCTTTATGCAGGATGACAGCGGTACGCACCTTGCTGCGCCGTCGAAGTATCCGTACCTGCGCTGTACTCGTGTGCTCCAACCCGGCATGGTGTTGACCATTGAGCCAGGCATTTACTTTATCGAATCGCTGTTAGCGCCATGGCGTGAAGGGCAGTTCAGCAAACACTTTAACTGGCAGAAAATTGAAGCACTGAAACCGTTTGGTGGTATTCGCATTGAAGATAACGTGGTTATTCACGAGAACAATGTCGAAAACATGACGCGGGATTTGAAACTGGCTTGATGGACAGTTGGTTAATCCCTGCGGCGCCGGTTAGCGTCGTCGAAGAGATCAAAAAAAGCCGCTTCATTACCCTGCTCGCTCATACGGACGGTGTAGAGGCGGCGAAAGCGTTTGTTGAGTCAGTGAAAGCGGAACACCCGGACGCTCGCCACCATTGTGTGGCGTGGGTAGCGGGTGCGCCGAATGATTCACAACAGCTGGGATTTTCGGATGATGGCGAACCGGCGGGAACGGCAGGTAAACCGATGCTTGCTCAGCTCATGGGGAGCGGTGTCGGTGAAATCACCGCCGTGGTGGTGCGCTACTACGGCGGTATCCTTCTTGGTACCGGTGGGCTGGTGAAAGCCTACGGTGGCGGTGTGAATCAGGCGTTGCGTCAGTTAACAACGCAGCGCAAGACGCCATTAACCGAATATACTTTGCAGTGTGAGTACGGTCAGTTGGCCGGTATCGAAGCACTGTTGGGGCAGTTTGACGGTAAAATCGTTTCCAGTGATTACCAGGCATTGGTTCGGCTCAGGGTAGCGCTTCCTTATGCGAAAGTGGATGAATTTTCAGCAAAACTGGCGGATTTTAGTCGTGGTTCATTGCAATTGTTAGCGATTGAAGAATAATCCCCACCTCATTTGAAGAACTAAGGAAGCGGCAGAGATGCATTTTCGTGCCATTACCCGAATCGTTGGACTACTGGTTATTTTATTTTCGGGAACAATGATCCTTCCCGGACTGGTAGCGCTTATCTACCGTGATGGTGCGGGGCGAGCATTTACGCAGACTTTCTTTGTCGCGCTGGCGATTGGTTCCATGCTGTGGTGGCCGAACCGTAAGGAGAAAGGGGAGCTGAAATCCCGCGAAGGGTTTCTGATCGTCGTCTTGTTCTGGACGGTGCTGGGCAGCGTGGGTGCGCTACCGTTTATCTTTTCTGAAAGTCCTAACCTCACGATTACCGATGCGTTTTTCGAATCCTTCTCTGGATTAACGACCACGGGGGCGACGACGCTGGTGGGGCTGGATTCGTTGCCACACGCTATCCTCTTTTATCGACAGATGCTGCAATGGTTTGGCGGTATGGGGATCATCGTGCTGGCCGTTGCCATCTTGCCTATCCTCGGCGTTGGTGGGATGCAGCTCTATCGGGCAGAAATGCCGGGGCCGCTAAAAGATAATAAAATGCGCCCGCGTATAGCCGAAACGGCGAAAACGTTGTGGCTTATCTATGTTCTGCTGACGATCGCCTGTGCGCTGGCGTTATGGTTTGCCGGGATGCCGGCGTTTGATGCCATAGGGCACAGTTTTGCCACCATCGCGATCGGCGGCTTTTCAACACACGATGCCAGCGTAGGCTATTTCGACAGCCCGACGATCAACACGATTATTGCTATCTTCTTGCTGATCTCCGGTTGTAACTATGGTCTGCACTTCTCCTTATTAAGCGGGCGTAGTCTAAAGGTCTACTGGCGCGACCCCGAATTTCGCATGTTCATTGGTGTCCAACTGACGCTGGTGGCAATCTGTACGTTGGTGCTGTGGGTGCACAATACCTATGGCTCGGCGCTAACAACGCTCAATCAGGCCTTTTTCCAGGTGGTGTCGATGGCGACCACTGCGGGGTTCACAACGGACAGTATTGCCCGTTGGCCGTTATTCCTGCCGGTTTTGTTGCTGTGTTCTGCGTTTATTGGTGGCTGTGCCGGGTCAACGGGCGGTGGTTTGAAGGTGATTCGTATCCTGTTGCTGTTCAAGCAGGGGAACCGTGAACTCAAACGACTGGTCCACCCCAATGCGGTCTACAGTATTAAGCTGGGTAATCGTGCATTGCCGGAACGTATTCTGGAGGCGGTATGGGGATTCTTCTCTGCCTATGCACTGGTCTTTATTGTCAGCATGCTGGCCATTATCGCGACCGGTGTGGATGACTTCTCCGCATTCGCCTCTGTTGTGGCGACGCTCAATAACCTGGGACCAGGGCTGGGCGTTGTTGCCGATAACTTTGCCAGTATGAACCCGGTGGCGAAATGGATCCTGATTGCCAATATGTTGTTTGGTCGTCTGGAGGTCTTTACTCTGCTGGTGCTCTTTACCCCTACCTTCTGGCGTGAATAATGGAGTAACACGTGAAAACACTGATTCTTTTTTCTTCCCGGGATGGGCAAACGCGTGAAATCGCCGAGTATCTGGCTTCTGAATTAAAAGAACTGGGCGTCTGGGCTGATGTCGTGAACTTGCATCGCACTGAAGAGCCTGACTGGAAAAACTATGACAGCGTGGTGATCGGCGCATCGATTCGTTACGGTCATTACCATTCTGCGTTTCAGGAATTTGTGAAGAAGCATGCCACGCAACTGAATGCGATGCCAAGTGCGTTCTACTCCGTTAACCTGGTTGCCCGTAAGCCGGAAAAACGCACCCCGCAAACCAACAGCTACGCACGGAAGTTTCTGATGAGCTCGCCATGGCGACCAGACCGTAGTGCGGTGATCGCAGGAGCCTTGCTTTATCCTCGCTATCGTTGGTATGACCGCGTCATGATCAAATTGATTATGAAGATGTCAGGCGGTGAAACGGATACGAATAAAGAAGTGGTGTATACCGATTGGGAGCAGGTGGCGAGTTTTGCCCGCGAAATTGCCCAATTAACCAACAAAGCGTCGTTAAAATAAACGTAAAGAATAAAAAATACGCACTCGGAAGGTTTTTTTAAATTTCCGCTTGTCAGCCTGAAATAACTCCCTATAATGCGCCTCCACTGACACGGAACAACGGCACGCAAGCCGCCGGGTCAGCGGGGTTCCACAGAGAACCTCACGGAGAAAAGCGAAATTAAATGCTTGACTTCGAAGCGGGATGGCGTAATATGCACACCCCGCGCCGCTGAGAAAAAGCGAAGCGGCACTGCTCTTTAACAATTTATCAGACAATCTGTGTGGGCACTCAATGATACGGATTCTTAACGTCGCAAGACGAAAAATGAATACCAAGTCTCTGAGTGAACACGTAATTCATTACGAAGTTTAATTCACGAGCATCAAACTTAAATTGAAGAGTTTGATCATGGCTCAGATTGAACGCTGGCGGCAGGCCTAACACATGCAAGTCGAACGGTAGCACAGAGGAGCTTGCTCCTTGGGTGACGAGTGGCGGACGGGTGAGTAATGTCTGGGAAACTGCCCGATGGAGGGGGATAACTACTGGAAACGGTAGCTAATACCGCATAACGTCGCAAGACCAAAGAGGGGGACCTTCGGGCCTCTTGCCATCGGATGTGCCCAGATGGGATTAGCTAGTAGGTGGGGTAACGGCTCACCTAGGCAACGATCCCTAGCTGGTCTGAGAGGATGACCAGCCACACTGGAACTGAGACACGGTCCAGACTCCTACGGGAGGCAGCAGTGGGGAATATTGCACAATGGGCGCAAGCCTGATGCAGCCATGCCGCGTGTATGAAGAAGGCCTTCGGGTTGTAAAGTACTTTCAGCGAGGAGGAAGGCATTAAGGTTAATAACCTTAGTGATTGACGTTACTCGCAGAAGAAGCACCGGCTAACTCCGTGCCAGCAGCCGCGGTAATACGGAGGGTGCAAGCGTTAATCGGAATTACTGGGCGTAAAGCGCACGCAGGCGGTCTGTCAAGTCGGATGTGAAATCCCCGGGCTCAACCTGGGAACTGCATTCGAAACTGGCAGGCTAGAGTCTTGTAGAGGGGGGTAGAATTCCAGGTGTAGCGGTGAAATGCGTAGAGATCTGGAGGAATACCGGTGGCGAAGGCGGCCCCCTGGACAGAGACTGACGCTCAGGTGCGAAAGCGTGGGGAGCAAACAGGATTAGATACCCTGGTAGTCCACGCTGTAAACGATGTCTATTTGGAGGTTGTGCCCTTGAGGCGTGGCTTCCGGAGCTAACGCGTTAAATAGACCGCCTGGGGAGTACGGCCGCAAGGTTAAAACTCAAATGAATTGACGGGGGCCCGCACAAGCGGTGGAGCATGTGGTTTAATTCGATGCAACGCGAAGAACCTTACCTACTCTTGACATCCAGAGAACTTAGCAGAGATGCTTTGGTGCCTTCGGGAACTCTGAGACAGGTGCTGCATGGCTGTCGTCAGCTCGTGTTGTGAAATGTTGGGTTAAGTCCCGCAACGAGCGCAACCCTTATCCTTTGTTGCCAGCGGTTAGGCCGGGAACTCAAAGGAGACTGCCAGTGATAAACTGGAGGAAGGTGGGGATGACGTCAAGTCATCATGGCCCTTACGAGTAGGGCTACACACGTGCTACAATGGCATATACAAAGAGAAGCGACCTCGCGAGAGCAAGCGGACCTCATAAAGTATGTCGTAGTCCGGATTGGAGTCTGCAACTCGACTCCATGAAGTCGGAATCGCTAGTAATCGTGGATCAGAATGCCACGGTGAATACGTTCCCGGGCCTTGTACACACCGCCCGTCACACCATGGGAGTGGGTTGCAAAAGAAGTAGGTAGCTTAACCTTCGGGAGGGCGCTTACCACTTTGTGATTCATGACTGGGGTGAAGTCGTAACAAGGTAACCGTAGGGGAACCTGCGGTTGGATCACCTCCTTACCTTAAAGAACCGTCCTTGTAGTGTCCACACAGATTGTCTGATGAAAATTAGCAGTAAGAAATCTCTGCAGGCTTGTAGCTCAGGTGGTTAGAGCGCACCCCTGATAAGGGTGAGGTCGGTGGTTCAAGTCCACTCAGGCCTACCAAATTCTTTCTGATGCCGAAGGGTGTTCCGGAAGATTAAGGTAAATGAGATGACTTCGATGGGGCTATAGCTCAGCTGGGAGAGCGCCTGCTTTGCACGCAGGAGGTCTGCGGTTCGATCCCGCATAGCTCCACCATTACTTACTGCAAAAACCCAAGAAAACTTCAGAGTGTACCTGAAAAGGTTCACTGCGAAGTTTTGCTCTTTAAAAATCTGGATCAAGCTGAAAATTGAAACGACACACTGTGTCTGTTCTCCGTAATAAGAACAGATAAATGGTGTGTCCGAGTCTCTCAAATTTTCGCAACACGATGATGAATCGAATGAAACATCTTCGGGTTGTGAGGTTAAGCGACTAAGCGTACACGGTGGATGCCCTGGCAGTCAGAGGCGATGAAGGACGTGCTAATCTGCGATAAGCGTCGGTAAGGTGATATGAACCGTTATAACCGGCGATTTCCGAATGGGGAAACCCAGTGTGTTTCGACACACTATCATTACGTGAATACATAGCGTAATGAAGCGAACCGGGGGAACTGAAACATCTAAGTACCCCGAGGAAAAGAAATCAACCGAGATTCCCCCAGTAGCGGCGAGCGAACGGGGAGCAGCCCAGAGTCTGAATCAGCATGTGTGTTAGTGGAAGCGTCTGGAAAGTCGCACGATACAGGGTGAAAGTCCCGTACACAAAAGTGCATGTGTTGTGAACTCGAAGAGTAGGGCGGGACACGTGGTATCCTGTCTGAATATGGGGGGACCATCCTCCAAGGCTAAATACTCCTGACTGACCGATAGTGAACCAGTACCGTGAGGGAAAGGCGAAAAGAACCCCGGCGAGGGGAGTGAAAAAGAACCTGAAACCGTGTACGTACAAGCAGTGGGAGCCTCTTTATGGGGTGACTGCGTACCTTTTGTATAATGGGTCAGCGACTTATATTCTGTAGCAAGGTTAACCGAATAGGGGAGCCGAAGGGAAACCGAGTCTTAACTGGGCGTTAAGTTGCAGGGTATAGACCCGAAACCCGGTGATCTAGCCATGGGCAGGTTGAAGGTTGGGTAACACTAACTGGAGGACCGAACCGACTAATGTTGAAAAATTAGCGGATGACTTGTGGCTGGGGGTGAAAGGCCAATCAAACCGGGAGATAGCTGGTTCTCCCCGAAAGCTATTTAGGTAGCGCCTCGTGAACTCATCTTCGGGGGTAGAGCACTGTTTCGGCTAGGGGGTCATCCCGACTTACCAACCCGATGCAAACTGCGAATACCGAAGAATGTTATCACGGGAGACACACGGCGGGTGCTAACGTCCGTCGTGAAGAGGGAAACAACCCAGACCGCCAGCTAAGGTCCCAAAGTCATGGTTAAGTGGGAAACGATGTGGGAAGGCACAGACAGCCAGGATGTTGGCTTAGAAGCAGCCATCATTTAAAGAAAGCGTAATAGCTCACTGGTCGAGTCGGCCTGCGCGGAAGATGTAACGGGGCTAAACCATGCACCGAAGCTGCGGCAGCGACACTATGTGTTGTTGGGTAGGGGAGCGTTCTGTAAGCCGTTGAAGGTGGCCTGTGAGGGTTGCTGGAGGTATCAGAAGTGCGAATGCTGACATAAGTAACGATAATGCGGGTGAAAAACCCGCACGCCGGAAGACCAAGGGTTCCTGTCCAACGTTAATCGGGGCAGGGTGAGTCGACCCCTAAGGCGAGGCCGAAAGGCGTAGTCGATGGGAAACAGGTTAATATTCCTGTACTTGGTGTTACTGCGAAGGGGGGACGGAGAAGGCTATGTCGGCCGGGCGACGGTTGTCCCGGTTTAAGCGTGTAGGTGTGTGTTCCAGGTAAATCCGGTTCACTCTAACACTGAGGCGTGATGACGAGGCACTACGGTGCTGAAGTGACAAATGCCCTGCTTCCAGGAAAAGCCTCTAAGCATCAGGTAACACGAAATCGTACCCCAAACCGACACAGGTGGTCAGGTAGAGAATACCAAGGCGCTTGAGAGAACTCGGGTGAAGGAACTAGGCAAAATGGTGCCGTAACTTCGGGAGAAGGCACGCTGATAGGTAGGTGAAGCGACTTGCTCGTGGAGCTGAAATCAGTCGAAGATACCAGCTGGCTGCAACTGTTTATTAAAAACACAGCACTGTGCAAACACGAAAGTGGACGTATACGGTGTGACGCCTGCCCGGTGCCGGAAGGTTAATTGATGGGGTTATCCGTAAGGAGAAGCTCTTGATCGAAGCCCCGGTAAACGGCGGCCGTAACTATAACGGTCCTAAGGTAGCGAAATTCCTTGTCGGGTAAGTTCCGACCTGCACGAATGGCGTAATGATGGCCAGGCTGTCTCCACCCGAGACTCAGTGAAATTGAACTCGCTGTGAAGATGCAGTGTACCCGCGGCAAGACGGAAAGACCCCGTGAACCTTTACTATAGCTTGACACTGAACACTGGTCCTTGATGTGTAGGATAGGTGGGAGGCTTTGAAGTGTGGACGCCAGTCTGCATGGAGCCGACCTTGAAATACCACCCTTTAATGGCTGGTGTTCTAACGTGGACCCGTGATCCGGGTTGCGGACAGTGTCTGGTGGGTAGTTTGACTGGGGCGGTCTCCTCCTAAAGAGTAACGGAGGAGCACGAAGGTTAGCTAATCCTGGTCGGACATCAGGAGGTTAGTGCAAAGGCATAAGCTAGCTTGACTGCGAGAGTGACGGCTCGAGCAGGTGCGAAAGCAGGTCTTAGTGATCCGGTGGTTCTGAATGGAAGGGCCATCGCTCAACGGATAAAAGGTACTCCGGGGATAACAGGCTGATACCGCCCAAGAGTTCATATCGACGGCGGTGTTTGGCACCTCGATGTCGGCTCATCACATCCTGGGGCTGAAGTAGGTCCCAAGGGTATGGCTGTTCGCCATTTAAAGTGGTACGCGAGCTGGGTTTAGAACGTCGTGAGACAGTTCGGTCCCTATCTGCCGTGGGCGCTGGAGAATTGAGGGGGGCTGCTCCTAGTACGAGAGGACCGGAGTGGACGCATCACTGGTGTTCGGGTTGTCATGCCAATGGCACTGCCCGGTAGCTAAATGCGGAAGAGATAAGTGCTGAAAGCATCTAAGCACGAAACTTGCCCCGAGATGAGTTCTCCCTGAGACTTTAAGTCTCCTGAAGGAACGTTGAAGACGACGACGTTGATAGGTCGGGTGTGTAAGTGTAGCGATACATTGAGCTAACCGATACTAATGAACCGTGAGGCTTAACCTTACAACGCCGAAGCTGTTTTGGCGAAAGAGTAGACGATTTTCAGCCTGATACAGATAAAATTAACCGGCGAAAAGCGGGTTAATAAACAGAATTTGCCTGGCGGCTGTAGCGCGGTGGTCCCACCTGACCCCATGCCGAACTCAGAAGTGAAACGCCGTAGCGCCGATGGTAGTGTGGGGTCTCCCCATGCGAGAGTAGGGAACTGCCAGGCATCAAATCAAGCGAAAGGCCATCCGGAAGGATGGCCTTTTTGCGTTTGTGCGCATCTGAAACCGCCGGAAAACGGCGTAAACACCTTCTCCGACCCGTAATTATTGTCTTACCCACTGCGTAACAAACTCTGCAATTTGCCGTACATCGTTGATATCTAACAAAGGAACGTCCAGTGCAAGCGGGACGTCACTGGCAACCGCGACGACATGCTCATCAATCACCAACTCTTCCGCATGATGTCCGCAGTCTTGACGAAAAAGCAGGATCTTTGCGACAGGTTCATGCTTAAAGCCCTCAACAAGTACCATATCCAACGTTGAAGCATCCATCCTGCTGACCAGATACGCTAAATCCAGCTGAGGTTCATCCGGTGTTTCTGTCATTAACGCCCAACGCTGCTGGCTGGCGACCAACGTTTGAGCTGCACCCGCTTTGCGTAACTCATAGCTATCTTTACCCGGTTTATCGACATCCATATTGTGGTGTGTGTGCTTAATCAGCCCCGGACGAATACCTCTGGCGCACAGTTCCGGGATCAGTTTTTTAAGTAGCGTGGTTTTCCCTGTGCCGCTCCATGCTGCAATGCCAAGTAATGGGATCATGATTTATCCTGCCATCTGGCAAGTTCTTCCGGCGTATTCACATTTACAAAGGCGCCCATATGATCGCTGAAATCGACGGCGTGTCCGCCGGCCAGACCCATAAATACCATCACCCGTCGTTCACCTGACTGGAGGTATTCCTGTAATAACGGCTGTATATTTCTGTGCACCAGCGCAATAGCAGGATGATCCCGTTCTCCATCGTGCACCCATACGACCGGCGCGCCATTGCGTTGCTCTTTTAAACGAGTAACCAGGTTGCGGGGGATATAGGGCATATCGCAAGGGCAAAATAGAAACCATTCGCCAGGTTCCTGCTGAAAAACAGACAACATACCCGCCAGTGGGCCAGGAAAATCGGCCAGTGAATCCGGTATGACTTTCAGGCCGCTTTTCCGGTAAATATCTTGATGGCGATTAGCATTAACCACAACGGTCTCGACCTGGAGAGCGAGGGTATCCGCCACATGTCTCCATAAGGGCTTACCGCCCAGCTCCAGGAGACCTTTATCGGTTCCTCCCATTCGTCTGGCCTTACCGCCGGCCAGGACAACCCCTGTTATTGCACTATCCAGAATCACTGATATCGCCTCTTTTAATGTGGGATTGACCCTGCTAACGTATCCGTATCAAGCGTAAGGAGCACAACCATGAAATGTAAACGTCTGAATGAAGTTATTGAACTCCTCCAGCCAGCCTGGCAGAAAGAGCCTGATCTTAACCTGATGCAATTTTTACAGAAACTGGCAAAAGAGTCAGGTTTTGACGGTGAACTGGCGGATTTAACTGATGACATTCTGATCTATCACCTGAAAATGCGTGACTCAGCAAAAGATGCCGTCATCCCAGGTATCCAAAAAGATTATGAAGAAGATTTTAAAACTGCACTACTACGCGCACGTGGCGTAATTAAAGAGTAAAAGCTTGTAATCGCCACCACCGAAAGCGCTGCGAAATGATATCCTGAATCATTCGTAGTATTTTCCGGATGATGGGATGAACGACAACGCTTTTACTTTCCAGACGCTACACCCGGATACCATCATGGATGCGCTGTTTGAACAGGGGCTCCGGGTGGATTCCGGGCTTACTCCGCTCAACAGCTATGAAAACCGTGTCTATCAATTCCAGGACGAAGACCGTCGGCGCTTTGTCGTAAAGTTTTATCGTCCTGAGCGCTGGTCCGTTGATCAAATACTGGAAGAACATCAGTTTGCACTTGAGCTTGTGCAAGATGAAGTGCCGGTTGCGGCACCGATTGTGTTTGATGGTCAGACGTTATTGGGTCACCAGGGCTTCCATTATGCGATATTCCCCAGTGTAGGTGGGCGCCAGTTTGAAGCCGACAATATCGATCAGATGGAGGCTGTAGGCCGCTATCTGGGACGTCTGCATCAAACGGGGCGCAAACGTGCTTTTGCCTTCCGGCCAACGATTGGGCTTGAAGAGTACCTGACAGAACCGCGTAAGCTTTTCGAGAATGCGCAGATCATTCCCTCAGGGCAAAAGGCCGCTTTCCTGAAAGCAACAGATGCGCTTATTGCGGTAGTGACCGAACGATGGCACACGCGTTTTGAGACTTTACGATTGCATGGCGACTGTCATGCCGGGAACATTTTGTGGCGCGATGGCCCTATGTTCGTCGATTTGGACGATGCTCGTAATGGTCCGGCCATACAGGATTTATGGATGCTCCTCAATGGCGACAAAGCGGAACAACGCATGCAGCTTGAAACCATTATTGAGGCTTATGAAGAGTTTAGCGAGTTCGACACCGCTGAAATCGGACTCATTGAACCTTTACGCGCCATGCGTTTAGTTTATTATCTTGCCTGGTTAATTCGGCGTTGGGCTGACCCTGCTTTCCCCAAAAACTTTCCGTGGTTAACCGGGGAAGATTACTGGCAACGTCAGACAGCGACCTTTATTGAGCAGGCAAAAATACTGCAAGACCCCCCCTTACAATTAACGCCAATGTATTAATCGGAGAGACCTGAACATGAAAAAAATATGGCTGGCGCTGGCTGGTATGATTTTAGCTTTTAGCGCATCGGCAGCGCAGTTCCAGGACGGCAAGCAGTACACGACACTGGAAAAGCCTATTGCGGGTGAACCGCAGGTGTTGGAGTTCTTCTCCTTCTACTGCCCGCATTGCTACCAGTTCGAAGAAGTTCTTCATGTTTCTGATAACGTGAAGAAAAAACTGCCGGAAGGCACCAAAATGACCAAATATCACGTTGAGTTTTTGGGGCCGCTGGGTAAAGACCTGACTCAGGCGTGGGCAGTTGCGCTGGCGCTGGGTGTTGAGGATAAAGTCACTGCACCTTTGTTTGAAGCTGTTCAGAAAACGCAGACTGTTCAGTCAGTTGCTGATATCCGTAAAGTGTTTGTCGATGCAGGCATCAAAGGTGAAGATTATGATGCTGCGTGGAATAGCTTCGTAGTGAAATCACTCGTCGCACAGCAGGAAAAAGCCGCGGCGGATCTGCAACTGCAGGGCGTTCCGGCGATGTTTGTTAACGGCAAATATCAGGTAAATCCGCAGGGCATGGATACCAGCAGCATGGATATCTTTGTGCAGCAGTATGCTGATACTGTGAAACACCTCGTCGAGAAAAAATAATTCATCCCGAATGTCATACAGCCTGCGAATATTCGCAGGCTTTTTTTTATTCTTTTATAAATATAAATGCTTTCTGATAATTCATCATGTTACTGGACTTCCTCGCATCAGAAGTTGATATTCAGTGTTTTGATGTTTTATCAGGGATAATAAAATGATATGTAAAACAGCCGCGAGCATGGTTGTCGCTTTAGCCGTTATCTGGGGCGGCGGAACATGGTACACAGGGACGCAAATTCAATCGCGAATCGATAAGGATGTGAAAGAATTTAATTTCAGAATGAGGGATCACGGCGATGATCGTCAATTAACGGCCCGTTACGAAAACTTTGATAATAGTTTTTTTAGCTCACATTTTAAATTGTTCGTTAAAATTGATAAAGGAGCGGCCAGCCTTGGAATGAAAACAGGGCAAGAAATTGGGTTTGATATTAATGTCATCCACGGACCGTTGCCATTAATTTTTCATGGTGATTTTACACCGGCTATGGTGGCTGCAAAGTTAAGATTAGTGAACAATGAACTGACACAACCACTCTTTACCGCGGCTAAAGATAAGTCGCCTGGCGAAGCGACCATACGTTTCAGCTATGATGGTTCCTACTCAACTGTACTTGATGTGATGCCAGCTCAGTATACCGGTTTATCTTTTGGCAATGGTCAGTTTGCTATTGGTAAAGATGACAGCGGCCTGTCAAACCTGCAGATTAACGGCGAAGTAGAGAACGTCGTGATGAGTGTGAATAACGACAAAAAAGTCATTGCTGACTCCTTAAATGTCGATACTCTCTTGCGTCTGGAGGAAAAGAGCTATCCCATCGGTAACATCGCGCTAAAATTTAACAAGGCTACTCTCTCTGAGCGCGATGCTGGGCTTTTTAAAATGGACGCACTTATTATT
Source organism: Citrobacter sp. Marseille-Q6884 (assembly GCF_945906775.1). NCBI lineage: Bacteria > Pseudomonadati > Pseudomonadota > Gammaproteobacteria > Enterobacterales > Enterobacteriaceae > Citrobacter > Citrobacter sp. Marseille-Q6884. The sequence continues at coordinate 1,246,881 of NZ_CAMDRE010000001.1, forward strand.
AAAACATCGTCAGAGCGTGCAAAAAATAGCAAATATATTAATGCCAATCTGACCTACGTGTTCGAAAAAATTAAAAAGGAAAATCAGGATATTGGTAGTGGCCAGGTGTCATTAGTTGCGGAATCTATTGACCCATTAGCCGTGAGGGCGTTTATTAGTCAGTATGGCGTCACAATGAGGGAGTATTTTGCTAAGAACTCCCTGGAAAGTGATGATGCGAATTATAAAGCTCGCCGGTTTCATAGTGAGTTCTTAATAGCAAATATGCCAATTTTATTTAAAAGTGAGCCTGTTATTAAATTCCCTGTTTCATGGAACAATGCAGGCGGTGAGTTGACCGGAAGCTTAGACATCGCTTTTAAAGACCCAGGCAATATAATGCCGGCCACTGTTAAGGCTATTAAATCTGTGAATGCTGATTTTGTCGCTCCGATTACGTTTGCAACCGAGATGATAAAACAGTCTAAACTTGCCCAAGGCATGAATGCGAAGGATGCCCAGAGTCAGGCGCAAAAAGAAGTTAATGACATTAAACAATATGTTTCCATGCTCAATTTGTTAATGATTCATGAAAATAATGCTTCGTTGCGGGTACGTTATGTCCCGGGTCAAGTTAACTTTAACGGAAGACAAATGGCAGACGACCAATTTATGGCGCTTCTCAAAGGTCTCTCTCGCCGATAAAAGCGTACCGCCTCCGTTCAACCCGGAGGCGGATAACATCATTTCTTAGGCTGATGCGCGGTAATCAACGAAGTAATAAGACGATCTTTCTCCTGCCAGAGCGTATTCAGCCACAGCTGGAACCGACGTTTAAACCCTTTATCGTTAACGTAATCGCCGTGCAGTTCCTCTTTAATTGTCTCCAGATTCACTCTCACCACAATACGCGTCAGTTTACCGCTCAGCATATCGTAGAAAGGGCGCTCGCTGTTTTCCGGGTAGCACAGCGTGACATTAAGCAGTTTATCGAACTGCGATCCTAAGACATTTAGCGCCATTGCAATACCGGCCGCTTTTGGTGGCAACAGGTTTTGAAATGGCGAACGGGTTTGCTGGTGTTTCTCTTTTGTAAACCGGGAACCTTCGACAAAATTCACAATAGTTGTCGGATGTGCACGGAATTTCTCACAAGAAAGACGTGTGGTTTCCACGTCTTTACCGCGTCGTTCCGGGTGACGGAGCAAATAGCCTCGCGAATAGCGCTTCATAAATGGCATATCCAGCGCCCAGCATGCGAGGCCGATAAAGGGCACCCAGGCCAACTGCTGTTTGAGGAAATATTTATTCGCGGGGATGTGCTTACGAAACAGAACGCAAAGCACAACGATATCGGCCCAGCTGTAGTGATTACAGATGAGAAGATACCAGTTTTTCTTGCTAAGACCTTCCAGTCCTTCGACGTCCCACTTCAGTCGCGGGTTAAGGTGCAGGAGTAGCGCCAGACCTTCACACCAGCAGTACATCATGAAATTACAGAAGACGGATACCTTGCGCCAGACGATGGGAATGGGCAAAAGGAGTTTGATAACCCCGGCAAGGATGATCGGCACAGAACAAAAAATCGTGACCAATATGGTCAATACGATACTCAGCAACAGCGTTATCGCAGCGAGTATTCTCGTCATAATTAAATTATTCAACGGTTAGCCATAAACAGTGCGCTAAAGAGGCGCAAGGGGCTGATTCTATCAGAAAACGAAGCAAATGATGGATCTTCACTGAATAGAAAAAAAGGGAATATCTATCCACATCCCGATATATACAGAAAACAGAATATAAAAAATCCGATATCAATATAACTTAATGAAAAATAGGTAAAAATATTATGATTCATACATTATTTTGCTGTATCTAAAGGGCTGAAAATTATTTATTCACAAAGTTATCCACAACGCACTTTGCGAACAACCCAGAAGATCTGCAAAAGTTTTTCGACAAATGCGGTGAAAAACTCATGTTTTCATCCTGTCTGTGGCATCCTTTACCCATAATCTGATAAACAGGCACGGACATTATGGTTCAGATCCCAGAAAACCCACTTATCCTTGTAGACGGTTCATCTTACCTGTATCGCGCATACCATGCGTTTCCGCCGCTGACTAACAGTGCGGGAGAACCTACGGGAGCGATGTACGGCGTCCTCAACATGCTGCGTAGCTTGATTCTGCAATACCAGCCAACGCATGCGGCAGTGGTCTTCGACGCTAAGGGTAAAACCTTCCGTGATGAATTATTCGAACACTACAAGTCACACCGTCCGCCCATGCCGGACGATCTGCGTGCGCAGATTGAGCCTCTGCATGCGATGGTAAAAGCGATGGGATTGCCGCTGCTGGCGGTATCCGGTGTGGAAGCGGACGATGTTATCGGTACGCTGGCGCGTGAAGCGGAAAAAGTGGGGCGTCCGGTACTGATTAGCACCGGTGATAAAGACATGGCCCAACTGGTCACGCCCAATATTACCCTCATCAACACCATGACCAACACGATCCTCGGGCCGGATGAGGTGGTGAACAAGTATGGCGTTCCTCCGGAACTGATTATCGATTTCCTGGCGCTGATGGGTGACTCCTCCGATAACATTCCAGGCGTTCCGGGGGTAGGTGAAAAAACCGCTCAGGCGCTGCTTCAGGGGCTGGGCGGGCTGGACACGCTCTATGCTGAATCAGACAAAATAGCCGGGCTGACATTCCGTGGCGCAAAAACCATGGCCGGTAAGCTCGAGCAGAATAAAGAGGTGGCGTACCTTTCTTATAAGCTGGCTACCATCAAAACGGATGTTGAGCTGGAGTTAACCTGTGAACAGCTGGAAGTGCAGCAACCCGCAGCAGACGAACTGCTAGGTCTGTTTAAACAGTATGAGTTTAAGCGCTGGGTCGCTGACGTTGAAGCCGGTAAATGGTTGCAGGCGAAAGGGGCAAAACCCGCGGCAAAATCGAAGGAAACAATAGTTATAGATGAAACCCCCGAGGAACCTGCAACGGTTCTCTCGTACGATAACTATGTGACGATTCTCGACGAAGCGACGCTGGAAGCGTGGATTGCGAAGCTGAAAAAAGCACCGGTCTTTGCTTTCGATACTGAAACGGACAGCCTGGACAACATCTCTGCAAATCTGGTCGGCCTCTCCTTTGCCATCGAACCGGGTGTTGCGGCCTATGTTCCTGTTGCTCATGACTATCTGGATGCTCCCGATCAGATCTCCCGCGACCGCGCGCTGGCGCTATTGAAGCCGCTGTTGGAAGATGAAAAAGCGCATAAAGTCGGGCAAAACCTGAAGTACGATCGCGGCATACTGGCGAATTACGATATTGAACTGCGCGGTATCGTCTTTGATACCATGCTTGAATCCTATACGCTCAACAGCGTTGCCGGGCGACACGATATGGACAGCCTGTCCGATCGCTGGCTGAAACATAAAACCATCACTTTTGAAGAGATCGCCGGTAAAGGTAAAAACCAACTGACCTTCAACCAGATTGCACTGGAAGAAGCCGGGCGCTATGCCGCAGAAGATGCCGACGTTACGCTGCAACTGCATCTGAAAATGTGGCCGGAATTGCAAAAGCACAAAGGACCACTCAACGTCTTCGAAAATATCGATATGCCGCTGGTTCCGGTGCTGTCTCGTGTCGAACGCAACGGTGTGAAAATCGATCCTGCAGTACTGCATAAGCACTCAGAAGAATTGACGAAGCGTTTGAATGAACTGGAGAAAAAAGCGCACGAGATCGCCGGGGAAGCCTTTAACCTCTCTTCGACTAAGCAGTTACAAACCATTCTGTTTGAAAAGCAGGGTATAAAACCGCTGAAGAAAACGCCTGGTGGGGCACCGTCAACGTCAGAGGAAGTCCTGGAAGAGTTAGCGCTGGATTATCCGTTACCGAAGGTGATTCTGGAACATCGTGGGTTAGCGAAACTGAAATCGACCTACACGGATAAACTTCCGCTGATGATCAATCCGAAAACCGGGCGCGTACATACCTCTTATCATCAGGCTGTTACGGCAACTGGACGTTTATCATCTACCGATCCTAACCTGCAAAACATCCCGGTGCGTAACGAAGAAGGTCGTCGTATTCGCCAGGCGTTCATTGCACCAGAAGATTATGTGATCGTCTCGGCGGACTACTCGCAAATCGAACTGCGCATTATGGCGCACCTTTCTCGTGACAAGGGCTTGCTGACCGCCTTTGCCGAAGGAAAAGACATTCACCGTGCAACGGCTGCGGAAGTTTTTGGCCTGCCACTCGACTCGGTGACCAGTGAGCAGCGTCGTAGCGCGAAAGCCATTAACTTTGGTCTGATCTACGGGATGAGCGCCTTTGGCCTTGCGCGTCAGTTGAATATTCCGCGCAAAGAAGCACAGAAGTACATGGATCTCTATTTCGAACGCTATCCTGGCGTGCTGGAATATATGGAACGCACACGTGCACAGGCAAAAGAGCAAGGGTACGTTGAAACGCTCGAAGGGCGTCGACTCTATTTACCGGATATTAAGTCCAGTAATGGTGCTCGTCGTGCCGGTGCTGAACGCGCAGCGATTAACGCCCCGATGCAAGGTACCGCAGCAGATATTATTAAGCGCGCTATGATAGCCGTAGACGGATGGCTGCAGACCGAGCAACCTCGCGTACGTATGATCATGCAGGTACACGATGAACTGGTCTTTGAAGTGCACAAAGATGATCTGGAAAGCGTATCGAAAAAGATCCATCAATTGATGGAGAACGGGACGCGTATTGATGTGCCGTTGCTGGTTGAAGTCGGTAGCGGTGAAAACTGGGATCAAGCGCACTAAGCGTTAGCTGAATAACACGCTCTTTTCGTAACTAAGCAACATAAGTGAGAATTTTTTGTGATATCCATTAGAATTCCCTATGTCGGGAGTGAAAAAAAATTACAAAAAATACTTTCTGAGTTGCTCAAAAAAGAGTAAAGTTATTCGCGTAGGGTACAGAGGTAAGATGTTCTATCTTTCAGACCTTTTACTTCACGTAATCGGATTTGGCTGAATATTTTAGCCGCCCCAGTCAGTAATGACTGGGGCGTTTTTTATTGTGCGCAAGAAACGTGTTGTCCATACTATAAACCGGACAAGACGCGCAGCGCCTCCATCCGGCATATCATTGGGTTATTCCCCGTCCTGCATCTCTTCAACTGGCGCCAGTTCGCTAAACCAGGTATCCAGCTTCTGACGCAGCTTATCTACGCCCAGCTTCTTCAGCGATGAAAAGGCTTCTACCTGCACATCACCATTAAACGCCAGTACGGCTTCACGTACCATATTCAACTGTGCTTTACGTGCGCCGCTGGCCAGTTTGTCCGCTTTGGTCAGTAATACCAGAACCTGCACGTTGCTTTCTACGGCCCACAGGATCATCTGCTGGTCGAGATCTTTTAACGGGTGGCGAATATCCATCAGAACGACTAAACCTTGCAGGCTCTGACGTTTCTCAAGGTATTCAGCCAACGCGCGTTGCCATTTACGCTTCATCTCTTCCGGGACTTCTGCGTAACCGTATCCCGGCAGGTCAACCAGGCGTTTACCGTCAACGACTTCAAACAGGTTGATGAGCTGAGTACGGCCGGGCGTTTTAGAGGTACGCGCCAGGCTTTTTTGATTCGTCAGGGTATTCAGTGCACTGGATTTGCCTGCGTTGGAACGGCCAGCGAAAGCCACTTCGATTCCCGTATCGGAAGGTAAATGGCGAATGTCAGGCGCACTCATTACAAAGTGCGTCTGTTGATAATTCAAATTAGTCAAAGCGGTCGTCTCCATCAATCAAGGCTTTGCAGCGATTATACCTGAACACCAGCAAAAGGCTGATTTTTCGGCACGCGGGTTGTGTAAGTAAAAAACCAGCGCGTTGTGAGACATTGCCGATAGTGTTTATGAGAAATAACAGAAGGAATAATATCCTAAAGCAATAAAATCATATAATTACGAGTAGGCATTATTCTGAATAAGCAAAAATGCTACGCAGGTTACTTGTGAGTTTAACCCAAAAGGGTAAAGTAGCGCCCATAGCGAGGATGCTGGCAGGACATACGACTCAGGATGAGGGTCAGGAGCGCCAGGAGGCGAAGACGCAGGATTGTCAGGAAGACAAACGTCTGGAGACGTTAGTAAAGGGAAATGGAACTGACAAGGAATGTTTCAGGCTAAGGGAAAAACAGGGTGTGTTGATGGCCGACAGGGATTGTAGAGCCCATTAAGGGCGGAGAGTCAGGAAAAAAGGCGGCAGATTACTCTGTCGCCTTTTTTCTTTGCTTGCTTTCTGCTAGATTCCGCCGCAAATGTATACTGAATAAAAACAGCCAAAGACGAATTATGATGAAACCAACTTCTACACCACGCGGTAAAGGCCCAACTAAAGCACGCCGTAAAACGCGTGAAGAAATTAACCAGGAAGCCCGCGACCGCAAACGTCAGAAAAAACACCGCGGCCATGCGGCGGGCAGTCGTGCGACCGGTAGCGAAGGCTCATCAGGCGGTGGGAACACGTCTAAGCAGAAAGATCCTCGTATTGGCAGTAAAAACCCTATTCCATTAGGCGTGACCGAAAAAGTCACCAAACAGCATAAACCGAAGAGTGAGAAACCTATGCTTTCACCGCAGGCTGAGTTGGATTTACTGGAAACAGATGAGCGCCTGGATGCGCTGCTGGAACGTCTTGAAGCGGGAGAAACGCTGAGCGCTGAAGATCAGAGCTGGGTAGATGCTAAGCTGGATCGCATCGATGAGCTGATGCAAAAGCTGGGGCTCTCGTATGATGACGATGAAGAAGAGGAAGAAGAGGACGAGAAGCAGGAAGATCTGATGCGCCTGCTGAAGGGTGGCAATTAACGGTTTTACACCGTGGGCCTTCCCGTCCTGCTTATAACCCTTCCGGTTATATGTTATCTGGTGTGGTTATTCGTTAAACTACAGCGATTGTCGCGGCGACAAAAGTGGCTGCGCAGCCGGCTTATCACCCGCGGTGGGGTTAAGCCGGTACGCCGTACCCGCCAGAAACGCCATCGGAAGGAGTGAGCATGTCTGAGCAGCTAATTGACTGGGACCTGGCCCTGATCCAGAAATATAACTATTCCGGGCCACGATACACGTCGTACCCGACCGCGCTGGAGTTTTCCGAAGACTATGGCGCTGAGGCATTTTCACAAGCCGTTGCGCGTTATCCTGAGCGTCCCCTCTCTTTGTACGTCCACATTCCGTTCTGCCACAAACTGTGCTACTTCTGCGGCTGCAACAAGATTGTGACGCGTCAGCAGCACAAAGCCGATCAATATCTCGATGTATTAGAACAAGAAATTATTCATCGCGCACCGCTGTTTGCGGGACGGAACGTGAGTCAGCTGCACTGGGGCGGCGGCACGCCAACTTACCTGAATAAGGCGCAAATCAGTCGGTTAATGACGCTGCTTCGTGAGAACTTCACGTTTAACGCAGATGCCGAAATCTCGATCGAAGTGGATCCCCGTGAAATTGAGCTGGATGTTCTCGATCATTTACGTGCTGAAGGCTTTAACCGTCTGAGCATGGGGGTGCAGGACTTCAATAAAGAGGTTCAGCGGCTGGTAAACCGTGAGCAGGATGAGGAATTTATCTTCGCGTTGCTCAATCATGCGCGTGAGATAGGCTTTACATCGACGAACATCGACCTGATTTACGGCCTGCCAAAACAGACACCAGAAAGCTTCGCGTTCACCCTGAAGCGCGTTGCTGAGCTTAATCCCGACCGCCTGAGCGTCTTTAACTATGCGCACTTGCCGACGCTGTTTGCCGCTCAGCGCAAGATCAAAGATGCCGACCTGCCCAGCGCGCAACAAAAGCTGGATATTCTGCAAGAGACCATCTCTTCACTGACCGAAACAGGCTATCAGTTTATCGGGATGGATCACTTTGCCCGCCCGGATGACGAGCTGGCGATTGCTCAGCGCGAGGGTGTTCTGCATCGTAATTTCCAGGGCTATACCACCCAGGGTGATACCGATCTGCTGGGGATGGGCGTGTCTGCCATCAGTATGATTGGCGATCACTACGCACAGAACCAGAAAGAGCTAAAGCACTATTACCAGCAGGTTGATGAGCAGGGGAATGCGTTATGGCGTGGTATCGCACTTACCCGTGATGACTGCATTCGTCGTGATGTGATTAAGTTCCTGATCTGCAATTTCCGCCTTGACTACGCTACCGTGGAAAAGCAATGGGATCTGAATTTTGCGCAGTATTTTGCTGAAGATTTAGCGCTATTGTCGCCACTGGCGAAAGATGGGCTGGTGGACATGGATGAGAAGGGGATTCAGGTCACGCCGAAAGGTCGCCTGCTGATCCGTAACATTTGCATGTGCTTTGATGCGTATTTGCGCCAGAAAGCGCGGATGCAGCAATTCTCGCGGGTGATTTAGCAACGTTGCCCGGTGGCGAAACCGCTTACCGGGCATACACGTCGCGACAGCCTGCAGGCCGGATACACGTTGACGCTATCCGGCACACTCTCAGCTAAACAGTCCAACCAGCGCCGCACACAGTACTGCAGCAACTGCAGTTTGTGGTGTATGGCTTTCGACTGAACCGCTCGACAGCAGGTTAATAATTGATTCCAGCATGATGACTCCCCCCGTTTGCCGGGCACGATCATACTTAACTCATCGGAACAGTAAAGCGCAAAATAGCAGCAATTTGCGCTCAATTATCAATCTTTACACAGTGACGAATCGTCACTCCATACCGAGTTCTTTTAATTTGCGCGTCAGGGTGTTACGCCCCCATCCGAGCAAGCGCGCCGCTTCTTGTTTATGGCCCTGAGTATGGCGCAGTGCGGTGGTTAACAGCGTACGCTCCATCTCGGGTTGCGCTTCAGAAAGCAGGTTTTGATGACCGGAGCGTAATGCCCGGTCGGCCCACTGCGCCAGCAAGGTTGCCCAGCTGTCTGGTTGCATGTGTGAAGGCGTATCTGGCACGGTGGCTTCAAACAGTTCGCTCGGTAAGTCCTGAATCAGTACTTCCTGACCCGCGGCCATCACCGTTAACCAACGGCAGGTGTTTTCAAGTTGACGCACGTTTCCCGGCCAGGCCAGACGAGTGAGAGCGGCTTCGGTTTCGGGGTGTAGTTGCTTAGCTTCAACACCCAGCTCACGTGCGGCGTCCTGCAGAAAATGACGCGCCAGGCGAGGGATATCTTCACGACGTTCTCGCAGCGGCGGTAAATGCACGCGAATGACATTCAGACGGTGGAATAAATCCTCTCGGAATTTACCTTCCTGAACGCGCAGTTCCAGATTCTGGTGGGTGGCGGCGATGATACGCACATCCACTTTCACAGGCGCATAGCCGCCAACACGATAAAATTGTCCGTCGGCTAAGACGCGTAATAACCGCGTTTGCACGTCCAGCGGCATATCACCAATTTCATCTAAAAACAGCGTGCCGCCATCCGCCTGTTCGAAGCGCCCCTGGCGAATCGTATTTGCGCCGGTGAACGCCCCTTTTTCGTGGCCAAACAATTCAGATTCGATCAAATCCTTCGGGATAGCCGCCATATTAAGCGCGATAAAAGGTGCTTTGACGCGAGGGCTGTGACGGTGCAGAGCGTGGGCGACCAGCTCTTTACCGGTCCCGGATTCACCGTTGATTAATACGCTGATTGAAGAACGGGAAAGCCGGCCAATAATGCGAAAGACATCCTGCATCGCAGGTGCTTCACCAATGATATCGGTGGTCGGGCCGTTGATCTGCACATTACGCGGCTGTTGCTGTTCCTGATAATGGCTGATGGCACGCTCTACCAGTGCAACCGCCTCATCGATATCAAACGGCTTAGGCAGATAATCGAAGGCCCCTTGCTGATAGGCGCTGACGGCGGCGTCCAGATCGGAGTGTGCCGTCATTATGATGACCGGAAGCATTGGATGGCGCTGTTTAATCTGTTTTAACAGCGTCAGACCGTCCATACCCGGCATACGGATATCCGATAACAGGACGTCAGGCGTTTTACTGGCAAGCGCGTCCAGCACCTCTTTACCGCTTTCAAATGTCGTGCAGCTAAGTCCTGCCCCTGCGAGCGCACGTTCAAGCACCCAACGGATGGAACTATCGTCATCAACTACCCAGACTATTCCTCGTTGCATAAACGTCACCTCTATTTCCTGATAGGCAGGTAAACCGAGAACTCGGTATGACCCGGCCAGCTGGTAAATTCAATTTTGCCGGAATGTTGATCGATCAAATTACGGGCGATGGATAATCCGAGCCCGGTACCGCCTTCGCGGCCGCTAACCATGGGGTAGAACAGCGTATCCTGCAAATGAGAAGGAATACCCGGACCGTTGTCCTCCACGTCAATACGCGCGGCCAGGCGATAACGCATGCCGTGCAGCGTGAGCTGGAAAGCGGTACGGGTGCGCAGAATAATTTCGCCGCCTTCCGGTCCCAGCGCTTGTAGAGCATTGCGCACAATATTCAGCAGAACCTGCTCTATCTGGTCGGGATCGTGCAACAGTTCTGGCAGACTTGGATCGTAATCACGAATCAGCGTCACGTTTTCCGGTAGCTCCATGGACACCAGCGCGACCACGCGCTCCGCCACTTTGTGAATACTTTCTGTGACGTGCATACCTGGCTGTTGCGGACCCAGCAAACGATCGACCAGATTACGTAACCGGTCTGCCTGCTCAATAATGACTTTGGTGTACTCCGTCAGTGCCGGATCCGGGAGCGCTTTGCTGAGAAGCTGCGCGGCGCCACGTAGCCCACCCAGCGGGTTTTTTATTTCGTGCGCCAGACCGCGAACCAGATCGCGGGCAGCAATTTGTTGAGCATGCTGGAGTTGCTCCTGACTCAAACGACGCTGGTTATCCATTGGCGCCATCTCGAGCAAGATAAGGCCATCAGGAAGTCGCTGTGCGGTCACAGAGAGAATATGTGAGTGGCTGTCTATCACCAGCGTCACTTCGTTGTCCGTAAAGCCCTGTCCGGCTTCAAGGCTTTCGCGCATCAGTCCGATGTTTAATGAGAAGTAACTCAGCAACTCAGGCAGCGGCGTGCCAAACAGTTTACGGGAACTCTGGGCCAGCAATTGTTGTGCCGCAGGGTTGGCGTAATGCACCGCCAGCTCATCATCGACCAGTAAAATGCTGTTGATTAACGAATTGAGGATCTGCCCAGCATCGGGCAGCGTGCCGGTTGCCATTCAGCAGTCTCCTGAAAAAGGTTGCACCAATTTAGTGCATTATAGCTTTTTACACAGAAAAAGCGCGAAGGATCAAGTTGTTGGTGGAGAAAAAAGCCCATCGTGTGATGGGCTAAAAGTTCCACGGCAACTAAAAAACTCCTGACGCCTTTCATGCCGCTGCTGCGTTGGCTACCTTTGCTCACCCCAGTCACATAACGATCTATGCGCCATGGGGATTTGCTCAGTTGCCGCCTTGCCGCAACGTGAAATGCGTCGGATTTTTAAGATACGATTAAACGCTGTAGTACAGCTCAAACTCTACCGGGTGCGGCGTCATGCGCACGCGGTCATCTTCTTCGCGACGCAGCGCAATGTACGCATCAATCGCTTCGTTGGTGAACACGCCGCCTGCAGTCAGGAACTCGCGGTCCAGATCCAGTTCTTTCAGTGCTTCTTCCAGAGAGCCAGCAACCTGTGGGATCTCTTTCGCTTCTTCCGGCGGCAGGTCATACAGGTTTTTATCCATGGCTTCGCCCGGGTGGATCTTGTTCTTAATACCGTCAAGACCCGCCATCAGCAGCGCTGCGAAGCACAGGTACGGGTTAGCAGCCGGGTCCGGGAAACGCACTTCGATACGGCGTGCTTTCGGAGAAGCAACCACCGGAATACGGATGGATGCAGAACGGTTACGGGCAGAGTAAGCCAGCATTACCGGTGCTTCGTAACCCGGGACCAGACGCTTGTAGGAGTTGGTGGTCGGGTTTGCCAGGGCGTTGATGGCTTTCGCGTGTTTGATGACGCCGCCGATGTAGTACAGCGCCTGCTCAGACAGACCGGCATATTTATCGCCAGAGAACAGGTTTACGCCGTTCTTGGACAGAGACATGTGGCAGTGCATACCGGAACCGTTATCGCCAAACATCGGTTTTGGCATAAAGGTCGCCGTTTTACCGAAACGGTGTGCAACGTTGTGAACCACATATTTATAAATCTGAATTTCGTCCGCTTTTTTGGTCATGGTGTTAAAGCGGGTCGCGATTTCGTTCTGACCGGCAGTCGCCACTTCGTGGTGATGCGCTTCAACAACCAGGCCCATCTCTTCCATGATCAGACACATGGTAGAACGGATATCCTGAGAGGAATCTACCGGAGGAACCGGGAAGTAACCGCCTTTCACGCCTGGACGGTGACCTTTGTTACCACCTTCGTATTTGGTGGAGGAGTTCCATGCGCCTTCGATGTCATCGATAGCCACGTGGGAACCAGAAATAGATGCGCCGAAACGGATGTCATCAAACAGGAAGAATTCTGGCTCTGGCCCGAACAGAACGGTGTCTGCGATGCCGGTAGCGCGCAGGTATTCTTCAGCACGTTTAGCGATGGAGCGCGGGTCGCGGTCGTAGCCCTGCAGCGTACCCGGTTCCAGGATATCGCAACGGATGATCAGAGTAGACTCTTCAAAGAACGGGTCAATGAGCGCGGTGGAAGCATCTGGCATCAGCACCATGTCTGATTCGTTAATGCCTTTCCAGCCACCGATTGAGGAGCCGTCAAACATTTTGCCTTCTTCAAAGAATTCGGCATTTACCTGATGAGCAGGAATAGTGACGTGCTGTTCTTTACCTTTAGTATCAGTGAAGCGCAAATCAACAAACTTCACTTCGTGTTCGTTCAGCATCGTCAAAACGTGTTCAGCGGACATACTTACTCTCCCGGATTGGTCATTGTCGTCGTGGTAACGAAGTCTACAATTCTGCAAAAAATTGGCCGTGTCGCCGTAAAAATTATAAAGCGAAATCTGTGCCAACTTTTAAATTGCCCCTAAAAGGCGTTATCATGCGCACCATCGTGCAAAAGGGCTGCACCATGATCGCTGTGTTGCACCAATATAGTGCTTTAATGTGAACATTAAGCACCATGTTGGTGCAATTGACATAAAGTAACCCTTTTAACGCTCCGTGAATGTGATCACAAAGAAACTCTGCAATACTTGTTTGCGGAGGATGTTTGTGATCCTGTTTTGTACTGCGATTAATCCGTGTACAATAACGCGCTATTTCTAAAATGCCTGAGGCAAAGTTGTGATCGAAAATTTGCGTAACATCGCCATCATCGCGCACGTAGACCATGGTAAAACGACCCTGGTAGACAAGCTGCTCCAACAATCCGGTACGTTCGATGCACGTGCTGAAACCCAAGAGCGCGTGATGGACTCCAACGATTTGGAGAAAGAGCGTGGGATTACCATCCTCGCTAAAAACACCGCTATCAAATGGAATGACTACCGTATCAACATCGTTGATACCCCGGGGCACGCCGACTTCGGTGGTGAAGTTGAACGTGTAATGTCCATGGTCGACTCCGTGCTGCTGGTGGTGGATGCAATGGACGGTCCGATGCCGCAGACGCGCTTCGTGACCAAAAAAGCCTTTGCCCACGGTCTGAAGCCAATTGTTGTTATCAACAAAGTTGACCGTCCTGGCGCGCGTCCTGACTGGGTTGTTGACCAGGTATTCGACCTGTTCGTTAACCTCGACGCAACTGACGAACAGCTGGACTTCCCGATCGTTTACGCTTCCGCGCTGAACGGTATCGCAGGTCTGGATCACGAAGATATGGCAGAAGACATGACTCCGCTGTATCAGACCATCGTTGATCGTGTACCAGCACCGAACGTTGATCTCGACGGCCCGCTGCAGATGCAGATCTCCCAGCTGGATTACAACAACTATGTTGGTGTTATCGGCATCGGTCGTATCAAACGCGGTAAAGTGAAACCGAACCAGCAGATCACTATCATTGATAGCGAAGGCAAAACCCGTAACGGTAAAGTCGGTAAAGTTCTGACCCACCTGGGTCTGGAACGTATTGAGAGTGATATTGCTGAAGCGGGCGATATCATCGCGATCACCGGTCTGGGCGAGCTGAACATCTCCGACACCATCTGCGATACGCAGAATGTCGAAGCGCTGCCGGCACTCTCCGTTGATGAACCGACCGTAACCATGTTCTTCTGCGTAAACACCTCTCCGTTCTGTGGTAAAGAAGGTAAATATGTTACCTCTCGTCAGATCCTTGACCGCCTGAACAAAGAGCTGGTGCACAACGTTGCGCTGCGCGTTGAAGAAACCGAAGATGCGGATGCGTTCCGTGTATCCGGTCGTGGTGAGCTGCACCTGTCTGTTCTGATCGAAAACATGCGTCGTGAAGGTTTCGAAATGGCGGTTTCCCGTCCGAAAGTAATCTTCCGCGAAATCGACGGCCGTAAACAAGAGCCGTTCGAAAACGTAACGCTGGACGTCGAAGAGCAGCACCAGGGTTCTGTCATGCAGGCACTGGGCGAGCGTAAAGGCGACCTGAAAAACATGAATCCAGATGGCAAAGGCCGCGTACGTCTTGACTACGTGATCCCAAGCCGTGGTCTGATCGGCTTCCGTTCAGAATTCATGACCATGACTTCCGGTACGGGTCTGCTGTACTCCACCTTCAGCCACTACGACGACGTTCGTGCGGGTGATGTGGGTCAGCGTCAGAACGGCGTACTGATCTCCAACGGCCAGGGTAAAGCAGTTGCGTTCGCACTGTTCAGCCTGCAGGACCGCGGTAAGCTGTTCCTGGGTCACGGTGCAGAAGTTTACGAAGGCCAGATCATCGGTATTCACAGCCGCTCTAACGACCTGACTGTAAACTGCCTGACCGGTAAGAAACTGACCAACATGCGTGCGTCCGGTACTGACGAAGCAACGGTTCTGGTTCCGCCGGTTAAGATGACTCTGGAGCAAGCTCTGGAATTCATCGATGACGACGAACTGGTAGAAGTGACCCCAACGTCTATCCGTATTCGTAAACGTCACCTGACTGAAAACGATCGTCGCCGTGCAATGCGTGGCGCGAAAGAAGAGTAATTCACACTCTTTATGACAAGACCCTGCCTTACGAGGCGGGGTTTTTTTTGCCTGTCACCGGGTGTCAGCCCCGGTTTATGCTGAATTCTGCCGCGTTCACTCACTTCCCCTCCTGATCCCTGCCATAAGAGAGCTTTGTCACAATTATTTCTAAAGCTCGACGCGTGTGTTTGCTTTCGTTTTCGACGTCAGCGTATGATTAACCATCTGGTTTAAACCAAATGGATTAAACAATGACGAGTAATCAGTCAACCGTTGAAAATGCAAAAGAGAAGTTAGATCGTTGGTTAAAAGATGGGATCACCACGCCAGGCGGAAAACTTCCTTCAGAAAGAGAGCTCGGAGAGCTATTGGGTATCAAGCGTATGACGCTGCGTCAGGCGCTATTAAACCTGGAGTCTGAATCAAAAATCTTTCGTAAAGACCGCAAGGGATGGTTTGTCACGCAGGCTCGCTTTAACTACAGCCCGGAATTATCGGCAAGCTTTCAACGCGCTGCGCTTGAGCAGGGCAGAGAGCCTTCCTGGGGATTTATCGAGAAAAGCCGGGTATCGCATTTCCCTGAAGTTACCGCTCCGTTGGTGTCAGCGACGCCATCTGATGAACTGTATCGGATAACGGGTTGGGGGGCGCTGGAAGGACATAAAGTTTTCTATCATGAAACCTATATCAACCCGAAAGTTGCCCCAGGCTTTATTGAACAGCTTGAAAGCCAGTCATTTTCTTCCGTGTGGGAAAATGAATATAAAAAAGAAACCGTAATTAAAAAGCTGGCTTTTAAACCCATCAGAATGGCGGGTGATATCAGCAAATTTATTGGCGGCTCAACCGGTATGCCCGCGATTCTTATTGAAAAACATCGGGCTGACAACGATGGCAACATCGTGCAAATAGATATTGAGTATTGGCGATTTGAAGCAGTTGATCTCTTCATTAACTTGTAGGTACGTTTATGGTCACTAAAGATAATGCACATAAAATTCTGGCTCGTGTAGATAACCTTCCTTTGTATCTACATGCTTATGCTTATCATCTGAATATGCGTCTTGAACGTATATTACCAAATGATTTACTTGATATTGCCAGTGAAAATAATCTGCGCGGTGTGAAAATCCATGTGCTGGATGGCGAGCGCTTTTCTCTGGAAAATATGGATGACAAGGCGTTGTCAGCATTTGGTGATAAAGCGCGTAAGTTAGAACTTGATGTGCATATTGAAACCAGTTCCTCAGATAAAAAGGCCATTGACCAGGCTGTCGATATTGCACTAAAAACGGGTGCGTCTTCCGTAAGATTTTATCCGCGCTACGAAGGAAACCTTCAGGAAGTTCTCGCGATAATAACCGAAGATATCAAATACGTACGAGATCGTTATCAGGATAGCGGGTTGACCTTCACGTTAGAACAACATGAAGACCTGAAGAGTCATGAGTTAGTCTCGTTAATTCAGAACAGTGGCATGGAGTCACTCTCATTACTCTTTGATTTTGCAAATATGATCAATGCCAACGAGCATCCATTAACGGCATTAGACACCATGTCACCGCACATCACGCAGGTGCATATTAAAGATGCGTTAATCGTTAATGAGAAAGCGGGACTCGGCCATAAAGCCTGTACCTCAGGTCAGGGTGATATGCCATTCAAAGCATTGCTGACCAGGCTTATCTGTTTAGGTGAAGATAAACCACAGGTTATGGCTTACGGCCTGGAAGAAGAAGTTGATTATTATGCGCCGGCATTTCGCTTTGAAAACGAAGGTGATAATCCCTGGATCCCCTGGCGCCAGATGAGTGAAACCCCTCTGCCAGCCCCCGAACTTCTGGAAGAACGTTTGATTAAAGAAAAAAAGGACGCCATCCAACAATTAGAATTTGTACGTAGCGTGCTACAACAAATTAAAAATGAGGCGCATGAAATTCTAAATAATTAATAAAATTAACTTCTTTTAGGTTTCTCAATCCATTCCTGGTGAATGGTCAGACTATTATTTTAAGCAAGTGATTTAAATAATCATTTAGGGGATGCTATGCTCACAAAAAAGAAATGGGCGCTTTTTAGCCTATTGACACTGTGCGGCGGTACAATCTACAAATTACCTTCACTGAAAGATGCGTTTTATATTCCTATGCAGGAATACTTCCATTTGACGAATGGTCAGATTGGTAACGCAATGTCAGTGAACTCATTTGTGACTACCGTGGGTTTTTTCTTATCTATTTATTTTGCGGATAAGCTACCACGTAAATACACCATGTCTTTTTCGCTTATTGCGACGGGGTTGTTGGGGATCTATCTGACAACCATGCCAGGGTATTGGGGGATTCTCTTTGTCTGGGCGCTGTTCGGTGTCACCTGCGACATGATGAACTGGCCGGTGTTGCTAAAATCGGTTAGTCGACTTGGCAACAGTGAACAGCAGGGCCGCCTGTTTGGCTTTTTCGAAACAGGCCGCGGTATTGTAGACACGATAGTCGCGTTTTCTGCACTGGCCGTTTTTGCCTGGTTTGGCAGCGGGCTATTAGGGTTTAAAGCCGGTATCTGGTTCTACTCGGCAATCGTCATTATGGTCGGGATCATCATTTTCTTTGTGCTCAACGATAAAGAAGAAGCCCCGGCGGCAAAAGTACTTGATGCGGAAGACGCACCGAAAAATACCAGCATGACGTCGGTATTGAAGGACAAAACGATTTGGTTAATCGCCTTCAACGTCTTCTTTGTCTATGCCGTATATTGTGGATTAACGTTCTTCATCCCGTTCCTGAAAAACATTTATATGCTGCCAGTCGCGCTGGTGGGGGCTTATGGGATTATTAACCAGTATTGCCTGAAAATGGTGGGTGGCCCTATTGGCGGGATGATCTCAGATAAAATCCTGAAATCACCCAGCAAATACCTATGCTATACGTTTATGATCAGCACGGTTGCTCTCGTGCTGCTGATGATTCTGCCTCATGAAAGTATGCCGGTCTATTTAGGTATGGCGTGTACGCTGGGCTTTGGTGCGATCGTCTTTACGCAGCGTGCCGTTTTCTTTGCGCCGATTGGTGAAGCAAAAATTGCCGAAAATAACACGGGTGCGGCAATGGCGTTGGGGAGTTTTATCGGTTATGCCCCTGCGATGTTCTGCTTTAGCCTGTATGGCTACATTCTGGATTTAAACCCAGGGCTCATCGGCTACAAAATTGTGTTTGGCATTATGGCGTGTTTCGCTTTTTGCGGTGCGATTGTCTCCGTACTGCTGGTGAAACGTATTAGCCAAAGAAGGAAAATGCTGGAAGCTGCAGAAGCGTAACAGACTTCTACAGCTAAGAGTACGAAAAAGCCGCTGATGATCAGCGGCTTTTTCATCAGTGAAACTCACCAGCCTGGCTCGAAATAGAGTGAGGGTAAGAGTGTGGCGGAAATGTTGGTAATCATAAAATCCCATGTGTTACCCATCCAGTCACTATAGTCTTGTCCTGATTATCGATTTAAAGTCGTTATACGATATTTTTATAATTACAACGGTTGCGTAGAGAAATTCTTGTGGATGAATTCTTCAAGTCTCATCGCGATAATAAGGTGTACTTCTTGTGAGGGATGAACATCATCATTGAAAACATAGTGATGCGAAGTGTTAACCTCGGCTTCAGGCTCCGGCGTTTTATTGCCAGGGAAACGGTCGTGGGTGTCATACTCGAGCTCATCCGCTTTGCAAAATATTTCTGTCATACAGGCATTGCTGTCAAAGAAATGAATATTAATATCTTTATTTTCGGCAATCTTATCGACCAGCGCACGTAGTTTTTCATTGTGCAGAACAGATATTTGATGCAGGTCTTCTTGCTTTTGCGCGCGCTTGTGTTTGATTTTTGCGGTGACAGACAGATCGGGCATACCCATTACGATGAGATTTTTGACTCCCTGGTCGATTATTTTCTGAATGTTTTTTTCTTGTGCTTCAATGACCCTGTCTACGTCCTTTTTATGGAATGTCATATAGTCATTGGCACCAAATTCGACAATAACCAGATCTTTTTCTGAGAAATCAACGGCAGAGGTTTGTTGTGTCATATTGGAAACAAAGAAAAATGCCGGATTGATTTTTGAATAAGATGCGCTGACAGCACCGCCTTCAGCCTGATTCAAAAGTCTTTTATTAATTAAGTTTGGTGAGCATAAGAATTCCGGCCAGGTAAAACCATTGGTGAATCGGCCATCATAGTATTGATGACCTAAAGGGACCAATCCATGCGATTTTGAACTCATTCTGCCTTCTGAATCCGATAAACTGTCGCCGAGCACAACCAGTCTGTCGAAGGGTTCACTGACCGATTTTTGTGATGTGTTCGAGCATCCCTGAAACGATTGTGCCAGTTTGAAATTATGACTTTCAACGACATTATTTGAGTTTTTTACTTCATTGAAGGGGGTATAGCGCAGAGTGGTTATTTCCATACTGTTCTCCATTCTATAGAAGTGATATTTGCTATTAGGGCAAAATTCTGTGTTATTAAATGATGATTGCTTATTTGATTAAAATATTGTTTGCAAGAAAGATGAACCATAAAAAATTATTTATTGTCTCTCTTCATGGCAAGTTAATTGGGGGTTTGAAAGTCGGCTTTGATGTATAAAACGATGATGTTGTAGAGTTTCATGCTGATATTGTTTGCCAGGTTGTTGATGTACCGGGCATAAACTCAAAATGTAACATCACCGATAGTCAAACTTCCCCTTTCCCGCTACAGTTATTCATCCACGGCGAGTAAGGAGAAGGGCATGCTCTATATCTTTGATTTGGGTAATGTGATTGTCGATATCGACTTCAATCGCGTGTTAGGCACATGGAGCGATCTAAGCCGTGTCCCGCTGGCGTCGCTAAAGCAAAGTTTCACAATGGGTGACGCTTTTCACCAGCATGAACGGGGTGAAATAACGGATGAGGCCTTTGCCGAAGCCCTGTGTCATGAGATGGCGCTACCATTGAGTTATGAACAGTTTTCCCATGGCTGGCAGGCCGTTTTTGTCGCGTTACGACCAGACGTGATCGACATTATGCATAAGCTGCGCGAGCAGGGGCATCGTGTGGTGGTTCTCTCGAACACCAACCGCCTGCACACGACGTTTTGGCCGGATGAGTATCCCGAAGTGCGTCAGGCTGCTGACCATATCTATCTTTCTCAGGAGCTTGGCATGCGTAAACCGGAAGCGCGGATTTACCAGCATGTGCTGCAGTCTGAAGGTTTTTCCGCTGCGGATGCAGTCTTTTTTGATGACAACGCCGATAATATTGAAGGGGCTAACCAGTTAGGGATCACCAGCATCCTGGTCGTCGATAAAACGACGATCCCTGACTATTTCGCGAAGTTGTTATGCTAAAAAACGTGCATCAAAAAGTCCGGCATTCTATGCGTACGGTATGGGCCTGGCTAAAACTATTATGGCAGCGCATTGATGAGGACAACATGACTACGCTGGCAGGAAACCTTGCCTACGTTTCGTTGCTCTCATTAGTGCCGCTTATTGCCGTTGTTTTTGCTCTTTTCGCCGCATTTCCCATGTTTTCCGACGTCAGTCTCCAGCTACGGCATTTTATATTTGCCAACTTTATCCCGGCGACGGGCGACGTCATTCAGCGTTATATCGAACAATTTGTCGCGAACTCGAACAAAATGACCGCCGTTGGCGCATGTGGGCTGATTGTGACGGCGTTATTACTGATGTATGCCATCGACAGCGCGTTGAATACCATCTGGCGCAGTAAGCGCGTACGACCCAAAGTCTATTCCTTTGCCGTTTACTGGATGATTTTAACGCTGGGGCCGCTGCTGGCAGGGGCCAGTCTGGCAATCAGTTCTTATCTGCTGTCGCTGCGTTGGGCCAGCGAGCTCAATACGGTGATCGATGACGTACTGCGTATTTTCCCGTTGGTACTCTCATGGCTCTCGTTCTGGCTGCTTTACAGCATCGTACCCACTACGCGCGTACCTAACCGTGATGCGATTGTTGGCGCTTTCGTCGCCGCCGTCTTGTTCGAAGCAGGAAAGAAAGGTTTCGCGCTTTATATCACCATGTTTCCCTCATATCAGCTTATTTACGGCGTACTGGCGGTGATCCCCATTTTATTTGTCTGGGTGTACTGGACGTGGTGTATCGTCTTGCTAGGTGCGGAAATAACTGTCACTCTCGGGGAATACCGCAAACTTAAACAAGCCGCAGAACAAGAAGAAGCAGATCAACCATGATTGCATTAATTCAGCGCGTAACCCGTGCAAGCGTCACCGTGGAGGGCGCAGTGACGGGTGAAATCGGCCCAGGACTTTTGGTCTTATTAGGTGTCGAAAAGGATGATGATGAACAGAAAGCGAACCGCCTGTGCGAGCGCGTGCTCGGCTATCGAATTTTTAGCGATGCCGAAGGCAAGATGAACCTGAATGTGCAGCAGGCGGGTGGCAGTGTGCTGGTGGTCTCACAGTTTACGCTGGCGGCAGATACCGAACGCGGGATGCGCCCGAGTTTTTCAAAGGGAGCCGCGCCGGATCGGGCAGAAGCGCTATACGAGTACTTTGTTGAGCGTTGCCGCCAACAGGAAATGAACACGCAGACCGGTCGATTCGCTGCTGATATGCAGGTTTCGCTGGTTAATGATGGCCCCGTGACGTTCTGGTTACAGGTATGAACCAGCTTCCGGCGTGGTCGCGGGTAACAAGAGAGAATACAACTATGTATCACCTTCGAGTACCGCAAACAGAAGAAGAATTGGAGCGTTACTACCAGTTTCGCTGGGAGATGCTGCGTAAACCTTTGCATCAGCCAAAAGGCTCTGAACGGGATGCATGGGACGCGATGGCGCATCATCAGATGGTGGTGGATGAAGCGGGTAATCTGGTTGCTGTAGGGCGCCTGTATATCAACGCTGACAACGAAGCGTCTATACGCTTTATGGCCGTCGATCCGTCCGTGCAGGAGAAAGGGCTAGGCACGTTGATGGCGATGACGCTGGAATCCGTGGCGCGTCAGGAAGGGGTAAAACGCGTCACCTGTAGCGCTCGTGAAGATGCGGTCGAGTTTTTCGCTAAGCTGGGTTTTGTTAGCCAGGGAGAAATTACGACACCGCAAACCACACCGGTGCGTCACTTTTTGATGATAAAGCCTATCGCCTCACTGGACGATATTCTCCATCGCGGTGACTGGTGTGCGCAGTTACAGCAGGCATGGTACGAACATATTCCGTTGAGCGAGAAAATGGGCGTGCGTATTCAGCAATACACCGGGCAAAAATTTATTACCACGATGCCTGAGACCGGCAATCAGAATCCGCACCATACCCTGTTTGCGGGGAGCTTGTTTTCTCTGGCGACACTCACCGGCTGGGGCCTCATCTGGTTGATGCTGCGCGAGCGCCACCTGGGCGGGACGATAATCCTTGCCGATGCGCATATTCGATACAGCAGGCCTATCACCGGGAAACCTACCGCTATCGCTGATCTGGGTTCACTGAGCGGCGACCTCGACCGTCTGGCGAGAGGTCGTAAGGCGCGTGTTCAAATGCAGGTCGAGCTTTTTGGCGATGACACGGCGGGCGTGGTGTTTGAAGGCACATATATTGTGTTACCCGCGAAGCCGTTTGGCCCGTATGAAGAGGGTGGCAACGAGGAAGAGTAGGGGGCACAGCCCTACTCATCATCCCCTCAGTCTGCGCTTCATTCGTGTATGGCAACACGCCAGGCGATATCCCGCATGGCACTTCGTGCCGCAAGACTGATACCTGCCAGTTGAAAAAATCCATGGATGACACCCATATAGCGCTGGCAGGTGCACTCCACGCCTTGTTCCAGGAACCGTTGATATAGCGCTTCACCTTCATCGCACAGTGGGTCGAATTCAGCGGTGATAATGTGTGTGGGTGGTAACCCGCTGAAATCGTCCCGCCATAACGGACTGGCTTCCGGGTGCTTGAGGTCGGTATGCGGCAGATACATCTCGTAGCCGGACAGCAATGTGTCACGTGTGATGATGTAATCCTGCCCATTACGGGCGTAGCTCTCAAAACTCGCGGTTGCATCCAGCATGGGGTAGATCAGGATGAGCCGGGCGGGTTGCCATTGTTCTGTGGCTTTTAGACGTAATGCGCTGGTCAAAGCCAGATGCCCGCCAGCACTGTCGCCTGCAAGCGTGATGCGCCCGCGGTCTATACCCAGTTTTTCTGCATACTTCCAGATGATATTGGCCCCTCTTTCAGCATCGTCGTGCGCTGCAGGGTAAGTATGCTCTGGTGCGAGGCGATACTGCACTGCAATCACCCGACACCCGCTGTACAAGGCGAGTTGCCTTAGCGGGTTATCATGTGTGGCAAACCCACCACTGACAAAGCAGCCACCGTGATAATAAATGACGCAAGGTAGTGACCCCGTGGCGTTAAGGGGCGAAACAACGCGAAATGTCATGTTATCGAGCTCAATATCTTCAACCAGTAAGCGAGTTTCTGTTTCTCCGGCCAGTGCCGTGCTGGCGATGTAGCCGGCTCTCCGGTCATCAATATTCTGCTCACGCGAAGAGGGTCGTCCCGCTGCGATAAATGCTTCAACCAACTGTGCAATCCCGCTTTCCAGTGCCATTTCTCTATCCTTGATCTGTATGAATATACAGTGTTATAGCCTGGATATTAGCAAAAGAAAATGGAGAATGTGGCCAGGACTGTGATTCTGGAAAGTGGCTCGCAAAAGTACATTAATCACCTGCAGCGCGCTTCTCTTTAGAATTTACCGGGTGTAAATTGCTCGTGTTTTAATCTTAAGTGATATACTGGAGATATATATGAGCGTGATGGCTGGGCTGGATATGGGCAGAATTTTACTCGATTTATCAGATGAAGTGATTAAACGACTGGACGATCTTAAGGTGCAGCGCAATCTTCCCCGCGCAGAACTGTTGCGAGAGGCGGTTGAGCAATATCTGGAAAGACAGTCAAATACGACTATTTCCAATGCATTAGGCTTGTGGCAGGGCTGTGAAGAAGACGGTGTGGAATACCAGCGCAAACTGCGTGAGGAGTGGTAATGGCTAATGGGTCAGCACTTTTTGACACCAATATTTTAATCGATTTATTCAGTGGGCGGCGTGAAGCAAAACAAGCGTTGGATGCCTGGCCGCCGCAGAATGCGATTAGCCTTATTACCTGGATGGAAGTGATGGTGGGTGCCAAAAAGTATAATCAGGAGCACCGCACGCGCGTTGCGATGAGCGCGTTTAACATTATCGGAGTATCGCAGGAAATTGCCGAGCGAAGTGTTGCTCTGCGCCAGGAGTACGGGATGAAACTTCCGGATGCAATTATTCTGGCGACAGCGCAGGTTCATCACCTTGAACTGGTCACGCGTAACACAAAGGACTTTGCCGACATACCGGGCGTGGCGACGCCATACGAATTGTAACGTGGGCGACTTACGCCGCCCGATACACAGAGCGTTTACTCCCCTTCACCTGGAAACAGGAACGGGTTGATGGAACTGCGGGCAAAGCCCTCTTGTTCCATGTGCGCGTCCAGCATCAGTGAAGCGAGGTCGTCGGCAACGGCTTCCACCTTCGGGTCTTTTTCCTGATAAAGAATCTTCAGGTAAGTCCCACAGTCGCCACAGCTTTCAGCTTTAATAGCCGCCTGCTCGTTATCCAGCGACCAGTAGTTCAGATCGCGGCTCTGCTCGCAGTTACTGCATTTTATGCGTACGACATGCCACTCGGTTTCGCACAGGTTGCAATGCAGATAGCGCAGCCCCTGCGTGGTACCGATTTGTACTACGCTGGAGACTGGCATCGAACCGCAAACTGGGCAGTATTGACGCTGTTCGCCATATTCTGCGCGCGCTTTGCCAGGAATCAGGCTGGCCATCTGCGCCCAGTAGAGCGAGAGCGCAGCCCAGATAAACGGCGCTTTATCACTGCTGACAGAGGCAAAATCAGAGGCAAACAGCGCACTGGCCATCAGTTCCAGTTCTTGCTCTGAGGCTTTTTCCAGATTCTCGATCACGGCTAATGCAGGACCGCTCATTTCCGGCTTCAGCTCAGCAATTAACGATTGCAGCAGTTTTTGCCAGTGCTTATCGCGTGGCAGGACGTGGATATCCAGCGGCGGTTTGCCTTGATCGTTCGCTTCTTTGATGCGCGCGGTCAGGTCTACCTGCAGCGGATGGTCGTAAAGCACCACTTCCTGCGCATGGGCGATAAGCGCGGCAAAGCGCAGGTAATCACCCAGCGGGTTGTTTTCGGCCAGCTCGCGCAGACGCTCAGCACGGCGGTTATACAAATTTTTGAGTCTGGGGAACAATAACGGCGGAATCATATCCGCCGTGCGTTTCTCGCTCGAACCCAGCTCATCTTGCGGGATTATGCGAATACTCATTCAGATGACTTTTCCTGTTTCTGGCGGACTTCACGGTACCAGCGTGGGTGATGTTTCTTCGCCCATGAACGGGTAACCCATCCTTCCACCATCGCGGTAATGGTGCCTTTCACCCAAAGGGCGGCGTAAATGTGCACCATGATAACCACAATTAACGCTACTGCGGCAAATGAATGCAGCATTAACGCGAATCGGATCACCGGGATTGAGAAAGCAGGCGCAAAATACGGACGCCAGATGATCACTCCGCTCACCAGTAACAGGACCAGGAAGATAATCGCCGCCCAGAATACGCACTTCTGGCCGAAGTTATAACGTCCCGTGTCACCTACTTCCTCGTTGACGACGATCTTACGAATATTCTTCGCCCAAAAGATATCATCCCGATTGATTAGATTGTGGTGCCAGTAACGGAAAAACATGATGATAAACGAGGCAAACATAATCACGCCGACAAACGGGTGCACAATTCGCGCCAGTTGCGGGGTGCCCATGATGTGCATCAGCCAGTTAAAAGACGGGAAGAGAAAGCCCATCCCACTCACTGCCGCCAGCACGAAGCAGAAGGCGGTGATCCAGTGGTTGATACGTTCCGGCGCCGTGTAGCGCACGATGGTGTCACGTCGTTTCATTTGCGCACCTCGTCTTTTTCTTCATGCAGATTGTCTTCTTCCTCTTCCGCACGGTTCGGACCGACACCGACATAGTGGAAGATACTGGCCGCAAATGTTGCCGCGAAGCCGACGGCGGCCAGCGGTTTCCAAATGCCTTTCCAGAACTTCACGGTGGCGCTGATTTCCGGGTTCTCCGGCAGGCCGTGATACAGATTCGGCTTGTCGGCATGATGCAATACGTACATAACGTGCGTACCGCCAACGCCCGCGGGATCGTACAGACCGGCGTTGTCGTAACCGCGAGTCTTCAGCTCCGCCACGCGCTCGCCTGCCAGCGTTTTCATCGACTCTTTCGTGCCGAAATGAATGGCGCCGGTTGGGCATGTTTTCACGCAGGCGGGTTCTTGTCCTACCACGACACGGTCCACGCACAGCGTACATTTGTAGACGCGGTTGTCTTCCGGGTTGAGGCGCGGAACGTCGAACGGACAGCCTGCGATGCAGTAGCCACAGCCGATGCATTGCTCGGACTGGAAGTCGACGATACCGTTGGCATACTGAATGATTGCCCCTTCAGCCGGGCACGCCTTCAGGCAGCCCGGATCGGCGCAGTGCATACAGCCATCCTTTCGGATCAGCCACTCAAGTTTGTCGTTCTGTTCCACTTCCGAGAAGCGCATCACCGTCCAGGATTTGGCAGTCAAATCGGCCGGGTTGTCGTACACCCCAACGTTATTGCCCACTTCATCACGGAGGTCATTCCACTCTGAACACGCCACCTGACACGCTTTACAACCGATGCAGGTGGTGACGTCGATAAGCTTCGCCACTTCTTCCTGATGGCCCCGCGCCTGAGGCGCGGGGGTGAACCCGTTAGTGGCGGAACGACGAATAATGTCTTGCGATTGATAAGCCATAGGTCGTCTCCGTTACACCTTTTCCACGTTCACGAGGAAGGACTTAAATTCCGGCGTCTGCGTGTTCGCATCACCGACGAATGGCGTTAACGTGTTAGCGATAAAGCCTTTTTTCGCCACACCTTCGTAGCCCCAGTGAATAGGAATACCGATCGTGTCGATGTCCTTACCGTTCGCCTTCAGCGTGCGAATACGCTTAGTCACCACTGCCTTGGCTTTAATGTAGCCGCGGTTAGAGGAAACCTTGACGGTATCGCCCTGAGAGATGCCGAGTTTGTTCGCCAGCTTCTCACCAATTTCCACAAACTGTTCCGGCTGTGCGATGGCGTTAAGCAGCGCATGTTTGGTCCAGTAGTGGAAGTGCTCGGTCAGACGATAGGTTGTTCCCACGTACGGGAACTTATCGGCTTTACCCAGTGCTTCTTCGTCGCCTTTAAAGATACGGGCGGCAGGGTTAGAGATAACGTTCGGGTGCAGCGGGTTGGTTCCCAGCGGCGTTTCAAACGGCTCATAGTGTTCCGGGAACGGACCTTCCGCCATCTTATCGATAGCAAACAGGCGTCCCATCCCTTCCGGCTGCATAATGAACGGCCCAACGTTGCTGCCAGGTGCGGCGGCACTGTAGTCAGGAATATCCATCCCGCTCCATTTCGCGCCATCCCATTTCAGGATCTGACGTTTTGGATCCCACGGGTTACCCTGCGGGTCTGCGGATGCACGGTTATACAGAATGCGACGGTTGAGCGGCCATGCCCATGCCCAGCCCAGCGTATTGCCAAGACCGGATGGGTCGGCGTTATCACGACGTGCCATCTGGTTGCCTTCCGGCGTCCAGCTTCCGGCGAAGATCCAGCATCCGCTGGAGGTCGTACCGTCGTCACGCAGTTGGGCAAACGAGCTAAGCTGCTGTCCCTTCTTGACGATGACGGCGCCGGTGGCCGGGTCGGTAATGTCGGCCAGTGCCTTACCGTTGCTCTCCATCGCCACTTCTTCCGATGCCGGCTCATGCGGTGTGGAGTAGTTCCAGGTCATGCTCAGAACCTGCTCAGGATTCGCACCACCCTGTTCGGCATACATCTTACGCAGGCGCAGGAAGATACCGGCGAGGATCTCACCATCAGTAGCGGCGATCCCTGGGGCGTCCGCACCTTTCCAGTGCCACTGCAACCAGCGACCAGAGTTAACGATAGAACCGTTTTCTTCCGCGAAGCAGGTAGATGGCAGACGGAAAACTTCAGTCTGGATTTTCGACGGATCAACATCGTTCGACTCACCGTGGTTCTGCCAGAAGGTGGAGGTCTCGGTGTTGAGCGGATCGATAGTGACCAGGAACTTCAGTTTGGACAGTGAAGCCACAACTTTGTTTTTATTCGGGAATGAGGCGACCGGGTTAAAGCCCTGGCAGATATAGCCATTGACCTTACCCTGATTCATCATCTCGAAATACTGTAAAACGTCATACCCTTTATCCCACTTCGGCAGCCAGTCAAAGCCCCAGCTATTTTCCGCTGTTGCTTTATCACCAAAGAAGGCTTTCATCATTGATACGAAGAATTTCGGGTAGTTGCCCCAGTAGTTCACCTGACCTTCCAGCAACGGTTTTGGCGTGTTGGCGGCAAGGTAGGTTTGCAGGTCAGGTTGTTTTTCGCTCGGCAGTGTCATGTAGCCCGGCAGACTTTGTGACAGCAGACCCAAGTCCGTCAGACCCTGAATATTGGAGTGACCGCGCAGGGCGTTAACGCCGCCGCCAGCCATACCCATATTGCCAAGCAGCAACTGGATCATCGCCATGGTACGGATGTTCTGCGCACCGATAGAGTGTTGCGTCCAGCCCAGTGCGTACAGGAACGATGCCGTTTTATCTTTCGCGCTGGTTTCTGCGATGTATTCGCAGACTTTCAGGAAGTCGGCTTTCGGCGTACCGCAGATGTTTTCTACGACGTCCGGCGTGTAGCGGGAAACGTGCTGCTTCAGCAGATTCCAGACGCAACGCGGGTGCTGCAGAGTGACATCGCGTTTGGCGAAGCCTTTTTCATCCAGCTCGTAGTTCCAGCTGGTTTTGTCATACTTGCGTTTATCCGCGTCGTAGCCGGTAAACAGGCCATCTTCAAAACCAAAATCTTCACGTACGATCAGGCTGGCGTTGGTGTAGGCTTCGGTATATTCGCGGTTAAATTTTTCGTTATTCAGCAGGTACAGTAAAACGCCTGACAGGAAGGCAATGTCAGTACCGGAACGAATTGGGGCATAGAAATCGGCCACCGCAGCGGTTCGCGTAAAGCGAGGATCGATAACAATCAGCTTCGCGCCGTTGTGAATTTTCGCTTCCATCGCCCAGCGGAACCCGACCGGGTGAGCTTCAGCGGCGTTACCGCCCATCACCACAACGAGGTTGGCGTTTTTAATATCAACCCAGTGGTTGGTCATCGCACCGCGACCAAATGTTGGAGCAAGACTTGCTACCGTTGGTCCGTGTCAGACACGCGCCTGATTATCGACCGCGAGCATACCGAGCGCGCGGGAGAATTTTTGCGTTAAATAGCCGGTTTCATTACTGGAAGCGGAAGCACACAGCATCCCGGTAGAAAGCCAGCGGTTAACGGTTACGCCTTCAGCGTTCTGTGCAACGTAGTTAGCGTCGCGGTCTTCTTTCATCAGTTTAGCGATGCGGTCAAATGCCTCATCCCAACTGATTTGTTGCCACTTATCGGAGCCTGGTGCGCGGTATTCCGGGAATTTGAGGCGGCTTTCAGAGTGGATGAAGTCCACGAGACCAGCCCCTTTCGGGCAAAGCGCGCCGCGGTTAACCGGATGGTCCGGGTCACCCTCGATATGGAAGATGGATGCTTTGGCGTTTTTTGCGCCGTCACCGAGGCTGTACATTAACAGTCCACAGCCAACGGAACAGTAAGTGCAGGTGTTACGGGTTTCGCGGGTGCGCAGCAGTTTATATTGCCGTGTTTCCGCTAGCGCTACGCCGGGTGCAAAGCCCAGTGCCGCTGCCGTGGTGCCTGCCATACCGCCAGCGCAGATCTTAAAGAACTGCCTTCTGCTGACCTGCATGGTTCGCTCCTTGTTTCGACATTGTCACGTTCCCTTCGCCTTTCGGTAACGCGAATGCGAGGGAGGTGGTTGTTATTTTCTTTGCGGACGGGACCGCAAAGGTCCAGAATTGGGTGAATTTCCCTCCATCCAGGAGGGGTTTGTAAAGAATACCACAATGTTGGTATGCGTGTTCCAATATGGTTAAAAGAAAGTGAATAAGATTATTCAAGAAAACGTCCAGAATGTGACGACTATTACAGGATCGCGCCAGTTGACCCTCTGGAAACGCGAGGATTTGCAACATCCTCAGCCGGATGAGGTCGCTGAAGAGGTGCCTGTTGCACTGGTCTACAACGGGATATCACATGTCGTGATGATGGCATCCCCGAAAGATCTTGAGCATTTCGCAATGGGCTTTTCACTTTCTGAAGGCATTATTGAACGCCCGCAAGATATTTATGGGATGGAGGTGGTTCCTTCCTGTAACGGGCTGGAGGTACAGGTTGAACTCTCCAGCCGCCGCTTTATGGGGCTGAAAGAGCGTCGGCGCGCGCTGGCCGGGCGGACGGGCTGTGGCGTTTGCGGCGTGGAACAGCTCAATGATATCGGCAAGCCGGTGCAGCCGTTGCCGTTTACCCAGACGTTTAATCTGGCCAATCTCGACCGCGCCTTAAAGCATCTGAATGATTTCCAGCCCGTGGGGCAACGTACTGGCTGTACGCACGCGGCGGCATGGGTACAGCCGTCAGGGGATCTGACGGGCGGACATGAAGATGTGGGCCGTCATGTTGCGCTGGATAAACTGCTGGGACGGCGCGCGATCGAAGGGGAAACCTGGCAATCGGGCGCGGTACTCGTTTCCAGCCGTGCCAGTTACGAGATGGTACAGAAGTCAGCCATGTGCGGTGTGGAGATCTTGTTTGCCGTTTCTGCGGCGACGACGCTCGCGGTGGAAGTGGCTGAACGCTGCAACCTGACGCTGGTGGGCTTTTGTAAACCGGGTCGCGCAACGATTTATACGCATCCGGAACGCCTGGTCGTGGAATAACGCCACCAGGCCGCCAGAATACTGCCCGAAAACGCCAGTTCGATCACGACGGCAACGGGTGAGCCGACAATCACATTGTTCAGCAGCCAACACAGGCTGCCGCACAATGTGTATCCACGTAATTTATCGCGCTGTTTCTGAAACGATGCAAAGGTCATCAGCAGGCTCGCGACGAGCGGTAAGAGACTCCATATATCTCGCCACAGCCAGGCGCTACACAGTAGCGATCCCGCCATAAACCCCCACATCGCCCATTTGTGACATGTCACCATTGCAATAGCGTAGCGGCACGCGGCGATAATCATTAATCCCGCTGCAGCGCTTTGCCCTAAAAGATAAAAATGAATCGCAAGTAGGGATGTAGAACTCGTGAGCAGGGATAACGTAATGGCCCGGCGTTGAAAATGAAAGGCTGAGACATCAAGCAAAAAGCTCATGCCAGCCAGAACTTGAGAGAGGATAAAGGCATTCATTATGTGCGCCATCATGTGAACAGTGGCGGGACAATAATCGACGCAAAAATGTAACGCGTTAACCTTTGTTAAGGCGCTGACGAATCCGGGACAAGCTAACGGGCGTAATGCCGATATAGTTTGCGAGGTCTCGCTGAGTCAGTTGTGACTCCCAATCCGGGAAGTGTGTTTGTACGTACTGGTAGCGTTGCTCGGGTGTGTTGAGCAAAAACATTTGTTCTTTTTTCTCTTTGTAGATCAACTGCTGGACCAGTAGCTGTGTCTTGGTTTCCAGATTTTCCGGGGCGTCCAGCAACGACAACGCGATTTCACGGGTTTCGCCTGGCGTGATCATTTGCAGGCTGTAATCAGCGGGGGTTCGGGTTAGCCAGTTCAGGTAAAGAAAACAATATTCCCCGGCAAAGTAAAACTCTTTAACCCGTTCCGAGCCGTTATCAGAATGGTAAACGGCACGGGCAACGCCATGATGTAAAAGATGAATTTTATTTTGAGGTTCGCCCTGGCGCAGCAACCAGGTGCCCGCCACGTGAGTTCTTTTACGACCGCCAGACATCCATTTTTGAACCTGCTCGAATGACATTTTTTATCTCAAATAATTTGAATAAGACTGGCAAATCCTTCCGCTTTCAGTTGTGTGATGTGAGGGCTATTATTTATCAC
The DNA here is from genome assembly GCF_945906775.1 of Citrobacter sp. Marseille-Q6884. Lineage (NCBI taxonomy): Bacteria > Pseudomonadati > Pseudomonadota > Gammaproteobacteria > Enterobacterales > Enterobacteriaceae > Citrobacter > Citrobacter sp. Marseille-Q6884. Next base: position 1,279,107 of record NZ_CAMDRE010000001.1, read on the forward strand.
ATCAAGGCACGGTGCCTTACTCAAACAACTAAGTTAAAGGGTTTATATCATGAAAAGCATCAAAACTTTTGTCGCAGTTATCGCTCTCGCTACTTCTTTCGGTTCTTTTGCTGCTCAGTCAGTGACTGCAACCGGCTCTACCCTGGAAAGTGCTGAAGCGAAAATTGCCGCTCAGGCAGAACGCGCAGGGGCCAGCGATTACAAAATCACTCAAGCTTACACCGGTAACCGCGTGCATATGACCGCTGAACTGCTGAAATAAGTTACCCAGTACCGTAGAAAGAGCGCCCTTGAGGCGCTTTTTTAGTTTATACCCACCATTCTCAACAGCGCGGTGACCACGGCTGCGGCGATAATCACCACGATCAGCGGCATTTTGCGCCAGGCGAGAAACACCGCAAAGGCCACGCCGAGCACGCGTGCCATCCCGGCAAAGTGTTCACCTTCGTAAAACGTCGTCGCCAGCGCGACGGAAAAGAGTAATACCGTTGCTGCATCGGAAAGCAGCGCCTGCGAGCGTTCCGAGAATGCCAGACGGCTCCCCAGCTTCGCTCCCCCCAGACGCATTAAATAGGTTCCCAGCGATAAGATGGCGATACCGGCGATAAACAGCGTCATGTTACCCATTATTTTTTCCTCGTCAGTAAGCCAAACAGTGAGAGCAACACCGGCAAGCCCACCGGGGCGAAAGGAAAGGACGCCAGTGACAGAGCGGCGCCGCTACAGGCGCGAATAAGCGTCGTGCGGTTTTTGAAGGCCGGTACCACTAAGGCCAGCAGAATGGCCGGGAATACGGCATCCAGTCCGATGGTTTCTGGCGCGGGGAGCAGTTTTCCTACGGCAGCGCCAATCAATGTGCCGACCGGCCAGAAAATGGCAACCCCCAGGCCGCACAACCAGTAGGCGGCTTTACGCTGCTCCGGTGTTTTTTGCGATAAGCCGAACACCACGCTTTCATCGTTCATAATATGGCAGCCGAGGAAACTGGCGGCGCGTGTGCCGACCAGGTCCCGCACCGTTACGCCAAACGGAACATGACGGGCGTTAACCAGTAAGCCCGCTGCCGCTGCGGCAAGCGGATTACCGCCGCTGGCGACAATGCCGATAAACATAAATTCCGATGCGCCAGCCAGAACCGTAATCGAGAGTACAAACGGCACCCAAAGCGGAAAACCGTAGGCCATGGCCAGCGAGCCGTAGGACATCCCCACCACACCGACGGCCAGGCACACTAAAAATATCGCTTTGATCGTGTCGCCTTTAAGACTGGAAAAATAATGTTTCATGCTGTTTTAGCCATATCGAACGAATTTCCATTATAATGAACGGAACAGATGTTGTTTACAAGTCGAACGATTCGTTCGATATAAAGAACGAGGCGTCATGTATGACCCAACCCATCGGTATAATTGCGAAGAGTCTGGTGCGTGAACGTCAGCGCACGGGTTTGTCGCTCGCAGAGATTGCGCGGCGTGCGGGGATTGCAAAATCAACGCTCTCACAGCTGGAAGCGGGTAATGGAAATCCTAGCCTGGAAACGCTCTGGTCGCTGTGTGTCGCACTGGATATCCCTTTTGCGCGGCTGCTGGAGCCGCAAGTGCAAAAAACTCAGGTGATACGTCGCGGTGAAGGGACGAAAGTGGTGGCCGAGCAGGCCCACTATCAGGCGATATTGCTGGCGGCTTGCCCGCCGGGCGCACGGCGGGATATCTATCTGTTGCTGACGCAACCGGGCGCAGACCGTATTTCACATCCGCATCCGCCGGGATCGGTTGAGCATATTATTGTGACGCAAGGAAAAGCGCTGGTAGGGCTGACGGAAGCGCCAGAGGAATTAGCGGAGGGCGACTATATTTGTTATCCCGCAGATCAGGAACATATCTTTAAAGCGCTGGAGCCTGACACACAGGCGATTCTGGTGGCAGAGCAGAATTAGCCGTTATGCCGGATGCGGCGCATAAGCACCGTATCCGGCTGACAAACCTACGCCAGATAAAAGACTTCTTTTAGCTCTGTACTGACCGGGCTGTTGTCCGCATTGGCGGGCATCACATCACGCATATGCTTCCACCAACGTTGACACACCTCCGTACTGGCCACCGCATTCCAGCGCTCTTCCGATTCTATTTCGACGGTAGCGAACAGTAGATGGCGTTCTGGATCGAGATAAATCGCATAGTGATGCGCGCCGTGGGATTTCAGTACCGTTTCCAGCTCCGGCCAGATGGGATTATGACGACGCTGGTACTCAGCGTGCGCGTCGGCATGCACCTGCATCACAAAGGCTTTGCGGATCATAACGCCTCCAGATACAGCTCGCGGACTTCGTCGCGGCTGGCGGTACGCGGATTGCACGGTGCGCACGGGTCGGCGAGCGCTTTGTCCAGCCAACCTTCGATATCTTCTTTCGTTACGCCAAGCTGACTGAAACCGGTTGGAATGCCCACGCGTTTGCTTAATGCGCGGATAGCGTTGATGGCTTCCATGCTTGCGGTTTCATCGCTCATATCACGCGTATCGACACCCATCGCCTGGGCCACGCGGGCAAAACGCGCCACGGCATTCGGGCGGTTAAAGTTCTCGATAATCGGCAACAGGATGGCATTACAGACGCCGTGTGGCAGGTTGTGCGTTGCGCCTGGCTGGTGCGCCAGCGCGTGTACCAGACCAAGGCCGGCACTGTTAAAGGCCATGCCCGCCAGGTACTGGCCGAATGCCATTTGCTCACGAGCTTCGAGATTGTGACCATCATCAACCGCTTTTGGCAGCCACAGGTTAATGAGACGAATCGCTTCCAGCGCGTTGGCGTCGGTCAAAGGATGCGCACCCACGGAAACATAGGCTTCAACGGCATGCGTCAGGGCGTCCATACCGGTTGCGGCGGTAACGGAAGCCGGAATCTCCAACATTACGCTGGCATCATCGACGGCGATATCGGGGATGATGTTCGGGTCGATGATGACCTCTTTCACCTTACGTGCAGAATCAATAATGACGGCATTACTGGTCATTTCTGCCGCTGTGCCGGCCGTCGTGTTAATCGCAACCAGCGGTACGCCTGCGTTTTTTACTTTCCCTACGCCGGAATACGCGGTGGATGGGCCCGGGTTTGCGGTCAGGATTTTCACCGCTTTAGCGGTATCGATAGGGCTGCCGCCGCCGAAAGCAATAATGTAATCACATTTTGCATCCTGGTAGGCTGCAAACCCTTGCTGCACCAGTTCTTCCGTCGGATTTGGGAACACCTCATCGAACAGATGCCAGGACATATGATGCTCATCCAGCGCGGCAAACAGGCTATCCAGCAGGCCCAGTTTGACCAACTGACCATCGGTAACGATTAACGCTTTTCCCCATTGCTTGTTTGCGACGAGGTTGACCATATCGCCAATTGCGCCAGCGCCATGCAGACTGATTTTTGGAAGTGCCAACATAAAGCTCATGAATACTCTCCTTAACATAGATCCCTGTAAGCCGGAGAAGGTGAAACCGTCATCCGGCATGCGTTTGAGGGTGGTATCAGTACAGCTCTACTGCGCTGGCAAGCGGGGTCACGCCAAAACGTTTGCCGAGAGCAATCAGCTCCTCGCGCGTGATGGTTTGCTTCATACTGCCCATCGAATACACTTTGACTAAAATTTCAGCAGATTTCTCTGCGGTATCTATCAAACCAAACGCGTCATCGATCGTGGGGCCACTGCCGAATACACCGTGGAATGGCCACAGCACCAGCGAATGCTTCTGCATTTCCTCGGCAGTCGCCTGGCCGATTTCATCAGTACCGGGCACCATCCACGGTAGAATGCCGACACCATCCGGGAAGACGACCAGACACTCGGTGCTGCCTTCCCACAGTTTGCGGGTTATCAGCGCGGTGGTGTTTTCCAGTACGTAGGTCAGGGCGATTAAATTGGTGGCGTGGCAGTGCATGATCACGCGATCTTTGCCGTGAGTGGCTTTTATGCGCTCGCAGTGAGAGAGGAAGTGCGCAGGCAGTTCGGAAGTGGGCACGGCTTCATGCGTCAGACCCCACAGGATGTGGTAGCCCGCGCCATCGCTGTCTATTTTGACCACGCCCAGGTTAGCCGCCGGATCAAGCTGGACGTTTCGAAAGAATTTGCCGGAACCGGTGACGATAAATGGCGTGTTCGCCAGCAGCGGCATCGGCTGACTCAGCGCGATATAGCGTGGTTTTTCGTGGAAATCAGCGGCAAAAGGCGCGATATCCGCCTCATCCAGACGTAACGTCAAATTACCGCCATTGCGCTCATCCCACCCTTTCAGCCAGGCATCGGAAGTGGCTTTGATCATCCCCTGGACGAACCAGGAATTAGTTATGTTCTGCATAGTTTATACCTGTCTTATTCAATGCCGGATGCGCGCAGCCGCCATCCGGCCAAAAGGGTTAGTGACGTTGACTCAGGATCTCTTTTTCATAGGCACGCACACTTTCCAGCCACTGGCTGCCTGCCGGGGTGTCGTGGCGCTGGCAATACATTTCCCAGACCGCCTGCCAGGGCAGCGATTTCTGCTCTTCCAGCAGCGCCAGACGTGCGGTGTAGTCGCCGCTGGCTTCGAGCTGACGCAGTTGTCCGGTTGGTTCTAACAGCGCGCGCAACAGGGCTTTTTTCATGTTGCGGGTACCGATAACCCATGCGGCAATACGGTTGATGGAGGCGTCGAAGAAATCGAGGCCAATGTGTACGCGGTCGAACAGGTTGTGGCGCACGATCTCACTGGCAATCGCCTGGGTTTCATCATCCAGCAGCACCACGTGGTCGCTGTCCCAACGCACCGGACGGCTGACGTGCAGCAGCAGGCGCGGTACATACAGCATGGCGGCTGAGATCTTGTCGGAAATCACTTCAGTCGGATGGAAGTGACCTGCATCGAGGCACAGTGCGGTCTGGCGGCTGGTGGCATAACCCATATAGAACTCGTTGGAGCCGACGGTGTAGCTTTCTGCGCCGATGCCAAACAGCTTGCTCTCGACGGCATCAATATGATGCGCCGGGTCGAATTTCTCGCTGATTACGTCATCCAGTGCGTCCAGCAGACGCTGGCGTGGCGCTAAACGGTCAACGGTGATGTCTTTCATGCCATCCGGGATCCAGATGTTCATTACCGACGGCGTGCCCAGTTGCTCGCCAAAATAGGCGGATATGCGACGGCTGGCTTTACAGTGGTCAATCCAGAATTGACGGATGTTGTCATCAGCGTGCGCCAGCGTGAAACCGTCTGCGCTCAGCGGGTGAGAGAAGCAGGAGGGGTTAAAATCCAGACCCAACTGGTTTGCTTTCGCCCATTCCACCCAGTTTTTGAAATGCTCCGGTTTGATTTGATCGCGGGCGACCGGTGTCTCCGATTCCAGATAGATCGCGTGCAGGTTCAGACGTTTTGGCCCTGGGATCAGACTTAACGCCTGCTCCAGGTCGGCCCGCAGTTCGACGGCATTTCGTGCTTTGCCGGGATAGTTACCGGTCGCCTGAATTCCGCCGGTCAGGGAGCCTTCCGGGTTTTCGAACCCGGCGACATCATCACCCTGCCAGCAGTGCATGGAGACCGGCAGACGATCAAGCTGACGTAATGCTTCCTCGACGTCGATACCGACTGCGGCGAAACGCAGTTTTGCCAGTTCCCAGGCTTGTTCAAGTTGAGTGGTCATGCGCAAAGCTCCTTTATCTGTCGTGTGGTTTGAAACTGCGCCTGGTGGCGGGCAATTTCACTTTCAGGATTTGGAATGAAGGTGGTCAGGTCGTAGTTCGTGCTCACCACCTGGCGGAAATCATCGACGTTATCCAGCTCGTCCAGCGTCATGAGCTGGACGCCAATGTTGCCGAGCGTAGAGGCTTCAATCGGGCCGGACATGACGCGGATACCGCAGGCATCAGCACAGAGCTGGTTAAGTAATGCGTTCTGGCAACCGCCGCCGACAATGTGTAACTGGCTGAACGGTTCGCCACGCAGGTCGGCCAGTTCCTGGAGGACATCGGCATACAGCAGCGCCAGGCTGTCGAAAATACAGCGAGCCAGTTCGGCATCTTGCGTGGGAACGGGTTGCCCTGATTCACGGCAGGCCGCCTGAATTTCCGCGCTCATATCTGTGGGGTTGATAAAGCGATCGTCATTGGGATTGATCAGAAACTGGCAGGCCGGCAGTGTTTGCGTTTGCGCGATGAGTGCAGGCAGATCGGTAATCTGGCGCTCGTGTAAGACGCGCTGAAGCAGCCACAGCCCCATGATGTTTTTCAGTACCCGATAACGACCTTCCGCACCGCCTTCGTTAGTGATATTGGCCGCCAGCGCCGCGTCATTGGTATAGGGCGTTCTGCTCTCAAAACCCATCAGCGACCAGGTGCCGGATGAGAGATAAGCGCTGTTTTTGTCGGCCAGCGGTGAAGCGATCACCGCGCTGGCCGTGTCGTGACTGGCAACGGCAACGACGGGAATGTGATTTTTCTGCGGGCAAATCCAGTTGCCAATCACGTTTCCGGGATGTGTGGGGCGACCAAACCAGGCGCTGTCTGCACCGGTCCATGCCAGCAGGGTGTCATCCCAATCGTCGTTATTGATATTCACCAGTTGAGTTGTGGTCGCGTTGGTGTATTCCCAGTTCATTTCCCCGGTCAGACGGTAGCTGAAGTAATCGGGGATCAGTAAGGCGTGCGCCACCCGGGAGACCAGCTCAGGCTGCTGTTCTACCAGGGCGCGGAGCTGATATAAGGTGTTAAAGGGCAAAAACTGGATGCCGCTGCGGCGATAGATCTCGCCTTTACCCAGCTGCTCTATTGCGTGCGACATCACGCCTGTCGTGCGGTTATCGCGGTAAGAGACGGGCAGCCCGACACGCTGACCGTTTTTATCGATCAGGACGTAATCCACCCCCCAGGTGTCGATACCGATACTGTCTATCCGAATGCCTTCGTCGCAGACTTTTTTCAGTCCCAGACGAATATCGCTTTCCAGGCTGTCGATATCCCAGGTGTCAAAACCATCGGTTTTTTGCAGACAATTAACGAAGCGATGGATTTCACGCAGCGTCAGGGTGCGGTGTTCATTGTCGTAACGCGCCAGCATTACGCGCCCGCTGGATGCGCCGAGATCGACTGCGACACAATGGCGAAAAGTCATAGCGAGGTCCTTCTGAGTTTTATTGCACTCAGTCTAAGAACCCGCGAAAACACGTACCTTCTCGCCAGTGACAGCCACAATTCGCGGCTGGCAACGTGGCAAAGGTGAACGTGATAGTGTTCACAATTTGAGGTAATGAGGCCGATTTCGCCTGATGTGACCCCTTCCGCAATTCCTGATGTTTCCCGCCATTTCTTGAAGAATTGACCGTGTTTACGCACTTTGACGTCAAAAATTTAAGGTGAGGGTGATAACGCTTAATTACTATTCAGCCATATTCGTTGTTCAGGAGGGGAGCCGTCATGACCATACTGCATTGCGTGGATTTTTTTCCGACAGGTAAAGCGCCCGTCGCTATTGAGCCGCGGCTTCCTCAGACAGCATTCCCCGAACATCATCATGATTTCCATGAAATCGTGGTGGTTGAGCATGGCACGGGGATTCATGTGTTCAACGGACAGCCCTATACCATCAGTGGCGGTACGGTGTGTTTTGTCCGCGATCATGACCGGCATTTATATGAACATACTGACAATTTATGCCTGACGAATGTTCTGTATCGTTCCCCGGATGCGTTTCAGTTTCTCGCCGGATTACACCAGTTGTTACCCCAGGAACAGGATGGGCAGTATCCCTCTCACTGGCGTGTGAACCAGGGGGTGCTACAGCAGATTCGTCACCTGGTGGGGCAGATGGAAATCCTTGGCGAGGAGATGGACACGCCGACGGCGGCAAATCGCGAAATCTTGTTTATGCAGTTACTGGTGCTGTTGCGTAAAAGCAGCCTGATGGAAGCGGCAACCGATAACGACGCGCGGCTCAATCGTCTGATGGCGTGGCTGGAGGATAATTTTACCAGCGAAGTGTGTTGGGAGGCGGTGGCTGAACAATTTTCACTATCTTTGCGCACATTACATCGCCAGCTTAAGCAGCAAACCGGATTAACGCCGCAACGCTACCTTAATCGCCTGCGACTGATCAAAGCGCGCCATTTGTTACGCCACAGCGATGACAGTATTACCGACATCGCTTATCTCTGCGGTTTTGGCGACAGTAACCACTTTTCGACGCTGTTTCGCCGCGAATTTGAGTGGTCGCCACGGGATATTCGTCAGGGACGCGATGTTATTGCTGGAAGCTGCCTCCAGTAACGCGAAAGCTATCAACGTTTTTTGCCGCCATATTTGTTAGTAATGATTGGCTTATGATGCCGGAAAGCGATGTGTATCCGGCTGGCGTGTCACGTAATCTGTAGACCGGGAAAGGCGAAGCCGTTGCCCGGCAGGGAATATTGTGGTGACGAATCAGCTAGTCCTTCTAAAATCAGAATTTTTTGCCCATGACCAGCAGGCCGTCGCGGTTGCTGACCGTTATCCGCAGGATGTTTTTGCTGAACATACTCATGAGTTTTGTGAACTGGTGATGGTGTGGCGTGGCAATGGTCTGCATGTACTTAATGGTCGCCCGTACCGGATAACCCGTGGCGATCTCTTTTATATTCGCGCCGAAGACAAGCATTCCTACACCTCGGTCAATAACCTCGCGTTGCAAAATATTATCTACTGCCCAGAACGGCTGACGCTGAATTTGGGCTGGGAAAGCGCGATCCCCGGGTTTAACGGCACAGAACGGCAACCTCACTGGCGATTGGGCAGTGCGGGCATGACTCAGGCCCGGCAGGTGATTAGCCAGCTTGAGCATGAGAGTTATCATCGCGATCCGCAGGCCTGTGACCTGGCAGAACTGTTATTTGGACAACTGGTGATGATCCTGAAACGGCACCGTTACGCGACGGACACGCTTCCGACGACATCAAGTGAAACCCTGTTGGATAAGCTGATTACCGCGCTGGCCGGGAGCCATGAACATGCCTTTGAGCTGGACCAATTTTGTGCCCGTGAGCAGTGCAGCGAACGTGTATTACGTCAGCAGTTTCGCAACCAGACCGGAATGACCATCAATCAATACCTGCGTCAGGTACGGATTTGTCATGCTCAGTATCTGCTGCAGCATAGTCGATTGATGGTCAGTGAGATTTCTATGCGCTGTGGCTTTGAGGACAGTAACTACTTTTCGGTGGTGTTCACGCGGGAAACCGGGATGACGCCGAGTCAGTGGCGCCATCGCCGTTATTTATAGGATTAGCTTGCCATTCCCATCCCGACAATGTTGGCGGCGACGATAATCACCACGCAGCCGAGACTCAGCACGCTGACAGGGCGTCGTCCCGCATTGCTCCACTCTTTCATGATCAGACCGACAATACCGCCGCACAGGACGTAGAAGCTCATGTGCAGCATCCAGCTCATGTAGTCATACTGCGCCGGAATTTTGGCGTGGCCCCAGGCGTAAAAGAAGAACTGGAGATACCACATCAGACCCGCGAGCGCCGAGAACAGGATATTGCTGATAATCAGCGGTTTTGCCAGCGAGAAGTCGGCTTTTACCGACAGGTTCTTCATTTTTGCCAGACGGATGAAGCAGTATCCCAGGTTGATCACCGCACCGCCGCCCATGATGACCACGTAGCTTGGCAGGGCGACATACAGCGGATCAATACCGAGTGCGGCGGCGGCTTCATGCATCGGCTTCGCCGCATCCATGGCAAAGGACATCCCGGCGGAGAAAAAGCCGCACATCACCGCCAGTATCAGACCTTTTTTCAGGTTGAACTCTTCGGCTTTGATGCCCATCTTGCGCTCTTTTAGCTGCCCGGCACGGGTGACAATCGCCACGCCGATCAGGGCGACCAGCACGCCGAACAGGGTCATACGGCCGCCAGGTGTGCCGATGAGCACATCAAATTTACCGGCAATGATGGGCGTCATTAAAGTACCGACAATCAGCGTGATGCCGATGGCGATACCAATCCCCATCGACATACCGAGGTAGCGCATGGTCAGGCCATAGTTGATGTTGCCGATCCCCCACATTGCGCCGAATAAAAATACCGGCAGCAGGGTAGAGGCGCTGAAAGAACGGTAATAAGCCCAGAAATCCGGCAGCAGGATGGCGCTGACGAGCCAGGGAAGGATCAGCCATGAAACAAAGCCGCCTATAGACCACATGGTTTCCCAGGACCAGTGTTGTACCTTTTTAAAAGGGGCGTAGAAACAAGCGGCACTAGCGGCACCGATAAGATGCCAGAATATCCCCATCGTAATTGCGTTACCCATTCTGTTTCCTTTTAAATTATCGATCTGGCTGGATGAAAATCACCCGTTTTGATGATCAAAAGTCTAAAGAGTGAGCAATGAATTAACCTTCAGCATGCTGCCGCATGATGGGTAATGCTGGCAAAATTCAGGGGATGAAAGGGATGTTGATCACAAATTGCTGTTCCGCCCCTCTTTTTTGAGAAGGGCGGAAATACCGTGGGTTAGCAGATTTTTACTGCCTGAATGCCCAACAGCCAGGCGAGTTTTTCCAGTACCTCACCATGATGGCCAAGGCCAATACTGCAATGGTGGGCTGGACCGCCCATGCACCATTGCGCGGTAAAATCGCGAGCCGATAATGGGAAGCGATAGCGGCTGTTGGTATTGCCGATATCCAGAACTTCACCCGCCACCGCTTCACCTTCGGCATACTGTAAACGCACGCCGTTTTCGGCATCTTCAATCACTGAAAGAAAGGTGACTGGGCCAGGTTTTACGGTCATCTGGATCGATACACCTTTACCCGGTTTACCATGATAAACCGGCAGCGGCACCAGACTCACCGGACCGTCCGCCATCAACGGATGGGCCGGGCCGTCATGCCCCCACAATACAACATTATCAATAAACTCAATGCCGTATGGCTCTGAGAACGAACCGCCGGCGCCCAGAAGCTGCTGGATCTTCATCGCCAGCACATTTTTGATTTCGTATTCTCCGGCTACGGGAATACCACGGTGGGTGAGCAGCGTGTTGCCGAGGATGATTGAGGTGATGATGTTTTCGTAAGCATTGCCGTTTCGGCCTTCGTAGTAATAGGCCAGCGCACCGAGCGTATTCCGGGCGATCAGCTGATCCATGGCGCAGGCAGTGGTGAGTGCGCGGTCAAGCTCGGCGGGTTCGCATGCCGCATCCAGTTGAAGCACACGGTGCATCTCCTGTCGCTTGGCGCTGAGGTCTGTCTCGCTGACCTGCTCGCGGTATTCCGCCAGTTCACACATTTCCAGCGGTTTAAAGCGTACGCCCAATTTGGCGGACAAATTCGTCATATTGCTGTAAACGTCCACCATGCCGTCATAATAGTGTCCGAGTACGCCGACCTGACAGTTTGCCAGCATCTGACGAGCGTTTAGCGCCTGTAACCACTGCGCCGTTTGTTGCCAGACATACTCATCGCCCTGCAACGCGCCAACAATCAGCTGAAAACGGATGTTCGCGCGGTTAAACACGTTTGCCAGTTCGGGAGCGCTGCAGGCCTGGCAGTGCGCCAGCCACTCTCCGGTACGCCCGCCCCGATCCGGGATTTGACGGATAGTCGCATAGGGCAGACCTGGCTCAGGCTGCAGGGCCAGAATAATCACCGGCTTATTGATACTCTGTACCAGCGGCAGCACCGTTGCGCTGAGGGCGTAGGTGCTGATGTAAAGACAGACGGCATCGACCGGTTGCTGCTGCAACCGCCTGATAAGCGCATCGGCTTTATCGACATTATCAATCAGGCCGCCGTTAATGACGGTGGCGTGTTGCGCCGTCAGACGTTCATCAATCGTTTGCAGATAGCCCTGAAGACGTGATTCCAGGCCAGTAAACTGGGGCCAGTAGGTGTCGAGGCCGATACCGAAAAGGGCGATGTTGACAGACATAGCAATATTTCCTTGTGAGATAATCGGCAGACTATCTCGTGCTTTGTCTCCCGTGTCCTTTATGTCGCTGCCTGTTTTCTACCCAGGCTGGCAAAATTCGCCTGATTTTCCCGGTGACGTTCACACTTTCACCTCAAAATAGCCCTGTAAAAAGTACGGCATTGATAATCATTTTCAATATCATTTAATTAACTATAATGACTCAACTGCTTACGCGGCATTAACACTGGCCGCCCGACAATACTGGAGATGATTATGAGTTATACACTGCCATCCCTGCCGTACGCTTATGATGCCCTTGAACCGCACTTCGATAAGCAGACGATGGAAATTCACCACACCAAACACCACCAGACCTACGTGAACAATGCGAATGCTGCGCTGGAAAGCCTGCCTGAATTCGCGAACCTGTCTGCTGAAGAGCTGATCACCAAACTGGATCAACTGCCAGCGGACAAGAAAACCGTTCTGCGCAACAACGCTGGCGGTCACGCTAACCACAGCCTGTTCTGGAAAGGTCTGAAAAAAGGCACCACGCTGCAGGGTGACCTGAAAGCGGCTATCGAACGTGACTTTGGTTCCGTTGACAACTTCAAAGCTGAATTTGAAAAAGCAGCAGCAACCCGTTTTGGTTCCGGTTGGGCATGGCTGGTACTGAAAGGCGACAAACTGGCTGTTGTTTCCACCGCAAACCAGGATTCCCCGCTGATGGGTGAAGCGATCTCTGGCGCATCCGGCTTCCCGATCGTGGGCCTGGATGTTTGGGAACATGCTTACTACCTGAAGTTCCAGAACCGCCGCCCGGACTACATCAAAGAGTTCTGGAACGTGGTGAACTGGGATGAAGCAGCAGCGCGTTTTGCGGCGAAAAAATAAGTCCGATAGCGCGGTGTTTGCCTGGTCTTAGCGGACTTTTGTAGGCCAACCGACGCCATCTGGATAAGCGATACAGCCCCTGCAAGCGATGCTTGTGGGGGCTTTTTTGTGATCAAACTCAATATAAAAACAATGATCCACTTAAATTGAAACAAGGTTTTATTATGTGGTTGTGATCACTTTTATCGTATCTATGAATGTCTATCTTCTAATCATCAAGACGGGCGCATCTCATAAGTAAGGTGCATTCGCCCATAAAAATTGCCCCATTTTTATGTCTATAGGTGATGGAAATGCAGATCAAACGTACGATAGAGAAAATCCCCGGCGGTATGATGCTCGTTCCGCTTTTTTTGGGCGCGTTATGTCATACCTTTTCTCCCGGCGCCGGGAAATACTTCGGTTCATTCACTAACGGGATGATCACTGGCACGGTGCCGATTCTGGCCGTCTGGTTTTTTTGTATGGGGGCGTCGATCAAGCTGAGCGCCACCGGAACCGTATTGCGTAAATCCGGCACGTTAGTGATCACCAAGATTCTGGTTGCATGGGTGGTTGCGGCGATTGCATCACGCATACTCCCGGAGCACGGTGTGGAAGTCGGGTTCTTCGCCGGGTTATCCACGCTGGCGCTGGTGGCCGCAATGGATATGACCAACGGTGGGCTGTATGCCTCGATTATGCAGCAGTACGGCACCAAGGAAGAGGCCGGGGCGTTTGTCCTCATGTCGCTGGAATCGGGCCCTCTGATGACAATGGTGATTCTGGGAACCGCCGGGATTGCTTCATTTGAACCGCATGTCTTTGTCGGCGCGGTGTTGCCTTTCCTGATAGGTTTTGCGCTGGGTAATCTCGACCCGGAACTGCGCGAGTTTTTCAGTAAAGCAGTGCAGGCATTGATCCCTTTCTTCGCGTTCGCACTGGGTAACACCATTGATTTGAGCGTGATTGCCCAAACCGGTGTGCTGGGTATTCTGCTGGGCGTGGCGGTAATTATCATTACCGGTATCCCGTTGATTATTGCAGATAAACTGATTGGCGGTGGGGACGGTACCGCAGGGATTGCGGCGTCCAGTTCGGCAGGTGCGGCGGTTGCAACGCCGGTTCTGATTGCTGAAATGGTACCGGCATTTAAACCTATGGCACCTGCAGCAACGTCTTTGGTGGCGACGTCAGTGATTGTGACATCGATTCTGGTGCCGATTATCACCTCTGTCTGGTCGAAGAGAGCGAAAGCAAAAGCGGCAGAAATCGATTTGCGTGGGGCGGTGAAGTAACTCCCTTTTGCCGAATGGCGCTGCGCTTATTCAGTCTACGTATGCCCGGTAAGCGTTAGCGCTACCGGGCATTTTGGGGTTAACGACCAAATACCCGATCAATCGTGTTGCACTCGTCCTCGTTCAACTCTCCGCCCGCATTGCGTGATACCCCGGTGCAATAGCCAAACTTCCGCGATACCACCGTTTTAATGGTGGTAACAAAATCCTCACCTATCGTGTAGATGGACATGTAGGTGCCAATCTTATCCTGAATATCCCGCAGCGCCGCCAAATCGCCCTGCTTAAATGCCTCCCTTGCGCTGACAAACAGCTCCGGCATGACGTTATTCAAACCGGAGATAATGCCTGCGCCACCGGCCAGCAGGTTAGGAATATAGTATTCGTCATAACCGGACAGCACGGCAAAATCGTCGCGCACGGCGCGGGTTGTCTGAATCATGCTGCGGGTATGGGACTGGCAGTCTACGGTATCTTTGATACCCGCGAAGTTTGGAAACTCTGCGGCGAGTGTTGCAACCAGCGTGGGCGTTAAATCACAACCGGTGCGCGCCGGAAAGTTATAGGCAAACCATTTGCCAGTGAGCCTCTGACCCAACTGGCGGAAGTAGCTCAACAGCTGCGTCGACGTTTGTCCGTAGTAGTAGGGGGGCAGGATCATGACGGCATCGTATCCCGCGCGATACGCTTCTTGTGCCATCAACAACACATCATTTTGGCAGGTGGATGAGATATTCGCGACCATCTTCAGTGTGCTCATGGCCCGGGCTTCTCGAATCAGCAGTAGCCTTTCTTCCAGCGTAAAAGAAGCAAATTCGCCGATGCTGCCCATCAGCAAAATAACGTCGATCTTTGCCTCGGTAAGGCGTTTGAGATGCTGGCTCAGACCGTTGAGATCGATCTTGCCGTCATTGCCCATTGGCGTAATGGAAGGACACCAGACGCCAGCAAATTGCGATTGACCAGTCACGTTGTTGACTCCTTAATTGAAATGACGTTTCAAAACAAGATTACATTGATAGCATGTGTCCCTAAGTTTCATGTGAACCGTGCTCTCATTTTGAGCGACTGGGGTAAAATAAATATGGTGTAATGGGGAAAATTAATCGGGAGAGGGAACAGATGCGATATCCGGTCGATGTTTTTACGGGCAAGATTCGGGACTACACGGGAAGCCGTCCCAGCGCTATTGCCAAAGTCCAGGTTGATGGTGAGTTGATGCTGACCGAACTGGGGCTGTCAGGTGACGAACAGGCAGAAACGAAAATTCACGGCGGGCCGGACCGCGCGCTGTGCCACTATCCACGAGAACACTATCAGCACTGGGCGCGAGAATTCCCCGAACAGGCAGAGTTATTTGTCGCCCCCGCTTTTGGCGAGAACCTCTCAACGCTTGGCCTGACGGAAGAGAATGTGTACATCGGCGATATTTTCCAGTGGGGAGAGGCGCTGATTCAGGTTACGCAGCCGCGCTCACCCTGTTTTAAGCTGAATTTTCATTTTGGTATTCACGATATGGCGAGCCAGATGCAAAATTGCGGCAAGACAGGCTGGTTGTGCAGCGTTATCGCGCCAGGGCTGGTATCCGCGGATGCGCCTTTGGTTCTGGCCTCACGCGTTAGCGATGTCAGCGTGGAGGAAGCCATTGCTATCGCCTGGCATATGCCGTTTGATGACGAACAGTATCATCGTTTGCTGTCGGCGGCGGGGTTATCCAAGAGTTGGACCAGAACGATGCAAAAGCGCCGTTTAAGCGGCAAGATCGAGGATAATTCGCGTCGTTTGTGGGGGAAATAGCTTTTCGCAGTGAAATGCAGGCCGGGCAAGGCAGCGCCTCCACCCGGCATAACAGCGATTACGAACGTTTATACAGCGGCAGCCAAATGACCAGTCGTAGACCGCCCAGCGGGCTGTCCTCGGCCTTCACCCAACCGCGGTGCTGCTGAATGGCGGTTTCAACAATCGCCAGACCCAGACCGGTTCCGCCGGATTCACGATCGCGCGCCTCATCGGTACGGTAGAACGGACGGAATATCTGTTCTCTGTCTTCAGGGCTAACGCCCGGGCCATCATCGTCCACAGTGATGGTAATCCCGTCTTTATCCACCGCGAAGCCCACTTCAATCTTCGTGTGTGAATAGCGTAAAGCGTTACGCACAATGTTTTCCAGCGCGCTTTCCAGTGCATTTGGGTTACCGTACAGCGGCCACGGTCCCGGCGGGAAATTCACGGTTAATGATTTTCCCATCTGCTCGGCTTCAAATGCGGCGTTGTCCAGCACTTCGCCCCATAGCTGATTCGCTTTCACGGTTTCGCTGACCAGCGCGTTTTTCTGCTGATTACGCGACATCACCAGCAGGTCGTTGATCATGCTGTCCAGTCGGTGCGCTTCCGTTTCAATGCGTTCCAGCTCTTTGCTTTCACCGTTACGACGACGCAGTAACGCGGTTCCAAGCTGCAGACGCGTCAGCGGCGTTCTTAGCTCGTGGGAAATGTCCGACAGCAGGCGTTGCTGGGTGGTCATCATCCGTTCCAGCGCCGTCACCATCTGGTTAAAACTGGCACCCGCCGCAAGGAATTCCTGCGGGCCCGCTTCCAGTTCAGGGTGTTGACGCAGGTTACCCTGAGCCACCTCATCCGCTGCGTTTTTCAGCTTACGCGCTGGTTTTGCCAGACTCCACGCCAGCCAAAGCAACAACGGAGAACTGACCAGCATGGTCACGATCAGCAGCAAAAGCGGCCGGTCAAATAGCAGGTTGATAAAGTCCGATTGCGAGCTGCTGGCAGGTCGAATGAGATACAGCTGGTAGTTATCTTCGCCATCTCTGACGGAGAAAGGCCCGACCATCTCAACGCGACCGTATTTTTTCTTTTGCGGATGATCGGCGTTATCTGCCTGACCAATAAAGTTACGAATGATCTGCATTTCGTTGCGTTCTGCGCCGATCACGCGTCCTTCCGTCGTGACGAGCAATAATCGCTGTCCTGGCGGAGCCCACTTGTCTATGGCACGGAACAAGCGACGCCACCACATCAAATCGTTGGGTGGATCGTTCGCGAGTTCTGCTTCAACGTGTTGCTCGATCATCAACCCCTGGCGCTGTTCGCTGTCCAGTAGCTCGGTCATCTGGCGTGAGTCGAGCTTGGGTAACATCAATACCAGCATCAACACCAGTGCCAGCGTCAACCAGAAGATGGCAAAGATGCGTGCGGTTAAACTCCCTATCATGAAGCAGAAACCATCAGGTAGCCGCGACCACGCAGAGTTTTAAACCACGGATGCCCGTCTTTACGCTCTGGCAGCTTACGACGCAGGTTCGAGATATGCATATCGATCGCGCGGTCGAACGGTGTCAGGCGTTTGCCCAGCACTTCCTGGCTCAAGTGTTCACGAGATACCACCTGGCCGAGGTGCTGCGCCAGCAAGTAGAGCAGAGTGAATTCCGTGCCGGTTAACTCCAGGGTTTGGCCATCAAAGCTGGCTTCCTGGCGGCCTGGGTTCAGACTTAACGCATCCACTTCCAGCGTCGGCGAGCCGTTGTCGCTGCTCTGCTGTTGTTCACTCCAGTGTGAGCGGCGCAGAATAGCGCGGATGCGCGCGACCAGTTCACGGTCGTTAAACGGTTTGGGTAAATAATCGTCCGCGCCCAGCTCAAGGCCGAGTACGCGATCCAGTTCGCTGCCGCGAGCGGTCAGCATAATGACAGGTGTCTGGTGTGTCTGGCGAAGCGCTTTCAGTGTATCAATGCCGTTTTTTTTCGGCATCATGACATCAAGCAAAAGTAAATCGATGCTGTCATCCAGAAGCTCAAGTGCCTGTTCCCCGTCGTAGGCAACCTGCACATCGAAACCTTCCATTTCGAGCAACTCCTTTAACAGGGATGTCAGCTCTCGGTCATCATCAACTAACAGAATTTTATTCATTGTTTACGTACCTCCGAGGCAGAAATTACGTCATCAGGCGGCGCTAATCTATGACTTTACGTTGTTTTACACCCCCTGACGCATGTTTGCAGCCCGAATCGTAAACTGTCTCTCGTTGAATCGCGACAGAAAAGATTTTGGGAGCAAGTGATGGGCAAAGTTACCGCTGCCGTCATGGCCTCAACGCTGGCCCTCAGTACATTAAGCCATGCAGCTGAAGTCGTCACAGGCGATCACTGGCACCTGGGTGAAAGCGCTTCGCAACGCAATGCGCAGAGTCACATGTTTGACGGTATCAGTTTAACCGAACATCAACGCCAGCAGATGCGAGATTTAATGCAGCAGGCAAGACATGAGCAGCCTCCTGTAAATGTGAGTGAAATGGAGACAATGCATCGCCTTGTCACCGCAGAGAAATTTGACGAAAGCGCTGTGCGCGCTCAGGCAGAAAAAATGGCACAAGAACAGGTTGCCCGCCAGGTTGAAATAGCCAAGGTTCGCAACCAGATGTATCGCCTGTTAACGCCTGAACAGCAAGCGGTTTTGAATGAGAAACATGAACAACGAATGGAGCAACTGCGCGACGTCGCGCAATGGCAAAAAAGCTCATCGTTGAATTTATTGAGTAGTAGCAACTCACGTTCCCAGTAGTAACCCTGTTTTCCTTGCCATAGACACCATCCCTGTCTTCCCCCACATGATGTGGGGGTTTTTTTTGCCCAAAATTTGACACTCGGTTATTGCCTGACTGTTTTGCTTCATCCGTTATACTAGCGGCATATCCTGGCAGGAGTGTTTATGAATCAAACCTATGGGCGTCTGGTCAGCCGGGCGGCAATCGCTGCGACAGTGATGGCATCGCTGTTACTTTTGATCAAAATTTTTGCGTGGTGGTATACCGGGTCGGTGAGTATTCTGGCGGCACTGGTCGATTCACTGGTTGATATCGCCGCGTCGTTGACCAACCTTTTAGTGGTGCGTTATTCGCTGCAACCGGCCGATGACGAACACACGTTTGGGCATGGGAAGGCTGAGTCGCTGGCCGCGCTGGCGCAAAGCATGTTTATTTCTGGTTCGGCGCTGTTTTTATTTTTGACGGGTATTCAGCACCTCATCCAACCCACGCCGATGAAAGATCCGGGCGTGGGTGTGGTCGTCACCGTCATTGCGTTAATTTGTACTATCATACTGGTCACGTTTCAGCGCTGGGTGGTGAAACGTACGCAAAGTCAGGCTGTTCGGGCAGATATGCTTCATTATCAGTCTGATGTTATGATGAACGGTGCGATCCTCGTTGCGCTTGGACTGGCCTGGTATGGCTGGCATCGTGCAGATGCCTTGTTTGCGCTGGGGATTGGCATCTATATTTTATATAGCGCATTGCGTATGGGGTATGAGGCGGTGCAATCCTTACTGGATCGCGCGTTACCCGATGAAGAACGTCAGGAAATTATTGATATTGTGACGTCATGGCCGGGAGTCAGCGGCGCTCACGATCTTCGCACGCGGCAGTCAGGGCCGACCCGCTTTATTCAGATTCATTTGGAAATGGAAGATAATCTGCCGCTCGTTCAGGCACATTTAGTGGCTGAACAGGTAGAGCAGGCAATTTTGCGGCGTTTTCCGGGGTCAGATGTGATTATTCACCAGGATCCCTGTTCCGTCGTACCCAGGGAAGGCAAGATGTTTAATTCGTTGTAAAAAGTGTACCAGGTCAGCATTTTGTGTATAAATTACCACCATTTGGCCTGACCTGAATCAATTCAGCAGGAAGGGATTGTTATACTATCTGCATATTGGTTGGATCGTTTCGATATGCGGAATCGACTTCCGGCAGCAGATTTCATTTTGCATTCCAAAGTTCAGAGGTAGTCATGATTAAGAAAATCGGTGTGTTGACAAGCGGCGGTGATGCGCCGGGCATGAACGCAGCAATCCGTGGTGTTGTGCGTGCAGCGTTAACGGAAGGACTGGAAGTCATGGGGATCCATGATGGCTACCTGGGTTTGTATGAAGACCGTATGGTTCAGCTTGACCGTTACAGTGTGTCCGACATGATTAACCGTGGCGGTACCTTCCTGGGTTCTGCTCGCTTCCCTGAATTCCGCGACGAAAATGTACGTGCGGTGGCTATCGAAAACCTGAAGAAACGTGGCATTGATGCACTGGTTGTCATCGGTGGTGACGGTTCTTACATGGGTGCAAAACGCCTGACTGAAATGGGCTTCCCATGCATCGGTCTGCCGGGCACTATCGATAACGACATCAAAGGCACTGACTACACTATCGGCTACTTCACCGCACTGGGTACCGTGGTAGAAGCGATTGACCGTCTGCGTGACACCTCTTCTTCTCACCAGCGTATTTCCATCGTTGAAGTGATGGGTCGCTACTGTGGCGATCTGACCCTGGCGGCAGCGATTGCCGGTGGTTGTGAGTTCGTTGTGGTACCGGAAGTTGAGTTCAGCCGTGACGATCTGGTTGCTGAAATCAAAGCGGGTATCGCGAAAGGCAAAAAACACGCAATCGTCGCGATCACTGAGCACATGTGTGATGTTGACGAACTGGCGCATTACATCGAGAAAGAAACGGGCCGTGAAACGCGTGCAACCGTGCTGGGTCACATTCAGCGTGGTGGTTCCCCGGTTCCTTACGACCGTATCCTGGCGTCCCGTATGGGCGCATATGCCATTTCTCTGCTGCTGGAAGGTCACGGCGGCCGTTGCGTCGGTATTCAGAACGAACAACTGGTTCACCACGACATTATCGACGCTATCGAAAACATGAAGCGTCCGTTCAAAGGTGACTGGCTGGACTGCGCGAAAAAACTGTACTAATCGTGGTTGCCGGATGCGGTGCTTGCGCATCTTATCTGGCCTACGAAAATCGAAAAGGCGGATTTGTTTCCGCCTTTTTTATCGCTCATCATATTCCCTCAAGTTATAGCAAATCTTTTTTTATTCTTTAATGTTTGAAAACCTTTCTGGCAGGCTTTGCTCATCACAACATGAAATGAGAGAGCTGGGCGATGAACAAATGGGGAGTAGGGTTAACATTATTGCTGGCATCGACCAGCGTTCTGGCGAAGGATATTCAGTTACTTAACGTATCGTACGATCCTACGCGCGAACTGTACGAGCAGTACAACAAGGCATTCAGCGCGCACTGGAAGCAGGAAACAGGCGATAATGTCGTGATCCGTCAGTCGCACGGTGGCTCGGGTAAACAGGCGACTTCCGTCATTAACGGCATTGAAGCGGATGTGGTGACGCTGGCGCTGGCTTATGATGTAGATGCTATTGCTGAACGCGGTCGTATCGATAAAAACTGGATCAAGCGTCTGCCGGACAACTCTGCACCTTACACCTCCACCATCGTCTTCCTGGTACGCAAAGGCAACCCTAAACAAATTCATGACTGGAACGATCTGGTCAAACCGGGCGTGTCGGTGATTACGCCAAACCCGAAAAGCTCCGGTGGCGCGCGCTGGAACTATCTGGCGGCGTGGGGCTACGCTCTGCACCACAACAATAACGATCAGGCAAAAGCACAGGCGTTCGTCCAGTCGCTGTTTAAAAACGTTGAAGTGCTGGATTCCGGCGCTCGCGGCTCAACCAATACCTTTGTTGAACGCGGAATCGGTGATGTGCTGATCGCCTGGGAAAACGAGGCGCTGCTGGCAACTAACGAGCTGGGTAAAGATAAGTTCGAGATCGTCACCCCGAGTGAATCCATTCTGGCAGAGCCGACCGTCTCGGTTGTCGATAAAGTCGTGGAAAAGAAAGACACCAAAGCGGTGGCAGAAGCCTATCTGAAATATCTCTATTCCCCGGAAGGTCAGGAAATCGCGGCGAAAAACTACTACCGCCCGCGTGATGCTGACGTTGCGAAAAAATACGAAAATGCGTTTCCGAAGCTGAAGTTGTTCACCATTGATGAGGTGTTTGGCGGCTGGACGAAAGCGCAGAAAGAACACTTCTCTAACGGCGGCACATTCGATCAGATCAGTAAACGGTAAGTACCGGTACTGTGCCCAGGCCTGGTCGCATAATGCGGCCGGGCTTTTTTATTTGTCATCATTTTGCGTTACTCTTGCACTTCAATGAGATACAGGGTGCGCGTAATGAAAAAAGCTGGCTATCTTTTCCTCGCGGTGATGGTGATTGCTGCTGTGGCGGGCATAGGGTACTGGAAATTTGCCGGTAACCCGGATGCGTTACGTCAGATTGTCCTTGAGCAATGCCTGCCAAACGAGGTGCAACGGCACAATCCAGCGCCGTGTGCTGAAGTGAAGCCCGATGCCGGGTACGTGGTATTTAAGGATCGTAACGGCCCGCTGCAATACCTGCTGATGCCCACATACCGCATTAACGGTACGGAAAGTCCGCTGCTGTTGAAATCAGGTACGCCTAACTTTTTCTGGCTGGCCTGGCAGGCGCGTAGCTTTATGAGCCAAAAATATGGTCAGGAGATCCCTGACAAAGCGGTATCGCTGGCGATCAACTCACGTACCGGTCGCACGCAAAACCACTTTCACATTCATATCTCTTGCCTGCGACCCGATGTCAGAACGCAACTGGATGAGAATCTGGCCAAAATCAGCACCCGCTGGCTGCCATTACCCGGTGGATTGCGCGGACATGAATATCTGGCGCGACGTGTTACGGAAAACGAGCTGGCGCAACGCAGTCCGTTTATGATGCTGGCGGAAGAAGTGCCGGATGCGCGTGAACGCATGGGCAGCTATGCGCTGGCGATGGTGCGTCAGAGCGATGAGTCCTTTGTTCTGCTGGCGACACAGCGCGACCTGCTGTCGTTGAATCTTGCCTCTGCTGAGGAAATTCAGGATCATCAATGTGATATTCTGCGATAACCCCACCTAATCTGGCGTTTACTCTCTTTGTCTGTCCCCGTATTCTTGTTGAAAAAAACAACAGGAGACAGGCATGTCGCTCTGGCTTACGCACCCGCTGTTTATCCCTTCACTGGTGGTTGGCATCACTATCCTGCTCTGGGCAACGTCGCTGCTGCCGGAATTTATCACGGCGCTGCTGTTCTTTTCCGTCGCGATGGTGGCCAAAATTGCGCCACCGGATGTGATCTTTGGTGGGTTTGCGTCATCGGCGTTCTGGCTGGTCTTCAGCGGATTTGTGCTGGGCATTGCGATTCGTAAAACAGGGCTGGCAGATCGGGCGGCGCGTGCCTTGTCATCCCGACTGACCGACTCCTGGCCCTTAATGGTTGCGAGCGTGGTGCTGCTGAGTTATGCCCTGGCGTTCGTGATGCCCTCCAACATGGGACGTATTGCGTTATTAATGCCAATTGTCGCAGCGATGGCGAAACGCGCTGGAATCGCTGACGGCACCCGTGCCTGGTATGGCCTGGCATTAGCCGTCGGTTTTGGCACTTTTCAGCTTTCCGCCACAATCTTACCCGCAAACGTGCCTAACCTGGTGATGAGCGGTGCCACGGAAGGTTCGTGGGGGATTCATCTGAACTATCTTCCCTATTTACTGCTCCATACACCGGTACTGGGCTGGCTGAAAGGTGCGGTGCTTGTTCTGCTTATCTGCTGGCTGTTCCCGGGCAAACCGCATGCGCCACGCGATCTGACACCACCTGAGCCAATGAGCCGTGATGAAAAACGCCTCGCCTGGATGTTAGCGGTGGTGTTGATCTTATGGGTGAGCGAAAGCTGGCATGGCATTGGTCCGGCATGGACCGGGCTGACGGCGGCGGTTATCACCTTGTTACCCCGCGTGGGCTTTATCAATGGGGATGAGTTTTCCACTGGCGTCAATATCCGCACCTGTATTTACGTGGCGGGTATTCTGGGTCTGGCGACCTCCGTGACGCAAACCGGTATAGGTCGTGCGGTGGGGGAGGCGCTGTTACAGGTGATGCCGCTGGATGCGGATAAACCGTTTACCAGTTTCCTCGCGCTGACCGGAATTACCACGGCGCTCAATTTTATCATGACGGCTAACGGTGTTCCGGCACTGTATACCACGCTGGCACAAAGCTTTTCCGATGCGACCGGATTCCCGCTGCTGTCAGTGATTATGATTCAGGTGCTGGGTTACTCCACGCCGTTGCTGCCGTATCAGGCCTCGCCGATAGTGGTCGCGATGGCGTTAGGCAAGGTGCCTGCACGAGCTGGAATGTTGCTGTGTATTACCCTGGCGGCGGCAACCTATCTGTTACTGCTGCCCCTGGATTATCTGTGGTTCACTGTATTGGGGAAATTATAGTTTCGTTGTGGTGTTAATTTTTTGTTTTGTGAGAGGGTAAATTGTTTTATCTGCGCCGATGTTGGTTAATATTCAGGCGCAGATTTGCGCACTGGAAACTCAAGGATTGATTCATGGACAGATTGACCCCCATCCGCTGTTGGCCTGCCATCATCTCGATCGTTATTACGCTGACCATCTGGTTTGTTATTCCTTGCCCACCTGAGGTGACGCCTGAGGCGTGGCATCTGTTGGCGCTGTTTATCGGCACAATTGCGGCGATTATCGGTAAAGCGATGCCTATTGGCGCTATCGCCATTGTGGCGATTATGCTGGTGGCCATGACCGGCGTGACCCACCCCGGTAAACCGTCAGCGGCGTTGAATGATGCGCTGAGCGGTTTCTCTAACCAACTGATCTGGCTGATTGGTTTGTCCATTATGCTGTCGCAAAGTCTGCTGAAAACCGGGCTGGGCGCGCGTATTGGCTATGGGTTTATTGCTCTGTTTGGTAAAAGAACGCTGGGTATTGCCTGGGCATTAACCCTGGCGGAAACGCTGATTGCGCCCGTGACTCCGAGCAATACCGCCCGTGGAGGGGGGATTATCCATCCCGTGATGCGCGCGATTGCCGATAGTCTGGGTTCTCAACCCGGAGACAAAGAAAACGGTTCGACGGGCCGCTACCTGGCTCTGGTTAACTACAACATAAACCCGATCAGTTCGGCGATGTTTATCACCGCAACGGCGCCAAACCCGTTAATTGTCAGCTTTTTGACGAAAGGAACGGATGGGGTGCTGACGATGACCTGGGGAATGTGGGCCATCGCCGCGCTGCTTCCTGCGGTCGTTTCTCTAATCGTGATGCCCATTGTTATCTGGTGGCTCTATCCGCCAGCCATCACACGTACACCGAATGCGCCGCAATTTGCCCGGCAAAAGCTGGATGCGCTGGGTCCGTTATCGCTGGCAGAAAAAATTACCCTCGGGGTTTTCATTCTGCTGCTCTGCCTGTGGGCCGGTATTCCTGCGATGGTCATGGGGAGCACCTGGACCGTCAATCCAACCAGTGCAGCGTTGATTGGTTTATCCATTCTGTTGCTGACCGGCGTACTCAGTTGGGACGATATTCTTAAGTGTCGTGGGGCGTGGGATACGATAGTCTGGTTCGCGGCGTTGGTGATGATGGCTGACTTCCTGAGCAAACTGGGATTGGTGAGTTGGCTGGCGACGAGTGTGGGGAGCGCCATCGACCACCTCGGCGTTCACTGGAGTATCGCGACGCTGCTGCTGGTTTTACTTTACGTCTATTCGCACTACTTCTTTGCCAGCACCACCGCGCATATTACGGCCATGTTTGCAGCTTTCTTCGCTGCAGGACTGGGGCTTGGCGCACCTCCGGCGCTGCTTGGGTTGATGCTGGGTTTCTCTTCTTCGTTGATGATGTCGCTTACGCACTATGGCACAGGCACTGCGCCTATTATCTTTGGCTCGGGTTATGTCACGCTGGCGGAGTGGTGGAAAACAGGGCTGGTGATGAGTGTGGTCAACCTGACCGTTTGGGGCGTCACCGGTGCGTTCTGGTGGCACTGGTTGGGGTATTGGTAACGCGGATATAAGAAGGGGGGACATGCCCCCCTTTTAACAACTTAAGCCTGTTTAGCGGCTTCAGCGGCTTTAACGATCACTGCGAAGGCGTCTGCTTTCAGAGAAGCACCGCCAACCAGCGCGCCGTCGATGTCCGGCTGAGCGAACAGTTCTGCAGCGTTGGATGCGTTTACGGAACCGCCGTACTGGATGATCACTTGTTCAGCGATTTTCGCGTCAGCTTTAGCAATGTGGTCACGAATGAATTTGTGAACAGCCTGAGCCTGCGCCGGAGTTGCAGATTTGCCAGTACCGATAGCCCATACAGGTTCGTAAGCGATAACCACGCCTTCGAACGCTGCTGCACCCTGAGTTTTCAGGACTGCGTCGATCTGACGTGCACAAACTTCTTCCGTTTTGCCCGCTTCGTTTTCTGCTTCGGTTTCACCGATGCACAGAACCGGAGTCAGACCCTGCTCTTTCAGCACGGCGAATTTTTTCGCGATCAGTTCGTCAGACTCTTTGTGGTAAGTACGACGCTCAGAGTGACCGATAATGATGTACTGCGCGCCGATGTCTTTCAGCATTTCAGCAGAAGTTTCACCGGTGAATGCGCCAGACAGGTTCAGGTCAACGTTCTGTGCGCCCAGAGCAATGTGGCTACCGGCCGCAGCGTGTT
This sequence comes from Citrobacter sp. Marseille-Q6884, assembly GCF_945906775.1. Taxonomy (NCBI): domain Bacteria; kingdom Pseudomonadati; phylum Pseudomonadota; class Gammaproteobacteria; order Enterobacterales; family Enterobacteriaceae; genus Citrobacter; species Citrobacter sp. Marseille-Q6884. The sequence continues at coordinate 1,305,611 of NZ_CAMDRE010000001.1, forward strand.
TTGCCAGGTCGATGTACATTTCCGGCGGAGCGATAGCAACCGCACAGCCAGCAACACCAGCCAGCTCTTTACGCAGGTTAGCAACCAGTTCGTTTACCATGTGGCGGCTGCCGTTCAGTTTCCAGTTACCCATCACTAAAGGATGTCGCATTTCATTTCTCCACGCTTTGTCAGCGAATTAAGGAATATGGCCGCCCGTCAGGGCAGCATGGTCTGTGAAACAGTATAGAGATTGTCAGTCACGAAGGCTTTGCTTTTTGTCACTTATTCGATCCTTCGAGGTTTTCAGATAGTGCCAGCTTAATCGGTTCAACAGCGAAGGTCAGCCCCTTTTCGCCGTTATCTGCCACAACATAGCGAATTGCGCCTTCGGTTTCCGCATAGTAGTGCTTACCCTTGCCTGCCGTGAGCAATTTTTGCAGCTTTTTCTGGCTTTGTTCTTTCGTCAGTAAGGGGGCCACGGTGCGAATCACGGCAGTCATGTATTCCAGCGCTTTCGCTTTGGCGGCTTTTTGCTCCGGTCCCTGAATCGGCAACCAGGTTATCTGCATGCTCTTTATTTTCAGCGTACCGCGCTCAAGCGCGGAGGAGGCATACAGGTTTTCATTGATCTTACTTGCTGCGCGGGTGAGATTGGCTTTATCGCGGCTGCTGTCGATGGCGCGGAATTCATTCAAGGTAAGCTTAGGATTCTGAGTATTAAAGTTCTCACGAAATTGGCTAATCGACAGGTCAAAGGTCGGTGCGCCCGCCAGCAGGTAGGGGGCCGTGGTTGCCGTCGATGGCGCTTCCGCCAGTGTCGCAGTGCTCATGGACAGTGCAGAAAACAATAATAAAAACAGAGTAAATCCTTGCTTCATCAATCGTACCTTTCGTTATGGCTGCTCACGATTAAATCGGTAACCGTCGGGCTTGTCAAAAGGGTAAACTGTTCTGGAAGGTAATAATAAAGGAACTTACATGACCATACAGCAGTGGTTATTCTCATTTAAAGGGCGTATCGGACGCCGTGATTTTTGGATTTGGGTCGGTCTTTGGATCGTCGGTATGCTGGTGCTGTTTTCGCTGGCGAGTAAGAAATTACTCGATATTCAGACGGCGGCGTTTTGCCTTGTTTGCCTGCTTTGGCCGACAGCGGCGGTCACGGTAAAGCGTCTGCATGACCGGGGACGTTCCGGTGCGTGGGCGTTTTTGATGATCCTGGCGTGGATGCTGCTGGCCGGAAACTGGGCAATATTACCCGGCATCGGGCAATGGGTGGTCGGGCGCTTTATTCCTACGCTGATTCTGGTCGGCATGATTATCGACCTGGGCGCATTTGTTGGCACCCAGGGCGAAAACAAATTTGGCAACGATACGCAGGACGTAAAGTACAAAGCCGACAAGCAGTAGTCTGCAGGCCGGATAAGGCAAAAGCGCTATCCGGCAACGATGATTACCAGTAATGCTCTGCAGTCATATGGCCCGGACGGCGACGCAGGTGTTTGGTCATCTGCCGGGTCTCTTTCAACAGTTGCTGCGTGTCGCGAACCATTTGCGGATTCCCGCACAGCATCACATGGCTGGTGGCGGTATCCATCAGCAACCCAACCGCCTTTTCCAGTTCGCCACTTTCAATCAGCGCCGGTACGCGCCCGGTAAGCGAGCCTGCGGCTGTTTCACGACTGACGACGGTCTGGATGCGTAGTTTGCCTTCGTAGCGTTTTTCCAGCGCCTGCATCAGCGGCAGATAGCTTAAATCCGCGGCATAACGTGCGGCATGAACCAGCACCAGATTTTTAAAACGGTCCAGATCTTTACCTAACTGCAGAATCGATAAATAGGGGCCGATAGCGGTGCCGGTGGCCAGCATCCACAGCGTGTCGCAGTCGGGGATTTCATCCAGTACGAAGAATCCTGCGGCTTCACTCACGACCTGTACTTCATCGCCAGGTTTCAGTGCCGCCAGACGTGGGCTGAGTTTACCGTCAGGAACTGTCACCAGATAAAACTCTAAATCGGGATTATCAGGCGCATTGACATAGGAATAGGCGCGCTGGATACGCTCGCCGTCAATCTCAAGGCCAAGCTTGGTGAACTGGCCTGCCGTGAAGGGATGCACCGGAGCGCGCACGGTCAAACTAAACAGGGCATCGGTCCAGTTCTGTACCTGAGTGACTTTGCCTGTTACCCAATCCGCCATGGTGTTCTCCTGTTTGCTTTGATTGCCTTATCTTCGTTCTGTGAACAAAAAAATTCCAGTCCCGGAGGACTGGAAGGCTCTATTGATCAAATCAATTACAGGATGTGCGCCTGCACGTCTGGATCTTTGCGATCAAGATAGTGGATGGACTGAATACGACGGATGGTGCGTGATTTCCCACGGATCAGCAGCGTTTCGGTGGTGGCGATGTTGCCTTTACGGCTAATCCCTTCCAGCAGGTCGCCTTTGGTGATCCCGGTTGCGGAGAAGATAACGTTATCGCTACGCGCCATTTCATCCAGACGCAGCGCTTTACCGGCTTCGATGCCCATTGCCTGGCAGCGTGCCAGTTCCTGTTCGCCAATGCGACGGTTTTCTTCGCTGTCACCTTTGACGTCGTGACGAGCCAGCAGACGGCCCTGCATATCGCCATCCAGTGCGCGGATCACCGCGGCGGACACCACGCCTTCCGGCGCACCGCCAATGCCGTACAGCACATCGACTTCGCTGTCTGGCATGCAGGTCAGAATCGAAGCCGCGACGTCGCCGTCAGGAATCGCGAATACGCGTACACCCAGCGTTGTCATCTCTGCAATGACCTCATCGTGGCGAGGTTTTGCCAGAATAGTGACGGTCAGTTCGCTCAGCGGCTTGCCGAGGGCGGCAGCGATGTTACGCAGGTTCGCTTCCAGCGGCAGGTTCAGATCGATAGACCCTTTCGCGCCAGGGCCGACAATCAGCTTTTCCATATACATGTCCGGCGCGTTCAGGAAGCAGCCTTTGTCACCGACGGCCAGTACCGCCAGCGCATTCGCCTGACCCATTGCCGTCATGCGGGTACCTTCGATGGGGTCAACCGCGATATCGACGGCATCGCCGAGACCGGTTCCGACTTTCTCGCCGATAAACAGCATCGGTGCTTCATCAATCTCACCCTCACCAATCACGATGGTGCCGTCGATGTTGACCTGATTAAGCATAATACGCATCGCGTTGACCGCTGCGCCGTCAGCGGTGTTTTTGTCACCGCGACCCAGCCATTTATAGCCAGCCAGCGCTGCCGCTTCGGTCACGCGTGAAAATTCAATGGCAAGTTCTCGTCTCATTGCAAACTCGTAGCTGAAAGGAATGGCGCGAAGTGTAGCACAGGGGAGGGGGAGGGATTATTGATGTGTGTACGTGTGCGGGGTTGAGAAGGTTTTGCCGGATAAGGCGTTAGCCCCATCCGGCAGTTCAGTATTACTCTTCGTGATCTTCCCACGCCATGGCGCGTTTGACGGCTTTCTTCCAGCCGCTGTAACGGAAGTTACGCTCGGTGGTTTCGATGCCAGGGCGGAATTCACGTTCAATAACCGCTTTTTCCTGCAGCTCGTCCAGATTCTGCCAGAAGCCGACGGCCAGACCGGCCAGATACGCGGCGCCCAGCGCAGTAACTTCACGCACTTCCGGGCGTTCAACGCGTGTGCCGAGAATGTCTGACTGGAACTGCATCAGGAAGTTGTTGGCAACCGCACCGCCATCAACACGCAGTGCATGCAGACGAATACCGGAATCAGCCTGCATCGCTTCTAGTACGTCACGAGTCTGATAAGCGATAGACTCCAGCGTTGCACGGATGATGTGGTTAGAGTTCACACCACGGGTCAGACCAAAAATGGCGCCACGGGCATACGGGTCCCAGTACGGCGCACCCAGACCGGTAAAGGCCGGAACAACGTATACGCCGTTGGTGTCCTTCACTTTGGTGGCAAAATACTCGGAGTCGAAGGCATCGCTGATGAGTTTCATTTCATCGCGCAGCCACTGGATAGAGGCGCCAGCCATAAACACTGCGCCTTCAAGCGCGTAGTTCACTTCACCGGTTGGGCCGCAGGCGATGGTGGTCAGCAGCCCGTTTTCGGACTTAACGGCTTTCTCACCGGTATTCATCAGCATGAAGCAGCCGGTGCCGTAGGTATTCTTCGCCATCCCTTCCTTCACGCACAGTTGACCAAACAGCGCAGCCTGCTGGTCACCCGCGATACCGGAGATAGGAATACGCGTGCCGCCTTTACCGCCAATGTTGGTTTGACCGTAGACTTCAGAAGAACGACGCACTTCCGGCAGCATCGCACGCGGAATGTCCAGCGCATCCAGCATCTTGTCGTCCCAGTCCAGGGAGTGGATGTTGAACAGCATGGTACGTGAGGCGTTGGTGTAATCCGTGACGTGTACACGTCCCTGCGTCATTTTCCAGATGAGCCAGGTGTCCACGGTACCGAACAGCAGCTCGCCGCGACGTGCGCGCTCACGAGCGCCTTCGACGTGGTCGAGGATCCACTTCACTTTAGTGCCGGAGAAGTACGGGTCAATCACCAGACCGGTGTTGTTACGGATGTACTCTTCCATCCCATCACGCTTAAGCTTTTCGCAAATATCAGCGGTACGACGGCACTGCCAGACAATCGCGTTATAAATCGGTTTGCCTGTCTCACGTTCCCACACGATGGTGGTTTCACGCTGGTTTGTGATACCAATCGCTGCAATCTCATCGGAACTGATATCGGCTTTCGCCAGCACTTCCACCAGCGTGGAGCTTTGGGTCGCCCAAATTTCCATTGGATCGTGTTCTACCCAACCTGCTTTCGGGTAGATTTGCTCGAATTCGCGCTGTGAAACGGCAACGATATTCGCATCATGGTCCATCACGACCGCGCGGGAGCTGGTGGTGCCCTGGTCGAGCGCAACGATATATTTTTTCTCAGTCATAATTTTTGTCCCGTAGTCACATTACAGCGACGCTTTTTGTTGAGTGTTGGCCGCAATGTCTTTCTCTTCAATCGCGCAGACATCGCACGGTAAATGGCGACCAATCAGTTTGCGATATGCCCATGCGCCCAGAATAGCGCCGGTAATCGGCCCAAACACAGGTACCAGGAAGTAAGGGATATCGCGACCGCCCGTGAAGGCAATCTCACCCCATCCTGCGAGCCAGGCGAACAGTTTCGGTCCGAAGTCACGCGCCGGGTTCATGGCAAAGCCAGTCAGTGGACCCATGGATGCACCAATAACGGCAATCAATAAACCGATGAGCAGCGGTGCCAGTGGGCCACGCGGCACGCCGTTACCATCGTCGGTCAGTGCCAGAATCAAAGCCATTAGAATAGCGGTAATCACCATTTCAACCGCGAAGGCCTGCACAAAATTGATATGCGGGTTTGGATAGGTCGAGAACGTACCTGCCAGATTGAGGCTTTCGACACTGCCACGCACGATATGGTTAGTTTGTTCGAAATCGATGAAAAGATTGTAATAAAGCCCGTAAACCAACGCCGCTGCGCAAAAGGCGCCGGCAATTTGCGAAATAATAAAAGGGACGACTTTGCGTTTGTCAAAACACGCGAACAGCCAAAGTGCGATAGTGACTGCTGGATTCAAGTGTGCGCCAGATACGCCTGCCGTCAGATAGATAGCCATGGCTACCCCCAGACCCCAGATGACACTGATTTCCCACTGACCAAAAGTAGCGCCAGCCACTTTAAGTGCAGCGACACATCCCACACCGAAGAAAATCAACAACCCGGTACCGAGGAATTCAGCAATGCACTGGCCTTTTAAGGTTGATGTTTGACTCATAATCGGATCCTGAAGAGAGTTTAATGTTTATTGTGTGCGAGAAGGTCACTGACATCCCCGGAGCCGGAAGGCACACTGTTAATTTATCGTTAACGAGCAAAAACGAGAAATATCGAAATTAAAATGTGTGTGCTGCATCAACAAATGAGCGTTATCGCGCTATTAAGACCAGTTTGTAACGCGGAAATAGTGTGAGCTGAATCATTTCATTAACTAATATGTTAACACTTTTGAGTTAAACGGCGTATGTCGCCAGGACAAAGATTAAAAGTGTTGCAAACCGCAATCTGCGCGGGATGCTGCTGGACAGGGATGGCGCGGCTTCATACAATCGGTGCTAAGTAGAGTGCGCTCGTTTTTATTAAGGCGTCGCCGGTTATCGGGACGAGGATTTTTATCCATCAACGCCTTGCAATTCAGGAGAGGTATGACGATGTCATTAGAAGTGTTTGAGAAACTGGAAGCAAAAGTACAGCAGGCGATTGATACCATCACGCTGTTGCAGATGGAAATCGAAGAGCTGAAAGAAAAGAACAACGCCCTGTCGCAGGAAGTACAGTCTGCACAGCAGCAGCGTGAAGAGCTGGAGCGTGAGAACAACAGCCTGAAAGAACAGCAGAATGGCTGGCAGGATCGTCTGCATGCTCTGCTTGGTCGTATGGAAGAAGTCTAATCCTCGTCATATTTCACGTTATGGCGGCGTTGGCTGCGTGCATTCACCCCAGTCACATAGTGGCCTATGCTCCTGGGGGGGTCACTTACTTGCCGCCTTGCCCTGACGCGAAATCTTTAGAGGATTGAGAGTGCGAGTTTGTAGGCCGGATAAGGCGCAAGCCGCCATCCGCCAATCAGCGATAACGCATAAAAAAGGCACCTTGCGGTGCCTTTTTTGATCACTCGAGATCGAGGGGGTCTTCGGAGAGGATTATCCCGGTGTTGTCGGCGTACAGATGGTCGCCGGAGAAGAACGTCACGCCGCCAAAATTGACGCGCACATCGCTTTCCCCAATGCCTTCACCTGAGGCGCCAACCGGAATAGCGGCAATCGCCTGAATGCCAATATCCAGTTCTTCCAGATCGTCTACCTGACGTACAGAACCGTAGATGACCAGACCTTCCCACTCATTTTGTACAGCCAGACGAGCCAGTTCGGCATCGACCAGCGCACGACGGACAGAACCACCGCCATCGACCAGCAGAACGCGTCCACGGCCATTTTGTTCGAGCAGATCGTACAGCAACCCGTTGTCCTCGAAACATTTTACCGTGATGATTTGTCCGCCAAACGACGACCGTCCCCCAAAGTTAGAGAACAGCGGTTCCACGACGTTGACATCTTCCTGATAGATGTCACAAAGCTCGGATGTATCGTATTTCATAGGCTTAACGTTCAGTTGCTGCGAGAATTTTTAGTATATCGCGCTATGTGTACTGTTGGCAAAATCATCAATTGTTAATTGATATTTGTCAGTTAAAGAGACCACTGACTTAAGAAAATTCCAACAACAAACAGCAGGTTAGTCAGCAGCGCCGCTTTTACGGTGCGTTCCAGCATCGGACGCATCGCCGCCGGTTCCCTCTCACGCATAACATACCGCGCCTGTTTGACAAGCAGCGGAGCAGCCAGAATGAACAGCCATCCCCACAGACTTTGCAATGAGAACAGGTTAAACAGCGCCAGGCAGACCAGTGAACCCATCAACAGGCAGGCATGATAACGACGGGCATTGACGGCGCCTAAACGCACGACCAGCGTGTTCTTGCCGTTTTCTTTGTCGCTGTTGATGTCACGCAGGTTGTTGATGTTAAGCACGGCGGTAGCCAGCAGGCCACAGGCGGTTGCAGGCAGAATAAGCGCCGGAATCAGAGTATGTGCCTGCAGATACCAGCTGCCCATGACGCTGAGCCAGCCGAAGAAGACCAGAACGGAAATATCACCCAGACCGATATATCCGTAAGGACGGTTGCCGACGGTATAGGTGATTGCAGCGATGATCGACAGGCCGCCGAGTACCAGGAAACCGACAAAATCAGCCAGCGTGTGGCAGGCTACCGCAACCAACGCGAAACCGGACAGGCAGATTAAGATCACGGTGATAATCAACGCGCGCTTCATCTCCTGCTGTGTGATGACCCCTTTTTGCATGCCACGTAGCGGCCCAATACGGTCGGGTTTGTCGCTGCCTTTGACGGCATCGCCATAGTCGTTCGCGAGATTGGACAGAATTTGCAGCAGCCCTGCGGTAATCAATGCCAGCAGAGCCACCAGCGGGTCAAAATATCCTTGCCACCATGCTAATGCCGTACCGACGATGATCGCCGCGAAGGCGAGCGGTAAGGTCTTAGGTCGTAAACTTTCCAGCCAGGCTTGTGAGCGGCTAATTTGTTGTTGTTCAGTCATATTTAGCGCCAATAAAAATGGGGCTTTATCAGCCCCATCAACAGTGATGAAAATGCATTGAACGCGATTATAGGATAAAACGGCTCAGATCTTCATCTGCGACCAGCGCATCCAGATGTTTGCTCACATATTCGGCATCAATTGTTATGCTTTGACCATTCAAATCGCTCGCATCATAGGAAATATCTTCCATCAGACGTTCGAGAACGGTATGCAGACGACGCGCACCGATGTTTTCGGTGGTTTCGTTGACCTGCCAGGCCGCTTCAGCAATACGCTTGATACCCGATTCAGTAAAGTCGATATTCACGCCTTCCGTCGCCATCAGCGCTTTGTACTGTACGGTGATGGACGCGTTCGGTTCAGTCAGGATACGCTCAAAATCGCTGGTGGTCAGCGCCTGAAGCTCGACACGAATCGGCAGACGACCCTGCAGTTCCGGGATCAGGTCGGACGGTTTTGCGACCTGGAATGCGCCAGAGGCGATAAACAGAATGTGATCTGTTTTCACCATACCGTGCTTGGTAGAGACCGTGCAGCCTTCAACCAGCGGCAGCAGGTCGCGCTGTACGCCTTCACGGGACACGTCCGGGCCGGAGGATTCACCGCGCTTACAGATCTTGTCGATTTCGTCGATAAACACGATCCCGTGTTGCTCAACGGCATCGATAGCTTCTTGTTTCAGCTCTTCCGGGTTTACCAGTTTGGCCGCTTCTTCTTCAATCAGCAGCTTCATCGCGTCTTTGATTTTCAGCTTACGCGGTTTTTGCTTCTGGCCGCCCAGATTCTGGAACATAGACTGCAGCTGGCTGGTCATCTCTTCCATTCCCGGAGGCGCCATGATTTCTACGCCCATCGGTGCGGCTGCGAGATCAATTTCAATCTCTTTATCGTCCAGTTGGCCTTCACGCAGTTTTTTACGGAATGCCTGGCGAGCCGCTGACGGTTCCTGAGGCTGTTCTGACTGGCCCCAGTTATTTTTGGCCGGTGGGATCAGCACGTCCAGAATGCGTTCTTCCGCCATTTCTTCCGCGCGGAAGCGGTTTTTCTCGATCGCCTGCACGCGAACCATTTTGATCGCAGCATCGGTCAGATCGCGGATGATAGAGTCAACTTCTTTACCGACATAACCGACTTCGGTGAATTTCGTTGCTTCAACTTTGATGAACGGTGCGTTGGCCAGCTTTGCCAGACGGCGAGCGATTTCGGTTTTACCGACACCCGTTGGACCAATCATCAGAATGTTTTTCGGTGTAACTTCATGACGCAGCTCTTCATCGAGCTGCATACGGCGCCAGCGGTTACGCAGTGCAATCGCCACGGAGCGCTTGGCGTTATCCTGGCCGATGATGTGTTTGTTCAGTTCGCTGACAATTTCGCGTGGGGTCATTTCAGACATGGGGGATCCTTACGCTTTGGAGTTCAATTCTTCGATGGTATGGAAGTGGTTGGTATAAATGCAGATATCCCCTGCAATATCCAACGCTTTCTCAGCAATTTCGCGTGCGCCAAGCTCGGTGTTTTCCAGCAACGCGCGTGCTGCAGCCTGGGCGTAGGGACCGCCGGAGCCGATGGCAATCAAATCGTTTTCTGGCTGGATGACATCGCCATTACCCGTGATGATGAGCGATGCCGTTTCATCGGCGACGGCCAGCAACGCTTCGAGTTTGCGCAGCATACGGTCGGTACGCCAGTCTTTCGCCAGCTCAACGGCAGCTTTTACCAGGTGACCCTGGTGCATTTCCAGCTTGCGTTCAAACAGTTCAAACAGCGTGAATGCATCCGCAGTGCCGCCCGCAAAGCCCGCAATGACTTTGTCGTTGTACAGACGGCGGACTTTCTTCACGTTGCCTTTCATTACGGTGTTACCCAGTGTGGCCTGACCATCACCGGCGATTACCACATGGCCGTTACGGCGTACGCTTACTATTGTTGTCACGAGCAGACCCCTTGGTTACAAATGCAGAATACAGGCCCCGCACAGTGTACGGGGCGTAATGCAAGTATAGATGGGGGGGATTTTGGGGGTTTCAACCCCCGGTAGCGAGTCGAATGCAGTTTGTGTGGCCAGCGACTTTCAAACGACTGATCGTGTTGTCGGCATTTTCTTTGCCTTTGAGCGGTCCAATGACCACACGATTCCAGCCGTTGTTCGTAGTAATGCGCGAGTTGAAGCCTTCAAAGGCCAGCTGTGCACGCACGGTTTCGGCCTGTTCCGCACCTTTAAACGACCCGCACTGCACCATCCAGCGGCGCTCATCTTTTTTCTCCGCTGTCTGTTTTGGCGGCTGCGTTTCGTTCGTTATTGGCGCGGCCGGCTGCGTTTTCGGCTGTGCGGCGGTGGTGTGCGCAGGCGTCTGCAACAGGTCCTGGTACGGCTGCTGGGCTGCTGGTTTTGGCTGCGTCTGGCGCGGCTGTTGTACCGGTGCAGCTTGCGCTGTGCGCGTTTGCTGCTGCTGGTAAGGTTGTTCCGTTACCCGCGGACGTGGCTGCTGAGCCTGCTGTTGTGCGTTGTTCCATTGCTGTTGCTGTACCTGACGCTGGCGCTGCAGCGTTTGCTGGCGCTGTTCAGGCGTTTGTTCGTTCCACGGGACTTCGTTGAGCTGCGTGGGCTGCTGACGCATATCAGCCTGCATTTGCGCCAGAAGCTGGCGCTGCTCATTGGTAAGCTGATCGGCGTTCATCACTTCGCCGCCGGCAGACGGTTCGGTCGGCGCACGTACGCCTGGCTGGCGACTTTCCAGCTCTTTGATGTAGCGCCAGCGTTCCTCCGGTTTAGGTGGGATCCCATTGCCGGTGACTTTCTGGCTTTGCAGCGTTTCGGACTCTTCTTTCTTGTGATGCGTAATGAAGTACAGACCACCGATAAAGGTCACAAGAACGGCTGCCGCAATAGCGACCATTGCGGGTGAGACCGCTGGCGTACTACGTTGCTTTTTCCGTGAAGTGCTCTTTTTGCGCCGCGAAGGTGCCGGTTGGCCGCGACGTACATAATCTCGTTGTGCCACTATCGTTTCGCTGTATTTATTCGTTCGTCAGCCCGCCATGTTACTTAAGCGGCGGGCCTTTGACCAGACAGGGGAGTCCGAAAGCGTTTACTTTAAGTGAGTGCCCGCGTAGAGCCCCGAATAATAAGCTCACAGTCAAGTAAACGTGAACCACTGCTGACGTTCTGCCCTTGTAATTGATCGAGCAGTAACAGCATAGCTTCACGTCCGATATCGAAGCGCGGCTGTGCGACGGTTGTCAGGGGTGGATCACAAAATTCTGTGAGTGAAATATTATCAAAACCAATAATGGATAAATCGTCAGGCACTTTGAGTCCCTGGCGTTTGGCATAAGAGAGCGCACCCAGCGCCATGACATCGCTGTGGCAAAAAACAGCGGTCGGCGGTTTGGGGAGCTCGAGTAGCTGTTTCAGCGCGTTTGCACCCGCTTCATAGGTAAAATTACCGCGCGCAATGAAATGCGGATCAACCGTAATCCCGCTGCGGCGTAACGCCTGGACATAACCTTGCAGGCGATAGTGGCACAGCGGCATATCCTCTGGTCCGGCAATACAGCCGATGCGCTGATGACCCAGTTCAAGCAGATAGTTCATCGCGTTGAATGCCGCGGTGAGGTTATCAATGTGAACGGTGGGGAGCTCCAGTTCAGGCGCGAATTCATTGGACATCACCATCGGCGGCAAATTGCGCTGCTCTTCCACGCTGGCATCAAACGGCAGGCGAGAGCTGAGTAACACCATGCCGTCGATCTGTTTGGTGATAATGAGGTTGAGAAAGGTTTTTTCCTGTTGGTTCTGGTGCGCGCAATCGCCGATGAGCACCAGGTAACCTTGTTCTGCGGCAGTGACTTCTATGCCGCGAATCACTTCGCTAAAAAAGGGATCGCAGATATCCGGGACAATCACCAGAATGGTGCGCGATTCATTACGTTTAACGTTGCGTCCCATCGACTGGGGTAAATATCCCACTTCCAGCGCGGCCTGCTCAACCCGGTTACGGGTGGATTGAGAGACTTTATCTGGGTTCATTAATGCTCTGGATACGGTTGCCGTGGAGACTTTCGCCTTCAGAGCAACATCTTTCATCGTAGCGGCAGCGACCTGCTTATTCGGTTTCACTCTTTCTCCTCGCCAGAGAGCTGCTGGCACAGACCTGTCCCTGGGTAACCTTCATTTGAAATATTTTTATCAGATAGTGAATAGAAGCAGTTACAGAATTTTCATAAAAAGTGTGATGGATATTTAATTTTACGATCCGCCTCGCATCATGAGGGGTTATCCCTCAATGGGATCGACATCCAACACCCATTTGACCTTGCGTGCATCGGGTAGTGTATTGATCAACGCCAGCGTGCCGCTGACGATATGCTGCAGGCGAATGCGCGACGGATGCTGCAATAAAATTTGCCAGCGATAGCGACCGCCGCGTTTGGGAGCCAGCGCAGGAACCGGGCCTAACACCCAGAGCTTATCGTCGGCCAATGGGCAGGCCTGAATCAAATTGCGGAGCTGTTGCAAAAACAGGGGCGCATGCTGGTTGTTGTGATCTTCCGCCCGGACAATCACATGGCTGGTCCACGGTGGAAGTTGCAGCGTTTGTCGCTCAGCCAGCGCCTGTTCAGCAAAGGCGTCATAGCCTTTATACAGTAAGGTTTGCAGCAGGGGATGTTCAGGATGGTGCGTTTGTAACACCACTTCACCCTGTTTACCGGCGCGTCCTGCCCGCCCGGACACCTGCGTGTAGAGCTGGGCGAAGCGTTCTGCTGAACGAAAATCGGCGGAGAAAAGCGCGCCGTCCACATCCAGGAGCGCCACCAGGGTGACATCCGGGAAGTGGTGGCCTTTTGCCAGCATTTGGGTGCCTATCAGGATACGCGCGCCACCGCGGTGAACCTCAGCCAGATGCTGCTCCAGCGATCCTTTACGACTGGTGGTGTCGCGATCGATACGTGAAATGGGCACACCAGGGAAGAACGGGGCCAAAGCCTGTTCCAGCTGTTCAGTACCGAGGCCAACCGGAACCATATGCGTAGAGCCGCAGGAAGGGCACTGACGCGGTATTGGGCGCTGACTGTCGCAGTGGTGACAACGCAGATGATGTTGCGCCTGATGCAGCGTGTAGTAGTGATCGCAACGTGGGCACTCGGCAATCCAGCCGCAGTCGTGACACAGTAGCGCAGGCGCAAACCCCCGGCGATTCAGAAAGAGGATCACCTGATTATCCGCCTGCAGATGTTGGCGCATTCGGGTGATCAGCGCAGGGGCGAGTCCGGCCTGCACCTGTTGGCCTTTGAGATCCAGTACGTGCTGAATGGCGGGACGCGCATTTCCCGCACGGCGCGTCAGGCGCAGCATGCGGTATTTTTTCTGCCGCACGTTGCACAGCGTTTCCAGCGCCGGAGTCGCCGAGCCGAGAATAATTGGGATCTGTTCGCTGTGCGCACGGTAAACTGCCAGGTCGCGGGCATGATAGCGCCAGCCTTCCTGCTGTTTATAAGAGCTGTCGTGCTCTTCGTCGATAACAATAACACCGAGATTTTTAAACGGCGTAAACAGCGATGAGCGCGTCCCGATGACAATCGCCGCTTCGCCATTTTTCGCTTTCAGCCAGGCCGAAAGGCGTTCGCTGTCATTCAAACCGGAGTGCAGAACTTCCACCGGCGCATTGAAGCGCTCGCGAAAGCGCGCAATGGTTTGTGGTGTCAGGCCTATCTCCGGCACCATGACCAGCGCCTGCTTACCCTGGGCAAGGACATTTTCCAGTACGCTTAAATAGACTTCGGTTTTGCCGGAGCCGGTCACGCCTGCTAATAACCAGGCGCTAAAACTGTCTGATGCGCTGTGAATAGCGCCTACGGCAGTGGCCTGTTCGGTGTTCAATCTCAGGCGTTCGCCGGAAACGGCGTAGTGGGTGCGCCAGTCGCTGAATCCCGGCGTTTCGCTCGCCAGTTCGCACAGACCTTTTTTACGTAGCGCCTGTAACGCCGCGTCATTAAATTCAAGCTCTGCCACCTGGTCACGCCAGATTTTCCCTTGCCGCAGTGCGGCCAGCGCCTGCTGTTGTTTCGGGGAGCGCTTTAGGCTATTCAAATCAGTTGCCTGACCTTCTTCGGTGGCAAACCAGTACCACACGGGCGCGTTGGTGGCGGGTCTCCCCTGGCGGAGCAGAATCGGCAGGGCGTGAAATAACACGTCGCCAATGGGATGGTGGTAATAATCAGCAGCCCACAGCAGTAAACGCCAGACGGAGGTGGAATAGACCGGTTCGCTGTCCAGCACCTCAATAACGGCTTTTAATTCATTGAGCGGCAGTTCGCTTTGCTCGCTGACCGACAAGACAATGCCCACGCGTTCCTGCTGTTTGCCGAAGGGGACTCGTACGCGGCAGCCCGCTTTGGCGCTCATGCCTTCAGGCAAGAGGTAGTCAAAGGTTCGGGGCAGCGGAACGGGTAAGGCAACGTGCGCAACGGGCATTGAATCATCCTGACTTGAATTCTGGCGGGTTAGTATACACATTTGCGAGAAGCAGAATGCGGATCAGTTTGCATGCACAGGTTAATTTCTGTATGATTCGCCGCCTTTGATGCAAATTGATTGCGTCAAATAATGACCATTACCCGAGAATTCCGCGCGGCTGGAAGGCGGCAAGCGAGTGAGTCTCTGGGAGCATAGTCAACTATGTGACCAGAGTGAGCGAACGCAGGCAACGCATCAGCAGTGTGGAAGGCGACGGGGAATAATTAACATCGCGTGGTGTCTGGCGTTAGGGCTGGAAGAGCGACGCGGCCTTAAACCGAGGTTTTCCCCATGAAAAAAGATATTCACCCGAAATACGAAGAAATTACTGCAAACTGCTCTTGCGGTAACGTCATTAAAATCCGCTCTACCGTCGGTCACGATCTGAACCTGGACGTGTGCAGCAAGTGCCACCCGTTCTATACTGGCAAGCAGCGTGATGTTGCTACCGGTGGCCGTGTTGACCGCTTCAACAAGCGTTTCAACATCCCGGGCAGCAAATAAGTTTACGCTGTCAAAAAAAAAGCGCCTTCCGGCGCTTTTTTTGTACCTGTAAATCAGTACTCCCACGTTTCCGGGTTGATACCCAGTTCACGCATGATCACCTTTGCTTCTTCCGGTATTTCATCACTGCGCTCTTTACGCAGATCGTCATCGTTGGGTAACGGTTGACCGGTAAAAGCATGCAGAAACGCTTCACACAGCAGTTCGCTGTTGGTGGCGTGGCGCAGGTTGTTTACCTGGCGACGCGTGCGCTCATCGGTAAGGATTTTTAACACCTTCAGAGGAATGGAAACCGTAATTTTTTTGACTTGCTCACTCTTCTTACCGTGCTCAGCGTATGGGCTGATATATTCGCCGCTCCATTCAGCCATGAGATACTTAATCCTCTTCGTCATTAATATTGAGGCCAGAACCTGAGCCCGGACCATAATTGCGCGTAGTTTATCGTAGTGGCGCGGCCCTGACACGAAGTTAGCCGACGCAGATGTACGCTAATGCATATAATTTTAACGGCTATTTCCAGTTTGCTCAATCTATACGCAAAGAAGTTTAGATGTCCAGATGTATTGACGGCTATTATAACAATGTTTACTCTGGTGCCTGACTTTTCACCGACTCAGCCCAGGACTTCCTCAATATGACGCGTAAACAGGCCACCATCGCAGTGCGTAGCGGGTTAAATGACGACGAGCAGTACGGTTGCGTTGTCCCGCCGATTCACCTTTCCAGTACGTATAATTTCACCGGCTTTAATGAGCCTCGCGCCCATGACTACTCCCGTCGTGGCAACCCGACGCGTGATGTCGTCCAGCGAGCGCTGGCGGAACTGGAGGGCGGCGCGGGTGCGGTGTTGACGAATACAGGCATGTCGGCAATTCATCTGGTCACCACGGTATTCCTGAAACCTGGCGATCTGCTGGTGGCGCCGCACGACTGCTACGGCGGCAGCTATCGTCTGTTTGACAGCCTGGCGAAACGCGGCTGTTATCGCGTGCTGTTTGTCGATCAAGGAAATGAGCAGGCTCTGAAGGCGGCCCTGGCAGAAAAACCCAAGCTGGTACTGGTGGAAAGCCCAAGCAATCCGCTGTTACGCGTGGTCGATATTGCGAAAATCTGCCAACTGGCGCGTGAAGCCGGGGCGGTGAGTGTTGTGGACAACACTTTTTTAAGCCCGGCACTGCAAAATCCACTGGCATTGGGCGCCGATCTGGTGTTGCATTCATGCACGAAATATTTAAACGGTCACTCAGACGTGGTGGCGGGTGTGGTGATTGCAAAAGATCCTGACACAGTCACTGAACTGGCATGGTGGGCGAATAATATCGGCGTCACCGGCGGCGCATTTGACAGTTATCTGTTGCTGCGTGGCCTACGGACTCTGTCGCCGCGTATGGAAGTGGCACAGCGCAATGCCCAGGCGATTGTCGATTATCTGCAAACCCAACCGCTGGTGAAAAAACTGTATCACCCGTCACTGCCGGAGAATCAGGGGCATGAGATTGCTGCGCGCCAACAAAAAGGCTTTGGCGCAATGTTGAGTTTTGAACTGGATGGCGATGAGCAAACGCTGCGTCGTTTCCTGAGCGGGCTGTCACTGTTTACGCTGGCGGAATCGTTAGGGGGTGTTGAAAGTCTGATCTCCCACGCCGCGACCATGACACACGCGGGTATGGCGCCAGAAGCGCGTGCTGCTGCCGGAATTTCTGAAACGCTGCTGCGTATCTCTACCGGTATTGAAGATGGCGAAGATTTAATTGCCGACCTGGAAAATGGCTTCCGGGCTGCAAACAAGGGGTAAACATGAGTGTGATTGCGCAGGCAGGGGCGAAGGGTCGTCAACTGCACAAATTTGGTGGTAGTAGTCTGGCAGACGTGAAATGTTATTTGCGTGTCGCAGGTATTATGGCGGAGTACTCGCAGCCTGACGATATGATGGTTGTTTCCGCCGCGGGCAGTACCACTAACCAGTTGATTAGCTGGCTGAAGTTAAGTCAGACCGACAGGCTCTCTGCGCATCAGGTTCAGCAGACTTTACGCCGCTATCAGAGTGAACTGATTAGCGGCTTGTTACCGCCAGAAGTGGCTGATGAGTTGATTAGCGCGTTTATTCACGATCTGGAACGTCTGGCCGGTTTACTCGACAGTGGTGTGAACGATGCGGTCTACGCCGAAGTCGTAGGGCATGGGGAAGTGTGGTCGGCGCGTCTGATGTCTGCCGTGCTTAACCAGCAGGGACTGGAATCGGCCTGGCTGGATGCGCGTGAGTTTTTGCGTGCTGAACGCGGCGCTCAACCACAGGTTGATGAAGGTCTCTCATACCCATTATTGCAACAGCTGCTGGCGCAGCATCCGGGAAAACGCCTGGTCGTCACCGGGTTTATCAGTCGCAGTAATGAGGGCGAAACGGTACTGCTGGGTCGTAACGGTTCTGACTACTCGGCGACACAGGTCGGTGCGCTGGCGGGTGTTTCTCGTGTGACCATCTGGAGCGACGTTGCCGGGGTTTACAGCGCCGATCCGCGTAAAGTCAAAGATGCCTGTTTGTTGCCGCTGCTGCGTCTTGATGAAGCCAGCGAGCTGGCTCGTCTGGCCGCGCCGGTTCTGCATGCCCGCACCTTACAGCCGGTATCGGGTAGCGATATCGACCTCCAGTTACGCTGTAGTTATACGCCGGAGCAGGGATCGACGCGTATTGAACGCGTGCTCGCTTCCGGTACTGGCGCGCGTATTGTCACCAGTCATGATGATGTCTGCCTGATCGAGTTCCTGGTGCCTAAAGGCCAGGATTTTAAGCAGGCGCATAAAGAAATTGATCAGATTTTAAAACGCAGACAGGTGCGTCCGCTGGCGGTTGGCGTACATCCTGATCGTCAGTTATTGCAATTTTGCTATACCTCAGAAGTCGCCGACAGCGCATTGAAAATTCTGGATGAAGCCGGTTTGCCGGGCGAGCTGCGTTTGCGTCAGGGTCTGGCGCTGGTGGCGATGGTCGGAGCCGGGGTGACGCGTAATCCGCTGCATTGCCACCGTTTCTGGCAGCAGCTGAAAGGCCAGCCGGTCGAGTTTACGTGGCAGTCGGAAGAGGGCATCAGCCTGGTTGCCGTGCTGCGTACCGGGCCGACTGAAAGCCTGATTCAGGGGCTGCACCAGTCTATTTTCCGTGCAGAAAAACGCATTGGCCTGGTGCTGTTCGGTAAGGGAAACATTGGCTCTCGCTGGCTGGAGCTGTTTGCCCGCGAGCAGAGCACACTGTCAGCGCGCACGAGCTGTGAATTCGTACTGGCTGGCGTGGTGGATAGTCGTCGCAGCCTGTTGAACTACGAAGGGCTGGATGCCAGCCGCGCACTGGCCTTTTTCGATGACGAAGCGGTTGAACAGGATGAAGAGTCGCTGTTCCTGTGGATGCGTGCCCATCCGTATGACGACTTAGTGGTCCTGGACGTGACGGCAAGCGAGCAGCTGGCCGATCAGTATCTGGATTTCGCCAGTCACGGTTTTCACGTGATCAGCGCCAACAAACTGGCGGGGGCGAGCACCAGCGATAAGTATCGCCAAATCCACGATGCGTTTGAGAAAACCGGCAGACACTGGCTGTATAACGCCACCGTTGGCGCAGGGTTGCCGATCAACCATACCGTGCGCGATCTGATCGATAGCGGCGATACCATTCTGTCGATCAGCGGGATCTTCTCCGGTACGTTATCCTGGTTGTTCCTGCAATTTGATGGCTCTGTGCCGTTCACCGATCTGGTGGATCAGGCGTGGCAGCAGGGGCTGACGGAGCCCGACCCGCGTGTGGACCTCTCCGGCAAAGACGTGATGCGTAAGCTGGTGATTCTGGCGCGCGAAGCAGGTTACGACATCGAGCCGGATCAGGTTCGTGTGGAGTCGCTGGTGCCCGCACACTGCGAAGAAGGCTCCATTGACCATTTCTTCGAAAATGGTGATGAGCTGAACGAGCAGATGGTACAACGCCTGGAAGCCGCCCGTGAAATGGGGCTGGTGTTGCGCTATGTGGCGCGCTTCGACGCCAACGGCAAAGCGCGCGTTGGGGTTGAAGCTGTCCGTCATGAACACCCGCTGGCGGCGTTGCTGCCGTGCGACAACGTGTTTGCCATTGAAAGCCGCTGGTACCGCGATAACCCGCTGGTGATCCGTGGACCTGGCGCGGGTCGTGATGTGACCGCTGGCGCTATTCAGTCGGACATCAACCGCCTGGCGCAGTTGCTGTAACGCATAAATGTCGTATCCGGCCTGTCGGTCTCGCAGGCCGGATACGATTCGATGACATTGCTACCCTTTCTGTAGAGCGGTTTTTTCACTTTCCTCCCCCAGGCCTTTCTTTTGCTATTGCGTTATCCCGCCGTCAGTCAGTTAAATGAATTTTTTTCATCTTCACTGAGTAATCCTCACCTTTATCGATGATTTTTGTGTTGACGCCCGTCCCCTTTTGCGGCATTTTTACATCTAGACGTCTAAACGTATAGCAGTTCACAACACAACATATAACGACAAAAGATTGATGAGGTAAGGTATGAGCTTTTTTCACGCCAACCAGCGGGAAGCCCTGAATCAGAGCCTGGCAGAAGTACAGGGTCAGATTAATGTTTCGTTCGAGTTTTTCCCGCCGCGCACCAGTGAAATGGAGCAAACCCTGTGGAACTCCATCGATCGCCTGAGCAGCCTGAAGCCAAAGTTTGTTTCTGTGACCTACGGGGCAAACTCTGGTGAGCGTGACCGTACGCACAGCATCATTAAAGGGATTAAGGATCGCACTGGCCTCGAAGCGGCTCCGCATCTGACCTGCATTGATGCGACGCGTGATGAGTTACGCACTATTGCCCAGGATTACTGGAATAACGGTATTCGTCATATTGTCGCTCTGCGCGGCGACCTGCCGCCGGGTGGCGGTAAGCCGGATATGTACGCTTCCGATCTGGTGACGCTGCTGAAAGACGTCGCGGATTTTGATATTTCGGTTGCAGCTTATCCAGAAGTGCATCCAGAGGCGAAAAGCGCCCAGGCTGATTTGCTGAACCTGAAGCGTAAGGTCGATGCCGGTGCGAACCGCGCCATCACCCAGTTTTTCTTTGATGTGGAAAGCTATCTGCGTTTTCGCGATCGCTGCGTATCTGCGGGAATTGACGTGGAGATTATTCCGGGCATCCTGCCAGTTTCCAACTTTAAGCAGGCGAAAAAATTCGCCGATATGACCAATGTTCGCATTCCAGCGTGGATGTCTACAATGTTTGATGGTCTGGATGATGATGCTGAAACCCGCAAACTGGTGGGGGCAAATATCGCCATGGACATGGTGAAAATCTTAAGCCGTGAAGGCGTGAAGGATTTCCATTTTTACACGCTCAATCGTGCCGAAATGAGCTACGCGATTTGTCACACATTGGGTGTCAGACCGTATTAAACAGCTCCCCCAGCCCTCTACGGAGGGCTTTTTATTGATCCTTTTGATCTACATCTCTGTAACTAAAAAAATAAAAGGAATTAGCTATCGAATCTGTGGGTTATTTCGACTATATCTTATCTCTGGTGGTGTATATCGTAGCTAGAACACTGTAAAGGGAGCATATAGATGAGCATGTCAGACGATAGCCATAACGGATCCACAGGCGGTGGATGTCCTTTCCATCAGGGAAGTCGCGATCAGAGTGCGGGAGCAGGAAGGAACAACCGCGACTGGTGGCCGAATCAACTCCGCGTAGATCTTCTTAATCAACATTCCAACCGTTCAAACCCGCTGGGTGAGGACTTCGATTACCGCAAAGAGTTTAGCAAACTCGACTACTCTGCCCTGAAAGGGGATCTCAGAGCCCTTCTGTCCGAATCGCAACCGTGGTGGCCCGCTGACTGGGGCTCCTATGCTGGCTTGTTTATTCGTATGGCATGGCACGGCGCGGGGACCTATCGCTCTATTGATGGACGCGGTGGAGCAGGTCGCGGACAACAGCGTTTTGCACCACTGAACTCCTGGCCAGATAACGTCAGTCTTGATAAAGCACGCCGTCTGTTGTGGCCGATCAAGCAGAAATATGGTCAGAAAATTTCCTGGGCCGACTTGTTTATCCTGGCGGGTAACGTGGCGCTGGAAAACTCCGGCTTCCGTACCTTCGGTTTTGGTGCCGGTCGTGAAGACGTCTGGGAACCGGATCTCGATGTTAACTGGGGCGACGAGAAAGCCTGGCTGACTCACCGTCATCCGGAAGAGCTGGCAAAATCCCCGTTGGGTGCGACCGAAATGGGTCTTATCTATGTGAACCCGGAAGGACCGGATCACAGCGGTGAACCGCTTTCTGCGGCAGCGGCGATTCGCGCTACCTTTGGCAACATGGGTATGGATGACGAAGAAACCGTCGCGTTGATTGGCGGCGGCCACACGCTGGGCAAAACCCACGGTGCCGGACCGACATCGCATGTCGGACCTGATCCAGAATCCGCGCCGATTGAAGCGCAAGGTCTGGGCTGGGCAAGCAGCTTCGGCAGCGGTGCGGGCGCAGACAACATTACCTCTGGTCTGGAAGTTGTCTGGACACAGACGCCGACCCAGTGGAGCAACTATTTCTTCGAAAACCTGTTCAAATATGAGTGGGTGCAGACGCGTAGCCCGGCGGGCGCCATCCAGTTTGAAGCGGTGGATGCGCCAGAAATTATCCCGGATCCGTTTGATCCGTCGAAGAAACGCAAACCGACGATGTTGGTTACCGACCTGACGCTGCGTTTCGATCCGGAATTCGAGAAGATCTCTCGTCGTTTCCTGAACGATCCACAGGCGTTCAACGAAGCGTTCGCGCGTGCCTGGTTTAAACTGACGCATCGGGATATGGGGCCGAAAGCGCGCTATATCGGACCGGAAGTGCCGAAAGAAGATCTGATTTGGCAAGATCCGCTGCCGCATCCGTTCTTCAACCCGAGCGAGGAAGACATCCTGAATCTGAAAGCGACCATTGCCGCTTCCGGGCTTTCCGTGGGTGAGTTGGTCTCGGTGGCATGGGCTTCTGCATCGACCTTCCGCGGCGGTGATAAACGTGGTGGTGCGAACGGTGCGCGTCTGGCGCTTGCCCCGCAACGAAACTGGGACGTTAACGCCACTGCGGCACGCGTTCTGCCTGTTCTGGAAGGCATTTATAAATCTGCCCATACCGCGTCGTTGGCCGATATTATCGTTCTGGCCGGTGTCGTGGGTATTGAACAAGCGGCAAGCGCGGCGGGTGTGAGTATCACGGTTCCTTTTGCTCCAGGCCGTGTGGATGCACGTCAGGATCAAACCGATATTGAAATGTTTGCACTGCTTGAGCCGATTGCGGATGGTTTCCGTAACTATCGTGCCCGACTTGACGTATCAACCACCGAGTCGCTGCTGATTGATAAAGCGCAACAGCTGACGCTGACCGCACCGGAATTGACCGTGCTGGTAGGCGGCATGCGCGTACTGGGTACCAACTTTGATGGTAGTCAGCACGGCGTCTTTACCGACCGTCCTGGCGTGCTCAGCAATGACTTCTTCGTCAATCTGCTGGATATGCGTCACGAATGGAAAGCCACTGACGAATCGAACGAGCTGTTTGAAGGTCGCGATCGCCTGAACGGTGACGTGAAATACACAGCAACTCGCGCCGATCTGGTATTTGGCTCTAACTCTGTCCTGCGCGCCCTGGCGGAAGTTTATGCCAGCAGCGATGCTCACGAGAAATTCGTGAAAGACTTTGTCGCTGCATGGGTCAAAGTGATGAACCTGGACCGTTTCGATCTGCAATAATCTCAACGGCTAACACTTCAGCGGCTGCTTCCCGGCAGTCGCTGAAGTTTTTTTTGAGGCGTATAGTGAACAAAGGAAAGGTCACTCTACGGGATTTATCATGTCTGCCTCAGGAAAGAGCAACCCACTGGCCGTCAGTGGTCTTCTCATTCTCACGCTTATCTGGAGTTACAGCTGGATCTTCATGAAGCAAGTCACGAGCTATATTGGCGCGTTTGACTTCACTTCCCTGCGCTGTATTTTCGGCACCCTCGTCTTATTTCTTGTTTTGCTCCTGCGTGGTCGTGGGTTACGCCCGACGCCGTTTAAATTTACCCTGGCGATAGCGTTATTACAGACCTGCGGCATGATCGGTCTGGCGCAGTGGGCGCTGGTCAGCGGTGGGGCGGGGAAAGTCGCCATCCTCACCTATACCATGCCGTTCTGGGTCGTGATTCTGGCGGCGCTATTTCTGGGGGAACGGTTTCGACGCATGCAATATGCGGCAATCGGCATTGCTGCCATCGGACTGGTGCTGGTGATGCAGCCGTGGCAGCTTGATTTCACTTCGATGAAAAGCGCGCTGCTGGCGATCCTTTCCGGTGTGAGCTGGGGGGCGAGCGCAATTGTTGCCAAGCGAATGTACGCTCGTCATCCGGGGATTGATTTGCTCTCGCTCACGGCGTGGCAGATGCTGTATGCCGCGCTGGTCATGAGTGTCGTGGCCTGGTGGGTGCCTCAACCGAAAGTTGACTGGCAGCCTATTGTCTTTTGGGCGCTGGCCTATAGCGCCATTCTGGCCACCGCGCTGGCATGGAGCCTGTGGTTGTTTGTGCTGAAAAATCTGCCTGCAAGTATTGCCAGTTTAAGTACGCTGGCGGTACCGGTGTGCGGTGTACTGTTTTCCTGGTGGCTGCTTGGTGAAAATCCCGGGCCCATTGAAGGCGGCGGCATTGTGCTGATTGTACTGGCGTTGGCGCTTGTGAGCCGGAAAACACAGGCGGATGGAAAAATGAGGCGACAGGCAGGGCATTCAAAATAACTCCCGACCTGAGCCGGGAGACTTCGTCAGATTTTATTCCCACTCTTGCAGATAACGCTGGCCGTACTGGTCAGCCACCAGCAGGGCGGCATACACCTGATCCGGTGTCGCACCGCCCGGCATGTTGTGAATGGTTTCGCCTTCGGCACAGGCAGCCTCAGCAACAATGCGCATCTTCGCCGGAATATCCTGTTTAATATCCAGCTGCGCTAAGGTGATTGGCAAGCCAACGGAATGGCACAACGCCGCAGCGGTTTCAATTTCCTCTACCGGTGCGTTCTCAAGCACCAGTTGCGTCAGCGTACCGAAAGCCACTTTCTCTCCATGATAGTAGTGATGTGCATCCGGGATGGCGGTCAAACCGTTGTGAATGGCATGTGCAGCAGCCAGACCGCCGCTCTCAAAGCCAACGCCGCTCAGATAGGTATTGGCTTCAATGACGCGTTCCAGTGCCGGAGTGACCACATGCTGCTCGGCAGCCAGCATGGCTTTCTCACCCTCTTCAAGGAGCGTGTTATAGCACAACTCCGCCAGCGCCAGTGCAGCCTGAGTACACTGTCCACCCGCCATGGTGGTTGCGCCGCTGCGTGAACAGGCGCGCGCTTCGAACCAGGTCGCCAGCGCATCGCCGATACCGGCTGCTAACAGTCGTGCCGGTGCGCCAGCCACAATTTTGGTATCAACGATGACTCTGTCCGGGTTATTCGGAAGCAGCAGATAGCGATCGAATTCGCCGGTATCGGTGTAAATGACGGACAGCGCGCTGCATGGCGCATCGGTAGAGGCGATGGTCGGTGCAATCGCGACCGGGACACCCATAAAGTGCGCCAGCGCTTTGGCGGTATCCAGTGTTTTACCGCCACCGATGCCGAGTACGGCTCCACACTGCGCTTTTTCCGCAACGCCGCGCAGGCGGTCGATCTCATTTTGTGAACATTCACCGCCGAACGGCGCAATTTCCAATGCCAGTTCTGCATCTTTGAAGCTTTTTTCGAGTGCAGGCTGCGCGAATCCTAAAACAAATTTGTCTCCGACGACCAGCCAGCGTTCAGCCAGTGGTTTGAGGTAGCTGCCAAGACGGGTAATGACATCTGCACCCTGGATGTACTTACCCGGTGATTGAATTATGCGATCCATACATATCTCCCTTACAGGTTGTGATGACCAAATGCGTTTTTCCAGTCTTGCTCAAACTTCTCTATTGCTGACTCTACCGCAGGGGTATTGAGCATTTGTTGAGCTACATCTAATGGCAGGGTAATTGCCTCGCATCCGGTCAGTAAGCAGTCCAGCGCCTGACGTGGTGTTTTAAAACTGGCAGCCAGCACCTTGCTGCTGGGCGCATGCAGCTCCAGCAACGTTTGTAACTCCTGCACCGTGCGGATACCGTCGCCGCCCTGAGCGTCGATGCGATTAACATACGGTGCGATATATTTTGCTCCCGCCAGCGCGGCCATTAACCCCTGCGCTGCGCTGTAAACGGCGGTACCTAATGTTGTAATGCCTTCTTTTTTCAATTGCTTGATGGCCGCCAGTCCTTCAGACGTGACCGGGATTTTCACCACGATATCCGGCAACGCATGACTCAGGCGCCTGGCTTCTTCCACCATGCCACTCGCATCCCGGCTCATGGTTTGGGCAAACAGAATGCCATTATCGCCAAGGGCCTTTTGCAGGCGTGGCAGCACCTCCCAGATAGATACTTTACTTGCCGCCACAATGCTCGGGTTGGTGGTGACGCCCGAGATGGGGAAAATACGGGACAGGCGTTCGACTTCCGCCACGTTGGCGGTATCCAGATACAGTTCCATAGCAATAAATACCCTCTTAAAGTTCGAGTTCGTGTTGCAGCAGGCTGGCAATCGCCTCGGCAGATGCGGCGTTTACCAGTGCGTTGCGGAATTCTTCGTGCATAATGCGGCGCGCCAGGCGTGAGAAAATACGCATATGCTGGTCGCCAGCGGCGTGTTTGTTGAGCGTCAGCATGATGATGAATTGCGCATCGTCATCGCCCCAGCGTACTGGCGCTTTCAGGCGTGCGACGCTAATCGTGGATTGCTCGATATGTTCAGATTTACTGTGTGGAATGGCGAAGCTAAAGCCCAGCCCGGTAGAGAACACCGCTTCACGCGCCCACAGATCGGCTTCCAGCTTGCGCGGATAGCGACAACGGCTCGCCAGTAGCAGGTTGTCGGTCATCCCTTTAATCACTTCTTCTTTGCTGCGCCAGTCGCTATCCAGAGTTATGCACTGTGCAGTAACCAGCGGGGCGTCCTGTTGAGCCATGCGAAACTGAGCCAACAGGTGTTCCACTTCCAGAGAGGTACGACAGGCCATCGCCTGATTCAGTAACTGACGGCAGGCACGGCTGTCGAGTTGTGCCATCCGTGCTTTGGCGGCAGGAATGGATGGCGCACTCATGCTGATCTCATCTAATCCCAGGCCAATCAGGAGTGGCAGCACCGACCCTTTCGCGCCAAGTTCTCCGCACAGGCCAATCCACTTACCCTGGCAATGTACCGCCTGTACCGCGAAATCCAGTGCGCGCAGGAAGGCTGGATTGAGGCTGTTGTAGTGGCGCGTGACTTTGGCGTTGTCACGATCGACCGCCAGCAGATACTGGGTCAGGTCGTTACTTCCGATGCTAAAGAAATCAATCTCTTCGCAGCACTGATCAATAATGAACATCACAGAGGGGACTTCCAGCATGATACCGAACGGGATCTTCTCATCAAACGGGATGTGTTCATTACGCAGTTGCTGTTTGGCTTCCGCCAGTTTCTCTTTGACCCACAGGATCTCTTCCATGGAAGAGATCATCGGGATCATGATTTTCAGACTACCGTGTGCAGAGGCCCGAAGGATCGCACGGAGCTGTGTAATGAACAGCGAAACGTACTCTTCATAAATACGGACGGCACGATAGCCGAGGAACGGGTTCGTTTCGGCAGGAATATTCAGGTAGCCAACCGGCTTATCGCCGCCGATATCCATGGTGCGCACAATGATGCTGCGTCCTTGTGCGGATTCCAGAGCGTGACAAAAGATGTTGTACAGTTCGTTCTCACCCGGGGCGCTGGTTCGGTCCATATACAGCATTTCTGTACGGAACAGGCCGACAGCTTCTGCGCCATTGCCAAAAGCTGCCTGTGCTTCCACGGAATGGGCAATGTTGGCAGCCACTTCCATTCGTATGCCATCTGCAGTGCGGGCTTCCTGAGTCAGCCAGATACGCTGTTGCTCGCGTAAGGCATCCTGGACACGGGCTTCCTGCTGATAATAGCGGACGACGGATTCATCCGGTGCGACGACGACAGCGCCTGCATTGCCGTCGATATAGGCCGTTTGCTGTTGCCACGGCGTTAAGGCCTCAATGTCCACCCCCACCAGCGTAGGAATGTTGAATGAACGGGCAAGGATAACCGTATGGGAAGTCGTGCCGCCGCTTTTTAACAGCAAACCTTTAAGGAACGTTTTATCCAGTTCGAGGAACTGGCTGGGTGTGAGTTCATCAGCCATGCAAATAGCCGATTGCTTGAGTTTGCCCGGCGCCGGGAAGCGTTGTTCACCATAAATGTGCTGCAGGAGCTGGAAGCAGACATCGCGTACATCCAGCGCTCGTTCTTGTAAATAGCTGCTGCTGGAGCGGGAGAACTCATCGCAAAAGTGGTTGGCGCTTTCGACAATGGCCTGGGCGCAACTTAAGCCACGCGCAACGCCGGCCAACAAATGCTGACGTAAGGACGTGTCACTCGCCAGTGAACGATGTGCCTCCAGAATCGCGCGGGTGGCGCCATCGCTGTCGAGCAGACGGAACTCAATATTCTTCATCAACAGCGTTAAGCCGTTATCGAGCATGGATTGCTCGGCTTCTTCATCGTTGGCGGCAGGGAGATCGCTGAGTGCGTTGAGATCCAGTGAAGAGAGAAGCGTCAGAATGCCGCCTGCGCTGCCGTTGCAAACGGTTCTGGCACGGAAAAGCTGAGGATTAAGGTTTGTCAGTGAAGCAGGAAGTGGTTCCAGTTCACTGTTTTTGACCTCCGCCATTGGGGCGTCGCAGTGAGGGAATTCATCGCGTATCCACTGGCTTAATCGCTGGTGAGCTGCCTGTTCGTCTGCACCGGATATCAGTAATTGACAGCGGTCATCTGCCAGCGTGTCGGTACCAATGAGGGCCAGGGCGCTTTTGGCATTGCCCTTTCGGTCGGTGCGCAGATTGTGCCACTCAATGTGCGAGGTGAAGCTGTTGCACAGCGTTTCAACGTGGCTTGCCGGACGGGCGTGTACGCCATTGGGTAACTCACAGGTAAATTCCACAATCAGGGCCATAGCCTCTCTCCCATAACGATTTCTGGCTACAGAATAAAAGGGCAATACCTGAGCCTGCCATGTGACAAATCTGCCAAAAGCTGGACAAATGTAATGTAACTGCCAAAGTGGGAGCTCCCTCACAAGTCGTGATTCATTCCATGATTCCCGAGATGCAGTAAGTTATGAGGCGGATCGCATTTTTGTACTGACATTACAAAAATCCAGTAAATGGCCTTTTTATCCACTGTCTGCGCCGCATCGGATTGCCTATTGTTTTTCGCATCAACATTATGGATATGGGCCTCAAGCAGCCCGGGAGCGACGTATGAAAGAGTTGGTGCAGATCCTGAAAAACACCCGTCAGCATCTGATGACCGGTGTTTCGCATATGATCCCCTTTGTCGTAGCGGGCGGAATTTTACTGGCGGTCTCCGTCATGCTGTATGGCAAGGGGGCGGTACCGGATGCGGCGACCGATCCCAATCTCAAGAAGTTCTTCGACATTGGCGTTGCGGGTCTAACCCTGATGGTGCCTTTTCTCGCGGCGTACATTGGGTACTCCATCGCCGAGCGCTCTGCGTTGGCGCCTTGTGCGATTGGCGCCTGGGTCGGCAATAGCTTTGGCGCCGGGTTTTTTGGTGCGCTGATTTCCGGGATCATTGGCGGTATTGTGGTGCACTATCTGAAGAAGATTCCGGTGCATAAGGTGTTGCGCTCGGTCATGCCCATCTTCGTTATTCCTATTGTCGGTACCTTTATTACTGCGGGCGTCATGATGTGGGGACTGGGTGAACCGGTCGGCGCATTAACCGCCAATTTGACCCAATGGCTGCAGGGGATGCAGCAGGGCAGCATCATTCTGCTGGCGGTCATTATGGGGCTGATGCTGGCTTTTGATATGGGTGGGCCGATCAATAAGGTTGCCTACGCCTTCATGCTGATTTGCGTTGCGCAGGGCGTTTATACCGTGGTGGCGATAGCCGCTGTGGGAATCTGTGTTCCACCGCTGGGCTTAGGGCTCGCGACGTTAATGAGCCGCAAAAATTTCTCTTCTGAAGAGCGCGAAGCGGGTAAAGCCGCACTGGTGATGGGGTGTGTTGGCGTGACGGAAGGTGCGATTCCTTTTGCCGCCGCAGACCCACTGCGCGTCATCCCATCCATTATGATCGGCTCGACCTGTGGTGCGGTAACGGCTGCGCTGTTTGGCGCGCAGTGTTATGCCGGTTGGGGAGGCTTAATCGTACTGCCCGTTGTGGAAGGAAAACTGGGCTATATCGCAGCTGTCGCGGTTGGGGCTGTGGTAACGGCGGTCTGCGTTAACGTGCTGAAAAGTCTGGCGCGGAAGAAAGTGTCTCCGGTTGACGAGAAAGAAGACGACCTGGATTTGGATTTTGAAATGAATTAAGTGAGGAATGAGCCATGACGAAGATTATCGCAGTAACAGCCTGTCCTTCTGGAGTTGCACACACCTATATGGCCGCCGAAGCGCTGGAGAGCGCAGCTAAGGCCAAGGGGTGGGATGTAAAAGTTGAGACACAGGGCTCAATTGGTCTGGAAAACGAACTGACCGCAGCAGATGTGGCGGATGCAGATATGGTCATTCTGACCAAAGATATCGGCATCAAGTTTGAGGAGCGTTTTGCGGGGAAAACCATAGTCCGCGTCAACATCAGCGACGCGGTAAAACGCGCCGACGCCATCATGAACAAGATTGGCGCACATCTGGCGCAAACCGCGTAACGTTTTTTGCCGGATAGCGGCTTCGTCTTATCTGACCTACGGGGCCGCGTCCTCTGTAGGTCGGATAAACGTAGTGCCATCAGGCGCACGTATTCCCACAGGAGTTCCTCATGACCAACCGTATCCAACGTCTCAAAACAGCGCTGTTTCAACATCCCCGTGAAATCTCACTTGAGCGTGCGCAGCTGTATACCGCCAGCCATCAACAGACGGAGGGGGAACCGGTTATTTTGCGTCGGGCTAAAGCTACCGCGTATATCCTTGAGCATGTTGAAATCTCGATTCGTGATGAGGAACTGATTGCAGGGAACCGCACCGTCAAGCCGCGAGCGGGCATTATGTCGCCGGAAATGGATCCGTATTGGCTGCTCAAGGAACTGGATCAGTTCCCGACGCGCCCGCAGGATCGTTTTGATATCAGTGAAGAAGATAAGCGCCTCTATCGCGAGGTGTTATTTCCCTATTGGGAAAAACGCTCGATGAAAGATTTCATCAACGGTCAGATGACCGATGAGGTGAAAGCGGCCGTCAGCACCCAGATTTTTAGCGTTAACCAAACGGATAAAGGGCAGGGGCATATCATCATTGATTATCCGCACCTGCTGAACCACGGGTTGGGTGAACTGGTGTCGCAAATGCGCGCGCATTGTCAGCAGAAGCCGGATAACGCTTTTTATCAGGCGGCATTATTGCTGCTGGAGGCCTCGCAACGCCACATTCAACGTTATGCCATACTGGCTGAGAAAATGGCAGAAAGCTGTGCGGATGCGCATCGTCGTCAAGAGCTACTCACTATTGCCGCTCATTCTCGTCATAACATGCAGCATAAGCCGCAGACCTTCTGGCAGGCGTGCCAGCTGTTCTGGTACATGAATATCATTTTGCAGTATGAATCCAATGCCAGCTCGCTCTCTTTGGGACGTTTTGACCAGTATATGCTGCCGTTCTACCAGGCATCGCTGACGCAGGGAGAAGATCCCGCTTTCTTGAAGGAACTGCTCGAATCACTGTGGGTAAAATGCAATGACATTGTGCTGCTGCGCTCAACCAGTAGCGCGCGCTACTTCGCCGGATTCCCAACGGGTTACACCGCACTGCTTGGTGGATTGACGGAGGGCGGTCGCAGTGCGGTAAATGTGCTCTCTTTCCTCTGCCTGGACGCCTATCAGAGTGTGCAACTGCCGCAGCCAAATCTCGGGGTTCGCACTAACGCGTTAATTGATACGCCATTCCTGATGAAAACGGCGGAAACTATCCGTCTGGGCACGGGTATTCCCCAGATCTTTAACGACGAGGTGGTGGTGCCTGCTTTCCTGAACCGCGGGGTCTCGCTGGAAGATGCGCGAGATTACGCGGTAGTAGGATGTGTGGAGTTGTCGATTCCGGGAAGAACCTACGGTTTGCACGATATCGCCATGTTTAACCTGCTAAAAGTGATGGAAATTAGCCTGTACGAGAATGAGGGTAACCGCGAACTGACGTTTGACGGTCTGCTGTTGCACATTCGGGTCAAAATCAGCCACTACATTACCCTGATGGTGGAAGGGAGTAATATTTGCGATATCGGTCATCGTGATTGGGCGCCGGTGCCGCTGCTCTCATCGTTTATCAGCGATTGTCTGGATAAAGGCTGTGATATCACCGATGGCGGGGCGCGTTACAACTTCTCCGGTGTACAAGGGATAGGCATTGCCAACCTGAGTGACTCTCTGCATGCGCTTAACGGACTGGTATTCGAGCAGCAGCGCGTCAGTTTCGACGAATTATTATCGGTACTGAAGCGTAATTTCGCGACACCCGAAGGCGAGAAAATTCGCGCCAGGCTGATTAATCGTTTTGAGAAATACGGTAATGATATTGATGATGTGGATAACATCAGCGCTGAACTGTTGCGCCATTATTGTAAAGAGGTCGAAAAATACCGGAACCCGCGCGGTGGGCAATTTACACCGGGTTCATATACCGTATCTGCACACGTACCGCTGGGGTCGGTAGTAGGGGCGACACCGGACGGGCGTTATGCCGGAGAGCAACTGGCGGATGGCGGCTTATCACCGATGCTCGGGCAGGATCTGCAAGGGCCGACGGCCGTGCTGAAATCAGTCAGTAAACTGGATAACACTCTGCTTTCGAATGGCACACTTTTGAACGTGAAGTTCACACCCGCCACGCTGGAAGGTGAAGCCGGTTTACGTAAGCTTGCCGATTTTCTGCGCGCGTTTACTCAGCTCAAACTGCAGCATATCCAGTTTAACGTGGTGAATGCCGATACGTTGCGGGAAGCTCAGCAGCGTCCGCAGGATTTCGCCGGGCTGGTGGTTCGCGTGGCGGGATACAGCGCCTTCTTTGTCGAGCTGTCGAAGGAAATTCAGGATGACATCATTCGCCGTACCGCGCATCAATTGTAAGGTTGTGGATACCCCAGGCGAGGAGGTCGCGCGCATTTTCAATATTCAGCGTTATTCGCTGAATGACGGGCAGGGGATCCGCACAGTCGTTTTTTTTAAAGGCTGTCCGCACACTTGCCCGTGGTGCGCTAACCCTGAATCGATTTCCCCGCGTATTGAAACCGTACGGCGCGAGAGTAAATGCCTGCATTGCGCACCGTGTTTGCGTGATGCGGATGAATGCCCTTCAGGCGCCTTCGAACGTATTGGCCGTGATATTACCCTTGATGCGCTGGAACGTGAGGTGATGAAGGATGATATTTTCTTTCGTACCTCCGGCGGCGGCGTGACGCTCTCGGGTGGTGAAGTGTTGATGCAGGCACCTTTCGCGACCCGGTTTTTACAGCGTCTGCGGCGTAACGGTGTTCAGTGTGCTATTGAAACAGCAGGGGATGCTCCTGCCAGCCGTCTGTTGCCGCTGGCAATGTTATGCGATGAAGTTCTCTTCGATCTTAAAATTATGGATGAGCGCCAGGCTTGCGAGGTGGTGAATATGAATCTGTCGCGCGTTCTGGAAAATTTACAGCTATTAGTCCATGAGGGGATCAATGTGATCCCCCGACTGCCGCTGATTCCGGGCTTTACGCTTGGCATGACGAACATGCAGCGCGCGCTGACCTTATTGTCATCATTAGATATTAAGCAGGTACATCTGCTACCGTTTCATCAGTACGGCGAACCGAAGTATCGCCTGCTTGGGCAGTCGTGGGCGATGAAGGATGTACCCGCCCCGTCCGCGCAAGAGGTGGCGGCATTGCGTAAGATGGCGGAAGACGCTGGATTTCAGGTAACCGTAGGGGGTTGATATGGCTGTCGCATCTGTTCGATATCTGGTTGCAGTGACCGCTTGCGTCAGCGGCGTCGCCCATACCTATATGGCTGCCGAGCGGCTGGAAAAACTCTGTCAGCAGGAGAAGTGGAATATCAAGATTGAAACGCAAGGGGCGTTGGGGACAGAGAATCGCCTGACGGAAGACGATATTAGTCGCGCTGATGTGGTCTTGCTGATTACCGATATTGAGCTGGCGGGCGCTGAGCGATTCACGCAAAGTCGCTATGTTCAGTCAGGAATTAGCGCCTTTCTGCGCGACCCTCAGCGGGTGATGAGTGCCGTGCGTAAAGTCCTTTCGGCACCGCAGCATACCCATCTTATTCTGAACTGACTTTCTTGTCTGTTAACTGGCTGTGATATTGCCGGCGATACTCTGATGGTGAACGTTCTGTATTTTTACGAAACAGGCGGCAGAAGTAATTGCTGTCAACAAATCCGCAGGTGTGCGCCACTTCTTTGACCTTCAGGTCGTAACCCTTCAGCAACGTTTTTGCGTGCTCCAGCCGGGTATGGTTCAGGTATTCGTTAAACCCAATGGCTCCTGTTTTCTGGAACAGATGCGAAAGGTAATTTGGGGAGATGTAGAACGCCTGGGCCACAGATTCCCGAGTGAGCGGCGAGGCGTAATGCTCGTCAATATAGTCACGAATGGCTTCAAAAAGCGCCTGGCTGCGTGATGCCGTCTGGATCTGACTTCCCAACAGATCACGGCAATGGCTGAGTAGACTGGCAACGATCAGTCTGGCCGTTTGCTGTTCCTGAGGTTGCATCTG
Source organism: Citrobacter sp. Marseille-Q6884 (assembly GCF_945906775.1). NCBI lineage: Bacteria > Pseudomonadati > Pseudomonadota > Gammaproteobacteria > Enterobacterales > Enterobacteriaceae > Citrobacter > Citrobacter sp. Marseille-Q6884. The sequence continues at coordinate 1,339,731 of NZ_CAMDRE010000001.1, forward strand.
CATTTCATTGAGTGTTTGCAGTAGAAAAGATCCGATACGCGGCCCGCGTCGTGCGACGTGCTGCTTCGTGAGGTTTTGATACTGCTTGCCATCCCACTGCACGACGCTGAAACCCAGTTGCTGTTTGCCAAACAGAATACTGAGAGTGGTGACCGGTGTTTGCCATTGTGGGAAGTTCCAGCCACCAGCAGGGATATACAGAACATCATAAGGCGTTAACGTAGCGGATGTGCCGGCAATACTGCTATCGGAGAACTCGCCCTCCAACACAATCTCCAGTCGTGGAAAATCAACCTGGTATGCCAGTCCCGGCGTCGGGCCGCTGTTGCTGGCAAAGTAGACCTGACTCAGCGGTGTCGTGCCGTTAATAAGACGAGAGAGAAGGTGGCTGACGTCGTGGTACATGTTAATCCCTTGCAGATCGCAGACAGGGAAACAGTAACGTTGATGATAAAAAAAGGCCACCCTAAAAGAGTGGCCCATTGCGGCAAATTATTACTGATTCCCGACCTGATCGCCGTATGGCAGAGTATCGTAATCAATCAGGGCGTTTTTCTTGTACGGATTGCCAATCCAGCGGGTCGTTTCTTTAAACTGCGGGCTGGTAATGGCGCGAGTCGGATCGAACCCATCGTAAGTAAGGCCCGCTAAATCAGACCAGGTGTGGATAAGCTCTGAGCTGCTGTACTTACGATTGACGTCCTGGGAGAAATCCCGGGGATGCGCAGCTTGCCATTTCTCAGAGGTCCACAGCAGGAAAGGCACCGTATACATATGACGCGTTGGGTTGTCTTCATTACGACCCTGGGTTTTATGTGGCGGCGTGTCATAGACCTCTTCGCCGTGATCCGAGAAGTACAGCAGGAAGCCGTTCGGGTCGGTGGCTTTATAGTCGTTGATCAGGCTGGCGACGATATGGTCATTGTAGACATTCGCGCTGTCGTAATCGTTGTATGACTCCAGTTCATCATTGCTCAGGCCTGCAGGGACGTTGTCGATATTATTATCGAATTTCCCCTGACCATCTGGATAACGGAATTTGTACTTAATATGCGTACCCAGCAGGTGAACGATGATGAACTTTTTCGGCGCAGGGTCGGCCAGCACTTCTTTAAACGGCGCCAGGACGTTGCTGTCATATTCTCGCGCACTTTGGGTACGCTGCTGGTTCATATAGAACTGCTTATCCGTCTGTTTCGAAAACACGGTCAGCATGGTATTACGGGCGGTCATCGTTTGCTGATTGGTGATCCAGAAGGTCTTGTAACCGGCCTGTTTCATCATGTTCATCAGTGACGGCTGCGTCAGGTACAAATCCGGGTTTTTCTCGTTGGCGAAGGTTAGCGCCTGCTGCAGGATTTCAATGGTGTACGGACGTGAAGTCACGACATTATTGAACACCGTGAAGTTAGGATCGGATTTATGCAGTGCGTCCAGTTCAGGCGTCGTTTCGCGCGGATATCCATACAGACTCATGCGTCCACGCTGAGTTGACTCGCCAATAACCAGAATCAGCGTGCGCGGCGCATCACCAGAGTTATCTTTAAAGTTAGCCAGCGGCGGCAGCGCATTGTTTTCATTTAGCAGGCTATTTAGTGAAGTCAGTTGCTGACGATACTGATAATACCCAGAAATAAATTGCCATGGTGCGGCAGGCTCCATACGTGAAGCCAGGCCGTCCAGTGTTTTTTCGAAGGGTTTGTCTTTAATTAACGTATTAACGGCAAACGGATGCAGAATCAAACCGTATAACAGTGCAAACGACACCAGAAAACGCCAGGGCGACGGAATATGAACAGGGCGCAGACGCGTCCATAGCAAAATCGCCATTGCTGTATACGCCAGCGCGATTAACACAATTTTCAGGCTGAAATATTGGCTCAGATATTCGCTGGCTTCGTTTGCATTGGTCTCAAACATCACGTACAGAACGCTCTGTGAGAACTCTTGCCCATAGATGACGTAATAACTCAGCGCGGCCAGCGAGGCGGCCCACAGTATTACGCCAATGACAGCGGCAATAATGCGAATACGGTTTGGAAATAAGAATACCGGGATCAACCACAGCGAACTGAATAATAACGAATCGCGTAAACCGGTAGACCCGCTGTAACCGCTGAAATAGATAGTGGCCTGTAATAATGAGGAAAAAAACCAAAAATAGAGGAGAGCCCAACCCAGGGCTTTCCAGCTAAACACGGGTTTAGACTGGAGTTTTAAGGATTGCATAATGTGAGCCTGTCTTTAATCGTAGCGCCAAGATTAGCGACTAAACCTTAAGGAGAACTGAAGCATCGCGATGTTAGTATCGCGTTATTGCTTTTTGGTTATTCACGCGGTGAATAAGTGCAGGCGGGATATTATTGAAAATGAAACGGTTATGACAGCGGTTTTTAATGTCACCCCCAAACATTGGCATGGGGGTGACGGAGGGCGGTGAGTATTAGCCTGTATTACGCATACCGGCCGCGACGCCTGCGATGGTGACCATTAGCGCCTGTTCGACACGCGGGTCGGGTGCTTCGCCTTGCTCCTCAGCCAGGCGCGAACGATGTAAAAGTTCAGCCTGTAAGACGTTCAGCGGGTCAGTATAAATATTCCTGAGCTGAATTGACTCGGCAATCCACGGCAGATCGGCCATCAGATGGGAATCATTGGCGATCGCCAGCACCACATTGATGTCGTCTGCCAGACGGTTACGTAGCTCTTCACCCAGCGGCCACAGCTCTTTTTTGACCAGGCGCTGATCGTAGTATTCTGCCAGCCACAGGTCCGCTTTTGAGAACACCATTTCCAGCATACCAAGGCGTGTAGAGAAGAAAGGCCAGTCGCGGCACATCGCTTCCAGTTCGCTTTGTTTACCATCTTCGACCACTTTTTGCAGCGCAGTGCCCGCACCCAGCCAGGCCGGGAGCATCAGGCGGTTCTGCGTCCAGGCAAAAATCCACGGAATGGCACGTAGAGACTCTACCCCGCCAGTTGGACGACGTTTTGCCGGACGTGAACCGAGGGGTAATTTACCCAGTTCCTGCTCTGGCGTTGCGGAGCGGAAATAGGGGACAAAATCTTTGTTTTCACGTACATATCCGCGGTACAGATCGCAGGAGATGGCTGAAAGCTCGTCCATGATATGACGCCAGTCATCTTTCGGCTCCGGCGGAGGCAACAGGTTGGCTTCCAGGATCGCGCCAGTGTAGAGCGACAGACTGCTGATGGTGACTTCCGGCAGACCGTATTTGAAGCGGATCATTTCACCTTGCTCAGTCACGCGCAGCCCGCCTTTCAGGCTGCCTGGCGGTTGAGAGAGCAGCGCCGCATGAGCAGGCGCGCCGCCGCGACCAATAGAGCCGCCGCGACCGTGGAACAGCGTCAGTTCAATGCCGGCTTTTTCACAGGTTTTGATCAACGCGTCCTGTGCCTGATATTGCGCCCAGGAGGCCGCCATCACGCCCGCATCTTTCGCCGAGTCAGAGTAGCCAATCATGACCATCTGTTTGCCCTGAATAAAGCCGCGATACCAGTCGATATTCAGTAACTGGCTCATGACGTCATCGGCATTGTTCAGATCGTCCAGCGTTTCAAACAGCGGCGCAACCGGCATGGCAAAGCCTATTCCGGCTTCCTTCAGCAACAGGTGAACGGCCAGAACGTCCGACGGCGTTTTCGCCATTGAGATGACGTAAGCGGCAATAGAACCGTAAGGCGCTTCGGCAATGACCCGGCAGGTATCGAGCACTTCACGGGTATCGTTGCTTGGCTCCCAGTTGCGCGGTAAAAGCGGGCGCTTGGAGTTTAGTTCGCGGATCAGGAACGCTTGTTTATCCGCTTCTGACCAGTTTTCGTAATCGCCAATGCCCAGATAACGGGTCAGTTCTCCCAGCGCTTCGGTATGGCGGGTACTTTCCTGACGAATATCAATACGTACCAGCGGTACGCCGAAACATTTCACGCGACGCAGGGTGTCGAGCAGTTCGCCATTGGCGATAATGCCCATGCCACAGGCCTGTAGAGACTGATAACACGCGTACAGCGGTTCCCATAGCTGCTCGTTTTGGGTCAGCAGGCCAGCGGGTTTCGGTAATTTTTCGCCTTTCAGACGAGCTTCCAGCCAGGCCTGGGTCGCCATCAGACGTGAGCGCAGGGTTTTCATCAGGTAGCGGTAAGGTTCTGCCGCACCTTCTTCGCCAACCATCGCCATCAGTTCCGGCGTGGCATCAACCATCGACAGCTCAGAAATCAGAATATGGATATCTTTCAGGAACAGGTCGGTGGCTTTCCAGCGACTGAGCAGCAATACGTGGCGGGTGATATCCGCGGTGACGTTTGGGTTACCGTCACGGTCACCGCCCATCCAGGAAGTAAACCGGACCGGTACAAAATCGACCGGCAGCTTGTAACCCAGATGTTCTTCCAGCTGTTCGTTAAGTTCGCGCAGATAGTTAGGCACGCCTTCCCACAGGCTGTTTTCAACGACCGCGAAGCCCCATTTGGCTTCATCAACCGGGCTGGGACGTAATTTACGGATCTCGTCCGTATGCCAGGATTGGGCAATTAATTGACGCAGGCGGCGCATCAGTTGATTACGTTCGTAATCGACAATGTCTTTGTTATCCAGCTGCTTGAGGCAGGCATTAACCTCACCCATTTTATGGATCAGCGTACGGCGGGTGATTTCGGTCGGGTGTGCAGTGAGCACCAGCTCCAGAGACAGCGCTTCCACGGCTTTCTTGATGGTGGCTTCGTCGAGGTTGGGCTGGGCTTTCAGTTTACGCAGGGTGCGGGCAATCACTTCCGGGTTGCTGGCAGCTTCGCCTTTTGGCGAAATGCTGTGGTATTGCTCGGCGGTATTGGCCAGATTCAGGAACTGGCTAAACGCGCGGGCAACTGGCAGCAGCTCGTCGTTAGACAGATTCTGTAGCGTGGTGAGCAACTCCTGGCGGTTCGCTTCATTGCCAGCGCGAGATGATTTAGACAGCTTACGGATTGTTTCTACGCGATCAAGAATGTTCTCTCCCAGCGCATCCTTGATGGTCTCTCCCAGCACTTTGCCGAGCATACTGACATTACTACGCAACGCGGAATATTGTTCGTTCATATTAACCCAGACACCCCATCTTTATTTGTAAAGGTCCTGTATCTTTCGCGCCACAGCGGCGTTGGCTGCACTTGCTCAACCTGGTCACTGACTGATGTCAGCGTTCTGGATGGGGTCGTTTGCCGCCTTGCGGTGACGTGAAATCTTTCGGACTTTGCTTTTTAGCCGTCTTTTATAAAGCCACGTAAAACACCTGACGTCAATTGCGGCGAAATCGGTTCAGCAAACGAAAAAATGGCGGGAATTTACGTTATTTAATTCATATCGAATCAAATAAGCATTTCTTATGGAAATGTTAAATTCTCACCCGCAATAACACCAAAGGCTTATGCGGGTGAGAGGAAGATTAATGCCAGCAAAAATGGTGCACAACCTGGGTGATCAATTCACGGGTTGGCTTAATAAAACGTGTTTCCAGATATTCATCTGGCTGATGTGCCTGATTAATAGAACCCGGTCCCAGTACCAGCGTCGGGCAAAGCGTCTGGATAAACGGCGCTTCGGTACAGTAGTTAACGACTTCCGTTTGGGTGCCCAACAGTTTCTCAACCACTTCCACCAGTTGATGGTCTGGAGGGCACTCATAGCCAGGGATGGGCGGGTGCAGTTCTGAAACGGTCAGACGACCCGGCCAGCGTTCGCTGACCGGTGCCAGCGCATCGTTAAGTAATCCATTCAGATCGTTCAGCGTCATACCGGGCAGCGGGCGAATGTCCATATGCAGTTCGCAGCAGGCGCAGATACGGTTGGCGGCATCACCCCCGTGAATGTGGCCCAGATTTAATGTCGGGTAAGGAACGGTAAACGCGTCATAGTGATAGCGATCTTTCAGGTCATCACGCAGCTTCATGATGTGACCGATGGCATCGTGCATCAGCTCAATCGCGTTCACACCGCGCGCCGGATCGCTTGAGTGACCCGATTGTCCCAGAATGCGTATCGCGTTAGAAATATGGCCTTTGTGCGCACGAACCGGCTGCAGGGACGTAGGTTCGCCAATGATGGCGCAGTCAGGGCGCAATGCAGTGGTTTCAGAGAAATAGCGCGCACCTGCCATGCTGGTCTCTTCATCGGCGGTCGCCAGAATGTAGAGCGGCTTTTTTAGTTTCGCGATCTCCACATCCCGTAGCGCATCAAGGATAAAGGCGAAGAAGCCTTTCATGTCTGCCGTGCCCAGACCGTAAAGCTTATTGTCATGTTCGGTCAGCGTGAAGGGGTCGCACGTCCAGCGCCCGTCGTCAAACGGTACGGTATCCGTATGACCCGCCAACAGAAGGCCGCCTGCGCCGTGTCCGGCACTGGCCAGCATGTTGAATTTATTGCGCGTACCGGGAACCGGTTGAACCTCAACGTTGAAGCCTAAATCTTTGAACCAGCCCGCCAGCAGAGTGATTAAACCTGCATTGCTTTGATCGAGCGCTTCTTCGGTGGCGCTAATCGACGGTGTGGCGATCAAAGCGCGGTAAATCTCGATAAATGGCGGTAAATTGTTTTTCATTGTTGACACACCTCGGGTCATGATAGTATCAATATTCATGCATTATTAGTGAATAAAAATACAATAACGTTGAGCGTAATAAAACCCACCAAGTGTAAGGTGAGGTGATAAAGGCTTACCCCAGGAAACCGAACAGTAGAAGGTGAACGGTCCCGATGTTGAATACGCTGATTGTGGGCGCCAGTGGCTATGCTGGCGCAGAGCTTGTGACCTATGTAAATCGCCATCCTGATATGACCATAACCGCTTTGACGGTCTCAGCGCAAAGCAATGATGCAGGAAAATTAATCTCCGATTTACATCCGCAGTTAAAGGGCATTGTCGATTTGCCGTTGCAGCCAATGTCAGATATCAGCGAGTTTAGCGCAGGGGTGGATATTGTGTTCCTCGCGACGGCTCATGAAGTCAGCCATGACCTGGCGCCGCAGTTTCTGCAGGCCGGATGTGTGGTGTTCGACCTTTCGGGCGCGTTCCGCGTTAACGACGGCGCGTTCTATGAAAAATATTATGGCTTTACTCATCAGCACCCTGAATTGCTGGAGCAGGCGGTATACGGCCTGGCGGAGTGGAGTGCAGACAAGCTGAAAGACGCGAATCTGATAGCTGTACCTGGCTGCTATCCCACGGCGGCGCAGTTGTCGCTAAAACCGCTGATTGATGCCGATCTTTTGGATCTCACGCAGTGGCCGGTGATTAACGCCACCAGTGGGGTGAGCGGTGCAGGCCGCAAAGCGGCAATTTCTAACAGTTTTTGCGAAGTCAGCCTGCAGCCGTATGGCGTGTTTACCCACCGTCATCAACCGGAAATCGCGATGCATTTGGGCGCGGAGGTGATCTTCACCCCCCATCTGGGCAACTTTCCGCGCGGTATTCTGGAAACCATCACCTGTCGTCTGAAAGCGGGGGTGACCTCTGCGCAGGTGGCGCAAACGCTACAGCAGGCATATGGCGATAAGCCGCTGGTGCGTCTGTATGAAAAAGGCGTTCCGGCCCTGAAAAACGTGGTTGGCTTACCGTTCTGTGATATCGGGTTTGCTGTTCAGGGTGAACACCTGATTGTGGTGGCGACCGAAGATAACTTATTGAAGGGCGCAGCGGCGCAGGCTATGCAGTGCGCAAATATTCGTTTCGGCTTCGCTGAGACACAGTCTCTTATTTAAGGGTGCAATGATGAATCCACTAATTATTAAACTGGGCGGCGTTTTACTGGATAGCGAAGAGGCGCTGGAGCGTCTGTTTACCGCACTGGTCAATTATCGCGAATCGCATCAGCGTCCGTTGGTCATTGTGCACGGTGGCGGCTGTGTCGTCGATGAGCTGATGAAACAGCTTAATCTGCCGGTGAAAAAGAAAAATGGCCTGCGCGTTACGCCAGCCGATCAGATTGACATCATTACCGGTGCCCTGGCGGGAACGGCGAATAAAACCCTGTTGGCCTGGGCGAAAAAACATCATATTTCGTCGGTGGGGCTGTATCTTGGCGATGGCGACAGCGTAAAAGTGACGCCGCTCGATAAAGAGTTGGGTCATGTTGGACTGGCACAGCCCGGTTCACCTAAGCTGATTAACACGCTGCTGGAAAACGGTTTTCTACCGGTGGTCAGCTCCATTGGCGTGACAGAAGATGGACTGCTGATGAACGTGAATGCCGATCAGGCTGCGACGGCGCTGGCGGCAACGCTGGGAGCGGATCTGATCCTGCTTTCTGATGTCAGCGGTATCCTCGATGGTAAAGGCCAGCGTATTGCTGAAATGAGCGCAGCGAAAGCAGAACAGCTGATTGAGCAAGGCATTATCACCGATGGCATGATTGTTAAAGTGCATGCAGCGTTGGATGCTGCGCGTACCTTGGGTCGCCCGGTTGATATCGCCTCCTGGCGTCATGCCGAACAACTCCCGGCGCTGTTTAATGGCACGCCGATTGGTACGCGTATTCTGGCGTAATCGATTTACAGAACCTGCAAGCCGGATAAGCGCAGCGCCATCCGGCAATAAAATTCAAGACATTAAGGAAATTCGTTATGGCACTTTGGGGTGGGCGTTTTACACAGGCAGCAGATCAGCGGTTCAAACAGTTCAACGACTCGTTGCGTTTTGATTACCGTCTGGCTGAACAGGATATTGTCGGCTCTGTGGCCTGGTCCAAAGCGCTGGTCACCGTGGGTGTACTGACTGCTGATGAACAGCAACAGCTCGAAGAGGCGCTGAACGTGCTTCTGGAAGAGGTACGCGCCAACCCACAGCAAATCCTTGCAAGCGATGCCGAAGATATCCATAGCTGGGTAGAAGGCAAGCTGATCGATAAGGTGGGTCAACTGGGTAAAAAGTTGCACACCGGGCGCAGCCGTAATGACCAGGTTGCGACCGATCTGAAGCTGTGGTGCAAAGACACGGTTGTTGAACTGCTTTCCGCTAACCGTCAGTTGCAAAGCGCGCTGGTGGAGACTGCGCAGCATAACCAGGACGCGGTGATGCCGGGTTACACCCACCTGCAGCGTGCGCAGCCCGTGACATTTGCTCACTGGTGTCTGGCTTATGTCGAAATGCTGGCGCGTGATGAGAGCCGTCTGCAGGATGCGCTCAAACGTCTGGACGTTAGCCCGTTAGGCTGCGGTGCCCTGGCGGGTACGGCTTATGAAATCGATCGCGAACAGTTGGCCGGCTGGTTGGGCTTTGCCTCGGCAACCCGTAATAGCCTGGACAGTGTTTCAGATCGTGACCATGTGCTGGAACTCCTGTCTGACGCCTCTATCGGCATGGTGCACTTGTCGCGTTTTGCTGAAGACCTGATTTTCTTTAACACCGGCGAAGCGGGTTTTGTCGAGTTGTCCGACCGTGTGACTTCGGGTTCATCCCTGATGCCGCAGAAGAAAAACCCGGATGCATTAGAGCTGATCCGCGGTAAATGTGGTCGTGTGCAGGGGGCTCTTACCGGCATGATGATGACGCTTAAAGGGCTGCCGCTGGCCTACAACAAAGACATGCAGGAAGATAAAGAAGGGTTGTTCGACGCGCTCGACACCTGGCTGGACTGTCTGCATATGGCTGCACTGGTACTGGACGGCATTCAGGTGAAACGCCCGCGTTGTCAGGAAGCCGCGCAGCAGGGCTATGCTAACGCCACTGAGCTGGCAGATTATCTGGTAGCGAAAGGCGTACCGTTCCGTGAAGCGCACCATATTGTGGGTGAAACGGTGGTCGAGGCGATTCGTCAGGGGAAACCGCTGGAAGCGCTGACGCTCGCTGACTTGCAGAAGTTCAGCAATGTGATCGGCGATGACGTTTACCCGATTCTTTCGCTGCAATCCTGCCTGGATAAACGTGCGGCGAAAGGCGGCGTATCACCTCAGCAGGTCGCACAGGCGATCGACTACGCGAAGGCGCGTCTGGCGTAACATTGTTGGTATTGCTTCGAGCCTGGCATCAAGCCGGGCTTTTTTACGCAAAAAAAATGCGGACCGGGGATCCGCAAAAGTTCACGTTGGCTTTAGTTATTTCGAGTATGAGAGAAACTCTCTAAACGGGCAGTCGCTTCAAGGGTTAAAGGGGTGCCGCCCCGTTTCTGTGGTGCATTATTAAACAGAAAGCTTGATAGGGATAATCGTTCGTTGCTATTCTACCTATCGCCATGAACTATCGTGGCAATGGAGGATGAATAATGAATATTCGTGATCTTGAATACCTGGTAGCGCTAGCCGAACACCGTCACTTCCGACGGGCAGCGGACTCCTGTCATGTCAGCCAACCTACACTTAGCGGACAGATCCGCAAGCTGGAAGATGAGCTTGGCGTCATGTTGCTGGAGCGCACGAGCCGTAAAGTGCTGTTTACTCAGGCCGGTTTACTGCTGGTGGATCAGGCGCGCACTGTGCTGCGCGAGGTCAAAGTGCTCAAGGAAATGGCAAGCCAACAAGGCGAGACAATGTCTGGCCCGCTACATATTGGTTTGATCCCAACGGTGGGGCCATACCTGTTGCCGCATATTATTCCTATGTTGCACCAGACTTTCCCGAAACTGGAAATGTACCTGCATGAAGCGCAGACGCATCAGCTGTTGGCGCAACTGGATAGCGGTAAGCTCGACTGCGTGATTCTGGCGTTGGTGAAAGAGAGTGAAGCGTTCATCGAAGTACCGTTGTTTGATGAGCCAATGATGCTGGCGATCTACGAAGATCACCCATGGGCAAACCGCGACTGCGTACCGATGTCCGATCTGGCGGGTGAAAAACTGTTGATGCTGGAAGATGGTCACTGTTTACGTGATCAGGCAATGGGTTTTTGCTTTGAAGCAGGTGCTGATGAAGATACCCATTTCCGTGCAACCAGTCTGGAAACGCTGCGCAACATGGTAGCGGCAGGCAGCGGTATTACCTTACTGCCCGCACTGGCCGTTCCGCCGGAGCGTAAACGTGATGGCGTTGTCTATTTACCGTGCATTAAGCCTGAACCGCGCCGTACGATTGGTCTGGTGTACCGTCCTGGTTCGCCGCTGCGTAGCCGTTATGAACAGCTGGCTGAGGCCATCCGTGGTGCAATGGATGGCCATTTCGACAATGCGTTAAAACAGGCGGTTTAAGCCGTTTAATGCAGCGACCCGATAGGCTTCTGCCATGGTTGGGTAGTTAAAGGTGGTGTTAACGAAGTACTCAATGGTGTTACCACCACCTTTTTGCTCCATAATCGCCTGACCGATATGAATAATTTCGGCAGCGCGTTCCCCAAAGCAGTGGATCCCCAAAATCTCTTTGGTTTCACGATGGAACAAGATTTTCAGCGTTCCGACACTCATCCCGACAATTTGCGCACGCGCCAGATGTTTAAACTGGGCACGGCCAACTTCGTAGGGGACTTTCATTGCCGTGAGCTGCTGTTCCGTTTTACCGACAGAGCTGATCTCTGGAATGGTATAAATACCGGTTGGAATATCTTCGATCAGATGCGCGGTGGCTTCACCTTTTACCAGTGCCTGAGCGGCAATACGTCCCTGATCGTAGGCTGCAGACGCAAGGCTTGGATAGCCGATCACATCGCCTACGGCATACACATGCGGCAGCGCCGTCTGGTACATGCTGTTGACTTTGAGTTGTCCACGGCTGTCTGTTTTCAGGCCAATATTCTCCAGCGCCAGCGAATCGGTATTACCGGTGCGCCCGTTGGCATACAGCAGGCAGTCGGCCTTCAGTTTTTTGCCGGATTTCAGGTGCATAATGACACCGTCATCGCAGCCTTCAATTTTCTCATATTCTTCATTGTGGCGAATAACGACGCCGCTGTTCCAGAAGTGATATGAGAGCGAATCGGACATCTCCTGATCGAGAAACGCCAGCAGCCGATCGCGGGTGTTGATTAAATCAACTTTCACATCCATACCGCGAAAGATTGACGCATATTCACAGCCAATGACCCCAGCGCCGTAGATCAGCACATGGCGGGGTTCGTGATGCAGGCTGAGAATGGAGTCGCTGTCGTAAACGCGCGGGTGTGAAAAATCGACATCAGTGGGGTGGTAAGGGCGTGAACCGCAGGCAATGACAAACTTATCTGCCGTGAGGGTTTCCACCGTGCCGTCGTGGCATTCCAGAGCGATCGTGTGTTCGTCAACAAAACGGGCATTTCCCTGCAATATTTCGCAGTGGTTACGCTCGTAAAATCCTTGCCGCATGCGCGTTTGCTGATTAATGACGTTATCCGCATGGTTGAGAATATCGGCAAAGGAGGAGCGAAGAAGTCGGGAATGGTCGCTGTACAGGGGGTTCTGATTGAATTCAATGATACGGCTGACGGCGTGGCGGAGTGCTTTCGACGGGATGGTGCCCCAATGGGTGCACCCGCCGCCGACGTTATGATAGCGCTCAATAACCGCGACGCGCGCTCCTTGCTTAACCAGACCCATTGCAGCGCCTTCGCCGCCGGGGCCGGAACCTATTACTATTGCATCGTAATCGTAGGAATGTGACATGGTCAGGCTTACCTGTTCTTATACATAAAAGCAACAGAATAGTAACATCGTTGTTGGGATAACCCAATTATCGTTGTGCTTTTTTGCGAAGTCGAAGCACAAACTGCGCGTAAACAATCATTCACAAAGCCATGCCAACCGCCTAATCTCTGGTATAGTGCCAGCAAGGCATATGGAAGGATTCAGACATCGTGATGGGCGTTAGAGCGCAACAAAAAGAAAAAACCCGGCGTTCGCTGGTAGAGGCCGCATTTAGTCAACTGAGTGCAGAGCGAAGTTTTGCCAGCCTCAGTTTACGAGAAGTCGCTCGAGAAGCGGGCATTGCGCCAACCTCCTTTTATCGCCATTTTCGCGATGTAGATGAACTCGGCCTGACGATGGTGGACGAGAGCGGTCTGATGCTGCGCCAACTGATGCGCCAGGCGCGTCAACGCATCGCCAAGGGCGGGAGTGTGATCCGTACCTCGGTCTCAACATTTATGGAGTTCATCGGCAACAATCCCAACGCCTTCCGTTTATTATTGCGCGAGCGCTCTGGTACCTCCGCGGCGTTTCGTGCTGCGGTCGCACGCGAAATTCAGCACTTCATTGCGGAACTTGCCGACTATCTGGAACTCGAAAACCATATGCCTCGCGCGTTTACTGAAGCGCAAGCTGAAGCCATGGTGACGATTGTTTTCAGTGCGGGTGCAGAGGCACTGGATGTTGGCGCAGAACAGCGCCGACAACTGGAAGAGCGGCTGGTACTGCAACTGCGCATGATCGCGAAAGGCGCATTTTATTGGTATCGCCGTGAACAAGAGAAGATGACGCATCACTCCGAGTAACGAGAAGGACGAGCAATGAAACAGTCAGGTCAAGATAAAGGTACGCTGCTGCTGGCGCTGGTTGCTGGCTTATCGATCAATGGCACATTTGCGGCGCTGTTTAGCTCCATTGTGCCTTTCTCTGTATTCCCGATTATTTCGCTGGTGCTGACGGTTTACTGTCTGCACCAACGTTACCAGAACCGCACCATGCCTGTGGGATTACCGGGTCTGTCCGCGGCCTGTTTTATCCTCGGCGTTCTGTTGTACAGCACAGTCGTGCGCGCTGAATATCCGAATATTGGCTCTAACTTCTTCCCGGCGGTACTGTCGGTGATTCTGGTGTTCTGGATTGGCTTTAAAGTGCGTAACCGTAATCAGGAGATTTCTGAATAATCCCTCCACTCTGTAGGCCCGATGGCGCTGCGCTTACCGGGCCTGCAGGCAAAGTCGATTATTTCGCTGTCAGCAAGACGCCACATTCCATATGGTGCGTATACGGGAACTGATCAAACAATGCCAGACGTGAAACATTGTGCGTCTGACTGAGTGTTTCCAGGTTTTTACACAGGGTTTCCGGGTTGCAGGAGATGTACAGAATCCGCGGATATGCCTGCACCATTTTCTCCGTTTCGCTATCCAGACCACTGCGCGGTGGATCAACGAAAATGGTTTCACACTGGTAACTCTTCAGATCAATTCCCTGCAACCGGTTGAACTCACGCACGCCATTCATCGCTTGAGTAAACTCTTCCGCCGCCATGCGAATAATTTGCACGTTATCAATATTGTTAGCCGCAATGTTGTATTGAGCGGCAGCAACGGATGGTTTGGCGATTTCGGTTGCCAGGACGCGATTGAAGTTCTGTGCCAGTGCTAGCGAGAAGTTGCCGTTGCCACAGTAAAGTTCAAGCAGATCGCCCGTTGAACCTTTGGTGACATCAATAGCCCATTCCAGCATCTGAATATTCATGGCGGCATTAGGCTGCGTGAAGCTGTTCTCAACCTGACGGTAGATAAGCTCTTTGCCCGCAACCGGCAAACGTTCGTCGATGTAATCCTGGTCCAGTTCGATTTTGGTTTTGGTCGCCCGGCCAATCAAATGTACGTTCAGATTCTGCGCTCGCAGCGCATCCCGCAACGCTTCGGCTTCCTGGCGCCATTCGTCATCCAGCTTTTTATGATACAGCATCGATACCACCGCCTGATTGCTCATGGTGGTGAGGTAATCGATCTGGAACAATTTATGACGCAGGGTGTGGTTATTGCGAACACCTTCAATCATGGCCGTCATCAGCGTGTTAATTAACTCGCTGGCAGCCGGAAAGCTATCGACGCGAATACGGCTTTTGGTCTGCTGATCGAACATGATGTGGTACAGGTCATCGCCGTCGTGCCACAGGCGGAATTCGGCACGCATGCGATAGTGGCTGACCGGTGAGCGAAACACTTCCGGAGCCTGTTTGCAAAATGGCGCCATTAAGCTCTGCAGACGCACCACTTTTTCAGCGAGCTGTGCGTCGTACTGTTCTGTCGGAAGGTGTTCGGGGGTCATGATGTATCCTGAAAAATAAAAGTACGCGGGGATTGTAGGGATTGCTCATCAGATGTCCAGTTATTGATGATTTCTCATATTGTGATATGCGGTCTGGACAGTGAGTTGTAACAGACTGTAGCATCCGTGTGCCGGTCCTGTGAGTTAATAGGGAATCCAGTGTAAATCTGGAGCTGACGCGCAGCGGTAAGGAAAGGTGGGATGAGAGCGCAAGCAGACACTGCCAATGGTGGGAAGTCTTCATTTCTTTTTTATTCTATAGCCAGAATAACCTTCCAAGCCCGAAGACCTGCCGGCTAACGTCGCATCTGGCTTTCATCATCGCGTACTATCGGTGGGGCCTGCGGCATCCTTCTTATATTGTGGATGCTTTACAATGATTAAAAAACCTTTGCTGCTGACGGCACTCTCTGTCACGGCATTTTCTGGTTGGGCGCAGGATGCCAGCCCAGATACGCTCGTCGTTACTGCCAACCGTTTTCAGCAGCCTGTGAATTCCGTACTGGCGCCTACCGAAATTGTGACACGCGAAGATATTCAGCGCTGGCAATCAAAAGATCTCAACGATGTAATGAGCCGCCTTCCTGGCGTGGATATTTCTCAGACCGGTGGGATGGGGAATAGCGCCTCTCTGTATGTGCGTGGTACCGAATCGCGCCATGTTCTGGTGCTGATTGATGGTGTGCCGATGGCTCGTGCTGGTATCGATAACGCGATTGATATTGGCCAGATTCCGGTATCGCTAGTGCAGCGCATCGAATACATTCGCGGGCCGCGCTCTGCTGTTTATGGCTCCGGTGCAATTGGTGGTGTCGTCAACATTATTACGATGAGTAGTGATGAGAAGGCGCAGATCAATGCGGGTATGGGGACGGACGGTTATCAGACCTATGATGGTGCAATAAATAAACGTTTTGGCGATACGGTGGTAACGGCAGCTGGCGCTTACCAGACAACCAAAGGTTTTAACATTCAGCCTGATTCTCCCTACAGTGGCGATAGTGACCGTGATGGTTATCGCAACAAACTGTTCTGGGGCGGCGTGCAGCATAAGTTTAACGATAATTTCTCGGGTTTCTTCCGGGGTTACGGCTACACCGCTAACAGTGATTACGACCAGGGCTCGATGTATGGTTCTGCTAGCGGCAATGAGGAAGCCCAGAATTACAATCAGTCCTGGGATACCGGCCTGCGTTATAACTCCGGTATCTATTCTTCTCAGTTGATTGCTAACTATCAACGTCTTAAAGATTACAACTACACCAATAATCTTGGCCGGTATGCGGGACAAGCGACCCTGGATGACATGGAACAGCGTTATATCCAATGGGGTAACAGCGTTGAAGTAGGGCATGGGGCGATTAGCGGCGGTGTTGACTGGAAACAGGAAAAACTGACGTCCAGCAGTACAACGAAATCAGATGCTTACAAACGCGATACCACAGGGCTATACCTGACCGGGCAGCAGCAGATCGACAGCGTGACGCTGGAAGCGTCCGGCCGCGAAGATCATGATGAGCAATTTGGCTGGCATGGCACGTGGCAAACTGCGGCGGGATGGGAGTTTGTTGATGGCTATAGGGCAACGCTTTCCTACGGTACCGGCTTCCTGGCACCTTCTCTTGGCCAGCAATACGGGGCGACGCGCTATGCATCAAATGGGTATTTAGGTATCGTCGCCAACCCGAATCTGAAGCCGGAAGAATCTAAACAGTGGGAAGCCGGAATTGAGGGATTAACGGGGGCACTAGATTGGCGGTTCTCGGGATACCATTATGAAATTCAAAACCTGATTGACTATAAAAGCATTGGTAACTACAGCCAGTACGTTAATGTGAAATCGGCCACCATCAAAGGACTGGAATGGACGGGGAATATTGCGACCGGCCCGGTAGAGCATCACCTGACATTGCAGTATGTTGATCCGCGGGATGATGAAACGAACAAAGTGCTCTATCGTCGGGCAAAACAGCAGGTTAAGTACGAGTTAACCGGACAAGTCTACGATCTCGGCTGGAACGTCGCGTACCACTATATGGGGCAACGCTACGACAATGTTTATAGCGAGACCACTTACACCTCTCGTACGGTGAAATTGGGGGGTGTCAGCTTGTGGGATATTGGAGTTTCATATCCGGTCACCTCACATCTGACAGTTCGTGGTAAAATCGCCAACCTGTTCGATAAAGATTACGAGACAGTTTATGGCTACCAAACTGCAGGACGGGAATACACCTTGTCTGGCAGCTACACCTTCTGATCCACGTCCCACCGTGCTGGTGTTTGATTCCGGCGTCGGTGGGTTGTCGGTCTACAATGAGATCCGGAATCTGTTGCCGGATCTCCACTATATCTACGCTTTCGATAACGTCGCCTTTCCATATGGAGAGAAGAGTGAGGAGTTTATCGTCGAGCGTGTGGTTGAAATTGTCACTGCGGTTCAGCAGCGCTATCCCCTCTCACTTGCGGTCATCGCGTGTAATACCGCGAGTACGGTATCGCTCCCTGCGCTACGCGAAAAGTTTGCCTTCCCGGTAGTAGGGGTTGTACCTGCGATTAAACCGGCGGCGCGACTCACCGCTAATGGTATCGTGGGACTGCTGGCAACGCGGGCGACGGTGAAGCGTTCTTATACGCATGAGCTGATTGCGCGGTTTGCCAACGAGTGTCAGATTGCGATGTTAGGATCGGCTGAGCTGGTTGAACTGGCTGAAGCGAAGTTGCATGGCGAACCTGTTCCCCTGGAGGAGCTGCGGCGCATTCTGCGGCCATGGCTGCGGATGCCGGAACCGCCAGATACGGTGGTTCTGGGATGCACTCATTTCCCTCTATTACAGGAAGAGCTTTTACAGGTTCTGCCTGCAGGGACGCGACTGGTGGATTCTGGTGCCGCGATTGCTCGCCGGACGGCCTGGCTATTAGAACATGAAGCGCCAGATGCAAAATCAACTGACGAGAATGTGGCATTCTGTATGGCAATGACGACAGAGGCTGAACAATTGCTGCCTGTTCTCCAACGTTATGGCTTCAAAACGCTCGAAAAACTGGCAGTTTAATCAGTTTTGGTGAAAAAATACGCACTCGGAAAGTTATTTTAAATTTCCGCTTGTCAGCCTGAAATAACTCCCTATAATGCGCCTCCACTGACACGGAACAACGGCACGCAAGCCGCCGGGTCAGCGGGGTTCCACAGAGAACCTCACGAAGAAAAGCGAAATTAAATGCTTGACTTCGAAGCGGGATGGCGTAATATGCACACCCCGCGCCGCTGAGAAAAAGCGAAGCGGCACTGCTCTTTAACAATTTATCAGACAATCTGTGTGGGCACTCAATGATACGGATTCTTAACGTCGCAAGACGAAAAATGAATACCAAGTCTCTGAGTGAACACGTAATTCATTACGAAGTTTAATTCACGAGCATCAAACTTAAATTGAAGAGTTTGATCATGGCTCAGATTGAACGCTGGCGGCAGGCCTAACACATGCAAGTCGAACGGTAGCACAGAGGAGCTTGCTCCTTGGGTGACGAGTGGCGGACGGGTGAGTAATGTCTGGGAAACTGCCCGATGGAGGGGGATAACTACTGGAAACGGTAGCTAATACCGCATAACGTCGCAAGACCAAAGAGGGGGACCTTCGGGCCTCTTGCCATCGGATGTGCCCAGATGGGATTAGCTAGTAGGTGGGGTAACGGCTCACCTAGGCAACGATCCCTAGCTGGTCTGAGAGGATGACCAGCCACACTGGAACTGAGACACGGTCCAGACTCCTACGGGAGGCAGCAGTGGGGAATATTGCACAATGGGCGCAAGCCTGATGCAGCCATGCCGCGTGTATGAAGAAGGCCTTCGGGTTGTAAAGTACTTTCAGCGAGGAGGAAGGTGTTGTGGTTAATAACCGCAGCAATTGACGTTACTCGCAGAAGAAGCACCGGCTAACTCCGTGCCAGCAGCCGCGGTAATACGGAGGGTGCAAGCGTTAATCGGAATTACTGGGCGTAAAGCGCACGCAGGCGGTCTGTCAAGTCGGATGTGAAATCCCCGGGCTCAACCTGGGAACTGCATTCGAAACTGGCAGGCTAGAGTCTTGTAGAGGGGGGTAGAATTCCAGGTGTAGCGGTGAAATGCGTAGAGATCTGGAGGAATACCGGTGGCGAAGGCGGCCCCCTGGACAGAGACTGACGCTCAGGTGCGAAAGCGTGGGGAGCAAACAGGATTAGATACCCTGGTAGTCCACGCTGTAAACGATGTCTATTTGGAGGTTGTGCCCTTGAGGCGTGGCTTCCGGAGCTAACGCGTTAAATAGACCGCCTGGGGAGTACGGCCGCAAGGTTAAAACTCAAATGAATTGACGGGGGCCCGCACAAGCGGTGGAGCATGTGGTTTAATTCGATGCAACGCGAAGAACCTTACCTACTCTTGACATCCAGAGAACTTAGCAGAGATGCTTTGGTGCCTTCGGGAACTCTGAGACAGGTGCTGCATGGCTGTCGTCAGCTCGTGTTGTGAAATGTTGGGTTAAGTCCCGCAACGAGCGCAACCCTTATCCTTTGTTGCCAGCGATTCGGTCGGGAACTCAAAGGAGACTGCCAGTGATAAACTGGAGGAAGGTGGGGATGACGTCAAGTCATCATGGCCCTTACGAGTAGGGCTACACACGTGCTACAATGGCATATACAAAGAGAAGCGACCTCGCGAGAGCAAGCGGACCTCATAAAGTATGTCGTAGTCCGGATTGGAGTCTGCAACTCGACTCCATGAAGTCGGAATCGCTAGTAATCGTGGATCAGAATGCCACGGTGAATACGTTCCCGGGCCTTGTACACACCGCCCGTCACACCATGGGAGTGGGTTGCAAAAGAAGTAGGTAGCTTAACCTTCGGGAGGGCGCTTACCACTTTGTGATTCATGACTGGGGTGAAGTCGTAACAAGGTAACCGTAGGGGAACCTGCGGTTGGATCACCTCCTTACCTTAAAGAACCGTTCCTTGTAGTGTCCACACAGATTGTCTGATGAAAATTAGCAGTAAGAAATCTCTGCAGGCTTGTAGCTCAGGTGGTTAGAGCGCACCCCTGATAAGGGTGAGGTCGGTGGTTCAAGTCCACTCAGGCCTACCAAATTCTTTCTGATGCCGAAGGGTGTTCCGGAAGATTAAGGTGAATGAGATGACTTCGATGGGGCTATAGCTCAGCTGGGAGAGCGCCTGCTTTGCACGCAGGAGGTCTGCGGTTCGATCCCGCATAGCTCCACCATTACTTACTGCAAAAACCCAAGAAAACTTCAGAGTGTACCTGAAAAGGTTCACTGCGAAGTTTTGCTCTTTAAAAATCTGGATCAAGCTGAAAATTGAAACGACACACTGTTTCATTTCTCCGTAATAAGAAATGAAAAATGGTGTGTTCGAGTCTCTCAAATTTTCGCAGCACGATGATGAATCGAAAGAAACATCTTCGGGTTGTGAGGTTAAGCGACTAAGCGTACACGGTGGATGCCCTGGCAGTCAGAGGCGATGAAGGACGTGCTAATCTGCGATAAGCGTCGGTAAGGTGATATGAACCGTTACAGCCGGCGATTTCCGAATGGGGAAACCCAGTGTGATTCGTCACACTATCATTACGTGAATACATAGCGTAATGAAGCGAACCGGGGGAACTGAAACATCTAAGTACCCCGAGGAAAAGAAATCAACCGAGATTCCCCCAGTAGCGGCGAGCGAACGGGGAGCAGCCCAGAGTCTGAATCAGCATGTGTGTTAGTGGAAGCGTCTGGAAAGTCGCACGATACAGGGTGATAGTCCCGTACACAAAAGTGCATATGTTGTGAACTCGAAGAGTAGGGCGGGACACGTGGTATCCTGTCTGAATATGGGGGGACCATCCTCCAAGGCTAAATACTCCTGACTGACCGATAGTGAACCAGTACCGTGAGGGAAAGGCGAAAAGAACCCCGGCGAGGGGAGTGAAAAAGAACCTGAAACCGTGTACGTACAAGCAGTGGGAGCCTCTTTATGGGGTGACTGCGTACCTTTTGTATAATGGGTCAGCGACTTATATTCTGTAGCAAGGTTAACCGAATAGGGGAGCCGAAGGGAAACCGAGTCTTAACTGGGCGTTAAGTTGCAGGGTATAGACCCGAAACCCGGTGATCTAGCCATGGGCAGGTTGAAGGTTGGGTAACACTAACTGGAGGACCGAACCGACTAATGTTGAAAAATTAGCGGATGACTTGTGGCTGGGGGTGAAAGGCCAATCAAACCGGGAGATAGCTGGTTCTCCCCGAAAGCTATTTAGGTAGCGCCTCGTGAACTCATCTTCGGGGGTAGAGCACTGTTTCGGCTAGGGGGTCATCCCGACTTACCAACCCGATGCAAACTGCGAATACCGAAGAATGTTATCACGGGAGACACACGGCGGGTGCTAACGTCCGTCGTGAAGAGGGAAACAACCCAGACCGCCAGCTAAGGTCCCAAAGTCATGGTTAAGTGGGAAACGATGTGGGAAGGCACAGACAGCCAGGATGTTGGCTTAGAAGCAGCCATCATTTAAAGAAAGCGTAATAGCTCACTGGTCGAGTCGGCCTGCGCGGAAGATGTAACGGGGCTAAACCATGCACCGAAGCTGCGGCAGCGACACTATGTGTTGTTGGGTAGGGGAGCGTTCTGTAAGCCGTTGAAGGTGGCCTGTGAGGGTTGCTGGAGGTATCAGAAGTGCGAATGCTGACATAAGTAACGATAATGCGGGTGAAAAACCCGCACGCCGGAAGACCAAGGGTTCCTGTCCAACGTTAATCGGGGCAGGGTGAGTCGACCCCTAAGGCGAGGCCGAAAGGCGTAGTCGATGGGAAACAGGTTAATATTCCTGTACTTGGTGTTACTGCGAAGGGGGGACGGAGAAGGCTATGTCGGCCGGGCGACGGTTGTCCCGGTTTAAGCGTGTAGGTGTGTGTTCCAGGTAAATCCGGTTCACTTTAACACTGAGGCGTGATGACGAGGCACTACGGTGCTGAAGTGACAAATGCCCTGCTTCCAGGAAAAGCCTCTAAGCATCAGGTAACACGAAATCGTACCCCAAACCGACACAGGTGGTCAGGTAGAGAATACCAAGGCGCTTGAGAGAACTCGGGTGAAGGAACTAGGCAAAATGGTGCCGTAACTTCGGGAGAAGGCACGCTGATAGGTAGGTGAAGCGACTTGCTCGTGGAGCTGAAATCAGTCGAAGATACCAGCTGGCTGCAACTGTTTATTAAAAACACAGCACTGTGCAAACACGAAAGTGGACGTATACGGTGTGACGCCTGCCCGGTGCCGGAAGGTTAATTGATGGGGTTATCCGTAAGGAGAAGCTCTTGATCGAAGCCCCGGTAAACGGCGGCCGTAACTATAACGGTCCTAAGGTAGCGAAATTCCTTGTCGGGTAAGTTCCGACCTGCACGAATGGCGTAATGATGGCCAGGCTGTCTCCACCCGAGACTCAGTGAAATTGAACTCGCTGTGAAGATGCAGTGTACCCGCGGCAAGACGGAAAGACCCCGTGATCCGTTACTATAGCTTGACACTGAACACTGGTCCTTGCTGTGTAGGATAGGTGGGAGGCTTTGAAGTGTGGACGCCAGTCTGCATGGAGCCGACCTTGAAATACCACCCTTTAATGGCTGGTGTTCTAACGTGGACCCGTGATCCGGGTTGCGGACAGTGTCTGGTGGGTAGTTTGACTGGGGCGGTCTCCTCCTAAAGA
Source organism: Citrobacter sp. Marseille-Q6884 (assembly GCF_945906775.1). Lineage (NCBI taxonomy): Bacteria > Pseudomonadati > Pseudomonadota > Gammaproteobacteria > Enterobacterales > Enterobacteriaceae > Citrobacter > Citrobacter sp. Marseille-Q6884. The sequence continues at coordinate 1,362,379 of NZ_CAMDRE010000001.1, forward strand.
GTAACGGAGGAGCACGAAGGTTAGCTAATCCTGGTCGGACATCAGGAGGTTAGTGCAAAGGCATAAGCTAGCTTGACTGCGAGAGTGACGGCTCGAGCAGGTGCGAAAGCAGGTCTTAGTGATCCGGTGGTTCTGAATGGAAGGGCCATCGCTCAACGGATAAAAGGTACTCCGGGGATAACAGGCTGATACCGCCCAAGAGTTCATATCGACGGCGGTGTTTGGCACCTCGATGTCGGCTCATCACATCCTGGGGCTGAAGTAGGTCCCAAGGGTATGGCTGTTCGCCATTTAAAGTGGTACGCGAGCTGGGTTTAGAACGTCGTGAGACAGTTCGGTCCCTATCTGCCGTGGGCGCTGGAGAATTGAGGGGGGCTGCTCCTAGTACGAGAGGACCGGAGTGGACGCATCACTGGTGTTCGGGTTGTCATGCCAATGGCACTGCCCGGTAGCTAAATGCGGAAGAGATAAGTGCTGAAAGCATCTAAGCACGAAACTTGCCCCGAGATGAGTTCTCCCTGAGACTTTAAGTCTCCTGAAGGAACGTTGAAGACGACGACGTTGATAGGTCGGGTGTGTAAGTGTAGCGATACATTGAGCTAACCGATACTAATGAACCGTGAGGCTTAACCTTACAACGCCGAAGATGTTTTGGCGAAGAGACAAAAAATTCAGCTTGATTACAGATTACATCGACATGCCAGAAGCGTGTTGATAACAGAATTTGCCTGGCGGCTGTAGCGCGGTGGTCCCACCTGACCCCATGCCGAACTCAGAAGTGAAACGCCGTAGCGCCGATGGTAGTGTGGGGTCTCCCCATGCGAGAGTAGGGAACTGCCAGGCATCAAATTAAGCGAAAGGCCATCCGTAAGGATGGCCTTTTTGCGTTGGTGCGCATCTGAAAACCGCCGGAAAACGGCGTAAACACCTTTTCCGGTCTGAACCGTCCACAGCCTGTTCAGGAAACGCCCATACGATACTCACCCCGCCATAATACAAGCCATACCGCTGCAGATACGTTAAACTAAGCCTGATTTTGCATCAGGAAAGCATCTATGAATCACTCCCTTAAAGCCTGGAACACCTTCGGTATCGACCAATATGCGAGCGAGCTTATCTGTGCCGAAAACGAGCAACAACTATTAAATGCCTGGCAATCAGCTAAAGCATTACATTATCCAGTACTTATCCTGGGCGAAGGGAGTAATGTCTTGTTCCTTGATGCCTTCCGTGGAACGGTTATTGTTAACCGTATCAAGGGTATTGAGGTGACAGAGCAGCCTGATGCGTGGCATTTGCATGTAGGCGCCGGTGAGAACTGGCATCATCTGGTACAACATACGCTGCAGTTGGGTATGCCCGGGCTGGAAAATCTGGCGTTAATTCCAGGTTGTGTGGGGTCATCGCCAATCCAGAATATTGGTGCTTACGGAGTAGAGCTGCAACGTGTCTGCGAATATGTAGACTGTGTTGAGCTGTCGTCTGGTAAACACCTGCGAGTCAGTGCAGCGGAATGCCGTTTCGGGTATCGCGATAGTATCTTCAAACACGAGTATCAGGATCGTTTTGCTATCGTTGCTGTTGGTCTGCGTTTATCTAAGCAATGGCAACCGGTATTGACCTACGGTGACCTGACACGTCTGGATCCCACGACCGTGACACCTCTGCAGGTTTTTGATGCTGTATGCCACATGCGTACAACGAAGTTACCCGACCCTAAAGTGTATGGTAATGCAGGTAGCTTCTTTAAAAACCCGATTGTAAGCGCGGAAGTGGCGAACGTTCTTCTGTCGCAATGCCCTGGAGCGCCTCATTATCCCCAGGCTGATGGCTCGGTGAAATTGGCCGCAGGCTGGCTTATCGATCAGTGCCAGCTAAAAGGTGTGAGTATGGGGGGCGCAGCCGTACATCAGCAGCAGGCATTGGTTCTGATCAATGCAAACAATGCGACAAGCAGGGATGTGGTGCAACTTGCACATCATGTACGCCAAAAGGTTGGTGAGAAATTTAATGTCTGGCTTGAGCCAGAGGTTAGGTTTATTGGCCCACAGGGTGAAGTCAATGCCGTGGAGATCATTGCATGAAGGATAATACCGTACCCCTGACGCTAATCTCACTATTAGCAGATGGTGAATTTCATTCAGGCGAACAGCTCGGTGAAACGCTTGGGATGAGTCGTGCGGCCATCAACAAACACGTCCAGACGTTACGCGACTGGGGGGTTGACGTGTTTACTGTTCCAGGTAAAGGATACAGCTTACCTGAACCTATCCAACTGCTGGATTCTTCACTTATTCATTCACAACTGGATGGCGGAAATATCACCGTTCTTCCTGTCATCGACTCAACTAACCAATATCTGCTGGATCGAATTGGCCAGTTGGAATCAGGTGATGCCTGTGTTGCTGAGTATCAGCAGGCAGGGCGTGGCCGCCGTGGGCGAAAATGGTTTTCGCCGTTTGGCGCCAACCTGTATCTTTCAATGTTCTGGCGTCTGGAGCAGGGACCAGCGGCTGCGATTGGCCTGAGCCTGGTCATTGGCATTGTTATGGCGGAAGTTTTGCGCGACCTTGGAGCGGATAAGGTACGTGTTAAGTGGCCCAACGATCTCTATCTTCTCGATCGTAAGCTCGCGGGTATTCTGGTTGAACTCACCGGTAAGACGGGCGACGCGGCGCAAATTGTTATTGGTGCGGGGATTAACCTGTCCATGCGTCGGGTAGAAGAGAGTGTGGTAAACCAAGGGTGGATTAACCTCCAGGAAGCGGGAATCAATATTGACCGTAATACCCTTGCGGCCCGACTGATCCGGGAATTGCGTGCTGCGCTAGTGCTGTTTGAGCAAGAGGGATTAGCACCCTATTTATCTCGCTGGAAGACGTTGGATAACTTTATCAATCGACCTGTAAAACTAATTATTGGGGATAAAGAGATATTTGGTATATCCCGAGGGATTGATACACAAGGCGCACTATTACTTGAACAAGATGGTGTGATAAAGCCATGGATGGGCGGAGAAATATCGCTGAGAAGTGCTGAATAATAAAAAGGGGAGCCAGAGCTCCCTTTTTTATTTATTTCCGTAGTCTGACCTGCTCAACAGCGTGATTGGCGCTTTTCGTCATAATCAAGCTGGCACGTTCACGAGTTGGTAATATGTTTTGCTTTAAATTCAGCCAGTTAATTTCTTTCCAGAGAGAGGTTGCTGTATTGATGGCCTCATCTTCGGACAATTTTGCGTAGTTATGGAAATAAGAGTTGGGGTTGGCAAAAGCCCCCTCACGGAATTTCAGAAAACGGTTGATATACCACGTCTGCAGTAATTCCTCAGGCGCATCAACATAAATAGAAAAATCCACAAAGTCAGAAACAAATACATGATGTGGATCGTGAGGGTAATCCATTCCGCTTTGTAATACATTTAACCCTTCGAGGATTAATATATCCGGTTGCGCGACAGTTTTGTCGCCGTCAGGGATCACATCATAAATAAGGTGTGAATAGACCGGCGCCGTGACGTTTGGCGCGCCTGACTTGATATCGGAAACGAATTTTACCAGGCGGTGCATATCATAGGACTCGGGGAAGCCTTTCTTCTTCATGAGTCCACGATCTTTCAACACCTGGTTGGGGTGAAGAAAACCATCAGTCGTGATCAATTCAACCTTACGATGCTCCGGCCAGCGACTTAACAATGCCTGCAAAACACGTGCAGTTGTACTCTTACCTACGGCGACACTGCCCGCAATGCTGATGATATAAGGAATGCGTTCGCCGTTGGTGCCTAAAAATTGTTCCAGAACAGCCTGACGACGCAGATTTGAACTGATGTAAAAATTTAATAAGCGCGACAGGGGCAAATAGATCTCGGCAACTTCTTCCAGCGATAAGTCTTCATTAATGCCTTTCAGACGAGCAATCTCTTCCTCGGTCAGAGTCATCGGCACGGAATCACGAAGCGCAGCCCACTGGTTGCGATCAAACTGTAGGTAAGGCGTCATTAACGCTTGCTCTTTTATACTCATACGCATGGTCTGGCTGTCATTGCTATATCAGGTTAGTGATAAAAAACGAAATCATCCCCGTCACGCAATGGCACGTCACATTTCAGTTAATTTGGACAATGGGCAGGAGGGTAACACCAGATTGAGGGGAATAATAAGAAAAAATCATCCCCTGAAAAGCAATGTGACCGGTATTCCACATATAAAAAGATGCGCATTCTGTCTCTTGGGGCAGACAGAACGGTGTAAATCACCTCCGGGCAGGAGCGCTGGCGTTGGAAATTTGTGCAGTTCGAGGTGGAAATAGATTATTTATCGGTCGTATAGCGCAAAATGTGAGCGATAGAACATTTTATGCAATTTTTTAGTTGCATGAGCACGCAGGTCTCCATAAAATGCGCGCTACTTGATGCCGACTTAGCTCAGTAGGTAGAGCAACTGACTTGTAATCAGTAGGTCACCAGTTCGATTCCGGTAGTCGGCACCATCAAGTCCGGTGGGGTTCCCGAGCGGCCAAAGGGAGCAGACTGTAAATCTGCCGTCACAGACTTCGAAGGTTCGAATCCTTCCCCCACCACCACTTTCTGGCAGCGTTATCGCCGCCTGAGTTGGTTAAAAAATTAATCAGCTCGAACATAAAAGAGAGAAATCTCTTTTTTGTTGCAGAAAGAACTGGGTAGCCGAGTTTCAGGATGCGGGCATCGTATAATGGCTATTACCTCAGCCTTCCAAGCTGATGATGCGGGTTCGATTCCCGCTGCCCGCTCCAGACGTGCTGATATGGCTCAGTTGGTAGAGCGCACCCTTGGTAAGGGTGAGGTCCCCAGTTCGACTCTGGGTATCAGCACCACTTCACTTCTCCTTCCCGTTTCTCTCTGTTTACTTTTAAAAGCATTCAACAGCTCAGGTATATTGCCTGGTTGATGTGGTGATATCACCGATTTATCCGTGTCTTAGAGGGACAATCGATGTCTAAAGAAAAATTTGAACGTACAAAACCGCACGTTAACGTCGGTACTATCGGCCACGTTGACCATGGTAAAACAACGCTGACCGCTGCAATCACTACCGTTCTGGCTAAAACCTACGGTGGTTCTGCTCGTGCATTCGACCAGATCGATAACGCACCGGAAGAAAAAGCTCGTGGTATCACCATCAACACTTCTCACGTTGAATATGACACCCCGACTCGCCACTACGCGCACGTAGACTGCCCGGGCCACGCCGACTATGTTAAAAACATGATCACCGGTGCTGCGCAGATGGACGGCGCGATCCTGGTTGTTGCTGCGACTGACGGCCCGATGCCGCAGACTCGTGAGCACATCCTGCTGGGTCGTCAGGTAGGCGTTCCGTACATCATCGTGTTCCTGAACAAATGCGACATGGTTGATGACGAAGAGCTGCTGGAACTGGTAGAAATGGAAGTTCGTGAACTTCTGTCTCAGTACGATTTCCCGGGCGACGACACTCCGATCGTTCGTGGTTCTGCTCTGAAAGCGCTGGAAGGCGACGCAGAGTGGGAAGCGAAAATCATCGAACTGGCTGGCTACCTGGATTCTTACATCCCGGAACCAGAGCGTGCGATTGACAAGCCGTTCCTGCTGCCTATCGAAGACGTATTCTCCATCTCCGGTCGTGGTACCGTTGTTACCGGTCGTGTAGAGCGCGGTATCATCAAAGTTGGTGAAGAAGTTGAAATCGTTGGTATCAAAGACACTGCTAAGTCTACCTGTACTGGCGTTGAAATGTTCCGCAAACTGCTGGACGAAGGCCGTGCTGGTGAGAACGTTGGTGTTCTGCTGCGTGGTATCAAACGTGAAGAAATCGAACGTGGTCAGGTACTGGCTAAGCCGGGCTCTATCAAGCCGCACACCAAGTTCGAATCTGAAGTGTACATTCTGTCCAAAGACGAAGGCGGCCGTCATACTCCGTTCTTCAAAGGCTACCGTCCGCAGTTCTACTTCCGTACTACTGACGTGACGGGTACCATCGAACTGCCGGAAGGCGTAGAGATGGTAATGCCGGGCGACAACATCAAAATGGTTGTTACCCTGATCCACCCGATCGCGATGGACGACGGTCTGCGTTTCGCAATCCGTGAAGGCGGCCGTACTGTAGGCGCGGGTGTTGTTGCTAAAGTAATGAGCTAATTGCCGATAACATTTGACGCAATGCGCAATAAAAGGGCATCATTTGATGCCCTTTTTGCACGCTTTCGAACCAGAACCTGGCTCATCAGTGATTTTTTTTGTCATAATCATTGCTGAGACAGGCTCTGAAGAGGGCGTTTAGTCCGAAACGCACCCGAGCATTTCGGTTTGGATCGCCTCGCTTACGCGGGGTGAAAATGTTTGTAGAATACTTCTGACAGGTTGGTTTATGAGTGCGAATACCGAAGCTCAAGGAAGCGGGCGCGGCCTGGAAGCGATGAAGTGGGTTGTTGTCGCTGTATTGCTGCTTGTCGCTATCGTTGGCAACTACCTCTATCGTGACATGATGTTGCCGCTACGTGCGCTGGCCGTAGTGATTCTGATTGCCGCAGCGGGTGGTGTCGCGCTGTTGACAACAAAAGGTAAAGCGACTGTTGCTTTTGCCCGTGAAGCGAGAACCGAAGTCCGTAAGGTCATTTGGCCGACTCGCCAGGAAACATTGCACACCACGCTGATTGTGGCTGCGGTTACCGCAGTAATGTCACTGATCCTGTGGGGACTGGATGGTATTCTGGTTCGCCTGGTATCCTTTATCACTGGCCTGAGGTTCTAAGATGTCTGAAGCCCCTAAAAAGCGCTGGTACGTCGTTCAGGCGTTTTCCGGTTTTGAAGGCCGCGTAGCTACATCGCTGCGTGAGTATATCAAGTTACAAAATATGGAAGAGCTGTTTGGCGAAGTCATGGTGCCGACCGAAGAAGTGGTCGAAATCCGTGGTGGCCAGCGTCGCAAAAGCGAACGTAAATTCTTCCCGGGCTACGTACTGGTCCAGATGGTTATGAACGATGCAAGCTGGCACCTGGTACGCAGTGTTCCGCGTGTGATGGGTTTCATCGGCGGTACTTCTGACCGTCCTGCACCGATCAGCGACAAAGAAGTTGATGCGATCATGAACCGCCTGCAGCAGGTTGGTGATAAGCCACGTCCGAAAACGATGTTTGAACCGGGTGAAATGGTTCGCGTTAGCGACGGTCCGTTCGCTGACTTTAACGGTGTGGTTGAAGAAGTGGATTACGAGAAGTCTCGTCTGAAAGTCTCCGTATCTATCTTCGGTCGTGCGACACCGGTTGAGCTGGACTTCGCTCAGGTCGAAAAAGCCTAACACGTCGATCAAAAAAGCGGCGATTTAATCGTTGCACAAGGCGCGAGATTGGAATACAATTTCGCGCCTTTTGTTTTTATGGATACTGTCCGTAAAACGAATTTAAAACCACGGGGAGCCTCCTTGAGGCGCTATAACCCAACCAGAGGAATTTAGAATGGCTAAGAAAGTCCAAGCCTATGTCAAGCTGCAGGTTGCAGCTGGTATGGCTAACCCGAGCCCGCCGGTAGGTCCAGCACTGGGTCAACAAGGCGTGAACATCATGGAATTCTGTAAAGCGTTCAACGCAAAAACTGATTCCATGGAGAAAGGTCTGCCGATCCCGGTTGTTATCACCGTTTATGCTGACCGTTCTTTCACTTTCGTTACCAAAACGCCTCCGGCAGCAGTTCTGCTGAAGAAAGCGGCTGGTATCAAGTCTGGTTCCGGCAAGCCGAACAAAGACAAAGTGGGTAAAATTTCCCGCGCTCAGCTGCAGGAAATCGCGCAGACCAAAGCTGCCGACATGACTGGTTCCGACATTGAAGCGATGACTCGCTCCATCGAAGGTACTGCACGTTCCATGGGCCTGGTAGTGGAGGACTAAGAAATGGCTAAACTGACCAAGCGCATGTCCGTGATCCGTGACAAAGTTGATGCTACTAAACAGTACGACATCAACGAAGCTATTGCTCTGCTGAAAGAGCTGGCCACAGCTAAATTCGTAGAAAGCGTAGACGTTGCCGTTAACCTCGGTATCGACGCTCGTAAATCTGACCAGAACGTACGTGGTGCAACTGTACTGCCGCACGGTACTGGCCGTTCCGTTCGCGTAGCTGTATTTACCCAGGGCGCAAACGCTGAAGCTGCTAAAGCTGCAGGCGCTGAGCTGGTAGGTATGGAAGATCTGGCTGACCAGATCAAGAAAGGCGAAATGAACTTCGACGTTGTTATTGCTTCCCCGGATGCAATGCGCGTTGTTGGCCAGCTGGGTCAGGTTCTGGGTCCACGCGGCCTGATGCCAAACCCGAAAGTTGGTACTGTAACTCCTAACGTTGCTGAAGCTGTTAAGAACGCTAAAGCGGGTCAGGTTCGTTACCGTAACGACAAAAACGGCATCATCCACACTACCATCGGTAAAGTGGATTTTGACGCTGACAAACTGAAAGAAAACCTGGAAGCTCTGCTGGTTGCGCTGAAAAAAGCGAAACCGACTCAGGCTAAAGGCGTGTACATCAAGAAAGTTAGCATCTCCACCACCATGGGTGCTGGTGTTGCCGTTGATCAGGCTGGTCTGAGCGCGTCTGCGAACGTCTAAGATTAGCTTTACGTGGGCGGCGAATTTGTCTACAATCTTCGCCCACGATTCTATTAGCTTCGGCCGATAGACAACAGATTTGTTCGTTGGAGCCTGGCCTAATCCAGGCCTCCGTCGAAGACCGCAGGTGTTTCGTCAGAAACTTAATGCCCTGCGTAGACGGTGACAGAACGCTAAGATTATTTCTGATACTCTGGCTTGTTTCTGCTCACCGTATTAAGACGCTCTGTCCGTTTGGAAGAGTGAAGTGAGTTCCGGAACATGAGTTCCGGCAAACATCCAGGAGCAAAGCTAATGGCTTTAAATCTTCAAGACAAACAAGCGATTGTTGCTGAAGTCAGCGAAGTAGCCAAAGGCGCGCTGTCTGCAGTAGTTGCGGATTCCCGTGGCGTAACTGTAGACAAAATGACCGAACTGCGTAAAGCAGGTCGCGAAGCCGGCGTATACATGCGTGTTGTTCGTAACACCCTGCTGCGCCGTGTTGTTGAAGGTACTCAGTTCGAGTGCCTGAAAGACGCGTTCGTTGGTCCGACCCTGATTGCATATTCTATGGAACACCCGGGCGCTGCTGCTCGTCTGTTCAAAGATTTCGCGAAAGCGAATGCAAAATTTGAGGTCAAAGCCGCAGCCTTTGAAGGTGAATTGATCCCGGCATCGCAAATCGATCGCCTGGCAACTCTGCCGACCTACGAAGAAGCAATTGCACGCCTGATGGCAACCATGAAAGAAGCTTCGGCTGGCAAACTGGTTCGTACTCTGGCTGCTGTACGCGATGCGAAAGAAGCTGCTTAATCGCAGTTATCTTTATCAAGCATCTGCTTACGTATAAACTTATTCTGATTTTCAGGAACAATTTAAATGTCTATCACTAAAGATCAAATCATTGAAGCAGTATCCGCTATGTCTGTAATGGACGTTGTAGAACTGATCTCTGCAATGGAAGAAAAATTCGGTGTTTCCGCTGCTGCTGCTGTAGCTGTAGCTGCTGGCCCGGTTGAAGCTGCTGAAGAAAAAACTGAATTCGACGTAATTCTGAAAGCTGCTGGCGCTAACAAAGTTGCTGTAATCAAAGCAGTACGTGGCGCAACTGGCCTGGGTCTGAAAGAAGCTAAAGACCTGGTAGAATCTGCTCCGGCTGCGCTGAAAGAAGGCGTGAGCAAAGACGACGCAGAAGCACTGAAAAAATCTCTGGAAGAAGCTGGCGCTGAAGTTGAAGTTAAATAAGCCAACTTTTCTGGTTGCAGCCTGAGAAATCAGGCTGATGGCTGGTGACTTTTTAGTCACCAGCCTTTTTGCGCTGTAAGGCGCCAGTAGCATTTCACACTGTTTGACTACTGCTGTGCCTTTCAATGCTTGTTTCTATCGACGCCTTAATATACTGCGACAGAGCGTCCGTTCTGTGTAAATCGCAATGAAATGGTTTAAGCGTGATAGCAACAGGCATTGCGGAAAGTATTCGATTTTCCGGTCAACAAAATAGTGTTGCACAAACTGTCCCTTCGTCGGACAGATGGGTCGACTTGTCAGCGAGCTGAGGAACCCTAATGGTTTACTCCTATACCGAGAAAAAACGTATTCGTAAGGATTTTGGTAAACGTCCGCAAGTGTTGGACATACCTTATCTCCTTTCTATCCAGCTTGACTCGTTTCAGAAGTTCATCGAGCAAGATCCTGAAGGGCAGTATGGTCTGGAAGCAGCTTTCCGTTCCGTTTTCCCGATTCAGAGCTACAGCGGTAATTCCGAGCTGCAATACGTCAGCTACCGCCTTGGCGAACCGGTGTTTGACGTCCAGGAATGTCAGATCCGTGGCGTGACCTATTCCGCACCGCTGCGCGTAAAACTGCGTCTGGTGATCTACGAGCGCGAAGCGCCGGAAGGCACCGTAAAAGACATTAAAGAACAAGAAGTCTACATGGGCGAAATTCCGCTCATGACTGACAACGGTACCTTTGTTATCAACGGTACTGAGCGTGTTATCGTTTCTCAGCTGCACCGTAGTCCTGGCGTCTTCTTTGACTCCGACAAAGGTAAAACCCACTCTTCGGGTAAAGTGCTGTATAACGCGCGAATCATTCCTTACCGTGGTTCCTGGCTGGACTTCGAATTCGATCCGAAGGACAACCTGTTCGTACGTATTGACCGTCGCCGTAAACTGCCTGCGACCATTATTCTGCGTGCGCTGAACTACACCACTGAGCAGATCCTTGACCTGTTCTTTGAGAAAGTTGTTTTCGAAATTCGCGACAACAAGCTGCAGATGGAACTGGTGCCGGAACGCCTGCGTGGTGAAACCGCATCCTTTGATATCGAAGCTAACGGCAAAATCTACGTCGAAAAAGGCCGTCGTATCACTGCGCGCCATATTCGTCAGCTGGAAAAAGACGATATCAAGCATATCGAAGTTCCGGTCGAATATATCGCGGGTAAAGTTGCATCTAAAGACTACGTCGATGAATCTACTGGCGAGCTGATCTGCGCAGCGAACATGGAGCTGAGCCTGGATCTGCTGGCTAAGCTGAGCCAGGCGGGTCACAAGCGTATCGAAACGCTGTTCACTAACGATCTGGACCACGGTCCGTACATTTCTGAAACTGTACGCGTCGACCCAACCAACGATCGTCTGAGCGCGCTGGTAGAAATCTACCGCATGATGCGCCCTGGTGAGCCGCCGACTCGTGAAGCTGCTGAAAGCCTGTTCGAGAACCTGTTCTTCTCCGAAGACCGCTATGATCTGTCTGCGGTTGGTCGTATGAAGTTCAACCGTTCTCTGCTGCGCGACGAAATCGAAGGTTCCGGTATCCTGAGCAAAGACGACATCATTGAAGTGATGAAGAAGCTCATCGATATCCGTAACGGTAAAGGCGAAGTCGATGATATCGACCACCTTGGCAACCGTCGTATCCGTTCCGTAGGCGAAATGGCGGAAAACCAGTTCCGTGTTGGCCTGGTACGTGTTGAGCGTGCGGTGAAAGAGCGTCTGTCTCTGGGCGATCTGGATACCCTGATGCCTCAGGATATGATCAACGCCAAGCCGATTTCTGCCGCAGTGAAAGAGTTCTTTGGTTCCAGCCAGCTGTCTCAGTTTATGGACCAGAACAACCCGCTGTCTGAGATTACGCACAAACGCCGTATCTCCGCACTCGGCCCAGGCGGTCTGACCCGTGAACGTGCAGGCTTCGAAGTTCGAGACGTACACCCGACTCACTACGGTCGCGTATGTCCAATCGAAACGCCTGAAGGTCCGAATATCGGTCTGATCAACTCCCTGTCCGTGTATGCACAGACTAACGAATACGGCTTCCTTGAGACTCCGTACCGTAAAGTCACCGACGGCGTTGTTACTGATGAAATTCATTACCTGTCTGCTATCGAAGAAGGCAACTACGTTATCGCTCAGGCGAACTCCAACCTGGATGACGAAGGCCACTTTGTAGAAGATCTGGTTACCTGCCGTAGCAAAGGCGAATCCAGCTTGTTCAGCCGTGACCAGGTTGACTACATGGACGTATCCACCCAGCAGGTGGTTTCCGTCGGTGCGTCCCTGATCCCGTTCCTGGAACACGATGACGCCAACCGTGCATTGATGGGTGCGAACATGCAACGTCAGGCGGTTCCGACTCTGCGCGCTGATAAGCCGCTGGTTGGTACCGGTATGGAACGTGCTGTTGCGGTTGACTCCGGTGTTACTGCAGTTGCTAAACGTGGCGGTACTGTTCAGTACGTGGATGCTTCCCGTATCGTTATCAAAGTTAACGAAGACGAGATGTACCCGGGTGAAGCAGGTATCGACATCTATAACCTGACCAAATATACCCGTTCTAACCAGAACACCTGTATCAACCAGATGCCATGTGTGTCTCTGGGTGAGCCGGTTGAACGTGGTGATGTGCTGGCAGACGGTCCGTCCACCGACCTCGGTGAACTGGCGCTCGGTCAGAACATGCGCGTCGCGTTCATGCCGTGGAACGGCTATAACTTCGAAGACTCCATTCTCGTTTCCGAGCGTGTAGTCCAGGAAGACCGTTTCACCACCATCCACATTCAGGAACTGGCCTGTGTGTCCCGTGACACCAAGCTGGGGCCGGAAGAGATCACCGCTGACATCCCGAACGTGGGTGAAGCTGCGCTCTCCAAACTGGATGAATCCGGTATCGTTTATATCGGTGCGGAAGTGACCGGTGGCGACATTCTGGTTGGTAAGGTAACGCCGAAAGGTGAAACCCAGCTGACGCCAGAAGAGAAACTGCTGCGTGCGATCTTCGGTGAGAAAGCGTCTGACGTTAAAGACTCTTCTCTGCGCGTACCAAACGGTGTTTCCGGTACCATTATCGACGTTCAGGTCTTTACTCGCGATGGCGTAGAAAAAGACAAACGTGCGCTGGAAATCGAAGAGATGCAGTTGAAGCAGGCGAAGAAAGACCTGTCTGAAGAACTGCAGATCCTCGAAGCTGGCCTGTTTAGCCGTATTTACGCTGTGCTGGTTGCCGGTGGTGTTGAAGCTGAGAAGCTCGACAAACTGCCACGCGATCGCTGGCTGGAACTCGGCCTGACCGACGAAGAGAAACAAAATCAGCTGGAACAGCTGGCTGAGCAGTACGACGAACTGAAGCACGAGTTCGAGAAAAAACTCGAAGCGAAACGTCGTAAAATCACTCAGGGTGACGATCTGGCACCGGGCGTGCTGAAGATTGTTAAGGTGTATCTGGCGGTTAAACGTCGGATCCAGCCTGGTGATAAGATGGCAGGCCGTCACGGTAACAAGGGTGTAATTTCTAAGATCAACCCGATCGAAGATATGCCACATGATGCTAACGGTACGCCGGTAGACATCGTGCTGAACCCGCTGGGCGTACCATCTCGTATGAACATCGGTCAGATTCTGGAAACCCACCTGGGTATGGCTGCAAAAGGTATCGGCGATAAGATCAACGCCATGCTGAAACAGCAGCAAGAAGTCGCGAAACTGCGCGAGTTCATCCAGCGTGCCTACGATCTGGGTGCTGATGTTCGTCAGAAAGTTGACCTGAATACCTTCAGCGATGAAGAAGTTCTGCGTCTGGCTGAAAACCTGAAAAAAGGTATGCCAATTGCAACGCCGGTGTTCGACGGTGCGAAAGAAGCGGAAATTAAAGAGCTGCTGAAACTGGGTGACCTGCCGACTTCCGGTCAGATCACGCTGTTCGACGGCCGTACGGGTGAGCAGTTCGAGCGTCCGGTAACCGTAGGTTACATGTACATGCTGAAACTGAACCACTTGGTCGACGACAAGATGCACGCTCGTTCCACCGGTTCTTACAGCCTGGTTACTCAGCAGCCGCTGGGTGGTAAGGCGCAGTTCGGTGGTCAGCGCTTCGGGGAGATGGAAGTGTGGGCGCTGGAAGCATATGGCGCGGCATACACCCTGCAGGAAATGCTCACCGTTAAGTCTGATGACGTGAACGGTCGTACTAAGATGTATAAAAACATCGTGGACGGCAACCATCAGATGGAACCAGGCATGCCGGAATCCTTCAACGTACTGTTGAAAGAGATTCGTTCGCTGGGTATCAACATCGAGCTGGAAGACGAGTAACTCTCGATCAAACAGGTCACTGGTGCTGGCGTAATAGCCAGCGCCAGATTGTGCTAACTCCGACGGGAGCAAATCCGTGAAAGACTTATTAAAGTTTCTGAAAGCGCAAACTAAAACCGAAGAGTTTGATGCGATCAAAATTGCTCTGGCCTCGCCAGACATGATCCGTTCATGGTCCTTTGGTGAAGTTAAGAAGCCGGAAACCATCAACTACCGTACGTTCAAACCTGAGCGTGACGGCCTTTTCTGCGCCCGTATCTTTGGGCCGGTAAAAGATTACGAGTGCCTGTGCGGTAAGTACAAGCGCCTGAAACACCGTGGTGTGATTTGTGAGAAGTGCGGCGTTGAAGTGACCCAGACTAAAGTACGCCGTGAGCGTATGGGCCACATTGAACTGGCATCTCCGACTGCGCACATCTGGTTCCTGAAATCACTGCCGTCCCGTATCGGTCTGCTGCTCGATATGCCGCTGCGCGATATCGAACGCGTACTGTACTTCGAATCTTATGTGGTTATCGAAGGCGGTATGACGAATCTGGAACGTCAACAGATCCTGACTGAAGAGCAGTATCTGGACGCGCTGGAAGAGTTCGGTGACGAATTCGACGCGAAGATGGGTGCGGAAGCAATCCAGGCTCTGCTGAAGAGCATGGATCTGGAGCAAGAGTGCGAGCAGCTGCGTGAAGAGTTGAACGAAACCAACTCCGAAACCAAACGTAAAAAGCTGACCAAGCGTATCAAACTGCTGGAAGCGTTCGTACAGTCTGGCAACAAGCCAGAGTGGATGATCCTGACCGTTCTGCCGGTTCTGCCGCCAGATCTGCGTCCGCTGGTTCCGCTGGATGGTGGTCGTTTTGCGACTTCTGACCTGAACGATCTGTATCGTCGCGTCATTAACCGTAACAACCGTCTGAAACGTCTGCTGGATCTGGCTGCGCCGGACATCATCGTACGCAACGAAAAACGTATGCTGCAGGAAGCGGTTGACGCCCTGCTGGATAACGGTCGTCGCGGCCGTGCGATCACCGGTTCTAACAAACGTCCTCTGAAATCTTTGGCCGACATGATCAAAGGTAAACAGGGTCGTTTCCGTCAGAACCTGCTCGGTAAGCGTGTTGACTACTCCGGTCGTTCTGTAATCACCGTAGGTCCATACCTGCGTCTGCATCAGTGCGGTCTGCCGAAGAAAATGGCACTGGAACTGTTCAAACCGTTCATCTACGGCAAGCTGGAACTGCGTGGCCTCGCCACCACCATCAAAGCCGCTAAGAAAATGGTTGAGCGTGAAGAAGCTGTCGTTTGGGATATCCTGGACGAAGTTATCCGCGAACACCCGGTACTGCTGAACCGTGCACCAACACTGCACCGTCTGGGTATCCAGGCATTTGAACCGGTACTGATCGAAGGTAAAGCTATTCAGCTGCACCCGCTGGTTTGTGCGGCATATAACGCCGACTTCGATGGTGACCAGATGGCTGTTCACGTACCGCTGACGCTGGAAGCCCAGCTCGAAGCGCGTGCGCTGATGATGTCTACCAACAACATCCTGTCTCCAGCGAACGGTGAACCAATTATCGTTCCGTCCCAGGACGTTGTATTGGGTCTGTACTACATGACCCGTGACTGTGTTAACGCTAAAGGCGAAGGCATGGTGCTGACTGGCCCGAAAGAAGCTGAGCGTATCTATCGCGCAGGTCTGGCCTCTCTGCATGCGCGCGTTAAAGTGCGTATCACTGAATACGAAAAAGATGAAAACGGCGAATTCGTTGCGAAAACCAGCCTGAAAGACACGACCGTTGGCCGTGCCATTCTGTGGATGATCGTACCGAAAGGTCTGCCTTTCTCCATCGTCAACCAGGCGCTGGGCAAGAAAGCGATCTCCAAAATGCTGAACACCTGTTACCGCATTTTGGGTCTGAAGCCGACTGTTATCTTCGCTGACCAGACAATGTACACCGGCTTTGCTTATGCAGCGCGTTCAGGTGCATCTGTTGGTATCGATGACATGGTCATCCCAGAGAAGAAACACGAGATCATCTCTGAAGCGGAAGCTGAAGTTGCTGAGATCCAGGAGCAGTTCCAGTCTGGTCTGGTAACCGCGGGCGAACGCTATAACAAAGTTATCGATATCTGGGCAGCGGCGAACGATCGTGTATCCAAAGCGATGATGGATAACCTGCAAACTGAAACCGTTATTAACCGTGACGGCCAGGAAGAACAACAGGTTTCCTTCAACAGCATCTACATGATGGCCGACTCCGGTGCGCGTGGTTCTGCAGCACAGATTCGTCAGCTGGCAGGTATGCGTGGTCTGATGGCGAAGCCGGATGGCTCCATCATCGAAACGCCGATCACCGCGAACTTCCGTGAAGGTCTGAACGTACTCCAGTACTTCATCTCCACGCACGGTGCGCGTAAAGGTCTGGCGGATACCGCGCTGAAAACAGCAAACTCCGGTTATCTGACCCGTCGTCTGGTTGACGTCGCGCAGGACCTGGTGGTTACTGAAGACGATTGTGGCACGCTGGAAGGCATCACCATGACCCCGGTTATCGAGGGTGGTGACGTTAAAGAGCCGCTGCGCGATCGCGTTCTGGGTCGTGTGACCGCTGAAGACGTTCTGAAGCCGGGTACGGCGGATATTCTGGTTCCACGCAACACGCTGCTGCACGAACAGTGGTGTGATCTGTTGGAAGAGAACTCCGTTGACTCCGTCAAAGTACGTTCTGTTGTATCTTGTGACACCGACTTTGGTGTATGTGCGCACTGCTACGGTCGTGACCTGGCGCGTGGCCACATCATCAACAAAGGTGAAGCAATCGGTGTTATCGCGGCACAGTCCATCGGTGAACCGGGTACACAGCTGACGATGCGTACGTTCCACATCGGTGGTGCGGCATCTCGTGCGGCTGCTGAATCCAGCATCCAGGTGAAAAACAAAGGTAGCATCCGTCTGAGCAACGCGAAGTCGGTTGTTAACTCCAGCGGTAAACTGGTTATCACCTCACGTAACACCGAACTGAAACTGATCGACGAATTCGGTCGTACCAAAGAAAGCTATAAAGTGCCTTACGGTTCTGTTATGGCGAAAGGTGATGGCGAGCAGGTTGCCGGCGGTGAAACCGTTGCAAACTGGGATCCGCACACCATGCCGGTTATCACCGAAGTGAGTGGTTTCGTCCGCTTTACTGACATGATCGACGGCCAGACCATTACTCGTCAGACCGACGAGCTGACCGGTCTGTCTTCTCTGGTGGTTCTGGATTCTGCAGAGCGTACTGCGGGTGGTAAAGACCTGCGTCCGGCACTGAAAATTGTTGATGCTCAGGGCAACGACGTTCTGATCCCAGGCACCGATATGCCTGCTCAGTACTTCCTGCCGGGTAAAGCGATTGTTCAGCTGGAAGATGGCGTACAGATCAGCTCTGGTGACACCCTGGCGCGTGTTCCGCAGGAATCCGGCGGTACCAAGGATATCACCGGTGGTCTGCCGCGCGTTGCGGACCTGTTCGAAGCACGTCGTCCGAAAGAGCCGGCAATCCTGGCTGAAATCAGCGGTATCATTTCCTTCGGTAAAGAAACCAAAGGGAAACGTCGTCTGGTTATCACCCCGGTAGACGGTAGCGAACCGTACGAAGAGATGATTCCGAAATGGCGTCAGCTCAACGTGTTCGAAGGTGAACGTGTAGAACGTGGTGACGTGGTTTCCGACGGTCCGGAAGCGCCGCACGACATTCTGCGTCTGCGTGGTGTTCATGCTGTTACGCGTTACATCGTTAACGAAGTGCAGGACGTATACCGTCTGCAGGGCGTTAAGATTAACGATAAACACATCGAAGTTATCGTTCGTCAGATGCTGCGTAAAGCCACCATCGAAAGTGCTGGTAGCTCCGACTTCCTGGAAGGCGAGCAGGTTGAATACTCCCGCGTCAAGATTGCTAACCGCGATCTGGAAGCGAACGGCAAAGTGGGCGCAACATTCTCCCGCGATCTGCTGGGTATCACCAAAGCGTCTCTGGCAACCGAGTCCTTCATCTCCGCGGCATCGTTCCAGGAGACAACTCGCGTGCTGACCGAAGCAGCCGTTGCGGGCAAACGCGACGAACTGCGCGGTCTGAAAGAGAACGTCATCGTAGGTCGTCTGATCCCGGCTGGTACCGGTTATGCATACCATCAGGATCGTATGCGCCGTCGTGCCGCAGGCGAACAGCCAGCAGCACCTCAGGTTACTGCGGAAGACGCATCTGCCAGCCTGGCAGAGCTGCTGAACGCAGGTCTGGGTGGTTCTAACAACGATTAATCGTTGCTGACCTCATAAAAAACCCGCTTCGGCGGGTTTTTTTATGTCTGCTAACAGGATGGATAAGGTGTCAGTGTTATCCGTTTACCGGCGGCAAGCGTCGATAAAGCTCAATCATGTCGTCCGCCAGATCCTGAATCACCATGGCGTTCATCAGATGGTCTTGCGAATGGACGGTAATGAGATTGACCGGCAATTTGCCTGTACCTTCATCGATACCGATCAGTTGGGTCTGGATTTTATGCGCCTGCTTGACGAAATCCCGAGACTCCATCATCGCGTGTTCTGCCCCCGCGAAATCGCCTTTACGCGCCAGTTGCAGGGCCGTTAATGCCTGACTGCGTGCGGCTCCGGCGTTAACCAACAATTCCATGATGATCGTTTCTAACTCTTCCATACCCTCACTCCAGTAGCTTCAGCGCTTTTTCCAGTACGGCATCACCCTTCATCATGCCGTAATCCATCATATCGATAACGGCGACTTTCTTACCTAACGGGTCGGCAAGCGCCTGTAACTTCGCCTGCTCATATTTCACTTGTGGGCCGAGTAACACGATATCGGCAGTCGCAATGTTCTCCTCAAACTCCGCCACGGGGACAGCTTTGATAGTGACTTCAACACCTTTTTTCTGGGCAGCATCTTTCATCCGTTGCACCAGCATGCTGGTGGACATTCCGGCGGCACAGCATAAAACGATATTCTTCATAATCGGCTCTCACAGTTCCCTGGGTCTTTCATCTTTAGCCCGCGCTTGCAGGGAGAACAACAGTGTTTAAGTGAATGTGTGTAAAGCATCACACAAAAAATGAAACCGGTTGCAGTGGCGCTGAACCTGCCTGCAGAGGTGAAGGCAGGGCAAAAATGAGGAAGAGATCTTTCGCCCTGGTCAGCTTCCGTTGCTGACAGAAACAAAATAAAAAAACGGGAGTTGGACGGCAACCTCCCGTTTTTCACATTACGTATTCGCTCGTAAAAAACGTCTGTTCTTACATGCCGGTTCAGCGAATTTGCGAGGCACGCCCCAGATAGCTGTCCCAGTCTTTCCACACCGGCTGCAACCCTTTTGCCATCAGCGCGTCAGCAACGGCTTCAGGGCGGCGGTCGTCGTGCGGAGAAAATTGTTCCAGTTCTGGATGATTGTCGGCATAGCCACCCGGCTGCGTTTTTGAGAAGGCGCTGACATTGTTGATCGCCAAAGGAATGACGTGATCGCGAAACCACGGCGACTCGCGGGTGGAGAGTGACAGTTCAATTTCCGGGGCCAGTAAACGAAACGCACAAATGGTTTGCACCAGTTGACGTTCATCCATGATCGATGCGGGCTCTATACCTCCGGTACAGGGGCGCAGGCGAGGGAAAGAGATCGAGTAGCGGCTCTGCCAGTAATGTTGCTGCATCCACAGCAGATGTTCAGCGACCATGTAACAATCCACGCGCCAACTGTCGGACAGACCAATCAGCGCCCCCAGGCCGATTTTGTCGATGCCGGCACGACCCAATCTGTCCGGTGTTTCCAACCGCCAGAAGAAATCCTGCTTTTTGCCCTTCAGATGATGACGGGCATAAATGCCCTCGTGGTAGCTCTCCTGATAAACCATTACGCCGTCCAGACCCAGCACCTTTAGTTCAGCATATTCCGCTTCTGACAGCGGCTGTACCTCCATCTGTAATGAAGAAAACTGGCGGCGAATGGCGGGGAAATGACGGCGAAAGTAATCCATACCGACCTTACTTTGATGCTCCCCGGTCACCAGCAGCAAATGCTCAAAACCCAGTTCACGGATGGCGGCGCATTCCCGTTTAATCTCGTCCTCGTCCAGCGTTTTTCGCTTAATGTGGTTGCTCATCGAAAAGCCACAGTAGGTACAGTCGTTGGCGCACAAATTAGAGAGATACAGTGGAACATAAAAACTCACGGTGTTGCCAAAACGCTGGCGAGTGAGTTTCTGTGCCCGTTGCGCCAGCGGCTCCAGATAATCGGCGGCGGCAGGTGAGAGCAGCGCCATCAGGTCATCGCGACTGAGCGAGGAGGCGTGAAGCGCCCGTTCGACATCTCGGGACGTTTTACTGTGAATACGCAGACGAATATCGTCCCAGTCTAGCTCCCGCCAGCGATCGCTGAACGTTTTCATGCCATGGCCTCCAGGAATCCGGTTAACGGGCTGGTGGCCTGCGCATCTGCGCTGCGGCTTCCCGGTACCGCCTGACGTGCCAGAACCCCTGCTTCAACGGCCAGTCGGAAAGCGGTTGCCATCATGACCGGATCGTCAGCCACCGCTATCGCGGTATTGACCAGTACCGCGTCGGCGCCCATCTCCAGCGCCTGGGTGGCGTGGCTGGGGACGCCGATCCCGGCATCGACCACAACCGGAACGTTTGCCTGCTGAATGATAATGTCCAGCATCGCACGTGTTTCCAGTCCCTGATTCGAGCCAATGGGCGCGCCGAGTGGCATGACAGCGGCACAGCCTACTTCTTCAAGCCGCTTGCACAGTACGGGATCGGCGCCACAGTAGGGCAGCACCACAAATCCCTGTTTTACCAGCGCTTCGGCGGCTTTCAGCGTTTCTATTGGGTCTGGCAACAGCCAGCGGACGTCAGGGTGAATTTCCAGCTTCAGCCAGTTTGTTCCGAGGGCTTCACGTGCGAGCTGGGCGGCAAAAATAGCTTCTTCCGCTGTTTTTGCCCCTGATGTGTTGGGCAGCAGCGTTACGCCAGCCTCGATCAGCGGCGCGAGAATGGCATCGTTGTTCTGACGCAAATCCACGCGCTTCATAGCCAGCGTAACGAGCTGGCTGCCGGATGCGCGAATGGCGTTGACCATCAGCTGTGACGAGGCAAATTTCCCGGTGCCGGTGAACAGATGAGACTCAAACGTTTTGTCGGCAATACGTAACATATCAACCCCCTGCAATAACCTGAAAAAGCAGGATCTGGTCGCCTTCCTGCACGATGTGTTGTTGCCACTGTTCACGTGGCAGGATCTGCTGATTCAGCGCCAGTGCAGCCCCCGGTTTGAGCTGATTCAGTTGTGCGAGCAGCTCGCTGACGGTTTGTCCTTCCACGCACTGCATCGGCTCGTCATTGAATTGAATCTGCATGCTGCCCTCCACAGACCGGACAACTGCTGGCACGGCGCAGCGCCAGGCTGCGCCACTGGCTGGTTTTGCCATCAAACAGGCGTAATGAATCGCTGGGTGTTTCAATGCCGCTCAGTAGCTTAATGGCTTCCAGCGCCTGCAACGTTCCCATAATGCCAACGACCGGGCCGACAATGCCCGCAGTGCGGCAGTTGCGCTCTGGCTCTACGTCATCTGGCCACAGGCAGCGGTAGCAGCCTTGTTCCCACGGTGGGGTGAGAACCATTAACTGCCCACCAAAACCGACGGCACTGGCGGTAATCAGCGGTGTATTCAGCGCGACACATGCGGCGTTAATCTCCTGGCGCGTTGCCATGTTGTCGGTACAGTCCAGCACCACTTCGGCACGCGCTATCGCATGCCTGAGCGCGTCGCCCTTCAGACGCTGCTGTAACGCCACCAGTTCGATATCCGGGTTGAGTCGTGTCAGTCGTTGACGTGCAACCTGTGATTTGGACCGGGCGATATCGTCGGTAGTGAACAGGATCTGGCGCTGCAGGTTGCTCAGATGTACGTCATCATCATCCACCAGAACCAGCGTTCCAACGCCAGCCCCCGCCAGATACAGCGCAGCAGGAGAACCTAATCCGCCTAAACCAATAATCAGCACATGGCTTTCACTCAGCTTGTGCTGACCCTCGATGGCAATATCACCCAGCAGTATCTGACGGCTGTAGCGCATAAAATCGCGATCATTCATCACCCGCTCCTGCAATCGAAAGCAGCTGCTCCGTGGCGGCATGCCAGTCTGAGGCCTGAGTTATCGCACTGACTACAGCAATGCTGCCGACACCGGTAGCCAGCACTGCAGGTGCGCGTTCAAGGCTTATCCCGCCAATCGCGACGGTGGGGTAGTCGGCCAGCCGTTCGATATGGCTCGCCAACTGCGCCAGCCCTTGTGGGGAAGAGGGCATCTGTTTGGTTTGGGTCGGAAAGACGTGACCCAGCGCGATGTATGACGGACGAGCGGTCAGCGCGATGTCGATTTCCATATCATCATGTGTCGATACGCCAAGGCGTAAACCTGCCGCCTGAATCGCTTTCAGATCGGTGGTTTCGAGGTCTTCCTGACCGAGATGCACGCCGTAAGCGTTGTGTTTTATCGCCAGTCGCCAGTAGTCGTTGATAAATAAACGGGCATCGTAGCGCCTCCCCAGTGCAATGGCGGCCACCACGTCGTCTTCGACCTCTTCATCACGCTTATCTTTGATTCGTAGCTGAATGGTGCGCACGCCGGCCTCCAGCAGACGTTCAATCCACAACACGCTATCGACAACCGGATACAGCCCGAGGCGAAACGGGACGGAAGGAAAATCAGGCTGATACATCAGGCTTCCTCCTTTTTCAGATAAATTTCTCCGCCTTTGGCGCGGAAGCTCTCTGACATATCGGCCATCCCCACTTCGATAGTTTGTGCGGCGGCGTAGTCGCGTACTTCCTGGCTGATTTTCATCGAGCAGAATTTAGGTCCGCACATTGAGCAGAAGTGGGCGACTTTACCGGACTCCTGCGGCAGGGTTTCATCGTGATAGGCGCGAGCGGTGAACGGATCAAGCGCCAGGTTAAACTGGTCTTCCCAGCGGAATTCGAAGCGCGCTTTTGACATGGCGTTGTCGCGGATCTGTGCGCCAGGATGACCTTTCGCCAGATCTGCCGCGTGTGCGGCAATCTTGTAGGTAATCAGCCCCTGTTTGACGTCCTCTTTATTCGGCAGTCCGAGGTGTTCTTTCGGCGTCACGTAGCAGAGCATCGCACAGCCGAACCAGCCAATCATCGCGGCACCAATGCCAGAGGTGAAGTGGTCGTAGCCCGGCGCGATATCAGTGGTCAAGGGACCTAAGGTATAGAATGGCGCCTCGTGGCAGTGCTCCAACTCTTCGGTCATGTTGCGTTGGATCATCTGCATTGGCACGTGGCCGGGGCCTTCAATCATCACCTGCACATCATATTCCCAGGCGATTTTGGTTAATTCGCCCAATGTATGCAGCTCGGAGAATTGTGCCTCGTCATTAGCATCCTGAATGGAACCCGGGCGCAGGCCGTCACCCAATGAGAGCGAAACATCGTAGGCCGCGCAGATTTCACAAATTTCGCGGAAATGTTCGTAGAGGAAGTTTTCCTGGTGATGGGAGAGGCACCATTTCGCCATAATTGACCCCCCGCGCGAGACAATACCGGTCAGGCGTTTGGCGGTCATCGGCACATAACGCAGCAACACACCCGCGTGGATGGTGAAGTAGTCCACTCCCTGTTCTGCCTGCTCCAGCAGCGTATCGCGGAACGCTTCCCAGGTGAGATCTTCAGCGATCCCATTGACCTTCTCCAGCGCCTGGTAGATCGGTACGGTGCCGATCGGAACCGGACTGTTACGCAGGATCCACTCGCGGGTTTCGTGGATATAGCGACCGGTGGAGAGATCCATGACCGTGTCTGCGCCCCAGCGTGTAGACCACACCAGTTTTTCAACCTCTTCCTCGATGGAGGAGGTGACTGCTGAGTTGCCGATATTGGCGTTGACCTTCACCAGGAAGTTACGGCCAATAATCATCGGCTCCGATTCCGGGTGGTTAATGTTGGCAGGAATGATGGCACGCCCGGCAGCTACTTCATCACGTACAAATTCCGGCGTGATATTTTCCGGCAGGCGTGCGCCAAAGCTCATTCCTGGGTGCTGGTGGCGCAGCACTTCACTGCGGATGCGCTCGCGCCCCATGTTTTCACGAATCGCGATAAATTCCATCTCCGGGGTGACGATCCCCTGACGCGCATAGTGCAACTGAGTCACACGACGGCCAGCTTTAGCGCGTTTTGGCGTCAATAATCCCGTAAAGCGCAGTTCATCCAGGCCATCGTCGGCCAGGCGTTCTTTGGTGTACGCCGAACTGAGGTCGTTGAGTTCTTCGCTATCGTTACGCGCGGTAATCCATGGCTGGCGCAGCTTTGCCAGACCCTGCTGGACGTTAATGGCAACATCAGGATCGCCGTACGGACCAGATGTGTCATACACCGGCACCGCTTCGTTATCTTCAAACTGTGGATGGTCTTTTGACCCGCCAGTCAGCGTGGGGCTAAGCTGGATTTCACGCATCGGAATACGGATATCCGGCTGCGAACCTACAATGTAGATGCGTTTTGAGTTAGGAAAGGCAGTGCCTTCCAGCGTATCGATAAAGTGTTGGGCCTGGGCGCGCTGCTCGCGGCGTGATGGTTTAGTAGTGACAGACATAGCTCATTCCAAAAAAGTAAGGATATGGCTTGTCAGACGACGGATGAAGCAAGAGAAACGATCACCCAAGGGCGATGCAGTTGTAGATTGACTCTTGTTCCCTTCGCAGGTTTTAACCTGATCAGGTTCCGCGGATCCCGAATTAACGGTCTCAGCCTTTCCCACGTCATCCTTCGCGCTGCCTCTGTGTTGGCTTCGTCAGCTCATTCCAGTCACTTACTAATGTAAGCTTCTGGAGGTTCACTGACTTGCCGCTTTGATGCATCACGAATGCTATTGTGGAAAATAAGCACTCCGACAAGAAGTAACCTCAAAAAGAGGTAATGAATGTAAACTACGCGTTAATAGTCTGGAACTCAAGCAGGACGTTTGATCATGCTGCTGTCATGCATCGCATCCAGTACCAGCATAATCAGCTTATCTTCCAGCACAAACCGGGCTTCCAGCGCTTCGCCGAGATCTGATAAAACCGTTTGAAATTCAAGGAAATTATCATGATCGATAGCGGTTTCCAGGCTGGAATCATAATAGTCCATGATCAGCTGCGTATTGGCCTCCAGTAATGGCCAAATTTTCGTTGCTTTTAAAAGCTGCCCGTTCCCTTCCAATTTATGGAGAATGCGTTCATAAATACTGAAGTGGCCGGTGGAGAGGTAATCGACCAGGCTTTGACAAAAATCATCCAGCGCTTTTTCATTGAGTCGCATGTACGATTCTTTGCCAGGCTTAATGCCAACCAGATTGTAGTAAGCCACGAGCAGGTGCTTACGTACATGTAGCCAGCGATCAACCAGTTTATTACTTCCTCCGACGTGCTCCGTCAGGCTTTCCAGCTGGTTTAGCATGATTGACTCCGCAAGATGGTGTTTAAAAACTGCTCACGTACAAATGTAAAAATAATGTAAACAACATGCCTGTGAAGCAAAGGTAGCGCAAGAGATATGGATCGTATAATTGAAAAATTAGACAGCGGCTGGTGGATTGTCAGTCATGAACAAAAGATATGGCTACCACATGGAGAGTTGCCCCATGGTGAAGCGACTCGTTTTGATCTGGTAGGGCAGCGCGCACTCCCGATAGGTGAATGGGAAGGGGAAACGGTCTGGCTGGTGCAGCAGCAACGCCGGCATGAAATGGGATCAGTTCGCCAGGTTATCGATCAGGATGTGGGCCTGTTTCAACTGGCTGGTCGCGGTGTACAGCTGGCGGAGTTCTACCGTTCACACAAATACTGCGGCTACTGTGGCCACACGATGTACCCAAGTAAAACCGAATGGGCCATGCTGTGCAGCCACTGTCGCGAACGCTACTACCCGCAAATTGCGCCCTGCATTATCGTTGCCATTCGTCGTGATGACTCTCTTCTTCTTGCTCAACACGTTCGCCATCGCAATGGTGTTCATACCGTACTCGCGGGTTTTGTCGAAGTGGGAGAGACGTTAGAACAGGCGGTTGCACGTGAAGTGATGGAAGAGAGCGGTATCAAGGTGAAGAACCTGCGCTATGTGACCTCCCAGCCGTGGCCGTTCCCGCAGTCGCTGATGACCGCGTTTATGGCGGAGTATGATAGAGGTGAGATTGTTATCGACCCGAAAGAGCTACTGGAAGCGAACTGGTATCGCTATGATGATTTACCGCTTTTACCGCCGCCGGGTACCGTCGCGCGTAGGCTAATTGAAGATACCGTGGCGATGTGTCGGGCTGAGTACGAGTAAAGAACGAGTAGTGATACACTGACGGCCTGACGCTAAAAGGAATGTAAAAATGACCGAACTGAAGAACGATCGTTATCTGCGAGCGCTGCTGCGCCAGCCCGTTGATGTCACTCCGGTATGGATGATGCGCCAGGCAGGCCGCTATCTGCCGGAGTACAAAGCTACCCGCGCTGAAGCGGGCGATTTTATGGCGTTGTGCAAAAATGCTGAGCTGGCCTGTGAAGTGACGCTTCAACCGCTGCGCCGTTATCCGCTTGATGCGGCGATCCTCTTTTCGGACATTTTGACTATCCCGGATGCGATGGGGCTCGGGCTTTACTTTGAAGCCGGAGAAGGCCCACGTTTTTCCTCCCCGATTACCTGTAAAGCCGACGTCGATAAGCTGCCCATTCCCGATCCGGAAGGTGAGCTGGCTTACGTGATGAACGCGGTGCGCACTATTCGCCGCGAATTGAAAGGCGAAGTCCCGCTGATTGGTTTCTCTGGTAGCCCGTGGACGCTGGCGACCTATATGGTGGAAGGTGGTAGCAGTAAAGCCTTCACCGTCATTAAAAAGATGATGTACGCCGATCCTAAAGCGCTGCATCTGTTGCTCGACAAACTGGCGAAAAGCGTCACTTTGTACCTTAACGCGCAGATCAAAGCGGGCGCGCAGTCGGTGATGATCTTCGACACCTGGGGCGGCGTGCTGACCGGGCGTGATTATCAGCAGTTCTCTCTCTACTACATGCACAAGATTGTCGATGGTCTGCTGCGCGAAAACGACGGTCGCCGCGTGCCAGTGACGTTGTTTACCAAAGGGGGTGGACAGTGGCTGGAAGCGATGGCAGAAACCGGCTGCGATGCGCTGGGGCTCGACTGGACGACGGATATCGCAGATGCGCGTCGTCGTGTCGGTCATAAAGTTGCGCTGCAGGGGAATATGGACCCGTCTATGCTCTATGCGCCGCCGGCACGTATCGAAGAAGAAGTGGCGACGATCCTTGCTGGTTTTGGTCAGGGTGAAGGACATGTCTTTAACCTCGGACATGGCATCCATCAGGATGTACCGCCAGAACATGCGGGTGTCTTTGTGGAGGCGGTACATCGTCTGTCCGAGCAATACCACCGCTAAGGAGCCATTATGGATCTCGCGTCGCTGCGTACCCAACAGCGTGAACTGGCCTCTTCAGTGATCCTTGAGGATCGCCTAGATAACGATCCGCCGGATCTGATCGGCGGGGCGGATGTGGGGTTTGAGCAGGGCGGTGAAGTGACGCGAGCCGCGATGGTATTACTGAAGTATCCTACGCTTGAGCTGGTTGAATATCAGGTGGCGCGCATCGCCACCACGATGCCCTATATTCCCGGCTTTCTCTCATTTCGTGAAACCCCCGCGCTGATGGCGGCATGGCGGCAGCTCTCGCAAAAACCGGATTTGCTGTTCGTCGATGGTCACGGTATTTCTCATCCGCGTCGTCTGGGCGTGGCCAGCCATTTTGGCCTGCTGGTGGATGTACCCACTATCGGCGTTGCGAAAAAACGGCTGTGCGGTCAATTTGAGCCCCTGTCTGCGGAGCCTGGCGCATTAGCGCCGTTATTGGATAAAGGCGAGCAACTGGCGTGGGTCTGGCGTAGCAAAGCACGCTGTAATCCGCTATTTATCTCCACCGGCCATCGCGTGGGAATGGATAGCGCACTGGCGTGGGTACAGCGCTGTATGAACGGTTACCGTCTACCGGAACCGACCCGCTGGGCAGATGCGGTGGCATCGGAACGCCCGGCTTTTACGCGGCTTGCAGCAAAATCACCCCATATCGGGTAAACTGCCGCTAATTTCCGTATTTGAGAACTCATCATGTTACAAAACCCGATTCACTTGCGTCTGGAGAAGCTGGAAAGCTGGCAACACGTCACTTTTATGGCTTGTTTGTGTGAACGCATGTACCCGAACTACGCCATGTTCTGCAAGCAAACTGAATTTGGCGATGGGCAGATTTACCGCCGAATTCTGGATCTAGTCTGGGAAACATTGACGGTCAAAGATGCAAAGATCAATTTCGATAGCCAACTGGAAAAGTTTGAAGAGGCCATTCCTGCGGCAGACGATTACGATCTGTACGGCGTATATCCTGCGATTGATGCCTGCGTTGCATTAAGCGAATTGATGCATTCGCGCCTTAGCGGTGAAACACTGGAACATGCCATTGAAGTCAGTAAGGCTTCCATCACGACGGTCGCGATGCTGGAAATGACTCAGGCTGGTCGGGAAATGACCGATGAGGAGCTGAAAGAGAACCCTGCCGTTGAGCAAGAATGGGATATTCAGTGGGAAATATTCCGACTTTTGGCTGACTGCGAAGAACGCGATATTGAGCTGATAAAAGGGCTGCGCGCAGACCTGCGCGAGGCTGGCGAGAGCAATATTGGTATAAATTTTCAGCAATGACACCACAAAACGTGATTTAACGCCTGATTTGTCGTGCCTGAAGGCTTCCCATTCGCCCCCCGTCTGGTCTACATTTGGGGGGCGAAAAAAAGTGGCTATCGGTGCGTGTATGCAGGAGAGTGCTTTTTTGGCATTTCCGTCGCACTCGATGCTTAGCAAGCGATAAACACATTGTAAGGATAACTTATGAACAAGACTCAACTGATTGATGTAATTGCAGACAAAGCAGAACTGTCTAAAACCCAGGCTAAAGCTGCTCTGGAATCCACTCTGGCTGCAATTACTGAGTCTCTGAAAGAAGGTGATGCTGTACAACTGGTTGGTTTCGGTACCTTCAAAGTGAACCACCGCGCTGAGCGTACTGGCCGCAACCCGCAGACCGGTAAAGAAATCAAAATCGCCGCAGCCAACGTACCGGCATTTGTTTCTGGTAAAGCACTGAAAGACGCGGTTAAGTAATTCGCGTGGCAGTGAACAGTTTTAACGAAGGGGCGGTTTCGCCCCTTTTGTCCATCTGGCGTCATACGCTTTGGCTTTCAGGTGTTCTGTTGCTGTCAGCCTGCAGTCGTCATTCCGAACTTCCTCCGTTTACGGCCAGCGGTTATGTTGGCGATCAGGGGGCGGTGCGCGTCTGGCGTAAAGATTCTGGTGACGATGTTCACCTGCTCTCCGTATTCAGTCCGTGGCGTCATGGCACGACCACTACCAGTGAGTACCGCTGGCAGGGTGATTCACTTTCTCTGATAGAACTCAATGTTTACAGCCAGCCGCCGGAGCATATTCGCATACGCTTCGATGACCGGGGCGAACTGAGTTTTATGCAGCGCGACGTTGACGGGCAAAAGCAGCAGCTTTCCAGCGATCAAATTGCGCTTTACCGTTATCGTGCCGACCAAATCCGCCAGACCAGCGATGCGCTGCGTCAGGGGCGTGTTGTGTTGCGTCAGGGACGCTGGCATGGGAATAACACGATCACAACCTGCGAAGGCGAGACACTGAAGCCTGACCTGGAATCGTGGGCGATAAACCATATTGAGCGCCGCCAGAGCCATTCGTCAGTTGAGGTGAGCGTGGCATGGCTGGAAGCGCCCGAAGGATCTCAGCTATTGTTGGTCGCCAATGAGGATTTCTGTCACTGGCAGCCTACCGCGAAGACGTTCTGAAGCGCGGGCCTGTAAGTTGCCATCCGGCAAAAATGCTTACCAGTGGCCCATTCCCATATGACCTCCACCGCGATGGTTACCGCCACCACCGCAACCGCCATAGCCCATTCCTGCTCCACGTGGTACGCCCGCTTGCGCCATCGCGACATCGCGCTTAACACGCTGCTCGTCCAGTGACTGATTCAGCGATGCCATCTCTTTTGCGACTGCGTTAATTTTTGCACTGTCCGGCGAACTGGCCGTTAATAACGCGTTGTATTCATACCGTTTGGAGGTCAGCTGTTGGCGTAACGCGCTGGTCTGTGAATAGTAATCATCATAGATTTTCTGGGCCGCTGCCTGCTGCTCGGTGGTCATTGGCGTCCCGTTACGTTGTTGCATACCATCACCATATCCCCAGTGATGTTGTGCCAGCGCCGGGGTAGAGCCCAGGGCCATTAGCGAGAGTACAACCAGCGCCAGTTTATTATTCCGTTTCATCGTTCGTTCTCCTGTTGGTTAGCTTACTTTCTCTTTTGCATCTTCCGTGCCAAACAGGAAATCCGCATTCTACGGGCTTTGGATGAGCACAATCGTGGAGAAACCGGGTAAAAATGACTCGCCCAAAAAGGAGCGGTGGGTCATTTTTACTCGTTACCTTTAGCGGTTTGTGCCGGAGGGCAGGGTTCTCTGGGGTGAAAAATGGCATGATTCCTGCTGTGTCACTGAAACGATGAAAGGAAACCGTGGGTAAAGGGAAAGCGTATGCATCTGTATAAGGATACGGCGGCAAAGTGGCTCAGCAGACTATTGTTAGCGGCTGTCCTGATTTTGGTTGGCTGGTTTTCTATCATGACCCTTCGGGATTATGGTCGGGAAAGTGACGCCGCCCGGCAAACGTTGCTGGAAAAAGGCAGTGTGCTGATCCGTGCTCTGGAGTCCGGTACGCGGGTAGGCATGGGAATGCGGATGCATCATGCCCAGCAGCAAACACTGTTGGAGGAGATGGCTGTACAGCCGGGTGTTCTTTGGTTTGCCGTTGTGGACGCGCATGGCGTCATTATCACCCACAGCAATGCCGGGATGGTCGGCAAAACGCTCTATTCACCGGATGTGTTGCGACAGTTGCATCCTGGAGAGCAGGAGCGTTGGCGGCGTATGGATACCCCGACAAACGATGGCGAAAAAACGCCGACGCTGGAAATTTATCGCCAGTTTCAGCCAATGTTTGGTCCGGGAAGGCATGGGATGGCGCGTTGTAATAATAACGACGAGCACATGAACACGCCTGCGCAAACCATTTTTATTGCCTTTGATGCCAGCGATCTTGCAGCGACCCAGGCAAGAGAGTGGCGCAATACTCTGATTGTTCTTTTAGCGCTGGCGGCTGTGCTGCTGGCAACCGTGCTCACCTTCTTCTGGTATCAGCGCTATCAGCGTTCATACAGGGAGTTGCAGGAGGCCATGAAGCGCAAAGAAAAGCTGATGGCTCTTGGGCAACTGGCGGCAGGGGTGGCGCATGAAATCCGCAATCCGCTTTCTTCCATTAAAGGGTTAGCAAAGTATTTTGCCGAGCGCACACCGGCGGGCGGAGAAGCCCATGAGCTGGCTCAGGTGATGGCTAAAGAGGCCGATCGCTTAAATCGGGTCGTGAGTGAACTGTTGGAGCTGGTGAAGCCTGCGCATCTGACGTTACAAAAGGTGGATCTCAATGAGGTCATCACCCACTCGCTGCATCTGGTCAGTCAGGATGCTCAGAACCGGGAAATCCAGCTGCGGTTTACGGCAAATACGGCATTACCGGGGATTCAGGCCGATCCAGACCGCCTCACGCAGGTTCTGTTGAATCTCTATCTGAATGCTATCCATGCGATTGGTCGTCAGGGCACGATCACGGTTGAAGCGAGTGAAAGCAGTGCCGATCGGGTTAAAATTGTGGTGACAGATAGCGGAAAGGGGATTGCGCCTGAACAGCTGGAGGCGATTTTTACGCCTTATTTTACGACGAAAGCGGATGGTACGGGTCTGGGGCTGGCGGTAGTGCAAAACATTATCGAGCAGCACGGCGGAACCATTCAGGTGACAAGTGTTGAGGGTAAAGGCACTGTCTTTACGCTTTGGCTATCGGCCAAAGTGAAACAACGGGATTGGCAAGGATGACGCGCAGAAAGATCGATATTTTGGTTGTTGATGATGACATCAGCCACTGCACTATTTTACAGGCGCTGCTTCGTGGTTGGGGTTATGACGTCTCGCTGGCCTATAACGGTCGGGCGGCACTGGAGCGGGTGCGTGAGCATGTCTTTGATCTGGTGCTGTGTGACGTGCGTATGGCCGAGATGGACGGCATCGAAACGCTGAAAGAGATCAAAGCTCTGAATCCGGCGATCCCCATTTTGATTATGACGGCATTTTCCAGTGTTGAGACGGCGGTGGAGGTGCTTAAAGCCGGGGCGCAGGACTATTTAATTAAGCCGCTGGACTTTGATCAACTGCAAGAGACACTGGAAACGTCGCTGGCGCACACAAGGGACTGCACCGTTGATTCACCTTCTGCACCGGCGGTGCAATTTGGCATGATTGGCAAAAGCCCGGCGATGCAACAGTTGCTCAGTGAGATTGCGATGGTGGCGCCTTCGGATGCAACGGTGCTGATTCATGGTGACTCCGGTACCGGAAAAGAGCTGGTGGCGCGTGCGCTCCATGCCAGCAGCCCGCGTCGCGATAAACCACTGGTAACGCTGAATTGTGCAGCGCTCAACGAATCGTTACTGGAGTCAGAGTTGTTTGGCCATGAAAAAGGGGCGTTTACCGGGGCCGACAAACGCCGGGAAGGGCGCTTTGTTGAGGCTGATGGCGGTACGTTATTTCTCGATGAAATTGGTGATATTTCACCGTTGATGCAGGTGCGCCTGCTGCGGGCGATCCAGGAGCGGGAAGTTCAGCGAGTGGGCAGTAATCAGACCCTTGCCGTCGATGTTCGGTTGATAGCCGCAACGCATCGCGATTTGGCAGAGGAAGTTAGCGCCGGGCGTTTTCGCCAGGATCTCTACTACCGCCTGAATGTGGTGACCATTGAAATGCCCGCGCTTTGCCAGCGTCGGGAAGATATTCCGCTACTGGCCGACCACTTTCTACAGTGTTTTGCAAAGCGTAATCGCAAAATGGTGAAAGGCTTTACCCCGCAGGCAATGGATCTGCTCATCCACTACGATTGGCCAGGGAATATCCGCGAATTGGAAAACGCCATTGAGCGAGCCGTGGTTTTGCTGACGGGGGAGTACATTTCTGAACGGGAGTTGCCGATGGCGATTGCCGCGACGCCAGTAAAAGCCGAAAACGGTCTGGCGATCCAACCGCTGGTGGATGTCGAAAAAGAGGTGATTCTTGCGGCGCTGGAGAAAACGGGCGGCAACAAAACCGAAGCCGCCCGTCAATTAGGGATCACGCGTAAAACGCTGTTGGCGAAAATTTCGCGTTAGCGTTGCTCGCGCTCAATGGCGCGCCAGCCGATGTCGTTACGGCTGAAGCTGCCATCCCAGTGGATATCGGTCATTAAGGCGTAAGCGCGTTTCTGCGCTTCGGCCACGGTATCCCCCAGAGCGGTGGCGCACAGGACGCGGCCGCCGTTAGTGAGTACACGATCGTCATCGGCAAGCTTTGTTCCGGCATGGAATACCTTACCGTCAGCG
Organism: Citrobacter sp. Marseille-Q6884; assembly: GCF_945906775.1. Lineage (NCBI taxonomy): Bacteria > Pseudomonadati > Pseudomonadota > Gammaproteobacteria > Enterobacterales > Enterobacteriaceae > Citrobacter > Citrobacter sp. Marseille-Q6884. Next base: position 1,396,210 of record NZ_CAMDRE010000001.1, read on the forward strand.
ACCTTTTCCAGCGGTAGGCCGTGAATCACATCGCCGGTACGGTAATCACCCGGATAGCCCCCTGCGGCGATAACCACGCCCAGTGAAGCACGTTCGTCCCACTCGGACGTTTGCTCATCCAGCTTACCTTCGCAGGCTGCGAGGCACAGCTCCACCAGATCCGATTTCATGCGCAGCATAATTGGCTGCGTTTCCGGGTCACCAAAACGGCAGTTGAACTCAATAACTTTCGGGTTACCTTGCTTGTCGATCATCAGACCTGCGTACAGGAAGCCGGTGTAAGTGTTACCTTCTGCCGCCATACCTTTTACGGTTGGCCAGATGATCCGTTCCATGGTGCGCTGGTGAACGTCGTCCGTCACCACCGGCGCAGGAGAGTAAGCGCCCATACCGCCGGTGTTCGGTCCCGTATCGCCATTGCCGACACGTTTGTGATCCTGGCTGGTGGCCATCGGCAGTACGTGTTCGCCGTCAACCATTACGATAAAGCTCGCCTCTTCACCATCGAGGAACTCTTCGATAACGATACGATGGCCTGCGTCGCCAAAGGCGTTGCCAGCCAGCATGTCGTGAACGGCGGCTTCGGCTTCTGCCAGCGTCATCGCCACGATAACGCCTTTTCCGGCAGCCAGACCGTCGGCCTTGATCACGATTGGCGCGCCTTTCTCACGCAGATACGCCAGCGCAGGTTCGATTTCGGTGAAGTTCTGGTATTCCGCCGTCGGGATGTTATGACGGGCGAGAAAATCTTTCGTGAAGGCTTTGGAGCCTTCGAGCTGTGCGGCACCTTCGGTTGGGCCAAAGATTGCCAGACCGGCGGCACGGAAAGCATCGACGACACCTATCACCAGCGGTGCTTCCGGTCCGACGATGGTCAGATCAATCTTCTCATTTTGGGCAAAGCTCAGCAGTGCCGGAATATCGGTAACCGCGATCGCCACGTTTTGTAGCGTGGGTTCCAGTGCCGTACCCGCGTTGCCCGGAGCAACAAAAACAGTCTCAACCCGCGGTGACTGTGCGGCTTTCCAGGCCAGCGCGTGTTCGCGCCCGCCGTTGCCAATAATTAATACTTTCATCGTCTGCTCCGTGGATTAATGGCGGAAGTGGCGCATATCGGTAAAGATCATCGCAATACCGTGTTCATCGGCGGCGGCAATCACCTCATCATCACGGATGGAACCGCCTGGCTGGATAACACAGCTCACACCCACAGCAGCAGCGGCATCAATACCATCGCGGAACGGGAAGAAGGCGTCAGAGGCCATGGCAGAACCTTTGACTTCCAGGCCTTCGTCCGCTGCTTTAATCCCGGCAATCTTCGCGGAGTAAACACGGCTCATCTGGCCTGCGCCTATCCCAATGGTCATGTTCTCTTTGGCGTAAACAATGGCGTTGGATTTTACGAACTTCGCGACTTTCCAGCAGAACAGCGCATCACGCAGCTCCTGTTCGGTCGGCTGACGTTTGGAAACCACGCGCAGTTCCCCTTCGGTCACCATACCCAGGTCACGATCCTGAACCAGCAGGCCACCGTTAACGCGTTTGAAATCCAGGCCCGGTACACGCTGTGCCCACTGGCCACAGGTCAGGACGCGAACATTCTGTTTGGCAGCAGTAATTTTCAGTGCGTCTTCAGTGGCGGAGGGGGCGATGATCACTTCAACAAACTGACGGGAGATGATGGCCTGCGCCGTTCCTGCATCCAGCTCGCGGTTGAACGCGATGATGCCGCCGAATGCGGAAGTTGGGTCGGTTTTGTACGCACGGTCATAGGCGTCGAGAATCGAGGTGCTTACTGCCACGCCGCACGGGTTGGCGTGTTTAACGATCACACACGCGGGCTCGTTGAACTCTTTCACGCATTCCAGCGCTGCATCGGTATCGGCGATATTGTTATAGGAGAGCGCTTTGCCCTGTACCTGCTGCGCGGTGGCGACAGAGGCTTCTTTTACATTCTCTTCTATATAGAAGGCAGCCTGCTGGTGGCTGTTCTCGCCGTAGCGCATATCCTGCTTCTTAATGAAGTTCAGGTTAAGCGTACGCGGGAAACGGCCAGCGGCTTCTTTGCTTTCGCCATGATAGGCCGGAACCATGCTGCCGAAGTAGTTGGCAATCATGCTGTCATAAGCGGCAGTATGTTCGAAGGCTTTGATCGCGAGGTCAAAACGGGTGTCGAGGGTCAGAGAACCGTCGTTGGCATCCATCTCTTTAATAATGGCGTCGTAGTCGCTGCTCTTCACCACGATGGCAACGTCTTTGTGATTCTTTGCAGCGGAGCGCACCATGGTCGGGCCGCCGATATCGATATTCTCGACGGCATCTTCCAGCGAGCAGCCTTCACGGGCTACGGTCTGGGCGAACGGGTACAGGTTAACAACCACCATATCGATTGGCGCGATACCGTGCTGTTCCATTATTCCGTCATCCTGGCCGCGACGACCAAGAATGCCGCCGTGTACTTTTGGATGCAGGGTCTTCACACGTCCATCCATCATTTCCGGGAAACCGGTGTAATCGGAAACTTCGGTCACTGGCAGGCCTTTCTCTGCTAACAGGCGAGCGGTACCACCTGTAGACAGCAGCTCCACACCACGTGCGGAAAGTGCCTGAGCGAATTCGATAATACCCGCTTTGTCAGAAACACTGAGCAGAGCGCGGCGGACTGGACGACGTTGTTGCATGGTAAATCCCCTGGATTTGACTATTACAGAGAGCGTTAGCTGAATTCTTGGATAAAAACTCAGCTAACGCCCCTTACGGGGTATCGTTGTTTTGCCGCAGCATTGTAACGAAAACGTTTGCGCAACGCTCGCGAATTTTTATTTTTCAATGTTGACCTTAATTGATGCTGTGGAAGATCGCATCTACAGGGCGAGAATTGCAGAAAGGATCGGGATGTTTGTGGATAACTCTGTGTGTAAATGGGTATAAGGCGGGGTTTTGCTGTGGAATGCAGCAGTCAGTCATTTTTCTGTCATTTAAGGGTTGCGGGCGCCGGAGAACTCCCTATAATGCGCCTCCATCGACACGGCGGATGTGAATCACTTCACACAAACAGCCGGTTCGGTTGAAGAGAAAAATCCTGAAATTCAGGGTTGACTCTGAAAGAGGAAAGCGTAATATACGCCACCTCGCGACAGAGCGCCAAAGCGCGTCGCACCTGCTCTTTAACAATTTATCAGACAATCTGTGTGGGCACTCAATGATACGGATTCTTAACGTCGCAAGACGAAAAATGAATACCAAGTCTCTGAGTGAACACGTAATTCATTACGAAGTTTAATTCACGAGCATCAAACTTAAATTGAAGAGTTTGATCATGGCTCAGATTGAACGCTGGCGGCAGGCCTAACACATGCAAGTCGAACGGTAGCACAGAGGAGCTTGCTCCTTGGGTGACGAGTGGCGGACGGGTGAGTAATGTCTGGGAAACTGCCCGATGGAGGGGGATAACTACTGGAAACGGTAGCTAATACCGCATAACGTCGCAAGACCAAAGAGGGGGACCTTCGGGCCTCTTGCCATCGGATGTGCCCAGATGGGATTAGCTAGTAGGTGGGGTAACGGCTCACCTAGGCGACGATCCCTAGCTGGTCTGAGAGGATGACCAGCCACACTGGAACTGAGACACGGTCCAGACTCCTACGGGAGGCAGCAGTGGGGAATATTGCACAATGGGCGCAAGCCTGATGCAGCCATGCCGCGTGTATGAAGAAGGCCTTCGGGTTGTAAAGTACTTTCAGCGAGGAGGAAGGCATTAAGGTTAATAACCTTAGTGATTGACGTTACTCGCAGAAGAAGCACCGGCTAACTCCGTGCCAGCAGCCGCGGTAATACGGAGGGTGCAAGCGTTAATCGGAATTACTGGGCGTAAAGCGCACGCAGGCGGTCTGTCAAGTCGGATGTGAAATCCCCGGGCTCAACCTGGGAACTGCATTCGAAACTGGCAGGCTAGAGTCTTGTAGAGGGGGGTAGAATTCCAGGTGTAGCGGTGAAATGCGTAGAGATCTGGAGGAATACCGGTGGCGAAGGCGGCCCCCTGGACAGAGACTGACGCTCAGGTGCGAAAGCGTGGGGAGCAAACAGGATTAGATACCCTGGTAGTCCACGCTGTAAACGATGTCTATTTGGAGGTTGTGCCCTTGAGGCGTGGCTTCCGGAGCTAACGCGTTAAATAGACCGCCTGGGGAGTACGGCCGCAAGGTTAAAACTCAAATGAATTGACGGGGGCCCGCACAAGCGGTGGAGCATGTGGTTTAATTCGATGCAACGCGAAGAACCTTACCTACTCTTGACATCCAGAGAACTTAGCAGAGATGCTTTGGTGCCTTCGGGAACTCTGAGACAGGTGCTGCATGGCTGTCGTCAGCTCGTGTTGTGAAATGTTGGGTTAAGTCCCGCAACGAGCGCAACCCTTATCCTTTGTTGCCAGCGATTCGGTCGGGAACTCAAAGGAGACTGCCAGTGATAAACTGGAGGAAGGTGGGGATGACGTCAAGTCATCATGGCCCTTACGAGTAGGGCTACACACGTGCTACAATGGCATATACAAAGAGAAGCGACCTCGCGAGAGCAAGCGGACCTCATAAAGTATGTCGTAGTCCGGATTGGAGTCTGCAACTCGACTCCATGAAGTCGGAATCGCTAGTAATCGTGGATCAGAATGCCACGGTGAATACGTTCCCGGGCCTTGTACACACCGCCCGTCACACCATGGGAGTGGGTTGCAAAAGAAGTAGGTAGCTTAACCTTCGGGAGGGCGCTTACCACTTTGTGATTCATGACTGGGGTGAAGTCGTAACAAGGTAACCGTAGGGGAACCTGCGGTTGGATCACCTCCTTACCTTAAAGAACCGTTCCTTGTAGTGTCCACACAGATTGTCTGATGAATGATGAACTTCTGAATGTACTTCCGAGTGCATTAAGAAGTTTTGCTCTTTAAAAATCTGGATCAAGCTGAAAATTGAAACGACACACTGTGTCTGTTCTCCGTAATAAGAACAGATAAATGGTGTGTTCGAGTCTCTCAAATTTTCGCAGCACGATGATGAATCGAAAGAAACATCTTCGGGTTGTGAGGTTAAGCGACTAAGCGTACACGGTGGATGCCCTGGCAGTCAGAGGCGATGAAGGACGTGCTAATCTGCGATAAGCGTCGGTAAGGTGATATGAACCGTTATAACCGGCGATTTCCGAATGGGGAAACCCAGTGTGATTCGTCACACTATCATTACGTGAATACATAGCGTAATGAAGCGAACCGGGGGAACTGAAACATCTAAGTACCCCGAGGAAAAGAAATCAACCGAGATTCCCCCAGTAGCGGCGAGCGAACGGGGAGCAGCCCAGAGTCTGAATCAGCATGTGTGTTAGTGGAAGCGTCTGGAAAGTCGCACGATACAGGGTGAAAGTCCCGTACACAAAAGTGCATGTGTTGTGAACTCGAAGAGTAGGGCGGGACACGTGGTATCCTGTCTGAATATGGGGGGACCATCCTCCAAGGCTAAATACTCCTGACTGACCGATAGTGAACCAGTACCGTGAGGGAAAGGCGAAAAGAACCCCGGCGAGGGGAGTGAAAAAGAACCTGAAACCGTGTACGTACAAGCAGTGGGAGCCTCTTTATGGGGTGACTGCGTACCTTTTGTATAATGGGTCAGCGACTTATATTCTGTAGCAAGGTTAACCGAATAGGGGAGCCGAAGGGAAACCGAGTCTTAACTGGGCGTTAAGTTGCAGGGTATAGACCCGAAACCCGGTGATCTAGCCATGGGCAGGTTGAAGGTTGGGTAACACTAACTGGAGGACCGAACCGACTAATGTTGAAAAATTAGCGGATGACTTGTGGCTGGGGGTGAAAGGCCAATCAAACCGGGAGATAGCTGGTTCTCCCCGAAAGCTATTTAGGTAGCGCCTCGTGAACTCATCTTCGGGGGTAGAGCACTGTTTCGGCTAGGGGGTCATCCCGACTTACCAACCCGATGCAAACTGCGAATACCGAAGAATGTTATCACGGGAGACACACGGCGGGTGCTAACGTCCGTCGTGAAGAGGGAAACAACCCAGACCGCCAGCTAAGGTCCCAAAGTCATGGTTAAGTGGGAAACGATGTGGGAAGGCACAGACAGCCAGGATGTTGGCTTAGAAGCAGCCATCATTTAAAGAAAGCGTAATAGCTCACTGGTCGAGTCGGCCTGCGCGGAAGATGTAACGGGGCTAAACCATGCACCGAAGCTGCGGCAGCGACACTATGTGTTGTTGGGTAGGGGAGCGTTCTGTAAGCCGTTGAAGGTGGCCTGTGAGGGTTGCTGGAGGTATCAGAAGTGCGAATGCTGACATAAGTAACGATAATGCGGGTGAAAAACCCGCACGCCGGAAGACCAAGGGTTCCTGTCCAACGTTAATCGGGGCAGGGTGAGTCGACCCCTAAGGCGAGGCCGAAAGGCGTAGTCGATGGGAAACAGGTTAATATTCCTGTACTTGGTGTTACTGCGAAGGGGGGACGGAGAAGGCTATGTCGGCCGGGCGACGGTTGTCCCGGTTTAAGCGTGTAGGTGTGTGTTCCAGGTAAATCCGGTTCACTCTAACACTGAGGCGTGATGACGAGGCACTACGGTGCTGAAGTGACAAATGCCCTGCTTCCAGGAAAAGCCTCTAAGCATCAGGTAACACGAAATCGTACCCCAAACCGACACAGGTGGTCAGGTAGAGAATACCAAGGCGCTTGAGAGAACTCGGGTGAAGGAACTAGGCAAAATGGTGCCGTAACTTCGGGAGAAGGCACGCTGATAGGTAGGTGAAGCGACTTGCTCGTGGAGCTGAAATCAGTCGAAGATACCAGCTGGCTGCAACTGTTTATTAAAAACACAGCACTGTGCAAACACGAAAGTGGACGTATACGGTGTGACGCCTGCCCGGTGCCGGAAGGTTAATTGATGGGGTTATCCGTAAGGAGAAGCTCTTGATCGAAGCCCCGGTAAACGGCGGCCGTAACTATAACGGTCCTAAGGTAGCGAAATTCCTTGTCGGGTAAGTTCCGACCTGCACGAATGGCGTAATGATGGCCAGGCTGTCTCCACCCGAGACTCAGTGAAATTGAACTCGCTGTGAAGATGCAGTGTACCCGCGGCAAGACGGAAAGACCCCGTGAACCTTTACTATAGCTTGACACTGAACACTGGTCCTTGATGTGTAGGATAGGTGGGAGGCTTTGAAGTGTGGACGCCAGTCTGCATGGAGCCGACCTTGAAATACCACCCTTTAATGGCTGGTGCTCTTACGAAGATCCGTGATCCGGGTTGCGGACAGTGTCTGGTGGGTAGTTTGACTGGGGCGGTCTCCTCCTAAAGAGTAACGGAGGAGCACGAAGGTTAGCTAATCCTGGTCGGACATCAGGAGGTTAGTGCAAAGGCATAAGCTAGCTTGACTGCGAGAGTGACGGCTCGAGCAGGTGCGAAAGCAGGTCTTAGTGATCCGGTGGTTCTGAATGGAAGGGCCATCGCTCAACGGATAAAAGGTACTCCGGGGATAACAGGCTGATACCGCCCAAGAGTTCATATCGACGGCGGTGTTTGGCACCTCGATGTCGGCTCATCACATCCTGGGGCTGAAGTAGGTCCCAAGGGTATGGCTGTTCGCCATTTAAAGTGGTACGCGAGCTGGGTTTAGAACGTCGTGAGACAGTTCGGTCCCTATCTGCCGTGGGCGCTGGAGAATTGAGGGGGGCTGCTCCTAGTACGAGAGGACCGGAGTGGACGCATCACTGGTGTTCGGGTTGTCATGCCAATGGCACTGCCCGGTAGCTAAATGCGGAAGAGATAAGTGCTGAAAGCATCTAAGCACGAAACTTGCCCCGAGATGAGTTCTCCCTGAGACTTTAAGTCTCCTGAAGGAACGTTGAAGACGACGACGTTGATAGGTCGGGTGTGTAAGTGTAGCGATACATTGAGCTAACCGATACTAATGAACCGTGAGGCTTAACCTTACAACGCCGAAGATGTTTTGGCGAAAGAGAAGACGATTTTCAGCCTGATACAGATAAAATTAACCGGCGGTAAGCGGGTTAATAAACAGAATTTGCCTGGCGGCTGTAGCGCGGTGGTCCCACCTGACCCCATGCCGAACTCAGAAGTGAAACGCCGTAGCGCCGATGGTAGTGTGGGGTCTCCCCATGCGAGAGTAGGGAACTGCCAGGCATCAAATCAAGCAAGAGGCCATCCGTAAGGATGGCCTTTTTGCGTTTGTGCGCATCTGAAAACCCCGGTTCGTGACTGCAGGTCCGGCAGCATGGCGCTACCGGACGGGGTTAACTGAATACTATTCGATTCCATACGCCAGTTTTAGTAACGGATACGGCTTCCCAAGATCGTCCACTTCGCTGCGTCCCGTCACCTGAAATCCCATCCTCTTATAAAACCCTACCGCTTGATCATTTTGCTCATTCACATTGGTCTTCAATTCTGGCGCCAGGGATAGCGCATGATTGACAAGCATTCGTCCAATCCCTGCACCACGCGCATCAGGATCGATAAACAGAGCATCCATATGCTGTTCGCTGAGCAACATAAAACCGACAGGCTTATCCTGTTGATTAACAGCCACCCATAGCGGTGCTTCCGGTAAAAAGGAACGTACCAGCTCTTCAAGCTCAACCCGATACGCTGCTGATAAAAAATGGTGCGTGGCATCGACAGAACGACACCAAATTGCAATCAGTTCGTCGCCTTCGTCCTGCCGTGAACGGCGAATATTAATAACCATAGTGACTCCTTTTATTCTTGCTTATAGTCTACTGTAATTACCTTTGTGAAACTTTCTCACCTTTCACATGCAGACTCGACATTTAACGCATTCCTGGTTATTGTCAGCTATCTGGATGTCTAAACGTTTATACGTATGTTGTGAGGTAACAAGGTTATGCCGATTCGGGTGCAGGACGAGCTACCAGCCGTCAATTTCTTGCGTGATGAAAATGTCTTTGTGATGACCGCATCACGCGCAACAGGCCAGGAAATTCGTCCACTGAAGGTCCTGATTCTTAACCTGATGCCGAAGAAAATCGAAACGGAAAACCAGTTTCTGCGTCTTCTGTCTAACTCGCCGTTGCAGGTGGATATTCAACTGTTGCGCATTGACGCACGTGAATCGCGTAATACACCTGCCGAGCATCTGAACAACTTCTACTGTAATTTTGATGAGATCCGCGATCAGAACTTTGATGGTCTGATTGTGACCGGTGCGCCGCTGGGGCTGGTTGAGTTTAATGATGTCGCTTACTGGCCGCAGATCAAACAGGTGCTGGAATGGGCAAAAGATCACGTCACCTCGACACTCTTTGTCTGTTGGGCGGTACAAGCGGCACTGAATATTTTGTATGGTATTCCAAAACAAACCCGCGCGGACAAACTCTCCGGCGTCTATGAACACCATATTCTGCATCCTCATGCTCTGCTGACGCGCGGCTTTGATGATGCGTTTCTTGCGCCGCATTCGCGCTATGCCGATTTCCCTGCGGCCCTGATCAGAGATTATACCGACCTTGAGATCTTTGCGGAGACAGAAGAGGGAGATGCCTACCTGTTTGCCAGCAAAGATAAGCGCATTGCATTTGTGACAGGTCATCCGGAATACGATGCACATACTCTGGCCAGTGAGTATTTTCGTGATGTTGAAGCGGGTTTAACCCCGGATGTTCCCTACAACTATTTTCCAAAAAATGATCCGCAGAACAAACCGCAGGCCACCTGGCGCAGCCATGGCAATTTGCTGTTTACCAACTGGCTCAACTATTACGTCTACCAGATAACACCATACGATCTGCGTCACATGAATCCCACGCTGGATTAATCTTCTGTAGCAAACGATCCTTAAGCGTTTCAGCATGTTGAAACAGGCACCTTCGGGTGCCTTTTTTATTTCCGAAATGCACCTCACAGTGTAAATAATTTTTATCCTTATTGTTATCAATAAGTTAATTCATAATTAAATTAAAAATGGAAATTGTTTTTGATTTTGAGATTTAATTGAGTAGTCTTAGTTGTGCTGAACGAAAACCACACAACGATCCTTCGTTCGCATTGGGGATGAGCTTGGATCAACGACGAGGAGCTACGCAATGAATCAACAGGCAACAACAACCGATGAACTGGTGTTTACCAGGCCGCATGGCGAGCAGGAACAACAGATTCTGACTGCAGAAGCAGTGGAGTTTCTGACTGAACTGGTGACACGATTTACACCAAAAAGGAATAAACTTCTCGCTGCACGCATTAAGCAGCAGCAGGATATTGACGACGGTAAGTTGCCTGGATTTATTTCGGAAACAGCTTCCATTCGTGAAGGTGACTGGAAAATTCGCGGTATTCCTGATGATTTACAGGATCGCCGTGTAGAGATCACCGGGCCGGTTGAGCGCAAAATGGTGATTAACGCCTTGAACGCAAACGTCAAAGTTTTTATGGCTGACTTTGAAGATTCTCTGGCGCCTGAGTGGAGCAAGGTGATTGATGGGCAAATCAACCTGCGCGATGCGGTAAATGGCACCATCAGCTACACCAACGAAGCGGGCAAGATTTACCAACTGAATCCCGATCCGGCCTTATTGATTTGTCGTGTGCGTGGCCTGCACCTGCCAGAGAAGCACGTGACATGGCGCGATGAAGCCATTCCCGGCAGTCTGTTCGACTTTGCCCTCTATTTCTTCCACAACTATAAGGCGTTGTTGGCAAAAGGCAGCGGTCCTTATTTTTACCTGCCGAAAACGCAGGCTTGGCAAGAGGCTGCCTGGTGGAGTGAAGTTTTCAGCTATGCCGAAGACAGATTTAACCTGCCGCGCGGCACGATCAAAGCCACGCTGTTGATTGAAACATTGCCGGCTGTCTTCCAGATGGACGAGATCCTGCACGCACTGCGTGACCATATTGTGGGCCTCAACTGCGGTCGCTGGGACTACATTTTCAGCTATATCAAAACGCTGAAGAACCACCCGGACCGCGTCCTGCCGGACCGTCAGGTGGTGACGATGGATAAACCTTTCCTCAGCGCCTACTCACGTCTGCTGATTAAAACCTGCCACAAGCGCGGTGCCTTTGCGATGGGCGGTATGGCGGCCTTTATCCCCAGCAAAGACGCTGAACGTAACAACCAGGTGCTGAATAAAGTAAAAGCGGATAAAGCGTTGGAAGCGAATAACGGTCATGACGGTACCTGGGTTGCCCATCCGGGGCTTGCGGATACCGCGATGGCGATTTTCAACGATGTGCTGGGTGAAAACAAAAACCAGCTCTTCGTCACCCGCGATACCGATGCGCCGATCACGGCAGAAGAACTGCTGGCGCCATGCGAGGGCGAGCGCACTGAGGAAGGCATGCGTGCCAATATCCGTGTTGCCGTGCAATACATTGAAGCCTGGATCTCTGGCAACGGCTGCGTACCGATTTACGGTCTGATGGAAGATGCGGCTACCGCCGAAATCTCCCGAACCTCCATCTGGCAGTGGATCCATCACCAGAAAACGCTCAGCAACGGTAAACCGGTTACCAAACCGTTGTTCCGCCAGATGCTGGCCGAAGAGATGTTGGTCATTCAGGACGAGCTCGGCGAACACCGCTACAGCAGCGGGCGTTTTGATGATGCCGCGCGCCTGATGGAGCAAATCACGACATCTGACGAACTGATCGATTTCTTAACCTTGCCTGGCTATCGCTTACTGGCTTGATTCACCCACCGTTTACCCTATGGAGCATCTGCACATGAAAACCCGTACCCAACAAATCGAAGAATTACAGAAAGAATGGACACAACCTCGCTGGGAAGGCATTACCCGCCCTTACAGCGCGGAGGAAGTGGTGAAATTGCGTGGCTCGGTCAACCCGGAATGTACTCTGGCGCAGCTTGGCGCGGCGAAGATGTGGCGTCTGCTGCACGGTGAATCGAAGAAAGGCTATATCAACAGCCTCGGTGCGCTGACCGGTGGTCAGGCGCTGCAGCAGGCGAAAGCCGGTATTGAAGCGGTCTATCTTTCAGGCTGGCAGGTGGCGGCGGATGCCAACCTGGCATCCAGCATGTACCCGGACCAATCGCTGTATCCGGCGAACTCTGTCCCTGCGGTGGTGGATCGGATCAACAACACCTTCCGTCGTGCGGATCAGATCCAATGGTCAACCGGTATTGAGCCGAACGATCCACGCTATGTGGATTACTTCCTGCCGATCGTCGCTGATGCTGAAGCCGGTTTTGGCGGTGTACTGAACGCGTTTGAACTGATGAAATCGATGATTGAGGCTGGTGCAGCGGCCGTTCACTTCGAAGATCAGCTGGCTTCGGTGAAAAAATGTGGTCACATGGGCGGCAAAGTACTGGTGCCGACTCAGGAAGCCATTCAGAAACTGGTAGCAGCCCGTCTGGCAGCAGACGTCATGGGTGTTCCGACGCTGGTGATTGCCCGTACCGATGCTGACGCGGCAGATTTGATCACCTCTGATTGCGATCCGTATGACAGCGAATTCATCACCGGTGAGCGCACCAGTGAAGGTTTCTACCGTACACATGCGGGTATCGAGCAGGCGATCAGCCGTGGTCTGGCCTACGCGCCGTATGCTGATCTGGTGTGGTGCGAAACCTCCACCCCGGACCTCGAACTGGCGAAGCGCTTTGCTGATGCAATTCACGCTAAATTCCCAGGGAAACTGCTGGCCTACAACTGTTCGCCATCGTTTAACTGGCAGAAAAATCTGGACGACAAAACCATCGCCAGCTTCCAGCAGCAACTGTCGGACATGGGCTACAAATACCAGTTCATTACCCTGGCAGGCATTCACAGCATGTGGTTCAACATGTTCGACCTCGCACATTCCTATGCGCAGGGCGAAGGCATGCGCCACTACGTCGAGAAAGTTCAGCAGCCAGAATTTGCGGCGGCCAAAGACGGTTATACCTTCGTGTCTCACCAGCAAGAAGTGGGCACCGGTTACTTCGATAAAGTGACCACCATCATTCAGGGTGGCACGTCATCCGTTACCGCACTGACGGGGTCAACGGAAGAATCCCAGTTCTGATTGTCCTGAGATGCCGGATAGCGCATTTGCCTGTCCGGCCTACTGAGCACTGTAGGTCGGATAAGGTGCTTGCACTGCCATCCGACAATTGTTGAGGGTAAACAATGTCGCGTGGCATGGAATTACTGATTGCTCAAACTATTCTGCAAGGCTTTGACGCGCAGTACGGTCGATTTCTGGAAGTGACGTCCGGCGCGCAGCAACGTTTTGAACAGGCCGACTGGCATGCGGTGCAGCAGGCGATGAAAAGTCGTATCCATCTCTATGATCATCATGTGGGTCTGGTGGTGGAACAGTTGCGCTGTATCACCGATGGCAAGAGCACCGATGCGGCGTTTCTGCTTCGGGTTAAAGAGCATTACACCCGGTTATTGCCGGATTACCCACGCTTCGAAATTGCGGAGAGCTTTTTTAACTCCGTCTACTGCCGGTTATTCGATCACCGCTCACTGACACCCGAACGTTTGTTTATTTTCAGCTCCCAACCGGAGCGCCGGTTTCGCACAATTCCTCGCCCGCTGGCGAAAGATTTTTTCCCGGATGCCGGCTGGGAACCGCTGCTGATGCGCGTACTCAGCGATCTGCCGCTGCGCCTGCCGTGGCAGAATAAAATTCGTGACATCCACTACATCATCGAACACCTGACGGAAACCTTCGGTGCAGCGGTGCTGCAGCGCTGTCATTTACAGGTAGCGAACGAACTGTTCTATCGCAACAAGGCCGCCTGGCTGGTTGGCAAGCTCATCACTCCGACGGGGACGCTGCCATTTTTACTGCCGATACACCGCACTGACGAAGGTGAATTGTTTGTTGATACGTGTCTGACGACCACGGCAGAAGCCAGTATCGTGTTTGGTTTTGCCCGCTCTTACTTCATGGTTTACGCACCATTGCCTGCGGCGCTGGTGGAGTGGCTGCGTGAGATCCTGCCCGGTAAAACTACCGCTGAGTTGTATATGGCGATTGGCTGCCAGAAACATGCGAAAACGGAAAGTTATCGCGAATATTTGCTCTATCTTGCCGGGAGTCACGAACAGTTTATCGAAGCGCCCGGAATACGCGGCATGGTCATGCTGGTATTTACGCTGCCGGGTTTCGATCGGGTATTCAAAATTATCAAAGATAAATTTGCTCCACAGAAAGAGATGTCGGCTGCTCACGTCCGTGCCTGTTATCAACTGGTGAAAGAGCACGATCGTGTTGGGCGCATGGCAGATACTCAGGAGTTCGAGAACTTCGTGCTGGATAAGCGGCAAATCGACCCGGCACTGATGGCGCTGTTGCAACAGGAAGTCCCTGAAAAGATAACCGATCTGGGCGAGCAGATTGTGATTCGCCATCTGTATATCGAACGTCGGATGGTCCCGTTAAATATCTGGCTGGAGCAGGTGGAGGGCCAACAACTGCGGGATGCGATTGAAGAGTATGGCAACGCCATTCGCCAGCTTGCCGCTGCGAATATTTTCCCCGGCGACATGCTGTTTAAAAACTTCGGTGTCACCCGTCACGGGCGCGTGGTGTTCTACGACTACGATGAGATTTGTTATATGACGGAAGTGAATTTCCGCCATATCCCGCCGCCGCGTTACCCGGAAGACGAGATGGCCAGCGAGCCGTGGTACAGCGTGTCGCCGGGGGACGTCTTCCCGGAAGAGTTTCGTCACTGGCTATGTGCTGACCCGCGTATTGGACCGCTGTTTGAAGAAATGCATGCGGATCTGTTCAGTGCCGATTACTGGCGGAGCCTGCAAACGCGCATCCGTGAAGGGCACGTGGAAGATGTTTATGCCTACCGCCGCAAGCAGCGCTTTAGCGTAAGGTTTGCATGAGTTTCTGTCGGCCGGGTAAGGCGTAACCGCCCCCCGGCAAAAAATACCTTAACGAATCCCGCCGTACGCCAGCGTCACCTCTTTCGCGGCTTTGATGGCCAGCGCACCAAACTCAGTAACACGGTCGTCAGTAATACGCGAAATCGGGCCGGAGATCGAGATGGCGGCAAAGGGCTCGCGGTGCTCATCGTAAATGCAGGATGCTATGCAGCGCAGACCAAGCGCGTGTTCTTCATCATCAAAGGAATAGCCGCGTTTACGCGTCTGGGCGAGATCTTCTTTCAGGTGTAGCGGAGAAACCAGCGTGGCGTGGGTATAGGCGTGCAGCCCTTTGCGGTGCAGCAGGCTGGTCACTTTCTCCTCGCTGAGCTGGGCTAAGAATGCTTTCCCTGCGCCGGAGGCGTGCATCGGCAGCTTGCCGCCTATAGGAGCAGACATGCGCATCAACTGCGTACACTGCACCTGGTCGATAATGATCGCCTGATGGTCGCTCTGATCCAGCACGGCCAGATTCACCGTTTCACCGGAGTCCTCCATCAGTTTACGCAGAATCGGGTGGACAATCGCCAGCAGATTACGGCTTTGCAAAAAACTGCTGCCGACGATGAATGCGTGAGCCCCCACAGCCCAGTGTCCCAGTTCGCCAACCTGGCGGACAAAACCCTGCTGCTGCATGGTGGTCAATAAGCGGTGCGTGGTGGAATTGGGTAAGCCAGCCTGTTGCGCCAGCTCGGTCAGCGCGACGCTGCCGTTGGATTCCGCAATCCATTCCAATAGTTTCAGGCCCCGGGTCAGAGACTGAACCTGCCCGGTTGCAGGCGTGGTCGTAGCGGCGGGTTTTCTACCGCGTTTTGCGGGAACAGTGGCAACCATGGCAGACTCCTTTTCTGTATCGTGGAAATCATTTTCGTTTTATTCGATTATAATGCAAGAATTCCTGTACTGATCGGATGAGTGAAGCTGAACATGTCTCATGTTGGCCGTTGTTCTCTTTTCCGCCTCTCAGGTTTGTGCCAGTATGACCTGTTGAGTTTTTTTCGGTCTGGTTGAGCGTTGTCGGGAGCGAGTGTGAGCAGCAAAGTTGAACAATTACGTCAGCAGTTAAAGGAACGTATTCTGGTGCTGGACGGCGGTATGGGGACCATGATCCAGGGATACCGTCTGAGTGAAGCAGATTTCCGCGGCGAACGCTTTGCCGACTGGCCATGCGATCTCAAAGGCAACAACGACTTGTTGGTGCTGAGCAAGCCGGAGGTGATTACCGCAATTCATAACGCCTACTTTGAAGCGGGCGCGGATATCATCGAAACCAACACCTTCAACTCCACGACCATCGCCATGGCGGATTACCAAATGGAATCCCTGTCGGCGGAAATTAACCTTGAAGCGGCAAAACTTGCGCGTGCCTGTGCCGATGAGTGGACGGCGCGTACGCCGCACAAACCGCGCTATGTTGCGGGTGTCCTCGGCCCAACCAACCGTACAGCATCTATTTCACCGGACGTAAATGATCCGGCTTACCGTAACATTACCTTTGATCAGCTGGTGGCCGCTTACCGTGAGTCCACCAAAGCGCTGGTGGAAGGTGGCAGTGACCTGATCCTGATTGAAACCGTTTTTGACACGCTGAATGCGAAAGCGGCTATCTTCGCGGTGAAAACGGAGTTTGAAGCGCTGGGGATTGAACTGCCGATTATGATTTCCGGCACCATCACCGATGCCTCAGGGCGTACGCTCTCCGGCCAGACCACCGAAGCATTCTATAACTCACTGCGCCACGCCGAAGCGCTGACCTTTGGTCTCAACTGCGCCCTTGGGCCGGATGAGCTGCGTCAGTACGTTCAGGAGCTCTCGCGTATTGCGGAATGCTACGTTACCGCACACCCCAACGCCGGCCTGCCGAACGCCTTTGGTGAGTACGACCTTGATGCGGAAACCATGGCGAAGCAGATTCGCGAATGGGCTGAAGCCGGCTTTCTGAACGTGGTTGGCGGCTGCTGCGGGACCACGCCAGAGCATATCGCGGCGATGAGTCGCGCGGTGGATGGCATCGCGCCGCGCCAGCTACCGGAAATTCCGGTTGCCTGCCGTCTTTCTGGCCTGGAGCCGCTGAATATTGGTGACGACAGCCTGTTCGTTAACGTCGGCGAACGTACCAACGTCACGGGTTCGGCCAAATTCAAGCGCCTGATTAAAGAAGAAAAATACAGCGAAGCGCTGGACGTTGCCCGCCAGCAGGTGGAAAGCGGCGCGCAGATTATCGACATCAACATGGATGAGGGGATGCTCGACGCCGAAGCGGCGATGGTGCGCTTCCTCAACCTGATCGCTGGTGAACCGGACATCGCCCGCGTACCGATTATGATCGACTCTTCCAAATGGGAAGTCATCGAAAAAGGGCTGAAGTGCATTCAGGGTAAAGGCATCGTTAACTCCATCTCGATGAAAGAGGGCGTGGAGATCTTCACCCATCATGCCAAATTGCTGCGTCGCTACGGTGCGGCGGTAGTGGTAATGGCCTTTGACGAGCAGGGGCAGGCCGATACCCGCGCGCGTAAAATCGAAATTTGCCGTCGCGCATACAAAATTCTCACCGAAGAGGTGGGCTTCCCGCCGGAAGATATTATCTTCGACCCAAACATTTTTGCGGTCGCGACCGGTATCGAAGAGCACAACAACTATGCGCAGGACTTTATCGGTGCCTGTGAAGACATTAAACGCGAGCTGCCGCATGCGCTGATCTCCGGCGGTGTTTCTAACGTTTCGTTCTCATTCCGTGGCAACGATCCGGTGCGCGAAGCCATTCACGCGGTGTTCCTCTACTACGCTATCCGTAACGGCATGGATATGGGGATCGTCAACGCCGGACAACTGGCGATTTACGACGATCTGCCTGCCGAGCTGCGCGATGCGGTTGAGGACGTGATCCTTAATCGTCGCGACGATGGCACCGAACGTCTGCTGGATTTGGCGGAAAAATACCGTGGCAGCAAAACCGACGACACCGCTAACGCGCAACAGGCGGAGTGGCGTAGTTGGGACGTGAAAAAACGCCTCGAATATTCGCTGGTGAAAGGGATTACCGAGTTTATCGAGCTGGATACCGAAGAAGCACGCCAGCAGGCAGCGCGTCCGATTGAAGTGATCGAAGGGCCGCTGATGGACGGCATGAACGTCGTTGGCGATCTGTTTGGCGAAGGTAAAATGTTCCTGCCGCAGGTGGTGAAATCGGCGCGCGTGATGAAGCAGGCGGTGGCCTACCTTGAACCCTACATTGAAGCCAGCAAAGAAAAAGGCTCCAGCAACGGCAAGATGGTCATCGCGACGGTGAAGGGTGATGTGCACGATATCGGTAAAAATATTGTCGGTGTGGTGCTGCAATGTAATAACTACGAAATCATCGACCTTGGCGTGATGGTGCCTGCAGAGAAAATCCTCCGCACGGCGCGTGAAGTCAATGCTGATCTGATTGGTCTTTCCGGGCTGATTACCCCGTCACTGGACGAAATGGTCAACGTGGCGAAAGAGATGGAACGTCAGGGCTTCACCATTCCGCTGCTGATTGGCGGTGCGACCACCTCGAAAGCGCACACGGCGGTGAAAATTGAGCAGAACTACAGCGGTCCGACGGTCTACGTACAGAACGCCTCGCGTACCGTTGGCGTCGTCGCTGCTTTGCTTTCTGATACGCAACGCGATGATTTTGTCGCGCGTACGCGTAAAGAGTATGAAACGGTACGCATACAACACGGGCGCAAGAAACCACGTACTCCACCGGTAACGCTGGAGGCCGCGCGTGATAACGATCTGGCCTTTGACTGGGAAAGCTACACGCCGCCGGTGGCTCATCGTCTGGGTGTGCAGGAAGTTGAGGCCAGCATTGAAACGCTGCGTAACTATATCGACTGGACGCCGTTCTTTATGACCTGGTCGCTGGCCGGTAAATACCCTCGCATCCTTGAAGATGAAGTGGTGGGGGAAGAGGCGAAACGTCTGTTTAAAGATGCGAACGACATGCTGGATAAACTCAGCGCTGAGAAAACCCTCAACCCGCGTGGCGTTGTTGGGTTATTCCCGGCCAACCGCGTCGGCGATGATATCGAGATTTACCGCGATGAAACGCGCACTCACGTCCTGAATGTGAGCCATCATCTGCGCCAGCAAACTGAGAAGGTGGGTTTTGCCAACTACTGCCTGTCTGACTTTGTGGCGCCGAAGCAGAGCGGTAAGGCCGATTATATTGGCGCCTTCGCGGTTACCGGCGGTCTGGAAGAGGATGCGCTGGCCGATGCTTTTGAAGCGCAGCACGATGACTACAACAAGATCATGGTGAAAGCGATTGCCGACCGCCTGGCAGAGGCCTTTGCGGAGTATCTGCACGAGCGCGTGCGCAAAGTTTACTGGGGTTACGCCGCGAACGAGAATCTCAGCAATGATGAGCTGATCCGTGAGAACTACCAGGGGATTCGCCCGGCACCGGGCTATCCGGCGTGCCCGGAGCATACCGAGAAGGCCACGATCTGGGCGTTGTTAGATGTGGAAACCCACACCGGTATGAAGCTCACGGAATCCTTCGCCATGTGGCCAGGTGCGTCGGTCTCCGGCTGGTACTTCAGCCACCCGGACAGTAAGTACTACGCCGTGGCGCAAATTCAGCGTGACCAGGTCGAAGATTACGCTTTCCGTAAAGGGATGAGCGTGGAAGAAGTTGAACGTTGGTTAGCGCCAAACCTGGGCTATGACGCCGACTGATTCACAAAACTGTCATCTTTCTTTACAACAAACAGGGCGCTCAATGAGTGCCCTGTCTCTTTATTACATTTAAACCCTTATACTGAAAGAACGCTCATGGCACAGATTGCCGGATGACGGCAGCCAACAGGGAATTTTTGTCGGCCTGATCAGCATCTGCCACCAGGCATTATGCTGACGCCATGAGCTTCAGGAACATATAAGTATAAGGAGAACCTGATTCCGTGCTAACTCTGTTACACCTGCTTTCTGCCGTGGCGATGCTGGTTTGGGGCACGCATATTGTGCGTACTGGCGTGATGCGTGTCTTTGGTGCCCGTTTGCGTACTGTACTCAGCCGTAGCGTTGAAAAGAAACCGCTCGCCTTTTGCGCGGGGATTGGCGTGACCGCGCTGGTGCAAAGCAGCAACGCGACCACCATGCTAGTCACCTCGTTTGTTGCGCAGGATCTGGTGGCACTCACGCCTGCGTTGGTGATTGTACTCGGTGCTGACGTGGGGACCGCGCTGATGGCGCGTATCCTGACCTTCGATCTCTCCTGGCTGTCGCCGCTGCTGATTTTTATCGGCGTGATTTTCTTTCTGGGACGCAAGCAGTCCCGGGTCGGACAGTTGGGGCGGGTAGGCATCGGGCTGGGGTTGATTTTACTGGCGCTGGAGCTGATTGTGCAGGCGGTGACGCCGATCACCCAGGCTAACGGCGTACAGGTCATTTTCGCCTCGCTCACGGGCGATATCATGCTTGATGCGCTGATTGGCGCCATGTTTGCGATTATCAGTTACTCCAGCCTGGCGGCGGTTCTGCTGACGGCCACGTTGACAGCCGCTGGCATTATCTCGTTCCCGGTCGCGTTGTGTCTGGTGATTGGCGCTAACCTGGGTTCCGGCCTGTTGGCGATGCTCAACAACAGCGCGGCGAATGCTGCGGCTCGCCGCGTGGCGCTCGGCAGTTTACTGTTTAAGCTGGTGGGTAGCCTGATTATCCTGCCGTTCGTGCATCCGCTGGCGAATCTGATGGATGAATTGCCGCTGCCGAAATCCGAACTGGTCATCTATTTTCACGTCTTTTATAACCTGGTGCGCTGCGTGGCGATGGTGCCGTTTGCCGAGCCGATGGCGCGTTTCTGTAAGCGTATTATCCGCGATGAGCCTGAATTAGATGCCCATCTGAAACCCAAACATCTGGATGTCAGCGCGCTGGACACGCCGACGCTTGCGCTGGCTAATGCGGCCCGTGAAGCACTGCGTATTGGCGATGCCATGGAGCAGATGATGGAAGGGCTGAAGAAGGTAATGCATGGCGAACCGCGCGAGGAAAAAGAGCTGCGCAAGATGGCCGACGACATCAACGTATTGTATACGGCGATCAAGCTCTATCTGGCGCGGATGCCAAAAGATGAGCTGGCGGAAGAGGAGTCGCGCCGCTGGGCGGAAATTATCGAAATGTCGCTCAACCTGGAGCAGGCATCGGATATTGTCGAACGCATGGGAAGCGAAATTGCGGATAAATCGTTGGCCGCGCGTCGGGCATTTTCTCTGGAAGGTCTGAAGGAACTGGATGCGCTTTACGATCAGTTGTTGAGCAACCTGCAACTGGCGATGTCGGTATTCTTCTCCGGTGATGTGACCAGCGCCCGCCGCCTGCGCCGCAGCAAACACCGTTTTCGCATTCTTAATCGTCGTTATTCACACGCGCACGTGGATCGATTGCATCAGCAGAACGTGCAGAGTATCGAGACCAGTTCTCTACACCTTGCGTTACTGGGGGATATGCAGCGTCTGAACTCGCTGTTTTGCTCTGTTGCCTACAGTGTGCTGGAACAGCCAGACGAAGACGACGAACGGGATGAGTTCTAACTAGCGTAATGCGTTCATATCAGGCCTACGTTATCCTGTAGGCCTGATACGCATAGTGCCATCAGGCGCTTAACGTGATGCTAATTAAAAGCAGTGACCTTCTTTAAGCGCAACCGCCTCTTCACCCGCCTTGAACACATAGGTGGTGTTCGGACCGCCAAGAACAGCCTGGCCATTACTTACTTTGATCCAGTTCCCTTCCGGCAGACCAATTACTGTCAGTTCCGGTGCGACAACCAGCAGCTCGCGAATACGCTGCTCGCGCGTTTCGCCTTTATGCCCTTCCGGCAGTGCATTGGTAAAGTGTGGGTTAATCTGCAGTGGGAACAGACCCAGCGCATCAAGACCTTTTGGATCGACAATCGGCATGTCGTTGGTGGTACGAATGGTCTGGCAGGCAAGGTTGGAACCCGCGCTCCAGCCGATGTACAGTGCGCCGCGTTTGACGACGTCAACAATCGGCGCCAGCAATCCGCGTTCACGGCTCTCTTTCAGCAACTGGAAGGTGTTACCGCCACCGACAATGACCACTTCAGCGTTTTCAATGGCTGCAACCGGATCGGCAACAGTATGAATGCCAGTCACATTAACGCCCATTGGCGCAAAGATGGCTGCAGTTTTCGCTGTGTATTCATCCCAGGTTTGCGTCACGCCAGCAAACGGGATAAATACCGCAGAACGGCGACCATTCAACTGCTCAGCAATCAGCGGCAGTGCGTGTTCCATCCAGCCTTTGCCTGGCAGCGTCGAGTTACTCAATAAAAGCAGTTCCATCATTTCTCCATGAAATCAGAAAATTACAAAACGCGGTAATGCTACCACTGTCAGTGTATCACCTTACTGATGTGGCTCACGATGTTGGAGATGAGGTTCTGGAAAGCGCCTCGCAGACTTCTTCTTCGGGGCGTGACAGACCTGTGCAACCACCTTAGTGTGCATGATGATTTATTGGTCGGAGAATAGGAAATGCTCGCTTATTACGCTAACCTTAGGCATGTCATGCGCATTGCTATGGGGGTTATCATGCGCACTGTGTCAAAGGTGAAAAAATCAGTCAATGTCTCGCTGGATCCTGAAATATTGGAAGAGGCACGCAAGCTTAAAATCAATTTGTCAGCGGTTTTAACCGAAGCCTTAATCGAAAAATTTCGCGAGAACAAACGTGAAGAATGGCTACGTGATAATAAAAAATCGATAGAAGCATTAAATCAGTGGGTGGAAGAAAACGGTTCGTTCAGTGATTTTCAAAGGACATTCTGATGGAGCAGTATTGCGCTTATGAGAACACTGGAAGTGGAAAAAGCGTTTATCCGTTTTTAATTAGCTTACAGCATCCGGTGGCCGCTGTTTTGCAGCATGTACTGGTTGCACCCGTTATAGCGCTAAGTCAGTTCGACGGCGAAGTACCGCCAGCTAAAATTTGTCCCATTGTTAGTATTGGTGGGCAAGCTTATGTGGTGATGACGCACATGATGACAGGCATACCTGTGAAGAATCTGGGTAACTGTGTGGGAGACCTGACCGCAAACAGGGCTGAATTTCGAGATGCGATTGATTTCCTGCTTAACGGTTATTAGAGCACCATGACGGGCCTGATTATGTTGAGAGGCGTGACGGATCGCAAATAGTGTCGGGACTGGCGTTCACGATTATTTTTATCGCCCGCAAGGTAGGGTATATTTCGCTTTTAATACACAAAATCATTCAAGTTGTATCAAGGCGGCAAGGGAGCGAATCCCTGGGAGCATAGATTGCTATGTGACCTGGGTGAGTGAGGGTAGCCAACGCAGAGACAGCTTGAAGGATGAAGTGTATACAGGAGAAATTATGCTGTCCGACTCATCCATCCGATTAAACAAATACATCAGTGAAAGCGGAATCTGCTCGCGTCGCGAGGCGGATCGTTTTATCGAACAAGGGAATGTCTTCCTGAATGGCAAACGCGCCACCATTGGCGATCAGGTGATGCCTGGCGACGTCGTAAAAGTGAATGGTCGGTTGATTGAGCCGCGCGAAGCGGAAGATCTGGTTTTTATCGCGCTGAATAAGCCGGTAGGGATCGTGAGCACCACCGAAGACAGCGAGCGCGACAACATTGTTGATTTTGTTAACCACAGTAAACGCGTGTTCCCGATTGGTCGTCTGGATAAAGACTCCCAGGGGCTGATTTTTCTGACCAACCACGGCGATCTGGTGAATAAAATCCTGCGCGCCGGTAACGATCACGAAAAAGAGTATCTGGTGACGGTGGATAAACCCGTCACGGACGAGTTTATTCGTGGTATGGGGGCTGGTGTGCCCATTCTGGGGACCGTCACCAAGAAATGTAAGGTCAAGAAAGAAGCGCCGTTTGTTTTTCGCATCACGCTGATTCAGGGGCTGAACCGTCAGATCCGCCGTATGTGTGAACACTTTGGCTATGAAGTGACGAAGCTTGAGCGTACGCGCATCATGAACGTTGGTTTGTCCGGCTTGCCGCTGGGTGAATGGCGTGATCTGACGGACGATGAACTGATCGAACTGTTCAAGTTGATTGAGAACTCTACATCGGAAGCCAAATCGGAAGCCAAACCGAAGGCGAAAGCGAAGCCAAAAACGGCAGGCATTAAGCGTCCGGTGGTGAAAATCGAAAAATCCGCTGAAAAAGAGAAAGCGCGCCCGGCTGCGAACGGTAAACGCTTTACCTCGCCGGGGCGTAAGAAGAAAGGACGTTAACGTCTGCCGCGCGTCGGCGTATTTGCTGACCAGGAAAACGATGCTTCCGCATCCGGTTTATAAGCCTGCTTTTTCTTCAACTGGCGGGCTTTTTTTGCCTCTGCTTCGCGCAGCGCCATCAGCTTATCGATGTATTCCTTTTTAATACTGTTGGTCTCTGCGTTAGTCAGCAGACGACCGTGTGCAATGCGGGCACGGTCAAGCAGCGTTTTCAGTTCGCGCTGTTCACGCTCGGTCATCTCTTTTTGGGTAATGCGGGGGAGTGCCATAGGGTTGCCCTCAGTCAGCCAGAGATTTCAGTGTACGGGAATCACGCGCTGAGAGATAGCATGCCGGAGAGATTGCCGGATGACGCGCCAGGCGCTGCCATCCGGTAATGACGGTATTATTACTCAAACAGATTATGATGCAGTTTTTGTACAACCTGTTCGGCTTCCGTACCCGGTACCAGGAAGCACAGGTTATGGCTGGAAGCGCCGTAGCAAATCATTCGAATGTTGAAGGGCTCCAGCACGCCGAAGACCTCTTTACCCACGCCGCAGGCTTTGGACAGATCGTTGCCAATCAGCGCCACCAGCGCCAGGCCTTCTTCTACCTCCACCCGACACAGAGCAGACAGCTCCATCAGCAGAGATTGCGTAAGCAGCGTATCGCCGGTGGAGGTTGAACCTGTTGTATCCAGCGTCAACGCTACGCTGACCTCTGAAGTGGTGATCAAATCCACTGAAATATTGTGGCGTGCCAGAATGCCGAAGACTTCCGCTAAAAAGCCGCGAGAGTGCAGCATATTCAGGCTATGCAGCGTGAGCAGCGTTTGTTTACGGCGCAGCGCCAGCGCGCGGAACAGCGGAGGATTCTGGGTTTTATTACACACCAGCGTCCCACCCGCTTTCGGTTCTTTGCTGGAGCCAACAAAAACGGGAATATCGCTACGAACGGCAGGGAGCAGGGTTGCCGGGTGCAACACCTTCGCACCGAAGGTTGCCATCTCTGCAGCCTCTTCGAAGGCGATTTCATCGATACGCTGTGCCGTCGGCACGACACGCGGATCGGTGGTGTAGATGCCGGGAACATCGGTCCAGATATCTACGCGCGTTGCGTGCAGCGCCTCTGCCAGTAAGGCGGCAGTATAATCGCTGCCGCCACGTCCCAGCGTAGTAGTGCGGCCTTTGCTTTCACTGCCGATAAACCCCTGGGTAATGACCAGACCTTCACTCAGGCGCGGGGCTAACTGTAGCGTGGCCAGCTCGGCCAGTGCTGCGATATCCGGCTCTGCGCGACCAAAACGGTCATTGGTACGCATCACTTTGCGCACATCAAACCACTGTGCCTGAACGTTACGCTCACGCAGGATCTCCACAAACAACAAGGTAGACATCAGTTCACCATGGCTGACCAGTTCATCGGTCAGTGCCGTTGACGTCGCCAGTGAAGCCGCTTCCGCCAGCGTGGTGATGTTCTCCATCAGACGTTCGATCTCTTCGCGGATAACGTTCGGGTAGCGCAGACGTTCCAGGATATTGAACTGAATTTGACGAATGGTATCGAGTTTCTCAAAGCGCGCTGTTGGCTCAAGTCCTTCAGCCAATGCAACCAGCAGATTGGTGACGCCAGCGGATGCGGAGAGGACAACAACACGTACGTTGGGGTCGGAAAGTACCACATCAGCGCTACGGTTCATGGCGTCGAAATCCGCGACGCTGGTACCGCCAAACTTGGAGACAACTACATCAGTCATAACTACCTCGTGTCAGGGAGTGAAAAAAAGCGACCATGGCACAAAGGAAGCTGGTGCAGGCGCAAATACCGTATTTATAAATAAAAGGTGTGCGGGTGACTGTCAACGCTGGGATTATGCGGATTTTTCATGCTGTCATGGCCCTGAGTAACAGCGCTTATAACAGCTATACTTTTTGCTGCTTTTCACCTCCGTTTCATACAGGCCAGTGCAATGGCATTAAAACAATCACACTTTTCTGTGACTGGCGTTACAATCGATCTCAGTCACAATTCTCAAAATCAGAAGAGTATTGCTAATGAAAAACATCAATCCAACGCAGACCTCAGCCTGGCAGGCACTACAAAAACACTTTGAAGAGATGAAAGACGTTACTATCGCGGATCTGTTCGCGAAAGATAGCGATCGTTTCACTAAGTTTTCCGCGACGTTTGACGATCTGATGCTGGTGGATTTTTCCAAAAACCGCATCACGGAAGAGACCTTGGCCAAACTGCAGGATCTGGCGAAAGAGACCGATCTGGCGGGTGCGATCAAGTCCATGTTCTCCGGTGAGAAAATCAACCGTACCGAAGACCGTGCTGTGCTGCACGTCGCGCTGCGTAACCGTAGCAATACCCCCATCATCGTGGACGGCAAAGATGTGATGCCGGAAGTGAACGCTGTGCTGGAGAAGATGAAAACCTTCTCTGAAGCAATCATCTCCGGTCACTGGAAAGGTTATACCGGTAAAGCCATCACGGATGTGGTGAACATCGGTATCGGCGGTTCTGATCTCGGTCCATTTATGGTGACCGAAGCGCTGCGTCCGTACAAAAATCACCTGAATATGCACTTCGTCTCTAACGTCGATGGCACCCACATCGCGGAAGTGCTGAAGAAAGTGAACCCGGAAACCACGCTGTTCCTGGTCGCTTCTAAAACGTTCACCACGCAGGAAACCATGACCAACGCCCACAGCGCGCGCGACTGGTTCCTGAAAACGGCTGGCGATGAAAAACACGTTGCGAAACACTTCGCCGCGCTGTCCACCAACGCGAAAGCGGTGGGTGAGTTTGGTATTGATACCGCGAACATGTTCGAGTTCTGGGACTGGGTGGGCGGTCGTTACTCCCTGTGGTCAGCCATTGGTTTGTCCATCATCTTGTCTGTGGGCTTCGATAACTTTGTTGAGCTGCTGTCCGGCGCGCACGCGATGGATAAACACTTCGCCACCACGCCTGCAGAGAAAAATCTGCCGGTGCTGCTGGCGCTGATCGGCATCTGGTACAACAATTTCTTCGGTGCTGAAACCGAAGCGATCCTGCCGTATGACCAGTATATGCACCGTTTTGCGGCCTACTTCCAGCAGGGTAACATGGAGTCCAACGGCAAATACGTTGACCGTAACGGTAATGCCGTGGATTACCAGACTGGCCCAATCATTTGGGGTGAGCCGGGGACTAACGGTCAGCACGCGTTCTATCAGCTGATTCACCAGGGCACCAAAATGGTTCCTTGCGACTTTATCGCGCCGGCTATCACGCACAACCCGCTGTCAGATCACCATCCGAAACTGCTGTCTAACTTCTTCGCCCAGACTGAAGCGCTGGCGTTCGGTAAATCCCGCGAAGTGGTTGAGCAGGAATATCGCGATCAGGGTAAAGATCCGGCAACGCTGGAACACGTGGTACCGTTCAAAGTGTTCGAAGGCAACCGCCCAACCAACTCCATCCTGCTGCGCGAAATTACGCCGTTTAGCCTGGGTGCGCTGATTGCGCTGTATGAGCACAAAATCTTTACTCAGGGCGCTATCCTGAACATCTTCACCTTCGACCAGTGGGGCGTTGAGCTGGGCAAACAGCTGGCAAACCGTATTCTGCCGGAGCTGAACGATGATAAAGCGGTTTCTTCCCATGATGCTTCCACTAATGGGTTGATCAACCGTTACAAAGCCTGGCGTTAATCGGCTTCTTCCTTCGAACTGCAGCCAACACCGCTGCAATTCGAATGGATGTGCTGATTACCTGTGAAAAAAGCCGATATTATTATCGGCTTTTTTGTAAGATAATTCCGCTTGCTGGTCTTCTTTACGATCAATTATTAATTGAGCTTAATCCTAAAATAATAAACAGGATCACCATGGCACGCCGTTATTTTAAGATTATACGGATATTGATCTTTTTGTTTTTATATTTTAACTAACTGATTTATATTGTTTTGTAATTGAGTTTCTAATAATTATAAAACACCCTTTCTCATTATCTTAAATTCCCGCCTCGCGTAATTCGCATACTTCGGTTGTGTATACTCTACCTCGCCCGAAATTCTTTTGGGTAAATCTCCATTCATGCAATGAAGGGAAATTATGATGAAAAAAGTACTGTATGGCCTTTTGGCTATATCTGCGCTTGCGGCGACCTCTGCCTCTGCCGCCCCCGTTCAGGTGGGGGAGGCTGCAGGGTCGGCTGCCGCGTCGGTTTCGGCAGGCAGTTCCTCCGCAACCAGCGTGAGCACCGTAGGTTCTGCAGTGGGCGTCGCCCTGGCGGCAACCGGTGGTGGCGATGGCTCTAATACCGGAACCACAACCACCACGACCACCAGTACCCAGTAATACCGGTACGTTTAATTCTAACCACACTTCGGTGTGGTTATTTTTCCCCTCTGGAGAAGCGTCGTGAAGCGACCCGCGCTCATAGTAATTTGCCTGTTATTACAGGCGTGCTCAGCCACCACCAAAGGGCTGGGTCATTCGCTGTGGGAGAGCATGTTTGGCACTCCCGGCGTACAGATGACGGACGATGATATCCAAAACATGCCTTATGCCAGCCAGTATATGCAGCTTAATGGGGGGCCCCAGCTGTTTGTGGTGCTCGCTTTTGCAGAAAACGGACAGCAGAAATGGGTCACGCAAGATCAGGCCATTCTCGTCACACAGCATGGGCGTCTGGTGAAAACGCTGCTTAGTGGAGACAACCTGATCGAGGTCAGCCATGTGGCAGACGATCCGTTGATCAATCCAAAGCGGATTATCGACGGCGCAACGTGGACCCGGACGATGGGCTGGACCGAGCATAAGCAGGTTCGCTATGCCACTGCGCGCTCCGTCTTCAAATGGGATGGCTCAGACAGCATCAGGGTTGCCAGCGATGAAACTCAGGTTCGCGTGCTGGTTGAAGAGGTCACAACCGATCAGGCTCACTGGCAAAACCGTTACTGGATTGATAGCGACGGACTGATTCGCCAGTCGGAGCAGTACCTGGGCGCCCATTACTTCCCGGTAAAAACCACGCTGATTAAGGCGGCAAAATCATGATTAAACAGACTATCACGGCGCTGATCGTCAGCCTGAGCATGTCTTCTGTTTTTGCCGCCGGAACCGTCAATGTGATGATTGCGGGCAGTACGGAGCCAAAAACGTTGACCGGCGCAGAGCATCTGATCGATCTGGTGGGACAACCGAAACTGGCCGGAAGCTGGTGGCCCGCGGCGGTTATCGGTGAAGAGCAGGCGACCAGGACGGCGCAGCGCCAGCAACAGATGCTGTTGGCGCGTTTATCGGCGCTGGGCGCTGAAGAAGGGGGGGACGATGCCGCAGCAATTAACGCGCTACGTCAGCAAATTCAGTCGTTGAAGGTCACTGGCAGGCAGCTGATTAATCTCGACCCGGATGTTGTACGGGTGCGTGAACGCGGTAACCCGCCCTTGCAGGGCAACTACACGCTATGGGTCGGGCCACAGCCCGCAGACGTCACGTTGTTCGGGTTGATCAGCCGCCCGGGCAAACAACCGTTTATGCCCGGGCGTGATGTTGCCCGTTATCTCGAGGGGCAACAACGGCTTAGCGGCGCGGATCGCAGCTATGCCTGGGTCATCTATCCCGACGGACGCACGCAAAAAGTACCGGTCGCTTACTGGAACAAACGTCACGTTGAGCCAATGCCCGGCAGTATCATTTTTGTCGGACTCTCTGATGCCGTCTGGAGTCCTGTACCGGATGACATCAATGCCGACATCCTTCGTACCCTGACCCAGCGGATACCCGAATAATGAGAAGCACTTATCTGCTCAGCTTACTGGCGCTGGGCGTAAGCATGGCTTGCCATGGCGAAACTTTCCCGGCACCGGTTGGCCCTTCCCAGTCTGACTTTGGCGGGGTGGGATTGCTACAAACCCCAACCGCGCGTATGGCGCGTGAAGGTGAAATGAGCCTGAACTACCGCGATAACGATCAGTACCGCTACTATTCAGCGTCTGTACAGCTATTTCCCTGGCTGGAAACCACGCTGCGTTATACCGATGTGCGCACGAAAAAATACAGTAGCGTCGCGTCGTTTTCTGGCGATCAGACATACAAGGATAAGGCTTTTGATCTCAAACTGCGGTTATGGGAAGAGAGTTACTGGATGCCGCAAGTCGCGGTGGGTGCACGGGATATCGGCGGAACCGGCCTGTTTGATGCGGAGTATATCGTGGCCAGCAAAGCCTGGGGGCCGTTTGATTTCTCGCTCGGCCTTGGTTGGGGATATCTGGGAACCAGCGGCAACGTCAGTAATCCGCTGTGTTCATACAGTGATAAATTCTGTTATCGCGACAACAGCTATAAACAAGCCGGTTCCATCGACGGTAGTCAGATGTTTCACGGTCCGGCATCGCTGTTTGGCGGCGTAGAATACCAGACGCCCTGGCAACCGTTGCGTCTGAAACTGGAGTATGAAGGGAATAACTACCAACAGGATTTTGCGGGCAAGCTGGAACAGAAGAGCAAGTTTAACGTCGGCGCCATTTACCGCGTCACCGATTGGGCCGACGTTAACCTCAGCTACGAACGTGGCAACACCTTTATGTTTGGGGTCACGCTGCGGACGAATTTTAACGATCTGCGACCAACGTATAACGACAACGCGCGTCCGAAATATCAGCCACAGCCGCAGGATGCCATCCTGCAACACTCGGTGGTGGCGAATCAGTTGACGCTGCTGAAGTACAACGCCGGACTGGCCGATCCGAAAATTCAGGTGAAGGGCGATACGCTGTACGTCACCGGCGAGCAAGTGAAGTACCGTGATTCTCGTGAAGGGATCGCGCGCGCGAACCGGATCGTTATGAACGATCTTCCTGAAGGGATCCGCACGATCCGGGTGACAGAAAATCGCCTGAATATGCCGCAGGTCACCACTGAAACTGAAGTCTCAAGTCTGAAGCGTCATCTGGAAGGCGAGCCGCTCGGCCATGAAACACCGCTGGCGCAAAAACGCGTTGAACCTGTGGTGCCGGAGAGTACCGAGCAGGGGTGGTACATCGACAAATCCCGTTTCGATTTCCATATTGATCCGGTGCTGAACCAGTCCGTGGGCGGGCCGGAAAACTTCTATATGTATCAGTTGGGTGTGATGGGAACAGCCGATCTGTGGGTGACGGATCACCTGCTCACCACCGGTAGTCTTTTTGCCAACCTCGCCAACAACTACGACAAGTTTAACTACACCAATCCGCCAAACGATTCACATTTGCCGCGAGTACGTACCCATGTACGTGACTATGTGCAGAACGATGTGTATGTGAATAACCTGCAGGCCAATTATTTCCAGTATTTCGGTAAGGGATTCTATGGTCAGGTTTATGGCGGCTATCTCGAAACCATGTACGGCGGGGCGGGGGCTGAAGTGCTGTACCGTCCGGTAGACAGTAACTGGGCGTTTGGCATTGATGCCAACTATGTGAAGCAGCGCGACTGGCGTAGTGCGCAGGATATGATGAAATTCACGGATTACAGCGTGAAGACCGGGCATTTGACCGCCTACTGGACACCGTCTTTCGCCCAGGATGTTCTGGTGAAAGCCAGTGTGGGTCAGTACCTGGCGGGGGATAAGGGCGGAACGCTGGAAATCGCGAAACGCTTCGACAGCGGCGTGGTCGTGGGCGGTTATGCGACCATTACCGATGCCTCACCGGATGAGTACGGAGAAGGGGATTTTACCAAAGGGGTGTATGTGTCAGTACCGCTGGATCTCTTCTCTTCAGGCCCAACCCGCAGCCGTGCGGCGATCGGCTGGACGCCGTTGACGCGCGACGGGGGTCAGCAGCTTGGACGTAAGTTCGGTCTGTACGATATGACCAGCGATCGCAGTGTGAATTTCCGTTGAGGTGAATGTTGATTGCCCGGTGGCGCTAAGTTTACCGGGCCTACAACCTGCGCAGGAGCCTGGCTGGATTTCCGGCGTACACACCTTTCTCAGTAATTGATTTTGTCACTACGCTGCCTGCGCCTATCACAGTGCCATCACAGATGCTGACCGCGAGGATGGTTGCACCGCTACCGATAGAAACATCATTGCCGAGGGTAATTCGCCCCCAACTGCTGCGATCAGCATTGGGTTTTCCATCCCGAAACAGATCGTTAGCGAACATCACGCCATGCCCGATAAAACATCGACTTCCGACAGTGACATATTCGCAAATGAACGTATGCGACTGAATCTTTGTTTCCGCGCCAATATGCGTATTCCCCTGGATTTCAACAAAGGGTCCAACAAATACGTTGTCGTCGAGTTGGCAGTCATAGAGATTGGCAGGCTCATAAATCACGACGTTTTCACCACACGTGACGTTACGGACAGTGGACTGGCGAATCGTTGTCATTTTGGTCTCTCAAAGTTGTTTTTCCATGATGTGCAGTGTGCTTGTCTGGGAAGCCGTCGTAAAAGTCATGTCCTTCACAAATGTCATCCCTTGCTGCTCATAGAACCGTCGCGCACGGGGATTATCAGCCAGTACGTCCAGCCAAAGACGTTTCTCATTTTGCGCTCTGGCTTGCCGGATAACTTCGGTAAAGAGTTGCTCGCCGTATTGCTTGCCGGTTTCACCGGGCATCAGGTAGATCTTATGCAGCAATGTCCCGGACTGGCCGCCTGCTTCCATCGATTGCCGTAGGCTGTATTTCGCAAACCCAACGGGTGTGTCGGCAAAGGCGATCAGCCAAAAGGTCTCCGGCTGGGCTAAGCTTCTGGCGATCGCTGACAGGGAATATTCTTGCTCAAGATAAGTGTCGAGCTCATCCATGTTATTCCACAGAGATGAAAAATGATGTCTGTAGCTGGTATTTCCCATTGAGCTTAGCAAGCTGGCATCATCGGGAGTTGCCATTTGAATCGTAAGCATTTTTCAGTCCGTTCAAGAGGTTAGAGGCACCGTTATTGTTGCATCATTATTGAGCTGCACAAAACATAAACAAAAAATGTAGATCTCTGTCACATTTTTGCGTTATACAGAAACCTCGCCACTGAGTAAGAGGTGCTGTTATGACGTCGCTATCTCGTCCGCGTGTTGAGTTTATCTCCACGGTTTTACAGACAGTCTTAAACCTTGGGCTGTTGAGTCTGGGCCTGATCCTGGTCGTATTCCTCGGTAAAGAAACGCTGCATCTGGCAGATGTGCTATTTGCACCGGAACAAACCAGCAAGTATGAGCTGGTGGAAGGGCTGGTGGTTTACTTTCTCTACTTTGAGTTTATCGCGCTGATTGTGAAGTACTTTCAGTCAGGATTTCACTTTCCGCTACGCTATTTTGTCTATATCGGGATCACGGCGATTGTGCGGCTGATCATCGTCGATCATAAAGCGCCCATGGATGTGCTGATCTATTCTGCGGCGATCCTGCTGCTGGTGATCACATTGTGGCTGTGTAATTCCAAACGGCTGAAGCGAGAGTAAAAAAAAGGGCGCTCCGTAGAGCGCCAAATAACAGTCACAGGTTGGGATAACATAAGTTGAGGGTTGCAGTGGCATTGCATTGCCCGTTGCCGGGCAAGGTACTTCGATGAAACTTAACCTTTCACCCCGCCAGCCGTCAGGCCATTGACCAGCCAGCGCTGTGCCAGCAGGAACACCAGAGTGATCGGAATAGCGGACAGTACGGCCGCAGCGGCAAAGTCGCCCCACAAGTAGTTCTGCGGATTGAGATACTGCTGCATGCCTACCGCCAGGGTGTAGCTGTTCACATCCCGCAGAAGCAGGGATGCGACCGGGACTTCCGTAATTGCGGCGATAAACGACAGAATAAACACCACCGCCAGAATCGGTACAGAAAGCGGCAGCAGCACCAGACGAAATGCTTGCCACGGCGTGGCGCCATCCAGCGCGGCGGCTTCTTCCAGTGAACCATCGATGGTTTCGAAATAGCCTTTAATCGTCCACACATGCAGTGCGATACCGCCGAGGTAAGCGAAGATCACGCCGCCGTGGGTATTCAGGCCGATAAACGGAATGTACTGACCCAGGCGGTCGAACAAGGCATATAACGCCACCAGAGACAGTACAGCCGGGAACATCTGAAAAATCAGCATCCCTTTCAGCAGGGTCGCTTTACCCGGAAAACGCATGCGTGCAAAGGCGTAAGCGCAGGTGGTGGAGAGCGCCACGATGCCAATGGCCGTAATACCAGCGATTTTCACCGAGTTCCACAGCCA
The DNA here is from genome assembly GCF_945906775.1 of Citrobacter sp. Marseille-Q6884. Classification (NCBI taxonomy): domain Bacteria; kingdom Pseudomonadati; phylum Pseudomonadota; class Gammaproteobacteria; order Enterobacterales; family Enterobacteriaceae; genus Citrobacter; species Citrobacter sp. Marseille-Q6884. Next base: position 1,430,601 of record NZ_CAMDRE010000001.1, read on the forward strand.
CAACAGCACTGGGAAGGGGGGCGGCGTAACACGGCCATCGGCATGTTCAACGCTGAAGCCGAGTGCCAGCCGCCAGTGCTCCCAGGAGATGTTTTCCGGGATCAAACTCCCGGTGGCAAAGTTACCTTCACGCAGCGAGATAGCGATAACCATCAGCAGCGGGAACATGATGGCGGCGATAAAAATCAGCAGACCTAAGTGCGTCACAAAGAGGCGCATTTTTTGAGATTTGGGTTGGACCATAGCCATGTTCAATGCCCTCCTTAGTCGAATTTCATGCGTGTGGCTTTCAGGTTCACAATCGCCAGGGCGCCGACCAACAGGAAAATCAGCGTGGCAATCGCTGCCGCCAGACCAAAGTCCTGACCACCGCCGCCTTCAAAAGCGATGCGGTAGGTGTAGCTCACGAGCAGGTCGGTATACCCCGCTGGCGTGGTGGTGCCAAGCCTGTCCGGGCCGCCATTGGTCAACAGTTGAATCAGCACGAAGTTGTTAAAGTTAAAAGCAAAGCTGGCGATCATCAGCGGCGTCAGCGGCTTAATCAGCAGCGGAAGCGTAATCTTAAAGAAGTTCTGGAACGGGCCTGCACCGTCCATCGCCGAGGCTTCATACAGGTCGTCAGGAATCGCTTTCAACAGACCCATGCACAGGATCATCATGTACGGATAGCCCAGCCAGGTGTTGACGATAATAATCATCGAACGTGCGGTGGTCGGGTCGCTGAACCAGGCCGGTTTGATGCCAAACAGCGCGCTCAGCATCATGTTGATTTCACCAAAACTTTGGTTGAACAACCCTTTGAAAATCAGAATCGAGATAAATGACGGTACGGCATAAGGCAAAATCAGCAGCACGCGGTAAATCGCTTTGCCTTTCAACGCTTCCCATTGCACCAGGCAGGCCAGAATCATCCCGACGGCAACGGTCAGGATCACCGTTAGCACCGAGAATATGACGGTCCAGACAAAGATTGCGAAGAACGGTTTCTGGATGCCTTCATCGGTGAAGACGCGGGTAAAGTTTTCCCAGCCGATGGCAACGGTATAGCCCGGGCTGAGTTTTTCCGTGCCCCAGTTACCGTCAGCAGCGACAGATTGATAGTAACCAATGTCGTTGTTTGCCCGGTATTTTACGCCGCTCTGATTATTGGTCAGCGTCCCGTCATCGGCCAGAACGTAGAGTGGCTGCGTACCGGAGAACTGGCGCAACGAGCTCATGGTAACCTTACTTTCATCTGGCAGAACGGCAGTCAGTTGCGTCATTGCCTGGCGATTCTGCGTGATGATACGCAGCGTCGCACGTTCACCTGCTGGTAGTGCATCCGCCTCTTTCAGTTGCAGTTTTTGCTCGCCGCCAAATTTAAAGGCATCGGAGACATAGTTCTTGCCCGTTTCGCCGTCGGTGAGGGCCAGTTGCCACTCATCACCCGCCGGATACAGGCCGAAGTTATAGGTTTTGCCCGCCTGATATGAACGATCCATCAGAACTTGCTGGGCGCGTTCAAAGGTCAGTTGGTTGGTACTGCTGTAGTTGGTAAAGGCAATCGCGATAGTACAAATAAGCGGAAACAGTACAAACAGCCCCATGCCAGCAACGCCAGGATAGACATAGCGCCATGCATAGGTTTTACGGTTAGCGAAAATATACAGGCCAGCAGAGCTTAAAATCAGCGTCATGATGGCAAACAGGTACTCCCCCTGGGCGTACATCAAAACAACAAGGTAACCCACCAGCAGGCCGAGCAGACCCATCACTGACCATTTCAGCGTGTCGCTTTGCCACCAGTGCTTCTTTTTAATGACATCCATGGGGATCTTCCTCTTTACACTTTATCCTTCACGCGACCTCTTTGTTGGCTTCGGAAGCGCACCCCAGTCACTTACTTATGTAAGCGCCTGGGGATTTGCCTCCTTGCCGCCTCGATGTCGCGCGAATGACTTCGTGTAACAACGTATTCAATAAACCTGATTCACTCAGAAATAAGGGAAACCGTATTACTTAGTGATACGACCTTGTGCGTCTTTCAGTGCAGCATCAACAGTCTGACGACCGCTGGCTGCGTTGATCACTGCGGTACGAACGGCGTACCAGAATGCGGCCATTTGTGGGATGTTCGGCATGATTTCGCCTTTCTCGGCGTTACCCATGGTGGCTGCGATACGGGGATCTTTCGCTAACTGATCCTGGAAGGATTTCAGTGCTACGGCACCCAGCGGTTTGTCCTTGTTCACTTCATCCAGACCCTGGTCGGTTAGCAGATAGTTTTCGAGGAACTCTTTTGCCAGCTCTTTGTTCGGGCTGGCGGCGTTAATACCGGCACTCAGTACCCCAACAAACGGTTTAGAAGCTTTGCCTTTGAAGGTTGGCAGCAGCGTTACGCCGTAGTTGATTTTGCTCTTGTCGATGTTCGACCAGGCCCACGGACCGTTAATCGTCATTGCCGTTTCGCCCTTGTTAAAGGCGGCTTCAGCGATCGAGTAGTCGGTATCTGCGTTCATGTGTTTGTTCTTAATCAGATCCACCAGGAAGGTCAGACCCGCTTTCGCGCCAGCGTTATCCACACCCACGTCTTTCACATCGTATTTGCCGTTTTCAAACTTGAACGCGTAACCGCCGTCGGCAGCAATCAGCGGCCAGGTGAAGTACGGTTCTTGCAGGTTGAACATCAGTGCGCTCTTACCTTTCGCCTTCAGCTCTTTATCCAGCGCAGGAATTTCTTCCCAGGTTTTCGGCGGGTTAGGGACCAGGTCTTTGTTGTAAATCAGAGAGAGCGCTTCGACGGCAATCGGATAAGCAATCAGTTTGCCGTTATAGCGAACGGCGTCCCAGGTGAACGGATAGAGCTTGTCCTGGAACGCTTTATCAGGGGTGATCTCAGCCAGCAGACCAGATTGTGCGTAGCCACCAAAGCGGTCATGCGCCCAGAAGATAATGTCCGGGCCGTCGCCCGTTGCGGCAACCTGCGGGAATTTCTCTTCCAGTTTGTCTGGGTGTTCAATAGTGACTTTGATACCCGTGTCTTTCTCGAATTTTTTGCCCACTTCAGCGAGGCCGTTATAGCCTTTATCGCCGTTGATCCAAATGACCAGCTTGCCTTCTTCAATCTTGGCGAGAGCCGAGGCGGAAAACATCATCGTCGTCAGTGCGGACAATGCGAGGATGCGTGCGCCAGTTTTGATTTTCATATTCCCCATCCTTTTTGGTGATGTGCGCGTGGATACACAGAGGTGGCTTAACAATCACAGTGTCGTGATTTAGCAACCTCTTTCCATCCTCCTTTGCTCTACGCCCTGGAGGTATCTGGCGTGATCCACTTCGCATAAACGGAAATGCGCTGTTCTGACGCACAGTGCGTACCCGGTTTTTGCCATTTATATGATGAAAGTGTGGTGAGGTAATACGCAGGAAAATGTGGAGATGTCAGGCTGACATCTCCACGAACATTAAAAAGAAATAAAAAGAGGGGCTCTCTAGGGGAGAGATGAATTAAGAAAAAAAATTACAAATGCGTAACGGTTGGCTCCTGAGTCATTGCCTTTTTATTCGCTTTTACCAACACATCATTGAGATTATATTCTTTCTTCTGCCACTGTTTTTGGGCTTGCTCCCCGGAGGCATCCAAATGCCAGTTCAGGATTGTTTCCAGTGCCGCTTTGCCGGTCGCAAATTTTGAATCATTGGTTGTTGCGTTAGCCAAATCTTGTTTTAATTCTTTGCATTCTTGATCAAACATTGGACGCCGTGCTTCGTCCAGCGTTTTACGTTGTTCATTAATGATGAAATCCAGTTCGTGTTTCAACTGTCCCTCTCCGTTGGCAGTTTTGTGCATCAGTTTCACGACATTTTCTCTGTCCTGGAGAACATCATTCCATAATTGTTCCCCGCCTTTTTCCAGTCTATCCCGGCAGTAGCCATAACGCAGAAGCAGGTAATTCAAGGTGTTAGTACCGATATGCTCGGAAACCACGGTTGTGTCAGATTTCTCCAGATACAGGCCAAGATTCACATTGACGGGGGAAGCCAATACGGTGCCTGTACCGAGCGATATATCATCGGAAAGCGTTACCTGATTTTTAACGCGAGTGACCTGATGCGTAAATTCAGGTTTCTTATCTTCTTTCCGCGACCAGTCCGGAGAGAAAAAGCGAAGTAACAGCGTGGTACCGGCCTCGAGTTTCATCGTTGAGGTACCCAGACCGGCCAGTACAGAGGACTGTAAGGCTTCAACGGAGACGCCAACCTGCGTTGCAACCGTGGAGGTGATCTTCGTCAGCAGGTCGGCCACACTGATTGAACCTTTTGCCTTTAATTCAACATCAATATGATCGCCAGCCCTTACGCGGTAAGGGTTATCAACCCGTTTATGTGTAACGGCAAGGCCCAATTCCGCGCCGAGGTTAATGTTTTTGACGCCCGCACTGGCATGGATATTCGCGTCAAAGCTGGTGACTTCATGATCAATCGGAATGATGCGACTAAAAGAGACCAGCGGTTGTAATGTATCTGACTTGTACACCATATTAGGGGTGATAATTTTTTGGTTTACATCTGCAATTGACTGCAAGAGTCTGTCTGCCTCAGGCAAATTATTTTTGTTTTCATAGATATGTGATGTCAGGGTCGCCAGCATAATCTCTGCGGACTGTAAGATACCATTTCGGCCTTTACCCTGTACGCCCCATGATTTTTCGATCTGGTGTTTTGTCTGACGCGCTTCGCGATCGCCGTTATCACTGAGGCGGACGACTCGGGCATATTCATCAATGTGTTGATTAATCATAGACGTTGCGTTTTCAAGCGCCTGAGCCGTTATTTTCTGGCCCAGCATGTTCTTGTTTCCGAACAACGATGCCACATCGGTATACTGCTCTCCCAGCGCAATTTGGGCGGTCTGATTGTATAAGGGAGCCAGTTTTTGAATTTCTGTCTGATAAAACTCACGTAATTCATTATCGCTAAGCGTGGTAACCATATCGCTTTGGATATTTACATCAATATGTCGTTTCGTTCGGGTTGCGCCTGCGCTGGCGCCAAGATTAATCACGCCGCCAATATTAAGATCCGCTGTTTGCTTCAGGTTACCTTCAATAGTGTTTACCTCTACGGAGGTTTTTTTCAGCTGGAATGGCGCGCTGTTATCGACAGAAATATCTTTACCCGTCAGATCATGCAATTTTGTTTGCAAGACATCTTGCTGATTAAAAGCATTGACCTGGTGATGGCGCAATGAATGCACAGAAATGAGTGCCTGGCTAATTTTCTGTGCCAGATAAGTACGTACACCTTTATTGTTACTGTCAAAACCCTGGTGTTTTTTGTAGCTATCCGTTTTTTGTGAATATTTTTCATCAAGATAGTCATACATACTCGGATAGTTTTTTGATTTTGACTGAATGGTTTTGCTGCCTGAGAGTTCAAGAGTTAAATCCAGAGCTGTGTTATTCTTACCCACAATATGGAGCTTCTCCAGCAGTTCGGTCATGCTTATTTTTGAGGTCAGCGAACCTGTTGTTTTATTCTTGATTTCCCGGCCAACGCCAACGATACCTTCATCGTCAACGCTACGCGAAAATGCCACACTGGTTTCATTTTTTACTTTTGCGCCAATGGTCGCACCCATTGTTTCGTTATCGATCAATCCGGCGCTAAGGGAAATATTGGTAGCGACTGTTTTTGAATGTGTTGTATCCGGGCGGGAATCTACCAGATATTTATGCGAATCTTTATCCCTTTTATCCGTAATATTCTGGCTTATAAAACAACTATAGAAATGCTTTTCAAGCATCCTGACAATTTGCGCGATTTCTGATTTCGGTGCTAAATGGTTATCGCGAATTTGGAATAACGCACTGGCGAGTTTTTGTAAGTCATGGGCAGGGATAGCATTCTGGTCATTTGTGGCTAAATTCAGTAGCGTTTCTTTTAACGCGCTCAGTTTGTTTGCGGCAGAATCATTGGGGGCATTTTTCCCCAGTTCCGTAAGAATATCAATGACGGTGTCACGATAAACCTCATTTTTCTGACTCAATACTAAAGAACCGTGATTGCTATTTGACAGGGTTTTATCGACAGGCGCCTGGCTGACACGATGCAATGAGGCCGCGAGAGTGTTTTTCTGGCTATGATTCTGATTGTCATCAATACGATTATAAGCAGAAAGGACAGGGCTATTAGCTGAAGTGGAACGTGTTAAATGCGTTAAATTTGGCATAAATAAATCCTTATATTTATCCGCCGAATACTGAATTACTTTTGGACGAATGTTATTCTTCCTTATGTAATGCCACTGGCAGCCTTTATTTGTGAGGGGGTAACCTGGTAAATGTTATGTTGCGAATTCTATAACCCATCAGTCATCTGTTAAATAAATATTGTTTTAAATTAAAAATCTGCACCATGAACAAAAAAGAGGTGTGTAAAAGGTATTTTCCCCTAAACCTCCCACTGCACGCCCTTTCTATCCTCCTTACACCTACGCCCTGGTATTCTTTAATGTGATATTCATCCCAGAATTGTATGAATTGAGTGATAGAGCACAGAGAAATATGCCGAATTTTGCTGCCTGTATCACAAATTTCATTTTCACCACCGACGTCCTGGCGCAAATGCCGCGCGCTCATCCTCCCGCCTCCTCCCCCATAAAAAAGCCGGGGGGTGGAGGATTCCCGCCATTAATGAATAACGCATAGTCAATCCATCATGAATGTTGCTGTCGATGACAGGTTGTAACGAAGGGAGAAGGGCATGGCGAGCGTACAGCTGCGAAATGTAACGAAAGCCTGGGGTGACGTGGTGGTATCGAAAGATATCAATCTCGACATTCACGAAGGAGAATTCGTGGTGTTTGTCGGACCGTCAGGCTGCGGTAAATCGACTTTGCTACGTATGATCGCCGGGCTTGAGACCATCACCAGTGGAGACCTGTTTATCGGGGAAAACCGAATGAACGATATTCCACCCGCTGAACGCGGCGTGGGCATGGTCTTCCAGTCTTATGCGCTATATCCCCATTTGTCCGTCGCCGAAAACATGTCGTTTGGTCTCAAACTGGCGGGGGCCAAAAAAGAGGTAATGAACCAGCGCGTGAATCAGGTCGCCGAAGTCCTGCAATTGGCGCATTTGCTGGATCGTAAACCTAAAGCGCTTTCTGGCGGACAGCGTCAGCGTGTGGCGATTGGCCGTACGCTGGTGGCAGAGCCTCGCGTGTTCCTGCTTGATGAGCCGCTTTCCAACCTGGATGCCGCATTGCGTGTGCAAATGCGCATCGAAATCTCCCGCCTGCATAAACGTCTTGGCCGCACGATGATCTACGTCACTCACGATCAGGTCGAAGCCATGACGCTGGCGGACAAAATTGTGGTGCTGGATGCCGGACGCGTTGCCCAGGTCGGTAAACCACTGGAGCTGTACCACTATCCGGCTGACCGTTTTGTCGCAGGTTTTATTGGTTCGCCGAAGATGAATTTCCTGCCGGTGAAAGTCACCGCAACGGCTATCGATCAGGTGCAGGTTGAGCTGCCGAATCGTCAGCAAATCTGGTTACCAGTGGACAGCGCCCACGTTCAGGTTGGCGCCAACATGTCTTTAGGTATTCGCCCGGAACATCTGCTGCCCAGCGAGATTGCTGATGTGACTCTCGAAGGTGAAGTGCAGGTGGTCGAGCAGCTTGGTCACGAAACACAAATCCATATCCAGATCCCCGCCATCCGTCAAAACCTGGTCTACCGCCAGAATGACGTGGTGTTGGTAGAAGAGGGTGCCACATTCGCTATCGGCCTGCCGCCAGAGCGTTGTCATCTGTTCCGTGAGGATGGCACTGCATGTCGTCGGTTGCATCAAGAGCCGGGCGTTTAAGCATTCCATAAAAAAACGAAGCGCAAAGCCATTCGAGGCAGCATCGAGGCGGCAGAAAGAACGCCGCCAACAAAGAGGCCGTCCGAAGGGGGAAGCGTTTAAAGAAAAGCAATGATCTCAGGAGATAGAACGATGATTACTCTGCGCAAACTCCCTCTGGCGGTTGCTGTAGCAGCAGGCATTATGTCTGTTCAGGCAATGGCTGTAGATTTTCATGGTTATGCTCGTTCCGGTATCGGCTGGACGGGTAGTGGCGGTGAACAACAGTGTTTCCAGGCAACCGGCGCTCAAAGTAAATACCGTCTTGGTAACGAATGTGAAACCTATGCGGAAATTAAACTGGGTCAGGAAGTGTGGAAAGAAGGCGATAAAAGCTTCTACTTCGATACCAACGTTGCCTACTCCGTAGCACAGCAGAATGACTGGGAAGCGACCGATCCAGCATTCCGTGAGGCCAACGTGCAAGGTAAAAACCTGATTGAATGGCTGCCGGGCTCCACTATCTGGGCCGGTAAGCGCTTCTACCAGCGTCATGATGTTCACATGATCGACTTCTACTACTGGGATATTTCAGGTCCTGGCGCCGGTATCGAAAACATCGATCTGGGCTTCGGTAAACTGTCTCTGGCCGCGACCCGTTCCCAGGAAGCCGGCGGCTCTTACACCTTCAGCAGCCAGAATATTTATGACACCTCCAAGGATACCGCCAACGACGTATTCGACGTACGTTTAGCGGGTCTGGAAACCAACCCGGATGGCGTACTGGAACTGGGTGTGGATTACGGTAGTGCGAATAAGTCTGACGGCTACAGCTATGCAGATAATGCCTCGAAAGATGGCTGGATGTTCACCGCTGAACATACCCAGAGCATGCTGAAAGGCTACAACAAGTTTGTTGTGCAATATGCGACAGACGCGATGACGACTCAGGGTAAAGGGGGATCACAAGGGACGTACGGTTCAACCTTTGATACCCAGCTTTCCCCAACTGATCCTGTCATCCATAACATCGACAGCAACATCAATAACAACGGTAGCCTGGTACGTGTGCTTGATCACGGTGCAATCTCCCTGGGCGACAAATGGGACCTGATGTACGTCGGTATGTACCAGAATATCGACCTGGATAACGATCTGGGTACCGAATGGTACACCGTCGGTATTCGTCCGATGTACAAATGGACGCCGATCATGAGCACCTTGATGGAAATCGGGTACGACAACGTCAAATCTCAGCAGACTGGCGATCGCAACAGCCAGTACAAAATCACCCTCGCGCAACAGTGGCAGGCTGGCGACAGCATCTGGTCTCGCCCGGCAATCCGTGTCTTCGCAACCTATGCAAAATGGGATGAAGAGTGGGGCTACATTAAAAACGGCAACAATGTTTCTAAATACGCCGCAGCAACCAATTCTGGTATCAACACCACCAGCCGTGGCGATAGCGACGAGTTTTCCTTCGGTGCCCAGATGGAAATCTGGTGGTAAGACGACAATAGCCTGACGTAATGACCGAAAGAGGGGCGCAAGCCCCTCTTCATTAAGGTTTAGCGCGCTATTGCCTGGCTACCGCTGAACCATGCTATCTGAGGTGATAACAATGAAAATGAAGAAAAGTCTCGTTGCCCTTTGTTTATCTGCAGGTTTACTTGCAAGCGTACCGGGCATCAGCCTGGCCGATGTGAATATTGTTCCGCAGAACACCACGGCGGCGCCTGCTATCCCCACTGCCGCACTGCAACAATTAACCTGGACGCCGGTTGATCAATCGAATACGCAGTCCACTCAGCTTTCTACTGGCGGCCAGCGTCTGGATGTCGCCGGGGTGACCGGTCCGGTTGCTGCGTATAGCGTACCGGCGAATATTGGCGAGTTAACGCTGACACTGACCAGTGAAGTGAACAAACAAACCAGCGTATTTGCGCCAAACGTCTTAATTCTTGATCAGAACATGACGCCATCTGCATTTTTCCCCAGCAGCTATTTTACCTACCAGGAGCCCGGTGTGATGAGTGCCGATCGTCTGGAAGGCGTAATGCGACTGACGCCAGCACTGGGCCAGCAAAAACTCTATGTTCTGGTCTTTACGACCGAGAAAGACCTCCAGCAGACCACGACCCTGCTTGATCCGGCGAAAGCCTATGCCAAAGGGGTGGGTAACTCTGTGCCGGATATCCCGGACCCGGTAGCCCGTCATACCACTGACGGCCTGCTGAAACTGAAAGTGAAAACCAGCACCTCCTCCAGCGTACTGGTCGGGCCGTTGTTTGGCTCCTCTGGTCCAGGACCGGTAACCGTCGGTAATACCGCAGCGCCTGCGGTGACCTATGCGGCTCCGGCGGCGGCCGTTGCCGCTCCGGCACCTGCCCCAGCGCCTGCGAAGAAAAGCGAGCCGATGCTGAATGACACCGAAAGCTACTTTAATAAAGCGATTAAGGATGCAGTCGCGAAAGGCGATGTCGATAAAGCGCTGAAGCTGCTTGATGAAGCCGAACGTCTGGGGTCCACATCTGCTCGTTCCACTTTTATCAGCAGTGTAAAAGGCAAGGGGTAACCGTTTCCCCGCAGTGCTGATTTGCAACAACTGGTGCGTCTCCTGGCGCACCTTTTTTTATCGTGCAATGCTATTTGTTACGCTTATGTTGCCTTACCGATCACTTAATCGTGTTTGCTCACCCCGTTATGCCTTTTCTGCGATACAATGCCCTCAGGTTATCAATCGGAGAGTAAGGCATGCCACACCCTGCGTTAACGCAACTGCGTGCGCTGCGTTATTTTGATGCGATCCCTGCGCTTGACCCTCAACTGCTTGACTGGCTGTTGCTGGAAGATTCCATGACCAAACGTTTTGAGCAGCAGGGAAAACAGGTCACCGTAACATTGATACGAGAAGGATTTGTTGGGCAAAATGAGGTGGCTGAAGAACTGACGCTGCTGCCGAAAGAATCCCGCTACTGGCTGCGTGAAATCCTGTTATGCGCGGATGGCGAACCCTGGCTTGCCGGGCGAACCGTGGTGCCTGAATCAACACTGTGCGGCCCTGAGCTGGCCTTGCAAAATCTGGGGAAAACCCCGCTCGGGCGCTACCTGTTTACATCATCGACATTGACCCGCGATTTTATTGAGATTGGTCGCGATGCAGCGCTGTGGGGGCGTCGTTCCCGCTTGCGTCTGAGCGGTAAGCCGCTGATGCTTACCGAGCTTTTTTTACCTGCATCGCCGTTGTATTGAGAGGAAATAAAGATGGAGTGGAGTCTGACGCAGAATAAGCTGCTGGCGTTTCACCGCTTGATGCGTACGGATAAGCCAATCGGCGCCTTACTGCTGCTCTGGCCGACGCTGTGGGCGCTATGGGTGGCGACCCCTGGCGTGCCACAATTGTGGATCCTGGCTGTATTTGTCGCTGGCGTCTGGTTAATGCGTGCCGCCGGCTGCGTGGTGAATGATTATGCCGATCGCAAATTTGACGGGCATGTCAAACGAACGGCGAACCGCCCGCTGCCCAGCGGTGCGGTCACGGAGAAAGAAGCCCGGACGTTGTTTGTCGTACTGGTGTTGCTGGCTTTCCTGCTGGTGCTGACGCTAAACACGATGACCATTTTGCTGTCGGTTGCTGCTCTGGCGCTGGCGTGGGTATACCCTTTCATGAAGCGCTACACGCATCTGCCGCAGGTGGTGCTGGGCGCGGCGTTTGGTTGGTCTATCCCGATGGCGTTCGCCGCCGTGAGCGAGTCAGTCCCGCTGAGCTGTTGGCTGATGTTCCTCGCCAACATTCTCTGGGCAGTGGCCTATGACACGCAGTATGCGATGGTAGACCGCGATGATGATCTGAAGATTGGTATTAAATCAACCGCGATTCTGTTCGGTCGGTACGACAAACTGATTATCGGTATTCTGCAGGTTGGCGTACTGGCGCTGATGGCGCTGATTGGCTGGCTGAACGGGCTGGGCTTCGGTTATTACTGGTCTCTGCTGGTGGCGGGCGCACTGTTTGTGTATCAGCAGAAATTGATTGTTGACCGTGAACGGGATGCCTGTTTTAAAGCATTTATGAACAATAACTATGTTGGTCTGGTTCTGTTTTTAGGACTGGCGATGAGCTACTGGCACCTTTGACGTAGTGCCCTCTGGCAACTCACCCTGACAAAAAAGCCGGTCTTTCGACCGGCTTTTTGATTACTCGCTCTGCGTTGCGCTCTCAATGGTTAAACGCACATCCGATGTCACCAGATCGGCCAGCATCTGATAGATCTTCATCGTTTCTGCTGGCTCCGCATCACCCGTATCGCTGATGTATCCCTCGTCGCGCAGGGTCAGCACCAGAGAACTGAACACCGCCTTATCGAAGAATTCCGGCGCGTTAATACCGTGCAGGACAGAAAGACGCTGAGCCACAGTGCGGCTCTCTTTCTCCAGCGTGCCACGGTTGATGGACGGGTTCGCACTCAGCAGCCAGAAGGTAATGGCGTAGCGCTGCAGCGTTTCGCGAGCACCAGCCGCCAGCAGTTGCAGCGTACGGGAGTGCGCTGGATTGATATGCAGCTCGTCGTTCTGCAGGGTGATCAGGCCCTGGCGCAGCATTTCATTCGCCAGTTCGTCAATTACCCCTGCAAGCTCATCACGCTCCCAGCGCAGGAACAGCTCTGCTTTCAGCATCGGGTACAGCGCTTCAATATGCTGCTGCAATGCAGCACGTGAAATACGACGGTGCTGCGTCACAATCGCCGCCATCAGTGAAGGCAGCACCAGCATGTGCGCAATATTGTTGCGGTAGTAAGTCATCAGTACCGCTTGTTCACGCGGCAGAATGATGATGTCACCGATGGTGTCTTTCTCGACCTCAAACTTGTTCATCTGCAAAGCGTGGTCGATCAATTCACTGGCGCTCTGTGCAGGAACAGTCGCATCCGCTGCGTAAGGTACGTTGCGCAGCAGGCTCAGGTAGCAATCGAGCTGTTCGGTTAATTGCTCGCGGGTCAGAGAACGCTGACGGGAAGCCAGCAGCGCGGTACAACACAGGTTCATGGCGTTGGCCGCGCCCGCGTTGTTAATACGCACCATCAGATCGGCAGCGATGTTGTTTACCGTCGGCGTCAGCCAGGCCGGGCGAATGGATTCGATCGGATCGATAGATTCGCGCCATTCCGGGACATGTTGATTCAGGTAAGTCATCAATGGCATCGGCTCGCCAAAGTTGACGTAGCCCTGACCCAGATTACGCAGCTTGCTTAAGCCACGCAGCATTTGCGGCAGGCTCTCTTTTTCTTTCGTCGCGCCACGCAGCTCTTTCGCGTACGTACCCACTTCCATCACGTGCTCGTAGCCAATGTAGATGGGCACCAGCGTGATTGGGCGTGTACCGCCGCGCAGCATCGCCTGAATGGTCATCGACAATGTGCCGGTTTTCGGGTCGAGCAGGCGACCGGTACGTGAACGTCCGCCTTCAACAAAGTACTCAACCGAGTAGCCGCGGCTGAACAACTCGCCCAGATATTCGCGGAAGACGGTGGAGTAGAGCTTATTGCCCTTGAAGGTACGGCGAATAAAGAACGCACCCAGACGACGGAAGATGGGACCCGCTGGCCAGAAGTTCAGGTTAATCCCTGCGGCGATGTGCGGCGGAACCAGCCCCTGGTGATACAACACATACGACAGCAGCATATAGTCCATATGGCTGCGGTGGCACGGTACGTAGACGATTTCATGGCCGTCATGCGCCAGCTGGCGAACACGTTCTGCATTGTGAACGTTAATGCCCTGATACAGTCGGTTCCAGGTGAAACCCAGAATACGGTCTGTCAGACGGATCATCTCATAGGAGAAGTTCGCGGCAATTTCTTCCATCAGCGCGATAGCATTTTGCTGCGCTTTATCGTGGGAGATTTTTTTACTGCGCGCTTCATCTTCTACCGCACGCGCGATCGCTTTTGAAGCCAACAGCTTATTAAACAGATCCTGACGGGCAGGAAGACGCGGACCCACAGCGGCTAAACGCTGGCGGGCAAAGTGCATACGCGCCACACGCGCCAGTTTCTGCGCAATAATTTTATCCGTGCCGTGCTCGTCTGCCATGCGGCGCAAGGAGACTGAAGGGGAGAAGCGGACAAAACTGTCGCGACCCAGCCAGGAGACAGCAAAGAATTTTTGGACGCCGTTTAACATGCGCAGTGGCGGATTCACCTCGCCTTTCTCGCGTCCGGGAGCGCGGCCAAACATCACCGATACCGGCACCATCTGCACATCCAGATCAGGATTGCTGCGATGAAGGTCGAGATAGTTGTGGAACAGCTTGATGGACTCTTCTTTTGGCGTGTAATAGGTGAAGACACGCGGGCCGCCGTGGATGAACACGTAGCGCGGCAACAGAGTCCCGTCGATTTCCAACGGTTCCAGGGGATCAGGAAGATCATGCGCCAGGCATTGGGCGCGTAGCGTGAGCAAGTCCGCTTTTGAGTTGTACGGTAAGACGTACATAATGGGACGAGAGGTGTCGAGCCCCAATTCCGGAGCGGGATCCGCCGGAATAGACTTGCTTTTTACCAGTACGCTTAATGGTAAATTCAGTAATTTGTAGTAAATTCTTGGCCAGCCGGACATAAACGATGTAAAGCCTCTGGTTAATAATGCAAATGCGCTGCAAGGATATCAGAAAGTTTAGTGAATTTCTGGTGTATCCCGTCATACTTCGCGCTGCGTTGTATCCACCCTGAAATAAAAAGGCAAACGGTACAACGACATTGACGCTAATAATGTAAAAAGGTTCTTTTGATGGCTAATAATACCACTGGATTCACTCGAATTATCAAAGCAGCGGGCTATTCCTGGAAAGGTTTTCGCGCCGCCTGGATCAATGAAGCCGCGTTTCGCCAGGAAAGCGTTGCCGTCCTGCTGGGCGTTGCAATCGCCTGCTGGCTGGATGTTGACGCCATTACCCGCGTGCTGCTGATTGGTTCGGTGATGCTGGTGATGATCGTTGAAATTCTGAATAGCGCTATCGAAGCGGTGGTTGACCGTATTGGCTCTGAATACCATGAGCTTTCTGGTCGGGCGAAAGATATGGGGTCGGCAGCGGTGCTGCTGTCTATTTTTGTCGCCCTGATCACCTGGGGCATCCTGTTGTGGTCACATTTTCGATAAGGATTCCAAAACTTCACAAATCTCCTGTTTTTTGTGCAGTTTGCGGTTCCAAAATCACCTTTAGCTGTATATACTCACAGCATAACTGTATATACACCCAGGGGGCGGAATGAAAGCGTTAACGGCCAGGCAGCAAGAGGTGTTTGATCTCATTCGGGATCACATCAGCCAGACAGGTATGCCACCGACGCGTGCGGAGATCGCGCAGCGTTTGGGGTTCCGTTCCCCAAATGCGGCTGAAGAACATCTTAAAGCGCTGGCGCGTAAAGGTGTGTTGGAAATCGTTTCTGGTGCATCGCGTGGTATTCGCCTGCTGCAGGAAGAAGAAGAGGGATTACCGCTTGTCGGTCGTGTTGCGGCGGGTGAACCGCTTCTGGCACAGCAGCACATCGAAGGCCATTACCAGGTTGATCCTTCACTGTTCAAACCGAACGCCGATTTTCTGCTGCGCGTCAGTGGGATGTCGATGAAAGATATCGGGATTATGGATGGCGATTTACTGGCTGTGCATAAAACCCAGGATGTGCGTAATGGCCAGGTGGTTGTCGCGCGTATTGACGATGAAGTGACGGTTAAGCGGCTGAAAAAGCAAGGCAATAAAGTTGAATTACTGCCTGAAAATAGCGAGTTCAAACCTATCGTCGTTGACCTGCGCGAGCAAAGCTTCACCATTGAAGGGCTGGCGGTTGGCGTTATTCGTAACGGTGAATGGTTGTAATTTTCTGCAGGCCGGATCGGGCGTTTACGCCGCTATCCGGCAACATGCCCGATGACGCGACGCTTATCGGGCCTGTGAAACATGAAAAACGCCGGGATAGGGCATTTACGCCGTCATCTGGCAATCTCACGTCTTTTTTCTAACTCCTTCTCAGGCTTTCCCGCATGCCTTTCTTTACCTCTTCCGACAAAGCTCTCTGGCGCCTCGCCTTACCGATGATTTTCTCCAACATCACCGTTCCCCTGCTGGGGCTGGTGGACACTGCGGTGATTGGTCATCTGGAGAGTTCTGTCTATCTTGGCGGTGTCGCCGTCGGTGCGACTGCGACCAGTTTTCTCTTTATGCTGCTGCTCTTTTTACGCATGAGTACCACCGGGCTAACCGCCCAGGCGTTCGGCGCGAAAAATCCGCAGGCGCTGGCGCGAGCATTGGTACAACCGCTCATTTTGGCGTTGGGCGCCGGGGCGGCGATCGCGCTGTTTCGTACGCCAATTATCGATCTGGCGCTGCACATCGTTGGTGGTAGCGAGGCCGTTCTGGAACAGGCTCGCCGCTTCCTGGAAATCCGTTGGCTCAGTGCGCCCGCCTCGCTGGCAAATCTGGTGCTACTCGGTTGGTTACTGGGCGTCCAGTACGCACGTGCGCCGGTTATCCTGCTGATTGTCGGTAATATTCTCAACATTGTACTCGATGTATGGCTGGTGATGGGTCTGCACATGAACGTCCAGGGCGCTGCGCTGGCGACGGTGATTGCCGAATATGCCACGTTGCTGATTGGCCTGCTGATGGTGCGTAAGGTACTCCACCTCCGTGGCGTCTCGCTGGCGATGTTGAAGCTTGCCTGGCGCGGCAACTTTCGCCGTCTGCTGGCGCTTAACCGCGACATCATGCTGCGCTCGTTGCTACTGCAACTCTGCTTTGGTGCCATCACGGTGCTGGGCGCGCGTCTTGGTGGCGAGATTATTGCGGTCAATGCCGTGCTGATGACACTGCTGACGTTCACCGCCTATGCGCTGGACGGGTTTGCCTATGCAGTGGAAGCACACTCCGGTCAGGCTTATGGCGCGCGAGATGGCAGTCAGTTACTGGATGTCTGGCGGGCGGCCTGTCGTCAGTCGGGGATTGTGGCAATACTGTTTTCGTTGATGTATGCCCTGTTCGGCGAACACATTATCGCGCTATTGACCTCACTGCCTCAGATTCAGCTACTGGCCGATCGCTATCTTATCTGGCAGGTTATTTTACCGCTGGTGGGCGTCTGGTGTTATCTGCTGGACGGTATGTTTATTGGTGCAACGCGAGCAGCCGAAATGCGTAACAGCATGGCTGTTGCAGCGGCGGGGTTTGCCTTAACGTTACTGGCGTTACCGTTACTGGGAAACCACGGTTTATGGCTTGCACTGGCCGTATTCCTGGCGCTGCGTGGACTTTCACTGGCTTTCATCTGGCGGCGTCACTGGCGTAATGGCACCTGGTTTGCCTGACGGGACGGTTAAAAATTCTGAATAGTAAATAATTCCCGGAATCACCGACTACACTTATTCTCACGCTCAGCAAAACATCATGTGTCTGGGCTTAGCACTCTCGCTATTCACAACCTAACGATGAGGACTTGATGATGAATAAAGACGAAGTCGGTGGTAACTGGAAACAGTTGAAAGGTAAAGTGAAAGAGCAATGGGGCAAACTGACCGATGATGATATGACGGTCATTGAAGGTAAACGCGACCAACTGGTAGGTAAAATCCAGGAACGTTATGGATATGCGAAAGATCAGGCGGAGAAAGAGGTCGATAGCTGGGAAAAACGCAACGATTACCGCTGGTAATTAATCCCTCCCGTCTGAGAGTACAAGGATGTACGCTCCCCCGCTTAACGCCCGACTTTCTTCTTCACCTGAATAGAGTGGTCATGCTGGCATTCGCCCGGGTGGCGACATGATTCTACTTCCACACAAACCGGACAGAGCCCATGTGCTTCAATGACGTTATGACGCAGGGCAAATCCCATTTTGGCTGCCAGCGTATGCATAATGTCTTCCACGCCTTCGGCACACTCTTCTTTTACTACGCCACAACGGTCGCAAATGAACATGGCTGAGCTGTGGGTCGGCTGATCGAACAAATGGCAAAGGACATAACTGTTGGTGGATTCCACCTTGTGCACGAAACCTTGTTCCAGTAAGAAATCGAGCGCACGATAAACCGTAGGCGGTTTGGCCTGCGGCTCGGTTTCCCGCAGCAGATCAAGCAGATCATAAGCGCTGATAGCACCTTCCTGGAGACTCATCAGACGCAGCACTTCGAGGCGTTGCGGTGTGAGCCGCACATTACGTTGCGCACAGAGTTTTTCAGCCTGGGCTAATAGCTCTTGCGTGGTGGTTTTGTCCATTTGACGCCTCGATTTACATGGAAGGGTGATTCATTACTTTATCATATTCTGCTTAAAACGCCGAGATCCCCCGCCGTGTGCTATACCTGACGCATCGCAATACTGGAAAATAAAAATGAAAAGACCTATTGTATTCGCCACTGGCGTGACGTGGAGGGGGCCGATGACTCTACGTATCCCGATAGCAATGAGCTTTTTTCGATTGGCGCGCCGCTTGCCCGCAAGCTGGGGTTAAGACGACTCGGTATTCACCACGAACGATTGCCGCCCGGTCGCCGCACTTCGTATCCGCATGCTGAAAGCGATGAAGAAGAGTTTATCTACGTGCTGGAAGGTTATCCTGAGGCCTGGATTAACGGTTATTTATGGAAGCTGGAGCCCGGAGACAGCGTGGGTTTTCCGGCAGGAACCGGCGTGTGCCACACGTTTATCAACAATACCAGTGAAGAGGTGCGCCTGCTGGTCGTCGGTGAAGCGAACAAAAAAGACAATCGTATCTACTACCCGCTGAATCCGGTCTATGCGGCGACACGTGAGGATCGTTGGGTTGACCATCCGCCGCAGTTTTTTGGCTCGCATGACGGTAAACCGGGGCGGAAGTAGCGTTTTCTGGAGGAGGTAGTGGGTATCCGCGACGAGGTGACGCACTATCGTCACGGTCTGTGCTATAGTAGCGCCCCTTTTTTAACCGGATGCTTGATTATTCGCCATGCTGCCTGAATCTCAGTCTACCGCTTTTCCTGCTCATCGTTTTTCAATCGCGCCGATGCTCGACTGGACGGACAGACATTGCCGCTACTTCTTGCGCTTACTCTCCAGCCAAACGTTGCTCTACACCGAAATGGTGACCACCGGGGCAATTATTCATGGCAAAGGCGATTATCTGGCGTACAGCGAAGAGGAGCATCCGGTCGCACTTCAGTTAGGCGGTAGCGATCCCGCTGCGCTGGCACAATGTGCGAAGCTGGCCGAAGCGCGTGGCTATGATGAGATCAACCTCAATGTGGGCTGCCCTTCGGACCGCGTACAGAATGGTATGTTCGGCGCCTGCCTGATGGGCAATGCGCAACTGGTCGCTGACTGCGTCAAAGCGATGCGTGATGTGGTGTCGATCCCGGTCACCGTCAAAACCCGTATTGGTATCGATGATCAGGACAGCTACGAATTTTTGTGTGATTTCATCAATACGGTCTCCGGAAAAGGGGAGTGTGAGATGTTTATCATCCATGCTCGTAAGGCCTGGCTTTCCGGGCTAAGCCCGAAAGAAAACCGCGAGATCCCGCCGCTGGATTATGCCCGTGTGTATCAGTTGAAACGCGATTTCCCGCATCTGACGATGTCGATCAACGGCGGCATTAAATCGTTGGAAGAAGCGAAAATTCATCTGCAACATATGGATGGCGTAATGGTAGGGCGTGAAGCCTATCAAAACCCCGGCATTCTGGCGTCTGTGGACCGCGAAATTTTTGCGGCAGCGACTGCCGATGCCGATCCTGTTGCCGTGGTGCGTGCCATGTATCCGTATATTGAGCGTGAACTGAGCCAGGGTGCGTATCTGGGGCACATTACCCGCCATATGCTTGGACTGTTTCAGGGGATCCCTGGGGCTCGTCAGTGGCGTCGTTACCTGAGCGAAAATGCGCATAAAGCCGGGGCTGATATTAACGTGCTGGAACATGCACTGAAGCTCGTTGCAGATAAGCGTTAATTTCTCACTAAAAGTTAGTCAATTTCACCACGCTCTGCGCACTGTCGCGGAGCGTTTTGTTTATAAATCAATGAATTAATTTTGGCATGGTTTTTGTAATGATGTGAGCAGCATTCATTATGGGAGAGCATCATGCTGGAACTACTTTTTGTCATTGGTTTTTTTATCATGCTGATGGTCACCGGCGTATCACTGTTGGGGGTACTGGCCGCATTAATGGTGGCCACCGCAGTGATGTTTTTAGGCGGACTGTTTGCGTTAATGATTAAGTTATTACCCTGGCTGCTCCTGGCCGTGGCGGTGGTGTGGGTAATCAAGGCGATAAAATCGCCAAAAGTCCCACAGTATCAGCGCAATAACCGCCGGTTTTACTAAGGTATTGAGCGGTTCGTCACAACATGCAACTTTGCCTTTAGAACCAAATAGGAATTGATTATCAAATCTGTCACTATTGCGCCGTTAACGAATTCATCGAGCTGTACCCTACATACAGCCGAACTAAAAAAAGAAAGGGCTTCCTGCGGGAAGCCCTAATTCTTTCTCCCCCGCCATCATTCACACCGCAGGTGCACTGGCTGCTTGAATGCGTTTGGGGACGTCGGCGCTGTGAATCACGGGATCAGCAAACTCGACCCCTGCGTTGCACGACTCTCCAGTACTTCATGCGCCCGCTGCGCGTCTTTCAGCGCAAACGTCTGTCCTTGCGCCACATCGACTTTAATCACGCCGCTGGCAATCAGTGAGAACAGCTCGTTACTGGCTTCTGCCAATTCGTTGCGATTGGTGATGTAACCCTGAAGAGAAGGACGCGTCACATACAGCGAACCTTTCTGGTTCAGAATACCTAAGTTTACGCCGGCCACGGGCCCGGAAGCGTTGCCGAAACTGACCATCAGCCCCCGGCGTTGCAGACAATCCAGCGAGGCCTCCCAGGTGTCTTTGCCCACGGAGTCATAAACCACCCGCACTTTTTTACCGCCGGTAATCTCTTTCACTCGCTCAACAATGTTCTCTTCCCGGTAGTTAATCACTTGCCAGGCCCCGGCCTGTAAAGCAATTTGCGCCTTTTGTGCATTGCCGACGGTACCAATCAACTTTGCCCCCAGCGCTTTTGCCCACTGGCAGGCAATCAAACCGACACCGCCCGCCGCCGCGTGGAACAAGAACGGTTCACCCGGTTGGATCTCATAGGTTTTGCGTAACAGATAAAATACGGTTAACCCTTTCAGGAAGGAGGCGGCGGCTTGTTCGAACGAAATGGCATTGGGCAGGATGGCCGCTTTTTCGGCAGGAACGTTATGCACTGAACTGTAAGCGCCGAGAGCAGACTGTGCATAGACCACGCGATCGCCGACGTTAATGTGCGTGACGCCGCTGCCGACTTTGCTGACGACGCCAGCCGCTTCGGTGCCCAGACCACTGGGTAAAGCAGGCGGCGGATACAGCCCGCTACGGATGTAGGTGTCGATATAATTGATGCCGATCGCTTTGTTCTCGACCTGGATTTCATGCTCTGCCGGGTCAATCGGCGTAAATTCAACCGTCTTTAGTACGTCAGGGCCGCCGTGCTTGTGAAATTCAATTCGTGTTGCCATGCATCCTCCAGAACGTATCGTAAGGGTCTACTTATATGGTAATCTTTCGACCCATTCTTTATCTCGGTAACTCCATTCACTATGGCAGGAAATAAACCCTTCAACAAACAACAGACTGATGCTCGTGACCGCGATCCGCAGGTTGCCGGGCTGAAAGTGCCGCCGCACTCGATTGAAGCGGAACAGTCGGTGTTGGGCGGTTTAATGCTGGATAACGAACGCTGGGACGATGTGGCTGAGCGCGTTGTGGCGGAAGATTTTTATACCCGCCCGCACCGTCACATTTTTACCGAAATGCACCGTTTGCAGGAGATGGGAAAGCCCATCGACCTGATTACGCTCGCAGAGTCGCTGGAGGTTCAGGGGCAACTGGACAGCGTCGGCGGTTTTGCTTACCTGGCGGAGTTATCTAAAAATACGCCAAGTGCGGCGAACATAAGCGCTTATGCTGATATCGTGCGCGAACGTGCTGTCGTCCGCGATATGATTTCTGTTGCCCATGAAATTGCCGATGCGGGTTTTGATCCGCAGGGACGTTCCAGCGAGGATTTGCTCGATCTGGCAGAATCCCGCGTCTTTAAAATCGCAGAAAGTCGCGCCAATAAGGACGAAGGTCCGAAAAACATCGCCGACGTGCTGGATGCCACCGTCGCGCGTATCGAACAACTGTTCCAGCAGCCGCACGATGGCGTCACCGGAGTTAATACCGGTTATGACGATCTCAATAAGAAGACGGCGGGTTTGCAGCCTTCCGATCTGATTATCGTCGCGGCGCGTCCGTCGATGGGTAAAACGACATTTGCAATGAACCTCGTCGAAAATGCGGCGATGTTGCAGGATAAACCGGTATTGATATTCTCTCTTGAGATGCCCTCAGAGCAGATTATGATGCGTTCTCTGGCCTCGCTTTCGCGTGTTGATCAGACCAAAATTCGTACCGGCCAACTGGATGATGAAGATTGGGCGCGGATCTCCGGCACCATGGGTATTTTGCTTGAGAAGCGCAACATTTATATTGATGACTCCTCCGGCCTGACGCCGACGGAAGTGCGCTCCCGCGCGCGACGTATCGCCCGCGAGCATGGCGGTATCGGACTTATCATGATTGACTACCTCCAACTGATGCGCGTACCGTCGCTTTCCGACAACCGTACGCTGGAGATCGCCGAAATCTCCCGCTCGCTGAAAGCACTGGCGAAAGAGCTTCATGTTCCTGTTGTGGCGCTGTCACAGCTTAACCGTTCACTGGAACAACGTGCTGATAAACGTCCGGTTAACTCCGATTTGCGTGAATCTGGCTCCATCGAGCAGGATGCGGATTTGATCATGTTTATCTATCGTGACGAGGTTTATCACGAGAACAGCGACCTCAAAGGTATCGCAGAAATTATTATTGGTAAGCAGCGTAACGGCCCCATCGGTACGGTACGCCTGACATTTAACGGCCAGTGGTCACGCTTTGATAACTATGCTGGCCCACAATACGACGACGAATAAATCTCCGTCATCCTTCATGCTGCAGATGCGTTGACTACGCCCGTTAACCCCGGTCACTTAGTTTACTAAGCTCCCGGGGATTCTCAGGCTTGTCGCGTAACTCGGACTGCGTCCTCGCCCCTTCGGGGCCAGCGCAGGCGCTGTTCAAAAACGTCAGAGCGTTTTTGTCCTGCAACACGAATGATTTAGGCGATTCTTTTATTAAGGAATACAAATGCAAGCGGCAACAGTAGTCATTAACCGCCGCGCTCTGCGACACAACCTGCAACGTCTGCGTGAACTGGCGCCCGCCAGCAAACTGGTTGCGGTCGTGAAAGCGAACGCTTACGGACACGGTCTGTTAGAGACCGCGCGGACGCTCCCCGATGCCGACGCCTTTGGCGTCGCGCGTCTGGAAGAGGCCCTGCGACTGCGAGCGGGTGGGATCACGCAACCCATACTGCTACTTGAAGGCTTTTTTGATGCCGCCGATCTGCCGACGATCTCCGCGCAGCGCCTGCATACTGCTGTACATAATCAGGAGCAACTTGCGGCTCTGGAATCCGCTGATTTGGCTGAACCTGTCACCGTATGGATGAAGCTCGACACCGGCATGCATCGTCTGGGCGTTCGCCCGGAGCAGGCTGAGGCGTTTTATCAACGTTTAACGCAGTGTGAAAATGTGCGCCAGCCGGTCAATATTGTCAGCCATTTTGCCCGCGCAGACGAACCGGAGAGCGGAGCAACAGAAAAGCAGCTCGATATCTTCAATCGTTTTTGTGAAGGTAAGCCGGGTCAGCGTTCTATTGCTGCGTCTGGCGGTATCCTGTTGTGGCCGCAGTCTCACTTCGACTGGGCGCGCCCTGGTCTGATTCTTTATGGCGTGTCGCCGCTGGAAAACCATTCTACGGCAGCAGATTTTGGCTGCCAGCCGGTGATGTCACTCACCTCCAGCCTGATCGCGGTGCGCGAGCATAAAGCGGGCGAACCGGTGGGTTACGGTGGTACATGGTTAAGCGAGCGTGATACGCGCCTCGGCGTGGTGGCGATGGGCTATGGTGACGGTTACCCGCGTGCTGCGCCTTCCGGTACGCCAGTGCTGGTGAATGGCCGGGAAGTCCCGATCGTTGGCCGCGTCGCGATGGACATGATTTGCGTTGATTTAGGTCCTGAAGCGCAGGATAAAGCCGGGGATCCTGTGATCCTGTGGGGCGAGGGGCTGCCCGTTGAACGCATTGCGGAAATAACAGAAGTAAGTGCTTACGAACTTATTACGCGCCTGACGTCAAGGGTGGCGATGAAGTACGTCGATTAAGTCTGTATCGTGCCGGATAAGCGCCAGCGCTTTCCGGCAATATTCCTCTCAACATCCTCTCGATCTTCTCTCGCTTCCGGTTTATTGTGTCTTATCCCCTGTCTGTAAACCTGGAGAACCACCGCGTGTTTCAAAAAGTTGGCGCCTACGCAGGCGACCCGATTTTATCGCTCATGGAGCGCTTCAAAGAAGATTCACGTAGCGACAAAGTGAACCTCAGTATCGGTCTGTATTACAACGAAGACGGGATTATTCCTCAGCTTAAGGCCGTTGCCGAAGCGGAAGCCCGACTGAATGCGAAGCCGCACGGGGCTTCACTGTATCTGCCGATGGAAGGCCTCAACAGCTATCGCCATACTATTGCACCTCTGCTGTTTGGTGCTGATCATCCGGTTCTCCAGCAGCACCGCGTTGCGACGATTCAGACGCTGGGGGGCTCCGGTGCGCTAAAAGTGGGCGCCGATTTCCTGAAACGCTATTTTCCTGACTCGGGTGTCTGGGTCAGCGATCCGACGTGGGAAAACCATATCGCGATTTTTGAAGGCGCCGGATTCGAAGTGAGTACTTACCCTTGGTATGACAACACCACCAATGGCGTCCGTTTTGATGATTTGCTGGCAACGCTGAATACGTTACCGGCGCGCAGTATCGTGTTACTGCATCCGTGCTGTCATAACCCGACCGGGGCGGATTTAACGCATACTCAGTGGGATGCTGTGATTGAGATACTGAAAGCACGCGATCTCATCCCGTTCCTCGACATCGCCTATCAGGGCTTCGGCGCGGGGATGGAAGACGATGCGTATGCTATTCGCGCCATCGCCAGCGCCGGATTACCTGCGCTGGTCAGCAACTCGTTTTCTAAAATTTTCTCCCTGTACGGTGAGCGCGTGGGCGGGCTATCCGTCGTGTGTGAAGACGCCGATGCAGCAGGCCGTGTGCTGGGACAGTTGAAAGCCACCGTTCGCCGTAACTACTCCAGTCCGCCGAACTTTGGTGCGCAGGTGGTTGCTGCAGTGTTGGGTGATGATACGCTCAAATCCCGCTGGCTGGCGGAGGTGGAAGCGATGCGCACCCGCATCCTGGCGATGCGTGAGGAGCTGGTTAAGGTTCTCAATACTGAGATCCCGGGGCGCAACTTTGATTATCTGCTGCAGCAGCGCGGTATGTTCAGCTATACCGGACTGAGCTCTGCTCAGGTTGATCGTCTGCGTGATGAATTTGGCGTTTACCTGATTGCCAGCGGTCGCATGTGCGTCGCCGGTCTGAATCAAGATAATGTTCAGCGCGTCGCGAAGGCGTTTGCGGCTGTCATGTAAGGCGTTCTTTTATCCTACCTCACAGGCCGGATGGCGGTGTAAACACCTTATCCGGCCGACTATTTTCAGACCCATTTCCAGTGTGATCGTCCTCTTTTTCTGTAACAAAACGAGAGAAAACCCTTCCTTTCGCCCCCCTCAGGGGGTAAGGTCAGATAGCTTTTTGACCAGTTGTTAATAAAAAAATGATAACTAACTGACGAATTAGGGAAAAATATGCGCAAGGTTACTTTGGCACTGAGTGCCGTTTGCTTATTGTTCACGTTAAATCATTCCGCCCAGGCTCTTGTTTCTTCTCCCTCTCAGCTCAATCCAGGCACAAATGTAGCGAAACTGGCAGAGCAGGTTCCGGTTCATTGGGTTTCTGTTGCCCAGATTGAAAACAGCCTGACCGGGCGCCCGCCGATGGCGGTGGGGTTCGATATCGATGACACCGTTTTGTTCTCCAGCCCAGGCTTCTGGCGTGGCAAAAAAACGTATTCCCCGGATAGCGAGGATTACCTGAAGAATCCGGCCTTCTGGGAGAAAATGAACAATGGTTGGGATGAGTTCAGTATTCCAAAAGAAGTGGCGCGTCAGCTTATTGATATGCACGTACGCCGCGGCGACAGCATCTTCTTTGTGACGGGGCGTAGCCAGACAAAAACCGAAACCGTTTCTAAAACGCTCTCCGATAACTTCCACATCCCGCCCGCGAACATGAACCCGGTTATTTTTGCCGGTGACAAGCCAGGACAGAACACCAAAACACAGTGGTTGCAGGATAAAAACATCCGTATGTTCTACGGCGACTCCGACAATGACATCACCGCGGCCCGCGATATCGGGATTCGTGGTATTCGCATTTTACGTGCCTCTAACTCCACCTATAAACCGTTGCCGCAGGCTGGAGCGTATGGTGAAGAGGTTATCGTGAACTCCGAGTACTAAGGGAGCGAATTGCTGTTTTTTTAAACAAATTTGCGTTACTGGCTTTTACCTTTCGCTGACATGCTGCACACTGAGTAAAAGATGTTCTCATCAGGCGAGATGCGGGTAAGGGGAATAAAAATGACGAATTCGGAGTTGCTGCAATACTGCATGGCGAAAACCGGTGCGGAGCAAAGTGTGCACAGTGACTGGAAAGCGACACAAATTAAAGTCAAAGATGTGCTTTTTGCCATGGTAAAAGAGGTGGAAGGTCGCCCGGCGGTCTCTCTGAAAACCAGCCCTGAACTTGCCGAGTTATTGCGTCAGCAACATAGCGATGTACGGCCAAGTCGGCACCTGAATAAAGCGCACTGGAGTACAGTGTATCTGGATGGCTCGCTGCCTGATTCACAAATCTATTATCTGGTCGATGCCTCGTGGCAACAGGCCGTCAACACGCTGCCTGAAGATAAGCGCAAGCTGCTGGCGTAATTATTTGCCGCTCCCTGATGGCTCAGGAAGCGGCATTTGCACGATTACAGCATCGGTTTGAGGAAACGCGCTGTGTGTGACGCTTCACACTCGGCAACGGTTTCCGGCGTACCGGAGACCAGAATTTCCCCACCGCCGCTGCCGCCTTCCGGGCCAAGATCGACAATCCAGTCCGCAGTCTTAATCACGTCCAGGTTGTGCTCAATGACGACGATAGTGTTGCCCTGATCCCTGAGCTGGTGCAGCACGTCCAGCAACTGCTGAATATCCGCAAAATGCAGGCCCGTCGTCGGCTCATCGAGAATGTACAGCGTTTGTCCGGTTCCGCGTTTTGACAGTTCTCGCGCCAGCTTCACGCGCTGGGCTTCCCCACCGGAAAGCGTCGTGGCTGACTGACCAAGACGAATGTAGGTTAGACCAACATCCATCAGGGTTTGCAGCTTACGCGCCAGCGCCGGAACGGCATCGAAGAACTCACGCGCCTCTTCAATCGTCATATCCAGCACTTCGTGGATCGTCTTGCCCTTGTACTTAATTTCCAGCGTTTCGCGGTTATAGCGTTTGCCTTTGCACTGATCGCACGGCACGTAGATGTCCGGCAGGAAGTGCATTTCGACTTTAATCACACCATCGCCCTGGCAGGCTTCACAGCGTCCGCCACGCACGTTAAAACTGAAACGGCCCGGTGTATAGCCACGCGCACGGGATTCCGGCACACCGGCAAACAGTTCGCGAACGGGGGTAAACACACCCGTGTAGGTGGCCGGGTTAGAACGCGGCGTACGGCCAATCGGGCTTTGGTCAATGTCGATCACTTTATCGAAGTGCTCCAGCCCCTGGATATCGCGATACGGCGCAGGTTCAGCCAGCGTCGCGCCGTTGAGCTGGGTCTGGGCAATCGGGAACAGCGTGTCATTAATCAGCGTGGATTTACCCGAACCGGATACACCGGTAATACAGGTAAACAGGCCAACCGGCAGCGTCAGGGTGACATCTTTCAGGTTGTTGCCGCGTGCGCCAGTCAGTTTCAGCACTTTTTCCGGGTTAGCCGGTACGCGCTGTTTCGGGACGTCAATCTTCCGCTTGCCGCTCATGTACTGGCCGGTCAGTGATTCCGGCACCGCCATAATGTCATCCAGCGTCCCTTCTGCGACGACCTGCCCACCGTGAACACCCGCGCCAGGGCCAATATCAATCACGTGATCGGCGGCGCGAATCGCATCTTCATCATGCTCCACCACAATCACGGTATTACCCAGGTTACGCAGATGGATAAGCGTGCCCAACAGGCGCTCGTTATCGCGCTGATGCAGACCGATGGACGGTTCATCCAGCACGTACATGACACCCACCAGACCTGCGCCAATCTGGCTCGCCAGACGGATACGCTGCGCTTCGCCGCCGGAAAGCGTTTCGGCTGAACGGGACAGCGTCAGATAATTAAGGCCGACGTTAACCAGGAACTTAAGGCGATCACCGATCTCTTTGAGGATTTTTTCCGCGATTTTTGCGCGTTGGCCAGCAAGTTTCAGGTTGCTGAAGAAATCCATCGCATGGCCGATGCTCATGTCGGAAATCGCCGGTAGCGGCGTGTTTTCGACAAAGACGTGGCGTGCTTCACGGCGCAGACGTGTACCTTCACAGCTGGCGCATGGTCGGTTGCTGATGAATTTCGCTAACTCTTCACGTACCGCACTGGATTCAGTCTCTTTATAACGACGTTCCATATTGTGCAATACGCCTTCAAACGGGTGACGGCGTACCGAAGTATCGCCGCGATCGTTCATATACTTGAATTCAATATTCTCTTTACCGGAACCGTACAGTACCACTTTGTGAACGTTAGGGCTCAGGCTGGCCCACGGGGCTTCCACATCAAACTTATAGTGTTCTGCCAGCGATTTAAGCATCTGGAAGTAGTAGAAGTTACGACGATCCCAGCCGCGAATCGCGCCACCCGCCAGCGACAATTCAGGGTTCTGGATCACGCGATCGGGATCGAAATACTGCTGAACGCCGAGGCCATCACAGGTCGGACACGCGCCCGCCGGGTTGTTGAACGAGAACAGGCGTGGTTCCAGCTCGCGCATGCTATAGCCGCAAATCGGGCAAGCGAAGTTCGCGGAGAAGAGCAACTCTTCTGCTTTGGGATCGTCCATGTCGGCAACCACTGCGGTGCCGCCGGAAAGCTCCAGCGCAGTTTCAAACGATTCTGCCAGGCGCTGAGAGAGATCATCGCGGACTTTGAAACGGTCGATGACCACTTCGATAGTGTGTTTCTTTTGCAGCTCAAGCTTAGGCGGATCGGAAAGGTCGCACACTTCACCATCAATACGGGCGCGGATATAGCCCTGGCCTGCCAGGTTTTCCAGCGTTTTGGTGTGTTCGCCTTTACGCTCTTTAATGACCGGCGCCAGCAGCATCAGACGCTTGCCTTCCGGCTGCGACAGGACGTTATCCACCATCTGGCTAACGGTCTGCGCCGCCAGCGGGACGTCATGGTCCGGGCAGCGAGGCTCGCCGACGCGGGCAAACAGCAGACGCAGATAGTCGTGAATTTCGGTGATGGTACCCACCGTGGATCGCGGGTTGTGGGATGTCGATTTTTGCTCAATTGAGATGGCTGGCGACAGCCCCTCAATATGATCGACATCCGGCTTTTCCATCAGCGAAAGAAACTGACGCGCGTACGCGGAAAGGGATTCAACGTAACGACGCTGTCCTTCGGCATATAAGGTGTCGAAAGCGAGCGAGGATTTGCCTGAGCCCGAAAGCCCGGTGACGACAATCAGCTTGTCGCGCGGGATGACGAGGTTGATGTTTTTGAGATTATGGGTGCGGGCGCCCCGAACTTCGATCTTATCCATTCATCTTTCCCGGATTAAACGCTTTTTTGCCTGGCTGCAGGGTGCTACCGGCGATCACGAACGGTTAATTATGACACAACCTGACCTGAATGGATATACAGTATTGGAATGCAAAACGCAGGTGTCTGTGCAACAATGTCTGACTGAGGTTGTTTACTGGAATCGACCTCGCAACGTAGTAAAAGCGCTATTGGTAATGCTACAATCCCGCGCTTACACTTATTAAGAAACGTTTTTCAGGAGACACGATCATGGCCAGCAGAGGCGTAAACAAGGTGATTCTCGTCGGTAATCTGGGCCAGGACCCGGAAGTACGCTATATGCCGAATGGTGGCGCAGTTGCCAACATTACGCTGGCTACTTCCGAATCCTGGCGTGATAAAGCGACCGGTGAAATGAAAGAGCAGACTGAATGGCACCGCGTTGTGCTGTTTGGCAAACTGGCTGAAGTCGCCAGCGAATATCTGCGTAAAGGTTCCCAGGTCTACATTGAAGGTCAGCTGCGTACCCGCAAATGGACCGATCAGTCTGGCGTAGAAAAGTACACCACCGAAGTGGTTGTCAACGTTGGCGGCACCATGCAAATGCTGGGTGGTCGTCAGGGTGGTGGCGCACCGGCGGGTGGTAATGCGGGTGGTGGTCAACAGGGTGGTTGGGGTCAGCCTCAACAGCCGCAGGGTGGCAATCAGTTCAGCGGCGGCGCACAGTCTCGTCCGCAACAGTCTTCTCCGGCAGCGCCGTCTAACGAACCGCCGATGGACTTCGACGACGATATTCCGTTCTGATCCCTCTGTACGTTCAGTTGAATATGGTTACCCCGATATCAGGGTAACCATCTGCCTTCTTGTTATCAGGCTAATACACTCTTATCAGGTCAACACCATCGGCCAGTCTGGTGGGGTATGACTCATTACGTCCATCATGACCGATCCGATGTTATTCCAGATCGTGGATATATCCACCATGCTGATGCCGAGCAATCCGGTCACAAACCAGCAGGCAAAAACCAGCCCTAACCCGCTGCTAATAACCGCCAGGCCAATATAATCTGATTTACGAAAACGAATATTGAGTGTACTGGCTAGAAACATCAGTACCGCGCTGAGCAGCTGCCACCGCAGTAGAACCACGCCAGTTGTTATTGTTGCCATGAAAAATGTCCTCAGAAGCTCTTAATGCCAGGACAGCGCGGGGTGTTCACAGAAGGTGTGGTTCTCTGGCTATCGACGGGCATTTACATGAATGAAACAATGTTTCTCTTACATGATTTTTTGTGAACTATATCACATGTGCTCGTTTGTTCACCAGTCTTGAACGCTATTTTTGGCGGCAAATAACCATATAATATGTATGGATATATGGACGTGAATGAATAATAAATAATTCTTCACTGAAGGTGTATTTATGTTGCCTGTTATCTTTATCTGGAATTAATCGTTAAAAAATTTAATGTATTTTTTATACAGAGCAAGTATAACGCTTATAAAGCATTACGACTTCTGGATAATGATGTTTCCAAAAAAGTTTAACTTTAAGTTTGCCTTATGGAAAAATAATATCATCATCCACAATATCGGACTTTTACATACAGAAGTCTGTTGCTAATGTTGATAGATTCATGCAACTTAATCAAATGGTGGTTATAGCATCCTGCCTTGATGGGTACTGGCATATACGATACAGGGAAATAGGGCTGACATGAATCACAGTGCGCGACGTAAGATGCTAAGGCTCCTCGGAACGTTCATGGTGGTATTGCTCCCCGTGGTACTGGCGTTATGGTTTGCTCACTTCCGGGCGATGTCCGAAACCCGAAATCAACTCCGTTCTTTTGCTCACCTGGTGTTAAATAAAACAGAATTGGTCATCCAGCAAGCTGATTTAGCGCGTGATATGGCACAACTGTATGAGGGGGAGATGTGTACTCCTGCTCACCAGAAAAGCATGCTGAATATTATTCGCGGTCGCTTATATATCAGCGAGCTAATTTATGCACAGGCTGATCGTTTTTTGTGCTCCGCCTCGCTGGCACCCTCTGCTCCGTATATTATGCCGCGCGCTGACTATAAACGTTCACCAAACATCTCTATCTATTACTACCGCGATACCCCGTTTTTTCCTGGCTATAAAATGACGTATATGCAAAGAGGAAACTACGTCGTCGTTATCAACCCATTATCTTACAGTGAGGTCATGTCAGATGACCCGAACCTGGCCTGGGGTGTCTATGACACGGTAACGGATACCTTCTTCTCTGCCAGCGATCAGACTGTCGTTGCGCAATTCTTACCGCTGGTGCGTACTGAAACCGCGACGTTTCAGAGGGGCGATCGCTTCTATACTATCGTTCATTCAGAAAAGCGCCCGATTGCGATTATTGTTTCAACCTCTGGCGATCGCGTGAATCAGATTTTCTATCACGAAGCGGCATTAACCGTTCCTTTCGGGATAATATGCAGCATCCTGATACTGCTTATGTGGTGGCGCACACGCCAGGAATACTCATCTCCGCGTAGTTTGTTAAAACGCGCGATCGCCAAACGTCAGCTTTGCCTGCATTATCAGCCGATCATTGATATCAAAAATGGCAAGTGTGTCGGAGCCGAAGCTCTGTTGCGCTGGCCTGGCTGCAAAGGTGAGGTGATGAGTCCAACGGAATTCATTCCACTGGCTGAAAAAGAGGGGATGATCGAGAAGATTACCGATTACGTTGTCGAAGAAGTGTTCAATGATCTGGGTTATTTTCTTTCGGCGCACCCTCAGCTCTATATCTCAATTAATCTCTCCGCGTCTGATTTCCATTCCTCCCGGTTGATCGCCTTAATAGCAGAAAAATCCCGAGAATATTCGGTGCTTGCCCAGCAAATTAAAGTGGAAGTGACGGAGCGTGGATTTATTGATGTGCAGAAAATGACGCCAATCATCCAGGCGTTTCGTCAGGCGGGTTACGAAGTTGCGTTTGATGATTTTGGGACGGGATATTCCAATCTCCATAATCTCTCGGCATTGAATGTCGATATCCTGAAAATCGATAAATCGTTTATCAACACGCTGGCGACCAATAGCACCAGTCAACTGATTGCTGAACATATCATTGAAATGGCGCAAGGCTTGCATCTGAAGACGATTGCGGAAGGGGTGGAAACGTCGGAGCAAATAGACTGGCTGCTTGAGCGCGGCGTACAGTACTGTCAGGGATGGTACTTTGCGAAAGCGCTACCGCCGCAGGAGTTTATGCATTGGATCCAGCGCTCGCCCGCCATATTGACGCAAGGCGGGCAATAACTTACAGGCGATGACGGTAGTCGCTGGGAGTACGATCAAACTCGCGGCGGAACACGCGAGAGAATGTCTGTTGCGACACATAACCGAGATCCATTGCGATATCAAAAATCGGACGTTCGGTCGTCCTGAGTTCAACGGCGGCTAACAGAAGACGGCGTTGACGGATATAGTCGCCCAATGTCTGGCGCGTCACCGTGCGGAACATCCTCTGTAAATACCACTTCGAGTAACCTGATTTTTTCGCGACCGCCTCAATGTTCAGCGGTTGATCGATATGCTCATCAATCCATTCAATAAGGGTCTGAATTATCTGCTGATGGGACATAGGTCTGCCTCTTTCTCAGTATTCGATTCGTCGTTTTGTCTGTGGGCGAGTATAATTCCTCAAGTTAACTTGAGGTAAAGCGATTTATGGAAAAGAAATTACCCCGGATTAAAGCCCTGCTTACGCCCGGTGAAGTTGCCCGGCGTAGCGGCGTGGCGGTATCGACGCTGCATTTCTATGAAAGCAAAGGGTTAATCAGCAGCATGCGCAACAGCGGCAATCAGCGGCGATACAAACGTGATGTGTTGCGCTACGTGGCCATTATCAAAATTGCCCAACGTATAGGTATTCCGCTGGCGACCATTGGTGACGCGTTAGGCGTATTGCCGGAGGGGCACTCGCTCAGTGCGAAAGAGTGGAAACAGCTCTCTTCCCAGTGGCGAGAAGAGCTGGACCGACGGATTCATACCCTGGTGGCGCTACGTGATGAACTGGATGGATGCATCGGCTGCGGGTGCTTGTCGCGCAGTGATTGCCCGTTGCGTAACCCGGGCGATCAGCTTGGCGAGCAGGGGACGGGCGCGCGCTTGCTGGAAGATGACTGATGGGTTTGAAATATGTGACGGGTATACACCCTAAATAATTCGCGTTGCGGGAAGGCGGGCATAAAACTAAAGCGCCACAGAGGGCGCTTTAGTTTGGTTCCGGTCTTCGTCTTTCACTCTATCCCGCTGGTTCACGGGAGGGTTTCCCCCGACATCAACACCCCTCAGTCGAGCACGTAGTGGAGGTTCCGGTTTGTGTCGATAAAGTAAGTGTAAGCCACCGCCGTCCATTTGCCAGAAAATCGTCTGTTTTTTAGCCGAAAAATTTCCTATGACTTCACCCATTTTTTTTGCGTAAGTGACGGTGAAAAACATTCCGATTGTTGCGACAACTCAGCGGAATTTGTTATCAGATTGCGCATTGACGATAACGTTTGCGCATCGGCTGCCTATTTATTGTGCGTTATAAGAAGAAATGAGTAAAAACCGGCAAAGTTCAGTTGAAAACCGTCGTATGATCGCTGGATAATCGTTTGCTTTTTTTTACCACCCGTTTTTTATGCGCGGAGCTAAACGTTTGCTTTTTTGCGACACCCCTATTGACGCAAACCAGGCACATGGAGAAAACGTTTAGCAGGCAGTGGATTGTCCATCACGCATAATGACGAAAAATAAACTCTCAGGGGATGTTTTCTATGTCTACGCCTTCAGCGCGTACCGGCGGTTCACTCGACGCCTGGTTTAAAATTTCGCACCGTGGCAGTACCGTCCGTCAGGAAGTCGTTGCCGGATTAACGACCTTCCTGGCGATGGTCTATTCCGTGATCGTGGTTCCAGGAATGCTGGGTAAAGCCGGGTTCCCGCCTGCTGCTGTCTTTGTGGCGACCTGCCTGGTGGCCGGGGTAGGTTCTATTGTGATGGGCCTGTGGGCAAACCTGCCGCTGGCCATTGGTTGTGCTATTTCGTTGACGGCGTTTACCGCCTTTAGTCTGGTGCTGGGGCAGCATATCAGCGTACCTGTTGCACTGGGCGCGGTGTTCCTGATGGGTGTTCTGTTTACCATCATTTCCGCGACCGGTATTCGTAGCTGGATCCTGCGTAACCTGCCGCAGGGCGTAGCCCACGGCACGGGGATCGGTATTGGTCTGTTCCTGCTGCTGATTGCGGCAAACGGTGTTGGCCTGGTCATTAAGAACCCGTTGGATGGCCTGCCGGTTGCCCTGGGTGACTTCGATACCTTCCCGGTTATCATGTCGCTGATTGGTCTGGCGGTGATTATTGGTCTCGAAAAACTGAAAGTGCCTGGCGGCATCCTGCTGACCATTATCGGTATTTCCGTCGTCGGTCTGATTTTCGACCCGGCCGTACATTTTTCCGGTATTTTTGCCATGCCTTCTCTGAGCGATGCCGAAGGGAATTCGCTGATTGGCAGCCTGGATATTATGGGGGCGCTGAACCCAATCGTCCTGCCGAGCGTACTGGCGCTGGTCATGACTGCAGTCTTCGATGCGACGGGGACTATCCGTGCTGTTGCCGGGCAGGCGAACCTGCTGGACAAAGACGGTCAGATTATTGATGGCGGTAAAGCGTTAACCACCGACTCCCTGAGCAGCGTGTTCTCTGGTTTAGTGGGTGCGGCACCGGCCGCGGTTTACATTGAATCTGCAGCGGGTACGGCGGCTGGCGGTAAAACCGGTCTGACGGCGATCACGGTAGGTGTGCTGTTCCTGCTGATCCTGTTCCTCTCTCCGCTCTCCTATCTCGTTCCGGCTTACGCAACGGCTCCGGCGCTGATGTATGTTGGCCTGCTGATGCTGAGCAACGTGGCGAAAATCGATTTCGCTGACTTCGTGGATGCGATGGCGGGTCTGGTGACAGCAGTGTTCATCGTGCTGACCTGTAACATTGTTACCGGCATTATGATCGGCTTTGCCACGCTGGTGATTGGTCGCATTGTTTCGGGTGAGTGGCGCAAACTCAACATCGGTACCGTGGTGATTGCCGTGGCATTGGTGGCCTTCTATGCAGGCGGCTGGGCTATCTGATCGTGTGACAATGATTGTCCTGAAAACGGGTGGCTTTTGCCGCCCGTTTTTATTTTCAGAACACATCACGTTGTCTTTTGCGTTACTCTGAAGAAGATAGAATTGAAGCACGACGCTTCTCAGCACGTATCATAAGAAACATCGCAAACAGGGAACGCATGGAAATCTTCTTCACCATACTTATCATGACCTTTGTGGTCTCGCTGTCGGGGGTCTTTACTCGCGTATTACCCTTCCAACTCCCTCTACCCCTCATGCAGATCGCCATCGGCGCCTTGCTGGCGTGGCCGACATTTGGTTTGCATGTGGAATTCGATCCTGAACTGTTTCTGGTTCTGTTCATCCCGCCGCTGCTGTTTGCCGACGGCTGGAAGACGCCAACCCGTGAATTTCTCGAACATGGGCGAGAGATCTTCGGCCTTGCGCTGGCGCTCGTGCTGGTCACGGTGGTTGGGATTGGCTTTATGATTTACTGGCTGGTGCCCGGTATCCCGCTGATCCCGGCTTTGGCGCTGGCCGCTGTTTTGTCGCCAACCGACGCCGTTGCGCTTTCCGGTATTGTCGGCGAAGGACGCATACCGAAGAAAATTATGGGCATTCTGCAGGGCGAAGCGTTAATGAATGACGCGTCCGGCCTGGTGTCGCTGAAATTTGCTGTCGCCGTAGCGATGGGCACGATGGTGTTTACCGTCGGCGGTGCGACAATTGAATTCTTTAAGGTGGCGTTTGGCGGCATCCTGGCCGGTTTTGTCGTCAGCTGGTTATACGGACGCTCCCTGCGCTTTCTCAGCCGCTGGGGCGGTGATGAGCCGGCAACGCAAATCGTCCTGCTGTTCCTGCTGCCGTTTGCGTCTTATTTGATTGCAGAACATATCGGTGTCTCCGGGATTCTGGCGGCAGTGGCGGCCGGGATGACGATTACCCGCTCCGGCGTAATGCGTCGCGCACCGCTGGCGATGCGTTTGCGTGCCAACAGCACCTGGGCAATGCTGGAGTTTGTCTTTAACGGCATGGTTTTCCTGCTGTTAGGGCTGCAGCTGCCGGGGATTCTGGAGTCTTCACTGGTGGCCGCAGAAGCCGACCCGAATGTTGAAATCTGGATGCTGTTTACCGATATCGTGCTGATTTACGCGGCGCTGATGTTGGTACGTTTTGGCTGGCTGTGGACCATGAAAAAATTCAGCCTGCGCTTCCTGAAGAAAAAACCAATGGAGTTTGGTTCCTGGACGACGCGTGAAATCCTGATCGCCTCCTTTGCTGGGGTGCGTGGGGCCATTACGCTGGCAGGTGTGCTCTCCATTCCTCTGTTGTTGCCGGACGGTAGCGGCTTCCCGGCGCGTTATGAGCTGATTTTCCTCGCCGCAGGCGTGATCCTGTTCTCGCTGTTTGTGGGCGTTGTGATGCTGCCCATTCTGCTGCAACATCTGGAAGTGGCGGATCACTCACAGCAGCAAAAAGAGGAGCGTATCGCCCGCGCGGCCACGGCGGAAGTGGCCATTGTCGCCATCCAAAAAATGGAAGAGCGCCTGGCAGCGGATACCGAAGAGAATATTGATAATCAGCTGCTGACCGAAGTCAGTTCCCGCGTGATTGGTAATCTGCGTCGTCGTGCCGATGGGCGAAACGATGAAGAAAGCTCGATGCTGGAAGAGAACCTGGAGCGGCGCTTCCGTCTGGCGGCACTGCGCTCGGAACGCGCGGAGCTTTACCATTTGCGCGCCACGCGTGAAATCAGCAATGAAACGTTGCAAAAGCTGCTGCACGATCTGGATTTGCTGGAAGCGCTGCTGATTGAAAATCAGTAACGACCCCATTAACAACCGTAAGCCGGATCAGGCGGTGATACCGCCATCCGGCACACTACGACTCTTGCGTTAACCAAAACCCTTCACAACATTTCAGCCACGCCTGGGCGCTGTGCGACAGATAAACGCCCTCGCGCCAGATCATGCCCAACTGCCAACGCAAATCACTCTCCAGTGGTATCCAGCGTAGCGTCTGCTTATCCAGCCGCTGGCAAATGGGCTCTGGCAGAATGGCAATTCCGACACCGGCTTGCACCATCGCCGCCAGAAAATCCCATTGCCCGCTGCGTACAGCGATGCGTGGCTTGACGTTGTGCTGATTAAACAGCTCCAGTAGCTGACGACTCAGCGCAAAATCTTCGTTGTAGATCAGTAACGGATGCTCCGCTAATGCTTCAGGTGAGATGGTCTCGCACGTTGTCCATTGACCGGAGCGGGGGACCAGCACACACAGCGGGTGGCTGAAAAGCGGCAATGTCGCCAGTCCACTCTCTTCCTCCACTGGCAGCGCCGTCATCGCCACGTCCAGTTCGCCATTTATCACTGCCTGCTGGACGGTTAACCCGCCAAATTCAGACACTTTCAGCTCCACGCCGGGATAGCGCTGGCGAAACAGACTGATTGGCCCTGCCATCAACATCCCGACCATCGGGGGGATGCCGAGCCGCAGAATGCCTTTATTGAGATGGTTAATGTCGCTAAGTTCGGCTTCAAGCTGCCGAAATTCGGCCAGAATGGCCAGACCGCGTTCAAAAACGACCTGTCCGGTATCGGTCAGCAACAAGCGACGCCCGTCGCGGATCAACAGCGTACAGTTAAGCTCGTCTTCAAGGTTCTTTAACATTTTGCTGATGGTCGGTTGGGTGACAAAAAGCTTCTCCGCTGCGCGGGTAAAACTCTGCTGCCGTACCACCTCAACAAAATATCGTAGCGTTCTGATATCCATGATTATTCCTTAAGACTATGCCTGCAATGAGTTTAATTCATTTCAGTCCTGGATGGAGTCTCTCTATACTTGCGCTCTCTCTTTTTTAAGGACATATCCTCATGGCTGTGGCGATAAGCCGCGTGACGCCTGCTGTTATTCACCGACTGCAGATACCTGTTCAGGTACTGTTGTATGCAGGTTTATTCGTTTTTGCTCAATACCTTGTTTCCTGGCTCCACCTGCCGCTTCCCGCCAATCTGGTCGGAATGATTTTGATGTTGGCGCTGATCGTCTGTCGGGTAATCCCGCTTAACTGGATCCGCGCAGGCGCTCGCTGGTTACTGGCTGAAATGCTGCTGTTTTTTGTTCCTGCGGTGGTGGCCGTCGTGAACTATACGCAACTGCTGCTGGTTGATGGCTGGCGTATTTTTGCCGTTATTGCGATCAGTACGCTGATGGTACTCGGTGCAACGGCTTGGGTCGTGGACAAAGTGTATCGCTATGAAATGAGCAGGTTAAACCGTGAGTAATTTCCAGTTAAGCGTGCTGTGTCTGGTGATCACCCTGGTTATCTATTTTGCCAACAAGCGTCTGTACCGTCGTTTTCGTAAATTACCGCTGATGCCATTGGTACTAACGCCGGCGCTGCTGGTGTTGATGCTGGTTTTTGGTCATATCTCCTGGCAAAACTATATTGGAGAATCGCACTGGCTGCTGTGGTTGTTAGGTCCGGCGACCATCGCGTTTGCGGTGCCGGTATACGATAACCTCGCTGTCATTAAGCGTCACTGGATGTCGCTCACGGCGGGAGTCGTAACGGCAACGCTGGTGGCGGTGACCAGCTCTATATGGCTGGCGCGTTTGTTTATGTTGCCCGATGAGATCCAACGTAGTCTGGCCGTACGCTCCGTCACCACGCCATTTGCGCTGGCGGCGGCAGAGCCGCTGGGCGGGCAGCCGGATCTGGTGGCGCTCTTCGTCGTGGTGACCGGTGTATTCGGTATGGCGGTGGGCGATGTGCTGTTTTTGCGGCTCTCCATTCGCGAAGGCATGGCGAAAGGCGCGGGATTTGGCGCTGCGTCCCACGGTGCAGGTACGGCGCGTTCTTATGAGCTTGGGCCGCAGGAAGGTGTGGTTGCCAGTCTGGTGATGATGCTTTCGGGTGTGGTGATGGTGCTGGTGGCGCCGCTCGTAGCGATGCTGATGTTCTGAGGAACGATGACCTCCCCCGACCC
This sequence comes from Citrobacter sp. Marseille-Q6884, assembly GCF_945906775.1. Classification (NCBI taxonomy): domain Bacteria; kingdom Pseudomonadati; phylum Pseudomonadota; class Gammaproteobacteria; order Enterobacterales; family Enterobacteriaceae; genus Citrobacter; species Citrobacter sp. Marseille-Q6884. The sequence continues at coordinate 1,470,490 of NZ_CAMDRE010000001.1, forward strand.
CAGGCCGGAGGAGGTGAGACGTGTTTAGTGCGCGCGACCTTGCTCGACGCCGTAACCGGTCTGGGAACGGATGAACTGAGCACGGAACTGCTCACGTTCACGGTTACCTTCTTCGGAGTTATCGGTGGCAGAGAAGAACCAGATCCCCAGGAACGCCACGCTGATAGAGAACAGCGCCGGGTATTCATACGGGAAAATGGCTTTTTCGTGGCCGAGGATTTGTACCCAAATTGTCGGGCCAAGCACCATCAGCACGACCGCGGTCAGCAGACCTAACCAACCGCCCATCATCGCGCCACGCGTGGTCAGTCTTGACCAGTACATGGAGAGCAGAATGATAGGGAAGTTGCAGCTGGCTGCGATGGCAAATGCCAGACCGACCATGAAGGCGATGTTCTGGTTTTCAAACAGCACACCCAGCAGGATGGCGATCACACCCAGTACCAGTACGGTGATTTTCGAGACTTTCAGCTCTTCACGCTCTGTTGCGCCTTTACGGAACACGTTAGCGTACAGGTCGTGAGACACCGCCGATGCGCCTGCCAGCGTCAGACCCGCGACCACCGCCAGAATGGTGGCAAAGGCGACCGCGGAGATGAAGCCGAGGAACAGGTTACCGCCGACCGCGTTTGCCAGATGCACCGCCGCCATGTTATTACCGCCAATCAGCGCGCCAGCCGCATCTTTGTACGCCGGATTCGCACCCACCAGCATGATCGCGCCAAAGCCGATGATAAAGGTCAGAATGTAGAAGTAACCCATAAAACCGGTGGCATAGAACACGCTCTTACGCGCTTCGCGGGCATCGCTGACCGTGAAGAAACGCATCAGAATATGCGGTAAACCTGCCGTACCGAACATCAACCCGAGACCTAGCGACAGCGCGGAGATCGGATCTTTCACCAACCCGCCAGGACTCATAATGGCTGACCCTTTCGGGTGTACCGCCATCGCTTCGGTGAACAAATTGTTGAAGCTAAAGCCGACGTGTTTCATCACCATGAACGCCATAAAGCTGGCGCCGAACAGCAGCAGTACGGCTTTGATGATCTGTACCCAGGTGGTTGCCAGCATGCCGCCAAACAACACATACATCATCATCAGTACGCCGACCAGCACCACGGCGATGTGATAGTTCAGACCAAACAGCAGTTCAATCAGTTTACCGGCACCCACCATCTGAGCGATCAGATACAGCGCCACCACCACCAGCGAACCGCAGGCTGACAGAATACGGATCGGCCCTTGCTTCAGGCGATAAGAGGCGACGTCAGCAAAGGTATAGCGACCGAGGTTACGCAGACGTTCGGCAATCAGGAACAGAATGATCGGCCAGCCTACCAGGAAGCCGAGCGAGTAAATCAGCCCGTCATAGCCAGAAGTAAAGACCAGCGCGGAAATCCCGAGGAACGAGGCTGCCGACATATAGTCGCCCGCGATCGCTAACCCGTTCTGGAAGCCGGTGATATTGCCACCCGCCGTGTAATAGTCATTACGCGAACGTACGCGCTTAGACGCCCAGTAGGTAATGCCAAGAGTGAAAATGACGAAAATCAGGAACATGATAATCGCCTGCCAGTTCGTTGGCTGGCGTTGGACTGCACCGCTAATAGCATCCGCCGCGTTTGCAGCGAAGGGCAGCGTGGCGGCAAGCGCCGTCAGGACTCTCTTCATGATGCTTTAACCTCGTGCAGAACCGCGTTATTAAGACGGTCGAATTCACCGTTTGCCCGCCAGATATAGATTCCGGTCAGGATGAAGGAGATAAGGATCACGCCGACCCCAATCGGTATACCTCGGGTAACGCTGGTGCCCGCATGCAGCGGTGTACCCAGCCAGCCCGGCGCAAAGGCAATCAATAAAATAAAACTGATATAAACTGCCAGCATGATGATGGACAGAATGGTGGCAAACCGTTGCCGTTTTTCAACTAACTCCCTGAAACGCGCACTGTCTTCTATCCGCTGATAAATAGTGTCATTCATCACAGAGCTCTCCAGAGGTCCCCCTGCGTCTTTCGCGCTACAGGTGCGTTGGCCGCACTCGCCCACCCCAGTCACATAGTGAACTATGCTCCTGGGGATGTGCTCGCTTGCCGCCTTCCTGCAACGCGAAATCCTTTGGGGGAGGGTTTTTATATTTCCCTCCCGGATGAAGAGAGGGTAGGGTCAGATTTGTAGGCCGGATAAGACGCTTTCGCGTCACCATCCGGCATTTTCAGGACTTTGTTATGAAGGCATCGCGATGGCCTGCTTCTCTTCGAGCAGTTTCTCTACCACGCCCGGATCGGCGAGGGTCGAGGTATCGCCCAGATTGCTGGTATCGCCCGCCGCGATTTTGCGCAGAATGCGACGCATGATCTTGCCGGAGCGGGTTTTCGGCAGTGAGTCAGTCCAGTGCAGCACATCGGGCGTTGCCAACGGACCAATTTCTTTACGTACCCAGTTGCGAACTTCAGCGTACAGCTCAGGTGACGGCTCTTCGCCATGGTTGAGCGTGACGTAGGCGTAGATCGCCTGGCCTTTAATATTATGTGGAATCCCCACCACGGCCGCTTCGGCGATTTTCGGATGCGACACCAGCGCCGACTCGATTTCCGCGGTTCCCAGACGGTGACCAGACACGTTCAGCACATCGTCCACACGCCCGGTGATCCAGTAGTAACCGTCTTCGTCGCGGCGTGCGCCGTCGCCACTGAAGTACATATTTTTGAAGGTTGAGAAGTAGGTCTGCTCAAAGCGTTCGTGATCGCCAAACAGCGTTCTCGCCTGACCCGGCCAGGAGTCGGTAATCACCAGGTTACCTTCGGTCGCGCCTTCCAGCGGATGACCTTCGTTATCGACGATTGCCGGTTGTACGCCAAAGAACGGACGTGTTGCGGAACCCGCTTTCAGTTCGGTCGCGCCCGGCAGTGGGGTGATCATGAAACCACCGGTCTCAGTCTGCCACCAGGTATCGACGACCGGGCATTTTTCGTTGCCAATTTTCTTCCAGTACCACTCCCAGGCTTCCGGGTTGATCGGTTCGCCGACGGAACCCAGAATCCGCAGCGATGAGCGGTCAGTGCCTTCAATCGCCTTATCGCCTTCCGCCATCAGGGCGCGGATCGCGGTCGGTGCGGTATAGAGAATGTTGACCTGATGCTTATCCACCACCTGCGACATACGTGCTGGCGTCGGCCAGTTTGGTACGCCTTCAAACATCAGCGTGGTGGCGCCGCAGGCCAGCGGGCCATACAGCAGATAGCTGTGTCCGGTGACCCAACCTACGTCAGCCGTGCACCAGTAAATATCACCCTGATGATAATCAAAGACATACTTAAAGGTGGTCGCCGCGTAGACCAGGTATCCGCCGGTGGTGTGCAGTACGCCTTTCGGCTTGCCGGTGGAGCCAGAGGTATACAGGATAAACAGCGGATCTTCCGCGTTCATTTCTGCCGGTTGATGGTCAGGGCTCGCTTTCTCAATAAGATCGGACCACCACAGGTCGCGGCCTTCCTGCCAGTCGGTTTTCCCGCCGGTACGTTTGAGCACGACCACATGTTCAACGGTTTTCACGTTCGGGTTTTTCAGCGCATCATCGACGTTCTTTTTCAGCGGAATGCTGCGCCCGGCGCGTACCCCTTCATCTGCAGTAATGACCAGACGTGAGTTGGAGTCAATAATGCGTCCGGCGACGGCTTCCGGCGAGAAACCACCGAAGATAACCGAATGCACAGCGCCAATGCGGGCGCAGGCCAGCATTGCCACAGCGGCTTCCGGGACCATTGGCATATAGATAGCAACGACGTCGCCTTTTTTAATGCCTAAATCCAGCAACGTATTGGAGAAACGACAAACATCGCGATGCAGTTCGCGATAAGTAATATGTTTGCTTTGGGTGGCATCATCGCCTTCCCAAATGATGGCGGTACGATCGCCATTTTCCTGCAAATGGCGGTCAAGGCAGTTTGCCGCCAGATTCAGCGTACCGTCTTCATACCATTTGATGGAGACATTGCCCGGTGCGAATGAGGTGTTCTTCACCTGGCTGTACGGTTTGATCCAATCAAGAATTTTTCCCTGCTCGCCCCAAAATGTGTCGGGATCGGTAATGGATTGCTGGTATTTCGCTTCGTACTGCTCCGGATTTATCAGGCAACGATCCGCAATATTTGCGGGAATAGCGTGTTTATGTATTTGGCTCATGGCTTTTGTTCTCCTTGTAGGATGTTAATAATATGTCTCATAAACGTTAAATGTAGGGGCTTTGGAAGTTTTGTTTAGTATTTGCGCGGCAGATCACGCAAAAACGAGATTGTGCAAATTAGCGGCAAACTGATTTTTGAAGGGAACTAGCAAAAATTGATTAACTCTCGCGATAACATGCAGTTATCTGCAAATTGTTGAAAATGCGATCTGTATCGAAAATAGACAAAAGAGGGAGGGGGTAGAGGGGTGTAATAACTCTAAAGTGGTATTTTACATGCACTTACAATTGATTAAAAACAACATTTTCCGTGTGGTTTCTTGTTACAAATAGGGTAGAGCAATGTCATGACAGTATTCGTGTGGTTGCTGTTATGGAAAACAATAAAAGAATCGCCATTGCAAATAATGGCGTCATCTGGATGAGACCCCTATGGCAAGGATAAAATCACGCGTACGCCGTTTCTTCAGCCTGTTATTACCTTTACTTTTTATTTCTGCCGTTCACGCTGAGCAAACCCCCGTACCCGCAAAGAATGTTACCGTTGAAGCGAAGAATGAAACCTTCGCCCCTCAGCATCCCGATCAATACCTCTCCTGGAAAGCGACCTCTGAACAGTCAGCGCGTGAAGATGCCCTGGCGGAAGATCCACGCCTGGTGATCCTGTGGGCGGGATACCCTTTCTCCCGCGATTACAACAAACCGCGCGGACACGCCTATGCCGTTACCGATGTGCGTGAAACATTGCGTACCGGTGCGCCAAAAACGGCTGAAGATGGTCCGCTGCCAATGGCCTGCTGGAGCTGTAAAAGCCCGGATGTGGCGCGTCTGATCCAGAAAGACGGCGAAGATGGCTACTTTCATGGTAAATGGGCGCGCGGCGGCCCGGAAATTGTCAACAACCTGGGCTGTGCAGATTGCCACAACACCGCCTCGCCAGATTTCGCCAAAGGGAAGCCAGAACTGACGCTGTCGCGCCCGTATGCAGAGCGTGCGATGGAAACCATCGGCAAACCGTTTGAGAAAGCCGGTCGTTTTGACCAGCAATCCATGGTCTGCGGCCAGTGCCACGTGGAGTACTACTTCGACGGCAAAAATAAAGCCGTTAAGTTCCCGTGGGATGAAGGCATGAAAGTCGAGAACATGGAGAAATACTACGACGCTATCGCGTTCTCTGACTGGACAAACTCACTGTCTAAAACGCCGATGCTTAAAGCACAGCACCCGGAATATGAAACCTGGAGCGCAGGTATTCACGGTAAGAACAACGTGACCTGTATCGACTGTCATATGCCGAAAGTGCAGAACGCGGAAGGCAAACTCTACACCGACCATAAGATTGGCAACCCGTTCGATAACTTCCCGCAGACCTGCGCTAACTGCCACACCCAGGACAAAGCGTCCCTGCAAAAAGTGGTTGCTGAGCGTAAACAAGCGATCCACGACCTGAAAATCAAAGTGGAAGATCAGCTGGTGCATGCGCACTTCGAAGCCAAAGCCGCATGGGATGCGGGCGCGACGGAAGCGGAAATGAAGCCGATTCTGGAAGATATCCGCCACGCGCAATGGCGCTGGGATCTGTCAATTGCGTCGCACGGTATCCACATGCACGCACCGGAAGAAGGTCTGCGCATGTTGGGTAGCGCGATGGACAAAGCCGCGGATGCCCGTACCAAACTGGCACGTCTGCTGGCAACCAAAGGCATCACGCATGAAATTCCGTTGCCGGATATCTCCACCAAAGAGAAAGCTCAGCAGGCGATTGGCCTGAACATGCAGCAAATCAATGCTGAGAAGCAGGACTTCATCAAAACGGTGATTCCACAATGGGAAGACCAGGCGCGTAAAAACGGTCTGTTAAGCCAATAACCCCCTTCCGCCCCGCAAGGGGCGGATAACTCAACGGAGTGAATATGAGCGTACTACGTTCGTTATTAACTGCTGGGGTGCTGGCGTCAGGCCTGTTCTGGAGCCTGTGCGGGATAACCGCCACGCCAACGCAGCAGGCTTCGGATCAACGCTGGACGGTCACCCAACAGCGTAACCCGGATGCCGCTTGTCTGGATTGTCACAAGCCGGATACCGAAGGCATGCATGGTAAACATGCACAAGTCATCAACCCGAATAACAAACTGCCGGTCACCTGCACCAACTGTCACGGCCAGCCGTCGCCGAATCACCGTGAAGGGGTGAAGGATGTGATGCGCTTTAACGAGCCGATGTACAACGTGGAGCAGCAGAACAGCGTCTGCATGTCCTGTCACCTGCCTGAGCAGTTGCAAAAAGCGTTCTGGCCGCACGATGTCCACGTAACGAAAGTGGCGTGTGCCAGTTGTCACTCACTGCATCCGAAGCAAGACACGATGCAGACGCTAAACGAGAAAGGGCGCGTTAAAATTTGCGTGGATTGCCACAGCGATCAACGTACTAACCCGCACTTTAATCCGGCGTCGGTTCCCTTGCTTAAGGAGAAACCATGAGTTGTTCTCGTCGCCAGTTTATCACCGGCGTCGGCGCGCTGGTGGCAGTGAGCGGGACGGCGGGACGCGTCGTGGCGAAGACGTTGAACATCAACGGCGTACGCTACGGCATGGTACATGATGAGTCATTATGCATCGGCTGCACGGCCTGTATGGACGCCTGTCGGGAAGTGAACAGTGTGCCGGAAGGCGTATCGCGTTTGACGATCATTCGTAGCGAGCCGCTGGAGACGTTTCCTGATGTGAAGTACCGCTTCTTCCGCCACTCGTGCCAGCACTGCGATCATGCGCCGTGTGTTGACGTCTGCCCGACGGGGGCGTCATATCGTGATGCCGCCAGCGGGATTGTGGATGTGAACCCGGATCTGTGCGTCGGCTGCCAGTATTGCATCGCCGCCTGTCCGTACCGTGTGCGCTTTATCCACCCGGTCAACAAGACTGCGGATAAATGCGATTTCTGTCGGAAAACCAACCTGAAAGCGGGCAAGCAGCCCGCCTGTGTTGAGTCATGCCCGACGAAAGCGCTGACGTTTGGCAATCTGGATGATCCCAATAGCGAGATCTCGCGTTTGTTGCACCAGAAAACGACCTACCGTTACAAGCTGGCGCTGGGTACCAAACCGAAAGTCTACCGCGTTCCCTTTAAACATGGGGAGGTGAGCCAATGACGCCCGCTTCTGCTTTTCATTTTGAATCACTGGTGTGGGATTGGCCCATCGCCATCTATCTGTTCCTGATCGGTATTTCAGCCGGGCTGGTCACGCTGTCGGTCTTGTTACGACGACTGCACCCGGAATCCGGCGGTTCAGACAGCACGCTGCTGCGCACGACGTTAGTACTGGGACCGGGGACGATTATTTTGGGTCTGCTGATTCTGGTCTTTCACCTGACACGGCCGTGGACCTTCTGGAAACTGATGTTCCATTACAGCTTCACTTCGGTGATGTCGATGGGCGTCTTACTGTTCCAGGTGTATATGGTGGTGCTTGTTCTGTGGCTGGCAAAAATCTTTGAAAAAGAGGTGATTGCCCTGCAACAACGCTGGCTGCCGCGGTTGACCCTGGTGCAGAAGGTACTGACGCTGATTACGCCGTTCCACCGTCTGCTTGAAACGGTGATGTTGGTGCTGGCGGTGCTGTTAGGGGCATATACCGGCTTCCTGCTGTCGGCGCTGAAATCCTACCCGTTCCTGAATAACCCTATTTTGCCGGTGCTGTTCCTGTTCTCCGGGATCTCATCCGGCGCGGCGGTCGCGTTGATTGCCATGGCATTGCAGCATCGCGGCAATCCGCATACGACGGAGGCGCATTTTGTTCACCGCATGGAAACCCCGGTGGTGTGGCTGGAGATCTTCCTGCTGGCGGCGTTCTTTGTCGGACTGGCATTAGGCGATGACGGCAAAATGCGCGCACTGGCGGCGGCGTTGGGTGGCGGCTTCTGGACATGGTGGTTCTGGCTTGGCGTGGCAGGACTTGGGTTGATCGTACCGATGTTGCTAAAACCCTGGGCCAATCGCAGCCCGACGTTTCACGGCGTGCTGGCGGTGTGCGGTGCGAGCCTGACCGGCGTGTTGCTGCTGCGCTTCTTTATTCTGTACGCAGGCCAACTTACCGTTGCATAGGATAGGGTGATCTCTGGACGTATTCCTGCCTGAAGCCGGGTTTCTGGCACTGTTGTTGAGTCTCGGGGTCAATGTGTTGACCCCGCTTGCCGCGCTGGCGGGCATCCGCGGGCGCTGGCAGGGGGTAATGCGTCTGGCGAGTACCGGTGCGTGGGCGCAATTTACGCTGCTGCTGCTGGCCTTTGCCATTCTGATTTTCTGTTTTCTCACCAGCGACTTCTCTGTTGTCTACGTTGCTCAGCATAGTTACAGCCTGCTGCCGTGGGGATTAAAACTGGCGGCGGTCTGGGGCGGTCATGAAGGCTCGCTTCTGCTGTGGGTCCTGTTTCTTTCCGGCTGGAGCGCATTGTTTGCCTGGCGCTATCGACGTGAGCAGGACACGTTGTTTCCGTTGGCCCTCAGCGTGCTGTCTATCATGTTGGCCTTATTACTGCTGTTTGTGGTGGTCTGGTCCGATCCGTTTGTACGCATCTTCCCGCCAGCGATTGAAGGACGCGACCTGAACCCGATGCTGCAGCATCTGGGGCTTATCCTCCATCCACCGCTGCTCTATCTTGGCTACGGTGGCCTGATGGTGGCGGCTGGCGTCGCGTTAGCTTCACTGTTGCGTGGAGGCTTTAGCGCCGCCACCGCCTGGGTTTGCTGGCGCTGGGCGCTGCCCGGCTGGTGTGCCCTGACGCTGGGGATAATCCTCGGCTCCTGGTGGGCGTATTGTGAGTTGGGTTGGGGCGGCTGGTGGTTCTGGGACCCGGTAGAAAACGCGTCCTTATTACCCTGGCTTTCCGCCAGCGCGTTGCTGCATAGCCTGTCTGTCTCGCGTCAGCGCGGGATCTTCCTCCACTGGTCACTGCTGCTGGCGATTGTCACGCTGATTTTATCGCTACTGGGCACGCTGATAGTGCGATCCGGCATCCTGGTGTCTGTGCATGCCTTCGCGCTGGATAACGTCCGCGCTGCGCCGCTGTTTGCCTTGTTTGCGTTACTCAGCCTGGCGTCGCTCGGTTTGTATGCCTGGCGCGCGCAGGATCTTCGCCAGAGCGCGCGATTCGGCGGCTGGTCGCGTGAAATGATGATTCTGATCGCGCTACTGCTCTTTTGCGCGGTGCTACTGATTGTGCTGATTGGCACGCTCTACCCGATGATTTACGGTCTTTTGGGCTGGGGACGCCTCTCTGTAGGCGCGCCGTACTTTAACCGCGCCACCTTGCCATTTGGTCTGCTGATGCTGGTGGTCATCATGATTGCGACCATCAGAACCCGGAAAGTGTCGTTGGGGAGCCAGCTTCCGGCGCTAGTGGCGCATACGGGGGTGCTGGTTTTCGCGGCGGGGATTGTCTTTTCCAGCGGAAGTCGTCAGGAAATTAGCCTGAACCTGAGTCCGGGACAGCAGGTCGAACTGGCGGGGTACATTTTCCGTTTTGAGCGTCTGGATTTGGAAGCAAAAGGAAACTACACCAGCGAAAAAGCGCTGATTACGTTGTGGCAGGATGAGAAACCGATCGGCAGTCTGCAACCGGAAAGGCGCTTCTATGCCGCGCGTCGCCAGCAAATGATGGAGCCAGGTATCCGTTGGAACCTGCTGCATGACTGGTATGCGGTGATCGGCGAAAAGACCGGTCAGGACCGCTACGCGATGCGCTTATATGTGCAAAGCGGCGTACGCTGGATTTGGGGTGGCGGGCTGCTGATGGTGTTCGGCGCGTTGCTGAGCGGGTGGCGAGGGAGAAAGCGTGATGCGTAGGATCTTCGGTTTCATCCTCCTGTTTTTCATGACGTTCGCGACATATGCCCAGGTTGTGGACACCTGGCGCTTTGAAAACCCGCAACAGCAGGAAAAAGCCCTGTTTATTGCCAGCCAGCTGCGCTGCCCGCAGTGTCAGAACCAAAACTTGCTGGAATCCAATGCGCCCGTGGCGGTCAGTATGCGTCATCAGGTTTACAGCATGGTAGCTGAAGGGAAAAGTGAAGCGGAGATCACGGCCTGGATGACCGAACGTTACGGTGATTTCGTCCGTTACGATCCGCCGCTGAATGCGCAAACGTTGTTGCTGTGGGCGCTGCCGTGTCTTCTGTTGCTGCTGATCGGTGTGGTTGTCTGGCGGGTGAGAAGACGGCAACGCACAGAGGAGGGCGCGCCATGAGTCGGTCCGAACATGCCGCAGCACCGTTGCGGCCGATGCCGGTGAAACGTCTGGCCGCGGCGGTTGTGGTGATGGTGATTGCCTGCGTCGGTGGCTATCTGATGACGCCAAAATGGCAGGCCGTTCGTCAGGAACAGGCTCGCCTGGCAGACCCGCTACATGCTTTCTCTGATGAAAATATTCAGGAAAAACAGCTGCTTTCTCTGCAATCAAACATTCGCGCCAACCCGCAGGACAGCGTGCTGTGGGCGCAACTGGGCGAGTATTACCTTTGGCAAAACGCGTACCACAATGCGCTGTTGGCCTATGAACAGGCGCTGCGCTTACGCGGTGAAAATGCCGAAATATACTCGGCGCTGGCGACAGTACTGTATTACCAGGCCGGACAACATATGACGCCGCAATCCCGTGAAATGATTGATAAAGCCCTGGCGCTGGACGCGACGGAGGTGACGGCGCTGATGCTACTGGCTTCCGATGCATTTATGCAGGCTGATTATGCTCAGGCTATTTTTCAGTGGCAAAAAGTACTGGATTTGAACTCACCGAGGGTGAACCGCGCACAGTTGATCGACTCTATTAATATGGCGAAGTTGTTGCAGAATCGGCAGAAATAATTTTGTTTTTTTGTGATTTACATCGTTTTTGGTGTTTAAAAAACAGGCAATCGAACGCGCGGGCAAAAAAAACTCACCGATTAACTTCTTCATTTTTGATCAAATTAAAATTCTTTTATAACAAAAAGTTATTCAAGATTAACGATATAAACTCGCGTTTTTATGCAGAATTTCAGCTAAACCCCCTGTTCTTAAAGGGTTGCGCAAGATGGCATGCAAATGATAATGATATTGCGCGTTAAAAAACTCCATAAACGAACGCAACACATATCATACCCTTTCAGTATGTACTGTTCTCACATTTTGCATGTGGAATAGCGCTCCATCGAGGAAGTCCGTTGTTATGAAAAATTTGAAAGTCAGCCTGGCCTGGCAGATTTTGATCGCCATGGTGCTGGGCATTTTGCTAGGGAGTTATCTGCATTACCACAGTGACAGCCGGGAATGGTTGGTTGTCAATCTGCTCTCTCCTGCGGGAGATATCTTTATCCACCTGATCAAAATGATCGTCGTTCCGATTGTGATTTCAACGCTGGTGGTTGGGATTGCCGGGGTGGGTGATGCAAAACAGTTGGGCCGTATCGGCGCAAAAACCATTATCTATTTCGAAGTGATCACCACCGTGGCGATTATTCTCGGTATCACGCTGGCTAACGTGTTCCAGCCTGGCACCGGGGTTGATATGTCGCAACTGGCAACCGTGGATATTTCGAAATATCAAAGCACGACTGCAGAAGTGCAGAGCCACGCGCATGGTCTGATGGGGACGATTTTGTCTCTGGTGCCGACCAACATTATCGCGTCGATGGCGAAAGGCGACATGCTGCCGATTATCTTCTTCTCGGTACTGTTCGGCTTAGGCCTCTCCTCCCTGCCAGCAACGCACCGTGAACCGCTGGTAACCGTGTTCCGCTCCATCTCCGAAACCATGTTCAAAGTGACTCACATGGTCATGCGCTATGCGCCGGTCGGTGTTTTTGCGCTGATTGCCGTCACCGTGGCGAACTTTGGTTTTGCGTCCCTGTGGCCGCTGGCGAAGCTGGTGCTGCTGGTGCATTTCGCGATTCTGTTCTTCGCACTGGTGGTGCTGGGCATTGTGGCGCGCATCTGCGGGCTGAGTATCTGGATCCTGATTCGTATTCTGAAAGACGAACTGATTCTGGCTTACTCTACCGCCAGTTCTGAGAGCGTGCTGCCGCGCATTATTGAGAAGATGGAAGCTTATGGCGCACCTGCCTCCATTACCAGCTTCGTGGTGCCGACCGGGTACTCATTCAACCTGGATGGCTCGACGCTGTATCAGAGTATCGCGGCGATCTTTATCGCTCAGCTCTACGGGATCGACCTGTCGCTGTGGCAGGAGATAGTCCTGGTGCTGACGCTGATGGTGACCTCGAAAGGGATTGCGGGCGTGCCAGGCGTATCGTTTGTCGTCCTGCTGGCGACACTGGGCAGCGTGGGCATTCCGCTGGAAGGTCTGGCGTTTATCGCGGGCGTTGACCGTATTCTCGATATGGCGCGTACTGCGCTGAACGTTGTGGGGAATGCGCTGGCGGTGCTGGTTATCGCCAAGTGGGAACACAAATTTGACCGCAAGAAAGCGCTGGCGTATGAGCGTGAAGTGCTGGGTAAATTTGAGAAAACCGCTCAGTAACGGTTAATGGATTGCCGGATGGCGCTGCGCCATCCGGCAATAAATATCAGCCGTTGGTTAACTTATCAAACTCTTCGCAGCCGGTATCAAACCCTTCCGTACAGCTCAGATTCAGCCAGTGCAGCGCCTTCTGTTTATTCTTCTCAATAAAACCCTGCTCCCCGTTTAAGAACATCATCCCGGCCCAGTATTCGGAATAACCGGTACGAGAAATCGCGGAGCTACGTTTGAAATACCAGGTCGCTTTCTCATCGTCTGCGGGAATACCCACGCCGTTGGCGTAAATCAGCCCAAGCAGCATTTGCGCATCGACGGCGGAGTCGCTTTCCAGGTTTTCAGAGGCGTTTTGGAGCAACGTAATGGCTTTGGGATAATCGGGTCGTCCCGCCTGGGTGTTCACCAGAATTCGGGCCAGCGTAATTTCCCCGGCCTTACTGCCCGCCTGCGTGGCTTTTTCGGCCAGTGTTTTGGCTTCCGGGTAATCCATGCTGACCGGATTGGTGATCTTAATTTGCGCCAGTAAAGCCAGGGCATCCGCATCACCATTGTCGGCTGCTTTTTGTGCCCAGTACTCGGCTTTGCTCAAATCACCTGAACTAAACCAAGTGTCGGCGAGAAAGTATTGCGCGCGTCGGTCTCCTGATTCAGCGGCTTTCAGAAACTGACTGCCTGGCTCATCGGCGTGAGCAAAGCAGGTTATTAACACCATCAAGGCGAAAAGTCGTTTCATCTTATATTTAGATTTAGTGTAGGGAATGAACAGTATATACCCGTCATACTTCAAGTTGCATGTGCGTTGGCTGCGCTCGTTCACCCGAATCACTTCCCCGAGTAAGCTCATCGGGATTCACTTCCTTGCCGCCTTCCTGCAACGCGAATTATTTAGGGTATAGAGAGATGATTGGCATAAAAAAACGGCCTCCAGGAGGAGGCCGTTGGGACGGGCTTAGCCCATTGCGCTTTCGCGCAGACTGGCTTTCAGCTTGGTGTATTCATCAATGACATACTGTTCGGCAGCACGTTGATCGGCAATGCGTTCAACGTTGACGGCACAGTACTTGTACTCCGGCGTTTTGGTAATCGGGCTTAAGTTCTCGGTTACCAGCTCATTACATGCCCCAATCCACCACTGGTAGGTCATGTAAATTGCGCCTTTGTTCGGACGATCGCTCACTGCCGCACGGGTGATGACTCTACCTTTGCGAGAGTTAACCCACACCAGATCTTCATCCTGAATACCCAGACGTTCGGCATCAGCGGTGTTGATCTGAGCGTAGCCCGGTTCATCCGCCAGAGCAGCCAGAGCCGCACAGTTGCCGGTCATGGAACGGCAAGAGTAGTGGCCGACTTCACGCACCGTAGAGAGGACCATCGGGAACTCGTCGGTGAGTTTGTCGATTGGCGCTACCCAGTCGCAGGTGAAGAACTGCGCCAGGCCGTTCGGGGTGTCGAACTTCTCTTTGAAGAGGTAAGACGTACCCTGGTCGGCATCTGAGGTATCGCGGCACGGCCACTGGATATAACCCAGTTCGCCCATCTTCTCGTAAGTGGCACCGTAGAAATCCGGGCACAGATTGCGCAACTCGTCCCAGATTTCCTGGGTGTTGTTGTAGTGCATCGGATAACCCATACGGGTGGCGATTTCACTGATAATCTGCCAGTCCGTTTTCAGGTCCCACTTCGGCTCAACGGCTTTAAAGAAGCGCTGGAAGCCACGGTCAGCCGCAGAGAAGACGCCTTCATGCTCACCCCATGACGTAGACGGTAAAATAACGTCTGCGGCAGCGGCGGTTTTAGTCATGAAGATATCCTGCACGATGACCAGTTCCAGATCTTCGAAGCCTTTACGCACTGCGGAAAGTTCAGCATCAGTCTGTAATGGATCTTCACCCATAATGTACGCTGCACGAACTTCACCATGCGCCGCACGGTGCGGCAGTTCGCTGATGCGATAGCCGGTATGTGCAGGCAGACTTTCTACGCCCCAGGCTTTAGCGAATTTCTCGCGGTTTTCCGGGAACTTAACGTACTGATAGCCCGGATAGGTATCCGGCAGCGCACCCATGTCACATGCGCCCTGAACGTTGTTCTGGCCACGAACCGGGTTAACGCCCACGCTTGGCTTACCGAGGTTACCGGTCAGCATGGCGAGGCTGGTCAGTGAACGCACGGTTTCCACACCCTGATAGAACTGGGTAACACCCATGCCCCACAGGATCGCCGCGCTTTTCGCCGATGCGTACATACGTGCAGCCTGACGAATTTCCTGTGCGCTAACGCCAGTAATCTCTTCGACGGACTCCGGCGTATAGCCTTCGACAATTTTGCTGTACTCTTCGAAGCCTTCCGTACGGGAGGCGACAAACGCCTGGTCGTACAGTTTTTCTTCGATAATGACATGACCCATGGCGTTGAGCAGCGCGATGT
This sequence comes from Citrobacter sp. Marseille-Q6884, assembly GCF_945906775.1. Taxonomy (NCBI): domain Bacteria; kingdom Pseudomonadati; phylum Pseudomonadota; class Gammaproteobacteria; order Enterobacterales; family Enterobacteriaceae; genus Citrobacter; species Citrobacter sp. Marseille-Q6884. Next base: position 1,485,618 of record NZ_CAMDRE010000001.1, read on the forward strand.
TCGAGCCGTTTTTCAACGCGATGTGCATGTCGGCAATACGCGCGGTTTCAATTTTGCGCGGATCGCAGACGATAATTTTCGCCCCGTTGCGTTTAGCGTTAATCACGTGATTCGCCACGATAGGGTGGGAATCCGCCGGGTTGTACCCGAAGATGAACACTAAATCTGTGTTATCAATTTCATTGATAGCATTACTCATTGCGCCGTTACCGACCGATTGGTGCAGACCTGCAACCGAAGGGCCGTGTCAGACGCGAGCGCAGCAGTCAACGTTATTGGTACCAATAACGGCGCGTGCGAATTTTTGCATTACATAGTTGGTTTCATTCCCGGTACCACGAGATGAACCGGTCGTCTGAATCGCGTCCGGGCCATATTTCGCTTTGATGGCGCTCAGGCGATCAGCGACGTAGTTTAGCGCTTCATCCCAGGAAACAGATTCCAGTTTGCCGCCACGCTGGCGACGGATCATTGGGGTTTTCAGACGAGGGGTCAGGATCTGGGTATCGTTGATAAAATCCCAGCCATAGTAGCCCTTCAGACACAGGGTACCCTGGTTGGTTTTCCCCTGCGCCGCCTCAGCCCGGACGATTTTGCCGTTATCGACCACCAGGTTGATTTTGCAACCTGATGCGCAATATGGGCAAACCGTGACGACTTTTTTCATCGGTCTCGCTCCAGTTAATCAAATCGCGCTTACGCGCTGTCGCTTTAGTTATGCATCTTTTATGCCATGTTTTTATCAGGGGCATTTACCGATAATACGCGCAAATTTTGCGCAAAATGCTGACGAAAAACAGGCTGTCGTCATATTTGACGTGACGAATTCCAAATGTGTGACAGCCTGGCAGTGTGACCGAGATTATGTTTCCCGCATGTCCTTGTGCCTTATCGCTGTCACTCTGTGCAGAATCAATCACACTCATTTAAGTTGGCAAGAAATGGGGAAGCACAATGAAGCCAGCCATACTGGTTGTGGATGATGACGTGGCGATCTGCACACTGTTACATGATGTGCTGAGCGAACACGTCTTTACAGTGACCGCTTGCCATACCGGGCAGGAGGCACTGCGCCGCATTGATACTCAGCCAGATATCGCGCTGGTCTTGCTGGATATGATGTTGCCCGATATCAATGGCCTGATGGTGCTGCAACAGGTGCAAAAGATGAGGCCGGGATTGCCAGTGGTGATGCTGACCGGGCTTGGCAGTGAGTCGGATGTGGTGGTGGGGCTGGAAATGGGCGCTGACGACTACATTGGCAAACCGTTTAATGCGCGCGTGCTGGTGGCGCGGGTGAAGGCGGTGCTCAGACGCGTTGGCGTGTTGAGTGGAGAAAGCGCAGGCTCGCAAACCACGGGGCTCTCCTTTAATGGCTGGCATCTGGATACCGCAGGCTGCCAGTTACGTAATCCTCAGCAATTGAAAGTGGATCTGACGCAGGGCGAATACAGCCTGTTACTGGCGCTGGCGCAAAACGCCCGCCGGGTGTTGAGCCGTGAACAACTGCTGGAACTGACGCGCAGCGACAGCGTTGAGGTGTTTGACCGCACCATTGACGTGTTGATCATGCGGCTACGGCGAAAAATCGAAAACAACCCGCACCAGCCGATGCTGATTAAAACCCTCCGAGGCCTGGGGTATGTGTTCGCCGCCGACGTCCAGCATCACGATAAGGCGGCATAATGTTGCCCGGTTGCCCGTGGCCATTCCAGACCTGATAAACCCAGTGTGATCAGCTATCAGCCATTCCGGCTTTTAACGCCTCCAGCGTTTTTGCGCCGTCGATAGCGTTAGCACACAGCAAGCTTGCCCGTGCGCAGGCGTGCGCCAGCTTGATGCTTTCGGCCAGCGACCAGTGCTCATGGCAGCCGTAGAGAAACCCTGCGCAGAACGCATCTCCCGCGCCGACGCTGCCGACTATTTCCTCCTGCGCCAGGCGCTGCGAGGGTATCCAGGCGCCAGCCTGATCCGGCGTTTCACCCCAGGCGCCCTCCGGGCAGTGGATCACCACCCGTTGGCGAACGCCAGCGTCCAGCAGTTGACGCGCGGCGGTGGCGATATGTGGGATATGTAGCTCACCGTCGGGCTGGCGGATCTCCAGCCCGCTGAATTCGCCCGCTTCCAGCTCGTTGATCACCAGATAATCCAGATGACGCAGCGCGGGCATGACCAACGGCTGATAGCGTGGATCGCCCTTGCGCGACACCAAATCCAGCGATGTTTCAAAGCCGTTCTCACGCATTTGCGCCAGCAACCGTGCGCTGCGCGTGCCGAACTCAGCATCCGGCATGTCCAGGCTGTCGAGCAGCAGCAGATAGCCCAGATGGAAAATTTTCATCGAGGTATCCAGTTGCTCAAAGGCAGGCAGGTCCAGCAGACGGTTGGCGCCGGGCGAGTGAAAAAAGGTGCGCTGGCCATTGAGTTCGGTCATCACTTGCGACATTGAGGTCGGGGCTGACGTGGTGCGTTGGACATGCTGGCGATTCACGTGATACTGCTCCAGCATGGCCATAATGTAGTCGCCATCGCTATCCTGGCCGATCAATCCCACCGCCTGCAGCGGCAAACCGGTATGCATTTTTGCCAGCGTCAACAGTACGTTCAGCGGCGCGCCGCCCGTTGCGCGTTCGCTATGGGTGATCTCAGCCAGCCAGCCGCGCTCCGGCCACTGCACAATCTGATGCACATGATCGACCAGCATGTTGCCGGCCGCGATGATCCCCCTGCGCTCCATCACACTTGCCCCGCGCTGCCAAAAATGCGCATCTGTTCTGAAACGGTATCGGTAATGGCCTCTTCAATGCCTAACAACAGCTCGGCGAACTCATCGTACAGGGGCTGACGCTGTGTCATGCGAGATTCCACCGCAGCCAGCGCCGCCTGTGACATCCCGGTGTAGAAGTTGATTTTGTGGATCCCCAGTTCGATGGCGCGACGGAAGTCCTCGTCACTGATGCCGGAACCGCCGTGTAGCACCAGTGGGATCGCCGCCTGCTGACGAATCGCGTCCAGACGCGGGAAGTCCAGCTGCGGTTCGCCTTTGTACTTGCCGTGTGCATTGCCAATGGCGACCGCCAGCGCGTCAATCCCGGTTCTGTCAACGAAATCCCGTGCCAGCATCGGGTCGGTAAACAGCGACTCATCGGCGTGCCCGTACAGCGCACCGCCTTCGTCGCCGCCCACTGCACCCAGCTCGGCTTCAACCGACACGCCAACGGCGTGGCACATCTTCACTACCTCGCGGGTCTGGCGGATATTTTCTTCATACTCCAGCGTGGAGCCATCGAACATCACCGAACTGAATCCTAAGCGTAGCGCCCGCACCACCGACTCAAAATGCAGGCCGTGGTCAAGATTGAGTACCACCGGAATATCATGGCGGGCGGCTTCAAATTTCACGGCCTCAACCAGCGAATCCAGCGAAATATACTTAAAATGCACTTCGGCGATGTTGATGATAAACGGTGAGCGTTCCTGTTTCGCGGCGGCAAACAGCGCGCGCAGAAAGTGCGAATCCAGTACATTAAACGCCCCTAAGGCGTAGCGGTGCTCGCGCGCATGGGCGAGGCCATCGGCAAGAGAAATCAACGGCATAATACGCTCCTTGGTTAGCGGAACAGGCGATACTCGTTACACAGCACCAGTTGCGCCGGTTCATCTTCTTCAATGTCGTTATAGCGGGCGATGGGTTGCAGGAAATGGTTATCGTGGTCGTCATCATTGACGGAAGAGACCTCGCCGACCAGCACGTCGCCAAAACCTTCCTCAGCCCAGAAGCTGTGATACAGGCCGGGAGTCAGGCAGATGCTTTCGCCGGGTGCCAGGCGCAGACGGCTGCCCGCCGCATGGGTTTGCCGACAGCCATCAATCACAACGCTGATGTCGCTATTCTCCGTTTGTTCCCGGATGTCGGCGTTCCACAGTTCAACAATCAAATTACCGCCGCCGCGATTGATAATGTCTTCGCGCTTGCGCCAGTGAAAATGCATTGGCGTGACCTGCGCATCGCGGACATGCATGATTTTTTCCGCGTAACATTTCTCATAAGGCATGCCTTTCGGCGAACCATTACGCAGCGTGAAGAGCGTTAAGCCCTGAGCGGCGAAGTTGTTGCCGCCGAAGGCGGTGACATCCCAGCCGAGTTTGAGGTCAAAGACTTCGCTCCAGGCCGAGGCATCGAGTTTGCGCCACTGGGTTGGCGGAAAACTGGCAAAAGGGGGGAGGTGCACATCGTGCTGGGAAAAGAACTGGCGCGTATGGCCAAGAATTTCGTTTATTGCGGAGCGCTTCATGGGCAGAATTCTCCTTGTGTGGCGTCGCCAGGCAGGCCTGATAGCACAGCGCTTATCAGGCCTGCACAGAGGCGGCTTCCGTTATTTCACTGTCCAACCCTTATAACTGCCGACGTTGTTTTTATCGATCATCGTCACCGGGATCAGCACAGGCTCTTTCGGGGCGGGTTTCCCCTGTAATATGTCATAGCCGATTTCGACCGCTTTGGCTGCCATGACTTGCGGATCTTGTGCTGGCGTCGCCACAAACAGTGAGTTTTCACGCTTCAGTGCCTCTTCTCCATCTGGCGAACCATCCACGCCCACGATAAAGAATTCGCTACGTTGAGCCTGTTTTGCCGCCAGATCGGCACCGATCGCGGTGGGATCGTTAATCGCAAACACGCCGTCGATCTTCGGATTGGCCGCCAGTAATGCGGTCATGATCTCCAGACCGCCTTCGCGGCTGCCTTTGGCGTTCTGATTATGTGAAAGCACCTTAATATCCGGGTGGCGTTTAAATTCGGTCTGGCAGCCTTCCACACGGTTTTGTACGGCAGAAACTGGCGGCCCGTTGATGATCACTACGTTACCTTTGCCTTTCAGGCGGTCAGTGATGTACTTACAGGCCATTTCCCCTGCCTGGGTGTTATCGGAGGTGATGGTGGCGTCCGCGCCTTCCGCCGCCACGTCAACGGCGACCACGACAATGCCCGCATCTTTCGCGCGTTTGACCGCCGGGCCGATCCCTTTGGAGTCCGCCGCGTTAAGAATGATCATGTCCACTTTGGCGGCGATAAAGTTGTCGATCTGCGAGACCTGCTGTCCCAGATCGTAACCGCTGGAAACCAGCGTGACTTTAACGCTATCGCCTGCCAGCTTGCGTGCTTCCAGCTCCGCGCCTTTGGTGATCTGCACGAAGAACGGATTGGCAAGATCGCCCACCGTGACGCCGATTGATTTCAGTTCTTTTGCCTGCACATAGGGCGTCGCGGCAAGCAGTGCGCCAGCACAGAGCGCGGTAACTAATGGCTTCAAACGCATGTTGTCTTCCTCGTAGCTGTAGGGTTTTGTTGTTATGCACTTTGATGATGCCGGGTACGGTATTTGTCGATCAGCACCGCTATGATGATCACCGCCCCTTTGATCACCAGCTGCCAGAAATAAGAAACGCCCATCAGCGTCATGCCGTTATTGAGCGTGGCGATAATCAGCGCACCCACCAGCGTGCCGGTAATGGTGCCGATCCCGCCGACAAAACTGGTGCCGCCGAGGATCACCGCCGCGATGGCATCCAGCTCGTAGCCCATCCCTAAGTTGCCGTTGGCGCTGTACAGTCGCGAGGCGCTCATGACGCCGCCGAGCCCCGAGAGCAGGCCGCTCATGCCGTAGACGAACAGCAGCACCAGCCACACTTTGATGCCGGTTAACCGCGCCGCCTGCATATTGCCGCCGACCGCGTAGATATGAACGCCCAGCGTCGTGCGCCGCAGAATGAACCAGCACACCACGACCACCGCCAGCGCGATAACCACCAGCCACGGCACCGGCCCGAGATAGTTGTTGCCGATCCACTCAAAGTTGATATTGGAATTGATCACCGTCGTGCCGTCCGCCAGCAGATAGGCCGCGCCACGCAGCGCGGTGTAAGTGCCGAGCGTAACGATAAAGGGCGGTAATCCGGCAAAGGCAACCAACGCGCCGTTAAACAGTCCCAATAGCAGACCGAGCATCAGCGCCGCCGGAATCGACAACATGGCAAGTTCAGGCGTTAGCGAAACCACCATCGCCGCGACGGCTGTCGTACCGAGAATCGACCCCACGGAGAGGTCGATCCCGCCGGTCAGAATGATAAATGTCATTCCGGCGGCCAGAACGATGTTAATCGACGCCTGGCGGGTAATATTCAGCAGGTTGCTCTCGGTAAAAAAATTGGGTGCGATAAAACCAAATACCGCCACAATCAGGATCAGAATCGGCAAAATACCGACCGTTTGCATCAGATCGCTCATCAGCATCTTTTTTGCGGAGGCCGATTTCGCCACCTGCTGGGGAGTGGTTGGATTATTCATGGGGCACCGCCTGATGATGGGAGTCGTTCACGCCGGTTGCCAGCGTCATAATGTTTTCCTGGGTGATGCTTTGCCCGTTCAGCTCGCCGGCAATACTGCCTTCGCGCATGACGTATACCCGATCGCTCATGCCGACGACTTCCGGCAATTCGCTGGAGATCATCAGGATCGCCACGCCTTTACGCGCCATGTCGTTCATGATCCGGTAGATCTCGCTTTTTGCCCCCACGTCCACGCCGCGCGTGGGCTCGTCGAGGATCAAAATACGCGGGCCGATCGCCACCCAGCGTGAGATCAGTAATTTCTGCTGATTGCCGCCGGACAGGCCGCCTGCGCGAACCTGGGCATGCGGTACGCGGATGTTGAGCAACCGGATGGCGTCATCGGAAATGGTCTGCGCTTTTTTGCGATCCAGCATGCCCCAGTTGGCGTCACGCTCGAGTGTCGCCATGGTGATGTTCTCTGCCGCTGCCAGTTCTAAAAACAGCCCCTGTTCTTTGCGGTTTTCCGTCAGAAAGCCGATGCCGTGGTCAATGGCTTCCCGTGGGGAGTGGATCACCACCGGCTCGCCGTCCACTTCAATCATGCCGCTGATGGCTTTACGTACGCCAAAAATCAGCTGCGCCAGTTCGGAACGTCCGGCGCCGACCAGTCCAGCCAGGCCGACAATCTCCCCGGAACGCACCAGTAAACTGCATGGCTGGACTTTGCTGCCGTCGGTCAGGTGATGCACGTTCAGACGCGCTTTACCTAAGGGGATATCGCGATCTTTGTTGAACAGATCGCTTAACGGGCGTCCCACCATCATGCGCACCAGTTCGGAGGCGTTGAGTTTGTCGCGAGTCAGGCTGCCAACGTACTGCCCGTCGCGTAATACGCTGACGCGATCCGAGAGTTCATACACCTCCGCCATGCGGTGGCTGATATAGATAATCGCCATGCCTTCATCGCGCAGACGCATAATCAGTTCAAAGAGGCGATGGGTTTCACGTGAGGAGAGGGCGGCGGTGGGTTCATCCATGACCAGAATGCGACTGTTACGGTGCAGGGCGCGGGCAATTTCCACCTGTTGCTGTTCGGCGATGGTGAGCGTCATCACCCGATCGCTGGCTTTAAACTGCGCGCCAAGCCGGTCGATGACCTTCTGCGCCTGCATCACCATCTCTTTACGCTGGACCAGGCCTGCGCGTGACAGTTCGCTGCCGAGAAAGATGTTTTCGGCCACCGTCAGATTCGGTGCGAGCTGCATCTCCTGATAAATCAGCGTAATACCCGCACTCAGCGCATCTTTGGGTCCACGAATATGAAACGGCTGGCCGTCGATCAGGATGTCACCGCTGGTGGCGGTGTAGGCACCGGCGAGGATTTTCATCAGGGTACTTTTCCCCGCGCCGTTTTCGCCCATCAGAGCGTGGATCTCACCGGGCCAGACCGTCAAATCGACCCCTTTCAGCGCGTAAAATTTGCCAAACGCTTTGGCAATGTTGCGCATCTCCAGAACGGGTGTCCTGCTCATGGCGGATCTCCTGTGGGGTGGCCGATATCAGCAGTCCATCACAGGAATGTAAATGCAAAATGTCAGAAGCCGTTCATATTTGTCATATTGCGATTTTTCTTCATGGAGCGTGATATGCCGCAACCCGGACGTCGCTTTTTCGCCAGTGCGCGCGGGCGATTGCTGTTTTTCAATCTGCTGGTGGTGGCGGTCACGCTGATGGTGAGCGGCGTGGCTGTGCTGGGATTTCAGCACGCCAGCCAGATCCAGGAGCAGGTGCAGCAGCAAACGGTTGACGACATGACCGGTAGCATGAATCTGGCGCGCGACACGGCAAACGTGGCGACGGCGGCGGTGCGGCTTTCACAGGTGGTGGGGGCGCTGGAATACAAAGGCGAAGCGGAACGATTACAGGAGACCCAGCGCGCGCTTAAGCATTCGCTGGAGCAACTGGCCGCCGCCCCGCTGGCGCAACAGGAACCGGGGCTCGTCGGACGTATTATTCAGCGTAGCAACGAACTACAAAGTAGCGTGGAAGGCATGTTGCAGCGCGGGCAGCGGCGGCATCTGGAGCGTAACGCGCTGCTCAGCTCGCTGTATCAGAATCAAAGTTATTTACGCCATCTGCAACAACTGACTCATGCGCAGGATGACGTACTGCTGGGGCAGATGGATCGCTTAATCGTCGCCGCCATTGAAACGCCAACGCCGCGTTCAGTGATTAAACAACTGGACAGCGTGATGCCTGGACTACCTGCGAACAATAGCAGTCTGCTGATTAACGGCATTCTCAGCGACTTCATTCAGGAACTGCAGAAGCTGGAGCCGCTGTCGTCAGCGCTGGAGCAGAGCGATCTGGCGATCAACTGGTATATGTTTCATATCAAAGCGTTGGTCGCGATCCTCAACAATGACATCAATCAGTATGCCTCACAGGTGGCGTTAATCTCTGAACAGCGGGTGGCGCAAAGCCATCAGGAACTGCAGTCCGGGGCGCTGTTTATTATGATTTTTGCGCTGCTGGCGGTGGTCATTACCGCTTTCGCCGGCTGGTATATCTACCGCAATCTTGGCTCCAACCTGACGGCTATTTCCGCGGCGATGACCCGGCTGGCGCATGGCGAATCGGACGTCAGCGTTCCGGCACTGCAACGGCGCGATGAACTGGGAGAGCTGGCGCGCGCCTTCAGCGTTTTTGCCCGTAACACGGCTTCGCTGGAACACACCACCCGGTTGCTGAAAGAAAAAACCACCCAGATGGAAATCGACCGAACCGAGCGTCAGGGGCTGGAAGAAGCGCTGCTGCACAGCCAAAAACTCAAGGCGGTAGGGCAACTGACCGGCGGGTTAGCGCATGACTTCAATAACCTGCTGGCTGTAATTATCGGTAGCCTGGATCTCGTGAATCCCGATTCCCCCGATGCGCCGCGTATCAACCGGGCGCTCAAAGCCGCCGAGCGTGGGGCGATGCTGACCCAGCGGCTGCTCGCCTTTTCGCGTAAACAGTCTTTACATCCGCATGCGGTGGAGTTGAAAACCTTGCTGGAAAACCTGGGCGAGCTGATGCGCCACTCGCTCCCGAACACGCTGACGCTGGAGATCGAGGCCCAGTCGCCCGCCTGGCCGGCGTGGATCGACGTCAGCCAACTGGAAAATGCCATTATTAATCTGGTGATGAACGCCCGTGATGCGATGGACGGGCAGGTGGGCACGATTAAAATTCGCACCTGGAATCAGCGCGTCACGCGCAGCGACGGACGCAAGCAGGATATGGTTATGCTGGAAGTGGCTGACCAGGGAAGCGGTATGTCACAGGAGGTGAAAGCGCAGGTCTTCGAACCGTTTTTCACCACCAAACAAACGGGGAGTGGCAGTGGACTGGGGCTGTCGATGGTGTACGGGTTTGTGCGCCAGTCCGGAGGGCGTGTGGAAATTGAGAGCGCGCCGGGACAAGGCACTACCGTCAGGTTACAGCTTCCTCGCGCCATTGTGCCTGTGCAGGCTCAGGCAGAACCGCTGCCGGAGCAGGTTTCTGTTAGCACCGATAAGCTGGTGCTGGTCCTGGAAGATGAAGCCGACGTACGTCAGACGTTGTGTGAACAATTGCACCTGCTGGGCTATCTGACCTTAGAAGCGGCCAACGGCGAGCAGGCGATGCAAATGCTGGCAGCGTCAGCCGAGATTGATATTTTTATCAGTGACTTAATGCTACCGGGCAGTTTAAGCGGTGTGGACGTCGTGAACCACGCGTTGAAGCATTATCCACAGCTGTCCATTCTGCTGATCAGCGGCCAGGATTTACGCCCGGCGCATAACCCGGCGCTACCGGAGGTGGCGTTATTGCGTAAACCTTTTACCCGGGGAGAGCTGGCACAAGCGCTACGCCATCCGCGCAATTGAGATTCCTCCGCTACTCGCGTGAAAGCGCTTTGATTACCGTGAGATGAGTTTCTTTTCGAGGCGGGTTTTATGAAATGTTCCCCGACATTCTTTGTATTCAGTTTGCTGATGCTGAGTAGCGTTTCGGTACAGGCGGATATTATTGATGACGCCATCGGTAATATTCAACGTGCCGTCAGCGACGCCTATAAACCGGATAACAATCGCGATTACGACGATTCACGCGATGAAAGCTGGCAGCGCCAGATGAGTGACGATCGCCGCAGGCAGTACGATAATCGTCGCCGTCAGTTTGAAGACCGCCGTCGTCAGTTAGATGACCGCCAGCGTCAGCTCGATCAGGAACGGCGTCAGCTTGAAGATGAAGAGCGCAGAATGGAAGAGGATTACGATCGTTAGCGCAGCCTTTCGCTGGCGAGATGATAAACTTCGCTGCGTTCGCGTTTACCTACCGCAACGACAGCGATGATCAGGGTGTCGTCAATGACTTGATAAACAAGACGAAACCCTGAGGTTCGTAGCTTGATTTTATAGCAATCTTTTACTCCCCTAAGCTTTGCAGAGGGGATATGGGGATTTTCACAACATTTCTTAAGTTTCTTAGCAAATTGCTGTTGAATGGTTTTATCCAGTTTTTGCCATTCTTTCAGCGCGTCTTCCCTGAACTTTACCGTATAACTCATAAATAGCTGTCCAGATCCACGTCCACCAGTGGCTGTTGACTACGTTCATTGACTAACTTAACCAGTTGCTGATCGTCCAGGGCATCAAGCATTTTTTCGTAAAGCGCTGCGGGAACGCAATAAAAGGCGGGTTGATTACGGTTCAGTATTGCGACCGGAAATCCATCCCCGGCGCTGACAGTCGCCATCGGGTTCTTTTTCAGTTCACTCACGCTGGCGGTGGTATCGCTTAAGATGATATGCGGCATAGTTCCTCCTAAAGACCTTTTAACTGGTCTTAGAATAGGATGTCAGAGACCGGTTAACAAGTCTTATTGTGCGGTGTAAAGCCTAACCCAACGTAATCTCCATTCCGTCGTATCCGGCTTCAATCCCTGCGGGTAAAGGGTTTTCCATCATCCACAGATCGAACTGATGGCTGATATGCGTCAGGATCACCCTCGGGCAGCGGATTGCCTCATTAAGCGTGATGATGGTCGTTAAATCACTGTGATTACGCGGTGGTTCGGGGCGTGGAGCATGGCTGCAGTCGATGACTATCACCTGTGGCGGATTGTTGATCAGAAACTTCAGCGTCTTGTCGGGCAGTCCGGCGGTATCCGTGAGCCACGCCACGCGGCTGTGCGCGGTTTCCAGCAGGTAACCAAACGTGAGTTTTGAGTGGTTGAGGGGTAACGGCGTCACCCGTAACCCCTGCAGTTCAAACACCACAAACGGCTCGACGGTACGGCTAAAATCCAGAATACCGGGATGTTTAAACAGATCGTCGCAGCCCTGCTCATCCGGCGGGCCGTACACCGGAATCGTCGCTCCCACACCCCAACGCAGCGGAAACAGCCCCTGCACATGATCCATATGGTAGTGGGTTAACAGAAATTGTCGGAAGCTGCCCGCCGGCCAGTCGTCCATCAGATGGGGGATACCCGCGTCGAGTAGCGTTACCGCCTCGTTAAACCTGACCACCCCGCTGCAGGGGCGACGGCGGTATTGCGTGTGCAAACGCGCCCGCTGGCAGGCTGCGCAGTCACAGCCAAAAACCGGTACCAGCTGCGCGCCGCCCGTTCCTGAAAGCGTGAGTGTCAGACTCATCCTTCCCCCTACAACGGTTTAGTGAAGCGGTAGTGGCTCTGCGTATAGCCTTCGCGCTGATAAAAACGATGGGCGTCGTGGCGTTGAATACTGGTAGAAAGCTCGGTCATCTCTGCACCCGCCTCGCGTGCTGTCGCTTCAGCCCAGGCCAGAAGCTGGCTGCCCACTTTTAGCCCACGCGCCTGTGGCATGACCACCAGTTCCTGAATCTCGCCAATCCAGTTGGCGTGGTGCAGATGAAACTGTAAATGCAGGCCTATCATCCCAACAATCTGTCCATCCAGCAGTGCCAGTTGGTAATACATATTGGGATCCTGCAGATTTGACGCATACCCGGTGCTGAAGGCCTGGTGGTCGAATTTTCCCTGTTTCAGTTCACAAATCAGCGCGTAAACGGCATCGACATCGTACAGCGTGGCACGACGTAATTCACAGACAGACATGTTTCTTCTCCTTGCGTCCCATCAGTGTGAGTAACGTATCGACAGACTGTAGCAAACTTCCATCATTGTTGAGGATATGACAATCAAACGGTGCGTAGCGGGCAGCGCGTTCGAGACGGGCGGCGATTTCCGTTTCGCTCTCCCGTCCACGTGTCTGCAGGCGCTGGCGTAAAATGGCAGGCGAAACCTGTAAGCAGATGGGCAGCAAAGCGGAGCCATAGCGGGTCTGCGCCTGCGGCAGATGCGCGCGCGAGCCGTTGACGATCACATCAAACCCGGCATGTAACCAGAGATCAATCTCCACGCCTATGCCGTAGTAAAAACCGTTGGCGTGCCAGCTTAACGCCAGCAGATTCTGTCCGGCGCGGGTAAAAAATTCTTGTTCACTGAGGGCGATGTGGTTTTCATTGCCGGCGTTTGCGGCTCGGGTGATGTAGCGATGCGCCACCAGCAGCTGTGCCTGTTCCTGCTGGCGGAGCGCCGCCAGCAAACTGTCTTTACCGGAGCCTGATGGCCCCATCAGCCAGATCAGTTTTCCCATAGTCAGAATACCCTTTTTCCCTGACGCCAGACGTGGTCGATATGGACGTTGCCGCTTTTACGGTGCGCCAGCACCAGATCCGCTCGTTTACCTTCAGCGATGATGCCGCGATCGTTAAGATTCAGCGCCCGCGCCGGGTTGTGCGTGACCAGTTGAATCGCCTGCGGCAGCGTAAAGCTGTTGGCCTCGTCATCGGCGACGCGAAAGGCTGCGTCGAGCAGGCTGGCGGGGTAGTAATCGGAAGAGAGAATGTCCAGCAGGCCTAATTCTGCCAGCTTATGCGCCGCGACGTTGCCTGAGTGGGAGCCGCCGCGCACGATGTTTGGCGCGCCCATCAGCACATTCATGCCATGCTGACGCGAAGCCTCTGCCGCTTCAAACGTGGTGGGAAATTCGGCGATCACGCTGCCAAGCTGGTGCGATTCCAGCACATGTCCCTGAGTGGCGTCATCGTGGCTCGCCAGCGCAATGTGACGGTCACGGCACATCTGCGCAATCGCGGCGCGGTTCGGCTGTGACCAGCGCGCGGCCAGGGCCAGCTGTTCTTCTTCATAACGGGCCATCTGCTCATCCGTGAGCGAATATTTGCCCTGATAGTACTCACGATACTTCTCGCGGTTGGCGAACTGACGCTGACCCGGCGAGTGATCCATCAGCGAAACCAGCGTCACCGGCTCGCGACCGACCAGTTTTTCGAACAGCGGCAGGGTGGTGTGGTGCGGCAGTTCACAGCGCAGGTGCAAACGATGCTCGGCACGGTTAACGCCGCGTTTTTGTGTCTCTTCGACGGCATTGATCATCTTCTCCAGATTTTCCAGGCGGTCGCCGCCGTCACGCACATCGCCAATGGCGACGGCATCCAGCACGGTGGTAATGCCGCTCGCCACCATTAAGGCATCGTGGCTGCTCATCGCCGAATGGGCGGGCCAGTCTACCTTTGGACGTGGGGTAAAGAATTTATCGAGATTATCGGTATGCAGTTCGATTAATCCCGGCAGCAGCCAGCCGCCTTCACCGTCCAGCGCCTCGGGAAGACGGCTCTGGGTTTCAGCAAAAGCGCGGATAATGCCGTCCTGAATTTCCAGCGATCCCTGCACCACGTCATCTTTCAGCACCAGTTTTACGTTGTTGATAATCATGCTGTTGTTCCCATCAGATGCAAACGATCCGCCACGCGGTCGCGTACGGATTGATCGTGAAAAATACCGACAATGGCCGCACCGCGGGCTTTTGCCTCTTCAATCAGCGCCACCACGGCCGCGCTGTTTTTGGCGTCCAGCGATGCGGTAGGCTCATCAAGCAGCAGAATCGGGTAATCGACGATAAACCCGCGGGCGATGTTGACGCGCTGCTGTTCACCACCGGAAAAGGTTGACGGCGCAAGGTGCCACAGACGCTCAGGGACGTTCAGACGCGTGAGCAGGTTTGCGGCTTTGGCGGCGCACTCCTCGCGGGAGACGCCCAGATCCAGCAGCGGCTGCATCACCACGTCCAGCGTGGAAATCCGTGGGATCACGCGCAGGAACTGGCTGACCCAGCCGATAGTGGCGCGACGCACGTCCAGCACTTTGCGCGCCGGAGCTTGCACCAGATCCACCCATTCATCGTTGTGGCGAATGTGGATGTGCCCTTCATCCGGCAGGTAGTTAGCGTACAACGAACGCAGCAGCGTGGATTTTCCGCTACCGGAGTGGCCATGCAACACCACACATTCCCCGTTTTTGACGTCCAGCGTGGCGTTTTGCAACACCGGCAGGCGCACACCGTTTTGCTGGTGTAACACAAAGGTTTTACTGACATTTTCTACGCGGATCATGATGGCCTCTTAGTTTTGCAATACCGATGACACCAGCAGTTGGGTATACGGGTGATGGGGATCGTCGAGCACTCGGTCGGTTAATCCACTTTCCACCACCTGACCCTGTTTCATGACCAGCAAACGGTCTGCCAACAGACGGGCAACGCCCAAATCATGGGTGACAATCACCACCGCCAGATCCAGTTCCACCACCAGGCCACGCAGCAGGTCCAACAGCCTGGCCTGCACCGAGACATCCAGCCCGCCGGTCGGCTCATCCATAAACACCAGTTTGGGATGGGTGACGAGGTTACGGGCGATCTGCAAACGCTGCTGCATGCCGCCGGAGAAGGTGGTCGGCAGGTCGTCGATACGCGAGGCCGGGATCTCAACTTCCTCCAGCCAACGCTGCGCGGTGGCGCGAATGTCACCATAGTGGCGCGCGCCGGTGGCCATCAGACGTTCGCCGATATTGCCCCCCGCCGACACCTGGCGACGCAGGCCGTCCATGGGATGCTGGTGCACCACACCCCATTCGGTGCGCAGCAGGCGGCGGCGGTCGGCCTCGCTCATGCCATACAGCGAATGGTTTTGATACAGAATCTCGCCGGACTGCGGTGTCAGGCGTGAGGAGATCGATTTCAGCAGGGTAGTTTTACCGGAACCGGACTCCCCGACGATACCCAGTACTTCGCCAGGCCACAGGTCAAAAGAGACATCGCTGAAGCCTTTGCCCGGCGCGTAGAGATGGGTCAGGTTGTTGACGGAAAGCAGCGGTTGCGTCATTTGCTCAGGGCCTCGCTCTGTTGGCGGCAGTAATCAGTGTCGGAGCAGACAAACATGCGTTTGCCCGTGTCATCGAGCACCACTTCGTCGAGATAACTGTGGGTTGAACCGCAGATGGCGCAGGGTTCATCCCAGCGCTGTACGGTGAACGGGTGATCGTCAAAATCGAGGCTTTCGACCCGGGTATAAGGTGGAACGGCGTAGATCCGTTTTTCACGGCCCGCGCCAAACAGTTGCAGGGCCGGCATCCTGTCCATCTTTGGGTTGTCGAATTTGGGGATGGGCGACGGGTCCATTACGTAGCGCCCGTTGACCTTCACCGGATAGGCGTAGGTGGTGGCGATATGGCCGAAGCGGGCGATATCTTCATACAGTTT
Organism: Citrobacter sp. Marseille-Q6884; assembly: GCF_945906775.1. Classification (NCBI taxonomy): domain Bacteria; kingdom Pseudomonadati; phylum Pseudomonadota; class Gammaproteobacteria; order Enterobacterales; family Enterobacteriaceae; genus Citrobacter; species Citrobacter sp. Marseille-Q6884. The sequence goes on from NZ_CAMDRE010000001.1 coordinate 1,501,576, forward strand.
CACCTGCATGATGCCGTACTCCTCCAGCGCGTGCATGGTGCGGGTTTCCGTTTCGCGCGGCTCGATAAAGCGCAGCGGTTCCGGGATTGGCACCTGGAAGATAATGATCTGATCTTCCGTCAGCGGTGTTTCCGGGATGCGGTGGCGGGTCTGGATCAGCGTGGCGTCTTCCGTCCGCTCTGTGGTATTTACCCCCGTCACGCGTTTGAAGAAGTTGCGGATCGACACGGCGTTGGTGGTGTCATCCGCCCCCTGGTCGATCACTTTCAGCACATCCGGCTCGCCAATCACGCTGGCAGTCAGCTGGATCCCGCCGGTACCCCAGCCGTAGGGCATCGGCATTTCGCGCCCGCCGAACGGCACCTGGTAACCGGGAATCGCCACCGCTTTTAAAATGGCGCGGCGGATCATGCGTTTGGTCTGCTCATCCAGGTATGCAAAGTTGTAGCCGGAGAGGTTAGTGGTCACGGGAAGCCTCCTGTTGCAGGCGTTTAAGCAGTTCCAGCTCGGCCTGGAAATCGACGTAATGGGGGAGTTTGAGGTGCGAAACAAAACCCGCCGCCTCGACGTTATCCGCATGCGCCAGCACGAACTCTTCGTCCTGCGCCGGTCCCGTAACCGTTTCATCGTAGTCAGGTGCCTGTAGGGCGCGGTCCACCAGTGCCATCGCCATGGCTTTACGTTCGCTCATACCGAACACCAGGCCGTAGCCGCGGGTAAAATGCGGCGCTTCGTTTTCCGGTGCGACAAAACCGTTCACCATTTCGCACTCCGTCATCAGCAGTTCGCCGACGTTCACCGCAAATCCCAGCTCTTCCGGTACGGTTTCCAGCGCCACATAGCCGCTGCGGATCTCTGCGGCAAACGGGTGATTACGCCCGTAGCCGCGCTGGGTTGAGTAGGCGAGTGCCAGCAGATAGCCTTCATCGCCGCGCATCAGTTGTTGCAGGCGCGAGGCGCGTGAACAGGGATAAACCGGCGGCGTGCGGGTGATATCGTCGGGCGCTGCGCCGTTATCCTCTTCACGCTTCGCCAGTCCCTGTTTTGCCAGCAGAGAGAAGACGTGTGGGGAAGATTCTTGCGAGTCATCCGCGGTAGACAACGAGGGCGATTCGCCATTTGCCAGCAGGGTAAAGTCGAGCAGACGATGGGTGTAGTCGTAGGTTGGACCTAACAACTGCCCGCCGGGGATATCCTTGTAGACGGCGGAGATGCGGCGTTCCAGGCGCATATCTGCGCTGTTTACGGGTTCGCTGACGGCCAGTTTTGCCAGCGTGGTGCGGTAGGCGCGCAGCAGAAAGATCGCTTCGACGTTATCGCCGCTGGCCTGTTTTAACGCCAGTGCCGCCAGTTCGCGGTCGGCAATGCCGCCTTCGGTCATGACCCTGTCGACGGCCAGATTCAACTGCTGTTCAATTTGCGCCACGCTCAGTTCGGCAATGGCGTCATCGCCCCGGCGTCGGTTTTCTTGCAGTGCGTGGGCGCTGGCTATCGCCTTCTCACCCCCTTTAACGGCGACGTACATCAGCACACCTCCACATGGGTGGTTCGCGGAATCGCCAGCAGTCGTTCGCCGCAGGTCAGGATCAGATCCACGCCTAGCGGGAACGGATGCGGGCGTTCGGTCAGTTCATGAATAAGGCATTCCGGCAGTTGCGGCGCGATCATCCGCTCTTCGGCGATACCGGCGCCAGTCAGGCGTAGCATGCGACCACCGCTTAAACCGGCGACCTGCACAATCAGCGTGGCGCTGGTCTCAGGTGCGACCGCAGAGCCGCAGGAGAGCGCGTTAAGCTGCGCGTTGCTGATCCGTTCGTCGGCAACCGCAAAAGCGGCTTGCTGCGGTTGATCCACCAGCGCCGCGTTGGTGTGAAAACGCAGGTTCTGGCGGGCAATATCGTTATCCATGCCAGGCGCCAGCCAGACCGGCGTATCGCCATCGACCAGCGTCAGTAGCACGCTGGTGGTGGCGAGATTCAGTGGCTGCCAGCCGTGTTTCAGTTGATGCAGGGCGACGATGACGCCCGGTTCGCTCATGGCCTTCAGCAGACGACGAAAGCTCTGTTGCGCATCCTGGACAGGTAAGTTAAAGGCGGTTTGTAAAGTCATGCGTTGTCTCCGCGTACCAGCGTGAAGAAATCGACCCGGCTGGCGTTCACTTCGGTGCGGCGAGCGCGAATCAGCGCATCGCGTTCCGCTTCCAGCGGGGTAATCAGGGTTTCCATCAAGTTTTGGAAATGTGTGTGTTCCTGCAGTAGCGCATCAATCACGGCGCACTGCTCGGCATGGTGTTTATTGCGTCCCAACAGATAGCTGTAGCCCAGCGTGCCGCTCTTGAGGCGCACCACGGCGCGAGTGAGCGTGGTGTCACCAGCAAAGAAGCGGTTACCGGTGCCGCCCATGCGTGCCTGAATCTGCATCAGCCCGATTTCAGGTGCGCGGATCAATTCATATTCCGGCGTCAGCTTCAGTGCCTGCAGACGGGCGTTCAGGGCATCGGCGTTGCTGTAAGCCAGCGCACGCATCCAGCGCTGGCGGGTGGCGGTATCAAAGTGCATTTGGTCGGTGCTCCATGGTGAATTCGATCATGTCGGCGCGGGTCAGACTGACGGAGTATTCCGCCGCGTGTTCTTCGCCTTCACGGTGGTTCAGGGTGCGCACGCACAGCAGCGGCGCCATATTGGGGATTTCCAGCACCTTGCTCTCTTTGGCCTGGGCGCGGCGGGCGCTGATACGCGTCTGTGTGCGCTGTAATATCAGACCCGACTGTTCGCGCAGGTAGTCGTGCAATGAGCCGCTCTTAAAGCCCTGCAGCAGTGGCCAGAGGGTGAGGTCGGAGAAGTAGTGGTCGATCTGGCACAGGGCGATACCGTTCACCCGACGCAGGGTGCGCAGGTGAATGACGTTGTCGCCCTCTTTGACGCTCAGCGCGTCGGCAATGTGACTGGACGCCGGGCGCAGCACCGCCAGCAGTTTTTCGCTGGTGGGATGGCTGCCCTGATCCAGCAGATTCTGACTAAAGCGCGCCTGGGCATTGAGCGGGTAATCGAACGGGCGCATCAGCACCAGCACGCCGACGCCCTGGCGACGCTGCACCCAACCGCGCTCAACCAACTGGTCGATGGCGCGGCGCAGCGTGTGGCGGTTTACCTCGTAGCGCGCGGCAAGCTGATGCTCGGCGGGCAGGTAGTCGCCGCAGCGATAATGTTGACGAAGCTCCTGCTCAAGTCTCGCGGCAATTTCCTGATAACGCGTGGGATAACTGGTCGGATGTGTAGACAAGTGCATAGCAATCAATGCCTCGCTGATCAGATAAAGTGCTTACGCAAACGCTGGGAGAGGAAATCCAGCAGGCTGACGGTGACGATGATTAACACCATCAGGGCGCAGGTTTGCTGGAACTGGAATCCGCGAATCGCCTCCCACAAGGTCACGCCAATGCCGCCTGCGCCGACCATACCAACCACCGTGGCCGAGCGGACATTGGACTCAAAGCGATACAGCGAGTAGGAGATGAGGAGTGGCATGACCTGCGGCAGAACGCCGTAGAGAATTTCTTCAATCTTGTTAGCGCCGGTCGCGCGAATCCCTTCAACCGGACCCGGCTCAATGGCTTCTACCGCTTCGGAAAGCAGCTTGGAGAGCACGCCGGTAGTATGGATAAACAGCGCCATCACGCCGGCAAACGGACCCAGACCGACGGCGACAACAAACAGCATGGCGAAGACCATTTCGTTGATGGCCCGACAGGCATCCATCGCCCGGCGCATCGGCTGGTAAATCCACCAGGGGACCAGGTTATCGGCGCACATCAGGCCGAAAGGAATCGACAAAACAACGGCGAGCGCTGTGCCCCAGACGGCAATTTGCAGAGTGACGGCCATTTCACCCAGATAGTCCTGCCACTGGCTGAAGTCCGGCGGGAAGAAATCGGCGGCGAAAGTCGCCATATTGCCGGAATCCTGGATCAGCGTGAGTGGCGCCATTTCGGCACCTTTCCACGAGACAACCAGCACGGCGAGAAGGATGGCCCAGCTCAGCAGCGAGAACCAGCTGCGCTTGGGCGGGGCGACGGTGATGGTTTGCATATTTGGCTCCGTTGGAACGTGTGTTTGCGTGGTAGGCCTGTTATCAGGCCTACCACTCTCAGACGCGTTACTGCACCGCTTTATTCACGCTGGTCATGGCGCCCAGCGCGGCGGTCAGGCGGTCGAGGTCATCCAGCTGCGCTTTAAGCGCGGAGGTTTTGCTGGTTTTCTCTTCTTCGTTCAGTCCCTTGTTGTCCTTCACGCCCTGCATCTCTTTAAACAGCGCCAGCTGGCGAATCGGCACCAGTTGCAGGTCGCTGGAGGCACGGAACGGCGCCCAACCCAGACGTTCCAGCGTCGCCTTCTCTTCCGGCGTTTTGCCGTAGTTCATAAAGAAGTCGTAAACCTTGTCCTTGGTGGTTTCAGAGAGATTTTTACGCCAGACGATGGGATCGCCCGGGATCAGCGGCGACTTCCAAATCACCTTCAGTGCTTTTAGCTTGTCCGGTGCGGAAGTTTTCAGCTTGTCGAGGTTTTCGGTGTTGTTGGTGGCAACATCCACCTGCTTGTTGGCGACGGCCAGCGCGTTGGTTTCATGTCCGGCGTTAACGGTGCGTTTGAAGTCAGTGGCGGCAATATTGTTTTTCGCGAAAACGTAATAGCCGGGGACCAGGTAGCCAGACGTGGAGTTCGGATCGCCGTTGCCGAAGGTGAGATCCTTACGTTTCGCGATCAGATCGTTCAGGTTGTTGATCGGGCTGTCTTTGTTAACGATCAACACGCTCCAGTAACCCGGCGATCCGTCGGCTGCAACGGTCTGGGCAAAGACTTGGCCGTTGGCGCGATCGACCGCTTCCATGGCGGAGAGGTTGCCGTACCAGGCGATATCGACTTTGTTAAAGCGCATACCCTGGATGATCCCGGCGTAGTCCGGGGCGAAGAAGGCGTTCACTTTCACGCCCAGCGACTTTTCCATGTCCTTCAGGAACGGTTCCCATTGCGGCTTCAGGTTTTGCTGTGATTCCGTCGAAATAATGCCAAAGTTCAGCGCTTTTTCTTGCTCTTCGGCATGCGCCGGGGTGAGCAGTGTGCTGAGACTGAACATGCTGGTGAAGGCCAGCGCGGCAACGGTCTTATAGCTCATGTTGTTTCCTTAATTAGTCATTGTTCCAGGCTATTTCACTTGCCAGCCTGTCTGCGCCAATAACGCCTGGCTTTTTAGAACTATGCAGCCTGCGCGTTCTGTTCGACGCGGTTCATGCTGCGGTAGAGATGGTCAAATCTATCGTTATCAAAATGCTGGCTGCTGCCATCAAAGAAGACGTTGCCCTGACGCAGCGCGACGATCCGTTCGCAGTAGCGCAGGGCGTAATCCACCTGATGCAGCGTGACGACCACGGTGATGCCGTCGGTCTGGTTAATGTCGCGCAGGGTATCCATCACGATGCGTGCGGATTCCGGGTCCAGTGAGGCAATCGGCTCATCGGCGAGGATCACTTTTGCCTGCTGCATCAGCGCGCGGGCGATGGCAACGCGCTGCTGCTGCCCGCCGGAGAGCGTGGAAACACGCTGATACGCAAAGTGCGCCATACCCACGCGGGTAAGCGCCTGCAAGGCCCGCTGTTTCTGCTCCTGACTGAACCAGCTAAAGCAGGTACGCCAGAATGGGGTGCTGCCGAGCGCGCCAATCAGCACGTTCTCGAGTACCGTCAGGCGGTTGACCAGATTGAACTGCTGGAAGATGTAGCCGGTGTGGGCACGACTTTTGCGGATATCGCGTGCCAGTCGGCCTTCACGCTGTACGGTGCGGCCTAATAGCTCGACGTGACTTCCCGGGGCTTTATCTCCGGTAATCAAGCCGCTTAAATGACGTAAAAGGGTGGATTTGCCGGAGCCAGATGGCCCAAGCAGAGCCACCATCTCACCGGCGCAGATGTTCAAATCAACCGCATTGAGCGCCTGATGCTGATGGAAGGATTTGGAGAGTTTCTCGACGCGAATAATCGTTTGCATGATGCGGGCTCCCTAAAAAAGTGGCCCCATCGTGGCGGATTAATGTGACGTTTTCGTTAAGAAATGGTTACTTGGCGATGAAGAGTTGAGCGACATTTGATGACAGTGCGGGAGGACGCGCCTCCCGTCAGGTTACTCACCAGGCTGTTGCTGTTTTACGACGTTGATCATCCAGGGGACGCCGTACTGATCGGTCACTTTACCGAAACCGTGCGCCCAGAAGGTTTCCTGCCAGTCCATTTCGATTTGGCCTCCTGCGGCGAGGTTATCAAACCAGCGCTTTCCTTCTTCAACGTTTTGCGTGTCGAGAACCAGCGTGAAGCCGGAGTAGTGGGCTTTTCCTGTGGCGACGCTGTCGCTCATCATGATGTCGCTGCCTGCGATGCGCAGATTCGCGTGGGCGATGGCAGTATCGGGGAATTTCATTCCGGAAGGGCAACCCTCTTCGCTGTCCTGGGCGGACTGGGGCATTTCACCGAAGTTAATTTTGTAGAGAAGCTCAGCGCCTAATGTTTTTTGGTAGTAGGCGATGGCGTCAGCGCAGTTGCCTGCAAAGGAGATATAAGGACTTAACGGCATAATTTTTACCTCAGGTAAAAGAAGCCAATTAAGTGTAGATGCCGTCTGCAAAAATAAACCAGGCGGGAAGCATGAGCTTCCCGCCTGACACATTAGTTCTTTTTCACAAACTCGGATTTCAGCTTCATTGGGCCAAATCCATCGATTTTGCAATCAATGTTGTGGTCACCTTCAACCAGACGGATGTTTTTCACTTTGGTGCCGATCTTCAGCATTGAAGAGCTGCCTTTCACTTTCAGATCTTTGATGACGGTAACGCTGTCGCCGTCAGCCAGCAGGTTGCCGTTGGCGTCTTTCACGATGAGTTCATCGCTGTCCTGAGCCGGTTCTGCGTCGTTCCATTCGTGGGCGCATTCCGGGCAGATGAACATGCCGTTATCTTCGTAAGTGTATTCGGAGTTGCATTGTGGGCAGTGTGGTAATGACATGTGGATTTCCTCAAAAGTCAGCAGGGGCAAAAGCGCCCAAAAATGGCAGATTGCCGAAAAAGGCCGCAATTATACATAAAATCCCTGCTTTTGTCGGGACTACTGTCTGATTAAGAAAAATGGCCGTCCCATGCTGCGGGTTGCTTTCCTGCGCCAGAAAACCGCGCTGAATATTTTTTAAGGGAAATTGCTACGTTTTCTTATTTAAGATAAGGTGCGGTGAACCACCTGATATTCATAGGGTATACGCGTCATACTGCACATTGCCTGTGCAGTGGCTCTGGCCGCGCAAACGCTATTCAAAGCACGACGCGCGTTACCCGTCTGGCCAAAATAATAAAGAGTATCCCTGGCTCTGAGTATGGCTTAATTAGGGTAAGTGGCAGTCTTATTACCCCTTAATTTTGGTAGGTAATAATAACCGGGATTAAGCTGGCATTTTTTAAAACTGAACTACTCTGTTTATCTTTCTTAATTATTACAGTAAGGGAGAGGTATCAGGCTAGCAGTTATACAACAAACATTATTCTAATAAATCAGCGGGTTGTTTTGATTTTTTAATTATTTCTATACGTAATTATAAAAGCCGAAAATTCATAAATAAAACGATTTGGCTAAATAAAAGTAATGTTATTTGCGTTAAGGAAAAATTTTCCATGTACACACAGACAATCTATGAATTAAGTCAGGAAGCGGAACGCTTGCTGATGCTTTCACTCGAACATCTCCGGCAAGTGCAAAAATTGCCGACGACATCGTTGGACGATGTCGCGCCAACGCAAGGGGAGCACAGCGGACAAGTGCAACCCCTGCATTTCAGCGCCCGTGGCATGGATATCCAGCAGGCGACCCTCAACAATGAGCTGCGAAAGATCACGCGGCTGGAGATGGTGCTGGCCATCGTGGGGACCATGAAAGCGGGAAAATCGACGACGATTAACGCCATTGTGGGAACGGAGGTGTTGCCTAACCGTAATCGCCCGATGACGGCGCTGCCGACGCTTATCCGCCATACACCGGGTCAGAAAGAGCCGGTGCTGCACTTTTCTCACGTCGCCCCGATTGATGCCTTAATGAATATATTGCAGCAGCGTGTGCGGGAGAGCGATCGCCAACATCTTACGCAGGTGCTGGAAATTGATAAGGATATGAATGTCCTGCTGCAGCATATTGAAAATGGCGTGGCATTTGAGCGGTATTATCTGGGGGCGCAGCCGATTTTCCATTGCCTGAAAAGCCTGAACGATCTGGTTCGCCTGTCAAAAGCACTGGACGTGGATTTTCCTTTTGCCGCTTACACGGCGATTGAACATATTCCGGTGATTGAGGTTGAGTTTGTTCACTTAGCCGGGCAGGCAAGTTATCCGGGGCAATTGACCTTGCTGGATACCCCCGGGCCGAATGAGGCGGGGCAGCCACACTTACAAAATATGCTGAATGAACAGCTGGCGCGGGCTTCTGCGGTACTGGCGGTGATGGATTACACCCAGCTGAAATCAATTTCGGATGAGGAAGTACGCCAGACGATTATGGCGGTAGGCAAGTCTGTACCGCTGTATGCCCTGGTGAATAAATTCGATCAAAAAGACCGCAACAGCGATGATGAAGAGCAGGTGCGGGCATTAATTTCCGGCACGCTGATGAAAGGCGGCATTACGCCTGAACGTATTTACCCGGTTTCCTCAATGTGGGGCTATCTGGCGAACAGGGCGCGCCATGAGCTGACCACTCACGGGCGGTTGCCGGACCATCAGGAACAGCGTTGGGTACAGGATTTTGCCGAAGCGGCGCTCGGCAGACGTTGGCGTACCACCGATCTTGATGATACGGAGCATATACGGCATGCCGCCGATTTGCTCTGGGAAGATTCGCTGTTTGAACAACCGATCCAGAATGTTATTCACGCCGCTTACGCGAATGCGTCGCTCTATGCGCTACGCTCTGCGTCGCATAAGTTATTGAACTATGCACAAAGCGCGCACGAATACCTGGAGTTTCGTTATCAAGGCTTAACGGTCGCGTATGAAACGCTACGGCTGAACATCGCGCATATTGAAGACGATATGCAGCAGCTTCAGATGAGCCAGGAACGGGTAAAAGATGAGGTGAACCACGAAGTGGAGCTGGCGCTGGCTTCGGCGACGGCGTATCTCAATCAGCAGCGGGCTGAGATTCTCAACGGTATCCATGCGTTCTTTGTCAAAGAAAATGTATTGATGATGTCACAGCACGGTATGGGGGCGTCCGTTGCGGCGGCGGAAATGGCCGGTGAAATGCTGGTGCTGCATGACGAAGGACAAGCAAAAATTGTTTTAGACAAAATTCGCTCATCCTGTGAAGGCGTTCTGCTGACGGCACAGGAGAGTATCAGTCGTGATTTAGCACTGCGTTTTGAGCAACTTGAATCGACGCTGTCCCGGGCATTAAATGACGCCATCCGACCCATTGAGTTACGGGTGAAGGAAGAACTGAGTCATGCAGGATTTCGAGCGCGAATTCGTTTCCCGGCGTTTCATGCGACGATGTTTAACTTCAATACCCGTCAGCTCTTTAATGAGGCCATTGAACAGGATATTCCGTCGGATGACGCCACCCCCCATGCGGGAGGTGTGCGGGATACGTTTTCGCGTTGGCTGAACCAGCCAAACTGGGGATGGAACGATTACGTAGAAACGAAAACGCGTTACCTCATCGACATGAGGGCGCTGCACAAGAGCCTTGTGCATTATGTCACCCAGTTTTGCCAACAAATCCGTAAAGCTTTAGTGGCTCAGGTCGATATTTCCGTTACGGCAGGCATGGCAACGTTTTTTGCCGATTTTTCCTTGTGCCTGACGCAATTGCAGGCGAGCCTGCGTGAGAGTCTGACGATACGCCAGCAGCATGAATCGGCGGTGAATGCATTGAGTGAACAATTGCAGCATCGCATTGCGACGGTGGCCTGGATTTATGAAGATTCCCGCTTGCTTCGTGACGATATCCATACCCTTTTTGCAGCTGAGCACACATGACAAACGCGTTACTGGAAGGCCCCGGGAGGACGCTGGAGTGTGTCTACCCGAAGTTTATGGTCGATCTGGTTCAGGGAGATGAAACCAAACGTTCCGGTGGATTTCTGCAACAGCAGCAGCGGTTGCGCGCGCGGCTGACGCAAGAAGTTTTATCCCAGACCCAGCTTCGTGCGTGGGTCGTGGCGGGTGTGTCCAGCGAACACCTTGTGATGCGCCTTAAGCTGGTGGAAAAACTGGCGGGCATGATTGACCCGGGGCATCTGGCGCTGGTGCGTATTGCCGGGGGGCTGAGGTTCCTGCAACAAACAGAGAACCTGCGTGGGCAATCCACGCCTGGCGTGGTGCAGCAGATTGATTCGCTCTCCGGTTGGTTTACACAACGCGGCGCTTACAAAGAGAAGGCGCTGACGCAGCGGGGGTTGACCGTCCAGGCGGGCGAGCACAGCGAACAAATTTTTACCCGCTGGCGCGCGGGCGCGTATGACGGCTGGTCGTTGCCGGGACGCTGCTTTGTGGCGCTGGAAGAGTTACGTTGGGGAGCCTTTGGCGATGCCTGTCGGTTGGGCAATGCCGACGTGGCGACGATGCTCAAGGACAATCTGCGCAAAATGGCCACGCAGGCGCTGGCCTACAGCGTGAATGCGGCGCCCACCACGCGTCACTACTACCATCATTGGCTTAATTCACCGGCTGTCGGCGGGTCGGGCGAGCATAACGATATGTTGAGCTGGCTGGGGGACTGGTGCGATGCCCAGCGTCACCCGGTGAGCTGGTCAGTCACACAGCGCTGGCAAAATGTGGCGTTGGGGATGCCGAGGCTATGTTCGGCAAAGCGCCTGGTGGATGCGATGGTGGAGGAGATTTTTGCACCGTCCCCGCGCCTGGGGGAGCGGGGACGGTGAACGGGCTGAGGCAGACTTAGTGGTGCAGAGAGTCTGCAGGTGTTGCTGCAGTCTCATTGACGACCAGATTCTTGTTAAAACGTTTGGCATACAGCGCGGTGATAATCGGCACCAGAATCGCCGTGACAATGACGCTGGCGGCAACCAGTGCGGTTGCGGAAGCAGCAACCGGTTCAAATGCCGGGTTAATCTGGGCGATAATCACCGGGTTTGCGACTGCAGCACCCGCCGCAGAAGAGGCGGCAACACCCGCAGTACCATTCCCGCCGCCAATGACGCGGTCAGCAATAATCAGTGGGATACCGGTAATCACGATAACCGCCACACCCAGCAGGATACCCAGCAGACCGGTGTCAACAATGACGCTCAGGTTGATCGTGTTACCCAGCGCAAAACCGAAGAACGGAATCAGCACCGGCGTTGCTTTGCTGAAGAAGGAACGCAGGTCGTGATCCAGGTTACCCAGCGTAAAGCCAATCAGGAACGGTAATACGGCGCCAATGAAATGGTGCGGTTCAAAGGAGGCAAGGCCTGCAGAGCCCAGGATGACCATGGTCATCAGCGGACCGGATTCCAGAGACATCAGCACGAATGCGCCAGACTCTTCTTTGGTGCCGTACTGGTTCATCAGGCTGGCGTACAGGCCACCGTTGGTCATGTCCATTGCGGAGACAATCGCCAGCACGGAAAGTCCCGCAAAGAAGCCAGTTTGAATACCGGTATCAGGAATAAATGATGCGGCAATCATTGCCACGACCCAGGCCACCGCAATTTTGGTTATTACCAGCGTACCGGACTTGCGTAATACCGTACCGGTTGCCCGTAAATCAATAGATGCGCCGATACAGAAAAACCAGACCGCCAGAATGGGAACGGTGCCGCTGATCATGCCCTTGGTAAACGAACCGAAATAAGCGCCGGTATTGGGTGCTAACGTATTTAACACGGCACCTAATAACAACGGGATCAGCATCATTCCGCCAGGGATGCGTTCAATCGTGGCTTTAATTTTCATAAACGTCCTCATATCTGTCGCAGGTAATTAACGCGAAAGAACTAAATAGTATTTAATTTCAAATGGTTACTTGCTGCTTCCAACAGGGATAATCAGCTATGTCTTTGTTTTTTAACATCTAACGCGGCATACATTGAGCATTCACTGCTCCCAGGGATATTGCGTCTGGAATTAGTGTGCATTCATGAGAACGATGATTCAATCAAAATAAAACGGCGTTTTAGTTATCTTCATCACATATTCCAGGTAAAACTTCCCAATCGCTCCAATTATTAAAAAACCTGTGAATTTTTTGTGAAGGGATTAGAGGTTTTTTCGCTGGCGGAGGAATAATAAACACAGTGATTGTTTGTGCTGACAAGTGATTTTTTCCAAGCATTAATCGTCAATAAATAACAATGACAGCATGTAAAAAAGTTGACTAAGAATGACCTTATTTACGCAGGTTGACGAAATGAAAAACTATGTGTGAAGTTGATCACAAATTTAAACACTGTTAGGGTAAAGAGGTCATTAACCGCCCAATCAGGCGTCAACAGGTTCGGTTGTACTGCACGTTTCCGGTCAGTGTAAGTAAACCTGCTACGCTTGTTACAGGGATTGCGCCAGTGCATTCCCCGCCAGAAAGATGACCCAGGCGCATGTTGTGCCAGGTGAGTCAAACTGTGCGTGACAGGGCAAAGTCTAAGAGGACTGGTATGCTAAAAAGGAAAAAAATAAAGCCAATTACGCTTCGCGACGTCACCATCATCGATGACGGTAAACTGCGAAAAGCCATTACCGCAGCGTCGCTCGGTAATGCGATGGAGTGGTTTGATTTTGGTGTTTATGGGTTTGTTGCTTACGCATTAGGTAAGGTGTTCTTCCCGGGGGCTGACCCCAGTGTGCAGATGGTTGCTGCACTTGCTACCTTCTCCGTTCCCTTTCTGATTCGACCGCTTGGCGGATTGTTCTTCGGTATGCTCGGCGATAAATATGGTCGCCAGAAGATCCTTGCTATCACGATTGTGATTATGTCGATAAGTACCTTCTGTATTGGGCTTATCCCCTCGTATGCTACCATTGGTATCTGGGCGCCGATTTTGCTGTTGCTGTGTAAGATGGCACAGGGCTTCTCGGTTGGCGGGGAGTATACCGGCGCATCGATTTTCGTCGCGGAATACTCGCCGGACCGTAAACGTGGATTTATGGGGAGCTGGCTGGATTTCGGCTCTATCGCGGGCTTTGTGCTCGGTGCGGGCGTGGTGGTGCTGATCTCGACCGTGGTCGGTGAAGAGAACTTCCTGGAATGGGGCTGGCGTATTCCGTTCTTCCTTGCGTTGCCGTTAGGATTGATTGGTCTGTATCTGCGTCATGCGCTGGAAGAGACCCCGGCGTTCCAGCAGCATGTCGATAAGCTGGAACAGGGCGACCGTCAGGGGTTGCAGGAAGGGCCGAAAGTCTCGTTTAAGGAAATTGCCACGAAGCACTGGCGTAGCCTTCTGGCGTGTATTGGTCTGGTGATTTCAACCAACGTCACCTATTACATGCTGCTTACCTATATGCCGAGCTACCTGTCGCATAACCTGCACTACTCGGAAGATCATGGCGTGCTGATTATTATCGCCATCATGATTGGTATGCTGTTCGTGCAGCCGATAATGGGACTGTTGAGTGACCGCTTCGGGCGTCGTCCATTTGTTATCATGGGCAGTATTGCGCTGTTTGCGCTGGCGATCCCGGCATTCATTCTGATTAACAGCAATATCATCGGCCTGATTTTCGCCGGTTTGCTGATGCTGGCGGTGATTCTCAACTGCTTTACCGGGGTGATGGCATCAACCTTACCGGCAATGTTCCCGACGCATATTCGCTATAGTGCGCTGGCTGCCGCGTTTAATATCTCGGTATTGATTGCTGGCCTGACGCCGACGCTGGCCGCCTGGCTGGTGGAAAGCTCGCAGAATCTGATGATGCCCGCGTATTATCTGATGGTGGTTGCGGTGGTCGGTTTGATTACCGGTGTGACCATGAAAGAGACGGCGAATCAGCCGTTGAAAGGGGCAACACCTGCGGCTTCGGATATTCAGGAAGCGAAAGAGATTCTCGGCGAGCACTACGATAACATCGAGCAGAAGATTGACGATATCGATCAGGAAATTGCTGAGTTGCAGGCTAAGCGTTCACGCCTGGTGCAGCAGCATCCGCGCATTGATGAGTAATCTTATCCCACCTGCGGGCTTGTCTTAAGGTTGACTTAATCTCGCTTTGGCAAACTCTCCTCCAGATTATCGGAGGAGAGTGCCATGAAAACCCGTATTTATGAAAGTTTGACTACCGTATTCAGTCTGCTGATCGTGAGCAGTTTTTTGTACGTGTGGGTCAGCTCTTACTGATCTTTTTCCAGCACCACCCAGGCGCGAGTGCCGGTAGCATCAGTGCGATTTTGCAAAAAGAATTGCCCGTGATGGAGCTGGGTTATACGGCTCACAATGCTTAGCCCCAGCCCGATTCCACCGAAACGGCTGTCCATGCGTACAAACGCTTTGCTTAACTCCCCGCATTTACTTTCGTCAATCCCTGGCCCTTCATCTTCGACGGCCATGATTGCATCGTTTTCAGTGTCCAGAACGATCCTAATCGCTGTGCCTTCCGGGCTGTAACGGTGTGCGTTTTCCACCAGATTTCGCAGCAGCATACGTAAGAGTGTGACATCGCCACGCACCACGACATCCGCCGTGCTCTCGGGCAGGAGGAGTGTTTGTTGCCGTGAGTCCAGCATGGTACTGAGTTCATCCCACGAGGGCAGTATGACGTCTTCCAGCAGTTTGACATGCTGATAATTACCAGCGGAAAACGACTGACCCACGCGGGCGAGTTGCAGCAGTTGGGACACGCTGTCCATCATTTGGTCGAGGCGGGCAATGAGCGGTGAAACGTCCAGGTTATGGGCTTTTGACAGGAGTTCCAGGTGCAGTCGGACGCCCGATAACGGTGTGCGCAACTCGTGCGCCACATCGGCGGTAAACAGACGTTCATTTTCGATGGTCGTGGTGAGTCGTGTGACCAGTTCATTAAGCGATGAGACCACCGCCTGTATCTCAACGGTGGAGCTGCGAACTTCGATGGGGGTCAGGTTATCGGCCGCTCGGGCTTCTAACTCTTTTTGCAGGTCGGCAAGCGGGCGGGTGATACGCCGCACCGCCTGATAGCAAATCAGCAGCGTCAGGCTGACCATGAAAATACCGGGCACGATCAGGCTGGCGATGGCCTCGCGGATCTCGTGCATGATATGGCGGTCGTTGTTACGGTTATCGCGTAACGCCTGCTCAAACAACTGGATTTGCTCGGTGCTTTCATGCCACAGCCAGAAGGAGCTAATAAGCTGAAAAACCACCAAAATAATGCCAATCGTGAGTATTAAACGATGACGAAGGGGGAGAGGTTTTTTGAAATACTGTAGCAGCTTCACTTAGCTTTCCTCGGTCGTCACCAGCATGTAACCAAATCCCCTGACCGTGCGGATACGCGATTTACCGACTTTGTCGCGCAGGTTGTGAATGTGCACTTCCAGCGTATTGGTTGACGGCTCGTTATCCCAGCTGTAGATGTCGTTATACAGAATCTCCCGGTGGACCGGGCTTCCGGCTTTGAGCATCAACCGCGACAGTAACGCATACTCTTTTGGCGTTAAGATGATCTCTTGCCCGTCCATCCACACCTGACGGCGACCAATATTCAGCGTCAGATTACTGACGATAAGCTCACTCTCACCCTGGTTGTTATGACGACGCAACAGCGCCCGAATACGGGCGTGGAGTTCTTCCAGTGCGAACGGTTTGACCAGATAGTCATCGGCACCGACATCCAGCCCGGTGATACGGTCTTTGATCGTATCGCGGGCGGTGAGGATCAGTACCGGAAGGGTATATTTTTTCTGTCTGATCCGGGTCAGAAAGTGCAGACCATCTTCATCAGGTAACCCCAGATCCAGAACCACCAGGCTGTAATGGCCGCTCTCCAGACACTGCTCTGCTGCACGGGCTGTCGACACGCCATCGCAGGCGTAACCTTCCGTTTGCGCGGCGAGAATCAGCCCCTGTAATAACAGCGTATCGTCTTCAACAATCAGAATTTTCATTCGGTTAGCCTCCCCGGCAGGGCTGCAGAATATCATCTGCGGCCTGATATTTCTGTGTTTGCACGCCCGTTAATCCCAGCAGGGTTGAGAAGAGATTATCCTGCGAGAAGTCTTCTGAGCGTGCCCGTTTTTGCAAACATGTCTGAGAGACCTGATAGCGTTGCTGATAATCCTCTGAGAGCCACAGCAGCATCGGGACATGCTTTTGCGTGTCTGGCGCAATCGAATAGGGCAGACCGTGCAAATAGACGCCATTTTCCCCTAAGGATTCACCGTGATCGGAGAGATAGACCAGGCTGGTGGTGAAATTATCCTGATGCTCTTTCAGTATATTGATTGCTTTATCAACAATATAGTCAACGTAGAGGATCGTGTTGTCGTAGGTATTCACCAGCTGCTGTTGTGAGCAGGTCTGGATTTCGTTGGTGTCGCAGGTCGGCGTAAATTTCTTAAACTGCGCAGGATAGCGGTTGTAATAGGTTGGGCCGTGGCTGCCGATGGTATGCAGCACAATCACGCCGTCGCCTTGCAGATTATTGATGTACTCCTCCAGCCCGTGAAACAGCACGTCATCGTAGCATTCGCCGTCGATGCACTGCCCTGGCAGGTTCAGCGCGGTCATATTTTGATGCGGTACGCGGTCGCAGGCACCTTTACAGCCGCCGTCGTTATCGTTCCACAGCACGTTAATTCCCGCCCGTTGGATGATGTCGAGCACGCCTTCCTGATGGTGCGCCAGTTCTTCATCGTAGTGCGCACGCGGCATGTCAGAGAACATACAGGGCACAGAAACCGCTGTCGCCGTACCGCAGGAAGTGGTGTGAGGGAAATAGACCACATCATCTTTTTCCAGCAGCGGGTTGGTCTGACGCGAATAACCGGATAATGAGAAATTATCGCCGCGCGACGTTTCACCGAGAACCACAATGGTGAGGTTTTTGCGTTTTTCTTGCAGCATCAAGGGATTGCGATGGGCATCTTCGCCAATACGCACCAGCGGCAGGTTAGCCAGTCTCTGATGTGAGTACCAGGATGAGGTGGCCACAATGCTGTTGGACGGGCTCAGGGATTTGACCAGCTCTTTATTGTTGCGAAACAGCGACGCGTAATCTTTGTAGAAAAAGGCGGCGACCAGCACGATCAACAGTGCTGATATGACGATATTCAAAGCCCGGTACAGTACGCTACGCGGCCATGGCGTAGCCGGTTTAATTTTGATCCAGCAGGCAATCACCGCGGCCAGAATGCCGCTCACGCCAAGCGTCACGATCATCTGCGGCGTCAGCAGCGCGAAGGTTTCTGCCGGCGTGGTGTCCATCATATTGGCGATCATCGAGCGGTCGATGATGATGCCGTAGGTCATGATAAAATACTGAGCGGATGCCCCCACCAGAATGAAAATACAGGCTAGCAGGCGGTTAAGCCACAGGAAAGAGGCCAGTGTTAGCACGATGTTCATGACGCTGAAGGCAACGACCGGCATGGATAAAAATACCAGCACGTTACGCAGAGAATCTCGCGGCAGGTCTTGTAGTACCTGTTTGTAAAACGCAATGTTCAGGAAAGTCGCAAGATAAAATGAGATCAGCAGAAGCCAGCTGATTTGCCCGAGAGTCGGTCTTTTAAACAGAAGCTTTAACATTAAGGGGGTTCCATCGACTAAGTGGGGCAGATCCTCTCAAAGTAAAATTAAGCCAACCTTAAGTTCTTAATGTTTGTCGTTGCGGGGAGTTGCGCGATGCGTAGGCCCGATAAGCGTGCGTTATCGGGCTACTGTGCGTGTCGAAAATTAGTTACGGTTGACCGGGGCATCCAATGGATACGGGTTTTTATGGATCCGGTTGTAATTGAGGGCATACATCGCGGTGATGATCATCAGCATCACGAATGACCACATGACCTCTTTGGCGCCAGAACCGACCACTGCCCAGATGCAGTAGACAAAAGCGACGAAGGTCACCATTAAATACAGCGGGCGCGCTTTACCAAAGTGTCCGTGACCCAACAGCAGCAGGGCGGCACAGGTATACAGGTAAGGCACCAGCGTGAAGATGACCGATACTGAAGAGACCAGACCGAACTCTTTTGCCGCGTTTGGCGACATGCTGCTGAACTGGAAGATAGTCATCAGAATACCGACGATTATCAACCCGGCAACCGGGGTACCGGCTTTGTTGACGCGGGCGAAAATCGGCGGGAACAGACCATCATCCGCTGCCGCTTTGGCGGTTTGCCCGGCAAGCAGCGTCCAGCCGCCCAGCGAACCAAGGCAACCTGCAGCCGCGCAGAAGGAGACAATCGCCCCGGCGGTGTTACCCAGCGCCATACGCGCGGCATCGCCGAACGGGGAAGCAGAAACGCGCAGCGCCGCGTTAGGGATCATGCCCATAATCGCCGTTGTGGAGAGCACGTAGCAGACTGCGGCAATCAGTACCCCGCCAATGGTGGCGATAGGCACATTACGTTTAGGGTTTTTCACCACGCCGGCGGCCACGGAGGCACTTTCTACCCCGATGAATGACCAGAGGGTGACATTTAAGGTGCTTTGAATGGCGCCAAAGGTGTTCATACCGCTGACATTCCAGGCCGCCATGTAGGTTTCACCCCGGAACCAGAACCAGCCGAAGACGGCAATCCCGACAATCGGTACCAGCGCCAGTACGGTCGCGACGGCCTGTACGCGGGTGATCATCTTCGGTCCGACGATATTCAGTAACACGAAGATCCACAGTACGACGACGCAGGTAAGGGTTAACACCAGCGGATCTTTTAAGATAGGGAAGAAGTAGCTCAGGTAACCCACGCCAATGACGACCATGGCGATGTTACCGATCCAGCAGGCTAGCCAGTACAGCACGTTAGTTTGGTAGCCTAAAAATGGACCGAAACAGCGGCGGGCATAAGCATAAGAACCACCGGGACTGGAGTCTAAGGACGACATTTTGGCATACACCATCGACAGTGCCAGGGCACCGATAATAGTGACCAACCATCCGTAGATTGCAATCCCGCCAGTTGACGCAAGGTTTGCGGGTAGCAGGAATACACCGGAACCCATAATATTCCCCGACACCATAAGGGTGACGGGGATTAAGCCCACTTTATGAGCATCAGCATCCGTCGACATATTTTTTAACTCCTGATAAGGATAAATGACGTCGTATCATACCTCTTCAGAAAGCTATTTTATGATGGCGGAGTAGGGGTATCGCTAATGCTGATATTATTATGGCTTATCGCTAAATGATGAAAAATCAGGCGGCCGATCGTTCCCGGTACTGACTGACATAATGCAGCGGTGTCATGCCGTAAAACTCTTTGAATACAGAGATAAAGTAGGACGTGCTGTTATATCCACACAGTTGCGATACCTGTGAAATGTTTTTTCCGTCCATCATTAATTGATTTACGGCATAACGCATTCGACAGGTGGTGATTATTTGACTGTAACTGGTATTTTCACTTTTGAGCTTTTTCTTTAACAGACTGGGACTCAGACATAAGCAACTGGCGACCATGCTTAAATTCCAGTCTTTATGAATGTCGCTCTCAATGATGTGGTAAACGCTATCGCTGATACGGTTGCGTAACATATGCATAAGCAGAGAGATGAATTTTTTGCTGCTGAGAAAACGTGATAATACGGTGAACAGCAGTGAACGCATGCGCTCATATTCACTTTCATCCGTTGTTTTCATCACGCTGTGCTGAGCGGCAACCCGAAAGACATCCGGCGTCAAGCAGGCGGCGGTCATCACCGGGCTGGTGCTACGTTGCCAGAGAGGGATCTGTGAAAGATCTTTATTTAAAAATCGTAAATAGTCTTTAATGATGTCGCGACTGATATGTACGACCAGTGCGTTATTAAGTGAAGAGAAGTCGATAATATTATTATCACAGGCCACCAGTGCCATGTGGTTAGCTTTTAAACTGATGGCTTCTTTACCGTTAATCCTTAACCAAACATCTTTCTCCGTTAATACAACAACACAAGCTTCTTTGCTGCAAACCCTCATACCCGAACTCCTGGAATATGAACATAAAATACCGTCGCTCGCCGAAGGGTGAGTAATACCGGTTAATAACAATTGTATGACAAATCAAGACCTGCGATAAAATAGCGTGATTTGAGATAATTACAATATCTGGCGAGATAATTCTCATGTAAATTATTTTTTACACGAGTGGAAACCTGCTTTTTATGTATAAAAAAAGCGCGGGGTGGTCCCGCGCAAAAAGGTATGACAATGTTATTGTTTTGCAGCAATACTCAGGAATTACTCAATCATCACATGCCAACCTTTTAAAAAAATAAAGCAGTCCAGGCCTTATGAATTTCAAATTGTCCAATAAGGGAAATCTGAAAAACGACGGGCTTAACTTATGCTTTCACACACATGACGTGATACACACCGTCAATAATCTCCGTTCCTTCGGTTTCATGTTCAAAGCCAGGGAAATGATGGTCCCAGGATTGCAACGAACGCAGGTAACTAATCTGTGGGCTATTGGCATCGCCAAAGTTTTCCCCGGACAGCAGCATCGGGATTCCTGGTGGGTAAGGAATAACGGAGTTTGCTGCTATACGGCCCGGCAGATTTTCAATGGCCACCATCTCAACGTTATCGCTCACAATCGCGTTATAGGCTTCACGCGGGGTGATTTCAGCGACAGGCAGGCCAGAATAGGCCGCGTTGAGTCGGGCGCCTGGGTTATTTTCTTTCAGCCAGGCGAACATGGTGTCGCCCAGATCGTGAATGCCCATGTTTGAGTAAGTGTCAGGATATTCCTCTACCAGTTCAGGCATGACCTGCGACAGCGGAGTATTGGCATCATAGTGGTGTTTGAAAGAGCACAGTGTATTGATCAGGGTGCCCCATTTACCACGAGTAATCCCCATTGAGAACAGGAACATAATCTGGAAATCGGTGGTGCGGGTCGGCACGATACCGTGACGGCCAAGCCAGGCGGTGACCAGAGCCGCCGGTACACCGGTCTCTTCCAGTTCGCCATCATCACCCATCCCCGGCGCCAGAATACTGACTTTAATCGGGTCCAGCATGCTCCAGTTATCCGGCAGGTCTTTAAAGCCGTGCCAGGATTCTCCCGGACGCATCACCCAGCAGTTCTGGTCGGTGGTCAGGAGTTGGGTTGGCGCATCCGCAAAGTCATAGGTTTTACCGGTCTGCGGATCGGTGACCACGTCTTTGTTCCAGGGTTTAAAGAACCAGTCGCCCTCGGTGGTGAATTCTTTGTACAACCGTGCCATGGCCTGGCGGAAATCGACCGCTTCGTCGATCACTTCCTGGGTGAGCGACAGACCGCTGTTACCGTCCATCATAGAGACCGCCACGTCGTTGGATGCGCAGATGGCATACAGCGGAGAGGTGGTGGCGTGCATCATATATGCCTGGTTAAAGCGGGAGAAATTCACGGCCCCACGCCCTTCACGGACATGAATATACGAGGCCTGCGACAGCGCATTCAGCAGTTTGTGAGTTGAGTGGGTGGCAAAAACGGTAGGACCGTTATGGTCGCCAGGCTCTCCACGCATTGCATAGTGATCGGTATAAATCGGGTTGAAGCGAGCATAACCGTACCAGGCCTCGTCGAAGTGGATGCGGTCGCTGGTTTGCGCTAACAGGTCCTGCGCCTCTTTCGCGTTATAGCAGACCCCATCGTAGGTGCAGTTGGTGACGACGCTGTATGACGGTTTCTGTCCGACTTTGCCTTTCGTCAGCGGGCTTTCGCTGATTTTTTTCTGCAGTGTTTCAGGCTGCATTTCCTGCGGGTAGATAGGCCCGATAATGCCGTAACGGTTACGGCTTGGCACCATATATACCGGTTTTGCCCCGGTGAGGATCAGCCCCTGCTCGATGGATTTATGGCAGTTACGATCCAACACCACGACATCGTTGTCGGTCATACAGGCTTGCATGATGGTGCGGTTGGAACCGGACGTACCGACCACAACCGACCAGGAGCGGTCTGCGCCAAAGACGCGGGCAGCATATTTTTCACTCTCACCAAATGCGCCAGTATGATCCAGCAAAGAGCCGAGGGACGCACGTTCGATCCCCATATCGCTACGGAACAGATTTTCACCGTAGTAGTCATGGTAGAAACGACCGGCGGGGGTTTTGGTGAACCCGACACCGCCCTGGTGGCCTGGTGCGGCCCAGGAATATTCATGAATATCGCCGTACTTCATCAGCGCACTGAATAGCGGTGGCAGGAGTTGCTGGCGATAGCGGGTCATTGCCGCGATGGCGCGCCCGGCGATAAAGTCAGCGGTGTCTTCCAGAATCCAGGCGAATTCATCGACAAGCTCCAACAGATCGCGGTCCAGCGATGCAGTGGCTTTTTCCCGATCGCCGAGCAGGAAAACGGGAACGTTTTGCTGGCGCTCGTGGAGCTTGCCGATCAATTGCCTGACGTTCAGGTGTTCATCCTGCTGCTCCATTTGATAGCTGAACATCAGGCAATCAATGGCTTCATTTGCCGCCAGGATGGCATAACCATCGTCAAATGATGTGGACTTAATGACGGTAACATTTTGCCGACTTAAGGCATCAGCCAGACGTTCGACAGCATTGCCGACCCAGGTGTCCTGATGCAGAAACTCACTTTCAACAATTAATACTTTCATCGTCTTTTACCCGGTAGTGGAATAATTGCAATTGGGTGAATTGCAGACACACCGTATGAATGTGGCACGGGCAAGTATTATCCTGACAAAATGGGCTGTAAAGCGTGCAAAAAACGAACTGTTTTATGTTTTATTCTTTTATAAACAATAAATTAGATTGAATTGGCGGCGGTTTTTCACCGCCGTTTATCGACAGGGGAATTATTTTTTTGGCTGATACTGTTATGGCGGTTCAGGACATGCTCGCTTGTTATCGTTGCTGAGGTGATTAATGTCCTGGTGGATGAGCTGATAAACCCTGTCAGGCCGGATGCGTCAGGGACATCCGGCAGCGGGTTGGATTAATTCGCAGCGATTAACCCATAGCGGCGCAACTGTTTACAGTGGATACCTGCCAGTAATATCACCGTGGTTAATGCGCCGAGCAGGGCACAAAACATATCTGACTGGGTATCCCATGGGTCACCCTGCGTTCCCAGGAAGTCATCTGCTCCCTGACCCATTGCCAGCGCGGCCCACCATTCAATCAGTTCATAGGTGGCACTGATTGCCAGCGCAACGCAGCAGACTAAAAAGGCCAGCATTTTACGCCCACGGACAATATTGCCCCGCACTAAAATCTCTCTTGCCGTCAGGGCAGGAACCAGCCCCTGGAAGAAGTGCCCCAGTTTGTCATAGGGGTTGCGGCTCAGATCCAGCCACGCCTGAACGTCGAAACCGATGGGCACTTTGGCGTAGGTGTACATACCGCCGACCATCAGAATGATGGCATGAAAGAAAATCAGCGTGTAGAGCAGCGGCGTTAGCGGGTAGCGCTTTGCCGTCGCAAGTAACAGCGGGACGACAATAATGACCGGCGTCACTTCCATCAGCCAGGTGATTTTCTCTGTGGCACAGAAGCCGGTGTAGATAAGGATCAGTGTCAGCAGCAGTGCGCCAACGTTACGTTGCGATGTGTTCAGTGTACGAATCATTATGATTTTTCAACGAATGGAAAAGACTACTATTTACCGGGAGCGATAAAAATTCAATGCCAGTCATTGAGGGGATAAAGTTGGCCCGGGGGGATCGCCGGGCTGACTCCCAATAATTTGGTGTCAGTCCGGTGCCGGGCCGAATGGGTTACTTCGCGCAGTTAGCGCACTGCTTGCTGACGATTTGCTGGAAGAAATCGTTGCCTTTGTCATCGACCAGGATGAAGGCCGGGAAATCTTCGACTTCGATTTTCCAGATGGCTTCCATACCCAGCTCCGGGTATTCCACACATTCCAGATGTTTGATGCTCTGTTGCGCCAGTACAGCAGCCGGACCACCGATGCTGCCCAGGTAGAAGCCGCCGTGTTTATGACAGGCCTCGGTCACCTGCTGGCTGCGGTTACCTTTCGCCAGCATGATCATGCTGCCGCCGTGGGACTGCAGCAGGTCAACATAAGAGTCCATACGACCCGCAGTGGTGGGGCCTAAAGAGCCTGATGGATAACCTGCAGGCGTTTTTGCCGGGCCCGCGTAGTAGATCGGGTGATCTTTCACGTACTGCGGCAGGCCTTCGCCGGACTCAATACGCTCTTTCAGCTTCGCGTGGGCAATGTCGCGACCCACAATGATGGTGCCGCTGAGCGACAGGCGGGTTGAAACCGGGTACTGCGAAAGCTGAGCGAGGATCTCTTTCATCGGGCGGTTAAGGTCAACCTTAACGACGTCGCCTTCACCTGCCTGACGCAGGGATTCTGGAATATACTGGCCTGGGTTGTGCTCCAGTTTTTCAATCCAGATGCCTTCGCGGTTAATCTTGGCTTTGATATTACGGTCAGCAGAACAAGAAACGCCCATACCGACCGGGCAGGAGGCACCGTGGCGAGGCAGGCGGATCACGCGAATATCATGCGCGAAATATTTCCCGCCAAACTGCGCGCCGAGGCCAAGTTTCTGGGCTTCTTCCAGCAGTTCTTGTTCCAGCTGAATGTCGCGGAATGCCTGACCATGGGCATTGCCTTCGGTTGGCAGCGCGTCATAGTAGTGCGTGCTGGCCAGTTTCACCGTTTTGAGGGTGCTTTCCGCAGATGTACCGCCAATGACAAAAGCGATGTGGTACGGCGGGCAGGCAGCAGTACCGAGCGTACGCATCTTGTCGACCAGGTAGTTTTTCAGCTTACCGGGAGTCAGCAGCGCTTTGGTTTCCTGATACAGATAGGTTTTGTTGGCAGAACCGCCGCCTTTGGCCACGCACAGGAATTTGTATTCGTCACCGTCCACGCTGTACAGATCAATTTGCGCAGGCAGGTTAGTGCCGGTGTTCACTTCTTTGTACATATCCAGCGCCGCGTTTTGCGAGTAGCGCAGGTTATCTTCAATATAGGTATTAAATACGCCTTTGGAGAGTGCCGCTTCGTCGCCGCCACCGGTCCAGACGCGTTGGCCTTTTTTACCCATGATAATTGCCGTGCCGGTATCCTGGCAGGTTGGCAACACGCCTTTGGCGGCGATTTCAGAGTTTCTCAGGAATTGCAGCGCAACGTACTTATCGTTTTCGCTGGCTTCTGGATCATGGAGAATGGAGGCGACTTGCTGTTGATGTTCTGGGCGGAGCATGAAGGAAGCATCGTGGAAGGCTTGCTGAGCCAGTAGCGTAAGGGCTTCGGGAGCGACTTTCAGGATTGATTCGCCTTCAAACTCGGCAACGCTGACGTGATCGGATGTCAGCAGATAGTACTCTGTTTTGTCTTCCCCCAGCGGGAAAGGCGCCTGGTAAGTGAATTCAACTTTTGACATTTGCTTCCAGCCTTTTCATTTTTATCAGGAATTTAAAAATTCTCTGTCTCTTAACGGTGGCGTGCCGTACAAACTGAACGGCACGCGAAGTGTGATTACAGGAAACCGTACATTGCGGCGAACACCCAGCCAAACACACAAGATACGCTTACGCCGATCAAACCAGGCAGAATGAAGCTGTGGTTAATGACGAAGCGGCCAATGTGAGTGGTGCCTGAGCGGTCAAACTGGATAGCGGCCAGATCGCTCGGGTAGGTCGGCAGAATGTAGTAACCGTAGCAAGCCGGAGCAGAAGCAACGATGTACGCTGGATCGACCCCGATAGCCAGCGCGACCGGAACGATAGCCGCCAGCGCTGCAGCCTGGGAGTTTACAAACTTGGAGACCAGCAGCAGGACGATTGCATAGGCCCACGGATGTTCTTTCACCATTTCGCCCAGTACGCCCTGAATTTCAGACATGTGCGCGCCGAACATGGTTTCCGCCATCCAGGCAATACCGTACACCGCTACAATCGCGATCATACCCGAACGGAAGACTTCATTTTTTGAGATAGATGCGGGATTGGTTTTAGTCAGGATGATAATCAGCGCGCCGGTTAACAGCATGAACATCTGAATAACCAGGACCATTGACAGCGGTTTGCCGCCAAAAGAAGGACGCAGTTCAGATACCGCACCAAGCACAGCAACGACAGCGATAGCGGCCAGGAAGATCCACATTGCCAGCCAGTTACTTTTCGGCAACTTCTTGTCTAACAGGGTCGCGGTGTCGCCATAGACATAGTGGTGGTTTTCCGGTACGGAGATAAACTTCTGGAACTCTTCGTCTTTATCCAGATCTTTACCACGGAACCAGCTGAAGATACCGATCGCCAGGATACCCAGCAGGGTAGACGGGATGGTGATGCCGAGCAGGTCGAGGAACTCGAGGTGTTTGCCTTCAAACGTGACGTTACCCAGCATTGCTACCAGGGATACAACAGCGACGGAAACCGGGCTGGCGATAATCCCCATTTGCGCACCAATGGAACTCGCCGCCATCGGACGTTCCGGGCGAATGTTGTTCTTAATGGCAACGTCATAAATGATAGGCAGAATGGTGTATACCACATGTCCTGTACCACAAAGAATGGTCAGAACACAGGTCACAAACGGTGCCACGATGGAAACGTATTTTGGGTTACGGCGCAGCAGCTTTTCAGCAATTTGCAGCATAACGTCAAGACCACCGGAGGCTTGCAGGGTTGCCGATGCGGCCACCACAGCAATGATGACCAGCATAACGTCTACAGGTGGTTTACCTGGCTGGAGATGGAAAACGAATACCAGAATGACCAGACCGATACCGCCTAACAGACCCAGCGCGATACCGCCCTTTCTGGCACCATAAAACAAACATATTAATATTATAAGAAGTTGTATACTAAATAACATTTTATCTACCCTCGCGAAAAACCCAGTCAATTTTTTGATAAATGGATCTATGCCACATTCTTTTCTGCCGGAATAAGCATCAAAAAATGGTCAATATTCGGTATATCCGTATTTGCGATTAATGTTCAAATGTCTGGCTAGAATGATTATTAAAATTATTAGAAATATTTAGCTTTTTAATGTGGTGTTGTTCAGAGGAATGAATCCTCAGGCGATGGGAAGCAGAGTTTTTCGAGAGGAGCAGTGGCTGACGTTGTAATTTATATTCGTTTCTCCGGTTATCCGGAAACTTATCGTCAGGGTGATGTTTTCTGCTATTACGTGAAGCACTGGCAATTGAGGTGAGTATCTTATTTGTGTGATCGCGGTCACGCCAATTCATGATGCTATGAGGTCGGCGGGCGGATACGTTTATTTGCTCACAAAAATGTTCAGTGTCCATAGTACGTAGCATGGTCTCCATTGCTACCAGTCTAGATTTTTATATCTGGTTAAATTCAGACTAATCCTTTAGGAGTAAAAATACACACTCTGTGAGTTAGATAATACTTAATTAACTTTTGTTAGCGATTTTGAAATTAAAAACAGCGTGATGTTTGTCACTAACAGAATAAAGCATTAACATGTCATATACAAATATATTTGATCTAACGCAAATTCGCTATTTTTGGTGCGGGGGAAATCAGAAAGGGATTTTTCATTATTTTAATAATTGTTACTTTTATATAACGAATAATCCCTTAAAGGCGCTTACTGGCAATATTGTTTAAGCAGTGAGTAATGCTCAGCCTGAACGCGGTAACGATAAACCGGCCGGCCAGTCACGCCATAGTGGATGCTGGTAAATAAGATATGACAATTCACTAACCAGATGAGGTATTTCCGGCAAGAGACGCGGGAGATATTGACCTCATTGGCCAGTTCATCCGTGGAGAACTCTTGATCCTGATGCTCATCAATCCACTGGCACAGCGTCCGTAGCGTCTGTGGTGTTAATCCCTTCGGTAAGCGCCGCGTTTCCTGCTCACTGGACGAGCTGCCGTGAATGAGTTGGTCAAGCTCAGACTGTTCATAGTACTGGTGCTTTTCCATCTCCGTTTTTTTGTGCAGCCAGTTAGTGAGTGCTTCTTCAAAGCGGGAAGCCTGGAAAGGTTTGATCAGGTAATCAACCACACCGTAATGAAGTGAATCTTTGATGGTGGTTGCGTCGGCAGCGGAGGAGATGACAATGACATCACACTTACAGCCTTCGCTATGCAGTACGGGCAGGAGATCCAGACCGTTTTCTTTTTGCATATAAATATCAAGCAAAATCAGATCAATATGATGCTCACCATGAAAGATAATCTCTTTGGCTTTTTCCAGTGTAGAGGCTGTTCCGCAGCAATGAAAACCTGAGAGTTGCGCCACATAACGGCGGTTTAATTCCGCTACCATTGCATCGTCATCGACAATTAAGACATTGATCATCTGCTGGCCCTCTCACCATTCCACGGTAACTGTACAAAAAATTGGGTGAAGATCCCAGGTTCAGACTCGACGGAAATATTGCCGCCAACGTTTTCAACCTGCTGTTTAACAAGCGCTAAACCTACTCCCCGTTCTGTTCCTTTTGACGAAACGCCCTTTTCAAAGATGCGATCAATGTGCTCGGGGGCGATCCCCGGGCCATCATCATTCACTTCGCAATGCAACCAGCCGTGTCGATAATGTAAGGATACGCTGATCTCACCACCCGGTTCTTGACCTAACGCCTCCAGAGCGTTTTCAATTAAATTACCTAAAACGGTAATCAGCACAGTCACTTGATCCTCATTGCTGTTTTCCGGCAATTGGCTTTCATTGCTAATGATCAGGGTATGACCTAAATCTGATGTGCGATTAATCTTACTGAGTAAAAAACCCGCAATCACCGGGGATTTTATTTTGCCTAACAATGAACCAATCTCTTCCTGATAATTGTTCGCTGTCTTAATGATGTAATTTTCCAACTGCTTATAACTTTTCAGATGCAATAATCCCAGAATCACGTGTAACTTATTCATAAATTCGTGGGATCGTTCACGAAGTGCATCGGCATAGTTGACCATACCATCCAGACGTTGCATGAGTTTACGGACTTCAGTTTTATCTCTGAATGTGGAAATGGCGCCGATGATCTTCCCATTGCTGAGTACAGGAACGGTGTTGATTAAGAGTAGCCGATCTTTCACGGTGATCTCTTCATCCCGGCGCGGTGTGCCGTCGCGTAACACATCTGAAAGATCGACCACCTGTGACCAGGCATGGCTGAGCGTGGAAAGCTGCGCATCATCTTGCAATTTATGGTAATCAAGCAGTTCCTGCGCTGCCTGGTTTATCAGTGTGACTTCACCGCACTCGTCAACGGCAATAACACCTTCCTTTATAGAGTGCAGCATCGCCTGGCGCTGTTCAAACAGGTTCGATATTTCATAAGGCTCGAGGCCAAACAAAATGCGCTTGAGAACTTTCACGAACACCCAGGTGCCCAATAGCCCAACCAGAACCCCAAATAAGACGGACCAGATGATGCTACCGCGGCTGTCATTAATCTGCTCAGTGACCCGGCTTAGCTCAAGACCAATCGCCACGACGCCAATCTGCCGGTGATGTTCATCATAAATAGGCGTAAAGACGCGCAGGGCTTTCGCCAGAAAGCCACGATTAATCGCGACATTCTCTTTCCCTTCCAGGGCCAGCAAAATATCGTCGCCTTTAAACGGCTGGCCGATGCGTTTTGCTTCGGGATGCGAATAACGAATGCTTTGCATATTCGTGACAACGATAAACAGAAAATCGTTGCTCTTATTGACTGCCTGGGCGATTGCCTGAATGCCGCTCTCTTCAGGCTTTTTCATCAGACCCTGACGGATCTCCGGAGAGTCTGCCAGCGTACGCGCTACCGCAAGCGCTTTGCCCGCTAACGCATCACGCGTCATATTGCTGATTTGCGAGAAGTAAATCAGATGAACGACAAGCAGTACGGAAAACAGTACGGCACTGACCATGAGTATTACGGTTGTGCCGAGCTTCATCGGACGTTTGCGTATAGCAGTGCGTTGCAGAGAGTGTCTCATCACGGTCCTGGAATCACGATTTGTATGGGCATTATCGCCTGAGGCGATATGTAATTCAAAGGCAGTAGGGGGATTATGGGGATGCAGCGAGCAGTGCTACTTATATATAGCATGCGTAAATCTGCATGTTATGGCATGGCTTTATGGAGTGTTTAGCCTGCCTTTTGCAGGATCCAGCCGGAAACATCAGAACGTTTGTGGATAACTCTGTGTGTAAATGGGTATAAGGCGGGGTTTTGCTGTGGAATGCAGCAGTCAGTCATTTTTCTGTCATTTAAGGGTTGCGGGCGCCGGAGAACTCCCTATAATGCGCCTCCATCGACACGGCGGATGTGAATCACTTCACACAAACAGCCGGTTCGGTTGAAGAGAAAAATCCTGAAATTCAGGGTTGACTCTGAAAGAGGAAAGCGTAATATACGCCACCTCGCGACAGAGCGCCAAAGCGCGTCGCAACTGCTCTTTAACAATTTATCAGACAATCTGTGTGGGCACTCAATGATACGGATTCTTAACGTCGCAAGACGAAAAATGAATACCAAGTCTCTGAGTGAACACGTAATTCATTACGAAGTTTAATTCACGAGCATCAAACTTAAATTGAAGAGTTTGATCATGGCTCAGATTGAACGCTGGCGGCAGGCCTAACACATGCAAGTCGAACGGTAGCACAGAGGAGCTTGCTCCTTGGGTGACGAGTGGCGGACGGGTGAGTAATGTCTGGGAAACTGCCCGATGGAGGGGGATAACTACTGGAAACGGTAGCTAATACCGCATAACGTCGCAAGACCAAAGAGGGGGACCTTCGGGCCTCTTGCCATCGGATGTGCCCAGATGGGATTAGCTAGTAGGTGGGGTAACGGCTCACCTAGGCGACGATCCCTAGCTGGTCTGAGAGGATGACCAGCCACACTGGAACTGAGACACGGTCCAGACTCCTACGGGAGGCAGCAGTGGGGAATATTGCACAATGGGCGCAAGCCTGATGCAGCCATGCCGCGTGTATGAAGAAGGCCTTCGGGTTGTAAAGTACTTTCAGCGAGGAGGAAGGTGTTGTGGTTAATAACCGCAGCAATTGACGTTACTCGCAGAAGAAGCACCGGCTAACTCCGTGCCAGCAGCCGCGGTAATACGGAGGGTGCAAGCGTTAATCGGAATTACTGGGCGTAAAGCGCACGCAGGCGGTCTGTCAAGTCGGATGTGAAATCCCCGGGCTCAACCTGGGAACTGCATTCGAAACTGGCAGGCTAGAGTCTTGTAGAGGGGGGTAGAATTCCAGGTGTAGCGGTGAAATGCGTAGAGATCTGGAGGAATACCGGTGGCGAAGGCGGCCCCCTGGACAGAGACTGACGCTCAGGTGCGAAAGCGTGGGGAGCAAACAGGATTAGATACCCTGGTAGTCCACGCTGTAAACGATGTCTATTTGGAGGTTGTGCCCTTGAGGCGTGGCTTCCGGAGCTAACGCGTTAAATAGACCGCCTGGGGAGTACGGCCGCAAGGTTAAAACTCAAATGAATTGACGGGGGCCCGCACAAGCGGTGGAGCATGTGGTTTAATTCGATGCAACGCGAAGAACCTTACCTACTCTTGACATCCAGAGAACTTAGCAGAGATGCTTTGGTGCCTTCGGGAACTCTGAGACAGGTGCTGCATGGCTGTCGTCAGCTCGTGTTGTGAAATGTTGGGTTAAGTCCCGCAACGAGCGCAACCCTTATCCTTTGTTGCCAGCGATTCGGTCGGGAACTCAAAGGAGACTGCCAGTGATAAACTGGAGGAAGGTGGGGATGACGTCAAGTCATCATGGCCCTTACGAGTAGGGCTACACACGTGCTACAATGGCATATACAAAGAGAAGCGACCTCGCGAGAGCAAGCGGACCTCATAAAGTATGTCGTAGTCCGGATTGGAGTCTGCAACTCGACTCCATGAAGTCGGAATCGCTAGTAATCGTGGATCAGAATGCCACGGTGAATACGTTCCCGGGCCTTGTACACACCGCCCGTCACACCATGGGAGTGGGTTGCAAAAGAAGTAGGTAGCTTAACCTTCGGGAGGGCGCTTACCACTTTGTGATTCATGACTGGGGTGAAGTCGTAACAAGGTAACCGTAGGGGAACCTGCGGTTGGATCACCTCCTTACCTTAAAGAACCGTTCCTTGTAGTGTCCACACAGATTGTCTGATGAAAAGTAAATAGCAAGGCGTCTTGCGATTGAGACTTCAGTGTCCCCTTCGTCTAGAGGCCCAGGACACCGCCCTTTCACGGCGGTAACAGGGGTTCGAATCCCCTAGGGGACGCCACTTGCTGGTTTGTGTGAGTGAAAGTCGCCGGCCGTTATATCTCAAAACAGACTTGCGAGTCTTGTTTGAGATATTTGCTCTTTAAAAATCTGGATCAAGCTGAAAATTGAAACGACACACTGTTTCATTTCTCCGTAAACAAGAAATGAAAAGCGGTGTGTTCGAGTCTCTCAAATTTTCGCAGCACGATGATGAATCGAATGAAACATCTTCGGGTTGTGAGGTTAAGCGACTAAGCGTACACGGTGGATGCCCTGGCAGTCAGAGGCGATGAAGGACGTGCTAATCTGCGATAAGCGTCGGTAAGGTGATATGAACCGTTATAACCGGCGATTTCCGAATGGGGAAACCCAGTGTGATTCGTCACACTATCATTACGTGAATACATAGCGTAATGAAGCGAACCGGGGGAACTGAAACATCTAAGTACCCCGAGGAAAAGAAATCAACCGAGATTCCCCCAGTAGCGGCGAGCGAACGGGGAGCAGCCCAGAGTCTGAATCAGCATGTGTGTTAGTGGAAGCGTCTGGAAAGTCGCACGATACAGGGTGAAAGTCCCGTACACAAAAGTGCATGTGTTGTGAACTCGAAGAGTAGGGCGGGACACGTGGTATCCTGTCTGAATATGGGGGGACCATCCTCCAAGGCTAAATACTCCTGACTGACCGATAGTGAACCAGTACCGTGAGGGAAAGGCGAAAAGAACCCCGGCGAGGGGAGTGAAAAAGAACCTGAAACCGTGTACGTACAAGCAGTGGGAGCCTCTTTATGGGGTGACTGCGTACCTTTTGTATAATGGGTCAGCGACTTATATTCTGTAGCAAGGTTAACCGAATAGGGGAGCCGAAGGGAAACCGAGTCTTAACTGGGCGTTAAGTTGCAGGGTATAGACCCGAAACCCGGTGATCTAGCCATGGGCAGGTTGAAGGTTGGGTAACACTAACTGGAGGACCGAACCGACTAATGTTGAAAAATTAGCGGATGACTTGTGGCTGGGGGTGAAAGGCCAATCAAACCGGGAGATAGCTGGTTCTCCCCGAAAGCTATTTAGGTAGCGCCTCGTGAACTCATCTTCGGGGGTAGAGCACTGTTTCGGCTAGGGGGTCATCCCGACTTACCAACCCGATGCAAACTGCGAATACCGAAGAATGTTATCACGGGAGACACACGGCGGGTGCTAACGTCCGTCGTGAAGAGGGAAACAACCCAGACCGCCAGCTAAGGTCCCAAAGTCATGGTTAAGTGGGAAACGATGTGGGAAGGCACAGACAGCCAGGATGTTGGCTTAGAAGCAGCCATCATTTAAAGAAAGCGTAATAGCTCACTGGTCGAGTCGGCCTGCGCGGAAGATGTAACGGGGCTAAACCATGCACCGAAGCTGCGGCAGCGACACTATGTGTTGTTGGGTAGGGGAGCGTTCTGTAAGCCGTTGAAGGTGGCCTGTGAGGGTTGCTGGAGGTATCAGAAGTGCGAATGCTGACATAAGTAACGATAATGCGGGTGAAAAACCCGCACGCCGGAAGACCAAGGGTTCCTGTCCAACGTTAATCGGGGCAGGGTGAGTCGACCCCTAAGGCGAGGCCGAAAGGCGTAGTCGATGGGAAACAGGTTAATATTCCTGTACTTGGTGTTACTGCGAAGGGGGGACGGAGAAGGCTATGTCGGCCGGGCGACGGTTGTCCCGGTTTAAGCGTGTAGGTGTGTGTTCCAGGTAAATCCGGTTCACTTTAACACTGAGGCGTGATGACGAGGCACTACGGTGCTGAAGTGACAAATGCCCTGCTTCCAGGAAAAGCCTCTAAGCATCAGGTAACACGAAATCGTACCCCAAACCGACACAGGTGGTCAGGTAGAGAATACCAAGGCGCTTGAGAGAACTCGGGTGAAGGAACTAGGCAAAATGGTGCCGTAACTTCGGGAGAAGGCACGCTGATAGGTAGGTGAAGCGACTTGCTCGTGGAGCTGAAATCAGTCGAAGATACCAGCTGGCTGCAACTGTTTATTAAAAACACAGCACTGTGCAAACACGAAAGTGGACGTATACGGTGTGACGCCTGCCCGGTGCCGGAAGGTTAATTGATGGGGTTATCCGTAAGGAGAAGCTCTTGATCGAAGCCCCGGTAAACGGCGGCCGTAACTATAACGGTCCTAAGGTAGCGAAATTCCTTGTCGGGTAAGTTCCGACCTGCACGAATGGCGTAATGATGGCCAGGCTGTCTCCACCCGAGACTCAGTGAAATTGAACTCGCTGTGAAGATGCAGTGTACCCGCGGCAAGACGGAAAGACCCCGTGAACCTTTACTATAGCTTGACACTGAACACTGGTCCTTGATGTGTAGGATAGGTGGGAGGCTTTGAAGTGTGGACGCCAGTCTGCATGGAGCCGACCTTGAAATACCACCCTTTAATGGCTGGTGTTCTAACGTGGACCCGTGATCCGGGTTGCGGACAGTGTCTGGTGGGTAGTTTGACTGGGGCGGTCTCCTCCTAAAGAGTAACGGAGGAGCACGAAGGTTAGCTAATCCTGGTCGGACATCAGGAGGTTAGTGCAAAGGCATAAGCTAGCTTGACTGCGAGAGTGACGGCTCGAGCAGGTGCGAAAGCAGGTCTTAGTGATCCGGTGGTTCTGAATGGAAGGGCCATCGCTCAACGGATAAAAGGTACTCCGGGGATAACAGGCTGATACCGCCCAAGAGTTCATATCGACGGCGGTGTTTGGCACCTCGATGTCGGCTCATCACATCCTGGGGCTGAAGTAGGTCCCAAGGGTATGGCTGTTCGCCATTTAAAGTGGTACGCGAGCTGGGTTTAGAACGTCGTGAGACAGTTCGGTCCCTATCTGCCGTGGGCGCTGGAGAATTGAGGGGGGCTGCTCCTAGTACGAGAGGACCGGAGTGGACGCATCACTGGTGTTCGGGTTGTCATGCCAATGGCACTGCCCGGTAGCTAAATGCGGAAGAGATAAGTGCTGAAAGCATCTAAGCACGAAACTTGCCCCGAGATGAGTTCTCCCTGAGACTTTAAGTCTCCTGAAGGAACGTTGAAGACGACGACGTTGATAGGTCGGGTGTGTAAGTGTAGCGATACATTGAGCTAACCGATACTAATGAACCGTGAGGCTTAACCTTACAACGCCGAAGCTGTTTTGGCGAAAGAGAAGACGATTTTCAGCCTGATACAGATTGAATTAACCGGCGAAAAGCGGGTTAATAAACAGAATTTGCCTGGCGGCTGTAGCGCGGTGGTCCCACCTGACCCCATGCCGAACTCAGAAGTGAAACGCCGTAGCGCCGATGGTAGTGTGGGGTCTCCCCATGCGAGAGTAGGGAACTGCCAGGCATCAAATCAAGCAAGAGGCCATCCGTAAGGATGGCCTTTTTGCGTTTGTGCGCATCTGAAAACCGCCGGAAAACGGCGTAAACACCTTTTACGGGCTGCAATGGCTGAGTCCCTATCTCCCGGACACTCTGAATTTCCAGTTGTACCACGAAAATATCAGAACCTATCGCGACGCTACCGTGTATCTTTATCTCTAAGCGAGGATATATCCGGAGAATAACGTGTTCGGAAAAGTTTTATTAAACTACATGCCAGGGCTAAAAAATTTATTAGCGTACGAAAAAAGCTGGCTAAAACAGGATGTTAAGGCCGGGTTGTCCGTTGCTGCTGTCGCCCTCCCGGTTGCGATTGCTTATGCTGAGTTGGCTGGAGTAGGGGCTATCGTAGGGTTGTATTCCTGCGTGTTACCGATGATCGCTTATGCATTGTTTGGCTCTTCTCGTCAGCTCATTGTTGGTCCTGATGCAACCACCTGCGCGGTTATCGCGGCTGTTGTAGTACCTCTGGCGGCAGGAAATCCCGAACTTCACTGGCAACTGACGATCGTCATGACATTGATGATGGGAGGATGGTGTCTGCTGGCCAGTAAATTTCGCCTGGGAGCACTTGCCGACCTACTATCCCATCCCATTCTCACCGGTTTGCTTAATGGCGTAGCCGTGACAATTATTGTTGGGCAATTAGGCAAGGTTTTGGGGATCCCGCTTAATGAAGCGCAAGTCATAGAGAAAATTATTGCCCTGCCAGGCCGAATTTCAGAGAGCCATTTATTAACCGTAGGGATCTCACTCTTAACGTTAGCTATTTTGATGGTTATCAGAACGTTTCGCAGGCATTGGCCTGCACCGTTGATTGCCATTGTCATCACAACGGCATTGGTATGGGGCACACCTCTGCAACAGTATGGTGTGGCGACTATTGGCGGTGATGGCTTCCAGTCTGGTTTACCGGTTGTACACTGGGGGGCGTTCCAGCCCGCTTTGATGCGTGATTTAGTGATCCCGGCGCTGAACCTTGCGCTGGTCAGTTTCGTTAGCCTGATGCTGACTGCGCGTAGTTTCGCAGCGAAGAATGGGTACGATATTAATGCAGATGCTGAGTTCAGAGCATTGGGTATCGCGAATCTGATGTCGGGTTTATCTCAGGGGTTTGCGATCAGTGGTGCCGATTCCCGAACTGCGGTTAATGATTCCAGTGGAGGAAAAAGCCAACTGGTTTCCATTGTCGCGGCCTTAATCATTGGCATCATCGTGGTGTTTTTCACACAGCCATTACAATATATTCCGGTTTCCGCATTAGGTGTCGTTTTAATGTATGCCTCATGGTCATTGATTGATCTGCGTGGGCTCTGGAGCCTGAGGCGAAGAAATAAACAGGCATTTCGCCTGGCCAGCTTCACTTTTGTTTGTATTTTAATTATCGGCGTTATTCAAGGAATCGGTCTTGCGGTATTGCTGGGACTGTTGCAGTTCCTGCGTACTGTTTTTCGTCCTTCTGAGCATTTGCTAGGGACGGATGAACATGGAATGATCCACTCATTAGGCAATTCGACGGATGTAAAAATGATCCCCGGCGTGCTGATGTATCGGTTTAACTCACCGCTGACCTATTTTAATGTGGCTTATTTTAAACGCCGTGTTCTGAATTTAGTCGATGGCGCAGCGCTTGAACCGAAATGGGTGGTTATTGATGCCGTTGCGTGCTTTACCTATTCAGATATCAGTGTGTTAGCCACAATTAATGAGCTAAAGCGAGATCTCAGAGGTCGGCAGATTAAGTTAATCCTTGCGGGCAGGAAAACGGAATTAACACGCTGGTTCAAGGAAAGTCGGCCAACGATGAAAGATGATGACATTATTCTGGTGCCGGACCTTTATCTGGCGCTTCGGTTCATTCAAAGCAAAGAAAGTATGAGCGAGGATGAATAAGAGCGGGGTAGTCTGATGTGGATTAGGGTGGGGTATGGCTACGGTTGGAACCTCCCGTTCAGGAGGTTCCATTTCTGGGAGGTATCTTCATAACGGTACCCAGGCACCCTCTGCATGGTGGCTGTCTAACACCGCATCAATAAAACGCATGCCGTTCACCCCCTCTTCTACAGTGGGAAGATCATCTGTCTCAGGTGGGGGCGAAACGCCAGCCTGCATGGCATGAATGCGCAGTGCCGCATCGGTATACAGTTGAGCAAAGGCTTCCAGATACCCTTCAGGATGACCCGCTGGCACACGGGTAGCATGTGTTGCCGCCGGGCTTGCGGTGCGTCCCCGGGTCAGCCGCTGCGCCTGACCCGCAAGAGGGGTAAACCAAAGCTGGTTCGGTTCCTCCTGACTAAAGACCAGGCTGGCGCGGGAGCCATAGAGGCGCAGTACCAGTCTGTTTTCCTCGCCACTGGCGACCTGACTTGCGATCAATGAACCACGGGCGCTATTGGCGTAACGCATCCAGACCTGAACATGATCATCCACCCGCCTGCCTGGTACAAAAGTGTGAAGCTCGGCGCTGATCGTCTCTGGTAATTGACCACTGATAAAGGCGGCGAGTTGCCAGGCATGGGTGCCGATGTCACCCAGACAACCTGCACGGCCAGTCCGCTCGGGATCGGTGCGCCAGGCCGCCTGCCGATTACCGCTGGCTTCCAGAGGTTCAGACAGCCAGTCCTGAAGATATTCCACCTGCACATAACGCAGTTCGCCAAGCTCACCCGCAGCCACCAGGGCGCGGGCATGGCGCACCATCGGATATCCGCTGTAGGTGTGCGTTACCGCAAACAACCGCTGCCGTTGTGTTGCCAGTGCGGCCAGTGTCTGACCTTCCTCGAGCGTCATCGCCAGCGGTTTATCGCAGATCACATGGATACCGGCCTCAAGAAAAGCAGTGGCTACTGGGGCATGCAGATGATTAGGGGTCACGATAGCGACGACTTCTATGCCGTCCGGGCGAGCAGACTCCTGCTGCGCCATCTCACGATAATCGCTGTAACTGCGTGGTAGCCTCAATTCAGTCGCACTTGCCGCAGCCCGCTCGGGATCGCTGGAGAGGGCCGCTGCGACCAGTTCATAGTGATCATCCATACGGGCAGCCAGTCGGTGTACGGCGCCGATAAAGGCCCCTTGTCCTCCCCCCACCATTCCAAGACGCAGACGACGAGTCATATTTTCGCTCCCAGCCCCAGCAAGGTGGCTATCTGAGCCTGATCGAGATGGCTATCGGCAAAGTCATCGAAGGCATGCTCTGCCACCCGAATGATGTGCTGGCGAATAAACTGCGCCCCTTCAGCAGCGCCGCTCTCCGGGTGCTTCAGAGCACATTCCCACTCCATGACGGCCCAGCCTGAATAATCATATTGGGTCAACTTCGAGAAAATAGCCGTAAAGTCTACCTGCCCGTCACCGAGAGAGCGGAAACGCCCTGCACGTTCAGGCCACGCCTGATATCCCCCATATACCCCCTGACGTCCGGTGGGGCGAAACTCGGCATCCTTTACATGAAAAGCTTTGATACGCTGATGGTATATGTCGATAAATTCCAGATAATCAAGTTGTTGTAGTAAGAAATGGCTGGGGTCATAGAGAATATTAGCTCGTGGATGCGCATCCAGTGCCGCCAGAAAACGTTCGAATGTCACTCCATCATGCAGATCTTCACCGGGGTGCAGCTCGTAACACACATCAACCCCTTGCTCATCAAACACATCCAGGACCGGCCGCCAACGGCGCGCCAGTTCGGCAAAAGCTTCGTCGATAAGCCCTACTGGTCGCTGGGGCCAGGGATAAAGATAAGGCCAGGCGAAGGCGCCGCTAAAAGTAGCATGCGCCGTTAATCCCAGCCGCTGAGAAGCCTTCGCCGCCGCTTTCAGTTGATTGACCGCCCACTCAGTACGTGCGGCCGGCTTCCCTCGCACTTCGGGGGCAGCGAAGGAATCAAACAGAGAATCGTAGGCCGGATGTACCGCCACCAGTTGCCCCTGCAGGTGAGTCGAAAGTTCGGTGATGACGAGCCCGTGTTCTGCCAGCTGTCCGGTAACCTCGTCACAATAGGTTTGACTGTCTGCTGCCTGGCTCAAATCGAACAGATGGGGATGATTCGTGGGGAGTTGCACACCGCTGAACCCCAGACCCGCAGCCCAGCCAGCCAGCCCCTGTAATGTATCGAAGGGAGGGTGGTCGCCGATAAATTGTGCAAGAAAGATCGCCGGTCCTTTGATGGTTTTCATGCGTCGCTCCTTCATCTTGCGGTGAGAGTGGGTGTAGCGGGGCGTTCAATACACCCCGCCTGGACACAAACTTAGAACGGTGATTCAGGGAAGTAGAAATCTTTGGCATTCTCTTTGGTGATCAACACCGACGGAATAATGGTTTTGGCAGGCAGTTCTTTGCCCTGCAGCCGTGCTTCTGCGGTCAGTTTGATCGCATCGTAGATAAACTTGGGTGAATAGGAGACATTGGCCTGGATGCGCGGATCGCTTCCATCCATTAACGTTTTGATTGCCCCTTTGGCGCCTGCGCCACCAAAGACAATTTTGATGTCATCACGTTTGGCTTGATTAATGGCCTTGAGCACGCCTACTGCCATATCATCATCGGCAGCCCAGACGGCATCAATATGCTTATAGCGAGTGAGGTAATCCTGCATCACTCTGAAGGCGTCATCCCGGTTCCAGTTGCCGTATTTGGCATCGAGAATTTT
This sequence comes from Citrobacter sp. Marseille-Q6884, assembly GCF_945906775.1. Lineage (NCBI taxonomy): Bacteria > Pseudomonadati > Pseudomonadota > Gammaproteobacteria > Enterobacterales > Enterobacteriaceae > Citrobacter > Citrobacter sp. Marseille-Q6884. The sequence continues at coordinate 1,541,949 of NZ_CAMDRE010000001.1, forward strand.
CATGTCAGGGTGTTGCTTGATCACGCCAGAGAAAGCGTCAAAACGCTCGTTATCCAGCGTGGTGGGAATGCCGCGCAGGACGACCAGATCGCCTTTTCCGCCCAGGGTCTTCGCCAGATATTCGGCCGGCAGTTTACCAAAAGCAGTGTTGTCGCCGGCGACGTAAGCATCCTGCGCCTTGGTGTCGGTTAGCCCTCTGTCAACGACCGTGACATACACGTCTTTATCTTTAACCTGCGCGACCGGCTTGGTCAGTGTTGCGGACTCAAACGGGAAAATCACCAGGGTATTCATTTTGTTAACCGTTAACAGATCCTGCAGTTGGTTCGCCTGTTCGGGGGCGTTAGCGGCTGTTTTGACGATGATCTTGAGGTCGGGATGCTCCTTCTCCAAATCCTTTTTGGCTTTGTTCGCCCACCAGACGATACCGGAGGTGAAGCTATGGGTTGCCGTGGGAATAGAGACGCCCATTGTGACATTCTCTGCTGCCCAGCTGGTGTTGAGCGAACAGGCAAGGATACTGGCACCAATAATGCGAAGCACGTTATTCATCGAGTAATCTCCAGTTGATCGAACGGTTTGCCCGCGTGCCCGCGGATTTCCTCTGTTTCCATTACCTCAGCGCCCGCGTTGCAGGAAAGCGACGATGATAATCACTACCCCCTGAACGGCGGCGTTAAGATAAACACTGATGATGCTGGTGAGATTAAGAATGTTACTGATCACGGAAAGCAGGATGGCGCCGATCACCGTACCGACGATGCGGCCTTCCCCACCCTTGAGAGTCGTACCGCCGACCACGACAGCAGCGATCGCTTCCAGTTCCCACAACAATCCCGTGCTCGGTGTGGCAGAACCCAGCCGTGGAACATACAGCAAGGTCGCGATACCCACACAGAAACCGAGCAGCGCATAGGTCAGAATCTTGATGCGATCGACGCGGATCGCGGCATAACGTGCAACCTGCTCGTTCGATCCAATGGCCTGCGCATAGCGACCGAAAGCCGTACGGTTGAGTAGCAGCCCACCCGCCAGCGCCACGATGGCAAACACCCAAACTGGAATAGGCACGCCGAGCAAACTGCCATAATAGACGGGGCTGTAGATGTCCGCCTGCGTGTCCGCGAGCGTGAGTGCGCCCCCGTCAGCCAGCCAGGTGAGACAGGCCCGAAAGATACCCAGGGTACCCAGGGTGACGACAAAGGCTTCAATCTGTCCTTTGGTAATCAACAAACCATGTAAAGTACCAAACAGTGCGCCCAGCAGCAGAGCAAATAGTGCACCCACTACCACGCCGGCCAGGGGATAATCGGAAAAGTGATTCATAAACAGGATCACACAGCCTGCGATCAACGCGGCCATGGAACCCACCGAAAGATCGATACCGCCGGACATAATGACAAAGGTCATACCCACCGCGATGATGCCGATAAAAGCAGTGCGGGTTAGCACGTTCATCAGGTTGTCGAGGGTGGCAAAATCCGGGTTAAGCAGGGTGCCGGTGACGCACAAAAGAATCAATCCTATCAGTGGACCAATCCCGGAAAGGTGTGACCAGGTGCGACGGAAGGCAACGAAAAGATTAGCGGGTGCCGGTTGCATAGGTGATCAACTCCTCTTCGTTCAGATTCTCAGCGCTAAGCTCCGCCTGCAACCGTCCCGCACGTAACACCAGTACGCGATGGCACAAGCCGATCAGTTCGATCAACTCGCTGGAGATGACGATCACTGCACGGCCTTCTGCGGCAAGTCGTTGGATTAAAAAATAGATGTCTCTTTTCGCCCCGACATCAACGCCACGGGTGGGTTCATCAAGCACGATGACGCGAGGATCGGGGTGCAGGTATTTGGCTAGCACCAGCTTTTGCTGATTTCCCCCGGAAAGCATGCGTGCCCTGGCGCTAAGATCGCCCGCTTTGAGCCCAAAGAGCGTGACCGTCTGCTCCAGCGCTTCCCGTTCAGCACGAGGATTAAGTAAAGGTGTGGTATAGCGCTCCAGAGCCATCAATGTCAGGTTTTCGCTCAGCCCCAGATTGATGTGCAGGCCTTTGCCTTTGCGATCTTCCGGTAAATAGGTGAGGCCATGATGCATGACATCGCGCGGGGTGTCGGAGCGAACGGTTTTCCCTCCCAGTGTCAGCGTACCGGCACTGCGCGGTCGCAGCCCGATGATGGCTTCAAATGCCTCCGTACGTCCGGCGCCCACCAGACCCGCAAAACCGAGGATCTCACCAGCGTGCACGTTAAAACTGAGTTCGTCGATCCAGTCGGGTACAGACAACCCCTCGACGGCCATGGCAATGGGAGCCTCTTTGGCAGGTATCAGTTTTGGGGGAAACATGTCGGACATATCACGTCCCACCATCAGATTCGCCATCTGCTGGCGTGAGAGATCGGCGGTGGCGGCACGGGTAACGAAGCGGCCATCGCGCATCACGATAACCTCATCGGTGATGCGTTTGACCTCATCAAGTTTATGGGAGATATAGATGATGGTGACCCCATCGTCCTTAAGTTTGCCTATCAGCGCGAATAATCGCTCTGTTTCCGCGGGGGTCAGCGTGGCGGTAGGCTCATCCATAATTAACAATCGTGCCTGGCGAGATAAGGCTTTGGCAATCTCGACCAACTGCTTTTCAGCGACGATCAACCGCCGTACCAGCGTATTCGGTGAAATCCTGAGACCGACTTCGCTAAGACAGTGCGCGCTTGCCTTTTCCATCGCGCGCTCATCCAACAACCAGCCCCGTTTGTATTCATGGCCGAGGAAAATATTCTGGGCAATCGTGAGATGTTCGGCGAGATTGAATTCTTGATGGATTAAGACCACACCGGCTTGCTCTGCCTCACGAGAAGAGCGGAAGTGATGGGGAGCGCCGTTAATACGGACTTCCCCTTCGCTGGCCTGTTCGTAACCGGCGAGAATTTTCATCAGGGTCGATTTACCGGCACCGTTTTCCCCCAACAGGCCGTAGATCTTTCCCGGAGCCAGAGTAAAACTCACCCCATGCAATACGCGCACGGGGCCAAATGCTTTGCAGATACCGACAAACTCGATGGCGAGGCTCACAAGGATGTTCCTTGTGTATTCAGGTGCATGCCATGATAACGGGTACCGTCTATGGTACCTGGCGCCAGGTATGCCCCTTCCCACGCTGCGTCGCTTATCCCCATCAACCTCACCCGGTTTTATTGATTCTTTCCTGAATTTGAGTGCAGTGCACAAGATATAAAAATGCAAGTCAGGACAATGATTTCTGCTGAGCGACGCAAGGTTTGGATTTTTAAACGCGTTTTGGCTGGCGTAACGCGCTTTTTTACCACCGTTCAAATACACCAAATTTGCACCAGAGGGTTCCGGCATTGGCTAAAATGAAAGGATGCGCCATGCGGAGTTCTCGCAATGAATGCCTCCTCTTTTCACCCTTTTTTTGTCGCCCTTATTGCCACCCTGGTGTTCGTGTTCCCTGTGCATGCGGTTTCGGATGAGCAAAACCAGCCTCAGCATGAAGAACGAGAGGTGCTCGAAGTCAACATGGACGAGCTGCTGCAACCCTGGGTGGGGGATCTGCCAGGGATGCTTGATCGCCGGGTGATCAGGGTACTGACGACCTACAGCAAGACGTTCTTCTTTATCAACAAGGGAACTCAGCGCGGTGTTACCCATGACATGTTTATGGCGTTTGAACACGAACTCAACGCCAGGCTGCTGAAGGAAGACAAGCTAAAACAACGTCATCTCAAAGTACGCATTCTCTTTGTACCTGTGGCGCGTGACCAACTGTTTGCGGCACTCAATGAAGGACGGGGAGATATCGCCGCCGCAAACCTGACCATTACGCCGGATCGTCAGAAACGTGTGGATTTCACGCTTCCCCTCTATCCCAATGTCAAAGAACTGCTGCTTTCAGGCCCCAACTCTCCAGAGGTAGAGACCCTGGCACAACTCTCGGGCAAGACAGTGTTTGTGCGTCCCTCATCCAGCTATTACGAGAGCCTTAAGGCGCTTAACTCCCGCTTCACAAAAGCATCACTTCCTCCGGTTGTTCTCGAGGAATCCCCGGAATCACTTGAGGATGAAGACCTGATTGAGATGCTCAACGCCGGTCTCATCCCGCTGATTGTCGTCGATCGCCATAAAGCTGAGTTTTGGAAGCAAGTGTTTCCAAAAATTCAGATACACGAAAATATTGTGTTGCGCGACGATGCCAATATCGCGTGGGCAGTACGCAAAAATAGCCCTGAACTTCTCGCGTTGTTGAATGCGTTCGTTAAGGAAAATAGCCAGGGCAGCAAGTTGGGTAACACGATTTTGTTTCGCTACCTGAAGAGCGCAGAGTATGTAAAAAGTGCAGCGGCAGAGAAGGAGCGTCGCAAACTGCTGAGTATGGTGGCGCTATTCAGAAAGTACGGTGAACGCTATGACGTGGACTGGTTGCTGATGGCCGCTCAGGGGTATCAGGAGTCGCGGCTCGACCAGTCAGCTCGCAGCCATGTAGGCGCTATTGGGGTGATGCAGGTGATGCCGCGTACGGGCAAGGAATTGAAAGTAGGTGACATCCGTAAGCTGGATCCCAACATCCATGCGGGGGTGAAATATATGCGCTGGATGATAGACAATTTCTATGGTGATGAACCGATGACCCGCCTTGATAAGGCGCTCTTCGCGTTTGCTTCTTACAACGCGGGGGCGGCCCGTATTGCCCGGTTACGCGCTGAAACGAAGATGCGAGGCTTTGACCCTGATGTCTGGTTTGGCAACGTGGAGTATCTGGCCGCTGAGCAGATCGGTGCGGAAACCGTTACGTATGTGAGTAACATTTATAAGTATTACATCGCTTATCGACTCATCATGGACGAAGTCGCGCGTAAAGAGAAAGACACCAGGGCATCACGCAGTGACGCCGCGATAGAACAGATCAACAAAGCGACTGAGGGGACGAATGAAATGACAGAGAAGGCCGGGAAGGAAGTCCCTGATAAATTGTGATGAAGTGGGGAGGTTGGTCGGAGAGTCAGTACGGTCAAATATTTTCGAAAGCACAAAAGCAAAAACCCGCCTTGTGGGCGGGTTCTTTAGAATAGTGGTGCCCGGACTCGGAATCGAACCAAGGACACGGGGATTTTCAATCCCCTGCTCTACCGACTGAGCTATCCGGGCAACGGGGCGCATTAAACCGTAATCCCCTCGCTTCGTCAACGGCTTTCCTTGAAAAACACCACAAAAGCCTGCTGACTGCGCGCTTTTCACTCAGTGCGCGGCAAATATACCCAAAATCAGGTCAGTGCGCCGCCCTGGCGACATTGGGCAAAACGCAGGATATCTTCGGCGAGGCGGTGAGCCGTTTCCACATCGGCCTGACTACGGTTGACCAGCATTCGGCTGAGGCAACCTTCCAGCACCAGTTCCATCTGCCTGGCGACCATCGCCGGGTCGTCAACTTCCAGTGTCGTCAGGAGTTCATGAGTGAAATCATGTGCTGCCTTTTTTTGTTTATCCGCTAACTGATGGATAGGGTGCGCGGGATCGGGGTAGAACGTACAGGCTGCAATAAACAGACAGCCGGGATAGCGATGATTGCTCACGCATTCGGACAATGCGTTATAGCGAGCCAGCAGTTTCTGCTCGGCGCTCAGTGTTTCATCCAACAGCAGCTGGCGCCGCCAGCTGTCCACCCGCTGGCTGAGGTAACGCAATGCATCGTACAAAATAGCCTCTTTATCGGGCCAGAATCGCTGTAGCTCATCAAGGGGATAATCAATGCGTTCAGCCACCATTTCCATCGTGGTATTGGCTATCCCTTGAACCTCCAGTAATTTCAGGGCTTCTCCCAGGACATCTTCACGTTGCACGGTATTCTCCTTCATCTTTGCTTTTGCAAGTGTCGCTCACGGTTGGCGATCGCGCAAATGTGCGCTAAAGGCCGCGGCATCCATAAAGCCCGTCACCCGTGCTTGCGGGTGCTCTTTACCCTGGGCATCGAAGAACAGGATGGTCGGCAATCCTAAAACCTGTAAATGCTTCAGAAGCGCGACATCTTGTGCATTGTTTGCCGTAACATCCGCCTGCAGAAGCACCGTGTTGCTGAGTGCTTGCTGCACTTGTGGATTGCTGAAGGTGTACTTCTCAAATTCCTTGCAGGCCACGCACCAGTCGGCATACAGATCCAACATTACGGGTCTGCCTTTAGCTTGCGCCAGCGCCTGATTGAGTTCATCCACCGATGCTACCTTCGCGAAATTGAGGTGCGCCTGCGTTTGCGCATGTGGAGAACCGAATGCCCAGTCCTGTAGTGGACGCACGCTCACCAGAGCTGCGGCTAACAGGGCAATCTGAATGATGCGCATCCAGGAACGCTTTGCCTGCAGACTCGTGATAAACGCCCAGCCAAAGAATGCGACGCCTAACAGCGACCACAGGCGAACTCCCCACTCGTCACCGATTATGCGCTCAAGCAAAAATACGGGGAGCGCAAGGATGACAAAACCAAACGCGGTTTTAACGTGTTCCATCCAGGGGCCGCTTTTAGGCAGCAGGCGATTCCCAAAGAGGGTAATCAATATCAGGGGTAATCCCATTCCCAGCGCATACAGATATAAAGTACCGCCGCCGAGCCACAGATTTCCGCTCTGGGCGATATACAACAAAATCGCGCTCAGTGGTGCGGTTGTGCAGGGAGAACAGATCAGACCGGCAATTGCGCCCATCGCAAATACGCTCCCGGGAGAGCCGCCTTGCTGACGGTTACTCATCAGGGTAAGGCGCGTTTGCAGTGATGACGGCAGTTGTAGCGTGAACAGGCCAAACATTGATAAGGCCAGTAACGTAAAGACGCCAGCAAGGCCTGCCAGTACATAAGGATGCTGTAGCGCGGCCTGAAACTGGAGACCGGCAGCCGCAACGACAAGACCCAGTGCCGTGTAGGTGAGCGCCATGCCCTGGACGTAGATAAACGTCAGTAGCAGCGCCCGCCCGGTCGATAAGCGTTGCTTTCCGCCCAGCACGATGCCGGAAATCAGCGGATACATCGGCAGTACGCAAGGCGTAAAGGCGATGCCAATACCGATAAGGAAAGCCCACAGCGCAGAGAATGGCAGCTCGGCGGGTGGTTGTTCTTGTTGTGGTACCGGTGCTACTGGCGTGGTAGGCAGTGATTCCTGACTCGCGACGACGGCACTTAGCGGTACGGTTTTCGTTTCCGGTGGATAGCAAAATCCGGCGTCGGCGCATCCCTGATAAGTGATGGTCAGCGTTGCGCCAGATGCAGCCTCATTTACCGTAATCGGGACGTTTAGCTCCTTACGGTAAATCTCACTCTTGCCGTAAAACTCATCTTCATGCCAGACACCTGGCGGTAGCTTTACTTCGGCAATACTGGCCTGAGAGGGCGTAACGCTTATCTGTTTACGATACAGATAGTAGCCCTCTTTTACCTGCCAGGAGAGGTTCAGGTCGTGCTGGTTTTGTTGAAAATCAAAAACAAACGCCCGATCCGCAGGGACAAACTGCGAGCGGCCAGGCGCGTCAAATAATCCGGCAAAGGTGGATGTGCTGCACAGTAGCAGGATCAGCGTAAGGATGCGTTGAGCCATGAGCGGTAATCAAAGTCTCCGTGAGTGACGGGTAAAACCAGAAGTTCAGGGGTTTGATACGGGTGATGAGACTTCAGGCAATCGAGAAGGGCTTGCTGGTGCGTGACAGCGGTTTTTAAAATCATCTGGACTTCATATTCCTGCTCCAGCTTGCCTTCCCAATAGTAGAGAGAGGTTGCGCCGGGCAGCAGTGTTACGCAGGCAGCCAGTTTTTCCGCCAGCACTTTAGCGGCCAGATCCTGGGCGGTTGCTTCGTCCGGGGCGGTACAGATCACCACAACGGTCTCGGGGATGGAGATATCCTGACTCTTTACATCAAGCATAAACACCTCGAAAGAACAGAGTAACCAGCAAGAGAGTGGTCACTATACAACGGACGCGGGAAGGATGTTAGTTAAAGCGAGGAGTAGGAGAGGAACAGCAGGGCGCATAAACGCCCTGCTGGTAAAACTTTTACAGCATGAAGCCGCCCAGCAAGAAGCCGAAGCAGACAGCCAGAACCACACCCAGAGTACCCGGGATGAAGAACGGATGGTTGAAGACGAATTTACCGATGCGAGTTGTACCGGTGTCATCCATCTGAACCGCCGCAACCAGAGTTGGGTAGGTTGGCAGAATAAACAGGCCAGAAACGGCAGCGAAAGAAGCAACAGCCGTCAGCGGAGAAACGTTCAGTGCCAGAGCCATCGGCATCAGCGCTTTAGCAGTAGCTGCCTGAGAGTAAAGCAGTGCAGAAGCAAAGAAGAAGATGACAGCCAGCAGCCATGGGTGACCCTGAATGACGCTACCTGCAGTATCTTTGATCCAATCAATATTGTGAGAAACGAAAGTATCACCCAGCCATGCAACACCCAGGATACAGATACAGGCGCTCATACCTGCTTTGAAGGTGCTGGAGTTCAGGATGGAGTCAGTTTCAACGCGGCAGATGATCGTGGTCAGCGTCGCGATGCTCAGCATGATGATCAGGATGGCGTTGGTGGTGTTCATCAGCGGTTTAGCGACCAGGCCGAGGCTTGGGCTGTTAATGATGGCGTAAGCCACCACGCAAACTACGCCCAGCAGGAACAGCCAAACGGAGGTTTTCGCGCCAGCTTTGATTTCAACCTGTTTTTCGCCACGCAGTTCAACCAAACCTTCTTCCAGACGTTTACGGTAAACCGGATCGTCAGACAGTTTAGAGTTGAACAGTGCAGTCACCAGGAAGGACATGACCAGTACTGCCAGCAGGGTGGACGGAATGACCACGGACAGCAGGTGAATATAGCTGATGCCATGACCTTCCATGACGGAAGACATGTAAACAACAGCTGCAGAGATTGGCGATGCAGTAATCGCAATCTGTGCTGAAACCACCGCAGTAGACAGAGGACGGCAAGGTTTGATGCCTTGTTCCTTCGCCACTTCAGCGATAACCGGCAGCGTAGCCAGAGAGATGTTACCTGTACCTGCAAAGATGGTCAGGAAATAGGTCACGATAGGAGCGAGGATCGTGATGTATTTCGGGTTTTTACGCAGCAGTTTTTCAGTTTGGTGAACCAGATAGTCCAGACCACCTGCAATCTGCATAGCGGAAATGGCAGCGATAACCGCCATGATAATGGAAATAACATCGAACGGAATATTACCCGGTTTTACACCGATAGCGGCGAGAACCAGAACACCCAGCCCACCTGCAAATCCAATGCCGATACCCCCAAGTCTGGCACCCAAAAAGATTGCCAGCAAAACGATGATAAGTTCTACAACTATCATATTAGCCTTCCTTGTTCTTTAACAAGTTGATATTAAATTGTTGTTTTAAAGTAACTTCGAGCAAGAAAAAAGGCACGTCATCATGACGTGCCTTCTCTGGTACTACCCTACACGATTACTGTTCGCTTTCATCAGTATAACGTTTTGCTTTATAAGCAGGGTGCATCAGGTTCTGTGCAGAGAAGATATCGTCCAGTTCAGACTCGGTCAACAGACCGCGCTCCAGGACAACTTCACGTACGCTCTTACCGGTTTCAGCACAAATCTTACCGACGATATCACCGTTGTGGTGACCAATGAACGGGTTCAGGTAAGTGACGATACCGATGGAGTTGAATACGAACGCTTCACACACTTCTTTGTTAGCAGTGATGCCGCTTACGCATTTTTCCAGCAGGTTGTAGCAAGCATTGCTCAGAATGTGGATAGATTCGAACATTGCCTGGCCGATTACCGGTTCCATTACGTTCAGCTGCAGCTGACCTGCTTCAGACGCCATGGTGACGGTGATGTCGTTACCGATGACTTTGAAGCACACCTGGTTTACGACTTCCGGGATAACCGGGTTAACTTTTGCTGGCATGATGGAAGAACCCGCCTGCAGTTCCGGCAGGTTGATCTCGTTCAGACCGGCACGTGGGCCAGAGGAGAGCAAACGCAGGTCGTTACAGATTTTGGACATTTTCACAGCCAGACGTTTCAGTGCACCGTGCACCATAACGTATGCGCCGCAGTCAGAGGTCGCTTCAATCAGGTCTTCAGCCGGTACACAGGCAAAACCGGTAACTTCAGCCAGTTTTTGCACTGCCAGCGGAGAGTATTCTTTTGGTGTGTTCAGACCGGTACCGATAGCTGTTGCGCCGAGGTTAACTTCCAGCAGCAGTTCAGCGGTACGGCCAATGTTTTTCACTTCTTCTTTCAACAGTACGCTGAAAGCACGGAATTCCTGACCGAGGGTCATCGGTACAGCATCCTGCAGCTGGGTACGACCCATTTTCAGGATGTCCTGGAATTCAACCGCTTTCTGCTCGAAGCCTTCGCGCAGCTGGTTCAGAGCATCAATCAGTTTAATGATAGATGCGTACACAGCGATACGGAAACCAGTCGGGTAAGCGTCGTTGGTGGACTGACATTTGTTGACGTGGTCGTTCGGGTTCAGGTACTGATATTCACCTTTCTGGTGACCCATCAGTTCCAGACCGATATTGGCCAGCACTTCGTTGGTATTCATGTTGACGGAGGTACCTGCACCGCCCTGGTATACGTCTACCGGGAACTGATCCATGCATTTTCCGTTATTCAGGACTTCATCACACGCCGCGATGATGGCATTTGCCACACTCTTAGGAATGGTTTGCAGCTCTTTGTTGGCCAGGGCCGCTGCCTTTTTCACCATTACCATACCGCGAACAAATTCAGGAATATCACTGATTTTGTTGTTGCTAATGTAGAAGTTTTCAATCGCTCTCAGAGTGTGAACACCGTAGTAGGCGTCCGCTGGAACTTCCCTGGTACCCAACAAATCTTCTTCGATACGAATGTTGTTTAACATGTGAACCTTCTTTTTCAAGCTGCCAATGATTTTACTTAACACACAGGATATATGTGATTTCGATTGTTTTCCGACCGACGATTATCCCCTGCATCGGTCTGATACCCGAGATCATATGCTGGTTCAGGATTTCTACCGTAATCTGGATCACTTAAAACGTGGAATTTACCCCTTATTTATTATTCTGTGAAATAGATCACTACTTTAGGATTAATACCAAATATCAGTGTACAACCAGCTTGAAATTTTGCTAATTGCCTCAACATCAGAGTGATGCAGGTCACACATTTTTTGAACAGGCGTTGCGAAAACGGCTGTTTTCAACAGGAGAGCCCTTTGCGCTGGATACCATTACTTGCCATTTTTCTCTATGTATACATTGAGATATCTATCTTTATCCAGGTTGCCCATGTGCTTGGCGTCCTGATGACTCTGATTCTGGTGATCTTTACGTCGGTCATCGGGATGTCTCTGGTACGCAACCAGGGATTTAAGAATTTTTTGTTGATGCAACAGAAAATGGCGGCAGGTGAAAGCCCTGCGGCTGAGATGATTAAGAGCGTGTCGCTGATCATCGCCGGTTTGTTGCTGGTGCTGCCCGGCTTCTTCACTGATTTCCTTGGCCTTCTTCTTTTATTACCTCCGGTGCAGAAGCACCTGACGATGAAACTGCTGCCGCATCTGCGTTTTTCGCGTATGCCGGGCGGTGGTTTTAGTGCCGGAACCGGTGGCGGCGATACGTTTGACGGTGAGTTCCAGCGTAAAGACGATGATCGTAACCGCCTCGATCATAAGGATGACGATCGCCGCGACTAATGACTTTGTCGATTTTAAGGCCCGGTAAGCCATCGCGTTACTGGGCACTTTCGCCACATAGCGCTAACGCTTACCGGCCGACATAGGGTTTTCAGCCATTTTTCGTTTCGGTAAAAACATCCATAACCCTGCCAGCATCATCAACGCATACAGGCTCTTCCAGCCAACCATCGCCAGCAACAACAGACACAGTACGCCGCCGACAACGGCTAGCGCGCGATAACGCCCTTTCAGCAGACGACACCCGGCCAGCATGCACAGCAGATAGATCATAATAAAGATGCCGTTGGCATAGACGATGAGCGCATCAAGATTGATTTCTAAAGCATAGATACACAGCGTGCTCACCACGCAGCAGCCCAACACAGCGTTTAACGCGTTACGCGGGATATGGCGTGAGGAGAGTTGAGCCAGGTAATGCCCCGGGTTGTGTTGCGCTTGAGACCACACCAGCCGCGCAAAACTCTGTATATAGATGTTGAGACTGGCAAAACAGGCCAGATAACCGATCACACAGGCCACCCACAGCGCCTGAACGCCGAACAGTTTCACCACAATCTCGGGCAGTGAGGCCGCCGCGGCCATCGTTTCGCCGTAGGCCTCAAAATGCAATACGACGACCGTACATGCCCAGTAGACGGACCCTGCCAGCAACAGGCCGATCATCAGCGCGCGCGGGAAATCGCGCTTCGGGTTTTTGAATTCGGACGCCAGGTGCGCAAACGCTTCAAGGCCGACGAAACACCAGAACATCACCGACAGTGCTGCGAACAAACCCGGAAGTTCAATATCGTGCACGGCAGGGAAAGGGATTTCGCCAGGCTTCAGCTTGCCCGCCCACCAGATGGCGACAATCAAGGCAACAATCAGCCCGGCAATCACTGTTTGCAGGTTAGCGCTGGAGCTGGCGCCGCGGGAGCCAATGTACCAAACCAATACCAGCGTACCGAATTCTGCCAGCAACAGTTGCCAGCCATGCCAGCCAAACATGGCCTGACCAAATCCTGCGGCAATGTGTAATGCTGCGGGCAGCCCCACGGGAATGACGGATAAAAATAGCCATCCGGTGACGCGCTCAAGACGTGAGCCAAAGGCCATCCCGACAAAATGTGCCACGCCTCCCGCACTGGGGAAATGGCGACCAAGCACAGCAAAAACAATCGCGACGGGGAAGACTAAAACAATCAGTGCCGGCCATGCCCACAGGCTATTATTGCCCGCGACAAGCGCGGCCAGTGCGGGGACGGCGAAAACACCTGTCCCGAGTAATGATGTCGATAACAGGCCAACGCCCTGAGCCAGCCCCAGTTCTTGTTTCAGTCCACTCATGAGTCGTTATCCGGTTACACCCGATAGTCAGGCAACTGCGCAGATTTTCGATGTTATCACAATCGGATTTGCTTATGACGACGTGACTGAAATCGTTATGAAATGTGAGGCGCGTCGGTGTTTTGGCGGGATTTTCTCCTGAGAAAAAATTTTTTTCGCTTGCCCCCTTGAAGGCACAAATCCCCATCCCCATCTCTCTGGTCACTAGCCGGGAAACCGTTTACGGGCCGGCGTCACCCATAACTGATAAAGACTTTCTCAAAGGAGAGCTATCAATGAGTATTCGTCCGTTACATGATCGCGTGATCGTTAAACGTAAAGAAGTTGAATCCAAATCTGCTGGCGGCATCGTACTGACCGGTTCTGCAGCGGGTAAATCAACTCGTGGCGAAATCATCGCTGTCGGTAAGGGTCGCATCCTGGACAACGGTACCGTACAGCCGCTGGACGTGAAAGTCGGCGATATCGTTATTTTCAACGATGGCTACGGTGTTAAATCTGAGAAGATCGACAATGAAGACGTGTTGATCATGTCTGAAAGCGACATTCTGGCGATTGTTGAAGCGTAATCCGCGAACGACACTGAACATACGAATTTAAGGGAAAGAGAAAATGGCAGCTAAAGACGTAAAATTCGGTAACGACGCTCGTGTGAAAATGCTGCGCGGCGTGAACGTACTGGCAGATGCAGTGAAAGTTACCCTCGGTCCGAAAGGCCGTAACGTAGTTCTGGATAAATCTTTCGGTGCACCGACCATCACCAAAGATGGTGTTTCCGTAGCACGTGAAATCGAACTGGAAGACAAGTTCGAAAACATGGGCGCACAGATGGTGAAAGAAGTTGCCTCTAAAGCGAACGACGCTGCAGGCGACGGTACCACCACCGCGACCGTTCTGGCTCAGTCCATCATCACTGAAGGTCTGAAAGCCGTTGCTGCGGGCATGAACCCGATGGATCTGAAACGTGGTATCGACAAAGCTGTTGCTGCTGCGGTTGAAGAACTGAAAGCACTGTCTGTACCTTGCTCCGACTCTAAAGCGATTGCTCAGGTTGGTACCATCTCTGCTAACTCCGACGAAACCGTAGGTAAACTGATCGCAGAAGCGATGGATAAAGTCGGTAAAGAAGGCGTGATCACCGTTGAAGACGGTACCGGTCTGCAGGACGAACTGGACGTGGTTGAAGGTATGCAGTTCGACCGTGGCTACCTGTCTCCTTACTTCATCAACAAGCCGGAAACTGGCGCAGTAGAACTGGAAAGCCCGTTCATCCTGCTGGCTGATAAGAAAATCTCCAACATCCGTGAAATGCTGCCGGTTCTGGAAGCCGTTGCTAAAGCAGGCAAACCGCTGCTGATCATCGCTGAAGATGTTGAAGGCGAAGCGCTGGCGACCCTGGTGGTTAACACCATGCGTGGCATCGTTAAAGTGGCTGCGGTGAAAGCTCCGGGCTTCGGCGACCGTCGTAAAGCTATGCTGCAGGACATCGCGACACTGACTGGCGGTACCGTTATCTCTGAAGAGATCGGTATGGAGCTGGAAAAAGCGACCCTGGAAGACCTGGGTCAGGCTAAACGCGTTGTGATCAACAAAGACACCACCACCATCATCGATGGCGTGGGTGAAGAAGCGGCAATTCAGGGTCGTGTGACTCAGATTCGTCAGCAGATCGAAGAAGCAACTTCCGACTACGACCGTGAAAAACTGCAGGAGCGCGTAGCGAAACTGGCAGGCGGTGTTGCGGTTATCAAAGTGGGTGCTGCGACTGAAGTTGAAATGAAAGAGAAGAAAGCACGCGTTGAAGATGCCCTGCACGCGACCCGTGCTGCGGTAGAAGAAGGCGTGGTTGCTGGTGGTGGTGTAGCGCTGATTCGCGTTGCGTCTAAACTGAGCGATCTGCGTGGTCAGAACGAAGACCAGAACGTGGGTATCAAAGTTGCACTGCGCGCAATGGAAGCTCCGCTGCGTCAGATCGTCCTGAACTGCGGTGAAGAGCCATCTGTTGTGGCTAACACTGTGAAAGCAGGTGACGGTAACTACGGTTACAACGCTGCAACTGAAGAATACGGCAACATGATCGACATGGGTATCCTGGATCCGACCAAAGTAACCCGTTCTGCTCTGCAGTACGCGGCTTCTGTTGCGGGTCTGATGATCACCACCGAGTGCATGGTTACCGACCTGCCGAAAGGCGACGCTCCTGACTTAGGTGCTGCTGGTGGTATGGGCGGTATGGGTGGAATGGGCGGCATGATGTAATCATGTTGTTCTGAACCTCTCAGAATTGAAAACCCCCAGGCAGAAATGTCTGGGGGTTTTTCTTTTGGTCATCTTTTTAGTATATGATTCAGCTACGGACAAAAGGTCCAGCTCATTGATTATGGGGAATAACATGCACGTGAAATATTTAGCAGGGATCGTTGGTGCCGCGCTACTGATGGCGGGTTGTAGCTCCAGCAACGAACTGAGTTCAGCCGGGCAGAGCGTACGCTTTGTAGAAGAGAAGCCAGGCGCTGAGTGCCAACTGATTGGTACTGCAACGGGTAAGCAGAGCAACTGGCTTTCTGGTCAGCATGGTGAAGAGGGCGGTTCTATGCGCGGTGCGGCGAACGATCTGCGTAACCAGGCTGCAGCGATGGGCGGTAACGTGATTTATGGCGTCAGCAGCCCGTCGCAGGGGATGCTGTCCAGCTTTGTCCCAACGGCCAGTGAGATGAACGGCCAGGTTTATAAGTGCCCGAACTGAGTGCACTTCATCATTCAACCTGCCTTTCCGTTGGCTGTGCGGTGAAACCCCCAGTCACGTAGTCCTCTATGCTCCTGGGGATTGATGAGAGACGTCTCAGTCTCTCATTCGTTCCTGACGACGGTATGCCTCATTTGCCACCGCGATGCAGATTGAATGAGCGAGTGTCCAGCACTGCGCTAACCACATCAGGCATTCTTAGCTTTCTTCATGGACTGAACGCGTAAATGATGTAATGCGCGCAGGCACTGTTCCTGGGTGAGCTTCTGCGTTTTATCGTCCGTTAACGTTCTGACAAATACCTGGCACGGTGCGCCGACCAGCTTTTTCAGTCTGGGGCTGAAGTCGAGCAATCGACGTGAAATCGCCTTCACCTCTTTACTGCCTGAAGGTGTGCGGGTTTTCACTACGGAACCACAAAACTGAGTGTTGCCCGTTTCATCCTCGTAGCGATAAAGCACGGCCAGATAATGATTAAATAAATGCTGTTTCCACTCGGGTTGCTCGTAGGAATCATATTCCAGATTGTCGTTTTTCTGGCAATCCACATCGTACAGAGGCAAAAAATCCAGCAGTGACGTAATACGTAGCGCTAATTCACGCATGCCTGCATTGTTGATGGCATGAATTATTGCATGTGTCAGAACATTAATTTGCAATTCATTAATCAATAACTCGCATGTTTGTCCATCATGTAATGTCAGAGATAGCGTTAAGTGCTCGCCTTTATCATTGATAAGTATGAGTGAATTGATGCGACGGTTAATATCTGCGTTTTTTAACTCACCTTCCTGAATTAAGGGGATGTTCTCGTGCATTTTCTTACTGGCCCTGGCACAGGCTTTTTCATAGTGCTGACGTTCATCGTCGCGAAGCAGAGATTTCGCATATAGCCTGCTCTCCAGTGCGATAAACAGGTCTCGCAAACCCAGCGGAGACAGGAAAAAAAGTGATTCTTTGTTACCCGTTTCTTTTATCTTTAAGGCCAGTGCAATAAATTCATTTTTCTGGCGAATAACACCTGTATTAATTCCCTTAATACTAATAGGCATCACGGTTCTCCCTAACCATATATTAATTAGAATGATAATTTTGGATTGTGCCATATATTTTAAAAATGCACATTTATAAGCGCTTGTTAAAATAGCATAGATTAAAAGTGAGGCTCTACCCGAATGGAATTAAATCATAAAATTTAGCAATGGGTGTCCGATTTCGGACACCCATTACGTGTTATTGTTGACGTAATTGTAAATCCAGCGGTGTTTTACTTGGCTCTCCGCCGATCTCACGTGCCAGTTTGGGCACCATATAACCTGAAACCAGCGTTAATAACTCACGCATGATTTGACGTGCTTCGTCGTCGCTGACCATAAAGTGGGCGGCTCCCTGCACTTTATCCAGCACATGCAGGTAATAAGGCATCACTCCCGCATCAAACAATGCATTGCTGAGAGCAGCCAGCGTTTGCGCATTATCGTTGACACCACGCAGCAACACGCTTTGGTTGAGTAGCGTGACGCCTGCTTTACGCAGCGTTGCCATCGCCTGACGAAATGTCTCATCGATTTCGTTGGCGTGATTAATATGGTTCACCAGCAAAACTTGCAGGCGCGATTGCTCGAAGCGGGTTGTCAGCCCATCCGTAATACGTGCAGGAATCACAATCGGCAGGCGACTGTGAATTCGCAGACGTTTGATATGCGGGATGGCTTCCAGTTGTGTGAGTAACCACGCCAGCTCATGATCCTTGGCCATTAACGGATCGCCACCGGAGAAGATGATCTCATCAAGTTCAGGATGCGCAGCGATGTAATCTAACGCGACCTGCCAGTTGCGTTTATTCCCTTGATTTTCTGCATAAGGGAAATGGCGGCGGAAACAGTAGCGGCAGTTTACCGCGCATCCACCTTTTACCAACAGTAACGCCCGATTACGGTATTTATGCAGCAATCCCGGCACAACGCTGTGTTGTTCTTCCAGCGGGTCGGTAGAGAATCCGGGCGCGGCGACAAATTCATCCTGTGAGGTAAGAACCTGACGCAACAGAGGATCGTTAGGGTTGCCTTTTTCCATACGCGCGATAAATGAGCGCGGCACGCGGAGGGCAAAAAGACGTTTTGCCTCGCGCCCTGCGAGCAAATTTTCATCAGCGTCTATATTCAAAAGACGTAATAGTTCATCCGGATCGGTGAGAACATCGGCAAGTTGTACTAACCAATCTTCTCTGGATGGGGTGTTTAGGGTTACAATATGCGCCATTTTGTGGCTTAGCTACCAGTTAACAATTTCAGAGGGCCTTATGGCAACTTACTATAGCAACGATTTTCGCGCCGGTCTTAAAATCATGATGGACGGCGAACCTTATGCGGTTGAAGCCAGTGAATTCGTTAAACCGGGCAAAGGCCAGGCTTTCGCGCGCGTTAAGCTGCGTCGTCTGCTGACCGGTACTCGTGTAGAGAAAACCTTCAAGTCCACCGACTCTGCAGAAGGCGCAGATGTTGTCGATATGAACCTGACTTACCTGTACAACGATGGTGAGTTCTACCATTTCATGAACAACTCCACTTTCGAACAGCTTGCAGCTGACGCGAAAGCAGTCGGTGATAGCGCTAAATGGCTGCTGGACCAGGCTGAGTGCATCGTGACCCTGTGGAATGGTCAGCCGATCTCCGTGACTCCGCCGAACTTCGTTGAGCTGGAAATCGTTGAAACTGATCCAGGTCTGAAAGGCGACACCGCAGGTACTGGCGGCAAGCCGGCAACGCTTTCCACTGGCGCAGTAGTTAAAGTTCCGCTGTTCGTACAGATTGGCGAAGTGATTAAAGTGGATACGCGTTCAGGCGAATACGTTTCCCGCGTTAAGTAATACACTTCATCCTTCATGCTGCTTCTTTGCAGGCCTTTTTGACTGGTCGCTTCGACGCAGCATGAATGATTTTGAATTTTTGATGATGAGTGCAGATCACTGCACCCGACTTTTTCCAGGGCAGGAATGATGAAACGTCTTCTCGGTCTTGTAATGGTAATCTTTTTCTCCAGCACGCTTCTGACGGGCTGTAATACCGCTCGCGGCTTCGGCGAAGATATCAAACACCTTGGTAGTTCAATCTCTCACGCAGCCAGCTAATCTTCTCATATTGTCTTAAAAACGCGCGTTTATCCGTCATCCTTCCGGATCTTGTCTATCATTAAGTAGCTATACACAAACAATATTGGCTAGAAAAGGAAGACGTTATGGTTAAGAAGACAATTGCTGCGATCTTTTCTGTGTTGGTACTTTCTTCCGTATTAACCGCGTGTAATACCACGCGAGGCGTCGGGCAGGATATTTCTGAAGGCGGTAGTGCCATTTCTGGCGCAGCGACAAAAGCTCAGCAATAACCCTGAACGGTACGGCGCCATGTCGTACCGTTAATTCTTGTTTTCCGGTAGTGACAGAAATGGTGAGAATCGGTTGCCTAAATGCAGTTTCATCCGGATATTCCGTTTATAGGTGTAGGCCGTTTTGCTATGAATACCGAGTGCAGCGGCTATTGCCTTGTTTCCCATACCATCCATCCACAGTGACAGTACTTTCTCCTCTTGCGGCGTGAGCAGCGGCGTGACACTTTTTTGTGTATCCAGTGTGGCGCGAATGCGCAGCGCATCCTGAATGATGTCCGAGAGTTCGTTTAGCGCAGTGCGTTTGGATAATACCGAATGGACTGTGTACTGGCGGTCGTAGGCGGGTATATGCTCGCGCTCTCCTGATTGCAGCAGAATCAGGGGGATGGTGTTACAACTCATAAAAAAAGGGGCGATGGGTGTGCTGGCGCGAGGATCGCTGAGAAAACTGTATAAGTCCGCGATAACCAGATGGGGTTTCCACTGCAAAATATGCTCTTTTGCCAGCAGGAGATTATTCATTCCTGATACCAGAAATGAAGCGTTGAACGTCCCGGAATGATTGAGCAAAGCCTCTATTCCTGTGCGGGTAAAGTGGCATCGATCAATCACTAAAATTTTAAGCATAAACCTGTCGCATTCAGAAGAGGGGCAAACGGCTTCCTGACTTCAGAAAGCACTTCATCATAGATAAATCTAATGTGAGCCAAATGCGGGAACTACGCTGCTAATTGCGCTTAATTCTTGCTTTAAGTAGACAGCTAATAAAAAGGTTGAAATTGATTTTCTGCAGGGTAAAAATGCTTTTTCACACATTGCTTTGCAGGACGACCTGCAAACGCTTCTTTCATCGGGGACGGCCCCACTATTCTGGAGCCTGACATGTCCTGGATTGTTTTACTGATTGCTGGTCTGCTCGAAGTTGTATGGGCCATTGGCCTGAAATATACCCACGGTTTTACCCGCCTGATGCCGAGCATCATCACCGTTGTGGCAATGGTTGCCAGCGTCGCCATGCTCTCCTGGTCGATGAAATCACTACCGGTTGGGACGGCCTACGCGGTCTGGACCGGCATTGGCGCTGTTGGTGCGGCCATCACCGGTATCGTGCTACTGGGGGAATCAGCCAGCCCGGCACGTCTGCTGAGCCTGGGGCTGATTGTTGCCGGCATTATTGGTCTGAAGCTCAGCACCCATTAAGCGCCAGGCTGTTTTACCCAAATCAGTTTGTTCACTTCGAAACCTTGTCGGGTCGCGATTGCCAGCATCTGCTGTTTCATTTCATCTGAAATCGTCGGTGTCCGTGAAAGTATCCACAGATAGTCACGATCCGGGCCGCAGACCAGCGCATGGCGATAATCTCGATCGAGCGCAATCACGTTATACCCGCCATAGAAGGGGCCGAAGAACGAGACTTTTAGCGCGGCCCGTGAAGGATCACCCGTAAAATAGGCTTTGCCTTCCGTTTTTTGCCACATGCTTCTGTCCGGGTTGTAACCTTTGTTGATCACGTTGATACCACCGTCATCGCGCATGCTGTAAGTCGCGGTGACTTTGTCCAGCCCTTGTTCAAA
The DNA here is from genome assembly GCF_945906775.1 of Citrobacter sp. Marseille-Q6884. Lineage (NCBI taxonomy): Bacteria > Pseudomonadati > Pseudomonadota > Gammaproteobacteria > Enterobacterales > Enterobacteriaceae > Citrobacter > Citrobacter sp. Marseille-Q6884. Next base: position 1,562,701 of record NZ_CAMDRE010000001.1, read on the forward strand.
GCGATGGTCGAAGCGCGCGATTTCATACCAGGTTCCGAGGTAGCGTTTCGCATCAAAGTTATTTACAACGGTAACTCCTTTGGGCGGCGTGGGAGAGCTGCAAGCGACAACCAGAAACGCAGCCGTAACGGCAGCAACGACGGGCAGCAAGCGCATAGGTATTTCCTTAGAGGTTTTTCCTAAGTGTAGAACCTGATGGGGAAATAAGGGGAAGGGGACGAGAAAAAAACGCCCTCTTACCTGATGATAAGAGGGCGCTTCGATTAGATCGTGAGGATACCAATCGCGGTAACAACGGTCAGGATCGCTGCCAGACCGTAGAATACCCATTTGCCAGCAGGCACGTGGATTTTCAGGTCATGCATCGCGTGGTGCATACGGTGTAAACCGCACCACAGCGGCAGAACGATCATCAGGAACAGAAACGCACGTCCGATGAAGCTCTGAGCGAATGCCAGTACGCGTTCATAGCTGAAAGCATCAGGAACAAAGCCCAGCGGCAGCATAATACCTACCAGCAGGATCATCACTGGCGCAATGATTGCGCTCCACATACCGCCTGCACCAAACAGGCCCCAGAATACGGGTTCGTCAGAGCGTTTTGGATTTGGATTAATCATTCCGGACTCCTTACCAGAACAGGGCAACAAACAGTATGACTACTGTCGCAACCACAGTAACTGCCCAGAGACCTTTGATGATCGGCTCTGGCCCCATTTTTTCGTCTTTTACGATGATGTTGGCTGCTTTTGGCGCCAGCTCAAACCAGGTTTTGGTATGCAGCAGCGCTGCAGCCAGGGCGATAATGTTCAGGATCACCACCACCGGGTTTTGCAAAAAGGCGACGAAGCCCATCCAGGATTCAGCGCCATGCTTAAGCGCAAACAGACCGAAAATCAGTTCAATACTGAACCAGACTGCCGGAACTGCCGTGCCTTCGCGCAGCATGTAAAAACGATAAAATGGCAGCTTTTTCCACCAGGTGGACGTCATTGGCCGCACATAGGCTTTGCGTTTAGTCGTCATCGTGCACTCCTTAGCGTGGTTTCAGGGTAGCGATAAGAAAGTCTTTTGAACTTTCCACTTTACCCTGCTGGATGGCCGCAGCCGGATCGACGTGTTTCGGACATACTTCGGAGCAATAGCCCACGAAAGTACAGGACCAAACGCCGTTCGGGCTGTTCAACTGAGCCATACGCTCCTTCTTACCGTGGTCGCGGCTATCTTCGTTATAACGATGCGCCAGCGTAATCGCAGCCGGTCCAATGAACTCAGGGTTCAGGCCGAACTGCGGGCACGCGGCGTAGCACAGACCACAGTTGATGCAACCGGAGAACTGATGATACTTCGCCATCTGCGCTGGGGTCTGGGTGTTTGGACCCTGATCCGGTGTACGCGGATTACCAATGATGTACGGCTTGATAGCTTCCAGGCTTTCGATAAAGTGCGTCATATCGACGACCAGATCGCGTTCAATCGGGAAGTTACCCAGTGCTTCAACCTTCATGCCACTGGTGTAATCACGCAGGAAGGTTTTGCACGCCAGTTTCGGCACGTTGTTGACCATCATGCCGCAGGAGCCGCAGATAGCCATACGGCAGGACCAGCGGTAGCTCAGGTCGGGTGCCAGGTTGTCTTTGATGTAGTTCAACGCATCGAGTAATGACGTTGTTTCATCATAAGGAACTTCATAGAAAGCACTGTGCGGCGCGGTATCGGTTTCCGGGTTATAGCGCACCACCTCAACTTTCAGGTTTTTCATCTCAGCCATTCGCCTTCTCCTTTTTATCGGCTGCTTCCGCTTCGCCACCGTACACACGTTTAGCAGGTGGCAGAGTGGTGATTTTCACGTCGCTGTAATCCAGGCGAGTGGTGCCATCAGCATCGCGGAAGGCGAGGGTATGTTTGAGGAAGTTCACGTCATCACGCTCGGTGCAGCCTTCATCCAGACGCTGATGCGCGCCGCGGGATTCTTTACGTGCCAGAGCGGAGTGCGCCATACATTCAGCAACGTTCAGACCGTGACCCAGTTCGATGGTGTACAGCAGGTCGGTGTTGAAGACGCTGGAGTTATCCGTGATGCGGACGCGCTTGAAGCGTTCCTGCAGTTCAGCCAACTTATCAACGGTTTTCTGCATGAGTTCCGGCGTACGGTAGATACCGCAACCTTCTTCCATAGACAGACCCATTTCGTCGCGGATCTTAGACCAGTTTTCATTACCGTCCTGGTTAACCAGATCTTTCAGACGTTTTTCAACGCCAGCAGCCTGTGCTTCGAGCGCAGCGTCGTTAGCTGTACCCGTGGTCGCAGCACGCTCCATCGCTTGTTCACCCGCCAGGCGACCAAAGACGACCAGTTCTGCCAGAGAGTTAGAACCCAGACGGTTAGCACCATGCAGGCCAACAGACGAACATTCACCGACAGCGAACAGACCTTTAATGCGGGTTTCGCAGTTCTGATCGGTTTCGATACCGCCCATGGTGTAGTGCGCAGTCGGACGTACTGGGATCGGCTCTTTAACCGGATCGACACCCACGTAGGCTTTCGCCAGTTCGCAGATGAACGGTAAGCGTTCGAGCAGTTTTTTCTCGCCGAGGTGACGCAGGTCGAGGTGAACGACATCGCCACGCGGAGTGGAGATGGTGTTGCCTTTGCGCCATTCGTGCCAGAAAGCCTGAGAAACTTTGTCGCGCGGACCCAGTTCCATGTATTTGTTCTTCGGCTCGCCCAGCGGTGTTTCCGGGCCCATGCCGTAGTCTTGCAGATAACGGTAGCCATTCTTGTTGACCAGAATACCGCCTTCACCACGGCAGCCTTCGGTCATCAGGATACCGGAACCTGGCAGGCCGGTTGGGTGATACTGAACGAATTCCATATCACGCAGTGGAACGCCGTGGCTCAGCGCCATGCCCATACCGTCACCGGTTACGATGCCGCCGTTGGTGTTGTAACGGTATACACGGCCAGCGCCGCCCGTTGCCATCACGACCGCGTTAGCACGGATTTGCACCAGGGTGCCTTCCATCATGTTCATTGCGACCAGGCCGCGAGCATGACCGTCATCAACCAGGATATCGAGAACGAAATGTTCGTCAAAACGCTGAATTTGCGGGAACTGCAAAGAAGTTTGGAACAGCGTATGCAGCATGTGGAAGCCGGTTTTATCCGCGGCAAACCAGGTACGCTCAATTTTCATGCCGCCGAAGCGACGTACGTTGACGCTACCGTCTTCACGACGGCTCCATGGGCAACCCCATTGTTCCAGTTGCGTCATTTCAGTTGGGCAGTGGTGGACAAAGTAATCCACGACATCCTGCTCACACAGCCAGTCTCCGCCCGCTACCGTATCGTGAAAATGGTAGTCAAAGCTGTCATGATCCTGCGCGACAGCAGCAGAGCCGCCTTCGGCAGCAACGGTGTGGCTGCGCATTGGGTACACTTTTGAGATCAGTGCGATTTTAGCGTTGGGATTTGCTTGCGCAGCAGCAATTGCAGCACGTAATCCCGCGCCACCGGCGCCTATAATGGCAAGATCGGCTTGAAAGGTTTGCACGACATTCCTCCAGATTGTTGTTATTTCATTCCCGCCCGAAATCGGATGCTTAATCTGATTCAAGCAGGTTATGAATACGTTTCCACTGCTCCTTTATAGGTACAATAGTATAGTCTTAGGGATGGGAGGGAAATTTGACGTGTTCGATTTTTTTAGCGTATCACAGGGGGGAATTATCATTGAATTTGATTAATTTAATTACTAAACCACCCCGAGTTACTTTTTTTACCCGCCAGCCCGTGTTTATTATTCCCTCGTGAAATTTGTCTCGCTTACGCGTTACGAGTAGACTTCGTGCCCTTGTCTTTAATCGGAGATACAACCATGAGCGAAACGGCAACCTGGCAGCCGAGCGCGTCCATCCCCAATCTGTTAAAACGTGCAGCAATTATAGCGGAAATACGCCGCTTTTTTGCCGATCGTGGAGTGCTTGAGGTTGAGACACCTTGCATGAGTCAGGCGACGGTAACGGACATCCATTTGTTCCCGTTCGAAACGCGTTTCGTTGGCCCTGGACATTCCCAGGGGATGAACCTCTATTTAATGACCAGCCCGGAATACCATATGAAGCGCCTGTTGGTGGCTGGGTGTGGCCCGGTATACCAGCTTTGCAGAAGCTTTCGTAATGAAGAGATGGGGCGTCACCATAACCCTGAATTCACCATGCTTGAGTGGTATCGCCCTCACTACGACATGTATCGCCTGATGAATGAAGTCGATGATCTGCTCCAGCAAGTGCTGGACTGCTCGCCTGCGGAAAGCCTCTCTTATCAGCAGGCCTTCCAGCGTCATCTGGAGATCGACCCACTGTCTGCGGATAAAACCCAACTGCGCGAAGTGGCGGCCAAACTGGATCTCAGCAATATTGCCGATACCGAAGAAGACCGGGATACCTTGCTACAACTGCTGTTTACGATGGGCGTTGAACCGCACATCGGTAAAGATAAACCGACGTTTGTGTATCACTTTCCAGCCAGCCAGGCGTCACTGGCGCAAATCAGTACGGAAGATCACCGCGTTGCTGAGCGGTTTGAGGTCTATTACAAAGGTATTGAGCTGGCGAATGGTTTCCATGAATTGACGGATGCCCGTGAGCAGCAGCAACGCTTTGAACAGGATAACCGTAAACGTGCCGCTCGTGGTTTACCGCAGCAGCCTATCGACAATAATCTGCTTGAAGCGCTGAAAGTCGGTATGCCGGATTGCTCGGGTGTGGCGTTGGGGGTTGATCGTCTGGTGATGCTGGCGCTGGGCGCCGATAGCCTGGCAGATGTTATCGCGTTTACCGTCGATCGGGCGTAAATCTGAAAATCACATCTCAGTAAGATAAATGGCGCAAAATGCGCCATTTTGTAGCGTTTTTTTTCACTTTCATTTTTATAGTCACAATTTAAGTCTGGATATTTGTCATTATTCAGGTATCAATTCTGTGTCGATTTTCTAATGGCTGACCTTCGTATGAAGGACAGCGTAAACATGTGGACGCGGCTTCACTCAGGCGTTCCAGAGTAAGGGATGGTTTAATGACCCAAACAATTAAAAAGATGAGCCTGATAGGTCTCATCCTAATGATATTTACGTCAGTTTTCGGATTTGCAAATAGTCCTTCCGCTTTCTATTTAATGGGTTATAGCGCTATTCCGTGGTATATATTTTCTGCATTATTATTCTTTATTCCATTTGCCTTGATGATGGCCGAAATGGGATCTGCGTATCGAAAAGAAGAAGGCGGGATATATTCATGGATGAATAATAGCGTTGGCCCACGCTATGCTTTTATCGGCACATTTATGTGGTTCTCTTCCTATGTGATTTGGATGGTCAGTACAGCGGCAAAAGTTTGGGTGCCTTTTTCCACCTTTCTGTTTGGCGCTGACATGACGCAGCACTGGCGTATCGCGGGGCTTGAGCCCACTCAGGTTGTCGGGCTGCTCGCGGTGGGCTGGATGATCCTGGTCACCTGTGTGGCCTCCCGAGGGATCAATAAAATTGCGCGTATTACGGCTGTCGGTGGTATTGCTGTAATGTGTCTTAATTTGGTTCTGTTGTTAGTGAGTGTCGCTATTTTGTTATTAACGGGTGGACACTTTGCGCAGGATATTAATTTTGTCTCCTCACCTAATCCGGGATATCAGTCCGGCCTGGCCATGTTGTCATTTGTTGTCTTTGCCATTTTTGCCTATGGTGGAATTGAGGCCGTTGGCGGTCTGGTCGATAAAACTGAAAAACCGGAAAAGAACTTTGCTAAAGGTATTGTCTTTGCCGCGATTGTGATTTCAGTCGGTTATTCACTGGCGATATTTTTATGGGGTGTGAGTACCAACTGGCAGCAGGTATTAAGCAATAGTTCGGTTAACCTCGGGAATATTACCTATATCCTGATGAAAAGCCTGGGCATGACGCTGGGTAATGCGCTTAACCTTTCTCCTGAGACCTCACTGACGATGGGCGTATGGTTTGCGCGTATTACCGGGCTCTCTATGTTCCTTGCTTATACTGGCGCTTTTTTCACACTCAGTTACTCGCCATTGAAAGCGATTATTCAGGGGACGCCGAAGGCGCTGTGGCCTGCCCCCATGACGAAACTGAATGGCGTGGGTATGCCGGCGACGGCAATGTGGATGCAATGCCTGCTGGTAAGCTTGTTTATTCTGTTGGTTTCGTTTGGTGGCGATACGGCTTCCGCGTTTTATAACAAACTGACGCTGATGGCGAACGTATCGATGACGTTGCCATATCTGTTCCTTGCGCTGGCATTCCCTTTCTTTAAATCCTGCGCGGGTCTGGAAAGGCCATTTGTGATTTTTAAAACCAGAGCCGCCACGTTGCTGGCAACCGGTGTGGTGGTGCTGGTGGTGACATTCGCGAACGTGTTCACCATCATCCAACCGGTGATTGAAGCCGGAGACTGGAACAGCGCGTTGTGGATGACCGGTGGACCGGTATTCTTCTCACTGCTGGCAATGGCGATTTATCAGAACTACAGCCGCCGTATGGCTAATCAGCCACAGTGGGCGACGGAGTAATCTTCTTGCCGTACCCGGCCTACAAGAGACATCGTCCTTCGTAGGCCAGATGGCATCATTGACGCTTACAAACTTCCCGCCGGGCGAGCGCCTCTGCCCGCAGAACTTAACGTTCTCCCCGTTTGCTTGCCGCCCAGACTCTCCAGACGCATCTGGAACGGTGGGAATGGCATATCAATACCGTGTTCACGGAACCCTGCCAGAATCAACTGGTGGATCTCATGGCGTAACGGCATGCGGTGACCCATCTCAGCCGCATAGATACGCAGCTCAAAGATCTGAATCCCCTGTTGCAGGTCAACCAGAAAGACTTCGGGGGCTGGCGTATCGATAACCAGAGAACAGCGCTGTGCGGCCGTTAACAAGATTTGCGTGACTTCCTCGCTGTTAGCCTCTGACGGTGCCGGGATAGTTAACACCACGCGAGTGACAGAGTCGGACAGCGACCAGTTGATAAACTGCTCGGTAATAAACGCTTTGTTGGGCACGATGATCTCTTTACGGTCCCAGTCGCTGATTGTCGTGGCGCGGGTATTAATTTTCGTCACGCTACCGGTGAGATCGCGAATCGTCACCGTGTCGCCAATACGAATGGGCTTTTCAAACAGGATAATCAGGCCAGAGATAAAGTTGGCGAAAATCTCCTGTAAACCAAAGCCCAGCCCCACACCAAGGGCCGCGACCAGCCATTGCAGTTTAGACCACTCAATACCAATCATTGAGAAGCCCACCAGACCACCTATCAACATCAGCAAATACTTGGTAATCGTGGTGATGGCGTAACCGGTGCCGGGGGTTAAATCCAGATGCTGTAGCAGCGCCAACTCCAGCAAGGCGGGGAGGTTACGTACCAACTGAGTGGTGATGATGAACACCAGTATCGCAATCAGCACCGCACCCAGCGTAATTGGCTCCAGGCTTTCTACGCCCTGCACCGTGGAGGTGACATCCCACAACGAGATATTTTCCAGGAAGCCAAAGGCGGAGTGAATTTCTGACCACAGCACGATGACCGAAAGCAGGGCGATGAGCATCAGGATAGAACGCACCAGACGCAGCGATTGCGCACTGATCGCATCAAGATCCACTTCGCTTTCATCCACATCAATCGCCCCTTCAAGGCTGGTTGAATGCGGCGGTTCTTCTTCGCCACGTGCGCGCTGCGCCAGCATCTCTGCTCGTCGGTGTTTTGCGCGATCGAATGCCAGGCGGCGCCGCTGGATCAACATCCAGCGGCGGATGACGTGATAAATCACCAGCAACAAGAACCAGATGGCGACGGACGTTTCCAGACGCGCCAGCAGTGCCTGCGCTGTCGCCAGATACCCCACGGCAGCGGCGAGAATGGCAATGAGCGGTGCGCCCATCAGCATATTCCACAGCATGCTGTTGACCATGTTATCGCCATTACCTTCTTTATCGAGATACAGCGGTATACCCGCGCGTTTCAGACTCAGGGTGACAAGCGCCAGGGCACCACAAATCAAAATAAAGCACAGGCGTCCCAATGACGCGGAGAATTCCCGATCATTGAGATTATCAAACATGATCACCGCCATGATGAGCGGGACAATCAGCCCGATACTCATCAGGTAATAATGCATGGCCTTGGCAACACGGTTCCGCGGCCAGCCAAAGTGGGCAATGAACAGACCGTTAGGGCGGGCGAAAGTGGCGCAAATCATCACTACCCATAGCATCGGCACCGTGGCGGTGACGCCATCGCCTATCGCAACGGCCAGCGGATAGGGCCACGCTTCCTGCAATCCGTAACCCAACGTTGCCCACAGTACCGGCAGTGGCGAGGCGACAAGTATTGACCAGAACACCGTGCGTAGCGTCAGCCAGAAGTGATCCTGGGTCACTTTGCCAACCCGGGCTGACGAGCGCTCGAGAAAACGGGTGAAGTGTTTGCGCGAGTAGAGGCTAAACCCAACCAGCACCAGCGCAGCGAAAAGCGGCAGCAATGTTTCCTTGCTGGTCAGCATCATAATGCTGGCTTTACCAAGCTGATTAAACGTGTCTAATGAGATAAGACGCCGTAGATCCTGGACTAAATCAACGGGCCAGGAGAGTGAGATGGGGCTGACGTCAGAGGTCCAGAACAGATAGCGGTGAGTGGCCTCGTTGACTTCTTTCAGCGCGTCTTCCAGTTGGCTATTGGAGACTTTCAGCTTGGTCAATTCGAGGATCAGCGTATCGCCGCCCTGCAACAGGGAGTTCAGCAGCTCTCGCTGAGTACGCAGCTGTGCGTTGAGAATACGATTCTGCTCAGCGGTAAGCGGTTGGCCATCTGCCTGATGGATCTGACGCAACTGTGGCTGTTTGTTCAGCAGATCTTCATAGCGCATTCGGTGTACGCGAAGCTGCGCCATTTCCGTATCTAATTGCTGAGGCTTGGGCATTTCTGGCAGACGCGAGACTTGCGCGCGCAGAGCCTCGCCCAGCATATTCGAGGCGCCAAGCCACTGTGACTGCTCCCGCAGCGTGTTTAACGCCTGGCGTACCTGCAACGTTTGGCTGGTGGCCTGACGTTGTTGAGAGGCCACCAGGTCCATGCGTTGCGCTTGCTGGTTTAAGGCTTGCGATAGCTCCCGGTTAACTTTGAACTGATCGACAATGCCTTCCGGCAGTCCGGCACTGTTTTCCGCCAGCAGTTCGGTGCTTTCCAGCGCCCGTTCAGCTTCACGCTGGCGCTGGCTGTTAAGTTGATTACGTAACCCCTGCAGGTAGGCATCAAGTTGTTGGCTCTGTTTTTCTGCCAGCTCAGAGCGCATACGCGCCAGCTCCTGGCGGTTATTTGCAGAAAGTTGCGCCAGCTCCAGTTCATCGACCTGAGCTTTGAGTTTGGCTGACTCAGCCTGCATCGCTTGATTGAGCGCTACGTTTCCGTTGGCCGTTCCCAGACGTCGTTCAATGTCATTGAGCTGGCGACGGGCATCGGTTTGCTGTTGAGGAAGCTGACTTAATGAATCGGCAATCTCCCGGGCGCGATCCTGCTCTTGTTGAGCCTGGCGGCTTTTTTCCAGCAATTGACTGCTGACCTGGAGGATCTCCTGGTTTAGCGCATCAGTGGAAAGACCGGTTGGCACCGTGCGCGGTTCGTCGCGCAGGTTGTTAAGCTGTGCACGTAATGTCGCAGACAGCTTGGGGAAGTTATCGATAACCTGCTGATATTGCTCAGCACGCTCAAGGGAGCCTTTGCGCTCCTCAAGAGCATTCAGCGCGGACTGGAGCGCCTCAACGACTTCGGGCTGAGCGGGTTTCGCCGCTTTTGCCTGCTCCAGTTCCTGGGTAAGTTGTTTGGCATCGGGGGCCGTCGCAGCGTACGCCCCCAGGCTGAGGCACCAGGCCATCAGAAAAGTGATAATCAGGCGCACAGCAGCGATTCCTATGGTTAGCTTTCGTCTTTTTTATCATCAACCAGCGGGCTGGCGTCGTGTTCCGCTACGATCTCTTCTGGCGGCAGCGGGGCTGGTTCAGCCTCTGGCGTCACGAAAGTTTCGGTGGAGATAGCCATTGGCTGGCCGATTTTGGTCACTGAAAGATCCTGTAACTGCTCGACAAGATTGACTTTACCCGGCGCAAACAGGTTGATAACGGTGGAACCAAGCTTAAAGCGACCCATCTCCTGGCCTTTTAATAACGCGACTGACCCTTCGCTTTCGCCTTCAGGCCATGTCCAGCGTTTGATCACCCCTTCACGCGGTGGCGTAATCGTGCCAGCCCATACGGTTTCAATGCTACCAACGATAGTTGCGCCAACCAGAATCTGGACCATCGGGCCAAATTCGGTATCAAACAGGCAAATCACGCGTTCGTTACGGGCAAACAGGTTGGGTACGTTTTGCGCGGTCAGGATATTGACGGAGAAGAGGTCGCCTGGCACATACAGCATTTCCCGAAGGATACCGTTACACGGCATGTGCACGCGGTGGTAGTCACGCGGTGAAAGGTACGTTGTGACAAATGTCCCGTTACGGAACTTGTCTGCCATCTGGTAGTTGCCAGCCAGCAGCGCTTCAAGGCTATAGCTATGCCCTTTGGCCTGCATAAGTTTATCTTCTTCGATGTTACCGAGCTGGTTAATGACGCCATCTGCAGGCATCACCAGAACGTTAGGATCGGTATTAATCGGGCGGGCATCGTCACGCAGTGGGCGAACGAAGAAATCGTTAAAGGTGCGATAGCTGGCGGTATCCGGCTTTTGCGCCTCTGTCATATCGACCTTGTAATACTTCACGAACAGATCGATAACCAGTTTTGTTAACCATCCCGCTCGTTTGCTCGCACCCCAACCCGCCAGGCGAGTGAGCCATAGTTTCGGCAGAATGTATTGTAGCGAAAGCTTAAATGAGTTTAACAAGGTAGCCTCCAGGCCATAATTTGTTCCTGATCCGACACAGGGGCCGGATCCTGAAAAAAGGGGACGATTCTAGCGATGCTTAGCTTAGTTGTCAGTTATCTGTATCAGAAAAGTTTTTACGCGTTTTTACTTGCGCCATGCTTTCCAGGATACGGTGATAATTCTCAAACCGGGTTTCAGCGATGACACCTTTTTCAACCGCCTCACGGATGGCGCAGCCTGGATCCGTGTCGTGTTTGCAGTCGCGGTATTTGCAATGACCCAGGTAATCATGGAATTCGACAAAGCCGAGCGTGATTTGTTCCGGTTCCAGATGCCACAGACCAAACTCGCGCACCCCTGGGGAGTCGATGACATCACCGCCGTGCGGGAAGTGGTACAGGCGAGAAGCGGTAGTGGTATGTTGTCCAAGACCTGAATTATCGGAAACATCGTTGGTCAGGATCTCTTCCTGCAGTCCAAGCAGGTTGTTAAGCAGGCTGGATTTCCCTACACCCGACTGGCCGGCAAAAATACTGATACGGTCAGTTAACGCCTCTTCAAGCGGCTGCAGACCATCTTTAGTCCGGCTTGATACCATCAGTACGCGATAGCCAATATTGCGATAGATATCCATCTGCTCGTTAACGAAGGCCATACCTTCGGCATCCAGCAGGTCGATTTTATTCAGTACGATAATCGGTTCGACGTGTAACGTTTCGCAGGCTACCAGATACCGGTCGATAATATTGAGCGACAGCTCGGGTAAGATGGCAGAAACGATAACGATTTGGTCAATGTTGGCCGCAATAGGCTTAACGCCGTCGTAAAAATCGGGACGCGTGAGTACTGAGGTACGCTCATGTACCGCTTCAACGATACCTTTAACATTGACCCCTTCGGCTGCTGTTTTACCCGGACGCCAGACCACACGGTCACCGGTTACCAGCGAGCGAATTGTTCGACGGATATTGCAGCGGTGAATTTCACCGTCAGCAGATTCCACGTCGGCATGCATGCCAAAACGGCTGATAACAATGCCTTCAGCAGTCTCACCAAACAGGTTGTCGTCGTAGTCAGGCTTCTCCGTGGACGTTTTAAGACGACGCTGGTGATTGGCGTTCACGCGGCGCTGCTGGCCTTTGGAGAGTTTATTTTTACTCAATCGTACTGGCTCCTGGTCGCCCATTGTGGGCAAAACATCTATGATACACACAATTTTAGATGAATATAGTCACACTGAATGTGACCTCTGAAGGGTGGAAAATAGCATGAGTGCCAATGAAAACAACCTGATTTGGATCGATCTGGAGATGACAGGTCTGGATCCCGAGCGCGATCGCATCATTGAGATCGCTACGCTGGTGACTGATGCCAACCTGAACATTCTGGCGGAAGGACCGACGATTGCCGTCCATCAGTCTGACGAACAACTGGCATTAATGGATGACTGGAACGTACGCACGCATACAGGTAGTGGGCTGGTGGATCGCGTGAAGGCAAGTGCGATGGGCGATCGCGAAGCAGAACTGGCGACGTTAGCATTTTTAAAAGAGTGGGTTCCGCAAGGGAAATCGCCGATTTGCGGTAACAGCATCGGTCAGGATCGTCGTTTCCTGTTTAAATACATGCCGGAACTGGAAGCCTATTTCCATTATCGTTATCTGGACGTCAGCACACTGAAAGAACTGGCGCGTCGCTGGAAGCCAGAGATCCTTGATGGCTTCACCAAACAGGGAACACATCAGGCGATGGACGATATTCGTGAGTCGGTTGCTGAGCTTGCTTATTATCGTGAGCATTTTATTAAGCTTTGATTTTGAGGCCTGGCACGCTTGCTTAACCGGTTTTTTGACGTTAAATTGTTCAGCTTGATTGCAAAGTAATCACTTGAACGAATTTTCAAAAAAATCGTATTCAGGGGGGTTGCAGCTAAACGGATTTCTCGTATAATGCGCCTCCCGTAACGACGCAGAAATGCGAATTACGACAGCAACAAATTTGCGGGAATAGCTCAGTTGGTAGAGCACGACCTTGCCAAGGTCGGGGTCGCGAGTTCGAGTCTCGTTTCCCGCTCCAAAATTTGAAAGTATTGTAAAATACGCACCACCCAATCGCAGGATTTCGAATTGCGACAAGGCGGCAACTGAATAAGTCCTTGGGAGCTTACTGAAGTAAGTGACTAAGGTGAATGAAGGCAGCCAACGCAGTAGTGGTTCGAAAGACGAAGATTAAGCGGGAATAGCTCAGTTGGTAGAGCACGACCTTGCCAAGGTCGGGGTCGCGAGTTCGAGTCTCGTTTCCCGCTCCAAAATTTGAAAGTATTGCAAAATACGCACCACCCAAGCGGGAATAGCTCAGTTGGTAGAGCACGACCTTGCCAAGGTCGGGGTCGCGAGTTCGAGTCTCGTTTCCCGCTCCAAATTCTTATCTCAATAAACATATCCACAACGAATAATCGCGTTGGGGCTGTTTTTCGTTGTCTCTGACACACTTCTGTAAACAGACTTATCCACAGGTTCGGGTATTAATTCTGAAAGGCTAAAAACTTAGCTGGGTGAATAATATCTCTGTAATTTGTTGAATTTATAACATTAATTATCATTTCAAATTGTTAGTGTGATCACTTGACGATTTTTTCCCTCTTGAATATCAATGTGTTTTTATTTTTATACACAAGCTGTGGATGACTTAAGCGTCACGCGGCAACCCTTTCTCAATCACTCTGACCAGACGTTGCTTTTTCGGTAATTGCACCTCAATCACACAAGCATTTCGCTTGTCTGTTTGCTGCGCAATCGCCCACTCTATGTGCTCGTCGAGAAGTGGGTGCTCACCTCTGCGACTTTCCAGCGCGTCGATGACGCGCTTATCCCAGGGGGCATTTCCCAGCGCAACGGCGATATTTCGCAACCAGCGCAGGTGGCCAATACGACGAATAGCCGATCCTTCTGTGACTTTTAAGAACCATGCTTCGCTCCAGCTGAACAATTCAATTAACTCCGGGGCATGGAGTTGTTTACGAGGGGTGAAGTCATCTTCGACGGTTAACTGAGAATAACGGTTCCAGGGGCAGATGAGCTGGCAGTCATCACAGCCATAGATTCGGTTACCCATCAGTGGGCGAAATTCTTCTGGTATAGCCCCTTCGAGTTCGATAGTGAGATAGGAAATACAGCGGCGGGCATCTACGGTATAGGGCTCAACGATCGCCCCCGTGGGGCAGATCGTCATACACGCGACGCATTTCCCGCATCCTTCTTCTACAGGGTTATCGACAGGCAGAGGCAAATCAATCAGTAACTCACCCAGGAAGAAGAAGGAACCGGCTTCGCGGTTGAGTGTTAGTGAGTGCTTACCAGTCCAGCCAAGCCCGGCTTTTTCCGCCAGTGGGCGCTCAAGAATGGGCGCAGAATCGACAAAAGGTCTAAAATTCAGCGAAACGCAGTGCTGTTGAATCATCTCTCCCAGCTTTTTTAAGCGGTTACGCAGCAGCTTGTGGTAGTCACGCCCGAGCGCATACCGACTTACGTAGCCCAGAGAGGGATTTTTCAATGTGCTGGCAAAGGCCGCGTTGGCGGGGAGATAGTTCATGCGTACGCTGATAACGCGTAAGGTACCGGGTAACAATTCGTGAGGACGAGCACGCATCATGCCGTGACGGGCCATCCAGTCCATCTCGCCATGATAATGTTTATCCAGCCATGCCTGCAGTTTGGGTTCGGCTTCACTAAGGTCGGTATCGGTAATACCGACCTGCTGAAAGCCAAGTTCCAGCCCCCACTGCTTAATATTTTGCGCTAACTGATTGAGATCGAGGGGCTCTGACATGACGGACCATACAATGAAGAAAAACCCCACAAGTATACCACACTCCATCTGGCACGCCGATGACATCAAATGGGCGGAGCGAGAGGCAGCAGATAGCTTAGGACTGACGCTTTATGAACTGATGCTCCGTGCGGGCGAGGCGGCGTTTCAGATTGCCCACAACGCTTACCCACACGCCAGGCGCTGGCTGGTGCTCTGTGGGCACGGTAATAACGGTGGCGATGGTTACGTGGTTGCCAGGCTTGCCCAGGCAGCAGGTATTGATGTCACATTACTGGCGCAGGAAAGTGACAAACCCCTTCCCGACGAGGCGCAGCAGGCGCGTGATGCCTGGCTTAATGCGGGAGGTGTCATTCATGCCCCCGATATCATCTGGCCGCAAGACGTCGATCTGATTATCGACGCCCTGTTGGGTACCGGCTTAAAACAGGCGCCGCGTAAACCTCTCTCAACGTTGATTGAACATGCGAATACGCATCCTACGCCCATCGTGGCGATCGATATTCCATCCGGTCTGGTGGCACAAACGGGCGGGACGCCTGGGGCGGTCATTCACGCGGCACATACCGTCACCTTTATTGCGCTGAAGCCGGGGTTGTTAACCGGTCAAGCGCGGGATGTCACAGGCAATGTGCATTTTAATGCGCTTGGCCTGGATGCCTGGTTGGCCGGTCAGGCTGCACCGATTCAACGTTTTGACGCATCACAGCTTGTTCACTGGTTACCGCCACGACGACCCACTTCGCATAAAGGTTCTCATGGGCGGTTGGTGGTGATTGGCGGCGATCACGGTACGGCAGGCGCCATTCGTATGGCGGGTGAAGCGGCGCTCCGCGCAGGTGCCGGGCTGGTTAAAGTCCTGACCCGTAGTGAAAACATTGCGCCAATCCTGACGGCTCGCCCTGAGTTGATGGTCGCTGTGTTAACGCCAGACGCGCTGGAAGAAAGCCTGGCGTGGGCGGATGTTGTCGTGATTGGTCCGGGGCTTGGGCAGCAGGAGTGGGGCAAAAAAGCGCTGCAAAAAGTAGAGAACTTTCGTAAACCGATGCTCTGGGACGCAGATGCGCTTAACCTGCTGGCAATCAATCCCGATAAACGTCACAATCGCGTGATCACGCCGCATCCGGGGGAAGCCGCGCGACTGCTGGGTTGCTCCATTGCAGAAATTGAAAATGATCGCTTACTTTCCGCACAACGTCTGGTAAAACGGTACGGAGGTGTGGTGGTGCTGAAAGGCGCCGGTACGGTTGTGGCTTCTGAGCAGAACGCGTTGGGTATCATTGATACCGGTAATGCAGGGATGGCCAGCGGCGGTATGGGCGATGTGCTCTCTGGAATTATTGGCGCATTGCTCGGACAGAAGCTAACCCCGTATGATGCAGCCTGTGCGGGATGTGTTGCGCATGGTGCGGCGGCGGATGTGCTGGCGGCGCGTTCTGGTACGCGCGGCATGCTGGCGACCGATCTCTTTACCACGCTACAGCGTATTGTTAACCCTGATGTGATTGACGTTTATCATGATGAATCGAGTAATTCCGCTACCTGATGAACAGGCGACTTTAGACCTGGGACTGCGGGTAGCCAACGCCTGTGACGGCGCAACGGTTATTTATTTGTACGGCGATTTGGGTGCGGGTAAAACCACCTTCAGCCGGGGATTTCTGCAGGCGTTAGGCCACAAAGGTAATGTAAAAAGCCCTACCTATACGCTGGTAGAACCCTATTCGCTCGCTAATTTGACGGTGTATCACTTCGATTTGTACCGACTGGCGGACCCGGAGGAGCTGGAATTTATGGGGATCCGCGATTATTTTGCCAATGATGCCATTTGCCTGGTGGAGTGGCCGCAACAAGGTAAAGGTGTGCTTCCTGACCCGGACGTCGAAATACACATTGACTATCAGGCGCAAGGTCGAGAAGCGCGCGTAAGCGCGGTCTCCGCATCGGGTGATTTATTGCTGGCGCGTTTAGCCGATTAACCTTAAGGGTGGCGGGATGATTTATCGCATCAGAAATTGGCTGATGGCAAGCCTGGTCCTGCTGTGCGCGCAGGCAGGGGCCGCCAGCCTCTCCGATATTCAGGTTTCCAACGGCGATCAACAGGCGCGGATTACGCTGAGCTTTATTGGCGATCCTGAATATGCCGTATCGCAAGATGGGAAACGTACCGTCGCGCTGGATATCAAACAATCCGGCGTGATTCAGGGATTACCGCTGCTCTTTAGCGGTAATAATCTGGTGAAGGCAATCCGTTCTGGTACGCCAAATGACGCGCAGTCTCTGCGTCTGGTGGTTGATTTAACCGAAAATGGGAAAGCCGAGGCGATGAAACGGCAAAACGGTGGCAACTACACCGTTGTGTTTACCATCAAAGCTGATGCACCGCCGCCTCCACCGCCACCCCCCGTGGTCGTGAAGCGCGTTGAAACACCGGTGGTCACTCCGCGTCCAACAGAACCTGCGCGAAATCCATTTAAAACGGAAAACAACCGTACAACTGCTGTGACGAACAGTAACACGGTAACGCGTCCCGCCGCCCGGGCGAGTAATAACACTGGCGATAAAGTGGTTATTGCGATCGATGCAGGGCACGGCGGGCAAGACCCCGGCGCTATTGGTCCAGGCGGTACGCGGGAGAAAAACGTCACTATCGCGGTTGCGCGTAAGCTGCGTAGTTTGTTGAACGATGACCCGATGTTTAAAGGCGTACTCACCCGTGACGGCGATTATTTCATCTCGGTAATGGGGCGTTCTGATGTTGCGCGTAAACAAAATGCCAATTTCCTGGTCTCAATTCACGCCGATGCAGCGCCAAACCGGGATGCCACAGGCGCTTCCGTGTGGGTACTGTCCAACCGCCGTGCGAACAGTGAAATGGCTGGTTGGCTGGAACAGCATGAGAAGCAATCGGAACTGTTGGGTGGGGCGGGTGATGTGCTGGCAAACAGCCAGTCCGATCCTTACTTAAGCCAGGCGGTGCTGGACCTACAGTTCGGTCATTCACAGCGCGTAGGGTATGATGTCGCGACCAGCATGATCGGACAGTTGGAGCGTATTGGGTCGATGCATAAACGTCGCCCGGAGCACGCCAGCCTTGGCGTATTACGTTCGCCTGATATCCCGTCGGTATTGGTTGAAACCGGCTTTATCAGTAATAACAGCGAAGAACGTCTGCTGGCGAGCGAAGATTATCAGCAGCAACTGGCCGAGGCGATTTATAAAGGATTACGTAACTACTTCCAGGCGCACCCGATGCAAACCGGGCCGCAGAGCGCACCGGCGCAAACGGCCAGTGCAGTCACGCCTGGTAGTATGTTAACAAATTAAGGATTAGCTATGCCGATTCAGGTTCTACCGCCACAACTGGCGAACCAGATTGCCGCAGGTGAGGTGGTAGAACGGCCTGCGTCGGTGGTTAAAGAACTGGTGGAAAATAGCCTTGATGCGGGCGCTACGCGTATCGATATTGATATTGAGCGTGGCGGGGCGAAGCTTATCCGCATTCGTGACAACGGCAGCGGCATCAAAAAAGACGAGCTGGCGCTGGCGCTGGCGCGTCATGCCACCAGTAAAATTGCCTCGCTTGACGATCTCGAAGCCATCGTTAGCCTCGGGTTTCGCGGTGAAGCTCTGGCAAGTATCAGCTCTGTCTCGCGTTTAACGTTGACGTCACGTACTCAGGAACAGCCCGAAGCCTGGCAGGCGTATGCCGAAGGGCGCGATATGGACGTGACGGTCAAACCTGCAGCCCACCCGGTGGGCACCACGCTGGAGGTGTTGGATCTGTTCTACAACACGCCAGCGCGACGCAAGTTTATGCGCACCGAGAAAACCGAATTTAATCATATCGATGAGATTATCCGTCGCATTGCGCTGGCGCGTTTTGATGTGACCATTAATCTGTCGCACAACGGTAAAATGGTGCGTCAGTATCGCGCGGTGGCCGTCGATGGACAGAAAGAGCGCCGACTGGGCGCGATTTGTGGTACGCCCTTTCTGGAGCAGGCGCTGGCGATTGAGTGGCAGCATGGTGATTTGACGCTACGTGGTTGGGTCGCTGATCCCAATCACACCACTGCGGCATTGGCGGAAATTCAGTACTGTTACGTGAATGGCCGTATGATGCGCGACCGGTTGATTAACCACGCTATCCGTCAGGCCTGCGAAGACAAACTGGGCGCTGATCAGCAACCTGCATTTGTACTGTATCTGGAGATTGACCCGCATCAGGTCGATGTCAACGTGCATCCTGCTAAACATGAAGTCCGGTTCCATCAGTCCCGCCTGGTACATGATTTTATCTATCAGGGGGTACTGAGCGTCCTGCAACAGCAGCTCGAAACGTCGCTGCCACTGGCGGATGACGAAGAGCCCGCTCCGCGACCTATCCCGGAAAACCGCGTTGCGGCAGGGCGAAACCATTTTGCAGAACCTGCGCCAGCGCGTGAATCCTCCGTTCCCCGCTATTCTGCCACCGGTAGCGGCGGCAGTCGGCAGACGGGCGCCAGCTGGCCGAACGCTCAGCCGGGATATCAAAAGCAGCAGGGGGCGATTTACCAGCAACTGCTTCAGACCCCAGCGCCGACACACAAAGGCGCTGTGCCTGAAACGCCCGTGGCACCTCTTGCTGGCAACAGCCAAGGCTTTGGCCGAGTGCTGACGATCGTCGGTGCTGACTGCGCGTTACTTGAATGCGACGGCCATATTCGGCTGTTGGCGTTACCCGTAGCGGAACGCTGGCTGCGCCAGGCGCAGCTGACACCAGGACAAGGACCGGTTTGCGCCCAACCATTGCTGATCCCGCTACGCTTAAAAGTGACTGCAGAAGAAAAGGCCGCGCTGCAAAAAACGCAGGCCCCACTGGCTGATTTGGGCATTGAGTTTCAGTTGGATGCGCAGCATGTGACCATCCGGGCGGTGCCTTTACCCTTACGCCAACAAAATTTACAAATCTTGATTCCTGAACTGATAGGCTACCTGGCGCAGCAATCTGCATTCGACGCTGGCAATATTGCACAGTGGATTGCGCGTAATCTTATTAGTGAGCATCCGCAATGGAGTATGGCTCAGGCCATTACGCTGTTGGCGGATGTTGAGCGGCTCTGCCCACAACTCGTGAAAGCGCCGCCGGGTGGTCTGTTACAACCTGTTGATTTACATTCGGTAATGAACGCCCTGAAACATGAGTGATATCAGTAAGGCGAGCCTGCCAAAGGCAATTTTTTTGATGGGGCCAACGGCCTCCGGTAAAACGGCATTAGCGATTGAATTGCGTAAAGTTTTGCCCATAGAGTTGATAAGCGTTGACTCTGCCCTTATTTACAAGGGGATGGATATCGGTACCGCCAAGCCGGATGCTGAAGAGCTAAAGGCTGCGCCGCACCGGCTGCTGGATATTCTCGATCCGGCACAAGCGTATTCTGCTGCGGATTTTCGTCGCGATGCGTTAGCCGAGATGGCCGATATCACGGCAGCGGGGCGTATCCCGCTGTTAGTGGGCGGTACCATGTTGTATTTCAAGGCATTGCTTGAAGGATTGTCGCCGTTACCCTCGGCGGACCCGGAGATCAGGGCCAGGATCGAGCAGCAGGCGGCAGAGCTCGGATGGGATGCGTTGCACCGACAGCTTCAGGATATTGATCCGGTCGCTGCGGCACGTATTCATCCAAATGATCCGCAAAGACTTTCCCGAGCACTGGAAGTTTTTTTCATTTCGGGTAAAACTTTAACGGAGCTGACGCAAACGTCAGGAGATGCTTTGCCGTATCAGGTGCATCAGTTTGCTATCGCCCCGGCGAGCCGTGAACTGCTCCATCAGCGAATTGAGCAGCGGTTTCATCAGATGTTAGCTTCAGGTTTTGAAGCAGAAGTCCGGGCGCTATTTGCCCGAGGAGATTTGCATACGGATTTGCCTTCCATTCGTTGTGTCGGGTATCGCCAGATGTGGTCATACATTGAAGGCGAAATTTCATACGATGAAATGGTTTATAGAGGTGTTTGCGCCACGAGGCAGTTGGCGAAACGGCAGGTAACCTGGTTGCGTGGTTGGGAAGGAGTGCACTGGCTTGACAGTGAAAAGCCTGACCAGGCGCGAAACGAAGTATTACAGGTTGTTGGTGCTATCGCGAACTGAATGTGTACAATTGAAACGTATCGTGCGCAATTTTTCAGAATCGAAAGGTTCAAAGTACAAATAAGCATATAAGGAAAAGAGAGAATGGCTAAGGGGCAATCTTTACAAGATCCGTTCCTGAACGCACTGCGTCGGGAACGTGTTCCAGTTTCTATTTATTTGGTGAATGGTATTAAACTGCAAGGTCAAATCGAGTCTTTTGATCAGTTCGTGATCCTGTTGAAAAACACGGTCAGCCAGATGGTTTATAAGCACGCGATTTCTACTGTTGTCCCGTCTCGCCCGGTTTCTCATCACAGCAATAATGCCACCGGCGGCACCGGCAGTAACTACCATCACGGTAGCAACGCGCAGGGTTCATCTGCGCAACAGGACAGCGAAGAAACCGAATAAGGTTTTTGGCTGTTTTACACACGGGGAGCCAGAGATCCTGCGTTCCCCGTTGATATATATTAAGGGGTTGACGCTTGTTTGACCGTTATGATGCCGGTGAGCAGGCGGTACTGGTACACATCTATTTTTCGCAAGACAAAGATATGGAAGATCTCCAGGAGTTTGAATCTCTGGTTTCTTCCGCCGGTGTCGAAGCAATGCAGGTGATTACCGGGAGCCGTAAAGCACCGCACCCGAAGTATTTTGTTGGTGAAGGTAAGGCAATCGAAATTGCTGAAGCCGTAAAAGCGACTGGCGCTGCGGTGGTGATTTTTGATCATGCTCTAAGCCCTGCCCAGGAACGTAACCTGGAACAGTTATGCCAGTGTCTTGTTATCGACAGGACCGGTCTCATTTTAGATATTTTTGCCCAGCGTGCGCGTACCCATGAAGGTAAGTTGCAGGTTGAGCTGGCGCAGTTGCGCCATATGGCTACACGTCTGGTCCGTGGCTGGACGCACCTTGAAAGACAAAAGGGCGGGATTGGTTTGCGCGGTCCGGGTGAAACCCAGCTCGAAACCGACCGTCGTTTGCTGCGTAATCGCATTTTGCAGATACAGTCGCGCCTGGAAAAAGTTGAAAAGCAACGTGAGCAGGGGCGGCAGTCGCGTAAGAAAGCGGATGTCCCAACCGTCTCTCTGGTGGGGTATACCAACGCCGGAAAATCCACCCTGTTCAACCAGATAACCGAAGCCCGGGTCTACGCAGCTGATCAGCTGTTCGCGACCCTGGACCCGACGCTACGCCGTATTGATGTTGCGGACGTCGGTGAAACCGTGTTGGCGGATACCGTAGGGTTTATTCGCCATTTGCCGCATGACCTGGTGGCGGCGTTTAAAGCCACTTTGCAGGAGACACGTCAGGCTACATTACTGCTGCATGTTATTGATGCGGCAGATTTTCGTGTGCAGGAGAACATTGAGGCCGTTGATACGGTACTTGAAGAGATCGACGCACATGAGATCCCGACCCTGCTGGTGATGAATAAAATCGATATGCTGGATGATTTTGAACCGCGTATCGACCGTGATGAAGAGAATAAACCAATCCGCGTTTGGGTTTCCGCGCAAACCGGTATTGGCATACCACAACTTTTTCAGGCTTTGACAGAGCGACTTTCCGGTGAGGTTGCGCAGCATACGTTGCGTTTACCGCCGCAGGAAGGGCGTCTGAGGAGCCGGTTTTACCAACTTCAGGCAATAGAAAAAGAGTGGATGGAGGAGGACGGCAGCGTAGGTCTGCAAGTTCGTATGCCGATCGTTGACTGGCGTCGCCTCTGTAAACAAGAACCGACCCTGGCAGATTACATCATCTGACCGGGAGGAAGTGCCTGGGGATTTTTTGCCCAATACTCATCGAATTTTGGGTTGCAGGAAGGCGGTAACGCCCCTGTAGTACAAAAAACGGGGTATATCACCGCATAACAAATATGGAGCACAAACATGGCGTGGAATCAGCCCGGTAATAACGGACAAGACCGCGACCCCTGGGGAAGCAGCAAACCTGGCGGCAACCCTGAGGGAAATGGAAACAAAGGTGGTCGCGATCAGGGACCTCCCGATCTGGATGATATCTTCCGCAAGCTGAGTAAAAAACTCGGTGGTCTGGGCGGCGGTAAAGGCACTGGTTCTGGTGGCGGTAGTTCATCGCAAGGCCCGCGTCCGCAACTGGGCGGTCGAGTCTTTACTATCGCAGCAGCGGCTATTGTCATTATCTGGGCGGCAAGCGGTTTCTATACCATTAAAGAAGCGGAGCGCGGCGTGGTGACACGCTTCGGTAAATTCAGCCATCTGGTTGAGCCGGGTCTGAACTGGAAACCGACCTTTATCGATGAAGTCACACCGGTGAACGTTGAAGCCGTGCGTGAACTTGCCGCATCTGGCGTGATGCTGACATCTGACGAAAACGTCGTGCGCGTTGAAATGAACGTGCAGTACCGCGTCACCGATCCGCAGCGTTACTTGTTTAGCGTAACCAGCGCTGATGACAGTCTGCGTCAGGCAACCGACAGCGCCCTGCGTGGTGTGATCGGTAAGTACACGATGGATCGTATCCTGACCGAAGGCCGTACCGTTATTCGTAGCGATACTCAGCGCGAACTGGAAGAGACGATTCGTCCGTACAACATGGGTATCACCCTGCTGGACGTCAACTTCCAGGCAGCTCGTCCGCCGGAAGAAGTAAAAGCAGCATTTGACGATGCTATCGCCGCGCGTGAAAACGAGCAGCAATATATCCGTGAAGCTGAAGCGTATACCAACGAAGTTCAGCCACGTGCAAATGGTCAGGCTCAGCGTATTCTCGAAGAAGCGCGTGCTTACAAAACGCAAACCATTTTGGAAGCACAGGGTGAAGTGGCTCGCTTCGCAAAAATCCTGCCGGAATATAAAGCCGCACCGCAAATTACTCGCGAGCGTCTGTATATCGAGACCATGGAGAAAGTGCTGAGCCATACCCGTAAAGTTCTTGTGAACGACAAGGGCAGCAATCTGATGGTTCTGCCGCTGGATCAAATGCTGAAAGGCGGCAGTAGCGCGCCAGCAGCAAAGACTGACAGCAGTTCAAATCTGCTTCGTCTGCCACCGGCAACGTCTTCCAGCACTGGAGCAAGCAACACCTCGTCCACCAGTCAGGGCGATATTATGGACCAACGCCGCGCGAACGCGCAGCGTAACGACTACCAGCGTCAGGGGGAATAACGATGCGTAAGTCAGTTATTGCGATTATCATCATCGTTCTGGTAGTGCTGTTCATGTCTGTCTTTGTCGTCAAAGAAGGCGAGCGTGGTATTACCCTGCGCTTTGGTAAAGTTCTGCGCGACGATGACAACAAGCCGCTGGTTTATGCGCCGGGTCTGCACTTCAAGATCCCGTTTATTGAATCAGTGAAGATGCTCGATGCGCGTATTCAGACCATGGACAACCAGGCCGATCGCTTTGTCACCAAAGAGAAGAAAGACCTGATCGTTGACTCCTATATCAAATGGCGTATCAGTGACTTTAGCCGTTACTACCTGGCAACAGGCGGTGGCGATGTTTCTCAGGCAGAAGTCCTGCTGAAACGTAAGTTCTCTGACCGTCTGCGTTCTGAAATCGGTCGTCTGGATGTGAAAGACATTGTTACCGACTCTCGTGGTCGTTTGACGCTGGAAGTCCGTGACGCGCTAAACTCCGGTTCTGCGGGTACGGAAGATGAAGTTGCGACGCCAGCGGCAGACAGTGCGATTGCCGAAGCGGCCGAACGTGTTCAGGCTGAAACGAACGGTAAAGTACCGGTCATCAACCCGAACAGTATGGCGGCGTTGGGGATTGAAGTGGTCGATGTGCGTATTAAGCAAATCAACCTGCCTGCGGAAGTGTCTGAAGCTATCTACAACCGTATGCGCGCTGAGCGTGAAGCGGTAGCCCGTCGCCATCGTTCACAGGGTCAGGAAGAAGCTGAAAAACTGCGTGCAACAGCGGACTATGAAGTCACCAAAACGCTGGCAGAAGCTGAGCGCCAGGGCCGTATCATGCGTGGTGAAGGTGATGCAGAAGCGGCGAAGCTGTTTGCCGACGCCTTCAGCCAGGATCCTGACTTCTACGCCTTCATCCGTAGCCTGCGTGCTTACGAGAAGAGCTTCGAAGGTAATCAGGACGTGATGGTCATGAGCCCGGACAGCGATTTCTTCCGCTACATGAAGACACCAAATACCGCGACACGCTAAACTAGCTCCAGCGGTTTTAGACCAGCAAAACCACCGGCGTCCCCCAAGGATGCGGTGGTTTTCTTTTTATATAAGGACAGCGGATGAACTCAACAATTTTGCTGGCGCTCGCGCTGGTTTTGGTGCTCGAAGGGTTGGGACCGATGCTTTATCCCAGTGCCTGGAAGAAAATGATCTCAGCAATGGCACAACTTCCGGAAAATATTTTACGTCGTTTTGGCGGCGGTCTTGTGGTTGCGGGCGTTGTGGTCTACTACATGTTGAGGAAAACGATTGGCTGATCAATAAGTAGACTATTTTGCGTATTTTTGGATGCAAAAAGTGCTGTATATCTGAAAAAGCGGTGGTAGAATCCATTTTTAAGCAAACGGTGATTTTGAAAAATGGGTAACAACGTCGTCGTACTGGGCACCCAATGGGGTGACGAAGGTAAAGGGAAGATCGTCGATCTTCTGACTGAACGGGCTAAATATGTTGTGCGCTACCAGGGTGGTCACAACGCAGGCCATACTCTCGTAATCAACGGTGAAAAAACCGTCCTCCATCTTATTCCATCAGGTATTCTTCGCGAGAATGTCACCAGCATCATCGGTAACGGTGTTGTGCTGTCTCCGTCCGCGCTGATGAAAGAGATGAAAGGACTGGAAGATCGTGGTATCCCTGTTCGTGAGCGCCTGCTGTTGTCTGAAGCGTGTCCGCTGATTCTTGATTATCATGTTGCGTTAGATAACGCTCGTGAGAAAGCGCGCGGCGCGAAAGCGATCGGCACCACCGGTCGTGGTATCGGTCCGGCTTATGAAGATAAAGTAGCGCGTCGCGGTCTGCGCGTTGGCGATCTGTTTGATAAAGCCACCTTCGCTGAAAAACTGAAAGAAGTGATGGAATATCACAACTTCCAGCTGGTGAATTTCTATAAAGTCGAAGCCGTTGACTACCAGAAAGTGTTGGATGATGTGATGGCAATTGCCGACATCCTGACCTCAATGGTTGTTGATGTTTCCGATCTGCTGGACCAGGCGCGTAAACGTGGCGATTTCGTCATGTTCGAAGGCGCGCAGGGTACGCTGCTGGATATCGACCACGGTACCTATCCGTACGTAACCTCGTCCAACACCACTGCGGGTGGCGTGGCAACTGGCTCCGGCCTGGGCCCACGTTATGTGGACTACGTTCTGGGTATCATTAAAGCCTACTCGACTCGCGTAGGTGCAGGTCCGTTCCCGACTGAACTGTTTGATGACGTCGGTGAGTTCCTGTGCAAGCAGGGTAACGAATATGGCGCAACCACTGGCCGTCGTCGTCGTACCGGCTGGCTGGACTCCGTTGCTGTGCGTCGCGCAGTACAGATCAACTCCCTGTCTGGCTTCTGCCTGACCAAACTGGACGTGCTGGACGGTTTGAAAGAGGTGAAAATCTGTGTTGCTTACCGTATGCCGGATGGTCGTGAAGTGACGACGACTCCGCTGGCTGCAGACGACTGGGAAGGTATTGAGCCGATCTACGAAACCATGCCAGGCTGGACTGAATCCACCTTTGGTGTGAAGGAACGTAGTGGTCTGCCGCAGGCTGCGCTGAACTACATCAAGCGTATTGAAGAACTGACCGGTGTGCCGATTGATATTATCTCTACCGGCCCGGATCGTACTGAAACGATGATTCTGCGCGACCCGTTCGACGCATAATTTCTCGTTCACGCGGCGCCGGATGGCGCTGCGTTTATCAGACGTATATCGTGTTCTATTGTAAGCCGGACAAGGTGTTTTACATCGTACTCCGGCTTAAATCATGTAAGTTCCTCGCTTTTTTCCTTCCCGAACTGAAATAAATTAGCGACCTGGCAGGTGGCTGGTTTATCATCAATATAATTAATACTACCAGGCTTATCCGTTTTTTCCCTTTTCCTGAGGTTGATGTGCAGTTAACGAGTTTCACCGATTACGGATTACGTGCGCTAATCTATATGGCGTCGCTACCCGAAGGGCGTATGACCAGTATTTCTGAGGTGACAGAAGTCTACGGCGTGTCCCGTAATCATATGGTCAAAATAATCAATCAACTTAGCCGGGCGGGCTACGTTACTGCTATTCGAGGAAAAAATGGCGGTATCCGCCTGGGCAAACCGGCTAAGGCTATTGTAATTGGTGATGTGGTCCGCGAGCTGGAACCCCTGTCGCTGGTCAATTGCAGCAGCGAGTTTTGCCACATCACCCCTGCCTGTCGATTAAAACAGGCGCTTTCTAAGGCTGTGCAAAGTTTTCTCACGGAGCTGGACAACTACACACTTGCCGATTTGGTTGAAGAGAATCAACCGCTTTATAAATTATTGCTGGTGGAGTGACGAAAATCTTCATCAGAGATGACAACGGAGGAACCGAGATGTCACATGATCCTTTCCAGGAACGCGAAGCTGAAAAATACGCGAATCCCATCCCGAGCAGGGAATTTATCCTCGAACATTTAACCAAACGTGAAAAACCGGCTAACCGTGATGAGTTGGCCGTTGAACTGAACATTGAAGGTGAAGAACAGCTGGAAGCGCTGCGTCGCCGTCTGCGCGCGATGGAGCGTGATGGACAATTGGTCTTCACCCGCCGCCAGTGCTACGCGCTGCCGGAGCGCCTCGATCTGCTGAAAGGTACCGTTATTGGCCACCGTGATGGCTACGGCTTTCTGCGCGTTGAGGGCCGTAAAGACGATTTGTATCTTTCCAGCGAGCAGATGAAAACCTGCATCCATGGCGATCAGGTGCTGGCACAACCGCTGGGTGCCGATCGCAAAGGACGCCGTGAAGCACGTATCGTGCGTATTCTGGTGCCTAAAACCAGTCAAATTGTTGGTCGCTACTTCACCGATGCAGGTGTCGGTTTTGTGGTACCCGATGATAGCCGACTGAGCTTCGACATCTTGATCCCACCGGAAGAGGTCATGGGAGCCCGAATGGGCTTTGTGGTCGTGGTTGAACTGACTCAGCGTCCGACCCGTCGTACCAAAGCGGTGGGTAAAATTGTTGAAGTGCTGGGCGACAACATGGGAACCAGCATGGCCGTTGATATGGCCCTGCGCACGCATGAAATTCCGTATATCTGGCCGCAGGCGGTAGAGAAACAAGTTGCCGGGCTGAAAGAAGAAGTACCGGAAGAAGCCAAGGTTGGACGTGTAGATCTGCGTGATTTGCCGCTGGTGACTATCGACGGCGAAGATGCGCGTGACTTCGATGATGCGGTTTACTGCGAGAAGAAACGCGGTGGCGGCTGGCGCTTGTGGGTAGCGATTGCTGACGTAAGCTATTACGTTCGCCCACCAACACCGCTGGACCAGGAAGCGCGTAGCCGCGGCACGTCCGTCTACTTCCCTTCGCAGGTGGTACCGATGCTGCCGGAAGTGCTTTCCAACGGCCTGTGCTCGCTGAACCCGCAGGTTGATCGCCTGTGTATGGTGTGCGAAATGACCATTTCGTCAAAAGGTCGTTTAACGGGCTTTAAATTCTATGAAGCGGTGATGAGCTCCCATGCGCGTCTGACCTACACCAAGGTCTGGCACATGCTGCAGGGGGATCAGGAACTGCGCGAGCAATATGCGCCGTTAGTAAAACATATTGAAGAGCTGCACAATCTCTACAAAGTGCTGGATAAAGCGCGTGAAGAGCGTGGCGGCATCTCGTTTGAAAGCGAAGAAGCGAAGTTTATCTTCAACGCTGAACGCCGTATTGAACGTATTGAGCAGACGCAACGTAATGACGCGCACAAGCTGATTGAAGAGTGCATGATCATGGCGAACATTTCCGCGGCGCGCTTCGTTGAGAAAGCGAAAGAGCCGGCGCTGTTCCGTATTCATGACAAGCCAACGACTGAAGCCATTACCTCCTTCCGTTCCGTACTGGCGGAGCTGGGGCTGGAACTGCCAGGTGGTAACAAGCCTGAGCCGCGCGATTATGCTGAGTTGCTGGAGTCTATTGCCGATCGACCTGACGCAGAAATGCTGCAAACCATGCTGCTGCGTTCAATGAAGCAGGCGATTTACGATCCTGAAAACCGTGGTCACTTTGGCCTCGCGTTGCAATCTTATGCGCACTTTACCTCACCGATTCGTCGTTATCCGGACCTCTCCTTGCACCGTGCGATTAAGTATCTGCTGGCGCAGGAGCAAGGGCATAAAGGTAATACGACGGAAACGGGCGGCTACCATTATTCGATGGAAGAGATGCTGCAACTGGGTCAGCACTGTTCGATGGCAGAGCGTCGTGCTGACGAAGCCACGCGCGATGTTTCTGACTGGCTGAAGTGTGACTTCATGCTGGATCAGGTGGGGAATGTCTTTAAGGGCGTGATCGCCAGCGTGACCGGTTTTGGCTTCTTTGTCCGCCTTGATGAGCTGTTTATTGACGGTTTGGTGCATGTCTCCTCGCTGGATAACGACTACTATCGTTTCGATCAGGTAGGACAGCGCCTGACGGGTGAATCGAGCGGTCAGATGTATCGTCTGGGCGATCGAGTGGAAGTTCGCGTGGAAGCCGTTAACATGGATGAGCGCAAAATCGACTTTAGCCTGATCTCCAGCGAACGCGCCCCGCGCAATGAAGGTAAAACCGCGCGCGAAAAAGCGAAAAAAGGCGATGCGGGTAAAAATACCGGCAGACGCCGCCAGGTAGGGAAAAAGGTGAATTTCGAGCCAGATAGCGCTTTCCGCGGCGAGAAGAAACAGAAGCCGAAGGCAGCGAAGAAAGAGGCGAGAAAAGCGAAGAAACCCTCGGCGAAAACGCAGAAAATCGCTGCCGCGACCAAAGCGAAGCGCGCGGCGAAAAAGAAAGTAGCAGAGTGATCGATGCCCTCTTCGTTGAGAAGAGGGTGAATTATCTCCAGGCCGGGCAAGCGCTGCGATCCCGGCAAAAACGTGAGCAATGAGACCCATCAATGAGTGAAATGATTTACGGTATCCACGCAGTCCAGGCCCTGCTGGAGCGCGCTCCTGAACGTTTTCAGGAAGTCTTTATTCTAAAAGGCCGCGAAGATAAACGTTTGTTGCCGCTTATCCATGCGCTGGAAGCGCAGGGCGTGGTGATCCAACTGGCGAACCGCCAGTACCTGGATGAGAAAAGCGAAGGTGCCGTGCATCAGGGTATTATCGCGCGCGTGAAGCCGGGACGTCAGTACCAGGAAAACGATCTGCCGGATCTGCTCGCCTCGTTGGACAATCCGTTCCTGCTGATCCTCGATGGCGTGACCGATCCGCACAACCTCGGTGCGTGCCTGCGTAGCGCAGACGCGGCAGGTGTTCATGCGGTGATTGTACCGCGCGATCGTTCTGCTCAGCTTAACGCGACGGCGAAGAAAGTCGCCTGTGGTGCGGCAGAAAGCGTACCGCTGATCCGTGTGACCAACCTGGCGCGCACAATGCGTATGCTGCAGGAAGAGAACGTGTGGATCGTCGGAACGGCTGGCGAAGCTGACCATACGCTGTATCAGAGCAAAATGACCGGTCGTATGGCGCTGGTGATGGGAGCCGAAGGTGAAGGCATGCGCCGTCTGACGCGTGAACATTGTGATGAGCTGATCAGCATCCCAATGGCGGGAAGTGTCTCGTCGTTGAATGTCTCTGTTGCAACGGGCATTTGCCTGTTTGAAGCGGTTCGCCAGCGCGGATAAACTTATTTTTCGGAAAAAGCCATCCTGATTCGGATGGCTTTTTTTTATCTTAAACGAGTATGATAAATGGTGAAAAATGATATTCATTTTATTTATTCTTTAATTAACTAATATATGGAAAATATATGGTATGGACTCCGCAGTCTCTTGCTGAAGCACTACAAACTCAACATGAATTAAATATAGACATTGAATATAACGATCAATCATTGATTATAAAAATGAATGATTATGGTGATTTGCCGCTCAGTGTTTTATTAACTTCCCGCCAGATTATTATTGAAACCGTTATCTGTCCTGTCTGCAGTATTCATGATCAGGGTGAATTTAATATTTTCTTATTGCGTAATCAGAAACTCCTGCCTCTGTCTTCCGTGGGAATTTCCCGCGTTCAACACGATGAATATTACATCGCATTTGGGGCGCTTTCGCTTAACTCATCGTTGGATGATGTGGTGTTAGAGATGACTACATTAGCGGACAACGCGCTGGATCTGGCTGAAATAACTGAAGAATATACTCACGAATAACAAGGAACGCTATTTATGGGAATTTTGAAAAGCCTGTTTACCCTGGGCAAGTCTGTGCTTTCGCAGGCGGAAGAGTCAATTGAAGAGGCGCAGGGCGTTCGAATGCTGGAGCAACATATCCGTGAGGCGAAAGGCGAGTTAGATAAAGCCGGAAAATCACGGGTAGACCTGCTAGCGCGCGTGAAGCTAAGCCATGACAAGTTGAACGATCTGCGCGCACGCAAATCCAGCCTGGAAACCCGAGTGCTGGAGGCGATGAGTAAAAACGCTAACCCGTCTCTGATTAATGAAGTTGCAGAAGAGATTGCCCGTCTTGAGAATACCATAACCGCGGAAGAGCAAGTGCTTACTAACCTTGAGGCGTCGCGTGATGGCGTTGAGAAAGCGGTAGGCGCAACCGCTCAACGGATTGCACAGTTCGAACAGCAGATAGAGGTGGTAAAGGCTACGGAAGCGATGCAGCGTGCTCAACAGGCCGTAACGACATCGACCGTGGGGGTCTCTTCCCGCGTGTCTACGGCGGCGGAGTCACTCAAGCGTTTGCAAACGCGTCAGGCAGAGCGCCAGGCCCGTCTGGATGCTGTCGCACAGCTGGAGAAGGTTGCGGATGGACGTGACCTGGACGAGAAGCTGGCTGAAGCTGGCATTGGGGCGACCAATAAAAGTTCTGCTCAGGATGTTCTGGCACGACTGCAGCGCCAGCAGGGTGAGTAACCATACCGTGAAATCTTCCAGCGTCGACTGGCGCTGGCAGATCATTAAGGGAAAATAATGACGAGTTTTTTCCAGCGTTTATTGGGTAAAACGGCTACAGCAGTACCTGTTCGTGGGCCGTTGGGGTTACATCTGAATGCCGGGTTTACGCTCAACACGCTGGCGTTTCGCTTGTTAGAAAAGTCTTTATTGATCGAATTGCCCGGTGAGGAATACACCGTTGCAGCTGTCAGCCACATTGATTTGGGTAGCGGAAGCCAGATTTTTCGCTACTACACGTCCGGCGAGGAGTTTTTGCAAATCAATACCACAGGCGGCTCAGACATTGATGATATCGATGATATCAAATTCTTTGTTTATGAAGAAAGCTACGGGATTTCGCAGAAAGAACACTGGCAGTCTGCCATTAGCCCAACAGCGATAGGTACACCAACACTGACCTGGCAGGAAGAACGCTGGCTACGCTTTTTTAATGACAAAGAGCCGGGGAATATTGAGCCGGTCTACATGCTGGAAAAAGTGGAAAATCATCGGCATGCCACATGGGATGTACATAATTTTACTATGGGTTACCAGCGACAGGTTACAGGAGATACCTGGGAATACTTGCTATTAAACGGTGAAGAGTCGTTCAATGAGCGGGGCGAGCCTGAGTGGGTATTTTCGTGGGCGTTGGGTGTCGATATTCCATTAACATCACTTAATATAATCGGTTAATTTCAGGGAAGATTACAATGCATATAATGGATTCTTTACTGGCTTTTTGCGCCTATTTTTTTATTGGCATAGCCATGGTGATCGTTTTCCTGTTTATCTACTCAAAAATTACACCGCACAACGAATGGCGACTGATTAAAAATAATAATCTGGCAGCATCGCTGGCATTTAGTGGTACGTTACTGGGCTACGTTATTCCGTTATCCAGTGCGGCAATTAACGCCGTCAGCATCCCAGATTATTTTGCCTGGGGCGGTATTGCGCTGGTGATACAACTCATCATTTATGGCGGCGTGCGTTTATATATGCCAGCGTTGAGTAAAAAAATCATTAATCACAATACTGCCGCGGGATTATTTATGGGGACCGCTGCTGTGGCGGGGGGCATTTTTAACGCCGCCTGCATGACATGGTAATGGACGATCATGGTAAGAAAATATAAATCCGGAAACAAAAACGGGGTACCAGGACATTCCGCCAACATGCGAATCGATCGCTCAGTGAATCCCTTTGCAAAAGAACGCAGCAGTTACAGCGGAAAATATCTGACGCTGGCTATTATGGGCGGGGCGGCATTTTTTCTCCTTAGAGGATGTGCGGAAGACGGCAATAACGATAACAATGGTGACGGTACATTTTACTCCATGGTGAGTAAATGCATTGAAGATGGTAATAGCGCCACCGTTTGTGTCGACGGCTGGAACAATGCGAAAGCAGAGTTCTACTCCAGTCTGCCAAAGCAAATGACCAGGGAGACCTGTCAGACGCAGTTTGGCGACTGCTATCTCGACAGCACCAATCAAAGCTGGGTGCCAGTGTTCACCGGTTTTTTACTCAGTCGGGTGATTCGCAAAGATCGTGACGAACAGTATGTCTACAATAGCGGCGGTTATTTATATGTCTCGCGCCCGGTCTGGCGCACGGCTTCGGGAGATTACAGCTGGCGTACCGGTAGTGGAAAAAATGATATCGCAACCCGCCATGCTTTCACGACGAAGAAAGTCTCGACGGTTTCACGCGGCGGCTACGGACGTTCGTCTAGCGCACGTGGGCATTGGGGGGGTTAACGATGCTGCGACATGATGTCCCCGTTCGGCAGGATCTGGACAGGATCGCTTACGATCATGGCTTCGATTTTCATATTATCGACAACGAAATCTACTGGGATGAGAGTCGGGCATACCGCTTTACGCTCCGGCAAGTGGAAGAGCAGATCGAGAAACCTACCGCGGAACTGCACCAAATGTGTCTGGACGTTGTCGAGCGGGCAGTTAACGACGAACATATTATGCAGCAATTGGCGATCCCACCGCTGTACTGGGATGTCATTGCTGAAAGCTGGCGCAGTCGTGATCCCTCATTGTATGGTCGAATGGATTTTGTCTGGTGCGGAAATAATTCCCCGGTCAAGCTGCTGGAGTACAACGCGGATACGCCAACGTCGCTCTATGAGTCAGCGTATTTCCAGTGGCTATGGCTGGACGATGCGCGTCGTAGCGGGGTGATCCCACGCGATGCCGACCAGTACAACGCCATTCAGGAGCGGCTGATCTCCCGTTTTGCTGAGCTTTATCGTCCTGATCCCTTTTATTTCTGCTGCTGTGAAGATACCGATGAAGATCGCACCACGGTGTTGTATTTACAGGATTGCGCGCAGCAGGCCGGGCAAGAGTCACGGTTTATTTATGTCGAGGATCTGGGGCTCGGCGTTGGTGGTGTTCTCACAGACCTGGATGATAATGTCATCCATCGCATCTTTAAGCTCTATCCCCTGGAATGGATGATGCGAGATGAAAATGGCCCCTTACTGCGCCATCGTCGCGAGCAGTGGGTTGAGCCGTTGTGGAAGAGCGTACTCAGCAATAAAGGGTTGATGCCTTTACTGTGGCGATTTTTTCCCAATCACCCCAATCTACTGCCAGCCTGGTTTGACGGAGAAACGCCACAAATTGTGGCGGGGGAAAGCTATGTGCGCAAACCAATATTTTCTCGTGAGGGGGGAAACGTCACTATTTTTAATGGCCAGCAACAGGTCGTCGAACATGCTGAAGGTGACTATGCCGAAGAACCGATGATCTATCAGGCATTTCAGCCGTTACCCCGTTTTGGCGATAGCTACACGCTGATCGGCAGTTGGATTGTAGATGATGAAGCATGTGGTATGGGGATCCGCGAAGATAATACCTTGATCACTAAAGATACTTCTCGTTTTATTCCTCATTATATTGCGGGCTGACCGCACTTTTGTGATCTCCCTCCGTCGCGAATAACGGGGTTCTGACCATACTTAGGGTCACTGCCATTGAAGGAGGGAGACATCATGCATTGGCAAACCCATACCGTTTTCAATCAACCCACTCCACTGAATAACAGTAATTTGTTCCTGTCGGATGGTGCTCTGTGTGAGGCCGTTGTGCGTGAAGGCGCAGGCTGGGACAGCGATCTGCTGGCCAGTATTGGTCAGCAGCTAGGCACAGCGGAATCGCTCGAGCTGGGCCGCCTGGCCAATGCGTATCCGCCTGAACTGTTGCGTTACGATCCGCAGGGACAGCGACTGGATGATGTGCGCTTTCACCCCGCCTGGCATTTGCTGATGCAGGGGTTATGTACGAACCGCGTGCATAATCTTGCCTGGGAAGAGGATGCCAGACAGGGCGCGTTTGTGGCCCGAGCGGCACGTTTTATGCTGCATGCGCAGGTAGAGGCGGGCACGTTGTGTCCGGTCACGATGACGTTTGCCGCGACACCACTGCTACTCCAGATGTTACCCCCACAGTTTCAAGACTGGTTCACCCCACTTCGTAG
This sequence comes from Citrobacter sp. Marseille-Q6884, assembly GCF_945906775.1. Lineage (NCBI taxonomy): Bacteria > Pseudomonadati > Pseudomonadota > Gammaproteobacteria > Enterobacterales > Enterobacteriaceae > Citrobacter > Citrobacter sp. Marseille-Q6884. The sequence goes on from NZ_CAMDRE010000001.1 coordinate 1,598,136, forward strand.
CGATCGTTATGACTCACATCTGTTACCGGGTGGGCAGAAGCGCGGCCTGCTGATTGGCATGGGAATGACGGAAAAACAGGGGGGCTCTGATGTCCTGAGTAATACCACTCAGGCAGAGCGCCTTGAGGACGGTACATATCGCTTAGTCGGACATAAATGGTTTTTCTCTGTGCCGCAAAGCGACGCGCACCTGGTGCTGGCACAGGCCAAAGGTGGTTTATCCTGTTTTTTTGTGCCCCGCTTTTTACCGGATGGACAGCGTAATGCGATTCGCCTTGAACGTCTGAAAGATAAATTAGGCAACCGTTCTAATGCCAGTTGTGAAGTTGAATTTCAGGATGCCATAGGCTGGCTGTTGGGAGACGAAGGGGAAGGACTCCGCCATATCCTGAAAATGGGAGGAATGACGCGCTTTGACTGTGCTCTTGGGAGCCACAGCATGATGCGACGCGCTTTTTCGGTGGCGATTTATCATGCGCATCAGCGTCAGGTGTTTGGTAAGCCGCTGATTGAACAACCTATGATGCGACAAGTGTTAAGTCGAATGGCGTTACAGCTTGAAGGTCAGACTGCGTTGCTGTTTCGGCTGGCGCGTGCCTGGGATCGTCGTAACGATGCGAAAGAAGCGCTGTGGGCCAGATTGTTCACGCCGGCAGCAAAATTTTCTGTATGCAAAAGCGGTATACCCTTCGTGGCTGAGGCCATGGAGGTACTGGGCGGCACAGGGTATTGTGAGGAGAGTGAACTGCCGCGTTTGTATCGTGAAATGCCGGTAAACAGCATTTGGGAAGGTTCTGGCAATATCATGTGCCTTGATGTACTGCGGGTGTTGACGAAACAACCTGGTATGTACGATATGCTCAGTGAGGCCTTTGCCGAAGTTAAAGGACAAGATCGGCATTACGACCGCAGCGTGCGTCAATTACAGCAACATTTACGCAAACCCAGCGAAGAACTGGGAAGGGAAATCACGCAGCAGCTTTTCCTGCTCGGCTGTGGGGCGCAAATGCTGCGATACGCTTCGCCACCTGTGGCGCAGGCGTGGTGTCAGATGATGCTCGATACGCGTGGTGGGCTTCGTTTGTCGGAACAGGTACAAAATGATTTGCTACTGCGGGCGACGGGCGGTTTACGTTAGAGGCTTACCTGGCGACGGAAGGATAATAACTTATCCGGCCTACATTCGCGTTTGCAACGTAGGTCGGATAAGCGGTGAGTTGTTATGCATAGAGTATGGCCTGTACGCGCCAGTTATCAGGCTGTTGTTCTTCGTACATCTGAATGATCCGGTACCATGAGGCACCTTGTTCATCCGCTTTTAACGCCACAACGCGTTCTACATCCTGCGGATTTCCTGCAATGTTACTGACAGAAATCAGGCCAATTTCGTTCAGACCCGTTACACAGTCAGCACTGGCGAACTCGGCAGGCTGTGCCGTGGTACCCACCAGTCCGGTAGAAAGCAGCAGTGAGGATAAGGCAAGTGATTGTTTCATCGTCAGCTCCATTATTCGTACCCCTACACGTGGCAGGGCATTCCATCGCGATAATAAACCTCAAGCTCCCTGCTGTTGGTTTATTGTGCACAGGTAAACGCATAGGGGCGCAAAGCAATGTAAAGCTGACTAAATTTCAACCCACTGTTATTTACGATATAAAATGGCTTGCGAATACCATTGGCCTGTTACCACGGTTTCATCGACCAGTAAGACAACGTAATAATCAGCTTTAGCCGCGGCTGCTTTGGCACGGATTTCTGCCAGCGCATCGTCTGGAGAACCTCTTACCAGCGCATTGACTGTCCCGATTCGCTGCAACCCCTGACTCTGGTCACGGCGTATTTCTTGCGGGTGGTCAGCGACGGGCGGTGCCGGTTGTGGCGTTCCCTGTAGCACGCTACAGGCGCTTAAAAGCATAACCAGCATCAAAGAGGCAAACCGACGCATAACTCTATCTCGTTTCCTGATAGCCATAGTGTAGTGCCTTATTAATTTCCCTTTAGGGGAATGTTCCCGAATTGTTATCTCTCACGCGATTTTCGAATGAAAATGTTGCGAAAGCGTAACCCAGTTCTCAACATTATGAATCATTGTCGAACACATTCACTTGCGTTACGTATTTCTCCGTGGCATACCAGAAAAAAAGGGGCGATACATGATAGAAATTGAAACACGACAGCTGGCGGGGATTCCGGCTCTGCACGCATTTCCTACGGGTAAACGCGACCTCTCACTTCCTTGCATTATCTTCTATCACGGATTTACATCTTCCAGCCTGGTCTACAGCTATTTTGCCGTTGCTTTGGCACAAGCTGGATTCCGGGTTGTTATGCCAGATGCGCCCGAACATGGTGCGCGGTTCAATGAAGATGCGCAGGGGCGAATGTACCGCTTCTGGCAGATTTTGCAGCAAAACATGCAAGAATTTACGGCGTTACGTGCGGCGCTGGTGGCAGAAAATTGGCTCACAGATGAACGCCTTGCTATCGGTGGCGCCTCAATGGGAGCCATGACGGCATTGGGGATTATGGCGCGTCATCCTGAGGTGAAATGTGCAGCGAGCCTGATGGGGTCGGGCTATTTTACCCGTCTTGCCCATTCGCTTTTTCCCCCTGTGTCAGTCCAGACGCCAAAGCAACAGGAAGACTTCGATACAATCATTGCCCCGCTTGCTGAGTGGGATGTGACACATCAACTGAATCGTCTGGCCGACAGGCCACTGCTATTGTGGCATGGGCAGGATGATGATGTGGTTCCGGCAGCTGAAAGCTTTCGCTTACAGCAGGCGTTGATTCAGGCAGGTCTGGATAACAATCTGACCTGCCTGTGGGAAGCCGGTGTACGGCATCGCATTACGCCAGAAGCGCTGGCCGCGACGGTATCGTTTTTCCGTCAACACCTTTAAACACGCAATATGCTGACGCCCTGGGCTTCGAGTTGTTGCAGGATCTCAGGGTTCGCATTTTTGCCGGTAATCAGCATATCGATCTGATCGGCTCGGCTGAATAGCATGCCTGCACGCTCACCCACTTTACTGCTATCGACCAACACCACCAGTTTGCCGACCACATTCAGCATCTTCTGCTCAGCCATCGCGGTGAGCATATCGGTTTTATACAGTCCGTCAGCAGTAAGTCCTTTGCCGCTGGTAAACATCCAGTGTCCGGCATACAGGCTATTTTCGCTGCCCTGCGGGCTAAGTGTGATGGACTGGCTCTTGTTGTATTGCCCGCCCATGATGATCACGCTTTCATGCTCCTGGTCGATCAAATAGTTCGCCAGCGGGAGATAGTTGGTGATGATCTGCACCGGTTTACCGCACATTTCACGTCCAAGCAGAAACGCGGTTGATCCACAGTTGATGACCACGCTTTCACCGGCATTCACTAACTGGGATGCGGCTTTGGCGATCCGTACTTTCTCATCGTGGTTTTGTGCCTGATGCAGATTCATGGGCGTCCAGCGGGGACGCTGCTGAGTGATGGCCTCAGCGCCGTTACGAACTTTTTTGAGCTTGCCGTTTTCGTCAAGTTTATTGATGTCCCGACGCGCCGTGGCGGGTGAGATCTCTAAACGTTCGACAACATTCTCAACGGTCACAAAGCCCAACTGTGCCAGCATATCCAGTAAAATTTGATGTCTTTGTGCTTCAGTCATGAGCTATTCCGATACAAAATGATTTTAAAAGAGGATATTTGAAATAGCCTGAAAATACTAAAGTAAATGGGGAAAAATGCCGGGAGGCCCGGCATTTTGTGTGTCATCACAGGAAGGATTTAAACGGCAAATCCGGCTCGATCGTGAAGCAATCGTCAAATCCACGGGGATAGTGGTACTCGAAATTATCTTTATCCAATGGCCAGGTGAACTTGCCGCCAACCTGCCAAATAAACGGCTTAAAGCCATATTTCAAACGATCTTTTTTCATCTCCCACAGAACGCGGATCTCCTGCGGGTCGGCCTGGAAATTTGACCAGATATCATGATGGAAAGGGATCACCACTTTGGTATTCAGCGCTTCCGCCATACGCAGCATGTCGGAACTGGTCATCTTGTCCGTAATACCGCGCGGGTTCTCACCGTAGGAGCCAAGTGCCACGTCGATCTGATGTTCGTTGCCGTGTTTCGCGTAGTAGTTGGAGTAGTGGGAGTCACCGCTGTGGTACAGCGTACCCCCCGGCGTTTTGAACAGGTAGTTTACTGCGCGCTCGTCCATGCCATCCGGCAGTACGCCTGCTGCTTTTTGATCGGCTGGAAGGGTGATCAGAGCCGTACGGTCGAACGCGTCAAGCGCATGAATTTCAATGTCTTTCACTTTCACCACATCGCCCGGTTTGACCACGATGCAACGCTCTTTCGGCACGCCCCAGCCAATCCATAAATCCACGCAGGTTTTCGGTCCGATAAACGGGACATCGTCAGCACAGTTTTGCATGACGGCTGCAGCGACGTTCACATCAATGTGATCGTTATGATCGTGGGTCGCCAGTACGGCGTCGATCTGACGAATAGCAAAAGGATCAAGAACAAACGGGGTAGTGCGCAGGTTTGGTTGCAGTTTCTTTACCCCGGCCATGCGTTGCATCTGATGTCCGGTTTTCATCAACGGGTTACCATGACTCTGTTTACCGGTACCACACCAAAAGTCGACACAGACGTTAGTCCCGCCTTCTGATTTCAGCCAAATCCCGGTGCAGCCAAGCCACCACATGGCAAAGGTGCCTGGTGCAACCTGTTCTTGCTCGATCTCTTCATTTAGCCAGCTTCCCCACTCAGGGAATGTGTTCAGGATCCATGATTCACGGGTGATGCTTTTTACTTTACTCATCGCATTTACCTTCACGTTTGTTCATATATAATCATTTGGTGATTTGTTTTGATTGATTCTGGCACCGTTTTTTCAGAATGGCAATGCGTGATTTTTCTTCCGCCAAAGGAAGATGTGTAAAAATAACAGTGTGATAAAGTGATTTGATATGAGAGTGTGATTTTTATCTGATTGTTTTTTATGTTTTTATTTTTAAACTCTTGAACCTGAAGTATACCCGTACAGCGTGTAAGCTAATTATTTGCGTACTGCATCACATTTAATCAAATTCAATCTTGTTGTGATTATTTTTGAAAACTAAAGTGAAGGCACAACATCCTGGGCATCTGTAATGAATGTTCAGCAACTTCGTCTACTGGAGATCGTTATGGAGATCCTCTACAACATCTTTACCGTCTTTTTTAACCAGGTCATGACCAATGCTCCGTTACTGCTGGGTATCGTGACCTGTCTCGGCTACATCCTGTTGCGTAAAAGTGTCAGCGTTATCATCAAAGGCACAATTAAAACGATTATCGGTTTTATGCTGTTGCAGGCGGGGTCAGGCATCCTGACCAGCACCTTTAAGCCGGTTGTGGCGAAGATGTCCGAGGTCTACGGTATCAACGGGGCCATTTCCGATACGTATGCCTCCATGATGGCGACCATCGAACGCATGGGGGATGCCTATAGCTGGGTGGGGTATGCCGTGTTATTGGCGCTGGCGCTTAACATCTGTTATGTGTTGCTGCGGCGTATCACCGGTATTCGTACCATCATGCTGACCGGCCACATCATGTTCCAGCAGGCGGGATTGATTGCCGTCACGCTGTTTATTTTCGGCTACTCCATGTGGACGACCATTATCTGCACCGCGATTCTGGTTTCGCTCTATTGGGGCATCACCTCCAATATGATGTACAAACCGACTCAGGAAGTGACGGACGGTTGTGGTTTCTCCATTGGTCACCAGCAGCAGTTTGCCTCGTGGATTGCTTATAAAGTCGCGCCTTATCTGGGCAAGAAAGAGGAGAGCGTTGAAGACCTCAAACTGCCTGGCTGGCTGAATATTTTCCACGACAATATTGTCTCCACGGCGATTGTCATGACGATCTTCTTTGGCGCCATCCTGCTCTCCTTTGGAATCGACACCGTGCAGGCGATGGCGGGTAAAGTGCACTGGACGGTCTACATCCTGCAAACCGGTTTCTCTTTCGCCGTCGCCATTTTCATCATCACTCAGGGTGTGCGCATGTTTGTCGCGGAACTCTCTGAAGCCTTCAACGGTATCTCGCAGCGTTTGATTCCAGGGGCGGTACTGGCGATTGACTGTGCGGCCATCTATAGCTTTGCGCCGAATGCCGTTGTCTGGGGCTTTATGTGGGGCACCATCGGCCAACTGATTGCGGTTGGTATCCTGGTCGCTTACGGCTCTTCGATCCTGATTATTCCTGGCTTTATCCCGATGTTCTTCTCCAACGCCACCATTGGCGTATTCGCTAACCATTTCGGTGGCTGGCGTGCAGCGCTGAAGATTTGTCTGGTGATGGGCATGATTGAAATTTTCGGCTGCGTTTGGGCGGTGAAACTCACGGGCATGAGCGCCTGGATGGGGATGGCGGACTGGTCGATTCTGGCGCCGCCAATGATGCAGGGCTTCTGGTCCATCGGCATCGCCTTTATGGCCGTCATCATTGCTATTGCACTGGCTTATATGTTCTTCGCTGGCCGCACATTGCGTGCTGAAGAAGATGCGGAAAAACAACTGGCAGAACAGTCTGCCTAAAAAGGAGTTTTGATTATGACCGTACGTATTCTGGCTGTATGTGGTAACGGGCAGGGCAGTTCCATGATCATGAAAATGAAGGTGGACCAGTTTTTAACCCAGTCGAATATCGACCACACGGTAAACAGCTGTGCAGTAGGCGAATACAAAAGTGAATTAAGCGGCGCGGATATCATCATCGCTTCCACGCATATCGCGGGCGAAATCACCGTCACTGGCAATAAATACGTGGTGGGCGTGCGCAACATGCTGTCTCCAGCTGACTTTGGCCCGAAACTGTTGGAAGTGATCAAAGCGCATTTCCCACAGGACGTGAAATAAGGGCTCGCAATGAAACTACGTGATTCGCTGGCAGAAAATAAATCTATCCGCTTGCAGGCTGAAGCGGAGACCTGGCAGGAGGCGGTGAAAATCGGCGTCGATCTGCTGGTGGCGGCAGATGTGGTTGAGCCGCGTTACTACCAGGCCATTCTGGATGCGGTTGAGCAGCACGGCCCGTATTTTGTGCTCGCACCTGGTCTGGCAATGCCGCACGGTCGTCCGGAAGAGGGCGTGAAGAAGACCGGTTTTGCACTGGTTACCTTGAAAAAACCGCTGGAGTTTAACCACGAAGATAACGACCCGGTGGATATTCTCATCACCATGGCAGCGGTCGATGCGACCACCCATCAGGAAGTGGGCATCATGCAGATCGTCAATCTGTTTGACGATGAAGCCAATTTCGACCGTTTACGTGCCTGCCGTACCGAGCAGGAAGTGCTGGATTTAATTGACCGCACCAACGCGGCTGCTTAAGAAGGAATTGAACATGTCATTACCGATGTTACAAGTCGCGCTGGACAACCAGACCATGGATAGCGCTTACGCAACCACTCGCCTGATTGCTGAAGAAGTGGACATTATCGAAGTGGGTACCATTCTGTGTGTGGGCGAAGGTGTTCGTGCGGTTCGCGATCTGAAAGCACTCTACCCGCATAAAATCGTGCTGGCAGACGCCAAAATAGCCGATGCGGGCAAAATCCTCTCTCGTATGTGCTTCGAAGCCAACGCTGACTGGGTCACTGTGATTTGCTGTGCAGATATCAACACCGCGAAAGGTGCGCTGGACGTAGCGAAAGAGTTTAACGGCGACGTACAGATTGAACTGACCGGTTACTGGACCTGGGAACAGGCGCAGCAGTGGCGTGAAGCGGGTATTGGGCAGGTGGTTTATCACCGTAGCCGTGACGCACAGGCAGCAGGCGTAGCGTGGGGCGAAGCGGACATTAGCGCGATCAAACGTCTTGCCGATATGGGCTTCAAAGTCACCGTAACCGGCGGCCTGGCGCTGGAAGATCTGCCGCTGTTCAAAGGCATTCCGATTCACGTCTTTATCGCCGGTCGTAGCATCCGTGACGCCGCCTCTCCGGTTGAAGCCGCACGTCAGTTCAAACGTTCTATTGCCCAGTTGTGGGGCTAAGGAGCGGATATGTTATCCAAACAGATCCCGCTCGGTATCTATGAAAAAGCGCTCCCCGCCGGGGAGTGCTGGCGGGAAAGACTGCAACTGGCGAAAACGCTAGGGTTCGATTTTGTCGAGATGTCGGTGGATGAAACCGACGATCGCCTGTCGCGTCTGGACTGGAGCCGCGAGCAACGTCTGGCGTTGGTGAATGCGATTGTCGAAACCGGCGTGCGAGTGCCTTCTATGTGTCTCTCTGCGCATCGTCGCTTCCCGCTGGGTAGTGAAGACGACGCCGTGCGGGCGCAGGGGCTGGAGATTATGCGTAAAGCCATCCAGTTCGCGCAGGACGTGGGCATTCGCGTGATCCAACTGGCGGGCTATGACGTTTACTATCAGGAAGCGAACAACGAAACGCGTCGCCGTTTCCGTGACGGGCTGAAAGAGAGCGTCGAGATGGCAAGCCGTGCGCAGGTGACGCTGGCGATGGAGATCATGGATTATCCGTTGATGAACTCCATCAGCAAGGCGCTGGGTTACGCGCACTATCTCAACAACCCGTGGTTCCAGCTCTACCCGGATATCGGCAATCTGTCAGCGTGGGACAACGACGTGCAGATGGAATTGCAGGCCGGGATGGGGCATATCGTCGCGGTTCACGTCAAAGACACTAAACCGGGCGTCTTCAAAAACGTCCCGTTTGGCGAAGGCGTGGTGGATTTCGAACGTTGCTTTGAAACGCTCAAACAGAGTGGCTATTGCGGGCCCTATCTGATTGAGATGTGGAGCGAAACGGCGGAAGATCCGGCGGCGGAAGTGGCGAAAGCGCGTGATTGGGTGAAAGCGCGCATGGCCAACGCAGGTCTGGTGGAGGCGGCATAATGCAAAAGCTGAAACAGCAGGTATTTGAAGCCAACATGGATCTGCCCCGTTACGGGCTGGTGACCTTTACCTGGGGCAATGTCAGCGCCATCGACCGTGAAAGCGGACGGGTGGTGATTAAGCCCAGCGGTGTCGCCTACGAAACCATGAAAGCTGACGATATGGTGGTGGTCGATATGAGCGGCAAGGTGGTGGACGGGCAGTATCGCCCGTCATCAGACACCGCGACGCATCTTGAGCTCTATCGCCGTTACCCATCGCTTGGCGGCATCGTGCATACTCACTCCACCCATGCCACCGCCTGGGCGCAGGCGGGGCTGGCGATCCCGGCGTTAGGCACCACGCATGCGGACTACTTCTTTGGCGATATCCCCTGCACCAGGGTGCTAAGTGAAGAAGAGGTACAGGGCGAGTATGAACTGAACACCGGCAAAGTGATTATCGAAACGCTGGGCAACGCCGAGCCGCTGCATACACCGGGGATTGTGGTGTATCAGCACGGGCCGTTCGCCTGGGGGAAAGATGCTCACGACGCAGTGCATAACGCGGTGGTGATGGAAGAGGTGGCGAAGATGGCCTGGATTGCGCGCGGCATTAATCCGCAACTGAATCACATCGACAGCTATCTCATGAACAAACACTTCATGCGTAAGCACGGGCCGAATGCCTATTACGGGCAGAAATAAAAAACGCGCCGGAGCTTACATCTTCAGGGGGATGTTATCGGTCTGGCTCCGGATGCGTTTTACTGCAAAAAAAGGCCCCCAATGAAGGGGGCAATTCAAACTGTGGCAATGTTCTCGTTGGTTATTTCTGGATAGCTAGCGATAAATATCCGCGCTGGCGCGCATATTTCCGTTACTACCGGGTTCCCTGGTGAGGATCACGTGGTAGTAGGTTGCGCCTTCTGCATCTGTTTCTTCATTCAGAGCCTGATTTGCTTCACTTTCAGTGGCGAAGTTATGATTTATGTAAATGACGCCTAAGCTCTGCACATCATCCATATTCCTGGCCTGATGGTTGTCAATTTTGATGGCTGCCGTCGCGTTTGCACTGAGCAACAGCACTGCCAAAAGGGTCAAAACACGGGTTCGCATATGTACCTCCTCGACTGCAGTCTCTGGTTGCCTCCCTCTCCAGTTAGTCAATAACATCTGATTTAATTTTAATCGCTAGCCGCAAAGTCTATAGCGACCATTTCTGATGCTGTTGTTCAAAAAATTACCGCATTGCCGGCTTTTCTTTAATTAACAGCGAACTGGGATATACCGCTGCGATTAAAAAATACCTGTTTTTTGGGTATGAGCTCTTACCAAATTGTCAATTTAACCGGATGAGCACGCCGTTTATAGTGAGCCGAAAAAATAATATAACTTCATGATTATAAGGCAAAAACTAATGGATACTTCATTCATGGATTTCAGCTATTTCGTGATTATGTTTATGGTCGCGCTGGTGGCTGGTTTTATTAATGTGGTCTCAGGCGGCGGTGGCTTTCTTTCGATTGGCGCATTGTTGATTTCCGGTTTGCCACCGGCCAATGCGCTGGCAACCAATAAAATTCAGGCATTGGGCAGTTCACTGACCTCCGGGATTTATTTTTTGCGCCGGGGGCATATCAACGTACGGGAGCACAAATATGTGTTTTTATCGGCGTTTATCGGCTCTGCGCTCGGTACCACGCTCATTCAGTTTATTGAGCCGGAACTGCTAAAAAAACTGCTGCCGGTGCTGATCATCGCCGTGGCTATCTATTTTATTTTTGCCCCTAATCTCAGTGAACCGAAAAGAAAACAGCAGGTTTCTCTGTTTCTTTTTTCACTTATCTGCGGCGGGTGTGTGGGGTTTTATGATGGATTCCTCGGGGCAGGAGCCGGTTCTTTTTATACGCTTAGCTATATTCTGCTGTGGGGATACAGCATCGATAAAGCGCAAATTCACTCAAACTTTATCAACCTGGCGTCGAACATCGCCTCGATTCTGTTCTTCATTTTTGGCGGCAAAATGATCTGGTCGTTGGGGCTGGTGATGTTCATCGGTCAGTCCCTCGGCGCACGTCTTGGCGCAACGGTAGTGCTGACGCGTGGAAAGAAAGTCATCAGGCCGATGATTGTGATTGTCTCCATTTGCATCAGCGTCAAGATGCTGTTGGATATGTATTAATGATGCCGTGATAAATAATCGTACAATCACCTTGAGTTTAGCGGCAGTCGCCAGTATTATGACGCGTCAATTTTTCAGCCGACCTTTAACACGTTCCTTGCCTCCCCGGGCCTCGGCTGACCCAGACAGGAGGCTGAATAATCCGTAAGGAGCAATTCGATGCGTCATTACGAAATCGTTTTTATGGTCCATCCTGACCAGAGCGAACAGGTTCCGGGTATGATCGAACGCTACACTGGTGCAATCACTGCAGCAGAAGGCACGATCCACCGTCTGGAAGACTGGGGCCGCCGTCAGCTGGCTTACCCGATCAACAAACTGCACAAAGCTCACTACGTTCTGATGAACGTTGAAGCGCCGCAGGAAGTGATCGATGAGCTGGAAACAAACTTCCGCTTCAACGATGCCGTTATCCGTAGCATGGTAATGCGTACTAAGCACGCTGTTACCGAAGCATCTCCGATGGTTAAAGCGAAAGACGAGCGTCGTGAACGTCGCGATGATTTCGCAAACGAAACCGCAGATGATGCAGATGCTGGGGATTCTGAAGAGTAATTTCTGATGACCAACCGTCTGGCGTTGTCCGGCACCGTGTGCAGGGCTCCCCTTCGAAAGGTCAGTCCATCAGGAATTCCTCATTGCCAGTTCGTGCTTGAGCATCGTTCTGTGCAGGAGGAAGCCGGGTTTCACCGGCAGGCGTGGTGCCAAATGCCCGTTATTGTTAGCGGACACGAAAACCAGGCCATTACTCACAGTATAACGGTCGGTAGCGCAGTGACCGTTCAGGGGTTCATCTCTTGCCATAAGGCAAAGAACGGCCTGAGCAAAATGGTTCTGCATGCCGAGCAGATTGAATTGATAGATTCTGGAGACTAGCCATATGGCACGTTATTTCCGTCGTCGCAAGTTCTGCCGTTTCACCGCGGAAGGCGTTCAAGAGATCGACTATAAAGATATCGCTACGCTGAAAAACTACATCACCGAAAGCGGTAAGATTGTCCCAAGCCGTATCACCGGTACCCGTGCAAAATACCAGCGTCAGCTGGCTCGCGCTATCAAACGCGCTCGCTACCTGTCCCTGCTGCCGTACACTGATCGTCATCAGTAATCGGTCACGGTCCATTAATACGACTTTGAGAGGATAAGGTAATGCAAGTTATTCTGCTTGATAAAGTAGCAAACCTGGGTAGCCTGGGTGATCAGGTTAACGTTAAAGCGGGTTACGCTCGTAACTTCCTGGTACCACAGGGTAAAGCTGTTCCTGCTACCAAGAAAAACGTTGAATTTTTCGAAGCGCGTCGCGCTGAACTGGAAGCCAAACTGGCTGACGTTCTGGCCGCTGCTGAAGCTCGTGCTGAGAAAATCAATGCACTGGAAACCGTAACCATCGCGTCTAAAGCAGGCGACGAAGGTAAACTGTTCGGTTCCATCGGTACTCGCGACATCGCTGACGCTGTAACTGCAGCTGGCGTTGAAGTGGCTAAGAGCGAAGTTCGTCTGCCGAACGGCGTTCTGCGTACCACTGGTGAGCACGAAGTGAGCTTCCAGGTTCACAGCGAAGTGTTTGCTAAGCTGACTGTAAACGTAGTTGCAGAATAAGTTTTTATTCTGATAACCGCGTAAAAGCGCCGGCCTTGTGCCGGCGTTTTGCTTTTCTCCCCTCCTGTTTTTCGTTCTGGCTATTCTTTATCCTTTTCGGGATAATCATAAAAATAAAACATTATTTCAAAGTGGTGATGGAATGGAACCAACGCACCAACCTCTGTTTGCGCGTAAAAATGTTGTCTACCTGAGCGCAGCGTTCTGCTGCCTGTTGTGGGGGAGTGCCTATCCGGCGATAAAAAGCGGATATGAGATCTTCCAGATTGCCACGGATGATATTCCGTCGAAAATTGTCTTTGCTGGCTACCGCTTCTTATTTGCGGGGTTATTACTGCTGCTGCTGGCGATAGCGCAGCGAAAACCTGTTGGCAGATTAAGCCCACGCCAGTTTGGACAACTCACCCTGTTGGGGCTGACGCAGACCTCGCTGCAGTACATCTTCTTTTATATCGGTCTGGCGTTCACAACCGGGGTTAAAGGTTCAATCATGAACGCCACCGGTACGTTCTTTAGCGTGTTGCTGGCCCACTTTATCTACCAGAACGATAAGCTGAGTTATAACAAGGCGCTGGGTTGTATTCTGGGCTTTACCGGTGTGATGGTGGTGAACTTCAACAGTGGCATGGATTTTAGTTTCAGCCTGTTAGGGGATGGCTCGGTGGTGATGGCGGCCTTTATTCTCTCCGCGGCCACGCTATACGGTAAACGTATCTCTCAGACGGTAGACCCGACGGTGATGACGGGCTATCAACTGGGGATGGGGGGGCTGGCATTGGTTATCGGGGGCTATGCTTTCGGCGGGACGCTTACGGTACACGGCGCTTCTTCAGTGGCCATTCTGGGTTACCTGACGTTACTCTCTTCGGTAGCATTTGCCCTGTGGAGCATTTTGCTCAAGTACAACCGTGTGGGGATGATTGCACCGTTTAACTTCCTGATCCCGGTATCTGGCGCGGTGCTGTCAGCGATCTTCCTTGGCGAAAACATTCTTGAATGGAAATATGCGGTTGCGCTGGTGCTGGTCTGTTCGGGGATCTGGTGGGTGAATAAGGTGAAGCGCTAACGCCTCACCTTGAGGCCTGATGGCGCACTGCTTATCAGGCCTGCCTGTTGCCAGCGTTTAGCGAGCGCGAATAAAACTGCCATTAGGTTGGCGGGTAAACAATACCTGCTGACCATTGTCGGTATCGATAGTTAAGCCCGTCACTACGCCATTGGCATTCTGCCTGATCTGTATCATCTGACCATTTTTCAGATTGCTCAGCGGTTTTCCCGCGCCTTCTACCTGCGCCATTGCATAAACATCGGTCGGCGGAAGGTTATGATCACGAAAGACCTGCGCCAGCGTTTTTCCCGAATCTACGCGGTAAGTACGCCACTGTTGTTCAATGCCGCTGCTCTGCTGAAAAGGCTGTGTCTGTGCCTGAGATTGCGGGGCCTGCGGTTGTGCATCGGGATCGCCTTCCTGAATGGGTTCCGGCGCAACCGGCGCGACCTGGCCTGGATCGTTTTGCGGCGCAACCAGCTGTGCCTGAAGCTGAGCCTCGGTTGGCGGCTGTGACTGCGACTGGATGTCCAGTTGCGCCTCACGCGTGACCGCAGGGGCATCGCTGGTGTCATTAGAAGGGAGCAGGAAACCTATCACCAGCACGATGGCAGCAGCAATAATGCCACGGCGATGCATAGGCGGTAGCGGGTCCATAATGCGAAAATTGTCCGGTGCATGCCAGATTTTCGCCAGGGTTGGTTTTAATTCGAAGCGCCCGGGCATGGCTTTCCTCCTGCTCCGCTTATCGTTCCTCGATCATAGAGTATAGATGGCTAACGCTATGATGTTCGTCATAATGCCCGCTTTCGTGACGTCAGCGCGGGATATCCTATTGTTTATGTTTCGCTACGATTTGTCATCTCTTCCTGATACAAAGTTTTACCGGATGCGGCATGGCTGATATGCTGCCCGCTACTTTATACCCGATGAAAGGAAATATGATGGCCACTCCGACTTTTGACACTATCGAAGCGCAAGCTAGCTACGGCATTGGTTTGCAGGTTGGACAGCAGCTGAGCGAATCCGGTCTGGAAGGGCTGTTGCCTGAAGCACTGGTTGCTGGTATCGCTGACGCGCTGGAAGGCAAGCACCCAGCTGTGCCTGTTGATGTTGTGCACCGTGCACTGCGTGAAATCCACGAACGTGCGGATGCGGTACGTCGCGAGCGTTTCCAGGCTATGGCGGCTGATGGCGTCAAATATCTGGAAGAAAACCGTGAGAAAGAGGGTGTGAACAGCACTGAATCCGGCCTGCAGTTCCGTGTTCTGACTCAGGGCGAAGGCGCAATCCCGGCGCGTACCGACCGCGTTCGCGTGCACTACACCGGTAAACTGATCGACGGTACCGTGTTTGATAGCTCCGTTGCACGTGGCGAACCGGCTGAATTCCCGGTTAACGGCGTGATCCCTGGCTGGATTGAAGCACTGACCCTGATGCCGGTAGGTTCTAAATGGGAACTGACTATCCCTCAGGAACTGGCATATGGCGAACGTGGCGCAGGCGCGTCTATCCCTCCGTTCAGCACGCTGGTGTTCGACGTTGAGCTGCTTGAAATCCTGTAAGCAGTGATTTCTGTTCCCCTCAAGCTTGAGGGGAGCGGAAAATTAGTTTTAAAACCTATAGTTATTACGATATCGATATTTTATCTTGCAAATAGCGTGCTTGCGTGTATTTTTGTGAGCTAATTCGCGCTATCAGAGTGATATGACACTCACTTTAAACATAAAATTAACATTATATCTAAATCTTAGTGTTCATCCCGCCAATTCTTACCTAATATCGATGAGTCCTGATAACAGGATCGTCGTATCATAGACACACTAAAGGCCGTAGAGCCTGAACAACACAGACAGGTACAGGAAGAAAAAAACATGGTAGATCAGGTAAAAGTCGTTGCCGACGAAGAGGCATCGTCTGAACAGTCGCTACGGCGCAATCTCACAAACCGACATATTCAACTTATTGCTATTGGTGGTGCTATCGGTACAGGCCTGTTTATGGGCTCCGGGAAAACCATCAGTCTCGCCGGACCGTCGATCATCTTTGTTTATATGATCATCGGTTTTATGCTGTTTTTCGTGATGCGGGCAATGGGAGAATTGCTGCTCTCGAATCTTGAGTACAAATCCTTTAGTGATTTCGCCTCTGACCTGCTCGGGCCGTGGGCCGGGTATTTTACTGGCTGGACTTACTGGTTCTGCTGGGTCGTGACCGGGATGGCGGACGTTGTCGCCATTACGGCTTATGCGCAATTCTGGTTCCCCGGTCTCTCGGATTGGGTCGCTTCACTGGCGGTGATCATTCTGCTGCTGAGCCTCAACCTCGCCACCGTTAAGATGTTCGGTGAGATGGAGTTCTGGTTTGCCATGATCAAAATTGTCGCCATTGTCGGCTTGATTGTTGTCGGCCTGGTGATGGTCCTGACGCAATTCCAGTCGCCAACCGGCGTGCAAGCGTCATTTACGCATCTGTGGAATGACGGTGGTTGGTTCCCGAAAGGCCTGAGCGGCTTCTTTGCGGGCTTCCAGATAGCGGTCTTCGCGTTTGTAGGTATCGAACTGGTCGGGACCACGGCGGCTGAAACCAAAGACCCGGAAAAATCGCTGCCGCGTGCCATTAACTCGATTCCAATTCGTATCATCATGTTCTACGTTTTCGCGCTGATCGTGATTATGTCGGTCACACCGTGGAGTTCGGTTGTGCCGAGTAAGAGTCCTTTCGTTGAACTGTTTGTCCTGGTCGGTCTGCCGGCGGCGGCGAGCCTGATTAACTTTGTGGTGCTGACCTCTGCGGCCTCTTCTGCGAACAGCGGCGTGTTCTCTACCAGCCGTATGCTGTTTGGTCTGGCGCAGGAAGGTGTCGCGCCTAAAGCGTTCGCGAAGCTGTCTAAACGCGCAGTTCCGGCGAAAGGCTTAACGTTCTCCTGTATCTGCCTGCTGGGCGGCGTGGTGATGCTGTACGTTAACCCGAGTGTGATTGGCGCATTCACCATGATCACCACCGTATCTGCGATTCTGTTTATGTTTGTCTGGACCATTATTCTTTGCTCGTACCTGGTGTACCGCAAACAGCGTCCGCATCTGCATGAGAAATCGATCTACAAGATGCCGTTAGGCAAACTGATGTGCTGGGTGTGTATGGCGTTTTTCGTCTTCGTACTGGTACTGCTGACGCTGGAAGAGGATACCCGTCAGGCGCTGATCGTGACGCCGCTGTGGTTCATCGCTCTGGGACTGGGCTGGCTGTTTATCGGTAAGAAACGCATGGCTGGCGTACGCTAATAAAAAAGAGCCGCAATGCGGCTCTCGTATTTCATCAAGGCGCTCTCGGGCGCCTTTTTTTATTCCCCAGCGAGTGCTCGCGGGAACAGCACATTGTTTTCCAGACTGATGTGTTCCATCAGGTCATCGATCATCTCGTTAATGCCGTTATACATGGCTTTCCAGGTGGTGCAGGCTTCTGGCGGCGGCGTGACATTGTGGGTGATGTGCTTGATCACTTCGACCAGCTCACCCGCATCGTCATGCTCGCTTTCCATCACGCTGATTGGCCCCATCGCCTGGCTGCCCATTCCTTGTTTAATCATCGGGAACAGGATCTGTTCTTCTTTCATCATGTGGCTGGACAGCTCTTCATGCAGCATGGTCAGGTTTTTCGCCAGGCCACGCGGTACATTCGGCTTGTCAGCGTGAACGCGTTCAACTTTGGTGGCTTGCAGGATCAGTTCCGGCAATTGCTCGCGGTGGCGGTCATGAAAACGCACGATGATATGATCGATAATTTCTGCCAACGCTACGCTACGCCAGTCTTTTTCAAGCGGTTGTTCCGCCAGTTTTGCCAGCTCTGCTTCGATCGCATCAACATCCAGCTCTTTACGTGCAGCAGCGCGCGCCAGGGTTTGCTTACCGCCGCAGCAGTAATCCATATCGTACTTACGAAACAATGCGGAAGCGCGAGGAATAGAGAGCGCCAGTTCACCTAAAGGTTGATCGCGATAAGACATAGCCGTTACCTCATTCTCAATAATATAAGATGTATTTTAAATGCAACTTATGGCGAAGGATATAACCCTTTCGGGGTGGGGGATTTTGTGATGGTTGTCACGAAAAATTCTTCTCTCTTTAACGTGCTGAATCTTATTGAAAAGCGGGAAAACGGCGTAGAAAGCCGCTTCACAAGGTTAAATAAGCGGACGATGCTGCCGATAGTTAGACCTCAGACAATACCTGCATAATAAAAAGGCAACAGATGTTCAAACGAATCAAAGTGATAACCTTACTTATCACCGTGTTACTCGCCCTGGGCGCAATGCAGTTTATCTCTGCGGGCGTCTTTATTGGCGCGCTCAATAACGATAAGCAAAACTTTACCGTGTCTCAGCTTTCCAGCCAGAACGTGGCTGAGTTTACCGATGCGTGGATTAGCCTGAACCAGGCTCGCGTCACTCTCAACCGGGGAATGCTGCGCTTGCAGGGGACAATGGCGAGTGACATTAACGGGGGTCAGTTGAAAGAACTGGTAAGCACGGCTAACCGCCTGCTGGCCGAGGCAAAAGTGCATTACGATACATACTACGCACTGCCGGAAACGCCGGGTCTGGATGAACATCTGGCGGATCGGCTTGAAGAGCAGTATGGCATCTACTCGACGACGCTCGCAAAAATGAATGCGTTACTGGCGCAAGGCAAGCTGGAGGAGATGTTCAAACAGAATGCCGAGCAAAAGCAGACGGCGATGCAGGATGTTTATCAGGAATGGCGAGCTGCGCAATCTGCACTGGCCAGTGCGGGCGTGCAGGATAACGAGCATGACTATCAGAAGATCATCTGGTTGTTGTCTGCGGTGATGCTGGCGGTGGTAACCCTCATCATCGCCAGTTGGATAGCCGTGCAGCGCGTATTGCTGAAGCCACTCCATGACGTGATGACGCATATTCGTCACATCGCGGCCGGTGATTTGACCCACCGCATCAACGCGGAGGGCAGCAATGAAATGGCGCTGCTGGCGCGTAATGTCCGCGACATGCAGCAGGCACTGGCGAACACGGTGAGCGTGGTACGTGATGGCGCAGATACCATCTACACCGGCGCAGGGGAAATTGCTGCAGGCAGTAACGATCTCTCATCGCGTACTGAACAGCAGGCCGCCTCGCTGGAAGAGACCGCCGCCAGTATGGAGCAGCTCACCGCGACCGTGAAGCAGAATGCGGAGAATGCGCGGCAGGCGACCAGTTTGGCAAAAAACGCCTCGCAAACGGCGAAAAAAGGCGGTGCAGTCGTTGATAGTGTGGTGCGTACTATGGATGAAATCGCCACCAGTTCCAGCAAAATTGCGCAAATTACCAACGTTATCGACGGCATTGCCTTCCAGACCAATATTCTGGCGCTGAACGCCGCGGTAGAAGCGGCGCGAGCCGGCGAACAGGGGCGTGGGTTTGCGGTTGTTGCCGGTGAAGTGCGTACGCTGGCACAGCGTAGCGCCCAGGCGGCGAAAGAGATTAAGGCGTTGATTGATGATTCCGGTCACCGGGTCAATGCTGGTGCTACGTTGGTGCATGAAGCCGGTGAAACGATGTCGGAAATCGTCAGTGCCGTTACCCGAGTGACCGATATTATGGGCGAAATCGCGTCGGCGTCTGATGAGCAAAGTCGGGGCATTGAGCAGGTCGGTCAGGCGGTGGCTGAAATGGATCGCGTCACGCAGCAAAATGCCTCGCTGGTGGAAGAATCTGCGTCTGCCGCCGCCGCGCTTGAAGAGCAGGCCGCGCGGCTGAACCAGACCGTGGCGGTGTTTAACGTCGCGCGCCGAATGGTGGCGTAAACGCCCGTTCCGGCCTACAAGACGTCATCCAGTAGGCCGGATAAACCCGGCGTCACCCAGCAATATTAGGATGGCGAAACGGCGACGACGCGCGGTTTTTCCGGCTTCGCCCTGACCGCGACTACCACGCCGACAACCAGCAGAGCGATGCCACTCAGGGTCAGCATCGGTGGCATCTCCTGGCGCAGCATAAAGGTGTACAGCAGGCCCGCCAGCGTTTCAAACACAATCAGTGGCCCGAGGATCACCGTCGGTAACTTCTGGCTGGCAATATTCCAGCACAATGCGCCTACCCACGAGCACAATACCGCGATGGCAATCATCAGGCTAATAAACACAACCGGGCGCGGACCAAACGGGAGGGCGAAATCCGGAGTTTGCCCGTTCAGCCACAGGCAGGCCGCAACGTAACCCAGCAGAGAAACGGGAAGCGTCACCAGCGCCTGTGCCGTTGCCCACATCATCGGATGTTTATCGGGATTCTCACGCAGCCAGCGGGCGTTACGCAGCGCATACCATGCCCAGCACACCACTGAAATCAGCGCCAGCGCAATACCTGAACCGTAGCGCCAACCGCTAAAGTCGGGTAACCCTTGATTCAGCTCGGAAATATTGACGCACAGCAGTCCAATGCCGATCAGTACCAGCGCAGGGGCTAAGCGCCACCACGATAATTTGCCGTCACGCTGGCTATACAGCAGGTTGGCGAAGACCGGGATCACCACCGGTAATGTCCCGATGATCATCGTTGAGACAGGGGCGCCGGTGCGCTGGATGGCACTCGCCAGGCAAACGTAATAAATCAGGTTGCCCATCATTGTCAGCGCCAGCGCAGTGAACCAGTCTTTACGCGTCAACTGACGCAGACGCGCACGACCCAGCCAGGCGATTGGCAGGGCGATCAGACCCAGTGCCAGGTAGCGTCCCATCGACTGCAATACCGCCGGGTATTCTGGCACGATCAGCGGCCCGACAAAAATCAATCCCCACATCAGCCCAGCCAGCAGGGCATACAACACACCGCTAATCATTTTTGACACCCACATCGTTTTACATAGCGAAGAGTGTAGGCAGGGAAAAAGGCGGCGTATTGTATGAGATTGCGCATTAGCGCGGAAAAACCTGTTTTTGATAGCGCACGGGGGTAATGCCGTAGCGATGAGTAAATGCGCGGGTAAGGTGTGACTGATCGGTGAGGCCCGTTGCCGCGGCAACGTCTGCGGCGGCCATACCGTGAGTGAGGAAGCCTTTGGCGCGCCACAGGCGGATGGCCATCAGCATCTGGTGCGGCGTGACATGAAAATGCGATTTGAACTGGCGCTGAAAATGCCAGGGACTCAGCGACGCAACGCGGGCCAACTCATCGAGCGTCACCGGGTGCATATAGTTGTCGTGCAGATATTCACGCACTCGTGTAAAGCGGTGCGCGCCTTCTGGCGATACGGGCGCATGGCGAGCCAGCGGCTGGAATGTGTCGATCAGATCGAGCAATAAGCCTTTTTGTGCCAGGGGATCTTCGGCATTCCACAGACCATGGATCAACGAACAGATCTGGCGTGAACGCTGCGGGTCGTGGCGGGTGACATCATGAAACCACCAGTGGCGGATCCCGGTAACCTCTTCCAGAAGGTCGGGTTCAAGGTAGATCATCCGGTAGCGCCAGCCGTCGGCGGTTTCCGCTTCGCCGGTATGCAGCTCATCGGGATTCATGGTGACGACGGAGTGGGCCGGGGCCACGTACTGCGTACCGCGGTAGCGAAAGCGTTCGGCACCAGCTTCAATCGCGCCGATACCAAAGGCTTCGTGCGTGTGAGGCTCAAAGGCGTAACGTGAGATATGCGCATGATAAAGCTCAACGCCGGGCACCTGCGCCAGGTGGCGAAAGCGGGCACTGTCTTTATCATCAATGAACTGTTCAGGTACACCTTGCACGTTGTCTCTCCCCACGCATCGTCTTTCATTATCAGAGAGGATGCGCGGGGATGCCACCACAATTAACCGATTTTTAACACTTAGACGATCGCGTTGACGCTGTCTGCCAGTGAGGTTGTCGGGCGACCGATCAGTTTGCTCAGCGTTTGGCTGTCGTCGAACAACCCCCCTTTTGAGGCGCCGATATCGGAATCAGCCAGCATATCCGCCAGCCCATCAGGCAGACCAAAACCTTTCAGGGCTGCGGCAAAATCTGCTTCGCTCAGGTTTTGATACACCACCTCTTTGCCACTCTGTTTTGTCAGTTCGGCAGCCAGTTGGCTTAATGTCCAGCCTTCGTCACCCGCCAGTTCGTAGATTTTCCCGGCGTGGCCTTCTTCGCTGATGACGCGTGCGGCAGCGGCAGCATAATCGGCACGGGTCGCTGAGGCGATTTTTCCCGCACCGGCAGCGCCGATAAAGACGCCGTGCTCCAGTGCGGCAGGTGCGCTGGCCAGATAGTTTTCGGTATACCAGCCGTTGCGCAGCAGTGCATAGGGGAGCCCTGAGTCGGCGAGCAGTTTTTCAGTTTCAACGTGCTCGACATGCAACCCCAGCGGGGAGCGGTCGGCATGCAGCAGGCTGGTGTAAGCAATAAATTTCACGTTGGCTGCCTTCGCCGCGTTAATCACGTTGCGATGCTGCGGGGTACGTTGCCCGACTTCGCTGGAGGAGATCAGCAGCAGTTTGTCGATCCCCTGCAATGCGTGCGTGAAGGCGGCTTCATCAGTGTAATCCGCCTGACGAACGGTAATGCCCTGCTGACTGAGCGCTGTTGCTTTGCCTGGGTTACGCACAATCGCCACAATCTGGCTGGCAGGAACGGTGTGCAACAGGGTTTCAATGACGTGTTGGCCGAGTTGGCCAGTGGCACCGGTAATGGCAATCATGGAGAACTCCTTGGTGTTTGTCTTGTGTTTCGTTAAGCTAACACCTAAACTTACTTTTAGTAAGTACATACAAAAAGGTAAGTATTAAATGACCGCATCGACGCTTTCTGAACAGTTACGCGAGGGCAATTTATTTGCCGAGCAGTGTCCCTCACGCGAGGTGTTAAAGCACGTCACCAGCCGTTGGGGCGTGTTGATTCTGGTGGCGCTGCGCGACGGGACGCACCGGTTCAGCGATTTACGCCGCAAGATGGGGGGAGTCAGTGAAAAGATGCTGGCGCAATCCTTACAGGCGCTGGAGCAGGACGGGTTTATCAACCGGGTGTCATATCCGGTCGTACCGCCGCACGTAGAGTACAGCCTGACGCCGTTAGGTGAGCAGGTCAGCGAGAAAGTCGCCGCGCTGGCAGACTGGATCGAGCTGAATTTGCCGCAGGTGATGGCACAACGGGAAGAACGTGCAGCCTGAGAGTGCCGGATAAGACGCTGCGCGTCGTCATCCGGCACAGGGCGTTACTTGCTCAAATCCAACTGATAAATCGCAAAGCCGATATCATCGGTCGCGACCTTGTTCATCGGATACTGTTTCTTCTGCTGAATAAACGCGGCAGCCTTCTCAGAGGGTGAGGTTTCAAAGCGGATATCCAGCTTCGTATCGCTGTGAATCGGCGCCAGACGCCAGTTATTATCCGCCGCCGGGTGAATTTCGCCTGCGCTCTTCGTCTGGGAGCCTATCCATGCCGCCAGCACTGAGCGGTTTTCATCCGGCGAGGCAAAGGCGATGTGGCTGTCGCCGGTGCCCGCAAACTTACCACCGTAGGCACGGTAGTTGTTGGTTGCGACCAGGAAGGTCGCGTCAGGATCGATAGGTTTACCGTTAAAGGTCAGATTTTTAATACGCTCTGCGTTGGCGTTTACCGTCTGGCACTCGCCGTCGTAGCGGGCTGGCTGCGAAACATCAATCTGGTAATCCACGCCATCAATCACGTCGAAGTTATAGGTACGGAAACCGTCCCAGTTAATTAACGACTGCGGTTTGCTGCTGTGAATATCAACCTGATTAAACTGCCCGGCGGAACATTCCAGCCACTCTTTAACCTCTTTACCGCTCGCTTTCACCACCACCAGCGTATTGGGGTAGAGGTACAAATCGGCGGCATTGCGGAAGGTTAACTGGCCTTTTTCGACTTCAACAAAACTTGCCGGATCGTTCTTGCGTCCGCCAACCTTAAACGGCGCGGCGGCGGAAAGCACCGGCAGTTTTGCCAGGTCTGGATCGCCCTGAATAAAGTGTTCCACATACGCTTTCTGCGCGTTATTCACCACCTGCACGGTTGGGTCGTCCTGAACCAGCGCCAGATAGCTGTACATGTTGTCGGCTGATTTACCAATGGGCTTGCTGACAAACTCGCGCGTGGCATCGTGATCGGCTTTCAGGATCTCCACAATCTTACGATCCTCAGCAGCCAGTGATTTTTTAGTCGCAGCGTCATAAATCGGGCGTGCTTCGGCTTTTGCCTGCGTGACCTGCCATTTGCCGCTGTCGTTATTCAGCACCAGATCCACCACGCCGAGATGATCGCCCCACATGCCCGGCATGACGGCAGGAATACCATTCAGCGTACCCTTAGCAATGTCTGCGCCTTTGATACTGGCAAAGTCTTTACCCGGGAAGACAGCATGAGCATGACCAAACATAATCGCGTCAACGCCGGGAACTTCGCTGAGGTAATAAACGGAATTTTCTGCCATCGCCTGGTATGGGTCGGCAGACAGACCGGAGTGGGCGACCACGACCACAATATCGGCGCCTTTTTCACGCATCTCCGGGACATATTTCCGTGCGGTTTCGGTAATGTCATTCACCGTGACTTTGCCGCTGAGATTGGCCTTATCCCAGGTCATGATCTGCGGCGGAACAAAGCCGATATAGCCAATCTTCAACGTCTGTTTGTGACCTTCTTTATCGACAACGTCAGTCTCTTTAATCAAGTAAGGCGTAAACAGCGGTTTTTGGGTCTTAACGTCGATGATATTGGCGTTAACGTAGGGGAATTTTGCGCCAGCGAGCGCGTTCTGCAGATACTCCAGACCATAGTTGAATTCATGGTTGCCGAGGTTGCCCACTGCGTAATCCAGCGTATTGAGCGCTTTATACACCGGGTGAGTTTCGCCAGCCTTAAGGCCTTTGGCTGCCATGTAATCCCCGAGCGGGCTGCCCTGAATCAGATCGCCGTTATCGACCAGTACGCTGTTTTTGACTTCACTTCTGGCGGCGTTAATTAAACTCGCCGTACGTACCAGACCGAATTTTTCAGTCGGTGTATCTTTGTAATAATCGAAATCCATCATATTGCTATGCAAATCAGTGGTTTCCATTATACGCAGATCGACGGTCGCGGCATTCACGCTGGCGGCAATCAGCGTGGCCAGAAGCGTTGCACTAAACTTAATCATCAGGGGCATCCTTTTTAGAACCAGACCACAAAAGAAAATGTATATAAATCTTCTTGCTTACAGAATTGTGAATCATGACATGAATATAGCGTTTAAAACCGCAGGCGCTATCACAGTTGGCGGATCCCTTGACGATCGGGTATAAGTAAAACAACGAGTTAACACCACTGCCATAAACGAGGTGGAGAATGCTAGAACATGTATGCCAGCTTGCACGGAACGCGGGCGATGCCATTATGCAGGTCTACGATGGAATCAAACCGATGGAGATTGCCAGCAAGCAGGACGATTCTCCGGTCACGGCGGCGGATATTGCCGCACACACGGTGATCCTCGAAGGATTACAGGCACTGACGCCCGATATTCCAGTGTTATCAGAAGAGGCGCCTCCGGGCTGGGATGTGCGCCAGCACTGGCAGCGCTACTGGCTGGTAGACCCGCTGGACGGCACCAAAGAATTCATCAAACGTAACGGTGAATTCACCGTGAATATTGCGCTGATCGAAAAAGGAAAGCCGGTGCTGGGCGTGGTTTATGCGCCGGTGATGAAGGTGATGTACAGCGCGGCGGAAGGCAAAGCGTGGAAAGAAGAGTGCGGTGTGCGCAAACAAATTCAGGTGCGCGACGCTCGCCCTCCGCTGGTGGTGATTAGCCGCTCGCACGCTGACAATGAGCTAAAAGAGTATCTGCAGCAGTTGGGCGAACACCAGACCACGTCGATTGGCTCGTCGCTGAAGTTCTGCCTGGTTGCGGAAGGGCAGGCGCAACTGTACCCGCGTTTTGGACCCACCAACGTTTGGGACACCGCTGCAGGCCACGCCGTTGCCGCAGCAGCCGGAGCACACGTTCACGACTGGCAGGGAAAATCCCTGGATTACACCCCGCGTGAATCGTTCCTCAACCCCGGCTTCCGGGTCTCTATTTACTGAGCAATTTATGCAGCAGGGCGATAACCTGCTGCACCTCTTCCTGAGTTAAAGCACCATCTTTTGCCCACTGGATACGCCCTTCTTTATCAAGAACGACGATTGCTGAACTCTCTTCGTCCAGTTGCCACGTTTTACGCGCGATGCCGTCACTATCGACAATAAATTGTGACCAGGGGTAGAGCTTCTTATTACTCTCCAGGCTGCTGCGTACGAACATACCTGAACCCGGAATGGCATCATCCGTGTTGACGATGGTGGTGGTCTGGTATTGATCGTGTGGCAGATTTGCCGCTTTGATGGCCTCAATCAGCGTCGCATTTTTCTCCTTGGCGGAGGTGCGTCCGGCAATGTGTTGCACAATGCGTACTTTCCCTGGCAACTGCGCGCTATTCCAGCTTTTGTAGCTAAACTTATCGTTATCGAGAATCAGTTCGCCGCGATCGGCGATCCCCACCGGCGGTACGCGCTGGTTAGTCTCAAACTTATGTGCGGAGGCAATCATCGGCAGCAGCAGGCACGTCAGCGCCAGCAGTTTTCGTAGGGTCATGGTATTTCCTTCTTTCTTTATTGTGCAGGTGATCCGACCACTTGGGTCTGGAATTTAATCATATGTGCGAATGATGCTTTTTCCCGCAATCGCGATGCCAGTTTGCGGACGGGCGCACAAATCCTGCGAAAAATGAAGACTTATACTGAAGACAGCGAAGCGTTGAAAAGATAATTCTGAATAAATGTAACTTGAAGGTAAATAAACTTATACACGCTGGAAACATCAACGAGATAGTCTATAGTCATAGGGCATTAAAATTTGCGCCTGAGGATTGTCGGACCGATTGTGGTACCGCATAGGCGTAATGCTCAGCAGGAGACAACAATGAAAATTTTCCAACGATACAACCCGCTGCAGGTGGCGAAGTACGTGAAGATCCTGTTTCGTGGACGGTTATATATCAAGGACGTAGGCGCTTTTGAATTTGATAAGGGTAAGATTCTTATCCCAAAAGTGAAGGACAAACTGCATTTTTCTGTTATGTCCGAAGTTAACCGTCAGGTCTTGCGTCTGCAAACTGAGATGGCTTGATCAAAGTGCTATGCAGTAGTTAAGTAGTTAAAAGAACGGCTCCTTATTACAGGAGCCGTTGATGTTTCTGTCAGGTGCGGTTACGCCTTGACCTCTTCTTTGGCATCCGGCAGTTTCGGGACCAGAACGCCAGGTTTGCTGTCCAGGCGCGTCACCAGTAGCTGATCGATCTTGTAGTTATCGATATCCACCACTTCAAATTTATAGCCTGAGAACTTCACCGAGTCGGTGCGTTTCGGGATTTTACGCAGCATAAACATCATAAAACCACCGATGGTTTCATAGTTGCCAGACTGCGGAAACTCGTCGATATCCAGCACACGCATGACGTCATCAATTGGCGTACCGCCGTCAATCAGCCAGGAGTTCTCATCACGCGCCACAATCTGCTCTTCCAGACCCTGGCCAACTAAATCACCCATCAGCGTGGTCATCACGTCGTTAAGCGTAATAATCCCCACCACCAGCGCGTACTCGTTCATGATCACGGCAAAGTCTTCGCCTGCGGTTTTGAAGCTTTCCAGCGCTTCAGAAAGGGTCAGGGTATCCGGGACAATAAGCGTATTGCGAATCTGCACGCCGCTGTTCAACGCCATACTTTGATTCGCCAGAACGCGGTTAAGCAGATCTTTGGAATCCACATAGCCGATGATGTGATCGATATCTTCGTTACACACCAAAAACTTTGAATGCGGATGTTCAGCCACTTTGTTCTTCAGGCTTTGCTCATCTTCATGAAGATCAAACCAGATGACGTTCTCGCGTGATGTCATCGATGACGGCACGGTACGGGATTCCAGTTCGAACACATTTTCAATAAGCTCATGTTCCTGCTTACGCAAGACACCTGCCAGTGCGCCAGCTTCTACTACGGCGTAGATATCGTCTGAAGTGATGTCATCTTTACGCACCATCGGGATCTTGAACAGGCGGAAAATGTTGTTTGCCAGGCCGTTAAAGAACCACACCAGAGGGCGGAACACGAACAGGCAGAAGCGCATCGGGTTGATGATACGCAAAGCCACAGCTTCTGGCGCAATCATACCGATGCGTTTCGGAGTTAAATCCGCGAACAGGATGAACAGGCCAGTTACCAGTGAGAACGAGAGAATAAAGCTTAGCTGTTCAGATAGCTCTGGGGAGAAGTATTTCGAGAATAAGCTATAAAAAGCCGGAGAAAATGCCGCGTCACCGACGATACCGCCGAGAATAGCGACAGCGTTAAGGCCAATTTGCACAACGGTAAAGAACATGCCGGGGTTTTCCTGCATCTTCATCACGCGTAGTGCGTTAACGTTACCTTCATCGGCAAGCAGCTTAAGTTTAATTTTGCGTGAGGCAGCAAGCGAGATCTCGGATATCGAGAAAAACGCACTCACGGCGATCAGGCAGAGAATGATTAAAATACTGTTTAACATATCTTATCCGGCATTACGCCAGATCCTCGGAAGGGAGAAGTTGATAAATCCGTGTGAAATACACATTGAAAACCGGCTCGTGGAAGTAAGCCGGTAAATTCAGAAGCTAGTATAGCGTAAGCGACTGTAAAGTCGCCAGAGGTTGATATTTATCCTTGCGGCGGCAGACAAACCCCGATGCCGCCAATGCCACAATATCCATAGGGGTTTTTATGTAAATATTGCTGATGATCGTCCTCGGCATAGTAAAACGGGGTGGCCGTTTTGATTTCCGTCGTAATCGGGCGATCGTCGCCTGCGGCCGTCATCGCTGCCTGAAAACGTGCAAGGCTGGCCTGGGCGGCCGCGCTTTGCTCCGGGGTTAACGGATAAATGGCGGAACGATACTGCGTGCCGTTGTCATTACCCTGACGCATGCCTTGCGCCGGGTCGTGATTTTCCCAGAACACCTGCAGCAGCTGTTCGTAGCTGATAACATTCGGGTCATAAACAATACGCACGGCTTCGGCATGGCCCGTTTCGCCGGAGCACACTTCCCGATAGGTTGGGTTCGGGGTGTAGCCGCCGGAATAGCCTGCTGCGGTACTGTACACGCCGGGGAGTGACCAGAATAAACGCTCAACGCCCCAGAAACAGCCCATGGCGAAAAGCGCAATCTCCATACCGTCGGGTACGTTGGTCATTGAATGTTGGTTCACCGCATGCAGCGTTGCCACTGGCATCGGGGTATTGCGTCCTGGTAGAGCATCTGCTTGCGTCACAAGATGCTTTTTATCAAATAAACTCATGGCCGTTCTCCCGAAATCAGTCATTTGGGTTAGGGTTGTAACAAGACGCGTCTTTGCCCACAATAAACGGTGTGAATACGTCTAGAGTTAAACATAAGAAATATTTGGGTTGTCGTCTGTTTTTCAACTCTTATTGTTGATTTTTTGTTAAGCCGAGGAACGGCATAGTTTTTTTCCAGGGGCGGGAAAAAAGGATATTCAGGAGAAAATGTGCCACATATCCGTCAGTTATGTTGGGTGGGTTTACTGTGCTTAAGTGGTTCCGCCGTCGCCGCGAATGTTCGCTTGCAGGTCGAAGGATTATCGGGACCGCTGGAGAAAAACGTCCGTGCGCAGCTGTCCACGATTCAGAGTGATGAAGTCACCCCTGACCGGCGTTTTCGCGCTCGCGTCGATGATGCCATCCGCGAAGGATTAAAAGCGCTGGGCTATTTTGAGCCGACCATTGATTTTGAATTGCGTCCGCCGCCGGCGAAAGGACGCCAGGTGCTGATCGCCAAAGTGACGCCCGGCGAACCGGTACTGATTGGTGGAACCGACGTGATTTTACGCGGCGGAGCGCGTACTGACAGAGATTATCTCGACCTGCTGAAAACGCGCCCGGCCATCGGCACCGTGCTGAATCAAGGCGATTACGACAACTTCAAAAAGTCGCTAACCAGCGTGGCGCTGCGTAAAGGCTATTTCGACAGTGAGTTTAATAAAAGCCAGCTCGGCATTGCACTCGATCGCCGCCAGGCGTTCTGGGATATCGATTACAACAGCGGAGAGCGCTATCGCTTTGGGCATGTCACCTTTGAAGGCTCGCAGATACGCGATGAGTATTTGCAGAATCTGGTGCCATTCAAAGAGGGTAAAGAGTACGAGTCGAAAGACCTGGCCGAACTGAACCGTCGTCTTTCTGCGACCGGATGGTTTAATTCCGTGGTAGTGGCGCCGGAATTCGATAAAGCCCGCGAAACCAAAGTGCTGCCGTTAAAAGGCGTGGTATCGCCACGCACTGAAAATACCATTGAAACCGGGGTCGGCTATTCTACTGACGTCGGGCCGCGCCTGAAGACCACCTGGAAAAAGCCGTGGATGAACTCCTACGGGCACAGCCTGGCAACCAGCGTCAGCGTTTCCGCGCCAGAGCAGGTTCTTGATTTCAGTTATAAAATGCCGTTGTTAAAGAACCCGCTGGAGCAGTACTACCTGGTGCAGGGGGGCTTTAAGCGTACGGATTTAAACGATACCGAGCAGGACTCCACCACGCTTGCGGTCTCCCGCTACTGGGATCTCTCCAGCGGTTGGCAGCGTGCCATTAACCTGCGCTGGAGTCTCGATCACTTTACCCAGGGTGAAGTCACCCACACCACTCAACTGTTCTATCCTGGCGTTATGATCAGCCGGACGCGCTCGCGTGGCGGTCTGATGCCGGTCTGGGGCGATTCCCAGCGTTATTCCATCGATTACTCCAATACGGCCTGGGGTTCCGATGTCGATTTCTCCGTCTTCCAGGCGCAGAACGTCTGGATCCGCACATTGTACGATCGTCATCGCTTTGTGATGCGCGGTAACCTCGGCTGGATCGAAACCGGGGACTTCGACAAAGTGCCGCCGGATCTGCGTTTCTTTGCCGGGGGCGACCGCAGTATTCGCGGCTACAAATACAAATCCATTTCACCTGAAGACAGCAACGGCGACCTGAAAGGGGCCTCAAAGCTGGCGACCGGTTCGCTGGAATATCAGTACAACGTGACCGGGAAATGGTGGGGAGCGATGTTTGTCGACAGTGGCGAAGCGGTGAGTGATATCCGCAAGAGCGATTTCAAAACCGGTGCCGGGGTTGGCGTGCGTTGGCAGTCGCCGGTGGGGCCGATCAAGCTTGATTTTGCCGTACCTGTCGGCGACAAAGATGAACACGGTTTACAGTTTTACATCGGTCTGGGGCCTGAATTATGAGTTTATGGAAGAAGATAAGCCTCGGCGTACTGATTTTTATTCTGCTGCTGTTAGGGACCGTCGCATTCCTGATTGGCACCACGTCGGGTCTGCATCTGCTGTTCAACGCGGCTAATCGCTGGGTGCCGGGGCTGGAAATTGGCCAGGTCACCGGCGGTTGGCGGGATCTCTCGCTGAAAAATATCCGCTATGAGCAGCCTGGCGTGGCGGTCAATGCCGGTGAAGTGCATCTGGCCGTTGGCCTCAACTGCCTGTGGGACAGTAGCCTGTGCGTCAACGATCTGGCACTGAAAGATATCAACGTGGCGATCGACAGTAAAAAGATGCCGCCTTCTGCGCCGGTTGAGGAAGAAGAGAGCGGCCCGCTTAACCTTTCTACGCCTTACCCCATCACGCTTTCCCGCGTGGCGCTTAACAATATCAATATCAAAATCGATGACACCACGGTTTCCATCCTGGACTTTACGTCCGGTCTGAACTGGCAGGAAAAAACGCTGACCCTGAAGCCAACGTCACTGCAGGGGCTGCTGATCGCACTGCCAAAAGTGGCCGATGTTGCGCAGGAAGAGGTGGTTGAACCGAAGATCCAGAATCCTCAGCCGGATGAAAAACCGCTGGGTGAAACGCTGAAAGATCTGTTCTCAAAACCTGTCCTGCCGGAAATGACCGATGTTCATTTGCCGCTGAATCTGAATATCGAAGAATTCCGTGGCGAGCAGTTGCGCGTGACCGGTGATACGGATTTAACGGTGCATAGCATGCTGCTGAAGGTGAGCAGTATCGATGGCAACATGAAGCTCGATACGCTGGATATAGACTCCAGCCAGGGCGCCGTGAAGGCCAGCGGAACCGCGCAATTGACCAACAGTTGGCCGGTAGATATTACGCTGAACAGCACACTGAACATCGACCCGCTAAAAGGTGAGAAGGTTAAGCTGAAAGTCGGTGGCGCGCTGCGCGAGCAACTGGAAGTGGGCGTGAATCTTTCCGGTCCGGTAGATATGGATCTGCGGGCACAGACGCGCCTGGCCGAAGCCGGATTGCCGCTGAATGTGGAAATCGTCAGTAAGCAGGTTTACTGGCCGTTTACGGGTGAAAAGCAGTTCCAGGCAGATGATATCAAGCTCAAACTGACCGGGAAGATGACGGACTATACGCTGTCGATGCGTACCGCCGTGAAAGGGCAGGACATTCCTCCGGCAACCATTACGCTGGACGCTAAAGGCAACGAACAGCAAATCAATCTCGACAAACTCACCGTTGCCGCGCTGGAAGGGAAAACGGAGCTCAAAGCCTTACTCGACTGGCAGCAGGCGATTAGCTGGCGCGGTGAACTGACGCTGGATGGCATTAACACCGCGAAAGCGATCCCGGACTGGCCGTCAAAACTGAACGGTCTGGTGAAAACCCGCGGAAGCCTGTACGGCGGCACCTGGCAGATGGACATCCCGGAGCTGAAGCTGACCGGTAACGTCAA
The DNA here is from genome assembly GCF_945906775.1 of Citrobacter sp. Marseille-Q6884. Taxonomy (NCBI): domain Bacteria; kingdom Pseudomonadati; phylum Pseudomonadota; class Gammaproteobacteria; order Enterobacterales; family Enterobacteriaceae; genus Citrobacter; species Citrobacter sp. Marseille-Q6884. The sequence continues at coordinate 1,630,639 of NZ_CAMDRE010000001.1, forward strand.
ACAGAACAAGGTCAATGTAAACGGCTCGCTGAAGGGGAACAGCTACCTGCAGTGGACGATTCCCGGCTTGCATCTGGAACTGGGGCGCAACAGCGCAGAAGTGAAAGGTGAATTGGGCGTGAAAGATCTCAATCTGGATGCGACGGTGGATGCGCCAAATCTGGATAACGCGCTGCCAGGGCTGGGGGGAACGGCGAAGGGGCTGGTCAAAGTTCGCGGTACGGTCGACGCGCCACAACTGCTGGCGGATATCACCGCCCGAGGCCTGCGCTGGCAGGAACTCTCCGTTGCTCAGGTGCGTGTTGAAGGCGATGTGAAATCCGCTGAGCAGATTGCCGGTAGCCTCAATGTGCGCGTAGAGCGCATTGTGCAACCTGACGTGAATATCAACCTGGTGACCCTGAATGCAAAAGGGAGCGAAAAGCAGCATGAGCTGCAGCTACGCATCCAGGGCGAACCGGTTTCCGGGCAACTGGATCTGGCAGGGAGCTTTGATCGTAAAGAAGAACGCTGGAAAGGGGCGTTGAGTAACACGCGTTTCCAGACGCCAGTAGGACCGTGGTCGCTGAATCGCCCGATTGCACTGGATTACCGCAATCAGGAACAGAAAATCAGTATTGGGCCGCACTGCTGGAATAACCCCAATGCAGAACTGTGTGTGCCGCAGACCATTGATGCGGGTGCGGAAGGTCGCGCGGTGGTGAATCTGAACCGCTTCGATCTGGCGATGCTGAAACCGCTTATGCCGGAGACCACCCAGGCCAGCGGTGTGTTCAGTGGTAAAGCCGACGTGAGTTGGGACACCACCAAAGAGGGACTGCCGCAGGGGCAAGTCACGTTGAGTGGGCGCAATGTGAAGGTGACGCAAAGCGTTAACGATGCGCCGCTGCCGGTGGCCTTTGACACGCTGAACCTGACTGCGGATCTGCACAATAACCGCGCCGAGCTGGGCTGGCTGATTCGCCTGACCAATAACGGGCAGTTCGACGGGCAGGTTCAGGTTACCGACCCGCAAGGGCGACGTAACCTTGGCGGCAACGTTAATATCCGTAACTTCAATCTGGCGATGGTGAACCCTATCTTCTCGCGCGGCGAAAAAGCGGCGGGGATGATAAACGCAAACCTGCGTCTGGGCGGCGATGTGCAAAGCCCGCAGTTGCTGGGTCAGCTACAGCTGAGCGGTCTGGATATTGACGGCAACTTTATGCCGTTTGATATGCAGCCAAGCCAACTGGCCGTGAACTTCACGGGGACGCGTTCAACGCTGGCAGGCGTCGTGCGTACGCAGCAGGGACAAATTAACCTGAGCGGTGATGCCGACTGGAGTCAGATTGATAACTGGCGCGCACGCGTCGCCGCCAAAGGCAGCCGGGTGCGAATCACCGTACCGCCGATGGTGCGTCTGGATGTCTCGCCGGATGTGGTCTTTGAAGCCACGCCAAGTTTATTCACGCTGGACGGCAGCGTAGATGTGCCGTGGGCGAGAATAGTTGTGCACGACCTGCCGGAAAGCGCGGTGGGGGTTTCCAGCGATATGGTGATGCTGAATAACAATCTGCAGCCAGAGAAGCCGCAGAGCGCCGGGATTCCCATCAACAGCAACCTGACTGTACATGTCGGAAATAACGTTCGTATCAACGCCTTTGGTTTGAAAGCACGCCTGACGGGTGACCTGAAAGTGGCGCAGGATAAGCAGGGGCTGGGGCTGAACGGGCAGATCAATATTCCAGAAGGGCGTTTCCATGCGTACGGTCAGGATTTGATTGTGCGTAAGGGCGAGCTGCTGTTCTCCGGTCCGCCGGATCAGCCGTTGCTCAATATCGAGGCGATTCGTAACCCGGATGCCACGGAAGACGACGTCATCGCTGGTGTGCGGGTGACAGGCTCTGCCGATGAACCGAAAGCCGAGATCTTCTCCGACCCGGCAATGTCGCAGCAAATGGCGCTTTCCTACCTGCTCCGTGGACAAGGTCTGGACAGTGAACAGAGCGACAGTGCGGCAATGACCTCAATGCTTATTGGTCTGGGGGTTGCACAAAGTGGTCAGGTTGTGGGTAAAATCGGGGAGACATTTGGCGTAAGCAATCTGGCACTGGACACACAAGGGGTGGGAGACTCATCTCAGGTGGTGGTCAGTGGATATGTACTGCCAGGTCTGCAGGTGAAATATGGTGTGGGGATATTTGACTCTTTAGCGACACTCACGCTACGTTATCGTCTGATGCCTAAGCTATATCTGGAAGCCGTGTCTGGTGTTGATCAGGCACTTGATTTGCTCTATCAGTTCGAGTTTTAGCAATGCGAATATTTGTCTACGGTAGTTTACGACGCAAACAGGGCAACAGCCACTGGATGACCAACGCCCAGTTGCTGGGTGATTTCAATATCGAGAACTACCAGTTGTATAGCCTGGGCCACTATCCAGGCGCGGTTCCGGGAAATGGAACGGTACACGGGGAAGTTTATCGTATTGATAACGCCACGCTGGCAGAGCTGGACGCTCTGCGTACGCGCGGCGGAGAATATGCACGCCAGTTAATTCAGACGCCGTATGGAAGTGCATGGATGTATGTGTACCAACGTCCGGTCGATGGGTTAACGCTGATTGAAAGCGGTAACTGGTTAGACAGAGACCAGTACTGATATATCGCCTACGAAAATAAACACGCCACCTTCGGGTGGCGTTGTTTTATCCGGGATTTAAAACTCCACGCGCGCGCCGAGATTATAGCGACGCCCTTCCACCTGAGCGGATTCATTCCACGCGGTCGTCAGTTTCGGGTCTTCATCCAGCAGGTTATAGATACCCGCCATCAGCTGTGTATGTTTATTGAGCTTATAACGCACACCGACATCCACCATCGTGTAGTCATCATATTTATAGTTATTGCCACTGTTGCGGTTACTGCTGCGATAGTTCAGCGTACTCCACACATCAAGGCTTTGTGTTGCTGCCCAGTTCAGCGACAGGTTGGCCATATGGCGCGGATAATCGTTCAGCGCGTAACCTTTGTTGACACCGCTTTTTTGCTCGCTGTGGTTCCAGGTATAGTTCGCGTTGGCTTTAATGTCGGCGCTAATCTGCCAGTCGGCATTGAGCTCAACACCGTACACATCCGCTTCGCTGACGTTGAAGTATTTACTCACAGAGTCGGCGTTGTAACCGTTGACCGAGCACTGATGAGTCGCTGTGGTTTCACAAATGGTTTGTTCAGCAATTTTATCTTTGAACTGGGTGTAAAAGACGGTGCTATCCAGTGAAAGTACGTCGCCCGTCCAGTAGAGACCCAGTTCGGAGTTCACGCTTTTCTCCGGTTTCAGGTCGTCATTGCCCACCGTCAGGAAGGGATAGGGCACGGTGGAGCCGTATGGGGTGACGAAGTCGCTGGATGTGGCGCGTAGTTCCGGTTTTTTATACCCGGCAGAAACGCCGCCTTTCAGCGCCCAGGCATCGCTGAATGCCCAGTTGCCATACATTTTGGGCGTAATATGCGTACCAAAGTTATCATCCTGATCCATACGCGCTGAGGTGGTCAGGATGAAGTCGTCAATGCTCCAGCCATCTTCAACAAACAGCGCCCAACCGTTACGGCTGATTTTGGTCACCGGATCTGAACCCGGCAGCGTTTTGTTGGCTACATCAAAGCGGTCGTTTAATTCTTCGCGCGTAAAATTGGCGCCGACGGTCAGCTTATGGTTGTCGAGAGTGAACGTGGTCTGCGAGTTAGCGACGTAGTTTTCCATCTGCACATACTGCGGCGCCTGTCCGTCATAAACGTATTTCGAACGGCCTTTTTCATAGTTGATGTAGTTGGTTGTGGCGATGGTATCGTCCGCATACCAGCCGGTGTGCGTCAGGGTGGCCGCGTTACGGTCAAACAGCCATGACCACGGCGCACCGCGTTTTTGGGTCCGGTTTTTCTCTTGCTCACCGGTAACCACGTTGAGATCGAAAAGGTTATTTTCGCTGGCGGCCAAACCGAGCGTCATATCGACGGACTTACGGTTGTGTTTACCAAAGTAATTATTGCGATCGTCATCGCGTCGGTCGAGCCAGTCTGCTGCAACGCTCAGCCCCAGAACATCAGGAATAAGCGGTCCCATGGTGAACAGATTCATCTGGCTGGTATTACCTAAATACTCATGTTCTTGCAGCCAGGTATTGGCGGCGATAGCCCCCGTCCAGTCCTTGTTACCATAGGGTTTTTTGGTGATGACGTTCACCACGCCGCCAATGGCGTCTGAGCCATACAGCGATGACATCGGCCCGCGAATCACTTCGATACGTTCAATGGCCTCCATCGGTGGTAAGAAGTTGGCTTCGGTACCAATGTCATGCCCATACGGACGAGATTCGCCGGTATTTTGTTTGACGCTGTTGACCATGAAGGCGGTGTAAGACGGGTCCATCCCACGGATCATGATGCTGCCCGCGTTCATGCCGCTGCTGTTGGAAACCGACACGCCGGGAATATTTTTAATGGCTTCACCGACGTTACGATCCGGCTGAATATCCAGGGTGTTACGGTCGATAACGGAAATAGTGGCCGGTGCTTCGCGTTTTTGCTGCGAGAAACCGGATGCCGTGATCACCATTTCATCTTCACTGTTGCGAGAGGTTTCTGTTAATTCTTCGGCCTGGGAGGGAAAAATAACACCGCCTGAGAATGCGACGATCCCTGTCAGCGTAATAAGTTGACGCGTTTTCATAATATAAGACACCTGAAGAGTAAAAAAATAACAGCGCCACCCTGCAGCTAAAATAACCGCAAGGTGGAAGAATCTTTTTATTTATTAGTATTGAGACAGATCGATTTTCAGCACGTAGTCCGGTTTGACGCCAATCATCTTCTCCGGCTGTTTTATACTGACATACAAGGTATTCGCATCTGCTGAGAGTGCGAGGCTGTTCGGCAGAGCGTGGGTTTCGATGCTCTGTTTCACCTGATAGGTCTTGCTGTCCACAATGCTGATCCGTTTGGCATTGCGGTGAGTGATATAAACTTCCTGTCGTTTTTCGTTATAGATCACTGCCAGTGAATTGATGACCTTAATTGGCGCAATAACCTTACCGGTATTAATATCAACAACCAGTACGTCTGCTAAATCAGGATCGGTCAGAAACGCGCGATTATTTTTGCTATCCAGAGCAATATTCAGGAAGAAATGTTTTTTGGTTGGCTCAACGGAAAAACGGCTAATAATCTTATGGTGAGTCGTATCCAGCGTAATAAGCTCATTTCTGCCATTCACAACATACAAACGCCCCTTTTCTGCATCAAGGGCCATTCCGGTGGGGTATTCTCCCATGTTTTCAAGGGTGGCGATTTTCTCACGCTTTTGCGTATCCACCACCCAGACAATCCCTTTCTCCGCGACACCGGAAACATACAGGCGATGATGCTGCTTATCGAGCACCATTTCCCGCGTGTGGACGATGTCCGCCGGTTTTGTGGCTTCGCTTAACTGCAGTATCGCCAGCTCTTTACCGCTGCGCGTATCAATGAGCGTGACAGAACCTTCCAGCGTATTGCCGATATACAGAACGTGGTTTTCTGCATCCAGCGCAGTCGCAAAAGCGCGGCGGCTGGTGTCGATAACTTCCGTCGTGGTGAGCTTTTCCAGATCGAGTTTGTAGACAAGCCCGCGGGTTTTGTCTTTATCAAACGACGGGGCAGAGGCGGCAAAAAGCGCATTTTGTTGGTGATCTACCGCCAGTTCATACACGCCGTTACCGACGTCGCGGGTCAGAAAATCGGTCTCGGGCAACGTGCCTGCGTTGCTGGTCAGGGAGGCAAATAACAGCGCTGTGGCAAATGCCGCGCGGGAATAGCGTTTCAGGGACATCACATTGTGGAGGTTCATTGACTTTTATTCACATTTATTTACGTGTTGCGAATGATAATGAGATCTAATCTCATTCGCAAATAAGATAAGCGAAATGTGACTACCCAATCTGGTAGGTTAAAAAGACAACAGTTGAACCAGGGAAAAGCGGGAGGAAAAGAGAGAGGAAAAGAGAGTAGAGCGGAAGCCGATGTTAAAAACCCCTACTAACCAGATGCTGGCGTTCGGGGTTTTACGCGAGAGTGCGAACTTATTTCTTCGCCGCGCGCTCGAAGGAAGCAACGATTTCAGCTTTAGCCGCTTCTGCGTTTTCCCAACCGTCAACTTTCACCCATTTGCCCGCTTCGAGGTCTTTGTAATGCTCGAAGAAGTGAGTGATCTGCGCTTTCAGCAGTTCTGGCAGGTCGTTCACATCTTTGATGTGATCGTATTCTTTGCTCAGTTTGGTGTGCGGAACAGCAACCAGTTTCGCATCTTCACCGGATTCGTCGGTCATTTTCAGCACGCCAACCGGACGGCAGCGGATCACTGAACCCGGCTGCAGCGGGTACGGCGTCGGGACCAGAACGTCTACCGGATCACCATCCAGAGACAGGGTGTGGTTGATGTAACCGTAGTTGCACGGATAGAACATCGCAGTGGACATGAAGCGGTCAACGAACAGGGCGCCGCTCTCTTTGTCAACTTCGTATTTGATCGGATCTGCGTTCGCAGGGATCTCGATTACAACGTAGATATCTTCCGGCAGATCTTTACCGGCAGGGACGTTGAGTAAGCTCATGTCTGTTTCCTTTAAATAAGCTATGGCAAACAAGTGGCGGGTATTATAGCCAACTCGCGCTGAATGTCTCCGCTTGTTTTCGATTTTCATTCCACACATTTCCCCCTTTTTATCTCCCTTTCGTGACAGAAAAATCCATATCTTCAGCTGCATTTTTCATAGGGAGATGGAAGCGATTACAAAGTTGTGATTAACGTTTTATTTACTTTTTTGAAGTGTGATGTAACGCAATTCGTTACATACCCAATTGTCTATAGTTTTTTCGCGACGGTTTATTAATCAACAATAATCACCCTACGAGGATGCACTTATGTGGAAGCGCTTACTGTTAGTCACAGCAGTTTCGGCAGCCATGTCGTCTATGGCGATGGCAGCCCCTTTAACCGTAGGATTTTCCCAGGTTGGCTCTGAATCCGGCTGGCGCGCAGCAGAAACCAACGTGGCGAAAAGCGAGGCTGAGAAGCGGGGTATTACGCTGAAAATCGCTGACGGCCAGCAAAAACAGGAAAACCAGATTAAAGCAGTACGCTCATTCGTGGCTCAGGGCGTGGATGCGATTTTCATTGCGCCGGTTGTGGCAACGGGTTGGGAGCCGGTGTTGAAAGAAGCGAAAGATGCCGAAATTCCGGTCTTCTTGCTCGATCGTTCCATCGATGTAAAAGACAAATCTCTCTATATGACCACCGTCACCGCCGATAACGTTCTGGAAGGCAAGTTGATTGGCGACTGGCTGATCAAAGAGGTGAACGGTAAGCCGTGTAACGTTGTTGAGCTGCAAGGCACGGTGGGTGCCAGCGTGGCCATTGATCGTAAGAAAGGCTTTGCCGAAGCCATTAAGAGTGCGCCAAACATCAAAATCATCCGCTCTCAGTCCGGCGACTTTACCCGCAGTAAAGGGAAAGAAGTCATGGAGAGCTTTATTAAAGCGGAAAACAACGGCAAGAACATCTGCATGGTTTACGCCCACAACGATGACATGGTGATCGGTGCGATTCAGGCGATTAAAGAAGCGGGCCTGAAACCGGGTAAAGATATTCTGACCGGCTCCATCGACGGCGTACCGGATATCTACAAAGCAATGATTGACGGTGAAGCGAACGCCAGCGTTGAGCTGACGCCGAACATGGCGGGACCGGCTTTCGACGCGCTGGAGAAATTCAAGAAAGACGGCACGATGCCTGAGAAGCTGACCATCACCAAATCTATCCTCTACCTCCCTGATACCGCAAAAGAAGAGTTAGAGAAGAAGAAAAATATGGGTTACTAAGTCGCCAGGTGAGGAACCATGCCGGATGGCTGTGCGCTTATCCGGCCTACAGGTGAGCGTATCGTAGGCCGGACTGGACGCGAGCGTCGCCATCCGGCAGTTTGACGCAGGAGGAACCATGACCACCGAACGACACCCGGAAATCCTCCGAACTGAAGGATTAAGCAAATTCTTTCCCGGCGTCAAAGCGCTGGATAACGTTGATTTCAGCTTACGCCGTGGCGAGATTATGGCGCTGCTGGGAGAAAACGGCGCCGGAAAATCAACTCTCATTAAAGCGCTGACCGGCGTTTATCATGCCGATCGTGGCACCATCTGGCTCGAAGGCCAGGTGATCTCCCCTAAAAATACCGCCCATGCGCAACAACTGGGCATTGGCACCGTTTATCAGGAAGTGAATCTGCTGCCCAATATGTCGGTGGCGGATAACCTGTTTATTGGCCGCGAGCCGCGACGCTTTGGGCTGTTACAACGCAAACAGATGGAAAAACGTGCCACGGAGCTGATGGCGTCTTACGGGTTTTCCCTGGATGTTCGCGAACCGTTGAACCGATTTTCTGTGGCGATGCAGCAGATTGTCGCTATCTGCCGGGCTATCGATCTCTCGGCGAAAGTGTTGATCCTCGATGAACCCACCGCCAGCCTGGACACCCAGGAAGTTGATATGTTGTTCGGCCTGATGCGTCATCTGCGCGATCGCGGCGTCAGTCTGATCTTCGTCACCCACTTTCTCGATCAGGTTTACCAGGTCAGCGATCGGATCACCGTCCTGCGTAACGGGAGCTTTGTTGGCTGCCGTGAAACCCGGGAACTCCCGCAGATCGAGCTGGTGAAGATGATGTTGGGACGCGAACTCGACACCCATGCGTTACAACGCGCAGGCCGCACTTTGCTGAGTGATAAACCGGTGGCTGCCTTCAGCGATTTTGGTAAGAAGGGCACGATCGCGCCGTTTGATCTGCAGGTGCGTCCCGGTGAGATCGTCGGCCTGGCGGGGCTGCTGGGATCGGGGCGAACGGAAACCGCGGAAGTGATCTTTGGAATTAAACCCGCCGACAGCGGCAGCGCGCTGATCAAAGGCAAACCGCAGAGCCTGCGCTCGCCGCATCAGGCATCGTGCCTGGGGATCGGCTTCTGTCCTGAAGATCGAAAAACGGATGGCATTATTGCCGCCGCGTCGGTGCGGGAAAATATCATTCTGGCCCTGCAGGCGCAGCGCGGCTGGCTGCGGCCGATCCCGCGCAAAGAACAAAATGAGATTGCTGAGCGTTTTATCCGCCAACTGGGTATTCGCACTCCCAATGCTGAACAACCTATCGAGTTTCTCTCCGGCGGCAATCAGCAAAAAGTGTTGCTGTCACGCTGGTTACTGACGAAACCGCAATTCCTGATCCTTGATGAGCCGACGCGCGGGATCGATGTTGGGGCGCATGCGGAGATCATTCGCCTGATCGAAACGCTGTGCGCAGATGGTCTGGCGCTGCTGGTTATTTCGTCTGAACTGGAAGAGCTGGTGGGGTATGCCGATCGGGTCATTATCATGCGCGATCGCAAACAGGTGGCTGAGATCCCACTGGCTGAACTGTCCGTACCGGCAATTATGAATGCCATTGCGGCCTAAGGAGACTATTGTGATGCCCCAATCTCTCCCTCAATCCAATCCACCAAAACGGCGGTTTCGCTGGCCAAAGGGAATGCCGCAACTGGTGGCGTTGCTGCTGGTGTTGCTGGTGGACAGTCTGGTCGCGCCTCACTTCTATCAGGTGATTTTGCAGGATGGTCGCCTGTTCGGGAGTCCGATTGATATTCTCAACCGCGCCGCACCCGTGGCGCTGCTGGCGATTGGCATGACGCTGGTGATCGCCACCGGCGGTATTGATCTTTCTGTTGGGGCGGTGATGGCCATTGCCGGCGCGACGACTGCCGCGATGACGGTGGCCGGACACAGCTTACCGGTCGTGTTGCTTGCCGCGTTAGGTTCCGGGATCCTGGCGGGATTGTGGAACGGCATTCTGGTGGCACTCCTCAAGATCCAACCCTTTGTCGCCACGCTTATCCTGATGGTCGCCGGACGCGGTGTGGCGCAATTGATCACCTCCGGGCAGATCGTCACCTTTAACTCGCCCAGTCTGTCGTGGTTCGGCAGTGGATCGCTCTTACTGTTCCCCACGCCGGTGATTATCGCGCTGATTACACTGGTCGTATTCTGGCTGCTGACCCGCAAAACGGCGCTGGGTATGTTTATTGAGGCGGTGGGGATCAATATCCGTGCGGCGAAAAACGCCGGGGTAAACACCCGCATCATCGTCATGCTGACCTATGTACTGAGCGGACTGTGCGCGGCGATTGCCGGTATTATCGTCACGGCGGATATTCGCGGCGCGGATGCCAATAACGCCGGGTTATGGCTGGAGTTAGATGCCATCCTGGCGGTGGTCATCGGAGGTGGTTCGTTGATGGGCGGGCGTTTTAATCTGCTGCTGTCGGTGGTAGGCGCCTTAATTATTCAGGGAATGAACACCGGGATTTTACTGTCGGGCTTCCAGCCGGAACTGAACCAGGTGGTGAAAGCCGTTGTGGTGTTGTGTGTGCTGGTCGTGCAATCACAACGCTTTATCAGCCTGATAAAAGGAGTGCGTGGTCATGATAAAACGTAACTTACCGCTGATGATCACCCTCGGCGTCTTTGTGCTGGGTTATCTCTACTGCCTGACGCAATTCCCGGCGTTTGCCTCCACGCGGGTGATCTGCAATATCCTGACCGATAACGCCTTCTTAGGGATCATTGCCGTTGGTATGACGTTTGTGATCCTCTCCGGTGGGATCGATCTGTCCGTGGGTTCAGTGATCGCGTTTACCGGCGTGTTCCTGGCGAAGGCGATTGGTTACTGGGGAATCTCTCCACTGGTGGCGTTTCCGCTGATTCTGGTGATGGGCTGTGCGTTTGGGGCATTCATGGGGCTACTGATCGATGCCCTGAAGATCCCGGCATTTATCATTACGCTGGCGGGAATGTTCTTTCTGCGTGGCGTCAGCTATCTGGTGTCGGAAGAGTCGATCCCAATCAACCATCCTGTTTACGATACGCTCTCCAGCCTGGCGTGGAAGATCCCCGGCGGTGGCCGCCTGAGCGCAATGGGACTACTGATGCTGGGCGTCGTGGTGATCGGTATCTTCCTCGCGCACCGTACACGGTTCGGCAATCAGGTCTATGCCATTGGCGGCAATGCCACCTCGGCTAATCTGATGGGGATCTCGACCCGCAGCACGACAATCCGTATCTACATGCTCTCCACCGGGCTGGCGACGCTGGCTGGCATTGTCTTTTCCATTTATACCCAGGCCGGTTATGCGCTGGCGGGCGTGGGTGTCGAGCTTGATGCCATTGCCTCAGTGGTGATTGGCGGTACCTTGCTGAGCGGCGGGGTCGGTACGGTGTTAGGAACGTTATTTGGCGTGGCGATTCAGGGGCTGATCCAGACCTATATTAATTTTGACGGCACATTAAGTTCCTGGTGGACGAAAATCGCGATTGGCATTTTATTGTTTATTTTTATTGCCTTACAACGGGGGCTTACCGTGTTGTGGGAGAATCGCCAGAGCTCGCCTGTTACCCGCGTGACCACGGCCATAACACCAAAGTAACCGGCTGATTTTTCAGAAAACATTTAAATACCTAAACTTTTTCCGGTTGTAGTCGATAGGTTCTGTACAGGTCTGTTTTATCCCTACAACCGGAAATATAACGATGCCAAAATCCCTTTCAATTCGATCAAGTTTGTTGGTGTTATTGTCTCTGCTGACGTTCCTTCTGTTAGTGACCGGAGGAATGGGGCTTTACGCCGCGACTCGTGTGATTACTTCATTGATTTATCACGGCATTATGAGCGCTGCGATGTTGGCGGCAATCGCGTTGCTGGCGGTTATTTGGTTCATGTTGCGAAATAAGTTTCTGCAGCCGCTGGATAACGTCATAGAGCAACTGGAACGTCTGGCAACCGGGGATTTGTCGCCTGTTACAGCCCCCCCGGCAAGCGCCGAATTTAATCGCCTTAACACGGCAATGGACGAAATGCGCCACGCGCTGGGCGATTCCGTGATGCGTGTGCGTGATGCCAGCTCGCAAATTGATGTCGGCAGTCGTGAACTGACGGCGGGTAACCTGCATCTGGCGCAACGCACAGAATCAACCGCGACCTCGCTTGAGCAAACCGCCGCCAGCATGGAAGAGTTAACGGCAACGGTTAAACAGAATGCGGAAAACGCAGAGCAGGCGCACCAACTGGCAAAATCGGTCTCAGATACCGCCGACCGTGGCAGCGAAATGGTGTGCTATGTCATTGAGAAAATGCGTGATATTTCAGGAAGCTCCAGCCGTATCGCCGACATCCTTAGCGTCATCGATGGTATTGCTTTTCAGACCAATATTCTGGCGCTAAATGCTTCTGTAGAGGCGGCTCGCGCGGGTGAGCAGGGCAGAGGGTTCGCGGTCGTGGCGGGAGAGGTCCGTAATCTGGCCAGCCGTAGCGCCGAAGCGGCAAAAGAGATCCGTACATTAATCAGCGACTCGCACACGCACGTGGGCGAAGGCAGTGAACTGGCGCAGCAAGCGGGTGAAACCATGGATGAGATTGCGACGGAAGTTCTGCGCATGACCCGGTTGATGCGTGAAATCGCCAGTGCATCCCAGGAGCAGAGTCGTGGTATTGAACAGGTTAATATTGCGGTGAGTCAGATGGATGAAACGGCGCAGCAGAATGCGGCGCTGGTACAGCAATCTTCGGCGGCCACCCGCTCGCTGGAGGAGCAGTCGCATGCGCTGCTGGAGGCGATGTCGGCGTTTAAATTACAAACGGCGTAACGAATATGTTTGCCGGAGGCGACGTGACAATGCCTTATCCGGCCTACATTCGTGCAGTTTGTAGGCCAGATAAAGCGAGCGTATTACGCGTCCGGGAACTCACGGATAAAGCGTTCTACGTCTTCAACCATATGGTCGTTGCCGACGAAGAATGAGCGGCGCTGGTGCAGACTTTCCGGGGTGATATCCAGAATGCGTTCTTTACCATCGCTTGCCTTGCCACCCGCCTGTTCCGCCAGGAAAGCCATCGGGTTGCATTCGTACAGCAGGCGCAGTTTCCCTTGCGGGTGGCTGGCGGTGCTTGGGTACAGGTAGATGCCGCCTTTCAGCAGGTTACGGTGGAAATCCGCCACCAGGGAGCCGATGTAGCGTGAGGTGTACGGACGCTGGGTGGGCTTATCTTCTTCCTGGCAGAATTTAATGTATTTCTTCACGCCATTCGGGAATTTGATGTAGTTGCCTTCGTTAATGGAGTAGGTGCTTCCTTTTGCCGGGAAGCGCATACGTTCCTGGCTGAGGCAGAAGACGCCCAGAGAAGGATCGTAAGTGAAGGCATGTACGCCACAACCGGTGGTGTACACCAGCATGGTTGATGAGCCATAAACGACATAGCCCGCAGCAACCTGTTTGTTGCCCGGCTGCAGGAAATCTTCTTCCGTGACCGGTGTGCCGACGGGGGTAACGCGGCGATAAATGGAAAAAATCGTGCCGACAGAGACGTTCACGTCAATGTTGGAAGAGCCATCCAGCGGATCCATTAGCACAACATATTTTGCGTGTTCACAACCTTCAAAGACGACGATTTCATCTTCTTCTTCGGAGGCGATGCCTGCGACAATATCACGAGCCTTCAGTGCTGCTTTCAGTTTTTCGTTCGCGAACAGATCGAGTTTCTGCTGAACCTCTCCCTGCACGTTCTCTGCACCGCTGGCACCCAGGATATCGACCAGACCGGCCTTATTGATATCGCGGTGGATGATCTTGGCGCCCAGCTTTATTGCCGACAACAAAGCAGTGAGCTCACCGGTAGCATGAGAAAACTCGTGCTGCTTTTCGACAATAAATTCACCTAACGTTTTCATAACACTTTCCCTGCAATTTATGTGGAGTAAAGCGACCGCAATAATATTAACAAATATTTCCGTTGCCGCGCTCAGGTGAATCGCGCCAGCAAACTACGGAATATCCTTAAATGCGTTTCTCACTTGCCAGACATGTGCGTAAAATGGCCCCCAGATTAAAAAAGGATAGTGACGTATGCGCATTCATATTTTGGGAATTTGTGGCACTTTCATGGGCGGTCTGGCGATGCTGGCGCGCTCGCTCGGTCATGAAGTAACGGGTTCGGACGCCAATGTGTATCCGCCGATGAGCACCTTACTTGAGAAACAAGGCATCTCCCTGATTCAGGGCTACGATGTCAGCCAGCTCGACCCACAGCCGGATCTGGTGATCATCGGCAATGCCATGACCCGTGGCAACCCGTGTGTGGAAGCGGTACTGGAGAAGAACATTCCGTTCATGTCAGGCCCGCAGTGGCTGCATGACTTTGTGCTGCGCGATCGCTGGGTACTGGCGGTTGCGGGGGCGCACGGGAAACCCCCCACCGCCGGCATGGCGACCTGGATCCTCGAAGCCTGCGGCTATAAGCCGGGCTTTGTGATTGGCGGCGTGCCGGGGAACTTTGAGGTTTCTGCGCGTCTGGGCGAAAGCGACTTTTTCGTGATCGAAGCGGACGAGTATGACTGCGCCTTCTTCGACAAACGTTCTAAATTTGTGCATTACTGCCCGCGTACGCTGATCCTCAACAACCTTGAGTTTGATCACGCGGACATCTTTGACGATCTGAAAGCGATTCAGAAACAGTTCCACCATCTGGTGCGTATCGTACCGGGTCAGGGACGCATCATCTTCCCGGAAAACGACATCAATCTGAAACAGACGATGGCGATGGGGTGCTGGAGCGAGCAGGAACTGGTTGGCGAACAGGGCCACTGGCAGGCGAAAAAACTGACGACAGACGCTTCCGAGTGGGAAGTGTGGCTGGACGGTGAAAAAGCTGGCGTTGTGAAATGGGGCCTGGTGGGTGAACACAACATGCACAATGGCCTGATGGCGATTGCGGCAGCCCGTCACGTGGGTATTTTGCCAGCAGATGCGGCGAATGCGCTGGGCTCGTTCATCAACGCCCGTCGTCGTCTTGAACTGCGCGGTGAAGCCAACGGTGTGACGGTGTATGACGATTTCGCCCATCACCCAACGGCGATTCTGGCGACGCTCGCCGCACTGCGCGGTAAAGTGGGCGGCACGGCGCGCATAATTGCCGTACTGGAACCGCGCTCGAACACCATGAAGATGGGGCTGTGTAAAGACGATCTGGCACCGTCGTTAGGACGTGCAGACGAAGTGTTCCTGCTCCAGCCGCCACATATTCCGTGGCAGGTTGCGGAAGTGGCCGAAGCCTGCGTTCAGCCTGCTCACTGGAGCGGCGATGTTGATTTGCTGGCGGACATGGTGGTGAAAACCGCGCAGCCTGGCGATCATATTCTGGTCATGAGCAACGGTGGGTTTGGCGGCATTCACCAAAAACTGCTGGATGGTCTGGCGAAGAAAGCACAGGCAGAAGCGGAAGAGTAAAAAAAAGCCCGGTAGCGCTGATGCTTACCGGGCCTACGATTTTGCGACCTTGTGGGCCGGATAAAACAGATGTGCCATCCGGCTCTTTCAACGCATGAAATTACGCTTCGCTTTCTGCCAGTTCACGCAGATACTGGAAAATCTGGCGTGCGGATTTCGGCGGTTTATTGCCTTCTTGCTCTTTCTTCGCATTACGCACCAGAGAGCGAAGCTGCTGGCGATCGGCGTTTGGCCACAGGTTCAGCACTTCCGCTATCGCATCATCACCTTCGACGATCAGACGATCGCGCAATTGCTCAAGCTTGTGAAACAACACGACCTGTTGGTTGTGGCGGTTTTTCAGCTTGTCCAGCGCCTGGCGAATCGGATCGACTTCACGCTGACGCAGCATTTTACCAATCAACTGTAGCTGGCGACGGCGACCTTCCATCTTAATACGCTGGGCCAGTTCAATGGCGGCACGCAGATCCGCATCGAGCGGGATTTTATCCAGCGCGTTTTTCCCCAGTTTTACCAGTTCCGCACCCAGGTGTTTTAACTCCTCGGCGTCACGTTTAATTTCACTTTTACTGACCCAGATAATTTCATCGTCTTCGTCTTCGATGTCATCACCGGGAACGTCGTCGAGCCAGTCTTCGGGCTGCTTAGTCATGTCAGGCTCCTTAAAAAAAGAGGCTAATGTTACCAGTTAAGATGCGCACTGAAAAACGGTTCTCTGTTAGACTTCAGAGAAACTCTCTACATTATGGCATTTGCGATGAAAGTAATCTCACAAGTTGAAGCGCAGCGTAAGATTCTGGAAGAAGCAGTCTCGACAGCACTGGAGCTGGCGTCAGGCCAGTCGGACGGCGCGGAAGTCGCTGTAAGCAAGACCACGGGCATCAGCGTCAGCACCCGTTATGGCGAAGTGGAGAACGTAGAATTCAATAGCGATGGTGCTCTGGGTATTACGGTTTATCACCAGAACCGTAAAGGGAGTGCGTCATCCACTGATTTAAGTCCACAGGCCATTGCCCGCACCGTGCAGGCCGCGCTGGATATCGCGCGTTACACCTCGCCGGATCCGTGCGCGGGCGTGGCGGATAAAGAACTGCTGGCATTTGATGCCCCTGATTTAGATCTGTTCCACCCGGCAGAAGTGTCGCCTGATGAAGCCATCGAACTGGCTGCACGTGCGGAACAAGCTGCGTTGCAGGCGGATAAACGCATCACCAATACCGAAGGCGGCAGCTTTAACAGCCATTACGGTATCAAAGTGTTTGGTAATAGCCACGGCATGTTGCAGGGATACTGCTCCACGCGTCATTCGCTTTCCAGCTGCGTTATCGCAGAAGAAAATGGCGACATGGAACGCGATTACGCCTACACCATTGGCCGTGCGATGAGCGATCTGCAAACGCCGGAATGGGTGGGTGCCGACTGTGCCCGCCGCACCTTATCCCGTCTGTCGCCGCGTAAGCTCTCCACCATGAAAGCGCCGGTGATTTTCGCCAATGAAGTGGCGACCGGTCTGTTTGGTCACCTGGTCGGCGCGATTGCCGGCGGTTCGGTGTACCGCAAATCCACCTTCCTGCTGGATTCTCTGGGCAAACAGATCCTGCCGGAATGGCTGACCATTGAAGAACACCCGCACCTGCTGAAAGGGCTGGCATCTTCGCCGTTCGACAGCGAAGGCGTACGGACAGAACGCCGCGACATTATCAAAGACGGCGTACTGACCCAGTGGCTCTTAACCAACTATTCCGCGCGTAAGCTGGGGCTGAAGAGCACCGGTCATGCTGGTGGTATTCACAACTGGCGAATTCCGGGACAAGGTCTAAGCTTCGAGCAGTTGCTCAAGGAGATGGGCACTGGCCTGGTGGTGACCGAGCTGATGGGACAGGGTGTGAGCGGCATTACCGGCGATTACTCGCGCGGTGCGGCTGGCTTCTGGGTCGAAAACGGCGAAATTCAGTATCCGGTGAGTGAAATTACCATCGCCGGTAACTTAAAAGAGATGTGGCGCAATATCGTGACCGTGGGTAACGATATTGAAACACGCAGTAATATACAGTGTGGTTCTGTACTGTTACCGGAGATGAAAATCGCCGGACAGTGATACCCGTCATTCTTCACGCTGCAGCGCGAAGGGCTGAGGGTATCTGGCGTTATTTTTTAATAATAAAAAGGAAGTGAGCAATGCGTAAACACCTGTTAGCGATCGTCGCGGCTTCAACGCTGGTTCTTGGCTCTTCTGCGTTTGCAGCCGATCTCGAAGATGATATGGGGATCCTCAACGACAACCTGAAAATCGTCGAAAAAACGGATAATGCGACTGAACTCAAAGGCGCGTTAACCAAAATGCGTGCAGCCGCGCTGGATGCCCAAAAGGGAACACCCCCGAAGCTGGAAAGCAAATCCCCGGACAGCCCGGAGATGAAAGATTTCCGCCACGGTTTTGACACCCTGATCGGTCAGATTGACGGCGCGCTAAAACTGGCGAACGAAGGCAAGGTCAAAGAGGCGAAAGCCGCAGCGGAAGAGTTGAAAACGACCCGCAACGCATACCATAAGAAGTACCGTTAATTTATTTATCCGGCCTACGTAACCTGTAGGCCGGATAATACGCAGCCCCACCCGCACAATTTCCCCATAAGTAAACGTTATACCCATCACATTTTTTCGTTTTCATCATCCTTTTATTGTTCGTCTTCAACGCTGTTTTCCGTGTTCCTCTTGCGAGCTCAATCACATTCTTCCAGCGATAAATCGTGGATCCGGCGCTTTTTGAGGCACAGATCACTATCGCTGCATCCCTTTCCACTTCGAAGTGGAAAACAACTCGCTACAAACTTTTAACCTTCGTCGCTAATTTATCGACAGAGCCATTAGCGGGGTAAGACGAGTGAATAACGGAGCTGTAATGAATGAGATGGGGGAGTCGGCGGCACTGGCCGACCGCATGCTGGCGCAGGTGTATGCCTTGCTGCGTGAACGCCACATCATTCCCAACGCGGTACAGGAACAAATGCTGACATCGCATGTACGCGCCATGGCTCATCGCTCGGTGACGGGCGAGCCTTTGCCAGACGTCGATGCCAGCTTATTTGATGAAATTTCAGCCGAATCAATGGCGCTTGCCCGCGATGTCGTCGCGGCGTTTGGCAATCTTCCTGAGGAA
The DNA here is from genome assembly GCF_945906775.1 of Citrobacter sp. Marseille-Q6884. Taxonomy (NCBI): domain Bacteria; kingdom Pseudomonadati; phylum Pseudomonadota; class Gammaproteobacteria; order Enterobacterales; family Enterobacteriaceae; genus Citrobacter; species Citrobacter sp. Marseille-Q6884. The sequence continues at coordinate 1,649,192 of NZ_CAMDRE010000001.1, forward strand.
GAAGCCTGGCTGCTGTCGGTGCATTTCGAAGTCGCAAAAGACAACCTTTAAGGAGCAAAAGATGGAACAAATTACGGTAGTGATTGGCGATCGTCTGGGTAAAGGTCAGAAAGTGGCAGCCGGCGTCGAAAAAGCGGGTGGCCGCGCGGTGGTGGTGCCGGGTGTGGCGGCGGATATGAAGTTAGGTGACGTCATGAAAGCGGAAAACGCCACCTTCGGCATCTCGTTTTGCGGCAGCGGCGGCGCGGGCGCCATTACTGCGCAGACCAAACATGGCTACAAAGCGAAATACGGCATGCGCTCGGTTGATGAGGGCGTAACCGCCATCAATGAAGGCTGCAATGTGCTGGGATTCGGCTTTATGGATAAAGAAGAACTCGGTGAGCGCCTGGTGCAGGCCTGGCAAAAGAAACACGGCGCGTAAGTATGAAAGAGCAATTCACCACGACGGTGAGAGTGACTGGTAAAGGCGACGCTAAAGCCCGCGCGTTTGCCGATGCCCTGAACCATGTTCAGGCCGCGGTGATGAAGGCGTCACCGCATATTTTACTGCGTATTGAGCCACAGGATGTGCAGGTTGTTCAAGCGCGTGAAACGGTGCGAAAGGAGGCCTTTTTATTCTTCTTTTTGCGCCGGGAGCGACGCACGTTCAGCGTAGAGCTGGATGTGACCGTCAACGTGACTGCCATTAATCTCGACAAAGTGGATTTCGTCACGCAACGCTGATTCACTACTAAAAGGCATAAATATGTTCCTGATAATATTAATAAAATCGCTCATCATCGGCGCGCTGGTAGGCGTCGGTGTTGGCGCTGGGGCTGCACGCATGTTTCATGCGCCTACCACTCAAGGGATGGGCGCGTTTCGTACTCTGGGGGAACTGAATTCCTGTGAAGGGGATCCGGCTTCTCACTTCTCGTTTGGCCTGGGCTTCTTCTTTAACGCCTGGGCTTCCTCTGTTGCGGCGGGGGCGTTCACACAGGACGTAGACCACCGCATTATCCCGAACTGGGGCGCAGCGGCGCTGATGATCAAAAATCGCAACGTTGGCGAAACGTTGCACGATCCTAAGCGCATGGCGATTTCCTGCGGCGTCATCGGTATGATCGTGGTGGCCTTCCTGAACCTTACGGCGTCCTCCGTACCGGAAGCGCTGCAGGTTACCGCCGTGAAGGTGCTGGTGCCGGCGGCAAACCTGCTGGTCAACACCGTGATGCCGGTGATCTTCTGGCTGGCGGCGATTGATGCCGGTAAAAAATCGGGCTTCTGGGCCACCGTATTTGGCGGTGCGGCGCAGCTGATTATGGGTAACGCCGTACCGGGTCTGGTGCTCGGCATTCTGATCGGCAAAGGCGTTGAAGAGAGCGGCTGGAACCACGTCACGCGAGTGATGATGGTCGCGATTGTCGCGCTGTTTGTCCTGAGCGGCTTCTTCCGCGGTTTCGACATGAAGATGATCGAATCTTTCCATCTGACCGTGCCGAACTGGCTCGAACTGATCCACAACTCGCTCAGCGGCAAATAACGGAGGCCACAATGGAACAGAATAAAGGTTTTTGGTATGCCGACTGGTCGTTCCCGATCTTCGTTGGCTTACTCTCATCCGGCGTCTTTGCCGGGACGCATATGTATTACCTGTACGGCATCGGCGCGTTTAACGAAGTGGCGTTTGTCGCCATGCTGAAAGCGGGAATGGACACCGGCTCCTACGGCGCGGTAGCGGCGTTTGGCGCAAGTTTCCTGTTCGCCCGCATTATCGAAGGTTCGCTGGTGGGGATTCTGGATATCGGTGGCGCGATTCAGACCGGTGTTGGCTTAGGGGTTCCGGCGTTGCTGCTGGGCGCTGGCTTTATTTTCCCCGTTGCCAACTTTGCCGCGTCGCTGGTCACGGGCCTGGTGATTGGTCTCGCCATTGGTTACATCATCATTCTGGCGCGTAAGTTCACCATTAATCAGAGTGACTCCACCTATGGTGCGGATGTGATGATGGGGGCGGGTAACGCTTCCGGTCGCTTCCTCGGTCCCTTGATTATCCTCAGCGCTATGACGGCCTCTATCCCGATCGGGATTGGTTCATTGGCAGGAGCACTGTTGTTTTATCTGTGGCAGAAACCGATCACCGGCGGCGCGATCCTCGGTGCGATGATCCTCGGTTCTATCTTCCCGATTGCCATTAGCTGAGTGCAGCTTTGTAGGCCGGATACGGCGCTGATGTCGTATCCGGCAAAGGAGAGTGAGATGTTTGATTTACTCCTGCGTCACGCGCGTCTGGTTGACGATACGGTGAGTGATATTGCGCTAAAAGACGGCAAAATTGCGGCGTTGGGTAACGTTGATAGCCCCGCGGTGAAAACGATCGACTTACAGGGCGAGTGTTATGTCAGCGCGGGCTGGATTGATTCCCACGTCCACTGCTACCCCAAATCCCCGATTTATCATGATCAGCCCGACAGCATCGGTATTGCTACCGGCGTCACCACGGTTGTCGATGCCGGGAGTACCGGGGCGGATGATATTGATGATTTTTATACGTTAACCCGTGAAGCCACCACGGACGTTTATGCCCTGCTGAATATCTCGCGCGTTGGGCTTATCGCCCAGAACGAACTGGCCAATATGCACAACATCGATGCTGCTGCGGTGCAGCAAGCCGTGAAACGCCACCCTGATTTTATCGTCGGGCTGAAGGCGCGAATGAGCAGCAGCGTGGTAGGTGTTAACGGCATTACGCCGCTGGATCGCGCCAAAGTTATGCAAAAAGAGAACGGCGACCTGCCGTTGATGGTGCATATCGGCAACAACCCGCCGGATTTGGATGAGATTGCCGAACGCCTGACGGCGGGCGACATCATTACGCACTGTTACAACGGGAAGCCGAACCGAATTCTGACGCCAGAAGGCGAACTGCGCGCCTCGGTAACGCGGGCGCTCAAGCGTGGTGTACGCCTTGATGTTGGGCATGGTACCGCCAGCCTGAGTTTTGCGGTCGCGAAACGCGCCATCAGTTTAGGCATTCTGCCGCACACCATTAGCTCTGATATCTACTGCCGCAATCGCCTCAACGGCCCGGTCCATTCGCTGGCCAATGTGATGTCGAAATTCCTCGCCATCGGTATGTCGTTGCCGCAGGTCATTGAATGTGTCACCGCGAACGCTGCCGATGGTCTGCGCCTGAAAAATAAAGGCCGGCTTCAGGTCGGCCTGGATGCCGACCTTACCCTTTTTACACTTAAACGCCAGCCAACCGTGCTGGTAGATGCAGAAAGCGACAGCCTGCAGGCTGAGCAACTGCTGGTGCCGCTTGCCGCAGTCCGCGCGGGCAAGGGCTATATGACCGAACAAGGGAGCGCAGAACATGTCTTCGATTTTTGAAAAATATGATTTAAAACAGGTGATTAACACATCTGGCCGCATGACGGCCCTCGGTGTTTCCACGCCGCGCCCGGAGGTTGTCCAGGCCGCGATGGACGGAATGAATCAGTACTTTGAGATGAAAGACCTGGTTAATAAAACCGGCGACTACATCGCGAAACTGCTGGAAGTGGAAGGCGCAACGGTGGTGTCCTGTGCGTCGGCAGGGATTGCGTTGTCGGTTGCTGCGGTGCTGGTCAAAGACAGCGACTGGCTGCTGGAAAACCTGCATGTGACGCCAATCGACAACAACGAAATCGTGTTGCCAAGAGGTCACAACGTTAACTTTGGCGCGCCGGTCGGCAGCATGGTGGCGCTTGGCGGCGGTAAGTTAGTCGAGGCGGGCTACGCCAATGAATGCTCTGCGGCGCAACTGGCTGCGGCTATTACGCCACGCACGGCGGCCATTCTCTATATCAAGTCACACCACTGTGTGCAAAAAAGCATGCTCAGCGTGGAGCAGGCTGCCGTCGTGGCGCGCACCCATAATCTGCCGTTAATTGTTGATGCGGCGGCGGAAGAGGATTTGCAGTGTTACTACCGTGTGGGTGCCGATCTGGTGATCTACAGCGGCGCGAAGGCGATTGAAGGGCCGACCAGTGGTCTGGTGATTGGCAAAACGCAGTATGTTGAGTGGGTGAAACGCCAGACGGCGGGCATCGGCCGGGCGATGAAGGTTGGCAAAGAGGGCATTCTCGGCCTGACCTGCGCTATCGAACTGTACCTGAACGCGCAGAAAGAGAGCGGCGCGGAGATGGTGGAAAAAATGACCCCGTTCATTAATGCGCTGAACGCCCTGAACGGCGTGAGCGCACGCGTAGTCTGGGATAGCGCAGGGCGCGACATCGCGCGCACGGAAATCAAGTTTGACGAAGCGCTAACGGGTATCGCCACGGGCGAACTGGTTGACGCGCTTAAACAGGGGGAGTACGCGATTTACTTCCGTGGTTACAAAGCTAACGAAGGCATTATTGAAGCGGACGTACGTAGCGTCGATCGCGCACAACTGGAGATTGTCGCCCGCCGTATTGGTGAAGTGACGCAGCAGGAGAAAACAGCATGAACCTCACCCCTAACTTTTATCGCGATCGCGTCTGTCTGAACGTGCTGGCAGGCTCGAAAGAGAACGCCCGCGAGATTTATGCGGCGGCAGAAGGACATGTGCTGGTTGGCGTGCTGTCAAAAAATTATCCGAGCGTGGAAAGCGCGGTTGCGGATATGCGCGAATACGCGGCGCTTATCGACAATGCGCTCTCCGTAGGGCTGGGAGCAGGCGATCCGAACCAATCGGCGATGGTCAGTGAAATTTCCCGCCAGGTGCAACCGCAGCATGTAAACCAGGTGTTTACAGGCGTAGCGACCAGCCGGGCTCTGCTTGGCCAGCATGAAACGGTGGTTAACGGTCTGGTTTCGCCAACCGGCACGCCGGGCAAAGTGAAGATTTCCACCGGTCCGCTGAGCAGCCTGTCCCCGGATGGCATTGTGCCGGTAGAAACCGCCATTGCGCTGCTCAAAGACATGGGCGGCAGCTCAATCAAATACTTCCCGATGGGCGGTCTGAAATGCCGTGACGAGTACATCGCAGTCGCGCAAGCCTGTGCCCGTCATGACTTCTGGCTTGAACCTACGGGCGGCATAGACCTGGAGAATTTCACTGAAATCCTGCAGATCGCGCTGGATGCGGGAGTGAGCAAAATCATTCCTCACATTTATAGTTCTATTATTGATAAGGTGAGTGGTAACACCCGCCCGGACGACGTACGCCAGCTGTTGGCGATGACCCGGGCCTGCATAGATTAACTGACTGATGAGGAAACTGACGTGCGATTCCCCAACCAACGTTTAGCGCAGCTGTTTGGTATGCTGCAAAACGAAGCGCTTCCGCAGGATGAGCTGGCGCAACGGTTGTCGGTTTCCACACGCACCGTACGCGCGGATATTACGGCGCTCAACGCGCTGCTTATCGACTATGGCGCGCAGTTTGTTCTCAGTCGGGGTAACGGTTATCAACTCAAAATTGACGACCCGGTCAGCTATCACGCCTTACAAACGCAGCAACCGGATACGCTGCTGCGCATCCCGCGGACCAGCCAGGAGCGCGTACACTGGCTGGTGGTTCGTTTTCTGACATCGGCCTTTTCACTGAAGCTGGAAGATTTAGCTGATGAATGGTTCATCAGTCGGGCGACGTTACAAAACGATATGGCCGAGGTGCGCGAGCATCTGCAACGGTATCGCCTGACGCTGGAAACGCGTCCCCGACACGGGATGAAGTTGTTTGGCAGCGAGATGGCGATCCGTGCCTGTTTGACCGATCTGCTGTGGACGCTGGCACAGCAGGACCCCCTTCACCCGCTGGTGATGGAAGAGGCACTGAATGCCGGGATCCCTGAGCAGCTTCAGCCCATTTTGCAGGATATTTTTGCCCGCTTTCATATTCGCCTGACCGATGAGGGCGAGTTATTTTTGCGTTTGTACTGTGCGGTAGCGGTACGGCGGATCAGCGAAGGTTATCCGCTCCCGGAGTTTGCCGCAGAAGAGGCCGGGCATGCGGTGTGCCTGGCGACACGGGAAATCGCGGCGGTGCTGCACAAGCTGGCGGATAAACCGCTTTCCGTATACGAAGAAAACTGGCTGAAGGTACATATTGCTGCTCGCCAGGTGCAGGACGTGGCGCCCAGCGCCATCAATGCCGATGATGACGAAGCGCTGGTCAATTACATCCTGCGTTTTATCAACACGCAGTACAACTACAACTTATTGAATGACAAGCAGTTGCATGCCGATCTGCTGACGCATATTAAAACGATGATCACCCGGGTTCGCTACCAGATCATGATCCCCAATCCGCTGCTGGAAAATATTAAACAGCACTACCCGATGGCATGGGACATGACGCTGGCTGCCGTATCAGGCTGGGGAAAATACACCCCGTACACCATCAGTGAAAATGAGATCGGTTTTCTCGTCCTGCATATTGGCGTAGGACTGGAACGTAGTTACAACATCGGTTACCAACGACAGCCTCGCGTATTGCTGGTTTGCGATGCGGGAAATGCGATGGCGCGGATGATTGAAGCGGTGCTGGCGCGTAAATATCCGCAGATTGAGATCGTGGGAACCGTGACGCTGCGCGACTACGAACAATGCGACAGCATCCACGAAGACTTCGTGATTTCGACCGCGCGGATTAGCGAAAAAGATAAGCCCGTCGTGATGATTGCGCCATTTCCCACCGACTATCAGCTGGAGCAGATTGGCAAGCTGGTGCTGGTGGACAGAACTCGCCCATGGATGCTGAATAAGTTTTTCGATGCCGCCCATTTTCGCGTGATCGACGGGCCAATGGATCAACAGACGCTGTTCAAAACGCTATGCCACCAGTTGCAGGATGAAGGCTTTGTGGGCGCAGAGTTTCTCGATTCGGTCATTGAACGTGAAGCTATCGTCAGCACCATGCTGGGTGACAGCATTGCGCTTCCGCATGCGCTCGGTTTGCTGGCAAAGAAGACGGTGGTTTATACGATCCTTGCCCCGCAGGGTATTGCCTGGGGCGATGAAACCGCCCACGTGATCTTCTTACTTGCCATCAGCAAAAGCGAATACGAAGAAGCGATGGCGATTTACGATATTTTCGTCACTTTCCTGCGTGAACGCGCCATGGCCCGGCTCTGTACGTGCAAAAATTTTACCGAGTTCAAAACGGTGGCAATGGAGTGTGTGAGTCGTTTTTAAACGACCTTGTACAACCCTTATCACACCCACTCAGTTGTTGCCGCCACAATCGACGGCGGCGTCATCGCTATTCACAGCTCATGGTTTTGGTGCAGTAGAAGCATGTTTAATGATGCTTATAAAGGTGCTTTTTATAGCCTATAATAAAGCCTCATTAACGAGGAAAACACCATGCCATTTCATATCCTGACGAAAACCGCTGCCAGCATCACTGATCTGAAACGTAACCCAATGGGGACGGTCAACGCCGGAGAAGGTGAAGCGGTGGCGATTCTTAACCGCAATGAACCTGCTTTTTACTGCGTTCCGCCTGCGGTTTATGCGTATCTGCTGGAGCTGGCGGAAGATGCCGAGCTGAACCGCATCGCTGACGAGCGGGAAGGTGGAAAGCGAATAAAGGTGTCTTTAAATGACCTATAACCTGGAGTTTTTAGATGTTGCGCTCAAGGAATGGCGCAAGCTTTCTCCCGCATTACGTGAACAGTTCAAAAAGAAACTGGCGGAGCGACTGGAAAATCCTCATGTTCCTGCCGCCCGCCTTTCCGGCAAATTGCACCGTTACAAAATCAAGCTACGTAGCGCCGGATATCGCCTGGTCTACCAGGTCGAAGATGAGCAGGTTATCGTTCTTGTGATCGCTGTGGGCAGGCGTGATGGCGATGAGGTTTATCATCAGGCCAACCGGCGTTAGCGTCGTCGTCGCGCAAACCGATTCCCAGCTTAACGTAAGTGATGCACGACCTGATTGCTACTGCCACGCCAGATGAGCGCCGGGTCTTTAAGATCCTGCACAAACTTGCCATCGACCAGCACGTTGATGAGATCCACGACCTGCATTTGTGCGGCGTTGAGCTCGTCGAGCTTATAGCCGGTCCACACCCAGATGTCTTTACCCGGGCATTCCGCGTGAATGCGCTGTACCAGTTTTAGAATATCCGGCACGTTTTGCGGATGCAGCGGATCGCCGCCAGAGAGAGAGAGCCCCTGGCGATGGATGCGCGTGTCGTTCAGATCGGCAATGATCTTGTCTTCCATCTCCCGGGTAAACGGCATGCCGGAGTTCAATCGCCAGGTACTTTTGTTATAGCAGCCAGGGCATTCATGTACGCAGCCTGAAACAAACAGGGTGCAACGGGTGCCGGGGCCGTTAACGATATCGACGGGGTAATATTGATGAAACCTCATTTTTGCTTCTCATCCGCTTATCAATTCGCGCCATAGCTGCGTTAGCTGCATTCGTGCGCCCGAGTCACTTACTTATGTAAGCTCCCCGGGACCCACTCATTTGCTGCCTTGCTATGACGTGAATTGCGTTGCGGAAAAAATGGCCCGAAAAGCGTCGCATCGCCGGGCAATAATACTCTCGAAATTAACCGATCTGCCCATTGCCTAAATGCTTAACGCGGCGCTTCACTTCTTCCTGCTTACCGGCGTTAAACGGACGTGCATCCGGGCTACCTAAATAACCGCACACACGGCGGGTGACCGACACGCGTGAGGCGTCGTGGTTACCGCATTTCGGACAAGTGAAGCCTTTGCTGGTGCACTCGAACTCACCGGTGAAGCCGCATTCGTAGCACTCGTCGATTGGCGTATTAGTCCCGTAATACGGCACATGCTGATAGCTGTAATCCCAGACGTCTTCCAGCGCTTTCAGGTTGTGCTGAATATTGGGATACTCGCCGTAGCAAATGAAGCCACCGCTCGCCAGCGGCGGATAAGGGGCTTCGAAGTCGATTTTGTCGTACGGGTTAACCTTTTTCTCCACGTCGAGGTGGAAGCTGTTGGTGTAGTAGCCTTTGTCGGTCACGCCCGGAATGACGCCAAACTCGGCGGTATCCAGACGGCAGAAGCGGTCGCACAGGTTTTCACTTGGCGTGCTGTACAGACTAAAGCCGTAACCGGTCTCGTCTTTCCACTGATCGACGGCCTGACGCAGACGTTCAACAATGGCAATGCCCTTGGCGCGAAGCTGCTCGCTGTCGTACACGTGCTGATCACCAAACAGCGCATTAATGGTCTCGTGAATACCGATGTAGCCCAGAGAGATAGATGCACGGCCGTTTTTGAAGATCTCAGACACATCATCGTCCGCTTTCAGACGAACGCCGCAGGCACCTTCCATATACAGGATCGGCGCGACGCGCGCTTTCACGCCTTCCAGACGCGCAATGCGGGTCATCAGCGCTTTACGCGCCAGCACCAGACGGTCGTCCAGCAACTTCCAGAAAGTGGCTTCGTCACCGTGTGCTTCCAGCGCAATACGCGGCAGGTTAAGGCTGATCACGCCGAGGTTGTTACGGCCATCGTGGATCTGCTCGCCGTTCTCGTTTTCCCACACGCCGAGGAAGCTACGACAGCCCATCGGGGTTTTGAACGAACCGGTAACTTTTACCACCTGATCGTAGTTCAGGATGTCCGGGTACATGCGCTTGCTCGCGCACTCCAGCGCCAGCTGTTTGATGTCGTAGTTCGGATCGCCAAACTTGTGGTTCAGGCCATCACGAATCGCGAACACCAGTTTCGGGAAGACGGCGGTTTTACGATTTTTACCCAGACCCGCAATGCGGTTACGCAGAATGGATTGCTGGATCAAACGCGATTCCCAGCTGGTACCGAGACCAAAGCCAAAGGTGACGAACGGCGTCTGGCCGTTGGCGGTATGCAGCGTGTTCACTTCATACTCAAGGGACTGGAATGCGTCGTAGCACTCTTTCTCGGTACGGGAATGCGCATAACCGTCGGCGTCCGGGATCTGCCACTCTTCAGCGGTTTTACGGTGCTTGTTAAAGCTCTCGGTAACGAACGGCGCGAGAACTTCGTCGATGCGGTTAATGGTGGTGCCGCCGTAAATATGGCTGGCGACCTGCGCGATGATTTGCGCGGTGACGGCAGTTGCCGTGGAGATGGATTTTGGCGGTTCGATCTCCGCGTTACCCATCTTAAAGCCCTGCGTCAGCATACCTTTCAGGTCGATCAGCATGCAGTTAAACATCGGGAAGAAGGGAGAGTAGTCGAGATCGTGATAGTGAATATCACCGCGCTCGTGTGCCTGTACCACATCGCGCGGCAGCAGGTGCTGACGTGCATAGTGTTTGGCGACGATACCGGCCAGCAGGTCGCGCTGAGTCGGGATCACTTTACTGTCTTTGTTGGCGTTTTCGTTCAGCAATGCTGAGTTGGTTTGCTCAACCAGACCACGAATTTCCTGGTTCAGACGACCGCGTTTTTCACGCTGGATATCACGGTCATGGCGGTATTCGATATACGCGCGAGCGAGTTGTTTATACGGGCCAGACATCAGCTGGTTTTCGACCGCTGTCTGGATCTCGTTGATATCAACCTTGCTGCGTTCATTCATCTGGCTGCTAACGACTTCTGCGACGGTGGCACAGTAATCTGTGTCATCGACTCCCGCTGCTTTAGCTGCACGCAGAATGGCTTCTTTGATGCGCTCTGATTTAAACGGCACTTTACAGCCATCTCGTTTCATCACATGCGGTGTCATGATCACTCCATCATTTATAAGAACAGGTTATCCACAGAGGGTGGGAAGCGCGCATTGGTTTATTCATCTATCTGGTCAATGACTTCCCGTAATCCAGACCCCATTTATCCACATTTCCACTGCAAGGGCGGGAAATGATGTTGTAGCAATTATAGGCGATTAATACAACATATTGGGTCGGCGTGCATTTTAAGTTCTATATGTAGTGATTTGCATCAAGGATGTTTACGATTTTATTGATGTAGCTCAAAGTAAAAACTGGAGCGTACAGATGACGGGCAGTACAGCGATTGTAAATTACGGGAAGAAAAATCTGATTAATTATTCAACAAAAACAGCAAGGTAAGCTGAGCCCCTGCGACGAGGCCCGGCAGCGCTATGCGTACCGGGCGAGAAGCAGAATGCAAGTTATTTTTGTCGCCACCAGATGGCTTCAAAAGGACGCAGCGTCATCTCCCCTGGTTGGTGAGCCACTTCATCATAGTTGTGCATCAGCACCTGCCAGTTTCCGCCCGTGTGAGTGGGCTGCCAGGACTGGAAGCTGTTGCTCAGGTTAGCAATGACCAGCAGCCGCTGCCCGCGCCATTCACGCTGGTAGCACCACAAGTGCGGGCTATCCGGCAGCAGATCCTGGTAGTCACCCCAGGTGATAACCGGCTCGGTTTTGCGTAGGGCGATCAGTTTCTGATAGGCATAAAACACGGAACCGCTATCCGCCAGCGCCGCCGCGACGTTGATATCCGCTGCGTTATCACACAGGTTGATCCACGGCTCGCCGTGCGTAAAGCCTGCATGCTTGCTGTTATCCCACTGCATCGGCGTGCGGCTGTTATCGCGGGATTTACTGGCGAGGATCGCCAGCAGTTCGTTGGCATCACGTCCCTGGCCGTTCAGTTCGGCAAACATGTTGTGGCTTTCGACGTCGCGATAGTCGGTGATCTGGCGAAAATGCGGGTTGGTCATGCCAATCTCTTCGCCCTGGTAGATATAGGGCGTGCCCTGCATACCGTGCAGCACCATCGCCAGCATCTTGGCCGCCGGTACACGGTATTTTCCTTCATCGCCAAAGCGCGAAACGATGCGCGGCTGGTCGTGGTTACACCAGAACAGCGCGTTCCAGGCGACGTTGTGCATCCCTTGCTGCCAGTGGCGAAACAGGCTTTTCAGCGCCACATAATCGGGTTTCGCCAGCGTCCACTTTTCACCCTGGGGATAATCGACTTTTAGATGGTGGAAGTTAAATGTCATCGACAGTTCGCTGCCGTCCAGGGCGGCGTATTGCTGACAATGTTCCAGCGTCGTGGAGGACATTTCGCCCACCGTCATCAGGGAGCGTGGCGTGAAGACATCGCGGTTCATCTCACGTAAGAATTCATGCACGCGCGGGCCGTCGGTATAAAAACGGCGTCCATCGCCGTCGGGATCGCTGGGGAAGTCCTGTTCTTTGGAGATAAGGTTCACGACGTCGAGGCGCAGGCCGTCTACGCCGCGATCGGCCCAGAATTCGCACACTTTTTTCAACTGTGCGCGTACCGCCGGATTTTCCCAGTTCAGGTCAGCCTGCTCCGGGGCAAAGAGGTGCAGATAATATTGTTCGCTTTCGGCATGCCAGCCCCAGGCGTTGCCGCCAAATTTGGAGCGCCAGTTATTCGGAGGCAACTGCGGCGAGCCCTCGCGCCAGATGTAAAACTGACGATACGGACTGTCTTTATCCAGCGCCTCGCGAAACCAGGCGTGCTGCGTCGACGTATGGTTGAACACCATATCCAGAATGATGCGGATACCGCGCGCTTTCGCTTGCGCCACCAGTTCGTCAAAGTCCTCCAGCGTGCCATAGGCTGGATCGACAGAAAGATAGTCAGCGACGTCGTAGCCGTTATCAACCTGTGGTGAAACATAGAAGGGGGTTAGCCAGAGCGCATCAATGCCCAGTTTTTGCAGATAATCGAGGCGTTGCGTTACACCGCGTAAATCGCCGGTGCCGCTGCCTGTCGTGTCCTGAAAACTCTTGGGGTAAATCTGATAGATAACGCCGTTTTGCCACCAGTGGGGAATAGTCATTATGGTTTCCTGCAAATGCGATGGTGCGCAACTGCGCCCCGAAAAAAGTCAGACAATCTGTAAGGTGCCCTGACGGTATTTACGCTGGTAGATGAACGAGGTCAGTACCATCGGGATAACAATTGAGACCACCATCGCCAGGCCGAATACCTGCCAGTAGGTCGGCTGGATGGAGAGGATGCCCGGCAAACCGCCGACGCCAATACCGTTCGCCATAACGCCGTTCAGGCCACACAGCAGACCGGCGAGGCCGGAGCCAATCATGGCGCACAACATCGGGAAGCGGTATTTCAGGTTGATGCCGTACATTGCCGGCTCGGTGACCCCGAGATAAGCGGAGATCGCCGCCGGAACGGAGATTTCACGTTCGTTATGCTTACGGCTGGAGATAATGATGCCGACCACCGCAGAGGCCTGAGCGATATTCGACAGTGCAATCAGCGGCCAAACCGGCGTTCCCCCCATGCTTTGAATCATCTGCATGTCGATAGCCAGCGTGGTCTGATGTACGCCGGTGATCACCAGCGGGGCATACAGGAAGCCAAACAGCGCTGCGCCAATCGGTGCAAAGCTGCCGGTCATCAGATGACGTACCGCAAAGGCCACACCGTCGCCAATCATGCGGCCAAACGGACCGATAAACGCATGTGCGAGGAACACCGCGAGGATCAGCGAACAGACCGGGACGACCACCAGATAGAGGTAATCGGGGACGATGCGCTTCAGACGTGTTTCAATAAATCCAAGCGCCAGACCCGCCAGCAGAGCCGGAATGACCTGCGCCTGATAGCCGACTTTTTCGATAGAAAACAGGCCAAAGTTCCACACTTCTGGCACCTGCTGACCCAGCAGGTAGGCGTTCATCAACTGCGGTGAAACCAGCGTGACGCCCAGCACAATACCGAGGATCGGTGTACCGCCCATTTTCTTCACCGCCGACCAGCAGATCCCGACCGGCAGATAGAAGAAGATCGCTTCGCCAATCAGCCACAGGAAATCGTAGAGGGTTTTCAACGACGGATGCATCTGCGCCAGCGTCTGGCCGTTGCTCATGGGCAGATCGCCGATCACATTACGAAAACCTAAGATCAAACCGCCGCTAATCAGCGCAGGCAGCAGCGGGAAGAAGATCTCCGCGAAATGCGAAATCAGTTGCTCGTGCCACTTCATGTTCTGCCGCGCGGCTTTTTTCGCCTGCTCTTTATCGGCGCTGGCCTGTCCGGTCGTGGCCAGTAGCGCTTTATAGTAGTCGCCAACGTCGGTGCCAATCACCACCTGAAACTGCCCGGCATTGGTGAAGCAACCTTTGACCATTGGCAACTGCTCGATCTCTTTGGGCCTGGCATTTGCGGGTTGGTTTAGCACAAAGCGCAGGCGAGTGATGCAGTGACTCACCGTGGCGATATTGTCGCGCCCGCCTACCAGCTCAATCAGCCGGTCGATATCTGCTTGTTTTACTTTGCTCATCATTAAGCCCTGTTGTTGACCTGGCGCCAGAGTATATCGGCGATGAATATTTAAAAATGGGAACGTTCCCGAAACGCAGCGAAGATCACAAATTAGTGCTCAGAAAGCGATCAGGAGAGGGTGGAGGGGATAACGATTTGGCGCGGTTCGCTGCGGCCGTTGATCTGGTCGATCAGCTGCAAAGCCGCATGGCGACCGGCATCAGCATAACCCGGATCAACGGTGATGATCTCCGGGTGCAGGAATTTCATCAGCGGCGTGTTACCCACGCTTGCCAGCTGCAGGTTTTCCCTTCGCTGTTCCTGCAAATATTTGCTGACCCCAAGGGCAAGGGTATCCGTTGCGCACACTAACGCGGTGGTCTCCGGCGCAATGACATCGGCGGCATGATCATAGCCCTGCTTCATGGCCAGCCCTGGTAGCGCGGCGACAGGGTGCAGTGTGTGTTTTTTACAGAAGTCCAGGTAGGCTTCATGGCGACGCTTACCCGTGGTGACGTCGCTGTGTGGAACGCCCAGAAAACTGATATGGCGATGTCCGCGATCGTACAGACGCTGCATCAGGATATGGATCGCGCCTTCATCGTCATAACAGACGGAGGCAAAACCTTTGGCATCCCGTGCCAGCAGTACCAGCGAGTCCTGCCAGGAGGCGAGCAGGGTTTCCGTGATGCCGGTAAAACCAAACAGCACCACACCGTCAATATTGCGACGTCTGAGCATGCCCAAATGCTCTTCGACCAGCGCGGGTGAAAACTGGCTTTCCATCATAATCGGGTCATAACCCTGTTCGTAGAAAGCGGGCAGCATGGTCTGAACGGCGAGGTTTTCAGAAAGCGAGTCCAGACGCGTGACAATGATCGCCACCACCTTATCGCTTTGTCCGCGCATGGCACGGGCGGATCGGGAAGGGGAAAAGCCGTGCTGATTCATCACCGCTTCAACACGTTCGCGGGTGCGTTCACTCACACCGCTTTCGTTGTTGAGGACGCGGGAAACGGTTGATTTTCCCACACCGCTTAAGCGGGCGATGTCTTTAATGGTCAGCCGGTTTTGCATCCTGTTTTCCCGTAGCGCACGTTCAGTCTTTCATTAAGAGGGTAACTTTACTCAAGTAGAGTGCAATGGGCAAAGTCTGCTTTATACACATCATCCTTCAGGGGTTGTGTATACGTTTGGTTTAGTTTCCATGCTTTATTATACCGCCATAATTGCCACGAACCTTGTGGTTTTCTGCGTAGAATGCACCGCGCAAATCATTCACTTACCGGAGGCTGTATGGATCCCGATCCCACCCCTCTCCCGAAACGGAGAAATAACCCTTTCCGGTAAGCCAGCTTTTCACTGTCTTACCGGTGCCGTAAGACAGTGACGTTTTAACGTCCCTGTGATGAAAAAAGATTGCCATCAGGCAAGGCTTTGCCACGCCTGAAGGATTTACTGCGCCTGTAGAGACTGGCGCAGAGGGACTGCCTATGTTTAAAAATATTACTCGCCAGCTGTTTGCCCGGCTCAATCGTCATCTCCCGCAGCGCCTGGTGCATCGTGATCCGTTGCCCAATGCCCAGACCGTTGCCAGCACACCGATTCCGCCTTCCCTGAGCGAACACTGCCTGAAGATGGCGCTGATGGAAGAAGCCGCGCTGTGGAAAACCTTTGATGCGCACCCGGAAGGATTAAACGCCGCAGAAGTGCAGAGCGCTCGCGAAAAGCATGGCGAGAACAAGCTGCCGGCGCAGAAACCCTCACCGTGGTGGGTGCATCTGTGGGTCTGTTACCGTAACCCGTTTAATATTCTGCTCACGATTCTGGGCGGCATTTCCTATGCCACCGAAGATCTGTTTGCCGCAGGCGTGATCGCGCTGATGGTCGGGATCTCGACGTTGCTGAACTTTGTGCAGGAAGCCCGCTCCACCAAAGCGGCAGATGCGCTGAAAGCGATGGTCAGCAATACCGCCACGGTACTGCGGGTAAACAATGAGAAAGGGGAAAATAGCTGGGTTGAGTTGCCGATCGACCAGCTGGTGCCGGGCGACATTATCAAGCTGGCGGCGGGCGATATGATCCCGGCGGATTTGCGTATCGTTCAGGCACGCGATCTGTTCGTGGCGCAGGCGTCGCTCACCGGGGAATCGCTGCCGGTCGAGAAAGTGGCGACCAGCCGTGACCCACAACAAAGTAACCCGTTAGAGTGCGATACCCTGTGCTTTATGGGAACCAACGTGGTGAGCGGTACGGCGCAGGCTATGGTGATTGCCACCGGGGCTAACACCTGGTTTGGGCAACTGGCAGGCCGGGTTACCGAGCAGGAAAATGAGCAAAATGCCTTCCAGAAAGGGATCAGCCGCGTCAGCATGTTGCTGATCCGCTTTATGCTGGTGATGGCGCCCGTGGTGCTGATCATCAACGGCTACACCAAAGGCGACTGGTGGGAAGCGGCGCTGTTTGCCCTTTCTGTGGCGGTGGGGCTGACGCCGGAAATGCTGCCCATGATCGTCACCTCAACGCTGGCGCGTGGGGCGGTGAAGCTGTCAAAACAAAAGGTTATCGTCAAACACCTCGATGCCATCCAGAACTTTGGCGCGATGGATATTCTCTGCACCGATAAAACCGGCACGTTAACCCAGGACAAAATCGTACTGGAGAACCATACCGATATTTCCGGTAAGCCGAGCGAACACGTGTTGCATTCCGCATGGCTGAACAGCCACTACCAGACCGGGCTGAAAAACCTGCTGGATACCGCGGTGCTGGAAGGCGTTGATGAAGAGTCAGCGCGTCAGCTCTCAACCCGCTGGCAGAAAATCGATGAGATCCCGTTTGATTTCGAGCGCCGTCGGATGTCGGTGGTGGTGGCAGAAGCAACCGATGTGCATCAGTTGGTGTGCAAAGGCGCACTGCAGGAGATCTTAAACGTCTGCACCCAGGTCCGCCATAATGGCGAGATTGTCCCGCTCGATGACAACATGCTGCGCCGGGTGAAGCGCGTCACGGATACGCTTAACCGTCAGGGGCTGCGCGTGGTGGCGGTGGCTACCAAATATCTGCCCGCGCGTGAGGGGGATTATCAACGCATTGATGAGTCCGACCTGATCCTCGAAGGGTACATTGCGTTCCTCGATCCGCCCAAAGAGACCACTGCACCGGCGCTGAAGGCGCTGAAAGCCAGCGGGATCACGGTGAAAATTTTAACCGGTGACAGCGAACTGGTCGCCGCAAAAGTCTGCCATGAAGTCGGTCTGGACGCAGGCGATGTGGTTATCGGCAGCAGCATTGAAACGCTCAGCGACGATGAACTGGCGAAACTGGCTCAGCACACCACGCTGTTTGCCCGTCTGACGCCGATGCACAAAGAACGTATTGTCACCTTGCTCAAACGTGAGGGCCACGTCGTCGGTTTTATGGGCGATGGCATTAACGATGCTCCGGCACTGCGTGCGGCGGATATCGGGATCTCCGTGGATGGCGCTGTTGATATTGCCCGTGAAGCGGCCGATATCATCCTGCTGGAAAAAAGTCTGATGGTGCTGGAAGAAGGGGTGATCGAGGGGCGTCGGACCTTCTCGAACATGCTTAAGTACATCAAAATGACGGCCAGTTCCAACTTTGGTAACGTGTTTAGCGTGCTGGTGGCGAGTGCATTTTTGCCTTTCCTGCCGATGTTGCCGCTGCACTTACTGATTCAAAACCTGCTGTACGATGTATCCCAGGTCGCTATCCCGTTTGATAACGTGGATGAGGATCAGATTAAAAAGCCGCAGCGCTGGAACCCTGCCGATTTGGGTCGCTTTATGCTGTTCTTTGGCCCGATCAGCTCCATCTTCGACATTCTGACGTTCTGCCTGATGTGGTGGGTATTTCACGCCAATACGCCGGAAACGCAGACCTTGTTCCAGTCCGGTTGGTTTGTGGTGGGCCTGCTGTCACAAACCCTGATTGTGCATATGATCCGTACCCGTCGCGTACCGTTCATCCAGAGTCGTGCGGCGTGGCCGTTAATGTTGATGACGCTGGTGGTGATGGTCGTCGGGATTGCCTTGCCGTTCTCACCGCTGGCCAGCTATCTGCAATTGCAGGCATTACCGCTGAGCTACTTCCCATGGCTGATTGCGATTCTGGCGGGCTACATGACATTGACCCAACTGGTGAAAGGTTTTTATAGCCGTCGCTACGGCTGGCAATAAAGCGTAATACCCTCTGCCGGATGGTGCTTACACTCACTTAACCTGTGGTATTTGATCTCAGGTTAAGTAAGGTAACGCGGCTATCCGGCAATTTTCTTTTTCATTCGAAGATATTTCCAAATACTGTTTGTGTTTTATTTTTATTGAAATGCTAACAGGCCCAATCATTAACAAACTCCCTCCGTTACTTTGATTTTTTATCAGGAAAACGATCTGCGTTGCAAAAATGAAACAGTGTGCTAAAAATTATAAGCATTGACGTTTTTTTGTGAACGCAGTCATCGAAATAATTTGTTACACCAGTTAGTCTGCGCAGGTAACGTCGTTAAGTAAGTTTCTCGCTGCCCATTTTTATTTCCGGCAGTCATTTGCTCTGCAAGCTATTCCTGTTAATGGATATTATGAACTTCTGGAGAAGGACAAATGAAACTGACAAAAAACCTGTTAAGTCTGTGTATTGGTACCTGCGTATTACTGGCCAGTCATTCCACATTGGCACAAACCTTTCGCGCCGCAGATGTGCATCCGGCTGATTACCCGAACGTTGTTGCAGTGAAGCACATGGGGGAAAAGCTGAGCGCTGCGACGAATGGTCGTCTGGAGATTAAAACATTCCCGGGTGGCGTGCTGGGCGATGAAAAACAGATGATTGAGCAAGCGCAATTAGGCGCAATTGATATTATCCGCGTCTCGATGACGCCGGTTGCCGCCATCCTCCCGGAAATTAACGTGTTTACTCTGCCGTATATTTTCCGT
This sequence comes from Citrobacter sp. Marseille-Q6884, assembly GCF_945906775.1. NCBI lineage: Bacteria > Pseudomonadati > Pseudomonadota > Gammaproteobacteria > Enterobacterales > Enterobacteriaceae > Citrobacter > Citrobacter sp. Marseille-Q6884. Next base: position 1,668,313 of record NZ_CAMDRE010000001.1, read on the forward strand.
GATGAAAACCATATGCACCAGGTGTTAGACGGAATGATTGGCCAGGAGATTGGCGATCGTCTGACTGCGAACAGCAAATCACGACTGGTGTTTCTTGGCTGGATGGATGCCGGAACGCGTAACCTGATTACCAAGAATCCGGTGGTGAAACCGGAAGATTTACACGGCATGAAAATCCGCGTGCAGGCGAGCCCGATTGCGCTGGATACCTTAAAAGCAATGGGCGCCAACTCCATTGTCATGGGGGTCAGCGAAGTGTTTAGCGGAATGCAAACCGGCGTCATTGATGGCACGGAAAATAACCCGCCAACCTTCGTCGCACATAACTATTTGCCGGTCGTTAAAAACTATACCTGGAGCAAGCATTTTATTATTCCTGAGCTGTTTCTTTTCTCCAAAGCAAAATGGGATAAATTGAAAAAAGAAGATCAGGATCTCATCATTAAACTCGCCAAAGAAGCTCAGGTAGAACAGCGTAAGCTATGGGAAGCCTATAATGCGAAATCCCTGGAAACCATGAAAGCAAATGGCGTTCAATTCCACGATATTGATACCGATTATTTCTATAAAGCCACGCAGTCAGTAAGGGATAATTACGGTAAAGACCACCAGGATTTGATCAAACGTATTCAGGATGTGAAGTAATTTATCGGGCGGATGGTATTCACCATCTGCCTGAGTCTTTTGATTAATTCGAGGTGATAATGATGGGTGAATGTTATTCATCGGTGATGGATTTTCTTTACCGGGTCTCAATGTGGATTGCCGGTGTGGCATTATTGATAATGGTCGCCATTATTCCTGTCGGGATATTTGCGCGTTATGTTCTGAATAATGCGTTGTCATGGCCTGAACCCGTCGCCATTCTTTGTATGGTGACATTCACCTTTATCGGCGCAGCGGTCAGCTATCGTGCGGGCTCGCATATTGCGGTGAGTATGGTGACAGACCGTCTGGGTGAGTCTGCCCGACGTTATTGCTCGATTGTCGCAGACCTCATGCTTACGGCGATAAGCGTGTTTATTCTCTGGTACGGCACGACGCTGTGTCTTGAACTGTGGGAACAACCTATTGCGGAATTCCCGCTGCTCAGCGCCGGACAAAACTATATTCCGTTGCCCATTGGTTCTGCCATCACGCTGCTTTTTATTCTTGAGAAGATCTGCCGTGGTCCGCAGTACCAACGTCCTGTTGTCATGCTGGGATCGACCAGCTAGTTACCGCCCCCATTTCATAAAGGAAAGCAAATGGATGCATTTATTCTCGTCTTTACGCTTGGCATTATGCTGGCGATTGGGGTACCGGTAGCGTACGCGGTAGGCATTAGCGCCATTATTGGTGCCTGGTATATTGATATCCCGCTGGAAGCGGTGATGATCCAACTGACCAGCGGTGTGAACAAATTTTCGCTATTGGCGATCCCGTTCTTTATTCTGGCCGGGGCAATTATGGCCGAAGGGGGAATTGCGCGTCGGTTGGTGAATTTCGCCTATATTTTCGTGGGCTTTATTCGCGGCGGGTTGTCGCTGGTTAACATTGTCGCTTCCACCTTTTTTGGCGCGATTTCTGGATCGTCTGTGGCAGACACAGCTTCTATCGGTTCTGTGATGATCCCGGAGATGGACAAAAAAGGGTACCCGCGCGACTTTGCGGCCGCAGTGACCGCCAGCGGCTCGGTGCAGGCGATTCTCACGCCACCCAGCCATAACTCGGTCATTTACTCGCTAGCAACGGGCGGTACGGTTTCGATTGCCGCACTGTTTATCGCCGGGATCCTGCCGGGTCTGTTATTAAGCTTCAGTCTGATGGTGATGTGCGTGGCCTTTGCGCACAAACGCGGTTATCCAAAAGGGGAGCGTGTACCGTTTCGCCAGGCGTTGAAGATTTTTGTCGATACGCTATGGGGATTGATGACGGTCGTCATCATCATGGGGGGGATCCTGTCAGGTATCTTCACCGCGACCGAATCTGCGGCGATTGCCTGTCTGTGGGCCTTCTTTGTCACCATGTTTATCTATCGTGACTATAAGTGGTCTGAACTGCCGAAGCTGATGTTCCGTACGGTGAAAACGGTCACTATCGTCATGATTCTGATTGGTTTTGCGGCTGCCTTTGGCGCCGTGATGACCTACATGCAGTTGCCGATGCGTATCACCGAAGCGTTCACCAGCATCTCGGATAACAAATACGTCATCCTGATGTGCATTAACATCATGCTGCTGCTGATCGGGACGTTGATGGACATGGCGCCGCTGATCCTGATCCTGACGCCGGTTCTGCTGCCGGTAACCAACGCGCTGGGCATTGACCCGGTACACTTTGGCATGATCATGCTGGTGAACTTAGGGATTGGCCTGATTACGCCGCCGGTCGGCTCGGTGCTGTTTGTCGCCAGTGCGGTGAGTAAGCAGAAAATTGAGCAGGTGGTGAAGGCGATGTTGCCGTTCTACCTGGTGCTGTTCCTGGTGTTGATGCTCGTGACGTACATTCCGGCGATTTCGTTGTTCCTGCCGAAACTGTTTGGCGTGATGTGATGGTCTTACCGTGACAAAAATCCGGGCTTTCGCGCCCGGATTTTTTTATTGCTTAGCGACGAACGGCGATCGCTTCAATCTCGATTTTTACGTCTTTCGGCAGACGGGCAACTTCCACACAAGAGCGTGCCGGGAAGGTTGCGTTGTGCTCGGTGAAGAACGCTTCGTAGGTGGCGTTAACGGTAGCAAAATCGTTCAGGTCTTTAACGAAGACGGTTGTTTTTACGATGTCGCCCACTTTCAGGCCTGCTGCTTCTACGATAGCTTTCACGTTTTCCAGCGACTGACGCGCCTGAGCGGACACGTCTTCCGATACGGCACCGGTTTTTGGATCGACCGGAATCTGACCGGAAGTGATGATCATGCTACCCAGGTCAACACCCTGAACGTATGGGCCGATTGCTGCTGGTGCATTTTCCGTCGCGATAGTCTTGCTCATGATTTCTCCTGAATTACAGCGGTATATAGAATGTTCCCACTCATTATAGGGAGCTGGGATCTCATAACCAACCCCAATTAGTTGGCTAGCACCACATAATGCGAAAACTCTTTTTCACAGTATTTGCATTTGAGTGCGATGTCATCCGCGCGTTTTTTCACTGAAAAACTGGAGGAAACTGGTTCAGCATGGCTGATGCAGTTGCTGTTCGGGCAGACCAGTACGTTGTCGATGCGCTCTGGCAGGCTGGGACGCGATTTACCCACGACGTCATAGTCGTCAATGCGATTTACCGTTGCCTGCGGGGCGTACAGAGAAAGCTGGTTTACCTGCTCATCGGTCAGGAAGGTATTTTCAATTTTAATCAGGTCTTTGCGACCCATTTCGCCAGACGGCAGGTTCAGGCCGATAGTAATACGCTGATCGGTTTCGGTCAGTTTGAACAGTGTCAGCAGCTTAAAGCCTACCTGTGCCGGGATATGGTCAATCACAGTGCCGCGTTTGATGGCTTCTACTTGCAGTTTGTTATCGTGTGTCATCGTCATTTCCCCTTACAGTGCCAGTTCGCTATTCAGTACCAGTGCCAGTAACGCCTGACGAGCGAAAATACCGTTGCCGGCTTGCTGGAAATACCAGGCGTGCGGCGTCTTATCGACGTCGGTGGTGATCTCATCGATACGCGGCAGCGGGTGCAGAACCTTCATATTCTCTTTCGCGCCGTTCAGGTCGCTGGCGCGCAGCACAAACTGAGCCTTCACGTTGGCGTATTCGGACGGATCCAGGCGCTCTTTTTGTACGCGGGTCATATACAGAATGTCCACTTCCGCCATCACCTCTTCAATGGTGCCGTGCAGGCTCCAGGCGATACCTTTTTCATTCAGCATATCCAGAATGTACTGCGGCATTGCCAGTGCGTCCGGGGCGATGAAGTAGAAGCGGTTACCTTCAAATTTCGCCAGCGCCTGTGTCAGAGAGTGAACGGTACGGCCATATTTCAGATCACCGACCATCGCGATTTTCAGATTATCCAGACGACCCTGAGTTTCCTGGATGGTAAACAGATCCAGCAGCGTTTGCGTCGGATGCTGGTTGGAGCCATCGCCCGCGTTCAGTACCGGCACATTACCGGAGAATTCCGTCGCCAGACGCGCAGCGCCTTCCTGCGGGTGACGCATCACAATGGCATCAACGTAGGTGCTGATGACGGAAATGGTGTCAGCCAGCGTTTCACCTTTTTTGCCCAGGGAAGTATTGCTGCTGTCAGAGAACCCCACCACGCTGGCGCCCAGACGGTGCATTGACGTTTCAAAGGATAAACGGGTGCGGGTTGACGCCTCAAAGAAACAGCTGGCGATCACCTTATGCTTTAACAGTTCTGGCTGCGGGTTGGCTTTTAGTTTCGCCGCCGTCGCAAGGACCAGATTAAGGTCATCGCGGCTGAGGTCGTTTATGGAAATGATGTGTTTTTGATAGAGCGGATTAGCCATGTTTATCTCCTGACGCCTGGGCAAAAAAAAAGCCCCTCAATTGAGGGGCTTGGAATAGGTGATCAACGGGAAGAAAAACGGCAGGCCAGCGTCTTTTTTCAGACGCGGTAAGACAAAATGTCGTACACACTGAACCATACATCCTCCCGGCAAATTGTCCGCGATTATACTCAGCTTCGTTATGGGATCAAGAGAATAATGCACAAATTATTCATCGCAAACGGTTCTTATGAATTTAAATTCATCTTGAGTAAATAATTAAGCTGCTTGTGAACCAGCGCGGTTCGCTGTACCACTCGTGGTGCGACCCAGACAATACTGCTACCCGCAATCACGCCCAGGATTTCCGGCAAAGCGTGATAATCGAGGATTCTGGCAACGGCGCGACCGTATCCCGCCGCGGTGTGGATAAGGATAAATTCGCTATTGTGTTCAATGCTGACCACCATTTCAGCAATCGATCGGGCGGCATCGGGAGCAGGGCGTAATTGGGGATTCACAGAATAAATTTTTTGCCCTTTCGTATTTCTTATTTTTATCGCTCCAAGCAATTTCAGCAGACGTGAAACCGTTGACTGGCTGATGCTGGCAAACCCCTGGTTTTGCAGTTCACTGCGAATGGCTTCCTGTGACAGATAGCTTCTCTCTGTGATCAGGCGCTGACAAATCGTCAGCAGCAGCTGCTCTTTGGCAGAATAATCATCGTATTCCTTCATAAAAACACCTTATATTTATTATTTATATCAATAAGATGGCGAAATTCACCACATTTCCCGCCTCGACAACGGATCAAACGGGCGGTTGGGTAGAAAAACGAGAGAACGATCAAAAAAGCCGTCGCTATCCGACGGCCAAAAGGGTTACAGCATGGCTCCGATACTCAGCACGACCATGTTCAGTAGCGTGAGAATAAGCAGCAGTGGCGCCACCCATTTCAGATAGCGCACGTAAGGGACGCGCGCGATGGCCAGCCCGCCCATCACCACCGCAGAGGTGGGGGTAATCAGATTCACAATGCCGGATGCTGACTGGTATGCGGTGACGACCAGATCCCTGGGGACATGGGCGAAGTCTGCCAGCGGCGCCATAATGGGCATGGTGAGTACCGCAAGCCCGGAGGAAGACGGCACCAGGAAAGAGAGCAGCACTTCCAGCCAGTAGGTGACATTGATGAAAAGGGTGGTCGAAAGGCCAGAGACTAAATTCTCGGCGCTATGCAAAATCGTGTGGGTGATCATGCCGTTATCCATCACCACCACGATGCCGCGGGCAATACCGATAATCAGCGCGACGCCCAGCAGATCCCGCGCGCCATCAATGAACGTGCTGGTAAAGGCTTCTTCGCTCATGCGGGCGATAACGCCGACGATAATTGCGGCGGCCAGAAAGACACCGGAGATCTCCGCCATCCACCATCCGAGTACCGCGACCCCGTAAATCATCACCGCAAAGGCGGCGGCGAAAATAGCCAGAATCGTTTTTCGCGTTTTCGTAAATTCAAGACGGGTATCGGCACGGTTACCGAGGAAATGAGCGCGGTTTTCTTCCAGCTTGTCCGCCACGACAGACCGCTCCGGGTGGCTGCGAACGGTTCGTGCATAGCGCATCACCCATACGACGCAGATAACATAGCCGATAAGCAGCAGCAGAATACGCATCAGCATTCCCTGGGTGAAGGGGATCCCGGCTGCGTTAGCGGCGATCACCGTCGCGAAAGGGTTAATGGTGGAGCCGAGTGTGCCAATGCCCGCGCCGAGCAACACCGTCGCAGCCGCCACCAAAGGATCGAAACGCGCCGCCATCATCACCGGGACGAGCAGCGTATAGAAGGGGAGTGACTCTTCCGCCATCCCGTAAATCGTCCCTCCGGCGGCAAACAGCCCCATCAGGATCGGGATCATCCACTCCTCTTTACCGTTCAGCCTGACCGTCACGCGTTCGATTCCGGCGTCGATAGCTCCCGTCTTGTTCACCACGCCCAGAAAGCCGCCGATGATCAGAACAAACAACGCGACATCAATGGCGCCTGCGGTATAGGTTTCATGGTTATAAAGCCCGTCAATGGGAGCCAGCAGCACCGCGGTTAAACCTTGCGGATGCGCCTCTGTCGGGGCATATGTGCCTGCCACCGGCACTTCTTTACCCAGTGTGGCATTCATCGCCATCTGGTATTTCCCGGCCGGGACTATCCAGGTCATGGCGGCAACGAGTGCAATGAGAATAAACAGAATGGTGTACGCGGTGGGAAACTTGAATTTACCCATGATGTTCTCCGGATAGCTCGGGCATACGCCGGCTGGCGACATATGCCCGCAAGGGTTAGTCGCCGAGTGTCGCTACCATGACCGCTTTGATGGTATGCATCCGGTTCTCTGCTTCGTCGAAGACGATGGAGTGCGTGGACTCAAAAACCTCTTCCGTGACTTCAAGCCCTTTCAGGCCATAGGCCGCTTCGATTTCACGTCCCACTTTAGTGTGTTCGTTATGGAAGGCCGGCAGACAGTGCATGAATTTCACGTCGGGATTGCCGCTAGCCTGGATCACCTGCTGATTGATCTGGTAGGGCGTCATCAGGCTAACGCGCTCTGCCCAGGCCTCTTTCGGCTCGCCCATGGAAACCCAGACGTCGGTGTAGAGGAAATCCACGTCGTAGACGCCCTCTTCAACATCGTCGGTGAGCGTAATGCGCGCACCGGTTACGCTGGCGATTTCACGGCATTCAGCAACCAGCGCTTCGTCCGGCCAGAACGCTTTGGGGGCAACCAGACGGATATCCATCCCCATTTTCGCGGCGCCGACCATCAGCGAATTGCCCATGTTGTTGCGGGCATCTCCCAGGTAGGCAAAGCTCAGTTCCGGCAAGGTTTTCCCCGGCGCGTGTTCCAGCATGGTCATCAGATCGGCGAGGATCTGGGTGGGGTGAAATTCATTTGTCAGCCCGTTCCACACCGGGACGCCCGCGAACTCACCCAGCTCTTCCACTATGTCCTGCCCGTAGCCACGGTATTCGATCCCGTCGTACATGCGGCCTAAGACGCGGGCGGTATCTTTCATCGACTCTTTGTGACCAATCTGTGAGCCGCTTGGGCCAAGATAGGTCACCTGTGCGCCCTGGTCGAACGCGCCCACTTCAAAGGCGCAGCGGGTGCGGGTCGAGGTTTTTTCGAAGATCAGCGCGATGTTTTTACCGACCAGCGTCTGTTTTTCACGCCCGGCTTTTTTCGCTGCTTTCAACTCAATCGCCAGATCGATGAGGTACTGGATTTCTGCAGGGGTGTAGTCGAGCAGTTTAAGAAAATTGCGATTTTTCAGGTTAATAGTCATGAGAATGTCCTTGATATTGCGTTATGCGTTGACGGCTTCCTGGCGAATCAGCGTGCCTTTGTCGCCGCTGAGAATGTCCGGCCCATCGGCCAGCGAACCGATCCCGGCAATGCCGTGGCAGCGGCTGACAAATTCAGCGCAGGCGGTGACCTTCGGCCCCATTGAACCGGCGTCGAAGTGCATTTCACTGAGTAATGCTGGCGTGACCTGGGCCAGCGGACGCTGCGTGGGTTTGCCCCAGTCGAGATAGACGGCATCGGCGTCGGTCAGGATCAGTAACGCATCCGCGTGGAGTTGGCTGGCGAGCAGGGCGGCGGAGAGATCTTTGTCGATCACCGCTTCAATGCCGTGGTAGCCATCGGCTCTTTCCACTACCGGCACGCCGCCACCGCCGTTGCAGATAACCAGATGATCGCGGGCGATCAGCGTGCGGATCGCGTCGCTTTCAACGATGCGTTTGGGCTGGGGCGAGGGCACTACACGGCGGAAGGCATTGCCATCGGCTTTGAAGATCCAGCCCTTTTCTGCGTGTAGGGTTTTGGCCTGCGCAGCGTCGTAAATCGGCCCGATATATTTGGTTGGGTTGCGAAATGCTGGATCGTTGGCATCGACTTCAACCTGCGTCAGCAGGACGCTGATTTCGCGCTGCGGAAGTTGATTTTTCAGCGCCTGCTGTAGCATGTAGCCGATCATGCCCTGACTCTCCGCACCGAGAATGTCGAGCGGATAAGGGGTAACGCTGGCATAAGCGCTGTTTTGTAACGCCAGCAGCCCAACCTGTGGACCGTTGCCGTGCACCAGGATCACACGCCACTGCTGGGTGAGCCGGGCGATAGTGTGGGCCGCCAGTTCAATGTTTTTTCGCTGGATATCTGCTTCCAGCGGCTCGCCGCGTTTGAGCAGGGCGTTGCCGCCGAGGGCGACAACCAGGGTCGGTTTGTTTTCCATAACGTCTCCTTTAAATGCCGTCGCGTTCCAGCGGGCAGCTCATGCAGCGTGCGCCGCCGCGCCCACGTCCCAGTTCGTCGCCAGGGATAGGTAAAACGGTGATGCCGGCTTTGTCGTATTTTTCGTTGGTCCAGATATTGCGCTCGTAGCCCACCACCACGCCGGGGCGCAGCGTGAGGACGTTGTTCGCGTCATTCCACTGCTCGCGTTCGGCTTCAAACGCGTCGCCACCGGTGGTGATTAAGCGGATCTGATCGAGCCCTAATGCTTTTTCGAGGGCGTGTACCAGGGTGTTTTCCTGCGTCCGTTTCAGGCCACCGCGCCCGTCCGGCGTCAGCGTCCAGCACTGGACGTCAGGGCGAACCACTTCCGGGTAGACGGAGAAGGTATCGATATCGATGTGGGTCATGACAGTATCGAGATGCATACAGGAACGATGTTTTGGCAGTTCTACGGCGATAACGCGTTCCGCCTGGCGATGCGTAAAGAGCGATTGGGCAAGGAACTCAATTCCCTGTGGGGTAGTGCGCTCAGACATGCCGATGAGTACTGCGCCGCGGCCAATGACCAATACATCGCCACCTTCTAATGTGGCGTGGTCATAATTAATATTTTCATCACCGAAGTATTTAATAAAATCACCGTCGGTAAATTGTGGGTGCCAGCGATAAATGGCCCGGAGATTATTGGTCTCGCGCTGACGTGCCGTTTTAGCCATCGGGTTGATTGACACTCCGTTATATATCCAGCATGAGGTGTCACGGGTAAATAAATGGTTTGGCAATGGCTTCATTATAAAGTCATTAATATCGTGGGTATCGACCACCATATTTTTGATGGAGGCGGGGATTTCTCCGTAGGTCAGACCGCCGCTTAAATGCCGGGCGAGTTCCCGATGCGACATATCGGCAAGCCAGGCGCGAATATCCGTAGCGAAAGTCGGCCCAAGGCGATAGTCAGAAATCTGCGTGTCCAGCAGCCAGCTTTTGGCATCGGCGACATCCAGAGTTTCTGTTAATAAATCAGTCAGTAACAGCACTTCAATGCCCTGCTGACGCAACGTGTTGGCGAAAATGTCATGTTCTTCACCTGCGCGTTCCACCGACAAGACATCATCGAACAGCAACTCCTGACAGTTCGATGGCGTCAGCCTTTTTAAGCTGAGATTAGGACGATGTAGCATCACGCTACGTAATTGACCAATTTCAGAACCGACATAATGCTTTTCCATCATTATTCCTTTAACACGATTGTAAAAAATAAAGAGGAGGTGCCCGCAAATAGTGATTTATTTGCAGTCATGATTTTTCAGCTGATTTCGACGTTATATTTAGATTTTCCCTGGTAGAGAAATGTGATTGCTTTCACAGTCGGTGTGAAGATTAATTTTTCTTGCGTAATATATGATGGGGTTCTGAGAAATAAAAAAATAACAGGAAGGTAAATTGAATTGTCAGGCAGGAATATGTCTTGTTATTTGTGGGTGTTAATTTTTTGTGCGCATGTTTTATTATTAATGAATTAATAATTAATTGATTTGTAATGGTTTTATTTTTATTGATGAATGCTTATGCGGATTTTTAATTTTATTATTTTTGCGCTCATCTTTATTTTCAAATAACTATGACGATAGACAGGGGGGAGCCAGTAGATGCGAAACGTGAGCCACGACTGGTTTTTCTAATAAAACATTGCAGAACAGTAGGTTACTGAGGCGTCCAAAATACGCAGAGCAGGCGTTATGCATCTTTTATGCATAATACATTATCGGGTATTAACAACTGCCCAACATCATCAGCGATAAACATGCGTTGAGACAAAATATCAGCAACCAGCAGTTGTATGGCAGACGGTTTTTTCGTATAACAACCAAAATGAAACAATGTTTTAATTAAGGGGTTTAAGATGATTGTTGGCAATATTCACCACCTGGAAGCATGGCTGCCGGAAGAGCTGCGTCAGGCGATTGAGCACATTAAGGCGCACGTCACCGATGCTACGGAAAAAGGTAAGCATGACATCGATGGCAACCGCCTGTTTTACCTGATTGCAGAAGATATGACCGAGCCGTCTGCAGAGCGCCGCGCCGAGTACCACGCCCGCTATCTGGATATTCAAATCCTGCTAAAAGGTCAGGAAGGGATGACGTTCAGCACGCTGCCTGCGGGGACGCCGGAGACTGACTGGCTGGAGGAGAAGGATATTGCCTTCTTACCGGAAGGGGCAGAGGAGAAAACGGTCGTGTTGAATGAAGGCGACTTTGTGGTGTTCTATCCGGGAGAAGTGCATAAACCGCTGTGCGCGGTGGGTGCGCCAGCTCAGGTACGTAAAGCGGTAATCAAAATGCTGGTGGCCTAAGCGATCAGATGATGCCGGATCATGGCTATCCGGCATGCTCATTCTTCAACGCCGTTATTTCGTGAGCGTCGCGACCATTACCGCTTTGATGGTATGCATGCGGTTTTCTGCCTGATCAAATACCACGCTGGCGGGGGACTCAAAAACCTCATCGGTCACTTCCATGCCGCCGTGCAGACCATATTCGTCCGCCATTTTTTTACCGAGCGTGGTCTGGTCATCATGGAACGCAGGCAGGCAGTGCAGGAATTTCACCTGCGGGTTACCGGTCAGCGCCATCATCGCGCTGTTAACCTGGTACTTGCGCAGCAGAGCAATACGCTCGGCCCACTTCTCTTTCGCCTCTCCCATTGAGACCCAAACGTCGGTATAGATGAAATCCGCGCCTTTTACGCCGCTGGCAACATCTTCCGTCAGCGTGATATTCCCGCCGTTTTTCTGCGCCAGCGCTTTGCATTCTGCAACCAGACTCTCTTCCGGCCAGCAGGCCTGAGGCGCGACCAGACGCAGATCCAGCCCGGTTAAGGCGGCGGCTTCCAGCATCGAATTGCCCATGTTATTACGCGCATCGCCAGTATACACCAGCGTCATCTCGTTAAAGGCTTTTCCCGGCAGGTGTTCCTGCATGGTTAACAGATCGGCCAGCAACTGGGTCGGGTGAAACTCATTAGTTAACCCGTTCCATACCGGAACCCCGGCATATTCAGCCAGCGTTTCGACCACCTCCTGGCCGTGCCCCCGGTACTGAATACCGTCGTACATGCGGCCGAGCACGCGGGCAGTATCTTTAATCGACTCTTTATGACCAATCTGGCTGCCGCTTGGCCCGAGATAGGTCACGCGCGCGCCCTGATCGTATGCGGCAACTTCGAAAGAGCAACGGGTGCGGGTTGAGTCTTTTTCGAAGATGAGCGCAATGTTTTTGCCGGTCAGTTTGGCGACTTCTGTGCCGCTTTTCTTATCCGCTTTGAGCTGTGCCGCGAGTTGCAGCAGTGACGTGAGTTCAGCGGGGGTGAAATCAAGCAGTTTCAAAAAGTGTTTCTGATAAAACGCAGACATGTTTCCCTCACATGGCTTAGGCCATTTATTGAATTAAAATTCAATTTATATGGATGTTTATTCATTTGCAACCTTGTTTAACAAATCTTTCCTGGAAAGGTGGAGGCAATGTCGGCGGTATGTGACAATAAGAGTATCGGCAGGACATTATGAGGAACGAGCCATGGCAAACCCGGAACACCTGGAAGAGCAGCGTGAAGAAACACGCTTGATTATTGAAGAGTTACTCGAAGATGGCAGCGATCCTGATGCGCTGTACACCATCGAGCACCACCTTTCTGCGGATGATTTTGAAACCCTGGAAAAAGCGGCAGTAGAAGCGTTCAAGCTGGGTTATGAAGTGACCGAGCCGGAAGAGCTGGAAGTGGAAGAAGGCGACACGGTTATTTGCTGTGACATCCTCAGCGAGTGTGCGCTGAATGCCGAGCTGATTGACGCTCAGGTTGAGCAGCTGATGAACCTGGCTGAAAAATTTGAAGTGGAATACGACGGGTGGGGTACCTATTTTGAAGACCCTAACGGCGAAGAAGGTGAAGACGGCGACGATGAAGATTTCGTCGACGAAGATGATGACGGCGTGCGTCACTAAGTCATCTGACGACCTACGGCAGCGCGTGCTGCCGTAGGGCAAGGACAACGTATGGATTACCCGCAAATACTCTCCCCGATCCTGAATATCCTGCACTGCAAAACGCCTCAGGCATGGCTCGATAAAGCGCGAGATCCGGCAAACCTTCCTCTGTTACTGACCGACCATCTTGTGTGCGAGCTGAAAGCGGCACAAACGGCGATGCTGCTGGTGCGTAAATATGTCGCGGATAAAACCGGTTCGCAGGCGCTGCTGGACTGGCTGAAACCCTATGAGGCGTTTGCCTTCAGAGAAGGGGAAGAACCCGATTTCGTCGCACTGAATAAGCAGATCAGCAAAAGCGTGATGCCCCAGACTGACGATCCCTGGGGGCGGAAGCTTATCGACAGTATGGTGTTGCTGATCAAAGAGGAATTACATCACTTCTGGCAGGTGCGGGAAGCGATGATGAGTCGCAACATTCCTTACATCAAAATTACCGCCAGCCGCTACGCCAAAGGCATGCTCAAAGAGGTGCGAACCCACGAGCCATTGACGCTGATCGATAAGCTGATCTGCGGCGCTTACATTGAGGCGCGTTCCTGCGAACGTTTTGCCGCGCTGGCACCGTATCTGGATGAGGAGCTACAGGCGTTTTATCTGTCGCTACTCCGCTCAGAAGCGCGCCATTATCAGGATTATCTGGCGCTGGCGCAGCAGGTTTCCGGGCGCGACATTAGCGACAGAGTACGGTTTTTTGGTGAAGTCGAAGCATCGCTGATCTTATCGCCGGATGAAGAGTTCCGTTTTCATAGCGGTGTGCCAGGCACACCTTAAAACTTAAAGCGGTTTGAGCATGCGCACTTCGCAATCGACGTGCCCGGTACAGCCCAGCGGTTCACTGATGTGCTCAAACCCTAAGTGCTCGTACAGCCCAATCGCCTCGCGCAGAAACGCAGTGGTTTCCAGATAGCAGCGTTTAAAGCCCTGTTCACGGGCATGATCGAGCGCCATTAACGCCAGCTTCTTCGCCAGACCCTGGCCGCGCACCGACGAGAGAAAATACATCTTCTGCAGTTCACAAATATCCGGCTCGCTACAGGAAAGCGGTGCTACGCCGCCCCCGCCAACGACACGACCCTCTTGCTCGACCACCCAATAGGCGTGACCCGGCTGGCTGTAGAGTTGATACAACTCATCCAGATTAGGATCGGCAACGGTATAACCTTTGTCGGCTGTCAGGCCGAATTCGGCGGAAACCTGGCGGATAACGCTGGCAATAGCGGAATTATCGTCAGCGGTGATCAGACGCAGCGTCGCCGCAACCGGAGATATAACACTCATAGCGAAACTCGAAAAAATAATGACGGAGATAGGCAGTTAATAACACCGCAGGGCGGGGGAGCGCAAGAGAGGATAATTCAGGAACGAATGTATTGTGCGCCAGATAAGACGCACAATACATTGATATAACAGCGGAATCCAGGCTGATATCAGGCCTGGATACTGCGATTACAGCGCGGCGATAACAGCCTGCTGCTCAATCAGTTTGGCTTTCGCTTCCGCATAACCGTCCAGCTTCTCACGCTCTTTGGCAATCACCGCTTCCGGTGCGCGCGCCACAAAGCCTTCGTTAGACAGTTTGCTTTCGATGCGGCTGATTTCACCTTCGATCTTCGCCACTTCTTTCGCCAGACGCGCCAGCTCATCTTCTTTGTTGATGAGACCCGCCATTGGGATCAGCAGCTCAGCGCCGTCGATGATTTTGGTCACAGAAACTGGGCCTTTGTCATCGGCTGGCAGCACGGTAATGCTCTCCAGGCGCGCCAGGTTCAGCAGGAAGCTACGGTTGTCGTTCACACGACGCTCCGCGTCTTTACTGCAACCGCGCAGCAGCAGCTCCAGCGGTTTGCCCGGGGCGATGTTCATTTCCGCACGGATGTTACGTACGGCAACGATCGCCTGCTTCAGCCACTCGGTATCGGCCAGCGCCGCTTCATCGACCTGAGACGCATCGTATTCCGGGAACGGCTGCAGCATGATGGTATCGGCGGTAATGCCGCAAATCACTTTCACACGCTGCCAGATGGTTTCGGTAATGAACGGAATGATCGGATGCGCAAGACGCAGCAGACCTTCCAGCACGGTCACCAGCGTATGACGGGTGCCACGCAGTTCAGACTCGGAACCCCCGTTCATCACCGGCTTGGTCAGCTCCAGATACCAGTCACAGAACTGGTTCCAGGTGAACTCATACAGAATGCCAGCGGCGATGTCGAAGCGGAAGTTATCCAGCGTTTCGCGGTACGCTTTGATGGTCTGGTTGAATTCAGCCAGAATCCAGCGGTCTGCCAGTGACAGCGTCATTTCGCCGCCGTTGAAGCCGCAATCCTGGTCTTCGGTGTTCATCAGCACAAAGCGGCTGGCGTTCCACAGCTTGTTACAGAAGTTACGGTAACCTTCCAGACGCTTCATATCCCAGTTGATATCGCGACCGGTAGAAGCCAGTGCCGCCAGGGTGAAACGCAGGGCGTCGGTACCGTGCGGCTCGATGCCGTCCGGGAATTGCTTCTCGGTGCGCTTACGGATTTTCTCCGCCAGCTGCGGCTGCATCATGTTGCCGGTACGTTTCTCCAGCAGATCCGGCAGGGAGATACCATCGACCATATCCAGCGGGTCAATGACGTTGCCCTTGGATTTGGACATCTTCTGGCCTTCGTCGTCACGAATCAGACCGGTCATGTAGACGGTATGGAACGGAACCTGCGGCTTGCCGTTTTCATCTTTGATGAAGTGCATGGTCATCATGATCATGCGGGCGATCCAGAAGAAGATGATGTCGAAGCCGGAAACCATCACGCTGGTCGGGTGGAACTGACGCAGGGCGTCGGTGTTTTCCGGCCAGCCGAGCGTGGAGAAGGTCCACAGTGCGGAAGAGAACCAGGTATCCAGAACGTCTTCGTCCTGACGAAGCGCAACGTCTGCACCGAGGTTATTTTCCTGACGGACTTCGTCTTCGGTGCGGCCTACGTACACGTTGCCCGCTTCGTCGTACCATGCCGGGATACGGTGACCCCACCACAGCTGACGAGAGATACACCAGTCCTGAATATCGCGCATCCAGGAGAAGTACATGTTTTCGTACTGCTTCGGCACGAACTGAATGTCGCCGTTTTCAACCGCTTCAACAGCAGGTTTCGCCAGCACGTCGGCACGTACGTACCACTGGTCGGTCAGCATCGGTTCGATAACCACGCCGCCACGGTCGCCGTATGGAACGGTCAGATCGTGCGGTTTAATCTCTTCCAGCAGACCCAGGGCGTCAATGGCGGCAACGACCGCTTTACGCGCGGCAAAACGCTCCAGTTTCTGGAACTCAGCCGGGATCTCGTTGGAATAAACGTCAGACTCTTCACCTTTGGTGTCATACACTTCCGCCGTTTCGCGGATGTCGCCGTCAAAGGTCAAAATGTTGATCATCGGCAGGCCGTGACGTTTCCCGACTTCGTAGTCGTTAAAGTCGTGCGCCGGGGTGATTTTCACGCAGCCGGTGCCTTTTTCCATGTCGGCGTGTTCGTCGCCAACAATCGGAATGCGGCGGTTAACCAGCGGCAGGATCACGAATTTGCCGATCAGATCTTTATAACGCGGATCTTCCGGGTTCACGGCAACGCCGGTATCGCCCAGCACGGTTTCCGGGCGCGTTGTCGCCACGACCAGGTAATCTTTGCCGTCTGCGGTTTTTGCACCGTCAGCCAGCGGATAGCGGATGTGCCACATGGAGCCTTTAGACTCGCGGTTTTCCACTTCCAGGTCAGAAATCGCGGTGCGCAGTTTCGGGTCCCAGTTGACCAGGCGCTTGCCACGGTAGATCAGATCTTCTTTATACAGACGTACGAAGACTTCTTTCACGGCATTGGAAAGACCTTCGTCCATGGTGAAGCGCTCGCGCTCCCAGTCCACAGAGTTGCCCAGACGGCGCATCTGGCGGGTAATGGTGCCGCCGGATTCCGCTTTCCACTGCCAGATTTTATCGATAAACGCATCGCGACCGTAGTCGTGACGGGTTTTACCTTCTTCAGCGGCAATCTTACGCTCAACCACCATCTGGGTTGCGATACCCGCATGGTCGGTACCTGCCTGCCACAGGGTATTTTTACCCTGCATGCGCTGGTAACGGATCATGGTGTCCATGATGGTTTGCTGGAAAGCATGACCCATATGCAAACTGCCGGTGACGTTCGGCGGCGGGATCATGATGCAGAAGGACTCTTTGCTTTCATCGCCGTTAGGTTTGAAATAGCCCTGCTTTTCCCAGTGCTCGTAAAGCGGCTGTTCGATATCGTTTGGGTTGTATGTCTTTTCCATTATTTCCAGGTTGCCGTATTCAGGTTAAAACCAGCCACGCGGTAAGCTTTGTAGCGTTCGCGCGCTGATTGTTTCAAAGAATCTTCGTGAGGGACGAAGTCTATCACTTCTGTGAAAGCGGTGGCAAAATCTACAAAGCCAACCCGCACACTGATCAACAGATCGCGCGGGCTACTGTTGCGTTTTTCCGGCCAGGCGATCTCGACCGGCGCACCGCCTCGTGGGCCTTCACCCGCCAGATTATGTGGCACAAAGCTTTCTGCGGGTCTTGCCCACAGTGCTTCATCCAGCCGAATAGCCTGTTTTTCATCTTCACAGGCGATCAGTACGCGCTTGCCCGCGCGCCAACGTTCTGCGGCAATTTCACACACCAGTTGTTCGACGGCGCTCAGGCCATCGACGACGGTGTCATTGTCCAGAATATAGAACGTTGCGTTTCTCATGATATGGGGCTTCTTGTGGTGGATTTAAATGCGTTGCCATAATGCACGCCACAGGCCGGATAGCGCTGGGCTTATCCGGCCTGCGGGGCAATCTCAAACTTACTCTTCGCCGTTAAAACCCGAACGATTGAGCAGGAACTGCGACAACAGCGCGACCGGACGACCTGTCGCGCCTTTGGCTTTCCCTGAACGCCATGCGGTACCAGCGATATCCAGGTGCGCCCAGTTGTACTTACGGGTAAAGCGCGACAGGAAGCAGCCTGCGGTAATCGCACCGCCAGGACGCCCGCCGATATTCGCCATATCCGCAAAGTTGGACTCCAGCTGTTCCTGGAACTCATCGCCCAGCGGTAAACGCCATGCACGGTCGCCAGCTTGTTCAGATGCGCCAATCAGCTCGTGTGCCAGCGGGTTGTGGTTCGACATCAGGCCGGTGATGTGATGACCCAGAGCGATAACACACGCGCCGGTCAGGGTGGCGACGTCAATTACCGCTTCAGGTTCAAAACGCTCGACGTAGGTTAACACGTCGCACAGCACCAGGCGGCCTTCGGCATCGGTATTGAGCACTTCAACGGTCTGACCGGACATGGTGGTCAATACATCCCCCGGACGGTACGCGCGACCGCCAGGCATGTTTTCACAGCCAGCCAGTACGCCGACAACGTTGATCGGCAATTGAAGCTCAGCCACCATGCGCATCACGCCGTAGACTGCCGCTGCGCCGCACATGTCGTATTTCATCTCATCCATGCCTTCGGCAGGCTTGATGGAGATACCACCGGAGTCAAAGGTCAACCCTTTGCCAACCAGCACAATCGGGCGCGCATCTTCTGACGGATTACCCTTGTATTCGATAACCGACATCAGCGACTCGTTCTGCGAACCGTGGCCTACGGCCAGGTAAGAGTGCATGCCCAGCTCTTTCATCTGCTGTTCGCCGATCACGCGCGTCACCACATTCTTGCTGTAGCTGTCAGCCAGTTGACGCGCCTGAGAAGCCAGGTACGCGGCATTACAGATGTTCGGCGGCATGTTGCCGAGGTCTTTTGCCGCTTTAATACCGGCAGCAATCGCCAGGCCGTGCTGAATCGCACGCTCGCCGCTGGTCAGTTCGCGGCGGGTAGGGACGTTGAAGACCATTTTGCGCAGCGGACGACGCGGCTCGCTTTTGTTGGTCTTCAGTTGATCAAAGCTGTACAGCGTTTCTTGCGCTGTTTCGACAGCTTGACGCACTTTCCAGTAGTTATTGCGACCTTTTACGTGCAGCTCGGTCAGGAAGCAGACCGCTTCCATTGAGCCAGTATCATTCAGGGTATTGATGGTTTTCTGAATAACCTGCTTATACTGACGCTCATCAAGCTCACGCTCTTTGCCACAACCAATGAGGAGAATTCGCTCAGACAGAACGTTAGGAACATGGTGCAGTAACAGGGTTTGACCCGGTTTACCTTCCAGTTCGCCGCGACGCAGCAGTGCGCTGATGTACCCGTCGCTGATTTTGTCGAGCTGCTCTGCAATCGGAGAGAGGCGGCGGGGTTCAAAGACGCCCACGACGATGCAGGCACTCCGCTGTTTCTCCGGGCTACCGCTTTTTACACTGAACTCCATGCACTACGCTCCTGAATCTTAAAGACAACGGCGGTGGCTACAGATAGAATTGCAAGCTTTCGTAACTCATGCCCGCTGTTGCGGTGACTTCGTGTTAATCTTAACGTTATTACGGTATTGGCACGTCAGAACAATTTCTGAGAGGTGAATCCGTTGAGTATAATAATCTTAGCGACGATTTCGACGACTCAAGAGAATAAATGACGTTTAAGCCATGAAACAAGCTAAATTCCGGCAAAAGACGAGTTTTTACGGGCGTATTTAAAGTGATAATCATAAG
The DNA here is from genome assembly GCF_945906775.1 of Citrobacter sp. Marseille-Q6884. Lineage (NCBI taxonomy): Bacteria > Pseudomonadati > Pseudomonadota > Gammaproteobacteria > Enterobacterales > Enterobacteriaceae > Citrobacter > Citrobacter sp. Marseille-Q6884. The sequence continues at coordinate 1,687,732 of NZ_CAMDRE010000001.1, forward strand.
ATATCTGGTACGGGAAACGCTCAAAAGCCAACTTGCGATCCTTTTCATCCTACTTTTGATCTTCTTTTGTCAAAAGTTAGTCAGGATCCTCGGTGCGGCGGTTGACGGTGATATCCCGGCAAATCTGGTGCTCTCGCTACTGGGGCTGGGCGTGCCAGAAATGGCGCAACTTATCTTGCCATTAAGCCTGTTCCTCGGGCTGCTCATGACGCTGGGCAAACTGTATACCGAAAGTGAAATTACGGTGATGCACGCCTGCGGTCTGAGCAAGGCTGTGCTGGTGAAAGCCGCAATGGTGCTGGCGTTGTTTACCAGTATTATCGCCGCGGTGAACGTCATGTGGGCTGGACCCTGGTCCTCAAGGCATCAGGACGAAGTGCTGGCGGAAGCGAAAGCGAACCCCGGCATGGCGGCGCTTGCGCAAGGGCAGTTCCAGCAGGCCACCAACGGCAGTTCGGTGCTGTTTATTGAAAGCGTCGAGGGTAGCGACTTCAAAGATGTCTTCCTCGCCCAGATTCGTCCGAAAGGTAACGCCCGTCCTTCGGTCGTGGTGGCGGATTCCGGGCATCTGACGCAGCTGCGCGACGGCTCTCAGGTCGTGACGCTGAACAAAGGTACGCGCTTTGAAGGCACCGCGCTGTTACGCGATTTCCGCATTACCGACTTCCAGGACTACCAGGCGATTATTGGGCATCAGGCCGTCGCGCTGGATCCGAACGATACCGACCAGATGGATATGCGCACGCTGTGGACGACCGACACCGATCGTGCCCGGGCGGAACTGCACTGGCGTATCACGTTAGTATTCACCGTATTTATGATGGCGCTGATGGTGGTTCCGCTGAGCGTGGTGAACCCGCGTCAGGGTCGCGTGCTTTCCATGCTGCCAGCGATGCTGCTGTATCTGTTGTTCTTCCTGATCCAGACTTCGCTGAAGTCGAACGGGGGCAAGGGTAAGCTGGACCCGGCGTTCTGGATGTGGGTGGTTAACCTGCTTTATCTGGCGCTGGCGATTGCGCTTAACCTGTGGGATACGGTGCCTGTGCGCCGCTTGCGTGCCCGTTTTATGCGTAAAGGAGCGGTATAATGCAGCCCTTTGGTGTACTTGACCGCTATATCGGTAAAACCATTTTCACCACCATCATGATGACGTTGTTCATGCTGGTGTCGCTCTCCGGCATTATCAAGTTTGTTGACCAGCTAAAAAAAGCCGGGCAGGGGAGCTACGATGCGATGGGCGCGGGGCTGTATACCCTGCTCAGCGCACCGAAAGATATTCAGATCTTCTTCCCGATGGCCGCACTGCTTGGTGCGTTGTTGGGGCTGGGCATGCTGGCTCAGCGCAGCGAACTGGTGGTGATGCAGGCGTCTGGTTTTACCCGCATGCAGGTTGCGCTGTCGGTAATGAAAACGGCTATTCCGCTGGTGCTGTTGACAATGGCTATCGGTGAATGGGTGGCGCCGCAGGGTGAGCAGATGGCGCGTAACTACCGTGCGCAGCAGATGTACGGCGGCTCGCTGCTTTCTACCCAGCAGGGGCTGTGGGCGAAAGACGGGAATAGCTTTGTCTACATCGAGCGGGTAAAAGGCGATGAAGAGCTGGGTGGGATTAGCATCTACTCTTTTAACGATCAGCGTCGTCTGCAGTCCGTACGCTATGCCGCGAATGCGAAATTCGATGCGGAGAATAAAATCTGGCGCTTGTCACAGGTGGATGAGTCCGATCTGCAAAATCCGAAGCAGATCACCGGTTCACAGACCGTCAGCGGAACCTGGAAAACCAAGCTCACACCGGACAAACTCGGCGTGGTGGCGCTGGACCCGGACGCACTCTCCATCAGCGGTCTGCATAACTATGTGAAGTATCTGAAATCGAGTGGTCAGGATGCCGGGCGCTACCAGCTCAATATGTGGAGCAAAGTGTTCCAGCCGCTCTCCGTGGCGGTAATGATGCTGATGGCGCTGTCGTTCATCTTTGGTCCGCTGCGTAGCGTACCGATGGGTGTGCGCGTGGTGACGGGGATTAGCTTCGGTTTCGTATTCTACGTTCTGGATCAGATCTTCGGTCCACTGACGCTGGTGTACGGTATTCCGCCGATTATCGGCGCACTGCTGCCGAGCGCGTCGTTCTTCTTGATCAGCCTGTGGCTGATGCTGCGTAAGTCCTGAAGTATCGACCGGATAAGACGCAGTGCCTGATGGCGCTGCGCTTATCCGGTCTCCGTTCTGCTAGCGTTTTCTACCGCCCATTAAACTTCCCAACATCCCGCGGATAATCTGATTGGTGACCTGTCGCGCTGCGCTTTTCGCTACGCTCTGCACCACGCCATCGCGTTTACCGCCACGCGGTCCGGTGCTGCCAAACAGGATCTCTTTCAGCCCGCCAAGAATACCGTCGTCAACATCGACCGCTTTACCGTTGGCTGGCGGGGTCTTTTGCTGCTCGGTCGCAGCCTGTACTCCTTGCTGTAAGCGCTCGTAGGCTGACTCACGATCAACCTCTTCCTCGTACTTTCCGTACAGCGGAGAGTGGTTGATCAGCCCGTTGCGCTCATCATCCGTTACTGGCCCCATGCGCGAGCACGGTGCAATTACCATTGCCCGTTCCACCACCGACGGGCTGCCTTTGGCGTCGAGAAAAGACACCAGCGCTTCACCCGTTCCCAGTTCCTGAATGGCTTTTTCGGTATCAAAGGTCGGATTTGCGCGCATGGTCTGCGCGGCCGTTTTCACCGCTTTCTGATCTTTTGGTGTGAACGCCCGCAGCGCGTGCTGCACGCGGTTACCCAACTGGCCGAGCACGTTGTCGGGAACATCCGACGGGTTCTGCGACACAAACCACACGCCGACGCCTTTCGAGCGGATCAGGCGAATCACCTGCTCGATTTTATCCAGCAGAACCTGTGGGGCATCGTTGAACAACAGATGCGCCTCGTCGAAGAAAAACACCAGCTTCGGTTTCTCCAGATCGCCCGCTTCCGGCAACTGTTCATACAGCTCGGAGAGCATCCACAGCAGGCTGGCGGCATACAGTTTGGGCATCTGGTAAAGCTTTTCAGCGCTGAGGATATTAATCACCCCTTTGCCGTTGGCGTCGGTACGCATCCAGTCTTTGATATCGAGCATTGGCTCGCCAAAGAAGTGCGCTGCGCCCTGTTGCTCCAGTGACAACAGTCCACGCTGAATAGCGCCCACCGAGGCGCTGCTGATGTTACCGTATTGATTCTGGAAGGATTTGGCGTTGTCGCCGATGTACTGGGTGATCGCCCGCAGGTCTTTGAAGTCCAGCAGCAACAGCCCCTGGTCATCGGCGATGCGGAAGATAATATCCAACACGCCAGACTGTACCTCGTTCAGGTTCAGCAGACGGGCCAGCAGCAGCGGTCCGAGATCGGACACCGTGGCCCGCACGGGGTGACCTTTCTCGCCAAAGATATCCCACACCGTGACCGGATTCGCATGCGGTTGCCAGTCAGTAATCCCGATGTTTTTCAGGCGTGTGAGCAGCTTCTCAGAGGCTTGTCCTTCCTGTGCCACACCGGTTAAGTCACCTTTCACATCGGCCATAAACACCGGTACGCCAATCTCAGACAGCGATTCGGCCAGTTTCTGTAACGTGACGGTTTTACCGGTTCCGGTCGCGCCGGTAATCAGTCCGTGGCGGTTGGCCATGGCCGGGAGTAAAAACAGTTCAGTGTCCGGTGTGCGGGCAATTAACAGGGGTGTGCTCATTCAGATTTCCTCCATTTATCCTGCCTGGAGTATAGGCAATGTGAATAAAAGAAAGTATGCGCCAGCAGGATAAAATGGCGGAACGCGTATTACGGAGATCAATCAGCAACTGTTTTTATCAGAGGCAACAGGTTCAGTCCCTTACAGGACTGAACCTGTTCATCAGAAGTCCGCTTTCAGAACCACGCGGTAGCGAGCCTTACCGTCACGAACGTGCTGGATAGCCTCATTAATTTGCGACATCGGGTACAGTTCGGTGGTGGGCGAGACCTTGCTGCGTCCGGCAAATATCATCAGTTTGCGCAGTTCAGACGGCGTGCCGGTCGCCGAACCGGAGATGCTGCGATCGCCTGCAATCAGCGTAAATGCAGGAACGGCCAGTGGTTTCAACACGGCACCGACGGTGTGGAAGTTACCGCCATAGGCCAGCGCTTCAAAATAAGGCTGCCAGTCGAGATCGACGTTAACGGTATTGATGATGAGATCGAACTGACCCGCCAGCGCCTGCAATGCCTGTGGATCGCGACTGTTCACCACTTTATCAGCCCCCATCGCCAGTACTTCCTGCTCTTTCGCCGGATTGGAACTGAACGCGGTCACTTCACAGCCCATCGCATGTAACAGCTTAATGGCGATATGCCCGAGTCCACCGATGCCGATCACCCCGACGCGGCTGGTGGCGGTAATGTGATGCATCAGCAGGGGTTTGAACACCGTAATGCCACCGCACAGTAGCGGACCGGCAGCCGCGAGATCGATGCTCTCTGGCAACGGGATCACCCACTGCCAGTCTGCGCGTAGCTTCTCGGCAAAGCCGCCGCGATTGAGTATGGTGGGAACAGAACCTTGCAGACAGTTGATCTGATTACCGCTGATACAGGCATCGCAGTGCCCGCAGCTGCGCGCCGTCCAGCCAATCCCGACGCGTTGACCGACCTTTAGCCCTTTATCCTGCGCCGCGCTGCCAAGCGCAGACACGCGGCCAATGACTTCATGCCCGGCAACCAACGGGTACTGAGAGAATCCCCATTCATTGTCGATCATCGACAAATCGGAATGGCAGATACCGCAGTAATCGACCTGGACTTCAACATCCTCCGGCTTGAGCTCACCTGCATCATATTCATAGAGTTCGAGTTCGCTGCCCGCCGCTTTTGCGGCGTAGCTTTTTATCATCGACATCGTGTTTCCCTCTGTGTGGTGTTGAACTGGAAGTGTAGAGCATGGGGAAACGGGGCGCTTTGGCGAAAGGGGGGTTAAGCCCTTTTCTGCAGCAACGCGTTGAGCCACATTTCGTCGCGATCGGGACGTTTATCGATCGTCTTCCAGTTATTGATTAATACGATGTCAGTCAGCGGTGCGATCAGCTTTTCCAGCCCCTGTTCGGTGAGATCGGTAAAGTGGCGACCGTCTTTCACTCTTTCCGTTTCTCCGTATTTGAACGACACATACCACGTACCGCCCGTTTTGAGGGCGCGGGCCAGTTTGCTCATTACGTCAGGGAGTTCTTCTGCACTGACATGCAGTAACGAAGCGCAGCACCAGATGCCATCATAGCGTTCGACATCGTTGATATCGCTAAAGGTCATTTGTTTCACGCCCAGCCCCGTATGTTGGCTGGCAAGGCTCACCATTTCCGATGAGGCGTCGAAAGCATCGACCTGATACCCTTTCTCCAGAAAGGCTTTGCTGTCGCGCCCGGAGCCGCAACCCGCATCCAGAATGCGTCCACGTTCCGGGATGTGTTGCAAAAAAGGGTGATAAAGCGACGCCATATCGACATTAACCGTCGTGCTGAAAAAGTCCTGCGCGTGGCGCTGGTAATATTCGAGAGTCATCAGAATGTATCCGTTCCTTGTGCAATGGGTTCCCACTGGTGAAAGAGTATTTTAATCGCCTCGTTCCAACTGTCGTTCAAAAATGTATTTCTCAGTGCCTGGGTGGCGCCTGTCTGGCGAATCAATGTTTCACGTAGTGGCAGATGGCTGTGAATAAAATATTCATTCCTGTCCCGCAGACGCTGCAGTAGCCTGGGCGAGGGAAGTTGAGCAAATTTGCCTTTCTCACCCCGATTACATTCCTTACAGGCGAGTACCAGATTCCAGACACCATCGATATTTGTCACCTGCTCCCGTGCTTTCCACGGGATAAAATGATCAACATCGGCAAAATTATCATCGCCAGGCTGCAGGCTAATGGGGGCAAAACAGTAGAAGCAGCGTCCCTTTTGATAGCCATTCAGGCTGTCCCGACAGCTGGAGATCGCCACCCGACGATCGCTGTTCCTGCTAAACAGCATTTGATCGTCTTCATCATATTCGACGTTAATCAGGTGAGTAGAGATATTCATCGCCCATGCCTGTTCAACCAGACTCCAGCGCGCATCTGTTTCAAAGCTGAGGTTTCGGTATTGCAGGCGTTCACCCAGATTGTAGAAGTTCTCCGTTAGCCGGATGCCTTTATGCGTTTTGCGTTCATCGATAAAAAAGCGTTTCTCAATTTCACCCTGATTAACATTGTGAAAGGCATCAATCACATTGTTAAACCCCTGCCGGATGGTGATCGCAGTGAGTTCATCGCGGGTGATTTCGCCGTTGTTGAACCGCGAACAGGCGGCAATAAATTGGCTGCTGCGCGAAGTGATTTGCTTTGGCGCATGCCTGAGATGGCGGCACAAGTGGTTGCTGAATGGCACGGCCAGATCTTCAAGTGTGATCAGATCACTACCGTCAGGTTTGAGATCGTACAGAGCGTGGGCGAGCGCAAACTTGTAGGAAGCCACATTTTTGCCGAAGAGGATAATCCCGCGCCAGTAGTTTTCCAGCGTGGGTTCAACCTGATAAAAACGCATAACGGTGTCCTGAGAACGGTTGGTTACTGCTATTACTGGATTCAGTAACGACATCTCATAGTAAACAGCGGTAAATGTAAACCGAGTCGGTCACGTTGCATTTTTTTGCGAGGCGGATTCCGATAAAAAAGCGTTCAGCGATGTGAAAGGCGGTAACAGAAAGGGAAGGAGAGTGGCCGAGCAGGAATGGCGCTGGTTTTTTCGACACTTAGCGTGACTATCGTGCGCTGACGCTTGCATGGTGGCGTGCGACAGGTATAATCCACAACGTTTTCCGCATCCCTTCCGTGCCGGAGTGGCGAAATCGGTAGACGCAGTTGATTCAAAATCAACCGTAGAAATACGTGCCGGTTCGAGTCCGGCCTTCGGCACCATTTGAATGTTCGAGAACGTCCGTAACAGTCCGTAATTTACTAAAAATAAAGCCGAAAGGCTTTTTTTTTGGTCCTGATTCGTCCGAGGACATCCGTTGACATCCAGTACTAATGGGGGTCAGAATGGTGGTCAGCTCGGTTCGATAAAGGATTGACCCCCAATTTATGGCTATCACAGACGTAGCAGCCCGCACAGCAAAGCCCCGCGAAAAAGAATACAAACTCACAGACTCCCACGGCTTATATCTCTTAGTTAAACCAACTGGTTCTAAACGCTGGTATCTCAAATATCGTTTTGAAGGCAAAGAAAGCCGGGTTGCTTTGGGAGCTTACCCTCTCGTATCCCTTGCCAAAGTACGTGAGAAGCGTGATGAGCTGCGTCTCTTGCTAGCTGATGGCATTAGCCCTAATGCAAAAAAGGAAGAAGTAAGAGAGCAAGAACAAGCAGCGTTGAATACTTTTGAAAAAGTGGCGAAAGATTGGCATTCGAACAATAAGCGTTGGTCTAGCGGTCACGCTGAAAGGGTATGGCGCGATTTAGAGCGCAATATACTTCCAGCTATTGGTGCCAGAAATATTGCAGATTTGTCTACACGAGATCTCTTGCTTCCTTTGCGTGAAGTCGAACTGAGCGGGCGTCTACCACTGAGTTGTTAGCAGTACGTAACGCCAAAGCAGTGACCTTCTCACTAAGAGTATCAAGATTAACTATGCTAATTCTCATTTGTACGATCTTTTGCTGGCAACAATTTTGCCAAAAAATTAAGATAGTGAAAAAATCACTGGTTACGTACATGTTCATGGCGATACAGGAGTTATAAGCTATGCTGCAACGACAAGAATATATGAGTAAAATAACTGATAAGCTTGCAATCTTGTCGCATAAAATTGAATTAAATGCCTGTTTGAATCTTACTGACATTAATATTCATGCAGAGTATTTTTTTTGTGATCTATTGAATTTAGTCTATGGGTATTCGTTAATAAATCTTAATACTGTAACTATCAACGCAAAATCAATAGATTTAATGGATGCAGGTAAAAGAGTTGCTTTTCAAATTACATCAACATCTGATTTCAAAAAAATAAAGCATACAATCGATGGGTTCGTAGAAACAGATAATATCAATAAAATTGACCGATTAATAGTTTTGATACTTACAAAGAAGAAGAAGTATAAAGCTGAAACATACGGAGAGAAATTTGTAATAAATATATCTAAAGATGTTTGGGATTATACTACTTTAATAAAAGACATAAACAATTTACCAAATAATAAAATGAAAACTGTTTATGATTGTATTGTTGGTCATATCCCAGATGTGGTTTCACAAAAAGCACCTAAAGAAGTAGCTACTATACTCGGGATGATAAAAATCCTTAGTCAAGAGGATCACCCACTAATTGGGAACGGGTTTATTGATGAGCCAGATCCGGAAAGAAAGATCAATAAACGATTTGCAGCATATGCTAGATATTTGATGGATATTTACACACCGCTAATTAGTATTTATGCAGGTATTTTAAATGATATTCGTCAAAGTAGTGATACAGGAATGCTAAATATAAATAAGCTTTCCGCATATCTTAAGAGGTTTAGCAATACAGTTTTAGATGAGTGTAATGATGATCCTGTTCGAGCTTTGAATAAAATGACTGATTATTATTCTACTAGACTAATTGCTGATGGTGTTGACTATGATGATTCAGCTATACAGTATTATTTAATTGATAATATGATCAGGTGCAATGTCTTCCCTAACAAGGTTGAATCAGTATGCTAAATCTATTCTCAAAAGATGAAGATATAGAAAAGAGTGCTCCAATAGTTGGATCTTATATACTTAAATGTCTACACGGTAGAGACAAGATAAGCATTTTTGAACTTGTTAAACAACTACGTAGAAAAAAACTTGTCGGTGTAAGATCTATATATTACGGCATGATTTTTCTGTATGCTTTAGACTTGATCGAATTTAATGAGCCATATGTGGTTTTAAAAAATGTTAAAAATCAATAAGCTATATAGCGAGCCAAAAGCTTTTGAACCTGTTGAGTTTTACTCGGGGATAAATCTCATCCTCGGAGAAAAAGATGAAACCTCTAATAAAACCAATGGTGTAGGGAAGTCATTACTAATTGAATTCATTAATTTTTCCTTGATGAAAGAATTCAACAAAAGCAGGTTGTCAAAGATTCCTTCAGAAAATTTCCCTCCAGATACCTATGTCTGCTTGGATTTTAATATTGATAAATATCATATTATTACAAAAAGAAAAATTGCTGAGGAGAAAACACCAATTCTATATATTGATGGTGTGAAGAAAGATTTTTCATCAATTGAAGATACCACAAACTTCCTTGCACTTTTATTATTTAAGGACAATCAAAAAGAAGCTCATCCAAGCTTTAGAAAAATGCTTGCTCCTTTAATAAGAGATGAAAAATCAGAGTTCAAATCAATCATCGATTGTTATGATACAAAACTCAGAGTGCCTTCTGATTTCACTCCACATCTTTATCTTTTTGGTATTGATATAAGCTTGTATAAAAACATAAAAGATATTCAAAAAAATATCGCAGAATTGACTACCGCCAAAAATAAAATAAAAGAAGATATTGAGTCTATTACAGGGCAAAAGCTTGATAATGCGCGGGCTGAAATAAATGATCTTGATTTTCAAGTTAAAAAAATAAAACAGGAAATGGATGCTCTTGAAGGTGATAAAACATTTGATATTATTAGGGATGAAATTTCAAAGTATGAGGATTTATTGGATTCCCTAAGAAATAAAAGGGCGATTCTACGTTCTGAGCTAAGTAAAATAAATATTTTGTTTGGTGATAACTATATTGATGATGAAGAAGTTATTGGGCTATATAATAAATTAAAAGCTGGTCTTGGTGATAATATCGGAAAAGAATTAAAGGAAGTTATTAGCTTTAAGAAAAAAATAGATGATTTTCAACGAATCTTAGTTGACTCTCGAAAGGATAGTATTCTTAAAGATTTGGAAGAAATAGAAACATCCATAAATGAGATATCGATTAAACTGAACTCAAAAACATCAATAATAAAACAAACTGGTCACTTAAGAAGTATCAAAACTCTTTTTCTAGCTTATGAGAAAAAGCTTGAGGAGTTGTCTCAGTTATCAGTGTTTATAAAAAAATATGATGCCTATGAGACAAAGATTCGAGGTGAGAAAGGTAGTAAAGTAATTAAGACTCTTGAGTTGGATTTGGCGGTAGAAAACAAGAAAAGTACTATTGATGATTTTAGGGAAACCATTTTTTCTATTCATGAATATGTCATGGAGAATAGAAGGTGCTCCTTTGAAATATCAGTAAGTGATAAGAAGGATGTTGTTAGTTTTGATTTGAGAATATTTGATGATGGTAGTCATAGCAATGAAAGAGAAAAGATTTTCTTCTATGATATGGCATTGCTATTAACGCATGATACTTTTGTTAGACATCCAAAGATTCTTATTCATGATAATATTTTTGATGTTGACCAAGATACGTTAATTAAAAGTTTAAATTATTTATTTGAGAAATCTAGTTGCTTGATAGACGTGCAGTATATATTGACACTCAATATAGATAAGATTAGTGAGTCTGATACTGCAAATCTAAAATTAGACATTGATAAATATAAACGTGCCATTTTGACAAAAACAAATAGATTCTTAAAATGCCAATACCAAGAAAGGTAAATAACTTTGACGAGTTATTTTGAAGAAAAGTAGAACTTGACCTAGGGGTCATTTTGGTGGTCTTTTGTGTTGTTATAAATAAATAAATTGGTTTATAACAACACGTTATGTTGTTTTTACTAGTCCGGCCTTCGCACCATTAGTACTTCCAAGACCATCCGAGAAAGTCCGATTATCCCTTAAAAATCAATGGTTTCAGCGATTTTTACGTCCCAAGTTGTCCGATGTAGTCCGTTGAAATCCGGATGTCATTGGGGGCATCTTAACTTCGATTAGAAATATGCCCCCAAATGAAGCTCAACGCCAGACAGGCCGAGACCGCAAAGCCAAAAGACAAAACCTACAAAATGGCCGATGGCGGCGGTTTGTATCTCGAGGTTTCGGCCAAGGGGTCTAAATACCGACGCCCCTCTGACAAAAAAGAGGATCGCTTGGCCTACAGTGACTCTTGCTCAGGCAAGAGCAAAGCGCGACGAAGCTAAAAAGCTGTTAGTTCAAGGCATTGACCCAAAAGTCGTACAGAAAGAAGCTCAGGCCGAGAATTCGGGTGCATATACGTTCGAAACCCTTACTCGTGAATGGCATGCAAGTAACAAGCGCTGGAGTGAAGACCATCAATCGCGCGTTCTTCGCTATCTTCAGCTTTATATCTTCCCTCATATCGGCTCGTCCGACATTCGCCAGCTCAAAACCAGCCACCTATTAGCTCCGATTAAAAAAGTTGATGCTACAGGTAAGCATGATGTTGCTCAGCGCCTGCAACAGCGTGTCACGGCCATAATGCGTTACGCCGTACAGAACGATTATATAGACTCTAATCCAGCCAGTGATATAGCAGGTGCGTTATCGACAACCAAAGCGCGACACTATCCAGCTTTAGCCTCAAGCCGTTTTCCTGAGTTTCTTACCCGTCTTGCTGCATATCGTGGTCGTGTAATGACACGGATCGCGGTCGAGTTTTCATTACTAACTTTTGTACGTTCCAGTGAGTTACGTTTCGCGCGTTGGGATGAATTTGACTTCGATAAATCTCTTTGGCGCGTACCTGCAAAACGAGAGGGAATTAAGGGGGGGCGTTATTCGTACCGTGGCATGAAGATGAAAGAGGAGCATATTGTTCCTCTTAGCCGACAAGCGATGATTTTGCTAAACCAGTTAAAGAAGATTAGTGGTGATAAAGAGCTGCTTTTTCCGGGTGATCATGACGCAAATAAGGTTATGAGTGAAAACATTGTAAATAGCGCTTTACGTGCAATGGGTTATGACACGAAAACCGAAGTCTGCGGGCATGGGTTTAGGACGATGGCGCGTGGTGCATTGGGTGAGTCAGGGTTATGGAGTAATGACGCAATAGAGCGTCAACTGAGCCATTCGGAGCGTAACAATGTGCGTGCAGCATATATTCATACTTCTGAGCATCTGGATGAGCGTCGTTTAATGGTGCAATGGTGAGCCGATTATTTAGATTCTAGCAAGAAGAATGGCATTACCCCATATGATTATGCTAGGGAAGTAAGACGTGACAATAATTCAATCTAGCCAGCTTCAATAGGTTTAGCTGGCTAGTTAAACAATAATTAAGAGTCAAGTGTTAAAAGAGCGTGCATTCTTTTAACTATCATAATAATATTAAGAATCAAATGTATACATACATATATTATTAGAGGGCATAATATATGACTTAACACATTGAGCTTTAATGTTATATTGGCTTTATTAAAAAAATACTCGTGGGTCTCACCATAAAAATACCCAGATGGATCAACTGAGTATAAAGATACTATAAAGCATAATACAACTAATAAAACGCCACACAATATTGAGTAGCAAATATTGTAGTAAAGCTCGGTCAAAAGTGATTTTTTTGATTCATAAAAAGTATCGATATCTTTTCTCTGTCTTATCTTTGCCTCTTGATCATAAACCAATACTAATACGCTAAGCAATAGAGCTGTCAGGATGGCACTGAAATTTACTAATAAAGATATCAAATCCTTTGTTATACCACGACCAAAAATTGAGAATGATACAGCTATGATGAATGGAAGGATTATGAATGTGAATATATCCCATATGCTAACTCTTTTCGTGTCAGCATCTCGTAAGGTTCTAAAGTGACCTTTGAGAACTTCACATATATTTATTTTGGAACTCATCACGCTCTCCTTATAGCCACTCCACGGTATAATAATTGTATATATTCTAAAATAACAGTATCAACAAATCTGTTTAATGATTTAATCTCTGGCATGCCGTCATTAAAAATAACTTGTTCTTCATCGAAGATGATTTCACAAACCGCACCTCTTACGTTAGTTCCAATGCGAAATGTTCTTTTTCTCCCATCACCTAATTCTACAACTGTTTTAACTGTTTCTCCATATTCTTTCAGAACCTCAACGAGCTGATACTGCTCTGAATCTCTAGAGAAATAATCTCTAAGCCTGCCAAGCCCGGAGTTCCTTGGTGGTTTGATAACTAATTCTTGCTCATTATGACCAAGTCTTCTTGCTTGCTCTGCCACATCCCTTACACCGTGAAATTTAGTGACCCTGACCTCTTTAGCTATGGCATCCATCCATTTTTCAATCGCTTTATCATACGCAAGAGGGTTCATTTGAATTACTAAGTTAGTAACCCTTTTGAAATAATCAGAAAATAAATTCATGAAAAGCGTTTTAATTCCATCGCCTCTATAAGTATGTAGAAATGCCATGCCTTCATTTACATCTCTGGGGATATAAAAATGTACATAATATCGAATTATTTCGGCGTTATTTTTTGTTTTTTCAAAGTCAACATCGCCAGTTTCAATGTTAATGATATCAGTTTTTGTTCCGTAATAACCAGACTCAAACCAGCCGTAAATTTCACGATTGTTTTCGTCGCGAACAATTTCATTAAAACGAAAAACTTGTTTGGTTTCTTCTGAAAGAATATATCCAGCATTATATTGCTGAATAAAATCATAGAGTATATCGAGTAAGTCAAGATCTCTAATATTACTCAGAGCTGAGTAACGCTGTTCTCTAGCTGCGTTGGGATTGTAGCAGCGAAAAAGATACGGTGCTAAAGCATGCATTTTTATCTCCTTTTTTCAGGAAGATTAGCAAGTTACCCCACTGAGATCAATATGTGAGCAATTTAAGTTGGGTTGATGATGAATGTTTTCTATTTATAAAATTATTTGTTTTTGGGATCTTGGCGTGAGTTTTATAAGGAATAAGCAGATTGAGGTAGTCTGTATTGAATCAATTAAAAATATTTAGTGTGTTCAGCATTTGCGCGCAATGCTCTCCCCGCCACTCCTGCCCGCTTAAGAGGTCACTTTTAATGCAGTTGCATGAACCGGCTCTGGCCGCGCCGTTACTTGCATGGGGGGAAATAAAATACGGGGATTGGCATGCAAAACCATGCACCTTATGGAGGCATGGCTTTTTTCGGGAAAAATAGCGGAATTTTCGCGGATTTTTTTGCGTGCTACCGTGCGGCCAGTTCTGCACGTTGCCGGGTGTAAATCAAGTTCTGTGCCGGGGTGAATTTCTCGCGATTATCATCCCTCTAGGCCGCATCAGGTCTGAACCCGACGGTTGTTAAAATATCGTTGTCTTGCGCGGAATAATTAATTTTTTCACCGCTGGCCAGCCATACCGACAGGGCTTCAAGCAGATAATCAACCGAGTGCTGCATGGCGCTCTGTTTTACTGCGCGAAGCTGTTCGTTATACCTCATCCGCTCAGGTGCCAGTGTGGAGGCCAGTTCCGCGCCGTGCTGCTGCATAAACTTATGGAGCCGGATGCGGATGTGCTGAACCTCCTAATGTGAGCGGATATAGCGACTGGCGGCCTGATTAATCTCCCGTTTTTTCACGTCGATATTTTATTTATTTTTTCTAAAAGATGTACAACAGATTTACCTACTGCAAATGAAAGGTTAACCGGAACCGCGTTGCCAATTTGCTTATACTTCGCAGATATTGGGCCTTCAAATATCCAGTCATCAGGGAACGTTTGGATTCTTGCATACTCGCGTACTGTTAGTGGTCTCGTTTCTTCCGGATGGCAACGTTCCGTTTGTTTCTGAGCAGGGGCACATGTTAACGTCAAACTTGGTTCATCCCAGGACAAACGGCGAGCCATCCCTGTTTTCCCGCCACCTAAATAGTAGCTTTTGAGCATATACTCTTTTTGAATATCTTCTGGAAGATCTCTCCAATACCCTCCAGGAGGAACCATACTTAAAATTTCCGCTTTTCTCTTAGGATATTTTTGTCCTTCTGATTCAGGTACATCGCTATCATACAATTCTCCTTTTTTTAAAGCATCTTTAAGTGTTAATACTTTATTGTAGGATGATGGCCATTCGTAATCGATGCCATTGGCAAGATCATTTCTTATAGCTACTATAATTAAACGTTCTCGCTTCTGTGGTACTTTATAGAAAATAGCTTTGAGAACTCTTGGTTCGAATAAAGTGTAACCAAGGTCAGTAATAATGTTTTTTATTGTATCTAAAGTCCTTCCATCATCATGATTTAGTAAGCCTCGGACATTCTCGGCTAAAAGAACTTTGGGATTGACTTCTTTGACTGCCCTGGCAAATTCGAAGAAAAGTGTACCTCGAGTATCTTCAAAACCAAGCTTCTTACCTGCGTATGAAAATGCTTGACAAGGGAAACCACCTGCCAGCACATCAACAGAATTTCTATAAGGCGTGAAGTCAACTTTGCTAACATCACCTTCAACTACGTTCCATTCTGGTCTATTCTTTCTTAGTGTTTTACAGGCATGAGAATCTATTTCATTAAGTAATACAGATTTTAATCCTGCTTTTTCCAAACCCAGTGCCATACCGCCTGCACCAGCAAAGAGCTCCAATACAGTATAAATGTTATTACAAACTTTAGACTCATCAGACCATTTGCTTTTAAATAAAAACTGAGCCTGCTCAAACTGTTTTAGTTGATCTTTTTTATAAAAACGATAGTTATTCTCATCATTCCGTTGTGAAACTAATTTACCTGCAGTATCCCAGCGCCTTAATGTTTCCTTGGATACGCCTAAAATGTCTGCAACTTCTGAAAGTGAAAGCTCTTCCTTTATCATATTTTGTAACCATGCCAACATTAGTCATGGTTACTACTGTATGGGTTTACATAGACATTGTCAAACGTTGATCATGGTTATATGCCATAGGCAAGACTAAAATATTTGATGAAACTATCTTTATCAGGAATCGAGAAGCCGTTCTCTCCCAAAAGCTCATTTGAAACATACTCAATGGCGTACGGGAGGGCAGTGTGTAGTTCTTTAAGAGCATCCTGCCTACCAGTAACTAACTGGTAGAAACTCGCTCCATCAATGATTCGGATATTGGGATTGGAGGGGCACAAAGTACCACTGCCTTTATTGGATGGAGTGAAAGGGATATCAGATCTAACGGGTTTACGAGGAATTATATTTACAAAGTATGCGCAATAGTCCTTGAATCGACTATGTTTCGGTGATACTAGCTCGTCTAACCCTTTGTATTTATCGGCTAAATCACCACCAGTTACTGTTGAGTATTTATTCTTAACTTCAGCAATGATTCTTCTCTCATCGTTGAGAAGGTCTACAATGCCACCAATTCCCATATCCTGCCAACCATCGACATGTCCGAGAATTTTTTGGTGGAATGTTCCGACATGATTCTGGATAGTCTTCTGACGTTGTCGGGCAAGTTCTGAGTTGCGCCATTCTTCATGAGACATAAATCCCGGTGCTTCGAAGAGTGCACCAAATGGATCTATCACGTTGCTGTTAAAGGTTTTTTCAGCAGAATCTCTTTTGGCTTTAGCCTTTCTTAACAAAGTTTCCACTTCACTGAATAAATTTTCATCGCTGATGTATTCAAGTAACGCCATGTTATCATTCCATTATTCGTTATAATTCAATAGATTGAGTGTGTAATCTATTTAATGCTCTACTACATTGCGCCTAACTATGCAGCATCCCTAAAAGAGATGCTGTGACAAGTCTCTATATCATAACGATTACTGATATAGATGAGAACGATCGATAAGTACTATAACGGTAGGCTGATTGATGTGTGACATAGTAGATGTTGAATAGCTACAACACAGCATTCAGTCAATTTGTTATCAAGATGGGGAGCAAAGTCTATTAACGATGAGGATAGTTCTGCAGGTAGTGGGGTACTCGCAGCAATAGTATACGAGCCCCGTTCACCAACTTACCCTCATTTAACTGTAGCGGCTACACAATTTGAGAACGGTGTAACCCACCATTTTCCTCAGGAGAATTAATAAATTTGGTAAGTTACAATTCCTGTACAATGAGCCAGATAAAGGGAAGTCCACAGTGGCACTGTACAGTATCTCAGATAAGAACCTTACCGCATTAGAAAAAACGACCTTTAGTATTGAAGGACTACAGGAACGTTATGACCTGCAGGAGGCTATCAAGAAAAATATTGATATTGTTGCACCGGATTGCCTCGTTATATCGGAAGAGTTTTCAGATTGGGAGGACAGTCGTCGAAGAATTGATTTATTAGCCATTGATAAGCAGGCGAATCTGATTGTCATTGAATTAAAGCGTGATGAAGTTGGTGCACATATGGAATTGCAGGCATTAAGATATGCCGCGATGATTTCTACGATGAGTTTTGCGAAAGCATGTGAGTATTATCAGGCTTATCTGCAAAAAAATGACTTAGATATAGATGCTAAAGCGAAAATACTTGAATTTATTGAATTGGAAGATACTGAACTCGTGGATTTTGGCAAAGATATCAGAATCATTCTTGCTTCAGCTGACTTTGGAAAAGAGTTGACGACAACCGCTATCTGGTTGAGGGATAAGGGGGTGGATATCCGCTGTGTCCGCTTGACACCGTATAACTTCAACGGTGGGATTTTAATTAATGCGGAACAGATTATCCCTGTTCCCGAGCTTGAAGAGTATCAGGTGAAGTTCAGAGAAAAACGTGTAGAGCAAATAGCTAGCAGCCAAAAATCAGATCGAGATTACTCGGAGTATAAGTATAAAGGGTTG
The DNA here is from genome assembly GCF_945906775.1 of Citrobacter sp. Marseille-Q6884. NCBI lineage: Bacteria > Pseudomonadati > Pseudomonadota > Gammaproteobacteria > Enterobacterales > Enterobacteriaceae > Citrobacter > Citrobacter sp. Marseille-Q6884. The sequence continues at coordinate 1,705,466 of NZ_CAMDRE010000001.1, forward strand.
ATTTTTAATAAAAGAAAGCTCGCTCTTGAGCTTTTTACTGACTGGATTGCAAAGTACAATCCCAGCGATTTTAACGAGTTAAAAACAAAATTAAGTGAAGTGTTAAGAAGCAGAACGATTGCATTAGCCGATCATATTCCAGAAGAGCGAAAACACCGGTTTCATATGTATGAGGATGCGTTGATTGAGTTGCCATCTGGTGAATTTGTTGCCATCTCAAATCAGTGGGGACTTGGTAATATCGGGCGTTTAATAGATTTTGTTCGTCGTGATGGGTTCCATATTGAAAAGGTGGCGTAGTCATTGACTATCCAGTCGTGTAAAAGCTTCTATCTCAATCAAAAAAGGCGCCCCCAGGCGCCTTTACCCCAACCATCATCCCTTCAGCGCTTTCCCCGCAATCTCGGCGATACACTCCAGTACCTGCTTTTGCTTACGTGCGGAGAGCTTTTCCACGGCGTGCAGGGATTTCATCAGTTCTGACGCTTCGGGTTCGGGGGCGCGGGCGGTTAATACGATGCAGCTTTCCATTACCCGCACGTCGACGTCGGTGCCGAATCCGGCGGCTTTGAGCCATCACCCCTTCATCGCAATAGATGCGCTCGGTATCGCCATATTGCAGCGCGCGGGGAAGAAGTAAATCAGCCCTCTGGTTTTGCGAGATGGATAAGTGTGTCGACTCGCGCGGGGGAGAGCGGTTCACGCGGCTGCGGCAGCGGCCAGCCGTACAGCCAGCGGGCGCTGGTGGCGCAGACTTTCCCCTGGCAGGCACCCATTCCACAGCGTGAGGCGAGCTTTGCCGCTTGCCAGCTTTCGGCGTTTTGCACATCGCCACAACGAATATCCTCACAACGGCAGAGCAGCGTATCCGCAGTGGTCGCGGCTTTTAGCGACTCCGGCAGCGCAAACGTCGTATGCAGCGCCTGGGCAAAACGCTGCCAGCGTGCGCGCGCAGTGATGGCGGTTTGAGCCTTTTGCGGACAATTTGCTGCGGCATAACCGGCAATTTCTCCCTCGGCTAATGCCAGCTCGCTGCCACCAAAGCCCGTGCATTCTCCTGCCGCATAAATATCCTGCACACTGGTGCGTTGCTCCGCATCGACCCAAATAGCCTGATTTTCTGTTTTGCAGCCAAAGATTGCGCCAGGTTCTATATTCGGTACCAACCCATAGCCAATGGCCAGCCTGTCGCAGACGATCTCCCGGGTTTGCCCCTGATGACGCACGGTCACTGACTGCAGACAGGGATCACCCTGCGCATGGATGACCTGGCTTGCCGGATGATAACGGGCTGGAAAGAGCTCGCCAAACTGACGCAATTTTTCAGGCCAGCGCCAGAGCCCTGTCGCGAAACGGGCCAGTGCGGTCATCGGTGCCTGTTCGATGATGGCGACGATATTCCCGCCAGCGCGTTTCACCGTACTGGCGACTGCCAGCAGAAGAGGACCGCTACCCGCAATGACCACGCGTTCCCCTTTGAGCTGCAGGCCGTGTTTTATCTGTGCCTGCAGGCCTCCGGCCCCCGTCACATTGGGTAACGTCCAGCCGGGAAAAGGCAGTGAGAGTTCTCTGGCGCCGCAGCATAAAATCAGCCGCTGCCAGCGGATTTCACCGCAGTCGTCTGCGGTTTCGAAGACCACGGAATGGGGGGCGGGGCGGGCAATTAGCCGGGCACCGCTCAGCACTGTAATGTGAGGGTGTTCCGCCACCGCCTGACGAAGCCGTTTGGCCTGCTGGGGGAGCGAGACCTGCGGGCCGTCGCGCCAGATTTGCCCGCCGGGACGTGGGTTATCATCAAGGATGATTACTGATTTTCCGCAGCGTGCGGCAGCCAGTGCTGCCGACAATCCGGCTGGCCCTGCGCCAAGGATTAAGATCTCACAGTCAACGCTTTGCATGATGGCTCCTTTCAATCACCATTTCGGACTGGCATTCCGTCTGGCAGGCCAGCACCCGGTGTCCGTTCACCGTGACGCGACACTCCTGACACACCCCCATCCCGCAGAAGGGGGCGCGTAGCTGGCCACTCACCGAACGGCGGGTCACGCCGTTGCCCACCAGGGCCAGTGCTGCTGCAATACTCACTCCGACGGGAACCTCACAGGTCTGGCCGTCGATAATCACGTTCAGGGTCGTCATGCAATGGCCTCCTGCTGGTGCAGGCGTGCGGGGAGCCAGGCATCCGGGGACACCGGCGGGCGCTCGCCAAGGATCTGGGCGCAGAGTAACTCAGCGGTTGCCGGCGCGGTTGTGACACCCAGTCCTTCATGCCCCAGCGCCAGCCAGATACCCGGACGCGCAGGATGTGGGCCAATCAGCGGGTTGCCGTCAGCCGATGCTGCCCGAAAACCGCTCCAGCAACGGATGATATTAAGCGCCTCCAGAGAGGGTAAAAAATGGCGCGCTCGCGCCAGCATCTGTGCCAGCAGGGGGAGGTCAACCTCGCGGTCGGTATTATCAAACTGGCGGGAGGAGCCAATCAGCAACTGTCCGGTGGGGCGTGGCTGGATATTAAATGCCACTGAGGTGCCGTCGGCATGGGCGCTGGCACCGTATCCCAACTCTACCAACTGGTGGCTGAGCAAGGGGCCGTAGCGGTCGGTGATCGCCAACTGGCCTTTTTTTGGCCTGAGCCAGTTTTCGTCCAGCAGCTTATTGGCTCCCAGACCGCTGGCGATGACGATGGCGCGCGCGCGCAGTCGTTTACCGCTGTGTAGGGTGACGTAAGGGGCATCAACAGAGAGGGCGCTATCACGAAGATGCGTTAAATTGGCGTCGTTAATAAACCAGCGGGCGACGTTTGGGGCGTAAACTAACCCGTCGCCGGGAACCCACAGCCCGCCAGCGAGCCCGGCGGTGAGCAGCGGTTCTCGTGCGGCAAGCTGAGCGCGGGTCTGCATTTCGCTGACAACCTGGTATTGTGCCATCCGTTGTTGCTTTTCTTCTGCCAGCGCAAGCTCTTGCGGTGTTTCCGCCAGCCACAGCGTGCCGCATCCGCGCCAGGCACAGCTTTCCGGCATGCGGGGCGTCAGTTTGCGCCAGCTCGCCAAAGACCAGGCGGAGAGAGCGAGCTCCGCAGGATCATCATCCATGCACACCAGGTGGCCCATACCCGCCGCCGTAGCACCCGCATTGCCGTCATCGACCAGTGTGACTCGCTGTCCGCGAGCGGCCAGTTGCCAGGCGCAGGCGGCCCCGATAATCCCGGCACCGATGACGATGATGTCACTTTCGGTCACAGCGCGATCCCCCAACAGAACGGATCTTCAGGATTGAGGATCAGTCGGTTATCACCACAGACCCAGGCCTCTCCGCGGATCGTCGGGACGATCTTGTCGCCATGCGGCACAAAATGCGCCGTAAATTCGCTGCCGATGATGCTCGCCTGCCGCCAGGGTTCTCCGGATTTGAGTTTGCCGTCTTCTGCCAGGCAGGCCAGCTTGGCGCTGGTGCCGGTGCCGCAGGGCGAACGATCCCAGGCTTTACCGGGACAGAGTACAAAGTTGCGGCTGTCCGCGTGATCATCCTCTGCAAACAGTTCGATATGATCGATAATGCCGTCATGTTCGCCGCGAATGCCTGCACGATCTAACCCTTCACGGATTGCCCATGCGTACTCCGTCAACTCAGGGATCTTTTCCGGCGAGACCGCGAACGGATGATCGTTGACGAGGAAGAACCAGTTGCCGCCCCAGGCGATATCACCCGTTACCGTACCGTGGACGGTTTCAACCTGTACCTGCTTACGCCAGCGGTAGGCCGGCACGTTTTCGACCGAGACGCTGCCATCTTCGTGCAGGGTGGCGGTCACATCGCCCACCGGTGTTTCAATCAGGTGTTTACCGGGTTGAATGCGCCCAAGCCATGCCAGCGAGGCGATCAGCCCGATGGTGCCGTGACCGCACATGTTCAGAAAGCCGCAGTTGTTAAAGAAGATGACTCCCGCCGTGGCCTTTGGTGAAACCGGCTCACAGAGTAATGCGCCGACCAGAACGTCGTTACCGCGGGGTTCAAGAATGATGGCTTTGCGCCAGTCATCGTAGTCGCGGGAAAAGCGTGCCCGACGCTCGCTCATGTTCCCCGTTCCCAGATCCGGAAAGCCGTCGATGACCAGACGAGTGGGTTCACCGCCGGTGTGAGAATCAATCACTCTCAGTTCACTGTACTGCGCTGTCATAGGATCTCCGGGAAGTTAACGTTTTGTTGCTAAATGCTGACGTAAGCCTTGCATCCCGGCTTGATCGCTTTCGTCACAGTAAATGACGAAATCAGCATAATGGCCGGTATCGCTATGAAACTGTTGTCATATTTATTTTTTATTAATCATTTAGTTAATGGTGTGGTAAACCAAAAAAGGTAACCGCGCCAGTGGCTGGAAAAGGGGAAATCATAAACCTACGGCAGGATCGCAAAACGCAGTAAGGATGCTTGCTTGGTTAATAAAAAGTTAATAAATATTCAGATCACTAATCGGGAGGAAGCGTGATGTCCTGTGTGATTGATGATGTGCGGGCTCCGTCGCCGGTGCCGGAAGTGGCTGAACTTAGCCAGATATGTGAAGGGCTGGCGCGCCAGCGCCCGGACAATATCCAGACGTTGCTCCATGCGATGGCATTGATTGCGCCGCTGCTCAATGCCATTCCGAATGTGGTTTTTTTTATCAAAGATGTGCAGGCCCGCTATTTGATGGTCAATATGACCCTGGCACGTCGCTGCGGATTTAAGACAGTGGCTTCTCTGCTGGGTAAAACCTCTGCCGATGTTTTCCCTTCAGCGCTTGGGCTGGGCTATACCGAGCAGGATATGCGGGTGCTGCGCGAAGGGGTCATGCTGCGGGATCAGCTGGAAATGCATCTCTACAACGGTCGTGTACGCGGCTGGTGTTTGACCCAGAAGCTGGCGCTGCGGGATGCGCAGGGTCAGGTCATCGGTATGGCGGGGATTTCACATGATCTGCAGGAAGCCCAGGCGCGTCACCCGGCGTGGCAGCGGCTGGCGATCGTCGACGATCATATCCGCAACCATTATCACCGTCCCATCGCTATGGAAGAGCTAACCGCCCTGAGCGGTATGTCGGTGGCGCAAATTGAGCGCTACTGTAAGCGTATCTTCCATCTCACGCCGCGCCAGATGATCCACAAAGTTCGGCTGGAAAAAGCCACCGAACTGCTGGCGGGCGATACGCCGATTACCGATATCGCGTTGCAGTGTGGTTATACCGATCACAGCGCGTTTAGCCGCCAGTTTAAGGCGATGACGGGCTCCACACCGCGTGATTTTCGTATCACGCTCGCCGGGTAAGACACACTCACTGTGCTAATTTCGTCACCAAAGAGGAAGAAAACCACCAAGCCGTCGGTCGCCTGAAACGTCAATCTGTCAGTGAATATTTACCATTCATTCACTTTCAATTAACAAAATGACGACAAGGAACCGAACATGAGCAAGAAAGCCATTCACTGGAGCGGTGTATTTCCGGCGGTCAGCACCCAGTTTCGTAGCGATTATTCCCTGGATCTGGATGCCACTCACACGGTGATGAAAAACCTGGTCAAAGATGGTGTTTCTGGCCTGGTGGTGTGCGGCAGCGTGGGGGAGAACACCTCTCTGAGCACGCAGGAAAAGCTGCAGATCATCGAAGTGGCGAAAGATGCAGCGGGCGGTCAGATCCCGGTCATTGCGGGGGTGGCCGAATTCACCACCGCGTTTGCACAGAAGATGGCGAAAGAGGCAGAGCGCGTGGGTGTCGACGGTATTATGGTGATGCCTGCGCTGGTGTACTCCTCAAAACCACATGAAACAGCGGCCCACTTCCGCAGTGTGGCTACGGCTACCGACCTGCCCATCATGGTGTACAACAACCCGCCGATTTACAAAAACGACGTGACGCCGGACATCCTGGCGACGCTGGCCGACTGCGACAACATCGTTTGCTTCAAAGACTCCTCCGGCGATACCCGCCGTTTTATCGACATGCGTAACGCCGTTGGCGACCGCTTTGTGCTGTTCGCTGGGCTGGATGATGTGGTGGTCGAGAGCATTGCCGTTGGGGCAGAAGGCTGGATCTCCGGTATGTCGAACGCCTTCCCGCGTGAAGGGGAGACGCTGTTCCGTCTGGCGAAACAACAGCGTTATGAGGAGGCGATGGCGCTTTACCGCTGGTTTATGCCGCTACTGCATCTGGATGCGCGTCCGGATCTGGTGCAGTGCATCAAGCTCTGTGAAGAATTGTTGGGGCGTGGCAGCGCCATTACCCGCCCACCGCGTCTGGCGCTGGAAGGGGATACCCGTGCGCAAGTGGTGGCAATTGTTGAGAAGGCGCTGGCGACCCGTCCACAACTGCCGGATGTTGGCCTTTAAGTGAAGGAGTGATGATGACGTTACCTCTCTCTGTTTCGGGTCAGCAGTTTATCGCCGGTCGCCGCGTGGCAAGCGGTGAGGCGACGCTGCCAAGCCTGCGCGCCGCTGACGGCAAGCTGACCGGATACCATTTTTACCCGGCCTCTCGTGAGGAGGCCGCCGCCGCGGTGGAGGCGGCTGACCAGGCGTTTTCTGTTTATTCACAGACAACGCCGGATGTGCGCGCCCGCTTTCTCGACACCCTTGCCGACGAGCTGGATTTGCTCGGCGAGGATTTTTTCGCCATCGCCCATCAGGAAACGGCGCTGCCGTTGGCGCGATTACAGGGAGAGCGCACCCGTACCAGTAATCAGCTGCGCATGTTTGCCGGGGTGCTGCGTCGGGGCGATGCCTTTGGCGTGCGTATTGATACCGCGCTCCCTGACCGTCAGCCTCTGCCGCGCCCGGACCTGCGTCAGTATCTGACCGCGCTTGGCCCGGTGGCGGTATTCGGGGCCAGCAATTTTCCGCTGGCCTTTTCTACCGCAGGGGGCGATACCGCCTCGGCGCTGGCGGCAGGTTGCCCAGTGGTGGTGAAAGCCCATCCCGGGCATATGGCGACAGCGGAGTTGACTGCCCAGGCGATTGTGCGTGCGGTCGCGGCATCTGGCCTGCCTGCGGGTGTTTTTAACATGATTTTCGGCACCGATATTGGCGCGGATCTGGTTCGCCATCCGGCGATTCAGGCGGTGGGTTTTACCGGTTCGCTGCGCGGCGGCAAGGCGCTCTGGCAGCTGGCGCAGCAGCGTCCGCAGCCGATCCCTGTCTTTGCGGAAATGTCAGCCATTAACCCGCTGATTATTCTGCCGCAGGCATTAGCCACGCGGGCAGAGGGGCTGGCGAAGGAACTGGTGGCCTCTTTTACCCTCGGCTGTGGGCAGTTTTGTACCAAGCCGGGGCTGATCCTTGTCTTACGCGGTGAGGGCATTTCCTGCTTCACGCAGGCACTGAAGGTCGCGGTTGACCAGGCGCCGCCACAGACCATGCTGAATGCTCCGACGCTTGCCCATTATGAAGACGGTGTTAGCGCACTTGAGGCGCATCCGCATATTCAGCGTTTGGCTGGGTCTGATGAATCGGTTATCGGCCGCGCGCAGGCCCGGCTGTATCAGGCTCCGGCTTCGCTGTTGCTGGCACAGGATCCGCTTCTACAGCAGGAGGTGTTTGGCCCGCTGGCGGTGTTGGTCGAGGTGGCCGATGAGGCGGAGTTGCAGTCCATTCTGCGCGCGATTCCGGGGCAGTTGACGGCAACCGTGCACGCTGAATCTGATGATGGACCGCTGGCGCAGCGTCTGCTGCCAGCCCTCAGTGAAAAAGCGGGGCGCATCCTGTTTAACGGTTATCCGACCGGTGTAGAGGTCTGTGATGCCATGGTGCACGGCGGTCCGTGGCCTGCCACCACCGACGCTCGCGCTACCTCGGTAGGGACGCAATCCATCGACCGTTTTTTACGCCCGGTATGCCTGCAAAATGTGCCTGCCGCGCTGCTTTCGCCTGCTGTCCAGGATGACAACCCTCTGAACCTGCTGCGCCTGATTAACGGGCAGTGGACCCGGGAAGCCATTTCCCCCTCTGTTGACTGAAGGGCATGACCATGACGATTCACTCTACGCACCAAACACAGGCCCGCGTTGCTGAGGTGGGTAAATTTAAAAAGCAGCTAACGCTAACCGACCTGACGTTTATTGGGCTTGGTGCTATCTTCGGTTCCGGCTGGCTGTTTGCCGCCAGCCATGTGGCATCGATTGCCGGACCTGCGGGCATTGCCTCGTGGGTCATCGGCGGGATTGCCGTTCTGCTGTTGGGGATTGTCTATTGTGAGCTGGGCGCGGCACTGCCTCGAGCCGGGGGGATTATCCGTTATCCGGTCTTTTCCCACGGTGAATTGATGGGGTATCTGCTTGGATTTATTACGCTGATTGCGTTTTCAAGCCTCATCTCCATAGAGATTGTTGCCGCGCGACAGTATGCGGCAGCATGGTTCCCGATGCTGACTCAAACTGGCTCAAGCGATCCAACGCTGCTGGGGTGGGTGGTGCAGTTTTTGCTGCTGTGTTTGTTCTTCGGGCTGAATTACTACAGCGTAAAAACGTTTGCCCGCTCCAATAACATCATCAGTATTCTGAAATTTTTGGTACCGCTGGCGGTCGTTGTGACGCTATTTACCTTTTTCAAACCTGAGAACCTGCACATTCAGGGGATTGCACCCTTTGGCATGTCGGGTGTTGAGGCCGCGATTAGCGCCGGTGGGATCATCTTCGCTTACCTGGGGCTGACGCCAATTATTTCGGTGGCGAGTGAAGTAAAAAATCCACAGCGGACTATCCCGGTGGCGCTGATTTTATCCGTGGTGCTGTCGACGATTATTTACGTGCTGCTGCAGTTGGCATTCCTTGGCAGTATTCCGACCGATATGCTGGGCGGCGGCTGGGCGGAGATCAGCAAGCAATTCTCACTGCCGTACCGGGATATCGCCATTACGCTCGGTATGGGCTGGCTGGCGTTTATGGTGGTGTGTGACGCGATTGTCTCTCCAAGCGGTACCGGCAATATCTACATGAACGCCACGCCGCGCGTAATTTATGGCTGGGCCAAAGCAGGCACCTTCTTTAAGACGTTTACCCACATTGATAAAGAGTCTGGCATTCCGCGTCCGGCGCTGTGGCTGACCTTTGCATTATCTATTTTCTGGACATTGCCGTTCCCGTCATGGGAACAGTTGATAAGCGTAGTGTCGGCGGCGCTGGTACTCAGCTACGCCATTGCCCCGGTCACGGCGGCGGGGCTACGCCGCAACGCACCGGATTTGCCGCGCCCATTTCGCGTACGTGCCTTCGGGATTATCGGTCCGGTGTCATTTGTGATTTCGGCGCTGATTGTATTCTGGTCTGGCTGGGGCACGCTGTCATGGCTGCTGGGACTGCAGATTGTGATGTTTGTCGTCTATGTGCTGTGCAAATCAAAAGTGCCGGTACACACCGTGAGTCTGGCACAGCAGGTGAAATCGTCTCTGTGGCTTATCGCCTTCTACGCGCTGATTATGCTCTTCTCCTGGCTCGGCAGTTTTGGGGGAACAGGGGTGATTGGTCATCCGTGGGATACGGTGGTGGTGGCGGTGATGTCGTTGGGAATTTACTACTGGGGTGAGCGAACCTGTCTGCCGCAGGCTAACTTTACCGGTGATGAAGAAGAGTAGAGGAGTCAGTCATGGAGATGGTAAACCTCTCGTTAACAGAGGCTTATACGCTGGCATATAAGGTGCTGCGCGGGAACGGATTCAGTGAAGCGCATGCCGTGGTGGTCGCGACAAACGTGACCCACGGTGAGCGTGATGGCTGTGCCTCGCATGGTTTGTGGCGGTTGCTGGGGATTGTGGAAACGCGACGTAAAGGGAAGGTGTCACCTGACGCTGAGCCGGTAATCACCGATACCGCGCCGGCCATTGTGAAGGTGGACGCCGGAGGGGCATTTTCCCTGCTGGCGTTCGAGCGCGCGCTTCCGCTGCTGATAGAAAAGGCGCGCCACAATGGAATTGCTGCCCTGGCGATTAACCGTTGTGTGCACTTTTCGGCGCTGTTTGCCGATGTTGAGCCGCTCACGGAGGCGGGGCTGGTGGCGCTGGCGACGACGCCCAGCCATGCGTGGGTGGCTCCCGCAGGTGGGACGCAGCCGCTTTTTGGCACTAACCCGATAGCGTTTGGCTGGCCGCGTGAAGAAAAACCCCCGTTTATCTTTGATATGGCCACCAGTGCGGCGGCACGAGGGGAGATCCAACTCCATCAACGGGCGGGAAAAGAGGTTCCGGAAGGGTGGGGAATCGACAGTGACGGTCAGGCCACCACCGACGCGCAGGCGATCCTCAACGGGGCGATGTTGACGTTTGGCGGGCATAAAGGGTCGGCACTGGCAGCGATGGTGGAACTGCTTGCCGGGCCGCTCATCGGCGATATGACCAGCGCGGAATCGCTGGCGTGGGACAAGGGGGCTGGCGGGTTGCCCTATGGTGGCGAGTTGATTCTGGCCCTTGACCCGGCCCGCTTTTTGGGACTGGAGGCTTCGCGACATCTGGCGCGTGCCGAGAGACTTTTTGCCGATATGCAGCGGCAAGGGGCGCGTTTGCCGGGTGAGCGCCGCTATCATTCCCGTACGCGTACCATTCGTGACGGTGTAGAAATAGCCCATTCGCTGTTCAAGGATATATCCGCGTTAGTGAAATAATGATTGGCATTATCGTGATAACAGGAGGGATGATGTCCCTCCCGTTATACTTTTATATAAATAGTGACGGTGATTAGCGATGCGCAGGTGTTGGCGCAACTGCGCATCGCGCTACTAAAAACACCTGTAAATTACGCCAGTAAACCAGGGGGAGTTCAGATGTAAATAAGATGAAATAAGCGCGATCAACACGCTATTCGGAATAAACGGAAACCCTCCCCATTCCAATAAATATACGGGTACGCGGTATTATTGCCGTATCAATTCACTACTTTTCGCATGCTCAAATCCCCCTCGCTCCAGAAAACAACGCACGCCTGCATCTGGCTAAAAATGCGATCTCACTCACTGAAGCAATTAGCAAACTATGAAACAACACCGTTTTGTACACTTTGCTTTACACTTTTGGTGATGTGAATCACAAATATAACGCCATGAAGTGATCCGACTCTCACAAAATAGCGTGTACTCATTCACCAATACATCATGAGAACAGCCTGGAAAGTTAAGTTTTCAGTATTTCCCCTCTCCCGTGACGCATGACGGTGAACAATAAAGCAAAACGCAAAAAAAAACTTGTTGCATATGAATAGGTAAAAAAAAGTCATGTGATTTGCATCACTCACATTTACAGATTTTTAGATTATTGCCAGTGATTAAAATTGGTCGGGCTATTTCCATCATCAATCAGATCTTGCATAGTGCCTGCACATTATTTCTCCCCCTGAATCAGGAGGCGAATAGTTATATATCATCAGCTTCTGTTGATGAACCGATATGATTTACTTCACATTAATACGTACATCTTACTGGAGAAACAAAATGAATTATCCGGCAGAACCCTTCCGTATTAAAAGCGTTGAAACTGTATCTATGATCCCGCGTGATGAGCGCCTTAAGAAAATGCAGGAAGCGGGTTACAATACTTTCCTGTTAAACTCGAAAGATATTTATATCGACCTGCTGACGGACAGTGGCACCAACGCAATGAGCGATAAGCAGTGGGCCGGAATGATGATGGGTGATGAAGCCTACGCGGGCAGTGAAAACTTCTATCATCTGGAAAGAACGGTTCAGGAATTGTTTGGCTTTAAACATATTGTTCCTACTCACCAGGGGCGCGGTGCAGAAAACCTGTTATCGCAACTGGCAATTAAACCGGGGCAATATGTTGCCGGTAATATGTATTTCACCACGACCCGTTATCACCAGGAAAAAAATGGTGCGGTGTTCGTGGATATCGTTCGTGACGAAGCGCACGATGCCGGTCTGAATATTGCCTTTAAAGGTGATATCGATCTTAAAAAATTACAAAAGCTGATTGACGAAAAAGGCGCCGAGAATATTGCCTATATTTGTCTGGCGGTCACGGTTAACCTCGCCGGGGGGCAGCCTGTCTCCATGGCGAACATGCGTGCGGTACGTGAACTGACCGCAGCACACGGCATTAAAGTGTTCTACGACGCGACCCGCTGCGTTGAAAACGCCTACTTTATCAAAGAGCAAGAGCAAGGCTTTGAGAACAAGAGCATCGCAGCGATCGTGCACGAGATGTTCAGCTACGCCGACGGCTGTACCATGAGTGGCAAAAAAGACTGTCTGGTCAACATCGGCGGCTTCCTGTGCATGAATGATGACGAAATGTTCTCTTCTGCCAAAGAGTTAGTGGTGGTCTACGAAGGGATGCCATCCTACGGCGGCCTGGCCGGACGCGACATGGAAGCGATGGCGATCGGCCTGCGTGAAGCCATGCAGTACGAGTATATCGAGCACCGCGTGAAGCAGGTTCGCTATCTGGGCGACAAGCTAAAAGCGGCCGGTGTACCGATTGTTGAACCGGTGGGCGGCCACGCGGTCTTCCTCGATGCGCGTCGCTTCTGCGAACATCTGACGCAGGATGAGTTCCCGGCGCAAAGCCTGGCCGCCAGCATCTATGTTGAAACCGGTGTCCGCAGTATGGAGCGCGGCATTATCTCTGCGGGGCGTAATAATGTGACAGGCGAACACCACAGACCGAAACTGGAAACGGTACGCCTGACGATTCCACGCCGCGTTTATACTTATGCGCATATGGATGTGGTTGCCGACGGTATTATTAAACTTTACCAGCATAAAGAAGATATTCGTGGGCTGAAGTTTATTTACGAGCCGAAGCAGCTACGTTTCTTTACGGCACGCTTTGATTATATCTAACTCTTTTTATCGCCCCATCCTGTGATGGGGCTTTTTTGTATTCTTTATTCCATGAACAGGAAGCCTTTGCGGTGCCCGCTACCGTGACAGACATAAAAAAAGCAAACCCTGACTCCAACCTTTTTATTATCCGCATGATGTACAAATGAAAGCTGTAATTATAAATAATAGTCTACAGGAACATTTATCATGGATATTAATGCCATTGAGCGACAGAGTAGTACCCCCGGGCTGATTAGCGGAACCATGTTGGTTATCGCGACCGTAGTGGGTGGCGGGATGTTCTCCCTGCCGATTGCGATGGCCGGCGTATGGTTTCCCGGTGCCTCTGTGATCCTTCTTTTTATTGCCATCATGATGTTATTAACCGGTCTGATGCTGGTTGAAGTGAACCTGCATTACGGCGCCGGTGCCAGTTTTAATACCTTTACGCAGGATTTATTAGGCCGAAAGTGGAATATCGTGGTCGGTATTGCATTCGGTTTTGTGCTGTATATTCTGACCTACGCGTATATCTCCGGGTCATCGGCGGTGATGGCGCAAACCGTATTTAAATATAGTGGCGTACGTTTTCCGGCGAATATCTCCGTCATTATCGTCAGTATGCTGGTCGGTGCGATTGCGTGGTACAGCTCGTTGCTGGTGGGGCGGATCACCACCGTGTTGATTATCGGTAAATTCGTTGCCTTCTTTGCGACGTTTTCCGGGTTAGTTGGGCATATTGAAGTCGCGAAGCTGGTCGATAGCGTCGCGGTGGCGCTCCCGCAGTCGCAATACCTGCCTTATATTCTGATGACGCTACCGTTCTGTATTATCTCGTTTGGTTTTCATGGCAACGTACCGAGTCTCGTCAAGCTGTACGGCACGGGCGGTGTACACAATATTACGCGCTCAATTGTCATCGGGACGCTGTTTGCTCTGCTGCTGTATATCTTCTGGCTGGCGGTGACGATGGGCAATATCAGCCGTGCTGAATTTCCGCCGATTATCGCCAAAGGCGGGAATATCGACGTCTTTGTTGAGGCCATCAGCGGGTTGTTCACCAGCCGCTATATGGATCTGATCCTGACCTTTTTTGGTAACTTTGCCGTAGCCAGTTCCTTGCTGGCGGCGACGCTCGGCCTGTTTGATTATATCGCCGACCTGTTTCACTTCCCGGATAACGGGGTGGGGCGTTTGAAAACCGCGCTGGTGACCTATTTCCCGCCAGCGGCCGTGTGTTTCTTCTTCCCGAATGGTTTTGTCCACGCGATTGGCTATGCTGGTCTGGCCTTCACCATCTGGAGCGTGATCCTGCCACCGTTCCTGGTGAAAGCTGCACGTAAGCGTTTTACGACGGCCAGTTATACCGCGCCCTGCAATAACACCGTTCTCAACCTGGTGATTGTTTGTGGCGGGGTAGTGTACCTGACGGTGGTTCTGGATGTGTTTGGTCTGCTGCCAACGTTTCGTTAGCGGGAGGCGCTATGTTTCTGACATTACTGCGGTTTCAGCATCCGCTGGTCTATCGCTTTGCGTGGCGACGCATGCAGGTAGTGGTGTTAAGAACGTGTGGGTTGCGTAAGAAAAAAGCGGGGAAGGGGACTCAGGCCTGTCGTTGACAGGCCTGCCTGGTTTACACCCGGAAGTAGCGTGGTGGGATCAACGCAGAGAAGGCGTCGAACTTCTTCACCATCTTTTTCCAGAACAACATAATTACTGCCCTCTGTTTAAAACATCGGCGCTATTTTAGTCAGCGCTGACAAATCGTAAAGCCAGTTGCGTCCTTCAGCTAACAAGGCGGTGTAAAGCTTTTGGTTCACCGTTGCGTCAAATACGATTGCCAGCACGGCAAGCGGGTTGACAAATATCCGTGCGTTCAAATTCTCCCATTGACCTCTTAAATCTAATTAATAACGGATGCGTATCTGAGCCTCTGAGCAGGTACTCCTCATGAGGTGGAAAATAAATGCGCTCAGGATTAACGCATGACAACGAATGGATTCTCAGCATTCTGGCGAGTGGCGAATGTCAAAATGAAAATGTGAGCAGTGCCGAAAGAAATAAAAAGCAGTATTGCCTGTGTGGGGTAATCGGAGGATTATTTTATTCATCATACAAATTGGGTGGTGATATTTGCTTGATAACCTGATGCCAAATTGCCATCAGGAAAAAACAGAAACGGAGTATTGATGGTGAATGTAAATTTCTTTGTTACCTGTATTGGTGATGCACTGAAATCACGGATGGCACGAGACTCCGTATTGCTGCTGGAAAAGCTGGGTTGTCGCGTTAATTTCCCCGAGAAGCAAGGGTGTTGCGGTCAACCAGCCATCAACAGCGGTTACATCAAAGAGGCGATCCCGGGGATGAAAAACCTGATCGCCGCCCTGGAAGACAACGACGACCCGATTATCTCTCCGGCTGGCTCCTGCACCTACGCGGTAAAAAGCTACCCATCGTATCTGGCCGATGAACCGGAATGGGTGCTGCGTGCGGAGAACGTTGCCGCGCGGATGCAGGATCTCACCTCCTTTATCGTCAACAAACTGGGCGTGGTGGACGTCGGCGCCAGCCTGCAGGGCCGCGCGGTGTATCACCCCTCCTGTAGCCTGACCCGCAAGCTGGGGGTGAAGGAAGCGCCGCTCACGCTGCTGAAAAACGTGCGCGGGCTGGAGCTGCTGACGTTTGCCGATCAGGACACCTGCTGCGGCTTTGGCGGGACGTTCTCGGTCAAGATGGCCGAGATATCCGGCGAGATGGTGAAAGAGAAAGTCTTACATCTGATGGATGCGAAGCCGGAATATTTGATTGGCGCAGACGTCAGCTGCCTGCTGAACATTGGCGGTCGACTGCAACGGGAAGGCCAGCCGGTCAAAGTGATGCATATTGCTGAAGTGCTGATGAGCCGCTGAGGGGAAAGCGATGTCGATAAAAACCAGCGATGTAGAATTTAAACGGCGCATTCGTCAGCAGATAGAAGATCCGATCATGCGCAAAGCCGTGGCCAACGCGCAGGAGCGTATTGGCGCGAATCGACAAAAAATGGTCGATGAGTTAGGCCACTGGGAAGACTGGCGCGATCGTGCCAGCCAGATCCGCGATCACGTTCTGAGTAACCTCGACGCCTACCTGTATCAACTCTCCGAGAAAGTGACGGAAAACGGCGGGCACGTCTATTTCGCCAAAACCAAAGAAGAGGCCACCCGCTACATTCTGCAGGTCGCGCAGAGCAAAAATGCGAACAAGGTGGTGAAGTCCAAATCGATGGTGACCGAAGAGATCGGCGTCAACACCGTGTTGCAGGATGCCGGAATTCAGGTGATCGAAACCGATCTCGGCGAGTATATCCTGCAGTTGGATCAGGATCCGCCTTCGCACGTCGTGGTCCCGGCCATTCATAAAGATCGCTATCAGATCCGCCGCGTGCTGAACGAGCGTCTGGGGTACGACGGCCCGGAAACTCCGGAAGCCATGACCTTATTCATCCGCCAGAAGATCCGCGAGGATTTCCTGAGTGCTGAAATCGGCATTACCGGCTGTAACTTTGCCGTGGCGGAAACCGGCTCGGTGTGCCTGGTGACCAACGAAGGCAACGCGCGGATGTGCACCACGCTGCCGAAAACGCACATTGCGGTGATGGGCATGGAACGTATCGCACCGACCTTTGCCGACGTGGATGTGCTGATCACCATGCTGGCGCGCAGCGCCGTGGGCGCACGCCTGACGGGCTATAACACCTGGCTGACCGGCCCGCGTGAAGCGGATAATGTTGATGGACCGGAAGAGTTCCACCTGGTGATTGTCGATAACGGTCGCTCGCAGGTGCTGGGCTCTGCGTTCCGCGATGTGCTGCGCTGCATCCGCTGCGGGGCCTGTATGAACACCTGCCCGGCGTACCGTCACATCGGCGGACACGGCTATGGCTCTATCTATCCCGGTCCTATTGGCGCGGTGATTTCTCCGCTGCTCGGCGGCTATAAAGATTTTAAAGACCTGCCGTACGCCTGTTCTTTATGCACGGCCTGCGACAGCGTCTGCCCGGTGCGTATTCCGTTGTCAACACTGATCCTGCGTCATCGCCGGGTGATGGCCGAGGAGGGCATCACCCCGAAAGCCGAGCGACGGGCGATCAAAATGTTCACTTATGCCAATAGTCATCCGGGGCTGTGGAAAGTCGGGATGATGGCGGGCGCTCATGCGGCAAGCTGGTTTATCAATGGCGGCAAAACGCCGCTTAAGGTTGGCGCGCTGGGTGACTGGATGGAGGCGCGCGATCTGCCTGATGCTGACGGTGAGAGTTTTCGCAGCTGGTTTAAGAAACATCAGGCGCAGGAGAAAAAGAATGGATAACCGTACCGCGTTTTTAAACACCATCGCCCAGGCGTTGGGTCGTCCGCTGCGTTTTGAACCGCAAGCGGATGCCGCGCCGGTTAACAACTATGCCAACGAGCGCCTGACCGAACTGAGCACGCAGCAGCGCTGCGATGCGTTTATCCAGTTTGCCAGTGAAGTGATGCTGGCCCGCTGCGAACTGACTCACGAGGACCAGGCCGCAGAAGCCGCGTTACGTCTGTGCGAAGAATTAGGTCAGCAGCCGGTGGTGCTGAGCGGCGACAGTCGGCTGGTGGCGCTTGGCATCACCGAACGCTTGCAGCAGGCATGCAACGCCGTGGTCTGGGATCCGGCGCGAGGGATCGAAAATATTACCCAGGCCGAGCAGGCGAAAGTCGGCGTGGTATACGCCGAGTATGGCCTGACTGAGTCCGGTGGCGTGGTGCTGTTTTCCGCGCCGGAGCGTGGGCGTTCCCTGAGCCTGTTGCCGGAGTCCTCGATTTTCGTGCTGCGTAAAAGCACCATCCTGCCGCGCGTGGCGCAGCTGGCAGAAATACTGCATCAGAAGGCGCAGGCCGGTGAGCGTATGCCGTCTTGCATTAACATTATCAGCGGACCCAGTTCGACGGCGGATATTGAGCTTATCAAGGTGGTTGGGGTGCATGGTCCGGTGAAGGCGGTGTATCTGATTATTGAGGATTGTTGAGGCAGGATAGAGAACCGCTCTGGCGTTACAGGCCAGAGCGGTATTGATGTCAGGCAATCATGCTGATAATCAACACGATAATCAGACCGACCACCGAGTTCACCAGCTCCAGCAGACCCCAGGTTTTCAGTGTGTCCTTCACGGACAGATCAAAATAACCTTTAAACAGCCAGAATGAAGCATCGTTGATATGGGTCAGGGTGTTGGAACCCGCTGCGGTGGCCAGTACCAGTAACGCCGGATCAACGCCAACCAGTTGCCCGGTTGCCGGGTCGAGGATCGCCGCGCTGATGATCCCTGCCGCCGTCATGGCGGAAACCACGCCCTGGCCGGTCGCCAGACGGATCAGCACCGTGATGAGCCATGCCATGATGTACGGGGAAATGTTGCCGTGTGACATCAGCATGCCGATCGTATCGCCGATACCGGTATCAATGATGGTTTGCTTAAGGACGCCGCCCGCACCGATGATCAGGATCACCATGGCGATGCTTTTCACCGCGTTTTCGAATGCGTTCATGACCCACTGCATGTCATGGCCGCGCGCGGTACCAAACAGCACAAAGGCCACAATCATGGCGATGAACATTGCGATCGGGGACGAACCTAAGAAGTTGACCACTTCCCAGGCCTGCGTCCCTTTTACCAGCCAGATATTAGCAATGGTGGTGGAGATCATGATGATCGCCGGGATCAGCGGTACCAGAATCGACACGCCAAAGGAGGGCAAATTGTTCTGGTCAACCGGCACGTCGGCTTTCATGAAAGAGGGCGTTGGGCGTTCGAGGTTGCCGAGGAATTTCGGCAGGATCAAGCCCGCGCAGATCACGCTCGGGATGGTCACCAGAATACCGTAGATGTAAACCATACCCATATCGGCGCCGTAAGCATTCACCAGCGCTACCGGCCCCGGCTGCGGTGGGAACAGGGAGTGCGCGGTGGTGGCAGCGGCAACTGCCGGGATCGCCAGTTTCAGGAACGGGATCTTCGCTTCCGCGGCAATGACGATCACCAGCGGCGCCAGCATAATAAAGGCCACTTCGTAGAACATTGCCAGACCGAAAATCAGGCCAATAATGATCACCGATAGCTGTACATAGCGCAGACCAAGGCGCGCCAGCAGCGTGTGGGCAATCTGATGCGCTGCCCCGGAATCCACCATCAGTTTGCCGATGACCGCCCCGAACACCACGATAATCGCCAGTTCACCGAGCGTACTGCCAAAGCCGGATTTCATGGTGTGCAGCAGTTCCATGAGATCCATGCCCGCCAGCATACCGACGGAAAGCGCGGCCAGCAGCAGTGCGACCATGGAGTTTATTTTGAATCGTAGATTGAGAACGAGCATCAGGCCGATGCCGAAGATGACCCACAGAATATTGAGAACGTGCATGAAACGTCTACCTTCTTTGGTTGAACTATTATGATTTTGGTTGAGATGTTACATAAATTGGTTAACCATTGATGCGATGAATGTCACATTACGTTACAGGTTTACGCGACTTAAGTGGCGGCGGACTTGTTACTCGTAGATCGCCAGTCATGTTAGATGTGATTTGGTTAACCAATTTCTCTATTTAGGTTGACATGTCATACCAAAAGGAGGAATTTATGCGCCATATTGTCGAGTCCATAACATCAATGAGGAATAAAGCATGGAACAGACATGGCGCTGGTACGGTCCGAACGATCCGGTCACTTTAGCGGATGTGCGCCAGGCGGGTGCGACAGGTGTGGTCACCGCTTTGCACCATATCCCGAACGGGGAAGTGTGGTCGGTTGACGAGATCCAAAAGCGTAAAGCCATTGTTGAACAGGCGGGTCTGGTCTGGTCGGTGGTGGAAAGCGTGCCGATTCACGAAGATATCAAAACCCGTTCCGGTCACTATCTTCAGTGGATTGCCAACTACCAGCAGTCGCTGCGCAATCTGGCGCAATGCGGCATTCGCACCGTGTGCTACAACTTCATGCCGGTTCTCGACTGGACGCGTACCGATCTGGAATATGTCCTGCCAGATGGCTCCAAAGCATTGCGTTTTGATCAGATAGAATTCGCGGCGTTTGAGCTGCATATCCTCAAACGTCCTGGCGCTGAAGCCGACTACACGGCGGAAGAAATCGCCCAGGCAAATGATCGCTTCGCCACCATGAGCGACGAAGACAAGGCGCGTCTGACCCGCAATATCATTGCCGGTCTGCCGGGGGCGGAAGAAGGGTATACCCTCGACCAGTTCCGTCAGCACCTGGATCGTTATAAAGACATTGATAAAGCCGCGCTGCGCGAGAATTTTGCCGTCTTCCTGAAGGCGATTATTCCGGTGGCAGAAGAAGCCGGTGTGCGCATGGCGGTACACCCGGACGATCCGCCGCGCCCAATCCTCGGCCTGCCGCGCATTGTTTCCACTGTGGAAGATATGCAGTGGATGGTGGAAACGGTCAACAGCATGGCCAACGGTTTCACCATGTGCACCGGCTCTTACGGCGTACGTGCGGATAACGATCTGGTCGATATGATCAAACAGTTTGGTCCGCGTATTTATTTCACCCATCTGCGCTCTACGCTGCGCGAAGATAACCCGAAAACCTTCCATGAGGCGGCGCATCTCAACGGTGACGTGGACATGTACGAAGTGGTGAAAGCGCTCGTAGAAGAAGAGCAGCGCCGTAAAGCACAGGGCAATGAGGATTTGATCCC
Organism: Citrobacter sp. Marseille-Q6884; assembly: GCF_945906775.1. Taxonomy (NCBI): domain Bacteria; kingdom Pseudomonadati; phylum Pseudomonadota; class Gammaproteobacteria; order Enterobacterales; family Enterobacteriaceae; genus Citrobacter; species Citrobacter sp. Marseille-Q6884. The sequence continues at coordinate 1,725,991 of NZ_CAMDRE010000001.1, forward strand.
GATGCGCCCGGATCACGGTCACCAGATGCTCGACGATCTGAAAAAGAAAACCAACCCAGGTTATTCCGCGATTGGCCGCCTGAAAGGGCTTGCGGAAGTGCGTGGTGTTGAGATGGCGATTCAGCGCGCTTTCTTTAGCCGCTAAACCAGACCGGCCGGCGTCATGCCGGCTTTGTTCTTTTCTCTTCCCGTCGGCGTTGCCGATGGGTTCTGGAGTTCACGATGACGACAACCATTGCCAACAGCAACTTACCGGTTGCACGCCCTGCGTGGGAAAATTCACGTCTGCAATCCCGTATTGTTCACCTGGGATGCGGCGCTTTTCACCGTGCGCATCAGGCGCTGTATACCCACCATCTGCTGGAACAAACGGACAGCGACTGGGGGATCTGCGAAGTCAACCTGATGCCGGGTAACGACTGTGTGCTGATTGAAAACCTGAAAAAACAGCAACTGCTGTACACCGTGGCGGAGAAAGGCGCTGACAGCACCGTGCTGAAAGTGATCGGCTCGATGAAAGAGGCGCTGCACCCGGATCTTGACGGTTGCGAGGGCATTCTGCAGGCCATGGCGCGCCCGCAAACGGCGATTGTTTCGCTGACAGTGACGGAAAAAGGTTACTGCACGGATGCCGCCAGCGGTCAGTTAGATCTCAATAACCCGCTGATCAAACACGACTTAGCGTTTCCGCAAGCGCCGAAGTCGGCCATTGGTTATATCGTTCAGGCGTTGCACCTGCGTCGCGAGCAGGGGCTGGCAGCTTTTACGGTGATGTCCTGCGATAACGTCCGTGAAAACGGTCACGTGGCGAAAGTCGCGGTACTGGGTCTTGCCCGCGCGCGTGACCCGGAACTGGCGAAGTGGATTGAGACTCACGCCACCTTCCCGTGCACCATGGTGGATCGCATTGTTCCGGCGGCAACGCCTGAAACATTGCAGGAGATTGCCGACCAGTTGGGTGTGTTCGATCCGTGCGCCATTGCCTGCGAACCGTTCCGCCAGTGGGTGATCGAAGATAACTTTGTTAACGGTCGTCCTGACTGGGATAAAGTCGGTGCGCAGTTCGTGGCCGACGTGGTGCCATTTGAAATGATGAAACTGCGCATGCTCAACGGCAGCCACTCATTCCTGGCGTATCTGGGTTATCTTGGCGGGTACGAAACCATTGCCGATACCATGACCAATCCGGCCTACCGTAAAGCGGCGTTTGCACTGATGATGCAAGAACAGGCTCCGACGCTGTCGATGCCGGAAGGCACCGATCTTAATGCGTACGCAACGCTGCTGATCGAACGCTTCAGTAACCCATCCCTGCGCCACCGTACCTGGCAGATCGCCATGGACGGTAGCCAGAAACTGCCACAACGCCTGCTGGATCCGGTGCGTATGCATCTGCAAAACGGCAGCGACTGGCGCTATCTGGCGCTCGGTGTGGCGGGCTGGATGCGCTACACCCACGGCGTGGATGAGCAGGGGCAGGCCATTGAGGTAGTTGACCCATTGTTGGCGGAATTCCAGCGTATCAACCAGCAATACCAGGGTGCTGAACGCGTGACGGCACTGCTGGGCTTGAGCGGGATTTTCGGTCATGATTTAGCGGAAAATGCCGACTTTGTTGACGCGATTATCGCTGCGTATCAACAGCTGTGCGAGCTGGGTGCGCGCGAGTGCGTCGCGGCGTTAAGCGCTAACGCATAACTCTCCCTCTGATAACGGGTCAATCAAAATTTATTTGGTTGACCCGTTTCCTGTTTTTGGCGCAAGGCAAATGCTATAGTTCGATACTCAATTATCGTATCTGAATTAACGCATCCGATGGGCATAACATGATGAAATCGAACACTTCTCAGCAAAGACCCTATCAGGAAGTGGGCGCAATGATCCGCGATCTGATCGTACAGTCACCGTACAAACCCGGAGAGCGTCTGCCACCGGAGCGTGAAATTGCCGAGATGCTCAATGTCACCCGCACGGTGGTACGTGAAGCGTTAATCATGCTGGAAATTAAAGGGCTGGTGGACGTGCGACGCGGTGCCGGTATCTATGTGCTCGACAACGCTGACGCCCAGGCGATGGACAGTACGGATGTGAACTATTGTAATGATGCCGGTCCTTTTGAGCTGTTGCAGGCGCGCCAGCTTCTGGAAAGCAATATTGCTGAGTTTGCCGCCCTGCAGGCCACTCGCGAAGATATCGTTAAAATGCGCCAGGCGCTGCAACTGGAAGAGCGGGAGCTGGCCTCCAGCGAGCAGAACGGCTCAGAAAGTGGTGATATGCAGTTTCATCTCGCCATTGCCGAGGCGACGCATAACAGCATGCTGGTCGAACTGTTTCGCCAGTCCTGGCAGTGGCGTGAGAACAACCCGATGTGGATCCAGTTGCACAGCCACCTGGATGACACTCATTACCGTAAAGAATGGATGGGCGACCACAAGCAGATACTGGCGGCATTAATCAAAAAGGATGCGCGTGCGGCTAAGCTGGCGATGTGGCAGCATCTGGAAAACGTCAAACAGCGACTGCTGGAGTTTTCGAATGTTGATGACATTGATTTTGACGGCTACCTGTTTGACTCCTGGCCGCTGGATAAAGTGAACGCCTGATAGCGTCGTCCTGCCTCGCGCGGGCTCTCTGGCCCGCGTTTTACCGCTTATTTTCCCCTTCTGTACGCGCATTTTTACCGCCTGGATTCGACGAATGAAAACGTTTTCCTTCGTCGATATGGGGATTTTTCCCGCAACGCTGTCCGGTAAGAATTGATTTGTATCAAGTAAAAACGACTTAGTTTTGATTGCGAAAGAATGCTTTCGTTACCTTATTTTTACCTTTTCGTGCTTATTTTTCGACAATGCGGACGCATGTTAAGTGAGAATCAAAGTGATTTCTGCAGACGTTTGAGCGGGTAAAACGTGCATAACAGCGTGTAAAAACAGGTGTTTTGGTCAAATGTAGACATTGATCACGCGATGTAACCTATTGGCTGGAATGATGTTTTGATTGCGTATCGCAACTATCCCTTCCCTCAACGCATTTTTTAATCAAATGAATAAGAACAAACACAGCGAAAGTCATCTTTACCTATTATTCCATAATAAAGTTATCTTTCATTTGAAATGACGTTCCATTTTAAAGTGATTTATTAACAGTTTTATTACTATTGCCCATTTAATTTGCCGTTGACATGTTTTTACACTGGCTGCATATTTCACCGCATAAGCGTGTTATTGCGTTCAGGAGAAGACAATGCCCTCTCGAGATTATCCCGATATTCGAAAACCAAGGGGTACCCGATCTAAAGATATGGTTCTTTTAAGTGCTCGTGTCGATACTTCTCTGTGGGAATATGTTCGCACGCTGGCATTTGAATCACGTAAAAGTAAACAAGATATTATTGCTGAAGCATTAATGTTGCATCGCTCTATTAATCAGAGTGAACCTCAGGAATAAAAGTAAACACTTTCTGCCTGGATTTTATTTGAAATCCAAACAATGAATTATGTCTTGCCACTTCATTATTACCTTTATTGGTGTGTCATTGATTTTCTTCCCCTATGTAATAGGGGGTAATGACTCCAACTTACTGATAGTGTTTTATGTTCAGATAATGCCCGATGACCTTGTCATGCAGCTCCACCGATTTTGAGAACGACAGTGACTTCCGTCCCAGCCTTGCCAGATGTTGTCTCAGATTCAGGTTATGTCGCTCAATGCGCTGAGTGTAACGCTTGCTGATAACGTGCAGCTTTCCCTTCAGGCGGGATTCATACAGCGGCCAGCCATCCGTCATCCATACCACGACCTCAAAGGCCGACAGCAGGCTCAGAAGTCGCTCCAGTGTGGCCAGAGTGCGTTCACCGAAGACGTGCGCCACAATCGTCCTCCGTATCCTGTCATACGCGTAAAACAGCCAGCGCTGACGTGATTTAGCACCGACGTAGCCCCACTGTTCGTCCATTTCAGCGCAGACAATCACATCACTGCCCGGCTGTATGCGCGAGGTTACCGACTGCGGCCTGAGTTTTTTAAGTGACGTAAAATCGTGTTGAGGCCAACGCCCATAATGCGGGCGGTTGCCCGGCATCCAACACCATTCATGGCCATATCAATGATTTTCTGGTGCGTACCGGGTTGAGAAGCGGTGTAAGTGAACTGCAGTTGCCATGTTTTACGGCAGTGAGAGCAGAGATAGCGCTGATGTCCGGCAGTGCTTTTGCCGTTACGCACCACCCCGTCAGTAGCTGAACAGGAGGGACAGCTGATAGAAACAGAAGCCACTGGAGCACCTCAAAAACACCATCATACACTAAATCAGTAAGTTGGCAGCATCACCTAATAGGGGGCTTTTTTATGTGGGCATGCTGCCTGCATAACAAAGTTGATAGCAAAATTCACAATTAAAAGTGAGTAAAATATGAAAAAGACAGCAGTGGCATTAGCAGTACTGGCTTTCGGGGTAACTTCCGTTCATGCTGCGGAAATTTATAACAAAGATGGCAACAAACTTGATCTGTACGGCAAAGTAAAAGCGACGCACTCCTGGACTGGCAGCACTGATGCTGACGGTACTTATGCACGTCTGGGTTTCCGTGGTGAGACACAAATTAACGATCAACTGACCGGTTATGGTCAATTTGAAAGTCAGATTGATGGCTCTAAAGCGGAAGGGTCTCAGGATGGCGTTAAAACCCGTCTGGCGTTTGCTGGTCTGGATTTTGACCACAACGTTAGCTTTGACTATGGCCGTAACTACGGTGTCGCTTACGATGTGGGAGTTTATACTGATACGCTTTCAGAGTTCGGTGGCGACTCTTACGAAAATACTGACCGCTTCCTTACTTCACGCACTTCTGGCGTTGCAACACTCCGTACCAAAAATCTGTTTGGTGCCGTTGATGGCGTGAACTTTGCTGCGCAATACCAGGGTAAGGATGACTCCAACAAAGGCACTCCTGCTGACCCTGACTATACTAAGCAGCACGGTAATGGCTATGGCTTCTCTCTGGGTTATGACAATATCGCCGATTCTGGCGTGTCTGCCATTGCAGCCTATTCAACTTCTGCGCTGACTAATGATCAGCAAAAATCCGGCTGGGATGGTGAGAACGCAGAGTTCTGGGGCGCGGGTCTGAAATATGACGCTAACTCTATCTACGTTGCGACCATGTATGGCGAATCCCACAACCTGATTCAGGATGCGGACAAAGCGCAGCACTTTGAAGCTATGGCTGCCTATGTCTTTGATTTTGGTCTGCGTCCGAACGTGGCTTACGTCCATGCACGTGACAACAACAACAACGACCTGACCGAATACGTTGCGCTGGGTACCGACTACTACTTCAACAAAAACATCGTTGCTGATGTGGGTTACAAAATTAACCTGCTGAATGGCGCTAACGGTGACAACGAAGCTGTTGTTGGCCTGACCTACCAGTTCTAATTTGTTGCTCTGCTCTGAAAAGGCGTCTTTCATAAGACGCCTTTTTTACATCCTGCTGTCTTCACGCTTGCGGGGATTGCTCTTCGCGCGCATCGCTCAGTAACCATTGCCAGATACCCACTTTTACACATGCGACGACGCAGAGAATAAGGTAAAAGAGGGGATTATGCGTAATGGAAACGCGCATCACGTCCATTAAATCAACATGTAGATTCCCCGCGATGGCCATATTGATAATAAAAATAGAGGCAATAGCGCTGGCCAGTAAAATTAAAATAGCCTGTAATTTGGGGATCTCCGGTAGTTTTCCGGTAGCCCACTGCCAGAGAAAGGCCGTTGTTAATGCAAATACAATAAATAAACCTACGGCCCCAAAGGTGCCAAAGTCTTTATAATCTTGCACCGTACCGATTAAACCAGAAAGAACAATTAACCCAAGAATGAGTTTTTTTAGCCATGGCATCGATTATTTCCAGAAGTGTTGTTGATGTTGAATGGATATGTCCATTTTTACGCATGTGGCGTCAAATTTGCTCATGCGTGAAAAGGAATTATAAATTGTCTGGAAGATAATTTGGTTATTATTAAATGTTGATATTTAATTGTAGAGTAATCCGAAATTAAAACGTTTTGGTTGTCATTAGTTTATATGCTTTTGGATGCAATGAATCGTTGTTTGTATAATTGTGTGGCGCTGATCAGCGCGGCTAAAAACAACGCAATAGCACCACACAGCGTGGCGTTGATGATGGCGACCGCGCCGCTCCCTAACAGGCTGGTTAACAGTGGGCCGAGAATTTGCCCAATCCCGTAAGTCAGGGTGACCAGGCCCAGCAGGTTAATATTTCGCGGTACGCTGAGCTGTCGGGCAAGCGGCATCACCAGCGAGGTGGTTCCCATAAAGGTGGCACCAAACCCCACGCTACTGATTACTAGCAGCAATAGCGATCCGCTGGCGAGCGTTAACACCACGCAGGCGCTCTGGATCAGCAGATTCGCCGTCAGGCATTGCAGAACCCCCCAGCGTTTAGCCGCCCACAGCCAGCCGAAACAACCCGGAATAATCGCCACGCCAACCAGCGACCAGAGATGTGCCGTCAGTAGCGGCGATCCGGCATTTTTCGCCATCAGCGGCAGATAGGTGGCGACAATGATATAGCCAAAACCCGCCAGCCCATACAGCAGCGCCAGCAGCCACCAGGACATCGGTTGATGCGCTGTTTTTGCCAGTGGCGCTGCGGGGAGCGCGCTCCCGCGAGAGGGGAGGAGTATGGCCACTAGCAGGAAAAGCAGACCGGAGAGTGCCCCCGCGCCCAGCCATAACGTGTGGGAGGAAAGCGCATAGCGTAAACCGGCGATAACGTACTCGTTGCCGAGAAAAATGCCTGCGCCAACGCCGGAGAACAATGCCGCAATCACAAACGGATGGCGGGTATGGTGCAGGACCACCATCGAACCAAAGATCATCATACCGGCACTGGCGACCCCCGCCAGAAAGCGGATCAGCATCACCAGCGCGGGTTGCGTAACGATGGCCATCGCCAGAATCAATCCACCGGTGGCGAGCGCAGAGGTCAATAGCATCGGACGTAAGCGAGCGGGGAGATGAAAGAGGCCGAAAGAAAATAACAGGCTGCCTGTGAGATACCCGGCATAGTTGGCACTGGCAATCCAGGAGAGTTGGCTAAAGGTAAACTGGCCTTCAGACAGCAACACCGGCAGCATCGGGGTATACAAAAAGCGCCCAATCCCCATTCCTAACGTCAGGACCAGCATGCCAAAGAGCGCGACGCTGATGGCATGGTGATGTGGAACGGGACTTTCCTGGGACATACGGACGCTCACTGCACGTTGTAATGGATGTATTTGTTATATTACATGTGCAAATGATAATGAAAAGTAAAATTAATCACTTATCAGCAGCGGCAAAGGCAGCAATGCAGCGCCATTCTCCCTCCTCACAGCGGTAAATGGATTCGGTATCACCTGGGATCACCCACTGCGTTTCTTCATCTGCAGCACAGTCCATGTAGATACACAGCCCGCAGCCACCGCGGAGCTGGCGGGGAATATCCGCTACCCGAAAGCGGATCCCCGCGGCTTGCAATACTTTGCGCATTTTGATGACGCCCACGGTGGAATGAAATAAAAACACGGTCTCAGTCATGGACGTTTCCTCAGGCGTTGCCCAATCAGCGCCGCGCCCACTGCACCGGCAAACTGTGCGTCGGGATGCGTGTGGACGGGGATGCCGAGATGGCCTTCGAGCATGCGTGCAAAGGCATTGCAGTGGCTGACGCCGCCAGTAAACAGCAGCGGACTTTGCGCGGAAAGCCGCCCGATAAAGTTGGCGCTGCGCCTGGCCATGGCGTTGATCACGCCTGCCAGAATCGCTTCCGGCGCCACGCCCGCCGAGCGCAGGCTGATCACCTCTGACTCAGCAAAAACCGTACACATGCTGGTGATCGCATGCGGTTCGATCCCCGCAGTAATCGTATCAAGTTGCTCCACGCTGGCGCCCAGCGTGCGGGAGATGACTTCAAGAAACCGTCCGGTTCCGGCGGCACATTTGTCATTCATTAAAAAGTCGGTGAGGTTGCCGTCATCGTCGAGTTGTATGACTTTACTGTCCTGACCGCCGATATCAATGACCGTACGGGTGCCAGGCGCCAGTAATCGCGCGCCCAGTCCGTGGCAGGAAATTTCTGTGACCTGTTTGTCGGCATAATCCACAAGTTGTCGCCCGTAACCGGTGAGGGTTAAAAACGGCCGCGCCTCCAGCCCGGCTTGCAGTGTTTCCCATGCCTGTGCAATCGCCTCCGCAGGGCGAAACGGCGTGGGACACAGGAAGCGGCGTCTGATGACGCCCTCTTCAAGCAGGATCCCTTTGGTCGCCGTGGAGCCGGAATCAATCCCTATTGAATATGTCACTGGGATCCCTTACAGCATTTCAATAAAGGCCGCGACACGTGTGCTGAGCTGGCCGATATCAGCAGTGGAGTAGTCCGTTTCGATGGCGATATAAGGAATCTGATGGTGTTGGCGCACGTGACGTTTAATCGCCAGTGATTCAACGGCATAGGTATGACAGGCCTGTAAAATAACATCGACGACGCCGTCGGCCTGGTACTCTTCGATCATCTGACTGAGCATGTTCAGACGCTGATCGTTAGGAGAGATACAGGAGCAGCCGATAGCGAGGTATTTATCGGTGAGCGCGTCATAGACATCGCCATTTTCCGCAACGCACTGTTCGGTGGCTTTGGCACCGGTACAGTTTTCATAGCCCACCACCCAGCCGCCGTTGTCTTCAATGGCACGGACCACTTTTTCCGCCGCTCCGCCAATGGGACAGCCGGTGATCAGAATGCGAGGCCGTGACGCGAGGCGTTTGCCATCTTGCCACTCCTGACGAACACGTTCAGCCATACTGTTAAGCTCGTCGATAAGCGCCTCTTTATCAAACCGGAAGGTCGCGCCGTACACCACTTTCAGAATGTCGCTGCCGCTGAGGGCAGGAGGATTAAGCTGCCCAACGCGGTAAAAATTCGCCAGCGCGCGGCGCTCACGGTTCTTGAGAATGACGGCTTCACGCAGTGCCGCTTCGGTAATGGGTGTACCAAAGCGTGCTTCGATTGCCTGTTGCAGACGCAGGATCTCCGCTTTCCACAGTGCACGGGAGGCGGCATCGTTCGCGCTGTTAGGCAGTTGCATCACATGCACGGCTTTAAATTCGGCCATGTACTCGTACATTTTCTTCTTGCCGTCGCAGGTGGTTTCACCCACGACCAGATCGGAAAAGTAGAAGTAGGGGCATTTGTCGGTTTTGCCAAAGCCGTAGCTGCTCTTAATCAGCGGACACAGGTTACGCGGCAGATCCTTCTCGGCTTCTTCAATGGTTTCATCCGATGTGGAACACAGCGAAACAACCACCGCACCTGCGGCCATCGCGATCTCTTGTGGCATAAAGGTGCAATAGGTTCCCACAAGCGGGATGCCCTGCTCTTTAAGATCCATGACGGTGAGAAAGCCTTTCTGACGAGCATCGGAGAATTGGTTGAAAATGGCGGGTAAATCGGTGATAAGCGACATGGTTTTCCTTCCCCGTACACGGGAGCAATGAAAAGACCTCGCATTATAGCCCTGCATTTTGTGTGTGTTTTTTGATCTTCCTCGCGATGTGCCACATTGGTGTCGTTAAAGGACTCAGATCCCTCTGTTCGTGGCTATTGCTAAAACCAGGGTTGCGTCATGAGTGAGGGAATTTGCGACAACAGGTATAACACCAGGCCGATAGAGCCGCCAACCAGTGTGCCGTTGACGCGAATGAACTGTAAGTCTTTACCGATATTGAGCTCAATTTGCTGTGACATATCCCGCGCATCCCAGCTTTTCACCGTATCGCTGATATGGCGCGTCAGGAAGGCGGCGAACTCCGGTGCGACTTTACGCGCGGCCTGCTCCAGATGCTCATTCAGCGAGGTACGCAAGGCGCTATCGGCAACCAGCGTTTCACCAAACCACTGACCCGCGCTGGCGATGCGTTGCTTGACGCGGGAATCGTCGGCGTTAATGTCCGTTTTCACCCACTGGCGCAGGTCTGCCCACAGCCCACCCAGATAGCGGTTAAACGCGTCGTCTTCTTTCAGATAACTTTTGAGGCTTTCCGCCCGTGCCGCCATCTCTGGATCGTGTTTCAGTTTGTCGATCAGCTTTAACGTGGCGCGATCGAAGGCGTGGCGGATCTGATGCGCCCGATCGTGGCTGATATCATCCAGCAGGGAGTTAACCGCATCAGACACCAGTTCGGCGCTATGCTCGCCCAGCCATTCGGTCGGCAGGATCTTCGCTTTTAGCGGGTGTTCGGTCTCCAGCCAGCGCACAATGTGTTGAGCAATAAACGCCCGTGAACTGTCGCGCTGCAGCAGGGCGATCAATTGCGAAATCAGCGTATCCAGCAGGACCTGATGGCGATTGTTTTTGGTCATGCTTTCCAGCATTAACGCGCTGGTCCCGGAGAGATCAACCTTATCAATCGCCTTGTGCACTGCCCGTTTGATCAAACGCTGGATCCGGGCATCGTCGGTCAGTTCCAGAAAACCGCTCATGATCTGTAGCAAATGTTGACCAATGCGTTGGGCGTTGTCTGGCTGACTGAACCAGTTGCCGATCAGCAGTGCCGGTTCATGACGGCGGATCAACGCCACCAGAGACTGGGTATCGAGAAACTTCTCTTGCACAAACTGACCCAGATTTTCGCCAATCCTCTCTTTATTGCGCGGAATAATCGCCGTATGTCGCGAGATAAATGGTATGGGAACCCGACGAAACAGCGCGACCACGGCGAACCAGTCCGCCAGTGCGCCCACCATCGCTGCTTCGGCTATCGCCTTGATGCCGAGGACCCAAAAGTTGGGCGGCAGAAACAGTGTGATGACAAACGTCGCGGCAGCGATGAGCAACAGAGAGAGCGCCAGTCGCTTGGCGCGTTTGAGTTCAGCAATTTTATTCATAAACGTAAGGATAGAGCCAGACGGGAGGATCGTGCAAAAATTGTGATCTGCATCGAAGGCCGGACAGCGCGGTGATAAGCGCCATCCGGCAACGGTTTATTTCTCAATCGCCAGTTCGGTGACGTCGTGCTGATGCACGCGTTTTAGCAGTCCTGCCAGCGTGAACACAACGGCGATGCCAGCAACCACCGCCAGCAGGTGAAACGAAAGCCTGCCACCGTGAAACCACAGCCAGCGCCCGATTTCGACAGCAACCGCCATCACTGTCAGGATCACCATGTTCAGCGACGCGGAAACCGTACCTTTCGGCAAGCTGTTGGAAAATAGCGTAAAGCGAAACAATGTCGGGAAGATCATCCCGATACCGAATGCATACAGACTGGTCCCCAACACTGACCACAGCCAGACGTGCGGCCACAGTAGGTTGCCCACGATCAGTACGGCCAGCCCGCTCAGTTGGATGGGGACGGCACGCCAGACAAAGCGCGGTTGGGTCGGATCTTTCACAAAACGAACCACGACCATATTCGCCACGATCACCGCGCCAAATACGGGCACTTGCGCCCAGGCGAACTGCGAGGTAGTCATGCCGCCCGCGTCAATCAGGATCACCGGTGAGACCGCGACCCAACTCATCATCGGGATATAACTCAATGAAAGGGTTGCGGCTCCAAACAGGAAGATCCGATTACGAAAAACGTCGCGGAAATCACGCAGTACGCTGCGTGCGCTAAACGGTATCGCACCGCGCTGGACAGTTTCCGGCATAGCCATCAGCAGGCCAATAAAGGCGATGAGACCCATGACGGCGATAATGGCAAACAGGATCTTCCAGTGCACAAAGTGCATCAGCGCCGCCCCGGAGAGCGGGCCAATAACCGGCGCGACCAGCACGATAGAGGTGATGACCGCCATCAGTTTGATCGCCTTTGTCTGACCAAACGCCTCCTGCACCGTCACATACCCCACGGTGGCGATAAAGCAGATGCTGGTGCCCTGAACAAAACGAGCGACCAGAAATTGCGTCATGGAGGTGGTGAACAGCGTGGCTGCACAGGCGAGAGTGAAGATGAGCGCGCCCGCAATCAACACCGGCCGGCGGCCAATTCGGTCGGAAAGCGGCCCTAACAACCACTGTAGCGCCATGCCGCCCGCCAGATAAAGGCTGACCGCTGCAGGCGCCAGACTGACGTCGGCGTTGAAATCCCGCACCACATTGATGATACCTGGCTGGATGAGATCTGTTGACAGATAGGCGGCGAAGTCATAGAGAATCAACGCACAAGGGAAAAAAAACGTCGTAGCGCGTTGGGAGAAAAACGCGAAAATCCGTTGCATAAAACAACTCCTTGTCGGGAGAAAACCCTCAACGGGAATAGCGAAATTCAATACCGTCTTAAAGACGTCAGACCGATGACAGAAAGAAAACAGACTGCAAATGTACTGAATTTCATGTAATCAAAAACACTGCCTGCACGAAACGCAAACAGGAAAAACGCTCACTGATTCGGGTCAGAAAACGTAACGATTACAGGTCACAATCAGCACATCGCACCTCAGGAAGAGTAAGTTGAACGGAAAGTAGTCACTTGCAGTGTAATTCTAATTCGATGTTAATCAAACGCGTTTTTCTGGTTAATTGTCAGAAAATACCCATTCTAATCTCAGCAGAAATCGCAGAATGACCCACTGTAAGAGCCACGATGAGTAACGGTAAACCGCGTGGTGGATTCCAGAAAAATGAGGGGGTTGTACAAAGTCGGGTTTATCTCTGAAAACGCCTCGCAAAGATAAAAAGAGTGGCGTGAGGGGATGATTTATCATCGCTAAAGTGATGGCATCTTGTTTCCAGGTGACGGATCGCCATGCACAAAGCACCGACCTCTACGCCGCATGATGCGGTGTTTAAAACGTTTTTACATCACCCTGAGACCGCCCGGGATTTTCTTGAGATTCATTTACCTGCTTCGTTGCGTGAATCGTGTGACCTGCAAACGTTGAAACTGGAATCTGACAGTTTCATTGAAGAGAATTTACGTGCCTGTTACTCGGATGTGATGTGGTCACTGAAAACGACGGAAGGTGATGGTTATATCTACGTCGTGATTGAGCATCAGAGTTCACCGGATGCACATATGGCGTTCAGGTTGATGCGTTATGCGATAGCGGCAATGCAGCAACACTTAGATGCCGGACATAAGCAACTGCCGCTGGTGGTGCCAATGTTGTTTTACCATGGTACTCAAAGCCCGTATCCCTACTCGTTGTGCTGGCTGGATGAATTCGCCAACCCGAAATTGGCACGGCAGCTTTACGCTGCGGCATTTCCACTGGTGGACATTACGGTCATCCCGGATGATGAGATTGTGCAGCATCGGCGCATGGCGCTGCTGGAGTTAATACAAAAACATATTCGCCAGCGCGATCTTATGGGGTTGGTTGAGCAAATCGTTTCCCTGTTACTTACCGGATTCACTAATGACAGCCAGATAAAGACGCTGTTTAATTATATTTTATGCACCGGCGATGCCCCTCGATTCAATGAGTTTATCCGTGAGGTTGCCGAGCGTTCGCCGCAACATAAGGAGCATTTGATGACAATTGCGGAAAGATTGCATGAAGCAGGCTTACAAAAAGGCAGGATGGAAGGGCTACAAGAAGGTAGGTTGGAAGGTAAAAAAGAAGGGATGCTGGAAGGACAACGCGCCGAAGCACGGCGTATTGCATGCACCATGCTGGCAGACGGTATCGATATCAGCACAGTACAAAAGATTACCCGGCTTTCCGTCGAGGATCTGCAGCAGTTAAGCCATTAGGCATCACCGGAGCAGGGTACTCTCCAGCCCGGTCATCTCTGTGATACCTGACGTTGGGCTGCGATACGCTCCGGTGGCGTGATTTTTCTTCCACCGATAAAAGCTGGGCGTGATCACTCCCGGCTTTTTTATATTCATCGCGTTTATCAATTTATGCTTACTGACAGTCTGTTTCTTGATACTTATCCTGGTAAGTATTATTTTCTAACCTGCAACGAGAGGAAAGAAACATGACTGAAGATGAACGGTTCGCCTGCCGCCCGATGGGGATGCGCATGGCAATGGTCGTGCGCCAGTGGCGTGCCATTATTGATGCTGCCATCACTGACACCGGCCTGACACAGTCAAGCTGGACGGTTCTGATGCAGTTGCATCAACTGGGCGATAATGTCTCAGTCAGTGAACTGGCGGATGTGCAGGGCATTGAACTGCCGCCGCTGATGCGCACCCTCTCGCAGCTGGAAAAGCAGGGCTATCTGCTGCGTTCCACATCGCCTTATGACAAACGCATCCGCCTGCTGACGTTGACCGCGCAAGGTCGTACAAGGCTGGAAGCGTTAAACCGGGTGATCGAGGACTATCAACACCGCGTCACCTGCACGATTCCTGAAGCGCAGCTTGCCTCCTTCAGCGCCACCTTAAATCAAATCGCCTGCAATTTGCGGACAATCCGCGAAGAAGACAATCAACACTAAAAAACGATGATGACCCCAGAACAAAAATTTGCCCGTTGGGTAAGGGTGAGTATTGCCGCTTTCCTTGTGATATTCGCCTGGTTTATTGTTGCCGATATCTGGATCCCGCTGACGCCGGACTCCACGGTGATGCGCGTGGTGACGCCGGTTTCCTCCCGCGTTTCCGGCTATGTCTCACAGGTTTATGTGACCAACAATAGCCAGGTTAAGCAGGGCGAACTGCTGTATGAGCTGGATCCGACACCTTTCATCAACAAAGTCGAGGCCGCACAAATCGCCCTTGAGCAGGCGAAGCTGAGCAACCAACAATTGGATGCGCAGATCGCCTCTGCGCGCGCCAATCTGCGCACTGCACAATTTACCGCCCGTAACGATAAGACGACCTTTGATCGCTATCAGCGTCTGAGCACGATGCAGAATGTCTCGCAGTCGGATCTCGACAAGGTGCGCACCACCTGGCAGACCAGCGAGCAGTCGGTGGCAGCGCTCAGCGCCAGTATTCAGAACCTGTTGATTCAGCGCGGCGAGCGCGATGACAACCGCAATGTGACGCTGCAAAAATACCGCAACGCGCTGGAAGAAGCACAACTGAATCTCGCCTGGACGAAGGTCCATGCACAGACTGACGGCACGGTGAGCAACCTTCAGCTTAGCCCCGGTCTTTACGCTACTGCTGCCACGCCGCTGCTGGCGCTGGTCAGCCATCAGACCGACATCGTGGCTGATTTTCGCGAGAAAAGTCTGCGTCACACCCGGGTAGATACTGATGCCGCTGTGGTGTTCGATGCCATGCCGGGTAAGGTTTTTTCTGCACGCGTTACCAGCAGCGATGCCGGTATTCTGGCGGGTCAGGAACAGGTCAATGGTCAGTTGTCGCAGCCAGAACAATCCACCCGCTGGGTGCGTGATGCTCAGCGTATGCGCATTCATGTGGCGCTGGATAAACCCCTGGATGCACCGCTGCCGACCGGCGCGCGCGCGACGGTGCAGCTTTACAACAGTGATGGACCGTTTGCACGCACCTTTGCCGGAGCACAGATCCACCTCGTGAGCTGGCTTCACTATGTCTATTAACACGCTGGCTCACGTCTTTACCCCGCACGGGAATATCGTCTACACCGCCAATGATTTTCGCCAGACCCTGCGTATCGCTGTTGCCGGGACAATCGCGCTGAGTCTCTCGACCTTCTACAACGTGCAATACGGCGTGTTCTTTGTGGTTTACCCGCTGATGCTGCTGTCGCTGGTACCGGTATTCAACCGCCATGTGGCAAGCCAGTTCGTGTTCAGCGCGGCGGTGAACTGCGTCGAAATGGTGCTGATTGTCGGCTATCTCTCGCAGTGGCCGCTGATGATGACGCTGGTAGTGTTTGGCCTGTACGTGATGCGTTTTCGTTTTATGAGCAAAGGGCCGCTGTTTCTGCTCGGCTCGATGGGCGTGGTGTGTCAGAGCACGATGCTCAACTTTATGAGCTATCCCACGACCAACTGGCATACGTTGATGTTCTCCAATATGGAGGCCTGCGTGATGGCGGTGGCGCTGAGCGCGCTGCTGCACTATCTGATCCCGGACGTCGAGCCGCGCCAGCCGCCGCCGCGTATTGAGAAAGATGCCGCGCGAGTTCGCCACGAGTCGCTGCTTTCCGGCACGGTGGCGACGATGATTTTTGTCATCTTCCAGCTTTGCGATCTGAGCGATTCGCTGTCGGCGCTGATGGCGGGCATTCTGATCCTGTTTCCGATGCACTACCGCGGCGCGGTGATCAGCTCGATCTGGCGCGTGGTCGGCGTGGTGCTGGCCTGCCTGTATATTCTGCTGGTGCAGTTGCTTATCTATGATTTCAGCAACCATATGGTGCTGATGATGCCGCTGATCGGCCTCGGGCTGGCATTCAGTGCCCGCCTGCATGTGATGGAGAAAGTCGGTGCGGGCGTGGGTTTTGCCAGTATCACCACTATCGGCATTATGTTCGGCCAGAACCTGCACCCGGATCAGGACCTGGTGTTCAGCGATTTGTATCGCATCACCTCCGTCACCGTGGCGCTGGTGGCAACATTAACGATGGTTTTTCTGGTACACCGGATCCTGAATGGCTTTGCCGCGACGCGGTTTGTGATTACGGAGTGAGTGGTTCCCGACAGCGCAGTGCCATCGGGCATCTGAGCGATTATTTCTGCCTATGCCGGATGGCGGCTGCGGCTTATCCGGCCTACAACATTCAATCAATGATCGTCAAAACGTGAAGCTATTTCCAACAATCGAGGTATAATTGCAGGATAATTGTATATACTTTTTTGTATATACAATCAGGGATGAAATTCATGCCAACAGAGTTTGAGTGGGATGCAAACAAGGCACAAAGCAACCACCGTAAACATGGCGTTCGATTTGAGGATGCGGTTCTGGTATTTGACGATCCCCGGCATTTGTCGCGTCAGGATCGTTATGAGAACGGTGAGTATCGGTGGCAGACCATTGGGATGATGCACGGTATTGTGTCATTCTGGTTGCACATAGTGTTCGGTTTGAAAGTGGGAATGAAATTATTCGCATCATCAGCGCCAGAAAGGCAGACCGTAAAGAGAGGAATCGTTATGAGCATGGTTAAACATAAACGCGGCAGCGCATCCGCGCTGAATGCTCAGCATGACGCTGAACTGAAAGCGCTGGCGAATAAATCGGATGATGATATTGATTACAGCGACATTCCCGTGACCGAAGATGAGCAGTGGTCAGAGGCTAATCGCGGTAAGTTTTTCCGCCCGTTGAAAACGCAGGCGTCTGTGCGTATTGATGCCGATGTGATGGAGTGGCTGAAACGCCCTGGAAAAGGATACCAGACGCGCCTTAATGCCATTTTGCGTGAAGCGATGCTGCGCGAGCAAAATAAGAAATAGTGAGTTGATGCCCGATGAGTGCCATCGGGCAATCGTGGAGGGTGTTACTTCTTCAATCCCGCAAACGCCGCGCGGATCTCATCTTCCGGCAAATTAATGCCGATAAACACCAGGGTGCTGTGCGGTTGTTCGTCGCCCCATGGGCGGTCCCAGTCGGCGCTATACAGGCGCTGGACGCCCTGGAACAGCAGGCGGTTTGGTTCGCCTTCAATCCATAACATGCCTTTGTAGCGCAGCAGTTTCTCGGCGGATTCCAGCAGCAGGTTTTCCATCACGCGGGAAACGTCGCTGATGTTGACCGGGTAATCCAGCTCAACAACGATAGACGAAATATCGTTTTGTTTGTCGGCGATAAAGTGGAAGCGCGGTTTGGCGCTGACGATATTCTCTTCCAGCATAAAACCGTTGGTGTTGAACAATAAAGAGAGGTCGATATCGCCATGCGTGACGGTGTAAACCGGGGCGCGGGCGTTGATACGCGCCAGGCGTTCACGGAGCTTTTCGCTTTCTCCTGCCACATCGGTTTTGGTCAGCAGAATGCGGTCCGCGTAGCCGACCTGCGACTGGGCGATGGTGAACTGATTCATCTGATCGTCAGCATGTACCGCATCAACCAGCGCAATCACGCCGTCCAGCAGGTAACGTTCGCAAATTACTTCATGGGAGAAAAAGGTCTGAATAATCGGGCCGGGGTCGGCCATGCCGGTACACTCAATGACCAGACGGTCGAAATTGATCGTGCCTTTGTCGAGGTTATCGAGCAGGTCTAACAATGCGTCTTCCAGCTCAGTGGAGCGGGTACAGCAGATGCAGCCGTTGGTCAGCGTTTTGATCTGCGTGGCGCGGTCGCCAATCAGTTGATCATCCACCGAGACTTCGCCGAATTCATTTTCGATAACGGCAATTTTGTAACCGTGCTGCTCGTTGAGGATATGGCGCAGCAGGGTGGTTTTACCGGCGCCAAGAAAACCGGTGAGTAGGGTAACTGCAATCGGGGTCATTCACATCTCCTTCTAACAGCAACTGCTTCCGCCGCTACCGTAGCGGGCTTCCTGGCGCTCGCGGAAGAATTCTTCATAGGTCATGTACGGCTTATCGGGATGGTTGGTCTTCATGTGCTCGACGTAGTTGTCGTAGTCCGGAATGCCAATCAACATCTTCGCCGCCTGACCGAGGTATTTTTTTGCCTGACCTAAAGTACCAAACATAAACAATCCTGATAAGCGAAAAGCCCCGCCGGAGCGGGGCTGAATACATCTTAGTGGTGTGAAGAGGTCTTCACGCCGCCTTCCGGCACCGGTACATACGGCGTCTCTTTATCAGAGCGACCGTTGATGGCGCGGGCTTTCTGCCAGGTACGGAACCCGTAGAAAATGATGCTGTACACCACCACCAGGAACAGAATACTCAGGCCTGCGTTGGTGTAGTTGTTGATGACGATATGGTTCATGTTAGCAATCTGCTGTGCGGTCAGTTCACCGCCGTTAGCAATCTTCTCTTTGTACTGGTTCGCCATGAAGAAGAAGCCTTCCATCTGCGGGTTGGTGCTGAACAGTTTCAGACCCAGCGCCCAGGTGGTGCAGATCAACAGCCATACTGCCGGAACCACGGTAACCCAGATGTACTTGGTACGCTGCATTTTAACCAGTACCACGGTACCGAGAACCAGCGCCACAGCGGCCAGCATCTGGTTGGAGATACCGAACAGCGGCCACAGGCTCTTAACGCCGCCCAGCGGGTCAACCACGCCTTGATACAGCAGGTAGCCCCACAGACCTACGCAGCCTGCCGTACCGATGACGCCAGCAACCAGCGAGTCGGTTTTCTTCAGGAACGGAACGAAGTTACCCAGTAAATCCTGCAGCATAAAGCGGCCAGAACGGGTACCTGCATCCAGAGCGGTCAGGATGAACAGTGCTTCAAACAGAATACCGAAGTGGTACCAGAAGCCCATGTCAGCCATCGGCAGTACTTTATGGAACACGTGAGCGATACCGACAGCCAGCGTTGGTGCACCACCTGCGCGGTTCAGTACGGACGGTTCACCGATGTCTTTCGCGGTTTGCAGGATCTGCTCAGGCGAAATCACGAAGCCCCAGGAACTCACGGTTGCCGCGGCGTGCGCGGTCACGTCTTTCAGTTGTGCCATAATCAGCGGTGCGTTCTCACCACTCATTTCATGCAGGTTCGGCATGGTGATGCCTAAGCCCGCTGGCGGGGTGTTCATCGCGAAGTACAGACCCGGTTCGATGATGGACGCGGCAACCAGCGCCATAATCGCGACGAAGGACTCCATCAGCATTGCGCCATAACCGATGAAACGCGCGTCGGTTTCACAAGCCAGCAGTTTCGGCGTAGTACCCGAAGCAATCAGCGCATGGAAGCCCGATACCGCACCACACGCGATGGTGATGAACAGGAACGGGAACAGCGCACCTTTCCACAGCGGACCCGTGCCATCAATGTACTGGGTCATCGCCGGCATTTTCAGCTCTGGGTTAAGGATAACGATACCTACCGCCAGGCCAACGATAACGCCGATTTTCAGGAAGGTAGCCAGATAGTCGCGCGGTGCGAGGATCAGCCATACCGGCAGCAGCGCAGAGATAAATGCGTAGCCGATAAGCGTAAAGGTAATGGTGGTGTCTTTAAAGGTCAGCGCCGGGCCCCAGTACGGGTCGTGGGCAATCACGCCGCCGAAGTAAATAGAGGCAACCAGCAACACAATACCAATCACCGACACTTCGCCGACACGTCCCGGACGCAGGAATCGCATGTAGATCCCCATGAACAGCGCAATCGGTACGGTTGAGCAGACGGTGAACACGCCCCACGGGCTTTCAGCCAGTGCTTTCACCACGATCAGCGCCAGCACCGCCAGGATGATGATCATGATTAAGAAGCAGCCGAACAAGGCAATGGTTCCCGGTACCGGACCCATCTCTTCTTTGATCATCTCACCCAGAGATGCGCCATTACGACGGGAAGAGATAAACAGTACCATGAAGTCCTGCACCGCACCCGCCAGCACAACGCCTGCCAGCAGCCACAGCGTACCAGGCAGGTAACCCATCTGCGCGGCCAGCACCGGCCCAACCAGCGGACCTGCACCTGCGATAGCGGCAAAGTGGTGGCCGAACAATACGTTACGGTTAGTAGGAACGTAGTTCAGACCATCATTGTTAATGACCGCCGGCGTAGCACGCGTTGGGTCAAGTTTCATCACCTTCTGGGCGATGTACAGGCTGTAGTAGCGATAAGCCACCAGATAAACAGAGACAGAGGCGACCACGATCCACAGGGCGCTGATGTGTTCACCCCGACGTAATGCCACTACCGAGAGGCAGAATGCACCGATGATTCCGAGAATCACCCAGGGTATGTGCTTGAATATCTTTTTCGTATCCATAGTAAACCTGGTATCAGATTAATAATTGGCCGAAGCCGCTTGGGTTTGATCTTGTGTTTGAGGAGGTAAATTGACTGCTATGTTGCAGAGGATCTTGCCAGAGAAACGCGCGCGTAAAGTAAGGTAAATAAGTGAGTGGTTGTATGTCAGCTTAAGCGGTCTTACGTGTCAGTGAGCGGTTGCGGGGAGGAACAGGGGGCGAAAATTATGTGATTGAGATCACTTATAAGTCCTTTTTGATCCCCGACTGGCGACGGGGATCGACGAATCGTCGCTGCTGAGAACGATTCAGTAAGCACGAATTCCGTAAAGTTTTCCCTTTTCAGGCCGAAAATTCTGACATCTGTCTAGCGGAAAGAGAAAACATGTTAAAACGAATGAAGATTGTGACCAGCTTATTGCTGGTATTGGCGCTGTTTGGCCTTTTACAGCTCGCCTCTGGCGGTTTGTTCTTTAACTCACTAAAGAATGACAAAGAGAACTTTACCGTTCTGCAAACCATCCGCCAGCAGCAGTCTGCGCTGAATGCCACCTGGGTTGAACTGCTGCAAACACGAAATACCCTCAACCGTGCGGGTATTCGCTATATGATGGATCAGAGCAATATCGGCAGCGGTGCGACCGTTGCGGAGTTGATGCAGGTGGCGAGCACCGCCCTGAAACTGACGGAAAAAAACTGGGCGACCTATGAATCGCTTCCGCGCGATCCGCGTCAGAGCGAAGCCGCTTTTCAGGAGATCAGCCGGACCTATGACATCTACCACGGCGCGTTGGCGGAGCTGATCCAACTGCTGGGTGAAGGGAAGATCAATGCGTTTTTCGATCAACCGACGCAACGCTATCAGGATGGTTTTGAAAAGCAGTATATGAGCTACATGCAGCAGAACGATCGTCTGTATGACATTGCTGTTGAAGACAACAACCATTCTTACAGCCAGGCGATGTGGGTACTGGTATGCGTACTGATTACCGTACTGGCCGCCATTATCGCTGTCTGGTTTGGTATTAAGTTCTCGCTGATCGCGCCAATGAATCGTTTGATCGACAGCATTCGTCACATTGCCAGCGGCGATCTGGTAAAGCGTATTGACGTGGAAGGTTCCAACGAGATTGGGCAACTGGCAGAAAGCCTGCGTCACATGCAGGGTGAGTTGATGAGAACGGTGGGCGACGTGCGCAACGGTGCTAACGCGATCTACAGCGGCGCCAGCGAGATTGCGATGGGCAATAATGATCTCTCTTCGCGTACTGAGCAGCAGGCGGCCTCTCTGGAAGAAACGGCAGCCAGCATGGAAGAGTTAACCGCCACCGTGAAGCAGAACGCCGAAAATGCGCGTCAGGCCAGTCATCTGGCGCTGAGTGCTTCTGAAACGGCGCAGAAAGGCGGTAAGGTGGTGGATAACGTGGTGCAAACCATGCGTGATATCGCCTCCAGCTCGCAGAAAATCGCCGATATTATCAGTGTGATCGACGGTATTGCTTTCCAGACCAACATTCTGGCGCTGAATGCGGCGGTTGAAGCGGCACGTGCCGGCGAACAGGGACGTGGGTTTGCCGTGGTGGCAGGGGAAGTGCGTAACCTGGCTCAGCGCAGTGCGCAGGCTGCCCGCGAGATCAAGAGCCTGATTGAAGACTCTGTTAGCCGTGTGGATGTCGGTTCAACGCTGGTTGAAAGCGCCGGTGAAACGATGGATGAGATCGTCAATGCGGTAACCCGCGTGACCGATATTATGGGTGAAATCGCCTCCGCGTCTGACGAGCAGAGCCGTGGCATTGACCAGGTTGGTCTGGCCGTTGCTGAGATGGATCGGGTGACGCAACAGAACGCCTCGCTGGTGGAAGAGTCTGCTGCTGCGGCGGCGGCGCTGGAAGAACAAGCCAGCCGCCTGACGCAGGCCGTTGCCGTATTCCGTATTCAGCATGATCAACAGCGTGCGCGCGATGTGGCTGCTGCAAAACCGGCCGCAACACCTGTTCAGCCGCGTAAAGCGGCGGTGACGGATGCCGGGGATAACTGGGAAACGTTCTAAGCCCGTGATGCCGGATAGACGTTTATCCGGCATGTTAAATAAGCTTCAGGCGCATGGCACAGCGTAATTCATACGCCAGACCACGCGCCGCTTCTTCCTCTCTCTTCTGGCGCAGTGTTGGCATTAGCCCTTCATCGGCCAGCATTTCAAAGCCTAATCTTGCATAGAATGGGGCATTCCACGGCACATCGCGGAAGGTGGTCAAAGTGAGTGAGGTGAAGCCTTTCTCACGCGCGTGCCCGGCGACATGGTCAATCAATCTGCGGCCAATCCCTTTTCCCTGCCATTGCAGATGCAGAGAAATCTCGGCAATAAATAGCGAGGAGTCCAGCGTTTCCGCCAGCAAAAAACCCACGGGACAATGATTCACCAACGCCAGCCAGCTCATCCCTTTTTCCACATATTGCTGGTGCTGCGCGGGCGAAAGTGGGTGCTCGTCGGCGATCCACGCAAGCGAGGGGATGTCCCGGAAACGCTCTCCTGCTGAACATTCGATGTCTGGCAGGTTAGCGATATCAGTCAAGGTCGTGGGGCGCAGAGTAAGATTCATGGGGGAAGTATAGCGGGATTTGGTGAAGGTCCGGTAGCACGCGGTTACCGGACCTTTAGGGATCATTACTCCTGACGCGGGTCGCTGATAGGCTGACGCACCAGGAAGATGTAGGCGAGCGCGCCCACCATGGTCACACAGCCGCAGATGATCAGCGCCAGACGGAAAGAGTTGGTGGTATCAACAATAAATCCGGTGACGATCGGCGCGAATGACGCACAAATAAAGCTGGCAAAGTTCTGGATACTGCCCACAGAAGCCGTCATACGAGAGGCGACAGCGACGTGGATCAATCCCCAGCAGGATGTTCCGGCGAAATGGATGCAGAACAGCGCCATACCAATCAGCAACACGGCACTCATCGAGGTTGTCGCCTGCGGTACCACGAAGGTGAACGCAGCAGAACAGAACATCCCGGCAATAATACAAATCTTACGGCTCTTAATGGGGGCCATGCCACCTTTCACCAGCCAGTCGGTGACAAAACCGTTGATCAGCATTCCAGCTGCGCCAAACAGGAACGGGATGGCGGCCATTAAACCGGTGCTTTTTAAATCAAGATTATAGGAGGTTTGCAGGTAACCCGGCAGCCAGGCCAGATAGAGCCATGCGGTGTAGTTGATGCCGCTAAAGCCCAGCATCATGCCCCACATGGTACGGTTACGGAACAGGCTGCGCCATTCGGCGAAGCTCAGAGGATCGCGACGGGCATTGACGCTACCGGCATTCAGATAGGCTTGCTCAACGGCGCTCAGTTCAATCTGCTCGCGGTTGCGGTACAGCATATACCAGCCGATGGCGAGGAAAATGCCCAGCACACCGATGGTAATGAACATCCCGCGCCAGCCCATCACCAGCATCATGGCAGCCAGAATCGGCGGGCTAATCGCAACACCGATGGTGGAGGCGGCATTGAATAACCCCATCGGACGACCACGTTCTTTGATGTTGAACCAGTCGTTAATGACCTTCACACCGCACGGGTTCATTGGCGCTTCGCCGATCCCCATCCCGATACGAACCAGTACAAATTGGGTGAAGCTGTGAACCATGCCGGAGAGGGCCTGAAACAGCGACCAGAAAAACATGCCCAGCCCCAGCATAATGCGCGGACCTTTGCGGTCCAGTAACGGGCCGCAGGGCAACTGGGCAATACCGTAAGCGAGTGAGAATACGGACAGCAGGATACCAATTTGTGTTGCACTGAGTCCCAGTTCTTCGCGAATCGTTAAATTCGCTACCGACAGTGAGCTACGGTCGAGGTAATTAATGACGGCAGCAAAAAATAATAAAATCATTGCTGTGGTCTGAATGCGCTTTATTCGACTACTGCGTTGAACCATACCCTCTGGCGGAACATTAATATCCGCAGTTGAGGGTGCATCAAACGAAGAACTCGGGTCGAGGGTAATATTATTTTTTTCCACGCCGGACTCCTGAACCTCAATAATTTATTTTTACACAGTGCGGGACTGTGCAGTATTGAAAAAATACCAGTGACAAATCAATTTTTCGTCACCACTCACGAAAGTTTTTAATGCAGTCGACTTAGCGTGAGCATAGGCAAGAGGTATTTTTCTGGCGTTTTTATTTTTATAGAATCGTGCTCCCGGTAATGATTTACTGTTTTTTATCTGTTCTTAATGAGCGCTGTGGCTGCTTTGGTTGATAGAGCGAATCATCGATTGTTTGGCAGAATTCAAATGGTTACACAGCGCCAGGGTCGCATCCAGGTCACTGCGACAGATCAGCGCGCTGAGGATCGTCATATGTTCATCAATGGCGATGATGTTGCGCTGCTTGAGATCGCTCTCATCCCATTGATAGTGGAAGTGGAAAATCACAGATATTATTTCAAGTGATTGATTAAAGAAAATATTATCGGCGGCAGAGAGCAGTAGCGCATGGAATTCCCGGTCTAACTGCGAGAACATACGAAAGCTGCTGCCGATGCTGTCGCGCAGTACACGATGGCGCTCCAGCAATGTTTTCGCCTGTAGCCAACGAGGATCCTCATCGGGCAGGTTCAGGAAATGCTGCAGCGAATGCGTTTCCAGCATCTCTCTCAATTCGAACAGTTGCTCTGCATAGGCCTGATCAAATTGCTTCATGCTCCACTGACCGCGCTTTTCATTTTTGATCAGGTTGTAACGCTCGAATTTTAAAAGATATTCCCGCACTACCACCGGACTTACCCCCGCGGCTCTGGCGAGTTGCAGTTCGGAGAAACTCTCACCAGCCCGTAACTGACGCTGGTTGATCATGGTGAAAAAAGCGTGCTCAAAAATACGGTTTTGCTCGGTCATTGAGGCTGTTGTACATGAAAAACCGTCGTCGTGATCGGGTTTACGCACGATAACGTAGTGGCTCCCCACCTGCGTCAATACGCCGCACTCGCCCAGATGGCTCAGCATATGGCGTACCGTGGTGCGACTGATGTTGTACATCTCCGCCAGTGCGCTTTGTGAGGGCAGCGGGGAGGGGATATGGCCGCGCGCCATATCGTCGATCATCTGGTTAATCACATTGTGGCGTAGGTTCTGCGAACGGCTCATGGTGTCTCCTTTTTGCGTATTAAAACCCGATTTAAAACATTTTTATGCGTCGGGATTCACAGATTATGTTTCCGGTTTCTCCGGCTTTTTTATTTTCATCGATATCTGAGGCAACAAAAAAACAGGAGAGCAGAATCATGTCTACGATGAATACGTTGATTTGCCAGGAACCCAAGAAATTAGTCTGGAAAGAACGTGAAATACCTATTCCGGGTGAGGGTGAAGCATTAATAAAAATTAAGTCTGTCGGAATTTGCGGAACCGATATTCATGCCTGGGGCGGTAATCAACCTTTTTTTAGTTATCCACGTGTATTAGGTCATGAAATATGCGGAGAAATTGTTGGGCTGGGTAAAAATATACAAAATATGAAAACAGGCCAGCAGGTAGCCGTTATTCCTTACGTTGCATGTCAGCAGTGCCCGGCGTGCCAGAGCGGGCGGACGAACTGCTGCGAAAAGATCTCAGTGATAGGCGTACATCAGGACGGCGGTTTCAGCGAATATTTATCCGTTCCGGTCACAAACCTGCTGGATGCACAAGGGATTGACCCGCATGCGGCGGCGTTGATTGAACCTTATGCCATCAGCGCACATGCGGTACGCCGGGCAGCGGTTGCCCCTGGCGAGCAGGTACTTGTCGTGGGCGCGGGGCCGATTGGGCTCGGTGCGGCGGCCATTGCCAAAGCTGATGGCGCACAGGTTGTTGTCGCAGATACCAGCCCCGCACGGAGAGAGCATGTGATTTCCCGCCTGGAACTTCCGGTGCTTGATCCTGCAGCCGACGATTTTGAGGCGCAGTTGCGCGCACAATTTGACGGTTCGCTGGCGCAAAAAGTCATTGATGCAACGGGTAATCAGCATGCAATGAACAATACGGTGAATTTAATTCGCCACGGCGGCAGCATTGTGTTTGTTGGCCTGTTCAAGGGCGATTTGCAGTTCTCCGATCCTGAGTTTCACAAAAAAGAGACCACCATGATGGGCAGTCGCAACGCCACGCCGGAGGATTTCGCGAAAGTCGGTCGTTTGATGTCAGAAGGGAAGTTGACCGCGGAAATGATGCTCACGCACCGTTATCCTTTTGCGACCCTGGCGGAGATTTACGAACAGGATGTGATTAACAACCGTGAGCTGATCAAAGGCGTGATCACGTTCTGATAAGGAGTGTGCGATGAAGACATTGAATCGACGTGATTTTCCAGGCGCATGCTATCCGACGCGGGTGATCCAGTTTGGTGAAGGCAACTTCCTGCGTGCGTTTGTTGACTGGCAACTGGATATCCTGAATGAGAAGACGGATCTTCAGGCCGGTGTGACGATTGTGCGTCCGATTAATAGCGATTTTCCCCCTTCGCTAAATACTCAGGATGGTCTGTATACCACGCTTATTCGTGGGTTAAATGAGCAGGGTGAGGCGGTTAGCGAAGCGCGCTTGATCCGCTCGGTGAACAATGAAATTAACCCGTATCAGGATTTTGCGGCGTATCTGGCGCTGGCGCACAATCCGGATATCCGCTTCGTGTTTTCAAACACCACCGAAGCGGGGATTAGCTATCACGCTGGCGATAGCGTAGATGATGCACCGCCAGTCAGTTTTCCGGCCAAACTGACGCGCCTGCTGTTGGAACGTTTTCATCGTTTTGAGGGGGCAGTGGATAAGGGCTGGGTGATTATCCCGTGTGAGCTTATCGACTATAACGGTGAGGCGCTCAAAACGCTGGTGCTGCAGTATGCCCAGGAGTGGCAGCTTCCCCCGGCGTTTGCGGATTGGGTGGAAACGGCCAATACGTTCTGTTCAACGTTGGTAGACCGAATTGTGACCGGCTATCCACGCGAAGAAGCCGCTGCGATTGAGGCTACGCTGGGGTATCACGACGCCTTTCTGGATACTGCTGAACACTTTTACCTGTTTGTCATTCAGGGGCCGACATGGCTGTCTGAGGAACTGAAACTGGCGGAATGCCCGCTGAATATCCGTGTGGTGAACGACATTAAGCCATACAAGGAACGCAAGGTTGCCATTCTCAATGGGGCGCATACCGCGCTGGTGCCCGTTGCCTGGCTGTGTGATCTTGAGACCGTCGGTGAGGCGATGCAGGATGCTGATGTCCGCCACTTTGTCGAGCAGGCGATTGGGCAAGAAATTATCCCGGTGTTGGATCTACCCGCGGATGAGCTACGTGAATTTGCCGGGGCGGTCAGCGGACGTTTTCAGAATCCCTATATTCGGCATCAGCTTCTCTCCATCGCGCTTAATGGGATGACAAAATTTCGTACTCGCATTTTGCCGCAGTTGTTGGCTGGACAGCAGAACGCACACTGGCCGGTACGGCTGACGTTTGCACTGGCTGCACTCATCGCGTTTTATCGTGGGGAGCGTGCGGGAGAACGCTATCCCTTGCAGGATGATGAACAGTGGATCCGCCGGTATGCCGATCTTTGGCCGCGTGTCGGCAATGACCTGACGCTGCGTGAGCTGGTGGATGCGGTGCTCTGCGATAACGAGCACTGGGGCGAGGATCTCTCGTTGCGCCCTGGGTTGGCCGGGCAGGTGACGGCAAACCTGGCGCTCATTCTGGATCAGGGAATGCGCCAGGCGGTGAAGAGTCTCAATTAAAGTTGCCATGCAGCGCCCGGGGTGGTGTTGGGCGCTGTTTTTTTTCCTGGCAAAAGAGGGATTGATGTAGGCCCGAAGGTTTATCCCTGCACGTCCACGACTTTGATTTCTACCATCCCGATCCCGAGCTTACGCGGCGAGTGACCCAAAATGTTACCCTCGTTGGTGGCAACCGGATCGGGAGGGACAATCACCAGCGTGTCGGCGTTTGTCGGGTTATCAAAACGCAACGTGGTAGTACTGACATCATGGCTTAACGTCAGCATCTGCTCCTCGTTGCCGACACGAACGGGAATCGGGCGATTAGCGTTGTCACCGAAAGCCTTGGCGGTGATGACCAGATCAAATTTCTTCGGTAACGGCGCTTTGTATTCGATTTTCACCTCTTCGCTCAGCTGCGCATTGGACCAGCGTCCCCAGGATTCGGGGCGTGAAATCCCACTGAATTGTCTGACCTCTTCCGGGGCTCCGGCCACGTTAAAGATGAAACTGTCAGCTTTGTAGCGAATATCGTTATCGACAATTTTTAGCGTATCAACGTTGCCTTTGTAGCGCTCGATGTCGATGACCGTATCTTTAAATACGGTCTTACCTTTCCATTTGGCTTTATCGACGTGTTGCACGATCTGCTGTCCGCCTAACTGGCCTTGCGATACGCACCAGTCGGTTGAAAGCGCCAGCTCCGGCGCCCACAGCTGCGCCATTTTGTAGCAACGGTCTATCCAGACAAAGTTATCGCGCGGGGCGAAATCCGCCAGCTGGAAGCGCAGTGGGGCGGAGTATTCGCTTTCCGGCAGCGGCTCCACGCGTTTGTCCGACACGCGCAACAGCAGGGGCAGCCGGAAATGGCTCCCCGAGAAAGAGACCATGCTCTTGTCTTGATCGACGGTGAACGCTTTCATCTCTTTGGGGAAGTTCCACAACCGAATAATATCGGGCTTCCACGCCAGCACTTTTTCTTTGATGTTCAGGAACACTTCCGAAACGGATTCGCTGGACAAACTGCTGCGTCCGAGACCGATAAAGTTATCGCCCCCCAGAATATCCAGTACCGTGGCGCCGTTATCCATGGTGTTGCGTTTCACGGCCAGGGTTTCCTGCTGAGGCTTGTCACCGCGCAGGACAAAGAACAGATTATTGCGATCCTGTTTATTCAGGTACTTCCAGGCGGTGTTGTTCATCGCCAGGTGATCGGAAGAGACCACGATAACGGTATCTTTAAACCAGGGTGACGCTTTGATCTTATTAATAAATGCCGCAATGTTTTCCTGACTGCAGCTGACGGCGCTAAAGGACTGGTTTGCCTTACCGTCGATGTCATAGCGTTTACGGTTACAAGTGCGCGAGATGAATCCATCCGGGTGGTGCGTATCTACTGTCAGGGTAAACAGCGAAAAACGTTGACCAGAACGCGAAAGGGCTTCGAATTTTTTCCATGCTTCATCCAGCACGGTGTCATCATAAAAACCCCAGTCGTTGCGGTAAGTGGGGTCTGCCACCACGCTTTTTAACTCTTCCGCGCCGTACAGATAATCAAAACCATGGGATTTCAGGAATACGTCTTTCCCGGCAAAACGCAGATTTGCGCCCTGTACAAAATAGTTTTGATAGCCGGAGTTTTTCAAAATATCGCCCAGGCAGATATTTTGTGGGAAGAAACTGGAGACCGAGGCCGAGGCGTTACCTTCAAATGGAGCAAACAGTGGAATTCCGCACTGTGAGGCGACCATACCGGCGATGGTGTAATCCGTACCAGGCAATTGCATAGTGTGGCTGAAGTCCATTCCTTCATTTTTTAATGCGCCCAGTTCCGGGGTCAGATCCGGGAACGCGTCATTGTTAAAGTAGGTACGCTCCAGGCTTTCACCGTAGATATACACCAGGTTCAGCTTCGGGTTGGGAATGGTTTTCGAAGGTTCTTTGTAATACGCCGTGAAATCAGGATCGCCTTCGCGAGACTGGGATCGAACCAGTTCAGTGATCTGGTGAAATGCCGGGCTGGCATCAACAGAGGCCAGCGCGAGTATCAGCGCCAGCAGGCTGTAGCCCACATGATGAGGGTGGTGGCGACGGCGGCGCAGTACCCAGCCTAAGGCGGCAAAGACAGTGGTCAATGCCAGTGCAATCCCGACGCCCGGAAGAATATATTTGCTGATGCCCGCGCCTGTCAGGCTGTTGGTCAGCGTATAGAGCACCGCATCGTTAATGCCGTCGCCGGTGAAATAGTCACTGGCATACAGGGTGATATTCAAGACGATAAAAATTCCCAACACCGTCAACATGGCGGCAAACCACCAGGTATTGCGGCCCGCTTTCCAGGTGTAAATCAGCACCGAAGCGAGAAACAGAGTGATGGAGAATAATTCAGACAACGGACGATCCTCAGTAAACCAGCGGTTTGGCTGGCAGGCTAATCATTTGGGGAGATTACAATGTAATGGCGATGTTACATTGCTGCAATTCTAGTGACATTTAATGATGTTGTTGTTCAGAATTGGTTTAGAAATGCGTGTTTTTGAGGGGGATCACTGTGTGATTGAAGCAGCCGGGGGGACGCCGCGCGGGTCGGAAAAAGGCCGTACGCGGCGTTTGCAGCATCAGGAAATAAAGTTCATGCCCTGTTTTAAAACCAGATCGCATGCCTTGGTTTTTACCTGCTGCGCCAGTGAGCTGTTGCCAATGGTGCTCAGATCAAGCTGTTGCCCATCTTTGGCGTTGAGCAGGCCCTGAATTCCGTCCAGATAGTTCGTGTCTTTTTTCTGCTCTGGCGCGCTCAGACCCAGCTTATCCAGTACCTGGTTTTTGACGTTTTGCGCGTCAGTGACTGAAGCCAGTTTTTGTTTGGCACAGTATTCCAGGATACCCGCGGCATTATTCATACTGCTGGAGGTCAGTGACTGGTTGCTGCCGCTCAGGAGACTGGTCAGGGAAGAGAGCGAGGAGGTGCCTTGCTGTGAGGTTGAGCCTTGTTTGCTCAGTTCGCTGGCTGCGCTGGAAAGCGAATCCTGCCAGGAAGCCGCGAAAATGCTGGTGGAAATGAGTGTGCTGGCGGCAACCGCGCAGCACAGAATACGTTTTGCTGTTTTCATCATTATGGTCACTCTGTTATGCCTTTTCAGCGCAGTATAGCGCTGCTGGTCTTAAGAGTGTTCCCAATGCATTAATATTCTTTACCGGTTACCCGGCTACGGTAGCTTTCCCAGTTAAAAATGACCCACAGGCTGTTGCCGAGTCGCATACGATCCATCACACGTTCACCCAGCAGTTTGTTCATTTCATCCATATTGCTATTGGTGAGCATGCCGGTGGGGCGTTTTGACGATGAGCGGCGATCAACGATCTGGTTGATGATCACCTTTTCATAGCGGGATTCGGTTTGCATGCCGATCTCGTCGATCACCAACAGATCCACGTTGCTGAGATCGTTGAGTAACTGCTCTTCGCTGGTTTCTCGGTTGCTGAACGTATTTTTCATCGCCGACATGATATCGGCCACGGTAATGATCAGTACCGACTTGCCGCGCAGCAGCAGTTCGTTACAGATGGCGGCTGCCAGATGGTTTTTGCCGGTGCCCGGCTTGCCGGAGAAGATAAAGCTGGCGATGTTGCCATCAAACTCTTCAACGTACTGGCGGGCTTTGCTTAGGGCGTTCATCTGACCTTCGCACTCCACCCGATAGTTATCGAATGAACAGTTTTGGTGGAGCGGACGGATACCGGAGCGATTGAATGTGCGCTGCATTTTCATTGCCCGGTTCTCGCGAGCCAGTGCCGCCGCACGAATTTCACCTTGCTCTTTTTGCCATGCCAGCAGTTCCTCGCCCGTTTTAAAGGCAGGCTCTACATTGGGCGGCATCATTTTTTGCAGACGTTTCATCAGGTCGCCAACGTTTTTCATCGTTATCCTCTAAAACCTGGTGGAATATGACTGTCAGGTTCGCTGACACTGTTAACATCACGCTTTGGCATTCCGCCATTGCTGGCCCGGCCAATCTGCAGGCTACGCGCCAGTTTTTGTTGCCACTGAATATGGTGAAAAACTTTGCCTTCCGCCTGCCAGTAGGCAACAAATGAGGCCAGCTCTTCGGCGGTGACGGGCTCTCTCAACGCCACGCCCCATAATGCGGCTTGCCGCTGAAAATCGGCATCGGGCTGCCAGTCAGCGTACATCGCAAATTTCCCCATGGGAACCGCAACAGGTGCCGCTGACGGCTCTTCATAAAATTGCGCATCCAGCATCACATCGCTTCCCGGGCGTGACAGCTTCTCTTCAAGCGCCAATAGTTCAGCCAGCCGTTCAGGGGTAACGGCGTAAAAAGCGGGGGCATTATTGGCGAAAACAGCCACAGCACCGCTGGCTGACTTCGCCAGCACCGCGTTGTGATCGTGTAATAAGGCGTCAATACCGATGACGTCCGAAGTCAAAATTTTGCAGGGCATAATGTTTCTCAATACTGAACCACAACCGAGAAGGGGCTGCTTTTATAGTAACACAGAGAAGAGGGAGAGCAGCAGATGAGGGAAGGTTACCCCCATCTGCGATGTTGCTGGAGGGCGAAACAGTCAAACGCGCGGGCGCTTGCGATACAGCCATAATCCTGGAATGGAAAGACCGATAGAGAGGGCACCCACAATGGATGACGCTTTCAGGAAGTTGGTCAGCAGCGTAATCATCAGCGCTTCGCTATAGCCCAAATGGCCTATTTTCACCGCAGATATCATGGCGGTGTAGGCGGAGATCCCTGGAAACATCGGGATCACGGCAGCGACGGTGAAAACTTTCGGGTGCGCCAGATACCACCGTGACCACTGGATCCCAATACAACCCACCAGCAAGGAAGCCATAAAGGTTGACCATTCAATGTTGAATCCTGCGGTCATCATCACCATCCGCGAACCGTGCCCAAGCGCGCCGAGTAAGGCGCACCAGGGGAGCGCACGATGCGGTACGTTAAATACCATGGCAAACCCCGCTGCAGGGATCGCCGACAGGATCATGTCCTGCAGCAGTGCCAAAATGAAATCGATCACACCCATCCGCGAAGCCCCCATAACGTTAACGACATGACCACGCCCACACAGGTCGCAAGCGTGAGCAGACTGGCAATAGCCCAACGGGCAAGACCGGTATTAATGTGCCCTTTAAACATATCTGCGACGGAATTGATCAGGGGAAAACCCGGCACCAGCAGCAGTACGCTGGCAGCCATGGCGACGGTGGGGGTGTGACTAAATGTAGGCAGTGTCAGCAGCAAACCGGAAATCGTGGTGGCAACAAAGGCAGTGACACAGAAGTTAATTTGCGGGTGCAAATGCCGGGAGGCCAGAAACTGGCGGATATACATGGCGATCATACTGGCGAAAAAGGTAATCATCGCGCCATCCCATCCGCCTTTGTTGAGTTTACAGAAGCAGGCGCAAGACACCCCGACCATGAAAGCAACCAACCACCTTGGATAACGCAGCGGCTTAATTTGGCTAAAGCGTTTCTCTACGCCTTTTTCATCCAGCAGTCTGTGTTCTGCCAAAATGACGATGTGCTGCACTTCTGTCACAACGTGCATATTAATACCGCGATCCTGATTTTTTCGGGTCGAGGTCAGGCACTGCCCATCTTTGATCGTCGTCAGGACGATAGCATTGGACGAGATGGCGCTTTCGACGCTGTCCATTCCCAGTGCCAGCCCGAGGCGGGTGGAGAGTTCGTCAACCAGCGCGCTTTCCGCGCCGTGCTGCAGTAAAAAAAGTCCGCATTGAATACATAACCGTGTAACCGTTCGCTGTAACGACTGCTCTGTTTGCATGGCTCGCTCTGACTGAAACGCATCTCGGAAGGACTAAAGTCTACTTTTACCATGAAGCGTAAGCCAGTTGGCTCTGGCTAAGATCAAGGTTTGTGTTGAAAACAAGTGATGCTTCGTTTCACTTTCCTGAGGCAACCACGATGGCGCTGTAGCGGATCAGGGGGTGATAAAATGAAGGCTAAATACCTTAGAATTGCTAATGTTATAATTTAGTTCTTTTAATTATGCAGTTAATATTTTTTCAAGTAATTATGCGATAATAGACCAATAGCAGAGTGTTATTGGGATTGTAACGCGCTTGCTTTAATATTATTTGTTATTAGATAAAATCAAAGGTAAACAATTCACTGTATCTATTGTTCATTCTCACTGTCTCTGGGTAATTAAATTATTGTGTATGACAGTCTTATAGCGTGAATGGAATAGAAAACATAGGGATGTGGAGGAGATATGTTGCCAGGACGCTGCAGAAAGGCAATTGTTATTAGTGCATTGCCGATAATGCAAATGGGATTAAAAGGCGCGATAAAAACGCATTTTCCCGATTATGAACTGACTTACTGTCGTTCCGTAGAAGAGCTTACAATATTACAGTTACGGCATACCGATTTGGTGGTTGCTGATTTAACTGGAGATAGTGCGAACCCTCGTGCTGTCTGCGAACAGTTTTATACTTTATTAACGCAATACCGTGATATTCACTGGGTGTTTCTCGTTTCTCGCGTGTTTTATCCCCAGGCCGTTGAACTGCTGATGTGCCCGGCCAGTTCATTGTTATCGGATGCGGAGCCGATTGAAAGTTTAGTCAATGTCATTCATATGGGTAATATTCGTGCCGAGCGGATCAGCAAGACGTTGCTCTTTCCGCCAGTGGTACCTGAGCGAGTGGATCATAGCGTACGGTCAATAATTCTCACTCTCTCAGAGAGAAAAGTGTTACGGCTTCTGGGAAAAGGCTGGGGAATTAATCAGATTGCGATGTTACTTAATAAAAGTAATAAAACAATCAGCGCCCAAAAGAATAGCGCTATGCGCCGCTTATCAATTCATAGTAATGCAGAAATGTATGCATGGATAAACAGTTCTCAAGGAGCACGAGAGCTGAATTTACCTTCAGTTGGTGGAGAGACCACGGAATGGAAGACGGAATCATCAAAGGAAATGTCGCACTGGTAGAAAAGTGCACAATGAGTCGCATCGGCATTAAAAATTTATTTAATGCTATTCCCAATAATCAATACAATCTCCACCTCTTTTCTCATCAGACTGAATTCAGTCAGGCAATGTTAACGACGCCGTTTTCGATGCTGATGTTTTCACTGTCTGCATTGCGTACCGATCGCAGAGCCGGATTGATCTACCTGACGGAGTTGGCGGTAAACTATCCCCACATTCGGCGCGTTGTTATCGCGGATGATGATGCTGAGGTTCGTTTAATCGGCTCTCTCTCTCCGTTGCCACTGGATGCAGTGATAAGCAAATCCTCTGCGTTAAGTGAGTTGCAGGAAAGATTAGCGACAGTCCTGGATTGTGTCACTGAGGGTACGGAAAACACGAAAAGTCTCTGGTATATCAATCAAGGTCGTACGTTAAGTCCTACAGAGCGTGAAATATTGCGTTTTATGTCGAATGGTTATTCGATGCCACAGATCGCCATTCAGCTTGAGCGGAATATAAAAACGATTCGTGCGCATAAATTTAATGTGATGTGTAAGCTTGGGGTTAACTCTGATGCCGGCTTATTGAATGCGGCTGATATCTTGTTGCACCTGCGTTCAGCTGAGCCAGCGCCTTTTCTTCAGGCGGTTTCGTGACGGGCGAAATTGAATGAACCTGTGCCGATGATGTGTGTCGTCATCGGCGCAGGAGGTGAATTCGTTACTGGCAGACATCTACCCAGGTTGCGGAAGTCAGTTCCGCCATCCTTTCAGGCGCGATTCGAACCGCGCTGTGTGTGGCTCCCGCCGCGGGAAGCACTTCATCGTACCCTTTCAGGGAAATATCGCAGTACACCGAAATGGGCGTTTCCAGCCCAAAAGGACAAACGCCGCCAACAGGATGGCCTGTCGCGTTAACGACTTCATCACTGCTGAGCATACGGGCTTTTGCGCCAAACGTACTCTTTAACTTCTTATTATCCAGCCGGGCATCTCCTTTGGCGACCACCAGGATAATGTCATTTTTGACCTTTAGCGATAATGTCTTGGCGATTTGGCCTGGCTCAACGTTATGGGCTTTTGCTGCCATATCGACAGTGGCTGTGCTTTGCGCTAATTCAATGATTTCAATATCCGGGGCATGTTCCGCTAAAAACTGCCGTACTGATTCCAAACTCATTCTTCTCTCCTGATCGCCTGCAGGCAGCCCCACATAGCAGAAAACGGCAGGACATAATTTGTCATAGGGGAAGTCTCACTGTAAATATTTTATTGTAACAACATGGCAACATTTGCTGTTTTTCGATCATCTTCACAATCAAAGAAACCGGTTACAGTAACCGGTTGCAGAATAGTGAAATGGCGATTAATACTGAAGTTGTCACTTCCTCTGTATCACATGATAAGAGCCATCTATGAAACTTAACTCTAAAAGCTGTAGCGCTGGCGATTCTCCCGGCACGGTTGCGAAAAGTGGTAATAGGCCTGACGTGGTGGTGTTGATACCAGCACATATGCAGGGTTTTGGAGAACAGGAGATCGGCTATGTCTACTAACCATGCAGTCTTTAATGTGATTTTTCGCTTTGTAGAAAACTATGTTAGCCCTGTCGCGGGGCGTATCTCCTCACAACGCCATGTTATGGCAATACGTGACGGCTTTATTTCTGCCATGCCTTTCATGATTGTCGGATCGTTCCTGCTGGTTTTCGCTTATCCCCCTTTTTCGCCGGATACCACCTGGGGATTCGCACGCACATGGCTTGATTTGGCAAAACAATTCGAAGGTCAGATCCTCACCCCCTTTGATATGACGATGGGGATCATGTCTGTCTACATCTGTGCGGCCATTGCCTATAACCTGGGTAAGCACTATGTGAAGTCGCATCAGTTAGATCCGTTTATGTGTGCGATGTTGTCCATCATGGCTTTTTTACTGATTGCCGCACCGAAAAC
Source organism: Citrobacter sp. Marseille-Q6884 (assembly GCF_945906775.1). Lineage (NCBI taxonomy): Bacteria > Pseudomonadati > Pseudomonadota > Gammaproteobacteria > Enterobacterales > Enterobacteriaceae > Citrobacter > Citrobacter sp. Marseille-Q6884. Next base: position 1,763,429 of record NZ_CAMDRE010000001.1, read on the forward strand.
CAAAGGTGCTCTGCCCGTTGATAGCCTGGGCGGTACGGGCATTTTTACCGCGATCCTGGTTGCGATTTACTGTGTGGAGATGATGCGTTTTCTGAAGGCGCACAATATCGGGATCCGTTTACCCGATCAGGTGCCGCCGATGATCAAAAATTCCTTTGATCTGCTGATCCCCGTACTGGTCGTGGTATTAACGCTGTACCCATTAAGCCTGGTGATACAGTCGCAGTTCGACATGCTGATCTCGCAGGCCATTATGGCTATTTTTAAACCGCTGGTCTCAGCCGCAGATTCTCTCCCGGCAATCTTACTAGCGGTGCTAATTGGTCATCTGCTGTGGTTTGCCGGTATTCATGGTGCCGCAATCGTGTCGGGAATGCTGCAAATGTTCTGGCTGACTAACCTCGGGATGAACCAGTCGGCGCTGGCACAGGGGGCGCCGTTACCGCATATCTTTATGGAAGCGTTCTGGACCTTCTTCATTGTAGTTGGCGGGTCCGGGGCGACAATGGGACTGGTGATTTGTTATCTGCGTAGCCGTTCGGCCCATTTGCGCTCGATTGGGCGGTTGAGCGTGGTTCCCAGTATTTTTAATATCAATGAACCGGTGATTTTCGGAACGCCAATTGTGATGAACCCCGTCTTCTTTATCCCGTTCCTGTTGGCGCCGATGGTGAACGCGATTCTGGCATGGGCGGCGATGAAACTGGATCTGATTGGCCGTGTGATCTCCGTTGTTCCCTGGACCGCCCCTGCACCTGTTGGCGCGGCATGGGCGCTGGGTTGGGATTATCGTGCCGCGATCCTGGTGGTGTTGCTGGCATTGGTATCTGCCATCATTTACTTCCCTTTCTTTAAGGTCTATGAGAAGCAGTTGCTGGCGCAAGAAACGGAAGAAGCACAGCGTTTAGAGGAAGAAAATCAGCAGGTTGCATAACAGGGTAAGCGAGGGGCTGTCGCTCCTCGCTTATTTTAGCGTACAGTCACCGCACTGCTGAACATCAGGCAACCGATAGCGCTGGCAGCAGGTTCTGCGCACTAACAGACCCTCACGCGGCACAACGGTACGCCACAACGGATTATCCTGGCCGCTGGAGAGGTGTTTTTCAAAGAAGCAGGTCTGGCGCAGCGCGGACAACAGCTCCTCACCTAACAACGGTTTCATTTCCGTCAAATACCAGTGAATTAAATAGCCTGTATTGCTCCAGATGAGCTTACCGTTGATCTCGCCCGTAGACTCCAGCGCCTGCACAACAGGCATCAGTGCTGAGAGAATCAGCGTTTCCATCCGTTGTTGCGGGGAGAGGGCGGTAGCCTGGTTGTCCTGATGCACGTCTATCCAGAAGCATGCCGCACGACCGGTTTCGTGAAACTCTACGTGGATATGTTCAGGCGCGGTATCAATGGCTTCTTTCTGTGTCAGCAAGGCCAGCATGAGTGGGGGAACCATCAGGCCGATATACCATTGCGCCCACAGGGAAATCAGTGGCTTATTTTCACGCGGCAATGCGGGCTGATTGCGATAGATATGATCTGAATAGACAGCCAGAAGTGAACTCAACATCGCAGGCTGTGTCCATTCCTGCAGCGTCATCGCGCCTTGCGGAGGTGTTTCATCAAGGCGTATGAAATCCAGCAGATGCTCACGAGTCTGCGCTATCGTTGCGCGAACCGAATCCGCCAGAGAGGGCATCTCCGGGGGAAAGTGGCTTCGCCAGATGACATCTTCAACAATCGGTGCGGAACGGTAAGCCATATCGATATAGGGATGTTAATCTAAATGATAATGATTTCCAATCCTATAGATAGAGGAAAACGATGGCAAGATCTTTGTCATGATGTCGGGCGGCACCGCACAGATAGCTCAGATGAAGGGCAGGTTGCGGAGTTCATCGCTAACCAGCGTATTGTTTCGACCCCGACTCTTGGCTTCGTAAAGGGCTTTATCGGCTTTGGCGATAGCTGCATCAATATCCTGTTCCAAAAGCGGCGCAATGCCGATACTGACGGTCACATTGGTTGCCACGCTTTCATTAAACATGTGGGGAATTTTCAGATCGTACACTTTCTGGCGAATACGTTCGGCCGCAGCCAGCGCTTGCTGAGGATCGACGGCAGTCAGCAACACCATAAATTCTTCGCCACCAAAACGTGCCACCACATCCCGCGAACGCACTGAATCGCGGATGGCGGCAGAAACGCGAATCAGCGCCTGGTCGCCCATCATATGGCCGTAATGATCGTTATAGGCTTTGAAATGATCGATATCCAGCAATAAGACATAGTGCCTGGCGTTGCTCAGCGCCAGCAGCGTATCGAGCCTGTTTTGCAGCCCGCGGCGATTATACAGTCCCGTGAGGGGGTCAAGCATGCTGAGCCCGTTCAGTGTTTCCCGCTCTTCCAGCAGTTTGTACATCAGCTGCTGGGCGAAACCATCGTAGCGTTTTTGAATCACATGCTGAATGGCGATCCCGACCATGGGGAGCGCCATAAAGTAGAAAATACGCAGGCCATGCTCGCTACCGTTAAGCCACAAGCACACGGCGACTGAGGGTAATGAATGGAGTGTAAATGCGATGATATTATTGGCAAAAGCGATCGAGCCAATAAACAACACGCTAAGAAGTGCTATCAAAAGAAAATAATAATCACTATGACCCAGTTGCGCATATTTCAGAACAATATGCGCGGCCCACAGCAAGCCAAAAAGGGTTGAAATAAAAGGGAGATTAATTCTTTTATCAACGTATTTCCCATGCCATATCAACATCAGGGTACTCGCGGCACAGATGAGTATGGCCGGGAGGGATAAGGCTTTGACGGCAAAAAGGGGGAAGAAAAGCGTAAACAGCGAAGATACTGCGTTGAGAAACAGAAACAGGCGTAAAGAGAGTTGATATTTTTTGGTGCGCAGAGTTCGCCAGGATTGTACTGTCATAGGTAAATATTGTTATTTATCTGCAATATACGAAGATGTTTTCGTCAGGGAAAAAATAACGAACGAAAAATCATTCGCATAGGTATTTATTGTTTTTTGTTGAAAAGCTAACCGGTGAGCAATTTATCACCTTCAATAATTCATGTCATCAATCGTTAAGTAAAACTCATATAATTGATAGTCTTTCCTGGCTGACAAATGAGAAAACATATCATATGATATTGGTTATCATTATCAATTTCGTAGGTGAAACCATGTTGCAGCGTGCGCTGGGGAGTGGATGGGGGGTTCTCCTGCCGGGGATAGTCATTGCCGGACTGGCATTTACTGACCTGTCAGTCTACGCGTGGAAAGCGGTGATTGTATTAGGGTTACTGTTGACTTCACTGATGCTGTACCACAAACGTTTACGGCACTATGTGCTGTTGCCTTCATGCGCGGCGCTGATAGGCGGAATCGTTTTGGTGATAATGAATTTGCAACAGGGATGATTTAATCAGAAGAGAAGACAGAGAGGAAAATAAGATAATTGGTGCGAGGGGGGGGACTCGAACCCCCACATCCTAAGGACACTAACACCTGAAGCTAGCGCATCTACCAATTCCGCCACCTTCGCACAGTCATCTTACTTTTTTTGATATCGCCTCGTTGGTGCGAGGGGGGGGACTCGAACCCCCACATCCTAAGGACACTAACACCTGAAGCTAGCGCGTCTACCAATTCCGCCACCTTCGCCCAGTGCGAGCAATATCAACGTGGATTATGGTGCGAGGGGGGGGACTTGAACCCCCACGTCCGAAAGGACACTAACACCTGAAGCTAGCGCGTCTACCAATTCCGCCACCTTCGCATACCATCGACACTCAAAAAGTATCGTTACCACGGAGGCGCATTCTAGTGGTTTTCAACTTTTCGTCAATAGTTAATTGTGGAGGCTGGGTTGATTGATGTAAAAACGGCCATGTAAATGGCCGTTTAAAGAGGACAACTAGGCTTTCTTCGCCTGGCGAGTCATCACCGTGCGGTACACTTTAAAACGACCGGTCTGGGCGATGACTTCATGGAAGCCAAACATCTCATCCAGCACTTTCGGGTAAGGCAGGAAGGCGTTGGCCACAATGCGTAATTCACCGCCGCTGTTCAGATGACGAACTGCACCGCGGATCAGCGTTTGCGCGGCATCAAGGCTGGTTTGTAAGCCGTCATGGAACGGCGGGTTAGAGATGATCATATCAAAGCGCCCGGTCACGTCAGAAAAGACGTTACTGGCATAGACATCACCTTCAATATCGTTTGCAGCGAGCGTTGCGCGGCTGGCTGCAACGGCAGACGCACTCACATCGCACAGGGTTAAGCGAACCTTCGGCGAGTGGCTGGCTAATGCAACGGAGAGAACGCCGGCGCCACAGCCGACATCCAGTACTTTACCTTTGGTGTGCGGCGTCAGTGTTGACAGTAGCAGCTGGCTACCGACATCCAGACCGTCGCGGCTGAATACGCCAGGCAGCGTTTTGATGGTCAGATTGTCGAGGCTGTATTCATCCCAGTACTTTTCGGCGTCAAAGACGGGTTGTTTCTCCAGGCGACCGTGGTAGAGGCCACAGCGGCGCGCGCTATCGACCTTATTCAGCGGTGCGTATTCCGCCAGCATCTGTTCAGCACTGCGTACGCCACTGCGATTTTCACCGACAACAAAAATATCGGTGCCTGTCGGCAGTAAAGACAGAATGTTCATTAACTGGAACTGGGCTTCCGGCTTATTCTTAGGCCAGTAGTAAATCAGGGTATCGCTATCAGCAACGTCTTCTGCCTGTGCGACCAGACTAAAGCGCACGTTGTCACCCATCTGGCGGTTTAAAACCTGCCAGTGGTGGAGCTGTTGCGTATGCGCACGGCTGGCGGCGCTTGTGAATTGGGCTGGCAGGTCATCCTGCAAATCACCGGCAAACAGAATACGGCTTTGTTCGAAATCATCACTGTGGCGCAGCAAGACTTCACTTGCCGGGGTAAAAGCAGACATGGAATGCTCCTCAATTTATACAAGTTGCGATTATATACACAAAATCATTCAAGCTGAATCAAGGCGGTCTGCGGGATGGCGTGTATTGTTGTTTGTTGGCGCTGATTCGACAGATTTGCTATATTTGCGCCCCTGATAGACAGGAGTGTTTCGCTATGACATCCCGACGAGACTGGCAGTTACAGCAACTGGGCATTACGCAGTGGTCGCTGCGTCGTCCTGGCGCACTGCAGGGCGAGATCGCGATTTCCATTCCTGCGCATGTCCGTCTGGTTATGGTTGCCGAGGAGTTACCCGCGTTAACCGAACCGTTGATGAGCGATATTTTACACGCATTGACCGTCAGTCCGGATCAGGTTTTACAACTGACGCCTGACCGTGTCGCCATGCTGCCACAAGGCAGTCGCTGTAATAGCTGGCGACTGGGTACCGAAGAGCCTCTGCAGTTGGATGGCGCTCAGGTTGCCAGTCCTGCGTTTAATGAATTACGGGAAAACCCAGCGGCACGCGCCGCTTTATGGCAACAAATCTGCGCATATGAACACGATTTCTTCCCTCGGCCCGACTGATTTACCCGCAGCATTTCAGATTGAAAAACGCGCCCATGCATTTCCATGGAGTGAAAAAACATTTGCCAGCAACCAGGGCGATCGCTACCTCAACTTTCAGCTAACGGTTGATGGAACGATGGCGGCCTTTGCGATTACGCAGGTCGTGCTGGATGAAGCTACGCTGTTCAATATTGCCGTCGATCCCGCTTTTCAGCGGCAGGGGCTGGGACGCGCACTGCTGGATCATCTGATTGATGAGCTGGAAAAGCGCGGTATTCTGACGTTGTGGCTGGAAGTGCGCGCCTCGAACGCCGCGGCAATCGCGCTGTACGAAAGCTTAGGCTTTAACGAAGCGACGATACGCCGTAATTACTATCCGACGGCCGACGGTCACGAAGATGCCATTATCATGGCATTGCCAATCAGCATGTAAGACAAGGTGTAATGATGAAGAAGTGGGACTGGATTTTCTTTGATGCCGATGAAACGCTGTTTACGTTTGACGCGTTTACCGGCCTGCAGCGGATGTTTCTCGACTATAGCATTACCTTTACCGCTGAGGATTTTCAGGACTACCAGGCCGTGAATAAACCGCTGTGGGTGGATTATCAAAACGGTGCGATCACATCATTACAACTGCAGCATGCCCGTTTCCAGAGCTGGGCCGAGCGCCTGAACGTAGCGCCGGGCTCGCTGAACGACGCCTTTATTAACGCGATGGCGGAGATCTGCTCTCCGTTACCGGGTGCCGTATCTCTGCTCGATGCCATTCGTGGTAAAACGAAAATCGGCATTATTACCAACGGTTTTACCGCCCTGCAGCAAATCCGCCTTGAGCGTACCGGTCTGCGTGACTATTTCGATCTGCTGGTTATTTCTGAACAGGTTGGCGTGGCAAAACCCGATCCGCGTATTTTTGATCATGCACTGGAGCAGGCTGGCAATCCCGATCGCGCCCGCGTGCTGATGGTGGGTGATACTGCAGAGTCCGATATTCTTGGTGGTATTAACTCCGGTCTGGCGACCTGCTGGCTCAATGCGCACCACCGTGAGCAGCCTGTGGGCATTGAACCGACCTGGACCGTGGCATCATTAGGCGAACTGGAGCAACTCCTGTGTAAACACTGATTGCCTCCCCCCCGTTGATGGGTAAAATAGCCGCAATTTTTCGTATTCAACTTGCCCGGCTCTGCCGTGCTTACCTAAGAAGATTTGACTATGACGTTGTCTCCTTATTTGCAAGAGGTGGCCAAACGCCGCACTTTTGCCATTATTTCTCACCCGGATGCCGGTAAAACGACGATCACTGAAAAGGTGCTGTTATTCGGACAGGCTATTCAGACCGCCGGTACGGTAAAAGGCCGTGGCTCCAGCCAGCATGCAAAATCAGACTGGATGGAAATGGAAAAGCAGCGTGGTATCTCCATTACCACCTCTGTGATGCAGTTTCCGTATCATGACTGTCTGGTAAACCTGCTGGACACCCCGGGGCACGAAGACTTCTCCGAAGATACCTATCGTACCCTGACGGCAGTGGACTGCTGTCTGATGGTTATCGATGCGGCAAAAGGTGTCGAAGACCGAACCCGTAAGCTGATGGAAGTGACGCGTCTGCGTGATACGCCGATCCTGACGTTTATGAACAAACTCGACCGTGATATCCGCGATCCCATGGAGCTGCTGGATGAAGTTGAAAACGAGCTGAAGATTGGCTGTGCGCCGATCACCTGGCCGATTGGCTGCGGCAAGTTGTTCAAAGGTGTTTATCACCTTTATAAAGATGAAACGTATCTGTACCAGACCGGTAAAGGCCATACGATTCAGGAAGTGCGTATTGTAAAAGGCCTGAACAACCCGGATCTGGACGCTGCCGTGGGCGAAGATCTGGCGCAGCAGCTGCGTGACGAGCTGGAGCTGGTTCAGGGTGCGTCTAATGAATTCGACCATGATCTGTTCCTCGCAGGTGAAATCACGCCGGTATTCTTCGGGACCGCGCTGGGTAACTTCGGCGTTGACCATATGCTGGACGGTTTAGTGGAGTGGGCGCCAGCCCCGATGCCGCGCAAAACCGATACTCGCGTCGTTGAAGCTTCAGAAGAGAAGTTCACCGGTTTTGTCTTTAAAATTCAGGCTAATATGGACCCGAAACACCGTGACCGCGTGGCTTTCATGCGTGTGGTGTCCGGCAAATATGAGAAAGGCATGAAAATGCGCCAGGTGCGTATTGGTAAAGACGTGGTGATTTCCGATGCGCTGACCTTTATGGCGGGTGACCGTTCTCACGTGGAAGAAGCGTATCCGGGCGATATCCTCGGTCTGCACAACCACGGTACGATTCAGATCGGCGATACCTTTACCCAGGGTGAAATGATGAAGTTCACCGGTATCCCGAACTTCGCACCGGAGCTGTTCCGCCGTATTCGCCTGAAAGATCCGTTGAAGCAAAAACAGTTGCTCAAAGGGCTGGTTCAGCTTTCTGAAGAGGGCGCAGTGCAGGTTTTCCGTCCGATTGCTAATAACGATCTGATCGTAGGCGCAGTCGGTGTGCTGCAGTTCGACGTCGTGGTTTCACGCCTGAAAAGCGAATATAACGTTGAAGCGATTTACGAGTCGGTCAACGTCGCGACCGCGCGTTGGGTGGAGTGCGCTGACGTGAAGAAATTCGAAGAGTTTAAGCGTAAAAACGAAATTCAGCTGGCGCTGGATGGTGGTGATAACCTCACCTATATCGCGCCGACAATGGTCAACCTGAATCTTACCCAGGAACGTTATCCTGACGTTCAGTTCCGTAAAACCCGCGAACACTAATCGACCCTGCAGGGCGCGGCTGTTGCCGTGTCCTGCAACTTTTCCTGCCTTTTAAATCCCTTGCGGAATGTTCTTAAATCCCTCCGTTTTTCTTTTGTTTGTTTGTTTTTTAACCAAAAGTGCCATCGTTCGCGAAATTGTGATCTATATTTAACAAAGTGATGACATAAGTGTCGGCTTTAAATGCCATGTGAATAACCAATTTCAGTGGTTAGAACTGACATTTATTTTTATCACGATATTAATAACTGGTTCAGAAGGGGTTTTTGTCGGGTATCGCCGTGAGAACGGTTGATTGTGATGACGACCATTGACTTCTGAATTGAGTGATTTTCGCCACATTCAGCAATGCAGCACATGTGCTGCCAATGCTCGAATTATGAGCAAGAATACAGGATAAAATCGATGACAATGACAAGACTGAAGATTTCTAAAACGCTGCTGGCCGTGATGCTGACTTCTGCTGTTGCAACGGGTTCTGCTTTTGCGGAAAACGCCACAACGGATAAAGCGCAATCCGGTCTTGAAAGTGCGGGGCAGAAAGTCGATAGCTCTATGAACAAAGTCGGTAATTTCATGGATGACAGCACCATCACTGCAAAAGTTAAAGCGGCGCTGGTGGACCACGAAAGTATTAAGAGCACGGATATCTCCGTGAAAACAGACCAAAAAGTGGTGACGTTAAGCGGGTTTGTTGAAAGCCAGGCTCAGGCAGAAGAGGCCGTGAAAGTGGCGAAAGGTGTTGAGGGTGTCACCTCCGTGAGCGACAAACTGCACGTTCGTGATAGCAAAGGCACCAGCGTAAAAGGCTATGCGGGCGATACGGCGACCACCAGCGAAGTCAAAGCGAAGCTGCTGGCTGATGACATAGTCCCTTCCCGTAAAGTGAAAGTTGAGACGACCGATGGTGTGGTTCAGCTTTCAGGAACCGTCGAGTCAAAAGCTCAAAGCGATCGCGCTGAGAGTATTGCCAAAGCAGTTGATGGCGTGAAAAGCGTCAAAAACGACCTCAAAACTCAGTAATTCGACTTAATTCGCCTGTCTGATGTTTGTCGGAAGGCGCGTTGTGCACCACACTAAAATATCGCCAATGGGCGGCCTGAGCGCCCATATCAAGCGGTTGACATTAACTAGGGTAAAGGAGAAGCGTATGTTTCGTTGGGGCATCATATTTCTGGTTATCGCGTTAATTGCCGCCGCTCTGGGCTTTGGTGGACTGGCGGGGACCGCCGCAGGGGCGGCGAAAATTGTCTTTGTGGTGGGGATTATTCTGTTCCTGGTCAGCCTGTTTACCGGTCGTAAACGACCCTAGCACGTAAACCGTAAAGAAAAATTGCTACTAAGCCAGTCCAGTGGACTGGCTTTTACGGTTTTAGCGGTGAGCAATTTGCGTTACTTTGTGGGTCTATTACAAGAAAAACAGGAAGGCAGAGGTGGGGCAGAGAATACCCGTCACGCTCGGTAATATTGCGCCGTTATCGTTACGTCCGTTTCAACCAGGCAGTATAGCGCTGGTGTGTGAGGGCGGAGGGCAAAGGGGGATCTTCACCGCTGGCGTGCTGGATGAGTTCATGCGCGCGCAATTCAATCCCTTTGATGCCTACTACGGGACGTCCGCTGGCGCTCAAAACCTTTCGGCTTATCTGTGTAACCAGCCCGGTTACGGACGCAAAGTCATCATGCGTTACACCACAAAGCGTGAGTTTTTTGATCCGGTACGGTTCGTACGCGGAGGAAATCTTATCGATCTCGACTGGCTGGTGGATTCAACGTCGACGCAGATGCCGCTGGCGATAGACAACGCTGAGCGTTTGTTCGAAACGGGAAAAGCATTTTACATGTGCGCCTGTCGGGGAGATGACTACACCCCTGGCTATTTTTCGCCGACCCGGCAAAACTGGCTGGATCTCATTCGTGCGTCCAGCGCCATTCCGGGATTCTATCGTACAGGGGTGGCGCTGGATGGCGTGAACTATCTGGACGGCGGTATCAGCGATGCGATTCCCGTCAAGGAAGCGGCAAAGCAGGGAGCAAAAACGTTGGTGGTGATCCGCACCGTGCCTTCGCAAATGTACTACACACCGCAGTGGTTCAAGCGAATGGAACGCTGGTTGGGAGAAAGCAGCCTGCAGCCGTTGGTGAATCTGGTACAGCATCATGAAGCCAGCTATCGCGACATTCAGCGTTTTATTGAAAAACCGCCAGGTAAGCTGCGTATCTTCGAGATCTACCCGCCGAAACCGTTGCACAGTATGGCGTTAGGGAGTCGAATCCCTGCCCTGCGTGAGGACTATAAAATCGGGCGTCTGTGCGGTCGCTACTTTTTGGCGACTGTGGGGAAACTGTTAGCGAAAAGCGCGCCATTGCCCCGTCAGACGCCGAAGATTGTGGTGCCGGGACCGGTGGTCGTTCCCCCCGCGCCAGTGGCTAACGATGCCCATGCGCCAGTGGTGACCGATACGCCTCAGGCCAACGACACGACATTCAATAATGAGGATCTGGCGTGAGTTATCGTTTTATCGATACGCATTGTCATTTTGATTTTCCACCTTTCACTGGCGATGAACCCGCCAGCATTCAGCGCGCCGCGCAGGCTGGAGTGGACCGTATCATAATTCCGGCCACCGAAGCCGCGAACTTTTCTCGCGTGCTGGCGTTAGCGAAGAATTACCCCTCGTTGTATGCCGCGCTGGGCCTGCATCCCATTGTTATCGAACATCATGACGATGACTGTCTGGACAGGCTGCAGCAGGCGTTGGATCAACGTCCACAGAAAGTGGTGGCGGTAGGGGAGATCGGGCTGGATCTCTGGCGTGACGATCCACAGTTCGCCAAACAGGAGCGCGTGCTCGGTGCGCAGCTGCAGCTGGCGAAACATTACGATCTGCCTGTGATCCTGCATTCGCGCCGCACGCATGACAAGCTGGCGATGCATCTTAAACGTCATGCTCTTCCGCGCACCGGTGTGGTACACGGTTTTTCCGGGAGCCTGCAGCAGGCGGAGCGCTTTGTTCAACTGGGATACAAAATAGGTGTGGGCGGCACCATTACCTACCCGCGAGCCAGCAAAACGCGTGAGGTGATAGCGCAGCTGCCACTGGAGTCGCTGTTGCTGGAAACCGATGCGCCGGATATGCCGCTAAACGGCTTTCAGGGTCAACCTAATCGACCGGAGCAGGCCGCAAGGGTATTTGAGGTGCTATGCGAGTTACGCCGGGAGCCCGCAGACGAGATTGCCGATGCGCTGTACGGCAATACCACCGCATTGTTTGGTTTTTGATTGCGCGAACGGAATGCCGGATAGCGCGCAACCGCCATCCGGTAAAACAGACTTACAGATACAATGCCGGGAAGATCAGATTATCTACCCCACGTGCCCGTAATCCCTCTGCCAGTCGTTGTACATCCGCCGGTGTGGCGCCAGGCCAGGATTTCGCTTCGCCATAAACCCCATGAGCATGAAAGGCGTTAAGCCGTACCGGCACGTTACCTAACCGATGAATAAACGCCGCCAGTGCTTCAATATGTTGCAGATAATCCACCTGACCGGGAATGACCAGCAGGCGCAGTTCTGTCAGTTTTCCCCGCGCGGCCAGAAACGTAATGCTGTTTTTAATCAGTGTATTATCACGTCCGGTGAGCTGAAAATGGCACTGGCTGTCCCAGGCTTTTAAATCGATCATCACGCCATCGCACACCGGCAGCAGTTTCTGCCAACCGGTTTCGGCAAGCCAGCCGTTGCTGTCAACCAGGCAGGTAAGATGCTGCAACTGAGGATCGGCTTTCATCGCCGTAAAAAGCGCCACAACAAACGGGAGTTGGGTGGTCGCTTCTCCGCCGCTCACGGTAATGCCTTCAATAAACAACGATGCTTTGCGGATATGATGTAAAACGTCATCCACGCTCATGGTCTGCGCCATTGGCGTTGCCTGCTGCGGGCACATTTTCAGGCAGGTATCACACTGCTGACAAATATCGGATTGCCACCACACTTTTCCCGCACTCAGACTCAGCGCTTCATGCGGGCAATGCAGCACACACTCCCCGCAGTCATTGCAACGTCCCATCGTCCACGGGTTGTGACAATTCTTACAGCGCAGATTGCACCCTTGCAGAAACAGGGCCAGACGACTGCCTGGCCCGTCAACGCAGGAGAAAGGAATCAGCTTACTTACTGAAGCGCATCTGCTGTTCATGGCTTACCACGCGGGGTTGTCGTTCCAGAATACGCGTATTGCGCGCGGCTTCTTCGCCCAGCCAGGTGGTGTTCGTGCGAGAGCCTTCGGCGCGATATTTTTCCAGATCGGACAAGCGCACCATATAGCCGGTCACGCGTACCAGATCGTTGCCGCTCACGTTAGCGGTAAACTCACGCATACCGGCCTTAAACGCGCCCAGACAAAGCTGAACCAGCGCCTGCGGATTACGTTTGATGGTTTCATCCAGAGTGAGGATGTCGCTTATTCCGGCGTGATAGTATGCATGATGCGGTGCCACGGTTTGCAGATGAGTGATCGGATCGGGTTCATCGCCATACGGCAGGCGCGCCCCGGGCGTGGTGCCAATGTCAGAACTGATACCTGACTGAGCATGAAGCATTGCGCGCTGCTTCCAGCCATATTTCACCGGTGTGCTTTCCACAAAGTCAGCCAACTGGGCGCTGATGCGATAGCCCATTTCATTGGCGAACTCATCTTTCCCATAGCGAGCGTGTTGTCCCGCCTTCTCACACAACAGATTTACCGCTTCTGCCAGGCCGTACATGCCAAACATTGGCACAAAACGTTCGGGATCGATCAACCCTTCCTGCACCAGGAAGCTATTCTCAAAGAAATGTGATTTTGCATAGAGGAATTCACATCGTGAATCAATGATAGCGATTTGCTGTTGGCAGTAGTGCGGCAGGGTGCGCGTAAAGAAGTCATCGACAGAGGTACTGCGCTCTGCGATGGCTTTCAAATTGAGTCTGACCAGCGTGCTTCCGCCCCCGGCAAGCGGCAGTGAGTTGTAACAACTGACGACGCCATAATGTCCTTTTGTGAAAATTTTATCATTTTCAGGACCGTTAGAAATATGTGGCTTACTGCACTCACAAATATTTTTTGCCACATCCAGTAGCAGATCGTCAGGGGTTATTTGCGGATCATAAATAAATGTCAGGTTAGGTGAAACCTGCTTTAGCTCTGCATCCGCGCGGAGAATTGCGCGTGTGATGGGCGTATCCGCCGGGCCGATATTGGCATGCATAAAGGCGTCTGGCAGCGTTCTGTCCAGGTAACGCCAAAAACGTTTTATTCGAACATCGATCTCTTCTTGTGTTAGAATTCTAACATACGGTTGCAGCAGAGCATCAAGCTGACCAAGGAAGACCGGCATGGAGGTCACAGACGGAACATGGTGGTAGAGAATGGTCAGTAAGGATAATGCGTCATCAAGGTCCTTTGCGCCTTCCAGCTCAAGCCACGATGATCCGTTAGCCAGAAAACGTGCGTAATCGGGTAAGACGTAGCGTGGTTTGAACGGCGCATGTCCTTCGTACATATCGCAGATCACGCCGTCATCCAGCGCCTGGCGGGCCTCCGTCGGCAGAGGTGGATACGGCAAGGCGTTCTCCGCCTCCAGCGCCAGAAAATGGCGTTTTTGTTCAGGGCTGAGCACCGGACTGGTCACGATTTGTTGGCAGCGCTGTTGCAGCGCGAGTTCGCTTGAGGTGGGCATCGTCGATTCCTTTATGTGCCGAACGTTAAGCGTCATTGTAGGAAGTTAGGCGATCGCAACCTTTGATCCGGATGCGCCTGAGATCATCGCAAGGGGTCAGTAAAGGCCGTTTCTTTGAAGTAGATCTCATTAGAGTAATGCAAATCTGTATGTGGTTTTCATTAACTGTGATGTATATCGAAGTGTAATAGCGAGCGGATGTTAGAATACTAACAAACTCGCAAGGTGAAATTTTATACGGCGATGCCGTTGGAGAATGTTATGACCGATTTAACAGCAAGCAGCCTGCGTGCACTGAAACTGATGGACCTGACCACCCTGAATGACGACGACACCAATGAAAAAGTGATCGCGCTGTGTCATCAGGCGAAGACGCCGGTTGGCAACACGGCTGCAATATGCATCTATCCGCGTTTCATTCCGATTGCGCGTAAAACGCTGAAAGAGCAGGGTACGCCGGACATCCGTATTGCAACGGTAACTAACTTCCCACACGGTAATGACGACATCGAGATTGCGCTGGCCGAGACCCGCGCGGCAATCGCCTACGGTGCGGATGAAGTTGACGTGGTATTCCCATACCGTGCGCTGATCGCGGGTAACGAGCAGATTGGCTTCGATCTGGTTAAAGCCTGCAAAGACGCCTGTGCTGCGGCAAACGTACTGCTGAAAGTCATTATCGAAACCGGCGAACTGAAAGAAGAAGCGTTGATTCGCAAAGCGTCTGAAATCTCAATTAAAGCGGGTGCTGATTTCATCAAAACCTCTACCGGTAAAGTACCGGTCAATGCGACGCCGGAAAGCGCACGTATCATGATGGAAGTGATCCGCGATATGGGCGTTTCTAAAACGGTTGGTTTCAAACCGGCTGGCGGCGTGCGTACCGCAGAAGATGCTCAGCAGTTCCTGGCCATTGCGGATGAACTGTTCGGCGCTGACTGGGCGGATTCCCGTCACTATCGCTTTGGCGCATCCAGCCTGCTGGCGAGCCTGTTGAAAGCGCTGGGTCACGGCGACGGTAAGAGCGCAAGCAGCTACTAAGGCTTGAATTGTCGGATGGCGCTTTTGTCGCTATCCGACATGTATTCGGTGTGCCGGGAGCGCATTGCTTAGCCGGCCTACAATCGGGAGGTTACCTTGTTTCTCGCACAAGAAATTATTCGTAAAAAACGTGATGGTCATGCGCTGAGTGATGAAGAAATTCGTTTCTTTATCAACGGTATTCGCGACAACACCATCTCTGAAGGGCAAATCGCCGCCCTGGCGATGACCATTTTCTTCCACGATATGACAATGCCAGAGCGTGTCTCACTGACGATGGCAATGCGTGATTCAGGCACCGTGCTGGACTGGAAAAGTTTGCAGCTGAACGGCCCGATTGTGGATAAACACTCTACCGGCGGCGTGGGTGATGTGACGTCATTGATGTTAGGCCCGATGGTCGCAGCATGCGGCGGCTATATTCCGATGATCTCCGGGCGTGGCCTGGGTCATACCGGCGGTACGCTGGATAAACTGGAAGCCATCCCGGGCTTTGACATCTTCCCGGACGACGCGCGTTTCCGTGAAATTATTAAAGACGTGGGTGTAGCGATTATTGGACAAACCAGCTCGCTTGCACCGGCGGATAAACGTTTTTATGCCACCCGTGATATTACCGCCACGGTGGATTCCATCCCGCTGATCACCGGCTCTATCCTGGCTAAAAAGCTGGCTGAAGGGCTGGATGCCCTGGTGATGGATGTGAAAGTAGGCAGCGGCGCCTTCATGCCGACCTATGAACTTTCTGAAGCCCTTGCTGAAGCGATTGTAGGGGTAGCGAATGGCGCAGGGGTTCGTACCACGGCGTTGTTAACGGATATGAACCAGGTGCTGGCCTCCAGCGCCGGTAATGCGGTGGAAGTCCGCGAGGCCGTGCAGTTCCTGACCGGCGAGTACCGTAATCCGCGTCTGTTTGATGTCACTATGGCGCTGTGCGTGGAGATGCTGATCTCCGGCAAACTGGCGAAAGACGATGCTGAAGCCCGTGCGAAGCTGCAGGCGGTGCTGGATAACGGTAAAGCGGCAGACATCTTTGGTCGCATGGTTGCGGCGCAGAAAGGCCCGACCGATTTCGTTGAAAACTACGCGAAGTACCTGCCGACGGCAATGCTGAGCAAAGCGGTATATGCTGATACCGAAGGTTTTGTTAGCGCGATGGATACCCGTGTGCTGGGTATGGCTGTTGTTTCCATGGGCGGCGGTCGTCGTCAGGCATCTGACACGATTGATTACAGCGTCGGCTTTACCGATATGGCGCGTCTGGGTGACAGCGTAGACGGCCAGCGTCCTCTGGCAGTGATCCACGCCAAAGACGAAGCCAGCTGGCAGGAAGCGGCGAAAGCGGTCAAAGCGGCAATTAAGCTTGACGATAAAGCGCCAGAAATTACACCGACAGTCTATCGTCGTATTACCGAATAACTGTATACTGATCTGATCGCTTTTTTGCGGCGCAAGATAGATGCCCTAAATAATTCGAGTTGTAGGAAGGCGACAAACGAGTGAATCCCCGGGAGCGTACATCAGTACGTGACTGGGGTATGAGTGAAGTTAACGCATCGACAACTTGAAGTATGACGGGGAATGGAGAACAAGATGAAACGTGCATTTATTATGGTGCTGGACTCCTTTGGTATTGGTGCGACTGAAGATGCGGATCGCTTTGGCGACGTAGGTTCAGACACTATGGGACATATTGCAGAAGCCTGTGCGAAAGGCGAAGCTGACAATGGTCGCAAAGGTCCGCTGAATCTGCCTAACCTGACCCGTCTGGGCCTGGTGAAAGCTCACGAAGGTTCTACCGGTAAAATTGCTGCTGGCATGGATGGCAATGCGGAAGTCGTGGGTGCCTATGCCTGGGCGCATGAACTCTCTTCCGGGAAAGACACGCCGTCTGGTCACTGGGAAATCGCGGGTGTGCCGGTTCTGTTTGACTGGGGCTATTTCTCTGATCACGAAAACAGCTTCCCGCAAGAGCTGCTGGATAAGCTGGTAAAACGTGCCAACCTGCCGGGTTATCTCGGTAACTGCCACTCTTCCGGTACGGTAATTCTGGACCAGTTGGGCGAAGAACATATGAAAACCGGCAAGCCGATTTTCTACACCTCCGCTGACTCCGTGTTCCAGATTGCTTGCCATGAAGAGACCTACGGTCTGGATAAACTCTACGAGCTGTGTGAAATCGCGCGCGAAGAGCTGACCGAAGGGGGCTACAACATTGGTCGCGTGATCGCGCGTCCGTTTATCGGCGATAAAGCCGGTAACTTCCAGCGTACCGGTAACCGTCACGATCTGGCCGTTGAACCGCCTGCGCCGACGGTACTGCAGAAACTGGTTGACGAGAAAAAAGGCCACGTTGTTTCCGTAGGTAAGATTGCGGACATTTACGCGAACTGCGGTATCACTAAAAAAGTGAAAGCGACCGGCCTGGACGCACTCTTCGACGCTACCCTTAAAGAGATGAAAGAAGCGGGTGATGAGACCATCGTCTTCACTAACTTCGTTGACTTCGACTCTTCCTGGGGTCACCGTCGCGATATCGCCGGTTATGCCGCGGGTCTGGAGCTGTTCGACCGTCGCCTGCCTGAGCTGATGGAGCTGGTGGGTGAAGATGACATTCTGATCCTGACGGCTGACCACGGTTGCGACCCGAGCTGGACCGGTACCGATCACACCCGTGAACACATTCCGGTGCTGATCTACGGCCCGAAAGTAAAACCAGGTTCACTGGGTCATCGTGAAACCTTCGCGGATATCGGTCAGACGCTGGCGAGCTACTTTGGTACGTCGCCGATGGACTACGGTAAAAACATGCTGTAATGCCCGTTGTTTTTCGCGCTGTAGATGCGTTGACTTCATTCGCTCACCCCGGTCACATAGTTAATCTATGCTCCCGGGGATTCACGAATTCGTCGCCTTCCTACAACGCGAAATCCTTAGGGTATTCGTCTCAATTTTAATTAAGGATAATTTATGGCAACTCCACATATTAATGCAGAAATGGGTGATTTCGCTGACGTCGTATTGATGCCGGGCGACCCGCTGCGTGCCAAGCACATTGCTGAAACTTTCCTCGAAGACGTACGTGAAGTGAACAACGTTCGCGGCATGTTAGGTTTTACCGGTACTTACAAAGGCCGCAAAATCTCTGTGATGGGTCACGGCATGGGTATCCCGTCCTGCTCCATCTATACCAAAGAGCTGATCACCGATTTTGGCGTGAAGAAAATCATTCGCGTGGGTTCCTGCGGCGCAGTCCGTATGGACGTCAAACTGCGTGACGTGGTTATCGGTATGGGTGCATGCACCGACTCCAAAGTTAACCGCATCCGCTTTAAAGATCATGACTTCGCTGCGATTGCTGACTTCGACATGGTGCGTAACGCGGTTGATGCTGCAAAAGCACTGGGTGTAGACGCGCGTGTTGGCAACCTGTTCTCCGCCGATCTGTTCTACTCCCCGGACGGTGAAATGTTCGACGTGATGGAAAAATACGGCGTGCTGGGCGTGGAAATGGAAGCGGCCGGTATCTACGGCGTTGCGGCTGAGTTTGGTGCAAAAGCGCTGACTATCTGTACCGTATCCGACCATATCCGTACGCATGAACAAACCTCTGCCGCTGAACGTCAAACGACCTTCAACGACATGATCAAAATCGCACTGGAATCTGTTCTGCTGGGCGATAAAGAGTAAGTGTTGTGATATGCCCGGTGGCGCTGCGCTTACCGGGCTACAATTCTCCTCGTTGGCTGGATCACCTTACTGCTCTGGCGATCCATGCCGACAGTTCCCGCAGCTCTTTTTCTTGCTCAGGGAAATCGATCCGCAACGCTTCACACGCCTGCGCCAGCTTATCCGCACGATACAAACATCCTTGCAGACGCACTGCCAGCGCTTCTAACGGCGCGGGGTTGAGGCTATCGGTAAAGACCTGCGCGCGCGTGATATGGCCTTTTTCGACATCGAAATGCAATTCGACGCCGCCCCAGGTGAAGCGCTCGTCCAGCAGATGCGAAAAGGCGGGGGCCTGACCAAAGTTCCACTCCCAGCTGCTCTGGCGGGCAAAGGTTTCGGCAAAATTCGGCAGATCTGGTGTTTTATCGGGGGAAATGATTTCCGCTTCTACGCGTTCGCCGTAATGTGCAAAAAAGGCGTCGGTAATGGCTTTGCATACGGCTTCATGCGTTACCCCCGGCAGCAGTTCGATCAGGTTTGCTACCCGTGAACGAACAGAGGTAATTCCTTTGGCCTCAAGCTTCTTCTTATCAGGATTTAGATAATTTGCCAGGCGGCTGAGATCGGCATTGAGCAACAGCGTTCCGTGGTGGAATCCGCGGTCTTTAGTTTCACGATACGCGGAGCCAGAGACTTTACGATCACCTTCGGGTGTTTTGACAACCAGATCGTTACGTCCTGAAGCATCGGCCTCGACGCCCAGTGTATTTAACGCATTGAGTACGATAGCGGTGGAGATGGTTTTGTCATATTCCGGTTTGCCGGCCATAAAGGTAAAGCAGGTATTGCCTAAGTCATGGAACACCGCGCCGCCGCCGCTGCTACGACGCGCCAGCCGAACGTTATCTTCTTCCATGCGCCGGGTATTGCACTCTTTCCATGGATTTTGCGCCCGGCCAATGACTACCGTGTCGGCATTGCGCCATAAAAACAGAACGCGCTGCGTGGCGGGCATCTGGCGAAAAATGCACTCTTCGACCGCGAGGTTAAACCACGGATCGTAAGAGTCTGAGATAAGCAGGCGTAGTGTGGTCATGGTTGATTTCCCTTTATCTTACTGTTTTTACTCTTTCTTCTCGCTGTCTTCTTCCTGCACCGGCTTGTTGGCGGTCAGCAGGAACGGCGATTGTTGCCAGCGGGTGCGTTTGCCCTGCAATAACGTGCGGGTCAGTACGACGCCAATCGCCAGTGACAGGAGCAGCATCAGGCGTAAAATGTTGGTGGTGTTATCCACCTGTTTTGCTTCGGTGGCGAGGGTGTGGGTATCAAGCGTCAGGCGCAAATAGCCCAGCGGCCCATTTTTCCCCTGAATGGGCTCGACAATTTGCTGATTAAAATAGCCTCCGGCTTTTTTACCGTCCAGCGCCAGGCGGTCACGCACATTCACGCTTTCACCTGTACGGGTAATCAGATCGCCCTGCTCATCGTAGACACCGGCATCCAGAATGCGGCTGCTTTCCGTTAACTGCATGAGTACCGCTTTGATGCGTTTCTCATCCGGCGTTTCAGTTCGCATCAACGGGGCGACGTTGATTGCGACCTGGCGGGCCAGCGTACGGGCCAGCTCCTCCAGTTGCGGATTGCGCTTCTGTTGATGGCTTTGACTAAACCAGGATGCGCCTTGCATGAGGGCGACAAGCAGCGCGAGACAGGACAATACAATCACTGCACGATGAAGTCGGAATTTCAGTTTTGCGCGAGCCATATTCCACCTGCTGAAAATTTGAGGCTTAATGTTGCCAGAAGCGCTGGTTACAAGGTAGCCTCATGCGTTATTTTCCCTGGATGATTCCGACCCGAACGATTTACAGGAGCTTTAATGCCTAACATTACCTGGTGCGATCTACCTGAAGATGTCTCTCTGTGGCCAGGTCTGCCCCTCTCTTTAAGCGGCGATGAAGTGATGCCGCTGGATTACCACGCGGGCCGGAGTGGCTGGCTGCTGTATGGTCGTGGGCTGGATAAACAACGTTTAACGCAATATCAGAGCAAACTGGGCGCGGCGATGGTGATCGTAGCGGCCTGGTGTGTCGAGGATTATCAGGTGATTCGCCTGGCGGGGTCGTTAACACCGCGGGCAGCGAAACTGGCGCATGATGCCAAACTGGATGTTGCGCCACTGGGTAAAATTCCGCATCTACGTACGCCGGGTTTGCTGGTGATGGATATGGACTCTACGGCTATCCAGATAGAGTGTATTGATGAGATTGCTAAGCTGGCCGGAACCGGCGAGATGGTGGCGGAAGTAACAGAACGCGCCATGCGCGGCGAGCTGGATTTTACCGCCAGTCTGCGTAGCCGTGTCGCGACCCTCAAGGGCGCGGATGCCAATATTCTGCTCCAGGTGCGCGAAAAATTACCGCTGATGCCTGGTCTGACTCAATTGGTACTGAAGCTTGAAACGCTGGGTTGGAAAGTGGCGATCGCCTCCGGCGGTTTTACCTTCTTTGCTGAATATCTGCGTGAAAAACTGCGATTGACTGCCGTGGTTGCCAATGAGCTGGAAATCATGGACGGCAAATTTACCGGCAACGTGATTGGCGACATTGTCGATGCCCAGTATAAAGCCGATACCTTAACCCGGCTGGCGCAGGAATATGAAATCCCGATGGCACAAACGGTCGCCATTGGCGATGGTGCCAACGATCTGCCGATGATCAAAACGGCAGGGCTGGGCATTGCGTACCATGCGAAGCCAAAAGTGAATGAAAAGACGGAGATTACTATCCGTCACGCTGACCTGATGGGGGTGTTCTGCATTCTCTCTGGCAGCATGAATCAAAAATAAAGAGGTAAAACGTGGCAAAAGCTCCTAAGCGCGCCTTTGTTTGTAACGAATGCGGGGCCGATTATCCGCGCTGGCAGGGGCAATGTAGCGCCTGTCAGGCCTGGAATACCATTACCGAGGTGCGTCTGGCGGCATCGCCAACGGTGGCGCGTAACGAGCGGCTCAGTGGTTATGCCGGGAATGCGGGCGTGGCGAAGGTTCAGAAACTGTCTGACATCAGCCTTGAGGAATTGCCGCGTTTTTCTACCGGTTTTAAAGAGTTTGACCGCGTGTTGGGCGGCGGTGTGGTGCCCGGCAGCGCCATTCTGATCGGGGGGAACCCTGGTGCGGGGAAATCAACCTTACTGCTGCAAACACTGTGCAAGCTTGCCGAGCAGATGAAGACCCTGTACGTCACGGGTGAAGAATCCCTGCAGCAGGTCGCGATGCGTGCGCATCGACTCGGCCTGCCGACAGCGAACCTGAACATGCTGTCGGAAACCAGCATCGAGCAAATCTGCCTGATTGCGGAAGAAGAACAGCCTAAGCTGATGGTTATCGACTCCATTCAGGTGATGCATATGGCGGACATTCAGTCTTCGCCAGGCAGCGTGGCTCAGGTCCGTGAAACTGCGGCTTATCTGACGCGCTTTGCCAAAACGCGCGGTGTGGCGATTGTAATGGTCGGTCACGTCACCAAAGACGGTTCACTCGCGGGGCCGAAGGTGCTGGAGCACTGTATTGACTGCTCGGTGCTGCTCGACGGTGATGCCGATTCCCGTTTTCGTACCCTGCGTAGCCATAAAAACCGCTTTGGTGCGGTGAATGAGCTTGGCGTCTTCGCGATGACCGAGCAGGGGCTGCGCGAAGTCAGCAACCCTTCTGCCATCTTTTTAAGTCGTGGTGATGAAGTCACTTCCGGCAGTTCGGTGATGGTGGTCTGGGAAGGGACGCGTCCGTTGCTGGTGGAGATCCAGGCGCTGGTCGATCACTCCATGATGTCCAACCCACGCCGCGTGGCTGTTGGGCTGGAACAAAACCGTCTGGCGATTCTGCTGGCGGTGCTGCACCGTCATGGTGGTTTGCAGATGGCGGATCAGGACGTTTTCGTCAACGTGGTGGGTGGCGTAAAAGTTACTGAAACCAGCGCAGACCTGGCGCTGCTGCTGGCAATGGTTTCCAGCCTTCGTGACCGTCCGCTGCCGCAGGATTTAGTCGTCTTTGGTGAAGTGGGGCTGGCGGGTGAAATTCGTCCTGTTCCCAGCGGTCAGGAGCGTATTTCGGAAGCCGCGAAGCACGGTTTTCGTCGGGCGATAGTGCCCGCCGCTAACGTACCGAAGAAAGTGCCGGAAGGGATGCAGATCTTTGGTGTTAAAAAACTTTCTGACGCACTGAGTGTCTTTGACGACTTATAATTAACTACCCGTCGTCTTTTCGGCGACAGGGCGGTGAAGTGCCGGATGGCGGCGATGCCTTATCCGGCCTGTGTTTTTTCAGCAGGAGGCTCTTGTGTCATTTGATTATCTGAAAACTGCCATTAAGCAAAAGGGCTGCACGCTGCAACAAGTGGCGGATGCCAGTGGCATGACCAAGGGTTATTTAAGCCAGCTTTTGAATGCCAAAATCAAAAGTCCCAGCGCGCAAAAACTGGAGGCGCTGCACCGTTTTCTGGGGCTGGAGTTTCCCCGCCAGCAGAAAAACATCGGTGTGGTATTTGGTAAGTTTTATCCGCTGCATACCGGTCATATCTATCTGATCCAGCGCGCCTGTAGCCAGGTCGATGAACTGCATATCATCATGGGTTATGACGATACGCGCGATCGTAGTCTGTTTGAGGACAGCGCCATGTCTCAACAGCCCACGGTTTCCGATCGTTTACGCTGGCTGCTGCAAACGTTCAAATATCAGAAAAATATCCGCATTCACGCGTTCAATGAAGAGGGCATGGAACCCTATCCGCATGGTTGGGATGTCTGGAGTAACGGGATCAAAACGTTCATGCAGGAGAAAGGGATCCAACCTAACTGGATCTACACCTCTGAAGCGGCTGACGCCCCGCAATATCTGGAGCATCTTGGGATTGAAACCGTACTGGTTGATCCCAAACGGACGTTTATGAGCATCAGTGGCGCGCAAATTCGTGAAAACCCGTTCCGCTACTGGGAGTATATCCCCACCGAAGTGAAGCCGTTTTTTGTGCGTACCGTGGCGATCCTCGGCGGCGAGTCGAGCGGCAAATCGACGCTGGTGAACAAGCTTGCCAATATTTTTAATACCACCAGTGCGTGGGAATACGGGCGTGACTATGTCTTCTCCCATTTGGGTGGCGACGAGATGGCGCTGCAGTATTCCGATTACGATAAAATTGCGCTAGGGCAGGCGCAATACATTGATTTCGCTGTTAAGTACGCCAATAAAGTGGCATTTATCGATACCGATTTCGTCACGACTCAGGCGTTCTGTAAAAAGTATGAAGGGCGTGAACACCCGTTTGTGCAGGCGTTGATTGATGAGTACCGCTTTGATCTGGTGATCCTCCTGGAAAACAATACCCCATGGGTTGCTGATGGGCTGCGAAGTCTTGGCAGTTCGGTTGACCGTAAGGCGTTTCAGTCGCTGCTGGTCGAAATGCTGCAAGAAAACAACATCGACTTTGTCCACGTAAAAGAACCCGACTACGATGGCCGATTCCTGCGTTGTGTGGAGCTGGTTAAAGAGTTGATGGGCGAGCAGGGGTAGGTTGAAGTGCCGGATGGCGATGTAACGACCATCCGGCCAGCGTCCGTAAGCCCGATAAGCGAAGCGCTATCGGGCATCTGAACGATTACTTAGAAATACGCTTGTACTTAATACGCTTCGGCTCCAGCGCATCAGCGCCCAGCGTGCGTTTCTTGTACTCTTCGTATTCGGTGAAGTTACCTTCAAAGAACTCGACTTTCCCTTCATCCTGGTAATCCAGAATGTGAGTCGCGATACGGTCGAGGAACCAACGGTCGTGCGAGATAACCATCGCGCAGCCCGGGAATTCCAGCAGGGCGTTTTCCAGTGCGCGCAGGGTTTCGATATCCAGGTCGTTGGTCGGTTCATCGAGCAGCAGCATGTTGCCGCCAACCTGCAGCAGCTTCGCCAGGTGCAGACGACCACGTTCACCACCGGACAATTCGCCGACGCGTTTACCCTGATCAACACCTTTGAAGTTGAAGCGGCCTACGTAAGCGCGGCTTGGCATTTCGGTGTTGCCGATACGCATGATATCCAGCCCGCCAGAAACTTCTTCCCACACGGTTTTGCTGTTATCCATTGCGTCACGGAACTGGTCAACAGACGCCAGCTTCACGGTTTCACCCAGCTCAATGGTGCCGCTATCAGGCTGTTCCTGACCGGACAACATACGGAACAGCGTCGATTTACCCGCGCCGTTCGGCCCGATGATGCCGACGATAGCCCCTTTTGGTACGGAGAAGCTCAGATCGTCAATCAGAACGCGATCGCCGTAAGATTTACGCAGGTTGCTGACCTCAACGACTTTATCGCCCAGACGTGGTCCAGGTGGAATAAACAGTTCGTTGGTTTCGTTACGTTTCTGGTATTCGGTGTTGTTGAGTTCTTCAAAGCGCGCCAGACGGGCTTTGCCCTTCGACTGACGGCCTTTAGCGCCCTGGCGTACCCACTCCAGCTCTTTCTCAATGGATTTACGGCGAGCAGCTTCCTGAGAGGCTTCCTGCGCCAGACGCTGATCTTTCTGCTCCAGCCAGGAGGAGTAGTTACCTTCCCACGGAATACCTTCACCGCGGTCAAGCTCCAGAATCCATCCGGCAACGTTATCCAGGAAGTAACGGTCGTGGGTAATCGCCACAACGGTACCTTCGAAGTCGTGCAGGAAGCGTTCCAGCCATGCCACGGATTCCGCATCCAGGTGGTTGGTCGGTTCGTCGAGCAGCAGCATGTCTGGTTTTTCCAGCAGCAGGCGGCACAGCGCTACGCGGCGGCGTTCACCACCGGAAAGCTTCTCAATTTTGGCATCCCAGTCCGGCAGACGCAGTGCGTCGGCGGCACGTTCGAGTTGCACGTTGAGGTTATGACCGTCGTGCGCCTGAATAATTTCTTCAAACTTGCCTTGTTGCGCGGCAAGTTTATCGAAGTCGGCATCCGGCTCGGCGTACTTGGCGTACACTTCATCCAGACCTTTCAGGGCGTTAACGACTTCGGCAACGGCTTCTTCAACCGATTCACGAACGGTATGTTCTGGGTTCAGCTTCGGTTCCTGCGGCAGGTAACCGATTTTGATACCTGGCTGCGGACGCGCTTCGCCTTCGATATCAGTGTCAATGCCGGCCATGATGCGCAGCAGGGTAGATTTACCCGCGCCGTTCAGACCGAGCACACCGATTTTGGCGCCAGGGAAGAAGCTCAGAGAGATGTTTTTAAGAATATGACGTTTCGGCGGAACCACTTTGCCGACACGATGCATGGTATAAACGAATTGGGCCACGTTGGACTCGCCTCTCATCTATTTTGGTGAAGAGTTATCAAAGGCGAAGTGTAGCTGTTTTCACTGTCCAATCCCAGCCAGCAGATCTCACTCGCAACAAAAGTAAAAAAGTGTCCGTGACGTGGCACATTCCGCAATGTCTGGTTAGCATGAATTAATTAAGCGGCATGATGCTGCACAGACATAACACGACAAGAGGAAGAGCTTGTGGACAAAGCCAAACAATTTACCTGGCGCTTGCTGGCGGCCAGCGTATGTCTGCTGACGGTAAGTCAAGTGGCGAGAGCCGATTCTCTGGATGAGCAGCGTAATCGCTATGCGCAAATTAAGCAGGCCTGGGACAACCGACAGATGGATGTCGTGGAGCAGATGATGCCGGGTCTGAAGAGCTATCCTTTGTATCCCTACCTTGAATATCGCCAGATCACTGACGATCTGATGAATCAGCCGACCATTACCGTCACGAATTTTGTGCGCGCGAATCCGACCCTGCCGCCTGCCCGTACATTGCAATCACGATTCGTCAACGAACTGGCTCGCCGCGAAGACTGGCGCGGGTTGCTGGCGTTCAGCCCGGATAAACCCGGCACGACCGAAGCGCAATGTAACTACTACTATGCGAAATGGAGCACCGGACAAACAGAGGAAGCCTGGCAAGGGGCGAAAGATCTTTGGCTCACCGGTAAAAGTCAGCCTAATGCCTGCGATAAATTATTCGGCGTATGGCGGGCATCGGGGACTCAGGATCCGCTGGCCTATCTGGAGCGAATTCGCCTGGCGATGAAAGCGGGCAACACAGGGCTGGTGACCGCACTGGCTGGACAAATGCCTGCGGAGTATCAGACGATTGCGTCGGCGATCATCGCGCTGGCAAACGATCCTAATTCTGTCATGACGTTTGCCCGCACGACCGGCGCGACGGATTTTACCCGCCAGATGGCGGCGGTCGCGTTTGCCAGCGTGGCGCGTCAGGACGTGGAAAATGCACGCTTGATGATCCCATCTTTGGCGCAGGCACAACAGCTCAATGATGATCAAACACAGGAACTGCGTGATATCGTCGCCTGGCGTTTGATGGGCAACGATGTGACTGACGAGCAGGCCAAATGGCGTGATGACGCCATTATGCGATCACAATCAACCACGCTGGTGGAACGCCGGGTGCGGATGGCGCTGGGTACCGGCGATCGTCGCGGCCTGAATACCTGGCTGGCGCGGTTACCGATGGAAGCAAAAGAGAAAGATGAATGGCGCTACTGGCAAGCGGATCTCCTGCTTGAGCGAGGGCGTGACGCCGAAGCGAAAGAGATCCTGCATTCGTTGATGCAGCAACGCGGCTTCTACCCGATGGTCGCGGCGCAAAGATTGGGTGAAGAGTATGAGCTGAAAGTGGACAAAGCGCCTGCGGATGTTGACCCAGCCCTGACGCAAGGGCCGGAGATGGCGCGTGTTCGCGAGCTGATGTACTGGAATATGGATAACACCGCGCGCAGTGAATGGGCTAATCTGGTGACCAGCCGGACGAAGTCTGAACAGGCGCAACTGGCGCGTTACGCCTTCAACAACCACTGGTGGGATCTGAGCGTGCAGGCCACGATCGCCGGAAAACTGTGGGATCATCTGGAAGAGCGTTTCCCACTGGCCTACAACGATCTGTTTACCCGCTATACCAGTGGGACAGACGTTCCGCAAAGTTACGCGATGGCGATTGCTCGTCAGGAAAGCGCCTGGAACCCGAAGGTGAAATCTCCGGTTGGGGCCAGTGGGTTAATGCAGATTATGCCGGGTACGGCGACGCATACCGTGAAAATGTTCTCGATCCCGGGTTACAGCAGCCCTGGTCAGCTGTTAGATCCTGAAACCAACATCAATATCGGTACCCGCTATCTGCAGTATGTGTATCAGCAATTTGGCAACAACCGTATCTTTGCTTCTGCGGCCTATAATGCCGGACCGGGGCGCGTTCGTACCTGGCTTGGCAATAGCGCAGGGCGAATTGACGCGGTGGCATTTGTAGAAAGTATTCCGTTCTCTGAGACCCGTGGGTACGTGAAAAACGTACTGGCGTACGACGCCTATTATCGTTACTTCCTCGGAGATAAACCCGAGTTGATGAGTGACGCAGAATGGCAACGTCGTTACTGATCGTGTCGATTGTGTTATGCTATCGTACTCGTTAAAGAGTACAAATGGGGGGAAGCAAGCACGCTTCCCCCGTAACGATGGCGACAATTTATGACTCAGCAATCACCCTATTCAGCAGAGATGGCAGAACAACGTCACCAGGAGTGGTTACGTTTTGTCGATCTACTAAAACACGCCTACGACCAGGATTTACACCAGCCGCTGCTTAATTTGATGTTAACGCCGGATGAGCGCGAAGCGCTGGGAACGCGTGTGCGCATTATTGAAGAATTGCTGCGTGGCGAGATGAGCCAGCGCGAGTTAAAAAATGAACTCGGGGCTGGCATCGCCACCATTACGCGTGGTTCGAACAGTCTTAAATCCGCACCGGTAGAGTTGCGCCAGTGGCTGGAACAGGTGCTGCTCGGCAAAAGTTGAAAATTGCCTGATGGCGAGGCTGTCACGGCTTATCAGGCCTACAAATGACGCCGGGCCACCCTCCGGTAACCGTTACCGATATACCGCATTATGAAACGGGCTGAGCGCCAGAATCACGGCCTGATGATAGACGCTGGCTCGCGTCAGTTTACCCGCAGTAAATACGCCGATAGCCCCTTCTTTGCGGCCAATCTCATCAATACCCGTATACTGTGACATCACCGGGCCTAACGCTTCACCCTGACGTACTCTTTCGAGAATGACTGCGGGCAACGGTAGCGTGGCTGAACGCGCCTCGCCGCGCTGAATACCGTTATCAATGACCACCCAGCTGAAGGTGGCATCGTCATCAATACCCGCTTCAATGGCTACCCAGAAGTCGGCCTCAGGGTGCTGTCGGCGTGCATTCTCCACCCGATTCCGTGCGCCAGTGCGCGTTTCCTGGCTTCCAAAAGGTTGTTCCGGCACACCGCTCTCGACGGCGACGGGTTCGATATGGCAGGATCCTTCCCCGAAAATCTCTTCAAATGCCCGTAGAATTGCCTGAATTTTGGCAGGATTGGTGGTAGCAGAGATAACCTTGTGCATAATTAAGCTCAGTTTGAAAATTCATCGCATCGCAGTATAACGGAAAAAAAGCATGTTACAGGTATACCTTGTCCGCCACGGTGAAACACAGTGGAACGCCGAGCGACGTATTCAAGGCCAGTCAGACAGCCCGCTCACCGCTAAAGGTGAGCAGCAAGCTATGCAGGTTGGCGAACGCGCGCGTTCGCTTGGCATTACGCATGTCATCAGTAGTGATTTAGGTCGTACACGCCGTACAGCAGAGATCATCGCCCAGGCTTGTGGCTGTGATATTACCTTTGATCCCCGCCTGCGTGAGCTGAATATGGGCGTGCTGGAAAAACGTCATATCGACACGCTGACCCAGGAAGAAGAGGGCTGGCGTCGCCAGTTGGTGAATGGCACGGTTGATGGTCGTATCCCGGAAGGAGAGTCGATGCAGGAACTGGGAGTGCGTGTCAACGCCGCCCTGGCATCCTGTCTGGAACTGCCGCAGGGGAGCCGCCCACTGCTGGTGAGTCACGGTATTGCTCTGGGTTGCCTGGTAAGTACCATTCTGGGATTGCCTGCATGGGCGGAGCGTCGGTTACGTCTGCGTAACTGCTCAATTTCTCGCGTCGATTATCAGGAAAGCTTGTGGCTGGCGCCGGGATGGGTGGTTGAAACCGCAGGAGACATCTCGCATCTCGATGCCCCTGCGTTGGATGAACTGCAGCGTTAGCGGCGAATAGGGATAAGGAATTCGCAGCGCAGGTTAATAGGGCGATCGCCTGCTTTGGCATCTTCTGCCGGGTAGTATCGCTCTATATCCTGACCTTTACGGCGCGTCAGGTTCAGCATTGGCATACAGGTGCCATAGACCGTCAGAATAAATTCCTGCACGCCAGTTCCCAGACCTTCGTACGTGAACATCACATATTCGCCACCCTGCAGCAGGATGGGTTGTGCTGATTGTACGTAGCCATTGGCCTGTTCAGGCGTCAGTGCGGTGGTATAGAACACTTCCTGTTCGTCATCTTTCTCAAAGCTGGGGCGCGTTTCGTTAAGTCCATACAGGACGGGCGGAATGGCAGGCGCCTGGCTGAGGAAGTCACGCCAGAACTGGATACGCATTTCATGACGGAAATCAGAGATCTGTTCCAGCGAGCAGGAGTAGCTTTGCGTGGTGCCGAGCAGTTGTGTATCTTCCAGCGTCACGAACTGATGCGGCGGCATGGCAAATTCCCCGAGTCGCATCGGCGGGCGAATGCCAAATGCGCTCCACTCCGGTGAACGGCGGTAAAGCGCCGGCGTTTGGGAAAATTGCTTTTTGAACGCGCGGGTAAACGTTTGTTGAGAGTCGAAGCGGTATTGCAGCGCAATATCCAGAATCGGTCGTGCAGTCAGGCGTAGCGCCACTGCGGACTTCGATAAACGACGAGCGCGGATGTAGGCGCCAATAGCATGGCCCGTCACGTCCTTAAACATTCTCTGCAGGTGCCACTTGGAATAGCCCGCTTTTGCCGCCACATTGTCAAGCGACAGAGGCTGATCCAGATGACCTTCCAGCCAGACTAAGAGGTCGCGAATAATGCCTGCCTGATCCATATAATATCCTCATCCTTTCAACAACGAGTACCTGACGTCAGGTATGTGGATAATAGCATTTTTTGCTGTTTTAGCATTCAGTGTTTTTTTTGCTCATAAGTGCTTTTTTCGGTCATCCGAAAGCGTGATTATTGTAATCATGTGATCTATATACATTTTATCTTTAAATGTTGAATAATTGCACAGTGTCACTTTAAAAAATGGTAACAATATGAAATATAAGAGCTTAGTCATTTCCTCAATTTTGATGATGTTGGCGCAGGTTGCTCATGCGGAGCAGATTGGATCCGTTGATACGGTATTCAAAATGTTTGGACCCGATCATAAGATTGTGGTCGAAGCGTTTGATGACCCGGATGTCACCAATGTGACCTGTTATGTTAGCCGCGCGAAAACCGGCGGTATCAAGGGCGGTCTGGGGTTGGCTGAAGATACGTCCGATGCCGCGATCTCCTGTCAGCAGGTGGGGCCGGTGGAACTGAGCGACAGAATTAAGAACGGTAAAGCGCAGGGCGAAGTCGTCTTTAAGAAACGTACCTCGCTGGTGTTTAAATCGTTACAGGTTGTACGCTTTTACGACGCGAAGCGTAATGCGCTGGCGTACCTGGCCTATTCCGATAAGGTTGTTGATGGATCGCCTAAAAATGCCATCAGCGCGGTGCCTATTATGCCGTGGCGACAATAACAAGGAAGCAATATGCAACAGGCGCGGGTCTGGTTAGTTGAGGATGAGCAGGGAATAGCGGACACGCTTATCTACATGCTGCAGCAGGAAGGTTTTAGCGTGGAAGCGTTTGAGCGCGGATTGCCTGTGCTGGAAAGCGCGCGCCAGCGATGCCCCGACGCGATAATCCTTGATGTCGGTCTCCCTGATATCAGCGGTTTTGAACTGTGTCGGCGCTTGCTGGAATACCATCCGGCGTTGCCCATCCTTTTCCTGACGGCGCGTAGCGATGAAGTTGATCGCCTGTTGGGGCTGGAAATTGGCGCGGATGATTATGTGGCGAAACCCTTTTCTCCGCGTGAAGTGTGCGCGCGCGTGCGCACATTGCTTAGACGGGTGAAGAAATTTGCCGCGCCGTCATTGGCCACGCGTTGTGGTGATTTTGAACTCAATGAACCGGCGGCGCAGATCACCTGGTTTGGGAAACCGTTAACGCTGACGCGCTACGAATTTCTGTTGCTGAAAACATTGTTGATGTCGCCAGGACGTATCTATTCTCGTCAGCAGTTGATGGATTTAGTCTGGGCAGATGCTCAGGATACGTTTGACAGGACGGTGGATACGCACATCAAAACGTTACGAGCCAAACTGCGTGCCATTAACCCCGACCTCTCGCCCATTAACACACATCGCGGTATGGGATACAGCCTGAGGATCACCTGATGCGCATAGGTATGCGTCTGCTGCTGGGCTATTTTCTGATCGTGGCCGTCGCCGCCTGGTTCGTTCTGTCTATCTTTGTGCAGGAGATCAAGCCAGGCGTTCGTCGAGCGACCGAAGGCACGTTGATTGATACGGCTACGCTGCTGGCTGCGCTGGCGCGCGACGACGTGCTCTCTGGTTCCCCCGCCAATGGCAAGCTGGCGCAGGCGTTTTCGCAACTGAACAATCGCCCCTTTCGCGCCAATATCAGCGGCATCAGCAAAGTGCGTAATGAATATCACGTCTATATGACCGACGCGCAGGGCAAAGTGTTGTTTGATTCTGCCAATAAAGCGGTGGGGCAAGATTACTCTCGCTGGAACGATGTCTGGTTAACGCTGCGTGGGCAGTATGGCGCACGGAGTACGCTGCAAAATCCACATGATCCTGAAAGCTCGGTTATGTACGTTGCTGCGCCGATTTTTGATGGTGAACGTATCATCGGCGTTCTGAGTGTGGGTAAATCGAATGCGGCGATGGCACCGGTCATCCAACGTAGCGAACGGCGGATGCTGTGGGCGAGTGCCGTATTGCTGGGAATTGCATTAGTGATTGGCGCAGGCATGGTGTGGTGGATTAACCGTTCTATTGCCCGGCTGGCGCGCTATGCGGATTCCGTTACGGAGAACCGGCCCGTTGCTTTACCTGATTTAGGCAGCACTGAGTTACGCAAACTGGCGCAGGCGCTGGAAAGCATGCGTCTGAAGCTCGAAGGTAAGAATTACATCGAACAGTACGTCTATGCGTTGACCCATGAACTAAAAAGCCCACTGGCGGCTATTCGTGGGGCCGCCGAAATCTTGCGCGAAGGCCCACCTCCCAACGTGGTGGCGCGTTTTACCGATAATATTCTGACGCAAAATGCGCGTATGCAGGCGTTGGTTGAAACCCTGTTACGCCAGGCGAGACTGGAAAATCGACAGGATATAACCTTCTCTCTGGTGGCCGTTGATGCACTGTTTACCCAACTGTGTGAAGCGCGCAGTGTGCAGCTTGCCGCGAAGAACATCACTCTGACTATTAAGCCTTCATCATTGACTGTTGCCGCTGATCCGGCGTTGCTGGAGCAGGCGGTGGGTAATTTGCTGGATAACGCTATCGACTTTACTCCTCAGAACGGGACGATTGTTCTGTGCGCACAGCCGCAGGAGGAGAAAGTCGTATTGCAGGTCATCGATAGCGGTAGCGGGATCCCGGATTTTGCGCTGCCGCGTATTTTTGAACGTTTCTACTCGCTTCCCCGTGAGAATGGGCAGAAGAGTAGCGGTTTGGGGCTGGCGTTTGTGCGCGAAGTTGCGCGGCTGCTGCAAGGCGAAGTGACGGTATGCAATCGCCCTGAAGGTGGGACGCAGGCATCGTTTACACTTCACCGTCACTTCACATAACTTCAAATTCTCCGCACATAGCTGTTCTACCTTGCGGGTATTGCAAAGGAGAACACTATGTTGAAATCACCCCTGTTTTGGAAAATCGTCACCTTAAGTGGTGCAATACTGCTGTTGCTTATTCCCTTGACGATGGTCAGACAGATAATCGTTGAGCGCTCGGATTACCGTGACAAAGTGGATCGTGCCATCCGCCAGAGCACCAGTGGGCCGCAAAATATGGTCGGCCCGCTGATCGCCATCCCTGTGACCGAACTGTATACCGAGCAGGAAGATAACAAAGAGATTCAGCGGAAACGCAGCTATATCCACTTCTGGCTACCGGAATCGTTAGTGATTGAGGGAAACCAGAACGTCGAAGCGCGTAAGATCGGTATTTACGAGGGGCAGGTCTGGCATAACGATGTGTCGGTGAAGGCGGAGTTTAATGCTGAGCGTCTGAGTGAGTTGAATCATCCCAATATCACCGTGGGAAAACCGTTTGTTGTGGTTAGTGTGGGGGATGCCCGTGGGATTGGGGTCGTCAATACGTCGCAGGTCAACGGAACATCACTGGCTGTTGAACCTGGCACGGGGCTGAACGGGCGTACGCAGGGTATCCATATTCCGCTACCTGATGCAGGCTGGGCACAGCAAAACCTGAGTCTGGCGCTTTCGCTCACGTTGAGTGGTACCGGCGATTTCTCGGTGGTTCCGGTTGGGCGTAACAGCGAAATGACCTTAACCAGCAACTGGCCGCATCCTAACTTTCTGGGGGATTTTCTTCCGGCGAAGCGTGAGATCAGCGAGTCAGGATTCAAGGCTCAATGGCAAAGCAGTTGGTTCGCCAATAATCTGGGAGAACGCTTTGATGGCGGCAAAATTAGCTGGCAGAGTATGCCCGCGTTTAGCGTTGCTGTCGCAACACCTGCGGATCAGTATCAGTTAACAGACAGAGCAACTAAATACGCCATCTTACTGATCGTGCTGACCTTTATGTCTTTCTTTGTGCTGGAAAGCATGACCAGCTTGCGGCTGCATCCTATGCAGTATCTGCTGGTGGGGTTATCGCTGGTGATGTTCTATCTGTTGCTGCTGGCGCTGTCAGAACATATAGGCTTTACGGCAGCCTGGATTATCGCCAGCCTGGTGGGCGCATTGATGAATGGCGTTTATTTACAGGCGGTATTACAAGGATGGCGTAGCAGTATCGTGTTCACCCTGGCGCTGTTAGCACTGGATGGCGTAATGTGGGTGCTGCTGCGTTCGCAGGACAGTGCCTTACTGTTGGGAACCGGTGTGCTGCTATTGGCGCTTTGTGCGGTGATGTTCCTGACGCGTCATCTTGACTGGCATTCGCTTGCTGTGTCGAAACCTAAATCTGCCGAATTACCACACGCAGAATTAAAGCCTGAAGACGATGCTTTGCGAGTGTGGAAGTAGCCAACCTTTTTGACCAGGCATGAAAAACGGCGCATAAAGCGCCGTTTTTATACCTGTAAGGATCGTATTAATCCTGCAGGTCGCCGCAGAAACGGTAACCTTCACCATGAATGGTGGCGATGATTTCTGGGGTATCCGGCGTAGATTCGAAATGCTTACGAATACGACGGATGGTCACGTCAACGGTACGATCATGCGGCTTCAGCTCGCGACCGGTCATTTTTTTCAACAGTTCTGCGCGAGACTGGATTTTGCCCGGATTCTCACAGAAGTGAAGCATGGCACGGAATTCGCTGCGTGGCAGTTTATACTGCTCGCCGTCAGGACCGATCAGAGAACGGCTGTTGATGTCCAGTTCCCAACCATTGAACTTGTAGCTTTCAACGCTACGACGCTCTTCGCTGACCGTGCCCAGATTCATGGTACGGGATAGCAGGTTACGAGCACGGATAGTCAGTTCACGCGGGTTAAACGGCTTGGTGATGTAATCGTCAGCGCCGATTTCGAGGCCGAGAATTTTATCGACTTCGTTATCGCGGCCCGTCAGGAACATCAGCGCAACGTTAGCTTGTTCACGAAGTTCACGTGCTAACAGGAGACCATTTTTCCCTGGCAGATTGATATCCATAATCACAAGGTTGATGTCATATTCAGAGAGGATCTGATGCATTTCCGCGCCATCTGTCGCCTCGAATACATCATAGCCTTCCGCTTCGAAAATGCTTTTCAACGTGTTACGTGTTACTAACTCGTCTTCAACGATAAGAATGTGCGGGGTCTGCATGTTTGCTACCTAAATTGCCAACTAAATCGAAACAGGAAGTACAAAAGTCCCTGACCTGCCTGATGCATGTCGAAAATTAACATGATCGGCGTAACATGACTAAAGTACGTAATTGCGTTCTTGATGCACTTTCCATCAACGTCAACAACATCATTAGCTTGGTCGTGGGCACTTTCCCTCTGGACCCGACAGTGTCAAAAACGGCTGTCATCCTAACCATTTTAACAGCAACATAACAGGCTAAGACGTACCGGACACCCAATAAAACTACGCTTCGTTGACATATATCAAGTTCAATTGTAGCACGTTAACAGTTTGATGAAATCATCGTATCCAAATGTTAGCTTCCATCACAAATTTGCAATAATACAACTAGTTGCACGCGCTAATTAATAAATGTAATGAATCCAATGAATGAGTGCCATTCTAAATTAAATTATCATGGATAAACAGAAGGATATGCAACTTCTGTTAACATAAAAAGCAATAGTACAGTCACGAAACAGTTTAGCATTTTTTACTAAATGCGAAATGCTTTTTCAGTGATTTCTGTTAAAAATATGTAAATTCGCGCTGCGTAATATGTTGATGTGCATCACATTATTATCGACAGACTGACCAAAAAGAGTATCAAAATGCGTTTAACAATTATTCTGGTTGCCCCCGCCCGAGCGGAAAATATTGGTGCTGCGGCCCGTGCTATGAAAACCATGGGATTCACCCAACTGCGGATCGTTGACAGCCAGGCGCACCTGGAACCCGCCACGCGCTGGGTGGCGCATGGGTCAGGCGACATTATTGATAATATTAACGTTTTTCCAACGTTAGCCGAAGCACTTCATGACGTTGATTTTACTGTCGCCACGACGGCACGCAGCCGTGCGAAGTTTCATTATTACGCCACGCCGGCAGAGCTGGTTCCGTTGCTGCAAGAAAAAGCGGAATGGACAGAACACGCTGCGCTGGTTTTTGGTCGTGAAGATTCAGGGCTGACGAACGAAGAATTAGCGCTGGCGGACGTCCTGACCGGTGTACCGATGGTGGCTGACTATCCTTCGCTCAACCTGGGGCAGGCGGTGATGGTGTATTGCTATCAATTAGCAGGTTTAATACAACAACCTGCAAAAACAATCAAAGTGGCGGATGAGCTTCAGTTACAGGCACTACGTGCCCGTATCTTAGATTTATTAACCACGCTTGATGTGGCTGATGACATCAAACTTACGGATTGGCTGCAGCAACGAATTGGCCTGTTAGGGCAGCGGGACACGGCAATGTTGCACCGTTTTTTACATGATATTGAAAAAAACATCACAAAATAAAATGTGTTGAATTTTGTGTTTTCTGGTGTTTGATTCTGACTTCAAGAGGGTTTGGCATTCTGTATTGGTTGAAAGTAAAAGGGCAAGCAGTCGCTCATGAACAAGTTTCGGAATGTGATCAATTTAAAAATTTATTGACTTAGGTCATCAGATACTTTAACCCTTAAAGAATACAGACAGATAATAATGACAGAGCACACAACATCATGAAACGCATCAGCATCACTATTACCACAACCATCACCATTACCACAGGTAACGGTGCGGGCTGACGCGTACAGGAAACACAGAAAAAAGCCCGCACCTAAACAGTGCGGGCTTTTTTTTCGACCAAAGGCAACGAGGTAAACCATGCGAGTGTTGAAGTTCGGCGGTACATCAGTGGCAAATGCAGAGCGCTTTCTGCGGGTTGCCGATATTCTGGAAAGCAATGCCAGGCAGGGGCAGGTTGCAACCGTACTCTCTGCCCCCGCAAAAATTACTAACCACCTGGTCGCCATGATTGAGAAGACGATTGGTGGTCAGGATGCGTTACCGAATATCAGCGATGCCGAACGTATTTTCTCTGAGCTTTTGGTCGGTCTTGCCGCCGTGCAGCCGGGTTTCCCGCAGGCGCAGCTCAAAGCTTTTGTTGATCAAGAATTTGCCCAAATTAAACATGTCCTGCACGGCATCAGCCTGCTGGGACAGTGCCCGGACAGCATCAATGCCGCGCTTATCTGCCGTGGTGAAAAAATGTCGATCGCTATCATGGCTGGCCTGCTGGAAGCGCGTGGACATCACGTTACGGTTATCGACCCGGTTGAGAAACTGTTAGCGGTAGGTCATTACCTCGAATCGACTGTTGATATCACGGAATCTACGCGCCGTATTGCGGCCAGCCGTATTCCTGCTGACCATATGATATTGATGGCAGGCTTCACTGCCGGAAACGAAAAAGGCGAATTAGTGGTGCTGGGACGCAATGGTTCCGACTACTCTGCCGCTGTACTGGCTGCCTGTTTACGCGCGGATTGTTGTGAGATCTGGACCGATGTGGACGGTGTTTATACCTGCGATCCACGTCAGGTTCCTGATGCCCGGTTGTTGAAGTCTATGTCTTACCAGGAGGCGATGGAGCTTTCTTACTTCGGTGCAAAAGTGCTTCACCCGCGCACCATCACCCCGATTGCGCAGTTCCAGATCCCCTGCCTGATTAAAAACACCGGTAATCCGCAAGCGCCGGGTACGTTGATTGGCGCCAGTCGCGATGAGGATGATTTGCCGGTAAAAGGTATTTCGAACCTCAATAATATGGCGATGTTCAGTGTCTCCGGCCCCGGAATGAAAGGGATGGTAGGCATGGCGGCTCGCGTCTTTGCCGCGATGTCCCGTGCGGGAATCTCTGTGGTACTGATCACCCAATCCTCTTCTGAATACAGCATCAGCTTCTGCGTACCGCAGGGAGACTGTGCACGTGCCCAGCGCGCTATGCAGGATGAGTTCTACCTGGAGCTGAAAGAGGGCTTGCTGGAGCCGTTGGCGGTCACTGAACGTCTGGCGATCATCTCGGTAGTGGGTGACGGTATGCGCACACTGCGCGGTATCTCTGCCAAGTTTTTTGCTGCACTGGCTCGCGCCAATATCAATATCGTTGCCATCGCGCAGGGCTCATCTGAACGATCGATTTCGGTTGTGGTGAATAACGATGATGCCACGACGGGCGTACGCGTCACGCACCAAATGCTGTTCAATACCGATCAAGTGATTGAAGTCTTTGTTATCGGTGTCGGCGGCGTGGGGGCGGCGCTGCTTGAACAGTTAAAACGTCAGCAGAGCTGGTTGAAGGGCAAGCACATTGATTTACGTGTTTGTGGGGTGGCGAACTCAAAGGCCTTGCTAACGAATGTTCATGGTCTGAATCTGGAAAACTGGCAGTCGGAACTGGCGGAAGCGAAAGAGCCGTTCAACCTTGGGCGCTTAATTCGCCTGGTTAAAGAATACCATTTGCTCAATCCGGTGATTGTTGATTGCACGTCCAGCCAGGCGATGGCGGATCAATATGCTGACTTCCTGCGTGAAGGTTTTCACGTTGTGACGCCGAACAAAAAAGCCAACACCTCGTCCATGGATTACTACCATCAACTGCGTTTTGCCGCGGCGAAATCACGGCGTAAATTCCTCTATGACACCAACGTGGGGGCGGGCTTACCGGTTATTGAAAACCTGCAAAACCTGCTCAGCGCAGGGGATGAACTGCAGCGTTTCTCCGGTATTTTATCCGGCTCGCTGTCGTTTATTTTCGGCAAGCTGGACGAAGGAATGAGCTTCTCGCAAGCCACCACCCTGGCACGTGAGATGGGTTACACCGAACCCGACCCACGTGATGATCTTTCCGGAACGGATGTGGCGCGTAAGCTGCTGATCCTGGCCCGTGAAACCGGCCGTGAACTGGAGCTGTCTGATATCGTCGTTGAACCGGTGCTACCACAAGATTTTGACGCATCAGGTGATGTTGCCGCGTTTATGGCGACGTTATCGCAACTGGATGACGTGTTTGCCGCGCGAGTGGCAAAAGCCCGTGATGAGGGCAAAGTATTGCGCTATGTTGGCAATATCGAAGAGGACGGTGTTTGTCGCGTGAAAATCGCTGAAGTCGATGGCAATGACCCGCTGTTTAAAGTGAAAAACGGTGAAAACGCGCTGGCGTTCTACAGCCACTACTATCAGCCATTACCGCTGGTATTGCGCGGATACGGTGCGGGTAACGATGTCACGGCGGCAGGTGTTTTTGCCGACCTGCTACGCACCCTTTCATGGAAGTTAGGAGTCTAAAATGGTGAGAGTTTATGCCCCGGCTTCCAGTGCCAATATGAGTGTCGGGTTTGATGTGCTCGGGGCGGCCGTAACGCCTGTTGATGGTTCTCTGTTGGGCGATGTTGTCTGTGTTGAAGCGGCTGACAGTTTCAGCCTGAACAACCTTGGGCGCTTTGCTGACAAATTGCCGTCAGAGCCGCGAGAAAATATCGTTTACCAGTGCTGGGAGCGCTTCTGTCAGGAGTTGGGTAAACCGGTTCCGGTGCGCATGACGCTGGAAAAAAATATGCCGATTGGCTCCGGGTTAGGTTCCAGCGCCTGTTCCGTTGTTGCGGCGCTGGTCGCGATGAATGAACACTGCGGTAAGCCGCTCAACGATACGCGTTTGCTGGCGATGATGGGTGAGCTGGAAGGGCGTATCTCAGGCAGTATCCATTACGATAACGTCGCGCCGTGTTTTTTGGGCGGCATGCAGTTAATGATTGAAGAAAACGGCATTATCAGTCAGCAGGTGCCAGGCTTTGATGAGTGGCTGTGGGTCCTGGCGTATCCGGGAATTAAAGTCTCGACGGCAGAAGCGCGGGCGATTTTACCGGCGCAGTATCGCCGTCAGGACTGCATCGCCCACGGGCGACATCTGGCTGGATTTATTCATGCCTGCTATTCACGGCAGCCTCTGTTGGCCGCTAAGTTGATGAAAGATGTGATCGCGGAACCTTACCGCACCCGTTTGCTGCCCGGTTT
The DNA here is from genome assembly GCF_945906775.1 of Citrobacter sp. Marseille-Q6884. Classification (NCBI taxonomy): domain Bacteria; kingdom Pseudomonadati; phylum Pseudomonadota; class Gammaproteobacteria; order Enterobacterales; family Enterobacteriaceae; genus Citrobacter; species Citrobacter sp. Marseille-Q6884. The sequence goes on from NZ_CAMDRE010000001.1 coordinate 1,804,088, forward strand.
TAGCCAGGCGCGTCAGGCGGTGGCGGAAATTGGCGCACTGGCCAGCGGGATCTCCGGGTCTGGGCCGACGTTGTTTGCATTATGCGATAAGCCGGATACGGCGCAGCGTGTAGCAGACTGGTTGAGTAAAAATTACCTGCAAAATCAGGAAGGCTTTGTTCATATTTGCCGGCTGGACACGGCGGGCGCACGGGTACTGGGATAATTAATGAAACTCTACAATCTTAAAGATCATAACGAACAGGTCAATTTCGCGCAGGCCGTCACGCAAGGGCTAGGCAAAAGACAGGGGCTATTTTTCCCGCACGATTTGCCGGAATTTAGCCTGACTGAAATTGATGACATGTTGAAGCTGGATTTTGTTAGCCGTAGCGCAAAGATCCTTTCCGCATTTATTGATGATGAAATTCCTCAGGCGATCCTCGCCGAGCGAGTTGCTGCAGCGTTTGCGTTCCCGGCGCCGGTGGCTCAGGTCGAAGGCGATGTCGGTTGTCTGGAGTTGTTCCATGGCCCGACGCTGGCATTTAAAGACTTTGGCGGACGTTTCATGGCGCAGATGCTGACGCACATCAGCGGCGATCGGCCGGTGACTATCCTGACAGCCACTTCCGGCGATACCGGTGCTGCGGTCGCCCATGCGTTCTACGGCCTGAAAAATGTGCGTGTGGTGATCCTCTATCCGAACGGTAAGATCAGCCCGTTACAGGAAAAACTGTTCTGTACGCTGGGCGGAAACATTGAAACTGTCGCCATAGATGGCGATTTTGATGCCTGCCAGGCGCTGGTGAAGCAGGCGTTTGACGACGAAGAGCTGAAGAAGGCGCTGGGGCTAAATTCGGCTAACTCGATCAACATCAGCCGTCTGTTGGCACAAATCTGCTACTACTTTGAAGCCGTCGCCCAGTTGCCGCAGGAAGCGCGCAATCAGCTGGTGATCTCCGTGCCGAGTGGCAACTTTGGCGACCTGACTGCCGGCCTGCTGGCAAAATCTCTCGGCTTGCCGGTGAAACGCTTTATTGCCGCCACTAACGTCAACGATACGGTTCCGCGTTTTCTGAAAGAGGGCGAGTGGGCACCAAAAGCGACACAGGCAACGTTATCGAATGCAATGGATGTCAGCCAGCCTAACAACTGGCCGCGCGTGGAAGAGCTTTTCCGCCGTAAGATCTGGCGTTTGAATGAGCTGGGCTATGCGGCTATTGATGATGCCACGACCCAGGAAACCATGCGCGAGCTACAGACACTCGGCTACACCTCTGAGCCGCATGCGGCGGTGGCTTACCGCGCACTTCGTGATCAGTTGAATCCGGGAGAATATGGTTTGTTCCTCGGTACTGCGCATCCGGCGAAGTTCAAAGAAAGCGTTGAAGAGATTCTGGATGTCACGCTGGATCTGCCAAAAGCGCTGGCGGAACGTGCTGACTTGCCGCTGTTGTCTCATCATCTGCCGGCTGATTTTGCCGCGCTGCGTCAACTGATGATGACTCGCGGGTAATGACTGTGCCGGACGGTGGTGTTAACCGCCATCCGGCATGCTTGCCTTACTGCTCGTAACGTTTAAACACCAGTTCGCCATTCCCTGACGTTTCTTCATCAAAGAAATAGCCCTCGCGGTTAAACGCGGTGAGCTGTTCTGGCTTTGTTAAACGGTTTTCAATGATATAGCGACTCATCAGGCCGCGCGCTTTTTTGGCATAAAAGCTGATCACTTTGAATTTGCCGTTTTTCTCGTCGAGGAAAACGGGTTTGATCAGCTCTGCATTCAGCTTTTTCGGCTTCACGGATTTAAAATACTCATCCGAGGCGAGGTTAATCACGACGTTGTCGCCTTGCGCTTCCACCGCTTCGTTCAGTTTGTCGGTGATGATATCACCCCAGAACTGGTACAGATCTTTCCCCTTCGCATTGGCAAGGCGAATACCCATCTCCAGACGGTAAGGCTGCATGAGATCCAGCGGACGCAGAACCCCATACAGCCCGGACAGCATGCGCAAATGCTGCTGCGCAAAATCGAAATCAGCCTCGCTGAACGTTTCTGCCTGTAAACCGGTGTAGACATCGCCTTTAAACGCCAGGATAGCCTGACGCGCATTGTCCGGCGTGAAGTCAGGTTGCCAGTCATGGAATCGGGTGGCATTCAGGTCTGCCAGCTTATCGCTGATCCCCATCAGCTTACCAATCTGTGGCGCAGTGAGTTGACGTGCTACGTGGATAAGCTGCTGGGAGTGATCCAGCAGCTCAGGCAGTGTAAGACGTGCGGTTGCCAGCGGACTTTGGTAGTCGAGCGTTTTTGCAGGTGAAATCAGAATCAGCATATCCAGTCCTTGCAGGAAATTTACTGCGACTTTAGCAAAAAAAACGACAGAATTGATCGATGGCTGCAATTGCCGTGCTAGTCGCGCGGCGGTTCATCCCAGGTTCCTGGCGCAAGCTGTTGTCTGATATCAGGATAACGGCGCGGATCAAATTCAGGTCGCACACCGAGTTTTCGCTGTCGCAGGTAATCGCTGGCGATAGTATGAACAACCGGGGAGAGCAGCAAAATCGCCGTCAGGTTGGTGATAGCCATACAAGCCATAATAATGTCGGCAAGTTGCCACACCAGCGGGAAGCTGAGTAATGTTCCGGCGACGACCGTACTGACGGTCGCGATACGCAACAGCCAGATGACCCGGGTATTGTCCAGGCGCAGAAAGACCAGATTGTTTTCTGCATAAATATAGTTGGCGACGATAGAGCTAAAAGAAAACAGGATCACAATCAGGGCAACAAAGCCCGCGCCCCATTCGCCTGTCAGTGACACCACCGCTCTTTGCATAAGCTGAATGCCTTCCATGGGGACATATGCCGTTCCATTGCCTGCCAGAAGAATAATCATCGCGCTGGCGGTACAAATAATGAGTGTGTCCGCTAATACGCCAATCATTTGCACAATACCCTGTGCGGCAGGGTGAGGAGGCCATGATGACGCTGAGGCCGCGGCATTCGGGGTTGAACCCATTCCCGCCTCATTGGAAAACATGCTGCGTTGGAAACCGCTGGCTATGGCCTGGCTGAGTGTATAGCCCGCGCCACCGGCGGCCGCTTCCTGCCAGCCAAATGCGCTCTTCACAATGGTGAGGATAACTTCAGGGATCTGACCGATATGCCAAAGGCAGATGATGACGCTGCAGCCGACCCATAGCAGCGCCATTAGCGGGACGAACCATTGCATCAAGCGAGCAACGCCTTTAATACCACGGACAATCACCAGTAAGGACACCAGTGCGAGCGTGATACCAGAGGCGAGGGGAGGCACGTCGAAGGCGAACTCCAGCGCGCGTGAGACCGAGTTTGCCTGGACGCTGTTAAAAATCAGGCCATACGCCACGAGTAAGAAGATGGCAAAGAGGACACCCATCCAGCGCATGCCCAGCCCGCGCGCCATATACCATGCCGGTCCGCCGCGAAACTGTCCCTTACTGTCGCGTTCTTTATAAAGTTGAGCGAGTGAGCACTCGGCAAAGGATGTCGCCATGCCGATCACGGCGGCGATCCACATCCAGAAAACGGCACCCGCGCCACCGGCTGCGATTGCCAGCGCAACGCCCGCGAGGTTTCCGCTCCCGATACGTGCGGCGAGACTGGTACAGAGCGCCTGAAATGAGGTTAATCCGCCCGGCTGTGGGGTAATGCTGTTTTTAAGACTTTTGCTAAACTGGCGAACATAGCGAAACTGGACAAACCCTGTACGGTAAGTGAACCAACATCCTGCGCCAAGCAGGAGGTAAACCATTACCGAGCCCCAGAGTATTTCATTAATAAAGAAGACAAAATCAGGCATTAACATCCCTCTTGTTGATGCCGGTAGGCGCTAATATTTCCATGTAAGCGCTACCAATTAGCGAACAGTATATACCTTGTCAGGAGATTGATGGCGGGAGTCTATCATAACATCGGGTGATATCCCTCAATTGCGCATGCCTGACTTTGATATGCGTAATCAAGATTGAGCGGCAAGTCAGAGAATCCCGGCGGTTGCGCTGAGAGTGCGTCGTGCTATCATCAGGGGAGATCGGTTACATCCCCCTAACAAGCTGTTTAAAGAGAATCGCTATCATGACGGACAAATTGACCTCCCTGCGTCAGTTCACCACTGTAGTGGCCGACACCGGAGACATCGCGGCAATGAAGCTGTACCAGCCTCAGGATGCCACAACTAACCCTTCTCTCATTCTTAATGCAGCGCAGATCCCGGAATACCGTAAGCTTATTGACGAAGCAATTACCTGGGCTAAGCAGCAGAGCAACGACCGCGCGCAGCAGATCGTTGACGCGACGGACAAACTGGCAGTGAACATCGGTCTGGAGATCCTGAAACTGGTTCCGGGTCGTATCTCCACTGAAGTTGACGCTCGCCTGTCCTACGACACCGACGCTTCTATCGCGAAAGCAAAACGCCTGATCAAGCTCTACAACGATGCAGGTATCAGCAACGACCGCATTCTGATCAAACTGGCTTCGACCTGGCAGGGTATTCGTGCCGCTGAGCAGCTGGAAAAAGAAGGCATCAACTGTAACCTGACGCTGCTGTTCTCCTTCGCGCAGGCACGTGCATGTGCAGAAGCTGGCGTATACCTGATTTCTCCGTTCGTGGGTCGTATTCTTGACTGGTACAAAGCCAATACCGACAAGAAAGAGTACGCGCCGGCAGAAGATCCGGGCGTGGTTTCTGTCACGGAAATCTATGAGTACTACAAACAGCACGGTTACGAAACTGTGGTGATGGGCGCGAGCTTCCGTAACATCGGCGAAATCATTGAGCTGGCGGGCTGCGATCGTCTGACAATTGCTCCGGCGCTGCTGAAAGAACTGGCGGAAAGCGAAGGTGCTATCGAACGTAAACTGTCCTTCTCCGGCGAAGTGAAAGCGCGTCCTGCGCGTATCACCGAAGCTGAGTTCCTGTGGCAGCACAACCAGGATCCGATGGCTGTAGACAAACTGGCGGACGGTATCCGTAAGTTTGCTGTAGACCAGGGTAAACTGGAAAAAATGATCGGCGATCTGCTGTAATCATTTCAGCGTGGCCCTGATAAGGGTCACGCTACCTCTTCTGAAACCTGTCTGTCACCCTCTTCGCAGTGTATCATTCTGTTTAACGAGTCTGCTTAAACGGAATAATTATGAACACTCTACGCATTGGCTTAGTTTCTATTTCTGACCGTGCCTCCAGCGGCGTATACCAGGATAAGGGGATCCCTGCTCTTGAAGAGTGGCTGGCATCGGCCCTTACAACCCCTTTTGAACTGCAAACACGGCTGATCCCGGATGAGCAGGCAATCATCGAACAAACGCTGTGCGAGCTGGTTGATGAAATGAGCTGCCACCTGGTCCTGACCACGGGCGGAACCGGTCCGGCGCGTCGTGACGTCACCCCGGATGCCACACTGGCTGTGGCCGATCGTCAAATGCCTGGCTTTGGTGAACAAATGCGCCAGATTAGCCTGCACTTTGTTCCTACGGCGATCCTTTCCCGTCAGGTTGGCGTGATTCGCAAACAGGCGTTGATCCTTAATCTGCCAGGGCAACCGAAATCGATCAAAGAAACCCTGGAAGGGGTGAAATATGCTGACGGTAAGGTTATCGTGCCGGGTATTTTTGCAAGTGTACCGTATTGTATACAGTTGTTAGATGGGCCTTATGTGGAAACCGCATCGGCAGTGGTAGCATCTTTTCGACCAAAAAGCGCAATACGCGACACAAACGCCTGAAAGTAGCCTTTTCGTGATATAAAGCGCAATGACGGTGGAGTATTGAATTCTTTACGATATAGTAATTTTTGATTTACACATATCGCAGGTACGTTCAATCACTCCACTGACTCATGGTTTTGCTATGTCACAACACACTCGACCGCTGAATCGCCAGGATTATAAAACCCTCTCGCTTGCCGCCCTCGGTGGGGCGCTTGAGTTTTATGATTTCATTATTTTTGTCTTCTTTGCCGCCGTCGTCGGCGAACTCTTTTTCCCCGCAGACATTCCTGAATGGCTACGTCAGGTGCAAACCTTCGGCATTTTTGCTGCGGGTTATCTGGCGCGTCCGTTGGGTGGCATCGTTATGGCGCATTTTGGCGATCTGGTGGGACGTAAGAAAATGTTCACGTTGAGCATTTTGTTGATGGCGATACCGACGCTGGCGATTGGCCTGTTACCCACTTACGCCTCAATGGGGATTCTGGCGCCGTTGTTGTTACTGTTGATGCGTATTTTGCAGGGCGCAGCCATTGGCGGAGAAGTGCCGGGAGCATGGGTTTTTGTGGCGGAACATGTGCCTGAACGTCGAATTGGGATCGCCTGCGGAACGCTGACTGCCGGTTTGACGGTCGGTATTTTGTTGGGCTCAGTGGTGGCGACGCTGGTCAATACCAGCATGACGCAACAGGCGGTGCATGATTATGGCTGGCGTATCCCCTTCTTATTGGGCGGCGCGTTTGGGCTGGTTGCTATGTACCTGCGCCGTTGGCTACAGGAAACGCCAATCTTTCTTGAGATGCAGCAGCGTAAAACACTGGCGCAAGAGCTGCCGGTGAAGTCGGTCGTCAGCAAGCATAAAAAAGCGGTCGTCATTTCGATGCTGCTGACCTGGCTGCTCTCGGCTGGCATTGTGGTGGTGATCCTGATGTCCCCCGTCTGGCTGCAAAAGCAGTATGGCTTTGCTCCGGCGATGACGCTGCAGGCTAACAGTGTTGCCACGATTATGCTGTGTATGGGGTGTCTGCTGGCCGGGTTAATCATCGACAAAGTGGGCGCCAGCAAAACCTTTATCGTGGGTAGCCTGTTGCTGGCCTGTTCCAGCTGGATGTTCTATCACCTGACCGGCAGCCACCCTGAGCAACTGTTCCTTTTATACGGTCTGGTAGGGCTGTGTGTGGGTGTGGTTGGCGCGGTGCCTTATGTGATGGTTCGGGCGTTTCCGGCGGAGGTCCGCTTTACGGGGATCTCGTTTTCCTACAATGTCGCGTATGCCATTTTTGGCGGTCTGACGCCGATTGCCGTCACGATGCTGATGAGCGTGTCCCCGATGGCACCGGCCTGGTATGTACTGGCGTTATCGCTGGTGGGGTTAGGATTGGGCATTTGGCTGCGACAGGATATTTATCATCGCGATACGGACGTTCAGGGAGCATTACAGCGTTCGTAAGAGATATCCCCCCAGAAGGGGGGATAACAGATGATTAGTGATGTGCTTCACCAATCGGCAGGATGGTGCGGCCAAACTGTTCGTTCAGCACTTCACCCATCGCCAGGTAAATGGCGCTGGCGCCACACACTAAGCCAACCCAGCCAGCAATGTGGATAATGGCTTCGTTACCTGCAATGTTGCCAACTGCCAGCAGCGCGAACAGCACTGTCAGGCTCAGGAAGACAAACTGCAACGCGCGAGCTGCTTTCAGCGTACCGAAGAACATGAACAGTGTGAACACGCCCCACAGACCCAGATACACGCCCAGGAACGGACCATTGGTTGCATCCGCCAGACCCATTTTCGGCATGATCAGAATGGCGACCAGCGTCAGCCAGAATGAGCCGTAAGAGGTGAAGGCGGTCAAACCGAAGGTGTTGCCTTTTTTATATTCCAGCAGGCCGGCAAAAATTTGCGCGATACCGCCGTAGAAAATTCCCATCGCCAGAATAATAACGTCAAAGGCGAAGAAACCCGCGTTGTGCAGGTTAAGCAGAATGGTGGTCATGCCAAAGCCCATCAGGCCCAGCGGTGCCGGATTAGCCAACTTAGTGTTGCCCATAATTCCTCAAAATCATCATTGATTGAATGGTGAAATAGTTTCCCCGAATAACGGTCATGGACTTCGGGGCGCGGCATGATAATCAGGGGAGAAGGGCCTGTCTATGATCTTACGAGGGGAAAATGAAATATTTTCCCCTGTGATGGGTATCACGTTTGTGGGGGCGTCATCATTGAGCGTAATCCGGCGATTGGCCGTCACTCTTCACGTTCAGAGACTTTTGCACGTTTTTAATAACGGAAAAGAAAATTAATCATCTCCAGTGACTTTTAATGTCGCCATATCAGAGGAGTTAATGGTATGGCCAGAGAAGGTAATTTTGGATGCGCAGCGCTTATTATCGTTGTCACTGTTGATGTTGATCCAGCCGGTGGTTTGTCCCTCGCGGATTACAGAGGGGACGTTTAAGCTCTGGCTGGCGCTGCGTATGGCTTTGAAATAAATGGAGGCCCCGCTCAGTTGGATATCACCACGATCTGCCGTGAGCTGAATACGCTTCACGACACGACAAACGGGAATTCTGAGCGTGAGATCGTTGGTTTCATTTCTGGGCATGGCAACCACACCCAGCACTTTATGATCGTTAGCCTGTGCCGTACTGCTGAGTAAAAGACCCAAAAGCAGACTGGCGGAAAGCGATAAAACGGATTTCATGGAATTTCTCTTTGAAGGGAGCAAAAGGGGGATTTCTGCGATCATAGTACTGCTGCCAGAAAAACGATTCATTCCTGTAATCTTTTCTTTTTATTACAATTTTGCGATGAATGTTTTGTGATTATTCATCGGCAGTGTGAATTAATTATTGTCGGTGGTGCCTTACTACCCGGCTTTTCCACCTCTTTTCTCTCGTTTTATTGTCATTATGCTAAAAAAAATTTTCATGCCCCCCTTGATGACGTGGGTTACGACCCCATCTTGTAGACAACCGCAGTGGTGAGTCTGAAAAAAAACGATTCAGGGTAGTTGAAACCGCACGTTTCGCCCTTATTACAGATTCACAACCACATGATGACCGAATTTTTAGTGGAGACGTTTAGATGGGTAAAATTATTGGTATCGACCTGGGTACTACCAACTCTTGTGTAGCGATTATGGATGGAACTCAAGCACGTGTGCTGGAGAACGCCGAGGGCGATCGCACCACGCCTTCTATCATTGCCTATACCCAGGATGGTGAAACTCTGGTTGGTCAGCCGGCTAAACGTCAGGCAGTGACAAACCCGCAAAACACCCTGTTTGCGATTAAACGCCTGATTGGCCGCCGCTTCCAGGACGAAGAAGTGCAGCGTGATGAAGCCATCATGCCGTACAAAATCATCGGTGCTGATAACGGTGATGCATGGATTGACGTAAAAGGTCAGAAAATGGCACCGCCGCAGATTTCTGCTGAAGTGCTGAAAAAAATGAAGAAAACGGCTGAAGATTACCTGGGCGAGCCGGTAACTGAAGCGGTTATCACCGTACCTGCATACTTTAACGATGCACAGCGTCAGGCAACCAAAGATGCTGGCCGTATCGCAGGTCTGGAAGTCAAACGTATCATCAACGAACCAACCGCAGCTGCGCTGGCTTACGGTCTGGATAAAGAAGTCGGCAACCGTACTATCGCGGTATATGACCTCGGTGGTGGTACTTTCGATATCTCTATTATCGAAATCGACGAAGTTGACGGCGAAAAAACCTTCGAAGTTCTGGCAACCAACGGTGATACCCACCTGGGTGGTGAAGACTTCGACAGCCGTATGATCAACTATCTGGTTGACGAATTTAAGAAAGATCAGGGCATTGACCTGCGTAACGACCCGCTGGCAATGCAGCGCCTGAAAGAAGCTGCAGAAAAAGCGAAAATTGAGCTGTCTTCTGCGCAGCAGACCGACGTGAACCTGCCGTACATCACTGCAGATGCCACCGGTCCGAAACACATGAACATCAAAGTGACCCGTGCGAAACTGGAAAGCCTGGTAGAAGACCTGGTGAACCGTTCTATCGAGCCGCTGAAAGTTGCTCTGCAGGATGCTGGTCTGTCTGTTTCCGATGTTCAGGATGTCATCCTGGTTGGTGGTCAGACGCGTATGCCGATGGTGCAGAAGAAAGTGGCTGAGTTCTTCGGTAAAGAACCGCGTAAAGACGTTAACCCGGACGAAGCTGTAGCAATCGGTGCTGCCGTTCAGGGTGGTGTATTGACCGGTGATGTGAAAGACGTACTGCTGCTGGACGTTACCCCGTTGTCTCTGGGTATCGAAACCATGGGCGGCGTGATGACTCCGCTGATCGCGAAAAACACCACCATCCCGACCAAGCACAGCCAGGTGTTCTCTACCGCTGAGGACAATCAGTCTGCGGTAACCATCCACGTGCTGCAGGGTGAACGTAAACGTGCCGCTGATAACAAAGATCTGGGTCAGTTTAACCTGGATGGTATCAGCCCGGCACCGCGCGGTATGCCACAGATCGAAGTGACCTTCGATATCGATGCTGACGGTATCCTGCACGTTTCCGCGAAAGACAAAAACAGCGGTAAAGAGCAGAAGATCACCATCAAGGCTTCTTCTGGTCTGAATGAAGAAGAAATTCAGAAAATGGTTCGCGAAGCAGAAGCGAACGCTGAATCTGACCGTAAGTTCGAAGAACTGGTTCAGACTCGCAACCAGGGTGACCATCTGCTGCACAGCACGCGTAAGCAGGTTGAAGAAGCAGGCGACAAACTGCCGGCTGACGACAAAACGGCTATCGAATCTGCTCTGACTGCACTGGAAACATCTTTGAAAGGTGAAGACAAAGCAGACATCGAAGCGAAAATGCAGGCACTGGCGCAGGTTTCCCAGAAACTGATGGAAATCGCTCAGCAGCAACATGCACAGCAGCAGGCTGGTGGCGCTGATGCTTCCGCAAACAACGCGAAAGATGACGATGTTGTCGACGCTGAGTTTGAAGAAGTGAAAGACAAAAAATAATCGCCCTTTGAACGGGTAAAATACTGGCACGGGCGAAGAGGTTTCCTCTCCGCCCGTTCATGCATGTTAAGGGCAGATAAAAAGAGATGGCTAAGCAAGACTATTATGAGATTTTAGGCGTTTCCAAAACAGCGGAAGAGCGTGAAATCAAAAAGGCCTACAAGCGCCTGGCCATGAAATTTCACCCGGACCGTAACCAGGGTGACAAAGAGGCCGAAGCTAAATTCAAAGAGATCAAAGAAGCCTACGAGATCCTGACCGATGCGCAAAAACGTGCGGCTTACGATCAGTACGGCCATGCGGCGTTTGAGCAAGGCGGTATGGGCGGCGGCGGTTTTGGCGGCGGGGCTGACTTCAGCGATATCTTTGGTGACGTGTTTGGCGATATTTTTGGCGGCGGTCGCGGCCGTCAGCGAGCCTCACGTGGTGCTGATTTACGTTACAACATGGATCTCACTCTGGAAGAAGCCGTGCGTGGCGTCACCAAAGAGATCCGTATTCCTACGTTGGAAGAGTGTGACGTTTGCCGCGGCAGCGGTGCGAAATCAGGGACTAAGCCGCAGACATGTCCAACCTGTCACGGTTCCGGCCAGGTGCAGATGCGTCAGGGCTTTTTTGCCGTGCAGCAGACCTGTCCGCACTGTCAGGGTCGCGGTACGCTGATCAAAGATCCGTGCAACAAGTGCCACGGTCATGGTCGTGTTGAGAAGACCAAAACGTTGTCCGTGAAAATCCCGGCAGGCGTGGATACCGGCGATCGTATTCGTTTATCAGGCGAAGGCGAAGCAGGCGAACACGGCGCACCGGCAGGGGATTTGTACGTTCAGGTGCAGGTGAAGCAGCACGCTATTTTTGAGCGTGAAGGTAACAACCTGTACTGCGAAGTGCCGATCAACTTTGCCATGGCAGCGCTGGGCGGTGAAATTGAAGTACCGACGCTGGATGGCCGCGTAAACCTGAAAGTCCCAGGTGAAACCCAGACGGGCAAGCTGTTCCGTATGCGCGGTAAGGGCGTGAAATCAGTCCGCGGTGGTGCTCAGGGTGACCTGCTGTGCCGCGTGGTGGTGGAAACCCCGGTTGGCCTGAACGACAAGCAGAAACAACTGCTGAAAGAACTGCAGGAAAGCTTTGGCGGACCGACTGGCGAGAAAAACAGCCCACGTTCCAAAAGCTTTTTCGACGGCGTGAAGAAATTCTTTGACGATCTGACGCGTTAATTTACGCCCCTTAATCTGATAAAAAGCCTGAAGTCGCAAGATTTCAGGCTTTTCTTTTTTGACTTCCCGTCCATGTTTGGCGATCTGAGCGCAGAATCGCGTCTCCCTCTATTGGCAATCACTCGCTGCGATTAACTTGATTACGACTGAAACTTCATTTCGGTAAAATCGAGTAATTCATCATGAATAATCTAATATTAACGATGAGTTATGCGGAGTAAGATAGTAATTACGAAGTATTCACCCAATAGAGAGAATAAAAGTGAAACATCTACATCGTTTTTTTAGTAGCGACGCCTCGGGGGGCATTATTCTAATCATCGCTGCGGTAGTTGCTATGTTGATGGCCAATACGGGCGTAACCAGTGGATGGTACCACGCCTTTCTGGAAACCCCCGTTCAACTGCGGGTTGGCGCGCTTGAGATCAACAAGAATATGCTGCTGTGGATCAACGACGCCTTAATGGCGGTGTTTTTTCTGCTGATTGGTCTGGAAGTGAAACGTGAGCTGATGCAAGGGTCGCTTGCCAGTCTGCGCCAGGCGGCGTTTCCGATCATCGCGGCAATAGGTGGAATGATTGTCCCGGCATTGCTTTATCTGGCATTTAACTATGCTGATCCTATCACTCGTGAAGGATGGGCTATTCCGGCTGCAACGGATATTGCATTTGCGTTAGGTGTTTTGGCGTTACTGGGCAGCCGTGTCCCGCTGGCGTTGAAAATCTTCCTGATGGCGCTGGCGATTATCGACGATCTCGGCGCGATTGTGATCATTGCGCTTTTCTATACCAGCGATCTTTCACTGCTTTCACTGGGCGTTGCCGCGTTGGCTATTTTCATTCTGGCAGCGCTGAATCTGTGTGGTGTCAGACGCACGGGCATTTATATTCTGGTTGGCGTTGTGCTCTGGACGGCGGTGTTGAAGTCTGGGGTTCATGCGACGCTGGCTGGCGTGATTGTGGGCTTCTTTATACCGTTGAAGGAAAAACATGGACGTTCGCCAGCGAAGCGTCTGGAGCATGTTCTGCATCCGTGGGTGGCATACCTGATCCTGCCGCTTTTTGCCTTCGCGAATGCGGGAGTCTCACTGCAGGGCGTGACGATTGATGGTCTGACGTCAGTGTTACCGCTGGGGATCATTGCAGGTCTGCTGATCGGTAAGCCATTGGGGATCAGCCTGTTCTGCTGGCTGGCGCTACGCCTTAAATTGGCGCAACTGCCTGAAGGTACTAATTTCCAGCAAATCATGGCCGTCGGGATTCTGTGTGGTATTGGCTTCACGATGTCGATCTTCATTGCCAGCCTGGCGTTTGGCAACGTTGATCCCGAGTTGATTAACTGGGCGAAACTGGGGATTCTGATTGGTTCCTTGTTGTCGGCGGTTATCGGTTATAGCTGGTTACGCACCCGCTTGAATACGTCAGCCTGATGGGCTGACCCGTTTGTGACAATTTTCAGGGAGAGAGTATGTCTCATATTAATTACAACCACCTGTATTACTTCTGGCATGTGTACAAGGAAGGGTCGGTGGTTGGCGCAGCGGAAGCGCTTTATCTGACACCGCAAACCATTACCGGACAGATTAAAGCGCTGGAGGAGCGCTTACAGGGAAAATTATTCAAGCGTAAAGGGCGTGGGCTGGAGCCCAGCGAGTTGGGCGAGTTAGTGTTTCGTTATGCGGATAAAATGTTCACGCTGAGCCAGGAAATGCTGGATATCGTGAACTACCGCAAAGAGTCCAATTTGCTGTTCGATGTTGGCGTGGCGGATGCGTTGTCTAAACAACTGGTCAGCAGCGTGCTGGATGCTGCTGTGGTTAAAGACGAACAAATCCACCTGCGCTGCTTCGAATCCACACACGAGATGTTGCTGGAGCAGCTCAGCCAGCACAAGCTGGATATGATTATCTCGGACTGCCCGATCGATTCGACGCAGCAGGAAGGGTTGTTCTCGGTGAAAATTGGCGAGTGTTGCGTGAGCTTCTGGTGCACGAATCCGCTACCTGAGAAGCCGTTCCCGGCATGTCTTGAGGAACGTCGGTTGCTGATCCCTGGTCGTCGCTCCATGCTTGGGCGCAAACTGCTGAACTGGATTAACTCTCAGGGGCTGAACGTTGAGATCCTTGGGGAGTTTGATGATGCCGCGCTGATGAAAGCCTTTGGTGCCACGCATAATGCCATCTTCGTGGCCCCTACGCTCTATTCCAATAACTTCTATGCCGATGATTCGATTATTGAGATTGGACGCGTGGAGAATGTGATGGAGGAGTACCATGCCATCTTTGCAGAAAGGATGATTCAGCATCCGGCCGTACAGCGTATTTGCAATGCAAACTATTCGGCGCTTTTTACGCCAGTGAGCAAATAAGCAGACATAAAAAAACCCGCTTGCGCGGGTTTTTCACAAAGCAACAACAGACAGGCGATTAAGCCAGTTTGTTGATCTGTGCAGTCAGGTTTGCTTTATGACGTGCAGCTTTGTTTTTGTGGATCAGACCTTTAGCAGCCTGACGGTCCACGATTGGTTGCATTTCGTTAAATGCTTTCAGTGCAGTAGCTTTGTCGCCAGCTTCGATAGCTGCGTATACTTTCTTGATGAAAGTACGCATCATAGAGCGACGGCTTGCGTTGTGCTTACGAGCCTTTTCAGACTGAACGGCGCGCTTCTTAGCTGATTTGATATTAGCCAAGGTCCAACTCCCAAATGTGTTCTATATGGACAATTCAAAGGCCGAGGAATATGCCCTTTTAGCCTTCTTTTGTCAATGGATTTGTGCAAATAAGCGCCGTTTAAATTGCAGCACTCGTTGCGTATTGATGGCGCAGGATTCTACCAGCTTGCGTGCTGTGAATACAGCTTTTCCACGAGAAAAGTTGAATTGGTTTGCCCGTGCGGGGCATCAAATTGTTTCATAACAATGAAAACAATCTTCTTTCTGTTTCGCGGGGTCAATCGCCGGTTAACCTTGACCGCGGTACAGGGTATACTTTCACGATTTTCACTGTTTTGAGCCAGACATGAAGCTGATACGAGGCATACATAATCTCAGTCAGGCCCCGCATGGGTGTGTGCTGACTATTGGTAATTTCGATGGCGTCCATCGTGGCCACCGTGCGCTACTGCAGGGCTTGCAGGAAGAAGGGCGCAAGCGGGGGCTACCGGTCATGGTAATGATTTTCGAGCCACAGCCACTGGAGCTGTTTGCGACGGATAAATCTCCGGCGCGTCTGACTCGCTTACGGGAAAAACTGCGTTATCTGGCGGAATGCGGCGTTGACTACGTGCTGTGTGTGCGTTTTGACCGACGCTTTGCCGCGTTAACGGCACAGAACTTTATCAGCGATTTGTTGGTTAAGCGCCTTGGCGTACAATTTCTGGCCGTTGGCGATGATTTCCGCTTTGGTGCTGGTCGCGAAGGCGATTTCTTGTTATTACAGGAAGCCGGTGCTGAGTATGGTTTTGATATCACCAGTACTCAGACCTTTTGTGAAGGTGGCGTGCGTATTAGCAGTACTGCGGTGCGCCAGGCGCTGGCAGACGATAACCTGCAACTGGCTGAAAGCTTACTTGGACATCCCTTTACCATCTCGGGACGGGTTGTTCACGGTGACGAGTTAGGGCGAACCATCGGTTTCCCGACGGCAAACTTACCGCTTCGTCGTCAGGTCTCGCCAGTGAAAGGGGTATATGCGGTTGAAGTGATGGGACTGGGCGAATCGCCTTTCCCCGGCGTCGCTAATATCGGTACCCGCCCGACGGTGGCAGGCGTACGCCAGCAGCTGGAAGTCCATCTACTGGACGTTGCAATGGACCTCTACGGTCGCCATATAGATGTAGTGCTGCGTAAAAAAATACGCAATGAACAGCGATTTGCTTCGCTGGATGAACTAAAAGCGCAGATTGCGCGTGATGAGTTAACTGCCCGCGAGTTTTTTGGGCTATCAAAACCGGCTTAACGCCTATACGAGTTTTAAATACGGAACCGAGAATCTGATGAGTGACTATAAATCAACCCTGAATTTGCCGGAAACAGGGTTCCCGATGCGCGGCGATCTCGCCAAGCGTGAACCGGGAATGCTGGCGCGTTGGACTGATGATGACCTGTACGGCATCATTCGTGCGGCTAAAAAAGGCAAAAAAACCTTCATTCTGCATGATGGCCCTCCTTATGCGAATGGCAGCATTCATATTGGTCACTCCGTTAACAAGATTCTGAAAGACATTATCGTGAAGTCCAAAGGACTCACGGGCTATGACTCGCCTTACGTTCCGGGCTGGGACTGCCACGGTCTGCCTATTGAGCTGAAAGTGGAGCAGGAATTCGGTAAGCCGGGCGAGAAGTTCACCGCAGCGGAGTTCCGTGCCAAGTGCCGTGAATATGCCGCGACGCAGGTCGACGGGCAGCGTAAAGATTTTATCCGTCTGGGCGTGCTGGGCGACTGGTCCCATCCGTACCTGACCATGGACTTCAAAACCGAAGCCAACATCATTCGTGCACTGGGTAAAATCATCGGTAACGGCCACCTGCACAAAGGGGCGAAGCCGGTACACTGGTGCGTAGACTGCCGTTCCGCGTTGGCGGAAGCGGAGGTTGAGTATTACGACAAAACCTCTCCGTCCATCGACGTGGCGTTCCATGCTGCCGATCCGGAAGCGGTAAAAGCGAAGTTTGGCGTTGCCAACCTGAATGGCCCAGTCTCTCTGGTTATCTGGACCACGACACCGTGGACGCTGCCGGCTAACCGCGCGATCTCCCTGGCGCCTGATTTTGACTATGCGCTGGTGCAGATTGACGGTCAGGCTGTAATTCTGGCTAAAGACCTGGTTGAAAGCGTCATGCAGCGTATTGGCGCGGCTGAATACAGCATCCTCGGCACGGTAAAAGGTGCGGAGCTGGAACTGTTACGCTTCACCCATCCGTTTATGGGCTTTGATGTTCCGGCTATCCTGGGCGATCACGTGACGCTGGATGCCGGTACCGGTGCGGTGCATACTGCGCCAGGCCATGGCCCGGATGACTACGTTATCGGTCAGAAATATGGTCTGGAAGTCGCCAACCCAGTAGGCCCGGATGGCACTTATCTTCCGGGTACATACCCTACTCTGGATGGCGTTAATGTATTTAAAGCCAACGATATTGTCGTTGCGTTACTGACCGAAAAAGGCGCACTGCTGCACGTAGAAAAAATGCAGCACAGTTACCCATGCTGCTGGCGTCATAAATCACCGATCATCTTCCGTGCGACCCCACAGTGGTTCGTGAGCATGGATCAGAAAGGTCTGCGCGCGCAGTCGCTGAAAGAGATCAAAGGCGTACAGTGGATCCCTGACTGGGGTCAGGCACGTATTGAATCAATGGTAGCCAACCGTCCTGACTGGTGTATCTCCCGTCAGCGTACGTGGGGCGTGCCAATGTCGCTATTTGTCCACAAAGACACCGAAGAGCTGCACCCGCGCGCTATCGAACTGATGGAAGAAGTGGCAAAACGCGTTGAAGTGGATGGTATCCAGGCGTGGTGGGATCTTGATCCAAAAGATATCCTCGGCGACGAAGCTGACCAGTACGTGAAAGTACCGGATACCCTGGACGTATGGTTTGACTCTGGTTCTACCCACTCCTCTGTCGTCGATGTGCGTCCTGAATTTGCAGGGCATGCGGCGGATATGTATCTGGAAGGTTCTGACCAGCACCGTGGCTGGTTCATGTCTTCTCTGATGATCTCCACGGCGATGAAAGGCAAAGCGCCATACCGTCAGGTACTGACTCACGGTTTCACCGTAGATGGTCAGGGTCGCAAGATGTCCAAGTCCATCGGTAACACGGTGAGCCCACAGGATGTGATGAACAAACTGGGCGCGGATATTCTGCGTCTATGGGTGGCTTCAACCGACTACACCGGTGAAATGGCCGTTTCTGACGAAATTCTGAAACGTGCTGCCGACAGCTATCGTCGTATCCGTAACACCGCGCGCTTCCTGCTGGCAAACCTGAACGGGTTTGATCCGGTAAAAGACATGGTGAAACCGGAAGAGATGGTGGTACTGGATCGCTGGGCCGTGGGTTGTGCGCAAGCGGCGCAGGAAGAGATCCTCAAAGCCTATGAAGCTTATGACTTCCACGAAGTGGTGCAGCGTCTGATGCGCTTCTGCTCCGTAGAAATGGGCTCGTTCTATCTCGACATCATCAAAGACCGTCAGTACACCGCGAAAGCGGATAGCGTGGCGCGTCGTAGCTGCCAGACCGCACTGTTCCATATTGCAGAAGCGCTGGTTCGTTGGATGGCGCCGATCATGTCCTTCACCGCAGATGAAATCTGGGGTTACCTGCCGGGCGAGCGTGAAAAATACGTCTTCACCGGTGAATGGTATGACGGTCTGTTTGGCTTAGGTGAAACCGAAGCGATGAACGACACTTTCTGGGATGAACTGCTGAAAGTGCGCGGTGAAGTCAACAAGGTCATCGAGCAGGCACGTGCGGATAAGAAAGTGGGTGGTTCTCTGGAAGCGGCAGTCACTCTGTATGCTGAACCTGAACTGGCTGCGAAGCTGACCGCGCTGGGCGAAGAATTACGATTCGTCCTGTTGACCTCTGGTGCGACAGTTGCCGATTATGCGCAAGCGCCTGCTGATGCTCAGCAGAGCGAATTGCTCAAAGGTCTGAAAATCGTACTGAGCAAAGCCGAAGGTGAGAAGTGCCCGCGTTGCTGGCATTACACCACCGACGTTGGCCAGGTGGCGGAACACGCAGAAATCTGCGGACGCTGTGTCAGCAACATCGCCGGTGATGGCGAAAAACGTAAGTTTGCCTGATGAGTAAGCCTCTTTGTTCAACAGGGCTACGCTGGCTGTGGCTGGTGGTAGTCGTGCTGATTATCGATTTGGGCAGCAAATACCTGATCCTCCAGAACTTTGCTCTGGGGGATACCGTATCGCTGTTCCCGTCGCTCAATCTGCACTATGCGCGTAACTATGGTGCTGCGTTTAGTTTCCTGGCTGACAGCGGTGGCTGGCAGCGTTGGTTCTTTGCCGGCATCGCGATTGGCATTTGCGTCATCCTGATGGTGATGATGTATCGCTCGAAGGCGACGCAGAAGCTGAATAACATCGCCTATGCGTTAATCATTGGCGGTGCCCTGGGTAACCTGTTTGACCGCCTGTGGCACGGCTTCGTAGTTGATATGATTGACTTTTATGTCGGTGACTGGCATTTCGCCACATTCAACCTTGCCGATACGGCGATTTGTATCGGCGCGGCGTTGATTGTTCTCGAAGGCTTCTTACCGTCGAAAGAGAAAAAAGCTGCATAAAAAATGCCGGATGGCGCTATGCTAATCCGGCCTACAATTTATCGCGCGTCTTGTCGGCCCGGTAAGCGTAACGCTGCCGGGCAAACAGGCGGCAGCAATTTTAAAGAGCAAACCTGCATGTCTAAATCAGTACAGAGTAACAGTGGAGTGCTGGTGCACTTCACCTTAAAGCTCGACGATGGCTCCACCGCAGAGTCAACCCGCAATAACGGCAAGCCTGCGCTGTTTCGCTTGGGCGACGGTTCTCTGTCTGAAGGACTGGAACAACACCTGCTGGGGTTAAAAGAGGGCGATAAAACCACTTTTGCTCTGGAGCCGGATGCCGCTTTTGGCGTGCCAAGCCCGGACTTAATTCAGTATTTCTCGCGTCGGGAATTTATGGACGCGGGCGAGCCAGAAATTGGCGCGATTATGCTTTTTACCGCAATGGACGGCAGTGAGATGCCTGGTGTGATCCGCGAAATCAACGGTGATTCGATCACGGTTGACTTCAACCATCCGCTCGCCGGGCATACCGTTCATTTTGATATTGAAGTGCTGGAAGTCGAACCGGCACTGGAGGCGTAAAATGCAGATCCTGTTGGCCAACCCGCGCGGTTTTTGCGCAGGTGTAGACCGCGCTATCAGCATTGTGGAAAACGCGCTGGCTATTTACGGCGCACCGATTTATGTCCGTCATGAAGTGGTACATAACCGCTACGTGGTGGATAGCCTGCGTGAGCGCGGCGCTATTTTTATCGAGCAAATCAGTGAAGTACCGGACGGCGCGATCCTGATTTTCTCTGCCCACGGCGTGTCTCAGGCAGTACGTAACGAAGCGAAAGGTCGCGATCTCACGGTATTTGATGCGACCTGTCCGCTGGTGACAAAAGTGCATATGGAAGTTGCACGTGCCAGCCGTCGGGGTGAAGAATCCATCCTGATTGGTCACGCCGGGCACCCGGAAGTGGAAGGCACGATGGGGCAGTACAGCAACCCGGAAGGGGGGATGTATCTGGTTGAATCACCGGAAGACGTCCTGTCGCTTCAGGTTAAAAATGAAGGCAAACTCTCCTTCATGACGCAAACCACGCTCTCCGTTGATGACACCTCTGATGTGATTGATGCCTTGCGCCAACGCTTCCCGAAAATCGTCGGGCCGCGTAAAGATGATATCTGCTATGCCACCACAAACCGCCAGGAAGCGGTACGTGCGCTGGCGGAACAAGCGGATGTGGTGCTGGTGGTCGGCTCGAAAAACTCCTCTAACTCTAACCGTCTGGCTGAACTGGCGCAGCGTATGGGGAAAGCGGCGTATTTGATTGACGATGCGACCGACATCCAGGAAGCGTGGGTGAAAGACGCTAAGTGCGTAGGCGTGACGGCTGGAGCCTCGGCGCCGGATATCCTGGTGCAAAACGTGATTGCTCGTCTGCAGGAGCTTGGCGGTGGGGAGGCTATTCCGCTGGAAGGCCGTGAAGAGAACATTGTTTTCGAAGTACCTAAAGAGCTACGTGTGGATGTTCGTGAAGTAGAGTAAGTCTTTCACGTAACGATTATGAGAAGATGCCAGACTTAACGTCTGGCATTTTTTTTGGAGAAACCATGCGCTTACCGATCATTCTTGATACCGATCCTGGCATTGATGATGCCGCTGCCATTGCTGCTGCGCTGTTTGCCCCCGAGCTGGATCTGCAACTGATGACCACGGTAGCAGGCAACGTTTCGGTGGAAAAAACCACCCGTAATGCGCTGCAATTGCTGCACTTCTGGAATGCGGATATTCCACTGGCGCAGGGGGCATCCATGCCGCTGGTGCGACCGCTGCGCGATGCGGCTTCCGTACACGGTGAGTCTGGTATGGAAGGGTATGAATTTGTCGAACACAACCGCCAGCCTCTGGCAAAACCCGCTTTTCAGGCTATTCGTGATGCGCTGATGCATGCTCCGCAGCCCGTTACGCTGGTGGCTATTGGCCCGTTGACAAACATTGCGCTGCTGCTGACGCATTATCCTGAATGCATATTCAACATACATCGCCTGGTGATAATGGGCGGCTCTGCAGGGCGCGGTAACTTTACGCCAAATGCGGAGTTTAATATTGCTATCGATCCTGAAGCGGCGGCGAAGGTGTTCCAGAGTGGTCTGGAGATCGTCATGTGCGGGCTGGATGTCACCAACCAGGCCATGCTCGCGCCGGAATATCTGGCGACATTACCCCAACTTAATCAGACCGGAAAAATGCTGCATGCGCTGTTCAGCCATTATCGCAGCGGCAGCATGAATACCGGGTTGCGTATGCACGATCTCTGCGCGATTGCCTGGCTGGTGCGCCCGGACTTGTTTACGCTCCAGCCCTGCTTTGTGGCGGTTGAAACTCAGGGTAAATACACCTCCGGTACGACGGTGGTGGATATCGAAGGGCGATTAGGTCAGCCGGCGAACGCGCAGGTGGCGTTGACATTGAACGTGGAGGGCTTCCAGCAGTGGGTCGCGCAGGTCCTGGCACTGGCTCCCTGAGGAGTGTGATGCGATCCACAATGTGTTGACAGGAATAGCAGGTTAATCGATTAATCTGCTATTCTGATGATGTTGTTCTCCTCGGGCCGGAGACACATATGAATCCTATTTTTATCCAGCCGCCGCAGGTGGCATGGGCTAGCGGAGCCTTATCCGAAGGTCCACTGTTACGTAAATCAACGCGAATCCAGGATCTTGCTGGCATTTTTGTTGATGAACAGGCGCGGCAAAAAATGCCTGACGATCTCATCGTGTATGATGTTGAGATGCTGGCCACCTCACCCGCTGAGGGAGAACTCTACACTGGCGTAACTCATCTTTACCCCGGCAAAATCGGTCATGAGTATTTCATGACGCGCGGACATTTCCATAACCGCCGCGAGCAGGGCGAAGTCTATTTCGGACTGCGCGGGAGCGGTTTACTGTTGCTGCAAAACGAGCAAGGTGAAGCGCGACTGGAACGCGTTTTTGCCGGCTCGGTTCACATCATCCCTGGCTTTACTGCCCACCGACTCATTAATACCGGTGACGACGTGCTTTCCGCGCTGGCGGTGTGGCCTGCTGTTGCCGGTCACGATTATGCGGCGCTGGCAAACGGCTTCTCGCTGCGGGTAATTGAAGAGAATCAGAGCGTTCAGGTGAAGGAGGCAAAAAATGGCTGACTCTGCCTGTCCATACGGCCTGGATATGACAATTCATCATCAGCCGCTGGGTTTTGGCTATGGTGAAGAGGTGACCGGGCCGATGCCCGAAATCCGTCATCTCGACCAGATTCGAGCCTCCCTACGTGACCCGTGCTGCGATGGACCACAGGAGGTGTATGCGATCGCCATGGATGTGGCGCGGATGCAGGATCGCGAAGAGCTGCAAAAGCGTATGCTGCTCTTTGGCGTGGTGACCTACGCTGCGGGGCGTCTGGGAGAAGAGCCGATTCGCAGCCAGGGACATATCCATCGTATTAGCCAGCATAGCGGCTGGTCGCCGCCAGAACTCTATGAAATCTGGCAGGGCAACGCGATTATCTATATGCAGGAGTATGTCGAGGACGATCCGGGCCGCTGCTTTGCGGTGATTGCCGGACCCGGCGAGAAAGTGCTGGTGCCGCCGGGATGGGGACATGCCACGATATCCGCGAACCCGGATGTCCCCCTGACTTTTGGTGCCTGGTGTGACCGTGAATATGGTTTTGAATACGAAGCCGTGCGGGCGCATAAAGGGCTGGCGTGGTATCCGCTATTGCAGGATAAGCACATTGTCTGGCAGCACAACCAACACTATGTTCCGGGACGATTACAGGCGGTCACTCCCCGTCAGTATACGGAGTTCGGGATAACATCAGACCCGATTTACCAGCAGTTTATTGACGATCCTGCGCGCTTTCAGTTTATCTCCCGCCCGGATAAAACGGCAGATTTGTGGCGCAACTTCCACCCCTAAAACAAAACCGGGGCTTAGCGCCCCGGTGTTTCACATCCAGAAAGATTAACCTGCAAACAGGCCACTGGCGACGCCAAGTGCCGCCAGCACTAACAGCAGTATCATCGCTTTCACTGGCGATACACCGCGTTTCGCCATCAAATACCACGTCCCTAATACCACCACCAACGGTAGCAACTGCGGGAAGATGCCATCCAGCATTTGCTGAACGTGGATATTCACGCCATCTTTGGTGATGAATTCCAGTCCGGTGCCGAGCTTAACGTAGCTGGCCGCAACGCCACCCATCACAAAAACACCCAGCAGCGACAAGGCTTCGCGCAGGCGGGCTGATTTGCTGCTGACCAGCATCTCCACCGAGCCGGAGCCCATTTTGTAGCCTTTCAGAAACAGGAACCACGAGCCTGGCAGAATAATCGCCAGCCAGGCGACGGTGTAAAACAACGGCCCAAGAATATTGCCGCCCGCCGCCAGCGCCATACCGATGCTGAGCAGAATCGGGATCAGCATGCCGGGGATCATCGAATCGCCGATCCCGGCAATGGGCCCCATCAGACCCACTTTCAGGGTGTTGATCGTTTCACCGTCGATAGGCTCGCCGTTGGCCTTTTTCTCTTCCAGTCCCAGCGCCATACCGTTAACAATCGCGCCGATCTGCGGCTCCGTATTATAGAACGAAGCGTGACGGCGCAGCATTTCGGTACGCTGAGCCGCATCCGGGTAGAGCTTTTTCGCGACCGGAAGCATGCTCAGGCAAAAGCCGAAGGATTCCAGGCGCTCAAAGCTCATTGAGGAAAGGTTATGCATCATCCACGCCCGCCAGCAGCGACGCAGATCTTTACGGGTAAGAGTACGATCTTCCATCAGAATTCATCCTCATCATCGACAGTCGGTTTCGCGCCTGCAGCCTGCGGCGGTTCCGGTTTGTAGTTGTAATGGATAAGTGCCAGCAGCGAGCCGACGATCACCAGTGCGACCATGTTGAGCTTTAAAAAGACGATGCAGACGAAACCGACCAGAAAGTAGATCAGCATGGTGTAGTTTTTGATGATCTGTTTAAGCAGGATGGCGATCCCGACAGCGGGAAGAATGCCGCCCAGCACGTTCATCGTCGAGAGGACGATTTTCGGCAGGCTATCCATGAAACCGCTGATGTACTGCGCACCGAAATAGACGGCGATAAAGGTGGGGACGAAACGTAAAATGAAGTTGGTAACCTGGGGCCAGATAGCGCTGTTCAGATACAGTCCGCGTTCATCACCACGATCCAGCGCCACATCAGCCCGGTGGTTCCAGAAGGAGTTCAGTACCATCATGGCGTTGAATAAAATGGTACCGGCGATGCCGATCGTTGCTGCCAGCGCCACGGCGACTTCCGGGCCTTTTCCCGACAAAATCCCCAGTGCAATGGCGGGATAGGCAACAAAATTGAGATCAGCGGGCATGGAGCCGCCCGGCGTCACCATCGCGATATACACTGCCTGTACCGCAACGCCTATCATGATCCCGGTTTTCAGATCGCCGAGGATCAACCCGACAAGCATCCCTGACACCAGCGGACGGGTGATCAGATACCAGCCGCCGGTCAGCCCCAGAAGCCAGGGACTACTCAGCGCACCCAGATAGCAAAGTATGCCAATTAACGTAGCTTCGATAATCATCATCCGCTCCTTATTTCAGCTTCTGTCGGGCGTCCTGCCAGCTGTAGCAGCTGGCATCCGGCACCAGGCGGAACTCAACGTGATGCCCGTGCTGCACCAGCCAGTCAAACGCAGCGATTTCATCCGTGTTGACCGACTGATTCGGACCGATGGTGGTGGTATTGGCGCGTGCGCTCATCGGGCCAACGTTGATTTTGCCGTTCGCGTTTTTCAGGCTGACCCCGGCTTCTTCAATACGTTGTAAGGTGAGCGGCGATTTACCGATAACGAAATAACGTTTATCGCTGGCGATGACTTTGGGTAATTTTTCAATCGCGGTTGCGGTATCGAACAGCCAGACTTTGGTGTCCTGCACGGCACCCTTCATGACCGACGAGAGCAGGGGATCGGCCGCGACGGCGTCGTCAATAGCGACAATTCCATCGCAGGGCAGCTCTTTGGCCCAACGTGTCACGAGCTGCCCATGGATAACGCGGTCATCAATACGAACAAAAGAAATACTCATAGCAGTTTCCTTTAAAAATCATCTGACTGAGCGGATAAAACCTGGGCGGCTTTGATCAGCGTCGGAACGGTCATTTCCAGCAGCTGTTCGGCTGCGGCATGCACGTCGGTGAAATGGCTTATCTCTTCACTTTGCAAAAGCATGGGAAAATTCACCCCGGCCACGACGGCGACCGGGGGCGTGGTCTCGGGAGAAAACGCATGCTGGCAGGCGACGTTCCACGGTGTTCCACTTTGCATGTCGCATAACACCAGAACGCCATCGGCGTTGCGTGCGGCTTTTTCCAGCGTGTTGGCAAAATCCAGCTTAAAGCCTTCGATGCCGGCCTGCTCGCCAAGGGTCACCGTGAAAATATGCGGTAATTCACCGTAAACCATGTTTCCGCTGGCGAGCAGAGCATCGGCGAGAGGGCCATGGCTGGCGACAATAACGTTGATCATGCGCTTATCCTCTTACCCAGGCTTTGACAGTGGCAAGTTGCTGCCCAATGCCTTTCCCTGCCGGTGAAATACGGTATTCACCGACCGCGGCAGGAATAATAAAGGTCTCGGCATAGTGAACGGTGAAGGGCTCAAATGCCCCACTCGGACTATCAACGACGGCTTGCGCGCCCTCGACAAGGTTCAATACGTTAACGCCACCCTGGGTGTGATGAATGACCGGCTCGGTAAACCAGTGGCGACGGGTTTCGATAAACTCGCGTTCATGCATCCCGGTTCGCTCTTCCCGCCAGCCTTCGCCTTCGGCGACGGGTTCAATGCGGTTCACCAGATTTGCTTCGACCCACTGCGTATCGCGCTGCCAGTCGATCACCTGCTCGCCGTGATCGAGGTGCACAGGTCGCGGTAACCCGTCGAGGCCCAGTCGGCCCCAGTCCCACAATTTAAAGGTGAAAATATACGGCGTGGCGCTGATCTCCAGCACCATCGTACCGCTACCGGAACAGTGCACTGTTCCGGCGGGGATCAAAAAGTGATCGTGCTTACGCGCCGGGATTTGATTAACAAAACGCGTATCGTCGAACGCTTTTTCCCCGCGGCCGGCAGCGCGGAGGTCATCCAGCATCGCCTGCGGCTGGGTGCCTGTTTTCGTTCCCAGATAGACCACGGCATTCGGCTCCGCTTCGAGAATGTAGTAGCTCTCGTCTTGCGTGTAATGCATACCGAACTGTTGCTGGATATATTCGGTAATCGGGTGGACCTGTAAGCTCAGATTCTGCCCACCAATGGTGTCGAGAAAATCAAAGCGGATCGGAAATTCCGCGCCGAAACGCGCATGTACTTTTTCGCCGAGCAGCGAGCGGGGGTGCAGTAGCACCAGATCCTGAGAGGGGATCTCGATCCGCACCTGACCAAAACGCAGTAACAGGCTGTTTTCCTCGGGCACGCAATCAAAACACCATGCGTAATTGGGCGCGGAGGGATCGAGATCGAATTGTTGTTTCATCCACTGACCACCCCAGACGCCGGGGTCAAAGAAGGGGGCTACGCGGAAGGGGCGGGTGGTCGTGTGTTGCAGCCCGGCACGCAGCGCCTCGCCGCTGACCAGCGTCGGGGCGTTTTCTACAGTGGTGTCGAGCAGGAAATCGGTTCGCTTGAGCAGCGGCGTTTTATGACGATCAAAGACGCGCCATTCGATAAAAAAGGCACGCTTATAGCGGCGAAGAATATCTTCATCCTGGTTATTCGCCCCCCAGTTTCCCAGACCATCGTGGCGCATGCGTTGCTGAATTTCCCAACGTGGCAGATCGGCGTAGATCAGCACATCACCCGGATGCGCTAATGCGGCGCCTGGCCCATACACGACAATGACACCTTCGCCGATCGCCGCGATCTGCTGGCGGAGAAGATCCAGTTTCTGTGCATTAAAAAATTCATCGAGGTGATGGCAGGAGAGGACGCCGAATACGCGGTCATCAGTAAGATTACGTGCCAGCAGGTCGTGCAGTGCTTGCTCATCGCGGCGGGCGGATTCGACGTTAAGTGCCAGCGTGACGTTGAGTAACGGCAGCAGGTGTTGCTCCAGTTCAGCCAGCCGTACGCCGGGATAACAATCCACGACAACGACAGTCCTGGATGAACCCGCGATTCTGGTGTTAATCGCTGCAGCGGTAGCCTCCCAGCCCTGCCAGGCCTGGTCGTCGTAACCCTGAATAGCAACTTCAGGAAATTTATTATAGGTCGTTTGCATGTTTTCTCTCCGTATTCGCTAAGTTAAGATTAATCGATTAACCTTATTTTGATAGTGTGGTTAACGCGATTAACCCGCCATAATCAGCAATAGACCGAGTGAAATGCGTGTTAATGTGAGAGCAGTCACAGGGAAATATGCAATTTTTAGGTTATTCGATTAACCTGAAGTGAATGAACAGGAGGAATCATGACAACAGTGACGCTGGCGCAGGTGGCTGAACGGGCAGGGGTCTCCACGGCGACTGTCTCAATGGTATTACGTAACCGGGGGCGAATTTCGCAAGCGACGCGTGACCGGGTACTGAAAGCGCTGGATGACACCGGCTATGTTTACAACCAAACCGCTGCCAACTTACGCAATCGCAGCAGTAATCAGGTTGGGCTGCTGCTGCATGACATCACTAACCCGTTTTACGGTGAGATGACGGCGGGTCTGAGCCATGAAATGGAGCGCCATGATTTGCTGCTGTTTCTGGCTAACAGCGAAGAGTCGGGCGAACGGCAGCAAAAATTTGTTGATTCGCTGATGCGTAATAGCGCCTGTGGAATGGTGTTGTGTGCGGCGCGAGAAACACCGCCCTCATTTTTTGAAGCGCTGAAAAGACGTAATATCCCGGCCATCATGGTGGTGCGCCCGCTGAGCGATCCAGATTTTGATTTTGTCGGTACTGATAACTTCCTCGGTACCCAGATGGCGACAACGCATCTGCTAAAGATGGGGCATCAGAATATTGCCTTTATTGGCGGCAGTCCGACTTCCGGTACCCGGGCGCAGCGTATTGGCGGTTTTACCAGTACGCTGCTGGAGAGCGGCATTTCCCCGAATCCGAACTGGATTGTCACCGCGCAGGCCAGCCAGATTGATGGCGCGAAGGTGGCAGAATCGCTATTGTCGCGTTATCCGCAGATTACTGCCGCCGTTTGCTATCAGGATATTGTCGCGCTGGGGGTGATGCAGGCGCTGCGTAAAATGGGACGTGAACCGGGACGCGATTTTGCGCTGGTGGGCTTCGATGATATTACCGAAGCGGCGCTGGTGCAGCCTGCGCTGACCACCGTTTCGGTGGCGGCAAAAGAGATTGGTCGTAAAGCGGGAGAGCTGCTCTATAGCCGGATTCAGGGCAATAATGAGCCGCCGAAACGTATTATTCTGCCCCCCGCGTTGGTGGTGCGAGAGTCATGCGGTTTTTGCTGATCGTCATGCCTTTTACTGATATCTCTCCCTGTTTATCATTAAATTCTAATTATCGATGTTTTCGGCTGGCGGTGCAGCGATGCGCTGGTTAATCTGAAAACGATTCACGCAAAATTAACAAAAGAGAATAGCTATGCATGATGCACAAATCCGCGTTGCCATCGCGGGAGCCGGAGGACGCATGGGGCGTCAGTTGATTCAGGCCACTCTCGGCATGGATGGCGTACAGCTTGGTGCGGCGCTGGAGCGCGAAGGATCTTCCTTGTTGGGAAGCGATGCCGGTGAATTAGCGGGCGCCGGTAAAACGGGCGTTACCGTGCAGAGCAGTCTTGAGGCCATCAAAGATGACTTCGATGTTTTTATCGATTTTACCCGCCCGGAAGGCACGTTGACGCATCTGGCGTTTTGTCGTCAGCATGGCAAAGGGATGGTCATCGGGACGACCGGCTTTGATGAGGCGGGCAAACAGGCTATTCACGATGCGGCGCAGGATATTGGCATTGTCTTTGCCGCAAACTTTAGCGTGGGCGTTAACGTCATGCTGAAGTTACTCGAGAAAGCGGCGAAAGTGATGGGGGATTACACCGACATTGAGATTATTGAAGCTCACCATCGTCATAAAGTGGATGCGCCGTCAGGCACCGCGCTGGCTATGGGAGAAGCGATTGCCGGGGCGCTGGGTAAAGATCTCAAAACATGCGCTGTCTATAGCCGTGAAGGCTATACCGGTGAGCGTGTGCCAGGTTCTATCGGCTTTGCCACAGTACGTGCGGGCGATATCGTAGGGGAACATACCGCAATGTTCGCTGATATCGGTGAGCGTATCGAGATTACACATAAAGCATCCAGTCGTATGACGTTTGCCAATGGCGCAGTGAGATCGGCAATTTGGTTGAAATCTAAGTTAAATGGTCTTTTTGATATGCGAGATGTGCTTGATTTAGGCAGTTTATAACGATTAATTTACCCTTCGTGATGTGGTTATGGTAATCATAATTACTTGATTACATAGGGCAATATTTTATTGCCCTTTTATTTTTTCGTTTAAATCATCATTATTAATATGAGTGGCTTGT
This sequence comes from Citrobacter sp. Marseille-Q6884, assembly GCF_945906775.1. Taxonomy (NCBI): domain Bacteria; kingdom Pseudomonadati; phylum Pseudomonadota; class Gammaproteobacteria; order Enterobacterales; family Enterobacteriaceae; genus Citrobacter; species Citrobacter sp. Marseille-Q6884. Next base: position 1,833,917 of record NZ_CAMDRE010000001.1, read on the forward strand.
TTTTATAAGTTTAGTCATCTGTTTTTGTTGCTTCATTGTAAATTTTGACCAAATGGTCCACTTTTTTGTGTGCTCTCATTCTTTTTTACACTCATTCTGTTCCGCAAGCGTTTTCCAACCCAACTTAGCTGATCTTTTTGCCTGTTAAATCGTATGATTTGTCCCAGTGGCGTAAAATAATAATAAAAATTCCCCTTTCGGGTAGACTTTTGTCCGGGCTATCTCTAGAATGCCGCCGTTTGCCAGAAATCCATAGGTAAGCAAATTTGCATTGATTCAGAATGTCAAAATGAATTAATATGCAAATAAAGTGAGTGAATATTCTCTGGAGGGTGTTTTGATTAAGTCAGCGCTATTGGTTCTGGAAGACGGAACCCAGTTTCACGGTCGGGCCATAGGGGCAACAGGTTCGGCGGTTGGGGAAGTCGTTTTCAATACTTCAATGACCGGTTATCAAGAAATCCTCACTGATCCTTCCTATTCCCGCCAAATCGTCACTCTTACTTATCCTCATATCGGCAATGTCGGCACCAATGAAGCCGATGCAGAATCTTCCCAGGTACACGCGCAAGGTCTGGTCATCCGCGACCTGCCGCTGATTGCCAGCAACTTCCGTGATACCGAAGACCTCTCTTCTTACCTGAAGCGCCATAACATCGTGGCGATTGCCGATATCGATACCCGTAAGCTGACGCGTCTGCTGCGTGAAAAGGGTGCACAAAATGGCTGCATCATCGCAGGGGATAACCTGGATGCGGCACTGGCGCTGGAAAAGGCGAAGTCCTTCCCGGGCCTGAACGGCATGGATCTGGCGAAAGAAGTGACCACTGCAGAGCCTTATCACTGGACGCAGGGGAGCTGGACGCTGGCAGGCGATCTGCCGGAAGCGAAATCAGCAGATGAACTTCCGTTCCACGTCGTGGCTTACGATTTTGGCGCCAAACGCAACATTCTGCGTATGCTGGTGGACCGCGGCTGCCGCCTGACGGTCGTGCCTGCACAAACCTCCGCAGAAGACGTCCTGAAGATGAATCCGGATGGCATCTTCCTGTCTAACGGTCCTGGTGACCCGGCGCCGTGTGATTATGCGATTGCCGCGATTCAGAAATTCCTCGAAACCGATATTCCGGTATTTGGCATCTGCCTCGGCCATCAGTTACTGGCGCTGGCAAGTGGTGCGAAGACCATCAAAATGAAGTTCGGCCATCACGGCGGCAACCATCCGGTGAAAGATATTGATAACAACACCGTGATGATTACCGCGCAGAACCACGGTTTTGCGGTCGATGAAGCCTCCATGCCTGCTAACCTGCGTGTTACGCATAAATCGCTGTTCGATGGCACCCTTCAGGGGATCCACCGCACCGACAAACCGGCGTTTAGCTTCCAGGGCCACCCTGAAGCCAGCCCGGGGCCGCATGATGCTGCGCCGCTGTTCGACCACTTTATCGAGTTAATTGAGCTTTACCGTCAGTCCGCGAAATAATCAGGAGTTAATAGAGCCATGCCAAAACGTACAGACATAAAAAGTATCCTGATTCTGGGCGCGGGTCCGATTGTTATCGGCCAGGCGTGTGAGTTTGACTATTCCGGTGCGCAGGCGTGTAAAGCCCTGCGTGAAGAGGGTTACCGCGTTATCCTGGTGAACTCCAACCCGGCCACCATTATGACCGACCCGGAAATGGCCGATGCGACCTACATCGAGCCGATTCACTGGGAAGTCGTACGTAAAATCATTGAAAAAGAGCGCCCGGATGCGGTGCTGCCGACCATGGGCGGACAGACGGCGCTGAACTGCGCGTTGGAACTGGAACGTCAGGGCGTGCTGGAAGAGTTTGGCGTTACCATGATTGGCGCCACGGCGGATGCGATTGATAAAGCAGAAGACCGCCGTCGCTTCGATATCGCGATGAAGAAAATTGGTCTCGATACCGCGCGTTCTGGCATCGCACACACCATGGAAGAAGCGCTGGCGGTTGCCGCTGACGTTGGCTTCCCGTGCATCATCCGTCCGTCCTTTACCATGGGCGGCACCGGTGGTGGTATCGCTTATAACCGCGAAGAATTCGAAGAAATCTGCGAGCGCGGTCTGGATCTCTCCCCAACCAACGAGCTGCTGATTGATGAGTCGCTGATTGGCTGGAAAGAGTACGAGATGGAAGTGGTACGTGATAAAAACGACAACTGCATCATCGTCTGCTCTATCGAAAACTTTGATGCGATGGGTATCCACACCGGTGACTCCATCACTGTCGCACCAGCGCAAACGCTGACCGACAAAGAATACCAAATCATGCGTAACGCCTCGATGGCCGTACTGCGTGAAATCGGCGTCGAAACCGGCGGTTCTAACGTCCAGTTTGCGGTTAACCCGAAAAACGGTCGCCTGATTGTCATCGAAATGAACCCGCGTGTTTCCCGCTCTTCGGCGCTGGCGTCGAAAGCGACCGGTTTCCCGATTGCCAAAGTGGCGGCAAAACTGGCCGTGGGCTACACCCTCGATGAACTGATGAACGATATTACCGGCGGACGTACTCCGGCATCGTTCGAACCGTCTATCGACTACGTAGTGACCAAAATCCCGCGCTTTAACTTCGAGAAATTCGCCGGTGCGAACGACCGTCTGACCACCCAGATGAAATCTGTCGGTGAAGTGATGGCGATTGGCCGCACCCAGCAGGAATCCTTGCAAAAAGCGCTGCGCGGTCTGGAAGTGGGAGCGACGGGCTTCGACCCGAAAGTCAGCCTGGATGACCCGGAAGCGCTGACCAAAATTCGTCGAGAGCTGAAAGACGCAGGCGCTGAGCGTATCTGGTACATCGCCGACGCCTTCCGTGCAGGCCTGTCTGTGGACGGCGTGTTTAATCTGACCAACATTGACCGCTGGTTCCTGGTGCAGATTGAAGAGCTGGTTCGTCTGGAAGAGAAAGTGGCAGATGTGGGGATTAACGGTCTCGACGCTGACTTCCTGCGCCAGCTTAAGCGTAAAGGCTTTGCCGATGCGCGTCTGGCTAAACTGGCGGGCGTGCGCGAAGCGGAAATCCGCAAACTGCGTGACCAGTACAACCTGCACCCGGTCTACAAACGTGTGGATACCTGCGCGGCAGAGTTCGCCACCGACACGGCCTACATGTACTCCACTTATGAAGAAGAGTGCGAAGCGAACCCGACGCAGGATCGTGACAAAATCATGGTTCTCGGTGGCGGTCCTAACCGTATCGGTCAGGGCATCGAATTCGACTACTGCTGCGTACACGCGTCACTGGCGCTGCGTGAAGACGGTTTTGAGACCATCATGGTCAACTGTAACCCGGAAACGGTCTCTACCGACTATGACACCTCCGACCGTCTGTACTTCGAGCCGGTTACCCTGGAAGATGTGCTGGAAATCGTGCGCATCGAGAAGCCGAAGGGCGTTATCGTGCAGTACGGCGGTCAGACTCCGCTGAAACTGGCGCGTGCGCTGGAAGCCGCTGGTGTACCGGTTATCGGTACCAGCCCGGATGCCATCGACCGTGCGGAAGACCGTGAACGCTTCCAGCATGCGGTTGACCGTCTGAAACTGAAGCAGCCGGCAAACGCCACTGTCACGGCCATTGAGCAAGCGGTTGAGAAAGCGAAAGAGATTGGCTACCCGCTGGTGGTGCGCCCGTCTTATGTTCTCGGCGGTCGCGCGATGGAAATCGTTTACGATGAAGCCGACCTGCGTCGCTACTTCCAGACGGCGGTGAGCGTATCTAACGACGCGCCGGTGCTGCTGGACCGCTTCCTGGATGACGCGGTAGAAGTGGATGTGGATGCTATCTGTGATGGTGAAAGGGTGCTGATTGGCGGCATCATGGAGCACATCGAACAGGCGGGTGTTCACTCTGGTGATTCCGCGTGCTCCCTGCCAGCCTACACGTTGAGCCAGGAAATTCAGGATGTGATGCGCGATCAGGTACAGAAACTGGCCTTCGAACTACAGGTTCGCGGTCTGATGAACGTCCAGTTTGCGGTGAAGAACAACGAAGTTTACCTGATTGAAGTGAACCCGCGTGCAGCGCGTACCGTACCGTTCGTCTCCAAAGCGACCGGTGTACCGCTGGCAAAAGTGGCGGCGCGCGTGATGGCCGGTAAAACACTGGCACAGCAGGGCGTGACCAAAGAAGTTATCCCACCGTACTACTCGGTGAAAGAAGTGGTGCTGCCGTTCAACAAGTTCCCGGGCGTTGACCCGCTGTTAGGGCCAGAAATGCGCTCTACCGGTGAAGTGATGGGCGTCGGCAGAACCTTCGCGGAAGCGTTCGCTAAAGCACAGCTGGGTAGCAACTCCACCATGAAAAAACAGGGCCGTGCGCTGCTCTCCGTTCGCGAAGGCGATAAAGAGCGCGTGGTTGACCTGGCGGCAAAACTGCTGAAGCAGGGTTTTGAGCTGGATGCCACGCACGGTACGGCGATTGTTCTGGGCGAGGCTGGAATCAACCCACGTCTGGTGAACAAAGTGCATGAAGGTCGTCCGCACATTCAGGACCGTATCAAGAATGGCGAATACACCTACATCATCAACACCACTGAAGGTCGTCAGGCGATTGAGGATTCCAAGCTGATTCGCCGCAGTGCGCTGCAGTACAAAGTGCACTACGACACCACGCTGAACGGTGGTTTCGCGACGGCGATGGCGCTGAATGCGGATGCGACCGAGAAGGTGACATCTGTTCAGGAAATGCACGCGCAGATCAATAAATAATAGAACGAAGGTCCGGCAATAATTGCGCTAAGCGGACCTTCAATATTATTTGCAACGGTTTCTGTAAAGAAACCGTTTTTTTTATGCTCTTCACTCGTTCAAGGGAAAATACGATTTCCCTATACACATTTTCAATGTAATAAGCACGATGCTGCTCACACTAATCAACATTCAAGTCGCATACTATCCCTTATATCCACAATTTTAATATGGCATTGTCTCTATTAATTTCAGGCAAGCCGTAGCCAGATTTTTAATTTGTGAAAAAGGTGTGCTTATGTGTGAAGAATATGTTGAAAGACCACTTTATTTGTTAATTGCTGATTGGATGATGGCTGAAGACCGTTGGGTGACGGCAAAAGAGATTTCCCGCCATTTCGATATCGAACATTGCAAAGCGATTAATACGCTCTCTTATATTCTTTCTGAAGTGAGCGAAATTGTGTGTGAAGTTAAGATGATCCCGAATCAGCTTGCGGGTCGGGGATGCCAGTGCCAACGCCTGGTGAAAGTGGTGAGTATTGATCCTCAGCTTTATACCCGGTTGAGCCACAGCTTGCAGGAAAAAAGAGTGAGCATTGGCAAAACGCCGCGTATGTCAGCCGTGCCGCCTGCGGAACTTAATCGCGAGCAGAAATGGCAGATGATGCTGTCAAAAAGTATGCGTCGGTAATATCTGATTTGCCGGATAAGCGCTGGCGCCATCCGGCATAAATCATTGAGCCGCTTTGGGCTGCACATCCGTCGTGCCTTTCAGGCGTGGCCGGTTTTCTTCGACCTGCGTCAGTGGCTGTGTTTCGTGGAGTCCAACGCGACAGCGTACAGCGAGATCCTGGTACTCCTTCGTATTCATCCGCTTCCAGTGCAACTCCTGTTCTGTGACTTCTCGTATGACGCGCGCAGGTGAACCCACTAGCAGTTGTCTCGGCTCGCCGGTAAAGCCTGCTTTGATAAAGCTCATGGCTGCAACAATGCTCTCTTCGCCAATGCTTGCACCGTCCATAATGACGCTGTTCATGCCGATCAGCGCGTCCCGACCCACCTGACAGCCATGCAAAATAGCACCGTGGCCGATGTGTCCATTTTCCCGCACGATAGTGTCGGTGTCGCAATAGCCGTGCATGATGCAGCCATCCTGCAGGTTGGAACCGGCTTCCAGGATCAGCCGACCATAGTCACCGCGCAGCGAGGCGTGCGGCCCGATATAAACACCGGCGCTGACAATGACATCGCCAATCAGTACGGCGCTGGGGTGGACAAACGCATCCGGGTGGACCACCGGGATCAGCCCTTCAAAAGCGTAATAGCTCATTGTTGTACCTTAATTTGCTGCCGGGTGGCGGCATAACGGGCTTGTACGGCCTACGAGGCTGCGGTGCTTCGTAGGCCTGCGCATCAGGTATTACCGTCCTTTCCACACTGGATCGCGTTTTTCGGCAAAGGCTTGCGGTCCTTCGAGCGCATCTTCTGAGTGCAGCACGGACGGGTAGTGTTTCAGCACACCGCTGCGGATATAACGGTAGCCTTCTTCTACCGGCATTTCGCTGGTCGCGCGATAGATCTCTTTCAGCGCGGCGATAGCTAACGGTGCGCTATTCACCAGTTGCTGCGCCAGTTCACGGGCGCTGGCCATGAGTTCGTTTTGGCTGACGACGCGGTTCACAATTCCCCAGCGCAGGGCTTCTTCGGCGTTCATGCGTCTGCCGGTCATCACCATTTCGTTAACGATCGCCGGTGGCAGTAACTTCGGCAGACGCAGTACGCCGCCGCTGTCGGGGACGATCCCCAGTTTGGCTTCCGGCAGCGCAAAGCTGGCGTTTTCGGCACAGACAATAAAATCTGCCGCCAGTGCCAGTTCGAAGCCACCGCCGAAGGCATAGCCGTTTACTGCAGCAATGACCGGCTTGTTGAGGTCGAAAATCTCAGTTAAACCGGCAAAGCCGCCGGGACCAAAATCGGCGTCAGGCGCTTCACCTTCTGCCGCGGCTTTTAAATCCCAGCCAGCGGAAAAGAATTTCTCGCCACCGCCTGTAATAATCGCCACGCGTAATTCTGGGTCGTCGCGGAAATGAAGAAAGGCTTCTCCCATTGCAAAGCTGGTTTTGGCATCGATGGCATTTGCTTTTGGTCTGTCCAGCGTAATTTCCAGGATCGGGCCATTGCGGGTCAGATGTAATGATTCACTCATAGTGCATCTCCAAAAAAATAGGTTGCCCGGCAGGTTTATTCTCTGCCAGAGAGGTTATTTCAGATTTTTTTTAATTATTTTCCCTGAACAATTACGCGGCAGGTCGGTTCTTATCTCCATATAAGAGGGAACCTTGAATTTCGCCATATTGTGTTCGCAGAAAGTAAAGAATTCTGCTTCGCTTAATGTTTCACCTTCATTCAGGACGATAAACGCTTTAATGGCTTCATCACGGATAGCGTCTTTTATACCGATAACGACAATGTCCTGAATTTTAGGGTGCGCAGCGATGATATTTTCCAGTTCGACACAGGAAACATTTTCTCCACCGCGTTTAATCATGTTGCAACGTCTGTCAACGAAATAGAAAAAACCGTCTTCATCCTGGTAACCTGAGTCTCCGGTGTGCAACCAGCCCTCCGGTTCCAGTGCTTTAGCGGTGGCATCGGGTTGTGCGTAATACTCTTTAAATATCGTTTTACCCGGCACACCTTTAATACAGATTTCGCCAATTTCTCCGGCGGGCAGGGGACGGTTGTGGTCGTCGCGAATTTCGGCTTCATAGCTAAAGCCTACGCGTCCAATCGAGGGCCAGCGCCGTTTGTCGCCGGGGCGGTCGCCAATAATACCGACAATGGTTTCCGTCATGCCGTAGGAGGTCAGCAATCTCACGCCAAAACGGGCGATAAAGTCATCTTTTTCCTGCGCAGACAAATTGAGATAAAACATCACTTCGCGCAGGTGGTGCTGCCTGTCGGTGGGCGCTGCGGGCTGCACCATCAGCGTTCTGATCATCATTGGGATGCATTCTGTCACGGTGGCGCGGTATTTACGCACTTGTTCCCAGAAGGCGCGGGCGCTGTATTTCTCAATCAAAACAAAGGTACTACCTGCGGAGAATGCTGCCATCGCTGCCGTGCACTGACAGTCGATATGAAAGGCCGGCATCACTGTCAGGTACACGTCATCATCGCGCAGGGCGCACTGCCAGGAAGAGTAGTAGCCTGCAAAACGCAGGTTATAGTGAGTAATTACCACCCCTTTAGGACGCGAGGTGGTGCCTGAGGTAAACAGAATTTCTGCCGTATCGTCAGTGGATAACGAAGGCGTATAGCATAGCGTGGCGGACTGGCGGGATTGCAGTTGGGTAAAGTGACTCACGTCGTCGTCAGCCGGAAGCTGTTCGCCAATCAGACAGATATGATTAAGCGGGGTCGTGTTTTCCAGTTGTATCTGACGATACATCGGATAAAACTGGGGACTGGTGACCAGTAGGCTTACCTGGCTGTTTTGCAGGATCCAGGCACTTTCTTCCCCGAGCAGGCGGGCATTAATCGGTACCATAATGGCGCCAATTTTTGCCAGACCGAACCAGCAAAAGATGAACTCCGGGCAGTTATCCAGATGCAGGGCAACTTTATCGCCTTTGCGGATCCCCAACGAATGGAACAGGTTCGCAGTGCGGTTAATCTCTTCATTAAGCGAGGCATAGCTAAACTGCTGAACGTTTCCTTCACAGGATTCGAAAATAAGTGCCGTTTTATCTCCGTAAACCCCGGCCAGGTCGTCCCACATCTGACGTAAGTTTTGTCCGCCAACGATATCCATATTGCTTTATCCACTGAAATCAGGTGCGAGCGCCAGCCAAATTAACGGGCCAGCGCATCGCATTTAATCCTCAACCCTGGCCAGGCCTTTGCCGACCAACTCATTAATGTCTGCTTCGCTATAACCAATGTTTTTCAGAATGGCGGCGGTATCCATGCCGTGTGAGGGCATGCCACGCCAGATTTTCCCCGGGTTGTTTTTGAATTTCGGCATGATGTTTGGCCCTTTACAGGTACGGCCATCCATCGTTTGCCACTGGGTGATAGATTCACGGGCAATATACTGCGGGTTATTTTCCAGTTCAGGAATGGTCAATACTTTTGCGCAGGCGATGTTCAGCTCGGCAAAGCGCGCCTGCACCTCAGCGATGGTGTGCGTTGCCAACCAGGCATCCAGTTTCTCTTCAACCAACGGACCGTATGGGCATTCAACGCGATGAATCAGCTGTGTGCCTTCCGGCACTTCAGGCGTACCGAGGATGTGCGCCAGACCAATATCTTTAAAGCATTCGTTGATTTGCGTGATGCCAACCAGTTCCATGACGATATAGCCATCAGCGCATTTATACAGGCCGCAACCGGCATAGTAGGGATCTTTGCCTTTGGTCATTCGCGGGCAGATTTCGCCACCGTTAAAGTAATCCATCATGAAGTACTGACCCATGCGCAGCATCACTTCATACATAGCCACATCAATACTTTCGCCTTTTCCCGTTTCGCGCACTTTATGCAGCGCGGCCAGCGCTGCCGTGGTGGCCGTCATGCCGGAGAAGTAATCGGCGGTATACGGGAAGGCGGGCATGGGCTGGTCAACATCGCCGTTTTGAATCAAATAACCGCTGAATGCCTGAGCGATGGTGTTGTAAGCCGGAAGATTGGTGTACTCCTCGGTGCCAAACTGACCGAAGCCGGAAAGGTGAGCAATAACCAGTTTCGGGTTATGTTCCCATAGCACTTCATCGGTAATACCGCGGCGGGCAAAGGCTGGGCCTTTACTGGCTTCAATGAAAATGTCGGTGGTTTCCATTAACTTCAGAAACGCTTCCCGACCCTCATCTTTGAATATATTGAGTGAAAGCGCGTGCAGGTTGCGACGAGAAAGTTGCGGATAGTTGGGTTGCACGCGAATGGTATCGGCCCACGCGACGTTTTCAATCCAGATAACTTCTGCACCCCATTCGGCAAACATCTGACCGGCGAACGGCCCGGCAATTTCAATCCCTGAAAAGACAACCCGTAACCCGGAGAGCGGGCCAAAGGCAGGCATAGGTAAATGGTCCATAAGGTAGCTCCTGACATTTTGTCGGCCCGATACGCGCAGCCGCGCCATCGGGCATCGTGCCGGATGGCGGTCTGAACGCCTTATCCGGCTTACGAATCGTGCTGAATTAGCGGTATTGTTTGAGTACCGCACGGCCCAATGTCAGGATCTGCATTTCATCAGAACCCCCGGATACACGGTCTACACGCAGGTCGCGCCAGAAACGCGTGATGCGGTGATTGCCTGCAATACCCACACCACCCAGCACCTGCATGGCGGTATCAACCACATCAAATGCGGCATTGGCGCAGAAGTATTTGCACATTGCTGCATCGCCCGAGGTAATGGTGCCGTTATCCGCTTTCCACGCTGCTTCATAGAGCATGTTTTTCATGGAGTTCAGTTTGATTGCCATGTGCGCGAACTTTTCCTGAATCAGCTGGAAGCGACCAATGGCTTCGCCAAACTGCACACGTTGGTTTGCGTAGCGCGCCGCATCTTCAAATGCGCACATGGCTGTACCGTAGTTGGTCAGGGCGACAAGGAAACGTTCGTGGTCAAACTCTTCTTTCACGCGGTTGAAACCATTCCCTTCCCGACCGAACATGTCTTTTTCGTCCAGTTCGACGTCATCGAAGGTGATTTCACAGCAGCTATCCATGCGCAGACCGAGCTTCTCCAGCTTGTTGACCTTGATACCCGCCTTGCTCATATCAACAAACCACTCGGTATAAACAGGTTTATCCGGTGATGCGCCATCTCTCGCCATGACCACGATATACGGGGTATAGGCGCTACTGGTAATGAAACACTTACTACCGTTAAGATAAACCTTACCATTTTTACGGGTATAAGTGGTTTTCAGACTGCCAACATCCGATCCTGCTCCCGGTTCGGTGATGGCGGAGTTCCACATCTGCTTACCGGTCCCCTGGAACGCCATGATTTTATCGATTTGCTCCTGGGTTCCTTCACGCAGGAAAGTGTTAAAGCCCCCTGGTAGTTGATACAGCACGTAGGTTGGCGCGCCCAGGCGGCCTAACTCCATCCAGACTGCGGCGACGGTGACAAAACCGGCTTCCAGACCGCCGTGTTCTTCCGGGATCAGCAGGCTGTCAATGCCCATATCTGCCAGCGCCTTCACAAAACGTTCTGGGTAGACGCTGTCGCGATCGCACTCGGCAAAATAAGCTTCCCAGTTCTCACTGGCCATCAGTTCACGAATACCGGCGACAAACAGTTCCTGCTCGTCATTTAAATTAAAATCCATCTTCCAGCCTCTATAATTTGTAATGGGTTGAATTTATTTGTCTTTCCAGTGCACTTTGGCGTCTTTAATAAAGGACAGCGTTACCATGATGTTGACGAAGAACAGCGGGCATCCTCCGGCGATAATCGCGGTTTGAATGGGCTTCAACCCTCCCAGCGCCAACAAAACGATACCGATCACGCCTACCAGTACCGACCAGCCGATACGTACCAGCAAAGGCGGTTCTTCGCCGTCGCGAACCTCGCGGCAGGTCGACATCGCCAGGGTATAAGAGCAGGCGTTGATCAGTGTGACGGTGGCAATAAAGCAGAGGATGAAGAATCCCCACATGGTGGCGGTGCTGAGTGGTAGGGCAGCCCAGGTTTCGATAATGGCGCGCGCCACGCCGTGTTGCTCAATCAATTGCGGGATGTTGAGGATGTTTTTATCCATCAACAACAGCGTGTTACTCCCCAGTACGGTCCACAAAATCCAGGTGGATGCGGTCAGGCCCAGTACCATTCCGAAGCACAGTTCACGGACGGTACGACCACGAGAAATGCGGGCGAGGAAGATACTCATCTGGATGGCGTAAATGACCCACCATGCCCAGTAGAAAACGGTCCAGCCCTGCGGGAAGCCGCCTTTGCCGATCGCATCGGTATAGAACAGCATGCGCGGTAAATACATCAGCAGCATACCGACGGAGTCGGTGAAGTAGTTCATGATGAAACTGGCGCCGCTGACGATAAACACCCAGCCCAGCATCAGGAAGCTCAGGTAGCTACGCACATCACTGGCGATCTTCACCCCTTTTTGCAGGCCGCAGGCCACGCAAATGGCGTTCAGAATGATCCAGCAGGTAATAATGATGGCGTCTAATTGCAGCGTGTGCGGAATGCCGAACAGGTACTGCATGCACTCGGTGACCAGCGGTGTCGCCAGACCGAGACTGGTGCCCATCGCAAAAATGAGCGCGACCAGATAGAAGTTATCAACGATGGTGCCAAATAACCCTTTCGCATGTTTTTCACCCACTAATGGCACCAGCGTGGAGCTGGGACGGATGACATCCATCTTGCGAACAAAAAAGAAGTAGGCGAATGCAACGGAAAGGAAGCTGTAGGTTGCCCACGGCAGCGGCCCCCAGTGGAACAGGCTATACGCCAGACCTAACTCTTTTGCTCCTGTGGAGTTGGGTGCGAGTGCAAACGGTGGGGTAGAGATGTAGTAATAAATCTCAATTGAACCCCAGAAGAGTACCGCTGCGGATGTACAGGAGGCGAACATCATAAAAATCCAGCTGGCGGTGCTAAACTCCGGTTTTTCGTCGCCTAATTTCTTTTTGGCATAGGGACCAAAAACCAGCCAGAACCAGCCGAATAGCATGACGACCATATACCATTCAAATGCCCAGCCCCAGACGTTAGTGACGTAACTAAATACCGCATTAATAACAACGTTCGCCGCATCAAGATCTCTTACTGTCAGCCAACAAAGTATTCCGACTATTATTAAAGGCGGAAAGAAAACCTTTGGTTCAATTCCGGTTCTTTTCTTTTCATTTTTCATAAGTGAATTCCAGTGTGAAAACGAAATTTATTTAGCGTTCCCGTTTGTACTGTTTTGTATATTTATTATTAATAATTTGTTGATAACTATTTAACCTCTGGGGCACCTCGCGAATAACTCATAATGGGTATTCATTAAGTGTGGTTCTGTTAACTTCGTCACAGTTTTATTTTTGCTCTATTTTGGTTTTGTTTTGTTATGTTTTTATTATTAATCAATGTATTGTGTTGTTTTGTTATGTGTTTCAATCGGGTTTCGTTTCAATATTGGTGATCCACAAAACAATATTGAAAGTTTTCATATTTATGTGTGTTTGTTCAATATTGGTGAGGCACGTAACACTATTGAAAGTTGCAAGTTTCAATGTGTGACATTTTCAATATTGGTGAGTAATGTTTTATTTCCGAATTAAAGAGCGTGATATCTGTATTTAACACTGCCGATATAAATAACGTGTCCTTCATGATTTTTGGAGATGCAATGAAGATAATTACTTGCTACAAATGCGTGCCTGATGAACAGGATATTGCGATTAATAATGCCGATGGAACACTCGATTTCAGTAAAGCTGACGGCAAAATCAGCCAATATGATCTCAATGCAATTGAAGCGGCCTGCCAGTTAAAACAGCAGGTGGGAGACGCTCAGGTTGTCGCGCTGAGTGTGGGCGGAAAAGCGCTAACCAATGCAAAAGGGCGTAAAGATGTGCTCTCCCGTGGGCCTGATGAACTGATTGTCGTGATTGATGAACAGTTCGAACAGGCACTGCCGCAACATACTGCGGCCGCGCTGGCTGCCGCTGCACAAAAATCGGGATTCGATCTGATTATTTGTGGCGACGGTTCTTCCGATCTTTATGCGCAGCAGGTGGGTCTGCTGGTCGGGGAGGCGCTGAGTATTCCGTCAATTAACGGCGTGAGCAAAATCCTCTCTCTGACGGATAACGCCCTCACGGTAGAGCGTGAGCTGGAAGATGAAATTGAAACCCTGAACATACCTCTCCCGGCCGTGATTGCGGTCTCAACCGATATCAACACCCCACAAATCCCTTCAATGAAAGCCATTCTGGGCGCGGCGAAAAAACCGGTCCAGGTCTGGTCGCCAGCAGACATTGCGCTCAATGCTGCGGATGCCTATTCCGTACAACAGGTTGCTGCACCGAAACAACGCGAGCGTCAGCGCGTGGTTATTGAAGGTGACGGTGAAGAACAAATTGCCGCGTTTGTCGAGAATCTTCGCAAAATCATTTAATTATCAGGGGATGTTATGAACAAGTTTTCCAGTGTCTGGGTATTCAGCGATACCCCTTCTCGCCTGCCGGAACTGATGAAAGGTGCGCAGGTTGTAGGCGACAAAATTAATGCGTTCGTGCTGAGCGAAGCGGACAGCGCGGCGGCAATCCAACTGGGCGCAGATCATGTCTGGCTGCTCAGCGGTAAGCCCGATGATCGTATGGTCGAAGATTATGCGGGTGCTATGGCCGAAACCATTCGTCAGCAAAGCGAAGAGGGCGCGGTGCTGCTGCCGAATACGCGTCGCGGCAAGCTGCTAGCGGCAAAGCTGGGATTTCGTTTGTCCGCTGCGGTCTCAAACGATGCCAGTGCGGTGACAGTGCAGGATGGAAAAGCCACGGTCAGGCATATGGTCTACGGCGGCCTGGCGATGGGGGCAGAAGCGATCGCCTCGCCATTTGCGGTGATCACTCTCAGCAGTGGGACGTTTGACTCTCAGCAGCCAGATACGTCTCGTAATGGTGAGATTCACCAGGTGCAGTGGCAGGCTCCGGCCATCGCCGTGACCCGCACCGGAACCCAGGCGCGTCAAAGCAATAGCGTTGATCTCGACAAAGCGCGTCTGGTGGTCAGTGTGGGACGCGGTATTGGCAGCAAAGAGAACATCTCACTGGCTGAAGCGCTGTGTCAGGCGATTGGCGCCGAGCTGGCCTGTTCCCGTCCGGTGGCAGAAAACGAAAAGTGGATGGAGCATGAACGTTACGTCGGTATCTCTAACCTGATGCTAAAACCTGAACTGTACCTGGCCGTGGGGATCTCCGGGCAGATCCAACATATGGTTGGCGCAAACGGTGCGCAGACGATTTTCGCCATCAACAAAGACAAAAATGCCCCGATCTTCCAGTACGCAGATTTCGGCATCGTGGGCGACGCACTGAAGATCCTGCCTGCGCTGACAGCTGCATTAGCGCGCTAAACCATACGGGCAGGGTACGAAAGTACCCTGTTGCAGAAAGGAGTTTGTTATGTCCGACGATATCTTTGATGCCATCATCGTGGGTGCTGGGCTGGCCGGTTCGGTTGCGGCGCTGGTGCTTGCTCGCGAAGGTGCACAAGTGTTGGTTATCGAGCGCGGTAATTCTGCTGGCGCGAAGAATGTCACCGGTGGGCGCATCTACGCGCATAGCCTGGAGCGCATCATTCCAGGCTTTGCTGAACAGGCTCCCATTGAACGCAAGATTACCCACGAAAAACTCGCCTTTATGACCGAAAACGGGGCGATGACGATGGATTATTGCAACGGTGAAGACGCGGCACCGTCGCAGGTCTCTTACTCAGTATTGCGCATTAAATTTGACGCCTGGCTGATGGAACAGGCGGAAGAAGCGGGTGCACAGCTTATTACCGGAATTCGCGTGGATAACGTTGTTCAGCGTGATGGTATCGTGGTCGGCGTGAAAGCGGATGGCGATATTCTCGAAGCAAAGGTCGTGATTCTGGCTGATGGGGTGAACTCTCTGCTGGCCGAAAAACTGGGAATGGCCAGACGCGTTGAGGCGGCGCATGTTGCCGTCGGCGTGAAGGAGATTATTGAGTTACCGCGTTCGGTGATTGAGGATCGCTTTCATCTGCAGGGTAACCAGGGCGCAGCCTGTCTGTTTGCCGGTTCGCCGACTGACGGTCTGATGGGCGGCGGCTTCCTCTATACGAATGAATCAACCCTTTCTCTGGGGCTGGTATGCGGCCTTCATCATCTGAAAGACGCTAAAAAATCAGTCCCGCAAATGCTGGAAGATTTCAAACAACACCCGGCCGTTGCGCCGCTGATCGCCGGTGGCAAGCTGGTGGAGTATTCCGCGCACGTCGTACCGGAAGCGGGAATGAATATGCAGCCTGAATTGGTGGGTGACGGCGTGCTGATCGCCGGTGATGCCGCAGGTATGTGTATGAATCTTGGCTTCACCATTCGCGGCATGGATTTAGCCATATCGACAGGAGAGGCCGCAGCGAAAACGGTACTTTCTGCCATGAAGCGTGACGACTTTAGCAAACAGTCGCTCGGCGAATACCGCCAGCATCTGGACGAAGGTCCGATGCGCGATATGCGTATGTATCAGCGTCTGCCTGCGTTTCTTGATAATCCACGCATGTTTACGGCGTATCCCGAGATGGCGGTCAATATCGCCCGCGACCTGTTTACCGTTGATGGCTCGGCTCCCGAACCTATGCGCAAGAAAATGCTGCGTCATGCGAAGAAAGTGGGCTTCATCAACCTGATGAAGGATGGCCTAAAAGGAGTAACCGTATTATGACTTCTCCCGTCAATGTGGACGTCAAACTGGGCGTCAATAAATTCAATGTGGATGAAGAAAGCCCGCATATCATTCTGAAAACCCAGCCCGATAAGCAGGTGCTGGAGGTGTTGGTGAAAGCCTGTCCGGCAGGTTTGTACAAAAAACAGGATGACGGCAGCGTACGTTTTGATTACGCCGGATGCCTGGAGTGCGGGACTTGCCGAATTTTAGGGTTGGATACGGCGCTGGAAAAGTGGGAATACCCACGCGGAACGTTCGGCGTGGAGTTTCGCTACGGCTGACCGTGCACATCATGCCGGATAAGATGCACAGCATCGCCTTCCGGCTACGAATGTGGCACCCATGCCGGATGGCTTTATCCGGCCTATCAGCACTTTCCCGCGTTAGAAACAGGACATCACTATGCAGTCGCCCAGGAACTTTGATGACATCAAATTCACCTCTATTCACCGCCGGATAATGCTCTGGGGCAGCGGTGGACCGTTTCTGGATGGTTATGTCCTGGTGATGATTGGCGTGGCGCTGGAGCAACTGACGCCCGCATTGCAACTGGATGCCGAGTGGATTGGACTGTTGGGCGCCGGAACGCTTGCCGGGCTGTTTGTCGGCACATCGCTGTTTGGCTATATCTCCGATAAGGTCGGGCGGCGCAAAATGTTTATCATCGATATCATCGCCATTGGCGTGATCTCGGCCGCGACAATGTTTGTCACTTCGCCCGTTGAGCTACTGGTGATGCGCGTGCTGATCGGCGTTGTCATTGGTGCCGATTATCCGATTGCCACCTCGATGATTACCGAGTTTTCCAATACCCGTCAGCGCGCGTTTTCCATCGGATTTATTGCCGCCATGTGGTATGTCGGTGCGACCTGTGCCGATCTGGTCGGCTACGCGTTATACGATGTGGAAGGGGGTTGGCGCTGGATGCTGGGGAGCGCGGTGATCCCCTGTATTTTGATCCTCGTTGGCCGCTTTGATCTGCCTGAATCACCACGCTGGCTGCTGCGTAAAGGCCGGGTAAAAGAGTGTGAGGCGATGATGATCAAGCTGTTTGGCGAACCGGTGGTGTTTGACGAAGAATCACCGCAGGAAACACGTTTTCTCCAGCTTTTTAATCGTCGTCATTTTCCGTTTGTGTTGTTTGTGGCCGCCATCTGGACGTGCCAGGTGATCCCGATGTTCGCTATCTACACCTTTGGCCCGCAAATCGTGGGGTTGCTGGGTCTTGGCGTCGGGAAAAGCGCTGCGCTGGGGAATGTGGTGATCAGCTTATGCTTTATGCTGGGCTGCATTCCACCGATGTTCTGGCTGAACAGCGCAGGCCGTCGTCCGTTGTTGATTGGCAGCTTTGTGATGATGACGCTGGCACTGGCTGTATTAGGACTGATTCCCGATATGGGCGTCTGGCTGGTCGTGCTTGCTTTTGCTGTCTACGCGTTTTTCTCGGGGGGGCCGGGGAATCTCCAGTGGCTTTACCCCAATGAACTGTTCCCCACTGATATTCGCGCGTCGGCTGTCGGCGTGATTATGTCATTGAGCCGGATAGGCACTATTGTTTCGACCTGGGCGCTCCCTGTTTTTATCACTAAATATGGGATTAATTCTGTGATGTTAATGGGCGCGGGGATTTCGCTCATCGGCCTGCTTATTTCCATTGCATTTGCGCCCGAAACGCGGGGGCTGACGCTGACACAAACGAGTCAAATGACCATACGCAGCAAACCTGCTTCCAGATCTGGCTATTAGGAGTGTTCTGTATTTTCCCTGTAACTCAGTCAGTTAGCCTACAGTTATTGGATATATCACTGAAAATGACTGAAAAGCAGGGAGAACACCATGCAAAAACATATTCTGATCACCACCATTTTTACCGCAGCAGCGTTGTTCACCGTTGCCGGCTGTTCCTCTAACCAGGCCGTCAAAACCACCGATGGTAAAACGATCGTCACGAACGGTAAGCCGCAAGTTGATGATGATACCGGCCTGGTGTCGTATGAAAATGCGGAAACCGGTAAAACGGAACAGATAAACCGCGATCAGGTCAAAAATATGAGTGAGCTGGATAACTAGTCCGGTTTTTTTCATTCATCCGCTCAATAATATTGACTTTTAGCCTGCAGATTAACTGTCTAAACTCACTGTTATTACAATAATGCAGTGAAGCAGGCTAATCATGATTCTCATCATTTATGCACATCCCTATCCGCAGCATTCGCATGCGAATAAGCGGATGCTTGAACAGGCAAGGACGCTGGAGGGCGTTGAGGTTCGTTCGCTCTACCAACTCTATCCCGACTTCAATATTGATATCGCCGCTGAACAGGATGCGCTGTCGCGCGCCGATCTGGTGATCTGGCAACATCCTATGCAGTGGTACAGCACACCCCCTCTCCTCAAATTGTGGATGGACAAAGTTCTCTCCCATGGCTGGGCATATGGTCATGGCGGTACCGCGCTGCACGGCAAACAGGTGATGTGGGCGGTCACGACCGGCGGTGGGGAAAGTCATTTTGATATCGGCTCTCATCCGGGGTTTGACGTGCTCTCTCAGCCCTTGCAGGCGACAGCGCTCTATTGTGGACTCACGTGGCTGCCGCCGTTCGCGATGCACTGTACGTTTATCTGTGACGACGAAACGCTGCAGGCGCAGGCGCGTCATTACAAACAACGTTTGATGGAATGGCAGGAGGCGCATCATGGATAGCCATACGCTGATACAGGCGTTGATTTATCTCGGTTCAGCGGCGTTGATTGTACCGATTGCAGTACGTCTGGGGCTGGGATCGGTTCTGGGTTACCTTATTGCCGGGTGCATCATCGGACCGTGGGGATTGCGGCTGGTCACCGACGCCGAATCTATCTTGCATTTTGCCGAAATTGGCGTGGTGCTGATGTTGTTTGTGATTGGCCTGGAACTGGACCCACAGCGTTTGTGGAAGCTGCGCGCTTCGGTATTTGGCGGCGGCGCGTTGCAAATGGTGGTCTGTGGCGGACTGATTGGCCTGTTCTGTATGTTCCTCGGCCTGCGCTGGCAGGTGGCCGAGCTTATCGGTATGACGCTGGCGCTTTCTTCCACAGCCATCGCAATGCAGGCGATGAATGAACGTAACCTGATGGTTTCGCAAATGGGACGTAGCGCGTTTGCGGTGCTGTTGTTCCAGGATATCGCGGCCATCCCGCTGGTGGCGATGATCCCGTTGCTGGCGGCGAGCGGCGCTTCGACAACGCTCGGCGCCTTTGCATTGTCCGCGCTTAAAGTGGCAGGGGCACTGGTGCTGGTGGTGCTGTTAGGGCGTTATGTCACCCGCCCGGCCTTGCGTTTTGTCGCACGGTCTGGCCTGCGGGAAGTGTTCAGTGCCGTCGCGCTGTTTCTTGTTTTTGGCTTCGGTTTGTTGCTGGAAGAAGTTGGGCTGTCGATGGCGATGGGGGCGTTTCTGGCGGGGGTATTGCTGGCGAGCTCGGAATACCGTCATGCGCTGGAAAGCGATATCGAGCCGTTTAAAGGACTGCTGCTGGGGCTATTTTTTATTGGCGTCGGTATGTCTATCGACTTTGGGACGCTGATTGATAATCCACTGCGCATCGTTATTTTGCTGGCGGGTTTTCTGACCATCAAAACCATCATGTTGTGGGTTATCGCGAAACCGTTGCAGGTACCCAATAAGCAACGTCGCTGGTTTGCAGTATTATTAGGACAGGGGAGTGAGTTTGCTTTCGTGGTGTTTGGCGCGGCGCAAATGGCAAATGTGCTCGATCCTGAATGGGCAAAAGCGTTGACGCTGGCGGTAGCGCTGTCGATGGCGGCCACACCGATTTTGCTGGTTATCCTGACGCGTCTGGAAAAAAACGCTACCGGTGAAGAGCGGGAGGCGGATGAAATCGATGAGGAACAGCCGCGGGTGATTATCGCCGGGTTTGGTCGATTCGGCCAGATAACGGGCCGTTTACTGCTGTCGAGTGGGGTGAAGATGGTGGTACTCGATCATGACCCGGACCATATCGAGACGCTGCGCAAATTTGGCATGAAAGTGTTCTATGGCGATGCGACGCGGATGGATCTGCTGGAGTCTGCCGGTGCAGCCAAAGCGGAAGTGATCATTAATGCTATTGATGATCCGCAAACCAGTCTGCAACTGACCGAAATGGTGAAAACCCATTTTCCGCATCTACAGATTATTGCCCGTGCGCGCGATGTTGATCATTACATCCGCCTGCGCCAGGTGGGGGTTGAGATGCCCGAACGTGAAACCTTCGAGGGGGCGCTGAAAACCGGGCGTCTGGCGCTGGAAGGTCTGGGGCTTGGGCGCTATGAAGCACGTGAGAGAGCAGACGTATTCCGTCGCTTCAATACATTGATGGTTGAAGAGATGGTGAAGGGGGAAAATGATGCGATTTCCCGTGCGGCTGTCTATAAACGCACCAGTGCGATGCTGAGTGAAATTATTGCGGAAGATCGCCAGCATTTATCGCTTATTCAACGCCATGGCTGGCAAGGTACGGACGAAGGTAAACATACGGGTGATGTCGCCGATGAGCCGGAAGTGAAACCGTCAGCATAAGGTAAAAAGTGTGATGTTCTGCAAACTTTACTGCTAATTGACTGTTTTTGAACTACTGTAATGCTGGCGTACCACCTCAAATAGGTCGGTTCGCCAGCAGAACGGAAAATTTTCGTGCTCATCCTCTTTCCGCCAGTCGACGAAAGATTGCGCTTTCCGTATAGTGGCGACAATTTTTTTGTATCCGGGAAATATTCAATGATCAGTCTGATTGCGGCGTTAGCGGTAGATCGCGTCATCGGTATGGAAAACGCCATGCCATGGAACCTCCCTGCCGATCTCGCCTGGTTTAAACGTAACACCTTAAACAAACCGGTTGTCATGGGACGCCATACGTGGGAATCCATCGGACGACCGTTGCCGGGGCGTAAAAATATTGTCATCAGCAGCCAGCCAGGCACCGACGATCGCGTGCAGTGGGTGAAATCTGTTGATGAAGCGATTGCGGCTTGCGGCGATGAACCTGAAATTATGGTGATTGGCGGTGGACGTGTGTATGAGCAGTTCCTGCCAAAAGCGCAGAAATTGTATTTGACGCATATTGATGCGGAAGTGGAAGGCGATACCCATTTCCCGGACTACGAGCCGGATGACTGGGAGTCTGTTTTCAGCGAGTTCCACGATGCTGATGCGCAAAACTCTCACAGCTACTGCTTCGAGATTCTGGAGCGTCGCTAACAATGTTAATGCCGGATGGCGCTGCGCCATCCGGCAATGAATTTGTCAGGCGTTGACGACTTCGCCAGGGTCCAGATGTTGGTGGCGATTTGACGGTTGGACAAAGTATTGTTTGTCTTCCCAGCGCAGACAGGTGAGATCGCCTCCCCAGCAGCAGCCCGTATCCAGAGCGTAGATACCTTCCGGAGTGCCTTTGCCCTCCAGCGATGCCCAGTGCCCAAATGCAATGCTGTACGCTTCACTGACGGGGCCAGGAATGGCAAACCACGGTTTCAGCGGCGCAGGGGCATCTTCCGGTGATTCCTTGCTGTACATATCCAATTGACCGTTCGGGAAGCAGTAACGCATACGGGTAAACGCGTTGGTAATAAAACGCAGACGCGCCAGTCCGGTCAGTTCCGGTGTCCAGTTATTGGGCATGTCACCGTACATGGCATCAAGGAAAAATGGATATGAGTCGCTCGACAGGACGGCTTCGACATCACGGGCACATTCCTTCGCGGTTTGCAGATCCCACTGTGGCGTAATACCCGCGTGCGCCATCACCAGTTTCTTCTCTTCATCAACCTGCAACAGCGGCTGGCGACGTAACCAGTTAAGCAGCGCGTCCGCATCCGGTGCTTCAAGTAGCGATGTGAGTCTGTCTTTAGGTTTATTACGGCTGATCCCTGCAAACACAGCCAGCAGGTGTAAATCGTGATTCCCCAGCACTAATCGAACGCTATCGCCGAGTGATTTAACGTAGCGCAATACGTCCAGCGAACCCGGTCCACGAGCGACCAGATCGCCAGTGAGCCATAAGGTGTCTTTCCCAGGGGCAAAGTCTACCTGGTGCAGCAATGCGATCAGTTCATCGTAACAACCGTGAACGTCGCCAATAAGGTATGTTGCCATAGTTATTGTTTTAATGAATGAGTGTAGGAACGGCGAGCCGGAATACGGGAATGTCGATAGTGAAGGCGATGCCCTGCTCATCGATCATTTCGTAATGACCCTGCATGGTGCCCAGCGGCGTTTCAATCACCGCGCCGCTGGTGTACTGGTACTCTTCGCCAGGTTCGATGTGTGGCTGTACGCCAACCACACCTTCGCCCTGAACTTCGGTTTCACGGCCATGACCATTGGTAATTAACCAATAACGCCCCAACAGCTGCACTGGCGCTCGCCCCAAATTGCGGATGGTTACGGTATAAGCAAAAACGTAACGTTCATCATCAGGTGAGGATTGCGCTTCAATGTAGACGCTTTGTACCTGAATACACACTCGGGGCGAATTGATCATGCTTAACTCTCCTTCGATGGCGCTTTTTCTGACAGATAGTTAGCCATCCGGCAGTACTGCGCGACAGAGATATTTTCCGCTCGCATCGCCGGATCAACACCCAGCTCTGTCAGTTCTTCAACACTGAACAGATTACCGAGGCTGTTACGTACCGTTTTACGGCGCTGGTTAAACGCTTCGGTTGTAATGCGGCTCAGGACGCGAACATCCTTAACCGGGTACGGCATCGTCGTATGGGGGACCAGACGCACAACGGCGGAGTCGACTTTAGGTGCTGGGGTGAAGGCTGATGGTGGCACTTCAAGCACCGGGATCACGTTGCAATAATATTGCGCCATGACGCTTAATCGACCATACGCTTTACTGTTTGGTCCTGCAACCAGACGATTGACCACCTCTTTTTGCAACATGAAGTGCATGTCGGCAATGGCATCAGTATAGGAAAAAAGATGGAACATCAGCGGCGTGGAAATGTTGTAAGGCAGGTTGCCGAACACGCGCAGTGGTTGCCCCATCGTTTGTGCCAGTTCGCCGAAATTCATGGTCATGGCATCTTGCTGATAGATAGTCAGCTTTGGCCCTAAAAACGGGTGTGTTTGCAGGCGAGCGGCCAGATCGCGGTCCAGTTCAATGACCGTGAGCTTGTCCAGTCGTTCGCCGACCGGCTCGGTCAGCGCAGCAAGACCTGGGCCGATTTCAACCATTGCCTGACCCTTTTGCGGGTTAATTGCAGAGACAATACTTTCGATCACAAACTGATCGTTGAGGAAGTTTTGCCCGAAACGTTTACGGGCTAAATGGCCCTGATGGACTCGATTATTCATTAGTGTTAACAATCATTTTGATGGCGAGATTAAGCGCCGTAATAAAACTGCCGACATCGGCTTGTCCACGACCCGCCAGTTCAAGTGCGGTACCGTGATCAACTGATGTGCGAATAAAAGGCAGGCCCAGCGTGATATTCACAGCGCGACCAAATCCCTGATATTTTAGCACGGGGAGGCCTTGATCGTGGTACATTGCCAGCACGGCATCCGCGTTGTCGAGATATTTGGGCTGAAACAGCGTATCTGCAGGCAGTGGGCCGTTCAATTTCATGCCCTGCGCGCGCAATTCATCCAGCACCGGAATGATCGTATCGATCTCTTCCGTGCCCATATGGCCACCTTCCCCTGCATGTGGGTTAAGGCCGCATACCAGAATGTGCGGATCGGCAATGCCAAATTTGGTGCACAAATCATGATGCAGAATACCAATCACCTCACGCAGTAGCGCAGGCGTAATGGCATCGGCAATGGCTCTGAGTGGAAGATGGGTGGTCGCCAGCGCGACACGCAACTCCTCGGTTGCCAGCATCATCACGACTTTCTTTGCCTGTGAGCGCTCTTCAAAAAATTCGGTGTGTCCGGTAAACGGCACGCCGGCATCATTGATATTGCCCTTGTGAACAGGGCCAGTTATCAGCGCGGCAAATTCACCTTGCAGACAACCGTCACAGGCGCGAGCCAGCGTATCAACGACATACCGCCCGTTTTCCACCGCCAACTGGCCCGGCACCGCGGGTGCCCGTAGCGCAATCGGGAGCAGAGTCAATGTGCCTGCTGATTGTGGTCTGGCGGGGGCTTCAGGCGAGTAGGGAAGGAGCGAGAGCGGTAAACCGAGCATCGCTGCCCGGTCACAAAGTAGCGCGGCATCCGCACAGACGACGAGTTCTACTGGCCACTCACGCTGTGCAAGCTGGACCACCAGGTCCGGGCCAATCCCGGCGGGTTCGCCGGGAGTGATAACAACGCGTTGAGTACGGGTCATTAGTTGCTCAGAACTTTAACGTACGCGCTGGCGCGCTGTTCTTGCATCCAGGTCGCTGCTTCTTCCGAGAACTTACGGTTCATCAGCATGCGATAAGCACGATCTTTCTGCGCAGCGTCCGTTTTATCAACGTTACGCGTGTCCAGCAGTTCAATCAGGTGCCAGCCAAAAGAAGAGTGCACTGGCGCGCTCATCTGGCCTTTGTTCAGGCGGGTCAGCGCATCGCGGAAAGCAGGATCGAAAATATCTGCTGCGGCCCAGCCCAGATCGCCGCCCTGGTTTGCCGAACCCGGGTCTTGCGAGAACTCTTTCGCTGCTGCTGCGAAGGTCGTTTTACCGCTCTTAATATCAGCCGCAATTTGTTCCAGCTTCAGACGCGCCTGCTGATCGGTCATGATCGGCGATGGCTTCAGCAGAATATGGCGGGCGTGAACTTCAGTCACGGAGATGCTTTGGCTCTGACCACGCATATCGTTGACTTTCAGAATGTGGAAGCCGACACCGGAACGAATTGGACCGATGATATCGCCTTTTTTCGCGGTGCTTAACGCCTGAGCGAAGATACCCGGCAGTTCCTGAATACGACCCCAGCCCATCTGGCCGCCTTTCAGCGCTTGTTGATCGGCAGAATACGTGATGGCCAGTTTACCGAAATCGCTACCGTTACGTGCTTCATCAACAACAGAACGCGCCTGGCTTTCCGCTTCGTTAACCTGATCGGACGTTGGGTTTTCGGGTAACGGGATCAGAATGTGGCTCAGGTTCAGTTCAGTGCTGGCATCATTTTGATTGCCAACCTGCTGAGCCAGAGCATCCACTTCCTGCGGCAGGATGGTGACGCGACGGCGAACTTCATTGTTACGCACTTCAGAGATAATCATCTCTTTACGGATCTGGCTACGATAGGTTGAATAGCTTAAGCCATCGTGAGCCAGACGGCTGCGCATTTGGTCCAGCGTCATATTGTTCTGTTTTGCGATGTTGGCGATGGCCTGATCCAACTGCTCATCAGAAATTTTCACCCCCATCTTCTGACCCATCTGTAGAACGATTTGATCCATGATCAAACGCTCCAGGATCTGATGACGCAGTGTGGCGTCGTCCGGTAACTGCTGACCCGCCTGACCCGCATTAAGTTTTACTGACTGCATTAAGCCATCGACGTCGCTTTCCAGAACGACGCCGTTATTGACGACGGCTGCGACTTTATCGACTACCTGTGGGGCAGCGAAACTGGTATTCGCGATCATGGCGATACCGAGAAGCAGCGTTTTCCAGTTCTTCATACTTTTTCCATTTCAATTAACCGCAATGCGGATTACGTTGTAAATCAATCAGATCATAAAGCACTTTGATACGGCAGAATGTTCGAACGCAACATTTGGTTGGTGCCGAGGCCATAGTTAGAGCTCAGGCCGCGCAGTTCGATATTGAAGCCGATCGTGTTGTCATAAATCGCGTGCTGCTGTTTGTCATCCCAACCGTTCAGCTTGCGCTCGTAGCCGAAGCGAATAGCGTAGCAGCAGGAGTTGTATTGCAGTCCCAACATCTGGTCAGCAGGTTTATTCACATTAGTATCGAAGTAATACGCCCCGACAATCGACCAACGATCGGCAATCGGCAAACTGGCCACCGCGCCCACCTGAGAAATCCCATTTTCATACTGTGCCTGGTTCCATTTTTTTTTGTCAGTACTGTTATTCGGTAACGTGGCCTGGATATATTCCGGGCTGGCGTAACGGTAGTTCAACTGTAGCAAACTGTTTTCGTCACGACGGTATTCAATACTGCTACTGCTGGTCGCAACGCTGTCCAGGCGGGTGTCGTACTGGATCCCGCTACGTAAGCCCCAACGCTCAGAGATACGCCAGTAGGTGTCTCCCGCCCAGACCAGCGAGCCGGTTTGGTCGTCATTCTCCCATTGGATGTTGTCATCGCCGGTGCGAGACTCAGTGAAATAGTAGATTTGACCCACGGAAATATTAAAACGTTCAACGGCAGCGTCATCATATACGCGAGATGTGACCCCGGTCGTGACCTGGTTGGCTGAAGCAATACGGTCCAGGCCGCCATAAGTACGGTCACGGAACAGGCCGCTGTAGTCAAATTGCAGCAGGGAAGAGTCGTAATTATTAATGTGGCTCTGGTCACGATAGGGAACGTACAAATACTGCGCACGCGGCTCCAGCGTCTGGGTATAACCTGGTGCCAGCATTGCCATATCTCGCTCAAAGATCATCTTGCCGTCAACTTTAAATTGCGGCATCACGCGGTTGACCGTTTCGTCATATTGCGGGTAATCGTCCAGATTACTCTGCTGATAGTGCGTCGCCAGCAACTTCGCTTCCGTGTTGATGCTTCCCCATTGATTAGATAATGGCAGATTGATCGTCGGTTCCAGATGTAAACGGGTTGCTTCCGGCATATTGTCGGTAGTATTCACGAAATGCACGGCCTGACCATAAACACGGGTATCAAACGGGCCGACGTCGTTCTGGTAGAAGTTAACGTCTAACTGCGGCTCGGCGGAATAGCTGCTTTTATTCTGATCGCCAAAGACCTGGAACTGCTTGGTGGAGACGGTGGCGTCAAAGTTCTGTACCGCGTAGCCGACGCTGAATTTTTGCGTGGCGTAGCCGTCAGTACTGGAACCATACTTGTTATCAAAGTCGTTGAAATAGCTGGAGTCACTGACTTTGGTATAGTTGACGTTGAAGCGCCACACCTGATCCATTACGCCCGAGTGCTGCCAATAGAACAGCCAACGACGTGAATTGTCATCCTTCGAGTTTTCATCTTCGTAGACTTTATCGGAATTCAGATAATCGAATTCCATCAGACCTGCGCCCGCCTGGGTGAGGTAGCGGAATTCGTTCTCCCACATAATACCGCCACGACGGTGCATGTAATGCGGCGTGATGGTGGCGTCCATATTGGGCGCGATGTTCCAGTAATACGGGAGATAGAACTCAAAATAGTTATTGGAGGAGTATTTTGCGTTCGGAATCAAGAAGCCGGAACGGCGTTTATCGCCGACGGGCAGTTGCAAATAGGGGCTGTAAAAGACCGGAACCGGGCCCAGTTTAAAACGGGCGTTCCAGATCTCTGCGACCTGTTCTTCGCGATCGTGGATCACTTCGCTACCGACAACGCTCCAGGTATCGGAACCTGGCAGACAGGAGGTAAAGCTACCGTTTTCCAGAATGGTATAGCGGTTCTCACCACGCTGTTTCATCAGGTCGGCTTTTCCGCGCCCCTGACGGCCTACCATTTGATAGTCGCCTTCCCAAATGTTGGTATCTTTTGTATTCAGATTCGACCAACCCTTCGGCCCCTTCAGGATGACCTGATTGTCATCATAATGCACGTTGCCCAGCGCATCGACCGTACGAACAGGCTCCGGTAGACCTTCGGCCTGCTTCTGGTGCAGCTGTACTTCGTCTGCCTGAAGGCGGCTGTTACCCTGTGCAATATCCACATTGCCCGTAAACACGGCGTCATCCGGGTAATTCCCTTTCGCGTGATCGGCATTGATGGTGACGGGTAATTCGTTTGTCTCGCCCTGGACCAGAGGACGGTTATAGCTTGGCACGCCCAACATGCATTGTGAGGCGAGATCGGCTGCCAGACCCTGTTGGCTATAAAGGGCGCTGGCAATCATGGTGGCCAGAAGAGTGGGAATACGTTTTTTCATACGTTGTATTTATTGTTCCATCATCAGTAGCGTCGCGCGTGACAAACGGTCACAGCCTAACTTATCTCATCTTCACTACGCTAGTATTAATCCTGCCCATTTTATACCCGCCACCTTTCAAGCTGCATCTTCGTTGTCTTCCTCGTTCACCCCAGTCACTTACATGGGTAAGCTCCAGGGGACTCACTACGTTGCCGCCTTGCTGCAACTCGAAATCCAACGGGTATAGCGTTTGTGGTGTTAGGCACGGCATTGAATGACAGGTATGATAATGCAAATTATAGGCGATGTCCCACAATTGACCGCAGCCATAAAACGGTAAAAGCACCTTATATTGTGGGACATAGCCTGGCGGATAGCATAAAGATTTGGGGAGTCTATGCAGTATTGGGGAAAGATTATTGGTGTTGCCGTGGCCTTAATGATGGGCGGCGGCTTCTGGGGCGTGGTTTTAGGCCTGTTAGTCGGCCACATGTTCGACAAAGCCCGCATGCGCAAAATGGCGTGGTTCGCGAATCAACGTGAACGCCAGGCGCTGTTTTTTGCCACCACCTTCGAGGTGATGGGACATCTGACCAAATCCAAAGGACGTGTCACGGAAGCGGATATTCATATTGCCAGCCAACTGATGGATCGCATGAATTTGCACGGTGAATCGCGTACCGCCGCTCAACATGCCTTCCGGGTGGGAAAATCAGATAATTACCCATTACGTGAAAAGATGCGTCAGTTCCGCAGCGTCTGTTTTGGTCGATTCGATCTGATCCGCATGTTCCTGGAGATTCAAATTCAGGCGGCGTTTGCCGATGGGTCACTGCATCCAAACGAGCGTGAAGTGCTGTATGTCATTGCGGAAGAGCTGGGGATCTCACGCACCCAATTCGATCAGTTCCTGCGGATGATGCAAGGCGGGGCGCAGTTCGGCGGCGGGTATCAGCAGCAGTCTGGTGGCGGCTGGCAGCAGGCGCAACGGGGGCCAACCCTTGAGGATGCCTGCAACGTCCTCGGCGTTAAACCGACCGACGACGCAACCACCATCAAGCGGGCCTATCGCAAGCTGATGAGTGAGCACCATCCTGACAAGCTGGTTGCAAAAGGCTTGCCGCCAGAAATGATGGAAATGGCGAAGCAGAAAGCGCAGGAAATTCAAAAAGCTTACGAGTTGATTAAGGATCAAAAAGGGTTCAAGTGATGGTATTGCCGGATGGCGGCTGGCGCCTTATCCGGCATAAATTGGCCCTGAGATTTAAAAATCCGCCGGGACTTTAAACGTCATGCTATTCCCGTAGGCGGGATGGGTGATGGTTAACATTTCCGCATGCAGCAACAGACGTGGTGCTAACGCCAGGGCTTCCGGTGGGGCGTAGAAACGGTCACCCAGAATCGGATGCCCCAACGCCAGCATATGTACGCGTAGCTGATGGGAACGGCCGGTAATGGGTTTGAGTACGACCCGCGCCGTATTATCCGCAGCGAACTCCACCACTTCATACTCGGTTTGCGCAGACTTACCGGTCTCATAACACACCTTCTGCTTAGGGCGGTTTGGCCAGTCGCAAATCAGCGGTAAATCCACCAGTCCCTCGGCGGGGGAGGGGTGTCCCCACACGCGTGCCACGTACTGCTTCTTCGGTTCACGCTCGCGAAACTGACGTTTTAGCTCGCGTTCTGCCGCTTTGGTCAGCGCCACTACAATCACGCCGCTGGTGGCCATATCCAGACGATGCACGGATTCAGCCTGTGGATAGTCGCGCTGAATACGCGTCATCACGCTGTCTTTGTGCTCATCCAGACGACCCGGCACGGACAACAAACCGCTCGGCTTGTTGACCACCATAATGTGCTCATCCTGATACAGGATAACCAGCCAGGGTTCCTGCGGTGGATTGTAGTTTTCCATCCCCATGTCTCGCTCCGTTACTGATGCGTCACGACGATCAGGCGCAAGGCATCCAAACGCCAGCCCGCTTGATCCAGACTTTCCATCACCTGCTGACGGTTGCTTTCAATCGCAGCAAGTTCGTCATCACGGATGTTAGGGTTAACAGCGCGCAGCGCTTCCAGACGTGACAACTCTGCAGTCAGTTTCTCGTCCGCTTCTTTACGTGCGGCATCGATCAGTGCCCGGGCAGATTTCTCAACCTGACCTTCACCCAACTGAAGAATGGCATGAACATCCTGCTGCACGGCGTTAACCAGTTTGCTGCCGGTGTGGCGGTTGACCGCGCTAAGCTGACGGTTAAAGGTTTCAAACTCCACCTGTGCAGCGAGGTTATTACCGTTTTTATCCAGCAACATGCGTACTGGTGTTGGCGGCAGGAAGCGGTTCAATTGCAACTGCTTCGGTGCTTGCGCTTCAACGACATAAATCAACTCAACCAGCAGCGTCCCCACCGGTAATGCTTTGTTTTTCAACAAGGAGATGGTGCTGCTCCCGGTGTCGCCGGAGAGGATCAGATCCAGCCCGTTGCGGATCAACGGGTGTTCCCAGGTAATAAACTGAGCGTCTTCACGCGACAGCGCCACATCACGTTCAAATGTGATCGTGCAGCCATCTTCCGGCAGTCCCGGGAAATCGGGAACCAGCATGTGATCGGACGGCGTCAGAACAATTAAGTTGTCCCCACGGTCATCCTGATTAATGCCGACGATATCAAACAGGTTCATGGAGAACGCGATCAGGCTGGTGTCATCGTCCTGTTCTTCAATGCTCTCAGCCAGAGCCAGCGCTTTTTCGCCGCCGTTGGAGTGGATTTCCAGCAGACGGTCACGCCCTTGCTCAAGCTGTGCTTTCAGCGCGTCATGCTGTTCACGGCAGGTTTTAATCAGGTCATCGAATCCGTCGCTGTTTTCTGGCTCTGCCAGGTAGCCGATCAGATTGTTATAGACGGTGTCATAAATGGTCCGCCCGGTCGGGCAGGTGTGTTCGAACGCATCCAGACCTTCGTGGTACCAGCGCACCAGCACGGACTGCGCGGTTTTTTCGAGGTACGGAACGTGGATCTGAATATCATGCGCCTGACCAATACGATCCAGACGGCCAATACGCTGTTCCAGCAGATCCGGGTTAAACGGTAAATCGAACATCACCAGGTTGCTGGCGAACTGGAAGTTACGCCCTTCGGAGCCGATTTCAGAACACAGCATGACCTGTGCGCCGCTGTCTTCTTCACTAAACCAGGCGGCGGCACGGTCGCGTTCGATGATCGACATGCCTTCATGGAACACGGCGGCACGGATACCTTCACGCTCGCGCAGGACCTGCTCCAGTTGTAACGCGGTGGTGGCTTTCGCGCAGATAACCAGCACTTTCTGCGAGCGGTGGCTGGTCAGGTACCCCATCAACCATTCAACGCGAGGATCAAAGTTCCACCAGGTACCGGTATCACCTTCAAATTCCTGATAAATCTGCTCCGGGTAGAGCATGTCGCGTGCGCGCTCTTCCGCGCTCTTACGTGCGCCCATGATGCCGGAGACTTTAATCGCTGTTTGGTATTGGGTCGGTAGCGGCAGCTTGATGGTGTGCAGTTCGCGTTTCGGGAAGCCTTTCACGCCATTACGGGTATTACGGAACAGTACGCGGCTGGTACCGTGTCGGTCCATCAGCATTGAAACCAGTTCCTGACGCGCGCTCTCGGCATCTTCGCGGTCACTGTTCGCTGCCTGCAGCAACGGTTCAATATCCTGCTCGCCAATCAGATCGCCCAGCATGTTCAGCTCGTTGTTGCTCAGCTTATTACCGGCCAGCAGCATGGCGACGGCATCGGCGACCGGACGATAATTTTTTTGTTCTTCAACAAACTGCTCGAAATCATGGAAACGGCTGGGATCCAGCAGGCGCAGACGCGCAAAGTGGCTTTCCATTCCCAGCTGTTCTGGCGTTGCGGTCAGCAACAGGATACCCGGTACGCGTTCAGCCAGTTGCTCAATCGCCATATACTCACGGCTTGGCGCATCTTCGCTCCACACCAGGTGATGGGCCTCATCGACCACCAGCAGATCCCACTCGGCATCACACAGATGCTCCAGACGTTGCTTACTGCGGCGAGCAAAATCCAGAGAACAGATGACCAGTTGTTCGGTTTCAAACGGGTTGTAAGCGTCGTGCTGTGCTTCGGCATAACGTTCATCATCAAACAGCGCAAAACGCAGGTTGAAACGACGCAGCATTTCGACCAGCCACTGGTGCTGTAAGGTCTCAGGCACAATGATCAGCACGCGCTCTGCCGCGCCAGACAGCAACTGCTGATGCAGGATCATCCCGGCTTCAATGGTTTTCCCTAAGCCCACTTCATCCGCCAGTAAGACGCGAGGGGCGTGGCGACGGCCAACATCATGAGCGATGTTGAGCTGATGCGGGATCAGGCTGGTGCGTTGCCCACGCAGGCCGCTCCACGGCATACGGTACTGTTCACTCTGAAATTTGCGCGCACGATAGCGCAGAGCAAAGCGATCCATACGGTCGATTTGACCGGCAAACAGGCGATCCTGCGGTTTACTGAACACCAGTTTGCTGTCGAGCAGGACTTCGCGCAGCATCACACCGGTTTCTTCTGTATCAAGGCGGGTACCAATATAGGCAAGCAGGCCGTTTTCTTCTTTTACTTCATCGACGTGCAGTTGCCAGCCTTCGTGGCTTGTTATGGTATCGCCAGGATTGAACATCACGCGGGTCACGGGGGAATCACTGCGCGAATACAGACGGTTTTCACCCGTCGAAGAGAAAAGTAAAGTGACGGTTCGCGCATCCATGGCGACAACAGTACCAAGTCCCAATTCGCTTTCTGTATCGCTGATCCAGCGTTGACCAAGTGTAAAAGGCATATGTGTTCGGCTCTATATCTTTAATTGCAGGCAATACTCGTCATTCTTCGGGTAACCCGAGTTTTTGAGAGCATACGACCCCGCTACCAGGCTAATGAATCAGTGGTAGTGGTGTTCAATGGGTCCAGGAATGGAAAGGGCGCTATGGTACTGGATGGAGACGGTTTCGTCACGCGTCAAAATAACCCCAGTTGCCCTGTGAGTAGTGTAGCAAAGTTATCATCGATAAAGGGAAGAATTCCCTCGGCAACAGGTTGTATCTGACGCGTCAGATAATGCTCGTAGTCCAGTGCAGATGCTTGATAATCTACAGGTTCCGGGCCGTTGATCGTCCAGACGTATTTGATGGTCCCGCGATTTTGATACTGCGGCGCGCGACCCAGTTTGACGTTTTGCTCATCGGCCAGTCGCGCGGCACGCACGTGGGGTGGCACATTCCGTTGATATTCGCTTAACGGCCGGCGCAGGCGTTTACGGTAAACTAATTGTTCGTCCAGCTCTCCCGCCATCAGTTTATCGATGGTTTCGCGCACAAACGCCTGATAGGGCTCATTACGGAAAATACGCAGATACAATTCCTGCTGAAACTGCTGCGCCAGCGGCGTCCAGTCGGTACGTACCGTTTCCAGCCCTTTGAAGGCCATGCGTTGGGTATCACCTTCCTGAATCATCCCAGCGTAACGCTTTTTACTGCCGGTATCAGCACCGCGAATGGTGGGCATCAGAAAGCGACAGAAATGGGTTTCAAATTCCAGTTCCAGCGCGCTGGTCAGATTTTGTTGTTGCAGCGATTGCGCCCACCAGCCATTCACATGATTCACCAGCGCCCGACCAATCTTTCCCGCTTCTTCTTCGGAATGTGGCCCTTTGAGCCAGACAAAGGTGGAGTCGGTATCGCCATAAATCACGTCGTAGCCCTGTGCCTCAATGAGCGCTTTGGTCTGGCGCATGATCGCATGACCACGCATGGTGATGGATGAGGCCAGCCTCGGATCGAAAAATCGACAGGCGGTGGTGCCGAGCACGCCGTAAAACGCGTTCATGATGATTTTCAGCGCCTGCGAAAGCGGCTTATTACCGTGGCGTTTTGCTTCGTCACGCCCATGCCATATCTGGGTGACGATTTCCGGCAGGCAGTGTTTTTCGCGCGAGAACCAGGCATCCAGAAAACCTTCTGTGCTGTGCGTGGGGTCCGGCTGCGCCATACCTTCCACCAGACCAACCGGGTCGATTAAAAAGGTGCGAATGATCGAGGGGTACAGGCTTTTATAATCCAGCACCAGTACCGAGTCGTACAAACCGGGGCGTGAGTCCATCACGTAGCCGCCGGGGCTGGCATGAGGCGGCACTTCGCCCAGATTCGGCGCCACGTAACCGGCACGATGCATACGGGGAAAATAGAGGTGGCTGAAGGCGGCAACCGACCCGCCGTGCCGGTCAACAGGCAAGCCGTTGACCGTAGAACGCTCCAGTAAAAAAGGCATGATCTCGGTCTTATGGAAAATGCGTGTGACCAGCTCACAGTCCTTGAGGTTATACGTGGCAAGTGCGGGTTTATCCTGGGCGAAGCGGCGGTCAATTTCGTCCATTCTGTCCCACGGGTTATCAATAGACTTGCCTTCGCCAAGCAGCTCCTGCGACACCGTTTCCAGCGAAAACGATGAGAAGTTCCAGAAGGCGGATTTGAGCGCTTCAATACCGTCAATAATCAGCCGGCCTTTGGCCTGCGCGAAAAAGACGCCATTTTTGAAACCGAGTTCGCGCCACTCCAGCTCGCTGTTATCGCGGCCAAAACGCAGGGGAATACGGTAACGTTCAGCATGATTTTGCAGGACGCGTAAATCGAATTGCACCACATTCCAGCCGATGATCGCATCAGGATCGTGACGGGCTATCCAGTCGTTGAGTTTTTCCAGCAGCTGAGGACGACTTGCGACGTACTCAAGTTCAAAATCAAGCCGAGAAGCATCCCCTTTTTCCGGGCCGAGCATATACACAATGCGTTGTCCGCACCCTTCGAGGCCAATGCAGTACAGTTCGCCGTGTCGCGTCGTTTCGATATCCAGTGATACCCATTTCAATGGGGGACGATAGTCTGGATTCGGTTTCAGGCGGGCATTTATGAGCGCGTCGTTACGCCTTTCGCCTTCCACCCAAACGGGGGAGGTGATAAAGCGCTCCATCAGATAACGCTCCGGCGGGCGTACGTCGGCTTCATAGACCGTCACGCCGTTTTCCCGCAGCAGTTTTTCCAGCCGCATAAGCTGGCGATGCGATCGGCAATACAGACCAGAAACGTGCTGGCGGTGGAAATCCTGCAAGGCGAGCGGCGTCAGGCGATAACCGTTTTCTGTACCCAATAGTGTCCTGACGCGGGGAACCTGGCTTGTGGGAATAAAGGCGACCGATTCTTGTGGCGCCAGCGTGACCAGTAGTGGGCCGTTGTCTGTTGCCAGCCAGAACGAGACCTCTGTTCCTTGCGGAGTATCCCGCCAGTGCCGGGTTAAAATAAAACCTGCCTGCGCCACGTTGCGTATCCATCAAAAAAACCAGGCGTTATTATAGCCTGGTTCTGATGAGTTCGCTGTGGTTTTATACAGTTGTTGCGGCTGAGTTGCTACTGCCCGTAATAGGCTTTTGCGCCGTGCTTACGCAGGTAGTGTTTATCCAGCAGGGTTTGCTGCATCTCCGGCAACTGTGGCGCAAGCTGGCGGCAGAAAATGCCCATATACGCGACTTCTTCCAGCACGATTGCATTATGCACGGCATCTTCGGCGTTTTTCCCCCATGCGAATGGACCGTGCGAGTGCACCAGCACCCCCGGCATTTGCGCGGCGTCAATCCCGTGTTTCGTGAAGGTTTCAACAATCACGTTACCCGTTTCCCACTCGTAATCACCGTTGATCTCGCGGTCGGTCATTTTGCGGGTACACGGAATCGTGCCGTAGAAGTAGTCGGCATGGGTCGTGCCCGTCGCAGGAATCGACTGACCGGCCTGCGCCCAGATGGTGGCATGACGCGAATGGGTGTGGACAATGCCGCCGATGGTCGGGAATGCCTGATACAGCAGACGGTGAGTCGGCGTATCAGAAGAGGGTTTTTTCTGACCTTCCACGACTTCGCCCGTCGCAATACTGACGACGACCATATCGTCAGCGGTCATCACGCTGTAATCGACACCGGAAGGTTTAATGACGAACACGCCATGCTCGCGGTCAACGGCACTGACGTTCCCCCAGGTCAGCGTCACCAGGTGATGCTTGGGTAGCGCCAGGTTGGCTTCCAGTACCTGACGTTTAAGATCTTCTAGCATGTTGGCTCCTGTGTGCCCGGTAAACAGAGTGCTACCGGGCATTCTGGTGCGGGGCTTAGCGTTTAAACCCGTAATACACGTCGTTCCAGCGCAATGCGTCTTTAAAGGCCGGCAGGCGGGTATCGTTATCGATCACGGCGATCTCGATGTCGTGCATTTCAGCGAACTGGCGCATGTCATTGAGATCCAGCGCGTGGCTGAAGACGGTATGGTGCGCGCCACCGGCAAGGATCCAGGCTTCGGATGCGGTTGGCAGATCCGGTTGGGCTTTCCACAGGGCGTTTGCTACCGGCAGTTTTGGCAGGTCGTGTGGCGTCGGGACCGTATCAATGCAGTTAACCAGCAGACGATAGCGATCGCCGAGATCGATCAGGCTGGCCACTACCGCCGGGCCGGTTTGGGTGTTGAAAATCAGGCGAGCCGGTGCTTCTTTACCGCCAATGCCAAGGTGCTGCACATCGAGGATCGGTTTATCTTCCACCGCGATTGACGGGCAGACTTCCAGCATATGCGAGCCGAGCACCAGATCGTTGCCCTGCTCAAAGTGGTAAGTGTAATCCTCCATAAATGAGGTGCCGCCCTGCAGACCGGTTGACATCACCTTCATGATGCGAAGCAGAGCGGCAGTTTTCCAGTCGCCTTCGCCCGCAAAGCCGTAGCCTTGTTGCATCAGACGCTGTACGGCCAGACCCGGGAGCTGCTTCAGGCCATGCAAATCTTCAAATGTGGTGGTAAAGGCGTGGAATCCGCCCTGTTCCAGGAAGCGCTTCATGCCGAGTTCAATACGTGCCGCTTCCACAACGTTTTGACGCTTGTCGCCGTGGATCTGCGTGGCCGCCGTCAGGGTATAGGTGCTTTCGTACTCGTCGATCAGTGCGCTGATATCGCCATCGCTAACCGCGTTGACGACCTGGACCAGATCGCCCACAGCCCAGGTGTTCACCGAGAAGCCAAATTTGATCTGCGCTGCCACTTTATCGCCATCGGTGACGGCCACTTCGCGCATGTTATCGCCGAAACGACACACTTTCAGATGGCGGGTATCTTGTTTTGATACGGCCTGGCGCATCCATGAACCGATGCGCTCGTGCGCTTGCTTATCCTGCCAGTGACCGGTGACAACGGCATGCTGCTGACGCATACGCGCACCGATGAAACCAAACTCGCGACCGCCGTGTGCGGTCTGGTTCAGGTTCATAAAGTCCATATCAATACTGTCCCACGGCAGGGCAGCGTTGAACTGGGTGTGAAACTGCAGTAGCGGTTTGTTAAGAATCGCCAGACCGTTAATCCACATTTTGGCCGGGGAGAAGGTGTGCAGCCAGACCACCATCCCTGCGCAACGATCGTCATAGCTGGCGTCACGACAAATCGCCGTGATCTCATCCGGCGACGTGCCCAGCGGTTTTAATACCAGTTTGCAGGGAAGTTTCGCTTCAGTATTCAGTGCGTTAACGACATGCTCGGCATGTTGGGTCACCTGACGCAACGTTTCAGGACCATACAGATGCTGGCTGCCAATCACAAACCACACTTCATAATTATCAAAAATCGTCATTGTCGTGTCCTTAATGTGTCAGGGTTGCCTGGTCGACCGGGGCTGTTTGCGCCGGCGCGGCAGTCGGAAGGTATTGTTGTTCGGCGCTTACGGCCCACTGCTGGTAGCGGCGATAAAGCTGTTCAAAGCGTTGCGCCTGCTCAGGACGAGGCTGCAGCGTGTTTTCCACGGCACTCGCCATTTTTTGCTGTGCAGCGGGGATATCGGCATGCACTTTTGCGGCGACGGCGGCGAAGATCGCCGCGCCGAGCGCACAGCACTGGTCTGAAGCCACGATCTGCAGCGGACGGTTCAGTACGTCACAGCAGGCCTGCATGATGACGGGGTTCTTGCGCGCGATACCGCCGAGCGCCATCACGTTGTTGACTGCAATGCCTTGTTCGGTAAAGCACTCCATAATGGCGCGAGCACCAAATGCGGTGGCGGCAATCAGGCCGCCAAACAGTGCGGGTGCATCCGTCGCCAGGTTGAGATCGGTAATCACCCCTTTCAGACGCTGGTTGGCATTAGGCGTACGGCGGCCATTGAACCAGTCGAGCACCACCGGCAGATGATCCAGCGACGGATCTTTGGCCCACGCTGCGGTAAGGGCTGGTAATAGCTGTTTCTGGCTGGCTTTAATTTGGGTCTTCAGCTCCGGGTGTTGCGCGGCAAGTTGTTCCAGCGGCCAGCTCAGCACGCGGCTAAACCAGGCATAGATATCACCGAAAGCGGATTGACCAGCCTCCAGGCCGATAAAGTGCGGCACCACGCTGCCATCAACCTGTCCGCAAATCCCTTTTACCGCGCGTTCACCGACGCTTTGCTTATCAGCGATCAGAATGTCGCAGGTGGAGGTGCCAATCACTTTCACCAGCGTATTGGGCTGCGCGCCTGCGCCGACTGCCCCCATATGGCAGTCAAATGCGCCGCCGGAAATCACCACGCTTTCCGGCAGGCCCAGACGCTGCGCCCATTCGGCGCACAGCGTGCCAACGGGCAGGTCGGCGGTGAAGGTATCGGTAAACATCGGGTAGGGCAGATGACGGTTGATGAAAGGGTCGAGTTCATCAAAGAAACGGGCGGGCGGAAGGCCTCCCCAGCTTTCATGCCACAGGGATTTGTGCCCGGCGCTGCAGCGTCCGCGACGAATATCCTGTGGACGCACGGTGTTCGAGAGTAGCGCCGGAACCCAGTCACACAGCTCAATCCACGAGACGGCCGCCTGAGCCACTGCGTTGTCCTCGCGGGTGACATGCAGGATTTTTGCCCAGAACCATTCGCTGGAGTAAATCCCCCCGATATAACGTGAATAATCGACGTTGCCCGGTGTGTGACACAGGCGGGTAATGGCTTCGGCTTCTTCGACGGCGGTGTGATCTTTCCACAGGACAAACATCGCGTTTGGGTTTTCAGCGAACTCTTCTCTGAGCGCCAGTACGTTGCCCTCGGCGTCGATGGGGGCAGGCGTTGATCCGGTGCTGTCAACGCCAATGCCGACCACCTCTGCGCGCTGTTGCGCACTCAGTTCCGCCAGCACGGTTTTCAGCGCCGCTTCCATTGATTCAATGTAGTCGCGCGGATGATGGCGAAACTGGTTATTTGGGCCATCGCAGTAGCGCCCTTCCTGCCAACGCGGGTACCACTCTACGCTGGTGGCGATCTCCTCACCGGTGGCGCATTCCACCGCCAGAGCTCGCACAGAATCACTGCCAAAATCGAGGCCAATTGCTATCGCCATCGTCTTACTCCATCCAGAAAAACAGGTATGGATAAACAGTAGATAGTGGGGATAAAAACCGTCAGGCAGGATCCGCTAATCTTATGGACTAAAATGCTGTTACATCACAAAGTGTGACGCCGTGCAAATATTCAATGTGGACATTTCTGCCGTAGTTATAGACACTTTTGTTAGCCGTTTTTGACGTTGGCACAGTACATATTTTTTACAAAGTGCTTTTCGCATGCGGGGTTGATGACCCATCCCTGAAACCATAGCGGCCCACAGGGGCGACGGTGATGATGTCTTGCGTAATATGGACGATTTGTTTCTGATCAGAACATCGGGAGTATTGAAATTATGGCTGAAACGCAAAACGATCCCTTGCTACCGGGTTATTCGTTTAATGCGCATTTGGTGGCGGGATTAACCCCCATCGAAGCAAACGGGTAC
Organism: Citrobacter sp. Marseille-Q6884; assembly: GCF_945906775.1. Lineage (NCBI taxonomy): Bacteria > Pseudomonadati > Pseudomonadota > Gammaproteobacteria > Enterobacterales > Enterobacteriaceae > Citrobacter > Citrobacter sp. Marseille-Q6884. The sequence continues at coordinate 1,873,939 of NZ_CAMDRE010000001.1, forward strand.
CTGGATTTTTTTATCGACCGGCCGCTGGGTATGAAGGGGTATATCCTCAACCTCACCATCCGTGGGGAAGGGGTCATCAATAATCAGGGCAAACAGTTTGTCTGCCGGCCTGGCGATATTTTACTGTTTCCGCCGGGTGAAATTCACCACTACGGACGCCATCCTGACGCCAGTGAGTGGTATCACCAGTGGGTCTATTTTCGGCCACGCGCTTACTGGCAGGAGTGGCTGACCTGGCCGGCCATTTTTGCCCAGACCGGTTTTTTCCGCCCTGACGAAGCGCATCAGCCGCATTTTAACGACCTGTTTGGACAGATCATTAATGCCGGGCAGGGAGAAGGTCGCTACTCGGAACTGCTGGCGATTAATCTGCTGGAGCAGCTGTTGCTCAGACGTATGGAAGCGATCAACGAATCGTTGCATCCGCCGATGGACAACCGCGTGCGCGATGCCTGTCAGTACATTAGCGATCACCTTGCAGACAGCAATTTTGATATTGCCAGCGTCGCCCAGCATGTCTGTCTGTCGCCCTCGCGTTTATCACACCTGTTTCGCCAGCAGTTGGGCATCAGCGTATTGAGCTGGCGAGAGGATCAGCGCATCAGCCAGGCCAAGTTATTGCTGAGCACCACACGCATGCCGATCGCCACGGTGGGGCGGAATGTCGGGTTTGACGATCAGCTCTACTTCTCGCGCGTTTTCAAGAAATGTACGGGTGCCAGCCCCAGCGAGTTTCGCGCTGGGTGTGAATAAAAAGTGAATGATGTGTCCGAAAAGTTGTCATATCTCGCAAACTATTCAGACAAATGATGGCTTGACGTTGTGGGGAAGGGTTAGCAGAATCCCTGCTTCGTAAATCTGACGGACACATTATGCAAGCATTGCTGGAACATTTTATTCTCCAGTCCACCGTGTACTCATTGATTGCAGTACTGCTGGTGGCTTTTCTGGAGTCGCTGGCGCTGGTCGGCCTGATTTTACCCGGCACTGTGATGATGGCAGGGCTGGGGGCGCTGATTGGCAGCGGTGAACTGAACTTCTGGCACGCCTGGTTGGCTGGCATAACAGGATGTCTGTTAGGGGACTGGATCTCTTTCTGGCTGGGATGGCGTTTTAAAAAGCCGCTGCATCGCTGGTCTTTCATGAAAAAGAATAAAGCGTTGCTGGATAAAACCGAGCATGCGCTGCATCAGCACAGCATGTTTACCATTCTGGTAGGGCGGTTTGTGGGGCCGACGCGCCCTCTGGTGCCGATGGTCGCGGGGATGCTGGATCTGCCTGTCGCGAAGTTTATCGTGCCCAATATCATCGGCTGCATACTGTGGCCGCCTTTCTATTTTCTGCCGGGTATTCTGGCGGGCGCGGCAATTGATATTCCAGCCGATATGCAGAGTGGGGATTTCAAATGGCTGTTGCTGGCAACGGCGCTGTTGCTGTGGGTTGGCTGCTGGCTGTGCTGGCGGCTGTGGCGAAGCGGTAAAGCGGCCATTGATCGTTTAACGCCCTATTTGCCACGGGGTCGTCTGCTTTATCTGGCACCGCTTGTCCTCGGTATCGGTGTTGTGGCGCTGATCGCGTTGATACGTCATCCGCTGATGCCGGTGTATATCGATATTTTGCGAAAAGTCGTGGGCTTCTGATCACGTGGTATGCCGGATGGCGCTGACGACCTCCGGCAATGCCCTACGCTTTTATCCCCAACAGCACCGAGGCGCTGGCATGACCGCTAAGTAGCTCATCCGTTTTGCCTTGCCACGCAATGCGTCCGTCGGCGACCACGATGGAACGCGGCGCTATCCGTGCCGCATCTTCCACGCTATGGGACACCATCAACAGCGTAAGTTGCTTATCACGACAGACTTCGGCGACCAGCGTTAACATCTCCTGGCGCAAAGCGGGGTCGAGTGCGGAGAAGGGTTCGTCGAGCAGTAAAATGGGTTGTTCCCGCACCAGACAGCGCGCCAGCGCCACGCGTTGGCGTTGTCCACCGGAAAGCTCGCCAGGCAGCCTGCCGAGCAGGTTTTCGAGCCCCATTTGTTGGGCAATGTGGTGCAGTTTCTCTTTCTGAAGCCCGTTCAATTTCAAACTCGGATTCAAACCCAGACCGATATTTTGCTGCACGTTCAGGTGACTGAACAGGTTATTTTCCTGAAAGAGCATCGAGACCGGGCGGCGAGAAGGCGGCGTGGTCGTGTGATCCTCACCTTCAATCGTCATCGTACCGCTGGCGGGCGTAAGAAAACCGGCAATCAAATTCAATAGCGTACTTTTCCCGGCACCGCTTGGCCCCAGCACGGCGATCTGTTCACCGCGCGCGACCGAGAGCGTAAAGCGCATGGGTAAATGATGATAAAGCCATGTGATATCAATCAGTTTTAACATTTCGTCCCGGTAATTTCTCAATAACGGTAAACAGCGTAAAGCAGAGGGTCAGCAGTAATAATGCCGTTACCGCCCCGTCCTGACTGCGATAGGAGCCAATCTGCTGATACAAATAAAACGGCAACGTGCGGAAATCATCATTACCAAACAGCGCCACCACACCAAAATCGCCAATAGAGAGCACGCAGGCAAAAGCCATCGCCTGCGCCAGCGGGCGCTTCAGGGCGCGCAGTTCCACCACTTTCAATCGCGACCAGCCTTCAATACCTAAAGAGTGACATAACAAACTGTAGCGGGCGGTCACGTCACGCATGGGATTTTCCAGCACTTTCAGCGCATAAGGGATGGCCATCAGCGCATTGGTGAAAATGACGATGCCATCGGCAGAGTCTGGTAGTCCGATGGTGTTGTTCAGCAGCAAAAAGAAACCGGTGGCCAGCACAATGCCCGGCATGGCCAGTATCATCATGCCGCTCAACTCCAGCGCCTGACCGGCCAGAATCTGTTGTCGCGCACGTAGCTCGCGGCTGCTCCACAGCAGCATCATGGTGAGGATAACGCACAGCAGGCCAGCCGCCAGTGCAATGCGCAGCGATGTTCCTAGCGCTTGCCACAGAACGGGCTGCGCGAGGACATCCAGTAAATGTCGGTTAACACCATCAACAATGACTGCCAGCAACGGCGGCAGCAACAGCAGCAATGCCAGCACGATCAATAATGCGTCTGTCACCCGGCTGTGCAGGCGATCGTCGGGATCGCGCCAGCCCTGAACCAGCGTGGCGCCTGGGGCGATTGCGCGACTCAAACGTTGGCTGAGCAGTACCAGCGCTAAACAGCAAATCATCTGGATCAGTGCCAGCATGGCGGCGCGAGCGGGATCATAGTCGTAGCTCAGCGCCTGATAGATAGCCAGCTCGATGGTGGTTGCCTGTGGTCCACCGCCCAGTGACAGCACGGTAGCGAAACTGGCGAAGCACAGCATAAATATCAGCGCAGCGACGGGCAGGATCTGGCGACGCAGCCATGGCCATTCAACAAAGCGAAAGAAATGCCAGCCCCGCATGCCTAGCTGAGCCGCGAGCTGGCGTTGCTCGCCGGGAATGTTCTCAAGCGATTGCAGCAGTAAACGGCTGGCCATCGGGAGATTGAAAAAGACGTGCGCCAGCAAAATGCCCTGTAAACCGTACGGCGAGAACGTCCACTCCAGCCCGAATGTGTGCCAGAGCGAGGCCAGCCAGCCCTGGCGACCGTAGACGCTGAGGATACCGAAAACGGCGACCAGCACGGGCAAGATCAGCGTCATTGCGCACAGGCGTAGCAACGCCAGACGCCCAGGGAAACGGCGACGATAAAGCGCTCTGGCGAGGAAGATCGCCGGGATCACTGACAGCGCGGCAGATAAAAATGCCTGCCAGAAGGAAAAACGCACCACATGCCACAGGTAACTGTCCTGCCACAGCGTAAGCCAGTCTCCCTCAGGGGCGTTAAACCACAGCGCCAGAAATGCAGCCAGAGCGACAGCGACCATCAACGTGGCCGCTGCCAGTCCGGGGATCAGCCAGCCAGGAATTAACGGCTGACGGCGCGTTGCCATTCGCTAATCCATGCCTGACGTTGGGCCGCAACCTGCTGCGGAGTGAATTCCAGCGCGCTGGAGGGTTTATCCAGTTGCGCAAAGCCTGTCGGCAGGGAAACCTGGGTCACCGGATACATCCAGTTGCCGGTCGGAATCGCATTCTGGAATGCCGGAGAAACCATAAACTTAAGGAACTTCTCGGCCAGTTCAGGCTGTTTGCTGGCGGCGGTGCGGGCGGCGACCTCCACTTGCAAATAGTGCCCTTCACTAAAGTTGGCGGCAGCGTAATTGTCTTTTTTCTCTTCGATAATGTGATATGCCGGAGAGGTGGTGTAACTCAGCACCAGATCGCTTTCACCTTTCAGGAACAAACCGTAAGCTTCACTCCAGCCTTTCGTGACGGTGACCGTTTTGGCCGCCAGTTTCTGCCAGGCTTCTGGTGCTTTATCGCCATACACTTTTTGCATCCACAGCAACAGTCCCAGACCCGGTGTACTGGTGCGTGGGTCCTGATAAATCACACGCCATTTCTGGTCGCTTTCAACCAGTTCTTTCAGGCTTTTCGGCGGGTTTTTCAGTTTGTTTTTATCGTAGACAAAGGCGAAATAGCCGTAATCAAACGGAACGAAGGTGTCGTTTTTCCAGCCGCCAGGGACGTTGACCGCGTCGCTTGCCACGCCACTTTTGGCGAACAGTTTGGTTTGCATCGCGGCATCAAGCAGGTTGTTGTCCAGGCCCAGTACCACGTCGGCTTTACTGTTCTTCCCCTCCATACGCAGGCGGTTCAGCAGTGATACGCCATCTTCCAGCGCCACCAGTTTCAGCTCGCAGTTGCAGTCAGCTTCAAAGGCTTTCTTGATGGTTGGACCGGGGCCCCAGTCAGCGGCGAACGAGTCGTAGGTATAGACGGTCAAAACAGGTTTGGCGAAGGCAGGCGCTGCGCACAGCAGCAGCAGGGGAAGACATTTTTTTAACACTTTGCACCTCATAAAGTAAAACTCTAAATAATTCGAGTTGCAGGAAGGCAGCGACGCAGCGCATCCTCAGGAGCGTACAGGTAGTACGTGACTGGGGTGAGCGAGGAAAGCCAACGCATCTGCAACTTGAAGTATGACGAGTTAGGTGGCAAAGGACTTGAGTTATAGCCTCAAATCCCTTCGCCGGCATTATCCGGATCAGGTTCGACGGGTATCTCTCAGCCCATACACTTCATCATTCACGCTGCCTCTGTGTTGGCTGCGCTTGCATGCCCCAGTCACAGAGTTATCTATGCTCCTGGGAACTCACTTGCCGCCTTGATGCATCATGAATGATTTTGTGTATGTTTTTATTTAGCACCCCGTTGAGAACGGCGTTAGTGTAATGATTTTGTTGCTATGCGGCAATCAAGAGCCATCTTTAAGGATCCGGTGGGGCAAACCACGCTGATTTAAAATCAAACCAGCCGAGAGTATTCATGCGTAGCCCGCGCATACTGCGCTGTCCCTGAATGATCAGCCAGTGATGAATCAGCGGCACAATGGCTTTACTGGCGAGCAGTTGCTGGCACCATGCCGCCAGACTCATCTCCCCGGTTCGCCAGCGGGCGGCGTCGCTTTCCCAGTCCCGGGAAATACAGTTTTGGAGTAACGGGACTTCGCATAAATGGGCGAACAGCGAGAAGTCCAGCGGCAAGGTAAAGTTGGCGCTGTTAAGCCAGAAATCGCTGACGATTTCCCCCGCATGCCATTGATCGTAGTCGATCTCCTGGATATTCAGCTGGACCTGATGCTCTGCCAGTAACGTTTTCATGATCTGGGCAATAACACGGTGCTCAATATGATCGCGATAGTACGTGAGCGTCAGCGTTTCCAGCCCGGCGGGTTTTTCACCATGACCCGGTCTGGCATGGTGCCAGCGCGGCAGTAAACCGTAGGCGGGAAACCAGTGGCGCTGATACTGTTCGTCGGCGTGGTAGATTAAATTTGTTGGTGAGAGTACCCGGCTTATCCATTCCCTGACCTCCTGATTGGCTCCCCGATGTGTACGGGCGTCAAAAAGCAGGTAATAGCAGCCTTCTTCCAGCCGGCTTTCAATCGCCTTTTCGTCTTCTGTTGGGCCTTTGAGCATCAGCCCGCCGCCGGGTTCTTCACCGATGTCCGGTAAGACCCAAACGTTAACTTCGTCGATCAGCGCCCGGTAGCCAAAGTAATCATCAAATGCGTGAATTTTTAGCTGGTTATGGGTATTACGCATCACCGCATAAGGGCCGGTGCCGATGGGGTGACTGGAGAAATTATGCAATGTTTCCCATTCACGCGGCAGGATCATCGCGGGCACTTGCCCCAGTAACCAGGGCAGCCAACGATCCGGTTGCGCCAGATGGATATCCAGCGTCCAGGGGGTAGGGGAGAGGATCTGCGTAATGTGCGAATACAGCGGCAGGCTGTTGATGCGCATGAGGGAGGCGATGACATCCTCCATTTCCAGTTCGCGTCCATGATGAAAATGCACCCCCGGACGCAGGAAGAATCGCCAGTGTAATGGTGAAATTTGTTGCCAGTGATGCGCGATATCGGCTTCCAGTTCCCCATTTTCCTCATTTACGCGAATTAAGGCGCTAAAGATTTGTCGGGCAATATGGGTTTCGGAACGACGTAAGGCCGTGCCGGGGAGCAGGTTGTGCATGGGGCGATAGTAGAGGACGCGCATGATGTGGCGGCCCTGACGGAAACTGCGACCCAGATGGGATACCAGCATCTGCCGTACTGCGGTTTTGTCGCCCACCAGTTGCACCAGTTGATCAATACGATCCTGTTCCAGCAGGTCTTCTGCCCGCTGTTGCTGGAGCGCCAGCCCGGTATAAAGAAAGGTCAGGCGCGAGCGTTTGCCACGACCGACCTCCGCTTCCCACGTCAGCCAGCCGCGTTCCTGCATGGTATTGAGTAGGGTGCGCATATGACGGCGGGAGCAGCTAAGCAGTTCTGCCAGCTCGTTCAGCGTGGTGTCTTGCGTTTTGCCGTCACAGCATTGCCACAGACGGATGAACTGTTGTTGCAAACGACCAGAAGACATAAAAGGGGAACTCCTGCACAAAACTCAGCAATTTTATTATCCCTATATTAAGCCAATAATAGATTCCGATGAAGCGATGAGACAACGAAGGGGTCATCTATGCGTCAGTTCTATATGAAGTACTTTACCGCGACGGAGAAATCGTCCTGGCTGGCTTGCCTGAGCGCGCCGCAGCGCTTAAAGATGCTTGAAGAACTGATGCAGTGGGAGGTGACAGCCTGACCTCTGACAGCCGAATTGCAGACATCATGTGTGACTGAGTATTGGTGTAAAATCGCCACGCCAGCAGATATTATCTGCTGGCTTTTTTCATTTTCGCGGCGCAGCTAAAAGGGAACGGTAATGCTCTGGATTATGACGATGGGACGGCGCCTCAACGGCGTGTACGCGGCATTTATGCTGGTCGCCTTTATGATGGGAGTGGCAGGGGCGTTACAGGCACCGACATTGAGCCTGTTTCTCAGTCGCGAGGTCGGGGCACAGCCGTTTTGGGTCGGGCTGTTTTACACCGTCAATGCGATTGCCGGGATCGTCGTGAGTCTCGGTCTCGCGAAACGCTCCGACAGCCAGGGCGATCGGCGCAAACTGATCATGTTCTGCTGCCTGATGGCGGTGGGAAACGCGCTGCTGTTTGCCTTTAACCGCCATTATTTAACGCTGATTACCTGTGGTGTGCTGTTGGCCTCGCTGGCGAATACGGCGATGCCGCAGCTGTTTGCCCTGGCGCGGGAGTATGCCGATAACTCAGCGCGCGAAGTGGTAATGTTTAGCTCGGTGATGCGTGCCCAGCTTTCGCTGGCCTGGGTGATCGGGCCGCCACTGGCATTCATGCTGGCGCTTAATTACGGTTTCACGGCCATGTTCTCTATAGCCGCAGGCATTTTCGCCGTGAGCCTGCTACTGATCGCGCTGATCCTGCCGTCGGTGGCTCGGGTTGAGCAGCCCGTTGATCAACCGCCTGAGCAGACCGGTGGCTGGCAGGATAAAAATGTGCGCATGTTGTTTATCGCCTCCACCCTGATGTGGACCTGCAACACCATGTACATTATCGATATGCCGTTATGGATTAGCCTTGAGCTTGGGCTGCCGGATAAGCTGGCCGGGATACTGATGGGCACCGCCGCAGGGCTGGAGATTCCGGCGATGATTCTGGCGGGATACTACGTTAAGCGCTTTGGTAAAAGGCGGATGATGATCGCTGCGGTGGCGGCCGGCGTCCTGTTTTATCTTGGTCTTATCTTCTTTCACAGCCGCACGGCGCTGCTGGTTCTGCAACTGTTTAATGCGGTGTTCATCGGTATTATCGCCGGAATAGGGATGTTGTGGTTTCAGGATTTGATGCCGGGACGCGCAGGGTCAGCGACCACATTATTTACCAACAGTATTTCAACGGGCGTGATTCTGGCGGGGGTGATCCAGGGGGCTGTGGCGCAAAGTTACGGACATTTTGCCGTTTACGGGGTGATTGCGGCGATTTCGGTGGTCACATTGTATATGACGAGCCGGGTCAAGGACGTTTAAGGATATCCGGCCTGCCCTTGCTGAACAGGCCGGATAAGGCGTGATGAGATGATCAGCGCATAAACGCGGGCTGTTTCTCTTCGTACGCTGCAATGGCATTTTCGTGCTGCAGCGTTAATCCGATGCTGTCCAGCCCGTTAAGCATACAGTGACGGCGGAATGCGTCGATAACAAACGGATAAGCGTTATCTCCCGCCTTCACGACTTGCGCTTCCAGATCCACGTTGAACGTGATCCCCGGATTCGCCTGCACCAGTTTGAACAGTTCATCGACCTCTTCATCGCTTAACTTCACCGGCAGCAGTTGGTTATTAAAACTGTTGCCGTAGAAGATATCGGCGAAGCTTGGGGCAATAACCACTTTAAAGCCGTAATCGGTCAACGCCCACGGCGCATGTTCACGTGAAGAGCCGCAGCCAAAGTTTTCCCGCGCCAGCAGTATTGACGCCCCTTTGTATTCAGGGAAGTTCAGAACGAACGCCGGGTTGGGCTGCTGGCCGTTTTCATCCAGAAAACGCCAGTCGTTAAACAGGTGTGCACCAAAACCGGTACGCGTCACCTTCTGCAAAAACTGCTTGGGGATAATCGCGTCGGTATCGACGTTGGCGGCATCCAGTGGGACAACCAGGCCGGTATGCTGGGTAAATTTCTCTGCCATGGTAGTTTCCTTATTTGATGCTGCGAATGTCGGCAAAATGACCGGTAACGGCGGCGGCGGCGGCCATGGCCGGGCTGACTAAGTGCGTACGTCCACCGCGACCCTGACGACCCTCAAAGTTACGGTTACTGGTAGACGCGCAACGTTCGCCGGGATTCAGACGGTCATTGTTCATGGCCAGGCACATTGAGCAACCCGGTAAACGCCATTCAAAACCGGCTTCAATAAAGATCTTATCCAGACCTTCCGCTTCCGCCTGCGCTTTTACCGGACCAGAACCAGGCACAACCAGCGCCTGTACGCCCGGGGCGACTTTACGTCCTTTGGCGATTTCTGCCGCGGCGCGTAAATCTTCAATACGTGAGTTGGTGCAAGAGCCAATAAACACTTTATCGATAGCCACTTCCGTTAATGGAATGCCCGGCTTCAGCCCCATATACGCCAGCGCTTTTTCCGCTGAAGCACGCTCAACCGGATCGGTAAATGACGCTGGGTCGGGGATATTTTCATTCACGGAGATGACCTGGCCCGGGTTCGTGCCCCAGGTCACCTGTGGTGCGATCTCTTCAGCCTGCAGGGTGACGATGGTGTCAAACGTTGCGCCGTCATCGGTTTTCAGCGTTTTCCAGTATTCAACGGCATTGGTAAAATCCTGGCCTTTCGGCGCATGTAACCGACCCTGAACATAGTTAAAGGTGGTTTCATCTGGCGCCACCAGGCCGGCTTTTGCCCCCATCTCGATCGCCATATTGCACAGGGTCATACGACCTTCCATGCTCAGTGCGCGGATCGCGTCGCCACAGAACTCAACCACATGACCGGTTCCGCCAGCGCTGCCGGTTTTGCCAATAATGGCCAGTACGATATCTTTGGCTGTGATACCTGGTGCGGCCGTGCCGTTGACTTCAATCTTCATGGTTTTTGCGCGCCCCTGTTTCAGGGTTTGCGTCGCCAGGACATGCTCAACTTCAGACGTGCCGATACCAAATGCCAGCGCGCCGAACGCGCCGTGAGTCGCGGTATGGGAGTCACCGCAGACGATGGTCATACCCGGTAATGTCACGCCTTGCTCTGGCCCCATCACATGGACGATGCCCTGAAAGGGGTGATTCAGGTCGTACAGCTCCACGCCAAATTCATTGCAGTTTTTAATCAGTTCCTGCATCTGAATACGCGCCATTTCGCCGGAGGCGTTAATGTCTTTGGTTTGCGTCGAGACATTATGGTCCATGGTGGCGAAGGTTTTGCCTGGCTGGCGAACCGGACGGTTGTGCGCACGCAGGCCATCAAATGCCTGTGGAGAGGTCACTTCATGTACCAGATGTCTGTCGATATACAACAGCGGCGTTTCGTTTTGCGCTTCATAGACCACGTGCGCATCAAACAATTTTTCGTATAACGTTTTGGCCATGATTACACCCCTTCTGCGACGTAACGAGCAATGATATCGCCCATCTCATCGGTGCTGACTGCGGCTGCGCCACGGGCTAAGTCGCCGGTACGAATGCCTTCTTCTAATGCGCGGTTGATGGCGCTCTCAATTGCGGTTGCCGCGTCATTGGCCTCCAGGCTGTAGCGTAACAGCAGCGCCAGGGAGAGAATTTGGGCAATAGGGTTAGCAATGTTTTTACCGGCGATATCCGGTGCGGAACCGCCCGCAGGTTCATACAGACCAAACCCCTGCTCATTCAGGCTGGCAGACGGTAACATCCCCATTGAACCGGTTATCATGGCGCACTCATCAGACAGAATGTCGCCAAACAGGTTCGAGCACAGCAGCACGTCGAACTGGGATGGATCTTTGATTAACTGCATGGTGGCGTTATCAATGTACATATGAGCCAGTTCAACATCCGGGTATTCATTGGCAATTTCATTGACGATTTCACGCCATAAAATAGAGGTCTGCAGCACGTTCGCTTTATCAATCGAGGTCACTTTACGACGACGCTGGCGGGCGGATTCAAAGGCGATGCGAGCAATGCGTTCAATTTCAAAACGGTGATAAACCTCGGTATCAAACGCTTTCTCATGCTGGCCGCTGCCTTCGCGACCTTTTGGCTGACCGAAATAGATGCCTCCGGTCAGTTCGCGTACGCACAGGATGTCGAAACCGTTGGCGGCAATGTCGGCACGCAATGGGCAAAATGCTTCCAGACCCTGATAGAGTTTAGCCGGGCGCAGATTGCTGAATAATTTGAAATGCTTACGTAATGGCAGCAGTGCCCCACGTTCGGGTTGCTGGTTTGGCGGCAGCTTTTCCCACTTTGGACCGCCAACGGACCCAAACAGAATGGCATCGGCTTGCTCACAGCCTTCAACCGTTGCAGGTGGCAGCGGTTGACCGTGTTTATCAATGGCGGCACCACCCACGTCATAATGGCTGGTGGTAATACGCATACCAAAACGCGCGCGAATTGCATCCAGTACTTTCAGGGCTTGCGCCATCACTTCCGGGCCAATACCGTCACCCGGCAAAACAGCAATATGATAATTCTTCGACATCACACGGTTTCCTTGTTGTTCTCGTTGTTCTGAGCTTTGCGTTGCAATTCTTTTTCGACTTCTTCTGCGCGCCAGATATTGTTCAGCACATGCACCATCGCTTTAGCGGAGGATTCGACGATATCTGTTGCCAGGCCGACGCCATGGAAGCGACGACCGTTGTAGTTAGCGACAATGTCCACCTGACCCAGTGCATCTTTGCCGTGGCCTTTCGCGGTCAGGCTATATTTCACCAGTTCGACGTTGTAGTCGGTAATACGGTTGATAGCCTGATAAATGGCATCGACCGGACCGTTGCCGTTAGCCGCTTCGGCTTTGACATCAGTGCCACAGGCCAGCTTGACGGAGGCGGTTGCGATATCATTCGAACCGGACTGCACGCTGAAGTAATCCAGGCGGAAATGCTCTGGCTCTTCCTGCTGTTTGTTAATAAATGCCAGCGCTTCCAGGTCGTAATCAAAAACCTGACCTTTTTTATCCGCCAGCTTCAGGAATGCGTCGTACAGATTGTCCAGGCTGTATTCGCTCTCTTTATAGCCCATCTCATCCATACGGTGTTTGACTGCGGCGCGACCGGAACGGGATGTCAGATTCAACTGCACCTGATTCAGGCCGATCGATTCCGGGGTCATGATTTCGTAGTTTTCACGGTTTTTCAGTACGCCGTCCTGGTGGATGCCGGAGGAGTGGGCAAACGCGCCGCTGCCGACAATCGCTTTGTTCGCCGGAATGGGCATATTGCAGATTTGGCTCACTAACTGGCTGGTACGCCAGATTTCCTGGTGATTAATGCGAGTCTGGACGTTCAGGATGTCTTTGCGGACTTTGATCGCCATGATCACTTCTTCCAGCGAACAGTTGCCGGCGCGTTCACCAATCCCGTTCATTGCGCCTTCCACCTGGCGTGCGCCTGCATGCACCGCCGCGAGTGCGTTACCGACGCCCAGGCCTAAATCGTCGTGTGTGTGTACAGAGATGATCGCTTTGTCGATATTCGGTACGCGCTCATACAGACCGGAGATGATTGCGCCAAACTCGAAAGGCATGGTGTAACCGACGGTATCGGGGATATTGATGGTTCTGGCGCCCGCATTAATGGCTGCCTCTACCACGCGAGCCAGGTCAGCGATGGGGGTACGGCCAGCGTCTTCGCATGAAAACTCCACGTCATCCGTATAGTTACGTGCACGCTTAACCATATAGATAGCCCGCTCGATGACTTCATCCAGCGTGCTGCGTAATTTGGTTGCGATATGCATCGGCGAGGTGGCAATAAACGTATGAATACGGAAAGCCTCAGCGACTTTCAGAGATTCAGCCGCAACGTCGATATCTTTTTCTACACACCGGGCTAAGGCGCAAACGCGGCTATTTTTGACCTGACGGGCGATGGTCTGTACTGATTCAAAATCGCCAGGGGAAGAAACAGGGAATCCCACTTCCATCACGTCAACGCCCATACGCTCAAGGGCCAGAGCTATCTGCAGTTTTTCTTTCACACTCAAGCTTGCCTGTAACGCCTGTTCACCGTCACGTAAGGTGGTATCGAAAATGATGACTTGCTGGCTCATGGTTTAGGTCCTTTGTCTTTAGGGCGCCTTGCTTCGAGCATAAAAAAACCCGCGCAACGGCGCGGGTTTTTTGTCTTAACTGGAGCTGACTTAATGCTGAATGTCGTCCACCAGTCTACCGCGCAACGAAGATGCGTTTAGTAGTAGTAGACCGTTGAAACGAGCAATGTAAGTCATCAATCAAGCTCCAGGCGAATGCGATATGCTTTTAGTGGTACTGGATATGCAGTCTGATGTCAACACTGTCTTCTGTAAAGGCGTCCATTCAGCAGGAAAACGCCCTCTTGATTTGAGCGAATTGTGCTGAATTTTCATGTTTGCATAAAATAAATAAGCATATGGCATACATACTTTTCACCGTTTGAAATGTTTGAGCATACTTGTTTTCAATTGATGTAAAGGCTTATTGAAGATATTGCCATGACCAGAGTTTTTTATCTTTATGATTTATCTGTTTTTATAGTAACGCTGAATGAGTCCAGGGGAGAGGCCGGGAGATGATTGATAAATAAATGTTAACTTTTAAAGTATTAAAAATATAAATATTTAATTAAATCTTAAATATATATTCACTATGTGTATGATTGTATATTCGTCGAGCTTATGGTTATATTGTTTATGAAATTAAAACATATGGATCATCGTGCAGTGACAACTGCCACGCTGCACTCGCATTGTTTTTATGTTCATTTAGGTTAGTACCTTTATGTTTTCCTAATTTTAATGTTTTTCCTTTTTCTCATTCTATATACATGGTAAATCATATTATCGGAGGTTATTTATGTACTTCGACTGGGAAAAGGGAGTTTAGAGTGACAGTGGAGTTAAATATGCCAGAAGTAAAAATAATAGATAAACAAAATCTGTTAGAGATAGAGAAGCCACAGCTTCGCATGGTTGATCTTAATTTATTAACCGTCTTTGATGCGGTAATGCAAGAGCAAAATATAACGCGAGCAGCACATACTCTGGGGATGTCACAGCCAGCAGTCAGTAATGCGGTTGCCCGCCTGAAGGTCATGTTTAATGATGAACTCTTTGTGCGTTATGGCCGAGGGATTCAGCCGACAGCAAGGGCTTTTCAGCTATTTGGTTCTGTTCGTCAGGCATTGCAGTTGGTGCAAAACGAACTGCCTGGTTCAGGTTTCGAACCAACCAGCAGTGGGCGTGTATTTAACCTCTGTGTTTGTAGCCCATTAGATAATATCCTGACGTCGTTGATTTATAATCGTGTTGAGCAAGTTGCTCCGAATATTAATGTCGTCTTCAAATCTTCGCTCAATCAAAATACAGAACATCAATTACGTTATCAGGAAACGGAGTTCGTCATTAGCTATGAAGAATTCCGTCGTCCTGAATTCACCAGTATTCCGTTGTTCAGTGATGAAATGGTGTTAGTGGCAAGTAAGAAGCACCCACGTATTAGTGGTCCTTTGCTGGAAAGCGATGTCTATAATGAACAGCATGCCGTTGTTTCTCTTGATCGCTTCGCTTCATACAGCCAGCCCTGGTATGACACCCCGGATAAACAATCCTGTGTTGCGTATCAGGGAATGGCGCTGATCAGCGTTCTGAATATTGTTTCGCAAACGCAACTGGTCTCTATTGCGCCACGTTGGTTAGCTGAAGAGTTTTCAACTGCGTTAGATTTGCAGATATTACCGCTGCCTTTAAAACTCAATAGCCGCACATGCTATCTTTCCTGGCATGAAGCCGCGGGTCGCGATAAAGGGCATCAGTGGATGGAAGAGCTGCTAGTCTCGGTCTGTAAGAAGTAGCCTGTCGCAGAATAAACCGGATAACACTTCTGGTTTATTCTGCCTTTATCTTTTTATTTGAAATATTGTGCTGAACATCTCTTTTTATGTTGGTCCGAAAGAGTGAAAAAATAGAGTAATCGCTGTAAGTCCTCATTTTTAAGCGATTATTTATCATCTGATCTGCTTATACTGGTTTAATTCTCCGTTTATTCGATTCTTTCCTCCGTTTTATTCTTATTTGCTGCAACGCCACCACGTCGGCGTGAATTGCCATGCCTTATCGTCAGCGGTTAATGTGTTGTTAAACCGTTATTCATATTAAGAGTGAGGCAAGCCATGGAGATGTTGTCTGGAGCCGAGATGGTCGTCCGATCGCTCATCGATCAGGGTGTGAAACAGGTATTCGGTTATCCCGGGGGCGCGGTCCTTGATATTTATGATGCGCTGCATACGGTTGGTGGAATCGATCATGTTCTGGTTCGCCATGAACAAGCTGCGGTTCATATGGCGGATGGTCTTGCTCGCGCCACGGGGGAAGTGGGCGTGGTGCTGGTGACCTCAGGCCCGGGCGCGACTAACGCCATTACCGGGATTGCGACGGCGTATATGGATTCCATCCCCCTGGTGATCCTCTCCGGGCAGGTCGCAACGTCCCTGATTGGCTACGACGCCTTTCAGGAGTGTGACATGGTGGGGATATCCCGTCCGGTCGTGAAACACAGCTTTCTCGTCAAACAAACGGAAGATATTCCTCAGGTGCTGAAAAAGGCCTTCTGGTTGGCGGCAAGCGGTCGTCCAGGCCCTGTGGTGGTCGATTTACCGAAAGATATCCTGAACCCCGCGAAGAAACTGCCTTACAGCTGGCCGGAATCGGTGAGCATGCGCTCGTACAACCCGACGACGACGGGACATAAAGGACAGATAAAACGTGCGCTGCAAACCCTGGTGGCCGCCAAAAAACCGGTGGTCTATGTTGGCGGCGGCGCAATCAATGCGGCGTGTCATACGCAACTGGGTCAGATTGCAGAAACTCTTAACCTACCGGTTGTGTCTTCGTTGATGGGATTAGGCGCGTTTCCGGCTACGCATCGTCAGTCGTTGGGCATGCTGGGGATGCATGGCACCTACGAAGCGAATATGACCATGCATCATTCCGATGTGATCTTTGCCGTTGGCGTTCGCTTTGACGACCGTACGACCAATAATCTGGCAAAATATTGTCCGCATGCGACAGTGCTGCATATCGATATCGATCCTACTTCTATTTCGAAAACCGTGACGGCAGATATTCCCATTGTGGGCGATGCCCGTCTGGTGCTTGAGCAGATGCTGGAACTTCTGGAGCAGGAGAAATCCCAGCAACCGCTGGATGACAACCGCGACTGGTGGCAACAGATTGAACAATGGCGCGCCCGCCAGTGCCTGAAATATGACACGCAAAGTGAAAGCATTAAGCCGCAGGCCGTCATTGAAACGCTCTGGCATCTGACGAAAGGGGACGCTTATGTGACCTCGGACGTGGGCCAGCACCAGATGTTTGCCGCCCTTTACTATCCGTTTGATAAACCGCGTCGTTGGATTAACTCTGGCGGCCTCGGCACTATGGGATTTGGTTTACCCGCGGCGTTAGGCGTCAAGATGGCGCTACCGGATGAAACCGTGGTGTGTGTGACTGGGGATGGCAGCATCCAGATGAATATCCAGGAACTGTCCACCGCACTGCAATATGAGCGACCGGTGCTGGTGCTGAACCTTAACAACCGCTATCTCGGCATGGTGAAGCAGTGGCAGGACATGATCTACTCCGGGCGTCACTCACAGTCTTACATGCAGTCACTGCCTGATTTTGTGCGTCTGGCGCAGGCGTATGGCCATATTGGCATCCAGATAAACCATCCTGACGAGCTGGAGATCAAACTGGGAGAAGCGCTGGAGCATGTGCGTAGCCATCGCCTGGTGTTTGTCGATGTCACCGTGGATGGCAGTGAACATGTCTATCCCATGCAAATTCGGGGTGGTGGTATGGATGAAATGTGGCTAAGCAAAACGGAGAGGACCTGATTATGCGGCGGATATTATCGGTATTGCTGGAAAACGAGTCGGGTGCATTGTCGCGTGTGATCGGTCTCTTCGCTCAGCGCGGTTATAACATTGAAAGTCTGACTGTCGCGCCGACGGACGATCCGACGTTATCGCGGATGACGATTCAGACGGTGGGGGATGAAAAAGTCCTCGAACAGATCGAAAAACAACTGCACAAGCTGGTTGATGTCCTGCGGGTGAGCGAGTTAGGGCAGGGGGCGCATGTTGAACGAGAAATCATGCTGGTGAAAATCCAGGCCAGTGGCTACGGACGGGAAGAGGTGAAACGCAACACGGAGATTTTCCGTGGGCAAATCATTGATGTCACACCGACCATTTACACCGTACAACTGGCGGGCACCAGCGATAAGCTGGACGCGTTCCTCGCCACATTACGTGAAGTCGCCAAAATTGTGGAAGTTGCGCGCTCTGGCGTCGTGGGGCTTTCTCGTGGCGATAAAATTATGCGCTAATCATTACCCCGCATGTCATTTGTAAGCCTGACAGTACCCGTTGGGCTTTTTTTTGCGAAATCAGCGGTAACCAGAGACAAAACCGGTTGCCGCAGTCATTATTCTGCGCTTAGATGTTAATAAATTTAACCCATGCCATCTTAAAGGTTATGGTTTGTACATTTTACGCAAGGGGCAATTGTGAAACTGGATGAAATCGCTCGGTTGGCCGGCGTTTCGCGAACGACTGCAAGCTACGTTATCAATGGCAAAGCAAAGCAATATCGCGTTAGCGACAAAACGGTTGAAAAAGTCATGGCGGTGGTGCGCGAGCATAATTACCACCCAAATGCCGTGGCCGCCGGGCTGCGTGCTGGACGCACACGTTCAATCGGCCTGGTGATCCCGGATCTGGAGAACACGAGTTATACAAGGATTGCAAACTATCTGGAGCGCCAGGCGCGTCAGCGTGGATATCAATTGCTGATTGCCTGCTCTGAAGATCAGCCGGATAACGAAATGCGCTGTATTGAGCATCTGTTACAACGCCAGGTTGATGCCATTATTGTGTCCACCTCTTTGCCGCCGGAGCATCCGTTCTACCAGCGCTGGGCGAACAGTGAATTCCCGATTGTCGCGTTAGACCGCGCACTGGATCGCGAACATTTCACCAGCGTTGTCGGTGCAGACCAGGATGATGCGGAAATGCTGGCAGAGGAATTACGTAAATTCCCGGCTGAAAACGTGCTCTATCTGGGGGCGCTTCCTGAGTTATCCGTCAGTTTCCTGCGTGAACAGGGTTTCCGTACGGCGTGGAAAGACGATCCGCGTGAAGTGAATTTCCTCTACGCCAACAGCTACGAGCGGGAAGCTGCCGCACAGTTGTTTGATAAATGGCTGGAAACACACCCCATGCCTCAGGCACTGTTCACCACCTCGTTTGCACTGTTGCAGGGAGTCATGGACGTAACATTGCGTCGTGACGGACAATTGCCATCCGATTTAGCGATTGCGACTTTTGGCGATCATGAATTGTTGGATTTTCTGCAGTGTCCGGTACTGGCCGTCGCACAGCGTCACCGTGATGTGGCTGAACGCGTTCTGGAAATCGTGTTAGCCAGCCTGGATGAGCCGCGTAAGCCGAAACCAGGACTCACGCGCATTAAGCGTAATCTGTATCGTCGCGGTATTCTCAGCCGCAGCTAACCTCTGCCGTATGCGCCGGAAGGAGAGCCTTCTGGCGCTGTCAAATATCAATTCTCAGAAATAACCGCATTATAATTAAGAATATTCTTTAGAATTATCTGAAATTCAATTTTAAATATCGCCATTTAAAATTCAGGCTGTCCATTTTTGGGTAATTGATGCGTAACGATGCGTTAACTTTGTATTATTTTGTTACATGCCTGAACGGAATTGCCGAATTAACAGACACTTTACTGCCGTATAGCGGCAATCTCGCGCTTGCCGTGGTCGTACAAGGCATACAGACCGATTAACTGGTACTGTTATCTCGTCGCATATTGTCCTAAAATGCCGCTCGCGTCGCAAACTGACACTTTATATTTTCTTGAGATGATATTGAGTTGTTTTAAACAATGACGAGTTGTTGGATTTTTTTCTTACAAATATTCATGACGTTAATTTGTTTTGTTTGCTGTGCAGAATTTGTTCAACGCTGATATTAGCCGTAAACATTGGGTTTTTTGCTCCGCTAAGCGCCGTGACTTGCTTGACAAGGTTTTCCTCCGCTCCGTAAACTCCTTTAAGTGGGATTTTGTGGGATAAAGTGGTAATCGGGGGTGAGACTGGCATGTTCCGGGGAGCAACGTTAGTTAATCTCGACAGTAAAGGGCGCTTATCTGTGCCTACCCGTTATCGGGATCAACTGCTTGAGAGCGCTACCGGTCAAATGGTGTGTACCATTGACATCCACCACCCGTGCCTGCTGCTTTACCCCCTGCCTGAATGGGAAGTTATCGAGCAGAAATTATCGCGTCTGTCGAGCATGAATCCGGTTGAGCGTCGCGTACAGCGACTGCTGTTGGGGCATGCCAGCGAATGTCAGATGGATAGCGCCGGTCGATTGCTGATTGCGCCTATTCTGCGGCAACACGCAGGGCTGACGAAAGAAGTGATGCTGGTTGGGCAGTTCAATAAGTTTGAGCTGTGGGATGAAACGACCTGGTATCAACAGGTCAAGGAAGATATCGACGCTGAGCAGTCTGTTACTGGCGCGTTGTCGGAACGATTGCAGGATTTGTCTCTATAAAATGATGGAAAATTATAAACATACAACGGTGTTGCTGGATGAGGCCGTAAACGGTCTGAATATTCGTCCAGACGGCATCTACATTGACGGGACATTTGGTCGCGGTGGTCACTCACGTCTGATCCTCTCACAGCTTGGTGAAGAGGGGCGTTTACTGGCAATCGATCGCGATCCGCAAGCTATTGCGGTTGCCCAGACCATTAACGATCCTCGCTTCTCCATCATTCACGGACCTTTCTCCGCGATGGCTGACTATGTCAGCGAGCGTGGGCTTACCGGCAAGATCGATGGAATCCTCCTTGATCTTGGCGTCTCTTCTCCGCAGCTTGACGACGCTGAACGCGGTTTTTCATTTATGCGCGACGGTCCGTTAGATATGCGCATGGACCCAACGCGGGGTCAGTCAGCGGCCGAATGGCTACAAACTGCCGATGAAGCGGATATCGCCTGGGTGATCAAAACCTTTGGTGAAGAGCGTTTTGGCAAACGCATTGCTCGCGCCATTGTGGAGCGTAACCGCATCGAACCCATGACGCGTACCAAAGAGCTGGCGGAAGTGATTGCGGCGGCAATGCCGGTAAAAGACAAATTCAAACATCCCGCGACCCGTACCTTCCAGGCGGTGCGCATTTGGGTAAACAGTGAACTGGAGGAGATAGAGCAGGCGCTAAAAAGCTCGCTCAGTGTACTGGCACCAGGTGGTCGACTTTCGATAATCAGTTTCCACTCGCTTGAAGACCGTATTGTGAAACGCTTTATGCGTGAGCAAAGTCGCGGTCCGCAGGTTCCGGCTGGAATACCGATGACGGAAGCACAGATCAAAAAACTGGGCGGTCGTGAGTTGAGAGCATTAGGCAAGTTGATGCCGGGTGAAGAAGAGGTAGCAGAGAATCCTCGTGCCCGTAGTTCAGTTCTGCGTATTGCAGAGAGGACGAACGCATGATCAGCAGAGTGACAGAAGCCCTCAGCAAAGTTAAAGGATCAATAGGAAGCAACGAGCGTCATGCTTTGCCTGGCGTGATCGGTGATGATCTTTTGCGGTTCGGGAAACTGCCACTCTGCCTGTTCATTTGCATCATTTTGACGGCGGTCACCGTCGTCACAACGGCGCACCATACGCGATTACTGACCGCGCAACGTGAACAATTGGTTCTGGAACGGGATGCGCTGGATATCGAATGGCGCAACCTGATCCTCGAGGAGAATGCGCTCGGCGATCATAGCCGGGTTGAACGGATCGCAACGGAAAAGCTGCAGATGCAGCATGTTGATCCCTCACAAGAAAATATCGTAGTACAAAAATAAGGATAAACGCGACGCATGAAAGCAGCGGCAAAGACGCTCAAACCAAAACGCCAGGAAGAACAAGCCAACTTTGTGAGTTGGCGTTTTGCGTTACTGTGCGGCTGTATTTTGCTGGCGCTGGGTTTCCTGCTGGGGCGCGTTGCCTGGTTGCAGATTATCGCGCCGGATATGCTGGTGCGTCAGGGCGACATGCGTTCCCTGCGCGTACAGGAAGTTTCCACATCGCGCGGCATGATTACCGACCGCTCTGGTCGTCCGCTGGCGGTGAGCGTTCCGGTGAAGGCGATTTGGGCCGATCCGAAAGAAGTGCATGATGCGGGCGGTGTGAGCATTGGCGACCGCTGGAAGGCGCTGTCGACGGCACTGAACATCCCGCTCGACCAGCTTGCTACCCGAATTAATGCCAATCCGAAGGGACGCTTTATTTACCTCGCGCGTCAGGTCAACCCTGACATGGCCGACTACATCAAAAAGCTGAAGCTTCCGGGGATTCATCTGCGTGAAGAATCCCGTCGTTACTACCCATCCGGGGAAGTGACCGCTCACCTCATTGGATTTACCAACGTCGATAGTCAGGGGATTGAAGGCGTTGAGAAAAGCTTTGATAAATGGCTCACTGGCCAACCTGGCGAGCGTGTCGTGCGTAAAGACCGCTACGGTCGTGTCATTGAAGATATCTCGTCAACGGACAGTCAGGCGGCGCACAATCTCGCGTTGAGTATTGATGAGCGCTTACAGGCACTGGTTTACCGTGAACTGAACAACGCCGTTGCCTTTAACAAAGCGGAATCGGGCAGTGCCGTACTGGTTGATGTGAATACGGGCGAAGTGTTAGCGATGGCGAACAGTCCGTCCTACAACCCAAACAACCTCACCGGTACGCCGAAGGATGCCATGCGTAACCGTACCATCACCGACGTGTTTGAGCCGGGTTCTACCGTCAAACCCATGGTGGTGATGACCGCACTGCAGCGCGGCGTGGTTCGCGAAAATACCGTGCTGAACACGATTCCCTACCGAATTAATGGCCACGAAATCAAAGACGTGGCGCGTTATAGCGAATTGACCCTCACCGGGGTTTTGCAGAAGTCGAGTAACGTCGGTGTTTCTAAGCTGGCGTTAGCGATGCCGTCCTCAGCGTTAGTAGATACTTACTCACGTTTTGGGCTGGGAAAAGCGACCAATTTGGGGTTGGTCGGAGAACGCAGTGGCTTATATCCTCAAAAACAACGGTGGTCTGACATAGAGAGGGCCACCTTCTCTTTCGGCTACGGGCTAATGGTAACGCCGTTACAGTTAGCGCGAGTCTACGCAACGATCGGTAGCTATGGCGTTTATCGCCCGCTGTCGATTACCAAAGTTGATCCTCCAGTACCGGGTGAGCGTATCTTCCCGGAAGCGACCGTACGTACCGTGGTGCACATGATGGAAAGCGTGGCACTGCCTGGCGGCGGTGGCGTGAAGGCAGCGATTAAAGGCTATCGCATCGCCATTAAAACCGGTACAGCGAAAAAAGTCGGGCCGGACGGTCGCTACATCAACAAATACATTGCTTACACCGCAGGCGTTGCGCCTGCGAGTCAGCCGCGCTTCGCGCTGGTTGTTGTTATCAACGATCCGCAGGCGGGTAAATACTACGGTGGCGCCGTTTCCGCGCCGGTGTTCGGTGCCATCATGGGCGGCGTACTGCGCACCATGAACATCGAACCGGATGCGCTGGCAACGAGCGATAAAAATGAATTTGTGAATAATCAAGGCGAGGCAACAGGTGGCAGATCGTAATTTGCGCGACCTTCTTGCTCCATGGGTGCCGGGTGCACCGGAGCGAGCACTGCGGGAGATGACACTCGACAGCCGTGTGGCTGCATCGGGCGATCTCTTTGTGGCAGTGGTAGGTCATCAGGCGGACGGGCGTCGATATATCCCGCAGGCGATAGCGCAAGGTGTAGCTGCCATTATTGCAGAGGCAAAAGATGAGGCAACCGACGGTGAAATCCGTGAAATGCACGGTGTACCGGTTATCTATCTGAGCCAGCTTAACGAGCGTTTATCTGCACTGGCGGGGCGCTTTTACCACGAGCCCTCTGAAAATATGCGCCTGGTCGGCGTGACCGGAACCAACGGTAAAACGACCACCACTCAACTGCTGGCGCAGTGGAGCCAACTGCTTGGTGAAACCAGCGCTGTCATGGGCACGGTTGGCAATGGTCTGTTGGGTAAAGTGATCCCGACCGAAAACACCACCGGTTCAGCCGTTGATGTGCAGCATGTACTGGCGGGCCTGGTTGAGCAGGGCGCGACATTTGGCGCAATGGAAGTCTCCTCCCACGGCCTGGTTCAGCATCGCGTGGCGGCGCTGAAGTTTGCCGCATCGGTATTTACCAATCTCAGCCGCGATCATCTCGATTATCACGGTGATATGGAACATTACGAAGCGGCGAAATGGCTGCTGTATTCCACACACCATTGCGGTCAGGCCATCGTCAACGCTGACGATGAAGTCGGTCGCCGCTGGCTGGCAAAACTGCCGGATGCGGTTGCCGTCTCGATGGAAGACCATATCAATCCGAACTGCCACGGCCGTTGGTTAAAAGCGACCGATGTGAACTACCACGACAGCGGTGCGACCATCCGTTTCAGCTCTTCCTGGGGCGACGGTGAAATTGAAAGCCACCTGATGGGAGCATTCAACGTCAGCAATCTGCTGCTGGCGCTGGCAACCTTACTGGCGCTCGGGTATCCGTTAGCCGATTTATTGAAAACGGCTGCGCGTCTGCAGCCCGTTTGCGGACGTATGGAAGTGTTCAGCGCGCCGGGTAAAACCACGGTAGTGGTGGATTATGCCCATACGCCGGATGCGCTGGAAAAAGCGCTGCAGGCGGCACGTCTGCACTGCACCGGTAAACTGTGGTGTGTCTTTGGCTGCGGCGGCGATCGCGACAAAGGTAAACGTCCGCTGATGGGCGCCATTGCCGAGCAGTTTGCTGATGTTGTCGTGGTGACCGATGACAACCCGCGCACCGAAGAGCCGCGCGCCATCATTAACGACATTCTGGCAGGAATGCTGGATGCCGGGCATGCGAAGGTCATGGAAGGTCGTGCTGAAGCGGTAACGAACGCCATTATGCAGGCGAAAGAAAACGACGTGGTGCTGCTGGCAGGTAAAGGCCATGAAGATTACCAGATCGTCGGTTCACATCGCCTCGACTACTCTGACCGCGTCACAGCAGCTCGCCTGCTGGGGGTGATCGCATGATTAGCGTAACGCTCAACCAGCTCGCAGAGATCCTTCATGGCGAGCTGAACGGTGCTGATCTGACTCTCGATGCGGTCACGACCGATACGCGTAAAGTCACGCCGGGCTGTTTGTTTGTGGCGCTGAAAGGCGAACGTTTCGATGCTCACGATTTTGTTGAACAAGCGAAAGAGAACGGGGCTGGCGCACTGCTGGTTAGCCGTCCGCTGGACATCGATTTACCGCAGTTGATTGTGAAAGATACCCGACTGGCGTTTGGTGAACTGGCGGCATGGGTTCGCGCCCAGGTTCCGGCTCGCGTGGTTGCGCTGACGGGCTCATCCGGCAAAACGTCTGTTAAAGAGATGACTGCCGCCATTCTGAGTCAGTGTGGAAACACGTTATACACCGCAGGCAACCTTAACAACGATATCGGCGTGCCGATGACGCTGCTGCGGTTAAACAATGATTATGACTATGCCGTCATTGAACTCGGTGCTAACCACCAGGGCGAGATTGCCTGGACCGTGGGTTTAACGCGCCCGGAAGCGGCGTTGGTGAATAATCTCGCCGCGGCTCATCTGGAAGGGTTTGGCTCGCTTGCGGGCGTCGCCAAAGCGAAAGGTGAAATATTCACCGGCCTGTCAGAGAACGGTATCGCCATTATGAATGCCGATAACAATGACTGGCTGAACTGGCAGAGCATTATTGGCGATCGCAAAGTCTGGCGTTTCTCCCCGAATGCCGCCAACAGTGACTTCTCTGCGACCAACGTGCACGTCACTTCACACGGTACAGAATTTTCTCTGCAAACGCCTGAGGGCAGCATCGATGTCCTGCTGCCGTTGCCGGGGCGCCACAACATCGCTAATGCGCTGGCTGCGGCTGCGCTCTCAATGGCGGTTGGCGCAACGCTTGAGGCGATTAAAGCTGGTCTGAAGGATCTGAAAGCGGTGCCGGGGCGTCTGTTCCCGATTCAACTTGCAGAAAATCAACTGCTGCTGGACGACTCTTATAACGCGAATGTCGGTTCGATGACCGCCGCGGTACAGGTTTTGTCCGAAATGCCGGGCTATCGCGTGCTGGTGGTAGGCGATATGGCAGAGCTTGGCGCGGAAAGCGAAGCATGCCACGTACAGGTGGGTGAAGCGGCGAAAGCGGCAGGCATCAACCGTGTACTGAGTACAGGGAAACTGAGCCAGGCAATTAGCGATGCCAGCGGCGTTGGCGAACATTTTGCGGATAAAACTGCACTGGCCGCGCATCTTAAGACGCTGATTGCAGAGCATCAGATCATGACGATTTTAGTGAAGGGTTCACGTAGTGCCGCCATGGAAGAGGTAGTACGCGCATTACAGGAGAATGGGACATGTTAGTTTGGCTGGCCGAACATTTGGTCAAATATTATTCCGGCTTTAACGTCTTTTCCTATCTGACGTTTCGCGCCATTGTCAGCCTGCTGACCGCGCTGTTCATCTCTTTGTGGATGGGCCCGCGCATGATTGCCCGTCTGCAAAAAATGTCGTTTGGCCAGGTCGTACGTAACGACGGCCCGGAGTCACACTTTAGTAAACGCGGTACGCCGACCATGGGCGGCATTATGATCCTTACCGCCATTGTGATCTCCGTTTTACTGTGGGCCTACCCGTCTAACCCGTATGTCTGGTGCGTGCTGGTGGTCTTAATCGGCTACGGCATTATCGGTTTTGTGGATGACTACCGCAAAGTCGTGCGTAAGGACACCAAGGGGCTGATCGCCCGCTGGAAGTACTTCTGGATGTCAGTGATTGCGCTGGGTGTGGCATTTGCACTGTATCTGGCAGGAAAAGATACGCCGGCAACTGAGCTGGTGGTGCCGTTCTTTAAAGATGTGATGCCGCAACTGGGTCTGTTCTACGTTCTGCTGGCGTACTTTGTGATTGTGGGTACCGGCAACGCGGTTAACCTGACCGATGGTCTGGATGGCCTGGCAATTATGCCGACCGTGTTCGTGGCAGCTGGCTTTGCGCTGGTGGCATGGGCGACCGGTAACATGAACTTTGCGAACTATCTGCATATCCCTTATTTGCGTCATGCCGGTGAGTTGGTGATCGTCTGTACGG
Organism: Citrobacter sp. Marseille-Q6884; assembly: GCF_945906775.1. Classification (NCBI taxonomy): domain Bacteria; kingdom Pseudomonadati; phylum Pseudomonadota; class Gammaproteobacteria; order Enterobacterales; family Enterobacteriaceae; genus Citrobacter; species Citrobacter sp. Marseille-Q6884. The sequence goes on from NZ_CAMDRE010000001.1 coordinate 1,900,414, forward strand.
CGATTGTCGGTGCGGGCTTAGGTTTCCTGTGGTTTAACACCTACCCGGCACAGGTCTTTATGGGCGACGTCGGTTCGCTGGCGCTGGGTGGCGCACTGGGCATTATTGCCGTGCTGCTGCGTCAGGAATTCCTGTTGGTGATCATGGGCGGTGTGTTCGTGGTAGAAACCCTGTCGGTTATTTTGCAGGTCGGTTCCTTCAAGCTGCGCGGACAGCGCATCTTCCGTATGGCACCAATTCACCATCACTATGAACTGAAAGGCTGGCCGGAACCGCGCGTAATTGTGCGCTTCTGGATTATTTCGCTGATGCTGGTGCTGATTGGCCTGGCAACGCTGAAGGTACGTTAATCATGGCTGATTACCAGGGTAAAAAAGTCGTCATTATCGGTCTGGGTTTGACCGGCTTGTCGTGCGTGGATTTCTTCCTCGCGCGTGGCGTTACGCCGCGTGTCATGGATACCCGCATGACGCCGCCGGGGCTGGACAAATTACCGGAAGCGGTTGAGCGCCATGTCGGCAGTCTGAATGATGACTGGCTGATGGCGGCGGATTTAATCGTCGCCAGCCCTGGTATTGCTCTGGCGCACCCTTCGTTAAGCGCTGCCGCGGATGCGGGCATCGAGATTGTCGGCGATATCGAATTGTTCTGTCGCGAAGCGCAGGCACCTGTTGTCGCGATTACCGGCTCTAACGGGAAAAGCACCGTTACCACGCTGGTCGGCGAGATGGCGAAAGCCGCCGGGGTGAATGTCGGTGTTGGCGGCAACATTGGCCTGCCCGCGCTGATGCTATTGGATGCTGAGCGCGAACTGTATGTTCTGGAGCTGTCCAGCTTCCAGTTGGAAACGACCTCCAGCCTGCATGCGGTAGCCGCCACCATTCTGAACGTGACCGAAGATCATATGGATCGTTATCCGTTTGGTCTGCAGCAGTACCGCGCGGCGAAACTGCGCGTCTATGAGAATGCGAAAGTCTGTGTGGTAAACGCAGACGATGCGCTGACGATGCCAATTCGCGGGGCGGATGAGCGTTGCGTGAGCTTTGGCGTCAATATGGGTGACTATCACCTTAACCGCCAGCTAGGGGAAACCTGGCTGCGAGTGAAGGGTGAAAAAGTCCTGAACGTGAAAGAGATGACGCTTTCTGGTCAGCATAATTATACCAACGCCCTGGCTGCGCTGGCGCTGGCGGATGCGGCGGGTCTGCCGCGAGCGTCAAGCCTGAAAGCGCTGACGACCTTTACCGGACTGGCGCACCGCTTCCAGCTCGTGCTGGAGCATAACGGCGTACGTTGGATTAACGACTCCAAAGCGACCAATGTGGGCAGCACTGAAGCCGCATTAAACGGGTTGCATGTCGATGGCACGCTGCACCTGCTGCTGGGTGGTGATGGCAAATCCGCAGATTTCTCTTCGCTGGAGCGCTATTTGCACGGCGATCGCGTGCGTCTGTACTGCTTTGGCCGTGACGGTGGGCAACTGGCTGCTCTGCGCCCGGAAATCGCCGAACAGACTGAAACGATGGAAGACGCAATGCGCCTGCTCGCTCCGCGCGTGAAGCCGGGTGATATGGTGCTGTTGTCACCCGCTTGCGCCAGTCTCGATCAGTTCAAGAATTTTGAACAGCGAGGCGACGTCTTCACCCGCCTGGCGAAGGAGTTGGGTTGATGCGCTTATCTCTCCCTCGTCTGAAAATGCCGCGCTTACCGGGATTTGGCGTCCTGGCGTGGGTCTTTGCGGCACTTAAAGGCTGGGTGATGGCTTCGCGTGATAAAGACGCGGACAGCCTGATCATGTACGACCGCACGCTGCTGTGGTTGACGTTTGGTCTGGCAGCGATCGGTTTTGTGATGGTCACATCGGCGTCAATGCCCGTCGGGCAACGTCTGGCGGGGGATCCTTTCCTGTTTGCCAAGCGTGATGCACTGTACATCTTCCTGGCATTCTGTCTGGCTATGGTCACGCTGCGTCTGCCGATGGAGTTCTGGCAAAAGTACAGTACGACGATGTTGATCGCCTCGATCATTATGCTGCTGATTGTACTGGTGGTGGGGAGCTCCGTTAACGGGGCATCGCGCTGGATTGCGCTGGGACCGTTGCGTATTCAGCCTGCGGAATTTACCAAGCTGTCATTGTTTTGTTATCTCGCCAACTATCTGGTGCGTAAAGTTGATGAAGTCCGTAACAACCTGCGCGGCTTCTTAAAACCGATGGGCGTGATTCTGGTACTCGCGGTTCTGCTGCTGGCGCAGCCTGACCTCGGTACGGTGGTGGTACTGTTTGTTACTACGTTGGCAATGTTGTTTCTCGCCGGTGCGAAATTGTGGCAGTTCATCGCCATCATCGGCATGGGGATCTCAGCGGTCGTGCTGCTGATCCTCGCCGAACCGTATCGTATTCGCCGCGTAACCTCTTTCTGGAACCCATGGGAAGATCCATTTGGTAGTGGTTACCAGCTCACACAATCTCTGATGGCCTTTGGTCGTGGTGAGGTTTGGGGGCAAGGGCTGGGTAATTCGGTACAAAAGCTGGAGTATTTACCCGAAGCGCACACCGACTTTATTTTCGCCATTATTGGGGAAGAGCTGGGTTATATCGGTGTGGTACTGGCACTTTTAATGGTATTCTTCGTCGCTTTTCGCGCGATGTCGATTGGCCGTAAGGCGCTGGAAATTGACCACCGTTTTTCAGGCTTCCTGGCCTGCTCTATCGGGATCTGGTTTAGTTTTCAGGCGCTGGTAAACGTCGGCGCGGCGGCAGGTATGTTGCCTACGAAAGGTCTGACGCTACCGCTGATCAGTTATGGTGGTTCCAGTTTGTTGATCATGTCGACAGCCATCATGTTTTTGTTACGTATTGATTATGAAACGCGTCTGGAAAAAGCCCAGGCGTTTACACGAGGTGCACGATGAGTGGTCAACCGAAGCGGTTAATGGTGATGGCGGGCGGTACCGGTGGACATGTGTTCCCGGGACTGGCGGTCGCACACCATTTAATGGCCCAGGGCTGGCAGGTTCGTTGGCTCGGCACCGCCGATCGTATGGAAGCGGACTTAGTGCCGAAGCATGGCATTGACATTGATTTCATTCGCATCTCCGGTTTGCGTGGAAAAGGTATCAACGCGTTACTGGCCGCGCCAGTGCGTATTTTTAATGCCTGGCGACAGGCTCGCGCCATCATGAAGCAGTTTAAGCCTGATGTGGTGCTGGGTATGGGCGGTTATGTGTCTGGTCCTGGCGGCCTCGCAGCCTGGTCATTAGGTATCCCGGTGGTGCTGCACGAACAAAACGGCATTGCAGGCTTAACCAATAAATGGCTGGCGAAGATCGCAACGACGGTGATGCAGGCATTTCCTGGCGCCTTCCCAAATGCGGAAGTGGTGGGGAATCCGGTGCGTACCGATGTTCTGGCGCTGCCATTACCTGAGGTGCGCCTGGCTGGACGTGAAGGTCCGGTTCGCGTGCTGGTGGTCGGTGGTTCTCAGGGCGCGCGCGTACTGAACCAGACAATGCCGCAGGTTGCTGCAAAGCTTGGCGATGCGGTGACTATCTGGCATCAGAGTGGGAAAGGCGCGCAGCAGACGGTGGAACAGGCTTACGTCGAAGCCGGACAGCCGCAGCATAAAGTCACGGAATTTATCGATGATATGGCTGCCGCTTACGCCTGGGCTGATGTGGTGGTTTGCCGTTCAGGCGCACTGACGGTAAGCGAGATTGCCGCTGCAGGTTTACCGGCGCTGTTTGTGCCATTCCAGCACAAAGACAGGCAGCAGTACTGGAATGCGTTGCCGCTGGAAAAAGCGGGCGCAGCCAAAATTTTAGAGCAGCCGCAGTTTACTGTGGATGCCGTCGCCAGCACCCTTTCCGGGTGGTCGCGAGAAACTTTATTAACCATGGCAGAACGTGCGCGCGCTGCATCCATACCGGATGCCACTGAGCGTGTTGCAAACGAAGTCAGTCGGGCTGCCCGGGTGTAATTGTGGCGATGCCTTTTGCATCGCAGGATATTTCGAAGTTAATGGCGTAAAGAATGAATACACAACAATTGGCAAAACTGCGTTCCATCGTGCCCGAAATGCGTCGCGTTCGGCACATTCACTTTGTCGGCATCGGTGGTGCTGGTATGGGCGGTATTGCCGAAGTTTTGGCCAATGAAGGTTATCAGATCAGCGGTTCTGACTTAGCGCCAAATCCGGTTACGCAGCAGTTAACGAGCCTGGGTGCCACTATTTTCTTTAACCATCGCCCGGAAAACGTGCGTGATGCGAGTGTGGTGGTGGTTTCCAGTGCCATTTCAGCGGATAACCCGGAAATTGTTGCGGCGCATGAAGCGCGTATTCCGGTGATTCGCCGTGCTGAGATGTTGGCTGAATTAATGCGTTTTCGTCACGGTATCGCCATTGCCGGGACGCACGGTAAAACCACGACCACTGCGATGGTCTCCAGCATCTACGCGGAAGCGGGGCTGGATCCAACCTTCGTTAACGGCGGTCTGGTGAAAGCGGCAGGCGTACATGCGCGTTTGGGCCACAGCCGTTATTTGATTGCCGAAGCGGATGAGAGCGATGCGTCGTTCCTGCATTTGCAGCCAATGGTGGCGATTGTCACCAATATCGAAGCTGACCATATGGATACCTACCATGGCGACTTCGAAAATTTAAAGCAGACGTTTATTAATTTCCTGCATAACCTGCCGTTTTATGGTCGTGCGGTGATGTGTGTAGACGATCCGGTGATCCGCGAATTGTTACCTCGTGTCGGTCGCCAGACCACAACGTATGGTTTTAGCGATGATGCTGATGTGCGCGTTGAGGATTATCAGCAAATCGGTCCGCAGGGACACTTCACGCTGGTGCGTCAGGGGATGGCCGAACTGCGCGTTACGCTGAATGCGCCGGGCCGTCACAACGCGTTGAACGCGGCGGCGGCTGTTGCGGTAGCAACCGAAGAAGGGATTGAAGACGACGCGATTTTGCGCGCGCTGGAAAGCTTCCAGGGCACCGGACGTCGCTTTGACTTCCTCGGGGAGTTCCCGCTTGAAGCTGTGAACGGAAAAGCGGGCACGGCAATGCTGGTCGATGACTACGGTCATCACCCTACGGAAGTGGATGCAACGATTAAAGCGGCACGCGCGGGTTGGCCGGATAAAAATTTGGTGATGCTGTTCCAGCCGCACCGTTTCACACGTACCCGCGATCTGTATGACGATTTTGCTAATGTACTGACGCAGGTCGATTCACTGCTGATGCTGGACGTCTACGCAGCGGGCGAAGCCCCGATTCCAGGCGCTGACAGCCGTTCACTGTGTCGTACGATTCGTGGTCGCGGTAAGATCGACCCTATTCTGGTCTCCGATCCGGCTCAGGTTGCCGAAATGCTGGCGCCAGTCTTAACGGGCAACGACCTGATTTTGGTACAGGGTGCTGGAAATATCGGCAAAATCGCGCGTTCCTTAGCTGAAATCAAACTGAAGCCGCAAAACCCGGAGGAAGAACAACATGGCTGATAAAATCGCAGTCCTGTTGGGGGGAACCTCCGCAGAGCGAGAAGTTTCACTGAATTCCGGCGCAGCGGTACTGGCTGGTTTACGTGAAGGTGGTGTGGATGCGCACCCGATTGATCCGAAAGAGGTCGATGTCACCCTTTTGAAATCAATGGGTTTTAAGAAGGTGTTTATTGCGCTGCACGGCCGTGGTGGTGAAGATGGTACCCTGCAGGGCATGCTGGAGCTGATTGGTCTGCCGTATACCGGCAGCGGCGTCATGGCTTCCGCCATCTCAATGGACAAACTGCGCAGCAAATTGCTGTGGCAGGGGGCGGGTTTGCCCGTTGCGCCATGGGTCGCATTGACCCGCACTGAGTTCGAAAAAGGCCTGAGCGACGAGATAACGAAGAATATTTCTGCGCTAGGTTTACCGCTGATTGTGAAGCCAAGCCGTGAAGGTTCCAGCGTAGGAATGTCAAAAGTTGAAGAAGAAAATGCTTTGCATGCTGCATTAGCATTGGCTTTTCAGCATGATGAAGAAGTACTGATCGAAAAATGGCTAAGTGGCCCGGAATTCACAGTTGCGATGCTTGGCGAAGAAATTTTACCGTCAATTCGTATCCAACCGGCGGGAACCTTCTATGATTATGAGGCAAAGTATCTCTCTGATGAGACACAATATTTCTGCCCGGCAGGTCTGGAAGATGAACAAGAGGCCGCTTTGCAGGCTTTAGTCCTGAAAGCGTGGACTGCGTTGGGTTGTGAAGGTTGGGGACGTATCGACGTCATGCTGGACAGCGATGACCAGTTTTATCTGCTGGAAGCGAATACCTCTCCGGGTATGACCAGCCATAGTCTGGTGCCGATGGCGGCGCGTCAGGCGGGCCTGAGCTTCTCGCAACTGGTGGTACGAATTCTGGAGTTGGCGGACTGATATGTCGCAGGCTGCGCTGAACACGCGAAACGGTGATGAAGAAGAGGTTCTCTCCTCACGCCGCAATAATGGAACGCGTCTTGCAGGAATACTGTTTCTGCTGACAGTGCTGTGCACCGTGTTTGTGAGCGGCTGGGTTGTGTTGGGATGGATGGAAGATGCGCAGCGTTTACCTTTGTCGAAACTGGTGTTGACCGGTGAACGGCATTACACGCGCAATGACGATATTCGTCAGTCCATTCTGGCGCTGGGCGCACCGGGAACCTTTATGACTCAGGATGTGAACATCATCCAGAGCCAGATTGAACGGCTCCCCTGGATCAAGCAGGCGAGCGTCAGAAAACAGTGGCCCGATGAATTGAAGATTCATCTGGTTGAATATGTGCCGATAGCGCGTTGGAATGACCAACATATGGTGGATGCTGAAGGGAATACGTTCAGCATACCGACCGGTCGGGCTAACAAGCAGGTATTACCCATGTTGTATGGCCCGGAAGGCAGCGCAAGTGAAGTGTTGCAAGGGTTCCACGATATGGGGCAGGTGCTGGCTAAGGATAGATTCACCCTGAAGGAAGCGGCAATGACCGCTCGTCGTTCCTGGCAGTTGACGCTCAATAACGACATTAAGCTGAATCTGGGCAGGGGCGATACGATAAAACGTTTGGCTCGCTTTGTGGAACTCTACCCGGTTTTACAGCAGCAGGCGCAAACCGATGGCAAACGGATTAGCTACGTTGATTTGCGTTATGACTCAGGAGCGGCAGTAGGCTGGGTTCCCTTGCCTCCTGAGGAATCTAATCAGCAACAGAATCAGGCACAGGCAGAACAACAATGATCAAGGCGACGGACAGAAAACTGGTAGTTGGACTGGAGATTGGCACCGCGAAGGTAGCCGCTTTAGTAGGGGAAGTTCTGCCCGACGGTATGGTCAATATCATTGGCGTGGGCAGTTGCCCATCGCGAGGTATGGATAAAGGCGGGGTGAATGACCTTGAGTCAGTGGTGAAGTGCGTACAACGCGCCATTGACCAGGCTGAACTGATGGCAGACTGCCAGATTTCCTCGGTGTATCTGGCGCTTTCTGGTAAACATATTAGCTGTCAGAATGAAATTGGTATGGTGCCCATTTCCGAAGAGGAAGTGACACAGGAAGATGTGGAAAACGTTGTGCATACCGCGAAGTCGGTACGCGTACGCGATGAACATCGTGTTCTGCACGTTATTCCGCAAGAATACGCCATTGACTACCAGGAAGGCATTAAAAACCCGGTGGGGCTTTCCGGTGTGCGGATGCAGGCAAAAGTACATCTGATTACCTGCCACAACGACATGGCGAAGAATATTGTCAAAGCCGTTGAACGTTGTGGCCTGAAAGTTGACCAACTTATCTTTGCCGGGTTGGCAGCCAGTTATTCTGTTTTGACGGAAGATGAACGTGAACTGGGTGTCTGCGTGGTCGATATTGGTGGTGGTACAATGGATATCGCCGTTTATACTGGCGGGGCATTGCGCCATACCAAAGTGATCCCTTATGCAGGGAATGTGGTAACCAGCGATATCGCGTATGCCTTTGGTACGCCGCCGAGCGATGCCGAAGCCATCAAAGTTCGCCATGGTTGCGCGCTGGGTTCTATCGTGGGTAAAGATGAGAGCGTTGAAGTGCCAAGCGTGGGCGGTCGTCCGCCGCGTAGTCTGCAACGTCAGACGTTGGCTGAGGTGATTGAGCCGCGTTATACCGAGCTGCTTAACCTGGTCAACGAAGAAATTTTGCAATTACAAGAACAGCTTCGCCAGCAGGGTGTGAAACATCATCTGGCGGCGGGGATTGTGTTAACCGGTGGTGCAGCGCAAATTGAAGGCCTTGCTGCCTGCGCTCAACGCGTGTTCCATACGCAGGTGCGTATTGGTGCGCCGCTGAACATTACCGGTCTAACAGATTATGCCCAAGAGCCGTATTATTCAACGGCGGTAGGGTTGCTTCACTACGGGAAAGAATCCCATTTAAGTGGTGAAGCTGAAGTTGAAAAACGTGTAACGGCTTCAGTTGGCTCGTGGATCAAACGACTCAATAGCTGGCTGAGAAAAGAGTTTTAATTTTTATGAGGCTGGCAAAAATTACGGCCTCAGGCGACAGGCGCAATACACAAAGCTCTTCAGGTTGCATTGAAGTGGCTTAAAGAGTGAAGTGTAAAACGGAGAGAGAAACTATGTTTGAACCTATGGAACTAACCAACGACGCGGTGATTAAAGTCATCGGCGTCGGCGGCGGCGGCGGTAATGCTGTTGAACACATGGTGCGTGAGCGCATCGAAGGTGTTGAATTCTTCGCGGTGAATACCGACGCGCAGGCGTTGCGTAAAACAGCGGTTGGACAGACCATCCAGATTGGTAGCGGCATTACCAAGGGATTGGGTGCGGGCGCAAACCCGGAAGTCGGTCGCAATGCGGCTGATGAAGACCGTGAAGCCCTGCGCGCGGCGCTTGAAGGCGCAGACATGGTGTTTATCGCAGCGGGCATGGGTGGCGGTACCGGTACCGGTGCGGCACCAGTTGTTGCTGAGGTAGCAAAAGATTTAGGTATCCTGACCGTTGCTGTCGTGACCAAGCCTTTCAACTTTGAAGGCAAGAAGCGTATGGCATTCGCGGAGCAGGGTATCACCGAGCTGTCCAAACACGTGGACTCTCTGATTACAATTCCGAACGACAAACTGCTGAAAGTACTGGGTCGCGGTATCTCCCTGCTTGACGCGTTTGGCGCAGCAAACGACGTGCTGAAAGGCGCGGTCCAGGGTATCGCTGAACTGATCACCCGTCCAGGCCTGATGAACGTTGACTTTGCAGACGTGCGCACCGTGATGTCCGAAATGGGCTACGCGATGATGGGTTCTGGTGTGGCGAGCGGTGAAGATCGCGCAGAAGAAGCGGCTGAAATGGCTATCTCTTCTCCGCTGCTGGAAGACATCGATCTGTCTGGCGCGCGCGGCGTACTGGTCAACATTACTGCGGGCTTCGACCTGCGTCTGGATGAGTTCGAAACCGTGGGTAACACGATCCGTGCCTTTGCATCGGATAACGCGACTGTGGTTATCGGTACTTCTCTTGACCCGGATATGAACGACGAACTGCGCGTAACCGTTGTTGCTACTGGAATTGGTATGGACAAACGTCCTGAAATCACTCTGGTGACCAACAAACAGGTACAGCAGCCCGTTATGGATCGCTACCAGCAGCACGGTATGGCGCCGTTGACGCAAGAGCAGAAACCGGTGGCTAAAGTGGTTAACGACAATACGCCGCAGACGACAAAAGAGCCGGATTATCTGGATATCCCCGCATTCCTGCGTAAGCAAGCTGATTAAGAATTAGCTGGAATTTGGGAATTGTGGCTCTTTGTGCTAAACTGGCCCACCGAATGTGTAGTACACTTCGGTTGGATAGGTAATTTGGCGAGATTATACGATGATCAAACAAAGGACTCTTAAACGTATCGTTCAGGCGACTGGCGTCGGTTTGCATACCGGCAAAAAAGTCACCCTGACATTACGCCCTGCGCCGGCCAACACCGGGGTCATCTATCGTCGCACCGACTTGAATCCTCCGGTAGATTTCCCGGCCGATGCCAAATCTGTGCGTGATACCATGCTCTGTACGTGTCTGGTCAATGAGCATGATGTACGGATTTCAACCGTAGAGCACCTTAACGCTGCTCTGGCTGGACTGGGTATCGATAACATCATTATTGAAGTTAACGCCCCGGAAATCCCGATCATGGATGGCAGCGCAGCTCCGTTCGTTTACCTGCTGTTAGATGCAGGTATTGAAGAACTGAGAAGCGCGAAGAAATTTGTACGCATCAAAGAGACCGTTCGTGTTGAAGATGGCGACAAGTGGGCTGAATTCAAGCCGTACAATGGTTTTACGTTGGATTTCACCATCGACTTTAACCACCCGGCAATTGACTCCAGCACCCAGCGCTATGCGATGAACTTCTCTGCGGATGCGTTCATGCGTCAGATTAGTCGCGCTCGTACTTTTGGCTTCATGCGTGATATCGAATATCTGCAGTCCCGTGGCCTGTGCCTGGGCGGCAGCTTCGATTGTGCCATCGTTGTTGACGATTATCGCGTACTGAACGAAGACGGCCTGCGTTTTGAAGATGAATTCGTTCGTCACAAAATGCTCGACGCGATCGGTGACTTGTTCATGTGTGGTCACAACATTATTGGTGCATTTACCGCGTATAAATCCGGTCATGCGCTGAATAACAAATTGTTGCAGGCCGTCCTGGCAAAACAGGAAGCCTGGGAATTTGTGACCTTCGAGGACGATGCAGAACTGCCGTTGGCGTTCAAAGCACCTTCGACTGTACTGGCATAACGACACACTCTGTCGCATAAATTCGACTGGTAAATCTGGCACTCTCTCCGGCCAGGTGAACCAGTCGTTTTTTTATCTACCGATTGATCTCCGTTTTTCCCGACGCTATTTTCCGCAGCTGTTAACGAAAAATACAGTGCGACTGCTGCTTTCTTAAGCATATTTACCCGCGACTTATCGTCATTACTGCTGTGGAGCGTACGCTTTAATGATAATATTTGTGCGCAAAAGATGTTTTGCATTCGTAACCCCAAACGCAGGGTATATCAGGTGGCAATAACGTGAGTGGAATACTGACGCGCTGGCGACAGTTAGGCAGACGGTACTTCTGGCCGCATCTCCTGTTGGGGATGGTCGCGGCGAGTTTTGGCCTGCCCGCGCTCGCGAATGCTGCTGAACCGAATACGCCCGCGAAGGCGACTGCCAGCAATCACGATCAATCTGCGAAGGTTAACTTTAGCCAGCTTGCTTTGCTGGAGGCGAGCAATCGCCGCCCGAATTTTACCGTCGATTACTGGCATCAACATGCTATCCGTACGGTTATTCGCCATCTTTCCTTTGCAATGGCTCCCCAGGCGCTGCCCGTTGCTGAAGAACCCTTACCGATTCAGGCGCATCATCTTGCTTTACTGAATACGCTTAGCGCGATGCTGACGCAGGAAGGCAGGCCGCCAGCAACCGTAAGTCGCGTGACGTATGCGCATTTTACTTCTCAAGCCGCGTTTAGCATCCCTGTCTGGATTAGCCAGCAGCAGGGGATCCGCGCTGGCCCTCAACGCCTCAGCTAAAAAAGAACCTTCTAACTTATAATTTTTTGACTCCGCAACGCGGGGCGTTTGAGATTTTATTATGCTAATCAAATTATTAACGAAAGTATTCGGTAGCCGTAACGAGCGTACGCTGCGTCGTATGCGTAAAGTGGTCAACGTCATTAACGCGATGGAACCGGAGATGGAAAAACTCTCCGATGACGAACTGAAAGCGAAGACCGCTGAATTTCGCGCACGTCTGGAAAAAGGCGCAAGTGTTGAGAGCCTGATCCCGGAAGCGTTTGCCGTTGTTCGCGAAGCCAGTAAACGTGTGTTCGGCATGCGTCACTTCGACGTTCAGTTACTGGGCGGCATGGTACTGAACGATCGCTGCATTGCAGAGATGCGTACGGGTGAAGGTAAAACCCTGACCGCAACCTTGCCTGCGTACCTGAACGCGTTAAGCGGTAAAGGTGTGCACGTGGTCACCGTCAACGACTATCTGGCGCAGCGTGACGCCGAAAATAACCGCCCGCTGTTTGAATTCCTCGGCATGACCGTCGGCATCAACATGTCTGGTTTGCCTGCGCCAGCGAAGCGTGAAGCTTATGCAGCAGATATCACCTACGGTACCAACAACGAATACGGTTTTGACTACCTGCGCGACAACATGGCGTTTAGCCCGGAAGAGCGCGTTCAACGTAAACTGCACTATGCGCTGGTGGATGAAGTTGACTCCATCCTGATCGATGAAGCGCGTACGCCGTTGATCATTTCCGGTCCGGCTGAGGACAGCTCGGAACTGTACAAAAAAGTGAATAAAATCATCCCTCACCTGATTCGTCAGGAGAAGGAAGACTCTGACACTTTCCAGGGCGAAGGCCACTTCTCTGTTGATGAGAAAGCGCGTCAGGTTAACCTGACAGAACGTGGTCTGGTGCTGATTGAAGAACTGCTGGTGAACGAAGGCATTATGGATGAAGGCGAGTCTTTGTACTCACCGGGCAACATTATGCTGATGCATCACGTTACCGCCGCGCTGCGTGCTCATGTGCTGTTCACGCGTGATGTTGACTACATCGTGAAAGACGGTGAAGTTATCATCGTCGATGAACACACCGGACGTACCATGCAGGGGCGTCGCTGGTCCGATGGTCTGCACCAGGCGGTGGAAGCGAAAGAAGGTGTGGATATCCAGAACGAAAACCAGACGCTGGCATCCATCACCTTCCAGAACTACTTCCGTCTGTATGAAAAACTGGCTGGTATGACCGGTACCGCAGACACCGAAGCATTTGAATTCAGCTCTATCTACAAGCTGGATACCGTTGTCGTGCCGACCAACCGTCCGATGATCCGTAAGGATTTGCCGGATCTGGTGTACATGACCGAAGCGGAAAAAATTCAGGCAATCATTGAAGACATTAAAGAGCGTACCGCAAATGGTCAGCCAGTGCTGGTCGGTACTATCTCCATTGAAAAATCTGAAGTGGTCTCTAATGAGCTGACCAAAGCTGGCATCAAGCACAACGTGCTTAACGCCAAGTTCCACGCTAACGAAGCCGCGATTGTCGCGCAGGCGGGTTATCCGTCAGCGGTCACTATCGCGACAAACATGGCGGGTCGTGGTACGGATATCGTGCTGGGTGGTAGCTGGCAGGCAGAAGTCGCCGAGCTGGAAAACCCGACTGAAGAGCAGATAGCGAAGATTAAAGCAGAGTGGCAGGTTCGCCATGATGCGGTATTGGCTTCTGGTGGTTTGCACATTATTGGTACCGAACGACACGAATCACGTCGTATCGATAACCAGTTACGTGGCCGTTCTGGTCGTCAGGGTGACGCAGGCTCTTCACGTTTCTACCTGTCAATGGAAGATGCGCTGATGCGTATTTTTGCCTCCGATCGTGTGTCAGGCATGATGCGTAAACTGGGTATGAAGCCGGGTGAAGCCATTGAACACCCATGGGTGACTAAAGCGATTGCGAACGCCCAGCGTAAAGTAGAAAGCCGTAACTTTGATATTCGTAAGCAACTGCTTGAATATGATGATGTTGCTAACGATCAGCGTCGTGCTATCTATACTCAGCGTAACGAACTGCTGGACGTAACAGATGTCAGCGAAACCATCAACAGCATCCGCGAAGATGTGTTTAAAGCGACAATCGATGCATACATTCCGCCTCAGTCTTTGGAAGAGATGTGGGATATTCCGGGTCTGCAGGAACGTTTGAAAAACGACTTCGATCTCGACATGCCGATTTCCGAGTGGCTGGATAAGGAACCTGAGCTGCACGAAGAAACGCTGCGTGAACGTATTCTGGCGAATGCCATTGAAGTTTATCAGCGTAAAGAAGAAGTTGTGGGCGCAGAAATGATGCGTCACTTCGAAAAAGGCGTGATGCTGCAAACCCTCGATTCCCTGTGGAAAGAGCACCTTGCCGCGATGGATTACCTGCGTCAGGGTATTCACCTGCGTGGTTATGCGCAGAAGGATCCGAAACAGGAATACAAACGTGAGTCCTTCTCCATGTTTGCCTCAATGCTGGAATCGCTGAAATATGAAGTGATCAGCACGTTGAGCAAAGTTCAGGTACGTATGCCTGAAGAAGTGGAAGCCATGGAACAGCAGCGTCGTGAAGAAGCTGAGCGTTTAGCGCAGATGCAGCAGCTGAGCCATAAAGGTGATGATACTGCAGCCGCAGAAGAGTTGGCGGCACAGACTGGCGATCGTAAAGTAGGTCGTAACGATCCGTGCCCTTGTGGTTCTGGTAAAAAATACAAACAGTGCCATGGCCGTCTGAGCTAAGAAAATAACGTATTGAAAAGGCGCAGAATTCTGCGCCTTTTTTATGGACGATGAAGATGAAAATACTGCAAATTGCCGTTGGGATTATCCGTAATAAGCAAAATGAGATTTTTATTACTCAGCGTGCGGCTGATGCCCATATGGCGAATAAGCTGGAATTTCCTGGCGGAAAAATAGAAGCGGGCGAAACGCCAGAACAGGCGCTGATCCGTGAGTTACAGGAAGAGGTGGGAATTACTCCGGTTAACGCCACTCTGTTTGAGAAACTGGAATATCAGTTTCCTGACCGGCATATCATGCTGTGGTTCTGGTTAGTCGAAAGCTGGAAAGGTGAACCGTGGGGAAAAGAAGGGCAACCGGGTGAATGGATTGCCGCAGAGGTGTTGAACGCGGAAGACTTCCCGCCAGCCAATGAGCCCGTGATAGCGAAATTAATGCAAACTCCGTAGGCCGGACAGGGCGTTTACGCCGCCATCCGGCACATCATGGCGTGGGCGCGGCCTATTCTTTCTCTTCGCTCCAGTCGTCGCTTTCTGAGAGGTCGCCACTGCTTGGGATGCGTTTCTCTTCGGCGGCCCACTCACCCAAATCGATCAACTGGCAGCGTTTGCAGCAGAAGGGGCGGAACGGACTCACTTCTGCCCACACGACAGGTTTACCGCAGGTTGGACAGTTGACGATGGTTTGTTCAGACATGTTCACTCCTTAACAGCATGCAAGGTCAAAATCGAGGCGCTCGGGTATCTGGCCATTCTCGCTATCCAGCGGCATAAAACGAATGGCAAAACGGCTCTTATGACCTGAGATCTGCGGATAAAGCTGAGAGTCGAGTGGCAACTGCAAACGCAGCAAATCAGCATCTTCACCGTTGTCCTGGTAAAAGCCATTTAAACTGGTTTGCTTGCGAAACGGCGCGGAGTTACGGATTAAATCGAGAACGAGCGAGAGTGCCTGATTGAGCGGATTAAGGCTGGCAATCCAGGATTCGACCTGCGCATCGCGCTGTGATTGCGGCATATGCAACCAGATATGCAGCGTGGGTAAGTCGAAACTGCAGCACCCGCCAGGAATACTCAAACGTTGGCGCACCAGACCGATAAGACGATCTTCACGCAGCGTTTGCCCGATGCGTGGCGCTGAAATCAAAATACTGCCGGCGCTTTTTAACTGCTGGCGCAGAGAATCAATTCTGCTTTGATCGACACCGGGAACTTCAACCCAGGCCTGAAGTTTACGCTGTTGTCGCTCAAGCTCTTTCAGGAGTTCGGTACGGACTTCGCCGCGTTCGAATACATCCAGTAAATCTCCAATATTGCGGAAAAAATGCAGTGCGCCTGCATGGTCTGCAATGGGTAAATTCACGGAGAGTTGCTGAATCAGAAACTCAATACGCAGCCATGTACGCATCTTCTCATTGAGAGGGTGTTCAAAAAGGACCTGGGTGTGCATTACGGTTTTTCCTGTGAGACAAACTGCGACGCGTATTGCAAATAGAGCGCGTGCAGGCGAGCGACATCCGGGATGATGTCATCCGGTGCGCCATTATTATCAATAACATCGTCTGCCACGGCAAGACGCGCTTCACGCGTAGCCTGAGCAGCCAGAATTTGTTCTACATGTTCGCGAGTGACATCGTCGCGCTGCATGGTTCGTCTGAGCTGTGTCTCGGGAGTGACATCGACCACGAGCACACGATCGGCTTTTTTATACAACGCGTTTTCAACCAGCAATGGCACCACCCATAACAGATAAGGTGAAGTCGCTTGTTGAAACTGGCGTTGAGTCTCCTGCTGAATGAGCGGGTGGAGCAGGGCGTTCAGCCAGGCTTTTTCATCAGGAGCGGAAAAAATACGTTCACGCAAGATTCGCCGTTGTAGTGATCCATCTGCGGCAATAAGTTCAGAACCAAAATGTTCCGCGATTGCTTTTAAGGCTGGCATACCCGGTTCAACGACCTGGCGCGCAATAATATCGGCATCAATGATGTTTATTCCGAGGTCAGCGAATGCATTTGCAACGGTACTCTTACCACTGCCAATGCCGCCGGTTAAGGCTACTGTATACCTCATAGAACCCGATCCTGGAGTTTACGTTTGATTATCAAACAGTTAAAAGTTAAGCACGCGAAGGCGAGGCTGCTGCAGGATTAACCTACTATTCGCCAGGTAAATTTATGGGATTGTAGCGTAAAAAAAGAGAATTTCGCAGTCTTGCGCGGCATTGATTAGTGCGTATGATAGCGTCACTGGAGTTGTGAGTTTCGATTTTTAGCCATTAACCCCAGGAATCCGCACATGCGTATCGAAGAAGATCTGAAGTTAGGTTTCAAAGACGTTCTTATCCGCCCTAAGCGTTCTACTCTCAAAAGCCGTTCCGATGTTGAGCTGGAGCGTCAATTTACCTTTAAACATTCAGGTCAAACCTGGTCCGGCGTGCCTATTATCGCCGCGAATATGGACACTGTCGGGACGTTTGCAATGGCAACGGCGCTTGCCTCCTTCGACATCCTGACCGCTGTGCACAAACACTATTCTGTCGAAGAGTGGTCTGCTTTCATCGCGGGCGCATCTGCTGATGTTCTAAAACACGTGATGGTTTCTACCGGAACTTCTGACGCTGATTTCGAAAAGACCAAACAGATTCTGGCACTGAACCCAGGCCTGAACTTTGTTTGCATCGACGTGGCGAATGGTTACTCAGAACATTTTGTACAGTTTGTATCGAAAGCGCGTGAAGCCTGGCCGACCAAAACGATCTGTGCGGGTAATGTGGTTACCGGTGAAATGTGTGAAGAGCTGGTGCTGTCAGGTGCTGATATTGTCAAAGTGGGCATTGGCCCGGGTTCTGTTTGCACCACGCGTGTGAAAACGGGCGTTGGCTATCCTCAGCTTTCTGCCGTCATTGAATGTGCGGACGCTGCACATGGTCTGGGCGGTATGATTGTCAGCGATGGCGGCTGCACGATGCCAGGCGATGTGGCAAAAGCATTTGGCGGCGGCGCAGACTTTGTGATGCTGGGCGGTATGCTGGCCGGTCACGAAGAAAGCGGCGGTAAAGTGGTTGAGGAAAATGGTGAGAAATTCATGCTGTTTTACGGCATGAGCTCTGAATCCGCGATGACGCGTCACGTTGGTGGTGTCGCGCAGTACCGTGCTGCAGAAGGCAAAACCGTTAAGCTGCCGCTGCGTGGCCCGGTTGATAATACTGCACGTGATATCCTCGGTGGCCTGCGTTCAGCCTGTACTTATGTGGGGGCATCGCGTCTGAAAGAGCTGACCAAACGTACAACGTTCATCCGTGTCCAGGAACAAGAAAACCGCGTTTTCAATAGCCTGTAATTCACGATCGCTGGCGCAGCTTCATGCGCCAGCGTTATCCCATCCCACTCATTGCATCCCCCAAATGGAAGATCGGTAAATACATCGCGACGACCAGCGTACCGATAATCAGCCCCGTAATAACAAGCAGTGCCGGCTCAAGTAGCGCAGCCAGATTCTCAGCCTGAGACAGGGTGTTTTCGTTATGATGCCGGGCCAGATTATGCAGCATCACATCCAGTGAACCGGACGCTTCGCCTGATCTTACCAGCTGTAAACACAATGGACTGAATTCGCCGCTATTTTTCAGCGCCAGCCAGATCGGCTTACCGGCACTGATGTCGTCATGTGCCTGCGTTAAACGTGAGGACCAGAAGGGGCAGGCTAGCGTTTCTGCGACACTCTCCAGACCTTGTAAAAACGAAATACCTGCACTTTGCGTCAACGACAGGACGGTGAAGATCTGCGTGAGTTTTTGTCCCCTGACCAACGGTCCTGTGATCGGACAGCGCAGCAGAAGTCGCTGACGCAGGATAAGCCAGTACGGTTTTTTCTTTATCAGGTTGTACGTGACCCCCAGTGTCAGACTGAACGCGCCTACCAGCCATCCCCATTGGCTGCTGGAGTGCGCAAGGGCAATTATCCACTGAGTGAGCGCCGGTAGCGGAGTATTGAACGTACGATAGATGGCGGCAAACTCAGGGAGGACAAAGTGCAACATCGCGAGCACGACCATAACTGCCATCGCGAGGATGATAATGGGGTAACGCAGCGCTTTTTTAACTTTACTGGCAAGCTGCTGCTGATCTTTTTGCTGACGGGCGAGTGCGAAGCAGCAGTCGTCCAGCTTACCTGTGAGTTCCCCCGTGCGGATCATCGTCTGGTATAACGGTGGAAAAACGTGTTGCCATCGCGCCAGTGAAGTAGAAAGTGACATCCCCTGTTCCATATCGTCGGCAAGCGAGCGTAGTAGCGCCTGCCACTGACTGCTGGGGTGTTGCTCAGCCAGCAGAGTCAATCCTTCGCACAGCGTGAGTCCTGCCTTAAGTAATGTGGCCAACTGGTCAATCACTTCTGTGCTTCTTTCTCTGCGCCAGTGTGAGGTTTTTACGCACATACGTTTGATACGTATCGGCGTAATATGCCGGTGCGCCAAAGCCAATGTCAGTGACGGGCGACTCTCTGCCCAGAGAGCGCCTTCCATTGCCTGACCGTCGTGGCTTACGCCATGCCAACGCCAGAGTTGTTTACCTGGCATGGGGCATACCCAGTACGCGAATAAGCTCTTCAACGGTGGTCAGTCCTTGCTCTACGGCAAGGCATCCATTCGCAAAAAGCGTGCGCATTCCTGCCTGCTGAGCATCTGATTCCACCTCGTCTGCAGATATGCCGCTGGCAATGCGCTGACGCAATACGGGTGTGATGGGCAGAACTTCAAATAATGCGGTACGACCATAATACCCGTGATAACAGTGGTCGCAGCCGGGGGCTTGCCAGTGCGGAAGAGGCGTGGGCCAGAGTGTTTTTGGGAGTGTGAAGGTCGCACCAGGAGATTGCCGACAATGGGGGCACAGTTTTCGAACGAGTCGCTGTGCAATCACGAGCGTTAAAGCAGAGGCGATCATCCAGCGGGCAACCCCCATTTGCTGCAGGCGCACCAGTGTTTCACTGGTGGAGTTAGTGTGCAGCGTGGAGAGAACCAGATGCCCTGTTTGCGCCGCTTTAAGCGCAATTTCCGCTGTTTCGCCATCGCGAATTTCCCCGACCATGATAATGTCGGGATCTTGTCGTAGCAGTGCGCGCAATACGCCCTGGAAAGTGAGGCCGGCGCGTGGGTGAATTTGCGTCTGGTTTAGCCCCTCGATCGGAATTTCTACAGGATCTTCCACGCTACAGAGATTCACGTCAGGGGTATTTCGGGTTTGTAGCGCGCTGTAAAGCGTGACCGTTTTACCACTTCCGGTAGGTCCCGTTACCAGAACCAGTCCCTGAGGCTGCTGCAATGCCTGGGAAAAGGCTTCCAACTGCGCGTCCTGCATGCCCAGCGCTTTAATTTCCAGTGCTTGTTCAACCTGATGCAGTAATCGCAGCACCACTTTCTCACCGTATCGACAGGGCAGTGTGGAGATGCGAAAAGAGAGGGGCTCCCCGGAAATCTCAACGGTAAATTGCCCATCCTGCGGAAGTCGGTGTTCGGCTATATCCAGACTGCCTAACACTTTTAACCTGGCGGTAAGGGCAATGCCTGTCTCTTTAGGGATGTCTGGCAAGGTGTGAAGTACACCGTCTACACGTAATCTTATTCGATAACGATGCTCTGCAGGCTCAATATGAATATCTGACGCCCGTT
The DNA here is from genome assembly GCF_945906775.1 of Citrobacter sp. Marseille-Q6884. Lineage (NCBI taxonomy): Bacteria > Pseudomonadati > Pseudomonadota > Gammaproteobacteria > Enterobacterales > Enterobacteriaceae > Citrobacter > Citrobacter sp. Marseille-Q6884. The sequence goes on from NZ_CAMDRE010000001.1 coordinate 1,920,432, forward strand.
TTGCCAGGGCGGATTGTAACGTCTGATTCAGCAACCCCGCCGTTGTGGCGCTATTTTCCGGTATGGCTGTCGCATGCTTTGGCTGTGATTTACGTGAGTAGGATTCCATTTGCTGGGGAGTCCAGCACTCAATATCGATGCGTTTTGTGGTCGCAAAATGCAGTGCGTCCAACAGTTCGTGGGATGGCGCGTCCAGGACGGCGATATGAACCGCGTCATTATCCGCATCCAGCAGTATTCCCTGATAACGATGACACAGCGCCGTCAGTTGTGTGGTGTTCATCTCTTTTCCTTAGTTTGCATCGAAACGGAACACGTCTTCACAGGCCTGTTGCAGGGCGCTGTCATTTTGAATGTTGCAACGACGATTCCAGCCGGTAATGCCGTTGGCATTTTCCCATCGTGGCGTCATGGTGATGCTGAGTCCGTTGAGGCTTTCCTGCCCGGTGAGGCTGACGACGCCTTTTTCAATACTCATGCCGGAGACATAGCGGGTCGTTGTGGGAGAGGGGATCCCATTGCTTCCACCATCACAGGTATTCGTACCGCCGTGCTCCAGCGCACAGAGTTCGACAGCCGTGCGATAGGGGATAAAGGTCTGCAGCATGTCGGTTAATGCGGCTTTGCGCAGGTAGTTTTGGTATGCAGGAATACCGATGGCGCTGAGTATGGCAATAATGCCAATGACCACCATCAGTTCAATAAGCGTAAAGCCCCGTTGCTTGTCCATCATTCGCTCCTTGAGTTAGCTGGCGCTACTTTGACAAACGAACGGGATCGCGGCGAGGGGCAAACAAATGAATGGGAAGGTAGGTTCAGAAGAGTTTAATCGGGTTGCATAATCTGAAGGCAGAATTGCGAGGCGCTACGAAAGAATGTGCCGGATAGTGGTGTAACCGACTGATCCGGCAGGGGGAGGCACTCAAGTCTGCCCGATAAAGATATGTTATCGGGCAATGCAGTCAGGTGTTAACGAAAACGCATGGAGAGATCGAGGGCGCGAACATGCTTTGTCAGTGCGCCAACGGAGATGAAATCCACGCCGGTTTCGGCAAATTCGCGCAGCGTTTCATGAGTAACGTTGCCGGAAACTTCCAGACGAGCCTGACCATTGGTGCGTTTAACGGCTTCGCGCATCTGATCGGTCTCGAAGTTGTCCAGCATGATAATGTCAGCGCCGGCCTTCAATGCATCGTCCAGTTCCTCCAGGTTTTCCACTTCGACTTCTACCGGAACATCCGGGTGCAGCCAGAACGCTTTTTCGACGGCCTGACGAACCGAACCGGAGGCAATAATGTGGTTTTCTTTAATCAGGAAAGCGTCAGAAAGCCCCAGACGATGATTCGTGCCGCCACCGCATAACACCGCATATTTCAGTGCCGTACGCAGTCCTGGCAGCGTTTTACGTGTATCGAGCAATTGGGTTTTTGTCCCGGCCAGTAAGTCCACGTATTGGCGTACTACGCTTGCAACACCGGAGAGCGTCTGCACAAAATTCAGTGCGGTACGTTCGCCTGTTAGCAGTACGCGGGAAGGACCGTCCAGCTCAAACAGCGGCTGATTTGCCTTAATGCTGTCGCCGTCTTCAACATGCCAGGTGACGCGTACGTCATCGCCAGCCAACTGGATAAAGACCTCTTCTACCCAACGTTTTCCGCAAAAGATGCCATCTTCACGGGTAATGACGGTAGCGTGGGAACGCATATTTTCGGGTAAAAGTTGTGCGGTGATATCGTTATTGGCATCAACTTCTCCGCCTAAATCTTCGCGCAGTGCCTGAGCAACAGCGGCAGGGATATCCAGATTTATACGTTCCAACAGCGCGTCACGTCGGTAGTCAGGGTTATAGCGGCGAGGCGGCATGATAAAACTCCAAATAGCTAACGAATCATAAGGTAGAAACATGCTACCCTGAACCTGATATAAGCACCACCAAAAGGAGATTCAGCATGTTGTTAGACGAGGGCTGGCTGGCTGAGGCACGACGCGTTCCCTCCCCACATTTCGATTGCCGCCCGGATGACGAAATCCCTTCTTTGTTGGTGGTGCATAATATCAGTCTGCCGCCAGGTGAATTTGGCGGCCCGTGGATAGATGCATTGTTCACGGGAACTCTTGATCCCAACGCTCACCCTTTCTTTGCAGAGATCGCCCATTTGCGCGTTTCTGCGCATTGCCTGATCCGCCGCGACGGTGAGATCGTGCAGTATGTTCCTTTTAATAAACGTGCCTGGCATGCCGGTGTGTCGAACTATCAGGGGCGTGAGCGCTGTAATGATTTTTCTATTGGTATTGAGCTGGAAGGAACGGATACGCTGGCCTATACCGATGCGCAGTACCAGCAACTGGCGGCCATCACGCAAGTATTAATTCAGTGTTATCCGAAGATTGCCAATAACCTGACTGGGCACTGCGATATTGCACCTGAGCGCAAGACCGATCCCGGTCCCTCTTTTGACTGGGCGAGATTTCGCGCGCTGGTCACCCCCTCGTCAAGCAAGGAGATGACATGACGCTGTTTACAACATTATTGGTGTTGATGGTTGAACGCCTGTTTAAGCTGGGTGAGCACTGGCAGCTTGATCACCGGGTTGAGGCTTTCTTCCGCCGGATAACACATTTTTCCATGGCGCGTACGCTGGGCATGGCCGCTATCGCGATGGCGGTGACCTTTCTGCTGTTACGTGCGCTGCAGGGGCTGTTGTTTAATGTCCCGCTGCTGGTGGTGTGGATCCTGATTGGCTTACTGTGCATTGGCGCAGGCAAGATACGCCTTCATTATCATGCGTACCTGAACGCCGCGTCACGTAATGATGCGCATGCACGTGAGGCGATGGCCAGCGAGCTTACGTTGATTCATGGCGTTCCACCGGATTGTGACGAGCGTGAGTTTTTGCGCGAACTACAAAATGCGCTGTTATGGAATAACTTTCGCTTTTACCTGGCGCCGTTGTTCTGGTTGATTGTCGGCGGTCCGTGGGGGCCGGTAACGCTGGTGGGGTATGCTTTTCTACGAGCATGGCAATCCTGGCTGGCGCGCTATCAGACGCCGCATCAACGTTTGCAGTCGGGTATTGATGCCATTCTGCATGTTCTGGACTGGATACCGGTTCGCCTGGTTGGTGTGGTGTATGCGTTGCTGGGACATGGTGAGAAAGCGCTACCGGCCTGGTTTGCCTCGCTGGCCGATCTGCATACTTCACAATATCAGGTGCTAACACGTCTGGCGCAGTTCTCGCTGGTGCGTGAGCCGCACACCGATAAAGTCGAAACGCCAAAAGCGGCGGTTTCTATGGCGAAGAAAACCTCGTTTGTGGTGGTGGTGGTTATCGCGTTGCTGACCCTTTATGGCACGCTGATCTAACGCTACGACACCTTGTCGTTTGAGAGAGTAGGGAATAGAGCGGGATTATCAGTAGACGGGATGCCTGAATCAGGCATCCCGTTTTTGTTCCTGCGTGATACAGGCGGGGATTAATGCGCTTTAACGGCTTTGGCTGTTTTTTGCTTGCACAGATAGCCGATGCCAAGAATCGCAATCCAGACTGGGATCAGGTAAACCGAGATCGCCATGCCGGGTGTCATCAGCATAATGACCAGCACTGCAGCCATGAAAATCAGGCAGACCCAGTTACCCAGCGGATAGAACAGTGCCGGGAAGCGGGTGACGACGCCCTGCTGTTGCTTCGCTTTGCGGAACTTCATGTGCGCAAGACTAATCATCGCCCAGTTGATGACCAGTGCAGAAACGACCAGTGCCATCAGTAAGCCAAATGCCGATTCCGGCGCCAGATAGTTGATCAGTACACACAACGCCGTCACCAGGGCAGAGACCAGAATAGTGTTGACCGGTACGCCACGCTTATCCACACTCATCAGCGCTTTTGGCGCGTTACCTTGCTGCGCCAGGCCGAACAGCATACGGCTGTTGCAATATACGCAGCTGTTATAAACAGACAGTGCAGCGGTCAGTACCACGACGTTCAGCGCATTCGCAACAAAGGTATCGCCCAGTTCGTGGAAGATCAGGACAAACGGACTGGTATCTGCGGTGACACGCGTCCACGGCATCAGAGAAAGCAGAACGGCCAGAGAACCCACATAGAAAATCAGGATACGGTAAATAACCTGGTTGGTTGCTTTGGGAATGCTCTGCTCCGGGTTATCGGCTTCTGCAGCGGTGATCCCGACCAGCTCCAGTCCGCCGAAGGAGAACATGATGATGGCCATCATCATGACCAGACCGGTAAAGCCGTGCGGCAGGAATCCACCCTGGCTCCATAAGTTACTGACGCTGGCCTGTGGGCCACCGTTGCCACTAAACAGCAACCAGCCGCCGAACAAAATCATTGCCACAACCGCGATGACTTTAATAATGGCAAACCAGAACTCCATCTCACCGAACACTTTAACGTTGGTCAGGTTGATGGCGTTGATAACAACGAAAAAGACCGCTGCTGAGGCCCATGTTGGGATTTCCGGGTACCAGAACTGGATATATTTGCCGACCGCGGTGAGTTCCGCCATGGCAACCAGCACGTACAGCACCCAGTAGTTCCATCCAGAAGAGAAGCCAGCGAACCCGCCCCAATATTTATAAGCAAAATGGCTGAAGGAGCCTGCAACCGGCTCTTCAACCACCATTTCACCTAACTGACGCATAATCAAAAAGGCGATAAAACCGGCGATCGCGTAACCCAGAATAATACCCGGCCCTGCAGACTGGATAACGGATGCGCTGCCGAGGAATAACCCGGTGCCTATCGCGCCACCCAGCGCGATAAGCTGTATATGGCGGTTTTTAAGGCCGCGCTTTAGCTGATCGCCATGCTGTTGACTTTCCATCATGAAACCTCGTGTGTGGTTTTACTCTTATATTCGAGTACTTATTTTTTGAACTACGCAGTAACGCGTGTGTAAGTTTGCAATTCCGTTTGTTGTATTAATTTGTTTACGGCAGTGGTCAGTAAAATGTTGCCTAAGTACTTTTGTCTTGATCAGAATAATGTTATGCGAGCGCGAATGCACTTGCTTTATGAAGGGAGGATGACGAGTTGAATAAAAAGAAACCATTTGTAAATACGGGATTATCTACCATATTATTCCTGGTATGAATTTTTATTCGATAAATATGAATGGAAAGTTGATAAATAACGAGTTGAATCGGTTCAGATGATATATTTTTTCGTTTCAATTACGTTAAAACTACTCCCTGGTGGGTAAATTTAACATTTGTGCATAGTTACATGTTTGAAACGTTATTTCTGTAATGTTGTTAAAATGTGCCCGCTTTACTGATTTCAATCAAAACCTGTATGGACAGAAGGTGAATACTTTGTTACTTTAGCGTCAAGAACATGAAATTGGTAAGACCAATTGACTCCGGGCAAATGGCTTAAGACAGGAAATCATGGCCTACAGCAAAATCCGCCAACCAAAACTCTCCGATGTGATTGAGCAGCAGCTGGAGTTTTTAATTCTTGAGGGGACACTTCGCCCCGGAGAAAAACTCCCACCGGAACGCGAGCTGGCAAAACAGTTCGATGTTTCCCGCCCCTCCTTACGCGAGGCGATCCAACGCCTTGAAGCGAAGGGCTTGCTGCTTCGTCGTCAGGGCGGTGGCACTTTTGTTCAGAGCAGCCTGTGGCAGAGCTTTAGCGACCCACTGGTAGAGCTGCTCTCCGACCATCCTGAATCCCAGTTTGACCTGCTTGAGACACGCCATGCGCTGGAAGGCATTGCCGCATATTACGCCGCATTGCGCAGCACGGATGAAGACAAAGCGCGAATCCGTGAACTCCACCATGCAATTGAGCTGGCCCAACAGTCCGGCGATCTGGACGGCGAATCTGATGCGGTTCTCCAGTATCAAATTGCTGTCACTGAGGCGGCACACAATGTGGTGCTGCTCCATTTGCTAAGGTGTATGGAGCCGATGCTGGCCCAGAACGTCCGTCAAAACTTCGAATTGCTGTATGCGCGTCGGGAGATGCTGCCGTTAGTAAGCAGCCACCGCACCCGTATTTTTGAAGCTATTATCGCCGGGAAGCCGGAGGAGGCGCGTGAAGCCTCGCACCGTCACCTGGCGTTCATCGAAGAGATTTTGCTGGACAGAAGCCGTGAGGAAAGCCGTCGTGAACGCGCCTTACGCCGCCTGGAGCAACGAAAGAATTAGTGATTTTTCTGGTAGAAAGTTAACCAGAAGATGTTGTAAATCAAGCGCTAACCAAAAGCGCGGCAACTAAACGCAGAACCTGTCTTATTGTGCTCTCTCGAACGAGAACACAATGGGACAGGTTCCAGATAACTCAACGTATTAGATAGATAAGGAATACCCCCATGTCAGAACGTTTCCCAAATGACGTGGATCCGATCGAAACTCGCGACTGGCTACAGGCGATCGAATCGGTCATCCGTGAAGAAGGTGTTGAGCGTGCTCAGTATCTGATCGACCAACTGCTTTCAGAAGCCCGTAAAGGCGGCGTGAAAGTAGCGGCAGGTGCAGGGGCCAGCAATTATGTCAACACTATTGCCGTTGAAGACGAACCGGAATACCCGGGCAATCTGGAGCTGGAACGTCGTATTCGTTCTGCTATCCGCTGGAACGCCATCATGACCGTACTGCGTGCGTCTAAAAAGGACCTCGAGCTGGGTGGCCACATGGCATCCTTCCAGTCCTCCGCAACGGTATATGATGTTTGCTTCAACCACTTCTTCCGTGCGCGCAACGAGCAGGATGGCGGCGACCTGGTATACTTCCAGGGTCACATCTCCCCGGGCGTGTACGCACGTGCTTTCCTGGAAGGTCGTCTGACTGAAGAGCAGATGGACAACTTCCGTCAGGAAGTTCATGGCAAAGGCCTGTCTTCCTACCCGCACCCGAAACTGATGCCGGAATTCTGGCAGTTCCCGACCGTATCAATGGGTCTGGGTCCAATCGGTGCGATCTACCAGGCTAAATTCCTGAAATATCTGGAACACCGTGGCCTGAAAGATACCTCTAAACAAACCGTTTACGCCTTCCTGGGCGACGGTGAGATGGATGAGCCGGAATCTAAGGGTGCTATCACCATTGCCACCCGTGAAAAACTGGACAACCTGGTCTTTGTTATCAACTGTAACCTGCAGCGTCTTGACGGCCCGGTCACCGGTAACGGCAAGATCATCAACGAGCTGGAAGGCATCTTCGCAGGTGCTGGCTGGAACGTGATCAAAGTGATGTGGGGCGGTCGTTGGGATGAGCTGCTGCGTAAAGACACCAGCGGTAAGCTGATCCAGCTGATGAACGAAACCGTTGATGGCGACTACCAGACCTTCAAATCCAAAGATGGCGCATACGTACGTGAGCATTTCTTCGGTAAATATCCGGAAACCGCTGCACTGGTTGCTGACTGGACTGACGAGCAGATCTGGGCACTGAACCGTGGTGGTCACGATCCGAAGAAAGTCTACGCTGCACTGAAAAAAGCGCAGGAAACCAAAGGCAAAGCAACTGTAATCCTCGCTCATACCATTAAAGGTTATGGCATGGGTGACACCGCCGAAGGTAAAAACATCGCTCACCAGGTTAAGAAAATGAACATGGACGGCGTGCGTTACATTCGCGACCGCTTCAATGTTCCGGTAACCGATGAGCAGGTTGAAAATCTCTCTTACATTACCTTCCCGGAAGGTTCTGAAGAGCACACCTATCTGCACGCTCAGCGTCAGAAACTGCACGGTTATCTGCCGAGCCGCCAGCCGAACTTCACCGAGAAGCTGGAACTGCCGGCCCTGGAAGACTTCGGCGCGCTGCTGGAAGAGCAGAACAAAGAAATCTCCACCACTATCGCTTTCGTTCGTGCCCTGAACGTGATGCTGAAAAACAAGTCGATCAAAGATCGTCTGGTTCCGATCATCGCCGACGAAGCGCGTACTTTCGGTATGGAAGGTCTGTTCCGTCAGATCGGTATCTACAGCCCGAACGGCCAGCAGTACACCCCGCAGGACCGTGAGCAGGTTGCTTACTACAAAGAAGACGAGAAAGGCCAGATTCTGCAGGAAGGTATCAACGAGCTGGGCGCAGGTTCTTCCTGGCTGGCCGCTGCAACCTCTTACAGCACCAACGATCTGCCGATGATCCCGTTCTACATCTACTACTCCATGTTCGGGTTCCAGCGTATTGGCGACCTGTGCTGGGCAGCAGGTGACCAGCAGGCGCGTGGCTTCCTGATCGGGGGTACTTCCGGTCGTACTACGCTGAACGGCGAAGGTCTGCAGCACGAAGATGGTCACAGCCATATTCAGTCTCTGACTATCCCGAACTGTATCTCTTACGATCCGTCTTACGCGTACGAAGTTGCCGTCATCATGCATGATGGTCTGGAGCGTATGTACGGTGAAAAACAAGAGAACGTTTACTACTACATCACCACGCTGAACGAAAACTACCACATGCCGGCAATGCCAGCAGGTGCCGAGGAAGGTATCCGTAAAGGTATCTACAAACTCGAAACCCTCGAAGGTAGCAAAGGTAAAGTTCAGCTGCTGGGCTCCGGTTCTATCCTGCGTCACGTCCGTGAAGCAGCGCAGATCCTGGCGAAAGACTACGGCGTTGGTTCTGACGTTTACAGCGTGACCTCCTTCACTGAACTGGCACGTGATGGCCAGGATTGTGAGCGTTGGAACATGCTGCACCCGATGGAAACTCCGCGTGTTCCGTACATCGCTCAGGTGATGAACGACGCGCCGGCTGTCGCATCTACTGACTATATGAAACTGTTTGCCGAACAGGTTCGTACTTATGTACCGGCTGATGATTATCGCGTACTGGGTACTGACGGCTTCGGTCGCTCTGACAGCCGTGAAAACCTGCGTCACCACTTTGAAGTTGATGCTTCCTACGTGGTTGTAGCGGCACTGGGCGAACTGGCTAAACGTGGCGAAATCGATAAGAAAGTGGTTGCGGATGCAATCGCCAAATTCAACATCGATGCAGAAAAAGTTAACCCGCGTCTGGCGTAAGAGGTAAGAGAATAATGGCTATCGAAATCAAAGTACCGGACATCGGGGCTGATGAAGTTGAAATCACCGAGATCCTGGTCAAAGTGGGCGACAAAGTTGAAGCTGAACAGTCGCTGATCACCGTAGAAGGCGACAAAGCCTCTATGGAAGTTCCGTCCCCTCAGGCAGGCATCGTTAAAGAGATCAAAGTCTCTGTTGGCGATAAAACTGAGACCGGTAAACTGATCATGATTTTCGATTCCGCCGACGGTGCAGCAGCTGCTGCACCTGCTCCGGCAGAAGAGAAGAAAGCAGCCGCTCCGGCCGCTGCTCCTGCTGCTGCGGCGGCAAAAGACGTACACGTACCGGACATCGGCGGTGATGAAGTAGAAGTTACCGAGATCATGGTTAAAGTGGGCGACACCGTTGCGGCTGAGCAGTCTCTGATCACCGTAGAAGGCGACAAAGCCTCTATGGAAGTGCCTGCGCCGTTCGCGGGTACCGTGAAAGAGATCAAAATCAACACGGGTGACAAAGTGTCTACCGGTTCCCTGATTATGGTCTTCGAAGTGGCTGGCGCAGCGCCTGCTGCTGCGGCACCGGCTCAGGCTGCGGCTCCTGCTGCTGCGGCGGCTCCGGCTGCTTCTGGCGCGAAAGACGTTAACGTGCCGGACATCGGCGGCGACGAAGTAGAAGTCACCGAAGTGATGGTTAAAGTGGGCGATAAAGTTGCCGCTGAGCAGTCACTGATCACCGTAGAAGGCGATAAAGCCTCTATGGAAGTACCGGCACCGTTCGCGGGTACCGTGAAAGAAATTAAAATCAGCACCGGCGACAAAGTGAAAACCGGTTCTCTGATTATGGTCTTCGAAGTGGAAGGTGCAGCACCGGCTGCCGCTCCGGCACAAGCCGCAGCGCCGGCTCCGACCGCAGCACCTGCACAAGCGGCCGCTCCGGCTCCGGCAGCGAAAGCGGAAGGCAAATCTGAGTTTGCTGAGAACGACGCCTACGTCCATGCGACTCCGCTGATTCGTCGCCTGGCGCGCGAATTCGGTGTGAATCTGGCGAAAGTGAAGGGCACTGGCCGTAAAGGTCGTATCCTGCGCGAAGACGTTCAGACTTACGTGAAAGACGCTATTAAGCGTGCTGAATCTGCACCGGCAGCTGCGGCTGGCGGCGGTATCCCGGGCATGCTGCCTTGGCCGAAAGTGGACTTCAGCAAGTTTGGTGAAATCGAAGAAGTTGAACTGGGCCGTATCCAGAAAATCTCTGGCGCGAACCTGAGCCGTAACTGGGTGATGATCCCGCACGTTACGCACTTCGACAAAACCGATATCACCGATCTGGAAGCGTTCCGTAAACAGCAGAACGCTGAAGCTGAGAAGCGTAAACTGGACGTGAAATTCACCCCAGTGGTCTTCATCATGAAAGCGGTTGCTGCGGCGCTTGAGCAGATGCCTCGCTTTAACAGCTCACTGTCCGAAGACGGCCAGCGTCTGACGCTGAAGAAATATATCAACATTGGTGTTGCGGTTGATACGCCGAATGGTCTGGTTGTTCCGGTCTTTAAAGACGTGAACAAGAAGAGCATTACCGAGCTGTCTCGTGAACTGACGACGATCTCCAAGAAAGCGCGTGATGGTAAGCTGACGGCTGGCGAAATGCAGGGCGGTTGCTTCACTATCTCCAGCATCGGCGGCCTGGGAACTACCCACTTCGCACCGATTGTGAACGCGCCTGAAGTGGCTATCCTCGGCGTGTCCAAGTCGGCTATAGAACCGGTGTGGAACGGTAAAGAGTTTACTCCGCGTCTGATGATGCCGATTTCTCTCTCCTTCGACCACCGCGTGATTGACGGTGCTGATGGTGCTCGCTTTATCACCATCATCAACAACACGCTGTCTGACATTCGCCGTCTGGTGATGTAAGCGAAAAAGCCGGCCCGACGGCCGGCTTTTTTCTGGTAATCTCATGAAGTCTGTGAGGTTATTGTGCGAAAGACAAATCGGTTGCCGTTTGTTGTTTCAAAATTGTTAACAATTTTGTAAAATACGGGCGGATAGAACGACCCGGTGGACGACGGGTATAAATTAAGAGGTCATGATGAGCACTGAAATCAAAACTCAGGTCGTGGTACTTGGGGCAGGCCCGGCAGGTTACTCTGCAGCCTTCCGTTGCGCAGATTTAGGTCTGGAGACCGTCATCGTAGAACGTTACAGCACCCTTGGTGGTGTTTGTCTGAACGTCGGCTGTATCCCTTCTAAAGCACTGCTGCACGTAGCAAAAGTTATCGAAGAAGCCAAAGCACTGGCTGATCACGGTATTGTTTTTGGCGAGCCGAAAACCGATATCGACAAGATTCGTACCTGGAAAGAAAAAGTTATCACTCAACTGACAGGCGGTCTGGCCGGTATGGCCAAAGGCCGTAAAGTGAAAGTGGTAAACGGTCTGGGTAAATTTACCGGGGCAAACACCCTGGAAGTTGAAGGTGAAAACGGCAAAACCGTTATTAACTTCGACAACGCTATCATCGCGGCGGGTTCCCGTCCGATCCAGCTGCCGTTCATTCCGCACGAAGATCCGCGCGTATGGGATTCTACCGATGCGCTGGAACTGAAATCCGTACCGAAGCGTATGCTGGTTATGGGTGGCGGTATCATCGGTCTGGAAATGGGTACGGTGTACCATGCGCTGGGTTCAGAGATCGACGTGGTTGAAATGTTCGACCAGGTTATCCCGGCTGCCGATAAAGACGTAGTGAAAGTCTTCACCAAGCGTATCAGCAAGAAATTCAACCTGATGCTGGAAACCAAAGTGACTGCCGTTGAAGCGAAAGAAGACGGTATTTACGTTTCCATGGAAGGTAAAAAAGCGCCTGCTGAAGCACAGCGTTATGACGCAGTGTTGGTCGCTATCGGTCGTGTACCGAACGGTAAAAACCTCGACGCAGGCAAAGCGGGCGTTGAAGTTGATGACCGTGGCTTCATCCGCGTGGACAAACAGCTGCGTACTAACGTACCGCACATCTTTGCAATCGGCGATATCGTCGGTCAGCCAATGCTGGCACACAAAGGTGTTCACGAAGGTCACGTTGCCGCTGAAGTTATCGCCGGTAAGAAACACTACTTCGATCCGAAAGTTATCCCATCCATCGCATACACTGAACCAGAAGTTGCATGGGTTGGCCTGACTGAGAAAGAAGCGAAAGAAAAAGGCATCAGCTATGAAACCGCCACCTTCCCGTGGGCTGCTTCTGGCCGTGCTATCGCTTCCGACTGCGCAGACGGTATGACCAAACTGATTTTCGACAAAGAATCTCACCGTGTCATCGGTGGCGCGATTGTCGGTACCAACGGCGGCGAGCTGCTGGGCGAAATCGGTCTGGCGATCGAAATGGGTTGTGACGCTGAAGACATCGCGCTGACCATCCACGCGCACCCGACTCTGCACGAGTCTGTGGGCCTGGCAGCAGAAGTGTTTGAAGGTAGCATTACCGACCTGCCGAACCCGAAAGCGAAGAAGAAATAATCTTCTTACTTTTGTGAAAACGCCTCTTCGGAGGCGTTTTTTTTGCGTGTCGTTATCTGTCCTACGGGGCTACTGGTTGCCAGGTTTTATCCGGGTGATATGCAGTTAACGCTTCTGCTTTTTGCTGTGATTCCGCACCGAGATCCGCCTGATAGACCTTGTCATCGCCGTTAATCATAAAACTCATCACCCCAGTGTGATCGTAGCTAACAGGCCAGGCCACCATCGCAAAGCCGCTGGTTTTGTCGGGAAGGATGCGGAAATGATAGCCGTGATACCCCGTGCCAGGTTCCTGCGGGCTGAAGGCCGGGCCAAGCGGACTTGGCGCTTCGCCGGGTGAAACCGGCCAGTACAGGCCATCTTTTTTCCCTTCAGAACTGACAATCTTTTGCGCGTATTTCTGGTTCATCGCGAAATAGCTCTGCTGAGCATCCACATAGGCGTGTAATGCCTCGATGGCCGCGAGCTCGTTGCGCCCGATCTCACGGGTCAGGATTTCATCAGCTGCCTGCTTAATGTCAAATTGCCAGCCGGACGCGGTTTTGATCACCGGGATTGGCAACTGCCAGTCGCTGTCCCCGACAACAAGGTGCGCCATATTGCCGTTGACGACAGTGTTATGGCGGACCTTCCAGTCGCGCAGGAAGCGATCAACCGCATCAGGATCGACGCCTTCTGGCGGCAGAAAATCACGCCAGTTTTCCCCGAGCAGGGTGTTCATCGCACTTTCATTTTGTTCACTGATAGCGCTTGCCAGCGCATCGGTGGCTTGATCGGGGGTGCTGAAGGATTGCTGTGCCATCGCGGTGGCCGAAACCATGAACAACACCATTCCACTGAGTAGTTTATTTTTCATGTCGGTTCCCTTAACGATGACGTAATTCACGGTGTTCAGCACGGCCGCCAGATGGCTGACGTGATGGCTGGTTGCGAGCTATCTGTCGGCTCTGGGCTCCTCGCTGCTGTTGCGACTGCCAACTGCCTGAACGGCTGTCGTTACCACTCAGCGCATTGGCGCGCGGCTGACTGGTTCGCTGTTGAATGTTGCGCTGTTGGACATTGCGTTGCTGCGTGGGTTGCGAAACCCGTTTCTCCTGTCGCTGGGTAGCGACCTGGCGATTCTCTCGTTGCTGAGTGTTAGCCCGTTTTGCCGTTTGCGGTTTGGTATCGTAACCGCGGTAGTTGTTACGCTGGGAAATTTGCTTCAACTGTTGATTCGATGCCTGACGTTGGGCGTCTTTCGTTCCCGTACGTGCCGTCTGCGGGAATGTTTTCCCCGTCGATTTCTCCATTTGGTTCATGGCTGCCTGACGCTGGCTATCACGGTTGACCGGTCTTTGTTGCTGGGTTGAACTTAATCCCGTCGCCGTATTCGTGGAGTGGAAGCGATTGTTGAGCTGGTTATTGGGGTACGGCACACCCTCACGGTAGGCCGGGTTATGCTGCCAGGTACGGTTGGCGTCCGTCAGGCGTTGCCCGCTGATTTTATTGAAGTTATCAACGTTGATATTGATGTTGTTATCACCGTTGCGGTTATAACCGCCATGGTTATCCCAGTCATCATTATGATGGTGGTCCCAGTCGTCGTCATCATCATCCCAGTCGATGTTACTGAAGATGGCATACGTTGTGGCGACACCCAGGCTGAAGCCTAAACCGTTCACGAAGCTGCTACCAAACTGCTCGCCAGGGGTAGGGGGCAGATAGGTTGGCGGATAGGCGGTGTTGGGCCAGGTACCGTACACCGTATTCGGGTTATAGGTGGGGACGTACACCACCTGCGGATCGGCGGATTCAATCTTGATAACTGTTGGACTTGTTGTGGCGGTTGTAGCGGTCGTAGTGGTGGAACTTGTCGTCGAGCCGCTGGTAACGGTTTTAGCCGGCGCCGCTTTTGCCACGGTGGTGACGGTCTGTTGCGGTGTTGATTGCAACGCTCCGGTTTGCTGCGCCAGTACACGCAGGCGTTGAACGGAATCCATAACGTCTTTCGGTTGTGCGAGGAAAGCATCACCCAGGCTTTGTACCCACGGCGGGTTCTCCCCCATCAGCGACATCAACTGAGGAAAGGCAACCAGTGATTTCACGCTGGGATCCCAGGGTTGGCTGGCAACGGCCTGAATAGCGGGATCACCCTGCATTTTGGGATTGTCTTTTGACCACTGCGCGGCCTGAATGACGTTGGCCGGGTAGGTCGATGCCATCAAAATTTGCGACAACAGCGAGTCCGGGTAGAGCGCGATAGGCGCAACCCACTGATCGATTTGTGCTGCCGTGTACGTTGGCGCAGGTGCAGGTGCAGGCGCCGGTTGGTCGGCCGGTGCTGGGGCTGCTACGGGAGCGGGCGCCGGTGTTGACGGTTGTTGTGCGATGGGGGCCGGAGCGGCAGGCTCCGTTGCGCGAATTTTAACGAACATCACGCCAGAGGCGGCAAACAGCCCGGCACTGCACAAAAGGACAAGCAGATGTGGCTTAAAGGGCAACTTCATAAAATGACTCCAACGAGACAAGCGCTGTGCCGTGAGGCGTTTCTGTTGCCGCGAGTATTATTCACCCGTGTTTGACAGTTTTGACTTTTATTGGGGATTCACCCGCCAGGTCTGGGAAAAGAGTGTGAACATTTATTACACAATTATATCTGATGGCTGAAAAGCCGCTGGAATATTCAGAGTGTCGCGCTTGCACATCGGGGCGGTATCGCGGTTTTTTGCGCGCGAATTTTGCGCTTTCTTGCCGCTATACCATTCTTAACGATTCAGCCAATTTTTTATGTTACTTTTTTGTAAACAGATTAACACGTAAAGAAATTCCTGTTATTGTGCCTTATGCGGTACCGGGCATTTACCCTACAAACTGCTGTCTCACAGGAGCGTGAAGAGAATCGCCTACCGCATATGACAATGAGAGCGAGGAGATACCGTCGTGCTAGAAGAATACCGTAAGCACGTAGCTGAGCGTGCCGCCCTTGGGATTGTGCCAAAACCTTTAGACGCAACCCAAATGGCCGCACTTGTCGAGCTGCTGAAGACCCCGCCTGTGGGCGAAGAAGAATTCCTGTTAGACCTGTTGATCAACCGCGTTCCTCCTGGCGTAGATGAAGCCGCTTATGTCAAAGCCGGTTTTCTTGCCGCCGTCGCGAAAGGCGACACAACCTCCCCGCTGGTGACGCCAGAAAAAGCCATTGAACTGCTGGGTACCATGCAGGGTGGTTACAACATTCATCCGCTGATTGACGCGCTGGACGATGCGAAACTGGCGCCGATTGCTGCCAAAGCGCTCTCTTCAACGCTGCTGATGTTTGATAACTTCTACGACGTAGAAGAGAAAGCCAAAGCTGGCAACGAATATGCGAAGCAGGTGATGCAGTCCTGGGCCGATGCCGAATGGTTCCTGAGCCGTCCTGCGCTTGCTGAAAAAATTACCGTGACCGTCTTCAAAGTGACGGGCGAAACGAATACCGATGATCTGTCTCCGGCACCGGACGCATGGTCTCGCCCGGATATCCCGCTGCATGCGCTGGCGATGTTGAAAAACGCCCGTGAAGGTATTGAGCCGGATCAGCCGGGTGCGGTGGGTCCGATCAAACAGATCGAGCGGCTTTCGCAAAAAGGTTACCCGCTGGCTTACGTGGGTGACGTTGTGGGTACCGGTTCTTCCCGTAAATCCGCAACGAACTCCGTCCTGTGGTTCATGGGCGATGATATTCCTCATGTGCCAAACAAGCGCGGCGGCGGCCTGTGTCTGGGTGGCAAAATTGCGCCTATCTTCTTCAACACCATGGAAGATGCGGGCGCTCTGCCAATTGAAGTGGACGTAACCAACCTGAATATGGGCGACGTGATTGACGTTTACCCGTTCAAAGGCGAAGTGCGCAACCACGAAACCGGTGAACTGCTGGCAAGCTTTGAGCTGAAAACCGATGTATTGATCGACGAAGTGCGTGCCGGTGGCCGTATTCCGCTGATTATCGGTCGTGGCCTGACCACCAAAGCGCGTGAAGCGCTGGGCCTGCCGCACAGTGACGTATTCCGCCAGGCGAAAGACGTGGCGGAAAGCAACCGTGGCTTCTCGCTTGCGCAGAAAATGGTTGGCCGCGCGTGTGGCGTGAAAGGCATTCGTCCGGGGGCGTATTGCGAACCGAAGATGACTTCCGTTGGTTCTCAGGATACCACCGGTCCGATGACCCGTGATGAGCTGAAAGACCTGGCGTGCCTGGGCTTCTCGGCTGACCTGGTGATGCAGTCATTCTGCCATACCGCTGCTTATCCGAAGCCGGTGGACGTGACCACACACCACACGCTGCCAGACTTTATTATGAACCGTGGCGGCGTATCGCTGCGTCCGGGCGATGGCGTTATCCACTCCTGGCTGAACCGCATGCTGCTGCCTGATACCGTTGGTACAGGTGGTGACTCCCATACCCGTTTCCCAATCGGTATCTCTTTCCCGGCTGGGTCTGGTCTGGTGGCGTTTGCGGCCGCAACCGGCGTGATGCCGCTGGATATGCCGGAATCCGTTCTGGTACGTTTCAAAGGTAAAATGCAACCGGGCATCACCCTGCGCGACCTGGTGCACGCGATCCCGCTGTACGCCATCAAACAGGGTCTGCTGACCGTTGAGAAGAAAGGCAAGAAGAACATCTTCTCTGGCCGTATCCTGGAAATCGAAGGTCTGCCGGATCTGAAAGTCGAGCAGGCGTTCGAACTGACCGATGCTTCTGCTGAACGTTCTGCTGCCGGTTGTACGATCAAGCTGAACAAAGAGCCAATCGTTGAATACCTGAGCTCTAACATTGTTCTGCTGAAGTGGATGATCGCGGAAGGGTACGGCGATCGTCGTACGCTGGAACGTCGTATTCAGGGCATGGAAAAATGGCTGGCTGACCCGCAACTGCTGGAAGCCGATGCTGACGCAGAATACGCGGCAGTGATCGACATCGATCTGGCGGAGATCAAAGAGCCTATTCTGTGTGCGCCGAACGATCCTGACGATGCACGTCTGCTGTCTGACGTTCAGGGTGAGAAGATTGACGAAGTATTCATCGGTTCCTGCATGACCAACATCGGTCACTTCCGTGCTGCGGGTAAACTGCTGGATGCGCACAAAGGCCAACTGCCGACCCGTCTGTGGGTGGCGCCGCCAACCCGTATGGATGCCGCGCAACTGACTGAAGAGGGCTATTATAGCGTCTTTGGTAAGAGCGGTGCGCGTATCGAGATCCCGGGCTGTTCACTGTGCATGGGTAACCAGGCGCGTGTGGCTGACGGTGCGACGGTCGTTTCTACTTCTACCCGTAACTTCCCGAACCGTTTAGGTACGGGCGCTAACGTCTACCTGGCTTCTGCGGAGCTGGCGGCGGTTGCGGCGCTTATCGGTAAGTTACCGACGGCAGAAGAGTATCAGACCTATGTGGCGCAGGTGGATAAAACGGCTGTGGATACTTACCGCTATCTGAACTTTGACCAGCTTTCTCAGTACACCGAAAAAGCGGATAGCGTGATTTTCCAGACCGCAGTGTAATGCACTAACCGTTTTGCCTAAAAACGCATCAATGCCCGAGGAAGCTGACTTCTCCGGGCATTTTTATTTCCATTCCTTATACCCGTCCCGCTTTTTTTCTGCCGCACTGCTGCGATAATTACAGCAAGGCGCAATGCGGTATTGGCGCATTGCCGGGAGCAGAGGAAGACGATTATGGATTACGAATTTCTGCGCGATATTACCGGAGTGGTAAAAGTGCGTATGTCCATGGGCCACGAGGTGGTGGGGCACTGGTTTAATGAAGAAGTGAAAGAGAACCTGGCCTTGCTGGATGAAGTGGAACAGGCAGCGCGTGCGGTAAAGGGTAGTGAACGCTCCTGGCAGCGGGCAGGACACGAGTACACGCTCTGGCTGGACGGTGAAGAAGTTATGGTACGTGCCAACCAGCTTGAATTCACGGGCGATGAAATGGAAGAAGGCATGAATTATTACGATGAAGAGAGTTTGTCGCTGTGCGGCGTAGAGGACTTTCTTCAGGTGGTCGCGGCCTACCGCGAATTTGTACAACAGGGTTAAGCAATCTTATCCGATCTACGCAAGTGAAGGTTACCCGTAGGTCGGATAAGGCACTGAGCCGCCATCCGGCGCATCGATGATTATTTGACGTAAGCCAGCAGACTTAGCGAGTCGCGCGCCAGCGCTTTGCATTTTTTCGCGACCGGAATACCAATGCCGCTCAAATCGCGATAGCTGTCTTCACCGAGTGATTTCATATCGAAGGTGTCGTAATTACTGAGGTCCCACTGGTTCTGTTGAGCAAAAAAGACCAGTGCGCGACGGATCTGCCCGTTGGGCAAATTCTGGTATCCGCAATCATTTTTCAGAAAGACAAAAACTGCCGTTAAATCGGCCATATCTTCGGCTTCGGACTCGCTAAGCGCGTAGCTGTTTGCGCATACGGCCATCAGGCTGCCGAATAACACTGTTCTGAAAAACGTCTTCATTGTTTCTACCACTACATTACGGAAATTAAACGTTAGCACACTGTGAGCGAAGCGACGACCTTTATTATTTGTCGTTGACTTGACCTTCCTGTAAGGGGAGGGCTTATGCTTAAAAGATCGCCTGCTTAAGCTGCTGAATATAAGGAAATGATTATGCAACGTCGTGACTTTTTAAAATACTCCGTAGCGCTGGGGGTTGCGTCAGCTTTACCTCTGTGGAGCCGTACTGTTTTTGCGGCCGAACGCCCTGCATTGCCCATTCCAGACCTGTTAACTGCGGATGCTTCCAGTCGCATTCAACTGATCGTTAATGCCGGAAAATCGACCTTTGCGGGGAAAACGGCGACGACCTGGGGATATAACGGTGATTTGCTCGGGCCTGCGGTGAAACTGAACAAAGGTCAATCGGTGACGGTGGATATCCATAACCAGCTTGCTGAAGAGACCACGCTGCACTGGCACGGGCTGGAGATACCCGGCGAAGTCGATGGCGGGCCACAGGGGATTATTCCTGCGGGCGGTAAACGTTCTGTGACCTTCACCCCGGAGCAACGGGCTGCAACCTGTTGGTTCCATCCACATCAACACGGAAAAACCGGTCGTCAGGTGGCGATGGGATTGGCTGGGCTGGTGTTGATTGAAGACGATGACATTCGCAAACTGATGCTGCCCAAGCAATGGGGTATTGACGATGTTCCGGTCATTATTCAGGACAAACAATTTTCCGCGGACGGACAGATCAACTATCAACTGGACGTGATGACCGCTGCGGTCGGTTGGTTTGGCGACACATTGCTGACCAACGGTGCCATTTATCCGCAGCATGCCGCACCGCGTGGCTGGTTGCGTCTGCGGCTGCTGAATGGCTGTAACGCTCGCTCACTGAACGTGGCGGCCAGCGACAACCGTCCCCTGTATGTGATTGCCAGCGATGGCGGGCTGCTGCCTGAGCCCGTTAAAGTGACGGAACTGCCGATGTTGATGGGCGAGCGCTTTGAAGTGCTGGTGGATATCAGCGACGGTAAAGCTTTTGATCTGCTGACCTTGCCCGTGAGTCAGATGGGAATGGCGGTTGTGCCATTTGATAAACCGCATCCGGTGATGCGTATTCAGCCATTGATCATTACGGCGTCGGGAGCGTTGCCGGATACGTTGACAACAATGCCTTCACTGCCTTCGCTGGATGGCCTGACGGTGCGCAATCTGCAGCTGTCGATGGACCCTATGCTCGACATGATGGGGATGCGCATGTTGATGCAGAAGTATGGCGACCAGGCCATGACAGGGATGGGGATGGGGCATATGGATGGCGGCAGCATGAATCATGGCAACATGAGCCACGGCAATATGAATCATGGCAGTATGAATCACGGCGACATGAGCAATATGAAA
The DNA here is from genome assembly GCF_945906775.1 of Citrobacter sp. Marseille-Q6884. Lineage (NCBI taxonomy): Bacteria > Pseudomonadati > Pseudomonadota > Gammaproteobacteria > Enterobacterales > Enterobacteriaceae > Citrobacter > Citrobacter sp. Marseille-Q6884. The sequence continues at coordinate 1,940,819 of NZ_CAMDRE010000001.1, forward strand.
CACGGCGGGACGTTTGATTTCCATAATGCCAACCGGATTAATGGCCAGGCATTTGACATGAACAAGCCGATGTTTGCCGCGACGAAAGGTCAGCATGAACGCTGGGTCATTTCCGGGCAAGGCGACATGATGCTGCACCCGTTCCATATACACGGTACGCAGTTTCGTATTTTGTCTGAGAATGGAAAAGCACCCGTCGCGCACCGTGCGGGATGGAAAGATACAGTGCGTGTAGAAGGGGGCGTTAGCGAAGTGCTGGTGAAGTTTGACCACGACGCGCCAAAAGAGCATGCCTACATGGCGCACTGCCATCTGTTAGAGCATGAAGACACCGGAATGATGCTCGGATTTACCGTGTAATCGCTGAATTGCCGGATGGGATGCCCCTCCGGCGCTTAACTTACCGACAATCCTGTTAACTATCAGAGGAACGTGGCTTCTTTACTGGTATACTTCCCTCACTGAATTGTTTGTATGCTGTCGCAAGTTTTGTGGTTAGTGCGAGCCACCGTCTGTCTGTCGGTGTATCAATATAAGCGCTTTCTTTCGATTTGCATGATGTGTCAACTGATAAAAATCAGTGAGTTATAGAGTTTATGAAACATACTGTAGAAGTCATGATCCCGGAAGCGGAGATCAAAGCGCGTATTGCTGAGCTGGGACGTCAGATTAACGAGCGTTACAAGGACAGCGGCAGCGACATGGTGCTGGTAGGGCTGTTACGCGGCTCATTTATGTTTATGGCGGATCTGTGTCGTGAAGTGCACGTCCCCCACGAAGTAGATTTCATGACCGCCTCCAGCTACGGCAGCGGTATGTCCACCACGCGCGATGTTAAAATCCTCAAAGATCTGGATGAAGACATTCGCGGCAAAGATGTGTTGATCGTGGAAGACATTATCGACTCCGGCAATACGCTGTCCAAAGTGCGTGAAATCCTGAGCCTGCGCGAACCGAAATCCCTGGCGATCTGTACGCTGCTGGACAAACCGACCCGTCGCGAAGTTGATGTTCCGGTCGAGTTTGTCGGGTTCTCTATTCCAGATGAGTTTGTGGTGGGTTACGGCATCGACTACGCTCAGCGTTATCGCCATCTGCCGTATGTTGGCAAAGTTGTGCTGCTGGACGAGTAATTCTGTGGACGTGCCTGATGGCACGTTGCTTATCCGGCCTGCACGGTAAAAGCCTGTAGGCCGGGTAAGGCGTCGTCGCCGCCCGGCAGTATCACGTTATTTATGGTTACTGTGTTTCTGGCTCAGGTTAGACAGCCCCTGCCGATAGCGTTGTTCCAGCGTCTCACGGCTGGTGGCAGTGACCTCCAGATCGCGAAGCAGGCCATCATGAATACCGTAGGCCCATCCGTGAATCGTGACTTTCTGACCACGCTTCCAGGCTGAGCGCATAATGGTTGAGTGGCCCAGGTTGTATACCTGCTCCATAACATTCAGTTCGCACAGCGTATCAATACGACGCTCCGGCGGCATCTCACCCAGTAGAGAACTGTGTTTAAACCAGATATCGCGGATATGCAGCAACCAGTTATCAATCAGCCCCAGTTCTGTATTTTCAATCGCAGCCTGTACACCGCCGCATCCATAGTGACCGCATATAATAATGTGTTCCACTTCCAGTACATCAACCGCATACTGAACCACAGAGAGGCAGTTCAAATCGGTATGAATAACCAGATTGGCGACATTACGGTGAACAAATAATTCGCCCGGTTCAAGACCGGTTAAACGTTCCGCAGGAACGCGGCTATCGGAGCATCCAATCCAGAGAAAGCGCGGATTCTGTGCTTGCGCCAGTGTTCCAAAAAATCCGGGGTCCTCTTCTACCAGCATCTTTGACCATAGTGCATTGTTGCTGATGAGTGTATCTATGTCTTTCATGGAGATTTACGACCCGATGCCAGATAAATGCGATGGGCTAATATAGGGTAACTCCGGGATTAATTAAACTATATATAAAATGTCAGAACGTAAGGTAAGTAAAAAACCATGACTATTGCTCTGGAACTTCAACAACTTAAAAAAACCTATCCCGGTGGCGTTCAGGCGCTGCGCGGCATAGATTTGCAAGTCGAAGCAGGGGATTTTTATGCGCTTTTAGGCCCCAATGGCGCAGGGAAATCCACCACTATCGGGATTATCAGTTCGCTGGTGAATAAAACCTCCGGGAAGGTCAGCGTCTTCGGATACGATCTTGAAAAAGATACGGTCAATGCTAAACGCCAACTCGGACTGGTGCCGCAGGAATTTAACTTTAACCCGTTTGAAACCGTGCAGCAGATCGTGGTGAACCAGGCGGGTTACTACGGCGTTGAACATAAAGAGGCGGTAAAGCGCAGCGAAATCTATTTAAAGCAGCTCGATCTGTGGGAAAAGCGTAATGAACGTGCGCGCATGCTCTCCGGTGGGATGAAACGCCGCCTGATGATTGCCCGCGCCCTGATGCATGAACCAAAACTGCTGATCCTTGATGAGCCTACCGCCGGGGTGGATATTGAACTGCGTCGTTCAATGTGGGGCTTTTTAAAGGATTTGAACGACAAAGGCACGACGATCATTCTGACGACGCACTATCTCGAAGAGGCGGAAATGCTGTGCCGCAATATCGGCATTATTCAGCACGGCGAGCTGGTGGAAAACACGTCGATGAAAAACCTGCTCTCCAAACTGAAATCGGAGACTTTTATTCTCGATCTGGCGGCGAAAAGTCCGCTGCCCAAACTGGAAGGGTATCAATACCGTCTGGTTGATACCTCGACGCTGGAAGTGGAAGTTCTGCGTGAGCAAGGGGTGAACAGTGTGTTCTCGCAGCTCAGCGCGCAGGGGATACAGGTATTGAGTATGCGTAACAAAGCGAACCGACTGGAAGAGCTCTTTGTGTCTCTGGTTCATGAAAAACAAGGAGATCGCGCATGATGCAGCTTTACTGGGTCGCGCTGAAAAGCATCTGGGCGAAAGAGATCCACCGCTTTATGCGTATCTGGGTTCAGACGCTGGTTCCCCCGGTCATTACCATGACGCTCTATTTTATTATCTTTGGTAATTTGATCGGCTCGCGTATCGGTGAAATGCACGGTTTTAGCTACATGCAATTCATCGTGCCGGGGCTGATTATGATGGCGGTCATCACCAACTCCTACGCTAACGTGGCGTCGTCATTCTTTAGCGCCAAGTTTCAACGTAACATTGAAGAACTGCTGGTCGCACCGGTGCCGACGCACGTGATCATCACCGGGTTTGTTGGCGGCGGCGTGGCGCGCGGTCTGTGCGTAGGGATTCTGGTGACAGCAATTTCGCTGTTCTTCGTCCCGTTCCAGGTGCATTCATGGGTGTTTGTGGCGCTTACGCTGGTCCTGACAGCCATTCTGTTTTCGCTGGCGGGTTTGCTGAATGCAGTGTTTGCCAAAACCTTTGACGATATCAGCCTGATCCCAACCTTCGTGCTGACGCCGCTCACCTATCTGGGCGGGGTTTTCTATTCGTTAACGCTGCTGCCGCCATTCTGGCAGGGTCTGTCGCACCTCAACCCGATTGTTTACATGATCAGCGGATTCCGGTACGGCTTCCTGGGCATCCACGATGTTCCGCTGGTCACTACGTTTGGTGTGCTGGTGGTCTTTATCGCCGTGTTTTATTTATTGTGCTGGTATCTGATTCAGCGTGGACGCGGGCTTCGCAGCTAATTCTTTCTTCCTCTCCCTTATCAGGAGAGGAAGACTTTTGATGCCTGTCACCGTTAGATATTTATCACACTGATAAACTACTTGCCTGCTAAGGAGGTGGGCAATGTTAGGTTGGGTAATTACCTGTCACGACGATAATGCACAGGATATGCTGCATCGTCTGGAAGAAAAGCACGGTCCGCTGGCGCAATGCCGGGCGGTGAGTTTTTGGCGTGGTCTAAGTTCAAATATGTTAAGCCGCATGATGTGCGATGCACTGCATTCGACTGACTCGGGTGACGGCGTGATATTCCTGACGGATATCCCCGGTGCAGCGCCTTATCGTGTCGCGTCGTTAATGAGCCATAAGCATTCCCAGTGTGAAGTGATTTCCGGTGTGAGTTATTCATTGCTGGAGAAAATGCTTTTATCGCGGGAGTCGTTGAGCAGTTCCGCGTTTCGCGATCGGATCGTGACGCTTGGCGGACCTGATGTTTCGAGCCTCTGGCATCAACAACAGAAAAACCCTGCCTTTGTGTTGCTGCATGATTTGTATGAGTATTAAGCATTGGTATTGATCGTGCTTTTGCTACAATAGCCGGGGTTTCTCGCCTCGGTTATTACTCATGGTTATGCGCGCTCTGCTTGTCTTGTTGCTTTTTATTTCTGCTAGCGTTGTTGCGGCTTTGCCAGCCCGCTATATGCAAACGACGGAGTCTGCGGCTGTTTGGGCGCAGATAGGCAACAAAATGGTAACGGTCGGGAATATTCGCGCAGGTCAGATCCTCGCCGTAGAGCCCATTGCGGCTGACTACTACGAATTTACCTTTGGTCTGGGTACCGGGTTTATTGATAAGGGACACCTGGAGCCGGTGCAGGGGCGACAAAAAGTTGACGATGGCCTGGGTGATCTCAACAAACCCCTGAGCAACCAGAACCTGATAACCTGGAAAGATACGCCCGTTTATAACGCCCCGGATGTCGGTAGCGCGCCGTTTGGCATGCTGGCGGACAATCTGCGCTATCCCATTATCAGTAAGCTGAAAGACCGGCTCAATCAGACCTGGTTTCAGATCCGCATTGGCGGCAGGCTGGCGTATATCAGTGCGCTGGATGCGCAGGAAGACCACGGCATCCCGGTGTTGACCTACCATCATATTCTGCGCGATGAAGAGAACACCCGGTTTCGGCACACATCAACGACGACCTCCGTGCGTGCGTTCAGTAACCAGATGGCCTGGCTACGCGACCGTGGCTACACCACGTTGACGATGTATCAACTGGAAGGCTACCTACGCAATAATATGAATCTCCCCGCGCGCGCGGTGGTGCTGACATTCGATGATGGTCTGAAATCGGTCAGCCGCTACGCTTATCCGGTTCTCAAGCAGTATGGGATGAAAGCGACGGCGTTTATTATCTCGTCGCGTATCAAGCGCCATCCGCAGAAGTGGGACCCGAAATCGCTACAGTTTATGAGCATCTCTGAACTGAATGAGATCAGAGACGTCTTTGATTTCCAGTCGCATACCCATTTTTTACATCGGGTTGATGGTAATCATCGGCCGATCCTGCTTAGCCGCAACTATCACAATATTCTGTTTGATTTTGCGCGCTCACGTCGGGCGCTTGCGCAGTTTAATCCGCATGTTCTTTACCTTTCGTATCCGTTTGGCGGCTACAACGCCACGGCGGTAAAAGCGGCCAATGACGCAGGCTTCCACATGGCAGTGACCACTGTGCGAGGGAAAGTGAAACCGGGGGATAATCCGTTCTTATTGAAAAGGCTTTATATTTTAAGAACGGATTCGCTGGAGGCGATGTCGCGGCTGATCAGCAATCAGCCGCAGGGATAGTGGCAATTATGCAACCTGTACCGGAATCGCCTTCGCGGTACGCTTCATTTCATTGTCGCCTTCAAAATAGGCCACTTTCGGTCGCCATGTACGGGCTTCTTCATCAGACATGGTGACGAAGCTGGCGATAATCACAATGTCGCCAACAGCCGCACAATGCGCAGCCGCGCCGTTCACCGAGATGATTTTGGAGCCGCGTTCAGCCGCAATCGCATAGGTCGAGAAACGTTTACCATTGGTCACGTTCCAGATATCAATGGCTTCGTTTTCAAGGATCCCGGAAGCATCAAGGAAATCCTGATCAATGGCGCAGGAACCTTCATAATGCAGGTCCGCCTGCGTGACTTTTACGCGGTGGAGCTTGCCTTGCAGCATTGTGCGAATCATAACTTCTATACCCTGTCGTTTACCGTAGCTAAGCAGGCATGAATGTCTGCTTTGAGAAATTTCTTAGGCAGTATTGCCCTATTTTTAACCCCTGTCTACTGGGCTAATGTAACGCTTTGATTATCGATTAGACGTGCCTGACCCAGCCAGGCGGCGACAAGAATGACCGCGCGTTTGCTGGTTTCGGTCAGCTCAAGCAGCGTGTCAGCGTCGCGAATCTGAATGTCGTCGGCTCGGAAGCCTTTTTCATTCAGCTCTTGTTCTGCCAGCGCGATAATCTCTTCCTGATCACGGTTACCCGCCTTCAGCTTTTCAGCGATACCATTCATGACTTTGCTCAGGCCTGGGGCAATTTTTCGCTGTTCTGCTGTCAGATAACCATTGCGCGAACTCAGGGCTAAGCCGTCTTTGGCGCGAATAATAGGGACGCCGACGATCTCGATGTCATAGCCCATATCTGCCACCATTTTGCGGATCAGCGCAAGCTGCTGGAAATCCTTCTCGCCAAAGCAGGCGATATCCGGCTGGATCAGATTGAACAGTTTGCTGACGATGGTGGCGACACCGCGAAAATGCCCAGGGCGGCTGGCGCCTTCCAGCATGGTAGACAACCCAGGAACCTCTACGTAGGTTTGGGTTTCGGTACCCTGCGGGTAGATATCCTGCATTGTAGGGGCGAAGACATAATCGACTTTGCGCTTGTTCAACTTCTCGCAGTCTTCCTGCAGCGTGCGCGGATAACGCACCAGATCGTCCGGTCGGTCAAATTGCATCGGGTTAACAAAAATACTGACCACCACGACATCTGCCCGGGCCCTGGCTTCATCGACCAGCTTCATATGGCCGTCGTGCAGGTTACCCATGGTAGGAACCAGCGCAACACGTTTGCCTTCCTGACGCAGTCTACGAATATGCTGGCGTAGCAGCGGCAGGGTTTCGATAATTAACACGACGTGACTCCTTTAGTTGTCTGATAAGCATGACGCCATCGGGGACGTTACCGGATGGCGCAGATGCCTTATCTGGCCGGGATAACGGTTAACGTTAGCCTCAGCCGACAAAATATTAATGGAAACTGTGTTCTTCACCCGGATAAACGCCGGATTCAACTTCAGCAATATACTGCCGCACTGCAGCGCGCATGTCGCCTGCTTCATTGAGGAAATTTTTCGCAAATTTCGGGATATGACCACCAGTAATACCGAACGCGTCATGCATCACCAGGATTTGGCCATCGGTGACATTCCCTGCGCCAATACCGATCACCGGAATTGACAGTGCCTCGGTCACGCGTTTTGCCAGTTCAACGGGCACGCATTCCAGCACCAGCAGTTGAGCGCCAGCGGCCTCTAACGCCAGCGCATCGTCGAGCAGGATTTGACCGGCATCACCGCGACCCTGAATTTTATAGCCGCCAAAAATGTTAACGGACTGCGGGGTTAATCCCAGATGACCGCAAACCGGTACAGCGCGGTCGGTGAGCATTTTCACCGTATCAACCAGCCATGCGCCGCCTTCGATTTTGACCATATTCGCGCCTGCGCGCATCACGACAGCGGCATTTTCAAATGCCTGCTCTGGTGTGGCATAGGCCATAAACGGCAGGTCGGAGAGCAGCAGACAGTTGGGGGCGCCACGGCGTACGGCGCGCGTGTGGTAAGCGATGTCTTCGACGGTGACGGGCAGGGTGGAATCGTGGCCTTGCACGGTCATCCCCAGCGAGTCGCCGACCAGCATCACATGGATACCTTCATCGGCAAAGAGTCTGGCGAAGCTATAGTCATAAGCCGTAATGGTGGCAAAGCGCTTCTTTTCCTGTTTGCATTTCTGCAACAGCGAGATTGTGGTTGGTTTCATCATAACCCCTGTGGCCAAAACGTTAATCAGTGTAATTCGGCTATTGTAGGGGATGAGTGTGGATTACGTTAGTGCTTTATGGCGGCAACCGATGGCGGTTACCGCCGACTGAATAGGTTAAGGATAGGTGATTGAAAACACGCCAGTCGCCTTAAAATTACCCGGCTCAATAGCGCCGCCATCGGGTTTGAGCTGAGCGGAAAAATTCAGGGTTTGAGAGGTTGATTCATTGTAATAGGAGGGGGTATAAAACATGGGAAACTGAGAGAGGGTTTCAACCTCATAATCCCGGTAGACTGAAGTGGCCATATTGGGCTGCAGCACCATTTTGGGCGAAAGAGTGGTACTTTCACCGGTGATCTGAACGCCAAAACCCGCCGCACTACCGTTTGTACCTTCATAAATATTGCCCAGCAGCATTTCATTGTGACTGTCCACCAAGGGTGTGGAGAGTCTGACCTCAATATTTTTAATTCCCATACAGGAACTCAGATTAATGGAGAACGGAATTTCCTTCGTATCATTTTTTAATTCAGGAATGGTATAGGTACCCAGATCAAGTGTATTTCCGGACGCGCTGCTTAAAATACTAAAACAGGTAGGATAGGAAATGTGAATCCCATTTGTTGAGAGACTAATACCTATACTCCCTCCTTCTTCCTCATTCTGAATAGTAAAGTAACCATTACCACTTTCATTAGGAGCTAACAAAATTTCGGGGGCAGCAGTTATGCTCCCAGTATCAGGGAGAATCAACGTACTATCGGTATAAAATTCAATTTCAACGCTCAGGGTAAACCCCCCCATATAGGCGCCACCCGTACCGCATGGATAAGAATTACTGTTTACCTTTGTCGTCACATCGGAAGTCAGGAAAAAAGTACTATTGGTGAATGTGGTATAAGCACCAGCGAAATTTTTTATCTGCAACGTGTAATACAAACCCTGTATGGATGTTTTATATAAGGTGGCATTGGGGTTGCCGGGGGCTGAACCAAACGTCACCATATTGCTACCGGGGCGGATGTGAAAGGTTAGTTTATCACTGCCGCCAACATCTTTATCGCACCAGATCCCGCCGCCATGTGGTGCGGTATCTATATTGTCAAAGAGAAAAATAACATTGCTGCTTTTTAATATCGGAGAGCGATTAATGATGAGTGCACTGTCAGCGCTACGACCTGTAGGTGTGGTTGAGGTTGAAGACACCATGGTTGCCTTGCCATAATAATCCCGTGATGTTCCCGCTGCATATTGCATTGACGCGAAAACAGGAATGGATGTCACTCCGGTACATAATAAAATTAATATTTTAAATAACTTAATCATAATACACATCCACGACAATATTGGTGGTGAACTGTCCGGGTTTGACATCGCCAGTCCCTGTTTTCTGAAAACGGGTATAAAAGGTATAGGTACTGCTTTCTAACTGTTCTGGCGTTATCGCAAAGTTTGCCTGGGATTGGCCATTCTGATCCCAAACGTTCACCACGGTGCCGTTGTTTTCAACAGCGCTAATAATGACGCCCACATTTGTGGCGGCATTAATTGATGCCGCAGCCTCGTTGGGGAAAATCTGCATCGACCCGGGTGCAAACTGCCCGCTGAGCGGGCGGAAATTCATATGTAACTGCGTTACGCGTGTATCTGCGCCGACACCACAGTCATGGAGGCTGATGGTGAAGGTTTTTCCGCCTCCCTGATACATATCCGGCGTTGATGGTGTTGCGCCACCAAAATAACCCACCCCAACGGTCCCGAGTGCGATGACACCATTGTTGCTGATGGTTGTCTGGCATGTGCTGTTAAGGATCGTGGCGGACATATCGACGTTGAGATCTGACGCGCGAGCCGCTTGCTGGCAGAGAGCTGTCAGGGCAAAAAGAAGAGATGGCAGACACATCATGAATGTTTTATTCATATCGGTCTTTTACTTGTAGGCCACCACAAACGTGGCTTTTGAAGTAAATACGCCTGCGGTGACATCCTGAATCGTACGACCCGGCTCAACGGCCATACGCGCAGTTAAGGGAACGATCACTTTCGCATTCCCGGAGGCCTGTGAGACATCCTGGCTGAAGACGTTTTGCTGGGTGCAGTTAAATTGGGTGCCGCCAGCATCCGGTGTTCCGGTCCAGACCTCGACCGACGTTGCTTTCGCGCCATCCGCGGTGGTGTTAGCAAAGTTGGCGCCAGGTGTGGTCCCGGCGCAGGTTCCATTAGGTACCAGCGTAATATCTGCCTTGTTATCCTGCAGCCCCGCACAGTTTGTAATCGCCATTTCGAAATTCTGGATTTTCGATTTATTGCTCAATTCGGGTTTGTAGACGTCGCCAAAAGCGACGGTGGTCAGCCCCGTGCCGGCGGTCGTTTGCAACGTCGCCATACAGGTTCCCACTTCGACGGTCGTCTGAATATCCAGCGTTAAAGGATTTTTATCATCACTGGCGGATGCCGTATTTGTCACGATCGACAGTGCGCAGAGAAGGGAAATAGCGAAAGCGGTATTTTTCATCATAGCGTTCCTTGCTTATTCGTAGCTGAAACTAAACGTGGCGGTTGCCTTGAAATCACCAATCTTTCCCTGACCCGGTATTGATTCGCGCAAGGCCGCCGTCAGATCCAGTCCGTTTGCGATTTCATCTGCAGTCCATATGATTTGTCCATCCTGGTTGATCTCAAACATATCGCTGCCGGTCGCTGATTTTCTGAAAAATCCCACGCCAATATTTTGTGTATATCCACTGCCTGTGGCTGTTGGCTCGATAAGCATTGTCGTGGTTGATGGTGTTTTACCGGCTATCTTGCTGCTGATTTTGCTGAGCCCGACGGTGCAATTTGAGGCGACTATCCTGAAATTAGCGCTGGCTTCGGTATCTCCGTTCACAATTTTATCCAACCCGATCTTTCCACCGGTTCCCAGCGTTAACGTCTGATGCGTATCAGAGCCTGCGCCCCCAGTAATTTTCATGGAACAGGTCGATTCTTTGATCGTTGCGGTAAAATCGATACTGATATTATCCTTTGCCGTTGTCGGGAGGGTAAAAAGCAGCAGTATTATTGTCAGAGCAGAACGCGTCATCGTGGTAAATTCCTTTTCGAGGCGCTACTTTATGGGCGCACAAATTAAGTTATCCAGATAGAGAGTTTTATTCAGCATGGTTGGGTTATCAGGCAATTGGTAATGAATCAGACATGACTGATTCGGTTGCGATCCCCACGACACTTTCAGCGTGCCGTTATTTTCGAAACCACGAATATAGGCCTGTCCACCTTGACCAAAATTCCCAATCATATGATTGCGCATATCGTAAACATCGGCCCCCAGCGGGATGGAGATATCTCCCTGGGATTTAACGGTTAATATGGCTGAGCGCTCTTCGTTGGTTTCAAAATTCACCAATGTTATGGCGCCGTAATGTGGCACGCTGGTTCCACTGGTGCTGAGAAGCTCCACATCATTTTCCATGGTGGAGATATCAAGGGTGATGTTATTTTCACGATACGGCGACAGGGTGTTGGATACGGCGTAGCCCCAGCGATCAACGGTGCTGGCGCTGGCGTTCAGTCGGGCGCCTTTCGCGCCAGGCGCTTTGACCAGCACGACAGTGTCTGTGTCATTGATGGTGTCGTTAGTGAACGTCAGCCCACCGGAATGGAGCACAAAGCTGCCGTCGGTATTTAATGACAGCTGGCGAGTGTTATCCGATGATTGTGATGCGCTGGCAGACCAGGTGCCGTAATGACTCTCATAACTACTGAAGACGCCGATACTTTCTGTTTCGGCACCCTGCCCGGAACTGTACGCGGTATTCACATTGTAATTAATTTTGTTATCGGCACTGTTACCGCTGGTACTGGCATTTAACGTACTTCCTCCTTTTAAATCTGAACCGTAGGAGGCATTAATGGTGTTAAATCCCGACTGAGGATGCTGATCATTCGACCATAGATTGAGCGGAATGCTGACGCTGAGATAGAGGCTGTCATCGCTATTATTATTTTCATCATAGCTGCGCTGTAAGTTGATACTGTAACTTCCCCACCATGCGGAATTACTGTAACCGACGGCATAGTCTCTCTGAGTGTAATCAGACTCCCAATAATCACGCCAGCTGAGGTTCATATACAATGAACCATAGTTTTCTTGTTTAAATTTCAATGGCTGGCTAACGCTTAGCGTAACTTGATTTTTAGTACGCGAATAGTTGTCCATGCTGTAACGTTCGCCATCATTATTAATCTTGTTTTCTTTAACATTAGTGATGAGGGTTAACGCATCATTCAGACCTAAATAGTTTTGCGTAGAATAACGATAGGCAGCAATATTGATCGAGGTATCGGTTTCATTTAAAAGCTTGCTGTAAGACAGACGATAACTTTCGCCAGCGTAGGTTTTATCATCAGGAATTTTTGCCTGTGAATGCGTAATATCGAATGAAAACGCACCGGCCTCTGTATTCATCCCTACGCCAAACAAGCCCGCCAGATAATGGTTATCGGTGACTTGTAGCCCCGTGTAACCCGTGAACATATTGTTCAGACCACGGTAGTAGGTTCCCTGGACTATTTTGGGTTTGTTACGGTAGGTATCCTGGTTGATTTCCCCTGCGCTGAGATCCCAGCGGGAAGTGCCGGGGCGCAGCAATTGCACAACGGATGAAAACGGGACGCTGAATGTATGTGTGCTGCCATCGGCTTCGGTGACCGTAACGACCAGATCGCTCCCGTACCCTGATGGGCTTAAGTCATCAATAGCAAACGGACCTGGCGCGACGGTTGACTCATAGATTTTATAACCATCCTGGGTGATAGTGACTTTTGCATTGCTATTCGCCATGCCGCGCACGACGGGCGCATAGCCGGTAAGCATCGGAGGTAACATGCGATCATCGCTGTAAAAGCGCACGCCACGTAAATTCACCGAATCGAAAGTTTCTCCTGTGGTATTGCTTTCTCCTAACCGTAACTGCGAGTGCAGCATGGGGATATCATGTTGTACATAGCGATCCTGATACTCAATCTGTGTTGCGCCCTGATCGTTGTTCCAGTTCATATTGCCACGGGCGCGGAAATGCCATCCCAACAGGTTTAACCCGGCGTTGAGACCAGCATATAGGGAGTCGTTTGACGTACTTCCACTCTCAGTGTGATAAGCATTGGCATTGTAGGAAAGCATGCCAGCATTGATACCTTCATCCCATAAAGCGGGATCGACGTAGTTATCGTACTGTTTTACCAGCCAGATTTGTGGGATGCTCATATCCAGACGTTGATCGCCGCTGCTATAGGTCATCGCGGATTGCGGATAAAGCGTCTCAATATTCAGACAGTTTTGTTCTGCTTCGCGATTGTCGTCTTTCTTCGTAAGCAGATATGCTTCGTTATCTACATTCTCGGGGATTTTTAAATTTAACTGGGAAAGCGTTTTGACGGTTAAGCATGGCGCAGCAGAGTGTTTATTGACGTCAACAAAATCAATAATAAGGTTCGTAACTAACTTATTATTAATATAGATGGTGGTTTTGTACTGCCCTACAGGTGTCGGGTTGCCTTGCTTATAACGCGATAAATCTAAATGGCTGGCATGTTCGCCCACCAAAAAAGTGCTGTCAAACTCCACACTTTCCGTGGCAAACAGAGCCTGTACAGGCGAAAGACTTCCGATCATTGCGATAATACAATGAAGGTACAAGTGCCTGCACGTAGGGGATTTTCCCGTAAGCATTGATCGTCTTACAACGTTACGGAACGCGTTACACTACCACCAAAGTCATTAATGGCGACATAATCGACTTTCCCTGTCGAACCCGACTTCAGGCCCGATACGGTGAAGGTTTCTTCGCTCATGGGTGGCAGCATTTTAATGGCTACACTGTATTTTTTACCTGCAGATGTAAAACTGGCATCTGAAAATGAAACATAATAAGGCGAGTTATTTTTGGCTTTCAGATAAACATGGTTATCGTCGTTGACGATGCTCCATTTCAGCTCTTTTATGGCATCAATGGCGTTCCCTGCCAGGTTGGCGGGACGATAAAAAAGCTTGATGCGCGTTTTAAACGCCAGTTGTAATAAGTTCTGGACGTTAGATTTGTCTTCAGGGAGTTTTGGCGGTATTTCTAATACGTTTAGCCAGAATACGCTTTCACGGTCTGCAGGCAGCGCTGCGCCCTGTGTGTACATTATTCTCAGCGTTTGTCCGCGTTTGGGCTCAATGCGAAAAACAGGCGGCGTTAAGGTAAACGGTACAAATAGTTTTGCCGGATCGACATTCTCCTTGCCTTTATCAATCCAGGTTTGAACAAGTAATGGTTTTCCTCCTTTGTTTTCGAGGCGCACCATCTCATCTTTATCTTTCTCATTATAAATGACACGTGTACCCGATATGACAATATCGGCACTGGCGCTAAATGAGGCGAGTAACGCACCGACAAGTGCAGCAGACTTAAAAATGCGGTATGAGATTGCCTTGCTCATTATTCGTATCCCTGAATGTGATTAAGCCATTAAAAGAAGCTCTCTCTCAATTTCCCTGGAGAGAGCTTTAACGTGATTTACTGATAGGTAACATCAAAGGTTGCAGCGGTATTCACTTGTCCACTGACGATAGTGGCGGTATCGCTGGATTTTACGTAGGAAGCGATAAACTTAAACATACCTTGCTTGGTGGTCGCGTCGATGGTTGCTGATTGAGGAACGTCATCCGGACGACCAATCAGAACCTGGCTCACGGTGGAGGTGTTGTTATGCAGGGCGACGCTGATGCCCTTGGCGGCACCGGTCAATTGAGTATTGTTTTTCAGAGTACCATCGGCAACATCGGCAAAGGAAGGGGAGCTAAAGCTGATGGCTGCTGTGGCCTTATCGCAATCTGTCAGCAGGAGTTCAAACGTGGTCGCACCGGCACCGGGCGCGGTTTTGCTCAGCGCGGTAACGTCACCTTTCGCAACGGTCGGCATTTGCAGTGTGACGTTAGTCGCCAGTTGGCCATCTTTGGTTGTGATTTTGCACGTTTGATCAGATACCGCACCGTTAATATTAATCTGGCCAGTGTCTGCGGCTATTGCGGAAGAGGCACTCAGTGCAGTGATTACTGTTATATATATCAGGCTTCTTTTCATTCTTAATATCCATATTTATTTTTAATGGTACTCATAAGTAATATTATTTATAAGTATATAAATATATCCCACTGTACTATATTTACTTTTGGCTACTCTATTTATATAGATAGGTGCTGTAAATTAATTTATTCTTAATGGGTATTTAAGATTGAGTTAAAGAAGTGGTGAATGTTTAATGAAATTAGTGAATTAAGTAATGTTTTTGTCTTTTATTTCTATACACATAAATAATTTATTGTTGAGAATGCAATTTATTAATCTATCGGTGTACCTATCTATTATTCACACTGGTATTACCAGAGTGCAGGTTTCTGCATCTTAGACTGCTCTAAAAGGGTGCTAAGTGCCGTATTGTCAGGGAAATACAGTGTCGGCGCGATCTCAAACAGCGGCCACAGCATAAAGCCACGATTTTTCATATCGTAATGCGGAACGGTCAGGCGTTCGGTGTTAATGACTTCATTACCAAACAACATGATATCGAGATCCAGCGTACGCGGACCCCAGCGTTCAGCTTTGCGTACCCGACCCTGCTGCAGTTCAATACGTTGGGTATGATTAAGTAACGCTTCAGGGGCGAGCGTTGTTTCCAGAGCGACGGCAGCATTCAGGTAATCAGGCTGATCCTGAGGACCTAATGGCGGGGTACGGTAAAAGGATGAAACTGCGATAATCTGACTGTCAGGGATCTCGCCCAGCGCCTGCACGGCAGCATTAACCTGTTCCAGTGGAGAGGCTAAATTACTGCCGATGGCGATATATACCCGTCGTCTTTCAGGCTGCATCTGTGTTGGCTTTCCTCGCTCATCCCAGTCACGTACTGATGTACGCTCCCGGGAGTTCGCTGCGTCGCCGCCTTGATGCAACCCGAAATCCATTGGGTATACGCGATTGGTCACGCGCTTCCCTCACGACGTGGTGCGCGTTTACGTGGACGGCGATGACGACGGCGTACGTCAGGTTCTTCATCAAGTTCGTTCAGCATGCCTTTCTGTTCTGGCGGCGCTGAAACCTGGAATTCACCCCACCATTTTGCCAGACGTTGCAGTTCGGCATTGTTTTCGACTTCGGCACGCAGAGCCAGCAAGTCATACGCTGCACGGAATTTCGGATGCTCCATCAGCTTCCAGGCGCGTTTACCCTGACGACGGGACATGCGCAATTGGAGCTGCCAGATGTCGCGGGTCAGCGATGTCAGGCGCTTCGGAATCGCCAGTGAACGACATGCTTCGTCCAGTACGTCATTCATCGCCAGAGCGAAGGCGTCGTAATAGGCCAGACCGCTTTCCTGGGCAATTTTCTGTGCGGCTTCCAGTAATGGATACCAGAACATGGCGGCGAACAGGAACGCGGGATTAACGCGCATATCGTTGTGAATGCGGTTATCTGTGTTCTTCAGAACCTGGGCAATAATGCGTTCCATTGCGCTGTCACCGTCTTCGGTGAAATAACGCGTAATGGTCGGGAACAGCGGCTGGAACAGGCTGTACTCACGCAGTTTTTTATAGGTTTCAAAACCATAGCCCGCCTGTAATAACTTGAGGGCTTCCTCAAACAGACGTGCGGGAGGAATATCGTTAAGCAGCGTCGCCAGACGTGGGATTGGCTCTGCGGTTTCCGGGCTGATACGCATATCGAGTTTCGCCGCGAAGCGCACTGCGCGCAGCATGCGTACAGGGTCTTCGCGATAGCGCGTCTCAGGGTTACCGATCAGGCGAATGACGCCATCTTCGAGATCCTGCATCCCACCGACGTAATCGCGAACGGTAAAGTCGGCCACACTGTAATAAAGGCTGTTAATGGTGAAATCGCGACGCTGAGCATCTTCTTCGATGGAACCGAAGATGTTGTCGCGCAGCAGCATACCGTTTTGGCCGCGCTGTGATGTCGCGCGATCGGTTTCGCTGCCTTCATGATGACCGCGAAAGGTCGCCACTTCGATAATTTCCGGGCCAAACATAACATGTGCCAGGCGGAAACGACGCCCAACCAGACGGCAGTTGCGAAAGAGCTTACGCACCTGATCCGGTGTTGCGTTGGTGGTGACATCAAAGTCTTTCGGCTTTTTGCCCAACAGAAGATCGCGCACACCTCCGCCAACCAGCCATGCCTCGTATCCGGCTTTATTGAGCCTGTACATTACCTTCAGGGCATTTTCACTGATATCTTTGCGGGAGATAGAGTGCTGCTCACGCGGGATTACCGTCATATGTGGACGGGCGACGGCGAGCTCTGCCTCGCGCTCCTCGCGGCTTAGCACCTTGCGGCAAAAATTAGCGACTCGGGTAAAAATAGTGCACCTCGGTAGTGTCAAACATCAATCAGGACAAGTGTTGTTGCGTAAAAATCGCGGCTAATCATAGCTCAGCGTGAGGCATTTGAGAATGCTGGATTTTAAGTGGCTGACTCCGGCACGCGCGCAAGACGCCAATTCTCCACCGCCATGTGCAGTAATTCCGCTACGCTCAGGTCTTGCCAGGGGATCGACGTCTCCTGACCCAGAAAGCGCAACGCCTGGATGAGAACAGGGCGCGGATCGCCTTGCGGCAGCGCAGGCGCATGATTCTGCTTGGAAAGTTTAGCGCCTTGTTCGTTGAGCGCCAGCGGCAGGTGAATATAGTCCGGCGCACGCCAGCCAAACTGTTGGTACAACGAGATCTGTCGCACCGTAGGTTCGATGAGGTCTGCGCCGCGTACGATCTCCGTGACGCCCTGGAAGTGATCGTCCACCACTACCGCAAGATTATAGGCAAACAGTCCATCACGGCGGTGGATAATAAAATCTTCACGTGCGAGCTGTGAGTCGGCCTGAATCGTGCCGCGCAGCCGGTCTGTAAACTGCAGCACGGGGTGTCGCTGTTTAATGCGCACTGACGCTTGTGTGGGTCCATGGCGTAGATCACGGCAGTGACCGTCGTAAATACCGCCGATATGCTGAATACGTGCGCGGGTGCAGGTGCAGTAATAACTCAAATCCTGCTCATGTAGCCAGGCAAGCGCCTCGCGGTAAGCGTCATGACGCCGGGACTGCCATAATACGTCGCCATCCCAGTGCAGGCCGTAATGTTCCAGCTGACGCAGAATGGTTTCTGCAGCACCGGGAACTTCACGAGGGGGATCGATATCTTCAATGCGCACCCGCCAGATTCCGTGCTGCGCACGAGCCTGCAGGTAACTCCCGAGGGCGGCAATCAGTGAGCCAAAGTGCAGTTCGCCGGAAGGAGAGGGGGCGAAGCGGCCAATATAGTGTGAATCACTCATTTTGCGGATAGACAAATAATAAGGCGGGAGAATCTCCCGCCTGTAGTATAGGTGGTAAAATGACCGGGATTAACCCGCCATTTGTTTTTCGCGGATTTCTGCCAGCGTTTTGCAGTCGATGCACAGATCGGCTGTCGGACGCGCTTCCAGACGGCGAATACCAATTTCTACGCCGCATGACTCGCAGTAGCCGAAATCTTCGTCTTCTACTTTCTTCAGCGTCTTCTCGATCTTTTTGATCAATTTGCGTTCACGGTCACGGTTACGCAGCTCAAGGCTGAACTCTTCTTCCTGCGCGGCACGGTCTACCGGATCAGGGAAGTTAGCCGCTTCGTCTTGCATATGAGTTACGGTGCGATCGACTTCATCCCTAAGTTGATTACGCCATGCCTCAAGAATACGCCTGAAGTGCGACAGCTGGGCTTCGTTCATATACTCTTCGCCCGGTTTCTCCTGGTACGGCTCCACCCCAGCGATGGCGAGAATACTCAGGGACGATGTTTTACGGTTTTGCCCTTCTTGCATGTTGCTTCTCCTTAACACGCACTATCGATCCCCATGTTCGGGGAAAAATCAGGTCGCTATAAATAGCAGATGCTTTTCCGGATAGCAATTATCTAAACGTAACACTTGACAACCCTGTGAGGAAAAGCGTATTTACTCGCGCGCCCAGAATACTAATTAACCAGTTGTTTACACCATTACAAAGTAATGGGCAACGGTTCTTTAAGAGTCATACCATGGGCAGAAAGTTCCGCTTTATAAACCAGAATTTCTACCCCCTTAAGCTGTGCTTCAACTAATAATTGCGCATATTTTTCATCAATATGGCGCGCGGGTGAAAACCGTGTAATGGCTGAATGTAGCACCGCGAAAAATATCACTGCTCGCCTGCCTTCGGCCGCTACGCTCATCAATTCCCGAAGATGTTTCTGACCTCGTTCAGTAATGGCATCGGGAAAATAACCGTACTCTTTTTCCGCCAACGTAACTGATTTCACTTCAATATAGCAGTCAGGTCGGGAATCTGCCTGTAACAAAAAGTCGATCCGGCTTCCTTCAGAACCGTATTTTACTTCACTTTTCAATATGCTGTAGTCTGAAAACTCAGGGATTAGCCTATTCTGAATAGCGTCTTTCGTTAATCTGTTTGCCCATAACGTGTTAACACAAATAAACGCGCCGGATTGGGTTTGCGTTAATTCCCAGGTATGTGGATATTTCCGCTTAGTATTTTCTGATGTCGAATACCAGACGGTATCACCTGGGGTTGCACATCCGGTCATGGCACCGGTATTGGGGCAGTGTAATGTTAACTCTGTACCCTCTGGTGTGATCACATCCGCTAAAAAACGTTTGTAGCGCTTAACTAACGTCGCGGGTTTGAGTGAAGGGGAAAACTCCATGGATAACGTCCTTAATTATTGGGCAAGCGTCCAGCGCTGTAATGCCGAATAGCGCGTGCGTCCCCGCTCGAATGACGAGGAATACAGCGCAAATTCTGTCACCGGGAACGACCAGCAAAAGCCAGGGGCGGGAATGGGCACCGCGTGGCTGGCGTCACGCAGCAACGTAATATGTGGATGAAACGGCTGTGGGCTTTGATAGCATCCGCTGCGCGCGGCCTGCGCGCGCAGCATATTCGCCAGTTGCAGCAATCCACGCGGCGGCTGACGCATTCCCAGCCACACCACTCGCGAACGCAGCCATTGTCCGGCGTCATCCAGTTTGAGCGTAAAACCAGGTTGTCGAATTCGCCCGGCCAGTTGGGAAAGTGCCTGTTGTTTCTCGGCGCTGACATCGCCTAAAAAGGCCAGCGTCAGGTGCAGATTGTCGGCGGCCACGGGACGCCCCGCCTCAGGCGGAAACTGCGCTGCCCGCCAGTGGATGAGTTGCTCCCGAACGTCTTCAGGCAATTCAATCGCAAAGAACAGCCTTTTGGGCTCAAGCATGATGGATACTCGGTTATGAATTAACGCGATGCTACAATGCAGCGCGAAGAATGTTAACCCTCTGGAGCCATTTGTGACGTCGTTGCCCGTTGCCGCCGTAATACCTGAACTGCTTTCTGCACTGGATGCTTCACCGCAGGTTCTGCTGACAGCGCCGACCGGGGCCGGAAAATCGACCTGGTTGCCGCTGCAACTGCTTGCGCATCGTGGCATTCAAGGGCGCATCATTATGCTGGAGCCGCGTCGTCTGGCGGCGCGCAATGTGGCGCAGCGCCTGGCTGAATTACTGAATGAAAAGCCTGGCGAGACCGTGGGTTACCGCATGAGAGCGCAGCATTGTGTTGGTCCGCAAACCCGGCTCGAAGTGGTAACCGAAGGTGTGCTCACGCGGATGATCCAACGCGATCCTGAGCTGAATGGCGTTGACCTGGTGATCCTTGATGAGTTTCATGAGCGAAGTCTACAGGCGGATCTGGCACTGGCGCTGCTGTTGGATGTGCAACAAGGTTTACGGGACGACCTGAAGCTTCTGATCATGTCCGCGACGCTGGACAACGGGCGCTTACAGCAACTGTTACCCGCAGCCCCCACGATTGTCTCTGAAGGACGTGCCTTTCCTGTTGAACGGCGGTACCAGCCGCTGGCGATAAATCAGCGTTTCGATGAAGCTGTCGCCATGGCCACGGCGGAGTTACTGCGCCAGGAAACGGGGTCGCTACTGCTATTTTTACCGGGCGTCGGGGAGATTCAGCGTGTGCAAGAGCAGCTGGCTTCACGGGTGGGAAGTGAAGTGCTGTTATGTCCGCTGTATGGCGCACTTTCGCTCACTGAACAACGGCAGGCGATTTTGCCCGCCCCCCAGGGGAAACGTAAAGTGGTGCTGGCAACCAATATTGCCGAGACCAGTTTGACCATCGAGGGTATCCGCCTGGTGGTGGACAGCGCGCAGGAGCGTGTGGCGCGATATGATGCCCGCACTGGTTTAACCCGCCTGATTACCCAGCGTATAAGCCAGGCCTCAATGACCCAGCGAGCGGGGCGTGCAGGGCGTCTGGAACCCGGGATCTGTCTGCATCTGCTGGCCAAAGAGCAGGCGGAGAGAGCGGCAGCCCAGGGGGAGCCGGAGATCGTACAGAGCGATGTGTCCGGGCTGTTGATGGAGTTACTGCAATGGGGATGCACTGACCCGGCCCAACTGAACTGGCTGGATTTACCACCGGCGGTCAATCTGCAGGCGGCAAAACGGTTGCTGCAGATGTTGGGGGCGCTTGAGGGAGAAAGGTTAAGTGCGGCGGGGCAGAAAATGGCCGCGCTGGGTAATGATCCCCGTTTAGCGGCCATGCTGGTCAGCGCCAAAAATGAAAACGAAGCGGCAACGGCGGCAAAACTCGCGGCTATTCTGGAAGAGCCGCCGCGCGGCGGGCAGACCGATCTGGCGGTGGCGTTTTCGCGTAATCAGCCTAACTGGGAGCAACGCAGCCAGCAATTGTTGAAACGGCTAAAAGTTCGTGGTGGGCAGCCAGACCACACAGCGATCGCGCCTTTGCTGGCGCAGGCATTTGCCGATCGTATTGCGCGGAGACGTGGTCAGGAAGGGCGTTATCAACTGGCCAACGGTATGGGGGCAATGCTGGATGCCGACGACGCATCAGGACGCCATGAATGGCTGATCGCACCTTTGTTGCTCCAGGGCAGCGCCTCGCCGGATGCACGTATTTTGTTAGCGTTACCGCTGGATATCGATACCTTTATTCAAACCTGTCCTGAGCTGTTGCAGCAATCTGACACGATTGAATGGGATGAGTCCCAGGGGACGTTAAAGGCGCTCCGGCGCATGCGAATAGGTCAGTTGACGCTAAAAGTGCAGCCGTTGGCGAAACCCTCTGAGGAAGAACTGCACCAGGCAATGCTGAATGGGATTCGCGATAAAGGGCTAAGTGTGCTCAACTGGACACCGGAAGCCGAACAGCTCCGACTGCGTCTGCAATGCGCGGCAAAATGGTTACCTGAGTACGCCTGGCCCGCAGTGGATGAGACATCGTTACTGGCGACACTGGAAAGTTGGCTGCTGCCGCATATGAGCGGTGTGCATTCTTTACGGGCATTAAAAGCATTAAATGTGGGACATGCGTTGCGCGGATTACTGGACTGGTCAATGCTGCAACGTCTGGATAGTGAATTGCCAGCGCATTACACTGTGCCGACGGGAAGCCGGATAGCCATTCGCTATCATGAAGACAACCCGCCGGCATTAGCGGTCAGAATGCAGGAAATGTTTGGTGAAGTAAATACGCCGACTATCGCTCAGGGACGCGTCCCGCTAGTGCTGGAACTCCTTTCTCCGGCGCAGCGGCCGCTGCAGATCACGCGTGATTTAAGCGCGTTCTGGCAGGGATCGTACCGCGAGGTGCAAAAAGAGATGAAAGGGCGTTATCCCAAACATGTCTGGCCGGATGATCCGGCGAATACGGCGCCAACGCGGCGTACGAAAAAGTATTCCTAAATTGAGAGATTTCTTCTTCTGTCGCAGGACGGAAGAACAGAGAATCGGGCCTTTGCGCCTGAATGTTGCGGAGAAAAAGCATGGCGGGGAATGACCGCGAGCCAATAGGACGTAAAGGGAAACCGTCGCGTCCGGCGAAACAAAAGGTGAGCCGTCGTCAACTCAGAGATGAAGAGTATGACGACGATTATGATGATGACGATGAGGATGAAGAACCGATGCCGCGTAAGGGTAAAGGCAAAGGGCGTAAGCCTCGTGGTAAGCGCGGCTGGTTCTGGCTGCTGGTTAAACTGTCGATTGTCTTTTTGGTGCTGATTGCCATTTATGGCGTTTATCTGGATCAAAAAATCCGTAGTCGTATCGACGGCAAAGTCTGGCAACTTCCTGCGGCGGTGTATGGCCGCATGGTTAACCTCGAGCCGGAAATGCCTGTCGGCAAAAACGAGATGGTGAAACTGCTGGAGGCCACACAGTATCGTCAGGTGACGAAGATGACGCGTCCGGGCGAGTTTACCGTGCAGGCAAACAGCATCGAGATGATCCGTCGTCCGTTTGACTTCCCGGACAGTAAAGAAGGGCAGGTGCGTGCGCGTCTGACCTTTGATGGCGATCATCTGGATACGATTGAGAACATGGACAACAACCGCCAGTTCGGTTTCTTCCGACTGGATCCACGGCTGATCACCATGCTCTCTTCGCCAAATGGTGAGCAGCGCCTGTTTGTGCCACGTAGCGGTTTCCCCGATCTTCTGGTGGATACATTGCTGGCGACTGAAGACCGCCATTTCTATGAACATGATGGCATCAGTCTTTACTCGATTGGTCGTGCGGTTCTGGCAAACCTGACGGCAGGACGCACGGTGCAAGGGGCCAGTACGCTGACCCAACAGCTGGTGAAAAACCTGTTCCTCTCCAGCGAGCGTTCATACTGGCGTAAGGCTAACGAAGCGTATATGGCGCTGATCATGGATGCGCGCTACAGCAAAGACCGCATTCTTGAACTGTATATGAACGAGGTGTACCTCGGTCAGAGCGGCGACAATGAAATCCGTGGTTTCCCGCTGGCGAGTCTCTACTATTTTGGCCGTCCGGTTGAAGAGCTGAGTCTCGATCAGCAGGCACTGCTGGTGGGGATGGTGAAAGGGGCGTCGATCTACAACCCATGGCGTAACCCGAAACTGGCGCTGGAACGTCGTAACCTGGTGCTGCGTCTGCTGCAACAGCAGCAGATCATTGACCAGGATCTGTATGACATGCTGAGTGCGCGCCCGCTAGGCGTACAGCCGCGCGGCGGCGTGATCTCACCGCAGCCTGCGTTTATGCAGATGGTTCGCCAGGAGTTGCAGGCGAAGCTGGGCGACAAAGTTAAAGATCTCTCCGGCGTGAAAATCTTCACCACCTTTGATTCCGTGGCGCAGGATGCGGCAGAAAAAGCGGCGGTGGAAGGTATTCCGGTACTGAAGAAACAGCGCAAGCTGAGCGATCTGGAAACCGCGATTGTGGTCGTGGACCGCTTCAGCGGTGAGGTTCGTGCGATGGTCGGTGGGGCGGAACCGCAATTCGCGGGATATAACCGTGCGATGCAGGCGCGTCGCTCGATTGGTTCTCTGGCGAAACCCGCAACCTATCTGACCGCGCTGAGCCAGCCGAAACTGTACCGCCTGAATACCTGGATTGCCGATGCGCCGATTGCGCTGCGTCAGCCAAATGGTCAGGTGTGGTCTCCGCAGAACGATGATCGTCGTTACAGTGAGAGCGGTAAAGTGATGCTGGTGGACGCGTTAACGCGTTCAATGAACGTGCCGACGGTGAACCTGGGTATGGCATTAGGTCTGCCTGCGGTGACCGATACCTGGATCAAACTGGGGGCGCCGAAAGATCAGTTGAACCCGGTTCCGGCTATGCTGCTGGGGGCGCTGAACCTGACGCCAATCGAAGTGGCGCAGGCGTTCCAGACTATCGCCAGCGGCGGTAACCGTGCACCGTTATCGGCATTGCGTTCGGTCATTGCGGAAGACGGTACGGTTCTGTACCAGAGCTTCCCGCAGGCTGAACGCGCTGTTCCGGCGCAGGCGGCGTACATGACGCTGTGGACAATGCAGCAGGTTGTGCAGCGCGGTACCGGTCGTCAGCTTGGTGCGAAGTATCCAGGGCTGCATCTGGCAGGTAAAACAGGGACGACGAACAACAACGTCGATACCTGGTTTGCCGGGATCGATGGCAGTCAGGTGACGATCACCTGGGTGGGTCGTGATAACAACCAGCCGACCAAGCTGTACGGTGCAAGCGGGGCGATGTCGATTTATCAGCGTTACCTGGCTAACCAGACGCCAACACCGCTGGTGCTGACGCCACCTGAGGATATTGTTGATATGGGCGTGGATTACGACGGTAACTTCGTGTGTAGCGGCGGTATGCGTACGCTTCCGGTATGGACAACCGATCCTGATTCACTGTGTCAGCAAGGTGAAATGCTGCAGCAGTCTGGTAATCCGTTTGATCAGTCGTCGCAGCAGCAGCCTCAACAGCAGCAGCAACAACAGCAACAACCGCCGCAGCAAGAGAAGAAAGACGGCGACGGTGTCGCAGGTTGGATCAAAGATATGTTTGGTAGTAACTAACGCTCCCCAAAACCCGCTTCGGCGGGTTTTTCTTTGCCTGCACCAGCGCCACGCAAAACAACATTTCAGCCTAAGTTATTAACCCTTTCTTTTCATCTGGTTAATTCTTAACCCCTCAGTTTTAGTAGGGATGTGTATCGCTTGCTATCTCGCCAGCGTTTCGAATATTATGCTGCCGTTATAATAATAATTCTCGTTTACGTTATCATTCACTTTCATCAGAGATATACCAATGGCGCGTCTTAAAACTGCTCAGCCAAACTCTTCGCTGCGTAAAATCGCAGTCGTAGTAGCCACAGCGGTTAGCGGCATGTCTGTCTATGCACAGGCAGCGGTTCAACCGAAAGAAGAAACTATCACCGTAACCGCAGCACCGGCCGCACAAGAAAGCGCATGGGGGCCTTCCCCGACCATCGCTGCGAAGCGTTCTGCCACTGCTACCAAGACTGATACACCTATCGAAAAAACACCTCAGTCTGTTTCGGTTGTGACACGTGAAGAGATGGATACCAAGCAACCGGGATCGGTGAAAGAGGCATTGGCCTATACGCCTGGTGCGGCAGTTTCCACGCGTGGTGCTTCCAGTACTTATGATTTTGTGATCATTCGTGGTTTTTACACGCCGGGTCCAACCCCGAACAACTACCTTGATGGCGTCAAACTCCAGGGCGATTACTACAGCTCTGCTGTTGTTGATCCTTACATGCTTGAGCGTGTAGAGCTCATGCGTGGGCCAACTTCTGTTCTCTATGGGAAAAGTAACCCAGGTGGCCTGATCTCAATGGTGAGCAAGAGCCCAACATCAGAGCCATTAAAAGAAATTCAATTCAAAATGGGGTCGGATAATCTGTTCCAGACCGGTTTTGATTTCAGCGACTCTCTGGATGATGACGGCGTTTATTCATATCGCCTGACCGGGCTTGCGCGCTCTAACGACGAGCAACAGGATTTCTCGGAGCAAAAACGTTATGCCATTGCTCCGGTGTTTAGCTGGAAACCTGATGACAGAACGAACCTGACTCTGCGTGCAAATATTCAGAATGAACCATCAACGGGGTATTACGGCTGGTTACCAAGAGAAGGGACTGTAGATCCATTACCTGATGGTTCTCGTTTGCCTGTGAGCTTTACGGATTATGCTCCGAACAATACGTATTCACGCTACCAGCGAATGGTTGGCTACAGCTTTGAACACAGTTTTGATGATACCTTCACTGTGCGCCAAAATTTACGTTATAGCCAAATCAAAACATCCCAACAGAGCGTGTACGGCTTCGGCGCAGTGGGGAATCAACTGACCCGTCAGATTATCGTCGCCGATGAACGTTATAACGATTTTGGCGTGGATACTCAGTTGGAAAGCAAGTTTGCCACAGGGGATGTTGGGCATACTCTGTTAACCGGTGTTGATTACTCGCGTTTGCGAAATGATATCGACAACGCTTACGGAAGTGCACCGCCGTTAGATATGAATAACCCTGTGTATGAGGATGTTGATTTCCCTGATGCGAAACCGTTCCAGCTTAACACGCAGCACCAAACGGGTCTGTATGTGCAGGATCAACTGGAGTGGGATAAATGGGTTGCAACACTGGGCGGACGTTATGACTGGTCTCAGCAGGCAACGACTATCCGTGCCAGCAATCAGAAAGTTGAGCGTAACGACGAGCAGTTTACCTGGCGTGGTGGGTTAAACTATCTCTTCGATAACGGTATTACGCCGTATTTCAGCTACAGCGAATCTTTTGAACCGAACCCGTCAAAAGCGTGGGCTGCGACACCGGCTGACAACGTTGCTTATGCGCCGTCCAAAGGTAAGCAATATGAAGCTGGCGTAAAATATGTTCCAAAAGATATGCCGGTTGTTGTTACTGCCGCTGTGTATGAGCTGACAAAAACAAATAACCTGACCACCGACCCGCTTAACCCCTATGCACAGGTTCCAGCAGGTGAAATCCGTTCTCGCGGCGTTGAGTTAGAAGCGAAAGCCGCAGTGAATGCGAACATTAACGTGACGGCGTCTTATACGTATACTGATGCAGAATATACGGAAGATACAACGCTTAAAGGCAAAACACCTGTTCAGGTACCCAAAAATATGGCTTCTCTGTGGGGGGATTACACTTTTTACGAAGGCCCGCTGTCAGGTTTAACGTTAGGCACTGGCGGACGTTATGTTGGTTCCAGCTACGGCGATCCTGAGAATAGCTTCAAAGTGGGCAGTTCAACAGTAATGGATGCGGTCGTGAAATACGATCTCGCACGTCTGGGCATGGCGGGTTCTAATGTTGCCGTTAATGTCACTAACCTGTTTGACCGTGAGTACGTCGCCAGCTGCTTCAGCTCTTATGGCTGCTTCTGGGGCGCGGAACGTCAGGTCGTTGCAACTGCAACCTTCCGTTTCTAATTTCTCTTTGGGCACGCTTTGCGTGCCCGTTTTACAAGTTGGCCGCTATGCAGGAAAACAGATCCCATCCCGACACCACTTTTGCACTGAGTCATGTCTCCTTTCGTGTGCCCGGTCGCACGCTTTTGCATCCTCTCTCGTTAACCTTTCCCGTGGGAAAAGTGACTGGTCTTATCGGCCATAACGGCTCCGGCAAATCAACCTTATTGAAAATGTTAGGTCGTCATCAGCCGCCGTCAGAAGGTGAGATTCTGCTTGATGAGCAACCTCTGGAGAGCTGGAGCAGTAAAGCATTTGCCCGCAAGGTAGCCTATTTGCCGCAGCAGTTGCCGCAGGCGGAGGGGATGACGGTGCGCGAACTGGTGGCGATTGGGCGTTACCCATGGCACGGCGCGCTGGGACGTTTTGGTGTGGCTGACAGAGAAAAAGTGGAAGAAGCGATCTCATTGGTTGGGTTAAAACCGCTGGCGCACCGTCTGGTCGATAGCCTGTCCGGCGGCGAGCGTCAACGCGCGTGGATCGCCATGCTGGTGGCGCAGGATAGCCGTTGCTTGCTGCTCGACGAACCTACCTCGGCGCTGGATATCGCCCACCAGGTTGATGTCCTGGCGCTGGTGCACCGCTTAAGCCAGCAACGTGGACTGACGGTGATCGCCGTGCTGCATGATATCAACATGGCTGCCCGCTACTGCGACTACCTGGTGGCGCTGCGTGGCGGTGAAATGATCGCTCAGGGAACGCCCGCTGAACTGATGCGCAGTGAAACCCTGGAACAGATTTACGGCATCCCGATGGGCATTTTGCCGCATCCGGCTGGTGCCGCACCCGTGAGTTTTGTCTATTAATGAGTGGACTACATCATATTACCCGTCGTCGTTTATTAACGGCGATGGCGCTGTCGCCGTTGCTCTGGCAGATGAGCCAGGCGCGGGCGACGGCGATTGATCCGCAGCGCATTGTGGCACTGGAATGGTTACCGGTGGAGTTGTTGTTGGCGCTGGGCATTACGCCCTACGGCGTAGCGGATATCCCCAACTACACGCTGTGGGTCAATGAACCGGCGTTACCGGATTCGGTCATCGACGTCGGGCTGCGTACTGAACCCAATCTCGAACTGCTGACCGAAATGAAACCCTCGTTTATGGTCTGGTCGGCAGGCTACGGCCCTGCGCCCGAGAAGCTGGCGCGTATTGCGCCTGGACGGGGATTTAATTTCAGCGATGGTAAAAAACCGCTGGCGGTCGCGCGTCAGTCCCTGGTCGAATTAGCCCACCTTCTGAACGTGGACGCGGCGGCCGAACGCCATCTCGCGCAATACGATAGCTTTATTGAAAGTCGGAAACCACGCTTTGTGCAGCGTGGAACACGCCCATTGTTATTGATGACCCTGATTGATCCCCGCCACATGCTGGTGTTTGGCCCTAACTGCCTGTTCCAGGAAGTCCTCGACGAGTACGGGATACAGAACGCCTGGCAGGGGGAAACGAACTTCTGGGGGAGCACCGCCGTGGGGATTGACCGTCTTGCGGCTTATAAGGACGTCGATGTATTGTGCTTTGATCATGGCAACGCTAAAGAGATGGACGCGTTGATGTCCACTCCGCTGTGGCAGGCGATGCCATTCGTTCGGGCCGGACGTTGTCAGCGGGTACCTGCCGTCTGGTTCTATGGCGCAACGCTGTCGGCGATGCACTTTGTCCGTATTCTGGATAATGCGCTGGGAGGCAAAGCGTGAGTAAACGTATTGCGCTGTTTCCGGTACTGTTGCTGACCATTCTGCTTGTGGTTGCCTGCTGGCTGACCTGGATGAACTTCTCCGTTGCCTTACCGCGCAGTCAGTGGCAACAGGCCGTCTGGTCACCCGATATCGATGTCATTGAGCAGATGGTTTTTCACTACAGCTTGCTCCCGCGACTGGCGATTGCATTGCTGGTCGGTGCCGGGCTGGGATTGGTCGGTGTTTTGTTTCAGCAGGTGCTGCGTAACCCGCTGGCCGAGCCGACCACGCTCGGTGTGGCTACCGGTGCTCAACTGGGGATTACTGTCACTACGCTGTGGGCTATCCCAGGCGCCATGACCACGCAATTTGCGGCGCTGGCGGGCGCATGTATCGTCGGGGCGCTGGTGTTTGGTGTTGCCTGGGGTAAACGCCTGTCGCCCGTCACGCTGATCCTTGCCGGTCTGGTGGTTAGCCTGTACTGCGGTGCGATTAACCAGTTGATGGTTATCTTCCATCACGATCAACTGCAAAGCATGTTTTTATGGAGCAGTGGAACGCTCACGCAGACCGACTGGAGCGGCGTGCAGCGTCTGTGGCCGCAACTGCTTGGCGGGGTGATGCTAACGCTGCTGTTATTACGTCCCATGACGCTAATGGGGCTGGATGACGGGGTG
Source organism: Citrobacter sp. Marseille-Q6884 (assembly GCF_945906775.1). Taxonomy (NCBI): domain Bacteria; kingdom Pseudomonadati; phylum Pseudomonadota; class Gammaproteobacteria; order Enterobacterales; family Enterobacteriaceae; genus Citrobacter; species Citrobacter sp. Marseille-Q6884. The sequence continues at coordinate 1,970,860 of NZ_CAMDRE010000001.1, forward strand.
GCGCGTAATCTTGGGCTGGCGCTATCGCTGGCGCGTCTGGCGGCATTGTCGCTGGCGATTGTGCTGAGTGCTTTACTGGTCAACGCGGTCGGCATTATCGGTTTTATTGGCCTGTTTGCTCCACTGCTGGCGAAAATGCTTGGTGCGCGGCGTTTACTGGCGCGTTTGATGCTGGCTCCGCTCATTGGTGCTCTGATCCTGTGGCTCTCTGATCAAATCATCCTGTGGCTGACCCGCGTCTGGATGGAAGTCTCTACCGGCTCGGTGACGGCGCTCATTGGCGCGCCGTTGCTGCTGTGGTTGCTGCCGCGCCTGCGCAGCATGAGCGCACCGGATATGAACGTCAGTAACCGCATTGTCATTGAGCGCCAGAACGTACTGGGCTTTGCGTTGGCGGGTGGCGCTATATTGCTACTCACGGTCGTGGTGGCGCTTTCTTTTGGCCGCGATGCGCACGGTTGGAGCTGGGCCAGCGGCGCAATGTTTGATGAGCTGATGCCCTGGCGCTGGCCGCGTATTATGGCGGCGCTGATAGCGGGCGTTATGCTGGCGGTGGCGGGCTGTATTATCCAGCGTCTGACCGGTAATCCGATGGCCAGTCCAGAAGTGTTGGGTATTAGCTCCGGAGCGGCCTTTGGTGTCGTGCTGATGCTGTTTCTGGTGCCGGGGAATGCTTTTGGCTGGCTGCTGCCTGCCGGAAGTATCGGAGCGGCGGTGACATTGTTGATCATCATGATAGCGGCAGGACGTGGCGGTTTTTCTCCGCATCGGATGCTGCTGGCGGGGATGGCGCTCAGTACCGCCTTCACGATGTTGCTGATGATGTTACAGGCCAGCGGCGATCCGCGGATGGCGGGCGTGCTGACCTGGATCTCCGGCTCAACCTATAATGCTTCCGGCGAACAGGTCTTGCGTACCGGGATCGTGATGGTGATTCTGCTGGCGATCACGCCATTGTGCCGTCGCTGGCTGACCATTTTACCGCTGGGCGGAGAAACGGCGCGGGCGGTGGGTATTGCGTTGACGCCAGCGCGTGTGGGTTTACTGATGCTGGCTGCGGGTTTGACCGCCACGGCAACCATGACGATTGGACCGTTGAGCTTTGTCGGGCTGATGGCACCGCATATTGCGCGGATGTTAGGTTTTCGCCGTACCATGCCGCATATGGTGATATCGGCGCTGGCAGGCGGAATTCTGCTGGTGTTTGCTGACTGGTGCGGCAGGATGGTTCAGTTTCCGTATCAGATCCCGGCGGGATTGCTCTCGACGTTTATCGGTGCGCCATACTTTATCTACCTACTGAGAAAGCAGAGTCGATAGGAAAATCTTTTCCTTGTGAGCGCTGATAAGCGTTCAGATAAAAAAAGCCGGGTGTGGCTGACGCCTTACCCGGCCTGGAATGCTTCATCTTGTCTCTTACAGCTTCGCAAACACCCGGCGCGCAGCGTCGATCGTGTTATTGATATCTTCCATGCTGTGTGCAACGGACATAAAGCCTGCTTCAAACGCTGACGGAGCCAGATAAACCCCTTCATCCAGCATCATGTGGAAGAAACGCTTAAAGCGCTCTACGTCACATGCCATCACGTCCTGATAGCAGGTCACAGTTTCCGCATCGGTGAAGAAAATCCCGAACATCCCGCCTACATGGTTAACGACCAACGGGATATTCGTTTCCTGAGCCGCTTCCAGCAGACCTTCTGCCAGGCGCGTGGTGAGCTCGTTTAATGTCTCATGAATGCCCGGTTGAGCGACTTCATTCAGACAAGCGAATCCCGCGGCCATCGCAATAGGGTTACCGGACAGCGTACCCGCCTGGTAAACCGGACCGGTTGGTGCCAGCGCGTCCATCACATCGCGACGACCGCCAAATGCGCCAACAGGCATACCGCCGCCGATGATTTTGCCCAGACAGGTCAGGTCCGGCACGACGCCGTAGTAATCCTGCGCGCCAGCCAGCGCGACGCGGAAACCGGTCATGACTTCATCGATGATCAACAGCGCGCCAAACTCATCGCACAGCGCACGCAGGCCTGGCAGGAATTCTGGCAGTGGCGGGATGCAGTTCATGTTGCCTGCGACCGGCTCAACGATGATACAGGCAATCTCTTGCGGATATTGTTCGAATGCCGCACGTACTGAAGCGAGGTCGTTATAGGTGCAGGTCAACGTATGCTTAGCGAAATCAGCTGGCACGCCCGGAGAGTTGGGCTGGCCCAGCGTTAGCGCACCGGAACCGGCTTTTACCAGCAGGCAGTCGGCGTGACCATGGTAGCAGCCTTCAAACTTGATAATTTTATCGCGGCCAGTGAACCCACGTGCCAGACGGATGGCGCTCATAGTGGCTTCCGTACCGGAGTTCACCATGCGTACCATATCCATGGTCGGCACTAATTCAGTGACCAGTTCCGCCATTTTTACTTCCATTTCGGTCGGCGCGCCAAAGCTTAAGCCGCGCTCTGCGGCTTCAATCACCGCATTACGGATTGCCGGATGGTTATGACCCAGCACCATCGGCCCCCAGGAGCCGACGTAATCGATATACGCTTTACCATCGACGTCATACAGATACGCGCCGTCTGCTTTTTCAATAAACAGCGGAGTACCACCCACGCCGGTAAAGGCGCGAACAGGGGAGTTAACGCCGCCGGGGATAAGTTCGCGTGCTGCGCTGTAGAGGTTTTCAGACTTACTCATGGATGGGGTCCTGGTTCGATGAAAAAGTGAATGCCCGCTATTCTAGTTATTCAGAGAATGTTATGAAAGTTTTGCGCATTTGAAACAATACGATTTGCAGGGGATTTTCACGAATTGTGCGAGTAGAATGCCGATTCCGTATTTGTATTACCTATTAATGTTTATCTGATGAAAACAGACACTCCCTCTTTTGAAGCACAGCAGATTGTGCGTTTACGGCGCAGGGATCAGATTCGCCGACTTCTTGATCGTGATAAAACGCCGCTGGCGATCCTCTTTATGGCCGCTGTGGTCGGAACGGTAACGGGGCTTGTCGGTGTCGCTTTTGAGAAAGCCGTCACCTGGGTACAGAACCAGCGTATTGGCGCACTGGCGCAGGTCGCCGATCATGACATTTTGCTGTGGCCGCTGGCGTTTATTCTTTCGGCGTTGCTGGCCATGGTGGGGTATTTTCTGGTGCGTAAATTTGCGCCGGAAGCCGGAGGCTCGGGTATCCCGGAAATCGAAGGGGCGCTGGAGGAGTTGCGTCCGGTGCGCTGGTGGCGCGTATTGCCGGTTAAATTTATCGGCGGCATGGGAACCCTCGGCGCCGGTATGGTGCTTGGGCGAGAAGGGCCGACGGTACAAATCGGCGGTAATATCGGGCGCATGGTGCTGGATATTTTCCGTATGCGTAGTGCTGAAGCGCGACATACCCTGCTTGCAACGGGTGCGGCAGCCGGTCTGTCAGCCGCTTTTAATGCACCTTTGGCGGGGATTCTGTTCATTCTTGAAGAGATGCGACCACAGTTTCGCTATAACCTGGTGTCGATTAAAGCCGTCTTCACCGGCGTTATCATGTCGAGCATTGTGTTCCGTATTTTCAACGGCGAAGCGCCTATTATTGAGGTGGGGAAACTCTCCAATGCCCCGGTGAATACGCTGTGGCTGTATCTTGTCCTCGGGATTATTTTTGGCTGTGTCGGACCGTTGTTCAATACGATGGTGTTGCGGACTCAGGACATGTTTCAGCGGTTTCACGGCGGTGAAATCAAAAAATGGGTACTGATGGGCGGTGTTATCGGCGGCCTGTGCGGGCTCCTCGGCTTAATAAAGCCGGAAGCGGCAGGCGGTGGATTTAACCTGATCCCAATCGCTGCGGCTGGAAACTTTAGCGTCGGCATACTGCTGTTTATTTTTATTGCCCGGGTCATCACCACACTGTTGTGTTTCTCATCGGGCGCGCCTGGCGGGATATTCGCGCCAATGTTGGCGTTGGGGACATTACTCGGGACGGCGTTTGGCATGGCCGCTGCGGCCTCTTTCCCTCAGTATCATCTTGAAGCCGGGACATTTGCCATTGCCGGCATGGGGGCGCTATTGGCGGCTTCGGTACGCGCACCCTTAACAGGGATTGTCCTGGTACTGGAAATGACCGATAACTATCAGCTCATTTTGCCAATGATTATTACCTGTCTTGGCGCAACACTATTAGCCCAATTTGTGGGCGGAAAGCCGCTATACTCGACTATCCTTGCACGTACACTGGCAAAACAGGAAGCGGAGCAGGCGGCGAAAAGCCAGAGTACCGCCGCTGGCGAGAATACTTGAACGAAATACCAGGGTATTAGATAATGGCCCAAAATATTGGGTTGAAATTTACCCAATTGCCGATGTCGTTTGGAGCAAAACATGAGTGATGACGTAGCGCTGCCACTGCAATTTACAGAAGCAGCAGCCAATAAAGTAAAAAGCCTGATCGCTGACGAAGATAACCCAAATCTGAAATTACGCGTGTATATCACCGGCGGTGGTTGCAGCGGTTTCCAGTATGGTTTCACCTTTGATGACCAGGTGAACGAAGGCGATATGACCATTGAAAAGCAAGGCGTTGGCCTTGTGGTTGATCCGATGAGCCTGCAATATCTGGTGGGTGGTTCGGTTGACTATACGGAAGGTCTGGAAGGTTCTCGCTTTGTTGTGACGAACCCGAATGCCAAAAGCACCTGCGGGTGTGGCTCTTCCTTTAGCATCTGATTGCTGTCTGCAATATCGGTGGTCTGATTTCGCAGGCCCGGTAAGCGTTGCGCTGCCGGGCAATGTGCCGGATGGCGGCGAAAACGCCTCATCCGGCCTGCTTATTCAGCGTCGCCGTATCATCGTCCATTATCATCCAGCGCAAACGTCGGCAATTTTAAATGCCAGCGAATGGCAGCAAGCCGAATGAGCAGGGTGACGACCATCCCCATCATACTGGCGTGTTCCAACGGTACTGAAAACGTATAAAACGCCGTAGCGTGGACAATCCCACCGATAATACATGCTGTAGCGTAGATTTCTGTCCGCAAAATCATGGGGACTTCACGTGCTAACACGTCGCGGATGATGCCGCCGCCGACGCCAGTGATCACGCCCATACAAATGGCGACCAGCGGTCCGGTTCCGGCGAGAAAGGCCTTATTAACGCCAATGCCAACGAATACCGCCAGGCCTACCGCATCCAGAACCGGAAGAACCCACCGGGGCAATCGTCTTGGCTGGCGGATCAGTAAGATCGTGAGCATGCTGGTGATCATCGCCACCACCAGGTCCGTGGGATCTTTAACCCAGAACACGGGGCCGTGATCCAGTGCCATATCGCGGATCGTGCCGCCACCTACGGCAGTCACAACGCCGAGAACCAGAACCCCGAAAGGGTCCATACGCAATTTCCCGGCCAGTAATACGCCAGAGATAGCAAATACCGCAGTGCCGACAATATCCAGCCAATAGACGAGCATTTTTAAATCCTCACAACAGACCTGGTGGGGGCAGGCGCTAATTTATCTGTGAAAGCGCATTACAGAGTTGTTTTGCGGCGAGGATAATACGCGGGCTCGCGCGTTCGAACCAGTCACTATTAAGTGTAATAATGGGTATTTTTAGCTGGTTTCCCCAGTATTGCTCGATTTTAAGATGTTCGGCTGAATCTCCGGTGGCAACGATAGCCTGAGGAGCCCTTGCCAGAACCTGTTCACGGCTGACCTGTGGCCACGGAACCCGACTGCCTGCAAAGATGTTTTCTCCGCCACAGACCTCAAGAACCTGGTGTTGAATGGAACCTTTTCCACTGGTGAATAATGGATTTGCGCCAAACTGCAGGAACACGCGTTTTTTCGGTTTGTCGGCATACTGAGATTTTAGTAAAGCATATTCATCCAGCAAGTTTTGCGCGGCCTGTTTTGCCTGCTCTGGTTTGGGACTCGAGGCTGCCAGTTGGCGCAGTGCGTCGGCGACCTGCTCAATGGTGACCGCATCCACCCAAATGACCTTTATGCCCAGGGCGGTCAGTTGATTAACCTGTCGTTCGGCATTGCCTCCACGCCAGGCGATGACCAGATCGGGTTTGAGCGCCACGATGCGCTCCAGATTCATGCCTTGCCAGGTTGAGACCTCTTCAATGTTTTTGGCCTCGGGCGGGTAGTTTGAATAGCTGCTGACGCCAACAGGCGTAATGCCGGCGGCAAAGGCAAGTTCGGTGTTAGCAGGAGAAAGTGAAACAACGCGCGGTGCGGCGCAAAGCCACACCGGGAGAGTGATAAGCAGGGCGGCCAGCGCCCTGGGCAGTAATTTAGCCATGCGCCAGTTTCTGTACCAGCGTTTCAACCATCAGGCTCGACTGTTTCGCGGCAACTACCAGGAATTCGTCAAAGCTGAGATGGGACTGCTGATCGGCAACATCAGAGATGGCGCGAACCACCACGAACGGGACGTTAAAGTTATAGCAAACGTGCGCAATCGCTGTGGCTTCCATTTCAACGGCAATCGCCTGCGGGAAGTTATGCTTAATTTTTGCCAGACCCACCGAGCCATTAATGAAGGCGTCGCCGCTGACAATCAGCCCACGCACGGCGTTCAGGTTGAGTTCTGCGATGCAGGATTCCGCTGCAGTGATCAGCGTCGGGTCGGCTTTAAAACCTGCCGGGCAACCCGGAAGCTGACCAAACTCATAGCCAAACGCGGTTACGTCGGCATCGTGATAACGTGCTTCGTCAGAAACCACGATATCGCCGACCTTCAGTGTCGGCGCCAGGCCGCCTGCGGAACCGGTATTAATGATGGCATCCGGTTTACAGCGTTCGAGCAGCAGCGTTGCACCCAGTGCAGCAGCGACTTTACCGATACCTGATTTCAGTAGCGCAACCTCAATACCGTTCAGTTGGCCGGTGTAAATTTCACAACCGCCGAGGGAGAGAGTCTGACGGTTTTCGATTTTGTCACGCAGCAGCGTAACTTCTTCTTCCATTGCACCAATGATGCCGATTTTCATAGATTTACTCGCGATAAGCCAGATTTGAGGGCATAGTCTATCATGCGCTTAAGGGGTAGCGCATTTCTCAGGCGGGAGAGGACATGGCACAGATCGATTTCCGAAAAAAAATAAACTGGCATCGTCGTTACCGTTCGCCGCAGGGCGTGAAGTCTGAGCATGAGATCCTGCGAATTTTTGAAAGCGATCGTGGGCGTATTATCAATTCTCCGGCAATCCGCCGACTGCAGCAAAAAACGCAGGTCTTTCCGCTGGAACGTAACGCGGCAGTGCGTACTCGTCTGACGCACTCAATGGAAGTACAACAGGTTGGGCGCTATATCGCAAAAGAGATCCTCAGCCGACTGAAAGAGCAAAAGCTGCTGGAGCAATACGGTCTGGATGAACTGACCGGGCCTTTTGAAAGCGTTGTCGAAATGTCCTGTCTGATGCATGACATCGGTAATCCGCCGTTTGGCCATTTTGGCGAAGCAGCGATTAATGACTGGTTTCGACAGCGACTTTTTCCTGCCGATGCGGAAAGCCAGCCCTTAAGTGATGACCGCTGTCTGGTCTCTGCGCTCCGTTTGCGTGAAGGCGAGGAATCGCTGAATGGCCTGCGCCGTAAGGTGCGCCAGGATTTATGCCATTTTGAAGGCAATGCGCAAGGGATCCGCCTGGTGCATACGTTGATGCGGATGAACCTGACCTGGGCGCAGGTTGGGGGTATTTTAAAATATACACGCCCGGCATGGTGGCGTGGCGATACGCCCGCGACGCATAACTATTTAATGAAGAAGCCGGGCTATTATCTTTCCGAGGAACCGTATATTGAGCGTCTGCGTAAAGAATTATCATTAGCGCCTTACAGTCGTTTTCCATTAACGTGGATTATGGAGGCGGCCGATGATATCTCTTATTGTGTCGCTGACCTGGAAGATGCCGTTGAGAAAAGAATCTTCAGCGTTGAACAGCTTTATCACCATTTGTATGAGGCGTGGGGCCATCACGAAAAAGGTTCGCTGTTTAGTCAGGTTGTTGAAAACGCCTGGGATAAATCGCGAGCAAATACATTAAGCCGTAGCACGGAAGATCAGTTTTTTATGTATTTACGCGTGAATACGCTGAATAAACTGGTGCCTTATGCTGCTCAGCGTTTTATTGATAACCTGGCGCAAATTTTTGACGGGAGTTTTAATCACGCGCTACTTGAAGATGCCAGTAGCTTCAGCCAGTTGCTCGGCGTTTATAAAAATGTTGCGGTGAAACATGTGTTTAGCCATCCAGATGTAGAACAACTGGAATTGCAAGGCTACCGGGTCATTAGCGGATTGCTGGAAATCTATCAGCCGTTGTTAAAAATGACGTTATCAGATTTTTCTGCATTGGTTGAGAATGAAAGATTAAAACACTTTCCTATTGAATCGCGATTATTCCAGAAACTTTCAACTCGCCATCGTCTTGCTTACGTTGAGGCGGTCAGTAAAATATCGCCGGATGCCGTCGAATACCCGGTGTTTGAATATTATTATCGCTGTCGCCTGATCCAGGATTATATCAGCGGCATGACGGACCTGTATGCCTGGGATGAATACAGGCGGTTGATGGCGGTAGAACAATAAGCAGGCTTTTGTAAAGACGGACAATAAATTTTTACTTTTTCCTGAAACTTTATTCTGGAACTTCGCGCTATAAAACGACTCTGACGTACACAGCAATTTTGCGTTACCTGTTAATAGAGATCGAAACACATGAAAAAAACCACATTAGCAATGAGTGCACTGGCTCTGAGTTTAGGATTGGCGTTGTCCCCCCTGTCAGCAACGGCGGCTGAGACAGCGTCTTCAGCAGTGACGGCCCAGCAGATGCCAAGCCTGGCCCCGATGCTCGAAAAAGTGATGCCATCGGTGGTGAGTATTAATGTTGAGGGGAGCACGACGGTAAACACGCCGCGTATGCCGCGTAATTTCCAGCAGTTCTTCGGTGATAACTCGCCGTTCTGCCAGGACGGTTCTCCGTTCCAGAGTTCACCTTTCTGCCAGGGCGGTGCGCCGGGCGCGGGTAACGGCGGCGGGCAGCAGCAGAAATTTATGGCGCTGGGTTCCGGCGTCATCATTGATGCAGCAAAAGGCTATGTCGTGACCAACAACCACGTGGTGGATAACGCCACGGTGATTAAGGTTCAACTGAGCGACGGGCGTAAATTTGATGCCAAGATCGTCGGCAAAGATCCGCGCTCTGATATCGCGCTGATCCAGATTCAGGATCCGAAGAACCTGACGGCAATTAAGCTGGCCGATTCCGATGCGCTGCGCGTGGGTGATTACACTGTCGCCATTGGTAACCCGTTTGGTCTCGGGGAAACAGTGACGTCTGGTATCGTTTCTGCGCTGGGTCGTAGCGGCCTGAATGCGGAAAACTACGAAAACTTTATCCAGACCGATGCCGCGATTAACCGGGGTAACTCCGGTGGCGCGCTGGTCAACCTGAACGGTGAGCTGATCGGGATTAACACCGCGATCCTGGCGCCAGACGGCGGTAACATCGGTATCGGCTTTGCGATCCCAAGTAACATGGTGAAAAACCTGACCTCGCAAATGGTTGAGTTTGGCCAGGTGAAACGCGGTGAGTTGGGCATTATGGGGACTGAACTCAGCTCTGAACTGGCGAAAGCCATGAAAGTTGATGCTCAGCGTGGCGCGTTCGTCAGCCAGGTCATGCCAAACTCATCTGCAGCGAAAGCCGGTATCAAAGCCGGTGATGTGATCACTTCGCTGAACGGTAAACCGATCAGTAGCTTTGCCGCGCTGCGTGCGCAGGTGGGCACGATGCCGGTAGGCAGCAAAATCAGTCTTGGTCTGCTGCGTGACGGTAAACCGGTCACCGTGAACCTGGAACTGCAGCAGAGCAGCCAGACTCAGGTTGACTCAAGCTCTATCTTCACCGGCATTGAAGGTGCGGACATGAGCAACAAAGGCCAGGATAAAGGTGTCGTGGTTAGCGATGTGAAACCAAACACGCCAGCGGCGCAGATTGGCCTGAAGAAAGGGGATGTGATTATCGGTGCGAACCAGCAACCGGTGAAAAACATTGCGGAACTGCGCAAAATCCTCGACAGCAAGCCTTCTGTTCTGGCGCTGAATATTCAGCGTGGTGATAGTTCCATCTATCTGCTGATGCAGTAATCCTCTCGAATCCCTCCCTATACCGGGGAGGGATTTCTTTTTGTGACCCCCACCACAACTCCATACTTCTCTGTTCTGCTTTGTGCGTTTGCACAATGTCGCTGCGTATGATCTTCCTTATGCTTGAGCTCTGCTCACAGGAGGGTTTATGGCTGGCTGGCATCTTGATACCAAAATGGCGCAGGATATCGTGGCACGCACGATGCGCATCATTGATACCAATATCAACGTAATGGATGCCCGTGGGCGGATCATTGGCAGTGGCGATCGTGAGCGTATTGGTGAATTGCACGAAGGTGCGCTGCTGGTACTTTCACAGGGTCGGGTGGTGGATATCGACGATGCGGTTGCGCGGCATTTGCATGGTGTGCGCCAGGGGATCAACCTGCCGTTGCGCCTGGAAGGTGAGATTGTCGGGGTGATTGGTTTAACCGGCGAGCCAGAGCATCTGCGTAAGTACGGCGAGTTGGTATGCATGACCGCTGAAATGATGCTCGAACAGTCGCGGTTGATGCATCTGCTGGCGCAAGACAGCCGCCTGCGTGAAGAGCTGGTGATGAACCTGATTCAGGCAGAGGAAAATACCCCGGCGCTGGTGGAATGGGCCCAGCGTTTAGGCATTGATTTAAATCAGCCGCGCGTCGTGGCGGTTGTTGAAGTGGATAGCGGGCAGCTTGGTGTTGACAGTGCCATGGCGGAGCTTCAGCAGTTACAGAGCGCGTTGACCACGCCTGAACGCAATAACCTGATTGCGATAGTGTCGTTAACAGAAATGGTGGTGCTGAAGCCCGCGCTCAATCAGTTTGGCCGCTGGGATGCAGAAGACCATCGCAAGCGTGTGGAGCAGCTTATCGCCCGGATGAAAGAAAACGGACAGCTGCGTTTTCGGGTCTCTTTGGGTAACTATTTTACCGGACCAGGCAGTATCGCCCGTTCCTATCGCACCGCGCGTACGACGATGATGGTTGGGAAGCAACGTATGCCGGAAAGTCGCAGTTACTTCTATCAGGATTTGATGTTGCCAGTGCTGTTGGACAGTCTGCGTGGTGGCTGGCAGGCCAATGAGCTGGCGCGTCCTCTGGTAAAACTAAAAGCAATGGATAACAACGGGTTATTGCGCCGGACGTTGGCGGCGTGGTTTCGCCATAACGTACAGCCGCTGGCGACCTCAAAAGCATTGTTTATTCATCGCAATACGCTGGAGTATCGTCTGAACCGTATTTCTGAACTGACTGGTCTGGATTTGGGGAATTTTGACGACAGGTTGTTGTTGTACGTGGCACTGCAGCTGGACGAGCAGCGGTAAGCTGCAAAAAAATGCCGGGGGGCGGTTTTGCCTTACCCGGCTTGTGAACCGATTCTGAAGATTATTTGCGGGTGAGTTTTTCCAGATCGGCTTCAATTTCGCTGATCTTGTTGGTCACGACGCTTTCCAGGTGACGTAAATCATCAAGGATCTTGCGTTTAAGATCGACTTCACTGCGATCGCGCTGGCAGATCTGATCCAGTTCGTCGATCACATAGCGCAGGTTCGGACTGATCTCCTGCACTTCTTTGTAACCCTGGCCGACGCCATCGGCGACAACCGTTTTACGCTGGCGGGGATATTTGAACTTCACGCTCTTGGCAAAAAACTCGCCTTTATCCTTCTGGAAATAGATTTTCAGGATATCGTTATTGGCTTCTTGCCGCAGGCTGTAACGATCGATCTCTTCAGGATTAGTAATGCCCAGACTTTTCAGATTGTCATACATAGCGGTACCCTTAAGCTCACTATAACCATTGAATAATTAACGAAAAGCCTTGTTTGCGCCACTCGCAGATGTAAAAAAAGCGGGCTAAGCCCGCTTTTTCAAATCAGGGTTAGTCGATGGTACGTAACAGCTCGTTGATACCGACTTTGCCACGCGTTTTGGCGTCAACTTTCTTCACGATGACTGCGCAGTACAGGCTGTACTTACCGTCTTTCGATGGCAGGTTGCCGGAAACCACAACGGAGCCAGCCGGGACGCGACCATAATGGACTTCGCCCGTTTCGCGATCATAAATACGTGTACTCTGACCGATATAGACGCCCATAGAAATCACGGAGCCTTCTTCGACAATCACGCCTTCTACCACTTCAGAACGCGCGCCAATGAAGCAGTTGTCTTCAATGATGGTTGGGTTAGCCTGTAATGGCTCCAGTACGCCACCGATGCCAACACCGCCGGACAGGTGTACGTTTTTACCGATCTGCGCGCAGGAACCCACGGTCGCCCAGGTATCGACCATTGTACCTTCATCAACATAAGCGCCGATGTTCACGTAAGAGGGCATCAGCACTGTGTTACGGGCGATAAACGCACCCTGACGCACGGCTGCTGGCGGAACCACGCGGAAACCTTCTTTCTGAAAACGCGCTTCGTCGTAGTTGGCGAATTTCATCGGGACTTTATCGAAGTAGCGACTTTCCGCACCATCGATAACCTGGTTATCGTTAATACGAAAAGAGAGCAGTACCGCTTTTTTCAGCCACTGATGCGTGACCCACTGACCCTCAATCTTTTCTGCGACGCGCAGTGCACCGGAATCCAGCAGAGAAATAACCTGATTAACCGCTTCACGGGTTACGGTATCCACATTTGCCGGAGTAATGTCGGCACGGCGCTCGAAAGCGGACTCAATAACGTTCTGTAACTGCTGCATTGTTAAACTCTTTCCATATAGATAAAAAACATCACCCTTTATCGTTTGGATTGAGGGCTTCTGTCAACCGTTGATGCACTTCCTGCTGCAGCTCATTATTAAGGGCACGCCGGTCGGCTGTCGCGATTATGAATAAATCTTCTACTCGCTCGCCAATGGTTGTAATTCGGGCGCCATGCAGCGAAATTCCCAGATCGGCAAAGATCTGCCCAACCCGCGCCAGCAGCCCCGGCTGGTCGAGTGCGATAAGCTCAAGGAATGATTTTCGGTCGGTATGGGTCGGCAGAAAGGTGACCTCGGTATCGACGGTAAAGTGACGTAATTTTGCCGGCTGGCGACGGGGTTGCGGCGGCTGCCAGCTGCGTTGGGTAATGGCTTGTTCCAGCCCAAAACGGATCGCCTCATGCCGGTCTGACGACAGCGGGCTGCCATCCGGTTCCAGCACGATAAACGTATCCATCGCCATCCCGTCACGGGTGGTAAAAATTTGCGCATCGTGAACGCTAAGATTACGACGGTCCAGCTCGGCACAAACGGCAGCGAACAGATAAGGGCGGTCAGGACTCCAGATAAAAATCTCCGTTCCCCCGCGTGTTGCCTGTGGGCTGAGGAGAATCAAAGGATGACTCAGGTCATGCTGGAGCAGATGGCGCGCGTGCCAGGCTAACTGGTTTGGACTGTGGCGCACAAAATAGTTGGCGCGACAGCGCGACCAGATATGGTGCAGCGCTTCTTCATCAATATTATCCATACGCAACAACGCCAGCGCCTGAAGTTGATGATGACGCACGCGCTCGCGCATATCGGGCGTGTTTTGCATCCCACGACGCAACTGTTTTTCAGTGGCGAAGTACAGTTCGCGTAGCAGGCTTTGCTTCCAACTGTTCCACAACGTTTCGTTGGTGGCGCAAATATCAGCGACGGTCAGGCAGACAAGGAAACGCAGACGGTGTTCTGTTTGCACTTCTTCGGCGAATTGCTTGATAACCTCTGGATCCTGAATATCACGGCGCTGAGCGGTTACCGACATCAGCAGATGCTGGCGGACCAGCCAGACAACCAGTTGCGTTTCGCGAGAGTTCAGACCGTGCAATTCGGCGAACTTGAGCACGTCCTGGGCGCCAAGAATCGAGTGGTCGCCGCCGCGGCCTTTGGCGATATCGTGAAACAGGGCGGCAATCAGAATCAGTTCCGGTTGTCGCAGCCGCGGCCAGAGATCCACACACAGCGGATGACGCTGACGGGTCTCTTCCTTGGCAAAACTTTCCAGTTTCAGCATGACGCGAATAGTGTGCTCATCGACCGTATAGGCATGAAACAGGTCAAACTGCATTTGACCGACAATGTGCGACCACTGAGGCATATAAGCCCACAAAACGCTGTGGCGATGCATTGGCAGCAAACCACGACTCACCGCGCCCGGATGGCGTAACATACTGAGAAACAACGAACGCGCTTCCGGGATGTAGCACAGCGGCTGCGTTAAATGGCGGCGGGCATGACGTAAATGGCGAAGCGTTGTGGAATAAATACCGGTGATCGCGCTGTTACGCACCATCGTGTAAAACATTCGCAGAATCGCTTCGGGTTCACGGATAAACAGATCGTCGTTACGCAGATCGATCAGCGTCCCGCGCAGCTGAAAGTCGTCATCGATAGGGCGCGGCTTTTCATCGGCAGGCATGGCGAGGATCGCCTCGTCAAACAGCTGCAGCAGCATATGGTTCAGCTCACTCACCCGACGCGTAACCCGGAAATAGTCTTTCATCATCCGCTCGATTGGCTCGTTACCTTCGCCGCCGTAATGGAGTCGTTGAGCGACGCTGAGCTGACGATCAAACAGCAGACGGTTATCGTAGCGACTCACTTCCAGATGCAGTGCGAAGCGAATGCGCCAGAGGATGTGCAGACACTCGTTGAGCTCGGCGCGCTCTGCCAGCGTCAAAAAGCCGAAGCCAACCATCTCATCCAGCGAGGTGGCACCAAAATGGCGGCGGGCGACCCATTGCAGGGTATGGATATCGCGCAGGCCGCCGGGGCTGCTTTTGATGTCCGGCTCCAGATTGTAGCTGGTGCCATGATAGCGCTGGTGGCGTTGATTTTGTTCTTCCACTTTGGCGGCATAAAACTTATCGGACGGCCAAAAACCTTCGCTAAAAATATGCTTTTGCAGTTCCAGGAACAGTGCGACGTCGCCAATCAGCAGACGCGTTTCAATCAGGTTGGTGGCGACGGTTAAATCTGACAAGCCTTCCAGCAAACACTCTTCCAGCGTGCGCACGCTGTGCCCGACCTCCAGTCGCACGTCCCACAGCAGCGTTAATAGCTCGCCGACTTTCTCGGCCTGGGCGTCCGGCAATTTTTTGCGGCTCAGAATCAGCAGGTCAATATCCGAAAGCGGATGCAGTTCACCGCGCCCATAGCCGCCGACGGCAACCAACGCCAGATCGCCAATCTGGCTGAAACCGGCTTCAATCCACAGCCGTTGCAGTAGCTGGTCGATAAACTCTGTGCGGGCTTCAATTAACTGTTCAGCCGAAATACCGCTGTCAAAAGCTTCACCCAACCAGTGCTGGAAAGTATCGATATGCGCTTTAATGCCGGTACAGTTGAGATCGTTCTGCGGCCAGGTTCCCGGGTTTTGCGGTTGGCCGGGCAGGGTGGGGAGGGCAGTATTTGCGTGCTGTTCAGGAAGAGTATTCATTGTGCGCCACCCATAAAAAAGCCGGATGACAGCGCGAGCGCCTTACCCGGCCTACGAGATAGTGCAATTTGTAGGCCTGATAAGATGCGAAAGCATCGCCATCAGGCAAAAATTTATTCGTCGTGTGTGATGACCGCCGGGATGGTGTCATCCTTGCGTAACGTCAGAATTTCACAGCCGTTTTCAGTCACCACAATAGTATGCTCGTACTGTGCAGACAAGCTACGGTCTTTGGTTTTTACCGTCCAGCCGTCTTTCATGGTGCGGATGCGGTAATCACCGGCATTCAGCATCGGTTCAACGGTGAAGGTCATGCCTGGTTTCAGTACCACGCCGCCATCGTCAGCATCGTAATGCAGAACCTGGGGCTCTTCATGGAAGCCGCGACCAATACCGTGACCACAGTATTCACGTACCACAGAAAAACCTTCGCCTTCCGCGTATTTCTGAATCGCAGCACCCAATGTGCGCAGACGAATACCTGGTTTTACCATGCGCAGTGCCAGATACAGGCTTTCCTGCGTCACACGGCACAGACGCTCTCCGAGAATTGTCGGTTTGCCGACGATAAACATTTTGGAGGTATCGCCGTGGAACTCGTCTTTAATGACGGTGACGTCGATGTTGACGATATCGCCGTCTTTCAGGTGTTTGGCGTCGTCCGGGATCCCGTGGCATACCACTTCATTAATAGAGATGCACACAGACTTCGGATAACCGTGATAGCCCAGGCACGCAGAGATTGCCTGCTGCTCGTTCACAATATAGTCATTACAGATACGATCCAGCTCGCCGGTGCTGACGCCCGGTTTGATAAACGGCTCGATCATTTCCAGCACTTCCGCGGCCAGACGGCCAGCGACGCGCATTTTTTCGATTTCTTCAGGGGTCTTGATTGAGATAGCCATGAATTCTGTCCATCAGTGTCGATGATATCGACAATAATTGTGTAAGTGCTGCTAATGGTATCAGTCTGGGGTACACGCTGCCAAATTGAGAATCATTCTGAACTTCGCCTTTCGTGCCACAGGTTTGTTGGCTGTATTTTTTCACCCCAGTCGCTTACTACCTGTAAGCTCCCGGGGATTCAAAAATTCGCCGCCTTCCTGTAACACGAAATCCATCGTTCATTCAGCACAGACCGCCAACAATTATTGGTGTCTGGGGCGTATTTATGGTATAAAGCGCGCCGGACTTCTGTTCCATTTGAGATACACACGATGGGCAGAAGCGACAAATCTCACTTTGTGTAACAACACACACGTATCGGCACATATTCCGGGGTGCCCTTTGGGGTCGGTAATATGGGATGCGTGGAGGCTTAACCCCAACTTTTATATATAGAGGTTTTAATCATGGCAACTGTTTCCATGCGCGACATGCTCAAGGCTGGTGTTCACTTTGGTCACCAGACCCGTTACTGGAACCCGAAAATGAAGCCGTTCATCTTCGGTGCGCGTAACAAAGTTCATATCATCAACCTTGAGAAAACTGTACCGATGTTCAACGAAGCTCTGGCTGAACTGAACAAGATCTCTGCTCGTAAAGGTAAAATCCTTTTCGTTGGTACTAAACGCGCTGCAAGCGAAGCGGTGAAAGAAGCTGCTAACAGCTGCGACCAGTTCTTCGTGAACCATCGCTGGCTGGGCGGTATGCTGACTAACTGGAAAACCGTTCGTCAGTCCATCAAACGTCTGAAAGATCTGGAAACTCAGTCTCAGGACGGTACTTTCGAAAAGCTGACCAAGAAAGAAGCGCTGATGCGCACCCGTGAGCTTGAGAAACTGGAAAACAGCCTGGGCGGTATCAAAGACATGGGCGGTCTGCCGGACGCTCTGTTTGTAATCGATGCTGACCACGAGCACATTGCTATCAAAGAAGCAAACAACCTGGGTATCCCGGTATTTGCTATCGTTGATACCAACTCTGATCCGGACGGTGTTGACTTCGTTATCCCGGGTAACGACGACGCAATCCGTGCTGTGACCCTGTACCTGGGCGCTGTAGCTACTACCGTTCGTGAAGGCCGTTCTCAGGATCTGGCTTCCCAGGCGGAAGAAAGCTTCGTAGAAGCTGAATAATAAGGCACGCTCGTTCGAGCCCCCTTATAAACCAGGTAGTATCACGTTTGGTTAGGGGCCCTTTAGGCCCCTTTTTCACTTTTAAATCTGTGCGGTTTCAGGCCGGGCAGATCAAATCTTCCGAGGATTTTAGAATGGCTGAAATTACCGCATCCCTGGTAAAAGAGCTGCGTGAGCGTACTGGCGCAGGCATGATGGATTGCAAAAAAGCACTGACTGAAGCTAATGGCGACATCGAGCTGGCAATCGAAAACATGCGTAAGTCTGGCGCTATCAAAGCGGCGAAAAAAGCAGGCAACGTTGCTGCTGACGGCGTAATCAAAACCAAAATCGACGGCAACATCGCTTTCATTCTGGAAGTTAACTGCCAGACTGACTTCGTTGCTAAAGACTCTGGTTTCCAGGCTTTTGCTGACAAAGTACTGGACGCTGCCGTTGCTGGCAAAATCACTGACGTTGAAGTTCTGAAAGCACAGTTCGAAGAAGAACGTGTTGCTCTGGTTGCTAAAATCGGTGAGAACATCAACATCCGTCGTGTTGCTTCCCTGGAAGGCGACGTTCTGGGTAGCTACCAGCACGGTGCGCGTATCGGTGTTCTGGTTGCTGCAACTGGCGCTGATGAAGAGCTGGTTAAACAGCTGGCAATGCACGTTGCTGCAAGCAAGCCAGAATTCGTTAAGCCGGAAGACGTGTCTGCTGAAGTGGTAGAAAAAGAATACCAGGTTCAGCTGGATATCGCGATGCAGTCTGGTAAGCCGAAAGAAATCGCAGAGAAAATGGTTGAAGGCCGCATGAAGAAATTCACCGGCGAAGTTTCTCTGACTGGTCAGCCTTTCGTTATGGACCCGAGCAAATCTGTTGCTCAGCTGCTGAAAGAGCACAACGCTAACGTCACTGGCTTCATCCGCTTTGAAGTGGGTGAAGGTATCGAGAAAGTTGAGACTGACTTTGCAGCAGAAGTTGCTGCGATGTCCAAGCAGTCTTAATTTTTAAAGGAGCCGCCTGAGGGCGGCTTCTTTTTGCGCCCGCTTTGTAAATTCAGTTCACCGCTATAGTGGCGATGCTGGAAAGCGACATACAATGTCGCTGGAATTAACTCATCTCATTCGTTGACAGTCTCAGGAAAGAAACATGGCTACCAATGCAAAACCCGTCTACAAACGTATTCTGCTTAAGTTAAGTGGCGAAGCTCTGCAAGGTTCAGAAGGCTTCGGTATTGATGCAAGCATACTTGACCGTATGGCTCAGGAAATCAAAGAGCTGGTCGAGCTGGGTATCCAGGTTGGCGTAGTGATTGGTGGTGGTAACCTGTTCCGTGGTGCTGGTCTGGCGAAAGCGGGGATGAACCGCGTTGTGGGCGACCACATGGGCATGTTGGCCACCGTTATGAACGGTCTGGCGATGCGCGATGCGCTTCACCGCGCCTATGTGAACGCTCGCCTGATGTCCGCTATTCCTCTGAACGGCGTGTGCGATAACTACAGCTGGGCGGAAGCGATCAGCCTGCTGCGTAACAACCGTGTGGTTATTTTGTCTGCCGGTACGGGTAACCCGTTCTTCACGACCGACTCCGCAGCCTGCCTGCGTGGTATTGAAATTGAAGCGGATGTGGTTCTGAAAGCCACCAAAGTTGACGGCGTATTTACTGCCGATCCGGCTAAAGATCCAACGGCGACCATGTACGAACAGCTGACCTATACAGAAGTTCTGGATAAAGAGCTGAAAGTGATGGATCTGGCTGCGTTCACGCTGGCTCGTGACCACAAATTACCGATTCGTGTCTTCAACATGAACAAACCAGGTGCACTGCGCCGTGTTGTTATGGGTGAAAAAGAAGGCACGTTAATCACGGAATAATTCCCGTTGCGGCTAAATGCAGGTAATATTCCGCTCTAATGTCG
The DNA here is from genome assembly GCF_945906775.1 of Citrobacter sp. Marseille-Q6884. Taxonomy (NCBI): domain Bacteria; kingdom Pseudomonadati; phylum Pseudomonadota; class Gammaproteobacteria; order Enterobacterales; family Enterobacteriaceae; genus Citrobacter; species Citrobacter sp. Marseille-Q6884. The sequence goes on from NZ_CAMDRE010000001.1 coordinate 1,990,383, forward strand.
CGGGATACGTCCCTCAAAATTAATCAAGACTATACTTGTCACATCTTACGTGGTGGGTATGGTCTGACTGAAACCAGCTTTCAAGGATTCGTAACGTGATCAACGATATCAGAAAAGATGCTGAAGTACGCATGGACAAGTGTGTCGAAGCGTTCAAAAACCAAATCAGCAAAATTCGCACGGGTCGTGCTTCTCCCAGCCTGCTGGATGGCATTGTCGTGGAGTATTACGGCACGCCGACTCCGCTGCGTCAGCTGGCAAGCGTAACGGTTGAAGATTCCCGTACCCTGAAAATTAACGTGTTTGACCGCTCTATGGGTCCGGCCGTTGAGAAGGCGATTATGGCTTCTGACCTCGGTCTGAACCCAAGCTCTGCGGGTTCTGACATCCGCGTTCCGCTGCCACCGCTGACCGAAGAACGTCGTAAAGATCTGACCAAGATCGTACGTGGTGAAGCTGAAGGTGCGCGTGTTGCCGTGCGTAACGTTCGCCGTGATGCAAACGACAAAGTGAAAGCTCTGTTGAAAGAAAAAGAGATCAGCGAAGATGATGATCGCCGTTCTCAGGACGACGTACAGAAACTGACTGACGCAGCCATCAAGAAAGTGGATGCGGCGCTGGCAGAGAAAGAAGCAGAACTGATGCAGTTCTGATTCGCCTGTACGCTAAAAACGCCGCCTGGAAGATCTGCAAGGGTCTGCTGGCGGCGTTTTGCTTTTATCCTGTCTCAATTCTTCTGGATGTCTCATGAAGCAATTAACCGTTCTGGGATCAACCGGTTCCATTGGTTGCAGTACATTGGATGTAGTACGCCATAACCCGGAAAAGTTTCGTGTTGCTGCGTTGGTTGCGGGTAAAAATGTTACCCGTATGGTAGAGCAGTGCCTGGAGTTTTCCCCTCGCTATGCGGTGATGGACGATGAAAAAAGCGCTGCGCTGCTAAAAGCGGCACTTCAGGAACACGGTAGCCGTACCGAAGTGATGAGCGGGCAACAAGCTGCCTGTGATATGGCTGCGCTGGATGATATCGATCAGGTCATGGCGGCGATTGTGGGCGCGGCGGGCTTATTGCCGACGCTGGCGGCAATCCATGCTGGCAAAAGCATTCTGCTGGCAAATAAAGAGTCTCTGGTGACCTGCGGACGTCTGTTTATGGATGCCGTGAAACGGCACAAAGCTCAGCTTTTACCGGTAGACAGCGAACATAACGCGATTTTTCAGAGTTTACCGCAACCTATTCAACACAATCTGGGATACGCTGACCTTGAGCAAAACGGCGTCATGTCTGTTCTGCTTACCGGGTCTGGTGGCCCTTTCCGCGAGACGCCATTGTCTGAATTGGTTTCAATGACTCCCGATCAGGCATGCCGTCATCCGAACTGGTCGATGGGACGAAAAATCTCTGTCGATTCCGCCACCATGATGAATAAAGGTCTGGAATACATTGAAGCGCGTTGGTTATTTAATGCCAGTGCAAGCCAGATGGAAGTGCTGATTCATCCGCAGTCGGTTATTCATTCGATGGTTCGTTATCAGGATGGTAGCGTGCTGGCCCAGTTGGGTGAGCCAGATATGCGCACACCTATCGCCCATACGATGGCATGGCCAGAACGCGTAGCGTCTGGTGTTAAGCCAGTCGATTTTTGCAAACTCAGCGCGTTGACGTTTTCCGCACCGGATTACCAGCGCTATCCGTGCCTGAAACTGGCAATGGATGCGTTTGAACAAGGGCAAGCGGCAACGACCGCGCTGAACGCCGCGAATGAAATTACCGTTGCCGCATTTCTTGCGCAGCAGATCCGATTTACGGATATTGCCGATTTGAATTTATCCGTACTGGATAAGATGGATTTGCAGGAACCTCAGAGCGTTGATGATGTACTGAGGGTTGATGCCGTCGCACGGGAAGTCGCCAGAAAACAAGTGATGCGACTCTCAAGCTGATGATAATCCCTCTACAGAGGATCGTGCTATTTGTTAGCGTTGGGCTTCAGTGATATAGTCTGCGCCACCCGATCGCAGGTATTTGCTTTTTTTCGGTTGGGTAAGCCGTGGTTTGACACGGCTTTTTTGTGTAAAGGCTTCAGTATTCCTGAGTACCGTTAAATCCTTTCAGGGACAAAAAACGCGTTATGTTGTCAGCAACTCAACCATTAAGCGAAAATTTGCCAGCACATGGCTGTCGCCATGTAGCCATTATTATGGATGGCAATGGCCGCTGGGCGAAAAAGCAAGGGAAGATCCGTGCCTTTGGGCACAAGGCCGGAGCAAAATCCGTCCGCAGAGCGGTCTCTTTTGCTGCCAATAACGGTATTGACGCGTTAACGCTGTATGCCTTTAGCAGTGAGAACTGGAACCGACCTGCGCAGGAAGTGAGCGCGTTAATGGAACTGTTCGTGTGGGCGCTTGATAGCGAAGTAAAAAACCTGCACCGCCATAACGTTCGTCTGCGCATTATCGGGGATATCAGTCGATTTAACTCACGTTTGCAAGAACGGATTCGTAAATCAGAAGCGCTTACCGCCCAGAACACCGGGTTAACGCTGAATATTGCTGCGAATTACGGTGGACGGTGGGATATTGTCCAGGGAGTCAGACAACTGGCACAACAGGTGCAGGAAGGTCTGCTGCGTCCTGAGCAAATTGATGAAGAGATGCTTAATCAGCAAATTTGCATGCATGAGCTGGCTCCTGTGGATTTAGTGATAAGGACTGGGGGAGAGCATCGCATTAGTAATTTTCTTCTGTGGCAAATTGCCTATGCCGAACTTTACTTTACGGATGTTCTTTGGCCCGATTTCGATGAACAAGACTTTGAAGGTGCGCTGCATGCCTTTGCTAATCGAGAGCGTCGTTTCGGCGGCACCGAGCCCGGTGATGAAAAAGCCTGATGGGGGTCGCTTTTGCTGAAGTATCGCCTGATTTCTGCTTTTGTTTTAATACCCGTTGTCATCGCGGCTCTGTTTTTGTTGCCTCCGGTGGGGTTCGCCATTGTTACGCTGGTCGTTTGTATGTTGGCCGCCTGGGAATGGGGACAGTTAAGCGGTTTTGCCACGCGTACACAGAGAGTCTGGCTGGCGGTTCTGTGCGGGCTATTGCTGGCACTGATGCTGTTTTTGCTGCCTGAATATCATCGCGATATTCATCAGCCGCTTGTTGAGGTGTCGCTTTGGGCTTCACTGGGCTGGTGGGCTGTGGCGTTATTACTGGTGTTATTTTACCCCGGTTCAGCGACAGTCTGGCGTAATTCCAAAACATTACGCATAATTTTCGGCGTATTAACCATTGTTCCCTTCTTTTGGGGAATGCTGGCGCTGCGTGCCTGGCACTATGATGAGAATCATTATAGTGGCGCGATATGGCTGCTCTATGTCATGATCCTCGTTTGGGGAGCGGACTCCGGGGCGTATATGTTTGGTAAATTGTTTGGCAAACATAAACTGGCGCCGAAGGTTTCTCCGGGTAAAACCTGGCAAGGTTTTATTGGCGGACTTGCTACTGCTGCTGTGATCTCATGGGGTTATGGCATGTGGGCAAATCTTGATGTTGCGCCTGTCACCTTACTCATTTGCTCTATTGTGGCAGCCCTGGCCTCCGTGCTGGGTGACTTGACTGAGAGTATGTTTAAGCGTGAAGCAGGTATTAAGGACAGTGGTCATTTAATTCCAGGGCACGGTGGTATTCTGGATCGTATTGATAGCCTGACGGCTGCGGTACCGGTCTTTGCTTGCCTGCTGTTACTGGTATTCAGGACGCTCTAACGGATGGTCTTATGCTGAGTATTCTCTGGAATCTGGCTGCATTCATTGTTGCACTTGGTGTGCTTATCACCGTGCATGAATTTGGCCATTTCTGGGTTGCGCGGCGCTGCGGAGTTCGCGTTGAGCGCTTTTCCATTGGTTTTGGAAAAGCGCTTTGGCGTCGTACCGACAAACTGGGTACTGAATACGTCATCGCCCTGATCCCCCTCGGCGGCTACGTCAAGATGCTGGATGAGCGTGCAGAACCGGTTGTACCGGAGCTGCGCCACCAGGCCTTCAACAACAAAACAGTGGGACAACGCGCAGCCATTATTGCCGCGGGTCCGATTGCTAACTTTCTCTTCGCAATCTTTGCTTATTGGCTGGTGTTTATCATCGGCGTCCCTGGCGTTCGTCCGGTTGTTGGTGAAATAACACCCAACTCGATTGCCGCACAGGCGCAAATTCAGCCAGGTACGGAACTAAAAGCGGTTGATGGTATCGAAACCCCTGATTGGGATACAGTGCGATTGCAGCTGGTTTCCAAAATTGGCGATGAGCACACGATCATCAGCGTGGCACCGTTTGGCAGTAACCAGCGGCAAGAGAAAACGTTGGATCTACGCCACTGGGCATTTGAGCCAGATAAAGAGGATCCGGTCTCGAGTTTAGGGATTCGTCCGCGTGGTCCACAGATTGAACCGGTGCTGTCAGAAGTGCAGGTTAATTCCGCTGCAAGCAAGGCGGGTTTGCAAGCTGGCGACAGGATCGTTAAAGTCAATGGTCAGCCGCTGACGGAATGGGCGACATTCGTGACGCAGGTGCGCGAAAACCCAGATAAACCGTTAGCGCTAGAAATTGAAAGGCAGGGGAGTTCCTTGTCTTTGACGTTAACCCCGGACTCAAAACCGGGTAACGGAAAGGCCGAAGGTTTTGCGGGCGTTGTGCCTAAAGTGATTCCTCTGCCTGATGAGTATAAGACTGTACGCCAGTATGGGCCATTCAGCGCCATCCTCGAAGCCTCGGATAAAACGTGGCAGTTGATGAAGTTGACGGTCAGTATGCTGGGAAAATTGATTACCGGTGATGTAAAACTGAACAACCTCAGTGGGCCGATTTCTATCGCTCAGGGGGCTGGGATGTCAGCGGAATTTGGGGTTATTTATTACCTGATGTTCCTTGCGCTTATCAGCGTGAACTTAGGGATAATCAACCTGTTTCCGTTGCCCGTTCTTGACGGGGGGCATCTGCTGTTCCTGGCGATTGAAAAGCTGAAGGGCGGTCCGGTATCCGAGCGGGTTCAAGACTTTAGTTATCGCATTGGCTCTATCTTGCTGGTGTTGTTAATGGGGCTTGCACTTTTCAATGATTTCTCTCGGTTGTAAGAGAGTGTTAGGAAGAACGCATAATAACGATGGCGATGAAAAAGTTGCTCATAGCGTCGCTGCTGTTTAGCAGCGCCACCGTATACGGTGCTGAAGGGTTCGTCGTGAAGGACATTCATTTCGAAGGCCTACAGCGAGTCGCCGTTGGTGCGGCTCTCCTCAGTATGCCGGTGCGCACAGGCGACACGGTTAATGATGAAGATATCAGTAATACCATTCGTGCTCTGTTCGCCACCGGTAACTTTGAGGATGTCCGCGTCCTGCGCGATGGTGATACCCTTCTGGTTCAGGTAAAAGAACGTCCGACGATTGCCAGCATCACCTTCTCCGGTAACAAATCGGTGAAAGATGACATGCTGAAGCAAAACCTCGAGGCGTCTGGCGTACGTGTTGGCGAGTCTCTGGATCGCACAACCTTGGCTGATATCGAAAAAGGACTGGAAGACTTCTACTATAGCGTCGGTAAGTACAGCGCCAGTGTGAAAGCGGTGGTAACACCGTTGCCGCGTAACCGCGTTGACCTCAAACTGGTGTTCCAGGAAGGTGTTTCGGCGAAGATCCAACAGATCAATATCGTCGGCAACCATGCCTTCAGTACTGACGAACTGATCTCTCACTTCCAACTGCGAGATGAAGTGCCGTGGTGGAACGTTGTTGGCGACCGTAAATACCAGAAACAGAAACTGGCAGGCGACCTCGAAACCCTGCGCAGCTACTATCTGGATCGTGGTTACGCTCGCTTCAATATCGACTCCACACAGGTAAGTCTGACGCCGGATAAAAAAGGTATCTATATCACCGTCAACATCACTGAAGGCGAGCAGTACAAGCTTTCTGGTGTACAGGTGAGCGGTAATCTGGCCGGACACTCCGCCGAAATTGAGAGCCTGACGAAGATCGAACCAGGCGAACTCTATAACGGCACCAAAGTGACTAAAATGGAAGATGATATCAAGAAGCTTCTGGGTCGCTATGGTTATGCCTACCCGCGCGTACAGTCGCAGCCTGAAATCAACGATGCCGATAAAACCGTTAAATTACGTGTAAACGTGGATGCGGGTAACCGTTTCTATGTACGTAAGATCCGTTTTGAAGGTAACGACACCTCTAAAGATTCCGTTCTGCGTCGCGAAATGCGCCAGATGGAAGGTGCATGGTTGGGTAGTGATCTGGTCGATCAGGGTAAAGAGCGTCTGAATCGTCTGGGTTACTTCGAAACCGTAGATACCGATACACAACGTATTCCGGGCAGCCCGGATCAGGTTGATGTGGTCTATAAGGTGAAAGAGCGTAACACCGGTAGCTTCAACTTCGGCGTCGGTTACGGTACTGAGAGTGGCGTCAGCTTCCAGGCGGGCGTTCAACAGGATAACTGGTTAGGTACCGGATATTCGGTCGGTATTAACGGCACCAAAAACGACTATCAGACCTATACTGAGCTGTCTGTAACCAACCCGTACTTCACCGTTGATGGTGTGAGTCTCGGCGGCCGCGTCTTCTATAATGACTTTGAAGCGGATGATGCGGACCTGTCCGACTATACCAACAAAAGTTATGGTACAGACGTGACATTAGGCTTCCCGATCAACGAATACAACACGTTGCGTGCGGGTCTGGGTTATGTACATAACAAACTGTCCAATATGCAGCCGCAGGTTGCAATGGATCGTTACCTTGAGTCAATGGGTGAAAACAATACCAACAGCTTTGCCGCTGATGATTTCACCTTTAACTATGGTTGGACTTACAACAAGCTGGACCGTGGGTACTTCCCAACGGAAGGTTCGCGTGTCAACCTGAACGGTAAAGTGACCATTCCGGGTTCTGACAACGAATACTACAAAGCGACGTTGGATACCGCGACCTATGTGCCGATCGATGACGATCATAAATGGGTCGTGTTGGGACGCACCAAGCTGGGTTACGGTGATGGAATCGGCAGCAAAGAGATGCCGTTCTATGAAAACTTCTATGCGGGTGGTTCAAGTACTGTACGTGGCTTCCAGTCTAATACCATCGGTCCGAAAGCGGTCTATAAACCTGGCGCCTACGCTGGAGACCCTGAGGACTATGAAGAGTGCACCAACTCTAATGGTAAATACTGTAAATCAGACGATGCGGTCGGTGGTAACGCGATGGCTGTCGCCAGCCTGGAATTTATTACCCCAACGCCGTTTATCAGCGACAAGTATGCTAACTCAGTCCGTACCTCCTTCTTCTGGGATATGGGTACCGTCTGGGATACGAACTGGCAGAATAGCGCCGCTACCCGAGATATTGGCGTACCAGACTATAGCGATCCGAGCAATATCCGTATGTCTGCGGGTATCGCGCTACAATGGATGTCCCCATTAGGGCCGCTGGTCTTCTCTTACGCCCAGCCGTTCAAAAAGTATGATGGAGACAAAGCAGAACAGTTCCAGTTTAACATTGGTAAAACCTGGTAATTGTTCTTCGCAAAGGAATGTAGTGGTAGTGTAGCGATGACTTTAGGCGATCGAGCATGATCGCCTGGCCACGCAAAGAACTGCACCTTCGGGTGCAAATGGGATGGTAAGGAGTTAATTGTGAAAAAGTGGTTATTAGCTGCAGGTCTCGGTTTAGCGATGGCAACGTCCGCACAGGCTGCTGACAAAATTGCAATCGTCAACATGGGTAGCCTGTTCCAACAGGTTGCACAGAAGACTGGTGTTTCTAATACACTGGAAAACGAGTTCAAAGGCCGTGCCAGCGAACTGCAGCGTATGGAATCCGATCTGCAATCTAAAATGCAGCGTCTGCAATCCATGAAAGCAGGCAGCGATCGTACCAAGCTGGAAAAAGACGTTATGGCTCAGCGCCAGACTTTCTCTCAGAAAGCGCAGGCTTTTGAGCAGGATCGTCAACGTCGTTCCAACGAAGAACGTGGCAAACTGGTTACTCGTATCCAGACAGCTGTGAAATCTGTTGCCAGCAGCCAGAGCATCGATCTGGTCGTTGACGCGAACACCGTTGCATACAACAGCAGCGATGTAAAAGACATCACCGCTGACGTACTGAAACAGGTTAAATAAGTAATGCCTTCAATTCGACTGGCTGATTTAGCAGAGCAGTTGGATGCAGAATTACACGGTGATGGCGATATCGTCATCACCGGCGTAGCGTCCATGCAAACTGCACAAACTGGCAATATTACGTTCATGGTGAATCCTAAGTACCGTGAACATTTGAGTCTGTGCCAGGCTTCTGCCGTTGTGATGACGCAGGACGATCTTCCGTTTGCTAAGAGTGCGGCGTTGGTAGTGAAGAATCCCTACCTGACCTATGCTCGAATGGCGCAAATTTTAGATACCACGCCTCAGCCTGCAGAAAACATTGCACCCAGTGCAGTGATCGATGCGACGGCGAAGCTGGGTAAGAAAGTCTCAATTGGCGCAAATGCGGTCATTGAGTCTGGCGTAGAGCTGGGCGATAACGTGGTTATCGGCGCAGGTTGCTTCGTTGGAAAAAACACAAAAATCGGCGCAGGTTCACGCTTGTGGGCGAATGTGACGATTTACCACGATATCCAGATCGGTGAGAATTGCCTGATCCAGTCCAGCACAGTCGTAGGCGCTGATGGATTTGGCTATGCAAACGATCGTGGTAATTGGGTGAAGATCCCGCAGCTTGGTCGCGTCATTATTGGCGATCGTGTTGAGATCGGCGCTTGTACGACGATCGACCGTGGCGCGCTGGACGATACCGTGATCGGCAACGGTGTTATCATTGATAACCAGTGTCAGATTGCGCATAACGTCGTGATTGGCGACAATACGGCTGTAGCCGGTGGCGTCATTATGGCGGGTAGCCTGAAGATTGGCCGTTACTGCATGATTGGCGGTGCCAGTGTGATCAATGGGCATATGGAAATATGCGACAAGGTCACAGTAACTGGCATGGGTATGGTGATGCGTCCTATCACCGAACCTGGCGTTTACTCCTCAGGCATTCCGCTACAACCTAACAAAGTCTGGCGTAAAACAGCTGCACTGGTGATGAATATTGATGATATGAGCAAGCGCCTCAAAGCGATTGAGCGCAAGGTTAATCAACAAGACTAACATTTCATCTGAGCACGTCATTCTTTCCGGCCTGTTGTCATTCATACGATTGCGACAGGCCGTGTTATTATTGCCTTTTAGTATATTTTGACAGGAAGAGTATTTTGACTACTAACACTCATACTCTGCATATTGAAGAGATTTTAGAACTTCTGCCGCACCGTTTTCCGTTTCTGCTGGTTGACCGTGTGCTGGATTTTGAAGAAGGTCGTTTTCTGCGCGCAGTGAAAAATGTATCCGTTAACGAGCCTTTCTTTCAGGGCCACTTCCCGGGTAAACCGATTTTCCCAGGCGTGCTGATTCTGGAAGCGATGGCCCAGGCAACGGGTATTCTGGCGTTTAAAAGCGTCGGAAAACTGGAGCCAGGTGAACTGTATTATTTTGCAGGTATTGATGAAGCACGCTTCAAGCGTCCTGTCGTGCCAGGCGATCAGATGATCATGGAAGTGACTTTCGAGAAAACGCGCCGCGGCCTGACCCGTTTTAAAGGGGTTGCTCTGGTCGACGGTAAAGTTGTGTGCGAAGCAACGATGATGTGTGCCCGTAGCCGGGAGGCCTGATACGTGATTGATAAATCCGCCTTTATTCACCCAACCGCCATTGTAGAAGACGGTGCCAGTATTGGTGCTAATGCTCACATTGGCCCATTTTGTATTGTTGGACCCCATGTTGAAATTGGTGAGGGTACCGTACTGAAGTCTCATGTTGTCGTGAATGGCCATACAAAAATTGGTCGCGATAACGAGATCTATCAGTTTGCCTCTATCGGTGAAGTAAACCAGGATCTGAAATATGCTGGTGAACCGACCCGTGTAGAAATTGGCGATCGTAACCGCATCCGCGAAAGCGTCACCATTCATCGTGGTACAGTGCAGGGCGGTGGGTTGACGAAGGTGGGCAGCGATAACTTACTCATGATCAATGCGCACGTTGCGCACGATTGTACGGTAGGCAACCGCTGCATTCTGGCGAATAACGCCACGCTTGCCGGACATGTCTCACTGGATGATTTCGTTATCATCGGCGGCATGACTGCAGTGCATCAATTCTGCATTATCGGTGCGCACGTGATGGTCGGTGGTTGTTCTGGCGTAGCCCAGGACGTTCCACCGTACGTTATCGCCCAGGGCAACCACGCGACGCCATTTGGTGTCAACATCGAAGGTTTGAAGCGTCGCGGATTTACCCGCGAAGCGATTACCGCGATTCGCAACGCCTACAAAGCGTTGTATCGCAGCGGTAAAACGCTGGACGAAGCGAAACCGGAAATCGCCGAACTGGCGAAGCAGTATCCTGATGTTCAGGCCTTCAGTGACTTCTTTGAACGCTCAACGCGTGGCCTGATTCGTTAATGACTGAGCAGCGTCCTTTAACGATTGCCCTTGTCGCCGGAGAAACCTCCGGCGATATTCTTGGTGCAGGATTAATTCGTGCACTCAAAGCGCGTGTTCCCAACGCGCGTTTTGTTGGCGTGGCGGGTCCGCTGATGCAGGCTGAAGGTTGTGAAGCCTGGTACGAAATGGAAGAGCTGGCGGTAATGGGCATTGTTGAGGTGCTCGGACGCCTGCGCCGTTTACTGCATATCCGCGCCGATCTGACACGTCGATTCACCGAACTCCAGCCGGATGTTTTTGTGGGTATCGATGCGCCGGATTTCAACATTACCCTTGAAGGGAATCTGAAAAAGCAGGGCATTAAAACCATTCATTACGTCAGCCCCTCCGTCTGGGCGTGGCGGCAGAAACGCGTTTTCAAAATAGGCAGATCCACCAATATGGTGCTGGCCTTTCTGCCTTTCGAAAAAGCGTTTTATGACAAATTTAACGTTCCGTGTCGCTTTATTGGTCATACGATGGCAGATGCCATGCCGTTGGATCCGGATAAAAACGCGGCCCGTGATGTGATAGGCATTCCCCATGACGCTCACTGTCTGGCGCTGCTGCCAGGAAGCCGTGGCGCAGAAGTGGAGATGCTCAGCGCTGATTTTCTGAGAACGGCTCAACTGCTGCGACAACATTATCCCGATCTGGAAGTGGTGGTGCCGTTGGTCAATGCGAAACGCCGGGAACAGTTTGAACGTATTAAGGCTGAGGTTGCGCCGGAGCTTTCCGTTCATCTGCTTAACGGCATGGGACGAGAGGCGATGGTCGCCAGCGATGCCGCATTGTTGGCGTCAGGTACGGCAGCGCTGGAATGTATGCTGGCGAAGTGTCCGATGGTTGTCGGCTATCGTATGAAACCCTTCACGTTCTGGCTGGCGAAGCGTCTGGTGAAGACCGATTATGTTTCGTTGCCTAATTTGCTGGCGGGAAGAGAATTAGTCAAAGAGCTGTTGCAGGATGAATGCGAACCGCAGGCGCTCGCCAACGCGCTGTTGCCGCTGCTGGCGAATGGCAACACCAGCCATGCGATGCACGATACGTTCCGTGAACTGCACCAGCAGATCCGTTGCAATGCCGATGAGCAGGCGGCGGATGCAGTCCTGGAGTTAGCACAATGATTGAATTTGTTTATCCACATACGCATTTAGTCGCGGGGGTGGATGAAGTTGGACGCGGTCCTTTGGTCGGGGCTGTTGTGACTGCAGCGGTTATTCTTGACCCGACGCGTCCGATAGTTGGTCTTAACGACTCCAAAAAATTATCGGAAAAACGTCGCCTGGCGCTTTACGATGAAATTAAAGATAAAGCACTTAGCTGGAGTCTGGGACGTGCGGAACCGCATGAAATTGACGAGCTGAATATTTTGCATGCCACCATGCTGGCTATGCAGCGTGCGGTGGCGGGTTTACACATTGCGCCTGAATATGTACTGATTGACGGAAACCGTTGCCCTGCGTTGCCGGTACCGTCGATGGCGGTCGTCAAAGGCGATAGCCGCGTGGCCGAGATTAGCGCCGCGTCTATTCTGGCGAAAGTCACTCGCGATGCTGAAATGGCGGCGCTGGATATCGTTTTCCCGCAGTATGGCTTTGCACAGCACAAAGGCTATCCAACCGCTTTTCATCTGGAAAAGTTGGCAGAACATGGCGCTACTGAGCACCATCGTCGCAGCTTTGGTCCTGTCAAACGCGCACTGGGACTCGCGTCCTGATTCTTGTGTCGAAGGAATCTGAAGATGTCTGAACCTCGTTTCGTCCACCTGCGGGTGCATAGCGACTATTCCATGATCGATGGGTTGGCGAAAACGGGGCCGCTGGTGAAAAAGGCGGCCGCGTTGGGCATGCCTGCGTTAGCGATCACCGATTTCACCAACCTGTGCGGTCTGGTGAAGTTTTACGGTGCTGGTCATGGTGCAGGGATTAAGCCGATTGTGGGCGCTGATTTTCATGTCCGTAGCGAACAGTTTGGTGATGAGCTTTGCCAACTGACGGTACTGGCGGCCAATAATACGGGTTACCAGAACCTGACGTTGTTGATATCAAAAGCGTATCAGCGCGGTTATGGTGCTGAAGGGCCGGTGATCGACAAAGAGTGGCTGGTCGAATTAAAAGACGGCTTAATTTTGCTTTCCGGTGGACGCTTGGGCGACGTGGGTCGCAGTCTGTTGCGTGGTAACAGCGCACTGGTCGATGAATGTGTCGCGTTTTATGAAGAACATTTCCCCAATTGCTATTTCCTCGAACTGATCCGTACCGGCAGACAAAACGAAGAAAATTATCTGCATGCGGCGGTAGCACTGGCTGAAACGCGGGGGCTGCCGGTTGTCGCAACCAATGATGTACGTTTCCTTGAGGCGGGCGATTTCGACGCGCATGAAATTCGCGTTGCGATCCATGATGGCTTTACGCTGGACGATCCCAAGCGCCCGCGCAACTATTCATCGCAGCAGTATATGCGTAGCGAAGAAGAGATGTGCGAGTTGTTTGCCGACATCCCGGAAGCGCTGGAAAACACCGTTGAGATTGCCAAACGTTGTAACGTGACGGTGCGTCTGGGCGAATATTTCTTGCCGCAGTTCCCGACCGGCGATATGACCACAGAAGATTATCTGGTCAAAAAATCCAAGGAAGGGCTGGAGGAACGTCTGGCGTTTTTGTTCCCGGATGAAGAGGAACGTCAAAAGCGTCGCCCGGAGTATGACGAACGTCTGGAGATCGAGCTTCAGGTTATTAACCAGATGGGCTTCCCCGGCTACTTCCTGATCGTCATGGAGTTTATCCAGTGGTCGAAAGATAACGGTGTGCCGGTAGGACCGGGACGTGGCTCCGGCGCCGGCTCGCTGGTCGCTTATGCGCTAAAAATTACCGACCTTGATCCGCTGGAATTTGACCTGCTGTTCGAACGCTTCCTGAACCCGGAACGTGTTTCGATGCCTGACTTCGACGTTGACTTCTGCATGGAGAAGCGTGACCAGGTTATTGAACACGTTGCAGAGATGTATGGTCGAGACGCGGTATCGCAGATTATTACCTTTGGTACGATGGCGGCGAAAGCGGTCATTCGCGACGTGGGTCGCGTGCTGGGGCACCCGTACGGATTTGTGGATCGTATTTCCAAACTGGTACCGCCCGATCCGGGTATGACGCTGGCAAAAGCCTTTGAAGCCGAACCTCAATTGCCGGAAATCTATGAGGCAGATGAAGAGGTTAAAGCGCTTATCGATATGGCGCGTAAGCTGGAAGGCGTCACGCGTAACGCCGGTAAACATGCCGGTGGCGTGGTTATCGCGCCAACCAAAATTACCGATTTTGCGCCGTTATACTGTGATGAACAGGGGCTGCATCCCGTAACCCAGTTTGATAAAAACGACGTGGAATACGCCGGGCTGGTGAAGTTCGACTTCCTCGGTCTGCGCACACTCACCATCATCAACTGGGCGCTGGAGATGATTAACGCCCGTCGCGAGAAAAATGGTGAGCCGCCGCTGGATATCGCGGCAATCCCGCTCGACGATAAAAAAAGTTTTGATATGCTGCAACGCTCGGAGACCACCGCCGTCTTCCAGCTTGAATCCCGCGGCATGAAAGATCTGATCAAACGTCTGCAGCCTGACTGCTTCGAAGATATGATCGCCCTGGTGGCGCTGTTCCGCCCCGGGCCGCTACAGTCGGGGATGGTAGATAACTTTATCGACCGTAAGCACGGACGAGAAGAGATCTCTTACCCGGATGTACAATGGCAGCATGAGTGTCTGAAACCGGTACTGGAGCCGACCTACGGCATTATCCTGTATCAGGAACAGGTCATGCAGATTGCCCAGGAGCTGTCCGGTTATACCCTTGGCGGCGCGGACATGCTGCGTCGTGCGATGGGTAAGAAAAAGCCAGAAGAGATGGCCAAGCAGCGTGGCACCTTTGAAGAAGGGGCGAAGAAGCGCGGCGTAGATGGCGAACTGGCGATGAAAATCTTTGACCTGGTGGAGAAATTCGCGGGTTACGGATTTAACAAATCGCACTCCGCGGCCTACGCGCTGGTCTCTTATCAGACGCTGTGGCTGAAAGCGCATTACCCTGCCGAATTTATGGCTGCGGTAATGACCGCTGATATGGATAACACCGAGAAAGTGGTTGGGCTGGTGGATGAATGCTGGCGAATGGGGCTGAAAATCCTGCCGCCGGATATCAACTCCGGGTTGTACCATTTCCACGTGAATGATGATGGTGAAATTGTCTATGGCATCGGCGCGATAAAAGGCGTGGGTGAAGGGCCAATTGAAGCTATTATTGAAGCGCGTAACGAGGGTGGCTATTTCCGCGAGCTGTTTGACCTCTGTGCTCGTACGGATATTAAAAAGCTTAACCGTCGGGTGTTGGAAAAGTTAATCATGTCCGGGGCGTTTGATCGCCTTGGTCCGCATCGCGCTGCGCTGATGAATTCGCTAAACGATGCGTTAAAAGCAGCCGACCAGCACGCGAAAGCGGAAGCGATCGGTCAGGCCGATATGTTTGGCGTACTGGC
Organism: Citrobacter sp. Marseille-Q6884; assembly: GCF_945906775.1. Taxonomy (NCBI): domain Bacteria; kingdom Pseudomonadati; phylum Pseudomonadota; class Gammaproteobacteria; order Enterobacterales; family Enterobacteriaceae; genus Citrobacter; species Citrobacter sp. Marseille-Q6884. Next base: position 2,005,490 of record NZ_CAMDRE010000001.1, read on the forward strand.
GGAAGAGCCGGAACAAATAGAACAATCCTATGCCAGCTGCCAGCCCTGGCCGGAGCAGGTGGTATTAGATGGCGAACGTGAAACGTTAGGTTTGTACCTGACGGGACACCCCATCAACCAGTATTTAAAAGAAATTGAGCGCTATGTCGGAGGCTACAGGCTGAAAGACATGCATCCGACAGAACGTGGTAAAGTTACCACGGCTGCGGGGCTCGTCATTGCGGCGCGGGTAATGGTCACCAAGCGCGGCAATCGTATCGGCATCTGCACGTTGGATGACCGTTCCGGGCGTCTGGAAGTAATGTTATTTACCGAAGCTCTGGATAAATACCAGCATTTGCTGGAAAAAGACCGCATACTTATCGTCAGCGGACAGGTCAGCTTTGATGACTTCAGCGGCGGGCTTAAAATGATGGCCCGCGAAGTCATGGATATTGACGAAGCCCGGGAAAAATATGCTCGCGGGCTTGCTATCTCGCTGACGGACAGGCAAATTGATGACCAGCTTTTAAACCGACTCCGTCAGTCTCTGGAACCCCACCGCTCGGGGACAATTCCAGTACATCTCTACTATCAGAGGGCGGATGCACGTGCGCGGTTGCGTTTTGGCGCAACGTGGCGTGTCTCTCCGAGCGATCGTTTGCTAAACGATCTCCGCGGCCTTATTGGTTCGGAGCAGGTGGAACTGGAGTTTGACTAATACAGGAATACTATGAGTCTGAATTTCCTTGATTTTGAACAGCCGATTGCAGAGCTGGAAGCAAAAATCGATTCTCTGACTGCGGTTAGCCGTCAGGATGAGAAACTGGATATTAACATCGATGAAGAAGTGCATCGCCTGCGTGAAAAAAGCGTAGAATTGACGCGTAAAATCTTCGCCGATCTTGGCGCATGGCAGGTAGCCCAGTTGGCTCGCCATCCACAGCGTCCGTACACCCTGGATTATGTCCGCCTGGCATTTGATGAATTTGATGAGCTGGCGGGCGATCGTGCCTATGCAGATGACAAAGCTATCGTCGGCGGCATTGCGCGTCTTGATGGTCGCCCAGTGATGATCATTGGACATCAGAAAGGCCGTGAGACCAAAGAGAAAATCCGTCGTAACTTCGGTATGCCGGCACCAGAAGGTTATCGCAAAGCACTGCGTCTGATGGAAATGGCTGAGCGTTTCAACATGCCGATCATTACCTTCATCGACACCCCAGGGGCTTACCCGGGTGTGGGTGCGGAAGAACGCGGTCAGTCTGAAGCCATTGCCCGTAACCTGCGTGAAATGTCACGTCTGAGCGTACCGGTTATCTGTACTGTTATCGGTGAAGGTGGCTCCGGCGGCGCACTGGCGATTGGTGTAGGTGATAAAGTGAATATGCTGCAATACAGCACCTATTCTGTTATCTCCCCGGAAGGCTGTGCGTCCATTCTGTGGAAAAGTGCAGACAAAGCACCGTTGGCTGCAGAAGCAATGGGCATCATTGCCCCGCGTCTGAAAGAGCTGAAGCTGATTGACTCTATCATCCCGGAACCGCTGGGTGGGGCACACCGTAACCCGGAAGTGATGGCCGCTTCGCTGAAAGCACAACTGCTGGCCGATCTCGCCGATCTCGATGTGTTGAGCAAAGAAGATTTGAAAAACCGCCGTTACCAGCGCCTGATGAGCTACGGTTACGCGTAAATGACAGTTTTTCTGAAAAGGGCCACATTGTTGTGGCCCTTTTTTTTACCCGCGGTTTGAACAGGCTATGATTAACTAAGGTTTTTCCAGGAGGAACGCATGAATATCATTGCCATCATGGGACCGCATGGCGTCTTTTATAAAGATGAGCCCATCAAGGAACTTGAACGTGCGCTGCAGCAGCAGGGGTTTCAGATTATCTGGCCGCAGAATAGCATCGATCTGCTGAAATTTATTGAGCACAACCCGCGTATTTGCGGCGTAATATTTGACTGGGATGAGTACAGTCTGGATCTGTGTAGTGAGATCAACCAGCTAAATGAGTATCTCCCGCTCTACGCCTTTATAAATACCCATTCAACGATGGATGTCAGCGCGCACGATTTGCGCATGGCACTGTGGTTCTTTGAGTATGCGCTTGGTCAGTCCGATGACATTGCTACGCGCATTCGCCAGTACACCGCTGAATATCTTGATAATATTACGCCTCCTTTTACCAAGGCACTGTTTACCTATGTGAAGGAAGGCAAGTATACCTTCTGTACGCCAGGGCATATGGCGGGAACCGCGTACCAGAAAAGCCCTGTGGGCTGCCTGTTCTATGATTTTTTTGGCAGCAACACGTTGAAGGCTGATGTGTCTATATCAGTCACTGAACTGGGGTCGCTACTGGATCACACGGGCCCGCATCTTGAAGCCGAAGAGTATATCGCTCGTACCTTTGGCGCAGAGCAAAGCTATATGGTCACTAACGGCACATCAACCTCAAATAAGATTGTCGGTATGTATGCCGCTCCCACGGGAAGTACGCTGCTGATTGACCGTAACTGTCATAAATCGCTGGCACATTTGCTGATGATGAGCGATGTCGTGCCCATCTGGCTAAAACCGACGCGGAATGCGCTGGGGATCCTCGGTGGAATCCCTCGTAGAGAATTTACCCGTGAAAGAATTGAGCGCAAGGTGGCGGAAGCTCCACAGGCACAGTGGCCGGTACATGCGGTGATTACAAACTCGACTTACGACGGCCTGTTGTATAACACGAATTGGATTAAGCAGACGCTGGACGTGCCTTCAATTCATTTTGATTCAGCCTGGGTGCCTTATACCCATTTTCATCCGATATATCAGGGGAAAAGTGGCATGAGCGGTGAGCGGGTGCCGGGTAAGGTGATTTTTGAAACGCAGTCCACGCATAAGATGCTGGCGGCGTTGTCGCAGGCGTCTTTGATTCACATTAAAGGGGACTACGATGAAGACACCTTTAATGAAGCTTTCATGATGCACACTTCCACTTCACCGAGCTACCCGATTGTTGCCTCAATAGAAACGGCAGCGGCAATGTTGCGTGGCAATCCAGGCAAGCGGTTAATTAATCGCTCCGTGGAGCGTGCGCTGCATTTCCGTAAAGAAGTGCAGCGGTTGCGAGAAGAGTCGGATGGCTGGTTCTTTGATATCTGGCAACCGGAAAAAGTGGATGAAGCGGAATGCTGGCCGGTTGCGCCCGGGGAAGACTGGCACGGGTTTAGTGATGCTGATGCCGATCATATGTTCCTCGATCCAGTGAAAGTCACCATTCTGACGCCGGGAATGGATGAACAAGGCACGATGAGCGAAGAAGGGATCCCCGCTGCGCTGGTGGCGAAATTCCTGGATGAACGCGGTGTCGTGGTTGAGAAAACGGGGCCGTATAACCTGTTGTTTCTGTTCAGCATTGGGATCGATAAAACCCGTGCAATGGGATTACTGCGTGGGCTGACAGAATTCAAACGTTCCTACGATCTTAATTTGCGCGTTAAAAACATGCTGCCGGATCTGTATGCCGAGGATCCTGATTTTTATCGCAATATGCGTATTCAGGATCTGGCGCAGGGGATCCATAAACTGATCCGCCAGCACGATCTCTCCGGGCTGATGCTGCGTGCATTCGATACGTTGCCGGAAATGAAAATGACGCCACATCAGGCCTGGCAGCGACAGATCAAAGGTGAGGTCGAAACGGTGACGCTAGATCAACTGGTGGGACGCGTCTCCGCGAATATGATCCTGCCTTATCCTCCTGGCGTGCCGTTGTTGATGCCGGGGGAAATGATCACCGAAGAAAGTCGGGCCGTACTGGATTTCCTGGTGATGCTGTGCTCTGTTGGTCACCATTACCCTGGGTTTGAAACCGATATCCATGGCGCTAAACTGGGTGAAGATGGTGTTTACCGTGTGAGAGTCCTGAAAATGGCATAACGACTTGCCTGAATCCGTTTCGCACACGTAACGTGCTGAGAGAAAATTAAAGAGGCGAAAACGCTATGCTGGGATTAAAACAGGTTCACCATATTGCCATTATCGCGACGAACTACGCGGCCAGTAAGGCATTTTACTGTGATGTTCTGGGGTTCACGCTCATGAGTGAAGCTTACCGGGAAGAGCGCGACTCCTGGAAAGGCGATTTGGCGCTGAACGGACACTATGTCATTGAGCTCTTTTCCTTTCCCTTTCCGCCTGAGCGTCCCAGTCGCCCGGAAGCCTGCGGCTTGCGACATCTGGCGTTCAGCGTTGATGACGTGGAAAAGGCGGTGGCGCATCTGGAAGACCATAACGTGAAATGTGAGCCGATACGTATTGATCCGTTTACCGGTAAACGTTTTACGTTTTTCAACGATCCGGACGGATTACCGCTTGAACTGTACGAGCTCTGAGACTTGTCTTTGTGGCTTCAGCCCGGTAACGTGCCGGGCAATGCGATTTTAAGTAACCAACATGATGACACTCTCGCTGAACACTTCACTGCTGACCGCTCGCCAGATCCTCGTCGCCTTTAGCGGCGGCCTTGACTCTACCGTGCTGTTGCACCAACTGGTACTGTGGCGTACACAACATCCTGATGTCACTCTGCGCGCTATTCATATCCATCATGGATTAAGTCCGCATGCGGACGCGTGGGTGACGCACTGTGAATCGGTATGCGCGCAATGGCAGGTTCCGCTGGTTGTTGAGCGGGTGCAGCTTCAGGACGATGGGCTGGGAATAGAGGCTCAGGCGCGACGTGCGCGCTATCAGGCGTTTGCCGGAGCGTTATTACCCGGTGAGGTACTGGTTACGGCCCAGCATCTTGACGATCAATGTGAAACATTTCTGCTGGCGCTCAAGCGCGGTAGCGGCCCGGCAGGGCTTTCTGCAATGGGGGAAAGCTCGCCGTTTGCCCGTACCCGGCTTATTCGTCCTTTGTTAACACAAACGCGTGACGCGCTTGAACGGTGGGCGCATACCTATGCGCTAAGCTGGATAGAGGATGAAAGTAATCAGGATGATGCCTATGATCGCAATTTCTTGCGTCTGCGTGTTCTCCCACTTTTGCAACAGCGTTGGCCGCACTTTGCCGAAGCCACCGCCCGTAGCGCCGCGTTATGTGCTGAGCAGGAGAGCCTGTTAGATGAACTGCTCGCCAGTGATTTAGCCAACGTTGTGACCGCACAAAGCACACTCATGATTGAGCCGTTAATGACGATGAGCGGTGTACGGCGTTCTGCGCTGCTGCGCCGCTGGTTGGCAGGGCTGAATGCGCCAATGCCGTCACGCGACGGGCTGGAACGCATCTGGCAGGAAGTGGCGCTGGCACGGGAAGATGCGTCGCCGTGTTTGCATCTCGGGGAGTATGATGTTCGCCGTTATCAGTCACAGCTATGGTGGGTTAAACCGCTCTCCGGGCAGAGTGAAACCGTGCTCCCGTGGCTAAGCTGGCAAACGTCGCTGGCGCTACCTGCCGGGCTGGGGACGGTGCAGCTCGTGCCTGGCGGCGAGTTGCGATTACCGCGAGCGGATGAGTCAATCAGCATTCGGTTTAAAGCCCCCGGTTTGCTGCATATTGTCGGGCGTAATGGCGGGCGCAAACTTAAAAAAATCTGGCAGGAACAGGGGGTTCCGCCCTGGCGACGAGATACCACGCCGTTGCTTTTTTATGGTGAAACGTTGATTGCGGCGGCGGGCGTCTTTGTGACGCGTGAAGGAGAAGGGGAAGAAGGCGTAAGTCTGGTATGGCATAACTGAGGGTGCTGCGCTTATCAGGCCTACGAATTTAGGCCTGATAAGGTGCAAGTAGGGTTATGATTCGCTGACCACCACAGTACCAATTTTGGGGTGGCTGAAGCTGGCAATCTTGTCGAGGCGAAGCTCGCGGGTCTCGCCGGCAACTTCTGCGACCAGATATTCCACATTTTTGCGTGAAACCAGGTCATTCGCTTTCGCCTGCAGAACTTCGCCGTCTTTTAGCGCCAGCGTCAGTAGCAGATGCTGCTGGCAGGCGAGTTCAAGATTGTCGTAATCATCACAGTTAATGGGTTGATACGTTTCATTCATTGACATAATCGCTCACCAGTAAGTTCGCGGCTGCATATGCCGCTTTTTCCCTGACCGACTCTGAAAGAGCGCTGTCTGCCGCCACTTCATTCAGTACCTTCAATACGCAACCCAGCGCATCCGGGACATACCCTAAGTCTCCGCTGGCGATTTCCGCATACCGCTTGCGTATTAACTCACAATATTTTTCCACATGCCCTCCTGTCAATACTCTGACTTAACCGTGGATGCAAGTCTAAGCCTACGAAGATAAACTCTGTTTAGCAAGGTGACTATACCATACTCATTCAAGCAATATCAGCGCCTTGATGGGAGAGGTACGTGTTACCTGTTAGCAGCCTTTTGGCGCAGTTTTCGCTACAATGTGCGCCTGATTCGAAAGGAGTTCTCTCATGGCGCTTAAAGCGACAATCTATAAAGCCGTCGTCAATGTGGCGGATCTCGACCGCAACCAGTTTCTTGACGCGGCATTGACGCTGGCGCGTCACCCCTCAGAAACCCAGGAACGCATGATGCTGCGCCTGCTGGCGTGGATTAAATATGCTGACGAGCGACTGCAGTTTACGCGAGGCTTAAGTGCCGAAGATGAGCCAGAAGCCTGGCTGCGCAACGATCATTTGGGTATTGATTTATGGATTGAGCTCGGCCTGCCGGAGGAACGCCGTATCAAGAAAGCCTGTACCCAGTCCGCGGAAGTAGCCTTGTTTGCCTATAACAGCCGTGCGGCGCAAATCTGGTGGCAGCAAAACCAGAGCAAATGCGCACAGTTTACGAACTTGTCCGTATGGTATCTGGATGACGAGCAGCTGGCTCAGCTGAGTGATTTTGCTGGTCGCACGATGACACTGCAGGCGACCATCCAGGATGGTGCTATCTGGTTATCGGATTCCCAGAATAATCTGGAAATTCATTTGAGCGCGTGGCAACAGTCTTCATGATTGTGATCTCCCGAAATGTCTCTATCCCTGATAGTGAGCTGGAGATCACGGCTATTCGGGCTCAAGGCGCGGGTGGACAACACGTTAATAAGACATCGACAGCTATCCATTTGCGCTTTGACATTCGGGCCTCTGGCCTGCCAGAGTATTACAAGGAACGCCTGCTGGCTGCCAGTCATCATCTGATCAGTGGTGAAGGTGTCATTATCATTAAAGCGCAGGAATACCGCAGCCAGGAGCTCAATCGGGAAGCCGCTATTTCCCGGCTGGTGGCGGTGATAAAAGAATTAACCGCAGTGCAAAAAAGCCGACAGGCAACCCGCCCTACGCGCGCCTCGAAAGAGCGCAGGTTGTCATCGAAAGCACAAAAATCCACAGTGAAGGCGCTGCGCGGTAGAGTTCGTCGTCCGCAGGACTGACGAATGGGAATAAAAATTCATAAGGAATTCATGGTGAAAACAGCAATATTGTCCGTCGTCGCGGCATGCACGCTTTTTTCCTTGATCGGCTGTAATAATCGTACTGAAGGTGAAGTACTACAGCCGACACGGGCGGCAGAACTAAAACCGATGCAGCAAAGCTGGCGTGGCATCCTGCCTTGTGCGGATTGCGAAGGGATTGAAACCTCTTTGTTCCTTGAAAAAGATGGAACGTGGATCATGAACGAGCGCTACCAGGGTGTGCGGAAAGAGCCGTCTTCTTTTGCCTCGTACGGTACATGGGCCCGTACGGCTGACAAACTGGTACTGACTGACAGCAAAGGTGAAAAGTCTTACTACCGGGCAAAAGGAGACGCGCTGGAGATGCTTGATCGTGAAGGTAATCCGATTGAGTCGCAATTCAACTATACGCTTCAACCGGTCTCAGCCAGTTTGCCAGTCACCCCAATGCCGATGCGTGGCATGTATTTCTATATGGCGGATGCGGCAATATTTACTGACTGCGCAACAGGAAAACGGATGCCGGTAGCGAATAATGCCCAGCTGGAACGAGACTATTTATCGGCTCGCGCGGAAACGGGACAATCTGTCCTGCTGACCCTTGAAGGGCATTTTATGTTTGAGGCGAACCCGGATACGGGCGAAAACGTGAAAACGCTGATGGCAGATAAAGACGCGAAATTTATACCCGGAAAAGGGTGTAATTGATCGAAGAAAAAAAGGCCCTGTATTTACAGGGCCTTTTGCTGGATTAGCCTTTAATGGCTTTTACCAGATAGTCGAGAATGTCACCGGTTTTAATCAGTTGCTTCTCGCCGTTACGACGGTATTTGTATTCGATATCATCGTTGTCGAGGTTACGGTCGCCCAGCACGATGGTATGCGGAATACCGATCAGTTCCATATCGGCAAACATCACGCCCGGACGCTCTTTACGATCGTCCATCAGCACTTCAATACCCTGCGCACGCAGTTCAGCGTACAGCTTCTCAGCCAGTTCCTGCACACGGTAAGACTTGTGCATGTTCATCGGCAGAATAGCTACCTGGAACGGCGCAATTGCGTCCGGCCAAACGATGCCACGCTCGTCGTAGTTCTGTTCAATCGCAGCAGCCACAACGCGCGTTACCCCGATACCGTAGCAGCCCATCGTCAGGATCTGGTTACGACCATCTTCACCCTGTACCGCAGCTTTCAGCGCTTCAGAGTACTTGGTCCCCAGCTGGAAGATGTGACCAACTTCGATACCACGTTTGATCAGCAGTGTACCCTGACCGTCCGGGCTTGGGTCACCGGCTACCACGTTACGGATGTCTGCAACTTCCGGCGTTGCCACATCACGATCCCAGTTAATACCAAAATAGTGTTTGCCGTCGATGTTTGCGCCAGCAGCGAAATCGCTCATGACCGCAACGGTGCGATCAATAACCACTGGGATCGGCATATTTACCGGACCGAGTGAACCTGGGCCTGCTTTCACCACCGCGCGAATTTCTTCTTCGGTAGCGAAGGTCAGCGGGCTGGCAACCTGCGGCAGTTTCTCTGCTTTTACTTCGTTCAGCTCGTGATCGCCACGAACCAGCAGAGCAACCAGCGGGTAGCTGCTGCCTTCAACGGCTTTCACCAGCAGCGTTTTAACGGTTTTTTCAATTGGCAGATTGAACTGCTCAACCAGCTCGGCGATGGTTTTCGCGTTAGGCGTGTCAACCAGCGTCATTTCCTGAGTTGCTGCAGCACGAGGGGTTTTCGGCGCAACGGCTTCAGCAAACTCGATGTTGGCAGCAAAATCAGAGCTGTCAGAGAACACCACGTCATCTTCACCGCTTTGTGCCAGCACCTGGAACTCGTGAGAAGCGCTACCGCCGATTGAGCCGGTATCAGCCTGTACAGCACGGAAATCCAGCCCCATGCGGCTAAAGATTTTGCTGTACGCGGCATACATTGCGTCGTAGGTTTCCTGCAGCGATTCCTGAGAGGTATGGAAAGAGTAAGCATCTTTCATCAGGAATTCGCGGGAACGCATAACGCCGAAACGTGGGCGCACTTCATCACGGAATTTGGTCTGGATCTGATAGAAGTTCAGCGGCAGCTGTTTGTAAGAGCTCAGCTCGTTACGAATCAGGTCAGTGATGACTTCTTCATGCGTTGGACCGAGCACGAACGAACGATCGCCACGGTCAGCGATACGCAGAAGTTCCGGGCCGTACTGTTCCCAACGGCCACTCTCTTGCCACAGTTCAGATGGCTGAACAACCGGCATCAACACCTCGATTGCACCGGCGTTGTTCATCTCTTCACGCACGATGTTTTCGACTTTTTTCAGGACGCGCACGCCGGTCGGCAGCCAGGTGTATAACCCGGAGGCCAGCTTGCGGATCATCCCGGCGCGCAGCATCAGCTGGTGGCTGATAACCTCGGCGTCGGCAGGTGTCTCCTTCAAAGTGGAGAGCAGATATTGGCTAGTACGCATGTTGTTACGGTTCCAGTTGGACGATCGAACAGGCTCAACGCGAGCCTGACACAAAAAAATAGTGAGTTAGTTTACCAGCGAGAAAGGGATGTCAAAAGAGAAGGGCGCTAAATTACCGGGGTTCAAGCGCAAAGACTTCGAAACCCTCTTCTGTTACGCGCCAGCGCACGTTGAAATCATGTAACCAGACGGCATACGTCTTGCCTGTCTCTTCACCCTTACGATACGCAGGACGTGGGTCCTGTGCCAGTACTTCACCAATAAATGTTTTCAGCAGTGGATAACGTTTTTCCAGTGCCAGAAGCTGTTGCTCTACCTCTGCGGTGAAACTCACCGCCATTTCGGCAACCGGGGCATGTTGCGCGTAGCTTGCGGTGGCATCGGGTAACGCCTCGGCAAAGGGCAGATAGGGTTTGATATCGACAACCGGCGTGCCATCGACCAGATCCAAACTGCCCAGCTTTAATATGACGCTCTCTTTCTGGCAGACGATGCCTTTCAACTCAACCAGCGACATGCCGACAGGGTTAGGGCGAAAGGTCGAACGCGTTGCGAAGACCCCCATTCTGGCGTTGCCGCCAAGACGAGGTGGGCGCACGGTTGGACGCCAACCGCCTTCCATCGTCTGGTGAAAAACAAAAATCACCCACAAATGGCTGAACGCTTCCAGGCCGCGCACAGCATCGGCCTGGTTATAAGGTGCGAGCAAATGTAGTTCGCCGTTAGCACTTTTCACCAGACCCGGCTGGCGTGGCACAGCGAACTTTTCTTTATAAGGAGAGCGGATAACGCCTATTTGCTCGAACTGAAAATGACTCATTTAGACGAAATGTTCAGAGCAGAACCAATACAAACCGCCTGACGGTAGCAACCTGGCGTACCGCTGGTCACCTCACAGCTATGCTGCAGTACCGCATTTGCTTTCATTTTAGATGCGTTAATCTGCATGCGTTTACGCGCGGTTGGAATGCTCGGAGGAGAATCCTGATTCGATGCCTGGCAGGACTCACCGCTGACTTCGCCAAGATCGCGGAATGGTTTACCCACCAAATCTTCAGCGTTGGTAATAATTCTGACCGGCGTCGCACGCGGTGCTTTGGGTTTTTCCGGCTCCGCTTTAGGCGGGGTTGCGGTGCTTTGAACGGGTTCAACAGGGGATCTGCTTAACATAGAACAGCCGCTCAGCATGAGTGCTACTAAACAGATCGGTAAAGCACGCATAATATTTCCTCAATGAATGATCTAAACGTCAGATATTGAATCAGGTGCTTGCATAAATGACAAGACGGGCAAGCGCCCGTCCTGATGATATTACAGATTCTGGAAACAGCCTAAAATTACCAGCCTTTAACAGCACCGCCGTTAAAGACTTTGTTTGCTGCTTCGTAAACTTCGTCAGACTGATATGCTTCAACGAATTTCTTCACGTTCTCAGCATCTTTATTGTCTTCACGGGTGACGATCAGGTTTACATACGGGGAATCTTTATCTTCAACAAAGATGCCGTCTTTTGCCGGCGTCAGGCCAATCTGGCTGGCATAGGTGGTGTTGATAACCGCCAGAGCGATCTGCGCATCATCCAGTGAACGCGGCAGCTGTGGCGCTTCCAGCTCAACCAGTTTCAGGTTTTTCGGGTTTTCAATGACGTCCAGTGCGGTCGGCAGCAGACCAACGCCATCTTTCAGCTTGATCAGACCCACTTTTTGCAGCAGCAGCAGGGAACGGCCAAGGTTAGTCGGGTCGTTTGGAATCGCGACCTGAGAGCCTGGCTGCAGCTCATCCAGTGATTTGATTTTTTTGGAATAGCCCGCAATCGGGTAAACAAACGTATTGCCTACGGCAACCAGTTTGTAACCGCGATCTTTGATCTGCTGATCCAGGTACGGTTTGTGCTGGAAAGCGTTGGCATCAATGTCGCCTTTGCTCAGTGCTTCGTTAGGCAGAACGTAATCATTGAACGTCACCAGTTCAACGTCCAGACCGTATTTTTCTTTCGCGACTTTCTGCGCGACTTCTGCAACTTGCTGCTCTGCGCCAACAATAACGCCCACTTTGATGTGGTTAGGATCTTTTTCATCCTGGCCGCAACCCACAAGTGCCAGAGAACCGATCAGGGCTCCAACTGCCGCAAAGGTTTTGAATTTGAACGCCATGCTTATTTCCTTTTCTTAATGAGTTTTTTGTGTTGTGTGCAACGTTATTTGTGCGTGACAGCCCGGACGATACGATCGCCGGATAACTGAATTAAATAAACCAGAACGACGAGCAATACCAGTACTGTATTCATCACGGTAGCGTTATAACCAATATAACCGTACTGATAGCCAATCTGTCCAAGACCGCCTGCGCCAACGGCACCGCCCATCGCTGAATAACCGACCAGGGTAATCAGCGTGATCGTCGCCGCATTTACCAGACCCGGCAATGCTTCAGGCAGTAACACCTTACGCACGATCTGTAATGGCGTAGCGCCCATAGCACGCGAGGCTTCGATCAGCCCAGTAGGAATTTCCAGCAGCGCGTTTTCCACCATACGGGCGATAAACGGCGCAGCACCGACGGTCAGCGGAACGATAGCGGCCTGTAAGCCGATAGAGGTGCCGACAATCATGCGGGTGAATGGAATCATCCAGACCAATAGAATAATAAACGGAATGGAACGGAAAATGTTTACCAGCGCAGAGAGCGTACGGTAAAGCTTCGCGTTCTCGATGATTTGTCCTGGGCGCGTGACGTATAACAGCACGCCAACGGGCAGACCAATCACAAAGCCAAAAAAGCCAGACACAAAGGTCATTGCCAGCGTTTCCCATACGCCGCGAACCAGCAACCATATCATCGGCTCAGACATAACCCAGTACCTCTACTTTTACATGGTGTTCTTGCAACCAGCTAATGGCCGCTTGTGTATCTTCCTGTGTGCCGTGCATTTCAGTCAGCATAATGCCGAACTTCACGCCACCGGCGTAATCCATCTGCGCGCTGATAATGTTGTTATTCACATTAAAGCGACGAGCCGTTTCGGAGAGTAATGGCGCATCCACTGAATGACCCGTGAATTCCATGCGCAGCATTGGCACGCTGTCGGCTGTCGGTTCTGCTTTTAAACGCTCCAGATAATCTTCCGGGATATCCAGATGCAGCGTGGACTGAATAAACTTCTGCGCCAGCGGGGTTTTCGGGTGAGAAAAAACTTCGCTGACGGTGTCTTGCTCAATCAGCTCACCATTACTGATGACCGCGACGCAGTCACAAATACGTTTTACGACGTCCATTTCATGGGTAATCAGCAGAATGGTTAACCCAAGACGACGGTTAATGTCTTTCAATAATTCCAGAATTGAACGGGTTGTTGCTGGATCGAGTGCGCTGGTGGCCTCATCGCACAGCAATACCTTTGGGTTACTCGCCAGTGCACGGGCAATTGCGACACGCTGTTTCTGCCCACCGGAGAGGTTCGCTGGATAGCTGTCGTGCTTATCACCAAGCCCGACTAAATCCAGCAGCTCCGTCACGCGACGTTTAATCTCTTCTTTTGGCGTGTTATCCAGCTCCAGCGGAAGCGCAACGTTGCCAAAAACAGTACGGGAAGAGAGCAGGTTAAAGTGCTGGAAAATCATGCCTATTTGGCGACGAGCTTTGGTTAGCTCGGATTCAGAAAGCGTCGTCAATTCCTGGCCGCCAACCTGAACACTGCCTTCTGTTGGACGTTCGAGTAAGTTAACACAGCGGATTAGCGTACTTTTACCGGCACCTGAGGCGCCAATAACGCCATAAATCTGCCCGGCAGGAACATGCAGGCTGACATTATTTAGCGCCTGAATGGTGCGAGTCCCCTGCTGGAACACTTTGGTGATATTCGAAAGTTTAATCATTGGTTATTTATTATCGTAATTAAGTTAGCCGTGGCATTTTCGTCTGTCTGCTACGGTCGAAGCCGTCAACAAGATGGATGTTAAGGCATCCAGACGTCTAAATCAATCAAGCTTTGCACGATGAGCACTTTCTTGACTGCTGAAACATGCGATACTAGAGCAACATGCCTTATTCAGGAGCTATAAAAGGTGGCAAAGTCTGTACCCGCAATTTTTCTCGACCGTGACGGCACCATTAATGTGGACCACGGTTACGTACATGAGATCGACGAGTTTGAGTTCATCGACGGCGTCATTGATGCGATGCGTGAACTTAAAAAGATGGGTTACGCGCTGATTGTCGTGACGAATCAATCCGGTATTGCCCGCGGTAAATTTACCGAAGCGCAGTTCGAAACGTTGACTGAATGGATGGACTGGTCGCTGGCCGATCGGGATGTTGATCTGGATGGTATCTACTATTGTCCTCATCACCCGCAAGGAACAGTGGAAGAGTATCGCCAGACCTGCGACTGCCGTAAACCGCATCCTGGAATGTTTATCTCCGCACGAGACTTCCTGCACATTGATATGGCCGCTTCCTATATGGTGGGCGACAAAATAGAAGATATGCAGGCAGCGACAGCCGCTAATGTGGGAACGAAAGTGTTGGTTCGCACCGGCAAGCCTGTTACGCCGGAAGCAGAAAATGCGGCAGATATGGTGATAAATAGTCTGGCTGACCTGCCAATGGCAATAAAAAAGCAGCAAAAGTAAGCGTTGTGGATAAAAGATGAACGGTTGAAACAAAAATGCATTTTTCCGCTTGTCTTCCTGAATCGACTCCCTATAATGCGCCTCCATCGACACGGCGGATGTGAATCACTTCACACAAACAGCCGGTTCGGTTGAAGAGAAAAATCCTGAAATTCAGGGTTGACTCTGAAAGAGGAAAGCGTAATATACGCCACCTCGCGACAGAGCGCCAAAGCGCGTCGCAACTGCTCTTTAACAATTTATCAGACAATCTGTGTGGGCACTCAATGATACGGATTCTTAACGTCGCAAGACGAAAAATGAATACCAAGTCTCTGAGTGAACACGTAATTCATTACGAAGTTTAATTCACGAGCATCAAACTTAAATTGAAGAGTTTGATCATGGCTCAGATTGAACGCTGGCGGCAGGCCTAACACATGCAAGTCGAACGGTAGCACAGAGGAGCTTGCTCCTTGGGTGACGAGTGGCGGACGGGTGAGTAATTTCTGGGAAACTGCCCGATGGAGGGGGATAACTACTGGAAACGGTAGCTAATACCGCATAACGTCGCAAGACCAAAGAGGGGGACCTTCGGGCCTCTTGCCATCGGATGTGCCCAGATGGGATTAGCTAGTAGGTGGGGTAACGGCTCACCTAGGCGACGATCCCTAGCTGGTCTGAGAGGATGACCAGCCACACTGGAACTGAGACACGGTCCAGACTCCTACGGGAGGCAGCAGTGGGGAATATTGCACAATGGGCGCAAGCCTGATGCAGCCATGCCGCGTGTATGAAGAAGGCCTTCGGGTTGTAAAGTACTTTCAGCGAGGAGGAAGGCATTAAGGTTAATAACCTTAGTGATTGACGTTACTCGCAGAAGAAGCACCGGCTAACTCCGTGCCAGCAGCCGCGGTAATACGGAGGGTGCAAGCGTTAATCGGAATTACTGGGCGTAAAGCGCACGCAGGCGGTCTGTCAAGTCGGATGTGAAATCCCCGGGCTCAACCTGGGAACTGCATTCGAAACTGGCAGGCTAGAGTCTTGTAGAGGGGGGTAGAATTCCAGGTGTAGCGGTGAAATGCGTAGAGATCTGGAGGAATACCGGTGGCGAAGGCGGCCCCCTGGACAGAGACTGACGCTCAGGTGCGAAAGCGTGGGGAGCAAACAGGATTAGATACCCTGGTAGTCCACGCTGTAAACGATGTCTATTTGGAGGTTGTGCCCTTGAGGCGTGGCTTCCGGAGCTAACGCGTTAAATAGACCGCCTGGGGAGTACGGCCGCAAGGTTAAAACTCAAATGAATTGACGGGGGCCCGCACAAGCGGTGGAGCATGTGGTTTAATTCGATGCAACGCGAAGAACCTTACCTACTCTTGACATCCAGAGAACTTAGCAGAGATGCTTTGGTGCCTTCGGGAACTCTGAGACAGGTGCTGCATGGCTGTCGTCAGCTCGTGTTGTGAAATGTTGGGTTAAGTCCCGCAACGAGCGCAACCCTTATCCTTTGTTGCCAGCGATTCGGTCGGGAACTCAAAGGAGACTGCCAGTGATAAACTGGAGGAAGGTGGGGATGACGTCAAGTCATCATGGCCCTTACGAGTAGGGCTACACACGTGCTACAATGGCATATACAAAGAGAAGCGACCTCGCGAGAGCAAGCGGACCTCATAAAGTATGTCGTAGTCCGGATTGGAGTCTGCAACTCGACTCCATGAAGTCGGAATCGCTAGTAATCGTGGATCAGAATGCCACGGTGAATACGTTCCCGGGCCTTGTACACACCGCCCGTCACACCATGGGAGTGGGTTGCAAAAGAAGTAGGTAGCTTAACCTTCGGGAGGGCGCTTACCACTTTGTGATTCATGACTGGGGTGAAGTCGTAACAAGGTAACCGTAGGGGAACCTGCGGTTGGATCACCTCCTTACCTTAAAGAACCGTTCCTTGTAGTGTCCACACAGATTGTCTGATGAAAAGTAAATAGCAAGGCGTCTTGCGATTGAGACTTCAGTGTCCCCTTCGTCTAGAGGCCCAGGACACCGCCCTTTCACGGCGGTAACAGGGGTTCGAATCCCCTAGGGGACGCCACTTGCTGGTTTGTGTGAGTGAAAGTCGCCGGCCGTTATATCTCAAAACAGACTTGCGAGTCTTGTTTGAGATATTTGCTCTTTAAAAATCTGGATCAAGCTGAAAATTGAAACGACACACTGTTTCATTTCTCCGTAAACAAGAAATGAAAAGCGGTGTGTTCGAGTCTCTCAAATTTTCGCAGCACGATGATGAATCGAATGAAACATCTTCGGGTTGTGAGGTTAAGCGACTAAGCGTACACGGTGGATGCCCTGGCAGTCAGAGGCGATGAAGGACGTGCTAATCTGCGATAAGCGTCGGTAAGGTGATATGAACCGTTATAACCGGCGATTTCCGAATGGGGAAACCCAGTGTGATTCGTCACACTATCATTACGTGAATACATAGCGTAATGAAGCGAACCGGGGGAACTGAAACATCTAAGTACCCCGAGGAAAAGAAATCAACCGAGATTCCCCCAGTAGCGGCGAGCGAACGGGGAGCAGCCCAGAGTCTGAATCAGCATGTGTGTTAGTGGAAGCGTCTGGAAAGTCGCACGATACAGGGTGAAAGTCCCGTACACAAAAGTGCATGTGTTGTGAACTCGAAGAGTAGGGCGGGACACGTGGTATCCTGTCTGAATATGGGGGGACCATCCTCCAAGGCTAAATACTCCTGACTGACCGATAGTGAACCAGTACCGTGAGGGAAAGGCGAAAAGAACCCCGGCGAGGGGAGTGAAAAAGAACCTGAAACCGTGTACGTACAAGCAGTGGGAGCCTCTTTATGGGGTGACTGCGTACCTTTTGTATAATGGGTCAGCGACTTATATTCTGTAGCAAGGTTAACCGAATAGGGGAGCCGAAGGGAAACCGAGTCTTAACTGGGCGTTAAGTTGCAGGGTATAGACCCGAAACCCGGTGATCTAGCCATGGGCAGGTTGAAGGTTGGGTAACACTAACTGGAGGACCGAACCGACTAATGTTGAAAAATTAGCGGATGACTTGTGGCTGGGGGTGAAAGGCCAATCAAACCGGGAGATAGCTGGTTCTCCCCGAAAGCTATTTAGGTAGCGCCTCGTGAACTCATCTTCGGGGGTAGAGCACTGTTTCGGCTAGGGGGTCATCCCGACTTACCAACCCGATGCAAACTGCGAATACCGAAGAATGTTATCACGGGAGACACACGGCGGGTGCTAACGTCCGTCGTGAAGAGGGAAACAACCCAGACCGCCAGCTAAGGTCCCAAAGTCATGGTTAAGTGGGAAACGATGTGGGAAGGCACAGACAGCCAGGATGTTGGCTTAGAAGCAGCCATCATTTAAAGAAAGCGTAATAGCTCACTGGTCGAGTCGGCCTGCGCGGAAGATGTAACGGGGCTAAACCATGCACCGAAGCTGCGGCAGCGACACTATGTGTTGTTGGGTAGGGGAGCGTTCTGTAAGCCGTTGAAGGTGGCCTGTGAGGGTTGCTGGAGGTATCAGAAGTGCGAATGCTGACATAAGTAACGATAATGCGGGTGAAAAACCCGCACGCCGGAAGACCAAGGGTTCCTGTCCAACGTTAATCGGGGCAGGGTGAGTCGACCCCTAAGGCGAGGCCGAAAGGCGTAGTCGATGGGAAACAGGTTAATATTCCTGTACTTGGTGTTACTGCGAAGGGGGGACGGAGAAGGCTATGTCGGCCGGGCGACGGTTGTCCCGGTTTAAGCGTGTAGGTGTGTGTTCCAGGTAAATCCGGTTCACTCTAACACTGAGGCGTGATGACGAGGCACTACGGTGCTGAAGTGACAAATGCCCTGCTTCCAGGAAAAGCCTCTAAGCATCAGGTAACACGAAATCGTACCCCAAACCGACACAGGTGGTCAGGTAGAGAATACCAAGGCGCTTGAGAGAACTCGGGTGAAGGAACTAGGCAAAATGGTGCCGTAACTTCGGGAGAAGGCACGCTGATAGGTAGGTGAAGCGACTTGCTCGTGGAGCTGAAATCAGTCGAAGATACCAGCTGGCTGCAACTGTTTATTAAAAACACAGCACTGTGCAAACACGAAAGTGGACGTATACGGTGTGACGCCTGCCCGGTGCCGGAAGGTTAATTGATGGGGTTATCCGTAAGGAGAAGCTCTTGATCGAAGCCCCGGTAAACGGCGGCCGTAACTATAACGGTCCTAAGGTAGCGAAATTCCTTGTCGGGTAAGTTCCGACCTGCACGAATGGCGTAATGATGGCCAGGCTGTCTCCACCCGAGACTCAGTGAAATTGAACTCGCTGTGAAGATGCAGTGTACCCGCGGCAAGACGGAAAGACCCCGTGAACCTTTACTATAGCTTGACACTGAACACTGGTCCTTGATGTGTAGGATAGGTGGGAGGCTTTGAAGTGTGGACGCCAGTCTGCATGGAGCCGACCTTGAAATACCACCCTTTAATGGCTGGTGTTCTAACGTGGACCCGTAATCCGGGTTGCGGACAGTGTCTGGTGGGTAGTTTGACTGGGGCGGTCTCCTCCTAAAGAGTAACGGAGGAGCACGAAGGTTAGCTAATCCTGGTCGGACATCAGGAGGTTAGTGCAAAGGCATAAGCTAGCTTGACTGCGAGAGTGACGGCTCGAGCAGGTGCGAAAGCAGGTCTTAGTGATCCGGTGGTTCTGAATGGAAGGGCCATCGCTCAACGGATAAAAGGTACTCCGGGGATAACAGGCTGATACCGCCCAAGAGTTCATATCGACGGCGGTGTTTGGCACCTCGATGTCGGCTCATCACATCCTGGGGCTGAAGTAGGTCCCAAGGGTATGGCTGTTCGCCATTTAAAGTGGTACGCGAGCTGGGTTTAGAACGTCGTGAGACAGTTCGGTCCCTATCTGCCGTGGGCGCTGGAGAATTGAGGGGGGCTGCTCCTAGTACGAGAGGACCGGAGTGGACGCATCACTGGTGTTCGGGTTGTCATGCCAATGGCACTGCCCGGTAGCTAAATGCGGAAGAGATAAGTGCTGAAAGCATCTAAGCACGAAACTTGCCCCGAGATGAGTTCTCCCTGAGACTTTAAGTCTCCTGAAGGAACGTTGAAGACGACGACGTTGATAGGTCGGGTGTGTAAGTGTAGCGATACATTGAGCTAACCGATACTAATGAACCGTGAGGCTTAACCTTACAACGCCGAAGATGTTTTGGCGAAAGAGAAGACGATTTTCAGCCTGATACAGATAAAATTAACCGGCGGTAAGCGGGTTAATAACAGAATTTGCCTGGCGGCTGTAGCGCGGTGGTCCCACCTGACCCCATGCCGAACTCAGAAGTGAAACGCCGTAGCGCCGATGGTAGTGTGGGGTCTCCCCATGCGAGAGTAGGGAACTGCCAGGCATCAAATTAAGCAGTAACCGGTATATGCCGGTGGTTGTAGAAAAATCCGGTGGAGCGGTAGTTCAGTTGGTTAGAATACCTGCCTGTCACGCAGGGGGTCGCGGGTTCGAGTCCCGTCCGTTCCGCCACTTATTAAGAGCCCTGAGCTAACGCTCAGGGCTTTTTCTTTGTCTGCGATTTAATTATTGCCAAATTCGCAAAAATCCTCTGCGTTTTACACACTTTTTCTCTAATAATCTGAAGGTCATAATCCTCCTCATTAACGAACCCTGTGATTAAAAAGAGGAATTTATGGCTATCCCTGCATTTGGATTAGGCACTTTTCGCCTGAAAGACGACGTTGTTATCGCTTCCGTTAAAACGGCTCTTGAGCTGGGTTATCGTGCCATCGACACTGCACAAATCTATGATAATGAAGCCGCAGTGGGTCAGGCGATTGCAGAAAGCGGTGTGCCACGCAGCGAAGTATATATCACCACCAAGATCTGGACTGAGAATCTGGGTCAGGACAAGCTGATCCCGAGCCTGAAAGAGAGCTTGAAAAAACTGCGTACGGATTATGTTGATCTGACGCTGATCCACTGGCCATCGCCAAATGATGCCGTTTCTGTTGAAGAGTTTATGCAAGCATTACTCGAAGCCAAAGAGCAGGGGCTGACCCGTGAAATTGGTATCTCTAACTTCACTATCCCCTTGATGGAAAGAGCTATTGCTGCCGTGGGTGCGGAGAACATTGCAACCAACCAGATTGAGCTGTCTCCGTATCTGCAGAGCCATAAGGTTGTTGACTGGGCAAAAACGCACGGTATCCATATCACCTCTTACATGACGCTGGCTTACGGTAAGGCTCTGAAGGATGAAGTCATTGCCCGCATTGCGGCTAAACATAATGCGACTCCGGCTCAGGTTATTCTGGCATGGGCAATGGGGGAGGGCTATTCCGTCATTCCTTCTTCGACCAAACGAGAGAATCTGGCAAGTAACCTGCTGGCGCTGGAACTGCATCTGGACAGTGAAGATAAAAAAGCGATCGCGGCACTGGACTGCAACGATCGCCTGGTCAGCCCGGAAGGTCTGGCTCCCGAGTGGGACTGATCACGGAACATCCCGTGTTGCATTAACCCTCTTTCACAGCTCCTGCGGGAGCTGTTTTAATATGCTCACTTAAAAAGTCGATAAATGCACGAATGCGTGTGCTGACGGCCCGGTCACTGTAATAGACGGCGCTAAAGGGCATCTCAACCGGCAGGCGTTTATCGGCTAGCAGCTCTACCAGTTCACCCTGCTCGATTTCCTTATCAATCATATAATCTGAAAGACAGGCAATACCATTTCCGCTCAGACAAAGCTGCTTCAGCGTTTCACCGCTGTTGGAGGACAACCCACATTCAACCTCATGGAGCTGCCCGTCGCGACAGGCAATGGGCCAGGTATTGAGTGAGACTGGTTCAGAAAACCCCAGACACACGTGCTGTTTAAGCTCTTCAACATTTTGCGGTCTACCATATCGGGCGATATATTCTGGTGAGGCAATCATTTTCCGGTAGCTGGTAAAGAGCGGGCGTGCACGCAGGCTTGAGTCAGTCAGTGTCCCCGCGCGTATAGCCACATCTACTTTGCGTTCAATAAGATTGATAAATGTCTCTGAAGATACCAGCGATAATGTCATCTCCGGGTAACGTTCACGAAACGGTTTGATAAGCGGCATTAGAAAATGCAACATCACCGGTGTTGCCGCATCAATGCGCAGTAAACCGCGTGGAGTATGACGAGATTCCATAATCTCAGTTTCTGCCGCGGCCATTTCCTGCAGTATCAACTGGACGCGTCTGAAATAGCGTTCACCCTCTTCAGTCAAACTCAGCTGTCGGGTTGTTCGATTGAGCAAGCTGACACCCAGCTTCATTTCCAGTTTTTTCACTGCCCGACTGATAGCGGAATTGGCTTGTCCCAGCTGTTCCGCAGCACGGCTAAAACTGCCGCTTTCCACGACAGCAACGAAAATCGCGAGTTCTTCGGATGTTGCTTTCATTTTTGCACCTGAAGCAAAATTATATTGAGATTTTGGATATTTTTGTCATTAAAACATCCCGGCATACTGCGTGTCATCTGATTACTGATGATATGGAGTTATTTATGCCTCTCGCTTTATTTGCGCTGACAATAAGTGCCTTTGCTATTGGCACGACTGAATTTGTCATTGTCGGTCTGGTACCAACTATTGCGGAACAGCTGGCGATCTCTTTGCCTTCTGCGGGGATGCTGGTTTCTATCTATGCACTTGGTGTGGCGATTGGCGCGCCGGTGCTGACTGCCCTGACCGGACGCTTACCGCGTAAGCAGCTGTTGGTTGCGTTAATGGTGTTGTTCACTGCCGGTAATTTGCTGGCCTGGCAGGCACCTGGCTATACGACATTGATCGTTGCCCGTCTGCTGACCGGCCTGGCACACGGCGTGTTTTTCTCGATTGGTTCTACCATCGCGACAAGTCTGGTACCCAAGGAGAAAGCTGCCTCTGCAATTGCCATTATGTTTGGTGGATTAACGGTAGCGCTGGTAACGGGTGTTCCACTGGGAACATTCATTGGGCAGCACTTTGGCTGGCGTGAAACTTTCCTTGCGGTATCACTGTTAGGCGTCATTGCGCTGATTAGCAGCCAGTTACTGATCCCGGCAAATATTCCGGGCCGTGCTGCCGCCAGCCTTCGTGACCAGGTTAAAGTCTTAACGCATCCTCGTCTTCTGCTCATCTATGCCGTTACGGCTCTGGGTTACGGTGGTGTCTTTACCGCGTTTACCTTCCTGGCGCCGATGATGCAGGATCTGGCTGGTTTCTCGCCCGCTGCAGTTAGCTGGATCTTACTGGGATATGGCGTATCTGTGGCAATTGGGAATATCTGGGGAGGAAGGCTGGCGGATAAGCATGGTGCCGTTCCTGCGCTGAAGTTTATTTTTGCCGCCCTGTTTGTTCTGTTGATGGTCTTCCAGGTCACGTCTTCCACGCAATATGCTGCACTGGCAACGATACTGGTAATGGGGATCTTTGCCTTCGGCAACGTACCGGGTTTACAGGTTTACGTGGTGCAGAAAGCGGAGCAATTCACGCCAAATGCGGTGGATGTGGCATCAGGACTAAACATTGCGGCGTTTAATATTGGCATTGCACTGGGTTCCGTGATTGGTGGGCAGACGGTAGAGCACTACGGGTTAGCACAAACCCCATGGATTGGCGCACTGATCGTGCTGGGGGCTTTCTTGCTGATGGGCGTTAGCGGACGTCTTGATAAACCCGCACATGTTGCGCTGGGGTAAATCGCTGATGTAAGTACCCACTTACAAAACAAACTGCAATTGTCCGTTGAAAGTGAGTGCTAAAATCCCTATAACAGAAGAACCAGTCCGGTTGCGGGCTGGTTGACGTTACAGAGGTTTGAAAGTCTAAAGTGCGAAAAAACACCTATGCCATGCGCTATGTTGCCGGACAACCCGTTGAGCGAATTTTACCGCCAGGATCGTTTGCGCATATTGGCCAGGCATTACCGGCAGGCGTTCCGTTAAGCAGCGAAGATCGCATTCGCGTCCTGGTGTGGAATATTTTTAAACAGCAGCGGGCAGAATGGCTGTCGGTGCTGAAAAATTTTGGCAAAGATGCGCATCTGGTTTTATTACAGGAAGCGCAAACCACGCCTGAACTGGTGCAGTTTGCGACCGCTAACTATCTTGCTGCCGATCAGGTTCCCGCCTTTGTATTACCTCAACATCCTTCTGGCGTCATGACGCTTTCAGCCGCACATCCTGTTTACTGCTGCCCTCTGCGCGAGCGTGAGCCGATTTTACGGCTGGCAAAATCGGCACTGGTGACGGTGTACCCACTGCCTGATTCGCGCTTATTGATGGTGGTAAATATCCATGCTGTTAACTTCAGTCTCGGCGTGGATGTTTACAGTAAGCAGTTACTTCCCATTGGCGATCAGATTGCCCATCACAGTGGCCCGGTGATTATGGCTGGCGACTTCAATGCCTGGAGCCGTCGGCGTATGAATGCACTGTACCGATTTGCCCGCGAAATGTCCTTGCGGCAGGTTCGTTTTACCGACGATCAACGCCGACGTGCATTTGGTCGTCCCCTCGATTTCGTGTTTTATCGTGGTTTGAATGTGAGTGAAGCCTCTGTTCTGGTTACACGCGCATCTGACCACAATCCGCTACTCGTTGAATTTAGTCCCGGCAAACCTGAACAATAAAGGTGTGTCAGGTCTGCCGTGGGGCAGGCCTGTGGTGGTGCTGCCCTTTATCTTTCACAACAACCGAAGGACAACACAATGACAACGCACTCCCATCATGACAACGTCGAGAAACAGTTTGGCTCCCAGGCCAAGGCCTATTTAACCAGCGCTGTACACGCATCAGGACGCGATTTACAGCGACTGGCTGAGCGTCTGTCTGATTTTCCTCAGGCAAACGTACTGGATATGGGATGTGGTGCGGGGCATGCCAGCTTTATTGCTGCACAGAATGTGAAACGGGTGGTGGCCTATGATTTATCTTCTCAGATGCTTGAAGTGGTCACGCAGGCGGCAAAAGAGAAAGGGTTAGGAAATATTTCCACCCGGCAGGGGTATGCAGAAAGCCTGCCGTTTGAGGACGGCACCTTTGATGTCGTGATTAGCCGTTATTCTGCACATCACTGGCATGATGTCGGGAAGGCGCTGCGGGAAGTGAATCGCGTACTGAAACCCGGCGGAATAGTTATTGTAATGGACGTCATGTCTCCTGGACATCCTGTGCGCGATATCTGGCTGCAAACCGTGGAAGCGCTGCGCGATACCTCACATGTACGCGATTATTCCAGCGGTGAGTGGCTCTCCATGATAAATGACGCGAGCTTGATTACTGACACGCTGTTAACTGATCGTTTGCCGCTGGAGTTCAGTTCCTGGGTTTCCAGAATGCGTACACCCGCCGTACTGACAGAGGCTATCCGTACATACCAGGAGAGTGCGTCTTCTGAAGTGAAGGCGTATTTTGAGTTACGGGAGGACGGTTCATTCACCAGCGATACGATCATGCTTGAGGCACATAAAGCGGGATAAACAAAAAAGGCACTGGGGGGAAACCAGTGCCTTAATTTTTACGATGCTATCAGGAGTCCGGCATGCCGTTGTTTTTCACAAACAACGTCAGCTGGTCGCCGGGTTGCAGATTAGCCGTATCGCTGTTCCAGCGCATCACATCTTTAATGTTAACCCCGTGACGTTTGGCGATGCTTGAAAGCGAGTCGCCTTTACGCACACGATAGGTGATGCTATCGCTGTTTTTAGCCAGCCGTTGCGCGCTGGTACCCGCGCCTACCGTCAGGCTTTGGCCTACTTTCAGGGTGGACCCACGCAGATTATTCCACTGCTTAAGATCCTTCGCACTCACGCCAAGACGTGAAGCGATGCCGGAAAGCGTATCGCCAGAGCGGACGGTGTAACTACGGCTGCTCAGCGGACTGTTATCCGCAACCAGCGTTGACTGTACGGCTGCAATTTCGCCTGACGCCAGAGATTCACGCAGCTTCTCTGCATGCTTCTTTGGCACCATCACGTACTGCGGACCGCTGGCACCCAACGTCGAGCCTTTCACGCCAGCATTGAAGGTTTTCAACTTGCTAACGGAAATACCCGCCATATCGGCAACCTGAGCCATCTCAACCGGGTTGTTCAGGCGCACTCGTGCCAATGCGCGGCTTTCGTCTGTGGTAGGCAGACGCACGCCATAGCGCTTGCTGTTCTTGAGAATATCACTCAATGCCAGCATTTTAGGTACGTACTGCTTCGTTTCCTGAGGCAAAGGGAGCGACCAGAAATCGGTGGATTTACCACGCGATTTGTTCGCTTTGATTGCCTTCATCACACGACCTTCACCGCTATTATAAGCAGCCACGGTCAGCAGCCAGTCGCCATCAAACATCTTGTTCAGACGCTGCATCATGTCCAGTGCGGCAGTGGTGGAAGCCACAATGTCGCGACGTGCATCATAATTGCGAGTCTGTTTTAAACCATAATTGCGCCCCGTGCTCGGAATGATCTGCCAAATACCTGCGGCATTGGCGCCAGACGTCGCGTGAGGATCAAAAGCGCTCTCCACTATGGGTAGTAGTACCAGTTCCATAGGCATGTTACGTTTCTTAACCTGCCCGGCTATCCAGTACATATACGGCTCTGCCCGTAAAGTTACATCGTGGAGATAGCTCTTATTACGTAAATACTTCTGTTTCTGTTCGCGAATCCGGTTGTTTTCCGGAATTCCCATCTTTAGCTCGTCACCAATGAAAGCCCACAAATCTTGATCGGCTGCAATAGACGTCCCATCGTCCATCCATCGCGCCTGGCTTGTGAACTTTCCTGCTTCCCCTTGACCAGCTGCAGAAAGGCTCTGTGCGTGTTGTTGGACGTTACCAGTATTCTGGCACCCAACAAGCAGGACAGAGGCGAGTAATATCGCTTTTGCCTTCATGTGTGTGTCAATAGTTGCTTAAAAGACGACCGATCATAACGGCGAAGTTTTCAAAAGGCAACCCGGAATTGTCAGAACGTATCTTTCTTTGACCTTAACCAGGCAAAACGCTCTTCAGGTTGTTGCAATATTGTTTCTTTGTTTATTTCATTAATTAAATCAATATCTTCCGTTCTTAAAAAAAGATTATTTCGTCGTTCATTTTTCAGAATTACGGGTAGTGTCATTTGTTTTTTTACGCGTAACTCATTAACTTTACGATAATATTCGTTTATGAACGAATCGTGCGGGAGAATGCTTAATGCAAACTTCATATTTGCTAAAGTATATTCATGTGCGCAACATATTAATGTGTCATCAGGGAGTGCGCTTATTTTTTTAAGTGATTGATACATCTGTGCGGCCGTGCCTTCAAACAGTCTGCCGCAGCCGCCAGAAAAGAGAGTATCTCCGCAAAACAGATAAGGATGACTAAAGTAACAGATATGTCCTAAAGTGTGACCGGGAGTGGCAAATACACGAAATTCATGCCCTAAAACGAGAGCAATATCGCCATCTTCGACTATGTGTGTCGTTCCCTTATCTTGTGTTTCTGCCGGTCCGTAAACCACAATTTGTGGAAAACGCTGCACAAGCTCTTTCACACCACCAACGTGATCCTGGTGGTGATGGGTGAGGAGAATGGCCTCGGGCACCCAGTTATGCTCTGCAATGGCGTTTAGCACCGGAGCTGCTTCGCCAGGGTCGACAATCAGACAACGGCCTTCATTATTTGTCAGGACCCAGATGTAATTGTCCTGAAATGCGGGAATACTGTTAAGATTCATAAATTACCTCTCAATGCGTAACGGAAGGTCGTGATGAAACCGGCAAGGATCCCTCAAACTGTCGTAGCGCCCGTTAGCTGGGATGATTTGCCCTGGGGCGAGCACTATCGTGAGGCGCTGGAGCATCAGCTTAATCCGTGGTTCGCAAAAATGTACGGTTTTCATCTGCTTAAGATTGGCAATTTAAGCGCAGAAATCAATTCCGAAGCGTGCGCCGTTTCTCATCAGGTAAATGTTTCCACGCAAGGTTCGCCGATGCAGGTGCTGGCTGATCCTTTACAACTGCCTTTTGCCGATAAATCTGTCGATGTCTGTTTGTTGGCGCATACGTTGCCGTGGTGTGCCGATCCTCATCGATTACTGCGGGAAGCCGATCGCGTGCTCATCGATGATGGCTGGTTGATATTGAGCGGATTCAATCCAATAAGTTTGATGGGGTTGCGTAAGTTGGTGCCGGTATTACGCAAAACATCGCCCTATAACAGCAGGATGTTTACACTGATGCGCCAAATGGACTGGCTCTCTTTGTTGAATTTTGAAGTACTGCACTATAGCCGTTTTCATGTTTTGCCCTGGAAAAAGCAGGGTGGGAAAATGTTAAGTGCGCATGTTCCCGCTTTGGGATGCATGCAACTCGTTGTTGCGCGCAAGCGAACGATTCCGCTTACGCTTAACCCCATGAAACAAAATAAAAACAAAGCGCGTATCCGCCAGGCCGTGGGGGCAACCCGGCAATATCGCAAACCGGACGCTTAAGCTTCAACCTGATATCCAACATCATCCTGAGTCGGGTTCATCGCAGCCGCGCGCGCGAGTTCATCACAGCGTTCGTTTTCCGGGTGTCCTGCGTGACCTTTTACCCATTCCCATTTGATCTGGTGCTGGCCCAGAGCAGTATCCAGACGTTTCCAGAGATCGACATTTTTTACCGGTTTTTTATCAGCTGTTTTCCAGCCGCGTTTTTTCCAGTTGTGGATCCACTGGGTAATGCCCTGGCGTACGTACTGACTATCGGTACTGAGTACCACTTCGCACTGTTCTTTCAATGCTTCCAGCGCAACAATTGCCGCCATCAATTCCATACGATTATTGGTGGTGAGGTTGTATCCTTCACTGAACGTTTTTTCCCGCCCGCGATAACGTAGAATTGCCCCATAACCACCAGGCCCTGGATTTCCCAGGCAAGAACCATCGGTGAAAATTTCTACCTGTTTAAGCATCTCTGGTAGACTTCCTGTTTTAGAGATCGATATAAACGATAAGTCTGACATAAATGACCGCTATGAGCACTGGAATTACACGACAGATCGTCCTCGATACCGAAACCACCGGTATGAACCAGATTGGCGCCCACTACGAAGGCCACAAGATTATTGAGATCGGTGCGGTCGAAGTGGTGAACCGCCGCCTGACGGGCAATAACTTCCACGTTTACCTGAAACCGGATCGGCTGGTGGACCCGGAAGCGTTTGGTGTACATGGAATTGCGGACGAATTCCTGCTTGATAAACCTGTTTTTGCCGATGTCGCCGATGAGTTTCTGGACTATATCCGCGGTGCGGAGCTGGTCATTCATAACGCATCGTTTGATATCGGCTTTATGGATTATGAGTTTGCTAAGCTCAATCGTGATATCCCGAAAACGAACGCGATATGCAAAGTCACGGATAGCCTGGCGCTGGCGAGGAAAATGTTCCCCGGCAAGCGTAACAGTCTTGATGCACTGTGCTCGCGTTATGAGATAGACAACAGCAAACGTACATTGCACGGCGCATTGCTCGATGCCCAGATTCTGGCCGATGTTTATCTGATGATGACGGGCGGGCAGACAACGATGGCATTTTCAATGGAAGGTGACAGCCAGCAGCAAGGGGACACAGGCATTCAGCGCATTGTGCGGCAGTCCAGTAAGTTACGCGTTGTTTTTGCCACTGATGAAGAGTTAGCGGCCCATGAATCGCGCCTCGACCTGGTACAGAAGAAAGGCGGAAGTTGCCTCTGGCGTGCATAGTTTACGCATTTACAGTAGAGAAATGGCCATTCGGGCGATTTTTGCAGCAAACGATTAAAAAGAGTGAGAAAAAGCGTTGACGAGGCGTGAGGCAAACCGTAATATTCGCTTCGTTCCCAAGCGGAACACAACGCGGAGTGGTAGTTCAGTTGGTTAGAATACCTGCCTGTCACGCAGGGGGTCGCGGGTTCGAGTCCCGTCCATTCCGCCACTATTCAGAAAGCCTGAATCAGAAATGATTCAGGCTTTCGTCGTTTTAGCCCTGCATAAAAATATTAGCCCGCAATAACGCATTATTGAGGGCTTCTGTCCTTATTCGCTCAGTGTCTGGGCGATATCTTTCTGAACCAGTTGACGCTGCTCTGGCGTGAGGACTTTGTTCAGGTCAAAGTAGTATTTCACCCGATAATAACGCGCCTGTTGTTCGATATTGCCGAATGCGGCAAGCTGGTGTTTCACCGCCGCGTCATCCCATTTCCCTGACTTGATAACATCAATCAGCGCGCCGTCTTTGACGTCCTTCACTGAAATCTGACTAATATTATCTTCAAGCTGCTGGTGCAGTTTTTTGATCTGAGAGACCTGGTCGTTGCTCAGTTTAAGGCGTTGTACGACCGGATCCTGGGCAGGTGCAGGAACGTTGGATACATTGGATGCAAGCGTGCTAAAAGAGGCGCCAGCCAGGGTCGCGGCCAGCAAAGTCATACGTACGAAGTTCTTCATGTAGAGATCCTGATAAGGGAATTATTGACAGTATCTACCCACCGCCAGCGGCGAGTGATTATCTATTGCAGAATACGTTGCTGAAGGCATGTCGCCACGCGAATTTGTTTTGCGGTTGGTTACGGAGTGAAACAATCCCGCCACGAAAAAATATTCCGTAACGGGAGAGAAGTTTATCTCTGAAGCGAAAAGATGTCGGCGTCCTGCCAGGCGGGAAATTTCTCCCGATACTCGCGCAATAACGCTAGCGACAGTTCAGCATCGATCCGTGTTGCCTGATGGGGCTCTGCAGTCGCAATGATTTCTCCCTGCGGATTCACTACCCGGCTGTCGCCACGGTAATGATGTCCATTACCATCCGTGCCAACACGGTTACATCCTGCTACATAAGCCTGGTTTTCAATCGCTCGTGCGGTAAGCAGTGCCTGCCAGTGAAGCGAGCGCGGAGCGGGCCAGTTTGCGACATACAGAACCAGGTCGTAATCGTTGCGATTGCGCGACCATACCGGGAAACGCAGGTCGTAGCAGACCAGCGGTAGAATACGCCAGCCACGCCATTCAACGATCACCCGCTCTTCACCTGCCTGATAATATTGATGTTCGTCCGCCATGCGAAACAGATGGCGTTTGTCATAGAAATGCACAGAACCTTCAGGTTCAACCAGTAAAAAACGATTTACCGGGCCCCGTTCCGACTGTATTGCAGCACTGCCTGCTATCAGGGCATTTGTCTGCTGCGCTTTGGCAATCATCCAGCTGACAACCCCGTCCTGTGGCATTGATTGGGTTGCCGCTTCCATGGCAAATCCGCTGGTAAACATCTCGGGTAACACAATGATGTCGCGTCCGGTAATGGTTTCCAGTTGTCTGTCAAAATGACGCAGGTTTGCCGGGCCGTCCATCCACACCAGCGGTTGCTGCAAAAGGGTAATCTTTAAACCAGGCACGGCGATTGACTCCTGTTTGACGGGCTATTTTTTAACTTTAACACCTTATCAGGACGTTGCTGTTCTGCGGAATATTTTGATAAAAAAAGAGCTTATCAGACATCACTGATTTGCATTTTCCGCATTGCCGCCCACACTTCTCGTGGCAAGCGATAAGAAAGGATAAGTTTGGGAGGAATGATGTTAAAGGTAATTACCGCGATTGCAGCCCTGATGGTGACATCAAGCGCACTGGCACAAAGTGATTTAACCGTCAGTGACCTGGCAAAAAATGAGGCAACCAGGACGGCATTTAATCAAATGGTGAAGGGGCATAAACTACCGGCGTGGGTCAGTAAGGGTGGAACGTCCTCTCCGGCCAAAACCGTTATTCTGGGTGATGAGTCCTGGCAGGTTTTGAGTGCCTGTAAGCCACATGATTGCGGTGCAGAACGTGTTGCTGTGCTGTGGTCAGAGAAGTCTCAGCAGATGTCAGGTGTGCTCTCGGTGGTCAATGAAAATACCACCCAGGAGAAACTGACCTGGATGAATGTGAGTGATGCCTTATCTATTGATGGTAAAACGGTCCTGTTTGCAGCATTAAGTGGCAGCCTGGAGAATCACCCGGATGCATTTAACTATAAATAGTCGAGGGTGAAGAACCCGATTATTTATATGTTGCATAGGGCGCTTACCTCGCTTTTCAGTAATAATCTGGTGATTAATTTTAAAGGCAGTGATGATCATGTAACAATCACCAGTTATGCTTCTTCCACTAATCATCAGATTGAGCAGATTCTTTTGCAGACGGTACAGACTGGCTGCCGAAGGATATTCTGGATCATACCATGGGCAACATCCCACCACCCATCACTGCCCCGGCAGATGCGCCATCGACCAGCCATTGATACAGATGTAACCGGAGCCGCTGGTTAACACCAGCGGCAATATTTATCGGGGATATAAAACATTAATAACAATTTCTTGTGAAAATATAATTATATTCCAGGTAAGAACTAATTAATCATGCCCTGATAAGTTTATAAGGTGAGTGTTATTATATGTTTCTCCTATCATTTTTGTTTAAGTATACAGTTAACATATAAAATGTTAGGCGTTTAATTAATTACGGTTAGATGTTATATTTTTGAATTCTTTGCCAGGAGTAATAACTTATCGTGTTTTATTATTTGTTTTATTTATGAATTATAAAGGATTCATCTTAATTTATTATTTCTGGTGATGTTATGTGCTGTCTCAATGGAAAATAGATAGCAATAAAATACAATGTTACAATACCCGGGGTCAAAAATGAACGGAAATTATTTGAATGATTCTTCACAGAATAATGATTCTAAATCTAAGTTCTACGAAAAAATTGAAAACATTTCAAAAGCTATAGTTGATTCTGTTAACGCAGCGAGTTTCTCAATGGGAGTGGATACGCCCCTTCCTGTAGAAAAAATCAAGTTTTTGGCTGAGAAATTAGGCTCATCCGCCTCGATCGTAAAGTTCCTTGATATACACGAGAAAGGTGAAGCGACCTTAGGGGACTGGGTTGATTTCGTGGGGACCATTGCTGGTGAAATAGCCCCTCTCGTAGAATCTCGAGTCCTGGGACAGGTAGGGCTCGCTCTTGCAGTATATAATTTTGTCGAGGGAACCGGTATTGGCGGCATGTTAGGAAGAGGGCTTGCCAAAGGTATTATGGATAATATTTATAAAAATGGCCTGCGGGATCCTGAGACAGGAGCAATATACCTGGCGTTAATCGAAGACGGAGACGCGTCAGAAAATTCGCCAGACAATTCGCCAGACAGTATTCCACCAAATGAATACAGGGGCGAAGGTGGAAACGGAAACGGAAACGGAAACGGAAACGGAGATAAGGATAGGGGTAAGATGGGAGGCCCCGATCCCCTTGGTCCACCTGCCGATGCCAGAAGTCCAATCATCCTTGATCTTGATGGTGATGGTATTGAGACAACATCATCGCAGAACTACACCTTTTTTGATCATGATGGCAATGGCTTTGCTGAAAATACAGGATGGGTGGGGAAAGATGACGGATTGCTGGTACTGGATAGAAACGATGACGGTAATATCGATACCGGCAGCGAACTCTTTGGCAACAATACGCGGCTAATAAACGGTAAGCTGGCACAAAATGGTTATGAGGCGCTAAAAGATCTGGACGAAAACCAGGACGGTCTGATAAATAATCTGGATTCAGCCTGGCAGCAGTTAAAAGTCTGGCAGGATAAAAATGGCAATGGCCAGGTTGATGAAAGTGAATTGCTTTCACTCGATGAAGTCAGCGTGGCGGAAATAACGACAGGATACCAGTCATCCGATTATGTCGACGCGCAGGGAAATGCGCATAAGCAGACAAGTACCATTACTATGGATGATGGTTCTGTACATAATTCGGCGGATGTCTGGTTTAACATAAATAACGGCATTACAACGTATGATATGAATGTCGTAATTTCAAAAAAAATTCTTGAACTCCCTTATATCCGTGGCTTCGGTAATATGCCGGATTTATATACTGCCATGACCCATAACCCTGAACTTCAGGCACTCGTTGAACGTTACGTCGCAGACCCGAGAAGTGCAGAGTCGAACGCATTACTCGATGAAATCATCTTTATCTGGGCTGGTGTTTTCGACGTGCCAGTAAATAGCAGAGGTGGAAATATTGATGCCAGACATCTGGCCGCAATTGAAGTCGCTGCAGGAGTGACATATAAAAACAGAGTTAACGGATCAGTTGACCCTTATATAGATGCAGCGATGATGCTTGAAAAGCAATATGATGAGTTTGCTGCATATATTGAAGCCAGTTTGCTGGCTCAAACGCTTTATGCTGAAGAGTTTTCCCTGATTAAAATCGCCCCGAATGCAGAAAAGAATGGTTTAACACTTAATTTTGATGCCTTTGAGTCTCGTCTTGCAGAACTGAAAAAAACGGACTATGAGCGTTTTATTCGGATCTCTGAAGTTTTCAATAATAAATTCGTTTATGCCCCTCAATTTAATGAGGTACGTGAGCGTATTGGTATTTCAGAAAACATCACCGTTGGTACTGATAATATTGATTCCCTGTATGGTAATGATAATGCTGATTATCTATGGGGCGGTGTAGGTGACGATAGTCTGAGTAGTGGAAATGGTAATGATATCCTGGTGGGGGGAAAGGGGAATGACTATCTGGTGGGAAACTACGGGAGTGATACCTACCTGTTTAATGCCGGTGATGGCCAGGACTGGATAACCGAAAAGTTTACTAACAGTGATGATATTGACCGGCTTATTTTTAGTGAGGGCCTACTGGCAGAGAATGCCGTTCTGCAGCGCAGCGGCAGCAATCTGTTAATCAGCTTCCGTGACAGTACGGACAGCGTGACTCTCGATGATTATTTCTTCTGCGAAGGTCACCGCTACCGGGTGGAAGAGATTGCATTTGCCGACGGCACCGTCTGGAATGTTGAAACCGTAAAAGCGATGCTGATTGTTGGTACGAATGAGGCACAGACGCTGGTGGCCTACTCACCGGGTACAGAGATTCATGGCGCGGGCGGTGATGACTACCTGAAAGGGGATAAAGGTGCCGATCGTCTGTACGGCGATGAAGGCAATGACAGCCTCATCGCCGATAGCGGTAACGATCTGCTGGCTGGCGGCACAGGTAATGATTATCTGGAAGGAGGCTATGGAAGTGATACCTACCTGTTTAATGCCGGCGATGGCCAGGACTGGATAACCGAAAAGATCACTAACAGTGATGATATTGACCGGCTTATTTTTGGTGAAGGCTTACTTGCAGAAAATGCCATTCTGCAACGCAGCGGCAGCAATCTGTTAATCAGCTTCCGTGACAGTACGGACAGCGTGACTCTCGATAGTTATTTCTTCTGCGAAGGAAACCGCTACCGGGTGGAGGAAATTGTATTTGCGGACGGCACCGTCTGGAATGTTGAAACCGTAAAAGCGATGCTGATTGTTGGTACGAATGAGGCACAGACGCTGGTGGCCTACTCACCGGGTACAGAGATTCATGGTGCGAGTGGTGATGATTACCTGAAAGGGGATAAAGGTGCCGATCGTCTTTACGGTGACGAAGGTAATGACAGCCTCATCGCCGATAGCGGTAACGATCTGCTGGCTGGCGGCGCAGGTAATGATTATCTGGAGGGATACTACGGCAGCGATACCTACCTGTTCAATATCGGTGATGGTCAGGACTGGATCAAGGAGCACTTCACTTCTGACAATGATGTCGATCGTCTTATTTTTGGTGAAGGCTTACTGGCAGAGAATGCTATTCTGCAACGCAGCGGCGACAATCTGTTAATCAGTTTTCGTGACAGTGCTGACAGCGTAACCCTCGATAGTTATTTCTTCTGCGAAGGTAACCGCTACCGGGTGGAAGAGATTGTATTTGCCGATGGCACCGTCTGGGATATTGAAACTGTGAAAGCGATGCTGATTGTCGGTACGGATGAGGCACAGACGCTGGTGGCCTACTCGCCTGGTACCGAGATTCATGGTGCGGGCGGTGATGACTACCTGAAAGGGGATAAAGGTGCCGATCATCTGTACGGTGATGAAGGCAATGACAGCCTCGTCGCCGATAGCGGTAACGATCTGCTGGCTGGCGGCGCAGGTAATGATTATCTGGAGGGATACTACGGCAGCGATACCTACCTGTTCAATATCGGTGATGGTCAGGACTGGATCAAGGAGCAATTCACTGGCGACAATGATGTCGATCGGCTTATTTTGGGTGAAGGCTTACTGGCAGAGAATGCCATTCTACAACGCAGCGGCAGCAATCTGTTAATCAGTTTCCGTGACAGTGCGGACAGCGTGACCCTCGATAGTTATTTCTTCTGCGAAGGTAACCGCTACCGGGTGGAAGAGATTGTATTTGCCGATGGCACCGTCTGGGATATTGAAACTGTGAAAGCGATGCTGATTGTCGGTACGGATGAGGCACAGACGCTGGTGGCCTACTCGCCTGGTACCGAGATTCATGGCGCGGGTGGTGATGACTACCTGAAGGGGGATAAAGGTGCCGATCGTCTGTACGGCGATGAAGGCAATGACAGCCTCATCGCCGATAGCGGCAACGATCTGCTGGCTGGCGGCGCAGGTAATGATTATCTGGAGGGATACTACGGCAGCGATACCTACCTGTTCAATATCGGTGATGGTCAGGACTGGATCAAGGAGCATTTCACTTCCGACAATGACGTTGACCGGCTGGTGCTTGGTGAGGGCATTTCACAGGAAAATATCCTCCTGCGTCGTAATGGTAACAATCTGGTGGTTACTTTCCGCGACAGTACGGACACTGTGACACTGGATAGTTTTTTCTATATTGAAAACAACCGTTACCGGGTGGACGAGATCGTTTTTGCCGACGGTACCGTCTGGGATACCCAGAAAATGAAAGAGATGGCGCTTGTTGGAACAGAGGCCGCCGAGACACTGCAGGCCTACTCAGGAGGTAATGAAATTCACGGCGCGGGCGGGAATGACACGCTGAGAGGTTACACCGGAGCAGATAAGCTGTATGGCGATGAAGGCAACGATACGCTGACGGGCGACAGCAGTAATGATGAACTGCACGGTGGCGCGGGAGACGATCTTCTGGATGCAGGAACTGGCGACGACCTGCTGGCTGGTGGAGCCGGGAACGATAACCTGAAAGGTGGCTCTGGCAGCGATACTTACCTCTTCAATGCTGGCGATAGTCAGGACTCCATCACCGAAGGCAGCAGCGACAACGGCAACATTGATACCCTGCGTTTTGGCGAAGGCCTGCTGGCAGAAAATGCCATCCTGCAACGCAGCGGTAATAACCTGGTGATTAGCTTTAAAGGCTGCGATGACCAGGTGACCATTGTCAATTATATCTCTTCCGTAAATAACCAGATCGAGCAGATTATTTTTGCCGACGGTACTGCCTGGGATGTTGCCGCAGTTGAAAGCATGTTGCTGGCCGGGACTGAAGACGATCAAAAACTGGTGGCCTTCGTCACAGGCAGCGAAATCCACGCTTCTGGTGGCGACGATACACTGACGGGCAGTGATGCTGCAGACAAACTCTACGGCGACGATGGCAACGATACTCTCAACAGCGGGTATGGTAATGATGAACTGCACGGGGGAACGGGTAACGATAACCTGAACGGCGGTACCGGCAGCGATACTTACCTGTTCAACGCCGGCGATGGCCAGGACTGGATAACAGAGAACTCCACTTACACCCCTGACGTTGACCGGCTGGTGCTTGGAGAGGGAATATCGCAGGAAAATATCCTTCTGCGTCGTAATGGTAACAATCTGGTGGTCACCTTCCGTGACAGTACGGACACTGTGACACTGGCCGATTTTTACTATAAAGAAAACAACCGTTACCGGGTGGACGAGATCGTTTTTGCCGACGGCACTGTCTGGGATACCGAGAAGATGAAAGAGATGGCGCTTGTTGGAACAGAGGCCGCCGAGACTCTGCAGGCGAACACCGGCGGCAATGAAATTCACGGCGCGGGCGGGGATGACACGCTGAGAGGTTTTACCGACGCAGATAAGCTGTATGGCGATGAAGGGAACGATACGCTGACGGGCGACGGCAGTAATGACGAACTGCACGGGGGAACGGGTAACGATAACCTGAACGGTGGTACCGGCAGCGATACCTACCTGTTCAACGCCGGGGATGGCCAGGACTGGATAACAGAGAACTTCACTTATACCACTGACGTCGACCGGCTGGTGCTTGGAGAGGGAATATCGCAGGAAAATATCCTTCTGCGTCGTAATGGCAACAATCTGGTGGTCACCTTCCGTGACAGTACGGACACTGTGACACTGGCCGATTTTTACTATAAAGAAAACAACCGTTACCGGGTGGACGAGATCGTTTTTGCCGACGGCACTGTCTGGGATACCGAGAAGATGAAAGAAATGGCGCTTGTTGGAACAGAGGCCGCCGAGACTCTGCAGGCGAACACCGGCGGCAATGAAATTCACGGCGCGGGCGGGGATGACACGCTGAGAGGTTTTACCGACGCAGATAAGCTGTATGGCGATGAAGGGAACGATACGCTGACGGGTGACGGCAGTAATGACGAACTGCACGGTGGCGCGGGAGACGATCTTCTGGATGCAGGAACTGGCGACGACCTGCTGGCTGGTGGAGCCGGGAACG
This sequence comes from Citrobacter sp. Marseille-Q6884, assembly GCF_945906775.1. NCBI lineage: Bacteria > Pseudomonadati > Pseudomonadota > Gammaproteobacteria > Enterobacterales > Enterobacteriaceae > Citrobacter > Citrobacter sp. Marseille-Q6884. The sequence goes on from NZ_CAMDRE010000001.1 coordinate 2,043,607, forward strand.
ATAGCCTGAAAGGTGGCTCTGGCAGCGATACTTACTTCTTCAATTCAGGCGATGGTCAGGACTCCATCACCGAAGGCAGTAGCGACAACGGCAACATTGATACCCTGCGTTTTGGCGAAGCTCTGCAGGCAGAAAATGCCATCGTGCAGCGCAAAGGCAATAATCTGGTCATCACTTTCGCGGAAAGTACAGACAGCGTCACGATAAGCGATTTCTTCTATTCAGCAAGATATCAGGTTGAGCACATCACCTTTGCCGACGGTACCGACTGGCAGCCGCAGGATATTCTGAACCATACCGTGGATAACATCCCGCTCCCCATCTCCGCCCCGGCCGATACTCCCGTGCCGTTACAATGTGTGCGTGAGCAGATGGCGGCTTTTATGGCGAGCGACGATGGTGATGAAGAGAGCTCGATGGGGAATATGCCTGTGCTTTCAACTTCCCGGACGTCACCCCATTCATTGATGCATATGTAACCGGAGCCGCTGGTTAACGCCAGCGGCAATATTTATCGGGGATATAAAACATTAATAACAATTTCTAGTGGAAGCATAATTATATTCCAGTTAAGAACTAATTAATCATACCCATAAGTTTATAAGGTAAGTGTTGTTATATATTTCCCCTATCATTTTTGTTTAAATATACAGTTAATATATAAAATGTTAAACGTTTAACTAATTGCGGTTAGGTGTTATATTTCTTAATTCTTTGCCAGGAGTAATCATTTGTCGTGTTTTATTATTTGTTTTATTTATGAATTATAAAGGACACATCTTAATTTATTGTTTCTGGTGATGTTATGTGCTGTCTCAATGGAATATAGATAGCAATAAAGTACAACGTTACAATACCCGGGGCCAAAAATGAATGGAAATTATTTGAATGATTCTTCACATAATAACGATTCTAAATCGTCGTTCTACGAAAAAATTGAAAACATTTCAAAAGCTATAGTTGATTCTGTTAACGCAGCGAGTTTCTCAATGGGCGTGGATGCGCCCCTTCCTATAGAAAAAATCAAGTTTTTGGCTGAGAAATTAGGCTCATCCGCCTCGATCGTAAAGTTCCTGGATATATATGAGAAAGGCGAAGCGACATTAGGGGACTGGGTTGATTTCGTGGGGACCATTGCTGGTGAAATAGCCCCTCTCGTAGAATCACGCGCCCTGGGACAGGTAGGATTCGCTCTCGCAGTATATAATTTTGTTGAGGGAACCGGTATTGGCGGCCTGTTAGGAAGAGGGCTTGCCAAAGGTATTATGGATAATATTTATAAAAATGGTCTGCGGGACCCTAAAACAGGAACAATGTACCTACCCCCAACTGGAGACGCGTCAGAAAATTCGCCAGACAATATTCCACCAAGTGAATACAGGGGCGAAGGTGGAAACGGAAACGGAAACGGAAACGGAAACGGAAACGGAGATAAGGATAGGGGTAAGATGGGAGGCCCCGATCCCCTTGGTCCACCTGCCGATGCCAGAAGTCCAATCATCCTTGATCTTGATGGCGATGGCATTGAGACAACATCATCGCAGAACTACACCTTTTTTGACCATGATGGCAATGGCTTTGCCGAAAATACAGGATGGGTGGGGAAAGATGACGGATTACTGGTACTGGATAGAAATGATGACGGGAGTATTGACACCGGTGGTGAGCTCTTTGGCAACAATACACGGCTAATAAACGGTAAGCTGGCGCAAAATGGTTATGAGGCCCTAAAAGAACTGGATGAAAACAGGGACGGTCTGATAAACAATCTTGATTCAGCCTGGCAGCAGTTAAAAGTCTGGCAGGATAAAAATGGCAATGGCCTGGTTGATGAGAGCGAATTGCTTTCACTCGATGAAGTCAGCGTGGCGGAAATAACGACAGGATACCAGTCATCCGATTATGTCGACGCGCAGGGAAATGCGCATAAGCAGACAAGTACCATTACTATGGATGATGGTTCTGTACATAATTCGGCGGATGTCTGGTTTAACATAAATAACGGCATTACAACGTATGATATGAATGTCGTGATTTCAAAAGAAATTCTTGAACTCCCTTATATCCGTGGCTTCGGCAATATGCCGGATTTATATACTGCCATGACCCATAACCCTGAACTTCAGGCACTCGCTGAACGTTACGTCGCAGACCCGGGAAGCGCAGAGTCGAACGCATTACTCGATGAAATCGTCTTTATCTGGGCTGGTGTTTCCGACGTGCCAGTAAATAGCAGAGGTGAAGATATTGATGCCAGACATCTGGCCGCAATTGAAGTGGCTGCAGGAGTGAAATATAAAAACAGAGTTAACGGATCCGTTAACCCTTATCGAGAGGCTGCATCGCTACTTGAAGTAGAATATGATAACTTTGTGGCTTATATTGAAGCCAGTTTGCTGGCTCAAACGCTTTATGCTGAAGAATTTTCCCTGATTAAACTCGCCCCGAATGCAGAGAAGAATGGTTTAACACTTAATTTTGATGCCTTTGAGTCTCGTCTTGCAGAACTGAAGAAAACTGACTACGAACATTTTATGCGAATCTCTGAAGTTTTCAATAATAAATTCGTTTATGTCCCTCAATTTAATGACGTACGTGAGCGTATTGGTATTTCAGAAAACATCACCGTTGGTACCGATAATATTGATTCCCTGTATGGTAATGATAATGCTGATTATCTATGGGGCGGTGCCGGTGACGATAGTCTGAGTAGTGGAAGTGGTAATGATGTCCTGGTAGGTGGAACGGGCAACGATTATATGAGGGGAGATTACGGCAGCGACACTTACCTTTTTAGCGCAGGTGACGGGCAAGATCGCATTGTTGAAAAGTACAGTTTCGATAATGACTTTGATCGGCTTATTTTTGGTGAAGGCTTACTGGCAGAGAATGCCATTCTGCAACGCAGCGGCGACAATCTGTTAATCAGTTTCCGTGACAGTGCGGACAGCGTGACCCTCGATAGTTATTTCTTCTGCGAAGGAAGACGCTACCGGGTGGAAGAAATAGTATTTGCCGACGGGACTGTCTGGAATATTGAAACTGTAAAAGCGATGCTGATTGCCGGTACGGATGAGGCACAGACGCTGGTGGCCTACTCGCCTGGTACCGAGATTCATGGTGCGGGCGGTGATGACTACCTGAAAGGGGATACAGGGGCAGATCGCCTTTACGGTGATGAAGGCAACGATAAACTGAAGGGTAATGGTGGCAATGATCTGCTGGTTGGCGGCACAGGTAATGATTATCTGGAGGGATACTCCGGGAGTGATACCTACCTGTTTAATGTCGGTGATGGTCAGGACCGGATAGTCGAAAAGTTCACCGACAGTGATGACGTTGACCGGCTGCTGCTTGGTGAGGGCATTTCGCAGGAAAATATCCTCCTGCGTCGTAGCGGTAAAGATCTGGTGGTGACCTTCCGTGACAGTCCGGACACTGTAACACTGGATGATTTTTTCTATATAGAAAACAAACGTTACCGGGTGGACGAGATCGTTTTTGCCGACGGTACCGTCTGGGATACCCAGAAGATGAAAGAGATGGCGCTTGTTGGAACAGAGTCAGCCGAGACGCTGCAGTCCTACTCAGGAGGCAATGAAATTCATGGTGCTGGTGGTAATGACACCCTGAAAGGTAACGCCGGAGTAGATAAGCTGTATGGCGATGAAGGCAACGATACGCTGACGGGCGACAGCAGTAATGATGAACTGCACGGTGGCGCGGGAAACGATCTTCTGGACGCAGGAACTGGCGACGACCTGCTGGCTGGTGGAGCCGGGAACGATAACCAGAAAGGTGCCTCTGGCAGCGATACCTACCTTTTTAACGTCGGCGATGGTCAGGATATCATCACCGAAGGCAGCAGTAACAACGGTGACGTTGATACCCTGCGTTTTGGCGAAGGCCTGCTGGCAGAAAATGCCATCCTGCAGCGTAGCGGTAATAATCTGGTGATTAGCTTTAAAGGCAGCGATGACCTGGTGACCATTATCAATTATGCCTCTTCCGTTAATAACCAAGTCGAGCAGATTATTTTTGCCGACGGTACTGCCTGGGATGTTGCCGCGGTTGAAAGCATATTGCTGGCCGGGAGCGAAGACGATCAAAAACTGGTGGCCTTCGGCGCAGGCAGTGAAATCCACGCTGCTGGTGGCAATGACACCCTGACGGGCAGTGATGCTGCAGACAAACTCTACGGTGATGATGGCGACGACAGGCTGACAGGTGGCTCAAGTGATGATGAGTTACATGGCGGTGCGGGTAATGATGTTCTGAATGCAGGCTCCTGGAATGATGTACTGGAAGGCGGCGCGGGTAACGACAGGTTGTACGGCGATACGGGAAGTGACACCTATCTCTTCAACGCCGGCGATGGACAGGACACCATCACCGAAGGCAGTAGCAACAGCGGCAACATTGATACCCTGCGGTTTGGCGAAGGTCTGCTGGCTGAAAACGTCATTTTGACGCGTAGCGGCGGTAGCCTGGTGATCACGTTTAATGACAGCCCGGATCAGGTGACTATCACAAATTACATAACGTCCCCTAAACACCAGGTTGAGGAGATCATCTTTGCTGACGGTACTGTCTGGGATGTTGCCACGGTTGAGCGCATGTTGCAGACCGGGTCTGATAAAGATGAGGCGTTCCTGGCCTTCAGTACTGGTAGTGAAATTCACGGCGCTGGTGGCAGTGACACCCTGACGGGCAGTGATGCTGCAGACAAACTCTACGGTGATGATGGCGACGATAGGCTGACAGGTGGCTCAAGTGATGATGAGTTACATGGCGGTGCGGGTAATGATGTTCTGAATGCAGGCTCCTGGAATGATGTACTGGAAGGCGGCGCGGGTAACGACAGGTTGTACGGGGATACGGGAAGTGACACCTATCTCTTCAACGCCGGTGATGGTCAGGACACCATCACTGAAGGCAGCAGCAACAGCGGCAACATTGATACCCTGCGTTTTGGCGAAGGTCTGCAGGCAGAAAACGCCATCGTGCAGCGCAAAGGCAACAATCTGGTCATCACTTTCGCGGAAAGTACAGACAGCGTCACGATAAGCGATTTCTTCTATTCAGCAAGATATCAGGTTGAGCACATCACCTTTGCCGACGGTACTGACTGGCAGCCGCAGGATATTCTGAACCATACCGTGGATAACATCCCGCTCCCTATCTCCGACCCGGCCGATACTCCCGTGCCGTTACAACGTGTGCGTGAGCAGATGGCGGCTTTTATGGCGAGCGACGATGGTGATGAAGAGAGCACGATGGGGAATATGCCTGTGCTTTCAACTTCCCGGACGTCACCCCATTCATTGATGCATATGTAACCGGAGCCGCTGGTTAACGCCAGCGGCAATTTTCTCAGGGATGTGAGTTTTTTAATGTCAGCAATTGATCAACATGTCTGGCGCGGATTTTCTTTTATCGCGCGTTACTACGGTATTGCCGTGAATATTCCTTCGCTTCAGGAAGAGTTTGCGGTCGATGGGCTCCACGATCTTCCGACTCAGTTTGTTCGCGCCGTGCGTAAAACCGGATTAAAGTGCCAGAAATTTAAGCGGTTACGCGTAAAGGATAGTATGGTTTTCCCTGCGCTGGTGGCACTGCCAGATCGGGGGTATGTCATACTATTAGCTTCCCGTGAGGGGAACTGGCTTATTCAGGCGGACGAGCGTGCGGCGCCAGAAATATATACGCCTGAGGCAGGGGTAACATATCCTGGTTTTTTATTCGCACGGCGTTTTTCGTTAGAAAGAATTAGCACCGAGTTTAATTTACGTTGGTTTGCCGATGCCTTCTGGCGCTATAAAAAATTAATCGGTGAAGTCTTGATGGCTTCATTTTTTATTCAAATACTGGCACTGGTTACGCCACTGTTTTTTCAGGTCGTGGTGGATAAAGTGCTTACGCACCAGAGTCTCACCACGCTTGATGTACTGGCGCTGGGAATGCTTTTTGTTTCGTTATTTGATGTGATCCTCGATGGACTACGCAGCTACCAGCTTGCCCACACTTCGCAACGCATTGATGCGACATTAAGTTCCTTGCTTTATCGCCACCTTCTGGCGCTGCCCATGAACTGGTTCCTGCAACGGCAGGCAGGGGTGATTGTGGCGCGCGTACATGAACTGAAAACCGTACGCGAGTTCCTGACCGGAAGCGCGATGACGCTGTGCCTAGACCTGCTCTTCACCCTGGTCTTTTTCTCGGTAATGGCATTTTATAGCCTCCCCCTGACACTCATTGTGGTGGCCTCGCTGATCCCCTATGTCATTCTTTCTGCAGCTATTACCCCCGTGTTGCGTAAACGACTGGACGAGCAGTTCAAGCAGGGGGCGAGGAATCAGGCCTTTCTGGTTGAAAGCCTGACAGGCATTGAGTCAGTAAAAGCCTTAGCCGTAGAAAACCTGATGACCCGGCGTTGGGACGAACAGATTGCGACTTTCGTAACAAGCTGTTTTAAAACACAAAACTTAGGCAATATCGCCAGCCAGATCTCCCGTTTTGTCAGCAAAATTACCAGCGTGGCCATCCTCTGGTACGGCGCACAGCAAGTGATTAATGCGGAGTTAACCGTCGGCGCGCTTATCGCTTTTAATATGTTTTCCGGCCAGGTCACAGCCCCTGTTTTACGTCTGGTTCAGCTATGGCAGGATTTTCAACAGGTGACCATCTCCGTTAAACGATTAGGGGATATTCTCAACGTTCCGACTGAGCATCAGGAAAACAGCACCTCTCTGGCAGAAATTAAAGGGGCGATCAAACTTTCCAACGTCGTATTTACCTGGCAGACAGGAAATGCGCCGGTGATTGATGGCGTCACGCTGGCGGTGAGACCCGGTGAGATTATTGGGATCGCCGGAAGATCGGGATCGGGAAAAAGCACCCTGACACGTCTTATTCAGCGGCTATGCAGTCCTACAAGCGGGCAAATATTTATTGATGGCATTGATATCGCGCAGACCGATCCACACTGGCTACGACAGCAAATTGGCGTGGTTCTTCAGGAAACGCAACTGTTTAGCGGCTCTATTCGTGACAATATTGCCTTAGCGGTGCCGGAAGCATCGCTCGAATCTGTTATTAAAGCCGCCACGCTTGCGGGGGCGCATGAATTTATCAGTGAGTTTCCGCTTGGCTACGATACGCCGGTCGGTGAACAAGGCAGCAGGCTTTCCGGTGGGCAAAAACAGCGTATTGGTATTGCGCGTGCTCTGATGTCTAACCCCGGAATATTAATCTTTGATGAAGCGACCAGTGCGCTGGATTATGAATCTGAACATATTATCCAGAACAATATGGCAGAAATTTGCCGTAACCGGACCGTCTTTATTATTGCGCACCGTTTATCAGCCTTACGTCCTTCACATCGCATTATTGTTATGGAAAAGGGCAAGATTGCAGAGCAGGGATCGCATCAGCAATTGCTCGAACAACAAGGTTTATATGCCCGCTTGCATGCGCTTCAGGAGGAAGCGGTATGAATCAGCAAAAATATCGTGAGTTTTTACCCGCAATCCTCGAAATACAGGAAACGCCCCCTTCGCCAGCCGGGCGTATTTTATTATGGGTCGTTATGGCGATGTTAGTGACCGCGGTGATCTGGTCTGCCTGCGGCCATATTGATGTTGTTGCCGTCACACGCGGGAAAATCGTCGTTAGCGAATTGTCCCGCCCCGTCAGTAGTGCGGTTCTGGCTGAGGTGGAAAGTGTATTGGTTCGTGACGGAATGCATGTGGAAAAAGGTCAGGCGTTAATTATCCTCAACAGTCACTCCCTGAGAGCGCGCCTGGAAGAAAATATTCTGCGGCAGAAAATTAACCGTTTTCACATTGCGCGTGTAACCTTGCTTTGCCAGCATTTTCAGGAGGATAAAGCTGAAAGCCGTCTGCCGGATAGCTATTTCCAGGAGGACCTCGCGCTCTCCCGGCTACTTTCGGATCAATTAAGCGCGGAGATCGAAAACGATCGCCAACAAAAAGCCGTACTGCAAGACAGAATGGCGGTGATTAGCGCGCAAAAAAATGAATACGAAACCCAAAAAACGCAGTATGAACATCTGCTGCCAATCTATCAGGAACAGCATCAGGCGCTGGTGACGCTACATCATAAGCAACTCACTAGCCGGGATAGCATGTTAGAAAAGCAAAAGCAGCTAACCGAAGCTCGCTATACCCTGGAAAGCGCGAAAGCCAGATTAATTGAAATGGATGTCAGTTACCGGCAGGCAGAGACGGAATACGCGGCCAGCGTGGCCGAAAAAATTCAGGGCGCACAGCAGGAGATGTCGGATAAAGAACATGAGAACCGGGTGCTGGAGAAACAACAGCAGGAACTGACGGCGCAAATGGCGCAATATACTTTGCGAGCGCCGGTGAGTGGCATTGTCGACGGGTTGATATTTCGCGATGGCGGCGGGGCGGTCGATGCGCCACAGGAAATTTTACGCATCGTACCTGAAAACGAAACGCTCAAAGCAGAAGTGATGGTAAGTAATAGCGATATCGGTTTTTTGCAACCGGGCCAAAAAGTCACGGTCAAAATCGACACTTTTGACTTTACCCGTTTTGGCTGGGTGCCGGGGCAGTTAAATCATATTTCTGCCGATGCGACCGAAGATAAAGATCTGGGGTTAGTTTATAAAGCCACCATTGAACTGGATAAGAAATCACTGCGTATTAATGGCGTGGAAATGGCGCTTGAACCGGGAATGCAGGTCACTGCTGAAGTGAAGACCGGGAAGCGAACGCTATTGAGCTATTTACTCAGCCCTGTACTCGAAGCGCTCGACGATGTAGGGAAACAACGGTAATGAATGAAGCCGGAGGCGTAACCGCGATCCGGCTTCATTTTCACGTATAACTTATGCGGCTTCGACTTTACGCACTTTCTCTGGCAACTTTACCGGCTGAGTCGCCAGTGCTTCAGGTTCAAAGTCATCCACGTTGATACTCCGCAGACGGCTCTCTTCCGCTTTCACCAGAATCGCTGCTTCATCTTTATCAATCAGCCCTTTAGCCAGTGCATTGCGAGCCAGTTCATCCAGGCGGGTAAACGGCAGGTTTTTGCCCAACTCTTTACAGATACGCTGGTGGATAGGATCAGCTGCAATCACGTCCAGTAACGCCTCTTCCAGCAAACCGACCGGGTTATGCTCGCTCGGCGTCAGGTATTGACCACGACCAAGACGAGAGCGGGTGGCGCTCGGTAGCTGCAAAATCTTCGCGACTTTATGATCCAGTTTGTCAGAAGGCGCATCATAGTGGCGACCGGTAGGGAAGATAACCACATTCAGCAAGCCGGCAACAAAACGGTTCGGGAAGTTTTTCAGCAGGTCGTCCATTGCCTGTTCAGCCTTGTACAACGCATCCTGCACGCCCCAGTGAACCAGCGGCAGATCGGCTTCATTACGGCCTTCATCGTCATAACGTTTCAGTACCGCAGAGGCCAGGTACAACTGGCTTAACACATCACCCAGACGAGCAGAGATACGCTCACGACGCTTCAGGCTACCGCCCAGCACAGCCATGGACACATCAGAGAGTAATGCCAGGTTGGCGCTCAGACGGTTCAAATGCTGGTAGTAACGTTTTGTCGCATCGCCGGTTGGCGTACTGCTGGTTAACCCGCGAGTCAGACCAAGCCAGAAGCTGCGTACTTTATTGCTGCCGACGTGACCAATGTGTTTAAACAGCAGTTTGTCGAACGCGTTCACGTCGTTCTTCTGCGCTGCCGCCATCTCTTCCAGAACATACGGATGGCAGCGAATGGCGCCCTGACCGAAGATCATCATGCTACGGGTCAGAATGTTTGCGCCTTCAACGGTGATGGCGATCGGTGCGCCCTGGTAAGCGCGCGCCAGGAAGTTGCTTTCGCCAAGCATGATGCCTTTACCGCCCGTGATATCCATCGCATCGATGATTGACTGTTGCCCACGGTGAGTACAGTGATACTTCACGATAGCTGACAGCACCGCAGGTTTTTCACCAAGCATAATGCCGTAAGTAATCAGCGACGCCGCGGCGTCCATCACGTAGGCGTTACCGGCAATACGCGCCAGCGGCTCTTCAATACCTTCCATCTTGCCGATAGAGATTTTGAACTGGCGACGAATATGCGCATAGGCGCCTGTTGCCATGGCAACGGATTTCACGCCGCCCGTCGAGTTAGACGGCAGAGTAATCCCACGGCCTACCGACAGACATTCCACCAGCATACGCCAGCCCTGACCGGCCATTTTCGGGCCACCGATAATGTAGTCAATCGGCACAAAGACATCTTTACCCAGCGTCGGACCGTTCTGGAACGGGACGTTCAGCGGGAAGTGACGACGACCAATTTCCACGCCCGGCGTAGAGGTGGGGATCAGCGCACAGGTAATACCGAGGTCTTCTTCGCCACCCAGCAGTTTTTCCGGGTCGGAGAGTTTAAACGCCAGGCCGAGGACGGTCGCGATTGGCGCCAGTGTGATATAGCGTTTGTTCCAGGTCAGGCGCATACCCAGCACCTGCTGACCCTGCCAGTCGCCCATACAGACGACGCCGGTATCAGGAATCGCACCGGCATCCGATCCCGCTTCCGGGCTGGTCAGTGCGAAACACGGAATTTCCTGACCACGCGCCAGGCGCGGTAAATAATGGTTTTTCTGTTCTTCTGTACCGTAATGTTGCAGCAGTTCACCTGGGCCTAATGAGTTAGGTACACCCACGGTAATGGCCAGGATCCCGGAAACACCGGAGAGTTTCTGCAACACACGTGCCTGCGCATAAGCGGAGAATTCCAGTCCACCGTACTCTTTCTTGATGATCATCGCGAAGAAACGGTGTTCTTTCAGATACGCCCACAGTTCCGGCGGCAGGTCTGCTAATTCGTGGGTGATCTGGAAGTCGTTTGCCATACGGCAGGCTTCTTCGACCGGACCATCAATAAACGCCTGCTCTTCGGCTGTCAGACGAGGTTGTGGGTAGTTGTGCAGTTTTTTCCAGTCAGGTTTACCCTGGAACAGGTCGCCTTCCCACCAGGTCGTGCCGGCATCAATCGCTTCTTTCTCGGTGCGCGACATCGGCGGCATGACTTTACGAAAACCGCGAAATACTGGCGCGGAGATCATCGCCTTACGCATCGGCGTAAAGTTGAACGGGACGAGAATAATGGCCAGAGGAACCAGCAGCCAGACCGACCACAGGCCAGCTACGCCGAGCGCAGCCGTCCAGGCGAGCAAAATTAAGCTGCTGAGGAATAAGCTCACGCGGTGATAAAACAGTGCGCCGAGCAGAACAACCGTAGCGATAACACTCAAAATCATCATAACGAAAAGCTCCCTTGCTTGTAGGAGGTCTGACCACTTGTGATGATATGGTTGTAGTGTATGTGAATTCTTTTATCAATAATTTTACAAAATAATTACAACAAGGCTCACATTGTTGCGGGTTTAACCGGCACAAAAAAGCAAAAGCCATTGGCATTCCTGAGGGCAGTACTTCTCGCTCGTAGCGCTATCCGGTACACTGCATCTTGTCATTTACATTCATGCTGAAGGATATCCTCATGTACCAGGATCTGATTCGTAACGAACTGAGCGAAGCGGCGGAAACGCTGGCTAATTTTCTTAAAGATGACGCCAATATTCACGCCATTCAGCGCGCGGCGGTCCTGCTGGCAGACAGTTTTAAAGCGGGTGGCAAGGTTCTGTCCTGCGGTAATGGCGGCTCCCACTGTGACGCCATGCACTTTGCTGAAGAGCTGACCGGACGCTATCGCGAAAACCGCCCGGGCTATCCGGCTATCGCTATCTCTGATGTCAGCCATATCTCCTGCGTCAGCAACGATTTCGGTTACGACTATGTCTTCTCTCGCTACGTAGAAGCGGTCGGTCGTGAAGGTGATGTCCTGTTAGGCATTTCTACCTCTGGTAACTCCGGTAACGTCATCAAAGCGATTGCCGCTGCGCGTGAGAAGGGAATGAAAGTCATCACCCTGACCGGCAAAGATGGCGGCAAAATGGCTGGTACCGCGGATATCGAAATTCGCGTTCCGCACTTTGGTTATGCTGACCGTATTCAGGAAATTCACATCAAAGTCATCCATATCCTGATTCAGCTCATCGAAAAAGAGATGGTTAAGTAAATCTTCGCCGGGGGCATATTGCCCCCGCAGTTGTGGGGGTGATGTATGTGCGAACTGCTCGGGATGAGCGCCAATGTGCCAACCGATATCTGCTTTAGCTTCACCGGGCTGGTTCAGCGCGGCGGAGGTACCGGGCCGCACAAAGACGGCTGGGGTATTACGTTTTATGAAGGTAAGGGCTGCCGTACATTTAAAGATCCGCAACCCAGCTTTAATTCGCCCATCGCCAAACTGGTTCAAGATTATCCCATCAAATCCTGTTCTGTGATTGCCCACATTCGTCAGGCGAATCGAGGGGAAGTCGCGCTTGAAAATACGCATCCCTTCACGCGTGAATTGTGGGGACGCAACTGGACTTATGCGCATAACGGGCAGCTTAACGGCTATAAATCGCTACAAACCGGTAATTTCCGGCCGGTCGGCGAAACCGACAGCGAAAAGGCATTCTGCTGGCTCCTGCACAAGCTGGCTGAACGCTATCCGCGCACGCCTGGCAACATGACGGCGGTATTTAAATATATTGCTGTGCTGGCGGGAGAATTACGCGAAAAGGGCGTCTTCAACATGCTGTTGTCTGACGGGCGCTATGTGATGGCTTTTTGCTCGACCAACCTGTATTGGATCACGCGTCGTGCGCCATTCGGTGTGGCGACGCTGCTGGATCAGGATGTGGAAATCGATTTTAGCTCACAGACCACACCGAATGATGTGGTCACCGTGATCGCGACTCAGCCGCTAACAGGGAATGAAACCTGGCAAAAGATTATGCCAGGCGAATGGGCATTATTTTGTCTCGGAGAGCGTGTAGTTTGACGCCAGCTGCGGCTGCACCACTTCATGACTCAACGGTTTGCTGACGACATAACGGCCATCGACGACGGAAACGGTCGGTGGCTTATGCGTTTGTTCAAAGTAGTCGTATCCCGGTTTTAACTGCGTCCAGAAATCTTTGTAATACGAAAACTTATGACGCTGCATATTTGCGTCGGTCATGCGGAACGGGTAAATGCTGACCTGCACGCTGGACTGTCCGAATACCAGAGCACCGGTCACGAACTGGAAAATCTCATCAATGCCGTTATCGGTCATTGCGTAACAGCCGACGGAAACGCAGGCTCCGTGGATCATCAGGTATTTACCTTCGTAACCATGGGCACGATCGTAGGCATTGGGGAAGCCAATGTTAATCGCTTTATAGAAGCGGCTATCGGGTTTGAGTTGACCGCGCTGTACGCTGTAGAAACCTTCCGGGCTTTTAAAATCACCCTGACGCTGTTTAGGGCCTAATCCGCCGGAATAATTGCAGATCTTGTAGCTGTCGAGTAATTGATACTGTTCACCCATCTTCACGTACAGATCCAACGTTCGTTCTTCTTTGAAGATCTGAATATAGACAGGGGACCCCATCAATTGCTGCTTATATTCTTTGCTTATTGGCGTGGTCGGGCTACTGCTGCTTAACAAACCAGCGAATGAGACGCACGGCATCAAAAGCATCGCAAGAAAAAATGCGATTTTACGCATACTGCTTATTCCTTGATAAAACGGTTACACACGCCAGGACGGCAAAAAGAGTCCCCAAATCAGAAAAATCTGGTTTTGGAGCGCTCACATTAGCACCAAGAGAGTTTTTCGCAAGTCTCTCGTGCGGCGTTTACACTTTAGTTTCTCTTTATACGGAAAATTGCGGTTAAAGACAGTCAGACACTGGCGTAATTTATTGGCGACTGTCATCCGCGGAGCCTGGTGAATGTTGTCTTTCTAATATACTGAATTTAAAAAATTAATTATTTAATAATCGAATATTAAAACTGATTGATCGGCAATAGCCGTAGACTGCGGTTAACGTGTTTGATCAGGTATTCTTTTTTTCATGTCTTTTGCATCTGCACCCCGACGCCTTCTGCCGGGCCTGCTGTCTTTGTGTATTGTGCTCTCCATGCCGTCTATCGCCAAAGTTCAGCCTGCGTTATCCGACGCGCATTTAAGTTACGCGGCGCAGTTGCGTATGCGTAACCGCACCCGGCTGCTGAAGCAGTATCATACGCAGTTAAAAAAACAGGCAAGTTACGTGGTGGAAGGCAATGCGCAGAGTAAAAGGGCGCTACGCCAGCAGAACCGCGTTCTGATTAAACAGCACCCGGAGTGGTTTCCTGGTCCGCTAAAAGCCAGTGACCATCGCTGGCAGGAACTTGCCGAGAACGATCATTTTCTCAGTAGCGACCATTTGCATAACATCACCGAGGTGGCGATCCACCGTCTTGAGCAGCAACTGGGTAAACCTTATCAATGGGGAGGAACCAGCCCGGATGAGGGATTTGACTGCAGTGGGTTAATTTTTTATGCCTACAATAAAATTCTGGCGGCGAAACTGCCCCGTACAGCGAATGAAATGTATCACTATCGCCGGGCGACAATTGTTTCTCATCGCGATCTCCGTCGTGGCGATTTACTGTTTTTCCATATTCACACCCAGGATATTGCCGATCATATGGGCGTCTATTTGGGGCAGGGGCAATTCATTGAATCTCCACGCACAGGAGAAACTATCCGGGTCAGCAATTTATCGGATGCTTTCTGGCAGGACCATTATCTTGGCGCCCGCCGTATTCTGACGGAAAACACGATTCTGTAATTAAAAGGGCGGTGCTAATGACACCGCCCCGCTAAGGTTAACTCAGCGCCCCCATAATTTTTAATTCCAGCTCATCCGGGACTTCATTATAAGAAAGCACCTGTAATCCTGGCGCAAACAGGCGTGCATAGCGGGCGAGCAGTGGACGTAATTGCGGTGCGACCAACAGAACCGGCTCTTTACCCGCCGCTTTCATCTGTTCTTTAATTTGCGGCATATTCGTCTGGAACTGATTGAGCATATTCGGATCGACGGGCACGCTATCGAGCACCACTTTTCCACTTTGCTGCGCCTGGTTCACTACGTTAGCCAATAAATTCTCCAGTTCATTATTGAGCGTGTAGACGGCCAGTTCACCTTTGCGCACAAACGGGTGGGTTATGCTACGGCGTAGCGCAAGCCGGACATCCGCCGTCAATAGAATCGGGTCCTTGGTCACCGCGCTGCTGGCCACCAGAACGGTGGCAATCGTGACGATATCGCGTAATGAAACGCCTTCGATAAGCAGCGTGCGATAGACCTTCAATAATTGGCTGTAATTCAGGGCTGCGCTGAGATCCTCCGCCAAACGAGGCGCCATGGAGGAGAGGCGATTATGCAACTGGGTAATATCATCGTAATTAAACAGATCGGGAATATAGCTGCGAATAATTTTATTCACATGTGTCGCAATCACGCTGGCGCTATCAATAACCTGATACCCCATATTTAAGGCTTTCGCCTTTTGTGCCGGGGCAATCCAGGTGACAGGCATGCCATAGGCCGGATCGTGGCCTAAAACGCCGTCTATTTCGCCGTACGTTTCGCTGGAGGGCAGCGCCATCAGCTTATCCGAGGGGATATCGGCTTCACTGGCTTTAATGCCGTTAATAAAAATAGCGTACTGCGTCGGCTTAAGCCGGAAGTTTTCGCGGATGCGAATCTCAGGAAGCAAAACGCCGTTGCTGTCTGAGATGACCTGCCGTACGCCGCGAATACGCTGGGTAAGCGGATTTCCTTTGGATTTATCCACCAGTGCGACCAGCTTATAACCCAGGCTCAGGCTAATAGGTTCGATTAACGGGATGGTTTCCCAACTGACCTGCTGCTCGGTTGTTTCGGCGATGGTCTTGGTCAGCGTTTCGAGGTTTTTTTCTTCGGTATCGGCGACCTTCGGACGTTTGCTCATGCGCCAGGCGGTAAATCCCAACAGGGCGCTGAATATCAGGAACGGAAAGTGGGGCATGCCGGGCACTACCGCCAGCACGAACATGATGCTGGTGGCGGTATAAAGTACAGAAGGACTTGCCAGCAGCTGGCTACGGAAGTCGGTGGCAATATCGCCGCTGTCACTCACGCGAGTGACGATGATCGCCGCGGCGGTAGACAGCAGCAGGGAAGGGATTTGCGCGACCAGGCCGTCACCGATAGTCATCAGGACATATTGCTGGAATGCGGCCTCAGCGCTTAAGTCATATTTAAATATCCCAATACACACACCGCCGATCAGGTTGATAGCCAGAATCATCATCCCGGCGATGGCGTCCCCGCGAACAAACTTCGACGCGCCGTCCATTGCGCCGTAGAAATCGGCTTCGCCTGCCACGTCCTTACGCCGCGCTTGTGCCTGTGCCTGGTTAATCAACCCCGCATTCAGATCGGCATCGATCGCCATCTGTTTACCCGGCATGGCGTCCAGCGTAAAGCGAGCGGAAACTTCAGAGATACGTTCCGCACCTTTGGTGACCACGATAAAGTTGATGATCATCAGGATAATGAACACCACAAAACCGACCACAAAGTTACCGCCAATCACGACCTGACCGAAGGACTCAATGACCTTACCGGCGGCGCCTGCCCCCATATGCCCATGCAGCAATACCACACGTGTAGACGCGACGTTCAGCGTCAATCGCATCAGGGTGGTGATCAGCAAGACGGTGGGGAAAAGACTGAACTCAAGGGGGCGCTTGGTGGAAACGGCCACCAACAGCACCATCACCGCCAGTACAATGTTAAAGGTGAACAGAATATCCAAAAGAGCCGGAGGTAATGGCAGGATCACCATTGCCAGGATAGACAATATAACCAGCGGCACGCCGATATTACCGTTGCGCAGTAGCGCCATGAATTGTTTAGTTGTTTTCGGCATCCAGTTTAAGAACCTCTTTTGGAATAGAAATATGTCTGTTCAGTGAAGGGCGGGATTGTGAACCATCACGCCAGTGTTTCATTTGCAGGACGTAGGTCAGGACGTGGGCAATCGCCCGGTAAAGTTGAAACGGAATTTGTTGATTCACCTGGGTGGTGTAATAGACAGAACGCGCCAGCTTGGGAAACTCAACCACTTCGACCTTGTTCTCCGCCGCTACCTGGCGGATGTACAACGCGATTTCATCCGTTCCTTTCGCGACAACGAAAGGTGCGGCGGCGCGTGACTGGTCATACTGGAGCGCCACGGCGTAATGCGTCGGGTTGGTGATCACGACATCCGCTTTGGGGACAACTTTGCGGATTTGCCCCATCGCCATCTGGCGCTGCAAACGGCGGATTCTGGCCTTAACTTCAGGCTTACCTTCCTGATTTTTATATTCTTCCTTTACTTCCTGCTTGGTCATCTTCAGCCCTTTGGTGAACATTTTTTTCGCCAAAGGCACATCAATAAGCGCGAAGAAAACAAACAGGATGACGAAGTTACGCATCACGCTGCTGTAAAGCGATAAACCATCGGTTATCGCTTGTTTAAAGAACAATTGTTGTAGTCCGAGGAAGGCCGCAAAGTTGTTGTGCAGACTCACCCACAGCATGACTAACAAGACGAGCGCTTTAATCGTCATCTTTCCGGTATCGACAAGGTGGTCCGTCGAAAACAGGCGACCGATACCTTTTATCGGACTGAGCTTGCTGAAGTCAGGCAAAATTTTCTTCGGCAGAAATAACCATCCTCCGGGCACCAGCGAAGCAAACAGGGCCGCGACCGGCATCGGTAACAGCGTGAGGATAAATTTCCCTAAAATCAGCAGATGGTGTTCGAGAAACTGGCCGATGATGCCGGGGTCATTAATGTTCTGCGCGTACTGATGCACGCTGGTAAAGCTTTCACGCACAAAATCTTCATACCAGGGGAAACTGCTGGAAATCACCATAAACGCGGCAAACAGACTGGCGGCGAGCCCCATATCTTTTGAGCGCGGAATTTGCCCCTCTTGTCTGGCTTTGCGAAGTTTTTGCGACGAGGGTTTTTCTGTTTTTTCTTCGCTGCTGCTATCCGCCATAGTGCCCCTTCAGCGCGTCGAGTTGTTGCAAGACGAAATTCGCCAGGTGCAGATAGTGATCGGGCAGGTTGTAAAGTAGGGTGGCGAAACAGACCAATCCGGCCAGCATGTTGATAGGAAAACCTAAGGAGTACAGGTTTAACGGGGGAGCAATACGGTTAAGCAGGCCGAAGCAGCCCTGTACGATGAGCATGATGAACGTTGTTGGCAGCGCAAGCAGCATGGCGGCAGCAAATACCCAACTCAGTGCCAGAGAAATGGTGCGAAGCGATTGCGGATGAAGCGCATTGCCAATCGGCCAGTAGCTAAAACCTTTAAATAAAATGCTCACCAGCAGCAGATGCCCATCCATCGCGAAGAACAAGATGACCGCATAGATGTTAATCATTTCCGCCAGCACCGTTGTTGAGGCGCCGCTGCTGGGATCGTTCATCACCGCCATGCTCATTCCCATATTAAAGGAGAGGATCTGGCCAGCCAGTTGCAGCGCTAAAAATAAGAACTGCAACATCAGACCGAACAGCATCCCCCACAGGATCTGTTCTGCGGTCAGAACGAGGCTGTTCATCGACAACAGGCTGGTGGGGATGGGATGCGGAATAAGCGGCGTAATGATGAAAGCCAGCAGCAGTGACAAAATAATGCGTACACGCACCGTCAGTGCGGCGTTATCCAGCACCGGCACGTAGCGGATAAACGCCATAATGCGCACGAAGGGAAACCACATCCCCAAAACCAGATTGCTTAGCTGCGTGATGTCTGTTTCGCGCATTTCAATGCACCAGAATGGCGGCCTGAGTGAACAGATGAACGCAGAGGTCGTCCAACTGGACGATCATCCATTTCCCGCAAATACCCAGTACCGCCAGGGTGACAATCAGTCTGGGCAAAAAGCTGAGCGTTTGTTCGTTAATCTGCGTCACCGCCTGGAAAATGCTGACCAGCAGACCGACCAGCAGGCTGGGAACGACTAATACGCAGACTAAAATGATCACGACCTTTATGCCGCTGGCGACAATATCTGCAGCCATATCAATGGTTAACATGTTTGACCCTCGTTAGCCCAATCCCAGACCGCGAATACTGGAAGTGAGTGTGCCAACGGTAAGCGCCCAACCATCAATCAGTACAAAAAGCATGAGCTTAAAGGGCAAAGAAACGATCAGCGGCGATAGCATCATCATCCCCATCGCCATCAGCACGCTGGCCACGATCAGGTCGATCACCAGGAACGGAATGTAGATCATGAAGCCGATCTGAAAGGCCGTTTTCAGCTCGCTCAGAACATAGGCGGGCACGACAATAGAGAGATCCTGATCGGCGGCATTTCCTTTTGCATCGGCGATTTCCATAATCTGCGCGATCGCTTTTTTGTTGGTTTGCGCCAGCATAAAGCGTTTCAGCGGTGAAGCCGCCGTGCTTAGCGCGTCCGGGAGCGTGATCTGATCGTTTTCAAAAGGCACGACCGCGTGATCGTAGATATTTATCCAGACAGGACGCATAACCAGCATGGTTAAGCACAATGCGATCCCAATCAGTATGCGGTTTGGCGGCGTTTGCTGCAGACCCAGCGCCTGACGTAGCAGAGAAAGGACAATAATAAAACGGGTAAAACAGGTCATCATCAGCACCAGAGTAGGCAGAATACCGACCAGCGTCATCAGAAGCAGGACCTGAATCTTTACGCTGTATTCCTGACTACTACCGTGCGAAATCACATTCAACAACGGGATATCTCCCCCTTGCGCACAGGCAAAGGGAGAAAGGAGGAGTAGGGAGATACCCAGTATGAGCGTGGATTTTGCCGCGAGTTTCATGGTGCCAGATCGTTGATTTCATGCGTATTGAATTCGAGGACGCGCAAGCCGTACTTTTCATTGACCACAACCACTTCGGCTTTACCCAGCAGGATATTATTCACCTTAATATCCAGCGGCTCGCCCGCGAGTTTGTCCATCTCAATGACGGTGTCATCATCAATATTCAGCAGATCGGACAACATGATCTCAACGGAGGAGACTTCCAGGGTTAACGTCACCGGAATGCGTTTGAGCAACGCCATGGACTCGGAAAAACGATCTTCTAAACGCGCGACCAGCGTTTCGGCAACTGACGGCGTAGCCGGGGGAGTGGCTTCAGGAGCCAGCTCGAAACCTTGCTCTAAAATATCTTCTTGCTTACTCATAGGATTTCTCAGTCTTACTCGTTAATTCGGACAAAAACAGTTTGTCTTTATCTTCTACGATCAGGGCGTTAAATAATTCGGATTTCCCGATATAAACAGGGAAGCTATCAGGCATCGCAATGGGTAAAATGTCACCCGGCTTAATTGTTGTCAGATCGGCAACGTTGAGCGGGATCTCTGCAATCTTTACGTTCATTGTCAGCGGCAGCGTATTAATAATTTCTTTGATCAGCGTCTTTTTACGCGTTTCAGCATCGGTCTTATCAATCTGCTTTTTTTTGTCGCCGTGTTCGCTACGACGAATTAAGTTCAGAATGTAATCTGTATGTGAATCATCCAGCAGGATTCTAAAACTGCAATTCTCGTCATCGCCCAATATAAAAGTAAGTTGATAGGCCCAATGCGTTTGTACCGTACTGCTGTCAGGCTTAAGCGTGAGTGGAATACCAGAGATGTTTTTATTAAAAATGATATTACTGATATCCAACGCCAGTCTGCTTTTCAGTCTGGTTTCTGTCTTTGTGGGTAAATCATCTTGCGGTTCTTCTTCCGCCAGAGATGAAGGCAATCCATAGAAATTACCCAGCAGCATTAACAATAATGAACGATCGATATCAAAGGCCAGGTGACCGACCTGAGAAACTAATAATTCAGCGCTTTTATTTATAACATCCATTTCACAATGTATTTTTTTGAGTGTTATATTTGTGCGATGTTTTTTCAGAAAATAGTTTCCGAGATGTGATTCAATTGTATCAAAATTACCCGTAAACATAGTCGGCAGACGATGATATGGACGTCCAAGCCGGTTTCCTTCAAGTTTAAAGATACCGGGGGTTTGACTATACTTCAGCATGGTACGCTTTCTCTGCTGTAATTTTTGGGGCGGATGAATTGATATCAAATCCCGCAGTTATCAAAGAATAAAAAAATCCATTTAATTTATTGCTCATCCTTGACGCTATTCCTATATAGTTGGAATCCATTACCTATGAAATGCGCCCCTACGATCCTCTCTGATGTAGGGCTGGATATTAGATGATTTGTCACCTGATTCTGCAAGTTATTAATGTCAGTGTTCTATAATTAAAAAATAATTAATTGCATATCCGTGGTGGTTGTCGCTTTTTTGTTTATGCTTTTCACCTCATTCATGCCGCTCGTTTTTTGAACGTATATTCGTGTATCTCATTGTTTTGTAATGAATAATATTTTTATTATCTTTTAATTCAGAATTGTTTTCTCTACCAGTGGTAGTCTTTTTCTAGGAAAAACCTTATTTGAGTTTAGTCTTGGGTAAGACCCCGCTTTGAAAGCGAGGTAAAACATGAGCAAGGATGAGATTAAAACATGGCACGAGCGATATATATTATTCGGTGATTGTGCTTTGGAATGAATTGTATATTTCTCGTAATGGATGTTAACTTTACTTCTAAGTGAAAGATAATCATGTTTGAACTTATTGCTGAAGCAGCTTCCAGTATCAATGCCTTTTCTCTGGCCCAGCGTATTGCTGCTTTTAATGTTCCTGTCCTTATTCATGGTGAAACGGGAACGGGTAAAGAATGTGTAGCAAAATTTATACATTCTATTGCATTCTCACAGGACCAATACGCGCCTTATATCGGTGTTAACTGCGCGGCTATCCCTGAAAATATGCTTGAGGCGACATTATTTGGTTATGACAAAGGTGCGTTTACGGGAGCGATTGCGAGCGTACCGGGAAAAATGGAATTAGCCAATAATGGGACATTACTGCTCGATGAGATCGGTGATATGCCTTTAGCACTGCAGGCGAAGATATTGCGTGTCTTGCAGGAACAGCAGGTTGAGCGCTTAGGCAGCAATCGTTTAATAAAACTCAACTTCCGTCTGATTGCCTGCACCAATAAAAATCTTGAGGAAGAAGTCGCTGCAGGTCGGTTTAGAGAAGATCTTTACTACCGACTCTCGGTTATTCCAGTGACCATGCCGCCACTGCGTGAGCGTATGGAAGATATTATCCCGTTAGCGGAGTCTTTTATCAAAAAGTACTCCACGGTTCTGGTCAAAAATATCAAGCTTTCTGAATCATCACGACGTGCATTGCTCAGCTATGCATGGCCGGGGAATGTGCGCCAGCTCGAAAATGCCATTCAACGCGGCATGATCCTCAATCGTGATGGGGTGATTTATCCCGATACGTTAGGACTTCCGTCAATTGAGTCGGATTCATGGAGCGAGCCGGAATGGCAACCGAAACCCCGTGTGCAATTAACGGAAAGCGATAATCTGGGACAACATGGCCGCAGTGCGCAGTATCAATATATTGCCGACCTGATGCGTAAATATCAGGGCAATAAAACAAAAATTGCTGATTTATTAGGAATTACCCCACGTGCGCTTCGTTATCGTCTGGCGTCGATGCGAAAACAGGGAATAGAAATCTTCTCCTGAATCAATCTGTTTTACAGGAAGCGCTTTTTTACTTGAAGAGTAGGTCATGAGCATAAATACGATCACCCCAGCCAGTACGATGCAGACGCAGATGATGCAGGACATGCTGCAGATGAAAGCCGTCGCACAGGCACCTGTACTGTCGCCGATGCAGATTAACGCCGTCGGCGCGCAATCTGCGACCTCACAGGTTTCATTTAACCAGGTCCTGCAAGGCGCGCTCAATCATGTTGATCAATTTCAGCAGGTTGCGGACCAAAAACAAACGGCCATTGAGATGGGGAAAAGTGATGACCTGGCGGGGGCAATGATCGCCAGCCAGCAGGCATCGCTATCGTTTTCCGCGTTGGTACAGGTAAGAAATAAAGTCGCTTCCGGATTCAATGACCTGATGAGCATGTCAGTGTAACGCTATGAATGAATTAATAAAAAAATTAACACAGCAGTTGCCGTCGTTCTCCTTCCGGCTGGAAGGGAATAAACGCTGGGCGTTACTGGCGGCAGCGGCGGTTGCGGCCACTGCGATCATTGTGAGCGTACTGTGGAACGGGAATCACGGCTATGTCTCGCTATATGGTCGTCAGGAGAATCTCCCGGTTTCACAGATAGTCACGGTGCTGGACGGCGAAAAGCTGGACTACCGCATCGATCCGCAAAGCGGGCAGATTCTGGTGCCGGAAGAAGCGCTTTCTAAAACGCGAATGACGCTCGCGGCCAAAGGTGTACAGGCGACGTTGCCTGGCGGCTATGAGCTGATGGACAAAGATGAAGTACTGGGCGCCAGCCAGTTTGTGCAGAACATTCGCTATAAGCGCAGCCTGGAAGGGGAACTGGCTCAAAGCATCATGACGCTGGATGCCGTAGAAAGCGCCCGCGTGCATCTGGCGCTGAACGAAGAGAGTTCGTTTGTCGTCAGTGATGAGCCGCAAAACAGCGCCTCGGTCGTGGTGCGTCTGCATTATGGCAGCAAGATGGATATGGACCAGGTGAATGCGGTTGTGCATCTGGTGTCCGGCAGCGTGCCGAATCTGCAAGCGTCGAAAGTGAGCGTCGTCGATCAGGCCGGCAATTTACTGTCCGACGGTATTGGTGCCGGAGAAGCGGTTTCTGCAGCGACGCGTAAACGCGATCAGATCCTGAAGGATATTCAGGACAAAACACGCGCCAGCATGGCCAATGTTCTCGATTCACTGGTAGGAACAGGCAACTACCGGGTCAGCGTTATGCCCGATCTCGATCTGAGTAATATCGACGAAACCCAGGAACATTATGGCGATACGCCAAAGGTTAACCGTGAAGAAACGATCCTCGACAGCGATACCAATCAAATCGCCATGGGGATACCCGGCTCGCTGAGTAACCGTCCTCCACTGGCGCCAAACCAGACGGCGAACGGTACCAATCCGACGGAGGAACCGCGCCAACCCGCTGCGCTCTCGAAACACAGTGAAAATAAGCGGGACTATACCTGGGACCGCAGTGTTGAGCATATTCAGCATCCTGGCTTTGATATCAAGCGATTGAATGTGGCGGTCGTACTCAATCAGAGCGCGCCGGCACTGAAAAACTGGAAACCGGAACAAACCGAACAGCTGACGGCGCTGCTGAATAACGCTGCCGGGATTGATGCCAAACGTGGCGATAATCTTTCGCTTTCGTTGCTTAACTTTGTGCCACAGGCGATCCCCGCTGAGCCGCAGATCCCGCTATGGAAGGATGACAACATTCTGGCCTGGGTTCGTCTGATCGGTAGCGGCCTGCTGGCTCTGCTGCTGCTCGTCTTCGTGGTCCGTCCGATCATGAAACGTCTGACCGCTGACCGCCGGAGAACCGTGACGCCTGAACTGGCGCTGAATACCGCCTCTCAGGCCGCGATTCCAGCAATCGAGCCGCATTTTGCACCGACAGATGACGACCGTAAAAGTATTGAACTGCCTTCTTTCCCGGGAGACGACAGCCTGCCTTCGCAGAGTTCCGGTCTGGAAGTGAAACTTGAGTTCCTGCAAAAACTGGCGATGAGCGACACCGATCGTGTCGCTGAAGTTCTCAGACAATGGATAACCAGCAATGAGCGAATTGACAACAAGTAACGGCAGTAACAACAGCTACCTGGAACAGGCAGCCATTCTCTTGTTGTGTCTGGGAGAGGAAGCGGCCGCCACGGTGATGCAAAAACTCAGCCGCGAAGAAGTGGTACGTCTGAGTGAAAATATGGCGCGCCTGTCTGGGGTAAAAACCAGCATGGCGAAAAAAGTCATCAACAACTTTTTCGATGAATTCCGTGAGCAAAGCGGCATCAACGGCGCATCGCGCTCCATGCTGCAAGGGATCCTGAACAAAGCGTTGGGCACTGAAATTGCCAGCAGCGTTATCAATGGGATCTACGGTGATGAGATCCGATCCCGTATGGCGCGTTTGCAGTGGGTCGAACCTCGCCAACTGGCGATCTTGATCTCGGAAGAACACCTGCAGCTGCAGGCCGTTTTTCTGGCTTTTCTGACGCCGGAAATCTCCGCCACGGTGCTCTCTTATATGAGTGAGTCAGTGCAAAACGAGATCCTCTATCGGGTTGCGAAGCTTAATGACGTAAACCGTGATGTGGTGGATGAACTGGATCGCCTGATCGAACGTGGGCTGTCGGTCCTGTCCGAACATGGATCGAAAGTCAAAGGTATCAAGCAGGCGGCGGATATCGTTAACCGTTTCCAGGGCAACCAGCAGATGATCCTCGATCAACTTCGCGAACGTGATGAAGATGTTCTGGAGCAGTTGCAGGATGAAATGTACGACTTCTTTATTCTGAGCCGTCAAAGCGATGAAGTGCGTCGCCGTCTGCTCGACGAAGTGCCGATGGAAGACTGGGCGGTGGCGCTCAAAGGCACTGAGGCGCTGTTGCGTCGCTCTATTTATGCCGTGATGCCAAAGCGCCAGGTACAGCAACTGGAGTCCATTACCTCGCGTCTTGGTCCGGTACCGGTGAGTCGTATTGAACAAATCCGCCGTGAAATCATGGGGATTGCCCGTGAGCTTGAGGAAGCGGGTGAAATTCAGCTTCAGCTGTTTGCTGAACAGACGGCGGAGTAAACCATGGCGATTGAAACCATCCGTGGTCGTTACCGACTGCACCGCTTTCCTCCTCGCCAGCGTCACCTGCCAACAGAGCAGTTAACGCCGGGCATTACCCCAGCGGATTATCAGCGCCAGCTAATGGACGGTTTCCAGGAAGGGCTGCAAAAAGGCTTTGAACAGGGAATGGCTGAGGGGCAAGAGCAGGGCTTTCAGGAAGGGCATCAAAAAGGCCATGAAGAGGGCGTGCGTCAGGGGTACACCGAAGGCAGCCTGGCCGGGCAACAGGAAGGGCGTAAACAATTTATGCAGGCGGCGCTGCCTCTCGATAGTCTCTCGGGCAAAGTGAACGATTACCTGGCGCACATTCAGCGCAAACAGCGGGAAGACCTGCTGCAACTGGTGGAAAAAGTGACCCGTCAGGTGATTCGTTGCGAACTGGCACTGCAGCCAACCCAGCTATTGTCGCTGGTGGAAGAGGCGATCTCTGCTTTTCCTGCCATGCCTGAGTCGCTGCAGGTGCTGCTCAGCAACGAAGAGTTTGTGCGCATTAAAGATGCGGCGCCGGAAAAGGTCAATGAATGGGGGCTGACGCCATCACCTGATTTGCATGTGGGTGAGTGTCGGGTCATTACGGATAAGTCAGAGCTGGATATCGGCTGTGAGCATCGACTCGACCAATGCATGAGCGCATTAAAAGAGACACTGCTTCCGGAGCCTCAGGGTGAGTGACCTTTCATTCTTCGATAACGCCCTGCGTTCCATTGAATCTATTCCGCTCGCCCGGGTTGCCGGGCGGCTGGTGCGTGTAAACGGCATTCTGCTGGAGAGCGTGGGCTGCCCGTTGATGACCGGCCAACTGTGTCGTGTCGAAAGTGCCAACCACACGCTGATTGATGCGCAGGCCGTGGGTTTTAATCGCGATATCACCTACCTGATGCCTTTTAAACATCCCGTGGGATTAATGGCCGGCGCACGCGTATTTCCTGAAGAAAAAGCCCAGGAGATCCTGATTAGTGAAAGCTGGCTGGGTCGGGTGGTCAATGGCCTGGGCGAACCCCTGGATGCCAAAGGCCGACTGACCGGTAATGACGTGCTGCCCCCCCAGGCGCCGTCCATCAATCCGCTGACGCGCCAGTCCGTAAATCAGCCGCTGGATGTCGGTGTGAAAGCGATCAATGGCCTATTGACCATTGGTAAAGGCCAGCGTGTGGGGTTAATGGCCGGGAGCGGTGTAGGGAAGAGCGTACTGCTGGGGATGATCACCCGCCAGACCAAAGCCGACATCGTCGTGGTGGGGTTAATTGGTGAACGCGGACGCGAAGTGAAAGAGTTTATCGATCACTCGCTGGGGGCGGAAGGGCTGGCAAAATCCATTATTGTGGCCGCTCCGGCAGATGAATCGCCATTGATGCGCCTAAAAGCCACCGAGCTTTGCCACTCTATCGCCGCCTGGTTTCGTGACCGCGGGCACCACGTTTTATTGCTGGTGGATTCGCTAACACGCTATGCCATGGCGCAGCGTGAAATTGCACTTTCACTGGGCGAGCCGCCGGCAACCAAAGGTTATCCGCCGTCCGCATTTGGCATGATCCCGAAGCTGGTGGAAAGCGCGGGTAATAGCGAGAGCGAAGGATCGATGACCGCCATTTATACCGTCCTGGCGGAAGGGGACGATCAGCAGGACCCGATCGTCGACTGTGCGCGTGCGGTGCTGGACGGGCATATCGTGCTGACCCGTAAGCTGGCGGAGGCCGGGCATTATCCGGCGATTGATATCGGTCAGTCGATCAGTCGTTGCATGACGCAGGTGACAAGCTATGAGCATCAGCAGTCAGCGCGGTTACTCAAGCAAAACTATGCCACCTATATGGATATCAAGCCGTTGATCCCTCTGGGGGGATATGTGGCTGGCGCGGATCCGGGCGTTGATAAAGCCGTCAAAGCATTTCCCGCCATCGAGCGCTTTTTGCGTCAGGAAGTCAGTGAACCCGCCTCACTTGAATTGGTGCAAAGCCGACTACAGACCCTTTTCCCGGTCGCTAAGAAAGCAGAAGGTAAGTCATGATGCGACAGATTATTGACACGCTCGCGCAGTTGCAGCGCCTGCGAGATAAATCGGTAAAAGACATGACGGTGCAACTTGCTCAACAGAAGCAGGTTTGTGCCGGCTATGAAAATAACATCAAAGCGCTGGGCTATCTCATTCAAAAAACGGGAACCGGTGTCGATGCCCCTTCCGCTGAGTCGCTCAAAAATGTGACGGGATACAAAGGCACGCTGCGTTCGGTTATCGCCTGGCAAGAGCAGGAGAAGACACTGGCCAAAATTAAAGAAACCCGTATCCAGAAGAACCTGGTTACCGCCGCCTGCGAAGAGAAAATCGTCGCTATGACGCTGGATGATAAGCGCCACGCGTTGAATCATGAGGCTTTCGTTAAAGAACAAAAAGCGGTCGATGAAATTGCCGCACAGTGCTGGTTAAGGCAGAAGGTGTTGGGTTGACGATGAAAACGGTGATTACCTTTGGCACCTTTGACGTTTTTCATATTGGCCATCTACGTATTCTTGAACGTGCCGGAAAACTCGGGGAACGCCTGATCGTTGGCGTATCTTCAGATCAGCTGAATATGCAGAAAAAAGTCCGAATGCCGATTTACAGTCAAAATGATCGCATGGGGATTGTTGCCGGGCTGAAATGTGTAGACAGCGTGTTCCTCGAAGAGTCGCTGGAGCAAAAAGCGGATTATATTCGCCAGTTCAAGGCCGATATCCTGGTCATGGGTGACGATTGGGCAGGACGCTTTGATAGTTTGTCTTACCTGTGCGAAGTGGTCTATTTCCCCAGAACACCTTCGATATCGACGACTTCGATAATAGAAGTCGTGAGAAATATTAACTATTAGAGTGTTTACATGTTGGTACATGGTCGGGATTCAAATGGCAATGCGATATATTATCGAGGTCAACTCAAGCATCGTGTAGAGATACGTTTTTTTGGCAGTAATAATATTCTGATTATTCATGATACTGTTAAAACACTGACTGGTCGTATCGATTTCTATGGCAATGGAGGACATTTCTCTTTGGGGGCGATGGCATCCTTTCGAGGCAGAGTGATTGTTGGTAATAAATGCAAGGTCAGTATTGGCAACAACACAACGGTGACAGGAAATTGTTTTATCAATACAGCAGAGGCAACTAATGTCGTTATCGGTGATGATTGTATGATTGCAACTGATACTGTGTTGAGAACACATGACTCGCACCCTATTTTTGATGTTTTGACGAACAATAGAATCAATATCGCCAAATCGATAAGTATTGGTAATCATGTATGGTTAGGTGATCAGGTTATCGTACTGGCGGGAGCCACCATTGCAGATGGCAGCATGATTGGTATCAGAGGGTTAGTGACAGGTATTATCCCAAACAATTGTATTGCAGTTGGCTCTCCGGCCCAAGTTATAAGAAAAAACATTGCATGGGAAAGGCCTAATCTAAATAAAACTAAATTAAATGTTACTCAAGATGCCAGTGATATTGAACTTAGTTTATATTGGGGTGAAACAAAATAATAATTTTGCTAATTATATTTTATTGATAGGTGATGATATATGGGAAAAACAGTATTTCTTCTAAATGATACCGAAGATTTTTATCACTGGGGATGTAACGGAACCTCATTGCAGATCAAAAAACAATTATCAAAAATGGGTGTGAAGCAAATATTATCTTTGCCAGTATATACTATCCCGTTATTATCAAATATACCTTTAAAAGTAAATGCTATTGGAACACGTGAAACCTTCATTCAACAATTTGCCCCTATTGCGAATGCCATGAATGCCAGTGACTTCATCGTTGTGAATGGCGAAGGAACGATCCACGATTTCAAACCAGGTGTGAGAGCCTTACTTTTTCTAATCATTGCAGCAAAGAAATTTTTTAATAAGAAAGTATATCTTATTAATCACTCTTGTTATCCAAATACATCGGAAGAAAATGCGCTAAATTTTTACCGAGAAGCTTATCGCTCCTGTGAATATATAGCAGCAAGAGAAAGTCTTTCTTCTCTAATTATACGGGCGGTGCTGGGGGTCCCCTGTGTTGAGTCTTTTGATAGTTTACCGCTGACCATCAGAGAGATACAAGATAAAATACCAGAAAGTTTAATCTCTGAGAAATATGTCTGTATTTCTGGTGCAGTTAATTATAATACATTAAGAACAGGTTATATTATTGAAAAAATAAAATCTAAATTTCCAAACCATAAAATAGTATATCTGGCTGGGTCAAAGAAAGAAGGAATACGTAAAACTGAACAGTCAGTGATTGCGCACTATCTGGAAAATATGCCAGATATACTGGTCTTTGACGCAAAAAGTTTAGAAGATTGGCTTTCAATAATAAAACACTGCTCCGTATTAGTTTCCGGGCGATATCACTTTACCATTGCAGCAGCCTGTTTTGGAACGCCGGTAATTTACTTTCCATCCAACACACCGAAAATTGAAGTGATAGCCTATGATAATGGCTTACCCAAGTCTGTGTCGACCCAAGAAGAATTCTATCAGATGATGGATTCATTAGACGATATTGTGTGGGATAATAAATTAGAGGATTTGTGTGTGAAAGCTGAAAATAACTATAAATGGAAAAAGTGAATCTGATTCGTTTGTCGTGCTGAATGTATCCCTGAAAGTGGAGTGTACATTTTCAGGGATAGTATTCTTCCATTATCATATTTAGTCTAACCAACCACTCACTATTTCTCCTTTCAAAATATTGGCCTTTATTAACCCATTAATGAGTGGTTCTTTTAGCGACTCTCGTGTAGTGTCCGCGCTACCTATAATATGCCTGAACGCCGTAGGTTGCATAGTGAACAGTAATGTACTGAAGGAACATATGATCTCAGTGGGTGATAAACCAATAACAGGAAGGATTTCGAAAGGAATATGATTGGGTAATGTGTAAACATTATCACCTAATACCTCGATTATTTTTCTTCTGTTATCAATGTGATTAATCGGATGGGCTTTAAAAAAGATTTTATCATTGTTTTTAATAACCCCACTGCATTTCATCCTGTTTATTTTAGCAACCTGTTTTTCTGTAATAAAGTCATCTTTTTCTCTGTTGAAAAAACCAGCCCCCATATAGAGAAGGCTATTTTCATGTTTTAGTTCTTTTTTTATTTCATTGATTGTTGATATATTTAAGTTTAACAGGCTAAGACACAGCGCAAGTGACTTATGGTCTGTTGATGTGATATCTGCATGTTTGAGTGTACAGGTATTTTTTTGTATATGTTTATAGAATGGCGTTGTGCCGCTACTTGTCAGGTTGTCATGCTGATTCATTAAATGATAAGTGACATTGTAAAATTTGTGCCACGAATAATGCATCAATACTGGCCATGATGTGCGTAAATAATCAGCAAATGGATTTGTTTCATGTTTTAAAATTACATCAAGGTATTTTTGACAGCTGTTCTGAATCTCTGAGAACTCTTTTTTATTTAATCTGTTTAACTCAAGTCTCTCACCAATACTTCTTATTCCATCGTCATATAAGTGAATTTTTATTTGGTCTTTATGCAGCACTTTTGATATACAGGCGATAACTCTGTACAACTCTACATTGGTAAATACAATATTAGAATGGACTTCTACCTCTAGTGGTCTAATAGCAGTTATCACATTCATCAGTTTTTCTACAAAATCATTGCTGACTGCATAGGGTTGTCGAAAATAAAATGCATTTGTCCCTTTTAACTGAAAGGGAGTGAGTTCGTTTCGATACCAACAGATGATTTTCATGACAGACATATCGTATGCACATGATGCAAAATCTAACATTTGTGGAATTGTTGGTACTGAACCAGATGAAAGATATATTTTTAATTTTTTCACAAATATTACCAGTCTTAACTTTCCTGGGCTAGATTTTCGATAAATGTAGCCAATGTTTGATTCGCATTTTGAGGTTCATGACCAAATAAATGTTCTACGGCTTTTTCGCGACACATTAGTTTTTCATCTTTATTTAATGCCTGATGCAAAACATCTACTATAGTCTGTGTATTAAATTTGTAGCGAAAGTCATTATCTATTGGTAACAGGTTGTAGTCTGGTTCAAAGTCAGCATGTTCTCCTGGTGCGATATCTAACGTTAGCACCGGTTTTTTCGTTAACAGAAAATCAAACATTATAGATGAGTAATCTGTTATTAGTGCGTCAAATTTACTCATAAGCGGATAGATGTCTGTGTTTGCATCAATAAAATAAAAATTATCAATCTTCAGGGTTTTATTGTTGAAGTTTATTGCTCGATAGGGATGGGTTTTTATAAATACATCGATATTGTGTTTATTGGTGTAGAGTAAGATCTTTGTTAGTATCTCCTTGCTTAATAAGTCGGTATTTTCGAAGCGTTGCCATGTTGGGGCTATAAATAATTTTTTTCTTTTGTTGGCGAACGCTTTGATCGTTCTGCTATCAAGTTTTGAACCCAGGAGTTCTAATGGCATTGCTGCTCTGAGCAATACTTCATTCCGCGGGTAAGCAGCGTTTAAAATATTATTACAGCCAAATACTTGAGACCAGTAATCGTTCAAACCCTCTGTTGTGCTTAATACATAATCCGCTCGGGAGGCCCAGGCTAACGATGTACTGAAATTAAGTTCGGTCATGCTGAAGTGCGTTGTAAGCTGTAATAATAGTTTTTTTACAGAAATACCGTGCCATAACTGGATATGTTTAGCACCTTCAAGACAGGCGAAATATAACCAGTTTTTATGTAGGCTATGATGAGGATTAACACAAAAAATGGCTATTTTTGCTTCTAGAAATAAATTTATGGTTGCATCATG
This sequence comes from Citrobacter sp. Marseille-Q6884, assembly GCF_945906775.1. Lineage (NCBI taxonomy): Bacteria > Pseudomonadati > Pseudomonadota > Gammaproteobacteria > Enterobacterales > Enterobacteriaceae > Citrobacter > Citrobacter sp. Marseille-Q6884. The sequence continues at coordinate 2,076,198 of NZ_CAMDRE010000001.1, forward strand.
ATTTTTCCCTATAAGGTGTACAGGGAGATTATGCTTCATCAGCATATGATAAACATCTTCGTTCCATGTGCACCATATACATTCTGTTTGCGGGTTTTTAATCATATGTAGATATAAGTATTTGGTATTATCAGAAAAAGCATCACGATCAAAAAATAGAACTCTTTTTTTATTTTTTCTTTTTTTAATCGAAATATTTGATAATGACTGGTAGAGACGGTAGTCAACGACGGGATAGTTATTCATAGTCATGTGGTAATTCCTTCCGAGCTGATGTTCAATTAAATAATTTATTCTGTAGACTTAGCAGCAGGGTGTTATTTTGGTTTATTGAGGGGGATGTCATGAGAGTTTCTATTTCGTAAGCCGCCCGTTCTCCCGCCCGGCCATCCATAAACGCATCGCAATACTTCTGGCGAATTTCACTCAATGGCGCATCCAGCGAAGCCCAGTCAAACGTTTCGGATAACGCAGCGCGCAGGGTTTGCATATCATCTGCAACAGGGAGGATGTCCCGGATACGTTGATCGGCACTGTCAGGCGTGGAGAAACTTTGCTGCCCATCGAGCAATGAATTCATGTCAGGCCAGGTCAGCAAAATGACGCGTTTGCCCATATGGATCGCATCAAAAATAAACCCGCTGCTGTCCGTAAGGATGTAATCGGCTTGTGCAATAAGCGCCAGTTGATGCTCAGGAGTGTCGATCCGTTTCTTTAAATATTTCTGTGCCAGCGCCAGTGATGCCGCTTCCTCAGGCCTGTGGCAGGTACCATGATGCAGTTTTGTGACGATATTATATTCATGGCTTAAGCGGCTGAGCGATGCCGCCCAATGAGGGATCGAACTGAGTGAACCGTAAGTAGGGGCATAAAGCAGGGTCTTCTTTTTCGCATCCAGCTTAAGGCTTTCAGGGAGTCTGGCGTCATAGGTTTTGTTGTGCCACTCATCGAAACGGGGATTACCCACCACTTTTGCATTGCCGCCAATATCCAATGCTTGCTGGCTATAGTGGCTGTAACAAAGAATGCGATGATAGAAAGCATTCCACCAGGCATGGTTCCACTCTTCCTTCGCCAGGCCATACATAGCGCGAACATGGATATCGGCAAGACCGTTAAGCAGCGGGGTGTAATAAGGGCTGACAAGGCATTTATAGCGCTGATTGCGTTCTAATACGTCCGAAAGCCGGTGCCCTCCCAGCGTGGGATCATCAATGGTCCTAAGGGTGGCTGTCATCTCATCCAGAAACGATTTGTGTATTCTGTCGCTTACCAGTAATGAGCAGCTATGACCCAGAGCCTGGAGCGCGCTGATGATCGGACGGTAGACTCTGTAATGCAAAGAGGTTTCCATATAGAAACCGATGGTACCGCTATAGACCGCATTTTGCGGTGAAGGTGTGCTGGAGAGCGGTTGCGGGTCTGCTGTCATTTGATTGATTTTATTGAAGTAGTAACCAATGTTGTCGGTTTCTTTCTTCTCAATGTCGCTGTAACCCGCACGTTGGTAGCTAATGCTGGGATAGCAGGCCAGCCATTTTCCTTCACGCAACAACGGTTGCCATTGCCCTTCGAGCGTATCAGAGAGGTCGTGTTCCATTTGTTGGGTCAGCGAAGCGTAATAATGGCTGTTGACCAGATAGGCACACACCTTATTGCAGTCACGCGCGTGGATCATCCCATTCAGGCTTTTTAATAGGTTTCCGCGTTTAATTTCGCCGCCGAGAAGAATGACTTCCCACGGGAATTTAGGCAGGGCATTAAGCAGCGAATTAAGCACCCGAATATGTTTTTCCTGTTTCAGGATAACGGCGTCATCCTCAAGCAGCAGGTAATTTTTCCACCCCCTTTGTTGCGCCAACTTGAGTGCCTGGAGATGGGACTGGCGTCGACCGGTTTGCCCATTTATCGCCTCACAAGCAGGCAGTCGGGTTATTTTTTCTGTGGGGAAATGTAATTGTGCCAGCTCTTGCTGAACATCCGCAAGGCGGTCGGGGCGTGAGTCCAGATTGACGATCACCACCTGATCAATCGCCCCCCATTGGATCGGCTGATGATGGGTTGCATTATGCAGGCTCTGGTACCAGTTATTCAGTAACGGGTCTGCGATATGCTGGCTCAATTTGTCTGCCAGAGGCTGGCTTGATCCCAGGACAAAATCTTTATCAAACGTATTCTGGCTATGTGAAATACAAAGGATGGTACGTTCACCGGGGAGTTGCAGCGGATTGACCGTAAAGCGATTGGTGAATCCTTCCTCTTCCGCTAAATTACACGCATCTTCATAACGGTGTTTTTTCAGGTAATTACGGTGGTAACAGAAGGTACCGTTGAGAATATTTTGCGGGCCAAAGCTGCGTGTTTTGAATATCCGGTTAATGTGGCTGTACCAGATAGGAATCTGATCGGAGCCGGAAATGAGTGCCCGATGACGTTGCATCATCTCAATGGTGTAAGAAATTTTATCCGCCGGATAATAATCATCGTCATCCATGCAAAGAATATATTCACCTTTTGCCAGCGCGTTGAGCATATTGCGCTTTTTCCCCAGATCGAGTTTTTCCGGGTGGTGGATATAACGGATATTAAATTTTTCCGGCTGATTCTGCGTCAGTCGGTCGATAATCGGCTGATGGCTTTGCGGCGAATCATCCAGGATCACCAGCTCACGGCGTTCGGCCGGATAATCCTGGTAGCGGTACATATAGAGCAGGTAGGGCAGGAATGCGGCGCGATTCCACGTCGGGGTAACAACGCTGACAAACGGTTTTTCGCGGCCAGTATCCAGCGTTTTGACAATCCCGGACAGGGCGGAGCGTGCTTTATTGGACTCAGACATTTTGATGTGTATTCGCGGTTCGAAAAAGGACCGGGCATCACGCCCGGTCAACAGGCGCTAACGTGTAAGCAGGGAAAACGCCGAGAGCAAGTGATCTCCCGGCAGTCGATTCTGAATCTGTTGACGTACCGCGATGGCATCGCTGCTGTTTCGCCACTCTTCCACTAGCGCGAACAGGGCATAAATATCGTCCTGACTGAGCTCGGAATCATCCATTGTCCACAGGCTAAGTAATGTCCGAATCATAAAGAAGTCAGTGGTGAGCCCGAAATAACGCTGGAGAGCGCTTTCGCTGTCGTGTTGTGGGAATGTGTCGTGATACAGACGATAAATCAGATAGTTAATAAAGATCCACGGCGCTTGCGCAAAATAGCGCTCATCGGTTTTCTGCCACTGATCCTGCAACTGTTGCTGGAGCAGCGCTTCGCTGTTGGCGTCCTGAAGCATCAGCAGACTCACCTGCAAGGGTAAAGTCAGCTTACGCGTACTCTCCGGCAACAATGCCCAGTTGAATTCACAGCTACCCATACGGGTGATTAATTCACGTTGTAGCTGTGGCAAGCTGGGAAGTTGGGCGAACTGATCCTGCAGTTTTCCTTCTTGCGCATAGCCCGCCAGAATCTGCGGCAACGACGCCAGTTTTTGCAGGACAACCTCGTCCTCACCCGGGAATTTGTCGGAGTAGGACAACATGATGCCCAGTGCATACAGGCGCAATTCTGGCCATAAACCTGGCAGGGTAAGGGTATCAAGTGCGGCCTGATTCAAAACCTGATCGCGCCGGGATAACGCGCGACTTTCCGCAGAGGCTTCACTCTGGGTGACGTTTAAAACAAATGCCTGAGGAGAGCTTAACGCCGCTTCACAACTGGCGGGATCGGTGAGCATCAGGCTCTGGCGAATTTCCGTTTTCCAACACATTCTGACATGCAGCGCAGAATCCGGATGGCGGGATAAAAACAACCGGACAAAGTCGGGTTCATAGCAATCAATCATACTCATAATGTGTTCTCAGTTATCCCAATATTCAAATCTGCCGAATACAATGCAACATCCATGCCTGAATTATATTTATAATATTTTCAATGTATTAGGTGTGTCGCGGAAAGCGAATTTCCGCGACAAGGAAGGTGTTTTAACGGTGGTAGATAAAATCGGGTTCAGTCCCCAGAAAAGACTGAATAAACTCATACTGGCGAATCAGCAGCTCACCGTTCTTTTCGTTGTAGGCTTTACAGCGTTCTGCTTTTTGCTCAAGACTCTGCCACCAGGTTTTGGCGGCATTTTTTTGCGCGCCTGGTAACCAGTTAAAAACCTGCTCCAGCCCCGCACGATTGACGCTGACGCCCAGTAATTGCAGGAGTGAGCGGCGCTGCTGACTGCTGTTTTTCAGCTGTTCATAATGGTGTTGAATCTCATCATTTACCGCCAGCAACTCTTCGCTGGCGCGGCGGATCATACACAGGCGCTGCTGTTCAAGCTGAGCCCGAAGCGTGTCATACCGCATCCCGTCTTCACGAATGCCCTGAAGCAGGCTCTTAACCTGCTGTAGCCTGGTACTCACTGTTCTGGCCTCTTATTTCTGAAAAAAGCTGAGCATATCGCCAGCCAGTTGATGGGGATCGACCTGCATGTTGCCGGCAGCCAGCATGGACTGCATTTGCGCCACTTTGTCGTCATCAACGTCACGTTGCGTATCACTGTTCAGCGTTTGTTGCGCCGTCTGTAATCCAGCCTGAGTAATATCATCGGCGGAAACGACCGTTGTGCTGCTCGTGCTGGTTTGCGCGGTGCTCTTCTCTGAACGCTCGCCTCCGGTCGTTGATGTCGGACGATTACCAGGCAGGGTAGGTGTAATCTTCATAGCAACCTCGTGCATCTTCTGTTGGGTTGTTTATCTGTTATCGGGTAAAAGCGACCACCAGGGGGAAAACTTTAATCACATCACAAAAAATCCCCTATTGCTCCGCCGTCAGCGTCGTGACAACCCCCGTGTCATCAACGGTTGCGGTGATGATCCGCTGGCTGCTGGCGTTACGAATTTTTATCACCTCGCCTTTGCGACCATTCTTCAATGCCACACCAGGCATTGAGGCGGTTATCCCGGCCATATGCGAGACAATCATGACCGGTTGGTCGCGTTTCACCAGCACAGGCTGAACCAGTTCATTACGTGTCAGCGGTTTTCCCGGTCGCAGGGCGCGCTTGCTGGTCAGGCCAATCGCCTCTTCCCTGGTCATCATCAACCCTTCTCGCTGTCCGCTGATATTGAATTTTTTGAGCACCAGATCGTCGGCGGTGAGTACCGTATCGCGCGCAATCAGCGACTTCGGCATGACGACCGGTACCGACACGTCCGGGCGGACCGCAACGTTAACCTGCCACCCCGCACTGCCTGGACAACTGACGACAAAATTCATCCGCGTTAAGGCCATTTCCGGGGATGACGTGGTGCTGACCTGCGGAGTCGAAGCGCAGAGCGCCTGGGTGCTGACCGTTGAGGGGATATAGACATTGAAGGTGTAGCGGTAGTCATGCCACTGCTGTTTCTGCGCCAGCGTTTCAATTTCATGGGTGGCGGCTTTAAGGACCTGCGCGTTGATCTGCTCCCGGGCGCTGTGCTGAACGGGATGCACGTCGGCACGGACGGGTAATGCACAGCATAACGCCAGCAGGATTTCCGCGATAAAGGGGAAGGAAGGCTTCCGTCGGGAAGGGGATAATTTCATAAAGTCATTTCTCATCAATCACTTAAAAGTTGGCATGTATATTGCTAATAACAGCGATATTGATGCAGGAGTGATGCAAGAAATGGGAATCAGTTTTCAGCAGGCATTGGGTGTACATCCGCAGGCAGTGAAGTTACGTCTTGAGAGGACCGAGCTACTGACTGCGAATCTGGCGAATGTCGATACACCAAATTTCAAAGCTAAAGATATTGATTTTGCCGCTGAGATGCAACGGGCAAGTCGCTCAAATGTTATGCCCGAGGTTGAGGTGAAATACCGTATACCGATGCAGCCCTCAGAGGACGGCAATACCGTAGAGCTGAATACCGAGCAGGCCCGGTTTTCACAAAATAGTATGGATTATCAAAGCAGTCTGACCTTTTTGAACCTGCAATTAAGCGGTGTCAAAGAGGCCATTGAAGGGAAATAACCATGTCGTTTACTGATATTTATCAGATTTCCGGTTCGGCGATGACGGCGCAAACCATTCGCCTCAATACCGTCGCCAGTAACATGGCGAATGCGGAGTCACCTGCCAGCAGCGAGGCGCAAGCCTACAAGGCGAGAAGTCCCGTCTTTGCGGCTGTTTACAACAACAGTCTGATTGACGGACACCACCACCACGCCATTGATGGCGCCAGCGTGCAGGTGCAGGACGTGATGCAAAGCGGCGGGGCGGTGAAACGCTATGAGCCTCATCACCCTATGGCGGATCGGGATGGTTATGTCTGGTACCCGGATGTCAACGTGGTGGAGCAAATGGCCGACATGATGTCCGCGTCACGCGATTTTGAAACCAACGTGGATGTGCTGAATAACGTCAAAAGTATGCAGCAAAGCTTACTTAAACTGGGAGAAGTGTAATGAATACCTTGGCGCTGTATGCCCAATCTCAGGCTCTGGCTTCCTCTCAGGAGAAGACGGCGGTTGCAGAAAATAATGTGGGCGCCACGTCGCAAGACACCAATTTGGGGGACAGCAGTTCCTCGTCAACTTCCGGCACAACGGATACCAGCGGCACCAGCAATACGCCGACCACCACCACCTCCACAGAAGCGTCAGGGGTAGAAACCTTCCTGACGCTGTTCGTGGCGGAAATCGAAAACCAGGACCCCACGAATCCGACCGATCCGACCGCTTACATCGATCAGCTCTCCTCCATGGCGCAGGTGGCGATGATGGAAGAGATGAGCGTGCAGGCGAATACCAACGCCGTGTTGATGAGCAACCTTCAGGTCATGGCGTTGGGGAATATGGTGGGGGACGACATCATGGTGCAGACCACCACGCTGGATATCGAAGACAACTCGAAGGCGATTCAGGGACGTATCACGCTGGATGACGCCTGTACTGATGTTGACCTGCATTTCACCGATGCGGCCGGTGATGACTACACGGTTTCGCTGATCCCGGAAGGTGAGAGCTCTGTCGGGCCCGGGCAGGTTGATTTTGATATCAACCCCGCCGATTACGGTATTCCGCCTGGTGATTACAACGTGTCGGTTGTGACCAATACCGGCGAAGAGGAAGTGCCTATTGAGGTGACGGGTGAGGTTGAGGATGTGCGTATCCCGCTGGATGGCAGCACGCCGGTCCTCAATGTTGATGGCGTCGGCGAAGTGCCGTTCACCATGATCACGCAGTTCGGCATACCTGACAGCACGGATGATGTCACCCCCGTTCCACCGGATGATGGCGGTGATGTGACCCCGACGCCGCCGGACGATGGCGGTGATACGCCCGATGATAACAGCGACAACATGGTGCTTTGATTTAGTTTTTTAAAACAGGAATAAACAATGAGTTATGAAATTGCCGCGACGGGGCTGAACGCCGTCAACGAACAACTTGATGGGATCAGTAACAACATCGCGAACTCCGGCACGGTGGGTTACAAATCCATGACCACCCAGTTTTCCGCGATGTACGCCGGGACTCAGGCAATGGGGGTGAGTGTGGCGGGTTCCGCACAAAGTATCTCGACCGGTGGATCCATGGTATCAACCGGGAACGCACTGGATCTGGCCATCAACGATGACGGTTTTTTTGTGATGTGCGATAGCGCCGGAAACATCTCCTATACGCGCGCGGGATCGTTTGTGACCGATAAGAACGGCTACATCGTCAATGCCTCCGGTGATTACCTGCAGGGTTATCCGGTTGATGACAGCGGCACATTGCAAACCGGTACGGTGGCGGATATCCAGATCAAAACCGGCAACATTCCGGCACAGGCCACGGACAGCATGACCTTTACGGCAAACTTTAATGCCAGTGATGAGGTGATTGATCGTGATGGCGACGCGTCAGCGACACCGCCTGTCGATGCTGTTCCTTTTGATCCCAATAACAGCGATACCTACACCGATAGTTACACCACGACCGTGTATGACTCATTGGGTAATGAGCACTCGGTAAGCCAGTACTTTACCAAGACCGGGGAGAATACCTGGGAAGTGCAGTACACCTTTGATGGCGAACCTCAGAGCGGCGTACCCGCGACCACGCTGACCTTCGATCCAAACACCGGCAAACTGACATCCCCGACCACGCCGCAAACCATCACTTTCACCACTGATGAAGCCGCGCCGATCTCAATGACCGTTGATTACTCTGATTGCACTCAGTACGGCTCTGATTTCTCGGTCACCACCAACTCCGCAACCGGCTATGCCTCTGCGACGCAAAACGGCGTTCAGGTTGATGATGACGGTAAAGTTTATGCGACCTACAGCAACGGCGAACGCATGCTGCAGGGACAGGTGGTGCTGGCGACTTTCCCGGATGAAAACGGTCTGCAAGCGGTGAGTGGAACAGCCTGGGTGCAAACCGGTGAATCCGGCACGCCGTTGATTGGCGTTCCAGGCTCCGGTTCATGCGGCACGCTCTCTTCCGGCATGCTGGAAAGCTCAAACGTGGATATCACCACTGAACTGGTCGATCTGATGACAGCCCAGCGTAACTACCAGGCGAACACCAAAGTGATCTCGACCAGTACGCAGCTGGATCAGGCTCTCTTCCAGGCGATGTAAGGCGTTAAGAAATGGATCGGTTGATATATACCGCGTTGAGCGGTGCCACCCAGACGCTGCTGGAGCAGCAAATTAGCGCCAATAACCTCGCCAATGTGAACACCAATGGTTTTCGTGCCGACATGGCGATGGCGAGTAATGACCAGGTGAAAGGCGGTGGCTTCGACACCCGTTTTATGGCGAAGGAAAGCCCAAGCGGTGTCAATGACAGCACCGGCGTGGCGGAAAAAACAGAGCGCCCACTCGATGTTGCTATCCAGGGCTCAGGCTATATCGCCGTGCAGGATAAAGCGGGAAATGAGGTTTACACCCGCAACGGCAATATTCAGCAGGACGATCAAGGGCAACTGACCATCGACGGCAACGTGGTGCTTGGCGATAACGGCCCGATCATTTTGCCACCCAACGCGATTGCCTCTTTTGGCAGTGACGGCACGCTTTCGGTGACGCCGGATGATGGCGATGTGACCGCAACCATGGACATTGACCGTCTGAAGCTGGTGGATATTCCGGTCGCGAATCTGGCGAAAAACACCGAAGGCATGCTGGTGACGGCTGACGGCGTACCGGCGCAACGAGATGAAAACATCAAAGTGAGCGGGGGATTTCTGGAAAGCAGCAACGTATCTGCGGTCAGCGAAATGATGTCTTCCATTGCGATGAATCGCCAGTTTGAAGCGCAAATCAAGATGATGAAAACCGCCGAGGAACTGAGTGACTCGGGCAACCGGCTGTTACGTGGCTCTTAATCAGGAATAAAGTTTTATGAATGCAGCGTTATGGATCAGTAAAACCGGCCTGTCGGCGCAAGATGCCGAGATGAGTGCGATTGCCAACAACATCGCCAACGTCAACACCACAGGCTTTAAGCGCGACCGCGTCATGTTCCAGGATCTGTTTTATCAGACCCAGGAAGCGCCGGGCGCCATGCTCGATCAAAACAACATCATGCCGACCGGGATGCAGTTTGGCAGCGGTGTGCGCATTGTCGGCACGCAGAAAACCTTCACCGAAGGTAACGTTGAAACCACCGATAACTCGATGAATGTCGCCATCATGGGGCAGGGGTTCTGGCAGGTACAAAAGAGCAATGGCGACATTGCGTATACCCGCGATGGCAACCTGCAGGTGAATGCCGACGGCGTGCTGACCAACTCGCAAGGGTTACCTTTACAGCCGGAAATCGATATTCCCGCCGGTTCGACGAGTATCGCGTTTGCCCCCGATGGGACGGTGACCGCCATCGTCCCTGGCGACAGTGAACCGACCGAAATGGGGCAACTGACGTTGGTGAACTTCGCCAACCCGGCAGGCCTGTCAGCCGAAGGCGACAACCTGTATATGGAGACGGCCGCCAGCGGTCAACCGACGGAAGGTATTCCGGGGGAAGATGGCTTGGGTCAGCTGCAGGACAACGCGCTGGAAGGCTCGAATGTGGATATCGTCAACGAAATGGTGGCGATGATCACCGTTCAGCGCGCCTATGAGATGAACGCCAAAATGGTCTCTGCGGCGGACGATATGCTGCAGTTTATTAGTCAGACGTTGTAACTCCAGAACGTGTAATACCGCTGGCATTCCGCTTATCCGGCCTGTACGCGACAAGCGTTGACAGGTCGGATTAGGCGGAGTCGCCATCCGGCAATGATTTATCAGTAAATAGGCAGAACGTGAAAAATTATCTCTGGCTGATGGTGCTGCTTCCCCTGCTCAGCGGGTGTGAATCGCAGGCTATTCTGGTCAAAAAAAATGACGAATTCTTTGCTCCCCCGAAAACGGAGGCACAGCCGACGGCAGATGGCCGGGCGGGCGGTGTGTTTGAAACAGGCTACAAATGGTCGCTGACGGCTGACCGTCGCGCCTATCGGGTGGGGGATATTCTGACCGTCATCCTGGAAGAGTCCACCCAGTCCAGCAAACAGGCGAAAACCAATTTCGGCAAGAACAACACCGTCGATATTGGTGCGCCGACGATTTTCGGCCACACCAAAGATAATCTGTCTGCATCTGTTGATGCTAACCGTGATTTTAACGGCAGTGCGACATCGCAGCAGCAGAACAGCTTGCGCGGTGAGATTACGGTGTCAGTACACGGCGTACAGTCAAACGGCATTCTGGAAATTCGTGGCGAAAAATGGCTCACCCTCAACCAGGGGGATGAATACATTCGCCTGAGTGGTCTGGTGCGTGCCGATGATATTCAAAACGACAACTCGGTCTCTTCACAACGTATCGCCGATGCGCGTATTTCGTATGCGGGCCGTGGTGCGTTAAGCGATGCCAACGCGGCAGGCTGGCTGACCCGTCTGTTTAACCATCCTCTCTTCCCGATCTAATGCAGGGTTTTGATATGCAACACTTAAGCGGGCGCTGGATGAAGGCGTTAAACGGCATGATTGCCGCGTTGATTCTGGCGCTGCCCGGTACGACGCAGGCGCAATCCCTGGAGTCACTGGTCAATGTGCAGGGCGTCAGGGAAAACCAACTGGTGGGTTACAGCCTGGTCGTCGGTCTGGACGGAACCGGCGATAAAAACCAGGTGAAGTTCACCAACCAGACCATCACCAATATGCTGCGTCAGTTCGGCGTTCAGTTACCGGGCAAAATTGATCCAAAGGTGAAAAACGTCGCGGCGGTCGCTGTCAGTGCATCACTGCCGCCGATGTATTCACGTGGACAAACGATTGATGTCACGGTCTCTTCCATTGGCGATGCCAAAAGCCTGCGTGGCGGCACGTTGCTGCTGACGCAACTGCACGGTGCGGATGGGGAAGTGTATGCCCTGGCGCAGGGGAGCGTGGTGGTCGGCGGGATGAACGCGACCGGCGCCAGCGGCTCCAGCGTCACCGTGAATACGCCAACGGCCGGGCTTATCCCGAATGGTGCGACGGTAGAGCGTGAAATTCCCAGCGACTTCCAGATGGGCGACACCATTACCCTGAATCTGAAACGTCCCTCTTTTAAAGATGCCAATAACATTGCTGGTGCGATCAACGCGGTATTTGGCGGCATCGCCACGGCGCAAAGTTCGACCAACGTCAGCGTTCGCGCGCCGACCAGCCCTGGCGCTCGCGTGGCTTTTATGTCGCAGCTTGATGACGTGCAGGTACAGGCTGAAAAAGTCCGTGCTCGCGTGGTGTTTAATTCTCGAACCGGTACGGTGGTGATGGGCGATGGTATTGCGCTGCACGCGGCGGCGGTATCCCACGGTAGCCTGACGGTTTCCATTAACGAAAGCAGTAATGTCAGCCAGCCGAACGCGTTTGCTGGCGGCCGTACTGCGGTCACACCACAAAGCAATATTTCGGTGAATCATGCCCGACCCGGGATGATTACCCTGCCGGAATCCAGCAGCCTGAAAACGCTGGTTAATGCGCTCAATAGTCTGGGGGCAACGCCGGACGACATTATGTCTATTTTGCAGGCGCTGCATGAAGCAGGGGCGCTGGATGCCGATCTGGAGGTGATCTAATGACCGATATCAAAGTCAGTCATAGCGGGGGCGTTGACGGAAGTGATGCGTTGATGGGACCCAAAATTAAAGATAACGATGTGCAGAAAGCGGCTCAGCAGTTTGAAGCGATTTTCTTACGCAGCATGTTGAAAGAGATGCGGAAAACCAACGAGATCTTTGATTCAAAAGACAACCCGTTTAACAGCGATTCGGTACGTATGATGCAGGGTTTTTATGATGATCAACTGTGCAACAGCCTGGCTCAGAATCATGGGATTGGGATTGCGGCCATGATCGTGAAGCAACTCTCCCCTCAGCACAAAGGATAAAGCTCAGGCGGCGGCTTAAGAACCGGGGTTTTCCGCCGCTCTTTATCGGAAAGGTTGTTAACGACAGACCGGGCGACAGGCCGGCAAGGACTCTTTGATGGATATGATTAACATTGGCTACAGCGGCGCATCAACTGCGCAGGTGGAGCTTAACGTCACCGCGCAAAACACCGCGAACGCCATGACTGACGGTTACACTCGCCAGGTGGCCGTGACCAGCACCATTGGCGCCAGCGCGGGATCGTCGAACAGTGCCGGTAATGGTGTACAGGTGGACAGCATTCGCCGTGTGTCGAACCAGTATCAGGTAAACCAGGTCTGGTATGCCGCCAGCCAATTCAGTTACTACAACACCCAACAGGGGTATCTGACCGACCTGGAAGCGGCGCTCAGTGATAATAGTCTGAACGATGGATTTAATAACTTTTTTGCTGCGCTGAACGAAGCGACAACCAGCCCGGATGACTCGGCCCTGCGTGAACAGGTGATCAGTGAGTCCGGGGCACTGGCGCTGCGTGTGAATAACACTCTGGATTATATCGATTCGCAAAGCAGCCAGATTGTCAGCCAGGAGCAGACCTATATTGCCCAGGTGAATACGCTGACCAGCGGCATCGCCAGCTATAACCAGCAGATCACCGAGGCTGAAGCGAACGGCGATAACGCCTCTGCCCTTTACGATGCCCGCGATCAAATGGTTGAACAGCTTAGCGGCATTATGGATGTGCAGGTCAATATCGATGATGAAGGTAACTACGACGTTACGTTACAAAATGGCCAGCCGCTGGTCAGCGGTCAGGAGAGTTCCACGATTGAACTGGAGACCAACGTCGACGGCACGCAAAGCATGTCGCTGACGTTTGCCGGAACAACATCGTCAATGGACACCGATACGGGTGGGGCTTTAGGTGCTCTGTTTGATTACCAAAATGAGGTGTTAACGCCGCTGAGCGGCAGCATCAACAGCATGGCGGAGCAATTTGCCGATGCGGTGAACAAACAACTCTCAGAGGGCTACGACCTGAACGGTAATCCGGGTGAGCCGCTGTTTATTTATGATGAAAATTCAGCGGAGGGTCCGCTTGAAGTCAACCCGGATATCACCGCGGATGAACTGGCTTTTTCCAGTTCGCCTGACGAAAGCGGTAACAGCGATAACCTGCAGGCATTGATCAACATCTCTACTGAACCGCTGGATATTGAAGGGCTGGGAAGCGTCACCGTCGGTGAAGCGTGCTCATCGATCATCAGTAACATTGGTATCTACAGCCAGCAAGTCCAGACAGAAACAACGGCCGCGGCGAACGTTTACACTGAAGCGCAAAACCAGCAGAGCAGCGTCAGTGGCGTCAGTATGGATGAAGAAGCCGTGAACCTCATTACCTATCAGCAGATCTATGAGGCTAACCTGAAAGTGATCTCAACGGGTGCAGATATTTTCGATTCTGTGCTGGAAATGTGTAGCTAACCTGGAGGGTTAATATTATGCGAGTCTCTACTCAGCAATCTTATGTTTCCATGACGCAGAGTTTTAACAATCTCTCCAGCGAATTGTCCCATGTCGTTGAGCAAATGGCGACGGGGAAAAGTATTTTGCTACCGTCCGACGATCCGATAGCGGCCACCCGTATTACGCAGCTTGATCGTCAGCAGTCGGCTATCGACCAGTATCAAAGCAATATTGATTCTGCGTCAGCAGGCATGAGCCAGCAGGAGTCAATTCTGGATGGTGTTAACAACGATCTGTTGGCGATACGCGACGATCTGCTGGAAGCGGCGAACGGCACCAACACGGCGGATTCATTAGCCAGTCTGGGGCAGGATATTCAGTCGATGACGGAAGCGATGGTATCGGCATTAAATTACCAGGACGAAGACGGACACTATGTGTTTGGTGGGACGGTCAACGATCAGCCGCCGATTGTCGCGGTGGATGAGGATGGCGATGGCGTAACTGACAGCTATACCTATCAGGGCAATGGAAACCATCGTCAAACGACGGTTTCCAATGGCGTAGAAGTGGATACTAACGTTGCGGTGAGTGATTTCTTCGGCGACAGCCTGGATGTATTGAACACGCTCACGTCATTATCAAAAGAGCTCCAGGACCCGTCGGTTGATCCTACCGATCCGCAGGTGCAAAGCGATATCGAAAATGCCATTAATACAGTCGATGACGCCTCTGACTCGCTGAATGCATCTATCGCGTCGCTGGGTGAAACGCAGAATACGATGTCGATGCTAAGTGATGCCCAGACGGACATTACCACCTCTAACGATCAGTTGATCAGTCAGTTGAGCGATCTGGATTACGGCCCGGCGTCGATTGAATTTACCGGGCTGGAAATGGCGATGGAAGCCACGTTGAAAACCTACTCCAAAGTGAGTGAGTTAAACCTTTTTAGTGTGATTTAACAGTTAGCGACAGTTCAGGAACAGTATGCAGGTCGGTTTAAATACAACATCACTCTCCGGTAGCGGAGCGCTTAATTCTTCTGTTCAACAACATGCGGTTGCTCAGAATGCCCCGGTCCGTCAAAAGTTACCCGCAACGGCGAGTGATTATCCGGCCTCACCACTGATTACGACCCGGCCTCAACGCTACAGCGTTCAGCTCAACGATCAGCTCACCACGCTGCAACAGGCCGATCACTATTTGGGTCAACTGGAGCAGCATCTGCTGGATTATCGCCATGCGGCACGTCGTGGCGGGCAGGCGCAACAGCAGAAGGGCGCCGAACTTTCGCAGTGGCTGGATAAACGATCGTCACTCTCTGGCGGCTCGGTGGACAGGCAACTGCGTCCGGTATTGCAAGGGGATGCCCGGGTGACGTTTCATTCGCCTGACCTGACGCAAATGCTGCAAAAACATGCGCCCGGTTCGCGGATGTTCAGCGTTTCCGACGGACGACAAACTCAGCTTTCCGCCGTGATGGTGGAGGATGATATGGCGTCCGGTCAGTATAAAATGATGATGAGTCATGCGCTGCGCCGTGTCGGTGTGCAGATGCACGAGCAGCAGGGTGCGATCACCTTTTCCACCACGGAGAAACAGTGGCCGCAGGTGGTGCAGACGCTGAGTGTGCGCGATGGAGATGCAAAGTCATCAACGTTTACGTCGTTGAAGGTCTTTGCCGATCCTTCACGTAGCGAAGAGTTGTTGCAGAGTTTGTCGCAGGGCAGTTCGCGCATGCCGGATGGCGTACAACAGGCGCTGGATACCATTGGCGAGCAGCGAGCGCAAATGGCCGCCCAGCAAGAGAAGGCGCGGCAGTTAATTGATGGTATGGCGCGCTTCCCGCAGGCAGAAAGTGCGGTCAGCTCATCGGCATCGTTGGGGGGAGTATTGGATCACGCGAATCATAATTATCAGGTGCTGGCGCAAGCGGTCAACGGCCAGGCCAGACTGTCCAGCCAGACGGTGCGTAATTTATTACGTTAATCGTGCTGGCATGATTTTGCCTGTGAAGTAAACGCGGTTGGATCTAAAACAAGTAACCCGCCTGAATCCGTATTAAAAAGTAAATTCTGCTGCGTATCTAAATGGAACAACCACATACGCAGGTTATGTTCGTTAACAAAAGCACCTAAATTCGACAGACGCCGATCCGTGTGATCGGTTTCTGCGCCACTAAAATGAAACTCTCCCTGTTTTGCCGTACCTGCATTGCGATTAATACATGCCGATACCTTGAATATTGACGGCAGGCTGTTGTTTTGTTCTATCGGCAAAAAAGTAATCGTCGTGTTTTCCCCTGGAGGGCTCACTATCAGTTCGTAATGGGCGCTTTCCCCGGTGGCAAGGTTATAATTAACGACCACCGTGTTTTCAATATGTGCATGCGCCATGAATGTGGCAAGCGATAAAAAAGCAGACAGAATGCAAAAAGAATAATTATTTGCACTTAGGAATTTCATTTAACATTTTCTCCACTTCTTTAAACATAATGGTATTCATTTCATTATCTTTATTTTGCCAACTGTCAAAACTCAGCGCCAATTGCCAGCTGTCATTGCATTGATTGCTCAGTACAATATCCAATACAAACTTACTCAGGGACTCCCGGTAGTACACCTTCATTGTCATATTATGGGCAGTCAACAGCGGATTGATACGTTGCATCCCCGGTAAGATATGCTGAGAAAATAAGGAGGTCGCTGTATTGTTCGCATCGGGGTTGTGCAGGTGATAAACCGAAATCTGACTGGCATTATCAATTTTTTCTTTGACCAGTTGCGGCACATCCGTGGGTTTTGTGGCGAACGGTGCTTCAAAATAATACATAAAAACAAATAAAAATAAGCTGATAGCGATAACCGGCAATGTAATGAAGACCGCCCTGTAGGGGTGGCGTTGACTTACATTACGCTTCTTTTTTTCTTCCTGTAAGGTTTTGTTTACTAACAGGTTGTCGGCTTCATTTGTCTGTTCATTTTCAGGCGCTTCGCCTTCGTCGACTACCTCGCAAACTACAGACTGCGAATCCCCCTCAGTGGCCTCAATATCCTCATAAAACGTCTGGTCATTGGTGATAACCAGATAGTTTTTATTAAATAAATAGCCTTTCTTTGGGATGGTCTTAATAATTTCTTGTTGTTTTCCATCATCATCAATGGCGACACGCAAAGCATGAATAGCGGTAGGAAGACTATTCCCGCCGACGATTCTATTTTTCCAGACCTCGGTCATTAAAAATGAACGTGATAAAACGGTATCGGCATTTTTAGCTAATGTTTCCAGCAAAATAAAATGGTATTCACCCAGGCGACGAGTCTCACTCGTTTCGCAGTGAATTAATGCATTAAGCGAAGGGTCCATCCGCCAGTTGTTGACGATAATACTCATGGTGTTATTTACCTGTGCAAGAATTTTTATATCCCTGATGCCACACCGTTAAATATCAGTGCATTAAAACTCTGGAGAAACTGAAACGACTTTTTCGACTGTCTGAAGAGAAGGTGACAGCGCAATTATTTTTGAGTGTGTTTTATGCGATCCAAAAAAGGACTCAAAATGTAACGAAACAGCCAGAAACTCACAATATAAAAGTCAGGTGCATTTGCAACGAAATGTAAAACAACGTGAGAGCAACAAAAGTTAACGTATTTTAGTTTGAGTATAATCTTATCTGTTTCATGGGGTTAGCCGTTCTTGTTTATGATGCCCCTCATTCCAGGAGATATTTCTAATAATCTTTTAATTAAACGCAATGGGTGTTTTCTTTGTACCCGATTGTTTGGCTGAAATAGCACGGAAAGCTTAATCATCAGGCAGACAAAAAAATTTTATATCCCGCTTTAAGTTTTCCGAACGGGTGGTCGTTTTTACAGGGTATCGAAACGAAGATGATTATTCCCAAGGAGCTGTACCATGTTATCAATTAATACCAATACCGCCTCAATGGCGGCTGTTAACGCAATCAACAAAAGCAGCGCATCTCTGTCTACCTCTATGGAGCGTCTGGCAACGGGTAACCGTATCAACTCTTCTGCAGATGACGCCGCAGGCAAACAGATTGCCAGCCGTCTGACTGCACAGTCCAGCGGTATGGGCGTTGCACTGAGCAACATTCAGGACGCAACGGCAATGCTGCAGACTGCTGACAGCATGTTTGATGAAATGACCGACGTGCTGGGTCGTATGAAAGACCTGTCCACGCAGGCAGCGAACGGAACCTACAACACCGACGACCTGCAGGCGATGCAGGACGAGTTTGATGAACTGGGTCAGCAGATGTCCGATATGCTGCAGAACACCACCTACGGCGGTACTAACCTGTTTGGTACGGCTTCTGGCAGCAACACCGGTTCCGCTGGCCTGTTCCAGAGCGCGGTGACCTTCCAGGTCGGTGCGGAATCTTCTGACACCATGACCGTGGATATCTCTTCTCAGCTCGGCGATCTGGTCAGCGATCTGTCTGACGTGAGTGCAACATTTAAAGCCGATCAGTCTGGTACACCAAGTGCCTCCGGCGGCACTGAATTGACCGCTTCTGGTTCTGCAAACACCATGATCGGCACCATTCAGACTGCAATGGACGACGTTTCCAAGATCCAGTCCAAACTGGGTGCGTCTATCAACCGTCTGAACGACACCGCGAACAACCTGACCAGCATGCAGGACAACACGGAAGTGGCGATCGGTAACATTATGGATACCGATTACGCGACGGAAGCCTCCAACATGACCCAACAACAGGTACTGATGCAAACCGGCATCACCATGCTGAAGCAGTCCAACAGCATGTCCAGCATGGTATCCAGCCTGCTGCAGTAATTCTGTTCAGTGGTGAAATTGCGCCATTCACAACACCGCCGTCTGGCGGTGTTGTGCTTTCAGCGGCAGAGGGTTGGTCTGGACGCTTCCTGCCCAACGGAAATTTGATTTCCACGTGCTTAGCAAATAATTGATTTTAAATGAAATATAAAACTGGCACACCTTTTGCTTTAGTAATGATAACGTCGCACGGAGTTATTCATGATTAACCCAAGAACCATGGCGAAAGCCGCAGCCTATGCCGATATCGCCACGCAGAGCGCCAGCCTGCAACAACAGCAGGCGGAGTTGAATGCTGAGAGCAGCGGGCTTGATTCACTCAGCTCGGCTTTAAACGATTTCCAGTCAGCAATTGATGCGCTGAACAGCGATACCGACGGTCCGCTGACCTTTTCGGCGACAACAAATAACGACTCCGCGACAGTTTCTGCTAACTCTGAAGCGCAGGCGGGAACGTACTCGTTTTACGTCAGCCAGCTGGCGCAAGCACAGCAGTCCACCTTCCAGATGGATGACAACGTCTATGGTGCAAGTGGGACGTTTGATCTGACCATGGACGATGGCAGTACCATGGAGATCGATCTTTCGAGCGCAGACAGTGACAATGATGGTTATATCGATGCTGCCGGGTTTGTCGATGCGATAAATAATTGCGACGAGAACCCGGGGGTTTCGGCAGCACTGGTGAAAACGGACGGTCAGACCACCATTATGCTGACGTCTGACAGCACCGGTGAGCAAAGTGGCTTTACCATGTCAGTGGATCATGATCCGGCAACGAATAAAAAGGATGATGCTGGTAATCCCATTATTCCTCCAAAGCCGGATGTCTCCACCACTGACGCACAAGATGCGGAAATTCATCTGGGAAGCGCTGGGGGACCAGTAATCACCAGCAGCACCAACACTTTCGATGATGTGATCCCCGGTGTCACCATGACCTTCACTGAGGTCAGCGATCCAGACGATCTGAGCGATATGACCACGATTACCGTGGCAGAAGACTCCAGCGCCTCACAGGCAAAAGTACAAACCTTCGTTGATGCCTATAACACCCTTGTCGACACCGTTGATGCTTTAACCAGTAATGGCGGTGATGGTTCCAGTCCCGGTGTCTTTGCAGGGGACGCCGGGCTCAATTCGTTGACCAACCAGCTCGATGATATTGCGCATGATTCCTACAACGGCGTATCGATTGTTGATTACGGTATCTCGCTGGATTCCGACGGTCATCTGGAAATTGACTCCGATAAGTTTAACGAAGCGATGGAAGCCAACCCGGACGGACTGACGTCGATCTTTGTCGGTGATGACAGCATGGTCGCCAAAATGGATGACCTGATGGACAGCTATCTGAATTCCAGCACCGGCATCATCACCATGCGTGAAGACAACATCGAAGATCAGCAGAGCAAAATTCAGGATGAAAGCGATCAGCTTACTCAAACCTACAACACCAACTATGACCGCTACCTGGAAGAGTACACCAACACGCTGGTTGAAACGTACAACATGAAAGTGAGCATGGCCGCGTTTATGTAAGCGCCCGGTTTAGTAAAAGAATAGAGAGTCAACATGTACGACACGCAGGATGGTTATTCGCAATACAAAGAGATGGATCTGGCAGCCCGCACGGCTGCCGCTTCACCGTTAGAGCTGGTACTGGTGCTGTTTTCCGGTTTGATGGATGAACTGGAGCGCGCGAAAAGCCATATCGAGAACAAACGTTTCGAGAAGAAGGCGCAAAGCATCAATAAATGCATCGATATTCTCAATGCGTTAACCAGTTCGCTGGAGTTTGAAACGGGCGGAGAGCTGGTGGTGAATTTGTCCCGGCTTTATGACCACTGCGTCTACCGGCTGTATGAGGCCAGCGGTGAAATGTCGTTGGAAAAGATTGATGAAGTGATCCTTATTCTGACGAACCTGCGTACCGGCTGGGAAGGTCTGTCGGCCAAACTGGGATAAGGCGATGGAAAGAGAGCAACAGCAACACCAGCTCTATGCCCTGGTTGAGGCGATGAACGAAGCGCTGGATAAAAAACGCTGGCGGCGGTTGCCTGCGCTGCATAAGCAGGTGATGCGCGTCTTTCATGAATATGAAGCGTGGGAAAAAGATGCGGCAGCGCTTGATGAGGTGAAAGCCCACATGCGGGCGGCGTTTTCGGTGCTGATTGAGCGGCGTGAACGGCGTGCCGGGGAGCTGAAAACGCGCATGGATAAGCATCAGCAACATCAGGAAGGGATGATGGCGTACTCAATGGTTAACCTAATTTCGGAGAAGGCATGAATCCTGTATTACTGGCCTCGGCCAGTGCGTTGGCAGAGGCGACGCCGGAAAAGGGCGCGATTTCGGCTCCGGCAACCCCGGCAAACGGCAGCGCATTTTCTTTACCCCAAACGGACGTCAAGGCGGTGGCTGAACGTCTGCTTGGCGCAAAAGTAAACCAGCAGCACGCGTCTGCCGCAGAGCGCCAGCATGATGACGCCAATCCCGCCGCCATGCAGGCGTTACTGGCGATGCTGCTGGCGCAACCGGCGCAGGCTGCGGCTCCCGCGGCTTCACAGCAACAGCCTGATGGCGAAATGTTGAAGATGCTGACGCAGATGCAATCCGCGAATACCGGTGGTGCGCTTCTGCGTCAACTGGTGACGGCGATGGAGAAGCAAGGTAGTCAATCGACGCCTGCATCGCATAACGCGCCGGATCTCTCCGCTCTGCCCCCTAAACTGCAGGGATTACTGAGCGCATTAACCCAGGATATGCCGCAGGCAACACCTGAGCAGCAGGCAAAACTGACCACGTTTTCCGCTCAGGATTTACGTGTGATTTCTCCGGCGCAGCAGCCCGTCTCCCCCTCGCAGCAAATTTCTGCCCGCGCGAGCGCTGCGGAAACGCCGCTTCCTCGACCCGTTGCGATGGTGAAAAAAAGTGACGGCAGGAATCTGAATCCGTCAGTCTCTGCTCAGAGTCTGCTGAATCTGTCTACGCAGGGAAACCAACCCGCTAATGCGCTGGCCGACCGGAATGTGGCAGCGACGCAAACTTCTGCGCCCGTGGCGATGTCACCGGATGAGTTGGGCGAAAAACTCACGGCGCTGCTGAAAGACCGAATTCAGTTTCAGCTCGGTCAGCAACAGCAAATTTCGACGATCCGTCTCGACCCTCCGTCGCTTGGCAAACTGGAAATTGCCGTCCAACTGGATGCGGGAAAACTGATGGTGCACATCGGGGCCAATCAGAGTGATGTCTGCCGTTCGCTGCAGCAGTTTAGCGAAAACCTGCGCCAGCATCTGACGGCACAGAACTTCATGGAAGTGAATGTGCAGGTCTCTTCTGAAGGGCAATCGCAACAGCAACAACAGCAGCAGTCTGGTCATCAAAAGGACGAGGTGATGTCAGCATTAATGCTCAGTGACGAACCTCAATATCAACAGAACGAATCCGTTCTGATCAAAGTGTAAAAGCAAGATGAAGAAAATCGTTATCGCGTGTGTGATCAGCTCCGTTGTGGCTCTGGGTATTGCGGGTGGAGCAGGGTGGGGTATTTATCATTTTATGGCTAAAGGCGCTAAAGGCCCCGTAGTGGCGTCAGCGCAGCCAACTGCGGAGCCAGAAGAGAACCAGGATGATACCAGCAGTGTATTTGTCTCGTTACCGGAAACGGTTGTGACGCTTCATGATAATGAAGGCGGCGATCGTTATATGGTTGCTGAACTGGTGATGGTTGCCGATACAGAGAAAAATGCTGAGAAAATAAAGAAAGATGAACCGCTCTATCAGAGTATTACGGTAAACGAACTGTCGAACATGAAATATGAAGATATTCGTTCGCTTAAAATTTCTGATATCAGAAAGAAAGTTTTTGACACTCTGAAAACTGAATTAGCCCAACGCAAAATGGCGACACCTTATAAGGATATATTGGTGAAAAAAGTCGTGTTTCAATAAACGGCAGGCCAGGAAATAACATGATACAGGAAGCTTACGAGTCGGAAGACTTTAACGCGACGCCCGTGCTCACGCCACAGGAAGAGAGCCACTATTTACAGGCTTATCTTCCCCTGGTACGCAAAGTCGTGCGGCAGCTTGCGCCGCAATGTACCTGCGTTATCGACCGCCAGGATATGGAGCAAACGGCGCTGATGGGATTGCTGAATGCGATTCGTCGCTACGGTATGCCGGATGAAGGTTTTGCCGGGTATGCCGTCCACCGCATACGCGGGGCCATTCTGGATGAACTACGCAGCCTGGACTGGCGTCCCCGCCAGTTGCGACAGAAATACCATCAGATTAAAGATCTGATTCGTGATGCGCGCAAACAACTCGGACATGAACCCGTGTGGGAAGAGCTTTCTCAACGGGGTTTATCGTCAGAGGATTATCAGGAATACCTGCAACTGGAAGGCGCGGAAACGCTGGCCAGCCTGGATGAATTACTGAGTGGTGAAATGCCGGTTGCCCCCCTCGAAGGACGGGGGCTTGAGGAGCAAATCGTGACTCAGGAAATGTTGAGTTACGCCCTGAGCCAACTCAGCGAAAAAGAGGGACTCGTGCTCTCAATGTATTACCAACACGATATGAATTTAAAAGAAATCGCGCTGGTGTTAGGGCTGACGGAAGCCCGAATTTGTCAAATGAATAAAAAAATCACGCAGAAGATTCGTGATTGTTTATATCCAGACTAACAATTTCGAATCGTCATGCGGAGGATGTGATGCAAAAGATTTTTGGTTTATTAGTGGTTTTAGGCTGTGTATTTGGCGGCTATTTTGAAGCTGGTGGGCAATTAATTGCGATTTGGCAGCCAGCGGAAATTATCATTATTATGGGCGCAGGCTTTGGCGCGATGATTATTGGTAACCCTACGCACGTGCTGAAAGAGATTGCTCACCAGATTAAAGGCGTAATCAGTAAAAAGAAAATGGGGCCGGAGTTTCAGCGCCAGTTACTGATGTGCCTGTATGAATTACTGGAAATGGTGCAAAACGGCGGGCTACGTATGCTGGATCAGCATATTGAACAGCCGGAAGAAAGTACCATCTTTCAAAAATACCCAATGGTACTGACGCAGAAACGCCTGGTGACGTTTATCGCCGATAACTTCCGTCTGATGGCCATGGGGAAAATTGATGCCCACGAGCTGGAAGGTATTCTCGATCAGGAACTGGATACCGCGGAAGAATCCTTGTTAACGCCTTCACGCTCGCTCCAGCGTACCGCAGAAGCGATGCCGGGCTTCGGTATTTGCGCGGCGGTACTCGGTATTATCATCACCATGCAGTCTATCGATGGATCGATTGCGCTTATCGGCCTGAAAGTGGCGGCGGCGCTGGTCGGTACCTTTTTAGGGGTCTTCATCTGTTACTGTCTGATGGACCCTTTAGCCAACGCCATGGAACAACAGGCGCGTGCTGAACACTCATTGCTGGAATGTGTGCGTACCGTGCTGGTGGCGCAAGCGGGCGGTAAACCGACGCTGCTGGCGGTGGATGCAGGTCGTAAACTCCTTCACCTGGCTTCGAAACCCACATTTGCCAACCTGGATGCCTGGGTCAATGCGATGCTGGAGCAAGAATAAGCATGAGGAAGGGGCCAAATCGTCGCGATCGCGGTGCAAAGACCACGATTATCCGGCGACAAATTAAAAAAAATCACGCAGGTCATCACGGCGGTGCATGGAAGGTAGCATTTGCCGACTTTACGCTGGCCATGATGGCGCTCTTCATGACGCTGTGGATTGTGAACAGCGTCAGTAAAGCCGATCGTGAAAATATCGTTGCGGCGTTGCATGGTCAGTCGATCTTTAATGGCGGCGGCATGGCGCCATTAAATAAGCTGGGTAAACAGCCGATTGCGCCGGGCGCGCAGAAGAAAAACGTCACGCGCAATAAGCTTGATAAAACTGCGAATCCGCAAGAGACCGCGAAGATCACCGAAGAAAACGCCAAAAAAGCGCTGGATGTGAATGAGAAAACGGCGCTGCTGAAGCAAAAATCGGCGCGTGAACTGGGCGAACTGGCAACCAACATCAACGTCATTGCCCGTAATGCCCATATGGAAACCAACCTGGAGATGGAAATCGTCCCTCAGGGGTTACGCGTGCTGATTAAAGATGACCAGAACCGGAATATGTTTGAACGCGGTAGCGCGAAAATTATGCCGTTCTTTAAATCGCTGCTGGTTGAACTGGCGCCGGTGTTTGATTCGCTGGACAACCGGATCATCATCACCGGTCATACGGATGCGATGAGCTATAAGAGCAACATCTACAACAACTGGAACCTTTCTGGTGACCGCGCATTGTCGGCGCGGCGCGTGCTGGAGGATGCCGGCATGCCGCAGGATAAAGTCATGCAGGTGAGCGCGATGGCAGACCAAATGCTGCTGGATGCGAAAAACCCCGAGAGCGCGGGCAACCGCCGCATAGAAATCATGGTGTTGACGCAAAGCGCCTCCGATACGCTGTATCAATACTTTGGCCAGCATGGAGAGAAGGTGGTGCAACCGCTGGTGGACAAGCTGGACAAACAAAAGCAGGTCACTTCCTTACGCCAACAACCGGTTTCTGTACCGCATTAATTCTGTTCCCTGCCCCCACGCAACGTGGGGGCATAGTCCCTTCAAGAGAGTAGTATGATTGATGTAACCGATATAATCCCTTTGGATATTCCGACAGAAAGCATTTCCGACGTTGCCTGTCAGGGGGCACATTTCGACGATATTTCCGGTATCTGGTACACGGAACCTCGTGAACTGAATGAGGCGCTTCGTGGCTATGCTTATGATGTCGATACCTTCAATGTTGCTGCACCTTACTATCTTGTGATTACCTCGAAGATGCACTGCTGGAGTTGCCATCAACCCACGCGCATTCACGGACTGATGATTACCCGCTTTATGAAACAAAATCAGGATGGTAAAGGCTGGCTGTCCGTACGGCGCAACACGTTCCTGTTCCATATTAATTCTCTGCCCGACGAGATTAAAAAGAACATCAAAGCCAGTAATTACTATCTTGATAAAAGTAAAACCACCGGGCTCCGCTACTGGATGAATCACTGTGAAATTTGTGGTGAACGCCTGGGGGACTATGAGCTTTTTTGCCTCGAAGATGAGGCCTTTCATCAAATGACCGTGGAGAAAATCCTCCGGGCGAATGTGCGGAAAGTGAATAAGCTGTTTGTCAGTACCGCGGGCAATCCCGCAGACCATGCGCCAAAAGATGTTGTGCGTTACTTGTGTGATGCCCGCTTTGTGATGAATGCACCCGCATCACCGTAACAGCTTCATACTTCTCACTGCATAAAAATACTGTATACTTAAACAGTGATGTGTGGGGGGAGTTATGCGCAAAATCATACATGTTGATATGGACTGCTTTTTCGCGGCGGTAGAAATGCGCGATAACCCCGCCCTGCGTGATATCCCTATTGCTATCGGCGGCAGTCGTGAGCGCCGGGGGGTTATCAGCACCGCCAATTATCCTGCACGTAAATTTGGCGTGCGTAGCGCGATGCCTACGGGAATGGCGCTGAAGCTGTGCCCACATCTCACCTTATTGCCCGGGCGCTATGAAGCCTATAAAGACGCGTCCCGTCAGATCCAGGCGATCTTTTCCCGCTATACCTCGCTGATTGAACCCCTGTCGCTGGATGAAGCGTATCTGGATGTCACCGACAGCCTTCATTGCCACGGCTCTGCGACGCTCATTGCGCAGGAGATCCGCCAGACCATTTTTAATGAGCTGCAGCTCACGGCCTCCGCAGGGATCGCGCCCGTGAAGTTTTTGGCGAAAATCGCTTCCGACCTGAATAAACCCAACGGGCAATATGTGATTGCGCCTGCCGATGTTGCCGAATTCATCAGAACGTTGCCGTTGGGGAAAATCCCCGGCGTCGGGAAAGTCTCTGCCGCCAGGCTGGAGTCGATGGGCTTGCGTACCTGCGAGGATATTCAAAAATGCGACCTGGCAATATTACTCAAGCAGTTCGGGAAATTCGGTCGGGTGCTGTGGGAGCGCAGTCAGGGCATTGACGAGCGGGATGTTAACAATGACAGAATGCGCAAGTCTGTTGGCGTTGAACGCACGCTGGCCGAGGATATTCATCAATGGTCAGAGTGTGAGGCGATCATTGAACGGCTCTATCCTGAGCTGGAACGACGGCTGGCGAAGGTAAAGCCGGATTTATTGATCGCGCGTCAGGGAGTCAAATTAAAGTTCGCTGATTTTCAGCAAACCACGCAGGAACATGTCTGGCCGCGTTTAAATAAAGACGACTTAATTTCAACGGCGCGTAAAACCTGGGATGAGCGTCGGGGAGGGCGAGGAGTGAGGCTGGTGGGGCTACACGTTACGTTGCTGGATCCGCAACTGGAAAGACAGCTGTTGCTGGGGATTTGATTCAGATGTGTTGCCGGATGGCGGTGTAAACACCTCATCCGGCATACCGTGCAGAGACTTACTTCGCCGGAATAGACTTCAGCAGCTCAGTCAGCAGCGTCCAGTAATGACCGACGCTTTCGATATGAACCTGCTCATCCGGGGAGTGCGGACCGGTGATGGTTGGCCCGATAGAAACCATGTCCATATCCGGGTACGGTTTTTTGAACAGACCACATTCCAGACCTGCGTGGATAATCTGGATGTTCGGCGTCTTGTTGAACAGACGCTGATAGGTTTCGCGAACCAGGTGCATAACCGGAGAGTTCGCATCCGGCTGCCAGCCCGGGTAGCCGCCTTTGGCCTGCGTTTTCGCGCCAGCCAGTTTACCCAGCGAGTCCAGCATGCTCACCACATAGTCTTTACCGCTGTCGATCAGAGAACGGATCAGGCAGTGAATCTCGACGTTATCGTCAGTCATGGTCACCACACCCACGTTCAGGGAGGTTTCTACGACGCCCTTCGCAACGTCTGAATTGCGGATCACACCGTTCGGCGTGGCGTTCAGCAGACGAACAAAGGTATCGCGAGACTGTGCAGTCAGTGCGGCTTTATCGTTAGCCACGGCATCCAGCAGCAGAGCCAGGTTCTTCTCTTTGGCTTCCAGTTCGTTTTTCAGGATGTCCTGATAGGTGCTGACCAGCGCTTTTAAAGCATCGACTTTATCAGCGGCAACGGCGAGGGTCGCAAACGCTTCGCGCGGAATCGCGTTACGCAGCGTACCGCCGTTGAAATCGACCAGACGCAGATCCAGTTCTTCCGCGTGACCTGCCAGGAAACGTACCAGCAGCTTGTTGGCATTACCGAGACCCACGTGGATTTCGCCGCCGGAGTGACCGCCTTTCAGGCCTTTTAAGGTCAGTTTAAAGCTCTGGAAACCGGCTGGAATCGCTTCACGGTCGAGTTTCAGGTTAGAGGTAAAGTCGATACCCCCGGCGCAACCCATGTAGATTTCGCCTTCTTCTTCAGAGTCGGTGTTGATCAGAATGTCCGCCTGCAGCCAGTTAGCCTGCAAACCAAACGCGCCGTCCATACCGGCTTCTTCGGTCATGGTCAGCAGGACTTCCAGCGGGCCATGTACCACGTTGTCATCGGCCAGCACCGCCAGCGCAGAAGCCATGCCGATACCGTTGTCCGCACCCAGCGTGGTGCCGCGGGCTTTTACCCATTCGCCATCAATGTACGGCTGGATAGGATCTTTGGTGAAGTCGTGTACGGTGTCGTTGTTTTTCTGCGGCACCATGTCCAGGTGCGCCTGCAGTACGACCGGCTTGCGGTTTTCCATTCCTGCGGTAGCGGGTTTGCGAATCAGGATATTACCTACCTGATCGCGCTCGACGTGAAAACCTTTCTCTTTGGCCCAGCTCAGAATGTGTTCAGCGAGTTGCTCTTCATGGTAGGACGGATGAGGAATGGAACAGATTTTAGCAAAAATATCCCACAGCGGTTGTGGAGATAATTGAGACAGTTCAGACACGTTGAGTCTCCTTGGCGATGTCCTACAAAATTGACTTGCAGGCCACGGGGTTAGCAGAATTAAAAACACCACAAGTCAGGCTTGCGCGATGCGATTGAGAATACCACTTTCTCTGCTAACGGGTAGTATAAAGCATGCAAAAAGAGGCGCGGATTCCGCTAAACACTGGTTTTTAGTGCGTCAGATCTCTATAATCTCGCGCAACCTATTTCCCCCTCGAACACTTTTTAAGCCGTAGATAAACAGGCTGGGACACTTCACATGAGCGAAAAATACGTCGTCACCTGGGACATGTTGCAGATCCATGCACGTAAACTGGCGAGCCGCCTGATGCCTTCTGAACAATGGAAAGGCATTATTGCCGTTAGCCGTGGTGGTCTGGTACCGGGCGCATTGCTGGCGCGTGAGTTGGGCATTCGTCATGTCGATACCGTATGCATCTCCAGTTACGATCACGATAACCAGCGCGAACTGAAAGTGCTGAAACGTGCCGAAGGTGACGGTGAAGGCTTCATCGTAATCGATGACCTGGTTGATACCGGGGGTACCGCTGTTGCTATTCGCGAAATGTATCCTAAAGCACATTTCGTCACCATCTTCGCTAAGCCAGCTGGTCGTCCGCTGGTGGACGATTATGTGGTTGATATCCCACAGGATACCTGGATTGAGCAGCCCTGGGATATGGGCGTCGTGTTCGTCCCGCCAATTTCTGGCCGCTAATCAGTAACGCTTTCAACGCCTGGCAATGCCGGGCGTTGTTTATTTTATGCGGTGTCAGGTTACACTATGCCTCAGTGAGTACTCATGGAGGCCGTAATCATGTCACAGGCTAACCTCAGCGAAGTTCTGTTTAAACCCCGCTTCAAACACCCTGAAACGTCAACGCTCGTTCGTCGTTTTAATCACGGTGCGCAACCGTCCGTGCAATCCGCTCTGGATGGAAAAACAATCCCGCACTGGTATCGCATGGTTAACCGCCTGATGTGGATCTGGCGTGGCGTCGATCCGCGTGAAATCCTTGAAGTGCAGGCGCGCATCGTAATGAGCGAAGCTGAGCGCACGGATAAAGAACTGTATGACACCGTCATTGGCTATCGTGGCGGAAACTGGATCTATGAGTGGGCGAAGCAAGCGATGGACTGGCAACAGAAAGCTATGCTGGAACAGGACCCGCAAGTGAGCGGACGCCATTGGTTACACGCGTCCACGCTCTACAACATTGCGGCGTATCCCCACCTCAAAGGTGACGAGCTGGCCGAACAGGCGCAGGCGCTTGCTAATCGCGCGTATGAAGAGGCAGCTCAGCGTTTGCCCGGTACGCTGCGTGAAATGGAGTTTCCCGTTCCTGGTGGCGCCCCCATCACGGCATTTTTACACATGCCGAAAGGTGACGGCCCGTTCCCGACGGTGCTGATGTGCGGTGGTCTGGATTCTATGCAAACGGACTACTACACCCTGTATGAACGCTATTTCGCTCCGCGCGGCATTGCCATGTTGACGCTGGATATGCCCTCGGTTGGATTCTCGTCAAAATGGAAATTGACCCAGGATTCCAGCCTGCTTCATCAGCATGTATTAAAAGCGCTGCCTGATGTTCCCTGGGTGGATCATACCCGCGTGGCGGCGTTTGGTTTTCGCTTCGGCGCTAACGTGGCCGTGCGCCTGGCATATCTGGAATCTTCGCGCCTGAAAGCGGTGGCGTGTCTTGGACCGGTGGTGCATTCGCTGCTCAGTGACCCGAAGCGCCAGGCATCCGTGCCAGAAATGTACCTCGATGTGCTGGCCAGCCGCCTGGGCATGCATGATGCTTCTGATGAAGCGCTGCGTGTCGAGCTCAATCGCTACTCATTAAAGGTACAAGGTCTGCTGGGCAGACGTTGCCCAACACCGATGCTTTCAGGGTTCTGGAAAAACGATCCGTTTAGCCCGGAAGAGGAGTCTCGCTTAATCACGTCGTCATCTTCCGACGGTAAACTGCTCGAGATCCCATTCAATCCGGTGTATCGCAATTTTGACAAAGGGCTGCAAGAAATTACCGGATGGATCAATCATAGATTGTGTTAATAGATTGCTAAATTTTATTGATTTGGTAAAACAGTTGCTTCACCTAAGGAGATCGCAATGACGTTACCGAGTGGGCACCCGAAAAGTAGATTGATCAAGAAATTCACCGCGCTTGGCCCGTACATCCGGGAAGGGCAGTGCGAAGATAATCGATTTTTTTTCGATTGTCTGGCTGTATGCGTCAACGTGAAACCCGCGCCTGAGAAACGTGAATTCTGGGGCTGGTGGATGGAGCTGGAGGCGCAGGAAAAACGCTTTACGTATAGCTACCAGTTTGGTTTGTTTGATAAAGAAGGCAACTGGACTGCCGTGCCGATTAAAGAAACGGAAGTGGTAGAGCGACTGGAATACACCTTGCGTGAGTTCCATGAAAAATTACGAGAGCTGTTAACATCGCTGAATCTGGCGCTGGAGCCTGCTGACGATTTCAAGGATGAGCCGGTTAAATTAACGGCATAACGAACAGTAAAATGCCGGATGGCGGCGCAACCCCATCCGGCATTTTTATACCGCATCAGAACTGGTAGGTCATACCCACCGCGACGATATCATCATCGTTGATGCCCAGCTTATTATCGCTATCCAGTTGGTTGATTTTATAATCAACAAATGCCGACATGTTTTTGTTGAAATAGTAAGTCGCACCCACGTCGATATAATTCACCAGATCTTCATTGCCCACGCCTTCAATATCTTTGCCTTTCGACAACACATAACCCAGTGACGGACGCAGACCAAAGTCAAACTGGTACTGAACCACTGCTTCAAAGTTTTGCGTTTTATTGGCGAAGCCACCGGAAATAGGTGTCATCTTGCGTGTTTCTGAATACATGGTCGCAATATAAATATCGTTAGCGTCGTATTTTAACCCGGTAGCCCAGGCTTCTGCTTTATCGCCCGTTCCGCGGCTTTGCAGATTCTGTTGGTTTGTACGATCGGAGTTGGTATAGGCGCCGCTGATGGCGAAATCGCTGCCGCCAAAGTCGTAAGTGACAGACGTCCCGAAACCATCACCGTTCTGCTTTTTCACATCGCGGTCCTGGTTTTTACCCTGATACTGCAGGGTGAGATCCAGTCCATCGACCACGCCGAAGAAGTCGGTATTACGGTAAGTTGCCAGACCGCTGGCGCGTTTGGTCATAAAGTTATCGGTCTGGGCGGAGGAGTCACCGCCAAATTCCGGGAACATATCCGTCCACGCTTCCACGTCGTACAGCGCACCCAGATTACGTCCATAATCAAAGGAACCGATGTCTTTTAATTTCAGGCCAGCGAAGGCCAGACGTGTTTTTTGCTGGTTAGAATCGCTTTCGGCTTTATTACCCGCGAACTCGGCTTCCCAACGACCATATCCGGTTAGTTGATCGTTAATTTGCGTTTCGCCTTTAAAGCCCATACGGATATAGCTCTGGTCGCCGTCTTTGCTGTCATAATCAGTCATGTAATGCATGGCTTTTACCTTGCCATACAAATCCAGTTTATTTCCGTTCTTGTTATACACTTCTGCTGCCTGCACGGATGCCGATGCAACAATACCCATCACCACTAATGCCAGAGTGCTCTTTTTCATTTTCATTCCTGATTTAAAGTACGCGCTACAATTTTCTGGGTGTGATCCCCGTTTAAAAACAGGATGGTTTTTAACGTCTGGTAATGAACGTTTTATGACAAAGTAAGAATATTTTTAAAAAAGGATGATTTTTTGTGTCTGTAATAAATGCGTCAAAGTCTGCCGCTACGCTTGCTGATCCTGCGCAATAAAATTTCATGCTTTGTGCGCTGCTTGTTGGCAACCGGGGCCAGTCCTGCTAAAACGTTCGTTTGATATCATTTTCCCCAATTTTGAATGGCAGAGAATCATGAGTGACAGCCAGACGCTGGTGATAAAACTTGGCACCAGTGTGTTAACGGGCGGATCGCGCCGCCTGAACCGTGCCCACATCGTAGAACTGGTTCGCCAGTGTGCGCAGCTACATGCCGCAGGGCATCGTATTGTTATCGTTACTTCAGGCGCCATTGCCGCCGGACGTGAGCATCTTGGTTATCCAGAACTCCCGGCAACGATAGCGTCTAAACAGCTGCTGGCCGCGGTAGGGCAGAGCCGATTGATTCAACTGTGGGAACAGCTGTTTTCGATTTACGGTATTCATATCGGGCAGATGCTGCTGACGCGCGCGGATATGGAAGACAGAGAACGCTTCCTCAACGCACGCGATACGTTACGTGCACTGCTGGATAACAACATTGTTCCCGTTATTAATGAGAATGATGCGGTTGCGACGGCTGAAATTAAAGTCGGCGATAACGACAACCTCTCCGCACTGGCCGCGATTCTGGCTGGTGCCGATAAGCTGCTGCTGCTGACCGATCAGCAGGGCTTGTTCACCGCTGACCCGCGAACGAACCCGCAGGCAGAACTGATTAAAGATGTTTACGGTATTGATGATGCGCTGCGCGCCATTGCCGGGGACAGCGTTTCGGGCCTGGGAACGGGCGGTATGGGCACTAAGCTGCAGGCTGCCGACGTTGCCTGCCGCGCCGGTATCGACACCATTATTGCCGCAGGCAGCAAGCCAGGCGTTATCGGTGATGTGATGGAAGGCATTTCCGTTGGCACACGTTTTCATGCTCAGGCCTCTCCGCTGGAAAACCGTAAACGCTGGATCTTCGGGGCTCCGCCTGCCGGGGAAATCAGCGTTGATGAGGGCGCAACCTCCGCGATTCTGGAGCGCGGCAGCTCGTTACTGCCCAAAGGCATTAAAAGCGTGACAGGCAACTTCTCTCGTGGTGAAGTGATCCGCATCTGCAACCTGGAAGGGCGTGATATTGCCCACGGCGTTACCCGCTATAACAGCGACGCGCTGCGCCGTATTGCCGGACACCACTCTCAACAGATCGACGCGATCCTTGGCTATGAATATGGCCCGGTTGCCGTCCATCGCGATGACATGATCACCCGTTAAGGAGCAGGCATATGCTGGAACAAATGGGCATTGCTGCCAAAGCAGCGTCATATAAGCTGGCGCTACTCTCCAGCCGCGAAAAAAACCGCGTGCTGGAAAAAATTGCTGATGAACTGGAAGCGCAAACGGAAAGCATCCTCAGCGCGAACGTACAGGACGTTGCCGAGGCGCGTGAAAACGGCCTGAGCGACGCGATGCTCGACCGTCTGGCGCTGACGCCTGCGCGTCTGAAGGCCATCGCTGACGACGTGCGCCAGGTGTGTAATCTTGCCGATCCGGTCGGGCAGGTGATGGATGGGGGGTTGCTGGATAGCGGCCTGCGTCTGGAGCGTCGTCGTGTGCCGCTGGGCGTGATTGGCGTGATTTATGAAGCTCGCCCTAACGTGACCGTTGATGTTGCCTCTCTGTGCCTGAAAACCGGCAATGCGGCGATCCTGCGTGGCGGGAAAGAGACTTACCGTACGAATGCGGCGACCGTCGCGGTGATCCAACAGGCGCTGAAAGCGTGCGGCTTACCTGCTGCGGCCGTGCAGTCGATTGATAACCCGGATCGCGCGCTGGTCAGTGAAATGCTGCGTATGGATAAGTACATCGATATGTTGATTCCTCGCGGTGGCGCGGGGCTGCACAAGCTGTGCCGCGAACAGTCAACGATCCCGGTGATTACCGGCGGTATCGGCGTCTGCCATATCTATGTGGATGACAGCGCAGAGATCGACCCGGCGCTGAAGATTATCGTCAATGCCAAAACTCAGCGCCCGAGCACCTGCAATACCGTTGAAACGCTGCTGGTGCATCAGGATATCGCCGGACGTTTTCTGCCTGCACTGAGCCAACAGATGGCGAAAAGCGGTGTGACGTTGCATGCCGATGCAACGGCGCTGACGGCGCTGCAAGCGGGACCGGCCAACGTAGTGGCGGTGAAAGCCGAAGAGTACGACGACGAGTTTCTGTCGTTGGATCTGAACGTGAAAATCGTCACTGACCTGGATGATGCTATTGCGCATATTCGTGAACATGGCACTCAGCATTCCGACGCGATTCTGACGCGCACGCTGCGTAATGCCGATCGTTTCGTGAATGAGGTGGATTCTTCTGCAGTATACGTGAATGCCTCCACCCGTTTCACCGACGGCGGCCAGTTTGGACTCGGCGCTGAAGTGGCGGTGAGCACGCAAAAATTGCACGCGCGCGGTCCGATGGGACTGGAAGCACTGACCACCTACAAGTGGGTCGGCTTCGGTGATGACACAATTCGTGCATAATTAAGTCCGGGTGATGCAAAAATAGGCGTTTGATTCGCAAGGCCATTGACGCATCGCCCGGTTAGTTTTAACCTTCTACCCCGTGTTCACCTTCGTGAGCATGTCCTTATCAGGGCCGATATAGCTCAGTTGGTAGAGCAGCGCATTCGTAATGCGAAGGTCGTAGGTTCGACTCCTATTATCGGCACCATTCAAGCACCTCTCAAAGTCTACTCAAGTCTACTAAAAGCCCGTATACTCTAGCTTTAACACTCTCGATAGTATCTTGTCGTCTACTGACATATCCCAAAATCTACACATCGTTGGGGGTACATTCGGGGGTATGTGCTGTTCGGTCTGCTGGAGATACCCCCAAAATGAAACTTAATGCCCGCCAGGTCGATACCACCAAGCCGAAGGATAAACCGTATAAGCTTGCTGACGGTGGCGGCCTTTACCTCCTCGTTAACCCTAACGGAGCTAAATACTGGCGGCTCAAGTACCGGGTTGCGGGGAAAGAGAAATTGCTCGCCTTGGGGGTGTATCCAGACGTTACCTTAGCTGATGCCCGAGCTAAACGAGACGAGGCAAAAAGGGGTATCGCTGGGGGTATAGATCCCAACGAAGCAAAGCGTGAAGAAAAGGCAACTCGCGAAGCGCAGATAAACAATACATTTCAGGATCTCGCGACTGAGTGGCATTCGAGCAAACTCAAAAAATGGTCTGCTGGATACGCTTCGGACATTATGGAAGCGTTTAATAAAGACGTATTCCCATATATTGGTAAGAAGCCAATCGCCGAAATCAAACCCCTAGAGCTGTTAAATGTCCTTCGCCGTATGGAAGGGCGTGGGGCAACAGAGAAAGCAAAAAAAGTGCGGCAGCGTTGCGGCGAGGTTTTCCGTTATGCCATCGTTACTGGCAGGGCTGAATATAACCCAGCCCCGGATCTCACTAGTGCCATGCAGGGACATGAATCCAACCACTATCCTTTCCTGAATGCGCCAGAGCTTCCAGCATTTTTTGAGGCGCTATCACGCTATTCAGGTAGTGAGCTGGTGGTGTTGGCTGCACGCTTGCTCATCATTACCGGCCTCAGAACAGGGGAATTACGCGGGGCATCGTGGCAAGAAATCGATGACTATGCCGCTGTATGGGAAATCCCCGCTGAACGCATGAAGATGCGCCGTCCACACATAGTCCCTTTATCGCAGCAAGCGTTATCCATAATTGCGCGCATCCGTGAAATCACTGGTAGATACCCGCTTATGTTCCCTGGGCGTAACGATCCACGGAGGACTATGAGTGAGGCCAGCATTAACCAAGTATTTAAGCGGATTGGGTATGCCGGGAAAGTAACAGGGCATGGCTTCCGCCACACAATGAGCACTATCCTTCACGAGCAAGGCTACAACACTGCGTGGATTGAAACGCAGCTGGCACACGTCGATAAAAACTCTATCCGGGGAACATACAACCATGCCCAGTATCTGGACGGCCGTCGGGAGATGCTTCAGTGGTATGCCGACTATATGGGGGCGCTGGAGAAAGGTGAGAATGTGATCCATGGTAAGTTCGATAAATCTGCTTAGGTGTATGGATAGACAGTATTTGTAGACCGGAGTAGACTTCAATGAACAAATAAAGAATAGGCTATGTCTAGGCTGATCCCCGAAAACTCGTACACCTCTGCGGGCTGACATAGCCCCCAAAATCAGAGGGCGCGAGGTGGCGTTATGTTAGATATCGCTGAAGTGCTCAAAGCACGAGAAAATGAGTTTATCAGTTTAAGAGAATTGATTACTCGTATCAGACTACAGCAACCACATGTCAGTGAATCCGATATCGCAAGTTTTCTTTACATTGAAAACAGTAATAGAGAGCTCCCTGAGTGGGTGAAGCAAGGTATTGCAAGCACGATTGAAGGAACCGATGGTGGATACCAGGATTCAGAATTGGTAACTCTCCTGAAAGTTATTCATGAGGAAGGGCATATGCCTGAGGTGACTCCACCACCTGAGCCTCCTATGGACTTCGATGATGATATTCCATTCTAGATCTGGAGGTTAATGTTATGGCGGGATGGGGACAGCCGGTGAAAGACCATTGGTCAGCACCAGCATTTGATACTTATGGCTTTAGGCGCTCCGAGTTGAAGCAGTTAGCGGATAAGCTTGGAATTGACCTTTCAACTCCTCTTGAGGAGGTTAAGCCCACACCACTGAATGGTGTTGAGCAAAAACCACTTAGTGAAGCTGATGTTGAGATCCTGAAAATGGAAATTGACACGCTTAAAAAGCAGGTTAGAAAGCTCGAAAATGAACGCCCTATTTTAATTAGCAGGTATCGGGAAGATGACCCTCTATACCTTGCGATTAAAATTCGGAACCAAGAATGGGCAAAGTACGATCCTGAGAATGATAGGCAAACAAGAGGCAACCAAACAGCGATTGTGAAAGACCTGGAGGATAAGGGTTTTTCGAATGTCCAGGCCAAAGCAATCGAAATGGTCGCCTGCCCAATTAAACGTTAAGCAATTAACACCCTCATGGATTATGCAGCATGATGCTTACCCTCAGGGTGAAAATGAAATTTTATCCGTACCCTCAGGTCAGCACCTGGCTTACCCTGAGGGTACAATTACAAATAGATCCGCCGATTACCCTTAGCCCTTAGGGTTTATGATCAAGAAAAATCCCTCATGCCTGAGGGTATGATTTTTTTAGCTTTTTTCATGCCATCATTTATCTCGTAAACCGCAATAGACGTTACGAGGTAAACATGTCTCAGTCATTAATTCGATTCGCCGAAGTACAAAAGCGCACTGGTTACAGTAAGGCGTGGTTGTATCGCCTGATGAGCCAGCAGCGTTTCCCCGCAGCTATTAAAATTGGCTCTCGCTCAATTGCTTTTATCGAAAGTGAAATTGATGAGTGGATCAATCAGCGTATCGCTGAATCACGTGGTGAGGTGGC
Source organism: Citrobacter sp. Marseille-Q6884 (assembly GCF_945906775.1). Classification (NCBI taxonomy): domain Bacteria; kingdom Pseudomonadati; phylum Pseudomonadota; class Gammaproteobacteria; order Enterobacterales; family Enterobacteriaceae; genus Citrobacter; species Citrobacter sp. Marseille-Q6884. The sequence continues at coordinate 2,114,025 of NZ_CAMDRE010000001.1, forward strand.
CTAATGAAAATGGAAAACGCCCGTGCCACCGAGCGTCATATCGAGCTGGAACAAACCTCTGCGCAAATGGATATTGCTGACAGTAATGATATCCAGCGAAGCGGAACAAAGCCAGTCCCCAAAAAGCATAAAGCCCGTTTGCTTATCCTGCGTTCCGGCGTATCAGGTATTACTGAGAATGAGATATTGCGCTATTGCCGCTTATCCTCTGGCCGGAACTACCTTACAGATCTGGAGCGCCGCCTTGATATCCAGTTTGAGCGCATTGATGAAGCCAACCCTGATGGCATCGGAAGCCATTATCGTTACCGCTTCATTAAACGTGCTGACGTACACAAGGTGATTGCTCTAGTTAATTCAAATTCCACCATTAACGGCCATCAGCCGCTAAGCCAGGTGGATGTTGCCGATATTCTGAAACTGTACCCGGACAACGCTACCGAATAAGGAAAATACTGATGAAAAATAATATGACCTTAGCCGGTCAGGGCCTCGCTCACCCTGAAGCCAGCCAGAACGACATTTTAATTAATCACAAATCCGAGCCGCGCATTGATTCCCGCGTCATTTCAGACCGCGCCGGAATACAGCGTGAAAGCCTGGCCGCGACGATTAAATCGCACCAGGACAGATTGCGTGAGCTGGGATCGCTGCCTCGTCAGTCCCTTAAAGAATTACCCGATTTGAAATCGGGAAAATCAGGCCGCAAGCGCGGGCGTCCTGAGATTAGCTATCTGCTGAATGAGCCTCAACTCGACTATCTACTGCGTATCATCCGTGGGCGTGATCCTGAGCGTGTTAACCAGTTCAAGCTGGATGTCACTAAGGCATTCACGAATCGTCGCGCCACTCAGCCAGTACGCCGTGAATATCTGCCCGGTTATCACGAAAGCCGTGACGGTCTGAAGGCGCTGGGCGCGCAGCGTCACCACTATATCAATCTGGCGCGCGCTGAAAACCGCGTTGCTGGCCTGTCAGATGGCGAGCGTGGCTCCGCTGATGCGCAGCAGCTGGGCGTACTGATCGTTATGCAGAAGATTGAGCAGTCCGCATTTCAGGAAGCGATTAACAATGGTATGACCCCGACAGAAGCGGTGAGGGAGGTAGCTAAGCGTATGGATGCGTTCGCCAGTCTTATGAGTGGTAATGCCTCTCTGGGGTTGAACCATGCGTAAAAATGCTATGAATCACATTTTGCACCCTATGCACAAAAATGGCTTGCTGTTTGTCCCTTGCCTCGTCTATGGTTATAGCGCACCAGCAAAATCTGGTGTCAGGATTGGCGTCCTGGAATTGTCAAAGGCGATACCCGACGCGCCTAGCGTCTTTTTTTGTATCGTTAGTTCAGTACACCCTTTTTTGGTCGGTGCGTGTATAATCCGCGCCGCTCGCGAAATTATGGTGGGCTGGATGGGGGCTTCTTCGGAAGCGCCGGTTACCTTTGACGCCGGTTACGCCAACCCTGTTCAGTCCATCACCAGTGAAATTGGCGTTTCCGGTGATGGGTTTTATACCCAGTCAAAGGAGGCTGCCACATGCTGGCTACTATCCCTACCCAAAATCCGCAATTTATCTGGATTATTGCCGCTGTTCGCCGCGATTGTCCGACAATCAAGCCTGTTCTCCACCATGTTGCTGCTGCTTCTGAGCGTGATGCTCGTCGCTCTCTGGTGCGTGATCACGTCTGTTTCTTCGCTGGCCGTATCTCTGTGCAGGGGGTGCGCCATGATTAAGATTTACGATCTCCCCATCGACCCTAAAGAGCGTTCGGCCAATCTCATTTCACTGGCATTGCTGATGGATGAAGTATTGAAAGGCAACGCTGACAACCGGGATGAATACCTGGCTGCGCTAATCTCCCTTTTTGAAGTATACGCCCGCGACTTACACAGCCTGCTGGAAGGTCACGCCCTGCCGGAGGTGACGCTATGAGCCGTGAAATTACTCTGCAACAAGCTGTAGAACGCGCACATCAAACTGAAATTATCTGTCGTCTGATTGAGGATTACCCTCATCGCCTCGTTGATAGCGAGGTGTCCGCGATGGCTACTTTGTTGAAAAGACTGAGTGGCGATGTGGTGGCATGGCTGATTGAAGAACAGGCGCAGCGGGAGGGCAAAGCATGAGCAAAGTATCCCTGGCAGATTCTATTTGCCGTGTTCGTCAGGCGCAGGTCGTCTTATCTCTTTGGCTTGAAGCGATGAATAAAAACGATAACACCACGGATAATTTAATTGGCGCAATTATGTCTCTTCTGGATGGCATCCCTGAATTAATGGATTCAGCAGAGGGTGAGTTGCTTGAGATGGACTTAAAAGCGAAGGAGAAGGCATGAACATTTATAACGACTTTGTACGGGTTAGCTTCCCGGATACAGAAAAAGACGAGCTTATGGAATTGTCCGCCCGCGCAGAATGCGCAGCTGACAGCATCCTGAACGGGGTCGCGGCAGTCGGTAAGCTGATGTTCTATGCCGGTGATATTGATAGTGGTGTTTATGAGCCGACAGTGAGTGATTTTCGGGATATTGGCGGAATGCTGATGGAGCTAATGCCGCTGGCTCGGGCGTTAACTGATACCGCAGCAAATGCAGAGTGCCAGTGCCGCCAGATGGGGAAAATCAAATGAACGAGAAGACTAAAAACACACTGTCGGAACAGGCTGATTTAGCCATCAGCACAGAACTCGGTGAACAGGTCGCAAAGGTTGCCGGGGCTGTCTGGGTTCACAATCTGGCTACTACCGGAGCGGAGGCGGTGACCATCAATACCCCTGAAGGTCGCACTGTTGAATCAGCGTTAAGGCCGTCAGATGTAACGGATTTAATTTGCGCCTTTCTGTTTCCTGCTATGCAGGCAGTACACAAGGATAACTGGAAGTTAACCCTGAGTGCTGAGTTTGATTTATGGCTCAGGCCGGATAAGCAGCTTTCGGATTACGGAATAACCAAATGGGGCATGCTGATTAATCACATTGCGAATGCTATTGACCATGTGGGGTATGGCGATGCGAAACATTGATGTGATTCGCCAGGTATCAGATGCCTCCCGTGGTCGCTGGCCGGATATCCTGTCCATGCTGGGTATTGATGTTCCTGCCTCACCACGTGCGCAGGTGGCATGTCCGGCCTGTGGGGGTAAAGATCGCTTTCGCTTCGATGATGACGGACGCGGGGCACACTTCTGTAACGCATGTGGTGCCGGTGATGGTCTGGAACTGGTGAAAAAAGTTAATCAGTGCGACACCACACGTGCGGCTCTGATGGTTGCTGATGTGTTGGGGATGGATGTGCAGACCCTGCATGCACCTACCCGCCAGGACAATGACCAGCGCCTGCAGGAACAGGCAGAGAGGCGGGTGAAGCAGGAGAAACAGAAGGCCGGGGAGGAGGAGGAACGCGCCGCCCGATTTACGGTGCGACTGGATAAGCTGATGGCGAAGACACAGCCAGGAGAGGCGGCGTATCTGGCAGGTAAGGGGTTGTCGGGCTTTATGTTCCCTGTCCTGTCTGACGGTTCGCTGCTGCTTACGCTGGTGGATGAGTCCGGCGCGGCGGTGGCGGCGCAGACCATCAAGGCAGATGGTGAGAAGCGTTTGCTCTACGGTTCGGCGAAGAAGGGGGCATATCGCGCCATAAACACAACAGAATCGCCGCAGACAGTGATTATAGGCGAAGGGCTGGCGACCGTTCTTTCCGTTCACCTGATGTGTCCTGAGGCGCTGGCAGTGGTTGCTATTGATGCGGGTAATCTGCTGCCAGTGGCGCAGGTAATGCGCCGGAAATATCCGCTGGCGCAGATCATCATTGCTGCCGACAACGACATCAGGCCGGATGAATCCAACACAGGGAAGGATGCCGCAGAGAACGCTGCGATTGCTGTCTCGGGCTGGGTTGCGCTGCCACCTTGCGATGAAAAATCCGACTGGGACGACCTGCGCCAGCATGACGGCATCCATTCTACCAGCCTCCTATTCAATGAATCGTTATACCAGCCTCAGGGAAAAGAAGTGACCGGACAGACAGAAGTAACCGGGATCGCATCCCGAGAAGACCTTATAAAACCTAATGTGCAAAAGCCTTTTGTTAGCCTTCGACATGGCGGCCTTTACTGGGTGGAGCCCAAGCACAACAAGGACACCGGGGAGACTGACGAAAAGGAAACGTGGCTGTGCGATGAACTGGCAACAGTAGGGATCGGACAGGACGGGCGCGAAAGCTATCTGGTTATCAGACTCAGACCAGAGGGCAGCGCAGCCGTAATGTTTGAGGCGGTTCCGCGTCGTGAGGTTGGACAGCCTGCCGGATGGGCACGATTACGCTCGCGTGGTGTGAATATCACGACCCGCAAATCTCTGCTCGATATCCTGGGTGATCACCTGCAGAGAAAGGGAGAGCGGACTCAGTGGACCATAACGCAGACAGCGGGCTGGCACTGCGGGGCATACGTCATGCCTGACGGTGAAATCGTTGGCAAACCAGATATGCCGGTTGCGTTCAGTGGTGGTACATCTGCGGTAGCGGGTTATGTGGTACGTGGCAGCGCGAAGCAGTGGCGCGACAACGTGGCGGCGCTGATGCGGGGTAATCAGTCAATGATGCTGGGCGCACTGGTGGCGTTTGCCGCTCCGCTTAACTCACTGGCGGGGGGTTCCTGTTTCGGCATTCACCTGTTTGCGCAGTCCTCGGCAGGCAAGACCACGACTGTTGAGGCGGCATCGAGTATCTACGGTGTACCCGACATGCTGAAACTATCATGGTTTACCACCGCCTACGGAATGACGGTCGAGGCCGCATCACGCAATGACGGTTTTCTGCCAATCGATGAGATCGGCCAGGGTGGTGACGCACGTCAGGTATCTACCAGCGCGTACACGCTGTTTAATGGCGTGGGCAAGGTTCAGGGAGCCAAAGAAGGCGGTAACCGCGCGGTGTTGCGCTGGACAGTGGCTGCGCTGAGTACCGGTGAAGAAGATTTCGAAACTTTCATGCTGAAAAACGGGCTCAGCCCTAAAGCCGGGCAACTCGTGCGTCTGGTCAGTGTGCCGTTTGTGGATACTGTGGAGTTTAATGGCATGGATGATGGTGATCAGCATTCCCGGGCCATTAAACGGGAAGCTGCCCGCTATTGTGGTGCTGTCGGGCGTGAGTGGATCGCGCTGCTGGCAGCAGATAAAGAATCGGCTATTCAGATGGTGAATGCGCGTGAAGAGGAGTGGATCAGTAACCTGCCGGATGGCGCATCGCCGCAGGTTAAGCGTGTGGCTTCCCGGTTCTCGTTGCTCGATGCTGCTGCCACACTGTCAGCATCACTTACTGGGTGGATCTCCAGCGAGTGTAGTGCTGCTGTCCGCCAGAGCTTTAATGACTGGCTGGAAAGTTATGGTCTGGGTAATCGTGAGAAGCACCAGGTTGTCACGCGCGCACGTGACTTTATTCAGCGATATGGCCTTTCTCGCTTCCAGCCTTATACCACCAGCAAGATAAACGGCAACATGGATGAGACCCACGCACAGCGCATCCTGAATCTTGCCGGATATCTGGTGGATGGTCGCCGGGAGGACGGGCGTAAGGAGTATCACATCATTCCATCCGTGTTCGAGGTGGAGATCCTTTGCGGCATACAGAAAAAACTGGGTGGTGAAGCCCTGGAAGATGCCGGGATGTTGATTCGCAAAGAGAAAGGGAGGCTGGACAGTCGCACCATCAGCATTAACGGGACTCAGCAGAGGTTTGTGGTGCTGGTTGATGTGGAGGAAGACTAATCCAGCCAGTAATAAATCTCTTATACGCGCGTAAATGGCTGGGATAAGTGGGATAACGGGATAAATGAATACTGATTGCTTATATAACAGTAATTTAATGCATATAGGTTTATCCCAAAGTTATCCCAAGTTATCCCGCAAAAGAGGTCTTTACGAGCCGATTTGTATCTACATCATGAGGGTTTTACCCATGACAGCACAGATTTCAGCATACGGGCGGCTGGTGGCCGATGTGCAGAGCAAAACGACCAGCACAGGGAATCAGATGGCATTCACCCGCATGGCGGTGATGTTGCCGTGCCAGAAAGCAGAGAACGGAGAGGCCACCTTCTGGCTGGCAATAACAGCATTTGGCAAACAGGCCGAAGCGCTTGCGAAACATCAGAAAGGCGACATGTTGAGCGTGGCGGGCAATATGCAGATGAGTCAGTGGACGGGCAGCGACGGTGGTACCCAGACCGGGTATCAGGTGATCGTCGACAGCGTGATCAGCGCCAGAACGGTTCGCCCGGGCAGTAAGAAAGGGCAGCAGGGACAGGCTACAGATGCTCTACGCCGGGCGAAGGAGCAGCGACCACCAGCGCAGGGCTATGACGACTATGACCAGAGCCAGCCTTACGACGATCAGATCCCTTTCTGAGGATGCCGAAAATGACAGAACAAAAACGCCCGGTATTGAGCCTGAAATGCGCCACAGGAGGCGCAGCGGAAAAAACACCCAGCAACACGGACTCAGCAGAGAAGGCGGCTCACGCAGGCGCAGCAGCAGACACAAAGCGCAGCCGGTACAACCGCAAAAAGCTGGAGCTGCTGATCACTCACTGGCCTGCTGCTTTCAGCCTGGACGTACCGCGCCCGCTGGCGATTGGCACCGCCGAAATGATATCAGCCGATATGTGCTCCCGGGGCATTACCGGGGCGGGCAAGATCCGGGCCGCCGTTGCGATGTACACCCGGCGCGCATCCTATCTGAGAGCACTGATTGCTGGCGGGTCTCGTTATAACTTGGCGGGAGAACCTGTAGGGGTGGTGACACCGGAGCAGCAGCGACTGGCGCGAGAAAACCTCTCTGCCATGAACGGTAAGATCTCGGTAAGGGGGGACCATGCGCCTGACGCCTGAACAGAAAGCGGAAATCATTCGCCTTAAGCGCCGCGGTCTGGGATATGGACGCATTTCCGGCGAGCTGGGTATAAAAGTCACCACTGTGCGCGCCGTCTGTAAGCGTAGCGGCCTGTTTGATGACAACCCGGCCCACGCTGCGCTGTTTACCATCCCGGAGCCGGTACACAGCTGCGAGCTGGCGACGGTAAAGCCGCTACCGCCGCAGAAAGTGGTAACCGGGCATAAGCAGACTGATGCTTATCTCTGGGTGTTGGAGGTGATTCAGCTGAACGAACCGGCGCACCTGGTCGACGCCGAGGAAGCCCTGCAGAAGCTGACAATCAAACCGAAAGACGCAGAGAAGCGTTACCGTGACTGGCTGGTGCTCAACGGTACAGACCTACTCAACGTGGCGTTTGGCACGATGTTCATGGACGATCCCCAGCACTTCATCCGCCGGGCAAAGGATGGTATTGCCAATGCCCGCCAAGTGAGGGCGCATTACGGCAGCTATGATGCTGCGATGGAGCCGGTGGCCGCCGAGCTGCTGATTGACCAGTCAGCGCTGCTGGTGGGCGATGACTTCGGTATGACAGAAGAGGAGTCAGCCGAAGGCGCTACCTATGGCATTGATCGTCATCTTGAGGTCGAAAGTGCCCGCATGGTTGCGCAAGATGGATTTAGCGACGTCCTGCCAGATCCGCACACCCTTTCTGACGTGGTGCGAGAGTTTGAATACTGGAACTGGCTGTATGAGATGCGCCACACCGCCAGTAAGGAGCTGGGCTGGCAGTACGGTGCGGATCAGCGCCAAGAGATAAGTGACCGGGAGGACTGGCTCGATGGCAAGCTGGCAGCCCTACGCCCACGCCACCAGCGCGAAGCAGTGGACGTGTTGAAATGGCTGTTACAGAGCGAGCGGCACGACGGCAGGGACGAGCTGGACGAAATCCTGATTAACCTCGTCAGTGGGCAGGGAGCAATTGAGTGAGGCGCTGATCTGGAAGAAAGAGTAATGCGACACCAGAAAGGCTTGTTCCCGAGTTTTCGGAGTCCATAAAAAAGGGCAGTATCCAGCGTTTTTAGAGTCCATAAAAATGGTTCGCAAGCCAGCGATAACTCCTGATAGCAGGCCACCTGAAAGGGTGGCTTTTTTACGCTCAGTTCATTTCGTATTTTGCAATATAATTAATGATCATTGCGTTTCATGAAACTATAATGACTGTATCAACATACAGTAATGGAGGCTATATGGCTGTTTCAGTAAAACCGGTTTTGCTCAGTGAAAAACAGATGCAGGCCATCAAAAAGATTCAGGATGAACAGCGTAAAAAATCAGGGATTGGTGTAGCTCCTACTCTGCATGAAATTGCGCGTGGGCTGATGGATAAGGCGCTGGCGGGTTGTATGTAGAAACGGAAGGTAGCGCATGGAACTAAAAATTATTGATGACCCAATGCGATTACAGGCCTTTCTGAACGATCCTGATAATACCGGGAACATTGTTGAGCCCGGTCAGCAGTACCATATCAAACCCGACGCTCTCTATCTGGGTGTTTTCGAAGGACTTCTTCTGGCTGGCATCCACGAAGTACGGAACTTCTGGCATACAGTTGTAGAGTGCCATGCGATTTACGAGCCGGGGTTCCGCGGCGAATACGCGCTAAATGGTCACCGCCTGTTTTGCCGCTGGCTTCTCGATAACTCCCCCTTCACCAACAGCATCACGATGGTTCCAGACACGACCAAATACGGCAGGGCAATTATTCGGTTGCTTGGAGCCAGGCGTGTCGGGCATCTGGACGATGCATATATCAGCAGTGGAAAACCAGTCGGCGTAACTCTGTACCAGTTAACACGCCAGCAATATAAGGAATTTATCGAATGTTAATTATTCAGATAGCAAATAAGCATCTTAACCGTGCTGTATACGCAAAGGGCGGTGATGGTGGCGCATCAAAAGCGCAGGCTCAGGCACAGCAGCAGGCAATAGATTTGCAGCGCGACCAGTGGAATACGGTGATGAACAATCTCAAGCCGTATGCGGAAGTTGGATTACCTGCATTGCAGGGATTGCAGGGGCTGATGACGCTTGAGGGACAGGACAAAGCGGCAAATGATTTCTTTGGATCCGGTCTTTACCAGCGAATGGCTGATCAGGCTAGAAATCAAATATTGCGTTCGGCAGAGGCGACGGGTGGATTAGGTTCTACTGCTACAGCAAACCAATTGGGCGCAATTGGCCCACAGCTTTATAACAACTGGCTAAATGGTCAGATGCAAAATTACGGCAACCTGCTGGGTATTGGTATGAATGCGACAGCCGGGCAGGCCACAAACGGGCAGAACTACGCCAACAACACCGGGCAGCTTTTGCAAGGGCTGGGATCTATCAATGCTGCTAGAGCATCTCAACCGTCTGGCTTCCAATCAGCGCTAACTGGTGGTCTTGGTGGTGCTATGGCTGGTGCTCAGATTGGCTCTGCTTTTGGTGGTCCGGGAATAGGTACAGCAATTGGTGCTGGTGTTGGTTTGCTTGGGGGGCTTTTCTGATGGCGACATGGCAATTAGGTGGTCTTCCTAGTATGTCTGCACAAAATATTAATGCTCCCGGATCTGGCGTTCCCCAACCCATGCAATATCAGCAACAACCTAATTTGGGTGTAATGGCACTTCAGGGACTAAGAGGTATTGTTGATGTTAATAAACAGGCGCAAGCAGCTCAGCAGCTTAAAGATTATCAGACGCAATTGGGTAGCATGGTAGCTAATAATGATCGTACTGGTGTACAAAAGTTAATGGCTCAATACCCACAGTTTATGCCTGATTCCCAAAAGCAAATGGGATTTATTGATGCCGAGCAGAACAGGCAAACGGCGCAAGCAGCGATGAATCTGAGGCTAGCTTCGCAGACGGGCGATCCGAGTGCGATGCAAAGAGCCGTTCAGCAGGCACAGCCAGTACTACAACGATTCGGGCTCACTCCAGATGAAGTTTATCAGTCGTGGCAACAAGACCCGCAGGGCTTTAACCGCACTGCAGATTTAATCCACCTGCATGCTGATCCAAATAGTTACTTTGGTGTCCAGGACAAGCAGCAGGGGCAGGGCATTGCGCAGCAGAATGCAAACACTTCTGCGTTTACGGCTCAGTCAAATGCAGACCTGGGGCAGCAGAGGCTGGCTATTGACACATTTAAAGCACAGAGCGATAACCAACTGCGTGTGCGGGAAATGGCTCTGAAAGCCCGGCTTGGGCGTGCTCAAAATGATATCGAGCGCGACAAGCTGAACGCTGAACTTGGCAAAGTACAGCAGGCGAAAATGGAGAAGCAGAACGACAAAATTAATACTGTCGCAGGCAATATCGACTCCCTGAACTCTGCGCTTGGAGTAGGGCATGAGCTGGCGGGTATTGTCGGACAGCATCCAACGGCGGTCACCCGTTCGCAAAACTACAACCCGCTGACTGGTGGGCTTGGGTTCCTTCCTGACATGGCAGAGGACACGCGAAGCCTGCGCGCCAAAGCTGATGAATACAACCTCAAAGTTATTCTGCCGAGCCTCAAAGGGACATTTGGCGGGAACCCAACTGAGGGGGAGAGGGCGGCTCTTATGCAGTCTCAAAACGGTATCAAGTCCGCCACCAGCAACGAGGCGTTTTTGCGTGAATTGAACAAAGCTCAGGACGTAATTGTTCGCATGCAGAAGCGTCAGATTTCCGGGCTCGGCATTCCTGTAACCAAATCACAGGATGAGGAGACAGATACCAAAATGCTGCTGCAGGATCCCTCACTGGTTAAGGACTATGTGACCGCACATGGCTACCTGCCGGAAAGTTACTATCAGGCAAAGATTAAGGGAGGACAGTGATGGCGCAGATGACAGAAAGACAGACAGCCTATTCCCGCCGCCTCGATGAAAAATACGGGTTCCCATCCGGCACGATGGAAATGTTAGTGGGCAATGAATCCAGTGGCAACGGTGGCGCAGAGTCACCGAAAGGTGCGAGAGGGTACGCTCAGTTGATGCCGTCGGCAATGAGTGATGCGGGTTATCGTGGGACGGATCCCCGCTCACTACCGTTTGAAAAGCAAATGGACATCGCAGCAAACCACCTCAATAAAGGGGTGGAGCGCTTTGGTGATATTGGTATGGCGCTGGCCGGGTACAATTCCGGCAATGCGCGTGTTAATGCGGTCAGGAACGGCAAGGCCACGCTGCCAGCTGAAACAGCGGATTACGTCAGTAAATTTGCAGATGCAGGGATTATCCCTGATGACAGTGAAGTCCTGCAGTATGCCCAGGCTGGTCAGCGCCGCACCCTTCAGCAGCCTGACTACGCAGACCTCGACAAGGCAATCTCACAGGTGGGTGATACCTCTGCATGGGATGCAAAACGCCAGCAGTTTAAAAATCAGGAGGCAGGACAGCCAACTGCCAGCTCGTGGCAACAGAAGCGAGCCCAGTTTCTTGCCAATGAGGGAGCCGGTGAGCCGCAACAGCAGGTAGCCCAGTCAAACCTTAACCCTGAGATGGAGTATCTTTCTCCTGGCCTGAAAGCAGCGCCTGAACAGGCGGCGAGAGGGATTGCCAATATCCCGTTTGATGTAATGGACGCAGGCGTTGGTGTAGTTAACGCGGCTCAGTCAGCTGGGGCATGGGCAGGTCAACAGCTTGGCATGGGAGATGGCACATATAACCCAATGTCACCTGTATCTCGTCCCGTGGATCGTCCTACTGACCCATATGCGCAGGCGGGTGAGCAACTGGCCCCTTACCTTATTCCAGGAGTGGGCGCGGAAAGGACAGCCGCCGCCGCAGCTTCTGTCGCCAATGCTCCGCGCGCTGAGCGTGCTGCCACTCAGTTAGCTGGCATGCTGGCGGAAAACCTTCCCGGCACGCTGGTGAACGCCCAGAAGAACGGACAGATCAGCCCGGAAGATTTAGCAAAAGAGACTGGTATTGGCCTGGCTGGGTCGCTGGGGGCTCGTGCTTTGATAAAGGGCGGGCAAGCGGCTACCGGTGCGGTGCGTGATGTAATGCGCGGTAACGCGAACCCAGCAGGGTCTGCTGGTGGAGCAGTGAATGGGCTGAAAACCGCCAATGATGTATCAAAAGCGGCGCGTTCTGCTGCCGGTCGTCAAAATATCGCATCTCAGGCATCAAGCGTCAGTGATGATGTTGCGAGAGCTGCAGAAAGCACTGGAGTTGATATTGACGCTCTGACACCAGGGATGCGCTCAGGTAGTCGTGGTATTGCTCAGGCTGAAGGTGTTCTCGCATCAACGCCGGGTCACGTTCAGGATGCGCATCTGACAGCCTTTAATGAAATTTCCTCAAAGTTGAACAAACAGCTTTCGGATTTTGGTGCTGAATCTGGTAGCGCATCGGAAAAAAGCGCAGCAATTAAAGATCGTATCAGTGCCAGTCTTGACGATATGAAGAATACTGAAAATGCGGCGTGGGATGATTTACGCAGCACGATGCCACGTGAGCGAATGCCAATGAGCAATGGAATGGCGGTCGTTCAGTCAGAAAAAACAGCAGGAGTGCCGTTAAGCCCGGAGATGAAGCAGTTCCAGTCTGCAAATGGTCAGGGTGGTATTACATTTGATGGTATGAAAGCATGGCGGGCAAAGTTTGCAGATGCTGAAGGTGCAAATATTCGTGCAGGCAAACCTAATGCTGCCCGTGTTGCCGGAGAGATGCGACGGGCCATTACAGATGATATGAAGACGATGGCCCAGAAAGGCAATTTTCTCCCGGACTGGCAGAAAGCTAATGACCTCTCAAAAGCCTATATCACCGCAAAAAAAAACGCGGAGGGCGTCTTCGGGCGAGATCTGGCCTCTGATGTGCTGGTTAAAAAAGGCGTGGATGCTCTCAAATCCAGCGCGGATAAAGGCACTGGCGGTTTTCATCAGTTGATTACCTCTTTGCCTGAGGCGGAACGCCAGCCAGCGATTGCCTCTATCCTCCAGCACGCTGCCTCGCAGGGGCAAAACGGCGGCGTGAGTGAGGGCGCAGGGCTGCAATATTTTGGCAAGCTGATGACGCCTCAGAACGTCGCTGCAATCACGAAGCACGCGCCGCAGGTTGGCCGCATCATGAAGGAGTTCGGCACGCTGGCAAAGGCCGCCACACGACCGCAGCGCTTCATTGAGCGCACTGGCAGGACAACGGAAACGCTCAAAACGCTGGATTCCGGCCTGCCAAAAGTAGTGAGTATTATCATGAACGGCATCCAGCATTCCGGGGCGATTGCTGGTGGCTTTGGCGGCGGTGTTCCAGGTGCTATTGCCGGCTCTTTGGCATCGTCTGGTATTAAAAGTGCTGTAGCAAAAATAGGCGCAACCCGCAGCGGGCGTTACGCTATTGAAAAGGCCGTTCAGGAGGCAACGAAAGCAGTTAATGCTGGAGGCTCACCTGCGGCAATTGCCGCCGCAGAGAAGCGATTTGCAGCGAATAAGCTGGCGATGAAAGCTATTCGTGATGCCATAGGCGCTGACGGGCTGGCGCAATTGATGCGAGTGGGGATCGTAGCATCATTGAGCGGGCTCAAGCATAGTGAATGATTAGCGAGCCATGGATGGCTGATATTAAACAATTAGAGCCATTAATTAAGTGTCAAAATTTGCAGCTACATCATGAATGCGCTGCTTACATTCGCTTACAGTGGTGATAATTTACAGCCATACAATTCTTGGATGAGATCATCATGCTTAAAAAGCTCCTGGTATTATTTGTTTTATCATTATTAGCTGGATGCGTACAAAAACCTCTGGTAACTGTAAACGCTTTGTCTTCTGGGCAAACTGTTGGTAAGAAATTCGTAATCATTCCCGCCAGCCAAGAACTCTGGAACACCAAACAGATTGAATATACTCAAATAGCATCTGTGGTAGCGGCTGGCTTATCGAGTCAGGGCTATACACAGGTAAAAGATGAAAAACAGGCTGATCAGGCAATCCTCTTAGACTTTCTGAGAAGCGGTGCTGTTTCAAATACTCGCAACGTTACTGTCCCGATCTACGGACAAACTGGTGTGAGCTCAGCAACAACGTACGGAAGTGCGAATACAACATTTAACAGCTACGGTGGTGGATACGGCACTGCTAATACTACTGGAACGGCGACAACGGTTTATACCCCTACTTATGGAATTACTGGAGCGTACAACACGACTGTGACTGACACATTTTATGGCGCGGGAGTAATACTTCAGTCATTTGATGCAAAGGCTTACCTCAATAACAAACAGGTAAACATGCTTTGGAAAGTTGGTAGCTCAGTTGTTTCTCAGCAGTCTGATGGCATTGCTGATTATAAGGGGCTCGCCCGAATAGCCGCCAGCTATGCAGGGAAAAATACAGAGGGTGATGTAACTTTTAATATTGACCCCAAAGCGCCAAACTAATCAATTGCCCGGTTCGCCGGGCTTTTTTTTACCCAGGCCCTGAGAGCTACATCCCTACCACACTAAGATTACACTAATCCTTCCAATGAGCAGTGACGCTCCAAACGCACACTAATGTGATTGCCCGCTCAAACCTTGCCGAATGGGATTTCGAGACAAGTACGCGCCCATGCGCGCACACGTGAAGATTTATCTGGGGTCACCACGCGAGCAGAAGAGGGTTTGTGTGCGCCAAGGTTTTTCGGTGATCACTACGCGAGGCGGGGGAGTTTCGTGACCAGTACGCGCGCGAAGATTTTAATTACCTCACCATCCTAGATGGGAAGGTTTTTTAGGGGGCATTATGCGAGGAGTGAAGATTTTCTTACGGTCACCACGCGAGGGAAAGCGACTTTATGCAACAGTACGCGCGCGAGGTTAACCGGCGGAAAAGTCCGCCGATTGAAGATTAACCGAACATCACCGAAGGCGCTGAATAGCTGAGAGGCCCGCTGCTTGGATTTTTGCGACAAGTACGAGGCAGACCACCCGAAGGTTTTTCGGACATCACTACGCGAGCAGAACGTGGGAAAGATTTATCTTACGTCAGTATACAGCGAAGATTTTTCCGACATCACTACGCGAGCAGCAGGGGAGTTTTCGGAGTCCATAAAGAAACCAGTCAAAACCTGACATTCAAAACCGGCAATTTGCAGTCAGGCTTAGTCAAACTTAGTGTTGCGTGCGAACCTATTATTCATTGTTAGTGCGCAGCGCCTGTTATGGATTGTTATGGCTGCCGCGGGTCTGATGAATACCCAGTCGACCACCAGCAAGGGTAACGCATCTTCGGCGGTTCGTACTCAGGCTATCTAAGAGATAGTCAGATGAGTATCTCCGACAATTCCTGGTGCGAGGTACGCAAGCAGGTACGCAGGGTTTTGGCCTGTTATGGCGTGCGAACCTGCAGATCTGCCAAAGGACAAAACGTCCTACACGAACTGACTATCCCGACAATTTCGGGTCTGTTCTTTTCAGCGAGTCACTTTTAAAGAACGAAAGAACGTAACGTTTGTGCGCCATCATTATCTACTACGGAACTTTCGTAGTGCTCAGATTCTGGTATCCGCCCAAGTATCCACCAGAACGGCAGGTGCGAGGATGGATACCTGTTGTTGGTCACTGGCACAGCAGCCGGAATAAGCGGTTTCCACTGGGAAGGTTTCCACGTTGGTTTCCAGCGAAAGGTGGTTGCCAAACGCGAGGTTGCCAGGCAGGTTGCCACCGAAAGCGCCTGTTACCAAAAGAGAGGTTACCAAAAAGGTTACCACGGAAAAGGCGGTAACCGAGCGGCAACTTAACGCATAGTCGCTGGGGTTCACGCATAGACTTCACGCATAACAGCGCCAGCCAGGAAAATATCCTCTCTGGCCGGAAGCTGTTTACCGCTGTTGACGGCGCTAACCAGCACCAGAACAGCACCGGATTAGACTAATGTTGATTAAATAAAGACCATAAATAAGGCCAATTCGGTAAAAAGTCTGGGATAAACAGCATTGTTTTGGGATAACTGGGATAACTGGGATAACCTTGGGATAAACTTAAACGTGCAAAACATTGATTGTATTGTATTATTTCGAAGTTATCCCGTTATCCCAAGAAAAATGATACTTTTCTGCTTATATAGAGAGTTTGGAAATTTTTTCTTTTTTTGCAGGAGAGCGGATGCCATGACGCCACGCGAGATAGAGTTACTGACCATTGCCAAGCTCGAGCATGACGGCCACCAGCTTAACCCTGCAGAACTGCGTGAAGTTCAGCGGCAGATTGCGGAAGGGAGAATGGCAGCGATACGTTACCGGGAGATGATGAACGGATCTGTTTACCAATGGAATAAACCATCGCCACGGCGGTAGTTGTAACCATACTGATATTTTCCCCTATGCCCCAGTTTTTAAAGAAAAATGTAACAGGTGTATATAGCACTTAATGGGTTTCAGCCTAGTGATTGAAATGGCGTAGATGCTGGTCGGTGGAGGTTATGTGAGAGATTTAGAGCCAGTACTCATTACCAGAACGGACATTCAGAACATGCTCGGCGGCATTTCTCGTACAACCTTCTATCGCATGCGCCAGCGATGGCAACTAGAGGGGACGCCATTCCCCGAACCAGTTGATGACTTTATGCCGCCTAAAGGGGGAGCACTGTACAGGCACTCAGAGGTAATGGCGTTTTTCAAAGCAAGGGGATATCTGTAGCCGGGATGTTACTCACATCAAAAAATAACATATTCGATATGATCGCCGCCATAGTGAGTAAAACTATAATGGTGGCTGTATGTCAGAGAAGAGCATTATCCAACTAGTTCCCAATAAGTGGGTATCCGAAGAGCTATTGATGGCAATTACGGGGCTAACTAAACATGCCATCAAATCTGCCCGGGAGAAGTCCTGGATGGAAGGTCGAGAGTACCGGCATTACTCCGGTGATTGCCAGCCTAAGGAAAACTCCCCTATCCTCTACAACCGCCATGAGGTCGATAACTGGGTTGAACGCCAGAAGCCCGCAATACCACGAACAAAACGCTCGGACGGATAATCGGGTTTCACTGGCATTGTGTTGATCATGGATTTTATGCAAGGTCGTTGCGAGTTTCCCGAAGTCGATGTGATGCCAAAACACAGAATCTCTATTATTACGCCAGTTTCTTTAGTTTCTGGAGAAAGCGAGACGTTCTCTTCCCCATAAGCCCAGGAAACTGGCGTAATAGAAAAAGTGCTTTCGCCATAAACATAGGAAACTGGAGTAACGGTGAGTCTTGGCTGGAGCGTTAAGATGGTTAGAGTATCTGAGTAGTATCCACGGCTGCTACTAGGTGGATGAATGGTTCTTTGTATTCAGCAACAGAGACGCAATAGATGACTAAGTATACTGATGCCGCATTACTAACAGCAGATAGATGTCTGGGGATGGATAAACCTGATGTGAAAAGGGTCTGGGCGTACACAATTCAGGAGTTGAATGCTTATGATGAAGGTTGCCCGCGCAATGCGTTCATTGGGTTGTGCGAGGAGGGAATGGTTAAGGGGATTCCATCCGGATGTTATGGCCTTCGTAAAGATAATAAAAATAAAGGTTATGCGGTAGCCGCTGCCAACCTGATCCTGTCAGGGCATGAAGTTGACAACAACGCTATTTGGCAACAAGTCACATCAGGTTATGTACAACCTCACGATCAGGTGAATATCGTAATCGCTTTGCATGATGCAGGTCTTTTACAGCACGGTAGTATGGCTGAAAAGTGAGCGATTGAATGATACGGAAATGCAAATGGGGGTATTTATGGGGGTATGTCAAAAAACAAAACATAATAAATTCTATTAAAATCAATTGCTTTATGTATTTTGTTTTGTTCCTATTATCGCACCATTCAAGCATCTCTCAAAGTCTACTCAAGTTCACCGAAACCCCTTATAATCCGCGTCTTCCAGCTCTGGCTTGTATTCTGGCGTCTGCTGGCACACCCCAAAATCATACATGCATATGAGGATACATTCGGGGGTATATTTACAAGGTGACTTATATCTGGACGGGCAAGCGTTGGGCTTACCTCGCTGTTGTTCTCGATCTATTTGCAAGGAAACCGGTGGGTTGGGCAATGCCATTCTCGGCGGACAGCAAGCTGACCATCAAAGCACTGGAAATGGCATGGGAAGCTCGCGGTAAACCAGCGGGAGTGACGTTCCACAGTGACCAGGACAGCCACTATACAAGCAGGCAGTTCCGTCAGTTACTGTGGCGTTGCCGGATCAGGCAGAGTATGAGCGAACGCGGAAACTGTTGGGACAACAGCCCGATGGAACGCTTCTTCAGAAGTCTGAAAAACGAGTGGGTGCCAGTGACAGGTTATATAAACTTTAGCGAAGCTGCTCATGCGATCACCGACTATGTCGTCGGGTATTACAGCTCGCTAAGGCCGCATGACTATAACGGTGGGTTACCCCCAAACGAATCGGAAAATCGATACTGGAAAAACTCTAAAACCGTGGCCAGTTTTTGTTGACCACTACACCTCAACCAGAATCAAGTTACAGTTGGAGGCATTCTGTGTTCGGTCCAGGGAGATGCCCCCAATGAAGCTAAATGCGCGACAGGTAGATGCAGCTAAACCCCGAGAAAGCCTATAAGCTGGCAGATGGTGCTGGGTTGTATCATGAGGTTGTTCCCACGAATTCTCGAAAACGGCGGATGCAGTAAGTGTCGAGATTAGCTTTGGCCATTTACTCAAAAGCGCTAATGTGAGTAATACTCATAAAACAGATAGTTCTGTAACCTATTAATATAACTTGCTGCTATATAGATAAACCCAGTCTGGATTTATCTATATAAGTTAACTAATTAGCTTTAAAAGTTTTTATTTCACTTGCACGCAGGCTTGTCGAAATCTACTAATATATTTTCCGAGTCTATATATAATGAATATATCTGTGTTTCTTCAAATTTCTTCATACCACATGCTTGTGTTCCAGATTTTGTACCAATAACACGATTTTTAATGCCAAACATCTTTATAAGATGTTTTCCCCACCATCCGTTAGTGTAATACAGAGGGATAAGAGAGGATAATGATGAGAATCTATTTACTGCATTTATTCTCTGGTTTGATGATGGTTGTCTTCCAGCTATAAATAGCGCTAATTTACCTTCCGGGTCCGCTCTGGATACTGAAAGTGCAATATCGTTGGATATCCTGTTATCATACTCTTTTTGATATTTTTGTGCTGCACCAAAAGTAAATGAATAAACAAACACAAACAGTAATGGAAAAGATATAAAAACTGATGCTATATATTTGTTTTTAATTGTGGAAAAGAAGCATATAGTGACAAACATCATTACTGCACCAAACGATATCAACACCCTATCGGCAAAAACCGGAGCGCTAAGAAAACATAAATGAATAAAGGTGCCGAATACAATTAATATCGGAGATAATAAAAAAATGACACTGTCTATAATATTTAATGGTTGTTTGTTATTGTTTCCCCTGTTTAATATGGCGGAAACTATTGAACATACAACAACAGCATACATAAAATATGTTGTATGTTTAATGTTTTTAAAATACAAAATAATTATGTCTGATAGGTGCTAATGTTCCACGTAAATACAGAGAGACTTTCCCGATTTATCGCCAGAGTTTGAGAGTGTATTAAATTATATTCATCTGCCACCATGCTTTTTGTCAATAATACATATAGATAATATGCAACTACTAATGAAATTATTCTAAATACAGCGTTATTAATTCTGCAACATGCACTTTCTGCATTGCATCTTTTATATGAGAGAAAATATTCTATTATTGACAGGCAAACATAAAAACCTATAGATGCCTGATAAAGACAAAGTGATGATATTATCATAACTATTGATAGCATCATGCAAATAAAACTTTTTGGTTTAAAAACGAATGGGATCAAAAGTATCGAGAGTGATGTAATCATTGGCAATACATCAAACTTATAAGACAGGTTCTCAAGCAGAAACGGGTTTGCTATTACGGAGAACATGATAAGAGCGGATGCGATAGGGCTGAACTCATCTAAGTTAGTCTTATAGTATATAAGTGCGCAAAATGAAAATATGGATAATGCTATAATAAGTGTGAGGGGGGATAGGTCAACAATATTTTTACCAAAAAATGAAAATGCTATCATTAACAGGTCAGATAATGGTCTTCCATTTGCAGACCAATTGGTGTATCCAAGTTGGGATCTTAAAATGTCATCAATATACAATCTATCTGCCAGAATAATAGGCATGACATATATTATAATTAATGCAGTTAGACAGCATAAAAATACAATGTTATTCTCTTCGTGAAAGAGATTGTTTGGTATTGCATTTTTTAGATTTTTATTAATTAGGCTGGCCATGTTGTGTCCGAATTGATTTCATTTTTTCAATAAGTATTTTGGGCGTTGTTTTGTTTCTGTATATATTCTGCCAACGTACTCACCCAGAATTCCGATGCCAATGAGTTGAACGCCGCCAAGGAAGAGTATAGAAACCAGCAGAGAGGGATACCCGGGCACTGGATTACCGAATGCTTCCGTTTCAAATATCATCCATGCGCCATAGAAGAACGATACACTGGCGACGAATAGTCCAATGTATGTCCAGATGCGCAGAGGAAACGTTGAGAAACTGGTAATCCCTTCTAAAGCCAGGTTCCATAGCTTCCAGCCATTAAATTTAGAGTTACCAGCAACTCGTTCGACGCGGACATATTCAACGATATCAGTTTTGCCGCCAACCCAGCTAAGTACACCTTTCATGAATAGATTACGCTCAGGCATAAGCTTGATATTTTCTACCACTTCACGGGACATCAGCCGAAAGTCGCCAACGTTTTCTTCAATCATCGGGGTGCTGATTTTATTATGCAGCATATAGAACCACTCAGCAGTCTTGCGCTTAAGTCTACTATCAGTGGAGCGAGCAGAGCGCTTGGCCAATACCATGTCAGCACCGGCATGCCATTTCTCTATCAGATGAGGGATGACTTCAATCGGGTCCTGCAGGTCTACGTCAATTGGAATAACTGCATCACCTGTGGCATGATCCAGCCCGGCGAAAAGTGCAGACTCTTTGCCAAAATTACGGGTAAATGAAAGGGGAACAACGAGCGGATCAGATACAGCCAGAGCGTTAATTAGCGACTCTGTGGCATCCTTACTTCCGTCGTTAATGAACACAATTTCAACATCATGTTGCTGTAAATCTTCAAATTCACGAACTGTCGTATAGAAAATCGGTATTGTGGCCTCTTCATTAAAGACCGGAACGACTAACGAGATTTTCATTTCTCATCCTTAAAGACAATGAATATCGAGTAAATAAATCGGCATACAGATAGATGCGGAAAACGTGATAAGTGTGATTATTGGAATAAGCTCGAATTTATCAGTAGCCCTGCCAATCGCTGCATTCAAGGTTTCTATAAAATCAATATGTAATATATATCTGAGTGCTGTTATTAAAACGCTGAAGGTAAATTTTGCGTTTATTACGAAGCTGAACGAGACGGTAAATATGAATCCTACAAAGTAGCTCCAGCATCTAATTTGTATGCAAACCACAAATGCATACTACGAACATGACTCATGAGTATTAGATATTCAAAATTCTTATCGACGTTTACTTACTAATAACGTTAACATTATAAAAATAGTCAGTCCTGAGGATGTGGGAGTTTATCATTGCTTATCTTATTGTTCGACAGTCTCGGTGAAAGTTCTGGGTTCGACGCCCAATTATCGGACTATTTCAAATTCTGCCCGTGTTGAACGGCTTATGAGTCTCAATCGTTGCGCTGACAGAGTCTTTTAGAACGTGGGTCGTCTTTACTCCTAACCAACACCTGCTTAAGGAAATCGCCGATGCTCAAAGAAAATTTCAATGAACTGCAAATCTTTCTGGTGGTGGCAAGGGAGCGAAGTTTTACCAAAGCTGCGGGCAAACTCGGTGTTTCTCAGTCAGCCCTTAGCCATGCGATGAAGGCACTGGAGGAAAGGCTCAATATTCGCCTTCTGACCCGTACCACCCGAAGCGTGGCCCCTACCGAAGCGGGTGAGAGAATAATTGCCTGCCTTGAACCGCGTATTGCCGATCTTGAGCAGGAGCTGGAATCGCTGGTTCAGCTGAACGGCACCGCCTCCGGTAACATTCGTTTATCTGCCGGGGAGCATGCCGCGCGAAGTCTGGTATGGCCGAAGCTAAAACCGTTCCTCAGGGAATACCCGGAAATTAATGTTGAACTGGTGGTTGATAACGGCTTTGTCGATATTGTTGAAGGGCGTTTTGATGCCGGGATCCGTCTGGGCGAAAGCGTGGATAAGGACATGGTCGCCGTGAGGATTGGACCGGACATGCGCATGGCAGTGGTTGGCGCACCGTCTTATTTCGCCGCAACCCCTGTACCTGAAACGCCGCACGAGCTCCAACATCATCGATGCATCAATATGCGCCTGCCGACTGCCGGTGGACTTTACCACTGGGAGTTTGAGAAGGGAGGGAAACCGTTACGGGTCAGAGTGGAAGGGCAGGTGACGTTTAATCTGCTGGCGGAAAGGATTGATGCGGCTTTATCCGGTTTTGGCCTCGCCTGTATACCTGAGGATAGTGTGCAGGATTATATAAAGTCAGGAGAACTTATTCAGGTTCTGCAGGACTGGTGTCCGTCTTTCCCCGGATATTATCTCTACTACCCGAGCCGTAAGCAGCATCCACCGGCCTTTGCGCTGATGATCGATGCGCTGCGTTACGCGGAATAACGGGTCCGCAATGTGTTGTGGACCCGAAAGGGTATTAACGGTCTACACGAGCCTGGTGCTCAGGTGAGTAACGCTCACCGACGATTTTAATCGTTTCAAGCGCCTGTGTTATCTGCCGCGAGTCATCCTGCGAAAGAATGATGTCGACAGCCTCCAGGTTTTCCTCCAGACGGTGCAATTTCGTGGTACCTGGGATAGGCACAATCCACGGTTTTTGTGCCAACAGCCATGCCAGCGCGATTTGTGCAGACGTCACGCCTTTCTCTGCAGCCAGTTCTCCCAACAACGAGACCAGCTTTTCATTGGCTTCGATCGCTTGTTCGGCGAAACGCGGTACCTGGCTTCGGTAATCATCCTTCCCAAACGTCGTTCCTGGCTTTATCGATCCCGTCAGGAAACCTTTGCCTAAGGGACTGAAGGGCACAAAGCCAATACCCAGTTCCTCCAGCAATGGCAGGATCGCCTGCTCAGGCTCGCGCCACCACAGGGAGTATTCGCTTTGCAGCGCGGTGACCGGTTGTACAGCATGCGCCCGACGAATGGTTTGTGCGCCCGCTTCAGACAGACCGAAATGCTTGACCTTCCCTTCGGCAATCAGATCTTTCACCGTTCCCGCAACATCTTCAATCGGGACATTCGGATCGACACGGTGTTGGTACAACAGATCAATGACATCAGTTTTAAGACGGCGTAATGATCCTTCAACGGCTTCACGGATATGTTCCGGGCGGCTGTTTAAAATCTGCTGCTTGTTATCGTCGCCAAAGGTAAAACCAAATTTGGTGGCGATGACCACACGGTCACGAAACGGTTTTAAGGCCTCGCCTACAACCTCTTCATTAAGAAAGGGGCCATACACTTCGGCGGTATCGAAGAAGGTGACACCACGTTCAACCGCAGCGCGAATGAGCTCGATAGCCTGACGAGTATCCGTCGCCGGGCCGTAGCCGTGGCTTAAGCCCATGCAACCGAACCCAAGTGCGGAGACTTCGAGTCTGGATTTACCCAGATAACGTTTTTGCATTGAATGAATACCTCTTTTATTGCGCCTTAAACGTCAAGTTTGCGGCCAGTCAGCCACTCCACCATCGCCGGGTCGCGGTGAGAGAAGAAGGCGCTGGTGGCCGTATCGAGCGCGGCAATCTGCAGCATATCTGCAGAACTGAGTTCAAAATCGAGAATGTTGATGTTCTCTCCCATGCGTTCTTTGCGCACCGATTTCGCCAGTGAAACGATGCCGCGCTGGAAGATCCAACGCAGTACAACCTGGCCCACACTTTTGCCGTACTTCTGACCAATAGCCGTTAATACGGGATGCTGGAACAGGCCATTTTTACCTTCAGCAAACGGTGCCCAGGCTTCCGGCTGAATGCCATGGCTTTGCATCCACGGTACGGCGTGTAATTGCTGGTTGAAGGGGTTAACTTCAATCTGGTTCACTGCAGGGGCAACGTTGTTGAAGGCGATAAGGTCGGCCAGACGGTCAGGATGGAAGTTACTCACGCCAATGGCGCGAATTTTGCCTGCCTGTTGCAACTCTTCCATGGCACGCCAGGCACCATGGACATCACCGTAAGGCTGGTGAATCAGGTACAGGTCAATGTAATCAAGTTGCAGTCGATTCAGAGAGCGCTCGAACTGTGCTTTAGCGCCTTCGTAATGGGTATCCTGCAGCCAAAGTTTGGTCGTTACAAAGAGCTCGTTACGCGCGATGCCGGTCTGTTTCAGTGCGTTCCCGACCTGGGTTTCATTCTGATAAGACGCGGCGGTATCGATCAGACGGTATCCCGTTTCGATGGCATCAATAACGGCTCTTTCGCATTCCGCAGCATCCGTCATCTGGAAGACACCAAAGCCCAGCAGGGGCATTTCAATACCGTTATGTAGATTTACCGTTTGCATGATGTTTTCCTCCCGCGATTGTTGGGGAAAAGCATAACGTAAACTGATTTATCTGATTAGGTAGGGTAATTAGCTAGGGTTTATTAGATTTATTCATTAATCTACCAATGCCTGACGGTCGGCTTTGTGCCTGATATCGTGGTTCATACCATGTCGTCAGTAATATTGTTCTTAGCCGATCTACACTCATTCTAAAAATAGACATTATTCATCAGTAACCTGATGGCAGTTTATTCATTGAAACCAGTCGCCCTCTTTTTATTTCAATATATCCACCGGCAGAAAGATCTTTCAATACTTTATTCAGTGAACTTCTTGAAACCGGGGTTCTGTTCAGGATGAAGTCAAATACTGATATTTCTTCAAGCTTGTCTTTTTTTAACGACCACATGATTTCAAGATGGTTTTTTATAATCGTGTAGACACTTGCTTGCGAGAGCATCATATCTCTAAGGTAATAAATGTTGATATAAAACGAAAGTATTACTGATATATGTCGCCAAAGACTTTTATGGTCAGCCATATCAATAAACTCGGAAAGGGGAATGGAAGTGAGTTCAACATTCGTTACAGTATGAATATAGTAACAGTCCTCATCTGAAGACATACTCGAAAGTCCGAGTATGGCGGGTGCATCGACATTAACAATAATTAAATCGTTCTGGATGTTACGTATTTCTATTTCACCTGAAATTAAGTGAAACACCGATTTTTCCTTTCCGTTATAAAATGGTAGAGAGTGTTTTTTGGAGGATATTATCCTAAGTCTTTGGGGATGATTGTCAATCTCACTACCAATGATACAGTTTGCATTTTCCAACAGTTCATTTGAAGACATTATATTGCTATACATAGTATACAAACCCTTTCTGCAGCTTATTTAAATATAAGCCTTTTTTAATAATTTTCCCTGGTGTTGTGTCGATTAATGCAAGTTTAAAATGTTACATTTATGATAGATATATTCTGGTGTGTATACAGGTGTATTATGACAGAAGCGTAGAGCATAACAAAGAGGCTGCTATATACAAAAATGAACATTTAAAAATACATATCGATACAGATTTGCTTATTTTTGCGAATGTTGAAAATTTCAAGGGAAAGGCATTTTTTAGTTATTCACACTATCGTTTTCTATTTTTTCAATAATTTGATGTTTTGATAATGGTCCTTGTATTCATTAACAATGTGCTGTTGATGACTAAATTACAATGAAGACAGGGTATTGACTGGTGCAGGGTAGTGCCGCATTTATTTAAAGTATATTTTTGCATATTGCAAAATTTAAAATGAAATCTTGGATAAGTTATTAAAATATTTTAAATAGCATCGAAATGAGTACTTATGAGATTGATTTTTAATTCATTTTTATATCCTCAAATCTCCGGGATAGATCTGGATCACATTGTTGTTAATATTCGAAGGTGCCTTGAAACTTATTATTGAAAGTGAATGTGCGCATAAAATAATAATGATTTGTCATTGATGTTTTTGATTGTTTGAAAATGACTTAATAAGCCCGCTAATAAAATTATAAGGACTACAATAATGAAACTTAAGTTAGTTGCAGTGGCAGTGACTACTTTGTTGGCAGCAGGCGCGGTAAATGCGGCTGAAATTTATAACAAAGACGGTAATAAGTTGGATCTATACGGAAAAGTGGATGTTAAGCACTATTTCACCGATAACGCTGATGAAGACGGCGATCAATCTTATGTCCGTATGGGCTTCAAAGGTGAAACGCAGATCAACGACCAACTCACTGGTTTTGGTCGGTTTGAACATCAATTCAATGGTTCTAATGCTGAAAACCAGGGGACCTCTGGCGATAAAACCCGTCTGGCTTTCGCAGGCCTGAAATTTGCTGAATATGGCTCTCTGGATTACGGGCGTAACTACGGCGTAGCGTATGACATCGGCGCATGGACTGACGTCCTGCCTGAGTTCGGTGGTGATACCTGGACCCAGCCTGATGGATTTATGACACACCGTACTACCGGAGTTGCAACCTACCGTAACACCGACTTTTTCGGTCTGGTTGAGGGCCTGAACATCGCCGCTCAATACCAGGGTAAAAACAATGACCGTAATATTAATAGATCAAACGGCGACGGCTTTGGCTTATCGTCTACCTATGAGTATGAAGGTTTTGGCGTAGGGGCTACCTATACAAAATCTGACCGTACTGATGAGCAAGTCAATGGTGGTGGCAATCTGTTCGCGACGGGTGACAATGCTGAATTGTGGGCTGCTGGTCTAAAATATGATGCTAACAACATCTATCTGGCCACGACATATTCTGAAACCTCTAACATGACCCGTTTTGGTGATGTTGGTGGTATTGCGAACAAAACTGAAAACTTTGAAGCCGTCGCTCAGTATCTGTTTGACTTCGGTTTACAACCCTCTCTCGCATATCTGAAATCCAAAGGTAAAGGTTTGGGTTCCTATGGCGATCAGGATCTGGTGGAATATGTTGATGTCGGCGCAACTTATTACTTCAACAAAAATATGTCTACCTATGTTGATTATAAAATCAACCTGCTGGATGACAACAACTTTACCAAAAATGCGTCAATCAGTACTGACGATATCGTCGCAGTTGGCATGACTTATCAGTTCTAATCTGAATTGATTTCTAAAAAGCCAACTCATTATGAGTTGGCTTCAATGCAAAGATTTAAATCTCCTGAGAGAATACTTCATGCAAACGTTCACAGGGCGATGCCTGTGCGGTCAGAGTCATATTACCGTTAACGTTCAGAGGCTTGATGTTTATGCCTGTCACTGCACGTTGTGTCAAAAATGGTCTGGTGGCATTGCAATGTATTTGGAAGCGTGTGGGCAACCATTAATCGCCGAACACATGCCAGAACCGGGTATTTTCTCTTCTTCTCTGCATGGTGAACGTTGTTTCTGCTCCGTATGTGGAAGCCCCTTATGGTTTCACCTGGTCAATTCTGACTATTACTTTATTCCGTGGACGATCCTTGAATTGAATGAAAGCGAGAGACGTCGCCTGGTGTTAGCTGCCGAAATCTACATAGAAACACAGCCAGCTTTCTGGAAGCTCACGGGGCAATACGCGCGCCTGAGTGGCACAGAGGTTGAAGTAATGGATTCCCTTGGCCAGTTAGCGCATTGAATCGGCGCTGATACTCCAGATACTTTGAGCCCGCTGTTCCGGTAAAATCGTTGACCGTGATATCTCTGTGTGAGCTCAGGCTGATATCCCTGCCAGACATCCACGCTACCGCACGGCAGTGTCGGTTCAGGACACTGCCGACGCATTTAGGACGATCGACACCAGGGATCGAAAATTAACAACCAAAAACGGTGTTCGTTTTCGGATGGAGATATTTATTTAAAATTCGCGCGGAGTATTAACCAGCTGAGTGCTTTATTTCAATAGCAAGGGCAGAACAGAGAAGAGACGTTTGTTAGCTTATTATTTTTGGATATGCAGAGAAAACGCTTTGATTGTACTGAATATGGGTTTTGTAGGGGGTGGAATGTGCGTGGAATATAAAAATAATCAGAGGGTTGGGCAATGTTGTGTATTTTTATGATATAAATCAAAACAGTGCTGCGAGCCCTGATGAAAACACGCATTGTGCATTAAATGAAAATGTTGAGTGATATCGGTTAGTTTATGCAATCACATTTATTGCGAGTATAAAATAAAAATTCACAAATATGCAATTATTAATGCAATGAGCAATATCGATATTAATTAAATAATTGCGGCATCGATTAACTGCCGTAATGTGGATACTTATTCGGTGTGGGGAATAACATGATGGCGGCCGACAATATGATCATCGTACCGCCGGTGTGCAAGGGAGCCACGCCGTATTGCAGGCATCCCCGTACCCGTTCTGATGGATTGACCAACAATGTAGACTTACCGGCATACTCTGACTTCTGACTAAAGTTATGCCGGTACGCTTTCACCACGCGACACAATGACTAACGCCTGGCTAAAGGTGGTCAATCCAACCAGAACTATTTCTGCCGGGACTCAAGCCAGACCAGCGCCAGCGTGGAGAGTGAACACATCACCACAATGCCGACAAACCAAAACAGATACCACATCGTCCTCTCCTCCTTAGTAAAGTTCGTGATTGTGGCGACGGATCGTTTCTACATTGATTCGCCCCAGCATCTTGTAATAACTCCACAAGGTATAAAGCAGAACAATCGGTAGAAAAATCAGCACAATAACCAGCATGATGCTGAGCGTCATCTGGCTCGAGGTACTGTCCCACACCGTCAGGCTGGAGAGCGGATGCAGGCTTGAAGGCATCACAAACGGGAACAGGGTTATTCCGGCGGTGAAGATGACGCAGGCCTGGGTCAGTGAAGCCAATAGAAATCCCCAAACGGCGCGACGTCGGGCGCAGGCATACAGTGCGAGCATCGGAAAAAGCATGCCAAGCAGCGGAATGATCAGCAGCAGAGGGGAATGATAAAAGCGATCCATCCACGCGCCGGGCAGTATCGCGACCGCTTTTAATAGCGGGTTGGAAGGCCCATTAGGGTCCTGGCTGAGCAGCACAAAGCTATCAATACCCGTCCATAACCAGTACCCGGCCAGCAGAAAACAGAGCACCACCAGCATTGCGCTACGTCTGGTGGCTGACAGTGCGCGCTGGCGAATAACACCGTCGGTTTTCAACTGCAGCCACACGCCCCCTTGCATAATGACCAGCATCAGACTTAATGCACCGCATAACAGCGCGAAGGGAGAGAGTAACTGCCAGAAAGTGCCGGTGTATTGCACATGCAGTTGCGGCGTAAAGACAAAAGGCACACCCAAAAACAGGTTGCCGAATGCGATGCCGAAGATAACCGGAGGCACCACACTGCCGATCACCAACCCGGTGTCCCACATGGCGCGCCAACGTGCACTGGCTATTTTACCGCGATAGTCAAAGGCCAACGGACGGAAGAAGAGGGCGCATAGCACCAGGATCATCGCCACATAAAACCCCGAAAATGCGGCGGCATAGACCCGAGGCCAGGCGGCGAATAATGCGCCACCCGCAAGAATCAGCCACACCTGATTACCTTCCCAGTGCGCACCGACACTGTTGATTAACACCCGGCGCTCATCATCGTTGCGCGCGATCAGCGGTAACAGGCAGCCGACCCCCATATCAAACCCATCAGTGACCATAAATGCCACCAGAATGATGCCAATCAGCAGCCACCAAATGAACCGCAACGTTTCATAATCCAACATGATTGTCTCCTTTATCCCTGTTATTGCGCGGGTTGTTGACGCTGCAGCGTATCGGGGCCAAGACGCGCGTATTTCTGCATCAGGTAGACCTCCGCAATTAAGAACAGCGTGTAAAGCGTCAGGATCAGCCCCATGGAGAAGGCCAGTTGGCCCACGGTCAGCGCGGAGTGAGCGTACCAGGTCGGCAAAATATCCTGAATGGCCCAGGGCTGGCGGCCAAACTCGGTCATAAACCAGCCGGCTTCAATGGCAATCCAGGGGAGCGGCAGGCTCCACAGCGTCATGCGCAGTACCCAGCGATGTTGATCGATACGCATGCGTAAGGTCTGGATCAACGCAATCGCCATCACCAGCAGCAGCACTGAACCGCATCCCACCATGATGCGGAAACTCCAGAACACAGGCGCCACGTGTGGGATCGCGCCGCGCTGCGCGGCCTGGTATTGATCTGGCGTGACATGGTTCATATCCGGTGCGTAGTTCGCCAGCAGGATGCCGTAGCCCAGATCGTTTTCCACGGAATGAAACGCTTTCAGCACCTGAGGTGAACGGTTACCCCTGGCGATTTCCTGCATCAGCAGCCATGCAATCCGACCCCGTTGCAGGCGGGGTAACGCGTCCGCCATCAGGTTCTTCAGCCCTGGAACCGGCGTGTCCAGCGAGTGGGTCGCCAGAATCCCCAGCAGAGCAGGTATCTTCACGGAAAAGGCGTTACGTTCTTGCGCCTGCAGTGGCCAGGCGATCACATGAAAGGGCGCGGGTGCAGGCTCGGTTTGCCACTCGCCTTCCATTGCAGCCAGTTTTACGGGCTGCAGTTGGGCGACCTCATAGGCTGAACTGTCGCCCAGTTGTAGGGTGCCGAGGATCGCCAGCGTGCCGAAGACGGACCCCACGGCGAAAGAGCGCAGGGCGAACTCGCGATCACGACCACGCAGCAGATACCAGGCGCTGATGGACATAATAAACATGGCGCCGGTGACATAACCGGACATCACCGTATGCACAAATTTCACCTGGCTGACGGGGTTAAAGACCAGCTCGCTAAAGCTGCTCATCTCCATGCGCAGAGTATCGATATTAAAGTGAGCGCCTGTTGGATATTGCATCCAGCCGTTGGCATTGAGGATCCACAGCGCTGAGATATTCGAGCCAAAGGCCACCAGCCAGGTGACCAGCAGGTGCTGATACTTGTTTAAGCGCTGCCAACCGAAAAAGAACAGCCCCACGAAGGTGGATTCAAGGAAGAAGGCCAGCAAGGCTTCCATCGCCAGGGGCGCGCCGAAAATATCGCCCACATAGTTGGAATAGAGCGACCAGTTAGTCCCGAACTGAAACTCCATGGTCAGGCCGGTTGCTACGCCAAGCGCAAAGTTGATGCCGAATAGCTTCCCCCAGAAACGCGTCATATCGCGGTAGATTGTTTTGCCCGTCACCACGTAAATGGTTTCCATGATGGCCAGCAAAAAAATCAACCCCAGCGTCAGGGGAACAAACAGGAAATGATAAAGCGCGGTCAGCGCAAACTGCCAGCGCGATAAGTCAATGACATCCCACATGCGAACTCCTGTAGGCAATAAGAAAGTGAATAGAAACGATGGAAAAGACAAACTGCGCCAGACCCGCGACGGATAACGCGGCGGGTCTGTATCGCGATGTTTAAGGGTGAGGGCTCCCTTCCAGCCAGCCGCAGACTTCATTCAGGCGCTGGAGCGAGTCGAGCAGATCTTCCGGCGCGGCCAGCACCAGCTCAGGCAAGCAACAGATCTCGTAGCTATCGAGCAGAACCCCCTTTAGCGTATCCAGACAGCGGACATGCCAGACATGGCGTAACGCCGTGGAATCGATTTGGCTCTCGCCGTAACCGAGAGTGCGGATCTGGATGTGACCCGGACCGCACAGCCGCGCGAGGAACAGGCGATCCGCGTCGCTAATCGGAAGTTGGGTGAGGTTGATGCTATGGGGAAGCGTGGCCGGGTCGCGCACGTGCGCCAGTAACTCCTGAGCCAGCGTCAGGCCGTTCATCAACCCGTCGATTGGCGGTGGCAGCAGGGTATCGTCCGGTAGCGTATTGAGCGTTGCCGCCTGCCAGAGTGCCCGTGGCGCACTGCCGGCTTCCAGATGTTCCTGCCATTGCCCCTTGTCATTCTGACTACGTACTCGCCAGATACCGCAGAAAATCGACTCCTGTATCTCGCTCGCTCTGCCGTCAGGGTGCTGAATACGCACAGACACTTCGCCTTCACCCAGCAGAGTATTGAGAAACATGAGATCGTCGGCATTAAGCGTGGCTAAATCCCATCCCAGCACGTCCTGTTTCACGGGAATACGCCTTGTTAGCTGGTGGCGTACATCGGCTAACAAGGCCATCACCGCCGGACTGTGCGGGCAGTTTTCCAGTGACGCCATGCTGGGGTCGCTGTTGACCTGGCAGGTGAGAGGTAAAGGATTCATGGCGAAACTGTCATCGCCAGGCTGCGTTCCTGGCCCCAGCAGATGAAAAAAGGTATCGCTCATCTTTCAGACTCCGGTGGAATGTGGCCTTCAACACAGGGACGCATCAGGGTGAGCAGATCAGCCCACGGGTGGATACCGTTGAGAATGCCGCGCAGCTCGCCGCCGACATACACCAGCGTTGCCGGGAAACGAAATACGCCAAAACGATCGCCGATGGCCTCGCTTTGCTCGAGGTCAGCCATGGCGATTTGCCAGTTAAACCGGGGGAACTCGCGGAGTAGCTCGGCAATCATCACAGGGTTATCGCTGACTTCCGGGGTACGGCGAGGATCGCTACTGAGCAGTACAACACCATCGCTAACACGGCTTGCCCAGCCGTCCAGTTCACAGGCGTTGAGCGGCTGCCAGCCGCGCGCCAGCATACGTTGCCACAGCGCAGAAAATGGATTGTCATTTAACACGTCGCTTATCCCTCCAGCGTCACGCGATACTGGCGAACACGGACACCTTCGTAGTTTTCCATCGACAGACACGCATAGTTCAGGCAACGCGCGTCGTCATTTGCCTGCGGCACCACGCCCCACGCGGCCAGTTGCGTCAGCGCGGCCTGTTCCGCCGCCGGGAGTTGGGCGCGGGCGAGGTCGGTCAGGCTACCGCCATAGTCGTCCAGCTGTACCGGTTGTAGCCCCACCAGCGCGATATGCGCGGGCAGATGACCGCGAATATCCGCCAGCGCAAGCACTTCGGAGAAACTGTTCTGGTGCAGACTCATTTTTTTGGCGCTGAGGTAGCTGGGGACGTTTTCACCCGCATAGGTTTGCAGGGTGCCCGGCGCGAGTCCGTAGTCGATGGCGTCGAGCAACAGCAGATGGCTGGCTTGCTCAACGTAGCCCAGAAGATTCAACCCCTGCGTGCCGCCGTCGACGATCTCCACGTAGTCCGGCCAGTGATAGTGGGCGTACAGGCGTTCGGCGACGCGAATGCCAAATCCTTCGTCTGCCCACAGCAGGTTGCCTAAGCCCATCACAATGACGTTTGGCTCACTCATGACGCCTCCTTGTCGTGCTGGTGTTTGGGAAATTTGTGGCTACGGTAGCCGTTGATCATGGTGGAGATGACGGTATCGTCAGACATGATGTCCTCGCGGATAGCCATATACACATGGCCTATCACGAAGGCCGCGATAAGCCACATCCCAAACCGATGCCAGCTGTGGATATCGAGAGAGTTCCCGCCGGTCCAGTAAAAAAATTCCGTCACATAATGGAAGGGCGTAAAGATGGCGTACTGGCTATGCTCGCTGTATAAGGCGAAGCCGGTGAGGATCATAAAAACGGAGAGCAGGAAATAGCCGAACATCGCCGCCTGTGCGACGGGGTTATGCCCGATATCGTCCCCCGGTTTTTTCTCCAGAAACAGATACCAGCGCACGACCGAAAACGCGCCCCGCCACCAGCTACGACGCCAGACAGGCACGATAAACAGTTCACGTGAATAGCGGTTACCCACGAAGGCCCAGTAAATACGCCCCAGCAGTATCACCGTGAACAGCATGGCGGCGGCAAAATGCACCATCCGGATGTCGCCCATATAGAACAGATACGTGGCCTCGCCGCTGACCGACGGTAGCGGTCGGCCAATGAAATATCCGGTCACCATCAACACTAACATGCAGCCTACCGTGAGCCAGTGCCACACGCGCACCGGCGCTTCAAACACATAGTGGCTGACGGCGGTATCACGCGCCTCCCCGACGCGTGGGAGTTGTTTTCCTGTCATTGTTTCTTTCCTTAGCGCTTAGCGTACCTGGACGGCGATGAGTTCGCTGCCGTCGTCGCCGAGCACATGGGTTGAACACGCCAGGCAGGGGTCGAAACTGTGCAGCGTGCGCAGGATCTCCAGCGGTTGATCCGGTATCGCCATTTGGGTGCCCATCAATGCCGCCTCGTAAGCACCAATTTGTCCCTTGGGATCGCGTGGGCTGGCATTCCAGGTGGTCGGCACCACGCACTGATACAGATCGATTTTTTGATCATGAATCGACGCCCAGTGCCCTAATGCCCCGCGAGGTGCTTCGGTAAAGCCGATCCCACGGCAGCGCTGCGGCCAGCTTGCGGGCTCCCATTTATCTGTATTGGCGGTGGCCAGATTGCCGTTCTTCAGGTTGGTCATCAGTTTGTCGAAGAAATACTGCAGTTTGCTTACCGCCCACTGAGCCTCGTGGGCACGGCACAGAATGCGACCCAGCGTTGATTGCATACCCGAAAGCGGCAGGTTGAGCGCGGACATCATGCGATCCACGGATTCCACCGTGGCGGCATCCCCTTTGTGATAAGCAATCAGCGTGCGCGCCAACGGTCCGACCTCCATGGCGTGTCCCCGCCAGCGCGGCGCTTTAATCCAGGAGTAGCGTTCTTGCTCGTTGAGTTGCTGGATATGGGTATCGCTGCCTTTGACATCGCCCGGGTTATACCAGGGCTCGGTGATCCCTTCGAAGGGATGACGACCCAGCTGATCGTCTGGATAACGATACCAGGCGTGATCCACGAACTCCTGAATTTGCTGTTGATCGTCAAGATCAACAGGCAGCACGTTTTTAAAATCACCGTTAATGACCGCGCCGCCTGGCATTAACAGGCTCTTCTGGCTGAAGTCATTGGCGATATCCGGGAACGCGCCGTAGCTCAAGACGCATTTATCAGAAAGCCCGGTGCCAATTTGACTCCATGCCTTATTGAACTGGCCGATGGCCAGCGCGTCAGGCACCATGACGTTGTTGATGAAGTCCGCGGTGCGGGTGATGATCGACTGTACCAGGTTAAGGCGTTCCATATCGACTGCGCCTACTGCGCCACTCTGATCGATATTGATCGCGCATGGCATACCGCCAACAATCCAGTTAGGATGCGGATTCTTACCGCCAAACACCGTATGGATTTTGATAATCTCGCGCTGAAAATCGAGCGCTTCCAGATAGTGGGCAAAGCCCATCAGGTTGGCCTCTGGCGACAGCTTGTACTGCGGATGCCCCCAATAACCGTTACGGAAGATCCCCAACTGACCGCCTTCGACAAATTTCTTCAGACGATTTTGGACGTCAAAGAAATAGCCGGGTGAGGACATCGGCCAGGCAGAAAGGCTCTGCGCCAGTTGTGAAGTCGCGCGCGGGTCGGCTTTCAGGGCATTCAGAACGTCAATCCAGTCCATTCCGGCTAATTGATAAAAATGCACCAGATGGTCGTGGCACCACAGTGTGGCCAGCATAATATTGCGAATGATGTTGGCGTTGTCGGGCACCTTGATGCCAATGGCATCTTCAATGGCATACACCGAGGCAAGCGCATGGACGCCGGTGCATACTCCGCAAATCCGTTCGACAAATGCCCAGGCGTCACGCGGGTCGCGCCCCTGAAGAATGATCTCCAGTCCGCGAAACATGGTGCCGCAGGAAACCGCATTGGTGATGATGTTCTGCTCATCGATATTCACTTCACAACGCATATGCCCTTCAATGCGCGTAATCGGATCCACAACCAGACGGCGACCCGCATTGTTTAAGGTATATCCCTGAGTTTGATACGAAGTGCTCATGCCTGTTTATCCTCATTGTCTGGCTGCGGTTGTTCGGCGTCTGCTAATTGTTGTTTATGGCGGTGGTGTTGATTGACGACGCTGGCGACAGCGTGGACGCCAACGCTGGCCGCCACGACGCCAAGCGCGGTGAGGCCCACGGTATCGGCGGTTGAATGCGTACCCATTTGTGGAATATCGACGACACGGCTGTAGAACGAACCGCGATCCCAGAAGCCGTTTTCTGAGCATCCCAGACAACCGTGGCCGGACTGGATGGGGAAGGAGACGCCGTCATTCCAGCGGGTGGTGGAGCAGGCGTTATAGGTGGTTGGCCCTTTACAGCCCATTTTGTACAGGCAATAGCCTTTGCGGGCGGCGTCATCGTCCCAGCTCTCGACGAACTCCCCGGCGTCAAAGTGGGCGCGACGGTAGCACTTGTCGTGAATACGCTGACCATAAAACATTAGCGGACGCCCCAGGCGGTCGAGTTCGGGAAGACGATCAAAGGTCACCATGTAGGTAATGATGGCGCTCATAACATCGGGAATGGGAGGACAACCGGGCACTTTAACGATCGGCTTGTCAGTGATCACCTTGTCGATAGGCGTTGCCTGGGTTGGATTCGGTCGGGCAGCCTGAACGCAGC
This sequence comes from Citrobacter sp. Marseille-Q6884, assembly GCF_945906775.1. Lineage (NCBI taxonomy): Bacteria > Pseudomonadati > Pseudomonadota > Gammaproteobacteria > Enterobacterales > Enterobacteriaceae > Citrobacter > Citrobacter sp. Marseille-Q6884. The sequence continues at coordinate 2,150,450 of NZ_CAMDRE010000001.1, forward strand.
CCCAGGAGGCGCAGGTTCCCCAGGCGATAATCGCGCTGGCACCGGCTGCGGCTCTTTTCAGCTTCTCAATAAAGGGACGTCCGCCGCTGATGCAGAACATACCTTGTTCACCCAGGGGAGGATTGCCTTCGACTGCCAGAATATATCTGCCGTGGTATTGGCTGAGAATGTCATCAAATACCGCTTCGGCCTGCGTCCCGGCGGCGGCCATCAGGGTGTCGTCGTAATCGAGGGAAATCAGTGAGAGGATGACGTCTTTGGCGAGAGGATGAGAGGAGCGGATAAACGATTCGGTGCAGCAGGTACACTCCAGACCGTGGATCCAGACCACCGGAATTCTGGGTTTATTCTCCAGAGCCCAGGCGATTTTGGGCGTCATTCCGGCCCCTAAACCCAGCGATGTGGCAGCAAGGCTACAATATTTGAGAAAACTACGTCGGCTCACTCCCTTACGACGCATGGCCTGATAAAAGGTCTCCTCGTTATTCGTATTCATAACACGCGTTTCTTCCCCCTTTGAGTCCTGGCGCACGCCGCCAGTGATAATGGAAAAAGCGTATCCGATCAGAGGGGAGAAACAATGCAAAGACTGTGGTTATGTCTTATAGCGATATATTCGTGACTGTTATCTGTTTTTCACAGGCTGGGCATAAAAAAACGCACAGGGGGGACCGCCCTGTGCGTCGGGTTTACAGACGAAGAACTCAAACCCCAAGGCGATCACGTAAGCTGTAATAAGCCGCACCCATGGCGGTAAACGGAATGCGCAGGCTGCGGCCACCCGGGAACGGGTAGTGGGGGAGATTAGCGAAAGCGTCAAAGCGCTCGGCATCCCCGCGCAGCAGTTCGGAAATCAGGCGTCCTGCCAGATGGGTACAGGTCACACCGTGGCCGCTGTAGCCCTGCATGTAATAAATGTTGGTATCAAGGCGGCCGAACTGCGGCATGCGCGATAACGTCAACAGGAAATTACCGGTCCAGCGGTAATCAATTTTCACGCCCCGCAGTTGCGGGAACGTCTTCAGCAGTTTCGGCATTACCAGACGCTCAATATCGTCCGGGTCGCGTGCGCCGTAGACCACGCCACCGCCGTACAGCAGGCGGTTATCCCCTGTCAGACGGTAGTAATCCAGCAGGTAGTTACAATCTTCCACACAGTAGTTTTTCGGGATCAGCGAACGTGCGACGTCGGCAGACAGCGGTTCGGTGGTTAACACCTGCGTGCCGCATGGCATGCTGCTTTTTGCCAGCGCAGGTTCAAGTTTATCACCCAGATAGGCGTTGCCCGCGACGATCACATAGCGCGCGGTGACCTGACCTTGCTCGGTGCTGACCACGGCCGGGCTGGTGTGCTGAATACGGGTGACCGGCGACTGTTCGAAGACGCGCCCGCCGTTCAGACGAATGGCGTTAGCCTCGCCAATCGCCAGATTCAGCGGATGAATATGACCGCCACTGTGATCGAGCAGTGCGCCGACATAGCGGTCGCTGCTGACTTCACGGCGAATTTCGCTGCTGTCCAGCAGTTCAAGCTGCGTATTGCCGTAGCGTTCCCAGTTCGACTTCTGCTCTTCCAGCGTTTCCATCTGCTTGTGGTTCAGCGCCACAAACAACCCGCCAGGGCGATAGTCGCATTCGATCTGATAGCGTTTGATGCGTTCGCGGATGATATTGCCGCCTTCAAACATCATGCCGCCGAGCATCTTGGCGGCATCCGGGCCATAGGTGCGTTCGATGACGTCGATATCGCGGCTGTAGGAGTTAACCAGTTGGCCACCGTTACGCCCGCTGGCACCGAAGCCAATGCGCGCGGATTCCAGTAACACCACGTCGTAACCCATTTCCGCTAAATGCAGAGCAGAAGAGAGTCCGGTATAGCCGCCTCCCACAACGCAGACATCACAGCTAACCGATTCGGTGAGCGTGGGAAACGGTTCGTACTGATTGGCGCTTGCGGCGTAATAACTGTGGGTATGTTCAGTCATGATTAAGACTCCAGGGAGATCCAGATAGTTTTCAGTTCGCTAAATTTTTCCAGGGCATGTAACGACTTATCGCGACCGTTGCCGCTTTGCTTATAACCACCGAACGGCACGGTCATATCACCGTCGTTGTAGTTATTAACGAATACGGAACCGGCTTTCAGGCGACGACTCATGCGGTGGGCACGGGAGAGATCCCGGGTCCAGACGGCGGCGCCAAGGCCGTAGTCGCTGTCGTTGGCGAGCGCCAGCGCTTCGGCCTCGTGGCTAAAGCGAGTGATGGTCAGTACCGGGCCGAAGATCTCGTCACGGCTGATGTGGGCTTGCGGCGCGGCATCGACAAAAATCGTCGGGCCGATAACGGCCGGATGCACGTGGCTGCGCCCATCCAGCGCGAGCGTACCTTGTGACTCGCCGTCGCGAATAAAACTGTGCACAGTATCGGCATGGGCATTGTCGATCAGCGTACCCATCGTGGTCTCAGGATCCAGCGGGTTGCCCGGCTGCCAGTTTTTCGCCTGCTCTTTCAGCAAGGCGATGAACGCATCGGCAATACTCTCTTCCAGCAGCAGGCGCGTACCGGCGATACAAACCTGGCCCTGGTTATAGAAGATGCCTGCGGCCGTTGTGGCGGCGGCTTTTGCCAGATCCGGGCAGTCGGCAAACACAATGTTGGCGCTTTTGCCGCCGGCTTCCAGCCAGACGCGTTTCATATTGCTGTCGCCCGCGTCTTTCAGCAGCTGCTTGCCGGTGCGTGTGGAGCCTGTAAAGGTGATCACATCAACATCGGAATGTTGCGACAGCGCTTGTCCTGCTTCGTGGCCATATCCGCTAATGACGCTAAGGACGCCATCGGGCAAGCCGGCTTTTTTGGCCAGGGCGGCAAGACGGATCGCCGTCAGTGGGGATTTCTCAGAGGGTTTGAGAATCACGCTGTTACCCGCAGCCAGCGCCGGACCGAGCTTCCAGCAGGCCAGCAGCAGGGGAAAATTCCACGGCACGATGGCGGCGATAACGCCCACCGGTTCGCGCACAATCAGCGCCAGATCGTTCACTGAGGTAGTGGCAACTTCGCCGTAGACTTTATCAATGGCTTCGGCGTACCAACGGATGGCGCGTGCTGCGCCTGGAATATCATCACGCAGGCTATGGCGAATAGGTTTACCGGTATCGAGCGTTTCCAGTAGCGCCAGCTCCTCGTGATGCTGCTCCATTAAATCAGCGAGCTTGTTCAGTACCGCTTTGCGCTGAGCCGGTGCCGCCTGTGACCAGTCTCCCCGTTCAAAGACGGCGCGGGCCGCGGTGACCGCACGATCCACATCCGCTTTTTTGCCACGGGCAACCTTGGCGAGCGGACGCTGTCCTGCCGGGTCCTGTGTAATAAACGTTTCGTTATCGGCGGCAGCGCAATATTCGCCGTTAATAAATAAACGGGTTTCCGGCGAATAATGACTGGCTTTTTCACGCCAATATTTCAGATTCTGAAAGTTCATAGCTACTCCTTTTATATCAATAAGATAAAGTTCGTTGCTGATCTTTTTCAGGCAAAATCAGGCTGCACGATGCCCCAGGGATTTCCCCTGTTAATGCGCGTTATTTAAGAAGGCCTGAGAAACTCAGGCCGGTACTCATTAGAATGTGGTGGGAGTGTGGGCACTGATGATGCGGCAGATTCCTGCCGAGGTGTTGCTGAAGCTATGCGGTATGCCGGTATTAATGGCATAACTTTGCCCTTCAACAAGATGATACGTTTGACCGTTGATGGTCAGTATCACTTCACCTTCCAGTATTGTCCCAATCTCTTCACCCTGGTGTTTAATTCTCTCCCCGGTCGTCGTGCCTGGCTGATAGGTTTCAAACATCATTGCCAGCGTACGATTAGGATTTCCGTTGTGAACCAGCTTCATGGATACTCCCTGACTCCCGATCTCAATCAGATCATCCTGATTGATAACCACCTGCGGTTCGTCAGGCTTTTCCGGTTCCGCGAAGAACTCGGAGAGCGACAGCCCATATACTTTCAATAGCTTTTGCAGCGTACTGATGGCAGGACTGACTTTGTCCTGCTCAATGGTGCTGATGGCGCTATGCGTTAACCCAGACAGTTCGGCGGCACGACGCTGCGAAAGACCCAATTGCTGGCGGATCTCTGACAAACGTTTACCCGGCGCCAGGCCGTCATCGCTCATAATTGCATTTCCTTAACAGTAGGGGTCAGAGTCGCTGTTTTTCAGCGAGGTGGTTCTGACAGGCGGTGATAAATCCTTCCAGTAACAAACGCGACAGGGCGTATTCGCTACTGTTCCATTCCGGGTGCCACTGCACGCCGAGCGCGAAAGGATGGTCGTGAACGCTGGCGGCCTCTACCAGCCCATCCTGCGATCGTGCTTCCACGCGCAACAACGGACCAAGGGTTTTCGCGCCCTGGCCATGTAAGGAATTAACCCAAAACGTGTTGCAACCTGGTATTAGCTGCGACAGCAATCCTCCCTGTTGAACCTGCACTTCATGAGATGGCGCATATTGCTGCTCCACCGGGAGTTCCGCGTCTTCACGATGTTCCAGGAACTGGGGGTGATCGCACAGGCGACGATACAGAGTCCCGCCGGTAGCGACAACTAATTCCTGTAAACCCCGGCAGATGGCGAAAATGGGAATGCGCCTTTCGAGCCCGGCGGTAATGAGCGCCATACTCAGAAGATCACGCCCGGGATCGGCGTCAGGCTCATCGCCATTTTCACCATAGAGGTGCGGCTGCACATTGCTTGGGCTTCCTGGCAGGAAGATGCCATCCAGTTTGGGTAATAACGTATTCAGTAGTTCTGGCTCCGCGAGCGCATGGGGAAGAGCAATCGGTAATCCACCGGCATTCAATACCGCATTCAGGTACTTTTCTTGCAGAGTCTGGGTCTGATGACCCTTAAGCCTGTTCCTGCACATCACTACACCAATAACTGGCTTGTCAAATATATTGCCCATGATCGACCTCACGTTTTGGAATAAATTATTGCCAAACGGTTCCTTGTTGTGCAATTACGTTCATTATTTTCTCAATCTAGCAGTGAGATAACCTTCTAGCAAACTTAATTTAACATTTGACAAACAAATTGTTTGCATCCAGAGTCGAAGAGTGGACATTATATTTAACAGTCGAATCACAGAACAGCTTACCTGGCAACGGCGGTGAATCATGGAAACCAATATCGTAGAAGTTGAGAATTTTGTTCAGCACTCGGAAGAAAGACGAAGTAGCGCGTTTGCGCGTGAAGTAAAGCAGTATCTGGAACGCTATCCCAACACGCAGTTTGTGGATGTGCTGTTAACCGATCTGAACGGCTGCTTCCGCGGCAAGCGCATTCCCGTTTCTGGACTGCATAAGTTAGAGAAGGGCTGTTATTTCCCCGCATCCGTCTTTGCGATGGATATTCTTGGCAATGTGGTCGAAGAGGCAGGGTTAGGTCAGGAGCTGGGTGAGCCGGACCGTACGTGTGTGCCAGTGCTCGGTACGTTGACGCCTTCGGCAGCCGATCCGGAGTATATCGGGCAGATGATGCTGACGATGCTGGATGAAGATGGCGCTCCCTTTGACGTTGAGCCGCGGAACGTGTTGAACCGACTCTGGCAGAAACTGCGCCAGCGCGGCCTGTTCCCCGTCGTAGCGGTAGAGCTGGAGTTCTATTTACTTGATCGTAAGCGTGATTCCGAAGGGTACCTTCAGCCGCCGTGTGCGCCGGGAACGGACGATCGCAATACCCAAAGTCAGGTTTACTCCGTTGATAACCTGAACCACTTCGCGGATGTACTGAACGATATCGACGAACTGGCCAAATTACAGTTGATCCCTGCTGACGGCGCTGTTGCCGAAGCCTCTCCCGGTCAGTTTGAAATCAACCTCTATCATACCGATAACGTGCTCGATGCCTGTGACGATGCGCTGGCGCTGAAACGCCTGGTACGTCTGGTGGCGGAGAAACATAAGATGCATGCCACGTTTATGGCAAAGCCCTATGAGGAGCATGCGGGTAGCGGGATGCATATTCACATCAGCATCATGAATAACAAAGGCGAGAACGTACTGGCTGATGCGGAGGGTGAAGATTCTGCGTTATTAAAGCGTGCGCTTGCCGGAATGATTGATCTGATGCCGGCATCGATGGCGCTGCTGGCACCGAACGTGAACTCTTACCGTCGCTTCCAGCCGGGAATGTATGTCCCGACTCAGGCCTCCTGGGGGCACAACAACCGTACGGTGGCACTGCGCATTCCGTGTGGCGATCGTGATAACCATCGTGTTGAGTATCGTGTCGCGGGGGCTGATGCCAATCCGTATCTCGTTATGGCGACCATTCTGGCCGGGATCCTCCATGGTCTGGATAACGAGCTACCGTTGCAGGAAGAAGTGGAAGGCAACGGTCTTGAGCAGGAGGGATTGCCATTCCCCATCCGTCAGAGCGATGCGCTGTGGGAGTTCACACAAAACGATCATCTGCGTGAGTTGTTAGGTGAACGTTTTAGCCACGTCTATCACGCCTGTAAAAACGATGAACTTGTCCAGTTTGAACGTCTTATTACCGACACTGAAATTGAGTGGATGTTGAAAAATGCCTGATTGTGATGCTGCCCGGTGCGCCCTGTTTTCCGGGTCAGCGACACCTTGTTTAGTCATTGAAAAAGAAGTCGCATCATGCGGTCTGAGCGGAGCCAGCCCGTACATATTGCAGGATTTCCTGCCATTTCCCGGATGTCGCGTAATGGAGCGCTTGCGACAACGGGTCTTCAGATAACCGACAGAGTTTGTGACGAGGAAATGTGATGATGCCAGTATTTAAAAACCAGCCCCGCGTGAGCATCCATGGCTCCCGCAGTAAGTACGGACCACAACTGTGCCGTGAGACATTGACGCCTTTTATGTGGAGATCTTCCCCGACACGACCCAGGTTTGCTGTGCCGACGTTTCGAACGCAGACCTGGACGCGTGGCGGGGAGGATCGCTATGTCGACTAATTCCTCCCTGAATCCTTCCGCCCAGACGGGCAAAACACAACTGCGTAAATCCCTGAAACTGTGGCAGGTCGTGGTGATGGGGCTTGCCTATCTCACGCCGATGACGGTATTTGACACCTTTGGGATTGTTTCGGGGATCAGTAATGGTCATGTGCCAGCGTCCTACCTGCTGGCCCTGGCAGGCGTGTTGTTTACCGCCATCAGTTACGGAAAGCTGGTGCGCCAGTTTCCGCAGGCGGGTTCGGCCTACACCTATGCACAAAAAGCGATAAACCCGCATGTCGGTTTTATGGTCGGCTGGTCGTCACTGCTTGATTACCTTTTCCTGCCGATGATTAACGTACTACTGGCAAAAATTTATCTCTCCGCGCTATTTCCTGAGGTTCCGCCATGGGTGTGGGTGGTGGCATTCGTCGTGATCCTCACTGCGGCCAATTTGAAAAGCGTTAATCTGGTGGCGAACTTCAATGCGCTGTTCGTGCTGGTGCAGGTCGCGATTATAGTCGTGTTTATCTTCCTGGTGGTACAGGGGCTACATAACGGCGAAGGGGTAGGGACTGTCTGGTCGCTACAACCGTTTATCAGCGAGAATGCGCATCTGATCCCGATTATCACCGGAGCGACCATTGTCTGCTTCTCGTTTCTCGGTTTTGATGCGGTGACGACGCTTTCTGAAGAGACACCGGATGCCGCGCGTACGATCCCGAAAGCCATTTTTCTCACCGCGCTGTACGGGGGGCTGATCTTCATTGCGGCCTCGTTCTTTATGCAGCTGTTTTTCCCGGACATCAGCCGTTTTAAAGACCCGGATGCGGCGCTGCCGGAGATTGCCCTCTATGTCGGCGGTAAGCTGTTCCAGTCTATTTTTCTGTGTACGACCTTTGTGAATACGCTGGCTTCAGGTCTGGCATCGCATGCCAGCGTTTCCCGTCTGCTCTACGTTATGGGGCGCGATAATGTCTTCCCGGAGAAGTACTTCGGTTATGTGCATCCGAAATGGCGGACACCTGCGCTGAACGTCATCATGGTGGGGATAGTGGCGCTGTCGGCGCTGTTTTTTGACCTCGTGACCGCGACGGCGTTGATCAACTTTGGCGCGCTGGTGGCGTTTACCTTCGTCAACCTGTCCGTCTACAACCATTTCTGGCGTCGTGAAGGCCGTAAGCATACCTGGCAGGAGAAATTGCACTATCTGATCCTGCCAATGGTCGGTGCTGCTACCGTCGCGGTGTTGTGGGTGAACCTTGAAGTGACATCGCTGACGCTGGGACTAGTGTGGGCCGGGGTCGGGCTGGTCTATCTTGCTTACCTGACCGGGCGTTTTCGCAAACCGCCGCCGCAGTTTGACGGCGCGAAAACTGAACAGGCCTGGGAGTGATTTTCCCCAGGGGCGGCAAACACACTGTGTAGTAAATTGAGAGAGTAACAACAGGGGCGCACCGTCAGGATGCGCCCCTTTCGTCTTAAATCAGAGGTACAGATCTGTCATTGATGTTCTTTCAATAAAGAGATAATGTTGAATTAATTGCATTATAGTATTGTTTGAACATTAATATCTTTAATTTTTAGGTGCGTAAGTATAAGCTCACTTCAGCTTCAGAAACTGTCGACAATATAGATTGTGAATATTACTTAAGGAATGAAGGGAATCGATGATGAAATATTTAATAATCAGTTTGTTTCTTCTTAGTAGTTATTATGGGCTGAGTAAACCGGCAATAAGTGCAGAGAATAACCCTCGTTATATCAGTATTCGCAATACAGACAGCAGTTGGGTACAGGGAGTTTGTTCTCTGGCATTCAGACTCGACAATGGAGGTGACGGAGTGTTTAATGCTCTTTCTGTTACCCTGCAATTGACCGATAAATCAGGTATAGCGCTGGAAACAGGGATACTTGAGGTTCAACCTTTTGGCGATAGTGATGCAACTCGGTCAACAAATGCAGCAACAGAATTTAGTTGTGATGCGGTTGAAAACTCGGCCAACATCGTCATTACAAAAATTGATGAAGTTTATCCGGATGGCTCATTTCATGCGCTACCGTTGTCAGTTTTTGACCCGCAATATTATCAACCATTGAAAATTAGCGTCGAACAGAGCAAATAGCATATCCGTAATTAAGCAGAGGATGCCCTATGTCATCCCCTGCTTAACAGATTAACCGTATGTTATTTATTAATTAAATCGATAACTCGACCATCATCAAAGTCTTCTTGTGCCGCCCGACTAAAGATACTACCATCGCTTTGCGTGCCGACCTTGATCGGTTCTTTACAATCTTTGTGGAAGACTATTTTACCCTTCTTTGTGACGACTACGCCTGACATATCACCATGTTGTTCTTTGTCGTAGACAATATATTCGTAGACTCCTTTTACAATACGAATCCAGTATAAAGATCCGCCTGCTATCGTTGTTGCCTTGTAATAAGCAGTGACTCCTGGCTGATTCGTGACAAGATTTAGCTCAGCTATTGGGGATGATGCTGTGCCCAGAGCATACCCAGCAGCATCCTGTGCAATAAAAGCGCTGGCCAACTTATTGTTGGTTAGCTGGCATTCCAGAGTTAATTGTTCTTGATCTTCTGTACTATAAGCTTCTGCGAAGGCGCTTTGGGGTACAGTTATACAACCTAAGACCATTACAGCTATTTTAAAGTTAAACTTCACGTTCTTCACTCCTTAATAAACATGTGCGCTTAATCACTTTGTAAGATTAGTTACCGCTTTTAATTTGCTTACAGGTATCCAGCCACCCTGCTGAATCAATTTTCCCGTTTGCCAGATATTTTTGCTGATTCTGCCAGTGTGCGGCGAGGAATGGCTTAAGGCCAGAAAGACGTTTGTTCAGCGTGAGCATTTGATCGAAAACCGTCACTTCATGCTTCAGGCCTTCCTGACCATAAAGTGTGGCTGAATCGACCAGACTACTGGCGTAGTAACTTGTCAACTGCTGGAGGCGATCGGTTTGCTCACCGAGTTTGGTTTTTCGGATAGCGCAATTTTTATCACTGTCATCTTTATCCTTACACAGCAATTCATAATTGTGATTGAGGAAATCAAGGAAGCGACCATCATCCTGCAATTTTGTACAAAGGAAAGATCCCAGGTTAAGGCTGGCGCGGATCGATTGTGCTCGTTCTTCCTGCTGTTGCTGATTGCTGGCGCGGAGCTGATTTTCCAGATCCTTCAGTTTCTTTTTCAGCTCAGTGTCTTCTACACCAGATGCCAGGCTTCCCAGCGCTTTAGCGGTGTCTGTAGATGCTTCTTTATTCTTATCTATGCCCGACTTATCTGCACCGAGCGTAGCCCAATTTTTCTCCAGCTGTTTCACGCGATCTGTTGACGTAATGGTCGGGGAGACCAATACCAGGCGCAGGCCGGTTGTTTTGCTGGTGAAAGGATGGGCCTCATCGTAGTAGTTGATTTCTTTTCGGGTCGCGCTACGGATCTCAGATTCATTCGATATGACGCTGCCTCCACGAACCACAAAACCACCAGCCTGGCCGTGAAGACGATTGATTTTATTGAGATAGAAGGGGGTGAACATCATCTCAGAAACGTTGCCCAGCATATCGTACAGGCCGAGGGGGTTAGGGTTTAGTAGCCCGATGAGCTGTACTTTACCGTTAGAGGACTGCGAGCCGGAATACCACTCATAATTTTTCATGTCATCCATCGGATAGTGGGAATCACGGAATTCCGCACTATTCACCTTGAGGCCGCCACGTGCTGCAAATTCCCATTCTACTTCAGTGGGCAGACGTAAAAATCCAGGGGTACCGTCCTCTTTGGGTAATTTATCGAGAGCATTACTGCGTAACCATTGGTTGTATTTATCGGCAAAATTTACCGCATCGAACCAACTGATGTTAGTTTCTGCGATGCTTAACTTACGTGATGGCGTGGGACAGGTTCCGCTGGTTAATGCCTGATATTGCAATGCTGTCAGTTCATATTTGGCCATCAAATAGTAACGGCCTTTACTTTTTTTGCTTTCGGTAAAGCTACCGGCGATGAAGGTCGGATAACTGTGCTCCACAAAACCCCATTCTCCACCATCTTCTCCTAAGGTTATTGGCATATCATCCAGAGGACCCGATACTGGGATCTCTACCCGGCGGAAAACCATGGAGCCTTCACAGGGCATGGGCAAAATAATATCTTCGCTATCCGGTTTCGGGTTATAGACTTTCTCTGCCCAGGGTTCTGCCAGTACGGGCGACATCTTTACCAGCAGAGCAAGCGCCAGCCAGCGTGATAATGTGGAAGGGGTAAGGATCATGAACGCTCTCCGTAAATGATAAATGCCTTGGGCAAATAGGAATATGGGTTATGCCTCGCGCAGGCTCTGCGCAGGTTCAATATTAATAGCGCGCCAGGCACCGATGCCGGCGACCAGTGTCGCCACGACGATGGTGAGTATCAGAGCTACGAGTCCGTGCAACGGGGTGATCTTACAAATCATCTGACCCGTAGCCTGGCTTCCCGCTAAAGCCTGGTTAAAGACCAGGCTGGCTATAAGGTAGATCGCAAAGCCGCCGATATAAGCCACCAGACTAAGCAGACAGCCCTGAATAATCACATAGGCACCTACTGCCGGCCGGGTAAAACCGAGCAGGCGTAGGACAGCAATATGTTTACGTTTGCGATCAACATTCGCGATAAATGAGCCAATTAGTGAGGCGATACAGCCAATCAGCGCGGTGGCTGCGATGGTATTAAAAATAATGCCCAATACCCGATTGATGCTTTTCACATTTTCTATATCAGCCAGGCGACTGGTGGTTTCGATGCGCTGCTCCCGGAGATCGCGCTCAAGGCTGGCAACCTGATCAATATCGCGGGCATATAATCTGGCGCGCGCGTAGAGTGGCGGTTTGCCGTCAAGCAGTGCGCCGCTGGTCATCCCCAGCTCAGCCACCGCATAACCATCGCGGAAATGTTCAAGCGCCAGCAATAACGAAGGCTGGGTAAATATAGCGGCACGATTAAAATAGGTAGCAGGAAGAATCCCCACGACAGTAACGCTTTTTCGTCCCCATTCCCGGCGTTCATCAAGCATCCTGCCTACTCGTAAAGAGAGCGTATCACCGACATTGGCCGCCAGTTTTCGTGCAGCTTCCTGGGTAATGACAACCTCATTTTCCTGATGGAGCTTAAGGGACTTGAGTAAGGGATCCCCTGAGTCTGTTGGAATAACTTCAGCATTCTCAATGAAATGCGTGCTGTCTGTTTGCAGGTCAGCAAGCGTATTTAGTGAACGTGTTTGCCCGATGGCGAAACCCACATCGGGCCGCTGCCGTAACTGTTCGATCCAGTTTTGGTTGTAGCTGCCACTACTCAGCATACGGATCTCAAGGTTGCGAGGGTCACTGGCCAGATCTTCTTGCAGCTGGTTCACAATCCCAAAACGCAAACCGAAAAGAAGCAATAAAGGCGCGATGACGGCGACGAGAGAAGAAACGATGCAGAAAGAAATGATGCGATCGTGCCACAGGTCTTGCATGGCCAGGCGACCCAGTAGTCTGGCTCGGTTAAAAGGCAAAATAAGTTCCTCCCTGTTTGTGCTTCGACGATTCCATCAACCGTTCAGGCTGGGCAGTTAAACAGGGTAAATTGAAATGTTGTACCAGTGGCCAGTCATGGCAAACAATCAGTGCCATCATGCCTTCCTGACGGACTAACTCAATAAAAAGACTGAATAATTTCTGGGCGTTGTAAGGGTCAAGTGCGGCTGTTGGTTCATCCGCCAGCACCAGTTTTGGACGGTGCAATATCGCGCGCGCGAAAGCTGTTCTCTGCCGTTCACCAAACGACAGCTGAGTTGGATATTTGGCCAGTAATGGTGCCAGTTTGAGCACATTGATCACTCTGTCCAGCAGGGCGTTGTCAGGGCATAATCCCTGCAACTGGCACGGCAGGAGGATGTTATCTTTGACGTTCAGATAGGGGAGCAGCCCCCCATTTTGCAGTACAAACCCAAGCTGACGGGCGCGAATACCTGCCAGTTTATTATGCTGCTCATCTTTTATCAGCGTTGCGATATCAAATTGCTGTTCACCTTCATCAAGCTCAAAACGCCCGATTTTACTGGGTTGTAGCAATAAACCGATGGCTTCCAGTAGTGTGCTTTTGCCACACCCGCTTTCTCCCGTGACCGCGACCACCTGGCCTGACCGCAGCGTGAGCTGCGGCAGGAAAACCTGGTGAGCATGGCTGCCCTCACCCCGAACAACGCACAACTCTTCTATGTGCAGCATCAGGGCATCATTTCCAGCGGAATGGGATAAACGCGATCGCGCGGATCGCTTCCTTTTGCCAGCTCAACCCAGCGATCAACATCGGCGTTATATTTTTGGTAATGACGCAGTTTGGATGACAGCGTGCGGATAAATTTCTCCTGTGATAAGCCATCCCAACTTTTCCATGTCTCTTCGTCGAGGTTAAGGACATCGCTTTTATAGGGAAGATCGGCCAGATATTCTCCCAGTACACCGAGATCGCCAATGCGGGCATTGTCCTGCTGTTTCAGCTGGTTAGGATCGGCTCCCATGGTTGCTGCAACGGTACGCAGTTGCTCAAACATTTTGGTGGGTGAGATCATTCCCTCATTTGCGGCTTTCAGGATCTGGCTGACAGCATCGCTCAAATCACTAAGCTGTCCCTTGGTCAATAGAACACGAACATCAGTGGTGGGAATGTTCTGCTTAATCAGGTCGCGGTCACTGATCCAGGCCTGGAAGACTAATGGAGCCTGAGTGCTGTTACGCTTACCCAGGTAAGCCAACTGCATGGCGTGACCAATTAACGTCGTATCCTGTAGCAGTTTTTGTTCCGGCGTCAGTTTTTTTCCATCATCTTTCGCATACAGTGCGCTGCCAATTGCGGCATCACCCATGTAAGCTGATTTCACCTGCTCAGTAATCGCTGAAGCCAGAGCATCAACCTGCTGGCCAAATGTTTTAATATCACCAGCATTCACAGCCTGATAAAGGTTGGAATGGGTGCTATCAAAGTTCGAGAGATCGCGGTACTGGCTCTCGGCCTTGGCATGGTTCTGTTTTCCGCTTGGTGTTTTAAGGTGCAGCGTATAGATTGCAATGCCTCGGTTACCTGCTTCCAGACGAAGCTGACTGGCATCAAGACCAGTACCTGACAGTTTGTTGCTGCCGTCAATGGCACCCGCATCGGTAATCAGGACCATATACCGTGCGCCAAACGGGCTCCAGTCAATGTCATCAATAGCTGACAGCACGCCGGAATACGCATCCTCGTCATACAGAGAGCTGGAAACCTTCGCTTCTTTTAAATCGGCAACCTTCTTCAGAAAATCCGCGCCATCTTTCACTTGGTTAGGGTCTGCGTAAATCTTTGTGCGGTACTCAAGGCCTGGTACAGCTTTGGTATTTGAACGAAATGAGACCAGCCCAAACTTAACTTGTCCATCCAGATGTTCTTGTTTGATCTTGTCATAGATCTTATTTACCGCTTCTTTGGTGCGCTCAATGTAAGGCCCCATTGAAATGGTTGAGTCAATAACGAAGACCACTGAGGCGTTAAAACCCTTCAGTTGATTTACGCTATCTTCTTGTTTTTTAGTGGTTTCAGCTTTACTAACGGAGGCTACGTTAAGCAGACGTGTATAGAAGCCATCTTCGGTCATGACCTCTTCACCGCTCAGGATTGGCAGCAGATAAAATTGTTTTTGCAGATCGACAAAGTATTCGGGCTCCTCAGCCTGAATGCCATCGGCATGACCGTCGCGTTTCAGCTTGGCACGCAGCGGGGCTACCAGAGATACGGGGTCTGGTGCAGAGAGAATATCATCAAGACTTTTTCTCTCTTTGAAGAACAGCAATCGGTCACGGTTTGCCGGATTGGTAAATGCCAACGTGAGCTGCATTTTCCAGTCGACGGTACATGACTTTGGTAACCAGCCGATAGTTTTACCAAAGCTATCTGGCCCGACCTTAAGCCAGCTTTGACCGTTTGCATCTTCTTTTTGATAAACATAAAGGCTACTGAAGGCAGGTTGTAGCTGACCTTTATCATCGCCTGCTGCAGTTCCAAGTTTGCAGCCGGGGGTGGTAAGAACGCGCTGATACAACGTTTTCTTGCCTTCCTGGATCAATGGTTTGTCGCCATCAGCGGCAAAGACATGCCCGCTGAGTAACAGACCGCATAATGGCAGGGCCAGACGGCTAATCGGATTCCAGGTCATTTTCCTAGCTCCTCAAGGCGCTGCCTGGCGGTTTGGTTGTCAGGTTCCGTTTGCAGAACCGTTTCGTACCAATACGCCGCAGTATCTTTGTCCGGCTCTTTGAAACATTCACTCGGCTGGTGGTATTTCGGGTCGTATTCACCTGCGTACACGAGTGCGATTTTGGTATCGCCACCCTGGGCACGGTTAGCGTACAGACGCTGTGCAACACCACATTTTTTAGCCTCTTTTGCGGCCTGAATAATGGTCAGGAGTTTGTCACTGTCGAGTTTTTCCTGAACGCAGCTCTGGACGAAATCAAGCTCGTTTTGGCTGTTTAAACCCTGTGCAGAGCAGGCGCTCTGGGCGACAGGCTCAGGTGCTGCGGTGGGTGCAGACGCTGGTGTTTCTTGCTGAGTTTGTTCGACGGGTAGGGCTTCCGGTGATTTATCCCGGCCTAAAAACCACCACAGCGCACCGGCAATCACCACTAAGGCCAGTATTGTCGCGGCAATTAGAGGCAGACGGGAGGACCCCGATTTTGCCTGCGTTCTCACCTCTGCATGAATAACCGGCGCTACAGGCTCGGGGGCAACAGCCGTTTCTGTCGTGATGGCTGGCTCGGAAGCTACTTCTGGTGTGGCCAGCATGCTGCTACCGCTGTAGTTGCCTGTTTCACCTTTTGCTTCGGAAGAGAGCAGTTCGTCGCGCACTAGTTGCAACGTCGTATTGCGTGTTTCCCCAGAGTCCAGCTTGATCTGAATTTGTACCTGGCTGGATGTCGCCAGTAGCGGGTCAAGCAGGGTTGGGCCAATACGAAAACCACTACCTTTGGTCAATGCATAGCCGCCGTTCACGGTAAACCAGTGTTGTGCCGGGCTCCAACTGCCATCAGGTTGTAGGTAGTTCTGCTCGTTATTGCATAGAATAAAAGTCAGGTTAGGCATTATCGCGGTTTCACCACGCAAACGGACCATCAGTTGTGCAGTACCTGGCTCTGCCGGCTGGCAGGCGATGATTTTAGCTAGCATGGCATGTTCTCTTGTTTCAATTGGCTGATAATCTGACCAAGTCGACGATTATGTTCGAAGGAAATATCCCGTGTGGCGCTATGACCTGCATTGTCCAGGACGACGCTCATCAACGCGGAAAGCCAGTCACCCAGGTAGGCGACGCCGGGTTGTGGCGCGACAGCGGTGAGTTGAGGCAATTCATCATTCGTGAGTCGCTTCTGACATAGAAATACTTTGTTTTTCTCGCCAACATAGCTGTTGGGAACCTTTTCGGCTGGCAGAGTGAGGTAACCAAACCAGGCGATAAAATCGCGTATTGTCAGCTGAGCGCGCAAAACCTGACGTGCTCTCATGTGTAAGCGAGTTGTTTCCGCCTGCTCTTGACCCGCAAGGGCACGTTTCAATGTCCCTTCCAGTTCCAGGCGTGTAGCGGCGGTGATTAGCTCTTCGCTGAGTTGATTAATCAACTCACTGCCCATGCCCAGTTGACGCCACTGCAAGGTCTGTTGCGGTAGCTCCCGCAAGTGGGCTACCCAGGCTTTAAAAGCCTGATGAGCGAAATCATCATCCTGACCTACGCGTTCCGGTGCGGTAGTTGCGGGTGCATCAACAATGGCAGTTTCAACAGTCGTAGAGGCAAAGGGATCGCTGGCAAAGGGGTTATCAGCGAACGGATTACTACCAAACGGGCTGGTAGCAAAAACGTTCATTGTCGGGCTTTCTCCCTCGGCTTGCGGTTCCTGGTCGAGATCGCGAATACTCAAATAAATGTTATTGAGCTCCTGAGTCGGCAGAACCAGACGTTCGATCAACTCCCCCATGCTGTGGGAACATGCAGACAAGCCCTGCCATAACTCTTTGGCAATAGCTTGTTTTTTCACAATCTGCCCGTCACCCTCTTTTTCGTACCAGCGGCCAAGACGTTGATCGCCTGTTTCCATGCGGCATTGCTGCAGTTGTTGTTGTAAACGTTTTAGTTTGAAGTCGAGATGGGCGACGCCACGCAGCGCCTTAGTCAGCCGCGACATTCCGCCATCGTTGAGTTCGAGCATTGCCTGCCAGGCCGCTTTGGGTTCTGCAACGTGAGCATTCACATTTTTACCGCAGACGAAGGTGTTACCCATGGTATCGAGTACAGCGCGATAACGATCGCTGATACCTACTTCCTGGAGTCGCTCCTGTGCGGCCTCACCTTCGAGTCTCAGGAAGGGGTTATCGAGACCGGGTTTGCGTACCAGGAAACAGTTATTGAAAGGCTGATTGGGCACCCATTGCTGAAGCCAGTCATATTGTGAGAAGCGCTCCAGTAAGGTCATATGCATCATACCTTCCCAGCCTTCTTTTAGCTGGCTTTCTGTATGTTGCAGGCTGTTGACGATTCGCATATCACACATAGTGATTGCCCAGAACAGACCTGGATTACGACCTCCGCGCTCTTCGGCAGTCTTACCTTGGGTTTTCTCCACCCAGCGGTTTAATACTGGACCCACATCGGCAACGTCGCTCTGTTTGGCAGAGCTGGCGCATACCACAAGCGCATTCATTTCCTGGTTATCGGTATAGCGTTCGAACAGGTAAGCAACTTTACCGCGAAGCAGGAGCTGTGAAATCGCATTAAGTCCATCCCGACCAGCCTGTTCCAGTGCGGTGATCTTAAGACGACCGCGATAGCCAGGGAAGTCGAGCAGATCAACCTGTTCCACAACACTGTTGGTTTCGACTTCTGCCAGAGGGAAAATCAGTTCGGTGGTTAAGGCCGCCAGTTCCGCCTGCGTTAAGCTGGCGCTACCAATTTGTTGCTCTTCTTTCCAGTAACGAATCTCGACGTTGCGATCCTGGCTGGAGCCCAGTCGGTTCAGACTATCTACGTTCATGATGCTGCCGCTGTTATGATCAGTCAGCGTTTCCAGCGGGGCAAATACCATCCGGGCATGATTCAGTTTTGCCAGTACATTGGCTAATGAACGGTAGGTTTCGGTGAGGGCCGGCTGTTCCCCCCACAGCAGAGAAAAGAGCTCTGCACGTTCATTTGGGCTCAATGCTGGGGCAATTTTCAGCACCTGTGGCCACCAGGCGTGTTCAAGCTTCTCAACTGACTTTTTAAAGGAGGCGTTGAGGTAATCCCACAAGGCGACGACATCTTCCTGGCTGACGCCGTTATATTGTTGAGCTTGCACTGCCCGCTGTAGGAATGGGCGCAGGCGCTCTTCAACCCGGCTTTGGTCAAGCTGATAACTCAATTGCTCATGGTTAAAGTCGTTAAACCAGGCGTTTGCCAGAATCTTAGCCAGGTCGATTTCACTGAATAGACGCAACGGTACAGGGTAACCAGCCGGTGCGGCGGGTGCCTGACGGGTAAATCGAGTGACCAACCCCGTCGCTTCTTTACCCCCGCCGACAGGGTTAACCTCTTTGATAAAGTCAACGCGTCTTTCGCCGTAGATCGCTTCCAGTGACCCGTTGCTACCTGCGGCGAGCGCCGAAATAAGGTACGATTTCCCGGCTTGAGAGATACCGAAAAAACCGACGGTCATCGGTGTTTTGGCAACTTGAGTCAGGCTGTTGGCCAGATTACGTGTACGCAGCAAACTCAGGTTGAGTTTGTCTGCTTCGTTGTCTAAACGACGCGAACCGGGGCGTACGTTGTCGACCCATTCGAGAGCATCCAGACATCCCTGAGCGATAGCAGCCCAACCTTGAGTGAGAGATTTTTGATCGCTATTCATTATTTTTTAACACTCCCGCTATCGAGCCAGTGTCGGCTATCAATGAGCCCTCTATCGGGCATCGTATTGAGTTCCAGATCCAAATCACGTTTGCTAAATGACTTATCGGTGTTACTGCTGACATCGGCGATCGTCAGGCGATCGCTAATGAGTCCAAGTTGGCGGGCGCGTTTGCCCTTATCGATCATCAGTCTGACCTTGAGATACGGAGAGCCGCTATCTGTGGACTGCGCTGCGGAGAATTTTTTACGTCCTTCTTCGCTAAAACGGAGGGTGTACAGTGGCGCAGCAGTCCACCGTTCAGCATCCAGCTGGCGATAGCCTAAACGCAGATCGCCACGCATAACGATGCTTTGCGTGGTTTTCTCGCCATTTTCATCGATGATTGCCGGTAACTTGATCTGCCCGTTTTCAGATTCGATATGTTGATAAACGATGTCGGCATCGCGAATCAGGTTATCCATATCAATGGTGCCGATATGGCGAATCGTTGAATATGGTTTCAGCTCTGAGGTGCGGAAATGGAAGTTAGGGATACTATGGTTTGCACACAGCTGTGTGAGCATGGCGCCCACTGAAGCCGTACTTTTCGGATCGTCGATATGGCCATTTTTATGGAACGGGTACCAGGTACCAGTCTGATAGCCATGTAAAGGCAGAATGCGCCCTGGAGGCAACGGAAGGTTGCGACGAATAATCGCCTGAATTCCCGGCAACTGTGACGGACGGCCGGTGAGCAGCAGCAGATCGCAATGATAATAGGGCAAAACTTCACAGAGTGCGGTCAGGACTTTATCGATGCTGAACTTACCTGCACAGAGATCGCTATGGAGTTTGGCGAGTGGAAGATTAAGCATGATATCCGCGAGTTTGAAGTCGGTCGGACCTCCCGCTTTCTGAACTTCCCGGCGAACAAACGCTTCGACTTCATCGCGAATACAACCCGCCGGTAATAACTCGCCGACACGTTGGTTAATCAGGGTATGCGTTTGTTCATCAAGCGGATCGTAATGTTCGTATTTGCCCAGGATATGCAACGCGAGCGGGACGAACAACTGCAGGCTGAGTTGTTGGCGAAGTACGGTTTCGGCTGCGCTAATATTCTGCGAGCCGCACAGCTGGGACATCAATGTTTCAGTGGACATCACACCGGCTTCACGCAGCGCCTGCTCAAAAGCGGGGAGGACGTATGATTGAATGACATCCAGTAAAATGTCGTCACCTGCAATCTTAAAGCTGTCGCGAAAACGCTGGTGGGGGATGATATGTACGTTGGTACCACCACCGGTATGCCCATTATGATCGAGGCGGTAATCTGTGATCACCAGATCGGTGGTCCCCCCGCCAATGTCAATTGATGCAATAGTGATACTATCGCGAGCGGTACGGTCAGGTCGGCCTATCGCGTCGAAAAACTCTTCCGGATGACCGGCAAAGTTCTGATTAATCTCGGTGTACAGGTAAACTAACTGTGCACAGGAAGCCTCGTCCCACTCAACCCTGATTTTAGGTAACGGGATCTTGATGTTGGCTTCGGTGTGCTCTTCTTGTACATCATCGTATGGATCGTTCTCGCCGTTGTGCCAGCGCAGCGATTTCCAGACCAAACCGACAGCCTGGCGCATGCGTTCGTCCAGTACGCAGCGTTCAGCCATGGGCATACCTGGCGGAACCGTGAGAATAATATGGCGCAGCTGACGTGGGATCCCGGCGTGTCCCTGACGAATACGCTGCTCTGGGCTGTTAATCTGGCTAATGGCTTGGGTTAGAACTTCTGCCAGCATAAAGGTCATCAGCGAACTGCGTGAGTAGCGTGGCGTAAAGACAGGGATGCGATCCATCTCATCTTCAATGGTGTGCAGGGCTTCGCCTCTTTCATCGATCAGGTTAGCAAACGGTGCTGCTGTCGCCAGTGGATTACTGTCCTGAACGTAACTGCCATTAAAACGCCAGCCCTGACCATAAAACTTCTCATCCCACAGATAGCGTTTAGGGCTTGATAACCCTGTTGAACCTTCGCTTCCTTTACGGCGAGCAGCCAGACGGGTGGCTTCGCCACCAATACGAGCGATAGTCGGCCACTGGAACGCGTCGTGGCGACCGCTGCGTACAGAGCAGTGATCTTTGCCGAAGAAAGCTTGCGAAAACTCGACCCGACTTTCAAAAGGGTCAGTATAGATATGTTCGGGGGCGCTGAGATCACGTAATTTCAGCACATAGTTATGCCTCATCCCTGAACCTGATTGCCCATGATCTTCAATAAGAATGCCACAGGTGCGCGAGTTGCCTACGTCGAGTATCAGGTCTACGGCGATGGGTTTAATCGCATTGGTTTCCCGATTCGCGATCACCCTGAATTGCGGCAGTTCAATGACGGGTTCAGTCTGGGTTTGTAGACCTTCGACAGGAATCGCCATCAATGACAGAAGGTTTAGGTAATGCGCTAGTGGGTATTGTTGAGCAAGCTCCTGCTCACGCTCGTCGATATCCCGGCCTTTGCTCGCTTCTTTAAATACTTCTTTGAGCCAGTCGGTTATCCATTCCTGAGTCAGATACCAGTTGAGGGCATAGGTTGCCGTCGCGACGGCGAAGGTTGCCCCTGCATTCACATCTTCCTGGTTCGGACTGAGATCGGCGGCAGCTTGCTGTTTGGCCATAATGCGGGTGTCGATCGCCAGTGTCATACGATGGCTATGCCCATCTAAATCGGGCTCTGGCAGTTTGACTAAACGAAAGCGAGCCCAGTTCAGTGGTCCTTCCTGGTACACATTAGGCGGGCTAAAGCGTAGCAAAGGAAGCGGTAACCAGATACCGTCGAACAACTTAAGACTCTGCTCAACGGGGATATCGTACTGGCTTTTCGCCTTCTCGATGTTATCGGGTGTCGGCTGATAGAAATAGTAATCGCGCTGCTCGTTGTAAATTAAACGTGTGAGCACACCGTTCGCTAATTTGACAAACTCGCCAGCAGGCAGGCGGCCAAGGGACAACCCGAAATCCAAAAACTGGATCCCAGAGTCACCCACGAGGGTAATTTGACGATCGAAAGATACAATCTCAGGCAACATAGTTATCTCGTCCCTGTTCAGGAATTAGGTTGAAGCATGCGGATAGGGAATGTTTTTTCCCCATCATTGCTGCCAATACAATCGGCGTGGCCAGCAGCGGGAGATTTGCACTCGATTGTTGGCACAATAAAGTTTGAACCGTCGCTACATTTCATCTGTTCAGGATTGGTGATACTCAAAGCCCCTTGCTGCACATTGCCGCTGGCAGAACCACGACAGGTAACGCCGCTGGACTGGCGAACACTGACGGTGCCATTACCTTGGGCAAAGTTATATTGCAGCTGCAGTGGTCGCCCGGTGAGTTTGTCCTGAATACCACCATTCACGCGCCATTCGCCGTTAAGAAACTGTGCCGGGCCATCGGGGAGGGCTGGGGGAAGCGTTAGCGGTGTGCCCTGCGCTGGAATTACTGGCGGCGTAGTGACAGGTTGAACAGCGGGTGGCGTTTGAGCATCAGCGGCGCCTGGTACAGCAGGAGGTGCCGGAATAGTCGGCTTAGCAGTGATGGCTTCATTCGCAGGAATGGGGGGAGGCACAGTGTCGCCACCGGCCTGCGTGGTAGAAGCCTCTACCGGAACAGCTGGTGTTGTTGGTTCCAGAGTTTGATGGGGCTCTACAGTGGTCCCTTCAGCGACTCCTGGGATGGCAGATGAACCTACAACGGTTTCTGAACCTATGCGTGAAACCTGGGTTGTTACATCGGAGACGCCCACGGTTGGACTTTCGACGACAGATTCCGTCGTGATCGCCGTTTTATTTGTGGTAATGGCAGGGAGACCCGGAATCGAGAGCGACGGTGCGCATCCGCGCAGTAGCCCTAATAATAACGCCAGCAGCAGCAATGCGAGTAGCAGCCAGAGTAGCCAACGCCAGCTCCAACGTCTGCGCACCACGGTATTAACCTCAGGTGTCATACCCGGTGCTACGGCCGCTTCTACGGGGGGGAGAGGCGTTGAGGCAGCGAGAGGAGCCGCTGATAGCGATGTTGGACTCAGCCAATGCATAGGGTTACGCTGTTCGCCTTCTGGATGGATAAATCCCCAAAAAGTAATCACCAGGATCCCATTTACGAGATACACAAATTCGTAATCCGGGAAATGTGTGACCGATTTCAGCAGCTGTGCGAAGACGCGGCGATCGCCTCCGGTGCCGTTTTGCTCAGCATTGAGTAACTGTTCACTTAGCGCCTGCACAGACATTTGAAACGCATTAAATTGCTGGCGTGCTGACTCCCGCTCTGCTTCACTCGCTCCGCTCCATGGAATAACATCGCCAGGGAAGCTGCTGTACCAGTCTGTTCTGTCTCCACCCTGATCGTTTTGTGGGATGGCTAAATGACGAGCCAGATCGCGACCTGCATCAAGACGATAGATTGCTTCACGTAGCTGGAAAGCCATCTTAAAAACGGGATAGCCCGTTTCACCCAGAGCCTTAAATGAGGAATTATGCCCGGTACGTAGCAGTGGTCCCTGAATCGAATTTCGCATTATCTAAACCTTGTAAGGCTGTGATTTAACAAAAGCCACAGTGATGTAGGCTACTTTTTACTCGCACCAGGCGTCCATTCAAAACCCCAGCCATAGTGCTTATCCATCAACTTCCGGTCGGGGAAGAAACGGTCAAGACGCTCAACCTTGATATTGCCATCGACGTTTTTGAGTCTGGCTATTGCCGCAACGTTATTAAGCTGATTGCTGTCAGTAAGCATGGATATAATGGGGGGTTGATCAGGCACATAAATCGTGATGGTGGCGTTGGTCCCTTGCCAGTTGTCGGCACCGCCGTAAATGAAGCTATAAATCAGAACCTCATCAATATCCTGCCAGTGGCTACCATTAATGAAGAGCCATTCACCATCTTGATCGTTACCTTCACGAAGGTCTTGTTGCAGCAACAGATAAGGCGGTTTGTCATAGTTTCCCAGGAACTTACTTAACGCTTCGGCACCACTGATCTTGCCGTTTTTAAAACGAATAAAGGCGGCGATATCGAGGTCGATAGGCTGTTTATGGCTTCCCTGTTGCCAGGTCAGGTTGATTTTAATCCGCCCGAAATCCTTGCGTTTCTCCAGGTTTACGCTGGGGTTTGCCTGGGTTAATTTCGTGCTGCCAGGCGTGGCTGCGGGGGCTACAGCTGGTGTAGCCGCAGGTACATCGTGATGCGCCGGAGGAGGTGTCTGGGCGAGGGAATTTTTATGCCACCACCACCAGGCGCAGGCAATCAGCAGCAATAATAGCAGCAATAATAGCCATGGCAGGAAGCGTCGCCACCATGGGATAACTATCACAGGAGGTGGGGGCGTTTCACCAATAATGGCCCAGTTGGTAAGGACAGGTTCGCCCCCCACGCTATAGCAGTTAAGCGCGTGCGAATGTGTTAACAGCATTTGTAAAGCGTGTGCCGAATGTTCTTCGCCGCGTGCGATCAACTGCTCGATCAAACCGGCCAGAATATCCTGATACTGCTGGCGTTTACTTTGGACGGATGCTTGTTCCGTATCGCTTAGCGCAGAAAAGGGTTTTGCCAGCCCCTGGCGTCCAGTCCACCATTCCAGATGTCCTTCAGAACCACGCCGAGCAGTAGCGTAGAGTAGCGCCAGAGAAGGTGGAAGATGACGGTGTATGATCGCAACCGTCTCTTCGTAGATTGTCAGAGTCGCTTCATCAATAGGCGCAGCAGTTGTTAATCGTTGCATAACCGAAATCATTATTATTGTGAGTTATATGCGTGGTATGCATACAGCTGCATATCAGCAAGCCAGAGCCGTTTTTTCACCAGTAGAAAAAGTGGCGATGTGACCAGCACCACTTTTAGTGCGTCCTTAACGAAGAGTATTTGCTTCTTCCAGAACTTTGATTTTCTGCTTGGCTTCTGCGACTTTCTTTTCTATTGCAGTAATTTCACTTGCGCTAGTGGCATGCTGAGACTGCCGTTGCAAGTCCTGTAATTGCTGAATTTCCTTCTGGCGCTCACTGCTTTTAATTTTGCTGGACTTCAGCTGTGCAAGGGTCTGCGACAAGTCTGAACGCACAGCGTTTAACCTTGCTTGTTCATCGGCCAGCTTCTGATTAACGTTTTGCTGTCGGTTTTGGGTATAAGCCTGCTGTTGCTTCGCCGACTCATTTTCATACTGGCTGAGTCGAACCTGTTGCTCTTTTTTATCAACCTGCTGACGATAACCGCCGGATGTAGCGCAGCTCAGTTTGGTAATAAAACTCGGATCTTGCGCATGTAAATCACAGTCCTGTGGTGTTGTGGTACAACCGGTAAGTACGATAGAGGCGAGAAGTAGATATTTTCTCATCAAATAATCCATAAATTGAGTCAAATAACGACGCTTTACATGTCAAAGCGGTCTGAAAAAGGCCGATAATCCTATCGGCCTATAATCGTTAGCCCAGAGAAATAGCCTGGCGTTGTTCGTAAAACTCGTTCGTTTCTTTTTCCAGGTCGCTTATCTTGCTATTCAGGCTGCTGTACTCTTCGTTCAAGTTCGCCAGTTTGGTTTTCTCTGCAGATGTTGCGGTGGTTTGTCCTTGCAAAGCGACCTTATAGGCAGACTCTTTGTCTTTCATGCCTTTCAGGGTCTCTTTCATCTTGCTGATGTTGGCATCGATTTGTGCTAACTGTGTTTTGGCACCCGCTTTATCAAAGCCAGCCTTATCTTTTTGAATGCTAATTTTGGTTAAGGTTGCCTGGTTTTCACTGATAACCTGTTTCATGGCAAGGGTAGATTTTTCCACCGCAGCGGTATCTTTGCTGATATCTGTATCCATTGCCTGCAGGCGATCGGCTGTGGAGGCGTAATCTTTTTTCAGTCCATCAAGATAGTAATTCGCTGTCATACCTGCAGCACATCCCGCAGCCCCACCAATGGCGGCACCCGCAATTACTTTCTTAGTATCACCCGCGAGAACACCAACCAGGGCACCGAGAGCTGCGCCTGATACTGCACCAACACCGCAACCTTGTGCACCAGAAGCACTAAAGAAACGGGATTGCTCGGTGGTGGTTAGGCGCGGATCCGGTTTTGCTCCTGACAGCAGAGAGCTTCCAGTATTGGCGCAACCGCCGAGAAGTAATGTTGCGGAAATTAGCAGACAAGCAGTATTTCGGTTAAAAGAGTTCACTTTTGTTTTTCCTTAAAGCATAAATTAGCAACGATAAAAGCTGTGTGGTGATTAAATTTCGCATAAGTAGCGATTTCATATAGGGAAAAATGAAATTTTGTATTTTTTATAACGTGATAACTTTTCCCGGCTAATACAATAAAATCACAATACCAAGTTGTGTATTAATTTCATGGCGTTACTATTGGTTGTGGAATAACAACGACTTGTTCTTTTTTAATATTGTTTTAATGTGAACTATTTGTTTTTTATATACTTTATGCTGTCTGCGTAACGGAGTTGTTGCTCCTTCATACGACATAAATCGTGGTGAAATGAGCAGCAGTACGGTAACCAGAGAGATTTTCCCTTCTCGCATAACATAAAAATTTTCGCTCTGAGTATACCTGATTTATTCATAATGTGAATTTATCTTGACGTAAATATGATTATTTTCACACATGAAAAAAATAGCGAACATATAGATTGATCTGAGTCAATAATAAAATCGCCATTAATATTGGTAGTTGTGATAACTGTTATCAATGGGTTGCTATTTTTATCTTTTTTAGTACGAAAACTCATCCGAAGTTTAACGGTTTTCCTTTTTTAACGTGTGTTAGATCATATTTTTTTATTTATGTGATATGGGTATGATTTTGCAGGGGTGCTATTTTTCATTCGAAATATAATGTTTTCGAATAATAAAAGTATACTTTTATTATCGCGTCTAAGATTACCTTCAGGTAAGAAAAAATATTGGCGATAAGAGAAGCATCTTGTTTGTGCTCTCTGAATGCCGTGGGTTTTGTATGCTATCGAACCCTGTTTTTGCATTTAACCCGCCAGAATTCTGGTGGGCATAACCACCACTAACGAGGTTGCTGCTGCGTCGCGCAGTGAATACCGCCACCGCCTGCCGCGATCCCGTCAATATTCAACTGAATAATTTCACGATCGGCAAACTGTTCCTGCAAAATAGCGTGAGTATTGCGGTCGGTGCGCTTATCCCCAAACTCCGGCGCAATGACGGCGCCGTTGCAGACATAGAAATTGATATAGCCAGCGGCAAAATCATCGCTCGCGTAGGTCTGGCGGATGGTTGATGGTCCTTCCAGCGTGATGACGTTCAGCCGTCGGCCTTTCGCGTCAGTCGCTGCGCGTAATATTTCCAGATGTCGCCGGGTCACGGCGTAATCAAACGACGACGGATCCGGCTCAAGACCGGCCACCACTGTACCCGGATGCGTGAATCTGGCGTAAAAATCCGTATGACCGTCGGTAATATCTTTCCCGGCAATACCCGGTAGCCAGATGATTTTTTCCAGCCCCAGCAATCGCTTCAGTTCTGTTTCACACTCCGCTTTACTGACGCCAGGATTGCGGTTCGGGTTA
Organism: Citrobacter sp. Marseille-Q6884; assembly: GCF_945906775.1. Classification (NCBI taxonomy): domain Bacteria; kingdom Pseudomonadati; phylum Pseudomonadota; class Gammaproteobacteria; order Enterobacterales; family Enterobacteriaceae; genus Citrobacter; species Citrobacter sp. Marseille-Q6884. Next base: position 2,177,951 of record NZ_CAMDRE010000001.1, read on the forward strand.
ATCACACAGCTCTCGGTAATGATTGCCGTACCTTCGCCATCGACCTCTATTCCGCCACCTTCCAGCACCAGTGAGGAGCGAATAAATGCGGCCTTAGCGTAATCAGCGACGAACTCAGCGACTTCAGCATCGCGCGCATATTCTTGCTTTTCGCCCCAGCCGTTGAAGTTAAACCCGATGCCACCGAGCGCTCCGCTGGCGTTTTTTACGAATACCGGTCCGGTGTCGCGGATCCACAGATCGTCAATCGGGTGGATGAGCAGATTGACCGTGGGCCCACACAGACGTGCGGCGATGTCGCTGTCCTCTTCACGCACCAGCATGTTGACGGGTTCAAACGCAGCGAGGGTTTTCGCGACCAATGCGAGGTTTTCCCGAACCACGGGCAGCAAATGCGGTTCCCAAATCTCTGCACTTGCGCCAAATGCCATCCAGGTTGCGTCATGGGACGCGCCTTCATCCGGCATCTGCCAGCGCCGGGTCTCTGCCGCGCTGGCGAATTGACTGAAGCTGCAGCCCATCATACTGGCGAGAAACATACCTGTTGATGTCACCAGGCTCTGTTTGACGAACGAACGTCTTGTCATCATGGGAAAACCTTTTATGTCTATTCACCCATTTTACGGTGAACAGAATAATAATAGATAATGAAGAATAGACAGCATATTAACGATTAAATAATTAATCATAATGATGCCCTGATAGTTGATGCGCAATATAACATGGGGATTAAAAGTTGCAATTTCTTCGCTTTATATAATGGCTGAATCTGGCTGTTATTAAAATTTCTCAATTATATATTTATAGATAATTTATATTTATTAATAAAATTATATCTTCTCGCATGTGCTGAGGCCCCGTCTGGCGGGCTTTATCGCAGATTGTGATCCGGGCGAGTGTTCTGGTGTATTGAGCCATGAGGTTCGGCGTGTGAACTATAGTAAAGAGGGTCGTTATCTCTCATTATTCATCATTATGAGCGGGGGATGTGCATGAAGAAGATACTGATGTTGGTCGGTGATTATGTTGAAGATTACGAAACAATGGTTCCTTTCCAGGCGCTGAAAATGTTAGGTCATCGTGTCGATGCTGTCTGCCCGGATAAACGCGAGGGGGATTACGTTCAGACTGCCATTCATGATTTTGATGGGGCGCAGACCTACAGTGAGAAACCCGGGCATCGGTTTACCCTGAATGCGAACTTTACGGATGCGCGCGAAGCGGATTATGACGCACTGCTGATCCCCGGTGGGCGTGCGCCGGAGTATTTACGACTAAACCCTGCGGTCATTCAACTGATACAAGACTTTAACTCGGCAGGTAAGCCGATTGCCGCCGTCTGCCATGGCCCTCAACTTTTGGCGGCGGCAGGGGTGTTAGAAAATCGGACGTGCAGCGCGTATCCGGCCTGCGCACCTGAAATTCGTCTGAGTGGCGGGCATTACGCCGATATCGGGATTGACCAGGCGCACGTTGATGGCAATCTGGTGACTGCACCGGCATGGCCCGCACATCCTGAATGGCTGGCAAAATTTGTTGATGTATTAACGAAGTAAGTGACAAAAAATGAAGACAGTCGGTACCACCCGTCCGGTGATACCGACTGTTTACGGTTAGCGCAGCATAAGCGCGAACACGCCCCAACCGAGGTATTCCAATGCCTTAGCGATTATCGGGTTGGGCACGAACGTTGTTCAGGCCGGTCGTGTTAATGCGATAGGGCTGACCATTGACGGATTTGATCAGTTTTTTGGTTTTGAGTTTTTTGAAAACCTCGAGGGTGCAGTCGCTGAGCAGTAGCCCTTCGCGGCTGTAGCATTCAACGGAGGTAATGCGGCCTGAGGTGTCGCGGACGTGAGCGATACGTCCACCTTTGGCGAGAACGTGTAAGGTACGTTGTTCCTGACGGGATAAATTCATACTGGGTAACCTGTTAATCATCATGTGCAAAACGTGCAAACACACAGCGGTGTCCGCATTCGATTTCGGCGCATTGATAATCAGTCCGGCCTGAAAAGGTCGGTAAGCTGATTATCTGATGATTACATTCTCCAGCATCAAAGCCTCGGTTAGCGTTCGGATATTTACGTCATGAATGATATCACGGGACAGGAAGATGTGAATCCTTCGCAGAGGAAATTGTGATCTGTAAAGGGATACAACATGACGCAAACTGGAATATGTGTGTCCATTTACGCAGGTATTCACAGGCAGGTAAGAATTATAATCATTAAAAGAATGAGAATTAAAAATATAAAATAATCATTTTGCACTATTCACTTTCTGCAGAAAGGCAGAGAGTTAAATAATACCGGTGGTTTTTTATTTTCAGATGAATAATTCAATACTATTTTTATATAGCGAGGGACAATAAAGCGTGGCTTATAAGTGCATTATTTTCAGTGGGATAGGTATTTGTGGTGGGTTGATTAAGTGTGATCCTGTTCACGGAATTTAGTTTGTTAAATCGTTATTTCTATAATGGTGCACAGCGGTGTGCTGTGTTTTTTATTTCCGGTCATTAAAAAATACGCCATGGTTTTATTTCACTCTCCAGGTTTATCCACTCCGCACTGCATCAGGCTTCATCTCACTGTATCTCGCAAATAATACATTAAAGGATGTCTCACAATGGATATTGTTGAACGTTTCATTAACTACACCAAAATCAACACCACCACCTCACGGGAAAATGGCGCAAACGGGATAATGCCTTCCTCTCCGGGGCAAATGGTACTGGCAAAACAGCTGGCCGCAGAGCTTGAAGCATTGGGCATGGAAAATGTAGAACTCAGAGATACCGCTATTGTGACGGCGACACTGCCCGCGAATACAGACGACGATATTCCAGTGGTCTCCTTCTTTGGACACCTGGACACCAGCGCAGAACAGACTGCAAACACTCATGTTCAGCGACTTCCCTATCGCGGCGGAGATGTGTGTCTGAACAAAGAACTGAATATTTACCTACGAGAAAGTGAGTTTCCAGAACTGAAAAATTATATCGGCGATGACCTGCTTGTGACCGATGGCACCAGTCTTTTAGGGGCGGATGATAAAGCAGCGATCGCGGCGATTATGAATGCTCTGCAGTATCTGGTTGCGCATCCTGAGATTAAACATGGGACGGTCAAGGTTGGCTTTGTGCCTGATGAGGAACAGGGATTACGTGGCGCAAAAGCCTTTGATGTTCCGGCGTTTGGTGCGGACTTTGGTTACACCCTGGATTGCTGCGGAATTGGCGAGTTTGTGTATGAGAACTGGAACGCAGGCGATGCTGAAATCATCTTTACCGGGCAGTCAGCACACCCAATGTCCGCGAAAGGCAAACTGAAAAACTCTCTGCTGATGGCTCATAAGTTCATTGCCATGTTACCTGGCGGAGAGGCACCGGAATACACCGAAGGCCGCGAAGGTTATTACTGGGTGAAGCAATTGCAGGGTAACAGCGCCCGTACGGTGCTGAAGCTGGATATTCGTGATTTCAGCGAAGAAGGCTATAAAGCACGTATGGCGTTCATCCGGCAACTCGCGCAGAGCACCAATGCACTGTGGGGAGAAAATAGCGTCGTCTGCCACTTGTCCGATCGCTATGCGAATGTGTTCAATAGCCTGCAAGGCGATGCACACTATCCGATCGATATTGCGCTGCGCGCCTATCAGAAATGCGGCATTACACCCAAACCAGTGGCGATGCGGGGTGGATATGATGGCGCGGTTCTGTCGCAGAAAGGGTTACCTTGCCCGAACATCTTTACCGGCGCCCATAATTTTCATTCAATTTATGAATACCTGCCGGTACGTTCTCTGCGGGCTGCCAGTGGTGTCGTGGTGGCCGTCATTGAGGAAACCTTTGCTGAGTTCGCAGAGGGGAGACTTCAGTCATGATCCAGGTATTGATTGCCCTTCTGGTTATCGTTGTTGTCGCCCGTTTAATCCTGAAAGGCTATCGTGCTGAGCCCGTGTTATTTATTGCGGGTTTGGTGTTGATGATGATTACCGCCTTAACCGGCTGGGGCTCCGTCTTGCCGAAGGGCGTTGCCAGTACGGGGATTGCTTTTCTTGATCCGTTCGAGGTGATGCGGGATCTCTTCAGTACACGTGCTGCCGATCTGGGTCTGATGATCATGGCGCTGATGGGTTTTGCGCATTATATGGATCACATTGGAGCAAATGAGGCCGTGGTGCGGGTGGTGACGAAACCCTTACGGGCGCTGCGCTCACCGTATATTTTACTCTTTTTCTCCTACCTGCTTGCCAGCCTCCTGCAACTGGCTATTCCTTCAGCCACCGGCCTTGCCGTGCTACTGATGGGCACCATGTTCCCGATTATGCTGGGATTAGGTCTCTCTGCCGCCTCTGCTGCCGGTGTTATTGCCACTTCGCTTGGGGTGGCGTACACCCCAACGGCAATCGATGCTATCAGGGGCTCTAAAGCGGTGAATATGGATGTGGTGGAATATGTGGTTTACCACCAGGGGCCAGCGGCTCTGGCAACCGTTCTGGTTGTGGGGATCTGCCATTTCTTCTGGCAGCGGCACTGCGATCGTAAAGCGGGGACGATGCCTCAGGAAATCGGCGCGGCGGCGATAACTGACTCAGGAAAAGCGCCGGCGTTTTATGCACTTCTGCCGATGCTTCCTATCCTGATGGCGGTGGGATCATCGGCCATGTTTGTCAGCGGTATTAACCTGAACATCATCACCATCGTCCTGATTTCAATGGCGCTTTGTATGCTGATTGAGTGGGTACGCTCACGCGATTTAAAGTCAGTCTGCGAAGGATTCAGCCATTTTTTAAAAGGCATGGGAACGGCATTTACCGGCGTGGTGGGGCTGCTGGTGGCGGCGGGGGTTTTTGCTCATGGCATTAAAGTGATTGGTGCCATTGACCAGTTAATTCTGATGGCAGAACACGTTGGGTTACCGCCATTTGCTATGGCTGTGGTCTTCGCACTGGTCACGCTTGCGGCCGCAATTATCATGGGGTCGGGCAATGCGCCGTTCCTGGCGTTTGTTGAACTGATTCCCCAAATTGCAGCCAGTATGGGGGCTAACGCGGTGGCGATGATCCTGCCGATGCAGCAGGCATCACACATGGGGCGGGCGATTTCACCTGTTTCCGGCGTGGTGATTGCCGTTTCAAGCGGCGCGAAGATTACCCCCTTTGATGTGGTTAAACGGACAGCCGTCCCGCTCATGGTGGGCTTTGTCACCCATACTTTGATCATCGGTATTTTCTATTAACACGGCTGGCACAGACAAACATCCGGCGCTCGCAGCCCGGATGTTTGTCTGTTTTTTGTGCGGGTGAAGGTCTGAAAAGGCGACAGTATTTATTGATAATAGTTCTCATTATTATTGTTGCGTTTTGCGGGTAATGGTAATGTTATGCCAACCGTGAATCCCCTTATCTGCGCAGAAGAGTATGAATAACGCGACCTCCCGACACCCATCCCGAACCTTCTCCGTCAGTGAGTTTATGGATTTTGGCGAGCGTTACGGGATTGATTACCGTTTCCCAATGCTCTTGCAAAAGCCGGAACTGCCGCACGCCAGTCCTGTTCTGCAAGGTGAAGTCGAAGAGATGACGCTCCCCTGCGGCATGTGCGTCACGCACTCCGATGTGCAGGTGCTACAGCCCTACGAAACCACCTCCCGCCACAGTAGCCCCCTGTATATGCTGGTGGTGCTGGAAGGGTGCGTGAGATTGACGCTCAACGGCCAGGATCACGTGTTGCGCTCCGGCATGGCATTCAGCTCGCGCCTGAGCGAACACCAGACGATGCGCGCGCGTCACCCTGCGGATTGCAAACTGCGGACATTATCGCTGGGGTTGTATCCCGACGGCGCGTGGCGTACGGGGATGCTCGAGTCATTAATTCGCGAGTGGGAAACCTGTCAGACGCCGACGCTCATCTGGCAGGTGCCGGGATTTTTGCTCAGCGGATTACAGTATGCGCAAAAATGTGCGCCTGGCAGCGTTCCCCGGCAACTGATGCTGGAAGGGCTTATCCTGCAACTGTTCGGTCATGGCCTGAGCGTGTGTCAGGCGGAAAGGGGTCAGCGTCTGGCGGCCAGTGGTGAACAGCAGCGGCTGGAGATGATTCGTCGCCTGCTGGAACAGGCACCTGAAAACGACTATACGCTCAACGAACTGGCGCAGCGGGCGGCAATGAGCCCCAGTAGTTTGCGCGGTAAGTTTCGGGCCGTATACGGTTGTTCGGTGTTTGATTATTTGCGGGATTGCCGCCTGGAGCGGGCGCGCGGCTTTTTGCTGGAAGGGTACAGCGTGCAACAGGCCGCCTGGATGTCGGGTTATCAGCACGCCACCAACTTTTCTACTGCGTTTCGTCGTCGCTACGGTTTTCCTCCGGGGGATGTACTCAAACTGTGTTAATCCATTTTTCTGCTTTGTGCGAGGTCCTACCCTCTATTTTGGCACTGCGCATAGGTAACCTGGCATCCGGCATAGCGACTCTCATCGCCAAAAAGGCAATAATTCTTATTTACAATTAGAAACGCCTTTGGAGATGTTCATGTTCGCTAAGACTCGGTTAGCGCTGCTGGTGGGATGGGTGACAGGTAGTGTGGCTTTTCCTCTGCTGGCACAGGAAACCGCGAAAAACGACACGGTGGTGGTCACGTCACAAATGCAGAGCGGTGCCACCAAACTGGCTACGCCGGATATTGAAACCCCGCAGTCGGTATCCATCATTACCCGTGAACAATTTGAAGAGCAGGGCGCAACCAGCGTGCGTCAGGCCGTCAGCTATACGCCAGGGGTTTACAGCAACCAGATTGGCGCCTCTAACCGCTTTGATTACATCGTGTTGCGTGGTTTCTCTGATGGCAGCCTTGATAACGTCTATCTCGACGGACTGAAGATGATGGGCGACACCAACTCACACAGCTCGCTGGTGGTTGATCCCTGGTTCCTTGAGGATATCGAAGTGGTGCGTGGCCCGGCTTCCGTGCTCTATGGTCGCTCTTCTCCGGGGGGGATTGTCGCATTGACATCGCGTAAGCCGTCGTTTGATGCAGGCGGGGAGGTGAAGCTGTTTGCCGGGAATAACAATCAGCGCGGTGCGGCGTTTGATGTGACCGGCGCACTGGATGATAACGATCGTGTGGCGGCGCGTTTGAGCGGGATGACGCGCTATGCAGACTCGCAGTTTGGTCCCTTGAAGGAAGAACGCTACGCGCTGATGCCAAGCCTGACCTGGCGCATCACCGATCAAACCCGCCTTGACCTGATGGCTTATTTGCACCGTGACCCGGAAGGCGGCAGTCACTCCGGCTTACCGTATGACGGCACGGTGGTTCCTCACTATGGACAAAAGATTTCGAATACCTTCTTTGAAGGCGAGGATGACTACGACAAATACGATCGCCGCGAGAACATGGTGGGCTACAACATTGAGCACCTGTTTGACAGCGGCTGGTCGGTCAGACAAAAACTGCGCTATTTGCATACCGACGTTGAACTGAACCAGGTCTATGCCGCGGGTTGGCTGAATGCAACCGAGCTAAACCGCGGTTATTCCGGCTCCGATGAGAAAATGTCGGCCATTACGCTGGATAACCAGCTTGATGGTAGCATTGATACCTGGCAGGTAAACCATCGCCTGCTGGTGGGCATTGATTATCAGGATCGCAGCAATAACACCACCGGTTACTACGGCGCGTTCCCGCCTATCGATGCCTTTAACCCGGTGTATGGCGCGAAGCCGGATTACATCAACATGTATGCACGTGAGAAGCACAAGCTGCGTCAGACGGGTTACTACTTGCAGGATCAGATGTCATGGGATCGTTGGCGCATCACACTGGGCGGTCGCTACGATCAGGTTAGTGTGTCTAACATTAATAAGATCAACGACTCACGCAGCGATCTGGATAAAAACAACGTGAGTACCCGTGCCGCGCTGCTCTATCTGTTTGATAACGGTTTTGCACCGTATGTGAGCTATTCCACCGCCTTCACGCCGACCAGCTTCGCTGACGAAAATGGCAACCTGCTGGAGCCAATGGAAGGTAAGCAGTGGGAAGCCGGGCTTAAGTATGAGCCGGAAGGATTGAACAGCCAGTTCAGTGCGTCGGTGTTCCGCATCAATCAGACCAATATTGCCACCAAAGAAGAGCCGACCGATCCGTATCGCTCGATTGGAGAAATTGAATCTGAAGGTGTGGAGCTGGAAGCCATCAGCCAACTGACGGATAACTTCCGTCTGCAGGCGGCCTATACCTACACAGACATTCGCTATAAGAAAAGCAGCCCGGAAGAGCAGGGGAAGCGTGCCGTTTATGCGCCGCGTAATCAGGCCAGCACCTGGCTGAGTTTTGATGTGAAAAGCGGTCCGCTGGACGGCCTGACGCTGGGGTCTGGCGTACGTTACGTCAACGGTATTACCAGCGATCGTCTGAACACCCATACGCTGCCGTCATATACGTTGGTGGACATGGCGGTGGGTTATGACTTAACGAAGATTGGCCTTAAGGGATTAAGCGCGCAATTGAATGTGAACAACCTGACCGATAAACGCTATGTGGCGGCCTGTAACTCGCTGACGTACTGCTACTTTGGCGCTGAACGCAGCATTGTTGGCAGCGTGTCCTGGGCATTCTGATCTCATAACGAAAACCCTGCCGGAATGGGCAGGGTTTTTCCTGATTCACGTTAGCGTTCGTGGAAGGCTTCCGCTTTCGCGCGCAGAATCGGTTTCAGCAGATAGGCCAGAATCGTTTTTCTACCGGTAATAATATCGACGGTGGCCACCATGCCCGGGATGATCAACAGCGGTTTCTCATCGCTACCCAGATGGTTTTTGTCGGTACGCAGACGCACGATGTAATAACTTTTCCCCTCTTTGTCGGTAACGGTATCCGGGCTTATCTGTTCCAGTTTTGCCTTTAGTCCCCCGTAGATGGTGTAGTCATAGGCGGTGAATTTCACCATCGCTTCCTGACCCGGATGCAGGAAGGCGATGTCCTGCGGGCGGATTTTGGTTTCAATGAGCAGGGTGTCATCCAGCGGGACAATCTCGACCAGATCGCTACCCGGCTGGATAACGCCGCCAATGGTGTTGACCATCATTTGCTGCACGATACCGCGTACCGGTGAGGTGACCAGCGTACGGTTAACCCGATCCTCAATGGCTTTCCCGGTCGCTTCTGTTTTGCTGAGTTCAGTGCGCGCTTCATTAAGCTGAGAGAGCGCTTCACTGCGATAACGGTCGCGGGTTTCACCCATCTTGTTCTCGATCTCTTTTATCGCCGCTTCCGCACGGGGGATCGCCAGCGTGACAGATTCCAGTTGACCCCGGGTATCGACTTCCGAACGACGCAAACGCAGAATTTCTACCTTGGAAATCGCGCCTTTCGCGACCAGAGGCTCAGACATACTGATTTCCTGCTGTAGCAAACCGAGGCTGCGGCGTGTCTGGCTGGCTTTCGCCTGGTAATCGAGAAGTTCCTGTTTCTTTTGTACCAGTTGTTCATTCAGCCCACCGAGTTCGCTCTGGATGCGCTGCTTCATACTGGTAAACAGTTCCATCTCTCCGTTAGCGATATCCGGCGATTTCTGCGTGATTTCTGCTGACAGCGTCAGTGTTTCTTTGTCGGCAAGCTGGGCGGTCAGACGCTGAATACGCGCGTCGAGCGCCAGCCGATCGGCTTCAGATTCTCCGGCATTAGAGCGAAAACGGGTGTCGTCCAGACGCAGCAGCGGCGCGCCGGCCTTGACCATTTCGCCTTCATGGACAAACACTTCAGAGACAATCCCCCCCTCGAGGTTTTGTACTTTTTGCAAACGCGACGAAGGGATCGCCCGGCCATCGCCGCGGGTCACTTCATCAATGTTTGCCAGTGAAGCCCAGATAATCATCGCCATAAAGAAGGCGAGGATGGCCCACACGGTGATGCGTACCACGCGTGGGGAGTCATCGATCAGGGCTTTATTGACTTCATTCGCGGAGAACGTGGAGGCGCTTTTATCCCCGAAGAGCCATTTCATCAGGCGGTTGAGCTTATTACCGGTTCGCATGAATCTGCCCCTTTTTCAGTGCGTTCAGGACGCTTTCTTTCGGGCCGTCGGCGATAATTTTGCCGTTGTCGAGGACAATCAGACGGTCAACCAGCGAAAGGAGTGACGCGCGATGCGTCACCAGCAGCAACGTTTTGTGGCTGACGATGGGCACAAGCGCTTTTTTGATCAGATCCTCGCTGGTGTTATCCATGGAGCTGGTGGGTTCATCCATCAACAGAATCGGGGGATCGAGCAGAAGCGCCCTGGCCAGCGCGACGGCCTGACGCTGGCCGCCGGATAAATTCATTCCACGCTCACCGACCTGCATGTTGTAGCCGGAAGGATGGCGACGGGCGAATTCATGTACCCCGGCGATAGTGGCGGCGCGGATCATTGTCTCTTCATCAACATAGCCCGCGCCGATAAGCAGATTGTCACGCAGGGATCCGCTAAACAGGTGAATATCCTGAGGTGCATAGCCAATGTTATGTCTGATGTCGTTCACGTCGAGCTGACGGGCGTCAATGCCATCCACCAGCACTGTGCCGCTGTCCGGCTGGTAAAAACCGACCAGCAGTTTTGCCAGTGAACTTTTCCCGGAACCACTGCGCCCGATAATCCCGACTTTTTCACCCGGCGCTATCTTCAGGGAAATGCCGTTGAGTGAAACATACTGGTTTTGGGGATAACGGAAACTGACATCATGAAACTCAAGTGCGCCAGAGAGCGTTTCGCGTCTTAGCGGGACTTCGTCATTCTGCGTTTCCTGCTCGAGATCCATCATGTGGTTAATGGTGGCTCGGGTCATTTTTGCACGCTGATAACGCGTAATCAGGCCACAGAGCTGCCCGATGGGCATCATTGCGCGGCGTTGTAACAGGTAGCACGCGATGAGCCCCCCCATGCTGAGATTACCCGCGATAATCCAGTAAACACCGCCAACAATCATGATCACACCGCTAAACTGCTGCAGCCAACTGGTAAAGTTTACGGCGACATAGGAGAGTGACTTGACCCGGAGTTCGAGCTTACTCAGGCTGCCAATCACCTGTTCCCACTGATACTGGCGCTCGCTTTGCGCGTTATTCACTTTGATGGCATCAAGCCCCGTCAGGGTCTCAACCAGCATCGCCTGGCGTTCGTGAGACAGGCGGTAAGTTTTTTGCACCTGCGACATGAGCGGTCGCTGGATAAGCCAGTTAACAAGAACGGCAACGGGATACACGATCAGGGGGATAAACACCAGCGGTCCACCGATGACACCGATCACCAGCAAAATCAGCAGGGTAAAGGGGAGGTCGATCAGTGCGGTGAGCGTGAGCGATGAAAGGAAGTCGCGTACCGATTGGTACTCCTGGAAATTCTGCGCAAAGCCACCGACCCGGCTGGGGCGCAGTTTCATCTTCATTCCCATCAGCCGTTCATACAACGCGGCGGAGATAATTAAATCGGTTTTCTTACCGGCAAGATCGAGGCAGATACCGCGCAGGATTTTCAACACAAAGTCAAAAGCGAACGCGATAGTAATACCAATCGCCAGCATCCATAACGTGGCCGTCGCCTGATTTGGCACGACGCGATCATAGACGTTCATGACGAACAGTGGCGTAGCCAGCGCGATCAGGTTAATCAGAAAACTGGCGACAACGGAGTCGAGATAGAGATACTTCGATAACTGCAGCGTGTCGCGAAACCAGGATTTTGTCCGTGGAATGGCGGCGTTAGGCTGCGTGTCGTATTCATGTTCAGGCTGAATAAAGAGGACTTTTCCACTGTAATCTGCCTCCAGCACCTCTCTGGATACCGTGACTTCACCCCCTTTGGTTTCCGCGGTAAGAAGACGCGCGCGCTGCTGGTCATCCCAGCCAAGCAGAACGGCGGCCTGCGCATTTTTTAACAGCACGATGGCTGGCAGGGAGATCGCGGAAATCGTATCTAACGGGCGCTGAAGCACTCGTGCTCTAAGGCCTGCACGCTGCGCGGCGCGCGGAAATGTACTTAACGTCAGGCGGTTTTCTTCTAACGGCAACCCTGAGGTCAGCACATTACGGCTGGTAATGATGTTATGCAGTTTGCAGACCACCATTAAGCAATCAAGAAGGGGATCATCATGATTTTGCTGAGGATCGTATCGAGTATCATCATTACCAGAAGAAGTCGTGTTATCAACTGAATCAGTGTGTGATGCCATTATCTGACCTTAAATGCGAGCAAAAAACTGTCGGGGTTAATACAGCAATGGGGTAATACCAACATGGCTGGCATTACCCCATAAACCCGGTACACGTTACTTTAATTCCGGCAGATCCACCTGGGTGGTTTTCATCGCTTCAACCGGCTGAGCAGCGGAAGGAGCCTGAATATTGAGTTGTTTTAATAACTCACCGGTGCGGGCATTAATTCTGTAAGCGGTAAACATTTCAATAAACTGCAACTGTACATAGCGGCGCTGGGCGCTAAACACTTCGTTTTCACTGTCGAGCATATCCAGAAGCGTACGATCGCCCAGGCTGAACTGCTCCTGATAAGCGGTGCGTACCACCATGCTACGGTCGGCATAATCTTTTGCGATGGGAACTTGCTGCCTTGCGTTTAACAGGGCGTTCCACGACAGGCGCAGTTCCTCGTTGAGTTGGCGCAGCGCGTTTCTCTTCACATCTTGCGCTTCCTGCATTTTGTACGCATAAGAGGAGAGTTGCGCTTTATCGCTGCCGCCGTTGAACAGGTTATAACGCATGCGCAACATGGCCTGCCATTCCTGATTGTGCCCGCGCGTACCGTCAATATTGTTATCCATGGTGCGTCCAACATCCACATCGACACTTGGATAGAAGCGGGACGTTGCCGCTTCATATTGTTGACGCGTGGCTTCCACATCGGCATCCGCCTGTTTCAGTAGCGGGCTGTTTTCCAACATGACCTTACGGGCTTCTTCCAGTGATGCCGGAATTTTTGTTGGCTGAGGAGCCATGAGATCCACGGCTTCCTGCCCTGTCACGCTGGAGTAGTTAGTGCGAGAGTCTTCAAGATTCGTCTGTTCGGTGAGCAGGTTATTACGAGCCTGGGCAAGACGGGCTTCCGCTTGTGCAAAGTCAGCTTCCCGACCAACGCCCTGTTCCGTGCGTAAGCGAATCTGATCAAAGATACGTTCATGACTCTTCAGGTTCTCTTCGGCCAGCCTGACCATTTTTTCCTGCATCAGAACATCAAGGTAGCTCTGAATCGTCGCCAGTGCGGTGGTTTCTGTGGTGTTGAGAACGGCAAATGCCCGGGAGTTTACGGTCGCTTTCTGGCGGGCAACTTCGCTGGTGGTCGCAAAACCGTTGAAGAGATTTTGCTTCAAATTGATGCTGGATTCGCTGCGGTGTAAATCACGCAGATGATCGCCTGCCGCGCGCGTCGTGGCGTTATCCGTTTGTTCCCAACCTGTTCCGGCTGAGAGATCCAGCGTGGGCAAATATCCACCTTTTGCTGCTTTCAGATCCTGATCTGCTGAATAACGGCTGTTCATCGATGCGCTGATTTGCGGGTGGGTGTTCAGCGTGTTTTTGATGGCCTGCTCAAGCGTCGTGGCGCTGGCTGAGTTCAGCGTGAATAGCGGAAGTAATAATCCTAAAGCGATTTGCGCGCTGTACTTCATATCTATCGTCCTTTTAGTGCATTGATATACCAGACATCAACATGTTGGGGCCTGATAACATGTCTGGGGACCGGCTTAGTGAAGCGCGTTTTCCCCGACACAAAAGCGTGGGTTAGCCCCCGCCGTATCGTCCAGCGGGGGAGGGTTCGTCAGGCGTCGATATCAGGTTTGGCGATCAGATTATCCATTTGAGCCTGATCGCCTCCGGCATAGGTGTCGCCTGCATCATGGGGCGCATCAGCCGCAACGATCTGATCGGCGCTGTTGTGACTTTCGGCGCTAACGTCAGCCACCGGAAGGAGTTTGCTCAAATCGTTGTCGTTGCCTTCGTCATGAATGATATCGCTAAAATTAAGCGGCTCTTCGCTACTCAGCGTCGTGGCGCTTGTCGGGTTGTCATGCTGAGTGTCATCCGGCTCAGCCGTGGCGGTTGCGGTTTTTGCAGACCCGGCGTGCGAATCATCAGGCGATAACTCGGCACTCTCATCGACCAAATGGGTTAATGACGTTTCCGGTTGCCCGGTGTCACCCGCCACGGGCGCGTCGTGATGTTCCGCCGGGGCGACGTTGTTATCCGGTTCTGTTGGTGTCAGGTAGAGATCTTCACTATCGAGGAGTGAAGCATGCGATTCATTATCCCCCTCCGACTCTTCGCTCTGCGGTTGCGCGTCGTGGCTGCTATGATTCTCGTTGAGATCGTGATGCTCATCGATTGACGCCGTCATCATCTCGGTATCATGGCTTTCCTGAGGCGTCGAAGAATCCTCCCCCGACAGCGTAATGCTGTGGTGATCGTCGCTTACCGCAATCTCTCCGCTTTCATGCGGTTCGCCATTCACCGACGTCGAGATATCCACTTTAATATCGCCCGAGTTAAGCGGGTTATCGGTATTGATGGTGATTTTCGCATTCAGATCCGCGGTGTCATCGACATCAATAACGACATGGCCATTGGCATCAACGTCATAGGATTTACCGTTAAACTCAATGCTTCCTTTCGGCAAACCAGAGATCGTGATGGAGGTAATCTGGTCGTGCTCTCCGCCGCCCGCAATTGACGCATCCAGCGAGAGTTCATAGTGCCAGGTCGTATGACTGCCTGGTGCGTTGGGATCCCAGCCGCTGCCTCCCTTGGATGACGTCACATCGGAGATAGAGTTAGATCCCTGCACCACCTTGTGGCCGCCAATGGTCACTGAGACATTATCGACATAGTTAATATTGCCGTTAACGTTAGCCGGACCTTTTTCAGCGCTCCATCCCTTACCATCATCCTGGACATAGATGGTGTCGCGGGCATCTCCGTTTGGCCCTGAAGCTGAGGTCGTATTTCCTTTTACGGAATTCAGCTCCCGGAAATTACCATCCTGCCAGTAACCGCTGCCCTGGTGGAGAAGGAAGACATCACTGTGGCTGGTATCGCCCGATGGGTTGCCGTCGGAGTAGTACTTGATCTGACCTTTTGGTATCTCATCGGAAACACGCCCGGCTTCAATATCCCCTTTGGTGATCCAAAGGGTAACGTTATCGCCAATGGCAATAATCTTGCCATTTTCATCCACGTCATAACCGTTCGGATCATCACTGCCACCGTTGATTTCAGTGACTTTCGAGGATTCGGTCTTGCTGAAGTCCACCTCCAGCGAAATGGATTTATCAGAATCGGCATCGGAATCTGCGTCGCTGTCGGAGTCAGAGTCGCTGTCTGAGTCCGAATCGCTGTCAGAATCGGAGTCACTGTCAGAGTCTGAATCGCTGTCAGAATCTGCGTCGCTGTCAGAGTCTGAATCACTGTCAGAGTCTGAATCGCTGTCCGAGTCGGAGTCGCTGTCTGAATCGGAGTCACTGTCGGAATCCGAGTCGCTGTCCGAATCCGAGTCGCTGTCGGAATCACTGTCCGAGTCTGAATCACTGTCTGAGTCAGAGTCGCTGTCGGAATCCGAGTCGCTGTCGGAATCCGAGTCACTGTCGGAATCGGAGTCACTGTCAGAGTCGGAATCGCTGTCAGCATCCGAGTCGCTGTCCGAGTCTGAATCACTGTCGGAATCCGAATCGCTGTCGGAGTCTGAATCACTGTCCGAGTCGGAATCGCTGTCAGAATCGGAGTCACTGTCCGAGTCGGAATCGCTGTCCGAATCCGAATCGCTGTCTGAGTCGGAATCACTGTCTGAGTCGGAGTCACTGTCGGAATCAGAATCGCTGTCTGAGTCGGAGTCGCTGTCAGAATCCGAATCGCTGTCTGAGTCGGAATCACTGTCTGAGTCGGAGTCACTGTCGGAATCAGAATCGCTGTCTGAGTCGGAGTCGCTGTCAGAATCCGAATCGCTGTCAGCATCCGAGTCACTGTCAGAGTCCGAATCGCTGTCCGAGTCTGAGTCGCTGTCTGAATCGGAGTCACTGTCCGAGTCGGAATCGCTGTCTGAGTCGGAGTCGCTGTCAGAATCCGAATCGCTGTCGGAATCGGAATCGCTGTCAGAGTCGGAGTCGCTGTCTGAGTCCGAATCACTGTCGGAGTCTGAATCGCTGTCGGAATCAGAGTCGCTGTCCGAGTCGGAATCGCTGTCAGAATCGGAGTCACTGTCCGAGTCGGAATCGCTGTCAGCATCCGAGTCGCTGTCCGAGTCTGAATCACTGTCGGAATCCGAATCGCTGTCGGAGTCTGAATCACTGTCTGAGTCGGAATCGCTGTCTGAGTCGGAATCGCTGTCTGAATCGGAGTCACTGTCAGAGTCTGAATCACTGTCGGAATCTGAGTCGCTGTCGGAGTCCGAATCGCTGTCGGAGTCCGAATCGCTGTCGGCATCCGAGTCGCTGTCCGAGTCTGAGTCGCTGTCTGAGTCCGAGTCACTGTCCGAGTCGGAGTCGCTGTCAGAATCCGAATCGCTGTCAGCATCCGAATCGCTGTCAGCATCCGAATCGCTGTCGGAATCGGAATCACTGTCCGAGTCGGAGTCACTGTCCGAGTCGGAATCACTGTCAGCATCCGAATCGCTGTCGGAGTCCGAGTCACTGTCAGAGTCGGAGTCAGAGTCGCTGTCGGAGTCCGAATCGCTGTCAGAATCGGAGTCGCTGTCGGAGTCGGAATCACTGTCTGAGTCGGAGTCACTGTCGGAATCAGAATCGCTGTCCGAGTCGGAGTCGCTGTCAGAATCCGAATCGCTGTCAGAATCGGAGTCGGAATCGCTGTCAGCATCGCTGTCAGCATCTGCATCTGCATCCGTGTCGGCATCAGCGTCCGCATCGGCATCCGCATCGGCATCCGCATCGGCATCGGCATCCGCGTCAGCATCGGCATCCGCGTCGGCATCAGCATCGGCATCAGCATCGGCATCCGCGTCAGCATCGGCATCCGCGTCGGCATCAGCATCGGCATCCGCGTCAGCATCGGCATCCGCGTCGGCATCAGCATCAGCATCAGCATCGGCATCAGCGTCAGCATCGGCATCTGCGTCGGCATCAGCATCCGCGTCGGCATCAGCATCTGCATCTGCATCCGTGTCGGCATCAGCATCCGCGTCGGCATCCGCATCAGCATCAGCATCCGCATCCGCATCGGCATCCGCATCGGCATCCGCGTCGGCATCCGCATCGGCATCAGCATCCGCGTCGGCATCCGCATCAGCATCCGCATCCGCATCGGCATCCGCATCGGCATCCGCATCCGCGTCGGCATCCGCATCGGCATCCGCATCCGCATCAGCGTCCGCATCGGCATCCGCATCGGCATCCGCATCGGCATCAGCATCGGCATCCGCGTCAGCATCGGCATCCGCGTCAGCATCCGCGTCGGCATCAGCATCAGCATCGGCATCAGCGTCAGCATCGGCATCGGCATCCGAATCACTGTCAGCATCGGCATCGCTATCGGAATCCGAGTCACTGTCAGAATCGGAGTCGCTATCGGAGTCCGAGTCACTGTCAGAATCGGAGTCGCTATCGGAGTCCGAGTCACTGTCAGCATCGGCATCGCTGTCGGAGTCCGAGTCACTGTCAGCATCAGCATCGCTATCGGAATCCGAGTCACTGTCAGCATCGGAATCACTGTCCGAGTCAGAATCAGCGTTTCTGTCAAGCAGGGTCAGTTCTTCCTGAGGTTCGCTATCAGGAAAATCAATGCCGGTCGTGGGGAAGCCTGCCGTCGGGTCGATAATTTCGCCGGTAAGATCCAGGATAACGTGCGTATGCGATCCGCCACCACTCACTCCCGGCTGTCCTGCGGGCTGTGGGCCTGCGGCAGTTGCTTCAAGGATTTGTGTGGGGTCTTGCCCGTCCTGAATGGCTTGTTGGATTGCGGCGATATCAGTTTGATCGGTATCAGAAGTGATCGCAGGGGAAATACT
This sequence comes from Citrobacter sp. Marseille-Q6884, assembly GCF_945906775.1. Lineage (NCBI taxonomy): Bacteria > Pseudomonadati > Pseudomonadota > Gammaproteobacteria > Enterobacterales > Enterobacteriaceae > Citrobacter > Citrobacter sp. Marseille-Q6884. The sequence goes on from NZ_CAMDRE010000001.1 coordinate 2,195,957, forward strand.
GGCGGTATCCCAGTGGGTATCGCGACCCAGGTCGAGCGTTTTACCGTTAGAAAGAGAAAGAGAAACGGCTCCAGCGGCGCCGGTTTCTATTTGTTCTCCCGCGAGGATGGTGTCCCCTTCGGTCAATAAACGCCGACTGCCATCAGAGGCAATAGCGAAAACCTGCCCGATAATTGCTTTTACTGTCCCTGCGATGGCACTCATGATACTTCCCCTTAATCTTTATGCGATGCGATCACGGGCCTGATCGTCCCTGTTTAGCGATGCTATTAACTCAAGCGGTTGCTGATGCGCAGGTGGCTAAATGACCTGTTTGCAGGAGTTTATAGGAGTGAATAAGAATGCCGTTTAATTATCCGACAATTGCAAGGCGGTATCATAATAGAATGTTACAATGTTTTTTTTGATATAAGTGAAATTACGTAGTGTTTTTACAATAAATAGTCGTGATGCTTTACTGATTAAATAGTTTGCATGCTATTAATAACAAATATTAAATGTAACGGCGAGCTACTTAATATAAGGGGTTGATTTTGTATTGGTTATGTAGTGACATTGGATAATGTTCGTCATTGCTCAAGTCGCGACGTATTCACTTTTTCCCCACCTTCATTCCTTATCTCCTGTACATCCGGGAAGCCGTGCTCCTGTCGTATATTGCGTCATTTTGGATAACACATTATTTGACCAGCAATGGATACGTTGTATTCAGAGGTAAATCGAATATATGCCCCTGAATACAATCGGCCCTAAAACAAATTGCGGATAACACGGCTTCGCTAAATTAATCTGTCGTCGTCACCAATTAAATCTTCCAATCCACCGAGAGCCCGTCGCGCTTTGGCGCGGTTGAGCAATTTGTTTTGCGCCGCGACAGGTAAATCGGTGATGCTAATGACCCCTTTACTCATCAGTACTTCGATAAGGTCTTCCAGCACACGGACCATATCCAGGTCGCTTTGCTGCAGTTGTTGCAGGTTCGCACTACGAAGGGTATTCGCTTTTAACCACTCTTCGATTTCAACCGTCGTTTCTGTGGTTTGCTCAGTCGCCTCGGGGAATGAAGCGTGTTCAATTCTTACAATGCGTCCATCGCGGTCACGTTCTATAAAAAACATGGTTGTTCTCCTGAGAGTGATGTCGTGAGGGTGCTGGCGTCGCTAAAATAACGCCCCATTGCGCCATACAGCCCCATTTTTTCCAATACAGCCAGTTCGCCTTCCGTTTCGACGCGTTCGGCGATTAACGGGAGATTCACCTGGCGAGTCGCCCAGTAGATGGCCTCGATAAATAGCTTCTTATCTTCTTCTTTATCAATATTTCGAATATAGCCGCCATCGACTTTAATCCACGCCAGCCCCCATTGCGGCAGGTTGCCAATCAGGTGGAAGCGACCGCCGAAATGCTGGATCCCCAGACGGCAATCCAGCGCTTTTAATTTCTGTACCAGCATACTGACGTGCTCTGGATCAGGCAGCTCATTTTCATCCAGCTCCAGCGTCAGCCTGGCCGCCAGGTGGCGTGCATTTTTCAGCGGCTGGAGCAGGGAATCCATGCTCTCTTCATCCGCAACGCTTTCACCGCTAATACTCAGCGCTGCCGGCTGGGTCGTGTTCTCCATCGCTTTCAACGTTTGCTGAAGCATCACAATATCCATACGCTGACTGAGCGCCAGACGATGAATCCACGGCATAAAGCGGCCTGCCGGAATCATCTCGCCTTCTTCCGTTTGGATGCGGGCGAGAATTTTATGGTGCAGGATAATGTTTTTATTGTTGCACTGATAAACCGGCTGCGAGAACAGCGTAAAGGCTTTTTTCTCCAGAATGGTTTCCAGACGCTGATGCCAGCGGTAGTGATCGTCGTCGTTTTCCACCGCCGCAGAGGGCTGGCTATCGGCAAAGAAACGCATCTCTGTTTCCGCCATGGCCAGCGCCTGGTCAGCCTGCAGCAGGAGAGTCTGTGGTGTATCACCGACATGGAAAACAACGTGCGAGATGTGCGCGACGGGAGTCACGTCGCTCAGCCCGGTTTCATGCAGTGCTTTTAGCTGGGTCGTGAGCCTCGCGACCAGGCTTTCCATCTCTTGTGGCAGGATCGGTGGGGCGATAATGGCAAATTCCCCGCCGCGAATGCGCGCCAGAAAACCTTCGTTATGGAAGAAGCGCTGCTGCAGGTCGTTCAGGATAGCGGCAACAGCCATCAATAACTGGTCGGTTCTTGATCCGCCAAGGCGTTGGTTCTGCCCGATAAGATCCTGAACGCGTAGCAAAATCAGATGCCCGGAGCCCCGTTCTTCATCGCTCAGGCGTGATTGCAACTGAATATCAAAGGCGCGGCGGTTATTCAGTCCTGTCAGGCTGTCACTGTAAGCTTGCTGGCGCAGAATTTCGGTACGCTCGGCTTGTTCGCTAAACAGCGCTTTGAGCTGGGTCACCATCATATTGGTGGCTTCTACCACCCGGCGTAACTCCGGGGTTTTCGGCAATGCGGGAAGATTCAGAAATTCACGCTGACTGATTGCCGTTGCTTGCTCGACGATATAATTCAATGGGCGCAGACGGCGACGCAGCATCAGCATCGCCCCCAGCACACAGACCAGGCTACAGGCGCTAAGCAGCAGGAAGCTGGCAACCAGACTCTCCCACAGGCGCGTCAGCGCAAATAATGGGTGGCTGATGACCTCAACGCGGGCTTCTTGCGTCCAGCCGCGCATGACGACGGCCTCGCCCTGACCGGGATTGAGCCGTACCAGACGAACGAACCAGTCAGGTACGGCGGCGCTTTGCGGCATGTTTTTCCGTTCGATCAACGGCTTACCGGTTTTAATATCGGTAACCCGTATCCGGTAAAAGTAACCGCTGTCGAAGATGGAGTTCACCATCAGCTCCGTCATGACCGGATCATCGATATTGGCGGTGAGCGAGAGCCCCAGTGCCGTTGCGGTATCCTGGGCATGCGCACTCAGCTGGTTATGGTACTGATCGCGCGAGCTTTCCAGCGTGACATAAAAACTGCCGCAAAAGATAACCAACGTGAACAGACAAATCCCAATGAGTAGCTGTTTATAAAGAGACATGGCTACTTCCTATTCATTAATGTCAAATCCTTCTGCACGCATTTTGGTGAGAAGATCCTGCCAGCGAGAAAGCCTTTTGCTGTCGCCGACGCGTTTACTTTTCCCCGCCTGCGGTATCCATAATCCTTGCTCATTAAAGGAATAAACCGGGAGCAAATCATTACGCTGGGTCGCGGGTAATATCGTGGTTTTTAAATTATCCAGGATCAGCGGAATAGCATCTGGTGTGGCATACCAGGCGACAATCATGTGTGCCTGATTTAACTGCAACGCTTTAACGTAGGTAATACGTAACTGGCTGGCGGGGACGCCCATTTCACGTAAGGTAAAATATTTTGCCAGTGCGTAGTCTTCACAGTCGCCTGCGCCTTTGCGTAAAAACTCAATGGGGGTCGCCCAATAATCTTGCTGACCCCATACTGCAATATCATCGCGAAAACGCATACGGGAATTAAAAAATTGGTTTACGCGGTTTAAGGTCTCTTTAATATCCCCGGGTGGTGCGTTTTTAACTAATGCTGCCCATTCATTGATATAACGTTGCGCGGTTGGCGATGCCGGGCCATACAGTTGCTGGCTTTGGGCATTGATGGCCGCAAAGTCCCAACTCGCAACCAGGCCAGGAGAAAACGTAAGCAGCAGCGCCAGGCCGAATGTCAGCCAGCGTTGCCAGAACAAGTGCCTGCCTTTTTGGGCGTTCACGCGTTCCTGTCAGCCCGTTTGATTACGCGATGGTTGTGGGGCACGGTTTCTCTCCTGAGTTATAAACCTGCGGGCATTGACTGACTACCCTGCGGTGGGTTCTCTTCACCTAATAACTGTATTTCCTGCCACCACGTTTGCCAGAGTCTGGCTATCGCTGTTGCAGAATAACGCTCCGCATGGCGGTGCGCATTTTCCTGCATTGCTTTTAGTTTCACCGGGTCACTGAGTAAGTCAATCAGCGCGTTAGCCAGCGCCTGTTCATCGTTCGCCTTTACCAGAACACCCGCACCGGAATCCTGCAAAAGATCGCGTGGGCCGTACTTGATGTCAAAACTGACCTGCGGGGTTCCGTAGGCTAATGACTCCAGGGCGAAAAGCGAAAAACCTTCATGATTAGAGCACAGAACAGCGCAGTTTGACTGACGGTGGATCGCCTCCAGATCGGCAGAAAAACCATGGAGATAGATATTATGATCCAGGCCGTTTTGTTTTACCCAGTCGGCGAGCGTTTCTTTTAACGCGCCGTTACCCCAGGTGTGAAGCTCGGCTTCAGGAAGCTGTTTCACCACGCGCGCAAAGGCGCTGAACAACAGTTGATGCTGTTTTTCAGGTGAGTAGCGGGCCATAAAAAGTACCCGCTGGGAGGCGGTTTTTTCCCTTGTCCCTTCTGTGAGCGCATTATCCAGATGGTGGGGGATCGTCCGCAATCGGTGTGCGCCGGTGATTTCCTGCGCCAGCTCATCATGCTGCTGGTGGGTGAGCACCAGAATACGGTCGAGCCGTTTTTCATCCACCCACAGGTGACGATAGGCTTGTTTGTAGCGCCCATTGTCCAGACGATGAGTGGAGTGAATAACCGCACTGAGGGTGGCATGCAGCGTATTTTTCGGCTCTGAGCAGACAAATTCCCGCCAGGCCAGATTCTTATCAACGAGGAAATGCCAGGTCGTTGTTTTGTCCAGGTTATGGGTCAACATCGCCGCCGCAAATGCCCCTTCCGTGGCATAGGTGTGCACGTGGTCGGTGAAGGACAGGTGAATCGCCTCAAGGAAGGTGTTGCCCTGGTCTGTGCGGTAAGTTCGCCGCAGCATAATCTGGCGTGTCTGCGGATGAACAAAGTCCTCGTGGCTGACGTGACCATTGTCCTTTGAGTACCGCAGTGCTTCGATCTTTCCGGCGCTGTCCCGGCGTGTCTTAATGACTTTTCCTGCCGGCCCTTCAGGAAGCGGGCGTAGCTCTCCGCGCATCAACATGTCGGGCAGCCAGTCATAGACGGTCATGGCCTCAACGGGCTGTGGCAGTTTGCCATTTTGATGTAACTGCTTGACGGTGGCAGCTAATGCTGGATTCCAGCTCGAGATAATGACCATCGGTTTGATACCCAGCTCGCGGATAAACAGCGCGCAGCGCCGTATCGTTGAAATTTCGATCCCATTACCTTCGTGACGGAAATTACTTCCCAGAAAGACCAGTTGTTGCTTACGTACTGGAGCGGAGGCTTCTGGCTGCCCCCCCTGTAAATATTTGCGGTAGGCCACATAACCGGAAAGGTAGTGCTCTACATCATCAATGCGTACCCGATAACTGTGGTGGCGGATGAAAAAACTGCCGACAATTTTCTGGGGTTTTTTGAAGAACATCGCCAGTTCTGGCCAGAAAAAACCGTTTGCCAGATAGCGAGCGCGGTATTCCAGCGCACGAGAAAACATCTCAAGATCGAAATCCGCCAGCAGATGACGGTGTTTCTCGTCCTTCTGCAGGCGAGCGATCATATGCTGCGCCGCCATCATGAGCTCAAGCAGGGTCGGGTAGGTTGTCACTCTGTTCAGGACGAAATCCAGATGCCCGCGAACGTTATCCAGACCAAACTGGAAGTAGCGCTCTTCGGGGCGGTAAAGCGTGAGCTCGTTGACGCAATAACTTAGCCAGTGGTCATGTGCCTGCCAGTGTTTCTGCGCGATAAAGTAGCCCATCGCCCGTTCAACCATTGCCAGCCAGCGCGGGGCTTTTGTCAGTCCATAAAGGCGCATCAGTGCAAAGGCTGCTTCTCCGTCATAATAAATAATACGATGCTCGGCTTTCAGGGATAAATCCGCGGCATTCAGTACATGGCTGAATCCGCCGGTTTCGGCATGCTGCATGAAAGCAATACCGTTTGCGAGGCGTTCCATTTGCGCCAGATACAGCCTGTTTCCCGTCAGTTCGGTATATTTTGCCATCGCCAGAATACAGACAGCATTCCCACCGAGTTTGATTTCATCCCCCGTGTCGATCAGAAAATCGGCCTCGCCACCCTCCGGCAGAGTGTATGTACGGATAAGCGTGGCTGAGAGATCACTTAACGCTCTTTCGATCGCCGCAAACTGCGCCTCATTCTGCGTCACCTCCCATCCTTCAAGGAGAGCGTAGGTTGAGCTGGCATGACGGAGTGCGTTGTAGGTCGGGATTGCGCGATCAAAACAGGGGAACCAACCGTAATGATAACGGCCAGATTTTTTTATCTGGCGGGCGAGATAGTCGCTTGCCGAATGGATCATCGGCTCCAGTTCATCCTGCCAGTGCGGTAATTGTCGATAACCCGAATGTGCGCCCTGGGATTCTATTCGCAGTGTCTGGTTGCCGTCGCTAAAGACGCCACTGGTCGTAAAGCGCCAGATTGGCTGTGCTGGATCGTCGGGCCATTGCAGTTCGCGGCCAAAACGTTGTTGGGAATAGTTTGCCAGATTTTTACTGTTGGGCGTCGCGACACCCTCAGTACCCATATAGAGAAGCGCGTTAGCGGCGATTTCTTGTTCAAGAATGGCAAACTCAAATGTCGGCGTGAAGCTCAGCCCGAAGCGAAAATAATTGCGTTTGGTTTTACGCAATTTGCTTTGCAGAGCATCCCAGCGTAAAGCTTCAACGTGATTGACGACATCAACCCGCATCCAGATGGGCGCTTTCGCCTCTTTTTTACTCCAGCGCTGGAGCGCGCGGGCACCTGCAAGCCAGGCGTCATCCAGCGTTTTACCGCCAGCCAGTTCTGTGTGGGCCCGTTCCTGACCCGTACTCACGCTAAAAAAGATCACGTAATTCGGAGAGGGCGATGTGAGCGCATCAATATTGAATTGTTCGACCATCGGCCGGGTTTGCGCGAGTAAATGGCTGAGCGACATTTGAATACCTTTTGGCGCGGATAAAATCCTGTTTTGTATAAGATAACATTATGCGCAGCTGCTTGGGTATTCTGCGTGTCTATCTGAAACAGTGGGTGACCGGCACGGTTAGTGCCCGATCATCCTGGCTTTTGGGATCAACTGGAAATACATATGATCCGGAACCGGTGTATCCCAGACGTTGGCATAGACTGCATAACCGATGGTAGCAAACAGAATACCGAGCAGCAGGAGAGCCATCGCAAACCCGGGCAGCGAGGCCTGTCGCCAGGTGCGTTTTTGCGCCTGCGGGGTATCCGGCTGTGAGCCGGGCGGCGTCTTCAGGGAAAACGTCAGGGTTGAGGCCACCGGGCAGGACTCAACGCAGGTCATACAACCGGTGCATTCAACGGTTCTGACCTGAATTAATCTGTCCACCGGAATTGCCGAGGGGCAGTTTTTCGCACACTTCCCGCAGTCTATGCAGCTGTCTGCGTTACGGCGGATTTTGAACGGAGAGAACAGGGAAAAGAGACCGAGCAGTGCGCCATAAGGGCACAGATAACGACACCAGGCATTGCGGATAAACAGACTCATGATGCTGATGACGATCACGAAGGTGAGGGTGGCGGTGCCGATATGACGAAAGAAATCGAGCATCTTAACGTCGATAATCATCCCGTAGGCCGACATCAGGAAATACTGAATTCCCTGTGCGGGCATCGACAGGGCGATGTACAAGAAAAAACTCAGCAGCAGATATTTCAGGCTAAGCAGCGGAATATCCAGCCAGCGGGGCAAGGTGAAATGACGCCCAAACAGTTTTTTTCCCAGGTTACCTATCAGTTCTGACAGTGTACCCACCGGGCACAGCCACGAACAGAACGCTTTTTTTAACAACAGGCTTATCAGAATAAAGGCGACTAACAGCAGCATGGATGCGGCATGAATAGGGGGAAGAAAACCGGTTTCCAGCGTGTAGCGTATATTCATCAAGCCTGCGATAGGGAGCCATCCTTCAATGCCTCCGGGTCGGGGAATATAGACGCTGGTGCCTGCTGTCTCGAAATATCTGACCCAGTAATAGAATGTCACGCCAATATAAATATTGATGGCAAGCAGCAAAAACTGCGTGGCTTTTCTCCAGGTGGAGGCATTGCGCCAGTCATTCCAGGGTAATTTTCCGCCGGTCGTTCCAGGCCGGCGCTGCCAGCGCGTTTTCATCTTCCCGTTCATGATCTTTTATTATCCCTCAACGTTCCCTCCATTCAGGAGGTGGTCTCACCGGGATATGCTACCGCGATAAATATATGGTGTATTTGATTTGCATCTTATTAGGCGACTGTTATTTTTATCCGACAAAACGGTCATGATAAAAATAACAGCACGATATTTATCGCAGGTCAGATAAATACCCTGAACGGGGTATTTATTTTATGCGTTTATTTTACCGGGACGCGAACCTCATTCCTGATAAATCTCGACGCGATTACGCCCGTGACTTTTCGCCAGATAAAGCGCGCGATCGGCTTTATCAACCAACTGTTTGTAATCAGGATGATAGTCGTATTCGGCGATACCAATACTGACGGTAATTGAGAAGGATTCTGTTGCTGAGGCAGCCAAACGCAGGTCGGCGATTTTCTTGCGCAGTGTTTCCAGAATAATGGAGGCCTGTGAAACATCCGATTCAACCAGCAGGATCATAAACTCTTCTCCACCGTAGCGGAAAACGTAATCGCTGCTGCGGATATGCTCATAAATCACGGCGGAGACACTTTTCAGCGTCATATCACCGGTGTTATGCCCATAGCTGTCGTTGATTTGCTTGAAGAAATCAATATCCAGCATCGCAAGGGTAAAGGGTTTGCGCGAATGTAATGCCAGCGAGATTTCACGGCGCATAATGGTCGGAATAAAGCGACGGTTAAGCAACTGTGTCAGCGAGTCTTTGCCATTTTCCTGTTTGACCAGCGCATCAAACATGGAGGCGAGAAGGTAATGCACTTTTGCCGAGAGCTGTCGGACGTCCTGCAACAGGCTCATCCGCTCGCTGTCCGTCGGTGACTGCCGATCAACAAACGTCTGCGTCAGACGGCCATCGATCTGCGCAAACAGCGATTCCATTTCCGCCAGCAGATTGCTGTTGCCGAGAATGTGTTTTCCCTTATGTGAGAACCACATACCAAAATCTGAGTTCGCCAGAAACACCAGCTCGCCGGAGGGTAATCCCGTGGCGATATTGTAGATAAACTGGTTTTCCCAGTCGGTAAACGAACGGATTTGCCGTTCACGCTCGACGTTGACGTCATCATAAATCGTCTGCAGGCGATACTGCTCCTGCGTATGCATGGAGTTTTGATAGCTTGGCGAATAGGAAACGGTCATCGCCTCCAGGGCGGTATCCATCGCCAGGCTGCTGAAGCAGATCGCATCACTCAACAGATCTGCCGGGTAGTCGGCTTTCTTTTTCAGTAGCCGATACAGTTCATCTTTAAGCTTGCGCGCCCCACGATTGACCAGATCGATAGGCAGGCCGATACGCGCATGTACGACACCAATTTTGCGCTGTTGCGCCAGCAACTGTGGGAGATCTTCATGCGCACTGCCGAGCACGCTGCGTAACCAGTCAAACATACTGCCGCTGAGTCGCGTGCTGACCTGCTCTGTATTCAGGAACAATGCGCTCTCAGCGTGGGACAGCATGTAGTCATAAAAAACGGTCACTAAATGGCGGATCTCCTGATCGGTCAACTCGGTCAGGATCATATGGACATCCGGGGATGTCTGGCGCAGCAGCGCCTGCCATTCTGTCAGCAGTAATGTGTCGTTTACGGGATCAACCTGTTCCATCTCACAGCCACTCAAAAACGATTAAAAAATTCAGGCGGTATTACGGACAAATACGTCACGATGGTCAAGCAAAAGTCTCTCCCAAACGCCTTAACGGCGGGTTATACCTTCGTAGATCAATTTTAAGGCGAAGGCGCCGATAACCGCACCAATCACCTTGCTGGCAATCAGGTGTATACGACCGTATGCGCGGCGCACAGCAGGCAAAGAAAATGCCTGGCTGAGAAAAATACGCCACACAACGGAAGAGAGCACAATCCCTGCCCACGCCATCAGTCTTGCCCAGGTTGGGGTCTCTGCGCTTAGCGTGACGGAGAAGATACTAATAAAAAACAGTACCGTTTGCGGATTAGATAAATCTGTTATCAGGCCGCGACGGAAGAAAACATACCAGGGGGCGCTAAGCGGTTGCTGCAATGTGGGCATTTGCGGGGTGGCCTGGTGGCGGATGCTGTTCCATGCGAACCACAGCAAATAGGCGCCGCCAACGACCTTAATCAGCGAAAATATCTCTTCACACTGGGTGATGAGCGTCGCCATGCCAAAGAGGCCAAGACCGGAGTAAAACGCATCGCCTAAGGCAACGCCCAGTCCGGTGATCACGCCCGCCCGTCGCCCTGAAGCCAGGCTGGTTTGAACGACCACGAACAGGTTCGCGCCGGGGTTAAAAAAGGTCAACACAAACAGGCTAACGGTAAGCACGACGGCGTGTAGAGGTTCCATAAACAGCGTTTCCATCTGAGAGAAAATTGGCGTTTTACCCGCAAGCCGGGTTGAGGTCATTCTGCATCGGTTAACACTATAAGTTCAGTGTACCCATTATTCTGAGTATTCACTCACACTGTGTTATGAAACGCAGCAGATGTTGCAAACCGGGTCATTGGCCGCCGGTTAATGGGGCAAGCGCGCCGGATAAGCCGTTTCGCGAGATAGCCTGTTATCTCAGATTTGCAAAATCTCTTTATATTTCCGTTAGCTCTGGATTTTTTATTTCGCCTGAACTACTTATTAATCATCCTTGACTCGTGTTGTTGATGTTCAGGGATCGATAACGGCGTAAAAACAAAACCTGGAGCTTTTATATGAAAACTGGATATAAGGTATTAATTGGTGCGTTAGCTTTTGTCGTTTCCAATGCCTATGCAGCGGAACTGATGAAAAAGACCGATTTTGAAAAGGTTGAGTCCCAGTACACCAAGATTGGCACCATTTCTACAAGCAACGAAATGTCTGCCGCAGATGCTAAAGAAGATCTCATTAAGAAAGCTGATGAGAAAGGCGCTGATGTCCTGGTATTAACATCCGGCCAGACGGATAACAAAATCCATGGCACGGCGAATATCTACAAGAAAAAATAATGCGCTGCACTGAAATATAAGAGACCCGTCGGTATGACACCGGCGGGTTATTCTTTTAACCTGCGCCAGAACGTGGTTCTGCTGATACCCAGATAGCGTGCGGCTGCGGTTTTATCGCCCTTGAATTGCGCCAGTACTTGCTGCGGCGTCAGCGATGACGGCTCGGGCCGTGTCTCAGACGCGATGGCCAGCTCCGGTAATAATTGCTGTAAAAAAAGCTCATTCAGTTCTGGCTGCGGCTCGACGCTTAAAAATAGCGCCAGGCGCTCCATCATATTACGCAATTCACGAATATTTCCCGGCCAGTCGTAGTGAAGCAGCGTGTGCTGGCTCAGTGCTAATCCCTTCCGTACCGATTCAGACATCGGGACTTCGAGTTCTGCCAGCGACTGTTTTAAAAAACCTTCCGCCAGCGGCAGGATATCGGACAGGCGCTCACGCAGCGGTGGAAGCTTCAGCCGTAAAATGCTCAGGCGATAGAACAGATCGGTTCGAAACTGTTCCCGTTTCATCTCCTGCTCCAGATGGCAATGTGTGGCGCTAATCACTCGTACGTCAACCGGGATAGGCTGATGCCCACCCACACGCGTGACCTCTTTTTCTTCCAGCACGCGTAGCAGCCGGGTTTGTAATGGCAGCGGCATTTCACCGATCTCATCAAGAAATAATGTCCCTCCGTGGGCGATTTCAAACAGTCCGGGTCGTCCTCCCCGGCGGGAACCGGTAAAGGCGCCATCCTCATAGCCGAACAGTTCTGCTTCCAGCAGTGATTCGGTGATCGCCCCGCAGTTGACGGCGACGAACGGAGGGGAAGGCTTACCGCGTCGATTGTCCTGACGGGTGAAATACTCGCGATGAATCGCCTGCGCCGCCAGCTCTTTGCCCGTGCCGGTTTCGCCCTGAATCAGTACCGGCGCGCGGGAGCGGGCGTACAGCATAATGGTGTGCCGAACCTGTTCCATTTGCGCTGAGTGACCGCGCATGTCGCCCAGCGCATAACGTGTACGGAGCGTATCGCCGGAGGCGTATTGCCCGTTTCGCCGTAGCGTCAGGCGGGTCATATCCAGCGCATCGCTGAATGCCTGACGCACGGTCGCCGCCGAGTAGATAAAAATGCCGGTCATGCCCGCTTCTTCCGCCAGATCGGTAATCAACCCGGCACCGACCACGGCCTGGGTTCCGTTGGCTTTCAGTTCATTGATCTGCCCGCGCGCATCCTCTTCGGTGATATAGCTCCGCTGTTCAAGGCGCAAATTGAAGGTTTTTTGAAAGGCAATCAGCGCGGGCAGCGTTTCCTGGTAGGTAATGACGCCAATGGATGAGGTCAGTTTGCCCGCTTTCGCCAGCGCCTGCAGCACGTCAAATCCGCTGGGTTTAATCAGGATCACCGGCACAGACAGACGGCTTTTCAGGTACGCGCCATTGGAGCCTGCGGCAATAATGGCATCGCAACGCTCGGTAGCCAGCTTCTTGCGGATATAGGTCACCGCTTTTTCAAAACCAAGCTGAATAGGGGTGATGGTCGCCAGGTGGTCGAACTCCAGACTGATGTCGCGAAACAGTTCGAACAGGCGTGTGACGGAGACCGTCCAGATAACCGGTTTGTCGTCGTTCGCACGTGGTGGAAGATGCGTATCAGCCATCGTAAACCCCAAAAGTCAGGAACCGAATATTGGGTTTAGTTGTGTTTCATAAATGTTGCAATGAAACGCGAAGGAACGTTTCATGAAACGATAGCTGACACGCTTTTGTGCAACAAAAATACAAGCCTGAGTTTTAATTGATTGTTTTAGCAATGAAAAAAGAGAGAGTTAAAGCAATCGAAGGTCTTTGGCATACCCCTTGCTATAGGTTAATCAACGAACAGTAACAAGTTGATAACAAGAGGATGGGGTATGTCTTTACACTCTCCGGGGCAGGCGTTTCGCGCTGCGCTCACTAAAGAAAATCCATTACAAATCGTTGGCACCATTAACGCCAACCACGCTTTGCTGGCACAGCGGGCCGGGTATCAGGCGATCTATCTTTCCGGCGGCGGTGTCGCGGCGGGGTCGTTAGGGCTGCCGGATCTGGGTATCTCCACGCTGGACGATGTGCTGACGGATATTCGCCGTATTACCGATGTCTGCCCGCTGCCGTTGCTGGTCGATGCGGATATCGGTTTCGGATCGTCAGCCTTCAACGTGGCGCGTACCGTGAAATCGATTTCCAAAGCAGGCGCGGCGGCGCTGCATATTGAAGATCAGATCGGCGCCAAGCGCTGCGGGCATCGTCCGAATAAAGCGATCGTCTCGAAAGAAGAGATGGTTGACCGGATCCGCGCCGCAGTCGATGCGCGTACCGATCCGAACTTTGTGATCATGGCGCGTACCGATGCGCTGGCGGTGGAAGGATTAGAGGCGGCTATCGATCGCGCACAAGCCTACGTCGAAGCGGGCGCTGACATGCTGTTCCCGGAAGCCATCACCGACCTGTCAATGTATCGCCAGTTTGCCGATGCCGTTCAGGTGCCAATCCTGGCCAACATTACCGAATTTGGGGCCACGCCGCTGTTCACCACGGATGAACTGCGCAGTGCCAATGTCGCGATGGCGCTCTATCCGCTGTCTGCTTTCCGTGCGATGAACCGTGCGGCAGAACGGGTTTATAACGTGCTGCGTCAGGAAGGCACGCAAAAGAACGTGATCGACATTATGCAGACGCGCAACGAGTTGTACGAAAGCATCAATTACTACCAGTTCGAAGAGAAACTCGACGCGTTGTATACCCGGAAGTAGCCGTTGTATGCCGGATAAGGCGTCGCCGCCGTCCGGCAATGAATTTGTATCCTACCTATTATAAAAATGACGAGGACAACATGAGCGACACAACGATCCTGCAAAATAATACCCATGTCATTAAGCCGAAAAAATCGGTAGCGCTTTCTGGCGTACCCGCCGGAAATACTGCCCTGTGTACCGTCGGTAAAAGCGGTAACGATTTACACTATCGCGGCTACGATATTCTCGACCTCGCGCAACAGTGCGAATTTGAAGAAGTCGCCCATCTGCTGATTCATGGCAAATTACCCACCCGCGATGAACTCAACGCCTACAAAATTAAATTAAAAGCACTGCGCGGATTACCCGCCAACGTGCGTACCGTACTGGAAGCGCTGCCTGCCGCTTCGCACCCGATGGATGTGATGCGCACCGGTGTCTCCGCGTTAGGTTGTACGCTGCCGGAAAAAGAGGGACATACCGTTTCTGGCGCGCGTGATATTGCCGACAAGCTGCTGGCATCCCTCAGTTCCATCCTGCTGTACTGGTATCACTACAGCCATAACGGCGAGCGCATCCAGCCGGAAACCGACGATGACTCTATTGGCGGTCATTTCCTGCACCTGCTGCATGGCGAAAAGCCGTCGCAGAGCTGGGAAAAAGCGATGCACATCTCGCTGGTGCTGTATGCCGAACACGAATTCAATGCTTCTACCTTCACCAGCCGGGTGATTGCGGGCACCGGCTCTGACATGTATTCGGCGATTATCGGCGCGATTGGCGCACTGCGTGGCCCGAAACACGGTGGCGCTAACGAAGTCTCGCTGGAGATCCAGCAGCGCTATGAAACGCCGGATGAAGCCGAAGCGGATATCCGCAAGCGTATCGAAAACAAAGAAGTGGTGATTGGTTTTGGTCATCCGGTTTACACCATCGCCGACCCGCGCCATCAGGTGATCAAACGCGTGGCGAAACAGCTTTCTCAGGAGGGCGGTTCGCTGAAGATGTACAACATCGCCGACCGTCTGGAAACCGTGATGTGGGAGTCGAAAAAGATGTTCCCTAACCTCGACTGGTTCTCGGCGGTCTCCTACAACATGATGGGCGTCCCGACCGAAATGTTCACCCCGCTGTTTGTCATCGCCCGTGTCACCGGCTGGGCGGCGCACATTATCGAACAGCGTCAGGACAACAAAATTATCCGTCCTTCTGCCAACTATACCGGCCCGGAAGATCGTGAATTTGTCGCGATTGATCAGCGTTGCTAATGCAAAACCTCTAAAGATAAAAAAACAGGAAACGTACTCTATGTCCGCACACATTTCGAATGTTCGCCCAGAATTTGACCGTGAAATCGTTGATATCGTTGATTACGTGATGAATTACGAGATCACCTCGAAGGTGGCGTATGACACCGCGCATTATTGTCTACTCGACACCCTCGGCTGTGGCCTGGAAGCGCTGGAATATCCGGCCTGTAAGAAGCTGTTAGGGCCTGTGGTGCCAGGAACCGTCGTGCCGAACGGCGTCCGTGTGCCGGGTACCCAGTTCCAGCTCGATCCGGTGCAGGCGGCGTTTAACATTGGCGCGATGATCCGCTGGCTGGACTTTAACGATACCTGGCTGGCGGCGGAATGGGGACATCCTTCCGACAACCTCGGCGG
Organism: Citrobacter sp. Marseille-Q6884; assembly: GCF_945906775.1. Classification (NCBI taxonomy): domain Bacteria; kingdom Pseudomonadati; phylum Pseudomonadota; class Gammaproteobacteria; order Enterobacterales; family Enterobacteriaceae; genus Citrobacter; species Citrobacter sp. Marseille-Q6884. The sequence continues at coordinate 2,211,509 of NZ_CAMDRE010000001.1, forward strand.
TATCCTGGCGACGGCAGACTGGCTGTCACGTAATGCGGTCGCGGCCGGAAAAGCGCCATTGACCATGAAAAACGTGCTGACCGGCATGATCAAAGCCCATGAAATTCAGGGCTGCATTGCGCTGGAAAACTCCTTTAACCGCGTTGGCCTGGATCATGTCCTGCTGGTCAAAGTGGCCTCGACCGCTGTGGTGGCCGAAATGCTGGGACTGACCCGTGATGAAATCCTCAACGCGGTCTCTTTGGCGTGGGTAGACGGCCAGTCGCTGCGTACCTATCGCCACGCGCCGAATACCGGCACGCGCAAATCCTGGGCAGCAGGCGATGCGACCTCTCGTGCGGTACGTCTGGCGCTGATGGCGCAAACCGGTGAGATGGGTTATCCGTCGGCGCTGACGGCGAAAACCTGGGGCTTTTATGATGTCTCTTTTAAAGGGGAATCCTTCCGCTTCCAGCGCCCGTACGGTTCCTACGTGATGGAAAACGTGCTGTTTAAAATATCCTTCCCGGCTGAATTCCACTCGCAGACCGCGGTAGAAGCGGCGATGACGCTCTATGAGAAGCTGCAGGCTGCAGGGAAAACTGCGGCCGATATCGAGAAAGTGACCATTCGTACACACGAAGCCTGCATTCGCATTATCGATAAAAAGGGTCCGCTGAATAACCCGGCAGATCGTGATCACTGCATCCAGTACATGGTGGCGATCCCGCTGCTGTTTGGTCGCTTAACGGCGGCGGATTACGAAGACGGCGTGGCGCAGGACAAACGTATTGATGCCCTGCGTGAGAAGATCAACTGCTTCGAAGATCCGGCCTTTACTGCCGATTACCACGACCCGGAGAAACGCGCGATTGCGAACGCCATCACGCTGGAGTTTACCGACGGCTCACGCTTTGACGAAGTGGTCGTGGAGTACCCCATTGGTCACGCGCGCCGTCGTCATGACGGCATGCCGAAGCTGGTTGAAAAATTCAAAATCAACCTGGCGCGTCAGTTCCCGACTCGCCAGCAGCAGCGCATCCTGGATGTCTCCCTGGACAGAACTCGCCTGGAGCAGATGCCGGTTAACGAATATCTGGATCTGTTCGTCATCTAACTCTGCGTGCGGTAAGGCGTAAGTTCAACAGGAGAGCATTATGTCTTTTAGCGAATTTTATCAGCGATCGATTACACAACCGGAGTCGTTCTGGGCCGAACAGGCCCAGCGTATAGACTGGCAGCAGCCGTTTACGCAGGTGCTGGACCATAGCCGTCCGCCGTTTGCCCGCTGGTTTTGCGGCGGGACAACCAATCTGTGCCATAACGCTATCGACCGTTGGCTGGATAAGCAACCCGATGCGCTGGCGCTGATTGCGGTTTCATCTGAGACCGAAGAAGAGCGCACGTTTACCTTTCGTCAGCTGTATGCCGAAGTCAACGTGGCAGCCGCGATGCTGTTGTCGCTGGGGGTAGAGCGCGGCGACCGGGTGCTGGTCTATATGCCAATGATCGCCGAAGCGCACATTACCCTGCTGGCCTGCGCGCGTATTGGGGCGATCCATTCGGTGGTGTTCGGTGGATTTGCGTCGCACAGCGTGGCGGCTCGGATCGACGATGCCCGACCCAAAGTTATCGTGTCGGCGGATGCTGGCGCGCGCGGCGGTAAAATCCTGCCGTATAAAAAGCTGTTAGACGATGCCATCAGTCAGGCGCAGCATCAGCCGAACCATGTGGTGCTGGTGGATCGGGGCCTGGCGAAAATGGCACGCGTGCCGGGGCGTGATCTCGATTTCGCCACGCTACGCCAGCAGCATCTTGGGGCACAGGTTCCCGTGGCCTGGCTGGAGTCGAACGAAACGTCCTGCATTCTCTATACCTCGGGGACGACCGGTAAACCGAAAGGTGTGCAGCGTGATGTCGGCGGCTACGCAGTCGCGCTGGCGACCTCCATGGACACCATTTTTGGCGGCAAAGCGGGTGGCGTTTTCTTCTGTGCTTCAGATATCGGCTGGGTGGTCGGGCACTCCTACATTGTCTACGCTCCGCTGCTGGCGGGGATGGCGACGGTGGTTTACGAAGGGCTGCCCACCTACCCGGACTGCAGCGTGTGGTGGAAGATTGTGGAGAAATATCAGGTTAGCCGGATGTTCTCTGCGCCGACGGCCATTCGCGTGCTGAAGAAATTCCCGACCGCGCAGATCCGCAATCACGATCTTTCTTCGCTGGAGGTGCTGTATCTGGCGGGTGAGCCGCTCGATGAGCCTACCGCGAGCTGGGTAACCCAGACGCTGGGCGTACCGGTTATCGATAACTACTGGCAGACCGAATCTGGCTGGCCGATTATGGCGATTGCCCGTGGCGTGGATGACCGGCCTTCACGGCTCGGCAGTCCTGGCGTGCCGATGTATGGCTACAACGTGCAGTTGCTCAATGAAGTCACTGGCGAGCCTTGTGAGGCGAATGAAAAGGGCATGCTGGTGATCGAAGGGCCGCTCCCACCGGGATGTATTCAGACCATCTGGGGGGATGATGAGCGCTTTGTGAACACCTACTGGTCACTGTTTTCTCGTCAGGTGTACGCCACCTTCGACTGGGGAATTCGCGACGCCGACGGTTATTACTTTATCCTTGGACGTACGGATGACGTGATCAACGTGGCCGGACACCGCCTGGGCACGCGTGAGATAGAGGAGAGCATCTCCAGCTATCCAAACGTAGCTGAAGTCGCGGTGGTCGGGGTGAAAGATGCGCTAAAAGGCCAGGTGGCGGTGGCGTTTGTGATCCCGAAGCAAAGCGACAGCCTGGAAGACCGCGACATCGCGCACGCCGAAGAAAAGGCGATCATGGCGCTGGTGGACAACCAGATTGGTAATTTTGGCCGTCCGGCGCACGTCTGGTTTGTGTCGCAACTGCCGAAAACGCGATCCGGGAAAATGCTCAGGCGTACGATCCAGGCGATCTGTGAAGGGCGCGATCCTGGCGATCTGACCACCATTGACGATCCTGCGTCGCTGCAGCAAATCCGTCAGGCGATTGAAGAGTAATGTGACGGTATGCCGGAGGGTATGAATATCGCCATCCGGCATCCTGCTTTAATTCGTTTTCTTATAAGGCCCGTGATAATAATCAAACGGCGCATATACCGTATCCGCGACAAAAGAGACCGGCACATCGACAAATAACAACGCTAAATCGAAATAGTTATAATCGTACGCGCCCGGGTTTTTAATTTTATCGATGTCGTGGTGCATACCCACATAATACGTATTTGAATCCTCGCCTTCCGTGCGCGCATTAATGCTGCCGCAACCTGAAAGTAATGCGCTGGTTACCAGCGCCATCACCGCCACCGCCTTTCTGTTCATTTTACAACCTGGCTTATCGTCCTGTTTGCCCATAACGGTAGAAAAGCGGTTGTTTAGCGGGATAACTTAAGCCATGGGGTTCATTGCAAGAATTTTCCGTGGGGGCTGTTGCTTGTTGGTGGTCTAAATATGGTTTATATTAAGACTGGTTTGAGGCTGAAAAATGAGCAAGTTATGAAAGTAGAGACCATTAGCTACGTGAAGAAAAATGCAGCGACACTCGACCTGTCAGAGCCAATCTTAGTCACCCAAAACGGTGTACCAGCCTATGTTATTGAATCCTATGATCAACAACAGGAGCGCGAGAATGCCATTGCCTTGTTGAAACTGCTGACGCTGTCGGAAAAAGACAAAGCAGAAGGGCGGGTATTCACGAAAGATCAGTTACTGGATGGCCTCGTTGACTGAGGCAAGCGTTCTCCATTGAAAAGGGTCTTAAATGGAACACAAGATTACCTTTGAGTACACGCTCACCGTAAAGCACTGCATTGATGACATTGTGCATTACCTTCGACGAGTGCAAGTCCCGCCACGCCCGGTTATTGCTGATATTCTGGCTCAGTTTGAAAGTACGGTCGGACAGTTCCCTTTGGGGAGCCAGATTTGCCCGGAACTGCTAAAGATAGGGTGCGCAAAATACCGGGAGTTTAATCATGCTGGCGGTTATCGCGTGTTGTACTGCCTTGAGGGAAACGTCGTGACTGCCCACGCGATTCTGGCGCACTGGCAAGATATACAGCAACTGCTGTTCAAACGACTGATTATGGTGTGATGCAACATGCCCGCTGGCGCTGCGCTGACCAGGCTACGGGTAAATCCCGTAGGCCGGATAAACCCAGCGCCATCCGGCACGATGATTAACCCCAAATTACCCGATAATGATAACGCCCCGCACTCAACAGAAACTCCGGTGAAACGGAGGGGCTCCACGAATCATCCCCGCCGACGCCCATATGAAAACCGTCGATATTCAGCCAGGTGCCGGCCTCCGGTTGCAGCAGGTGGCGATGGCTGGTTTCCATCAGCTGTTTTTGGCTGTAACGGCTGATATTGAACAGGAAGTCACCGCGCCACTGGTGCGCGCCGTAGCGTAGCTCACGTGTTCCGCAGCGCAGGCCGTTCTCACTCGGGAAGACGTAGGGGGTGTACATCTCATCCAGCGCAAGATCCCACCGACCAAAACAGGCCGCGCTCAGACGATCCGGGTAGTTCTCATGGGGACCGAGACCTAACCAGTTCACACGCCCGGCGACCTGCGTCAACTGGCAACTCAGGCCAATACGAGCCGGGTGTGGCGTGCCACTGGCGACGTCAACCTCCACCGTGATGTGCATCTTGCCGTGACCATCGATACGGTACGACTTACGGCTGATAAACAGCGTGTTGCCTCGATGTTGCCAGGCGTGTTCGGTGGTGATCAGTATGCTGCCCGACAGCGCTTCGGCTTCGCATAACAACAGTTTTGCTTCTGCATGATAGTGACCGGCAGCCTTCCAGCGTTCAACCCAGGCATTCGGATCGATACGCGCGACTTCACTGATGCCAATGTCGTTATCCAGCGGCGCACGGGTGAACTGGTCGGTGAGCGGGCTTAACAATTGGGGTTTATCATCCAGCCAGTATTGTGTGAGTACGCCTGTTCGGCGGCAGAATGCCCAGCGCTTATCACTTACTGCTACGGTAAAGGCGTTCTCGCTGATAGCCAGTGTTGGCGTCGCGTCGGCGCGGGGTGGCTGGGCCACATCGAGCTTCTCTTCGAGCTTCCACTGCTGCCAGGCGCTGATATGCCCGGTATCTGACCACGGCGTTGCCTGCGGCTGTTCCACGCGCACCGTCAGCCAGAGTTGACCCGCGGTTTCTGGCATCGGGATGTCCGGCAGGGTAATGCGCTGGCGCCCCTGGGGGGGAATATCCAGGACACATTCTCCGGCGGCCAGTGGGTTGCCGTCCTGGTCGATGGACCAGTGCAACCTTTCGTTATCGCTGTGGCGGAACAGATATTCACTGCGGACTTCAATCTGCCGTTGAGCGCCCGGCAGCAGCGTGAACTGGAAAAATTGCTGCGCGTGTTTGGCTTCATACAGTGAGGGATGCGGTGTGCGATCGGCGAACACCAGTCCGTTCATACAGAACTGGCGGTCGTTCGGCGTGTCGCCAAAGTCGCCGCCGTAGGCCGACCACGGATTGCCATTTTCATCGTATTTAATTAATGACTGATCCACCCAGTCCCAGACAAAACCGCCCTGCAGACGCGGATACTGGCGGAATGCCTGCCAGTATTTGGCATAACCGCCGAGGCTGTTACCCATGGCATGGGCGTATTCGCAGAGGATCAACGGGCGCTGTTCGCCCGGCATCGACAACCATTTTTTTATCGACCATTTTGGGACCGCCGGGAAGGGCTGATCCTGATCGACGCGGGCGTACATCGGGCAAATAATGTCGGTTGCCGCGGTATTTGCGCCGCCGCCTTCATACTGTACCGGGCGGGAGGGATCGTCTGATTTTATCCAGCGATACAGCGCGTCGTGATTCGCGCCGTGACCGGACTCATTGCCCAGCGACCAGATGATAATGCTCGGGTGGTTGCGGTCACGCTGTACCATGCGCGTCACGCGCTGGCTCATGGCGGGGAGCCAGACAGGATCATCGCTCAGACGGTTCATCGGCACCATGCCGTGGGTTTCGATATTGGCCTCATCGACGACATACAGGCCGTAGCGATCGCACAGGGTGTACCACAACGGGTGATTCGGGTAATGGGAGCAGCGAACGGCGTTGAAGTTGTTCTGCTTCATCAGAATGATGTCTTGCACCATCGTGGCTTCGTCCATCACCTGACCGTTTTGGGGGGGATGTTCGTGACGGTTCGCGCCGCGGATCAGCAGGGGTTTGCCATTGAGTAACAGCAGACCGTTCTCAATGCTGACCTGACGAAAACCGATGTCGCAGGCTTCGGTCTCGATCAACGCGCCATCCAGGGTCTGTAACGTGACGACGCCGCGGTAAAGATTCGGGGTTTCTGCACTCCACAGTCGCGGGTGCTCAACGTTCATCCGCAGAGTCGTGCGATCCGAATAGGCACCGCGTTCATCGATGATGTCGCTGCCCAATGCCGACGTGGTGTCGCCGGTCAGCGTGTCGCCATCCCACAACTGTAACGTCACGCGTAAATCATCACGCGGCTCACCGGCGATTCTGACTTCCGCTTCCAGCACGGCACGGCTGAAATCATCGTTAAAACGGGTGTGGATGCGCAGATCGCGAATATGAATGTCGGGTTTGTGCAGCAGTGAAACGTCGCGGAAGATGCCGCTCATGCGCCACATATCCTGGTCTTCCAGGTAGCTGCCATCGCTCCAGCGCAGCACCATCACCGCCAGACGGTTCTCGCCGTCAGTCAAAAAATCACTGAGATCAAATTCGGAAGGCAGACGACTGTCCTGTCCATAGCCGACCCAACGACCATTGCACCACAGATGAAAGGCGGAATTAACGCCATCAAAAATAATGCGCGTCCGACCCGTTTGTCGCCAGTCCGCGTCAAGATTAAATGTGAGCGAATAACATCCGGTGGGATTATCCGCCGGAACGTACGGAGGGTTGACCGGGAACGGGTACGTAATGTTGGAGTAGATGGGGGCATCGTAGCCGCTCATCTGCCAGTTAGAAGGCACATTGAGCGTTTCGGCCTGCGGCAAATCCTTCTCAAGCCAGCTTTCGGGCACGGAGCCGGGCGAGGCAAACCAGGCGAATTGCCACGCGCCGTTCAGTGAACGCCGCTGCGCCGAAGGCTGTTGGCTACGCGCGTCATCCGCAGAACGCCAGCTGCAGAACGGCGGGTGCGCCTCCAGACGATTGCGTTGCGTGACGCCGGGGTTTTCCCAGTCGCGGCGCGCCAGTACGGCGGCGAGTGAATCCGTGTTCAGGGTCATGGCGGTATCCTGGTTGTTTTGTTATTCGCTCACAATTTAAGTAAACATAAGATGCACCACGAGAACCTGTAAAGGCGCGGAGGTTTAATGGGTGAACTGACTCACAGTAATTACGGCGCGTTAGCGTTGAGCAGCGAAACCTGGCGTGCCAGCTGCATCAGCGACTCCGCCAGTGCCTGAGGCGTGGCGGTCTGTGTGTCTGGCGGCAGAACCGTTTTGCGCTCGATCAGCGTGACGGGCAGGCGCAGATTGCCGGAAGGGGATTCACCCTGTGAAAGCTGCAACAGCGTCTCGACGCTGGTTTTTCCGAGCAGCGGGAAATCCTGCCTGATGGTCGTCAACGGGGGGAGGTAACAGGCGCTGTCTTCGGTGTCATCATAGCCAATGACGGAGATGTCGGCTGCGACCCGCAGGCCAGACTCGCTGATTGCCCGCATCGCGCCCAGCGCCATCTGATCGTTGGCGACCAGTATGGCGGTCGGGAGAGTACCGCCGTTAAGCATCTGCATCGTTTGATGAAAGCCCGACATGGCGCTCCAGTCGCCTTCCATTTCTGCAATGGGGGGGCGCTGGTAGTGCGCCAGATACTTTTGCCAGCCCGCATGGCGTAACCTTGCCGAGACCGAGGTACGTGGCCCGCTCAGCAGGGCGATTCGCTGATGCCCGCGCTGTACCAGATGCTCAACGCCGAGGCGTGCGCCATCGTCATGGGAGAAAATGATGCTGTTCACCGGCGTCTGCTCACCGACATCCAAAAACAGCACCGGTACCGCGCCGCAGGTGGCCGCCACCGCAATGGCCTCTTCTTCATCCAGCGGATAGTTGATGATAAGCCCGGTCACGCGCTGTGAAAGCAGGTTATGCACCGCGGCTTTACACGCATCGATGCCGTTGCGCTCCACCATGGCGATCACCACGCTGGCACCGGACTGGTCGGCACGGGATTTAATGGCGGCAACGATCTGCGAGGGCGCGTGCAGGGCAAGGTTAGCGGTCGCCACGCCAATCAACGGTGTTTGTTTGCCTGCCAGTTGCTGCGCAAGGCGGTTGGGGATGTAATTGAGCTCCGCCATCGCGGCCTCAACTTTGTGTCGGGTTTTGGCGGAAACGTGGCTGGCCTGATTCACGACGCGAGAGACCGTCTGGTAAGAGACCCCTGCATGGTCTGCAACATCGTATAGCGTTACCGGTTTCACATTGCTCACCCTGATGATTACCTTATCTGCGCGCTATCATGCCATAGCGTGGAGGGTTTTGGGTATTTGTGGTCGGGTTCTGCGAGGCGCATTCCAGGGATACGAATTGCATGATGGCAGGTTTATCGGCGTTATGTTTAACTGAATGATATCTCGATAAAAAGTGAGGGTAGCGTGAGCGATTCAGCGGCAAACCATATTTTGTCTATCTACCGACGTCATGCGGATGCCTTTGCCAGCCAGCGTTCGCGCTCACTGTTTGAAAAAAGCTGGCTGGATAAATTCATCAATGTTATTGGCGGGCAGGGCAGCATTGTGGATATCGGCTGCGGCAATGGTCAGCCGATTGCCGGTTATTTTATCCAGCAAGGCTTTCAGCTAACGGGGATTGATGGCTCTGCGGCGATGCTGGCGCGCGCCCGGCACGCTTTTCCCGCACAGCGCTGGCTGGAGCAGGATATGCGCGAGCTCACGCTAAATGAAACTTTTGATGGTCTGCTTGCGTGGGACAGTTTTTTTCATTTAACCCAGCAAGACCAACAAAAGATGTTCCCGATTTTTGACCGTCTCAGCCACCCCGGCAGCGCGCTGATGTTTACCAGCGGCACGGATAATGGCATCGCAATGGGGCAGTTTGAAGGTGAGCCGCTGTTTCATGCCAGCCTCGCGCCCGATGAATACCGCGCACTGTTGTCAGCGCACGGCTTTGCGGTGATCGACATGATTATGGAAGATCCGCACTGCGCCGGACACACGGTCTGGCTGGCGCAAAAACGCGGCTAAACGCCACGAAAGGTTTTACGCCACTCGGCAGGGCTGACGCCGAAGTGCGCTTTAAAATGCTGACGCCAGGTGACGGGGGAGAGAAAACCGACCTGCTCGGCGATGCGCTCAACGGGTAAGTGGCTGGACTCCAGCAGCACCTGGCTGCGGCGCAGTCGCTCGGCAATCAGCCACTCTGCGACGCTCGCCCCGGTGGCTTTCATAAAGTGGCGGGTCAGGGTTCGACGGCTCATCATCACCCGCTGCGCCAGAACGTCGAGACTGTGCTGCTCGTGAATATGCTGGCGCAAATAATCGAGCAGGGTGTTGATGCGCTGATCCTGGGTATTTTTCGCCACCGGTTGTTCGATAAACTGCGCCTGGCCGCCCTCGCGATGTGGCGGTACGATCATCCGCCGGGCGATCTGATTTGCCACCGTGCTGCCAAAGCGCTGACGGATCACATACAGGCAGCAATCCAGCGCGGCGGCGGTGCCTGCTGAAGTAATAATGCCGTCGTCGTCCACGTACAGGGCGTTAATATCCAGACGAGCCGCCGGGAAGCGCGCCTGAAAATCCTGCTCGAACTCCCAGTGCGTGGCGGCCCGTTTACCATCCAGCAGACCCGCATAGCCAAGAACAAACGCGCCAAGACACAAGCCGACGATTTGGGCACCGTTTTGCCGCGCGTGATGAAGCGCATCGAGCAGGCTTTGCGGCGGGCGATGCGCCGTCGTGCCCCAGTAAGGGATCACCACAATATCGGCTTTCTCCACCGCGTCATAACCGTGCGCGGCGGTGATCGAGAAACCCTCCTGCGAAGAGACAATACCGGGATTTTCGGCGCACAGTTGCACGTCAAAGCGCTTTTTCGCCGCCATTTTTTCACTGAACAGGATACACGGCACCGAGAAGTGAAACGGGCTGAAATCTTCCACGGCAACAATGGCGACGGCAAGTGGCTGCATACGATTCCTCTGCGGGCATTAAAACGTCAGGGTTTCGCCATCTTCCGGCACGTTGACGAATTCTGCAATCTGGTTGTCGCGTACGTACTCTTTCAGAGCCGCGCGCGTCAGCAGGCAGTGGTTAATCGCCTCCATATGGGTCGCCACTATCTGTGCTTCGGGCAACGTGAAATGGGTTTTCAGCACATCTTCCGCGCCCATAATGATCGGGCCAAAACCGATGATGTGGGCAAAACCGGCATTCAGTACCACCACATCAGGCTGGAAAGTCTGCATGTTGGATTCAACTTCGTCGCGCCAGAGAGTGTCCCCGACCAGATACAGCGTTTTTTCTGTCGGATGCTGGAAGATAACCCCGCAGGCCTCGCCTAAACGTTCTGCCAGTTCAGGGATCGCGTAAGCACGGTCTGAGCCATGCTGGCCGCCGGTTTTACGCAGGGTGATATCGCCTATCGCGGTATTCTGCGTCAGCACGGTAAGTTGGGTGAAACCCTGCTGGCGTAACACCTGCGCGTCTTGTTCATTTTGCACATAGACCGGTTTGTCTTTCGGTACGACGCGAGCCGCGGCCTCATCCCAGTGATCTTCATGCAGATGGGTCACGATCAGCGCATCGACGTCGAGCAGGGTATCGATGTCGATGGGCAGATCGACGGTCGGATTGCGGATTTCTGCGCGCGCCGTTCCGGCAAAGCCCGGATACGCGCCTTTTGACGCCAGCATCGGATCGACCAGAAAGGTTTTGCCGCCAAAAGTAATACGCTGCGTGGCGTTACGGATTTGCGTGATGTTCATGGTGTTTGCTCCACGTGTTGGGTCAGTGGTGTCATCCTAGAGTGTTGTCCAGAAGATGAATGTGGGCAAATGGGCGAGTTGTGATGAGATTGGGCCAAACTGGATTTTAACTAAGCATCAGATGGATACTGCCGATAACCTGATGTCGGTTTATTTCTCCAGAAAGAGAAATCAGAATGAATTCCAAAATAAAACAGGGACATGGCAAATGATTAAAGGCATAAGCATCTTATTCGCGACCACGATTCTGGCAGGATGTAGCGTTGATTTTTCGGATACGCTCCCGGATTACACAGGCAGCGACGCGGCGTATATCCGTGTTGAAAATACGCTGCAACCCATGCCGTACAAAATAGAAAAACAGATCCCCGCCGGGAACTGCTGGAAGTCCGACAAAACGTATGGCATCACCTCTAAAGTCGCGATTGCGGGCATTAAAGTCAGAACCTCTAAGTCGGTGCAGGGCATTGCGCCGCCTTCCGCCGATTTCGCGAACAAAAGCTATCAGGAATATACCATTCAGCCGGGATTCACCTATGGCGTAGGGTGGAGAAGAGAAGAGCGAAGCATGTACGGCATCGATCTGGGGCAAACCTATTCGGGTTCGTTCCACGCTGATAAAGGGCATACGTACGAAATCAGCAATGACAATAATGAAGTACGCATTGTTGATCTGAGTAAAGACGCTTCTCCAACCACGAAACCGTTACCGGAATGTAATTACAATCGGGATATGTTTGGTAAAAAACAGTATCTCTGACAATGTGATTGCGCGTTGGCCGCCATCCGGCAAGAAGATGGCGGCAAGTAAAATGCCTGAAGCATGTTTATCTGCGGCGTTTAATCACCGGTTCATCCCCTAAATCATTTAGCGCGCCGGGAAACGTTTTTAACCACTGACTGACTTTCTGCTTATTAATATTCACCACACTCATTCCCTCAAGACAACCCCATAATTCTCTTGTATGTTGCGGCGTAATAACGATGCAATCTTTCATCACGCGTATTTTCACCGGCATACCATTAATAAATCCGGCATTGGGTAACCACTCTCCGCTGAGCGGCAAATAGTGATGATCCACCCGTGAATACAGCTCGCAGCAGGCCGAACTGTCCTGCACGGACGCCGCTCGCGGATGAATACTTGCTTCCTCCGTCCGTTTACTGTGCAAACGGCTACGGTGGTTATTGCGTAGCAGCTCGAAGTTTTGCGGCTCATCCGGCAAAACGCCAGAATCTGCTTGGGCAAAAGTGGGTTCTGACATAAAATTCGCGTCAGCCATAATCAACTCCTGGTTAGTTGTTTTGTGGTTAGCGGTGTAAAGGTGTTCGTGCACCTTTATGCCGCGGATCCCCGTTATTATCTCGCCGCCTTCCTGCAGCGCGAATTATTAAGGGGGATAGATTTACAATGATCTTATATTCCCTTCATTACTGAACTCATTAACCTGCGGCTATTATTATACCGTGCTGAATAAAAACACAGTGAAAATAAAATAAGGAACATTTATTAAATGCGAAGCGGCTCCAGAAAACATGACAAATATATGTAACGTATTGCAGCCAATAAAACAGATCGCGAACCATGAAATAAGAATGCTATCATCCGCACCAGACGCGGCAGGCAACTGCTGGCACCCGCATTGACCCCGGAGCAACAGATGAACAACGACATTCCGCTAAAATATTATGATATCGCCGACGAGTACGCGACCGAGGCCGCAAAGCCGGTGAGCGATGCAGAGCGCGACGCGCTGGCGCACTACTTCCAGCAACTGATCACCCGTTTAATGAACAACGAAGAGATCAGCGAAGACGCGCAGCAAGAGATGGCAACGGTTGCCGGGGTTGACGCGCAGCGTATCGATGATATCGCGGAGTTCCTCAATCGCTGGGGTAACGAGTAGCCAAAGACGTGGCCTGTGTTTTACACTGCGCGCAAATTGAGTAGATATACTCTACGAGTATTAGGTTTAATCAGGCGGAAACAGCAATGAACGGAACAATCACAACGTGGTTTAAAGATAAAGGCTTTGGATTTATCAAAGATGAAAACGGCGACAACCGCTATTTTCATGTGATTAAGGTTGCTAATCCTGAGCTGATCAAGAAAGACGCGGCAGTCACCTTTGAGCCGACCACCAACAACAAAGGTCTGTCTGCCTATGCGGTGAAAGTCATACCAGACAGCAAATACATTTATATCGCGGGTGAGCGCCTGAAGCTCACGGCGATCAAGTCTTACCTGGTCTACAGCGAAGAAGTCCCTGTCGAGACCCGTATCGATAAAGAAAATGCGGTGCTGTCTGTCGGCGTGCTGATGAACAGCATCCGACCGAAATCAGACGTGAAGCCTGGCGAAATGCGCACGCTGAAAAAGCTGGCGATCACCACCTTCCAGGGCACCACGCTGATCTTCTCAGAAGATGAGATCGACATCGACGCAACAGTGAAGCTGCTTAAAGTCTAAATCGCTGCGAAGTGAACAAATACCGAAACACTGCCTGAGTTAAGGACGGGGTTTCGGTTTTTTTGATAGCTGTTCATTTAACTCTTTTGTTGTTACCACGGTAGCAAAATCCGCAGCCAGAAGCGCAAGTGTGACATCCAGGATGGTTTTTGCCCCTGGTTCACCATCTTTCAGTGCAAAACTAATAACAGCATCCTGAATCACGGTCATCTTAAGCCCTGCATCAGCCCCCGCTCTAATCGTGGAAGTGACGCAAAATCCAGCGACGGCACCGATAACAATACACGTTGAGAGCTGATGGTCTTTTAAATACGTTAACAGCCCGGTTGAGCTGAATGCGGATGAGGTATTTTTTACAAATACAGGTTCACCCTGTTTTTCCTCAAATCCTTTTACAGGCTGAGAAAGGGGAGAACTGTGATGCAATAACGATCCCTCTTCGGTGGAGTGATGCCGTATGTGTATCACTGGAATCATGCTGTTTCTGACTATTTCCAGAATGGTTCGCATGTTATCTATTGCGTTATGCGGGAACATTTCCACGCCCTGATTTATTCTGTCAGTCACAAAATTTTGCATATCAACAATCAGTAACGCAGTAGTCATTATTTCTCCTGGGTATAATAAATTAAAAAATGAGATGGTTATCACACCTGAAATTTATCTCTTTGTTTAATTAAGCATATTCATGCTTTGTTCTCTCTACAGTCATTATGTTATACGTTCTCCGTGGATTAAAATATGATAATGTTGGTCATTTCTCAATCAGCCGAGAGAACAATTGCGAACATCCGTTCCTCGCGCACCGCAGCCAGTCATACCGGACGCCTGTCAGCAGTCGAGCAACCAGCGATGGACTGAATTATCTCAATGTCCTGCCAGGACGAAAATGAATACTAACCCTATATTTATTAGTGGTTATGTGGAGGTCGTTCATCTATTCTGCTTGCATCAGCGAGCAGGCAGGAGGCACTCTTTGTGGATAATCCGATACTTCAGAAAACTGTCATTACCGTTATTTTTGTTCTGTGGGTAATAAATGAATTCAGGACAAAGAAAAAAAAGCATTCTGACCCTGCCATTGAAGAAGCCGACGCCAGAGAACGTCATGAATGGCGATATCTCAGATGGGGAGGGCGGGTAATACAAATGGCTGCGACCGTATTTATTTTTGTTCAGCTGATGCAGTTTTTACTGAGGTAGCCTTTCACTGGCTGAGGGTGTGAATGCCTTTTGCGTGGCAGGCGCGGATATTTCAGACACGGCCGCGCAATGTCACCTGGAAGTGATGACAGGATTAACCTGTCATTACGTGCAATAGCAAAGGGGCAAATATTTGTGAGGCTGCGGGGAAGTGCAACCTCAGTAATATAACTGCGGAAAGCGATTATTGCTTTGCTGCCCGAATCAGGCCGTCAAGCCATTCCTGATGACCATTAAGCATTGGGTTCGGGCGGGTATTTGCCAGATGTTCTGCCGGGACTCCGTTCTGTGTTTCCTGCGTCAGGATACGGAGCCTGTGACCGGAAAGATCCTCCAGTAGCCATGCATGATGCACATCGAGTCGTTGAGCGGTATTTTCTTCACCGGACCATCCGTGCCATGCCAGACGAGCAGGTTTACCTTCCGCAGGTGGAACACACTCCACAACCTGAGCTTCAACGGGGAAACCAAACGTGCTGAAGTAGAAGCGCACCCTATTTTCCAGTTCGGGTCCTTTATTGTGATAAAAGCGCACATCCGCGGAGTTTTTATAATATTCCGGCCATAACAATGGCTGACTCAGGAGCGGCCAGACATCATTGACGTTCAGACCTGAGATGATCATTTCATTAGAAACAAAGTTATCGGTAAAACCCGGAACAAAACCTTCTGGCCAGTTAATCGCGTTCATCAATTTCTCCCATTGCGATAGTGAATTGCACTGCGTGTGCCGTTACGGCAACAACGTGATGGCAGTGATTATTGGCGCAATGGAGTTATAAGACGAATTGCCATTACTTATATTCTTTATAAGATAAATTATATCAGGGGCCAGGATGTTGGCTGACTTCTACGCATAAAGCACGAATCCACTGATGACCCGGGTCACGATGGGTTCGTTCATGCCAGGCCATGCTCTTGGTAAAACCCGGTATTTTCAGGGGCAAAGGGAGAATGATGAGATCGTTGTTAGTCAGAACCATGCGGTGAGGCACAACGGCAATCATATCGGTCAATCGCAATATATCCGGTATCACTTGAAAACTATTAACCGACATGCCCACTCGTCGTGTCAGATTGAGCTGAGTCAGTGCTTCATCTGTTACACCGGTAAAGTGACCTTCTGTCGACACCAGAATATGTTCCTGCTTGCAGAATTGTTCGAGCGTCATTTCCGAATTCGCTGCCAGAGGATGATGACTTCGCGCTACGCAGACATACTCTTCTTCATAGAGCGATCTTCCGTGCAGGTCATCGGGGGTTGTTTGCGGAGTAACCAAAGCAAGATCCACTTCGCCCCGAGACAACTGCTGATACATTCGCTCATTGTCCACAGACCGCACGGCAATTTTAATATGCGGCGCACGTTGTTTCAGCGCAGCCATCAACGGAACGACAACGGCCTTAAGCGCATAGTCCGTTGCGACGATGGTATAAGTCAGTTCCGCCGTCATGGGATCAAATTGCATTGGTTTCAGCAGGATTGCGATATCGGTGAGGATTTGTTTTACCGGTATAGCAAGTTCGTTGGCCCGCAGAGTGGGGACCATACCGTGACTGGTGCGAACAAAGAGTGGGTCGCCAAAATAATCACGCAAGCGGGTAAGCATGCCACTGACGGCAGGCTGCGTCAGGGAGAGCCGCTGTGCAGCCCGAGTCACGCTTCCCTCATCCAGTAACGCATCAAGTGCCTTAAGAAGGTTAAGGTCGAGGGTTCTGATATCATTTTTCATAATGAAGTAGCCTGACAGCTATAAAAAATATAATTGAGGCTAAATGCTCGGGAAAAGGTTGTCCAGAAGGTTTACGAGCGTTTTTTTGGGGTGATCTTCCATGTCTGGATGGTAACGCTTGTATAGGTCAGTCCGCTCTTGGCTGCTATTAAAGACCTGCGTTTGGGGCGGCTTTGTGCCAGAAGCGGACGTTGTACAGAACACGCGAGTTTCCCCTGAATGCCTGAACTCATCATCGAAAAGATATCTAAACAGATCCATTATACTTAAGCACATCAATTAACAGAGAAAATGCCGAACCCGCATGGCGGCGGTGTGGGTAGTACAGATGATACCCTGGTAAGTCGGGTGTAAATTTCTCCAGAACGCGGGTCAGTTTTTTTTCTTCAATAGCCTGCTGAACCTGGTCATAAGGCAGATACGTGAGGCCGTGCCCGTCAATCGCTGCATCGAGGATCAGGTCTATCGTATTCAATAGCAGTTGTCCTTCCATGCGAACCCTGACTTCGCGCCCTCCACGCACTAATCTCCAGCGATTCGCGGTACCCGATGAAGGAAGGTACAGATTAATAGCCTGATGATCGACCAGGTGCGCCACAGACACTGGAATACCTTTTCGCGAGAGATATTCTGGCGCACCAACAATTGCCATCGGGATATCGGGCCCGATTCGAACAGCAATCATATCCTTATCCATCTCTCCCCCCAGACGAACCCCGGCATCAAAACGCTCTGAGACGACATCAGTCAGGCCGTAATCGATGAGCAGCTGCACATTAATGTCAGGGTGAGATTTCAACAGCGTGCGCATGGCGGGCAACAATATGGTCTTTGCGGCATGTTCCACTGTGGTAATGCGTATTGTGCCTGAGGGGCGGTCACGCAGATCGCCTAATGAGGCCAGGGTCGAGTCTATGTCGTGCAGCATTGGACCAAGAACAGACAAGAGGTGTTCACCCGCCTCTGTGGGAACAACACTGCGTGTAGTACGCGTCAGAAGCCGCAGGCTCAGGCGCTCTTCTGTTCGGCGCACTATCTGGCTTAGCGCTGACTGGGCCATGCCCAGACGGGCGGCAGCCCGGGTGAAACTACGCTCTTCGGCGACGGCCACAAATGCCATCAGATCGGCTATCTCATCGCGTTTCATCTCTGTGTTTTCATCCGGCAATTAATCATTTAAATGATAAGTCCAATCATTATTTTGGGTCTAATCATCTTAATGATCAATGGCTATAGTTATCCCATCAAACATGACAGATAGCCGACAGCCCAATGAGGAACCGGATGATGAACCAGAAAATCAGCTTCACCAACAGCAATATCCCGACAATTTCTTTGTCCGCTGTACTTTATTTTCCACCCGCATTTGATGAAAGCCGCAAGTACCCGGCCATTGTGGTTTCTCATCCGGGGGGCGGCGTTAAGGAACAAACCGCCGGTACCTATGCCGAAAAGCTGGCAGAACAAGGGTTTGTGACCGTGGCTTACGATGCGTCTTATCAGGGCGAAAGCGGCGGCGAACCGCGCCAGCTGGAAAACCCATATATCCGTACCGAAGATGTCAGCGCAGTGATTGATTACTTGACCACGCTTCCTTATGTCGACACCGCGCGAATTGGCGCGATGGGAATATGCGCCGGTGCGGGCTACACCGCCAATGCCGCGATTCAGGATCGCCGTATCAAGGCCATCGGAACCGTCAGCGCCGTCAATATCGGCTCGATGTTCCGCAACGGCTGGGAAAACAATGTGAAATCCATTGATGCGCTGCCGTACGTTGAAGCGGGTTCAAATGCCCGTAGTACCGATATTAGCAGCGGTGAGTATGCCACCATGCCGCTGGCGCCCATGAAAGAGTCTGATGCACCAAATGAAGAATTGCGCCAGGCCTGGGAGTACTACCACACGCCACGGGCACAGTACCCGACGGCCCCTGGATACGCCACGCTGCGCAGCCTCAACCAGATCATTACCTACGACGCGTACCATATGGCGGAGATTTACCTGACCCAGCCGCTGCAAATTGTGGCGGGTAGCGTAGCGGGAAGTAAATGGATGAGTGACGACCTGTACGATCGCGCCTCAGGCCAGGACAAGCGGTACCACATTGTCGAAGGCGCCAACCACATGGACTTGTATGACGGTAAAGCCTACGTTGCGGAAGCCGTTTCCGTATTAGCCCCGTTCTTTGAGGAGACGCTGTAATGAAAGATGTTCAAATCCAGAACGTCGATATGGCCTGGCACATTGCGGCCAGTATTCATTTTCCACCGGCGTTCGATGAGTCAAAACAGTATCCGACAATTATCAGCGTCCACCCTTTTGGCAGCTGTAAGGAACAGACGTCCGGCAATGTCTACGGAAAAGTGCTGGCTGAAGCAGGCTATGTCGCGATCGCCTATGACGCCAGTTTCCAGGGGGGATCCGGCGGCTCTCCACGCTGGGTGGAGGATCCGAATCAGCGCGTGGAAGATATCAGTCGCGTTATTGATTACGCCGTAACGCTGCCTTACGTCGATGCTGAACGGATTGGCGTGCTGGGTATTTGCGGCGGCGGTGGCTATGCCATTAATGCCACACTGACGGAGAAGCGTATTAAAGCCGTGGTGAGCATCACCGGCGTAAACATCGGCCGTCTTTTTCGCGAAGGTTTCAGCAATTACGACCCTATTGGCGCGCTGAATGCGATGGCGGCACAGCGTACAAATGAAGCCCGAGGAGGGGAAATTCAGGTTAATGAACTGCTCCCCGCCAACCCGGAAATAGCAATGGCCAGTGGACTGACTGAGCGTGACGTGTTTGAGGCAACAGACTACTACAAAACGCCGCGCGGCCAGCAGCCAGGTGGGGCAACGCGAATGGTGTTCTCACATGCGCAGAAAACGCTGGCCTGGGATGCCTTCGCTTTTGCGGAAGTGTTGCTGACTCAACCCGTGATGGTGGTGGTCGGTGAAAAAGTGGGCGCTTTCGGGGCTTACCGTGATGGTCTGGAAATCTATGGACGGGCTGCCGTTTCCCGTGACCGCCAGTTAGTCTCATTAGCCGATTTTTCGCATTACGAACTGTATGACAAACCGGAAGCGGTTCGTGAAGCGATGTCAAAAGTGCTTCCGTTCTTTGCCGCACACCTGGAGTAATGCCCCGTGAAAAACATCATTCAAAAAGTCCTGGTACTTGGCGCCAGCGGGCAGATTGCCCGCCATGTTATCGACCAATTAGCGGATAAACCGGGCGTCACACAGACATTATTTGCCCGTCATCCGGTCAAAATCCACACACCACACCCGCTCAATAGCCGGATTATCATGGGCGATGTGTTAAACCATACAGCGCTGGAACAGGCCATGGTGGGTCAGGATGTGGTGTACGCCAACCTGACCGGGGAAGATTTGGATCTTCAGGCGAAGGCGGTGATTGCGGCGATGAAAGCCGCTGGCGTAAGACGCCTGATTTTCGTCCTTTCTCTCGGTATTTATGATGAAGTCCCGGGGAAATTCGGCGAGTGGAATAACGCCACTATCGGCGAACCGCTCAGGCCATTCCGCCGTGCGGCTGACGCGATTGAAGCCTCCGGGCTGGATTACACCATCCTGCGTCCGGCCTGGCTGACGGATGAAGATACGGTTGATTATGAGCTCACTACCCGCAATGAGCCGTTCAAAGGCACGGTGGTATCCCGCAAAAGCGTTGCCGCATTAATCAGCGATATGATTGATAAACCTGAACAACATATTGGTGAAAATATCGGTGTTAACCAGCCCGGGACCGATGGCGACAAGCCGTACTTTATGTAAATCAATTATGCCCTTTTACCCGTACAGCCTGAATTGCAGTACGGGTTCTTAAACTTATCAAGGTGAGCTGAGATGAATCGTATTTGGTTTGTAACCGGGGCTGCCCGCGGTATGGGGGCCAGTATAGTGAATGCCGCTTTGCAGCAGGGAGATCGTGTGGTGGCAACGGGACGTAATATGGACAAATTACGCCAAATATTCAGCACGGTAGCGGCGGAGAATATTGCGCTGCTGGAGCTTGATGTTCGCGATGAGCACCAGGCTAAGGTTGCCGTTGATGCCGCTATTCGCCGTTTCGGGCGTATTGATGTTCTGGTTAACAACGCAGGATTCTGCCTGCTGGGTCGCTTTGAAGAGGCAACCGCTGAACAAATTGAGCTGCAGTTTACCACCAACGTGTTCGGCACGGCCAATGTGCTACGCGCTGTGTTACCAGTCATGCGCCAGCAGCGTAGCGGACGCATTATTAATACGTCCTCGATCGCGGGTGTCAAAGCGGTCGCAAACGCCACATTTTACTCAGCTTCGAAATTTGCCGTTGAAGGTATGACCCTGGCACTTGCCGATGAAGTTGCGCCGCTTGGTATTCATGTCACCGCAATTGAGCCCGGTTTTTTCCGCACCGAGTTTCTCAGTAATAGTTCGGCCCACTATGGCGAAAAAAAGATTGAGGACTATGCCGATTATGGCGATGCGCGTGAGCTGCTGGCATCCGCAGATGGTCAACAGCAAGGGGACCCGGCCAAACTCGCACAGGTGGTTTGTCAGGTGGTTGAAATGGAGAACCCACCTCGACAGCTGCTAATAGGAAATGACGCTATCAGTTTTGTAATGCCTTCGCTGGAAGCCCGTATTAAAGAGATACGCGAATTTGCGGTGCTGAGTAATACCACTGATTTTGATTAATGGGTGTAAGCACCCGATGCTTTAAATATCGAGAGTACAATGACTGACTTATTAACCCAGGCCTTCACGTTTAAAAATGGCCTCAGGATGCGTAACCGCGTCGTTATGGCACCGATGACCACATGGTCCGCTAATGACGATGAAACGATTTCAGATGAAGAAGTAAACTATTATCGGGCGCGCGCTACCGGTGTGGGATTAGTGATAACGGGATGCGCTCATGTTCAGAGAAACGGTGTGGGTTTCACCAATGAATTCGCAGCCTACGATGATCGTTTTATCCCGAGTCTGAGGAAACTGGCTGATGCAGCAAAAAGCGGGGGGGCGCTGGCAATCCTGCAACTGTTTCATGCCGGTAATAAAGCGGTTCCCGAACTCATCCCTGGTGGAGAGATCGTCAGCGCCAGCGCCCTGGCCGCTCCGGCTGACCCTTTTAATCGTGGCGAACAAGCCAGCCGGGCTTTGGGTCATGACGAAATTTCTGGTGTCATTCATGACTTCGGCGAAGCCACTCGCCGCGCAATTGAGGCCGGTTTTGATGGTGTTGAATTGCACGGTGCGCATGGTTTTCTTATCCAGAATTTCTTCTTCCCCTGGTTTAACCAGCGTACTGACGAATGGGGTGGTTCATTAGCAAACCGGATGCGTTTTCCGCTGGAGGTCGTTAGGGAAGTCCGGCGGGTTATTGAAACTCATGCCGGGAAACCCTTTTTATTGGGTTACCGGTTATCGCCGGAAGAGTCAGGAGACGGAGGATTACGGATTAATGACTCCCAGGCTCTGGCTGGTCAGTTAGAGAAAGAGACTCTCATTGACTATCTCCATATCTCACTCCACGACGTACTGACCGATCGGCCGCAGGGCAGTGAGGGTAAGGATACGATCCTGGCGCGGTTTGTAGAGCAGTTTAATGGGCGTTTGCCTTTGCTGGCAGCGGGAAAAATTACTTCGTCACAAGCGGCTCAACGGTCTCTGAAGGCCGGGTTGTCACTGGTTGCCTTAGGTCGGACGATTGTCATGAATCCCAACTGGATGGAACTGGTGCAGGCAGGCCATGAGGATAAGGTAAAAAACAAACTTATCCTGTCTCAACGCTCAGATGAATTGGCGATCCCTGAAAAACTATGGCATGCGATTCAGAAGACTCCCGGATGGTTCCCGACATAAAAAGAGCTGTGTAACCGGACTTCAGTACAGGTAATCCTGGAATATACCGTTTTACCTGTAACTATCTGGAAGATGGAGCTACAACTTGTAGCTTTCTATTCGTACAGGGCGAGAAGGTCCGCTCCTCGCTCATAAGGGACAACCATACTCAAATCTCCCACATTGCAGGAGATTTGAGTATGAACACGTCACCGTGGAACAAAGACCGTATCATCGGCCAAAAAAGACCACTTCAGATATCTCATATCTGGGGGATCCGAATCCGGCTTGAACTGGAAGGTAAAACGCGCGATTTAGCTCTGTTCAATATGGCTCTGGACAGTAAGCTACGAGGCTGTGATCTGGTCAAACTCAAAGTATCTGATGTTGCATATGGTAGCTCTGTTTCAAGCAGAGCTACGGTGTTGCAACAGAAAACCGGTAGCCCTGTGCAGTTTGAGATAACCAAAGGGACAAGAGAAGCTGTTGCTGCATTGATAAAGCTTGGCAATTTGCATAGTAAAGACTTCTTGTTTCGGTCTCGAGTCGGAACTAACCAGCCCATATCTACCCGGCAATACAACCGAATTTTTCATGGGTGGATAGAAAAGCTTGGTCTCGAAGATTCGCTTTACAGCACACATTCCATGAGAAGAACAAAACCTTACCTAATCTACAAGAAAACCAAGAATCTCCGGGTGATCCAACTTCTGTTGGGCCATAAGAAACTGGAAAGCACAGTCCGTTATCTGGGCATTGAAGTCGATGATGCATTAGAGATCTCTGAATCGATCGAAGTCTAAGGTTGTCAGGGCTGCATCAGCAGCCCTGTGCCAGAAGCAGACATTAAAATGATTCAAGAAAACTCAATACCATGGTCAGTTTCCGTTAGCCGCTACACTCCATTATTCGGGGGGGCTGAATACAGAATAAAATTCGAAATGGCATGTTATCGCGGCATGGTAGAGTGTGCGCTACCCCGAGAGCGATTAGAGGTTTACGCTATGCAACAAATTGATTTTTACATGATAGATGCTTTTACCACCACCACTTTTGGCGGTAATGCCGCAGCAGTATGTCCGCTTACAGAATGGTTGACCGATGAGACATTATTGAAAATGTCTCAACAGCATAACCAGTCAGAAACAGCATTTTTTGTCACCAATGATAATGGCTTCGAGTTGCGCTGGTTTACCACTCAGGGTGAAGTTAATCTGTGTGGGCATGCCACACTTGCAGCAGCGCACGTTATCTTTGAACATCTTGATTATCCGAACACGACTATCCATTTCGATACCCGGTTCGTTGGCCCACTGACGGTGACACGCTGTGGCGAATGGCTGACGCTTGATTTTCCTGCCTGGGAAACAGAGCCCGTCATGCCGCCGCCTTTATTGCTGGAAACGCTGGGTATCACTGAATGCAAAGAAGTGCGTGTGGCACGTGATTACATGGTCGTGATGGAGAATCAACAGCAGGTAGAGTCAGTACGACCGAATATCAATGCCATGCTCCCGCTTGGAAAAGAGGTCTGCATCACAGCGCCTGGCAAAGGGGAATACGATTTCGTCAGCCGCTTCTTCTGCCCAGGAGAAGCCGTAGCGGAAGACCCTGTCACAGGTTCGGCACATAGCATGCTCATTCCTTACTGGGCTGAAAAACTGAACAAAACACAGATGCTGGCGCGTCAGGTGTCCGAGCGTGGTGG
This sequence comes from Citrobacter sp. Marseille-Q6884, assembly GCF_945906775.1. Classification (NCBI taxonomy): domain Bacteria; kingdom Pseudomonadati; phylum Pseudomonadota; class Gammaproteobacteria; order Enterobacterales; family Enterobacteriaceae; genus Citrobacter; species Citrobacter sp. Marseille-Q6884. The sequence goes on from NZ_CAMDRE010000001.1 coordinate 2,235,469, forward strand.
GGATTTACGCTGTCAACTTCTGGGTGATCGTGTCCACATTGGCGGGCAGGCAACAACTTATCTGATGGGTAAAGTGCTGTTGCACTAAAACTCCAAAATGCAGCCTGGGAGGGCTTTTCAAGCATAACGTCTGCTCCTCGCTCACTGCGGACATTCACTTCAGTTTGTTCTCCCGCTCCGTGCTATAAGCAGACCGTTAGCAAATCAGAGCGGGAGACTTCGAAGGCTCTTATGGTCAAATGATAAACATGATCACCTGTAGACTCAGGCGGGACTCCAACGTTAAAGCAATGTCTTCTTCAAGGAGAACCACAGATATTTACTCATATGCGAATTGACAAAGGCGCTTCGCATGATGACCTATAGTGCTCTGTAAGCAATGCCTGGATTATCCCTTTTGCTTCTCTTGTCTTATCTATTATTGCTGCGGTTCAATAATTAATAATAAAAACACAAGAACTAAAGGGGTGTTTGGAAATAGCTTATCCATAATATTAACTATTGGTTAAATTAAAGTAGCATTACGTAAAATTAGGATCTTTTTCTTTCTCATAGACGAGGATTTACGTATGATGATATAATATGGCGGAAAAATACGCAGGTTATTAACCTGTCAGTAATGTAAATAAATTTTCGAGGAGACTGTTCCAGTGGGACGTAAATGGGCCAATATTGTTGGTAAAAAAACGGCTAAAGACGGTGCAACGTCTAAAGTATATTCAAAATTCGGTGTGGAAATCTATGCTGCTGCGAAACAAGGTGAACCCGATCCAGAATTAAACACCGCTTTAAAATTCGTTATTGAACGTGCAAAACAAGCACAAGTTCCAAAGCACGTTATTGATAAAGCAATAGATAAAGCCAAAGGTGGCGGCGATGAAACGTTCATGCAAGGGCGTTATGAAGGCTTTGGACCAAGCGGTTCAATGATTATCGCTGAAACGTTGACGTCAAATGTTAACCGTACGATTGCTAATATTCGCTCAATCTTCAATAAAAAAGGCGGAAATATCGGTGCGGCGGGTTCTGTCAGCTATATGTTTGACAATACCGGAGTCATTGTATTTAAAGGCACTGACCCTGATCATGTTTTTGAAATTTTGCTGGAAGCAGAAGTTGATGTTCGTGATGTAACCGAAGAAGAAGGTAGTATCGTTATTTATACTGAAGCTACGGATCTTCATAAAGGCATTGCAGCATTAAAAGCAGCCGGAATTACTGAGTTTACAACAACAGAATTAGAAATGATTGCTCAAGCAGAAATTGAACTTTCACCAGAAGATTTAGAAATCTTTGAAGGACTTGTTGATGCCCTTGAAGATGACGATGACGTTCAGAAAATATATCACAACGTTGCAAATCTCTAATTATCTATTTGTTATAGAAAACATCTATACCCTAAATAATTCGAGTTGCAGGAAGGCGGCAAGGAAGTGAATCCCGATGAGCTTACTCGGGTAAGTGATTCGGGTGAACGAGCGCAGCCAACGCACATGCAACTTGAAGTATGACGGGTATATAACCAGATATATCGATATGCGGTACCCGTCGCCTGTGCCTCGAGCGCCGCGTAATCCGATGTGCCGCATAATTGTGATCTATCTCACCTCCCGGCAACCAAAATCTCCTGCGACTCCACGCCGTCTTCAATCTGTTTTGCCACCTTTTGTAAGGCCGGAAGATGTTTTTCCGCAGCCTGTTCGATGGTCATCGCGCTGGCCATATAGACCAGGTTCAGGCAGCCGATCACCCGCTGTTCGCTGCGAATGGGTACGGCGATAGAGGCGATTTTCTCTTCCTGATCCCAGCCGCGATAGTTTTGTCCAAAGCCGTCTTTACGTGCGCGGGTCAGAATGGCATCAAGCTTCAGCGGTTCGCGCGCTAACTGGAACGCTTCTCCCGGTCGTGACGCCAGCATTTCAATCAGTTCCTGGCGTTCCTTTTGTGGGCAAAAAGCCAGCCAGGTCAGGCCGGAGGCGGTTTTCAGCAGCGGTAGACGACGACCGACCATCGCCCGGTGAAACGACAGGCGACTGAAGCGGTGGGTGGTTTCACGCACCACCATGGCGTCCACATCCAGCGTGGACACGTCAGTCGGCCAGACCACTTCGCGCAGCAAATCTCCCAGCAGCGGCGCGGCCAGCGCGGAAATCCACTGTTCGTCACGAAATCCCTCACTGAGCTGGCGGACTTTGATGGTTAGGCGAAAGCTGTCATCCGACAGGCTGCGCCGGACGTAGCCTTCATCCTGCAATGTTTCCAACAGGCGTCTGACCGTGGTGCGATGCAGGCCGCTCAGCTCTGCCAGCAGGCCGACGCTGGCCCCGCCATCCAGCCGGTTTAACATATTTAATAACATTAATCCGCGCGTTAACCCACGCACTGTTTTGTACTCAGTACCGTCGTCATTTTTCATATTTATTGACAAATCTACAGGTAAAACAACGTTGTGCACCTGGTGCACATCCAGGCATGTTTTGATTGTAGCGTAAAAACGCACTCCTATACTGACCGCACAATAAAAAATTATTCACATCTTTTTAACAAAACAAGTTGCGCCTCACCAGGGTCTGCAATTGCGTTTTGTCCGAGTAGTGAGGTTCTGAAATGACAACAATAAACCCGGATATCCAACCCGCTGTTCAGCATACCGTGCAGGTGGCCATTGCCGGTGCCGGTCCGGTAGGGCTGATGATGGCCAACTATCTTGGTCAGATGGGCATTGAGGTGCTGGTGGTGGAGAAGCTCGACACGCTGATCGACTATCCCCGCGCCATCGGCATCGACGATGAAGCGCTGCGCACCATGCAGTCCGTCGGTCTGGTCGATAACGTTCTGCCGCACACCACCCCGTGGCACGCGATGCGCTTTCTCACCCCGAAAGGCCGCTGCTTTGCCGATATTCAGCCGATGACTGACGAATTTGGCTGGTCGCGGCGCAACGCGTTTATTCAACCGCAGGTAGACGCCGTGATGCTGGAAGGGCTGTCGCGTTTTCCCAACGTGCGTTGCCTGTTCTCCCGCGAACTGGAAGCCTTCAGCCAGCAAAATGGCGAGGTGACGCTGAATCTGAAAGCGCCGGACGGCCAGCGTGAAACGGTGAAAGCCCAGTGGCTGGTGGCTTGCGACGGCGGCGGCAGTCATGTCAGACGTTCGCTGAATGTGCCGTTTGAAGGCAAAACCGCACCGAATCAGTGGATTGTGGTGGATATCGCCAACGATCCGCTCAGTACGCCGCATGTGTATTTGTGCTGCGATCCGGTGCGTCCGTATGTCTCCGCCGCGCTGCCGCATGCGGTGCGCCGCTTTGAATTTATGGTGATGCCGGGGGAAACCGAAGCCCAGCTTAGCGAGCCGCAAAATATGCGCCAGTTATTGAGTAAGGTGCTGCCAAACCCGGACCACGTCGAACTGATCCGCCAGCGCGTGTATACCCATAACGCCCGTCTGGCCGAACGTTTTCGTATTGATCGCGTGCTGCTGGCGGGTGACGCGGCGCATATTATGCCGGTCTGGCAGGGGCAGGGTTACAACAGCGGCATGCGTGATGCCTTCAACCTGGCGTGGAAACTGGCGCTGGTCATTAACGGTAAGGCGAGTGATGCGCTGCTGGATACCTACCAGCAGGAACGCCGCGACCACGCCAAAGCGATGATCGACCTCTCCGTCACCGCAGGCAACGTGCTGGCGCCGCCGAAACGCTGGCACGGCGCGGTGCGCGACGGGGTTTCCTGGCTGCTGAACTTCATTCCGCCGGTCAAACGCTACTTCCTGGAAATGCGCTTTAAGCCGATGCCGCAGTACCACGCCGGGGCGCTGGTACGTGAAGGCGGGGCGAAAACCTCGCCCGTCGGCAAGATGTTTATCCAGCCGAAAGTGACGCTGGAAACGGGCGACGTGACGCTGCTCGACAACGTTATCGGGCCGAATTTTGCCGTGATCGGCTGGGGCTGTAATCCGCTGTGGGGTATGAGCGAGGCGCAGATCCAGCAGTGGCAAGCGCTGGGCACGCGGTTTATTCAGGTGGTGCCGGATACGCAGATTGTCACCGATCAGGATAACCACGACGGCGTTCTCCGTATTGGAGATACGCAAAACCGTCTGCGCGCGTGGTTTGCGCAGCATAACGCCGCGCTGGTGGTGATGCGACCGGACCGCTTTGTGGCCGCCGTTGCCATCCCGCAAACCCTGGGGAGCACCCTGAATAAACTGGCGTCGGTGATGACGCTCACCCGTGTTAATGCCGACATTCCTGTTGAAAAGGTAGCCTGATATGCACGCTTATCTTCACTGTCTTTCCCACTCGCCGCTGGTGGGGTATGTCGATCCGGCGCAGGCCGTGCTCGATGAAGTCAACGGTGTGATCGCCAGCGCCTGCGCGCGCATTGCGGCGTTCGATCCTGAACTGGTGGTGCTGTTTGCCCCCGATCACTACAACGGTTTTTTCTACGATGTGATGCCGCCGTTCTGTTTAGGCGTGGGCGCCACGGCGATTGGCGATTTCGGTAGCGCGGCGGGGGAACTGCCGGTGCCTGCGGATCTCGCTGAAGCCTGCGCCCACGCGGTGATGAAAAGCGGCATCGATCTCGCTGTCTCCTACAACATGCAGGTCGATCACGGCTTTGCGCAGCCGCTGGAATTTTTGCTCGGCGGGCTGGATAAGGTGCCGGTGCTGCCGGTGTTTATTAACGGCGTCGCCACGCCCCTGCCGGGCTTTCAGCGTACCCGCATGCTCGGTGACGCGATTGGCCGCTTCGCCAGTTCGCTGAATAAGCGCGTGCTGTTTTTAGGCTCTGGTGGATTGTCGCATCAGCCACCGGTGCCGGAACTGGCGAAGGCCGATGCCCATATGCGCGACCGCCTGCTCGGTAGCGGAAAACAACTGCCCGAAAACGAGCGTGAACTGCGCCAGCAACGGGTGATCAGCGCCGCCGAGAAGTTTGTTACCGATCAGAACACGCTGCATCCGCTTAACCCCGTCTGGGATAACCGCTTTATGACCCTGCTTGAGCAGGGACGTTTGCAGGAACTGGATACGGTCAGCAACGAAGAGTTGTCCGCGATGGCAGGCAAATCGACGCACGAAGTCAAAACCTGGGTTGCGGCCTTCGCCGCCATTTCTGCCTTTGGCAACTGGCGCAGCGAAGGCCGTTATTACCGACCGATCCCGGAGTGGATCGCGGGATTTGGCTCCCTGAGCGCCACTACACAGAACTGAAACAGAACTGAACAGGCAGGAGAACATCATGACTTACCAACCGCAAACCGAAGCCGCGACCAGCCGTTTTCTTGAGGTACAGGAAGCAGGCGAAACCCTACGCGTACATTTCAATGACTGTGGGCAGGGCGAAGAGACCGTCGTGCTGCTGCACGGCTCCGGTCCCGGCGCGACGGGCTGGGCGAACTTCAGCCGCAATATCGATCCGTTGGTGGAGGCCGGATACCGGGTGATCCTGCTGGATTGTCCGGGCTGGGGGAAAAGCGATGGGATCGTTAACCGCGGTTCGCGATCCGATCTTAATGCCCGCATTCTGAAAAGCGTGGTCGATCAACTGGATATTCAGAAAATCCACCTACTGGGTAACTCGATGGGCGGTCACAGTTCTGTGGCGTTCACCCTGAGCTGGCCGGAGCGCGTGGGCAAACTGGTGCTGATGGGCGGCGGGACGGGCGGGATGAGCCTGTTTACGCCGATGCCGACGGAAGGCATCAAGCGCCTGAATCAGCTGTATCGCGAGCCAACCATCGAAAATCTGAAGCTGATGATGGAGATCTTTGTTTTCGACACCCGTGACCTGACCGAGGCGCTGTTTGAGGCGCGTCTGAACAATATGCTGTCGCGCCGCGATCACCTGGAAAACTTTGTTCAGAGCCTGGAAGCCAACCCGAAACAGTTCCCGGACTTTGGCCCACGCCTGGCGGAAATCAAAGCCCAGACCCTGATTGTCTGGGGACGCAACGACCGTTTTGTGCCGATGGACGCCGGTCTGCGTTTGCTCTCCGGGATTGCCGGCTCTGAGCTGCACATCTACCGCGACTGCGGGCACTGGGCGCAGTGGGAGCATGCGGATGCTTTTAACCAGCTGGTGCTGAACTTCCTCGCTCGGCCTTAAGGAACGGACATGACGAATCTTAATCTTGAACAGTTGGCCGCCGATTTACGTCAGGCGCAGGAACAGGGCGTCGCGATAGCCCCGCTGCGTGAGCGGATTGGCGTGGATAACGCCGAAGCGGCCTACGCCATTCAGCGCATCAACGTGCAGTACGACGTTGAGCAGGGGCGTCGCGTGGTCGGGCGCAAAGTGGGGCTGACGCACCCGAAAGTGCAGCAGCAACTGGGCGTCGATCAGCCAGACTTCGGCACGCTGTTTGCCGACATGTGCTATGGCGATAACGACACCATCCCGTTTGCCCGCGTGCTGCAACCGCGCATTGAGGCGGAGATTGCGCTGGTGCTGAACCGCGATCTGCCCAATGCCGACACCACGTTTGACGAGCTGTATAGCGCCATCGAGTGGGTGCTGCCCGCGCTGGAAGTGGTCGGCAGCCGTATCCGCGACTGGTCGATTCAGTTTGTCGATACCGTGGCGGATAACGCTTCCTGCGGCGTGTATGTGGTCGGTGGTCCGGCGCAGCGTCCGGCAGGGTTAGATCTGAAAAACTGCGCGATGAAAATGACGCGCAATCACGAAGAGGTGTCCAGCGGGCGCGGCAGCGAATGTCTGGGACATCCGATCAACGCTGCCGTCTGGCTGGCGCGCAAAATGGCCAGCCTCGGCGAGCCGCTGCGCGCTGGAGACATCATTCTTACCGGCGCGTTAGGTCCGATGGTGGCGGTGAATGCGGGCGATCGTTTTGAAGCCCATATCGACGGTATTGGTTCAGTTGCCGCCACGTTTTCTGCGGCGGTGTCAAAAGGAAGTCAGTCATGAGTAAGCGTAAAGTCGCCATTATCGGCTCCGGCAATATCGGCACCGATTTGATGATTAAAATTCTGCGTCACGGTGTGCATCTGGAGATGGCGGTGATGGTGGGGATCGACCCGCAATCCGACGGGCTGGCGCGCGCCAGACGTCTGGGCGTGGCCACCACCCATGAAGGGGTGACGGGGTTAATAGCCATGCCGGAATTTGCCGATATCGACATTGTATTTGATGCCACCAGCGCGGGTGCGCACGTGAAAAACGACGCCGCCTTACGTGCGGTGAAACCGGGTATCCGCCTGATCGACCTGACGCCTGCGGCAATCGGCCCGTACTGCGTGCCGGTGGTGAACCTGGACGCGAACGTTGACCAGCAGAACGTCAATATGGTGACCTGCGGTGGGCAGGCGACGATCCCGATGGTGGCGGCAGTTTCCCGCGTGGCAAAGGTCCATTACGCCGAGATTATCGCCTCTATTGCCAGTAAATCCGCCGGGCCGGGCACGCGCGCCAATATCGATGAGTTTACCGAAACCACCTCGAAAGCCATTGAAGTGGTGGGGGGCGCGGAAAAAGGCAAAGCCATAATTGTGCTGAATCCGGCCGAGCCGCCGCTGATGATGCGCGACACGGTGTATGTGCTGAGCGAAACGGCTTCCCAGGTGGAAATTGAGTCGTCGATTAACGAGATGGCGGCGGCGGTGCAGGCTTACGTGCCGGGTTATCGCCTGAAGCAACGCGTGCAGTTTGAGGTCATCCCGCAGGATAAACCGGTCAATTTGCCGGGCATTGGTCAGTTCTCCGGTCTGAAAACCGCGGTGTATCTGGAAGTGGAAGGTGCCGCGCACTACCTGCCCGCTTACGCGGGCAACCTCGACATTATGACCTCCAGCGCGCTGGCGACCGCGGAGAAAATGGCGCAGTCACTCACCCGTCAGGCAGGAGAAGCAGCATGAACGGTAAAAAACTCTATATCTCTGACGTGACCCTGCGCGACGGCATGCACGCCATTCGTCATCAGTACTCGCTGGATAACGTGCGCCAGATCGCCAAAGCGCTGGACGATGCGCGAGTCGATTCGATTGAAGTGGCACATGGCGACGGTTTGCAGGGCTCCAGTTTTAACTATGGCTTTGGCGCGCACAGCGATCTGGAGTGGATTGAAGCGGCGGCAGACGTGGTGAAGCACGCGAAGATCGCCACGCTGTTGCTGCCAGGTATCGGTACGATTCACGACCTGAGAAATGCGTACCAGGCCGGCGCGCGGGTGGTGCGCGTGGCGACGCACTGCACCGAAGCGGACGTGTCGGCTCAGCATATTCAGTATGCGCGTGAGCTGGGCATGGACACCGTCGGCTTTCTGATGATGAGCCATATGACCACGCCGGAAAATCTGGCACAGCAGGCGAAGCTGATGGAAAACTATGGCGCGACCTGTATCTACGTGGTGGATTCCGGCGGCGCGATGAACATGAGCGATATCCGCGACCGCTTCCGTGCCCTGAAAGCGGTGCTGAAGCCGGAAACCGAAACCGGCATGCACGCCCACCATAACCTGAGTCTCGGCGTGGCGAACTCGATTACCGCAGTGGAAGAGGGCTGTGACCGTATCGATGCCAGCCTGGCGGGGATGGGGGCAGGTGCAGGCAACGCGCCGCTGGAGGTGTTTATCGCCGCGGCGGATAAGCTCGGCTGGCAGCACGGCACCGATCTCTATGCGTTGATGGACGCCGCCGACGATCTTGTGCGTCCACTGCAGGACCGCCCGGTGCGGGTGGATCGCGAAACGCTGGCGTTGGGTTATGCCGGGGTGTATTCGAGCTTCCTGCGCCATTGCGAAGTGGCGGCGGCGCGTTATGGCCTGAGTGCGGTGGATATTCTGGTTGAACTGGGCAAACGCCGGATGGTGGGCGGTCAGGAAGATATGATCGTTGACGTGGCGCTGGATCTACGCAACAGCAAATAAAAATGATGACGCGGCTGGCAACGTATCAGCCGCGATTCACCTGCATCAAAACCTCAGAGGTACATTTTATGACGACCCGTACCCCCGCATCCTCTTCCCGCCTGACGCTGACCGTCGGGCTCTGTTTTTTAGTTGCCCTGATGGAAGGGCTGGATTTACAGGCCGCCGGTATCGCTGCCGTCGGCATCGCCCAGGCGTTTGCGCTGGATAAAATGCAGATGGGCTGGATCTTCAGCGCGGGCATTCTCGGGCTGCTGCCCGGTGCGCTGGTGGGCGGCATGCTGGCCGACCGCTATGGCCGCAAGCGCATTCTCATTGCCTCCGTGGCGCTGTTTGGCCTGTTCTCGCTGGCGACGGCGATTTCGTGGAGTTTCTCATCACTGGTCTTTGCCCGTCTGATGACCGGCGTCGGGCTGGGAGCGGCGTTGCCAAACCTGATTGCGCTCACCTCCGAAGCGGCGGGGCCGCGTTTTCGCGGCACGGCGGTAAGCCTGATGTACTGCGGCGTACCGATTGGCGCGGCGCTGGCGGCAGCGCTCGGGTTTAGCGGTCTGGCGTCTGCCTGGCAAACGGTGTTCTGGGTGGGCGGGGTGATCCCGCTGCTGCTTGTGCCGCTGTTGATGCGCTGGCTGCCGGAATCACAGGTTTATGCCCGGCAAACGCAGGTGGCTGCCGCGCCGCTACGCGCCCTGTTTGCGCCCGCGACGGCGACCGCCACGCTGCTGCTGTGGTTGTGTTATTTCTTCACCCTGCTGGTGGTGTACATGCTGATTAACTGGCTGCCGATGCTGCTGGTGGAGCAGGGCTTTAAGCCCTCGCAGGCGGCGGGCGTGATGTTTGCCCTGCAAATCGGCGCGGCCAGCGGCACGTTAATTCTCGGGGCGTTGATGGACAAACTGCGCCCGGTGGTGATGTCGCTGCTGATTTACACCGGGATGCTGGCTTCGCTGCTGGCGCTGGGGACGGTGTCGTCATTGAGCGGCATGCTGGTGGCCGGATTTGTGGCGGGCATGTTCGCCACCGGAGGACAGAGCGTACTGTATGCGCTGGCACCGCTGTTTTACAACACGTCGATCCGCGCCACCGGCGTGGGCACTGCGGTTGCGGTCGGGCGTCTGGGGGCGATGAGCGGCCCGTTACTGGCGGGTAAGATGCTGGCGCTGGGCACCGGAACGGTAGGGGTGATGGCCGCTTCCGCGCCGGGGATCCTGCTGGCCGGGCTGGCGGTGTTTATGCTGATGAATCGCAAATCACAGATGACGGTGCAGGCCAGCGGCTCCTGAGAGTCAACCAGAGGTATGAGTGCAAACATGCGGTTCCCACTTCCGGGGGAACGCCAGCGAGCCGCGCCGTTGCCAGAGTTGTTATAAACCCTGGCAACGGAGGCGTTATGGCCTGGCGACCCTTTTTGTATCTGATTATTAACCCTCACCCGGCGTTGAGCGCCCGGCGCGGACATCTGCGTCTGGTGCAGGGCTGAGGCATATCCATAATTGCGGGGGAGCGCGGATCCCCGTGTGCAAGGCTGTGTTATGGTGGCGGTTTTCGTCCGTTAAAACAGGAGCCAGAACATGTCGCAGCATAATCCGTTACGTGCCCTCCTTGATAAGCAGGACTTTTTGTTGCTGGATGGCGCACTGGCGACGGAACTGGAAGCGCGCGGTTGTCACTTAGCCGATAGTCTGTGGTCTGCCAGGGTGCTGGTAGAGAACCCGGAGCTGATTCGCGAAGTGCATCTGGATTACTTCCGGACGGGGGCGCAGTGCGCGATTACCGCCAGCTATCAGGCGACGCCAGCCAGTTTTGCTGCGTTGGGTCTGGATGAGGCGCAGTCGCGGGCGTTGATCGGTAAGAGCGTGGAGCTGGCGCGTAAAGCGCGCGAGGCCTGGCTGGCGGAGAACCCGCAGGCGGGCACACTGCTGGTGGCGGGCTCCGTCGGACCTTACGGCGCATATCTGGCGGATGGCTCAGAGTACCGTGGCGATTACCAACGTAGCGCCGAGGAATTTCAGGCGTTTCATCGTTCGCGGGTGGAAGCGCTTCTGGATGCCGGCGCGGATTTGCTGGCCTGTGAAACCCTGCCGAATTTTGCTGAGATCAAGGCTCTGGCGGCGTTGCTGACTGCCTGGCCGCGTGCGCGGGCATGGTTTTCTTTCACTCTGCGTGACAGCGAACATCTGAGTGACGGTACGCCGCTGCGCGAAGTCGTGGCGTTTTTAAGTCACTACCCGCAAGTCGTGGCGGTGGGGATTAACTGTATTGCGCTGGAAAACGCCACCGCCGCATTGCAGCATTTACACGGCTTAACATCGCTGCCGCTGGTGGTGTATCCGAACTCAGGCGAGCATTATGATGCAGCGAGCAAAACCTGGCATCGTCACCGTGAACATTGTGCGCGACTGGCGGATTATCTGCCGCAGTGGCGGGCGGCAGGCGCGCGGTTGATTGGCGGGTGCTGTCGCACCACGCCTGAGGATATTGCCGGGTTGAAAGCCCATTGTTGAAGATTGACCGGGCTGGAAGGCCCGGTCAATCTTCACGCCGCATCGGCCAGGACAAACATGCCGTACGGATGGATTTCGAGATAATAGTGCTCGCCGACGTCCGGTTGCAGGCGCGTGGCGTTAACCTGTAATAAGATCTCCTGCCCGTGCCACACGACGGTCACCTCATACTGTGGCCCCATATAGGCGACGTGCTGGATCACACAGCGTTGGCTCTCCTCGCCGCGATCGCTCAACGTTATGGCTTCCGGGCGTACGCCGACGGTGCCTTCACCCTGCGTGGCAAAATGCAGCGGTCGTGGCAGACGGTAGCCGTAGATATCGACAGTGTCCTGGCTAAATGCCGCCGGAAACAGGTTGGCGTCGCCCATAAAGCTCGCCATAAAGCGCGATGCTGGCTGACGGTAGAGATCCTGTGGTGAGCCAATTTGCATGATATGCCCTTTGTTCATCACCAGCACGGTATCAGAAACCGCAAACGCTTCGCTCTGATCGTGGGTCACGTACAACGAGGTGATATCAAACTGCTTTTGCAGTTCGCGGATCTTATCGCGCATGCTGCGACGCAGGTTGGCGTCGAGGTTACTTAACGGTTCATCAAACAACAGCACCTTCGGTTTGAGGATTAACGCACGCGCCAGCGCCACGCGCTGCTGCTGCCCGCCGGAGATCTGATCAACATAACGGTCTTCGAATCCTTCCAGATCCACCATCGCCAGCGCCTCTTTCACTCGCGCTTTCACTTCTGCGCGCGATACGCCGAGCATTTTCAGACCATAGCCGACGTTTTCGCCCAGCGACATATGGGGGAACAGCGCGTAGGACTGAAACACCATGCAGATATCACGCTGCTGGATAGAGCGATGAGTGACGTCTTCGCCATCAATGAAAATCTGCCCTTCGCTTGGTTTTTCCAGCCCGGCGACCAGGCGCAAAATGGTGGTCTTGCCGCAGCCGGAAGGGCCGAGCAGCGTGACCATTTGCCCCTGTGGGATGGTGAGATTGATATTGTCGATAACCGTGTTGCTGCCAAATCGTTTGGTGACGTTGCGCAGTTCAACGAAATTTTTCTGAGTCATAGTGCGCTCCATTACGCCTGGTTTTTGGCTTTTGAACGGGAGGTACGTGATTCACCGATCAGCCAGTCAAAGATGAAAATGATCGCCAGCATCACCACGATAAGGATCGAACCGTAGGCGATAGCCACCCCGTATTCACCGTCTTCCACGCGGTTCAGGATATAAGCGGTGGCGACGCGGGTGTCCGGCGTCACGAGGAACACAATGGCGCTGACGGTGGTGATGGCGCGCACGAAGCTGTAGATCAGCGCGGAGAGAATAGCCGGGCGCAACAGCGGCAGCAGGATATGCGTAATGGTACGCAGTGAACCCGCGCGCAGGCTGAGAGAGGCTTCATCGAGTGATTTATCAATCTGCCCTAAGCCTGCGATGCCCGCGCGAATACCGACCGGGACGTTACGCATCACCATTGAGATAATGACGATGGCCGCAGTACCGGTGAGGTACACCGGTGCGCTGTTAAAGGCCAGAATGTACGATACGCCCGCCACGGTGCCTGGTACCGCAAAGCACAGCATGGTGGTGAACTCGATGGTTTTCTTACCTTTGAACTGCTGGCGCACGACTATCCACGCAATCAACAGACCGAAGATGGCGGTGATCGGCGCGGCAATGCCAGCGTAGAGGAGGGTGTCGAGCAGTGAAGGCCATGCCCCGTCGCTCATGCCCTGACCAAACAGCTTGATAAAGTTATCCAGCGTCAGGGTGTAGTCCACGCCCCAGTTCACGGTGAAACTGCCGTAGAAAATGCTGCCGTAGAGCAGGGCGTTAAAGGCAATCCATACCGCCAGAATCGCCACCACGCTCCACACCAGCGTGACCGGCAGCGGCTGCACGTCGCCGCGATACGATTTACCGGAAACGGTGACGTAAGAACGTTTGCCGATCCACATATACTGCACGCAGAACACCAGCAGTGAGAACAGCAGCAGGAATGCGCCCAGCGTACTGGCGGCCTGATAATCAAGCTGTGAACCGGTGATGTAGAAGTAGATTTGCGTCGCCAGCACGTCGAAGTTACCGCCGAGTACCAGCGGGTTACTGAAGTCGGCGAGCGATTGCACGACGACGATCAAAAAGGCGTTGGCCAGCGCCGGTTTCAGCAGCGGGACAAATACGCCGTTAAAGGTTTGCCAGCGGCTGGCGCGCAGGGTGTACGACGCCTCTTCCAGCGACGGGTGAATGGTTTTGATCGCGCCGTCGAGGATCATAAATGCCATCGGGGTAAAGGCCAGCACCTGCGCCAGCCAGATACCGGTAAAACCGTACAGCCAGTTGGTGTTAGTCAGCCCAAACCACTCCACCATTAATTCGGTGACGTAACCGGAGCGCCCCATCATTAAGGTGACGCCTAAGCCGACAACAAACGGTGGCGTGACGATCGGCAGAATCGAGAAGATACGGCCAATAATGGCGCTGCGTCTGGCGATACGCGTGGTGTAGATCGCCAGCACCAGCCCGAAGAAGGTACAACCGACGCCGACGGCAATCGACAGCATGATCGAGTTGATGATCACCTGAATGATATGCGCCTGCGACAGCACATTCATAAACGCCAGCGGGGCGAATTCCCCGGTGTCGTTGGTGAACATCGGGATAAAAATAGCGATGCTCGGCCAGACGATAAAAATACCGATCAGCGCGACAATGGCGGTGAGTGAACCGATGACGAAACGGTCGCCGCCCAGCCATTCAAGGCGAGTTAACGCCAGGGTCATAATGGCGCCCAGCGCGACAAACAGTACGATGGTCGCGTAGCCTAAGCCGCGTCCCTCAAGGGTGGCGCTGGCGACAATAAAGGCCATACAGAAAAGCGCCCAGCCCGCGTCCAGGTAGTGGCGGCTACGCTGGTCGCGCCGGGCTTCATGGAACGGGCGTACCAGCAGCAGGCTCGGCAACAGATACCACAGCCAGCTAATATTGAGATGTGACCAGCCGTAGGCGTCGAGGATCTCGTCGCGTGTGGATTCCAGCAGGCCATAGTCAAGGCTCCAGCTTGGCAGCAGAGCAAACGCCAGCCAGCCGAGCAAAACCCAAAGAAATATCGCATCCCGTTTTTTCACGGGATGGAGTGCAAGTGTGTGTGACATAAGCGGTTCCGGTATTTCAGGCCGGGCAGGGCGTTACGCCGCTACCCGGCAAATGATCGCAAATGCAGGCTTATTTACCCATCTTCACTTCGCTGACCCATTTGTTGATCAAGGCTTTACGCACATCGGTAGAGCCGTACTTATCCATGTCGTAATTGATCAGTTTCAGGTCATCGAGTTTCAGTGAGTTGGGCGAGGTCTCAGCGGTGGTGTTGGTCAGGATCTGATAGGATTTGCCTTTCTTCCATGCCAGCTCCTGGGCGTCTTTTGACAGTACCCAGTCAACGAACAGTTTGGCGTTTTCGAGATTACGCGCCCCTTTCAGGATGCTGACGCCGCCAATTTCATAACCGGTACCTTCGCAAGGGGAGATCAGCTCCAGCGGTGCGCCCTGTTCTTTTTCCAGCGAGTAATCGTGCAGGAAGCCAATACCGATCGCCGTTTCACCACGGGCGGCGTTACGCGCCGGGGCAATGCCGGATTTGGTGTACTGGGAAACGTTAGCGTTGAGTTGCTTCAGGTAATCAAAGGCCTGATCTTCCCCCCACAACTGGGCGAAGGTCGCCAGCGCGGTGTAAGCAGTGCCGGAACTTTGCGGATCAGCAATCTGAATTTCACCTTTGTATTCCGGTTTGGTCAGATCTTTCCAGCATTTTGGCACTGGCAGGTTTTTCTCTTTCAGGCGCTGCGTATTGACGCCAAAGCCCAGAATACCGACGTAAACCGCTGATGAGAGGTTACCTTTTACTTTTGCCGGATCGCGGAATTTCTCCATGATCTGCTCAAGATTTGGCGATTTATAGGGCTGCAGCAGACCCATTTCACCCGCCTGAGACTGCGGGTCCAGGGTTCCGCCGTACCAGACATCCGCCTGTGGGTTTTTCTTCTCGGCGTCAACTTTCGCCAGCGTACTGCCCGAACCGTTACGAATGAACGAGGTCTTCACATCATATTTATCACCGAAGGCTTTGGTTTCGGCTTCGCACATCTCGTTGGTGGCGCTGCAATAGACCACCAGACGGCCTTGAGCCTGTGCTGCACTGCTGAAGGCAGCCAACGCCAGAGCGGAGGCAATCAGGGTAGAGGTAAGCGTCAGTTTCATTGTTTTATCCTTTGACTGAGAGAAGGGGTAATGCCTGCAATGAGCAGCGGCATCAGCAATAAACCCATAAAGACAGCGGCAACCGAGAGCAAACTGAACATTCCCGACCAGCCATAATGTTCAATGACCAGCGACAGCGGCCAACCCGCCAGCGCGGCCCCCAGATAGGCGAACAGCCCGAGAAAACCGGTGATAGAACCTGCCGCTGCCTTGTGTCCGCATTCGACCGCCGCCAGGCCAATCAACATCTGTGGGCCAAACACAAAAAAGCCCACGGTAAAGAAACAGACCGCCAGCAGCGCGTAATGGTGAACCGGCGCCAGCCACAGGGCGGCGACAGAGACCATTAGCCCTAGCGTGAACAACAAAATCATTGGCGCGCGCTGCCCGCTGAACAGCAAATCTGAACCCCATCCGGCAAACAGTGCGCCGAGCAAACCGCCAACTTCAAACAGCATCACCGTGGCGTTGGCGCTGAGCAGGTTGACGCCGTGGCTCTCCGTCAGCCAGATATTGCCCCAGTCGTTGAGGGCAATGCGGATCAAATAGACCAGCACATACGACACGCCGAGCAGCCAGATCATCGGGTTTTTCAGCATCGTCGTGCGTAACATCTGCCACAGCCCCATCGGCGGGCTTTGCTGCTCCTGACGCAACTCCAGCGGGTCATGTCGCCACTCGCCCACTGTCGGTAATCCCTCTTCCTGGGGCGTGCCTTTGAGTTGCAGGGTAAGCCAGATACCCAACGCCATGCTGATGATCCCCGGTGTCAGCATCGCGGCCTGCCAGCCCCACCAGTGGGCGGCGAAGGCGCTAATCAGCGGGATCACCGCCCCGCCAATGTTGATCGACATGTTCCAGCATCCCCACCAGAAGCCACGTTCGTTGCGCGAGTACCAGTGGGTCAGCAGTCGGGCACAGGGCGGCCAGCCCCAGCCCTGAAAAAATCCGTTTAACGACCAGACCACCAGTAGCAACGTCAGGGATTCGCCAAAGGCGAACACCACGTTTAAGACGCCGGTGGCGAACAGGCCAATCCCCATAAACGCGCGTTGCCCGTGACTGTCATGCCACAGCCCGGCGGTAAACTTGGATAAGCCGTAGGTCAGATAAAACAGTGACCCCAGCAGGCCGATATCGCCTTTATCCAGCCCCAGATCCGTTTGCAATGCCGGAAGTACGTAGTTGACGCTTTTGCGCGTCAGGTAAAACGCCGCGTAGCCAATCACCATGCACATCAGTAGCCGGGGACGAAGCGCCCGGTAGCGTTGATTGATTTCAGTTGCTGCGCCTGCGTGCATAGCCGTCTCCGTTTTGCTGACTATAAGAAAGTGAAACCGAAAGGGGATGAGACAAAGTCCGGACTGACTAAGACTTTTTCCTGGTTAAGGACGGGTTTGTTGTAAATTTGTGGGCAGGTTAACAATTACCCGCGTGCCGCCCTGTGATTCGAGCGTCAGTTCGCCGCCGAGCGCATTGACGCGCTCACGCATTCCCTGGATACCGAAGCCGGACATTTTTTCGGGATGAATGCCGACGCCGTTGTCGTCCACCTGCAGACAGAGATGCTGTTCCTGCTGGCGTAGCACTATCGACACGTCGCTGGCGTTGGCATGTTTACAGACGTTATTGAGTAACTCCTGCAACAGGCGGTAAAGGGTAAACCTGACGGTTTCATTTTCTGGTGTGGTGTCCAGCTGATAGTCAAACCGACAGCGAATGCCCCGTTCGCCAAAGGCAAACTCATTCACCAGATGATGCAACGCATCTTTAAAGGAGAGCTCATCGAGTGCGGGCGGGCGTAGCTGGCGCAATAGCTGACGGGTGGAGTGATGAATGCGCCGGGCAAGGTCGTTGATTTGATTTGCCGCCTCCAGCGATTGCGCCGGATTGTGCGCCCGTTTGACCAACTGCGACTGGATTTGAATGGCGGTAATGTTCTGACCAATCTCGTCATGCAGCTCCCGCGCGAGGCTCTTACGCGTATTTTCTTCGGTGCGGATCAACTGTTCGGTCAACGCCCGTCGCGCCGTCAGTTCGGCTTCCAGACGCTGGCGGTAGTGGTGCAGGTTTTGCGCCAGATGCTGTTGGCGGCTGATGGCAATCCCCAGACCGATACCGAGCAGCGCCTGAGTGGCGAGAAAAATCTCCAGCTCGATAAGATTACTGAATCCCACGCCTATCTGGCGCGCGATAGTGATCATCATGCTGCCGAGCAGCCCGGATAAGACACCTCCCTGCCAGCCGAATTTCCATGCCATCACCACGTTTGGCAGGAATACCACAATCAACAGCAGGCGCTCGATGTCCGGCGACAGAATCATCTGTGTACCGATGCCGATAATGAAAAACAGGCTGCACCAGATGATAAGGGACGTGCGCAGCGGGGGATTGCTGGTATCCAGTCCGAGTAAATGATATCGGTGCTGTTGGCGCAGGAATTCGTAGATCAAATAGACAAACGGCGTCAACAGCACGCCGCCGGTAAACGAAGCCAGACCTGTCAGCGTTGCCGGGCTTTGGATAAAGGGGGAAAGCAGTGCGGTGTTGAGCAATGACGTGACGGTGACGGCGGCCAGCAACAGCGTTAATCGCTGCCAGTAAAGCGGGAAACGGTGCCAGTACGATTGCCCGATACTGGCCGGCAACAGGCTAATCAGCGGCGCCGCCAGCAGGATGTAGCCATTCAATAACTGCTCGCTGTGCAACCACAACAACATCAGTATCGGCGGCAACACCAGCGCGGGCCAGTATCGCCGTGAAAGCAGGATTAATAGCGCGAGATAGACGCCGTGCGGCAGAAATAACGCTGCCTGCTGACCGTTATGGGTCAGGTAAAAACCCAGCGTCCATAGCATCAACCAGCCCGATCCCCAGGCCAGCAGAATAAACAGGGAGATCACCCAATGGCGAGCGGAACGCGACATTAATGCCCCGTCAGTAACTGGTGGTCGAGGGCAAAATGCACCAGATCGATGGTGCTGTGGCACTGTAGTTTGCCGAGAACGTTCGCACGGTGGACATGTACCGTTTTGTGGCTGAGGTCGAGCTTAAAGGCGATTTCTTTCACGCTGTCGCCTTTGACCAGCAGATCAAACACTTCGCGCTCGCGTGGCGTCAGTACTTCCAGTACCTGTGCAGGTTGTTCGCCGCCGCGTAATGCCCGTAAGGCATCGGCACACAGATAATGTCCACCCATCCCCACCGAACGTACCGCCTGAACCAGCTCCTCCGGGCCGCAGCGTTTGGTGAGATAGCCGCTGGCGCCCGCATCCAGTGCGCTTTGTACAAACGTTGGCGCATCATAGATGCTGAGGATAATGGCGCGAAAATCAGGTTTTTGCGCCCGCAGGCGTTTCAACAGGCTCAGACCGTTTTCATCCGGCATGGCGATATCCATGACCGCCACGCTGACATCATCGCGCAGCAATGCAGGCCAGGCCTGAGCTGCGCTACTGTACTGACCAATGACGCTGAGATCATCTTCGAGACTGAGTAATTGCGCAAAGCCGGAACGCACCACCACATGGTCATCCACCAGCACAACATGAATCATTTTCTTGCTCTCTTACCTGATAATGGCCTCTATGATGCCTGCCAGCGCTGCACTGGCAATCATCGGAGTGCGGTTATGTAACGAATGTAACAAAACCGCAATAAAAATGCGTGGCGCGGTTTTTGTGGAAAATCACTAACCTTTGCCGCTTTTTTTCTAAAAACAGATCGCTATTAGCCAGAATTTTTAATTCCTTTATCAAATTCAACCGCAACGAAATACTGCCCCCATAACAAGACAGGGGAGCAGACAAACATGGCTATTTCATCGCGTAATACACTGGTTGCCGCGCTGGCATTCATCGCATTTCAGGCGCAGGCGGTGAACGTTACCGTTGCGTATCAGACTTCCGCAGAGCCGGCCAAAGTGGCACAAGCGGATAACACCTTTGCTAAAGCGAGCGGCGCGACCGTTGACTGGCGCAAATTCGACAGCGGCGCGAGCATCGTCAGGGCGCTGGCTTCCGGCGATGTGCAGATTGGCAACCTCGGCTCAAGCCCGCTGGCGGTCGCTGCCAGTCAGCAGGTGCCCATTGAGGTCTTTCTGCTGGCCTCAAAGCTCGGTAACTCCGAAGCGCTGGTGGTGAAGAAGAACATCAGTAAACCGGAAGATCTGATCGGCAAACGCATTGCGGTGCCGTTTATCTCAACGACCCATTACAGCCTGCTGGCGGCGCTAAAACACTGGGGGATCAAACCCGGTCAGGTAGAGATTGTGAACCTGCAACCGCCGGCGATTATTGCCGCCTGGCAGCGTGGGGATATTGATGGTGCCTACGTCTGGGCGCCTGCGGTTAACGCGCTGGAAAAAGACGGCAAGGTGTTAACCGACTCTGAAAAAGTGGGGCAATGGGGCGCGCCGACGCTGGATGTGTGGGTGGTGCGCAAAGATTTTGCCGAGAAGCATCCTGAAGTCGTCAAAGCGTTCGCGAAAAGCGCCATTGATGCGCAGCAGCCCTATATCGCCAATCCCGATGAGTGGTTGAAACAGCCCGAGAATATCAGCAAGTTGGCACGCCTGAGTGGCGTCCCGGAAGCAGATGTGCCGGGGCTGGTGAAAGGCAACACCTATCTGACACCGCAACAACAAACCGCCGAGCTGACCGGGCCGGTAAACAAAGCCATTATCGATACGGCGCAGTTCCTCAAAGATCAGGGCAAAGTCCCTGCCGTGGCGACGGACTACAGCCAGTACGTTACCGATCGCTTCGTGCAATAAAGGGGGCGCCGATGCTGCAAATCTCTCATCTCACCGCCAGCTACGGGGGCAAGCCTGTACTGGACGATATCAATCTGACGCTGGAGAGCGCAGAGCTGCTGGTGGTGCTCGGGCCTTCTGGCTGCGGAAAAACGACACTGCTGAATCTGATTGCCGGATTCGTGCCGTATCAGCACGGCAGCATTACCCTGGCCGGAAAAAAGGTCGAGGGGCCAGGCGCCGAGCGTGGGGTTGTGTTCCAGAACGAAGGCCTGTTGCCCTGGCGTAACGTGCAGGATAACGTCGGATTGGGTCTGCAGCTGGCAGGCGTCGAGAGATCGCAGCGTCAACGCGTCGCACAAGAGATGCTAAGGAAGGTGGGGCTGAAGGGCGCGGAGAAACGTTATATCTGGCAGCTTTCTGGTGGACAACGTCAGCGTGTTGGCATTGCCCGGGCACTGGCGGCGAATCCGCAGCTATTGCTGCTGGACGAACCTTTTGGCGCGCTCGATGCTTTTACCCGCGAACAGATGCAAACCCTGCTGCTGAAACTGTGGCATGAGACCGGTAAACAGGTGCTGCTGATTACCCACGATATTGAAGAGGCCGTGTTTATGGCCACCGAACTGGTGTTGCTGTCTCCGGGACCAGGGCGGGTGCTTGAACGTTTGCCGCTGAATTTTGCGCGCCGTTTTGTGGCCGGAGAAGCCAGCCGCAGCATCAAGTCCGATCCCGCGTTTATTGCGATGCGCGAGTACGTGCTAAGCCGCGTTTTTGCGCAACGGGAGGCGTTCTCATGAGCGTGGTGATTAACGATAAACCCCGTCAGCGCGTACTGAGCTGGCGCTGGCCGCTTTCTCGTCAGATAACGTTAAGTCTCGGTACGCTGGCCGTCATTCTGGCGGTGTGGTGGGCGGTGGCGGCGCTGCAGTTAATCAGTCCGTTGTTTTTACCGCCGCCGGGGCAGGTATTACAAAAACTCATTACGCTTGCCGGGCCGCAAGGGTTTATGGATGCCACGTTGTGGCAGCATCTGGCGGCAAGCCTGACACGGATTGTCATTGCGCTGCTGGCGGCGGTGATTATCGGTATCCCGGTGGGGATCGCCATGGGGCTGAGCCCGACGGTGCGCGGCATACTTGATCCGATTATTGAATTGTATCGCCCGGTGCCACCGCTGGCGTATTTGCCGCTGATGGTGATCTGGTTTGGGATCGGTGAAACCTCCAAGATCCTGCTGATCTATCTGGCGATTTTTGCCCCCGTTGCGATGTCGGCGCTGGCGGGCGTAAATAGCGCGCAGCAGGTGAGGATCCGTGCCGCACAGTCGCTGGGAGCCAGCCGGGTGCAGGTGTTGTGGTTTGTGATTTTGCCGGGCGCATTGCCGGAAATTCTGACCGGATTACGCATCGGGCTGGGTGTGGGTTGGTCAACGCTGGTGGCAGCTGAACTGATTGCCGCGACGCGTGGGTTAGGTTTTATGGTGCAGTCCGCGGGGGAGTTTCTGGCGACTGATGTGGTGCTGGCGGGGATCGCGGTGATTGCCGTTATCGCCTTTATTTTAGAATTGGGTTTGCGTGCGCTCCAGCGCCGTCTGACGCCCTGGCATGGAGAAGTACAATGAGTGAACGTCTGAGCATTACCCCGCTGGGGCCGTACATCGGTGCGCAAATTACCGGCGCTGACCTGACGCGTCCGCTGAGCGATAACCAGTTTGAACAGCTTTACCATGCGGTGCTTCGCCATCAGGTGGTTTTCCTGCGTGAGCAGGCGATTACGCCACAGCAACAACGGGAGCTGGCGCTGCGCTTTGGCGAGCTACACATTCACCCTGTGTACCCGCATGCTGAGGGCGTGGAGGAAATTATCGTACTGGATACGCATAACGATAACCCACCGGATAATGACAACTGGCACACCGACGTGACGTTTATTGAGACGCCGCCCGCTGGCGCGATTCTGGCGGCAAAAGAGCTGCCCTCAACCGGGGGAGACACTCTGTGGACCAGCGGAATTGCTGCATATGAAGCACTCTCTGCACCGTTTCGTCAGTTGCTGAGCGGCCTGCGGGCGGAACATGATTTCCGTAAATCCTTCCAGGAATTCAAATATCGTCACTCTGATGAGGATCACCAGCGCTGGCTGGACGCGGTCGCGAAGCATCCGCCGTTGCTGCATCCTGTGGTGCGCACGCATCCGGTCAGCGGCAAGCAGGCGTTGTTTGTGAACGAAGGATTTACGACGCGAATTGTTGATGTGACGGAGAAAGAGAGTGGGGCGCTGCTTGGATTCCTGTTTGCCCACGTCACCAAACCTGAGTTTCAGGTGCGCTGGCGTTGGCAACCGAATGATGTGGCGATTTGGGATAACCGTGTGACGCAGCATTACGCGAATGCTGATTATCTGCCGCAACGGCGCATTATGCATCGGGCGACCATTCTGGGGGATAAGCCTTACTTTCGTGCGGGCTGACTGCCCGGTGGCGTTTCGCTTACCGGCCTACCGTTGAGTAGGCCGGATAAGGCGAAGCCATCGTCTGGCAAAATTACTTAACGCAGGATTTTTTTCTCAGCCAGATCCAGGGCGAAGTAGCTGAAGATCAGATCCGCGCCTGCGCGTTTGATCGAACCTAAACTTTCCAGCACCACTTTCTCTTCATCTATTGCGCCTGCCAGCGCGGCGAATTTGATCATCGCGTATTCACCGCTGACCTGGTACGCGCCGATAGGCAGTTCGGTACGTTCACGGATATCACGCAGAACATCAAGGTATGCGCCAGCCGGTTTCACCATCAGGCAGTCTGCGCCCTGGGCCTCATCAAGCAGGGATTCACGAATGGCCTCGCGGCGGTTCATCGGGTTCATCTGATACGTTTTACGATCGCCCTTCAGCGCAGTGCCTGCCGCTTCGCGGAACGGGCCGTAGAACGAGGAGGCAAACTTGGTGGAGTAGGACATGATGGCGGTATCGGTGAAGCCCGCAGCATCCAGCGCCTGGCGAATGGCCTGCACCTGGCCGTCCATCGCCGCGGAAGGCGCGATGAAATCGGCACCCGCCGCAGCGGCCACAACTGCCTGTTTGCCGAGGTTGGCAAGGGTCAAATCGTTGTCCACACCGTGTTCGCATAATACCCCACAGTGACCGTGTGAGGTGTATTCGCAGAAGCAGGTATCGGACATGACGATCATTTCCGGGACGGTTTGCTTGCAAATACGTGACATTCTTGCCACCAGACCGTCTTCTTTCCAGGCATCGCTGCCGGTGTCATCAGTGTGGTGGGAAATACCAAAGGTCATCACCGAGCGGATGCCTGCGTTAGCAATGCGTTCGATCTCGCGCGCCAGATGTTTTTCTGGAATGCGCATCACGCCGGGCATGGCCTCGATGGCTTTGTAATCGTCGAGTTCTTCTTCAACAAAGATCGGCAACACCAGGTCATTTAAGCTGAGTGTTGTCTCTTCAAACATAGCGCGCAGCGCAGGGGATTTGCGCAGGCGACGAGGGCGTTGGATTAGGTCTGTCATGGTATGCCTGATGTTTGTGGAATCGAAGGCCGTAGTATACCTCAACCTGTGTGAGGGTGTTTTACGAAAGTTGGCCTGATGTTGGTTATGTTGTGTGGTGATAGATGCCTGACATCATGGGTAATTTGTTTTCATCACGGCGGCTATTTTTTCAGGCGCAATGGATTTTATTGTGGATTTAGTTTTGTTTAATTTTATTTTAAGTGAATTAGGCTTTGAATATTTTATTCATTATATTTCTGATTGTTATAAAAAACATGATTGAAGTATATATATGTTGTGCTTTTTTATTTCCTATGGTGTTGAATTAAAATCAATTTCACCTCTATTTATTTCCTTTTTTGATTCTGTGGTTATTGTCCGAAATCGGACTTACGGTAATGAATAATTGAACCTCTTATCTTTACCGCCGCATAATCCTCCTCGAGAAACATAAAATGTTTTCTATGCATTGATAATTGATGGATCAACTATATTACGTCCCTGAGGAGGGATGACAAATGCACACTTGGAAAAAGAAACTTGTAGTCTCACAATTAGCATTGGCCTGCACACTGGCAATCACTTCTCAGGCAAATGCTTCTACTGATATCTCTGGTACCACTTATAATACTTATAACCATTATAATGACGCTACTTATAGCGATGACGTATATTATGACGGTTATGTGGGTTGGAATAATTACGACGCTGATAGTATCTATAACGGTGATATTTATCCCGTTATTAATAACGCCACTGTTAACGGCGTCATTTCAACTTACTACCTGGACGACGGTCTTTCTGGAAACAGTAATACCAATAGCCTGACCATTAAAAACAGTACCATTCACGGTATGGTGACGTCCGAATGTATGACAAAGGACTGTACTAACCGCACTGGCACTGATTATTACTATGATCGTCTGGCGATGAGCGTTATCAATTCGACCATTGATGACAACTACGAACATTATACCTACAACGGTACGTATAATGATGCCGCTGACACGCATGTGGTTGACGTTTACAACCTGGGCACGGCGATCACCCTGGATCAGGAAGTTGATCTGTCTGTCTCCGCTAACTCTCACGTGGCGGGCATCACGCTGACTCAGGGTTATGAGTGGGCAGACATCGACGACAATACCGTCAGTACAGGAGTCAACAGCAGTGAAGTGTTTAACAACACCATCACCGTAACGGATTCCACGATCACCTCTGGTTCATTGTCAGATGAAGGAACTGATGGCTGGTTCGGTAACAATCATAACGCCAGTGATTACAGCGGTTCTTATACTGCCGATGATATTGCTATTGCAGCCATTGCGAATCCGGGTGCGGATAACGCCATGCAGACCAGTGTTAATCTCAGTAATTCAACCCTGATGGGCGACGTTGTATTCTCCAGCAACTTTGACGAGAACTTCTTCCCGCAGGGTGCTGACAGTTATCGTGATACAGATTCTGCGGTAGATACCAACGGTTGGGACGGCACCGATCGTATGGATGTCACGCTGAATAATGGCAGCAAGTGGGTTGGCTCTGCGATGTCCGTGCATCAGGTCGATAGTGACGGTGATGGCATTTATGACGGTTACGCTGCCGGTACCGAAGCCACCGGGATGCTGTACGATATCAGCGCGAATAGCCTGTGGCCTTCATCAACTTACGGAATTGACAACAATGACACCGCGTATAGTGAAAATGGTCATGTTGTCGGCAATCAGGTTTATCAGAGTGGGCTGTTTAACGTCACACTGAACGGTGGTTCACAGTGGGATACCACTAAAACCTCGCTGATTGATACCCTGAGCATCAACAGCGGTTCTGTTGTGAATGTTGCAGATTCCAGTCTGGTTTCTGACTCCATTGCGCTGACCGGCGGTTCTGCACTGAACATCAATGAAGACGGTCATGTAGCTACTGACACCCTGACGGTGGATAACAGTACCGTCACGATTGCAGATGATGTTGCTGCAGGCTGGGGTGTCAGAGATGCGGCCTTGTATGCTAACACCGTTAATGTAACCAACAACGGTGTTCTGGATGTAGGTAACAGCACTGCCTATGCTCTGCAGGCAGATACCCTGAATCTGACCAGTTACACCGATACTTACGGTCACGTTAATGCAGGTGTCTTCGATATTCACAGCAACAGCTTTGTGCTGGACGCTGATCTGACCAACGATCGTACTAATGACATCACCCAGTCTAATTATGGCTACGGTGTGATCGCCATGAACTCAGAGGGTCACCTGACCATTAACGGTAATGGGGATGCCTGGACCGGCGATCAATCAGAAGTCGATAATGCTGGCGATAACGTTGCTGCTGCAACCGGTAACTACAAGGTTCGTATTGATAACGCGACCGGTGAAGGCTCTGTTGCCAATTACAACGGCAAAGAACTTATCTACGTTAACGACAAAAACAGCACTGCAACGTTCTCTGCAGCGAATAAAGCGGATCTTGGTGCTTACACCTATCAGGCTCAGCAGGCCGGCAATACTGTTGTTCTGCAGCAGATGGAGCTGACTGACTACGCTAATATGGCGCTGAGCATCCCGTCTGCGAATACCAATATCTGGAACCTGGAGCAGGATACCGTGGGAACCCGCCTGACCAACGCGCGTCATGGTCTGGCCGATAACGGTGGTGCATGGGTGAGCTACTTTGGTGGTAGCTTCGACGCAGATAACGACACCATTAGCTACGATCAGGATGTCAATGGCATCATGGTCGGTGTTGATACCAAAGTTGAAGGTAACTACGCTCAGTGGATTGTCGGTGCTGCGGCTGGCTTTGCGAAAGGTGACATGAGTGACCGCACCGGTCAGGTGGATCAGGACAGCCAGACGGCTTATATCTACTCTTCTGCCCGTTTTGCGAATAACCTCTTTGTTGACGGAAGCATGAGTTACTCTCACTTCAACAACGATCTGTCAGCTAGCATGAGTGACGGTCAGTATGTTGATGGCAGCACTTCTGCTGATGCCTGGGGCTTTGGTCTGAAACTGGGTTACGACTGGAAAGTCGGTGATGCTGGCTACGTAACGCCGTACGGCAGCATATCGGGTCTGTTCCAGTCTGGAGATGACTATAAGCTCAGCAACGACATGAAAGTTGATGGTCAGTCCTATGACAGCCTGCGTTATGAACTGGGTGTAGATACAGGTTATACCTTCACCTATAGCGAAGATCAGGCGCTGACGCCGTACTTTAAACTGGCCTATGTTTACGACGACTCAAACAATGATTCTGACGTAAACGGTGATTCTATTGACAACGGTGTTGAAGGTTCTGCGGTTCGTGTTGGACTGGGTACTCAGTTTAGCTTCACCAAAAACTTCAGCGCATACAGCGATGCTAACTACCTTGGCGGCGGTGATGTCGATCAGGACTGGTCTGCAAACGTAGGCGTTAAATATACCTGGTAAGCTATTTCTTACTGCGAAAATACAGGTAATTAAAGTTAAAATGCCCGTCAAGGATTTGGCGGGCATTAATGTAAGGATGCTCGAATGCTGTCTGTAGGCAAGCCCCTTCATGAGTTTGCTAAGCTCAATAAATGTTTATCTGGGTATGGTACTCGTTTCGAGTTTTGCAATGAAAAACAAACCCTATTTTCCAGTGATATAAATAGTGACGATATATTCATTATTTTAGAGGGGATTATCTCTCTGAAAAGAAACGATGATGTTCTTATCGGAATGGCACAGGCACCTTTTATTATGGGGCTGGCTGATAGTGTGATGAGAACGGATGTGCAATATAAGTTAATGGCAGAAAGCCACTGCTCTGGATATCATCTTCCCGCCTCTCAAACGATCAGTATCATTGAGCAGCATCACCTGTGGCGAGAAGCCTTCTGCTGGTTAGCATGGCAAAATAAGACACTGGAACTGCGCGATTTACAGTTGATTGGTCATAATTCATACGAACAAATTCGGGCAACGTTAATTGCGATGAACGAATGGGATCAAGAGCTACGCTCCCGTATAGGCGTGATGAACTATATTCATCAGCGCACACGAATATCTCGTTCTGTCGTTGCCGAAGTGCTTGCGGCGCTGCGCAAAGGAAATTATATCAAAATGAACAAAGGCAAACTGGTTAGCATCAACCGTTTGCCTTTTGAGTACTAAATCAGGATGCAGGAACGACCAGCGGCTTATTTCCGCTTAATTCTGCCACCAGATTATTGATACCGTCACTCATATTGGTAAAACGGGTCAGTGGGGAACGGGTCACCACGACAAAAGCGCCAACGTTTTTCTGCGGAATCATCGCCATGTAAGTGATGAAGCCACCGCCGCCACCTGTTTTCTGAATGATTCCTGGTCGGCCATTCTTCGGTGCCATGTATACCCAGCCCAAACCCAGCGCATCGGCTTTGCCAGGTACATCCATACCGATCACTTTGGTGAGCTGTGTACGCTGATAAATCAGCGTCTGCATACGATCGGCCTGTTGACTGCGATGATAGAAATCAGACGAGAGATACTGCTGCATCCAGCGCATCATATCGCCAGGCGTGGAATAGACGCCGCCACTGCCCATCGCGGCCAGTGTATTGTTACACGGACTGGCACCTTTTTCCGCGATCATCAGACGCTTACACTGATCGGGGGAGGGGGTAAAGGTGGTGTCTTTCATCCCGAGCGGTCGCGTGATTTTCTCTTCAAAAAGCTGTGGATAAGGTTTACCGGCGGCTGTTCCCAGCGCATCGGCCAGCAGATCGAACGCCAGGTTTGAATACGAAGCTTGCGAACCTGGAGCAGCTTTCAACGTGGCGGTAGAGAGATAGCTCCAGCGCTGCTCGCGGGTCGGCCAGACAAATACCGGACGTTTTGCTGCGCCACCAGGCTGTTCGCGTGGCAGGGCACTGGTATGTGTAGCCAGATTCACCAGGGTGATCGGCGTTCCCTTATAGGTCGGAACGCGCGCGCCGGGTGGTGCATATTTACTCAACGGGTCGTTCAGTTTCACCGTGCCCTGATCGAGTAATTTCACCAGCATTTCACTGGTCATCAATTTGGTAATCGAGGCAATTCGAATCACGGAGTCCAGTTGCGGATGAACATTATTACCGGGACGCGTTTCGCCAAAGCTGCGAAAGACGCGCTGGTTGCCGTCAATCACCACGAGTGCCATCCCCGTAGCCCCGCTGCCGTAGAAGATATGGTCGGCATAACGATCAACGATGTCGGAAGCGAAGACGGGATCGGTTATAGGCTGTGCCGCCTGGACAGATGTCAATGACGCCGCACACAGCGCGGCAGAAAAAAGCAGACTACGTTTCAACGGTGGTGTCCATGAGTTAGATGAAGTAAATAAGGATGACGTGCGTATGCGTATTTATACTACTGAACGGCATATTGCAAAGCGCTAATACGCCAATGATAGTGTGAAAAACGTAACGATGAGTAAACGTGAGTCTTTCCTCGAGAGTCGATGTTCGCTTTTGTGATCTCACGCTGTGATAATCTGAATATGCTGGAACGCTGTCTTATGTGAAAACCACAGAAACAATTCTTCAGGGCCGGGTTGCGAACTAAGTGCGCGGGTTCTGGTCACAATTGTCGGTTTCAGCTTGTGTTTTTGGGCGTAAGCCGTCTTGCCGCCTTCATCAAGGTCGCAAATGCACAGCAGTCGTCATAACGATAAGAAGTTAGCAGGAGAGTACGATGTTTAAGTCTTTTTTCCCAAAGCCGGGGCCGTTCTTTATTTCGGCATTTATTTGGGCACTGGTCGCCGTTGTTTTTTGGCAGGCTGGAGGGGGCGCCTGGGTAGCCCGTATCACGGGGGCCTCCGGTGATGTACCTATCAGCGCGGCACGATTCTGGTCGCTGGATTACCTGATTTTTTACGCATACTACATTCTTTGCGTCGGGGTATTCGCACTGTTTTGGTTTCTCTACAGCCCGCACCGCTGGCAATACTGGTCCATACTGGGCACGTCGCTGATTATCTTCGTGACCTGGTTTCTGGTTGAAGTTGGGGTCGCGGTTAACGCCTGGTATGCGCCATTCTATGACTTGATTCAAACTGCCCTCAGTTCACCCCATAAGGTGAAAATTGAGCAGTTCTATCATGAAGTGGGGATCTTTCTCGGCATTGCATTGATTGCCGTGGTCATTGGGGTGATGAATAACTTCTTCGTGAGCCATTATGTGTTCCGTTGGCGTACCGCGATGAACGAACATTACATGGCGCACTGGCAGCATCTGCGGCATATCGAAGGTGCGGCGCAGCGTGTGCAGGAAGACACCATGCGTTTTGCCTCCACGCTGGAAGATATGGGCGTCAGTTTTATCAACGCGATCATGACGTTGATTGCCTTCTTGCCGGTACTGGTCACACTCTCTGCGCATGTGCCCGATCTGCCGATTATCGGGCATGTTCCTTATGGTCTGGTGATTGCCGCGATTGTCTGGTCGCTGATGGGTACCGGGCTACTGGCGGTGGTGGGGATTAAACTTCCTGGACTGGAGTTTAAAAACCAGCGCGTAGAAGCGGCTTACCGTAAAGAGCTGGTGTACGGTGAAGATGATGCCAGCCGTGCGACGCCTCCTACCGTGCGTGAGTTGTTTCATGCGGTGCGTCAGAACTATTTCCGCCTCTATTTTCACTATATGTACTTCAATATTGCCCGTATTCTTTACCTG
Source organism: Citrobacter sp. Marseille-Q6884 (assembly GCF_945906775.1). Lineage (NCBI taxonomy): Bacteria > Pseudomonadati > Pseudomonadota > Gammaproteobacteria > Enterobacterales > Enterobacteriaceae > Citrobacter > Citrobacter sp. Marseille-Q6884. The sequence goes on from NZ_CAMDRE010000001.1 coordinate 2,266,060, forward strand.
CAGGTTGATAACGTTTTCGGCTTGTTCCTGCTGTTTCCGTCGATTGTTGCCGGTACGATTACGCTCGGTCTGATGACGCAAATCACCAACGTGTTTGGTCAGGTGCGAGGATCGTTCCAGTATCTGATTAACTCCTGGACCACATTGGTGGAACTGATGTCTATCTATAAACGTCTGCGCAGCTTCGAGCGTGAGCTGGATGGTCAGGATATTCAGGAAGTTACCCATACTCTAAGCTAACAAAAGGAGATGTTATGTCGACGGTTTCCCGTCTTTACCCCTGGTCTTGCCTGGCTGCATTGGTGCTGGTGGGATGTAGTAGCCAACCTTCACAGCCATTGAAAAAAGGGGAGAAAGCCGTCGATGTGGCGAGCGTGGTGCGTCAGAAAATGCCCGCCAGCGTGAAAGACAGAGATGCATGGGCGAACGATCTCGCAAAGACGTTTGAAAGCCAGAAGCTGGCACCGACAGTCGAGAATGTCTGTTCGGTGCTGGCCGTGGCACAGCAGGAGTCCAATTACCAGGCCGATCCCGTGGTTCCCGGGCTGAGTAAAATAGCCTGGAAAGAGATCGACCGTCGCGCTGAGCGTATGCACGTTCCGGTTTTTCTGGTTCATACCGCCCTGAAAATTAACTCCCCGACGGGAAAAAGCTACAGCGAGCGTCTGGATTCGGTGAAAACGGAAAAGCAACTTAGCGCTATTTTCGATGACTTCATCAACATGGTACCGATGGGGCAGACGCTGTTTGGTTCGCTGAATCCGGTACATACCGGTGGTCCGATGCAGGTCAGCATTGCGTTTGCCGAACAGCACACCTCGGGGTATCCATGGAAAATGGAAGGAACAGTGCGTCAGGAAGTGTTTAGTCGCCGTGGCGGACTGTGGTTCGGAACGTACCATCTGCTGAATTATCCGGCGAACTACAGTGCGCCCATCTTTCGCTTCGCCGATTTTAATGCCGGCTGGTATGCCAGTCGGAATGCGGCTTTCCAGAATGCAGTCAGTAAAGCCAGCGGTGTGAAGCTGGCGCTGGATGGCGATTTGATTCGCTACGACAGTAACGAACCGGGTACAACCGAGCTGGCGGTACGTAAACTGGCCGGGAAGATGAATATGAGTGAGAGCGACATCCGACGACAGCTGCAAAAGGGCGACAGCCTTGCGTTTGAAGAGACTGCGCTCTATGAGAAAGTCTATAAGCTGGCTGAGACGAAGGCGGGTAAAGCGTTACCACGAGAAATGTTGCCAGGAATCCAACTGGAAAGCCCGAAGATCACACGTAATTTGACCACCGCGTGGTTTGCTAAACGTGTCGACGATCGCCGGGCGAAATGTATGGCTCAGTCATCTCTGTGATGGCGCCAGCGCAGGATGATGGCGATGACGCCAAAAATCAGACTGCCTGCCAGGAAGGGAATCAGGCCAAAAAGGGTACCGACGCCTAAGCCGATTTCAACCCGCGGGCGTCCGCTCTCTTGCATTTGAAGTTGCATCAGTTGTTCATACAGTCCGGGAGCATGGAACAGCAGATTTAATACCTGTGCTCCGGCCCAAAAGCAAAACAGAACAAAAAAGGCATACGCAATATTGCCGGGCATGGAGGCGGAATCCCGATGCTTGCCCTTAAAAAGGGATTTTGAGAGCGTAAAATCAGCCATAGAGACCTCCAGAAATAACCTGCTCTTCGTGGCGTAATGCCAGTAACTGACAGTGAGTCTGACAGGTGATCGGGATTGTCAATATCAGAATGATGGTAATTTCAGCCCGAGATTATTCCTGGATTTCGGTTTTTTGTTGAGCGTCACAAATGTTTAACCTTAAGTGAAACCAGGACACATTTCAGAAATTCCGCATGTGCCACAGACGTCCACGAGGAAATATGCGAGGATGCTGCTCATGTTGTCTTTCCACCGGAGCTGTTATGAACCTGCCTGTAAAAATCCGCCGAGACTGGCACTATTACGCGTTTGCCATTGGGCTTATCTTTATTCTGAATGGCGTGGTGGGATTATTGGGCTTTGAAGCTAAAGGATGGCAAACCTACGCGGTGGGTCTGGTTACCTGGGTGATCAGCTTCTGGCTCGCCGGGCTTATTATCCGCCGTCGCGTGGAAGAAGATGATGCGAAGGATGCCCAATAAGGGCATCCTGAAGGGGGTTACATGCTGGTTTTCAGCGCACTATCCGCAGCGTGACGTTCCAGCGCCAGTTCGATCAGACGGGTAATCAGATCGGTATAGCCTAAACCGCTCGCCTGCCACAGTTTTGGATACATGCTGATATTCGTAAAGCCCGGTAGCGTGTTGATCTCATTGATCACCACGTCGTTGTCAGCAGTTAAGAAAACATCCACACGCGCCATGCCGGCACAACCCAGTGTCTGGTAGGCTTGGATCGCGATTTCGCGGATTTTGTCGTTAATCTCTGGTGAGATTGCTGCAGGAACTACCACTTTGGCGCCGTTATCGTCGATGTATTTGGTGTCATAGGCGTAAAAATCACTGTTTAGCACGATCTCGCCACAGGTGCTGGCTTGCGGATGATCGTTACCCAGTACCGCACATTCGATCTCACGGCCCGTGATCCCTTGCTCCACGACCACTTTATGATCGAACTCAAATGCCAGCGCGATGGCCTGATCGTACTGTGCTTCGCTGGTGACTTTGCTGACGCCAACGGATGAGCCCTGATTGGCGGGTTTGACGAACAGCGGCAGACCCAGGCGGGATTCAACCTCGGCAAAACTGATAGTGTTGCGATTCGCGCGGGTGAGCGTAATAAATGGCGCAATGTTTAACCCGGCATCACGCAGCAGACGTTTGGTGACGTCTTTATCCATGCAGGCTGCGGAACCCAGTACATCGGAGCCGACGAACGGCAGGTTCGCCACACGCAGCATGCCTTGCAGAGAGCCATCTTCACCCAGCGTGCCGTGCACGATCGGGAAAATAACATCAACCGTTGGCAGCGCTTGGCCGTTTTGCGCATCGATCAACTGGTGATCGTGTTTACCCGGGACCTGCGCCAGGCTGGTCGCGGAAGGGCGTAAGGCGATATGCGCCGGATCGTCTGCATTGAGCAGATAGTTACTGGCATCACTGACGTGCCATTGCCCTTGTTTATCAATACCTAACAACACAACATCAAAGCGAGTCTTGTCGATGGCATCGACAATATTTTTTGCCGATTGCAATGACACTTCATGTTCCGCTGATTTACCACCAAATACGATTCCTACCCGCAACTTTGCCATCTTAAAAACCCATTCCATGAATGCAAAGCACATACATTACCACGACGAAACGCAGGATTCCTCGGCTTCTGGCAGATTGTTTTGGTGAAACGCTGCGGAATAAACACGCTCAAACCTGAGAAGGAAGGGCAAAGCATAATCCCCTGGCATGATTGTGGGTTTGGTGTGATGAATGTCACAAATATGATGAGTGGGGAGATAAAATACTAAACTGCAAGACAATGGCTCGCAGAACCTTCGTTTAGAGACGTAATTTGTTAAGCTGCTCGCAGTTTTTTGCCGTTTATCGTATGAGTCCTTATGGAATCCTGGAGAGTTAACCTTATTTCCGTTTGGTTCGGGTGCTTTTTTACCGGACTGGCAATCAGCCAAATTCTGCCTTTCTTACCGCTCTATATTTCCCAACTTGGGGTGACCTCGCATGAAGCCCTGTCGATGTGGTCCGGGTTAACCTTTAGCGTGACCTTTTTGATTTCTGCCATTGTGTCACCGATGTGGGGCAGCTTAGCTGACCGAAAAGGCCGCAAGTTGATGCTGTTACGCGCCTCGTTAGGCATGGCTATCGCGATTTTACTGCAGGCATTTGCGACAAACGTCTGGCAGCTTTTTCTGCTTCGCGGTGTGATGGGGTTAACGTCGGGATATATTCCGAATGCGATGGCGCTGGTGGCCTCGCAGGTACCACGCGAGCGCAGTGGTTGGGCGCTGAGTACGCTCTCTACGGCACAAATTAGCGGCGTCATTGGCGGGCCGCTGATGGGCGGATTTATTGCCGACCATGTGGGCTTACGGGCTGTATTTTGTATTACTGCAGCGCTGTTGGTCGTGAGTTTTCTGGTGACCCTGTTTTTAATTAAAGAGGGGGTGCGTCCGACGATCAAAAAAAGTGAACGCTTAAGCGGCAAAGCGGTTTTCGCTTCACTGCCTTATCCGGCGTTAGTGATTAGCCTGTTTTTTACCACCATGGTTATTCAGCTCTGTAATGGCTCGATAGGCCCCATTCTGGCGCTATTTATCCGTTCGATGGTGCCGGACAGCACAAATATTGCATTTCTCAGTGGACTGATTGCCTCGGTACCTGGCGTATCGGCGCTGATTTCAGCACCCCGACTGGGAAAACTGGGCGATCGGATTGGGACAGAACGTATTCTTATGGCGACGCTGTCCTTCGCGGTAGTGCTCTTTTTCGCCATGTCCTGGGTTACAACGCCATTGCAGTTGGGGATTTTACGTTTCCTGCTGGGTTTTGCCGATGGCGCGATGTTACCGGCGGTGCAGACGCTGCTGGTGAAATACTCCAGCGATAAGATCACCGGGCGCATCTTTGGTTATAACCAGTCGTTTATGTATCTGGGTAACGTTGCGGGGCCATTAATGGGCGCAACCGTATCGGCGATGGCGGGCTTCCGTTGGGTCTTTATCGCCACGGCGAGCATTGTGCTTATTAATATCTGGCAACTCTCCAGCGCGCTGCGGCGTCGGCGTCGCGCACGTTGAATGTCTGGCGAACAATGCGGGTCACCTGCATTGTTCGCAGTATAGTCAATCCATAATCATGGATTATATATCTGTGTGATTATTAAGCTTCTTACTTTTTTATATTGAATAATTCTGCAACAAGCGTTATTTCATCTTATTTTATGTTGTGATTGTTTTCGCAAAATATTTTATTTCTTATCAAAATACAACTTTCATCCTCTAGGCAGTTGTGAGCCATAATGCTAACGTGACCCATATTTTGTTAAGGGAATACGCAAATGAAAAACCTCATCACTGAGTTGTTGCTTAAGCTCGCCCAAAAAGAAGAAGAGTCGCAAGATCTGGCAGCCCAGGTAGAAATGTTAGAGCGTGTCATCATGGAAATGCTGCGTAATATGGCGACAAGCGATCAGCAAGTACTGATTCGTCAAATTGAAGGCGCATTTGCGGGAGGAAGCCGTACGCCAGCGTTTCTGTCAGCGATGCAGAACGCGGGCGGGAGCGCGACATAAGCGTATCGAAGTCGCGACAATCACGCGCTACTACAAATCATCATAAAAGTGTCACATCAAATACTTATAGTCGCTTTGTTTTAATTTTACCGTATTTATACATGGAGAAATAAAGTGAAACAAAGCGCTCTCGCTATTGCCCTGTTACCTTTGCTGTTTACCCCGATTATTTATGCAGAAACATCTTCCATCGCGGTTTTAGATAATCGCGCTGCTCAGGGAGATATCACCACGCCGGGTGGCGCCCGTCGATTAGTTGCCGATCAGACGGCGGCGTTACGCGATTCTTTGAGCGATAAACCGGCCAAAAATATTATTTTGCTGATCGGTGACGGCATGGGTGATTCAGAAATTACGGCTGCGCGAAATTATGCTGAAGGCGCTGGCGGCTTTTTTAAAGGTATTGATGCGTTACCGTTGACCGGACAATACACGCACTATGCTCTGGATAAGAAAACGGGCAAACCCGATTATGTGACGGACTCTGCGGCATCTGCAACGGCGTGGACGACCGGCGTCAAAACCTATAATGGTGCGCTGGGCGTTGATATTCATGAAAAAGATCACACCACGATACTGGAGCTGGCTAAAGCGGCAGGTCTGGCGACAGGGAATGTGTCGACTGCCGAGTTGCAGGATGCTACGCCCGCGGCACTGGTCTCGCATGTGACTTCACGTAAGTGCTATGGCCCGAGTGTGACCCGTGAAAAATGCCCGACAAATGCGCTGGAAAAAGGCGGCAAAGGGTCAATAACGGAACAATTGTTGAACGCCCGCGCCGACGTTACGCTGGGGGGCGGGGCAAAAACATTCGCGGAAACCGCAGCCGCGGGCGAATGGCAGGGAAAAACGCTGCGTGAACAGGCGCAGGCACGGGGTTATCAGATGGTGAGTGACGCAGCAACGCTTGCGGCGATTACCGAAGCGAATCAGGATAAACCGCTGCTCGGTCTGTTCTCTGACGGCAATATGTCGGTACGCTGGGAAGGCCCAAAAGCGTCTTATCACGGGAATCTTGATAAGCCCGCCGTCACCTGTACGCCAAACCCTAAGCGTAACGATACCGTGCCGACTCTGGCACAGATGACGGATAAAGCGATTGAGTTGTTGAGCAAAAATGAGAAAGGCTTCTTCCTGCAGGTGGAAGGCGCGTCCATTGATAAACAGGATCACGCCGCCAACCCGTGCGGACAGATTGGCGAAACGGTCGATCTGGATGAAGCGGTGCAGCGTGCGCTTGCCTTTGCGAAAAAAGAAGGGAATACGCTGGTGGTAGTGACTGCCGACCACGCCCATGCCAGCCAGATCGTCGCCCCCGATACCAAAGCGCCAGGTTTGACTCAGGCGCTGAACACCAAAGATGGCGCGGTGATGGTCATCAGCTACGGCAATTCTGAAGAAGAATCTCAGGAGCACACCGGTAGCCAGTTACGCATTGCTGCCTATGGGCCACATGCGGCAAATGTGGTCGGACTGACCGATCAAACGGATCTGTTTTACACCATGAAAGCCGCTTTAGGACTGAAATAAGCCATCACCCGGGGGACTGATTTCTCCTCCGGGTGGTATTTTTTTCGTTTGCAGCCAGACTTATCTACATATCGTCGTACATAAAAGGATGGTGCTATGAAAATGATACTTTTGGTGACTCTGCTTTTTGGTGTGGTTTTTTTAACCACGGTCGGCGCTGCCGAGAAAACATTAACCCCGCAACAACAACGTATGACCACCTGCAACCAACAGGCGACGGCTAAGACGTTAAAAGGGGATGCCCGTAAAGCGTACATGAGTGATTGCCTGAAAAACAGCAAATCTGCGCCAGAGGAAAAGAGCCTGACACCACAGCAACAGAAGATGCGTGAGTGCAATGTTCAGGCGACGGAGCAGTCGTTGAAAGGCGATGATCGCAACAAGTTTATGAGTGCCTGCCTGAAAAAAGCGGCGTAATACATACGGGTGAGCAGGGAAAATCGCTCACCCGAAATATCATACTTCCGCCGTCAGCCCCCTTCCTATAATTTGGGAAATTTGTTTCAGAATATTCCCAAATACGATGAATGATGAAAACTTTTATCAAAAAAAGGTCTTACCGAATGAAGCGTTCATTTCACTTCATCAAAATGACCATCAGCGTTCCGGACTGCGATTTGCCCGACGGATCAGGTTGCCGCGTGCGGTGGGATTGGGGGGGATGTTTTTCCCGATTGCTTCAGTATTAGTCTCACAACCGATTACCGGTGGCTGGTGGCTTTTGTTGGTGGGGTGGGCTTTTGTCTGGCCGCACCTGGCATGGCAGTTGGCGAGCAAAGCAGAAGATCCTCTGCACAGTGAATTCACTAACTTAAAAGCGGATGCGATCCTGGCGGGAATGTGGATGGGGATCATGGGGGCGAACCTGTTGCCTTCCACGGCGCTGCTGATGATTATGTGCATCAACCTGATGGGCGCAGGGGGTGCGCGATTGTTCATCGCGGGCAGTGTATTGATGGTGGTCTCATGTCTGGTGACGTTGCAGCTAACGGATATCCCCGTGGCCTTAAGCAGTACGCAATTGAGCATGCTGTTGTCTCTGCCGGTTCTGGTGTTTTATCCGCTGTTGTTTGCGTGGGTCAGCTATCAGACGGTTATCAAGCTGGCGGAACATAAACGACGATTGCAGGTGATGAGTACCCGGGATGGCATGACGGGGGTCTATAACCGACGCCATTGGGAAATTTTACTGCGCAATGAGTTTGATAATTGCCGCCGCCATCAGCGCGACGCGACATTGCTGATTATTGATATCGACCACTTTAAGAGCATCAACGATACCTGGGGACATGATGTCGGCGATGAGGCGATTATCGCGTTGACGCGCCAGTTGCAAATGACATTGCGTGGCAGCGATGTGATAGGGCGTTTTGGCGGCGATGAGTTTGCGGTGATTATGTGCGGCACGCCTGCGACCAGCGCGATTGCGGCAATGTCACGCGTTCACGAACGACTGAGCCAGTTGCGGTTATCCTGCGCTCCGCAGGTTGCCTTGCGTATTAGCGTCGGCGTTGCGCCGCTGACCACGGAAACTGAACACTATCGGGAATGGTTAAAATCGGCTGATATGGCGCTCTACAAAGCAAAGAATTCCGGACGTAACCGCACTGAAGCGGCGGCCTGACGTCCGGTTATCCACTCAGGATTTGCTGAGTTTTTCCGATTGTTCCATGCACTTCACCATCGCTTCAATTACTGAAGAACGGAAGCCGCGTTCTTCCAGGACGCGAACGGCTTCAATGGTGGTTCCGCCTGGTGAGCACACCATATCCTTCAGCTCTCCAGGATGTTTGCCGGTTTCAAGGACCATTTTCGCCGAACCCATCACCGCCTGCGCCGCGAATTTATACGCCTGCGCGCGGGGCATTCCACCCTGAACGGCTGCATCTGCCATCGCTTCGATAAACATAAAGACGTAAGCAGGCGCCGAACCACTAACGCCGACAACCGGGTGAATCATCGATTCTGCAATCACTTCCGCTTCACCAAAGCAGCGGAAAATATTCAGCACGTCCGCCGTATCTTCCGGCGTCACTAACGCGTTTGGCGTCACGGAGGTCATTCCTGCATTGACCAGTGATGGCGTGTTTGGCATTGCGCGGATAATTTTACGGTCATGGCCCAGAGCGCGGGCAAGTTGATCCAGCGTCACGCCAGCCGCAATAGAGACAACCAGGGAGTCCTTGTTCAAACTGGAGGTAATTTCACTGAGCACCTTAATCATGATGCCCGGTTTTACGGCCCCAAAAACGATATCGGCGATTTGCGCCACTTCTTGCGCGGATTGCGCCGCATTAATACCGTATTGCTCATGCAACGCGGCGACTTTGTCAGGGGAAGGGGTATAGACCCAGATTTGTCCGGGGAGTACCTGGCCGCTGGCGATCAGTCCGCCAAGAATCGCTTTACCCATGTTACCGCAGCCGATAAACCCAATTTTCTTGTCCATCTTGTCACTCCCTATGCGTGATATTCATTGTTTTACCTGGGAAAGATAAGCTTAGCGCGGAATGAATGTGTTCAGAAGGAGAAACAGCACTTTGCCGGAAAGTAAAAGCACGAGACAATGCGCGATTGCACATGAATGGGGAGGGAATATGACGATTTGGGTGGATGCAGATGCGTGTCCAAATGTGATTAAAGAGATTTTGTACCGAGCCTCTGAGCGTATGCAAATGCCGCTCATTTTGGTGGCGAATCAGAATTTACGTGTCCCACCTTCGCGTTTTATTCGAACATTGCGCGTCCCTGCCGGGTTTGATGTCGCGGATAACGAGATTGTGCGCCAGTGTAGCGCCGGTGATTTAGTGATAACGGCCGATATACCGTTGGCGTCCGAAGTCATTGAAAAAGGCGCGGCTGCGCTAAATCCTCGCGGTGAACGTTATACCGAAGCCACAATCCGCGAACGTCTGATGATGCGTGATTTTATGGATACGTTACGTGCCAGTGGCATCCAGACCGGGGGGCCAGACAGCCTTTCGCCGCGCGACAGGCAGCATTTTGCGGCTGAGCTTGATAAGTGGTGGTTGGAAGTTCAGCGTGGAAAATAGTGTCTGTAACTTATTTTTTACACTTTCATCGTTATGAATTCTTGTTATAGTAGGGTTTAATTGATTTATTGGTCTTTGTGGCATTTATTCTTTACACTTTGGCGATGTACTAGTTTGGTGGTATGATTATAACTTTAACAGCATCAGATCCCGCGTGCTTGCGGCTCTCTGGGGAATTTCTGTGATGACACAACCTCTTTTTCTTGTTGGCCCTCGTGGGTGTGGTAAATCGACAACCGGGCTGGCGCTCGCGAAGGCGCTCGGCTACCCGTTTGTGGACACCGACCACTGGTTGCAGTCACACGTGCAAATGACCGTTGCGGAAATTGTCGAAAGAGAGGGATGGGAGGGATTTCGCGCCCAGGAAACGACCGCTCTGGAAGCCGTTACCGCCCCTTCAACGGTCATTGCGACCGGCGGTGGCATTATTCTTACCGAATATAATCGTCACTACATGCGTAGCCATGGCATGGTCATTTATCTCTGCGCACCTGTCTCAGTACTGGTGAATCGCCTGGAGGCGGCGCCGGAAGAGGGATTACGTCCAACCTTAACCGGCAAACCGTTGACGGAAGAGGTGCAGGAAGTGCTCGAACAGCGTGATGTTCTGTATCGTGAAACGGCGCACTATATTGTTGATGCCACTAACGAACCTTCTCAGGTGGTGGCCGACATTCTTGAGAGACTGTCGCAGGCCGCGTCACGGTTACAGGGTGGTGTCTATACTTAAAGCTCATCCCGTTAAAAGGAAGCGTTATGCCGACAAAACCACCTTATCCGCGGAAAGCGACGATTGTTACTGTTGAGAAAGGGACGCCAGGTCAGACGGTAACCTGGTATCAACTTCGTGCCGATCACCCTAAACCCAATTCATTGATCAGTGAACATCCTTCCGCTCAAGAAGCGATGGATGCCAAAAAGCGCTATGAGGACCCCGATAAAACCTGATGCCAGGCATCGGCTGTTAAGTCCTCAACGTCCCGCAGGCTTGAATCGGCATCACATTTTTCATACTTCGCCATCGACAGCGAAAAATGAAAATTAAACGATAACAACGTAGTACTGGAATGATTCGGAATCTTTACATTATGCCTCGCTTATCTGCTGCTACGCTTTTGAGCATTTGTAGTGCAGGTAAGTGCCCGGCATTTGTCGGGGAGTTTACGACGCAGTAAGCAGAGTGTGGAGTCACAAATGAGTACGTCGCTGGCTATCCTCACGATTGGCGTTGTGCCGATGAGTGAGGTACTACCGCTCTTGACGGAATATATCGATGAGCAACACATTACCCACCATAGTCTGCTGGGGCAGATGCAGCGGGAAGAGGTGATGGCCGAATACGCGGTATCGCCGGGTGAAGAGTTGTTGTTAACATTGCTCAGCGATCATCGTCTTGCGCATGTTTCTCGCCAGAAAGTGGAGCGCGATTTGCAAAGTATCGTTGAGGTGCTGGATAACCAGGGCTTTGACGTTATTTTGCTGATGAGCACCGCTGTCATTAACCGCCTGACGGCCCGTAACAGCATCCTGCTGGAACCTTTACGCATTATTCCTCCGTTAGTGGCGTCGATTGTGGATGGCCACCAGGTTGGGGTTATTGTGCCTATTGCTGAACTGCTGGATGACCAGGCGAGCAAATGGCAGGTCTTACAAACGCCGCCGGTATATGCCGTGGCAAATCCAATTGACGGTTCCGTTCAGCAATTGATCGATGCGGGAAAAGATCTTCTTGAGCAGGGAGCCGATGTGATCATGCTCGATTGCCTGGGGTTTAATCAGCGACATCGTGATTTACTGCAAAAGTCGCTGGATGTTCCGGTTCTGCTATCTAATGTATTGATTGCCCGGCTGGCTTCAGAGTTGCTCGCGTAATTTTGCGTGACAGGCGGAGCGTCAGACCCCTATATTGGTGCTTATCTTAATAATGAGAAAGGGCCAGTTGTATGCTTCAAAGTAATGAATACTTTTCCGGCAAAGTAAAATCGATTGGTTTTACCAGCAGCAGTACTGGCCGCGCCAGCGTTGGCGTCATGGCAGAAGGCGAATACACCTTTGGAACTGCTGCACCTGAAGAGATGACGGTTGTGAGCGGCGCGCTGAATGTGTTGCTGCCCGGTGAAACCGAGTGGAAAGTGTATGCTGCGGGAGAGGTGTTCAACGTGCCCGGGCAGAGTGAGTTTCATCTGCAGGTGGCAGAGCCAACATCCTATCTTTGCCGCTATTTGTAAAAATGAAAAGCCTGATAGCGTTGCGCTTATCAGGCTTACATCTCTCAGACTTACAATATAGCGTTGACCAACTCAGCGCTGTGCTTCGCCGCCTAATCCTTCCACCAGACTTGCGATCAACGCCGCCAGTTCCCCTGTCATCAGGATGAAATCGGCATCAAAACGTTGAGCATAGTCTTCGCGGTCGATATCTTCGTTCTGATCGCGCAGTTCGTCGCTGAATTTCAGACGCTTCAGCGAACCATCGTCACACATCATAAACTGAATACGTTGCTGCCAGTCGAGTGCCAGCTTGGTGACCACTTTTCCGGCCTCAATGTGCACGGCAATTTCATCACTGACCAGATCTTGTTTCTTCGCACGGATCACGCCGCCATCTTCCAGCAAGGCTTTCAGTTCGGCTTCATCCAGCAACTGGAAACCCTGAGCGACGGTGCCGGAACGGACCCATTCGGTAAGCGTTAACTCGATAGGCGTTTCCAGCGCCAGCGGCACGACCGGCAGTGAGCCGAGGCTTTTGCGCAGCAGCGCCAGCGTATCCTCCGCCTTCTTCGCGCTCGCGCAGTCAACCATGATCAGACCATTGACGGTATCAATCCACATCATTGTCTGGCTGAAGCGGCTGAATGCGCGCGGCAGCAATGAGTGCAGCACTTCATCTTTCAACGAATCTTTTTCGGTCTTTTTGAGTTTGCGACCCTGATCGGCTTCCAGCTTGAATATTTTTGCTTCCAGCGCTTGCTTGATAACCGGCGACGGCAGAATTTTTTCTTCTTTGCGGGCGCAGATAATGATTTGGCCATTGGCGGTATGCGTTAATGCATCGCTGTGCGATCCCATCGGCGGAACCCAGCCCATTTTTGCCATATCCTGGCTACCACAAGGGGTAAATGTCATTGAGGCTAGCTGTTTTTCCATCTCTTCGGCGCGCAAAGAAACATCGCGGCTAAGACGGTAAACCATTAAATTTTTGAACCACAGCATGATAATTTCCACGGCCTTGTCGTTAAATCCAGCGGGCATAATAACGAATTGTCGGCGGGCTTGCATTGCCTAACACAATGCTCGCTTCTACTCTGTTGATATTCCCTAAAAATGAGGAGCAATGTGTGCGTATAGGAATCGATTTAGGCGGCACGAAAACAGAAGTTATCGCGCTTGGCGATGCGGGCGAACAGCTGTTTCGCCATCGCCTGCCTACGCCGCGCGATGATTACCGGCAAACCATCGAGACGATTGCAAAGCTGGTGGAGATGGCGGAAAAAACGACCGGGCAGACGGGAAGCGTGGGCATGGGGATACCCGGTTCGATTTCGCCTTACACTGGCGTAGTGAAAAATGCCAACTCGACCTGGCTCAACGGCCAGCCGTTTGACAAAGACTTAAGTGCGCGATTGAACCGTGAAGTGCGGCTGGCAAACGATGCTAACTGTCTCGCTGTCTCAGAAGCGGTAGACGGTGCGGCGGCTGGCGCGCAAACCGTTTTTGCGGTGATTATCGGCACCGGTTGTGGCTCCGGCGTGGCGCTGAATGGTCGGGCGCATACGGGAGGCAACGGCACGGCGGGCGAATGGGGGCATAATCCCTTGCCGTGGATGGATGAGGATGAGCTGCGTTATCGCCAGGAAGTGCCTTGCTATTGCGGCAAGCAGGGGTGCATTGAAACCTTTATTTCAGGAACCGGATTTGCCACGGATTACCACCGTCTGAGCGGTCATGCACTGAAAGGCAGCGAAATTATTCGTCTGGTCAATGAGCAGGACCCTATCGCCGGGCAGGCGCTAAGCCGATATGAATTGCGCCTGGCGAAATCACTGGCGCATGTGGTGAATATTCTCGACCCTGACGTCATTGTGCTGGGCGGCGGAATGAGCAACGTGGATCGCTTGTATCAAAATGTCCCGTCGTTAATTAAGCAGTTTGTTTTTGGCGGTGAGTGTGAAACACCGCTACGCAAAGCGCTGCACGGTGACTCCAGCGGCGTACGCGGTGCGGCCTGGTTGTGGCCGCAAGTGTCATAATCGCGTTGGCCGGATGCGCTTACGGGCGCTATCCGGCAGTGGGCGCGATCTGCTGTACGTTGCGCTTCAGGCGACCGTACAGCAGCAGTGACGACATGGCGGAAAACGAGAGCAGTGCGGCCGGAAGCGCGACATAGTTGTACGCCAAACCCAACGTCAGCATCATGCCGCCGCAGTAAGCGCCAATCGCGCTGCCAAGATTAAAGGCTATTTGCCCTCCGGCGGCACCCAGCAGTTCACCGCCTTTGGCATTTTGCAGCAGTAAAATTTGCAACGGTGCCGACACGGCAAACAGACCCGCGCAGCAGATAAAGGCAAATGTCAGCGACGCGGCTTTGATGCCACCCAGGAAAAACAGCATTAACAGCGCCAGCACCACCACGAAATCCGTCACCACGGCAATGCGTAGTGGCGTGTACCGACCCGATATCCGACCGCTTAACAGGTTGCCGAGCACCATTCCCAGTCCAACCAGCATCATAATGAACGTCATCAGCGTTTCGGAGAACCCGGAAATATACATCATGTACGGCTTCACGTAGCTGAACCAGGCGAAAACGCCTGCGTTGCCAAACATTGTGGCAGCAAAGATAAACCACGGAGCGGGGCTTTTCAGAAAGTGAAATTGTTCGCGCAGTTTACCTTTCGCCTCATCCTTGATATTTGGCACCCAAAAGACAATCGACAGAATCACCGCGAGATTAAAAACCGCGATCAGCAGGAAGGTGTAGCGCCAACTGAATGCCTGGCTGAGATAAGTTCCAATGGGAATGCCGATCAGGTTGGCGACGGTCATACCGGATATCATTCCTGCAACGGCCGCGGTTACTTTCCCCGGTCGGGCCAGTTTCGACAGAATGATTGCCCCGACGCCAAAAAATGCGCCATGTGGAAATCCAGAAATCAATCTGCCCACTGCCAACATAAACGAGGAGGAAGAGAACGCGAATATCGCGTTGCCTGCCACGCACAGCGTGACCAGAAACAGCAGAATATGTTTGAGAGAAAAGCGCCCGGAAAAAACGGCAATAATCGGTGCGCCGAGCACAACGCCGAAGGCGTAAAACGAGATCATATGACCCGCTGCGGGAATGGAAATGCCCACATCCCTCGCCAGTTCAGTTAACACGCCCATAATGCCAAATTCGGCCATGCCCAGGCCAAACGTTCCCAACGCCAACGAAAAAATGACTTTATTCATACCACCTGCCAAAAGGAAAGGCGCAGGATTTGCGCCACAGCGGTGAATATTCACCGCTAAAAAGAGATAGCTTGCGGATAAGGCAAGGTGATTGCTATTGTTTATCCGTCTTTGTGCATTGACGATCGTGCTATATGCAGTGCCGGAAGGATCCGGCACAACCATTATTCCACCGCAAACATCCTGTCGAGTTTACTGTAACCCAGTCCGTTGATTTTTTTGACTTTAATCTGCACGGGAATGCGCTCCTTCATGGCCTCGACGTGGCTGATCACGCCGATCGTTTTGCCCGTGGCATTCAACGCGTCCAGTGCATCCAGCGCGGTGTCCAGAGTTTCGCTGTCCAGCGTGCCAAACCCTTCATCCAGGAACAGAGAGTCTATTCGCGTCTTGTGGCTGACCAGATCGGACAACGCAAGTGCCAGTGCCAGACTGACGAGGAAACTTTCACCACCGGAAAGTGTACGGGTATCGCGAACGGCATCGGCCTGCCAGGTATCAACGACCTCCAGCTCCAGCGCTTCGCTGGCTTTGCGTTGAAGCAGGTAGCGACCGTGCAGGCGGGTTAACTGGTTGTTGGCAAGCCACACCAGATTATCCAGCGTCAGCCCTTGGGCAAATTTGCGGAACTTGTCGCCCTCTTTAGATCCGATCAGCGCATTCAGATAGCCCCAGTCTTCGACCTGCTCTGAGAGTTTTTCAATCTCCAGAATCAGAGCCTGCTGCTGCTGCCGGTTTTCGGCATCCTGTTTGAGCTGTTGGCGAATTTCGCCTTGCTGCGTGGCGTTATTGCGCAGTTGCTGAGCCAGTTGCGCCAGCGTTTCGCGAAGATGTTCCGCCGTGAGCGTGAGATCCGCGTCGGCAGGCGGTTGCTGTTGATGCATCTCCAGCGCCTGCGTCGATTGCGTCAGCAGCGTTTGTGCTTGCTGTAGCTGACTTTCCAGCGATTGTTTGAGCTGCTCAAGGCGGTTAAATGTTTCTTCATCCAGCAGGGCGGCAAGAAAGGCGTCGCGATCGCGAAAGATACTGGCCTGTAGGGCGGTATCAAACTGCGCCTGCATGTCGGCGGCGCGCTGAGTTTCCAGAGCTTCCTGTTGCTGCAGTGTTTGCCACTGAGCCTGTAAAGAGAGGCACTCATCGTGCACCTGCCGCCAGTTTTCCAGTGACAGATGTTCATCACTTTCCGGGGTGGTTTCGGCTTCAGGAAGTGTTTCCAGCAGCGGTGCAAGCTGTGCCATCCGCGCCTGCAAATCGGTGAGTTCGGTCTGGCGGCGTTGCCACAGCTGCGCTTCATTTGCCCGCTCACTGAGCCACGCCGTTTCTTCGCCATCGGCAGGCAGGGACAGGCCATTGCGGCTAAGTTCAAACGCTAATGTGCTCTGGCGTTGAAGGATCTGCTGCTGGAGTTGAGATATCTGTTCTGATTGCGCGGTGATTTGCGCCTGCAGAGCGTGACGCAGGCTCAACTGGTGAAGCTGCTGCTCATGTTCTTCCTGGGCGGCTATCCAGGGGGCGATATCGTCCTGGGGTTGCAGCGTAATGTTGAGACTGGCGATCACAGTTTGCCACTCTTGAGTGAGTGCTTGCTCTTCCTGTGAAAGCGCCAGTATGTCGCGTTCATCGCGCTGTAACTGCTGCGTGATCGCGTCGAGCTGCCCGCGTAACGTTGAGCCTTCATCGGCCAGCGTTTTGACCTCTTTTTCCAGTGCCTCACGTCGCGTCTGGTTGATGCTCAGTTCGAGCGTCTGATAAGCCTTAATCGCCGGATGCGTGGTGGAGCCGCAAAGAGGGCAAGGTTGTTCGGGTTGCAATGACGCCCGATGGCTTTCCAGATCTTTAATGCGCGCCTCCTGTTCGCAAATGGTTTTCACATCGGCAAGTTGCTGATTTTTTTCTTTATAGCGCTGGCGTTTATCGGCAAGGATGGCGTTGCGTTGAGTCAGATCCTGCTGTCGCTGTAACAGGTCGGCGCGTAGCTGCGTTAACTGTTTTTGCTTCGGCGCGATGTGTCCATGAAGCGTGCTCAGACGCTGACGTAGCGGACGGCTTTGCGCGTGTTGCGCCAGTGCGGCAGTGACGTCTTCGGCCGTGAGCGTCAGTTCTGGTTGAGGAAGGGCGTCCAGTTTACGCGTGTCGTTTTCTCGTCGTTTTTGCCACTGAAGGAGCTGAGTTTTGGCCTCAACCTGCTGAGCTAACAGTGCTTTCCACCCCGCAATTTCGCTGCTCCACAACCGGAAACGATCATGTTGATTCAACCAGTCGCTGAGCGTCTGTTGTTCGGTGAGCATCGTGACGGATTGCTTTTGCGCATGCTGACGGATACGCGCGCGCAGCGCTAAGCTGCGATGTAAGCGAGCATTCACTTCCTGAATATGCTGGCGTGTGCGACTCAGCGCAGCGGTTTGTTCCTGAATACGCTCCCAGTGTGGACGTAACGATCTGGCAGGCAGCGCAAGACTGAGCGCTGAGAGTTGCGGCTGGGCTTTTTCCTGCGCTTCTTGCGCCGCACGTAAGGCCTGCTGGTGGCGGTTTATTTCTGCCTGTAGCTCATTTTGCCGAATTAACCAGTTAAGGTGCTGTTGCTGGGTCTGCTGGCGGGCAAGTTGTTGTTTTTCTTCGTCAGTGAGTACCTGCAAACTTTCTGTGAGGGATTGCACCTGCTCGACGGCTAACAGAGACACGCCGCTGGCCTGTGCTTGCCGCTTTTCCAGCTCCGTGCGGGCGGTTTTGTGTTTTTCAAACACCATCGCGGAGATTTGGCCGTAGATCTCGGTACCGGTCAGCTCTTCAAGCAGTTCGGCGCGTTCTTTTGGTTTGGCGTTAAGAAACGCGGCGAATTGCCCCTGTGAAAGCAGCATCGAACGGGTAAAGCGTCCGTAATCCAGACCCGTAAGCGCGGCGGTCATCTCCAGTTTATCTTTGACTTTATCGGCGAGGATTTTCCCGTCGGCACAGCGGGCAAGTTCTACGCGGGGAACCTGCAGATTACCTTCCGGCTGATTACGCGCGCGGTTCTGACTCCAGAATGCGCGATAGGCTTCCCCTTTGACTTCGAATTCCACCTCCGCCAGACACTCCGCCGTGTCGCGCGTCATCAGGTCATTTTGCGACTGCGAGACATTACTCAGGCGTGGCGTTTCGTGGTACAGCGCAAGGCAAATGGCATCCAGCAGCGTGGTTTTCCCGGCTCCCGTCGGACCGGTGATGGCGAACAATCCGTTGCTGGCGAACGGTTCTGCCGTGAAATCAACTTTCCATTCCCCTTTCAGGGAGTTCAGATTTTTCAGGCGCAGGCTGAGTATTTTCATGCTTCATGCTCTCCGGCGAGTGTCTGTAACGTGGCGCTAAACAGGTGATTCAGGCGCTCGCGTTGCGGCTCTTCCAGTTCTTCCAGCGCCAGACGGCGGTCAAAGACTTCCGTCACGCTCAGTTCACTCAGGGTTTCGCGTCGTTCATTCGCCATAATGCGCTCGCGCTGTTCCCGACTGCGACGTACCAGCAAAACTTCTACTGGCAGATTTTCGGTCAGAGCCTGAATTTTGCGTTGCATATCATGGAGGTAATCATCCGTGGTGATTTCGATATCCAACCAGACAGGCGGCTGTTGCTCCGCGCCACGCCACTGTTCAAGCTGTGCGGTAATGGCGGCTAAATCGCCTTTCAGGACGGCCAGAGGCTGTGTGACCGGTACAGTGAGATTTTCAACGGCGTGCAATTTTCCGTCCTCGAAGCTCACCAGATGAACGCATTTGTTTTTACCGCATTCATCAAAACTGAGGGCAATTGGGGAACCGCTGTAGCGAATATGCTCCGTTCCCCCGATTTTCTGCGCCCGGTGAATATGTCCCAGCGCAATGTAATCGGCAGGTGGGAAATTTTGTGCCGGAAAGGCATCCAGCGTCCCAATGTAGATGTCACGTACCGCGTCACTTTTACTGGCGCCGACGGTCGTCAGATGCCCGGTCGCAATGATGGGCAGGTTCTGCTCGCCGCGCAGCGTACAGGCATCCTGGTATTGCTGCTGGTAATAGTCGGTAATCGCTCCCAGCAGATGTTGTTGCTTTTCGCCCCCGGTGAGTCCCGCCTGACTGGTGACAATGTCTCGTGGGCGCAAAAAGGGGATCGGACACAATACTGCGCCCGGCGTGCCGTCGCGGCGTTGTAGGATCTGCGGTGCATGACCCGCGTTGGCCACCACCGTGGTGTTCAGAAATGCCAGAATATCGCGGGATTCATTGAGTGTGGCGACCGAGTCGTGGTTACCCGCCAGTACGACCAGATGACAGCCAGTTTGTTGCAGATTGACAACAAAGCGGTTGTACAACTCACGGGCGTAGCTCGGCGGTGAGCCGGTATCAAAAATATCACCTGCCACAATGATCGCATCCACCTGGTGGGTTTGTGCCGTTTCCAGCAGCCAGTCGAGAAAGGCCTGATGCTCCGCGGCGCGGCTCTTGCTGTAGAAATTTTGGCCCAGATGCCAGTCAGACGTGTGAAGGATGCGCATATGAATTCCATGGCAAAAAAACAATGGGTGGGATTATATACCCTAAATAATTCAAGTTGCAGGAAGGCGGCAAGCAAGTGAATCCCGATGAGCTTACTCAGGTAAGTGATTCGGGTGAGCGAGCGCTGCCAACGCACATGCGGCTTGAAGTATGACGGGATAACCCTGCATGAGTCGGAATATCTTGTCTCCAGACTGTCATAATTCAGCCGCCTGCAGTAAACCTGGATTATCTTTTCATAAATCTGTCATAAATCTGACGCATAATGACAGCGTATTGATATAAACGGTTTAATTAAAAAAACAGGGCAAATCATGGCGAGACGTATTCTGGTCGTAGAAGATGAAGCTCCAATTCGTGAAATGGTCTGCTTCGTGCTCGAGCAAAACGGTTTTCAACCCGTAGAAGCCGAAGACTATGACAGTGCTGTGAACCAACTCAATGAACCCTGGCCGGATCTCGTCCTGCTTGACTGGATGCTTCCAGGCGGGTCGGGCCTGCAGTTCATTAAACATCTCAAGCGCGAAGCGATGACGCGGGACATTCCCGTGATGATGTTGACCGCAAGAGGGGAAGAAGAGGATCGCGTACGCGGTCTGGAAACCGGCGCGGATGACTATATTACTAAGCCGTTTTCTCCCAAGGAGCTGGTCGCGCGTATTAAAGCTGTGTTGCGTCGTATTTCGCCCATGGCGGTTGAAGAGGTTATTGAGATGCAGGGGCTAAGCCTTGATCCCACCTCGCATCGCGTGATGACCGGCGAAGACCCGCTGGATATGGGACCCACCGAATTCAAACTGCTGCATTTCTTTATGACCCATCCTGAGCGCGTCTACAGCCGCGAGCAATTGCTTAATCATGTCTGGGGCACCAATGTCTATGTAGAAGACCGGACTGTTGATGTGCATATTCGCCGGTTGCGTAAGGCGCTGGAGCACAGCGGGCACGATCGGATGGTCCAGACGGTGCGCGGGACGGGATATCGTTTTTCGACGCGTTTCTGATGGGTAAGAATAAAAGCCTGATGGACCAGGCTATAAAGGGAGTATGACGTTTGCTTGAACGATTGTCATGGAAAAGGCTGGTACTGGAGCTGATACTTTGCTGCATACCGGCTTTTATCCTCAGTGCTTTTTTCGGTTATCTGCCCTGGTTTTTACTGGCGTCGGTAACGGGACTGCTTATCTGGCATTTCTGGAATTTATTGCGTCTATCCTGGTGGCTGTGGGTCGATATGAGTATGACGCCCCCGCCGGGTCGCGGCAGTTGGGAGCCGCTGTTGTACGGCCTGCATCAAATGCAACTGCGTAACAAAAAGCGCCGTCGTGAACTGGGGAATCTGATTAAACGTTTTCGCAGCGGGGCTGAATCACTGCCTGACGCGGTGGTTCTGACCACAGAAGAGGGCGGTATTTTCTGGTGTAACGGGTTGGCGCAGCAGGTATTAGGGCTACGCTGGCCGGATGATAGCGGGCAAAACATTCTTAACCTGCTTCGCTACCCTGAATTCGCTTTGTATTTGAAAACACGCGACTTTAGCCGTCCGCTCAATTTGGTACTCAATACCGGACGGCATCTGGAAATTCGGGTCATGCCGTACACCGATAAGCAATTGCTGATGGTGGCGCGTGATGTCACCCAGATGCACCAACTGGAAGGATCGCGGCGCAACTTTTTCGCTAACGCCAGTCATGAACTGCGCACGCCGCTGACGGTGCTGCAAGGTTATCTGGAAATGATGCAGGAGCACCCCTTAGAAGGCGCGACGCGAGAAAAAGCGCTGCACACCATGCGTGAGCAAACGCAGCGTATGGAAGGCCTGGTGAAGCAACTGCTGACATTGTCGAAAATTGAGGCTGCACCGGCGCTACTGCTGAATGAAAAGGTCGATGTGCCGATGATACTGCGGGTGGTTGAACACGAAGCGCAAACGTTGAGCCAGCATAAACATACGTTTACCTTTGATGTTGATAGCCATCTGAGTGTGCTGGGTAATGAAGAGCAACTGCGTAGCGCGATCTCGAATCTTATCTATAACGCCGTGAACCACACGCCAGCAGGAACGCATATCACCGTGCGCTGGCAGCATGTCACGCAAGGGGCGGAGTTTAGCGTCGAAGACAACGGCCCTGGCATCGCGCCGGAGCATATCCCGCGTCTGACCGAGCGCTTTTACCGCGTGGATAAAGCGCGATCCCGGCAAACGGGCGGTAGCGGGCTGGGGCTGGCGATTGTGAAACATGCCCTGCATCATCACGATAGTCGATTGAATATCGAGAGCACGCCGGGCAAAGGGACGCGATTTAGCTTTGTGCTCGCGGAACGTTTAATTGCCAAAAATAACAGCTAAAACGTGTTCGTAAGGTTATCTTTCCAAAAGCCGGCGTAAGCTGGCTTTTTTCTTTGACGTCAATAATTGCAGGCTGAATTTTACGACGTTTGATTGTTTTTTGTTCGCATGATTACCCATGACTTTTTCCAGAGAATGGTGTTTTGTGCTAACCTGATTTTTCATGTCGCTATATTGTTCTGGTTTTTAGATCCCACCTTGCTTTAAAACGTTATAAGCGTTTAAATTGCGCACCATGTGCTGTCATACCGACTGCATTTACGCGGTAAATCGAAAAACTATTCTTCGCCGCGCCATGCTGGGAGAATTTCCCGCTGGAATTGCTTAAAAATGCCGCTGTATCGTCCCACAGGGAAAGGCAGAAAATTTAACTTTTTTAACACCACATACACATCCACAGGCAGTAAGACTTTATGACCCATCAGTTAAAATCGCGCGATATTATCGCTTTGGGATTTATGACATTTGCACTGTTCGTTGGTGCAGGTAACATTATTTTCCCTCCCATGGTTGGTTTGCAGGCTGGCGAACACGTCTGGACTGCGGCTTTTGGTTTTTTGATTACCGCTGTTGGCCTTCCGGTGCTTACCGTTGTCGCGCTGGCGAAAGTGGGCGGCGGTGTGGACAGCTTAAGCACGCCTATTGGTAAAGTTGCGGGTCTGTTGCTGGCTACCGTCTGCTATCTGGCCGTAGGGCCGTTATTTGCGACGCCGCGTACCGCAACCGTTTCGTTTGAAGTGGGGATTGCGCCGCTGACCGGTGACTCCGCGCTGCCGTTGTTTATCTACAGCGTGGTCTATTTCGCGATTGTGATTCTGGTGTCTCTCTATCCGGGCAAGTTGCTGGATACCGTGGGGAATTTCCTTGCGCCGCTGAAAATTATCGCGCTGGTTGTGCTTTCTGTTGCTGCGATTGTCTGGCCTGCGGGTCCGATCAGCAACGCGATGGAAGCCTATCAAACGGCCGCGTTTTCTAATGGCTTCGTCAACGGCTATCTGACGATGGATACGCTGGGTGCGATGGTCTTTGGGATTGTTATCGTTAACGCAGCGCGTTCGCGTGGCGTAACGGAAGCGCGCCTGCTGACCCGTTACACCGTCTGGGCTGGCCTGATGGCGGGTGTCGGTTTAACGTTGCTGTACCTCGCTTTGTTCCGTCTGGGTTCTGACAGTGCGACGCTGGTCGATCAGTCTGCTAACGGCGCTGCGATTCTGCATGCATATGTTCAGCATACCTTCGGTGGCGCGGGTAGCTTCCTGCTGGCGGCACTGATTTTTATCGCGTGTCTGGTGACGGCAGTTGGCCTGACCTGTGCGTGTGCCGAGTTCTTTGCTCAGTACGTTCCGCTGTCTTATCGCACGCTGGTGTTTATCCTCGGCGGCTTCTCGATGGTGGTTTCTAACCTGGGCCTGAGCCACCTGATTCAGATTTCCATTCCGGTGCTGACGGCTATCTATCCGCCATGTATCGCACTGGTTGTATTAAGCTTTACCCGCTCATGGTGGCATAATTCTTCCCGCGTCATTGCACCTGCGATGTTTATCAGCCTGATTTTTGGTATCCTTGATGGCATTAAAGCTTCTGCAATTGGCGACGTCTTACCGGCCTGGACCCAGCGTTTACCGCTGGCGGAACAAGGTCTGGCGTGGTTGATGCCAACAGTCGTGATGGTGGTCCTGGCAGTTATCTGGGATCGCGCAGCGGGTCGCCAGGTGACCTCAAGCGCACACTAAAATCACTGACAATAAGTTTTAACCACGGGGCTATTCATATGGCCCCGTGGTTTTTTTATTGTGTTAACAGGTTAGGAATCGATGGAAAGTAATAACAAGCTAAAGCGTGGGTTGAGCACCCGGCACATCCGCTTTATGGCATTAGGCTCAGCAATTGGTACCGGGCTGTTTTACGGCTCGGCCGATGCCATCAAAATGGCGGGGCCAAGTGTGCTTTTGGCCTATCTTATCGGGGGTGTTGCGGCGTACATTATTATGCGTGCGCTGGGCGAAATGTCTGTTCATAACCCTGCTGCCAGCTCTTTTTCGCGCTATGCGCAGGAAAACCTCGGACCGCTGGCGGGCTACATTACCGGCTGGACCTACTGTTTTGAAATCCTGATTGTCGCCATTGCCGATGTGACCGCCTTCGGTATTTATATGGGCGTCTGGTTCCCGGCCGTACCGCACTGGATTTGGGTGCTCAGCGTGGTGCTGATTATCTGCGCCATCAACCTGATGAGCGTGAAGGTCTTTGGCGAACTGGAGTTCTGGTTCTCGTTCTTTAAAGTCGCCACCATCATCATCATGATTGTCGCCGGTTTCGGCATCATCATTTGGGGCATTGGCAACGGCGGTCAACCGACGGGCATCCACAACCTGTGGAGCAACGGCGGATTCTTCAGTAACGGTTGGCTCGGTATGGTGATGTCGCTGCAAATGGTGATGTTTGCCTATGGCGGGATTGAGATTATCGGCATCACCGCGGGAGAAGCAAAAGATCCGGAAAAATCTATCCCGCGTGCGATTAACTCTGTACCGATGCGTATCCTGGTATTTTACGTGGGCACGCTGTTCGTCATTATGTCTATCTACCCATGGAATCAGGTTGGCACCAACGGTAGCCCGTTCGTTCTGACCTTCCAGCATATGGGGATTACTTTTGCTGCAGGTATCCTGAACTTTGTGGTACTGACGGCATCGCTGTCGGCGATTAACTCAGACGTCTTTGGCGTGGGTCGTATGCTGCACGGCATGGCTGAGCAGGGCAGCGCACCCAAAATGTTCGCCAAAACCTCGCGTCGTGGCGTGCCATGGGTAACGGTCATGGTGATGACGATCGCCCTGCTGTTTGCGGTATATCTTAACTACATCATGCCGGAAAACGTCTTCCTGGTGATTGCGTCGCTGGCAACCTTTGCCACGGTCTGGGTGTGGATTATGATCCTGTTGTCGCAGATTGCTTTCCGCCGCCGTCTGCCGCCAGAAGAGGTTAACGCGCTGAAATTTAAAGTGCCAGGTGGAGTATTTACGACCGTAGTTGGCCTGATATTCCTGGTCTTTATCATCGCGCTTATCGGTTATCACCCGGATACCCGTATTTCGCTGTATGTGGGTTTTGCGTGGATTATCCTGCTGCTGGTAGGGTGGGTATTCAAACGTCGCCGCGAGCGCCAACTGGCTGAAGCACAGTAAATTTTTGCCGGGGACGGCTTTGCCTTACCCGGCCTACTCGTGAGAGTGTAGGCCGGATCAGCGCAGCGCCACCCGGCATTTTTCTCCTCCCCCGAACTCCTCCCCCAATAAACACTCAGATGATGAGTGATCCTTCACTTCGCTATGGCAAGGTGACTTCATTTTCATCAAAGGGGATACGTGATGTTGAACGCCTGGCACCTTTCGGTTGCCCCATTTGTTAAGCAAAATAAAGATCAACTGACCATTACGTTGTGGCTGGCAGGGGAAAACCCACCCCAGCGCGTCACGCTACGCGCAGAAAATGATAACGAAGAGATTTCGCTGGTCATGCATAAGCAGCGCAATCAGCCGCAACTGGGTATTACCGCATGGCGGGCTGCGATAGATCTCTCCAGCGGACAGCCGCGTCGGCGCTATAGCTTTAAATTGCTCTGGCTTGATCGCCAGCTGTGGTTTACCCCACAGGGGTTCAGTCGTTTTCCGCCCGCGCGGCTGGAACAGTTCGCCGTGGATGTGCCCGATAATGGCCCACAATGGGTGGCCGATCAGATTTTCTACCAGATTTTCCCGGATCGTTTTGCGCGTAGCCAGTCGCGAGAAACGGGTCAGGATAATGTTTATTTCCATCATGCGGCCGGGCAGGAGATTGTGCGAAGAGAGTGGGATGACCCGCTAACAGCACAGGCCGGTGGCTCCACATTCTATGGTGGCGACCTGGACGGTATCAGCGAGAAACTGCCGTACCTGAAGGCATTGGGCGTGACCGCGCTCTACCTGAATCCGGTATTTAGCGCCCCGAGCGTACACAAGTACGATACCGAAGATTATCGCCATGTTGACCCACACTTTGGCGGTGACAGGGCGCTGCTGCGTTTACGCGATAACACGCAAAAGCAGGGAGTGCGGCTGATCCTGGATGGCGTTTTTAACCACAGCGGCGATTCGCATGCCTGGTTTGACAGGCATAATCAGGGCGCGGACGGTGCGTGTCATAATCCGGGTTCTCCCTGGCGAGACTGGTACCATTTCTCAGCGGAAGGCGTGGCGCTGGACTGGCTGGGGTATTCCAGTTTACCCAAACTGGATTTTTCCTCTGAAAGTCTGGTGAATGAAATTTATCGCGGTGAGGACAGTGTTGTACGCCACTGGCTAAAAGCGCCGTGGAGCATGGACGGCTGGCGGCTCGATGTTGTGCATATGCTGGGTGAAGGCGGTGGTGCACGCAATAACCTTCAGCATGTAGCCGGGATCGCGCGAGCGGCGAAAGAGACTCAGCCGGAAGCCTATATTGTTGGTGAACACTTTGGCGATGCGCGCCAGTGGCTGCAGGCCGATGCGGAAGACGCCGCCATGAACTATCGCGGTTTTACCTTCCCTGTTTGGGGATTCCTCGCCAATACCGACATCTCTTACGATCCGCAGTCTATTGATGCCCAGACCTGTATGGCATGGATGGAAAACTATCGTGCAGGTTTGTCACATCAGCAGCAAGTGCGGATGTTTAATCAACTCGACAGCCACGATACGGCACGTTTTAAATCGCTGCTCGGTAAAGATATTGCCCGACTGCCGCTGGCTGTGGTCTGGCTGTTTACCTGGCCGGGAGTTCCCTGTATCTACTACGGTGATGAAGTCGGTCTGGACGGGAATAACGATCCCTTTTGCCGCAAGCCGTTCCCGTGGCAGAAAGAACAGCAGGATGCTCAGCTGCTGGCGTTGTATCAGCGACTGGCTTCATTACGTCATCAGAGCCAGGCGCTGCGCCATGGGGGTTGTCAGGTGATTTATGCAGAAGACCATGTCGTTGTCTTCGTGAGGGTGCTCAATCAGCAACGTGTACTGGTAGCGATTAACCGGGGAGAGGCCTGCGAAGTCGTGCTGCCGTCATCGCCCTTGCTCGCGGTCAGCCACTGGCAGCACAAAGAAGGTAAGGGACTGATTGCCGACGATATTCTGACGCTGCCCGCGATTTCAGCCTCAATCTGGAGCAGTCACTGATACAAACGCGCAATCTCCGGGCTTGCCAGCAAGGTTTCCCGCCACCAGCGCTGCGCCAGTCCTTCGCTGCTGTTACGCCAGGCGATATAGGCGACATCTTTTTGGCGAAAAGAGATAACCGTTTTTTCTACCAGCTCGCCCGTGGCAAGCCACGGGTGGGCAATGTGTCGGGGAAGAAACCCGCATCCCATACCTTCCCGCAGTAACATCACCTTGCTGTGGAAATCATCGACGCGAATTTGCGCCTGTTCGTCCATCAGGTTGGACTGTAACGGCTGACAATAACGGGCGCTGTCACTGATCACGATGGCCCGGTGCAGACATAGCTGTTCGTTTGTTAACCCCTCCGATGCCGTTGCCAGAGGGTGGTGAGGCGCAACGACAAACACGTTATCCAGCGTGCCGAGCATTTTGTAGGACCAGGCAGCGGAGGTGGGGGGCTCATTAATGGCGCCCAGAATAATATCCGCCCCGTTGTGAGTCAGTTCTTCCCACGAGCCGGCCAGCGTGTGGTGAGTGAAATTAAGGCGGGTTTGCTTATTGAGTGCGTTAAAAGCGTCGATACTGGGCAACAGAGTGGTAAAGGGAAAGGAGGCATCCAGTGCAATTGCCAGCTCTTTTTCCCAGCCAGCGCTCAGTTGTAACGCCTGTTTTTCGAGATCTTTTGCCGCACTGAGCAGCAAACGCCCTTTTTCCAGCATCATCAGGCCGGTATCGGTAAACTTTGCCCGATGCCCGGAACGATCAAGCAATACGATATTCAGGTCGCTTTCCAGCTTCTGAATCATATAACTCAGTGCCGCAGGGGTTTTAAACAGCGATTCGGCTGCCGCGGCAAATGACCCCTGTTTGTCGAGTGCGTCGAGAATGAGCAAAACATCCAGATTGATGCGCATAAGCAGAAAATATCCTGAAAATTAAACCTCTCTGTTGTACCGAATGAATGAAAACAATGCCAGTGAAGAAATTAGATGAGTCATGCGCATTTTTTTGATGTTGTATAGGATATATCGCAACACAGAATTAATAGTTTCACGGGATGGTAAGTTTTCTTTAATAACTCGTTAGAAATTTCCCGCTATACTCAACAAGCTTTCTGATTCAGGATCCTGCTGCTGACGGCAGTTACAGACCGTTGCCTTTTAACTTATTGATTAAGAAGGTGTGCTATGTCTATTCGGGAACTGATTGACCCACAAAACTCAACGCTTATTTTTATTGACCATCAGCCGCAAATGTCATTTGGTGTGGCGAATATTGATCGTCAGACACTGAAAAATAATACGGTTGCCTTAGCCAAAGCCGGAAAAATATTTAATGTTCCAGTGATTTATACCTCGGTTGAAACGAAAAGTTTTAGCGGTTATATCTGGCCGGAATTGTTAGCTGTTCATCCTGATGTCAAACCCATTGAACGTACCTCAATGAACTCCTGGGAAGATGCGGCTTTTGTGAAAGCTGTTGCAGCGACCGGGCGTAAAAAGCTGATTATCTCTGCACTGTGGACCGAAGTTTGCCTGACGTTTCCGGCACTGATGGCGCTGGAGGCGGGCTATGAAGTGTATGTGGTGACCGACACCTCCGGCGGTACGTCTGTGGACGCGCATGAACGTTCAATCGACCGTATGGTTCAGGCTGGTGCGGTTCCTGTTACCTGGCAGCAAGTCCTGCTGGAATACCAACGCGACTGGTCACGCAAAGAGACCTACGACGCGGTGATGGATCTGGTGCGTGAGCACAGCGGCGCTTACGGTATGGGTGTGGATTATGCCTATACGATGGTGCATGGCGCGCCAGAACGTAAGATTTAATTCCGGTGGCGGGGCAATCCCGCCATTATCCATCAGCAAGGAACTCTTCATGGCGCAGAACAAACATGTGACGTTGGTGATTACTCACACCCTGCAGCCTGAGCAGGCGCAGCGGTATGAGCAGTGGCTGGGGAAAATCATGCCTATCGCTGCTCAGTTTCCTGGTCACCTTGGCGCGAACGTCATTCGCCCAACGGATGGTCAAAATCTGTGGAATATCATCATCCGCTTCGACACCCTGGAGCATCTCTATAACTGGAGCCAATCCGATACGCGTCGTGAACTGGTCGAAGAGATCGCGCCACTTCTGGCGGAAGGGGACAAAACGGAGATCCATACGGAAGCGGCGTTTTGGTTTACTCCGCCTGCTCCTCATGTTCGCCAGCCTAAACGTTGGAAGCAGTTCCTGATAACTCTGCTGGTGATTTTTCCCAGTACCAACCTGGTGCCGTGGCTGACCGGCATCGTGCTGCCCTCGATGAAGGGCTCGTTGCTCCTGCATCTGCTCAATGATGCTTGTGTGGTTGCGCTGGTGGTCTGGCTCTGGATGCCCATCGTAACCCGTCTGTTTGCCGGATGGCTGAAAAAGGCCTGACCGGTTTATCAGGAGATTGTTATGTCTCAAACTGCCACATTGATTCTGACTCACGGAAAAATTCATACTCTTGACAGGCAAAGTCCACAGGTGGAAGCCGTGGCGATCAAGGACGGCAAAATTCTGACGACCGGTTCTCACGACCGGGTCATGAGTTTTGCCGCTGATGGAACACAGATTGTTGATCTCAAAGGTCATACTGTGATCCCTGGTTTAAACGACTCGCATTTGCACCTCATCCGCGGCGGCCTGAATTACAACCTGGAATTACGCTGGGAAGGGGTTCCCTCGCTGGCAGATGCGCTGCGTATGCTTAAAGATCAGGCGGATCGGACTCCCTCACCGCAATGGGTTCGCGTGGTGGGCGGCTGGAGTGAATTTCAGTTCGCTGAGCGGCGTATGCCGACGCTGGAGGAGCTGAATGAAGCGGCGCCGGATACCCCCGTATTTGTGCTGCATCTCTACGATCGTGCGCTGCTCAACCGTGCCGCGCTGAAAGCGGTGGGCTATACCAAAGCCACCCCTGACCCCGCAGGTGGCGAGATCGTGCGTGACAGCAACGGTAATCCGACGGGAATGCTGATCGCCAAACCCAACGCCATGATCCTCTATTCGACGCTGGCGAAAGGGCCAAAACTGCCGCTGGAAATGCAGGTTAACTCCACCCGTCAGTTTATGCGCGAACTGAACCGGCTGGGGTTGACCAGCGCCATTGATGCGGGCGGCGGCTTCCAGAACTACCCGGAAGATTACGAGATCATCGAGCAGCTACACAGCAACAACCAGATGACGGTCCGCATTGCCTATAACCTCTTTACCCAGCGTCCGAAGCAGGAGCTGGAGGATTTTGAGCGCTGGACCGATATGCTCAAACCAGAGCAGGGGACCGATTTCTATCGCGCCAATGGCGCCGGGGAAATGCTGGTCTTTTCGGCGGCGGATTTCGAAGACTTCCTCCAGCCACGCCCGGATCTGCCGGAAGGTATGGAAGATGAACTGGAGCGCGTGGTGCGCCACCTGGTTGAGCACCGCTGGCCGTTTCGTCTGCACGCCACCTACGATGAATCCATCAGTCGCATGCTGGACGTATTCGAGAAGGTGAATCGTGATATCCCGTTCAATGGTCTGCACTGGTTCTTCGATCACGCCGAAACGATCACCGAACGCAATATCGAGCGCGTAAAAGCGCTGGGGGGCGGGATTGCGGTTCAGCACCGCATGGCATTCCAGGGCGAATATTTTATCGATCGCTATGGCAAAGATGCCGTGAAACATACCCCACCGGTGGCGAAAATGCTGGCGGCGGACGTTCCGGTTGGACTGGGGACTGACGCGACCCGAGTGGCCAGTTACAACCCGTGGACAGCGCTCTACTGGCTGGTCTCAGGACGTACCGTCGGCGGGATGGCGATGTACGATGATAACAACCGCCTCGCGCGCGATGTGGCACTGGAACTGTGGACGGCGGGCAGCGCCTGGTTCTCCAGCGAACAGGGCAAGAAAGGTCGCATTGAAAAGGATCAACTTGCCGATCTGGTGGTGCTGTCAAAAGACTATTTCAGTGTGCCAGAGGAAGAGATCAAAGGTATCGAGTCGGTAATGACCATTGTTGATGGCAAAGTGGTCTATGCCGCCGGGCATTTCACGCCGCTGGCACCGCCCGCGATCCCTGTGGTGCCTGACTGGTCGCCGGTAGTGAAGGTTCCTGGACATTATCGTTCAGCTCCGCCTGTCGCCGCGAAAGTGGGGGCGATGGTACAGATGCACCAATGTTGCGGTAGCTGCGGCGTCCACGGCCATCAGCATGACCTTGCACGTAAATCCGGGATTCCGGTTTCGGATGATCGGGCATTCTGGGGTGCGTTGGGGTGTTCGTGTTTTGCGTTCTAGTGTTATGACCGTATTCCCCCCGGGATAATGTCTCCGGGGGGATTCGCTCGGAAAACGTATTTTTCGTGGTTGCTACACCGGACAGACATCTACACTCTGTTCTGTGAACCAAAAATATGAATTCGCTGGGCAATCATTTCCTGTACAGGCACCAACCCCTGGTTAATCACTTTCCGGGGATCATTCACATCGTGACCCGTATCTGCGGCAAATATTGCTTTCACCGCCTGGCACCAGGCATACATATTTTCTGTATTGACGTTAATTTTTGCTGTACCGCATGAAATAGCCCTACGCATATCCTCGTCGGTAATTCCGGTTCCACCGTGCAAGACCAGAGGAACGTTGACCAACTCAGCGATAGCTTTCATTTCGGTGAACCCCAGTTTAGCCTTGCCTTTATATAACCCATGCGTCGAACCCAGGGCTGCGGCCAGGCAGTCCACCTGGGTTTCTTTCACCAGCGTGGCGCACTCTTGAGGGTCTGCATAGATAACGTTTGAGTTCACAATGCCGTCTTCACTGCCGGCAATTGTTCCCAGCTCGGCTTCGACTGAAATACCTTTGCAGTGAGCGATATCGACGAGATTGCGGGTGATCGCAAGGTTTTCACTGAACGGAAGGTGAGACCCATCAAACATAATGGAGCTAAAACCTGCCTCAATGGCAGCCTCACAAGCTTCCTGGGTTGTGCCGTGATCAAGATGCAGAGCGACCGGAATATCTGTCTGCAGGTAATCCATTGCATTAACCACAACGTCATGGATGCATTTCAATCCCAGCATATGCTTAACCGTGCCGCCGGAAACGCCTAAAATAACAGGAGAGCGAAGTCGTTGTGCGGTACTTAATACAGCTCCGACCCATTCCAGATTATTAATATTGAATTGTCCTACGGCATAACCATCCCGTAGGGCATGCTGAAGCATGTCCTTCATAGAAACTAACATAATCACCTCTGAATATTTAATAACGTAGAATTAATCGCCAAAATATTGCTTTAAATTCCTCTCATAGTGATTTAATGAATTATGTACTACGGCCAGATCGGGCATTGATTCCCTGACCCCTTTTTTCTCAATAGAAATAGCCGCGGTCAAACTGGCAAATAAAATAATATTATCTATATGCCATGAGTAATGGACTCCGTAGGTAAATGCTCCATGAAAAACATCACCCGCGCCGGTTGTATCTACTGCATTACATACCCAGGCTGGGACAATTTGCAGTAACCCATTTTTTAAGAATGCACATCCCTTTTCACCTAGTGTAATAAAGGCTTCACCACGACATATTTTATTTAATTCAATAAGGGTGGTTTTTAGTTCCGTTTCAGTGCTGAGCGAAGCTAACCCCATATAGTCGCGGGCGAAATGTTCACTGACTACGAAAAAATCAGTCCATGCAGCCAGCTTAATATTGCTATCACGTAATGACCCACCATCCATTACCACGCGCGCGTTAGGTAATTTCTTTAACAGATACTCGCTTATTTCTGGTTCATGTCCATCGATTAATAGCGTGACCGGCTCTTCTGTGGAAATAATTCTTTCAGCTAAATCATCGAGCTTTAATTTTTGGTCATAGGTCAGAGACGGCAGCGTTTGCATTTTACGGGTAATGATAGTGCGTGACCCTGTTAACCGATTAACCAGTACTGAGGCTAACGGGGTGATCATTTCATCTGAAAAGACGATGTGATCGGTATTGACACCCGCTTGGGTAAATTCATCAATAATACGTTGTCCGTAAATGTCCTTATTTAAGTGCCCGATGTAGTAAATGTCTTCGCCCCATAAGCCTAACAACCATGCCGCGTTGGCGGCAGGACCGCCGCCGCTTTCAATGAAATCATGACTAAAGTTCTTCGTGTTCTCCTGGGGCCATTCATTGAGAAAAAAGAACTGATCAAAACATGAAAACCCTACGGACAATATAGCCATAACAACTCCTGATAATGTCGCCAGTAGCGGGAAGTTTCCTTCCCGTCTGGAAAAATGAAACCCTATTCATTTTTTTTCCCTGCGATGAGATCCTCATAGCTGAGCGTATCTCCCACCACACGAACAGAACGGAAGCAGAAAGGCACCAGCAGCGCGATAAGCAGCACCGCACAAATCATATACACAGTAATTTGACCAAAATGTGTAAACGCATTGCCGATGATGATGCCCCAAACGGCAAAGTCGAAATCGGCAAAAGTACTGTTTTCGAAGCCCAGGTTGCCCAGTGCCGGTAGCAGCATCGCAGGCAGAAACGCAAGGAAGATCCCACCAATAAACGAGGCGATAACGCAGCCACGCTTCCCACCCAGTTTGTCAGCAAACACACCGGATGTACCGCCGCAGAAAAAGTGGGGCACCATGCCTGGAATAATCAGCGCCATGCCGAATGCACCCAAAAATAACATGCCGACCAGACCGCCAATAAACGAACTGATGAAACCGACCACGACAGCGGTAGGACTAAAGGTAAAAAATACAGCACAATCAACGGCAGGAATTGAGTTGGGTATTAACTTTTGGCTGATTCCCTGAAAGGCGGGTACCAGATCGCCCAGAATGAGGCGTACACCGTTGTAAACAATGGCAACACCCACTGCAAATTGCAGGCCGGTGAGAATAGAGAAAATCAGCATGTTTTGGTCAGTGATTGTACTCAGGTATTCATTGCCCGCGACGGCGCTGCAAATAAAATAGATAACAAACATCACAATACCGGTTGTTACTGTGGTGTCGCGGAGAAAACCCCATTTTTCTGAAATCTCGGTATCCGCAAATGAATTAGCTGGATTACCTGTTTTGCTGGCGATCCATGCGGAGATATAATAGCCCAGCGATCCAAAGTGCCCCATGGCAATTCCGCCATCTTCGGTGACCTGTTTGGTATAGCGTTGGCCAATGGCGGGAGAGATAGCGGACCACGAACCCAGCAAAAATCCGCCGATGACGACAAGCATCCATCCCCGGAATTCCGCCGCCTGGAGTACCGCAGAAAATAAGCAGGCAAGGAAGAAGGAGTGGTGTCCGGTCAGGAAAATGTACTTATATTTTGTGAAGCGGGCGATCAACAAATTAAAAATGAAACCCAATAACAGGATGCTCATTGTCTCTACGCCAAGCAATTTCTGCGCTACTGAAACAATTGCTTCATTATTGGGGATCACACCTCGGATATTAAAAC
Source organism: Citrobacter sp. Marseille-Q6884 (assembly GCF_945906775.1). Lineage (NCBI taxonomy): Bacteria > Pseudomonadati > Pseudomonadota > Gammaproteobacteria > Enterobacterales > Enterobacteriaceae > Citrobacter > Citrobacter sp. Marseille-Q6884. Next base: position 2,300,864 of record NZ_CAMDRE010000001.1, read on the forward strand.
CCGCTTCGATAATACCACCAAGAGGATTAAGGTTGGCAACAATTACACCAGCACCAGCACTTAACATTAAGTAACCTAATATCGGTTTTAATGTGCCAGTCAGCAATTTATTACCTGGGGAGCGCAGCGCCACTAAGCCGACAAATGCGATAATCCCCATCAGAAATGCGGGTTGACTAAATATTTCTGATAAGAAAGTGAGTATAGCCTGCATGTTCGTTCCCTCAATAATTATTATGAATGAGTAACAGCAAGTTTTTGTAGTGCTTCGCTAATATCTTCTGCGATTTTTGCTTTATGAACATAACTACGAATAATGGCGACATTGCAGTGTGCCGGAAACTGAGTTGCTAATTCTTTTATCGTGATATAAAGATGGGCTTTTTCCCCGACTGCATTCGCAAAATCCACAGAGGCAACGTCTGCTTTTATTCCTAATTCTTCACATATTTTCTTCACATTATTTGCAGCCATTAATGAACTGCCAATACCGTTACCACATACTGTTCTGATAACTAACATAATGACTACTCCATTTGTTTTTGGATAAAATGCAATACTGAGTTTGCATCGTTATTTTGTTGAAGGAAATTAACAATGTCTGACTCAATTAGACTGGCAATAACCTGAATCATTTTTATATGGCTATCAGCATCTGCACCGGCAATCGCAATGATGACGCTCACCGGGTCAAATTCATCATGACCAAAACTAATGGGTTGTTGGGTTGTAATTAAGGCAAACCCGGTACGCAAAGCACCTTTCTCAGGGCGAGCATGAGGCATTGCCAGACCATAATCGATGACAATTGCGGGGCCAAAATTCTGGTAGACTTCCATCATTTCTTCTACGTATTCAGCGCTGCAAATATTCTTATTCACCAATAGTGAACCCGCAACTCTGATCGCATCTTCGGCTGTTGATATGTTCTGTTTTAGTGCAATTAGCGTTGGGTCAAAAATAATTTCCATAATCCTTTCCTTAACGCCGATATATTTATGAATTAAATTATGGATAAAGATATTGACGAAAATCATGTGTCAGATCACATTTGAATTTTTCAACTTTGAAACAGATCACACTAGTCGAAATTTTAGCGATGTTACTGGATAAAAATAATTGAAAATAAATGCATGTTAATCAATAAGTTATGTTTTTTGTTTGCAAAGTGAAAAAAATATAAGAGAAGAGTATTTAGAATTGCAGAAAATTCACCGCATGTAATTGAGTTGTAGCTCACAAATCTCAGGGGGCTTTTTTAAAGAAATTTGATATGGATTGCAAAATTCAGGGGGGAGCATCCAACTCTCAATGAGATGGAGAAGAAATCTGACGGTTGCTATATACGGAAAGCAGTGGTATGGCGAAGGGGAATAATACGGAAATAAGAATCTACTCTAATTGAATGCGGCACTGTTTTCGTTCTCGAAGAGCACTCGATAATTCCTGACAAAGAGGCTTGTTCGCGCTGTTGACCTGGCGTCTAAAGAGGATGAGATAACGCCATAAAAAAGGCCCGCATTTGCGAGCCTTTTCTCAATTCAAGCCGATTACAGGCTGGAAACGTTTTCGGTCAGGTATTTTGCAACACCGTCCGGAGACGCGTTCATACCTTCTTTACCTTTTTCCCACTGTGCCGGGCAAACGTCACCGTGCTCTTCGTGGAACTGCAGCGCGTCAACCATACGCAGCATTTCGTCGATGTTACGACCCAGCGGCAGATCGTTAACAACCTGGTGGCGTACAACGCCGTTAGCGTCGATCAGGAAAGAACCACGCAGAGCAACGCCCGCTTCCGGATGCTCAATGCCGTAGGCTTTCTGGATTTCGCGCTTGATGTCAGCAACCATTGCGTATTTCACTGCACCGATGCCGCCTTTATCGACAGGGGTGTTACGCCATGCGTTGTGGACAAATTCTGAGTCAAAAGAAACACCAACGACTTCAACACCACGTTTCTGGAATTCTTCGTAACGTTTGTCGAACGCGATCAGTTCAGACGGGCATACGAAGGTGAAGTCCATCGGCCAGAAGAACAGAACGGTGGTTTTACCGTTGGTATGCTGTTTGAAGTTGAAGTTTTCAACAATCTCACCGCTACCCAGTACCGCAGCTGCTGTGAAATCCGGAGCCTGACGAGTTACCAGTACCATATAATTCTCCTGCAAAGTTAAGGGTTTTTTTTGGAACGCAACGCGGGCCAGTATAGAGAGTGTTTTGGAATAAGACAAAGAGGCGCTGGCAATCAATGAGACAGGTTTTGGCTATCAATCTTTTGCCAGAGGCGGGCTGAGTCTTATCTGACCGTCAAAGCGTTTTACGGCTGGCTTGCGCCATCATGCGCGGATAAAACTGCCAGAACCGTGCTTCTAAGGCGTCGTAATGCGTATCCAGGTCGAGCCATGAATCGCGCAGGGCATCAAGACGTGGGCGACGGCTGGCCATTCCGTTAAGGACATTCTGGATAAAAGCCATATCGCGATAACGTTCCAGCCATTTCTCCGACCATATATAGTTGTTCAGATTGACGAAGCGCGGTGGTGATTCAGGCAAGATAGTGGCGACCTGTGTATGGGCATAGCGTACAAAATCCGCCAGCGGGAAATCGGGTGAGATTTCTGACCAATGGCGCGAAAGGAAGTGATCCCACATAACGTCCAGCGTAATCGGCGCAACGCGACGCGTTTCGCGACGAAACCATTCTCTGGCTTCACGCACTTCCGGCAGGTTATCGGTCATCACGTCAATTCGACGATGCATGAATATGCCTTCCACCACGTCAGGCGGAAAACTGGATGTGGGATTGCCGCGAACAAAATCCGCCAGCAGATTGCCGGAAAGCGAGCTATCGGCAAGGTGAGCGAGATGCAAATGTGCAAGAAAATTCATGGTTTGATATTCATCCAGAGGGGTAAAGGTTGCAGGGAGAGCGCCCCGGCACTAGACTACCCGCCTCTTATTTTAGTCTGAGTCAGTGTCATGCGCGTTACCGATTTCACCTTTGAACTACCCGAATCCCTGATTGCTCACTATCCGCAGGCCGAGCGCAGTAGCTGCCGCTTGTTGTCACTGGACGGGCCGACGGGCGCGCTGACGCATGGGACTTTCACTGATTTGCTCGACAAACTCAACCCTGGTGATTTGCTGGTTTTTAACAATACGCGTGTGATCCCGGCCCGTTTGTTTGGCCGTAAAGCCAGCGGCGGCAAGATTGAAGTTTTAGTCGAGCGTATGCTGGATGACAAACGTATTCTGGCTCATATCCGCGCCTCTAAAGCGCCAAAACCGGGCGCTGAACTGCTGTTAGGCGACGATGAAAGCATTAAAGCAACGATGGTTGCACGCCATGATGCCCTGTTCGAAGTGGCGTTTGATGACGAGCGCAGCGTGCTGGATATCCTTAACGCTATCGGCCATATGCCGCTACCGCCGTATATCGACCGTCCGGATGAAGACGCCGACCGTGAACTGTATCAGACGGTCTACAGCGAAAAGCCGGGCGCGGTAGCAGCGCCGACCGCGGGTTTGCACTTTGACGAGCCATTGCTGGCAAAACTGCGCGATAAAGGCATTGAAATGGCGTTCGTGACGCTGCACGTTGGGGCGGGGACATTCCAGCCGGTGCGCGTAGACACCATCGAAGATCACATCATGCACTCCGAATATGCTGAAGTGCCGCAGGATGTCGTCGATGCGGTACTGGCGGCGAAAGCACGTGGTAACCGTGTTATCGCGGTGGGCACAACTTCCGTACGTTCGCTGGAAAGTGCGGCTCAGGCTGCCAAAAACGACCTTATCGAACCGTTCTTCGGCGATACGCAGATCTTTATCTATCCAGGCTATCAATACAAAGTGATAGACGCGCTGGTGACCAACTTCCACCTGCCGGAATCGACCCTGATCATGCTGGTTTCAGCGTTCGCTGGATATAAAAACACCATGAACGCCTATCGTGAAGCCGTAAGCGCGGAATATCGCTTTTTTAGTTACGGGGATGCCATGTTTATCACGTACAATCCGCAGGCTATTTCTGAGCGTGTCGGGGAATAAGTTTCCGGCATGAGTGTTTAAAACGTCGGACTGTTTTTCTGACGCAGGAGTGAAGATGAAATTTGAACTGGATACCACAGACGGTCGCGCTCGCCGCGGGCGTCTGGTTTTTGATCGTGGCGTAGTAGAAACGCCTGCTTTTATGCCGGTCGGTACATACGGCACTGTAAAAGGCATGACGCCGGAAGAAGTTGAAGCCACCGGCGCGCAAATTATCCTTGGCAATACCTTCCACCTGTGGCTTCGCCCGGGTCAGGAAATCATGAAATTGCATGGCGATTTGCATGATTTCATGCAGTGGAAAGGGCCTATTCTCACCGATTCCGGTGGTTTCCAGGTGTTCAGCCTGGGCGATATCCGTAAGATCACCGAACAGGGTGTGCATTTCCGCAACCCGATCAACGGCGATCCAATTTTCCTCGATCCTGAGAAGTCGATGGAGATTCAATACGATCTCGGTTCCGATATCGTGATGATTTTCGACGAATGTACGCCTTATCCGGCTGACTGGGACTATGCTAAACGCTCGATGGAGATGTCTTTACGTTGGGCGAAGCGTAGCCGTGACCGTTTTGATGGCCTCGGCAACAAAAATGCGCTTTTTGGCATCATTCAGGGCAGTGTTTACGAAGATTTACGTGATATCTCCGTCAAAGGTCTGGTAGATATTGGCTTTGATGGCTACGCTGTCGGCGGTTTGGCTGTGGGTGAGCCGAAGGAAGACATGCACCGTATTCTGGAACATGTCTGCCCGCAGATCCCGGCAGATAAACCACGCTACCTGATGGGCGTCGGTAAACCAGAAGATCTGGTTGAAGGCGTTCGTCGTGGTATTGATATGTTTGACTGCGTGATGCCAACGCGAAATGCCCGTAATGGTCATTTGTTTGTGACTGACGGCGTGGTAAAAATTCGTAATGCGAAACATAAAAGCGACACCAGTCCGCTCGATGCCGAGTGCGATTGCTACACCTGTCGCAATTATTCGCGTGCTTACTTGCATCATCTTGACCGTTGCAACGAAATATTGGGCGCGCGACTCAATACGATTCATAACCTTCGTTACTACCAGCGTTTGATGGCGGGTTTACGCAAGGCTATTGAAGAGGGTAAATTAGAGAGCTTCGTGACCGATTTTTACCAACGTCAGGGTCGACCTGTTCCACCTTTGAACGTTGATTAATTTTAATAATGAGGGAATTTGAATGAGCTTTTTTATTTCTGATGCGGTAGCGGCAACAGGTGCTCCGGCGCAGGGCAGCCCGATGTCTCTGATTCTGATGCTGGTGGTGTTTGGTCTGATTTTCTACTTCATGATCCTGCGCCCGCAGCAAAAGCGCACCAAAGAACATAAAAACCTGATGAACTCCATTGCCAAAGGCGATGAAGTGCTGACTAACGGTGGCCTGGTCGGTCGCGTGACCAAAGTAGCAGAAACTGGCTACATCGCTATCGCGCTGAACGACACCACTGAAGTGGTTATCAAACGTGATTTCGTAGCTGCCGTTCTGCCGAAAGGCACGATGAAGGCGCTGTAATTTATTGTTTTCCCAAAGGGAACTGCCGTGTTAAACCGTTATCCTTTGTGGAAGTACATCATGCTGGTCGTCGTCATTGTCGTCGGCCTGCTTTACGCACTTCCCAACCTGTATGGTGAGGATCCGGCTGTTCAAATCACTGGCGTGCGCGGTGCCGCCGCCAGTGAGCAAACGCTGATCCAGGTCCAGAAAACGTTACAAGAAGAAAAAATTACACCTAAGTCTGTGGCTCTGGAAGAGGGCGCTATTCTTGCGCGCTTCGACTCCACCGATACCCAACTGCGCGCACGTGAAGTGCTGCTGGGCGTGCTGGGTGATCAATACGTCGTGGCGCTTAACCTTGCTCCGGCAACACCACGCTGGCTGGCTGCGATTCACGCAGAACCGATGAAACTCGGTCTCGACTTGCGTGGCGGCGTTCACTTCCTGATGGAAGTGGATATGGACACCGCGCTGGGTAAACTGCAGGAACAAAATATCGATAGCCTGCGCAGCGATCTGCGTGAAAAAGGCATTCCTTATACTACCGTTCGCAAAGAAGACAACTACGGTTTGAGCATCACTTTCCGTGATGGTAAAGCCCGTGACGAGGCTATCTCTTACCTGAGCAAGCGTCATCAGGATCTGGTGATTTCAAGCCAGGGCAGCAATACGCTGCGTGCGGTGATGACCGATGCACGTCTGAGCGAAGCGCGTGAATACGCGGTCCAGCAGAACATCAACATTCTGCGTAACCGTGTTAACCAACTGGGTGTTGCTGAACCTGTAGTACAACGTCAGGGCGCGGATCGCATTGTCGTTGAACTGCCTGGTATTCAGGATACCGCGCGTGCGAAAGAGATTCTGGGTGCAACTGCAACGCTGGAATTCCGTCTGGTGAATACCAACGTTGACCAGTCTGCTGCGGCATCGGGTCGTGTACCGGGTGACTCGGAAGTGAAACAGAGCCGCGAAGGGCAGCCCGTTGTGCTGTACAAACGCGTGATCCTGACCGGTGACCATATCACCGATTCCACTTCGAGCATGGATGAGTACAACCAACCGCAGGTTAACATCTCGCTGGATAGCGCAGGTGGTAACATCATGTCTAATTTCACGAAGGATAACATTGGCAAGCCGATGGCGACCCTGTTCGTGGAGTACAAAGACAGCGGTAAAAAAGATGCCACCGGTCGTGCCATTCTGGCGAAACAGGAAGAGGTGATTAACATCGCCAACATCCAGTCTCGTCTGGGTAACAGCTTCCGTATCACCGGTATCAACAACCCGAACGAAGCGCGTCAGCTTTCTCTGCTGTTGCGTGCCGGTGCGTTGATTGCGCCAATTCAGATTGTTGAAGAACGTACCATCGGCCCAACTCTGGGTATGCAGAACATCAAACAGGGTCTGGAAGCATGTCTGGCCGGTCTGGTGGTGTCTATCCTGTTTATGATCTTCTTCTACAAGAAGTTCGGTCTGATTGCGACAAGCGCGCTGATTGCGAACCTGGTTCTGATTGTCGGTATCATGTCTCTGTTGCCGGGTGCGACGTTGAGTATGCCGGGTATTGCGGGGATCGTCTTAACCCTTGCGGTTGCGGTCGATGCTAACGTACTGATCAACGAACGTATCAAAGAAGAGTTGAGTAACGGACGTTCGATACAGCAGGCGATCAACGAAGGTTATGCGGGCGCGTTCAGTTCCATTTTCGATGCCAACATTACGACGCTGATTAAAGTCATCATCCTGTACGCAGTCGGCACTGGGGCAATTAAAGGGTTCGCGATTACTACCGGTATTGGTGTGGCGACGTCGATGTTTACCGCGATTGTCGGTACACGTGCCATCGTAAACCTGTTGTATGGCGGCAAGCGCGTCAAAAAGCTGTCAATCTGAGGAGTGCGATGTGGCACAGGAATATACTGTTGAACAATTGAACCACGGCCGTAAAGTCTGGGACTTTATGCGCTGGGACTACTGGGCTTTCGGCATCTCTGGTTTCCTGCTGATTGCGGCCATCGTGGTGATGGGCGTACGTGGGTTTAACTGGGGACTCGATTTCACCGGTGGTACGGTGATTGAAATTACGCTGGAAAAACCAGCGGAAATGGACGTGATGCGCGATGCGCTGGAGAAAGCGGGCTTTGTTGATCCGCTGCTGCAGAACTTCGGGAGCAGTCACGACATTATGGTGCGTATGCCGCCAACTGAAGGCGCAAACGGTGGTCAGGTGCTGGGCAGCAAAGTGTTGAGTGTGATTAACGAATCCACCAACCAAAACGCAGCGGTGAAGCGAATTGAATTCGTTGGACCAAGCGTGGGGGCTGACCTGGCACAAACGGGTGCGATGGCGCTGATGGCTGCGTTGATCTCCATCCTGGTCTATGTCGGTTTCCGCTTCGAGTGGCGACTGGCGGCAGGGGTGGTTATTGCGCTGGCGCACGACGTGATTATCACACTTGGGATCCTGTCGTTGTTCCATATCGAGATTGACCTGACTATCGTCGCATCATTGATGTCGGTAATCGGTTATTCGCTGAACGACAGTATCGTGGTCTCTGACCGTATTCGTGAAAACTTCCGCAAAATTCGCCGCGGTACGCCTTACGAAATCTTTAACGTGTCATTGACCCAGACGTTGCACCGTACGTTGATTACCTCCGGTACCACGTTGATGGTAATCCTGATGCTGTTCCTGTTTGGTGGCCCGGTGCTGGAAGGCTTCTCGCTGACGATGCTGATCGGGGTCTCCATCGGTACTGCCTCTTCTATCTATGTGGCATCAGCGCTGGCGCTGAAGCTGGGTATGAAGCGTGAGCACATGCTGCAGCAGAAGGTCGAGAAAGAAGGGGCGGATCAGCCGTCTATTCTGCCTTAATCAACGCAAAGCGTAAGAACTGGAATCCCGATCGCAAGGTCGGGATTTTTTTTGCTCGTAGTATGCTGATTTCGTGTGGTTATGAAGGAACGGAGTAGAATCGTTGACAAGCCGGGGTGACCCGGTGAGGCGCAGTGTTGCGGGGGCTTGATCCCCGGTGGCCTTGTCGCTGGAAAGAGAAAACCCCCGCACATTGTTCGGTATTCACCGGCAACGCAACGGGGGCAATCCTAACCCTAGACAAGTTCAGGATAGCCGCGAACCGTTGCCATTGCAACCAAGGTGGCTATATGACTCTTACAGAGTTAAGCATTATTTTTTGGCACGATCTGGCAGCACCAGCGCTGGTCGGCATAGGCACCAGTCTTTTTTTGGCTGGTGGCGTAGCAGGAAGTAATGTTCTGTGGGCGTAACTCGCCATCGCATGGCAACATGCGCCCGAAACGGGCCAGAGGGCAACTTCTGGCCCTTTTTGCAAACATTACTGACAGTATGCTGTCAGTAGGCCTGACTTATATTTCTCCTGAACTTACCACTGAGGCAGGAGGAAGTATGAAAAATGTCATTAACTGGTTCGAAATCCCGGTCGCCGAAATGGAACGTGCCATTGCGTTTTATGAACCGATCATGCAGGTCTCATTACGTCGCGAAAATATGGATTGTGCCGAGCTGGCTGTTTTCCCTCATCAGGATCCGGCGCCCGGCGGCGCACTGGCAAAATTTGAGGGCATCACCCCTTCGCAACAAGGCGCTATTATTTATCTGCATACAGACGATCTCATGGCAACACTTGACCGTGTCGCAACGGCCGGGGGGAAGTGCGTATTGGGTCCGCTAGAACTGGGGCAGGATATCGGCACAATTGCGCTATTTACCGACAGTGAAGGCAATCGTGTTGGCTTGCATCAACCTGCATAATATTTCATAAATACAGAGAGTTAAAATGACCAGGCGCGCCGATCGTTTATTTCAGATTGTACAGATCCTGCGTGGCAGGAGGCTGACAACGGCGGCGCACCTGGCGGAGCGGCTCGAGGTCTCACCGCGTACGATTTACCGGGATATCTCTGATTTGTCGCTATCTGGCGTGCCCGTCGAAGGTGAGGCGGGCAGCGGCTATCGCCTGATGGCGGGATTCGATCTCCCTCCACTCATGCTCACGCAACGTGAATCAGAAGCACTGATGGTCGCCATTCGTCTGTTGAAAACCTGGGGTGGTGACGCCCTCTCGCGGGAGCTGGAGTCGGCACAGGAAAAAGTGTTGGCCATTTTACCGCAGGAAAGTCGCCGCAAGGCTGAGCATTCACGGATCTATGCCCCGGACTTTGGTACTCAACCGCACTCACGCAGCACGTTTGATCTTATCCATCGTGCCGTATCGGCACAGCAGGTGTTGGCATTACATTATCGTGATGAGGGAGGGCAGCTTTCGTGGCGGGATGTGCAGCCGATGGGGTTATTTTTCTGGGGGGAGCACTGGCTTCTGGTCGCATGGTGCGAAAGGCGTGAGGATTACCGCTGTTTCCGTGTTGATCGTTGTCTCTGCGTTACTCCCGTGGACAGGCATTTTCGTGAGGATGTCGGACGGTCGCTAAGCGACTTTTTGCGTAAAGTTCGCTGTGACGATAAGCCATAAAAAAGCCAGCGGTTACGCTGGCTTTTACGCGGTGGTTTCCGGGCTTGCGCAGTGCCACCCGGAACCCGGCAAAATTAGAAGTTGTAACCGACAACCAGGTAACCACCCCAGCCGGTAGAACGCACGTTTTCGTTCATCCAGTTCAGGTCAGCGTCATCCTTCCACTGACCACCGTTGTGCCAGTAACGCGCAACGACGGAATAGTGCCAGTGGTCGTAGTTCAACGCCAGAATATGGCTGGAGGCGATAGAATTATTCGTACGCGCCTTGTTGCCATTCACATCAGTGAAGTCCTTGTCGCCCAGATCGGAGCCCCAGTCAAAGTTGGTGAAGCCGATATAGCTCAGGTTACCGCCCCACAGTTCAGTGATCGGGACGAAGTATTTCACTTTGAAACGGTAGCCGTCCCATTCGTTTTCGTTTGCTGCGCCATAGTTCTGCCACTGATACTTCGCGTACACGTTCAGGGACAGGCTCATTGGCAGCCCTGTGTCGATATCGGTACCCAGACCCATATACCAGGTGCTCTGACGGCCATCTTCGTTACGACCCATATCGTAAATATAGTTGTTGGCGAAGTACCACTCTTTGAACGGACCAAAGCTCAGGTCAGTCCCGGTCAGTTTATCGATGGAGAAACGCGGTTCAATTTCCATAAACAGCGGGGAACCGTGGTTCCAGATACCTTTCGCATCGGTGTTACCACCGAAGAATACTGGTGCATCCATGTAACCATAGAAGTCGAACCAGTCTTTTTTAGCGAAAGCTTCATATTCCAGATAGGTATCGTTACGGATCTGCGGTCCGAAACGCGTGTGGTAGCTACCCACTACGTTAACGCTCTGATGCCACCAGTCGGAAAGATACTGCGGTTTGTCATTTTCTGCCGCATTCGCGGTAAATGACGCGGAGAGCGCCAGCACTGCACCGGCTGCAAGTAATGTTTTTTTCATATGTATGCCACTGTTTGAAATCCCTTTCGGGAGTGAAAAAGGCGCAAATTGCGTTTCTAAATATTTCGTATTTCTTCGGAGCCTATTATAAAAATCATTGTTCACAAAAATATGTCTTGTTTCACAGTTCTATCATTTACGTAATCGATTGCGTTCACGTTTGCGTACTTTGGGTGGCGAATTGTACTGGCTCTTGTAAATGTTGCCAAGTTTTACGAAAAATATCGCGGGTGTCACTGGGGTAACAAAATGAAGGAGAGTCTTGTTGCGGAACGCACAAAACGTTCCGCAAAAAGTTTATTGTGTAACAGGCTGGATATCGTGGATGCGAACGAACCCTAACTGGTCCGGTGAGAGGCCATTAAGTTGCAACGGAATGTCAACGTCACTCGGCGCAAGGATACTGGCCGGAGCGTTTATCAACTGGTTCTGGACATTCACTTCCTGATAATTATCCGTGGTGCCCTGGATTTGCCCGAACTCTACGGTTCCGCTAAAGGCGGGTAAAGGTGTGTCGGACTCACCCTGAATACGCAACGTCAGGCGTGTACCGTCTGCATTCGGCGCAATATTTATCAGCGACATCCGCAGGGTGCCAATCTGACTATTCAGGCGGGCTGGGGTTTTGGAACCCGGCAACAGATAAACACCACGGGTAGATTTCGCATTCAACATATTTTGCTGTGTTATTTTTACCGTTTCCTGATTGAGTTGCGTCATTTCTTTATTCAGCGTGCTAACGCTTTGATGCATCTGGCGTACTTCGCTTTGCTGCGCACAGGCGCTCAGACTAAAGAGGCTTCCCACCAGGAGAATTCTTAGGTAACGTCTTGTCATAGTGATTACTTCCTTCATTGTCGCGATAGCATAATGGTAGTGTGCGTGGAGCACGAAGGCATCGATCCTTTGTCTCAAAAGCGCTCCGCCTTTGTTGTCGGGTCAGTTCAGGGTAAAATAGATCTCTGATAACCACTGAGGTACAGGACGCCGTATGCATTGCCCATTCTGTTTCGCCGTAGACACAAAGGTGATTGACTCTCGTCTTGTAGGCGAGGGTTCCTCTGTTCGCCGCCGCCGGCAGTGTCTGGTTTGTAACGAACGCTTTACCACTTTTGAAGTGGCCGAACTGGTCATGCCGCGCGTTGTGAAAAGCAACGATGTGCGTGAACCTTTTAATGAAGATAAACTGCGCAGCGGCATGCTCAGAGCGCTTGAGAAACGACCGGTCAGCGCAGATGACGTCGAGATGGCGTTGAACCATATAAAATCACAACTGCGTGCGACTGGCGAGCGCGAAGTGCCGAGTAAGATGATCGGCAATCTGGTGATGGAGCAACTGAAAAAGCTCGATAAGGTGGCATACATTCGCTTTGCTTCTGTCTATCGCAGTTTTGAAGATATTAAAGAATTTGGCGAAGAGATTGCTCGCCTACAGGACTAAGCCATGCAGGATGAATTGTACATGGCGCGAGCGCTGAAACTGGCTGAGCGCGGGCGTTTCACCACGCACCCTAACCCTAACGTGGGTTGTGTGATTGTAAAAGACGGGGAGATCGTCGGTGAAGGATACCATCACCGTGCGGGCGAACCTCACGCCGAAGTCCATGCACTGCGTATGGCCGGCGAAAAAGCGCAAGGCGCGACAGCCTACGTCACGCTTGAACCTTGCAGTCATCATGGTCGTACACCACCGTGCTGTGATGCGTTAATTGCCGCTGGCGTGACGCGTGTTGTCGCTGCCATGCAGGATCCTAACCCGCAGGTGGCGGGGCGCGGACTTTACCGCTTGCAGCAAGCGGGCATTGACGTCAGCCATGGGCTCATGATGAGTGAAGTCGAGCGACTGAATAAAGGCTTCCTTAAACGGATGCGTACGGGATTCCCGTATCTGCAACTTAAACTGGGTGCGTCGCTGGATGGGCGTACGGCCATGGCCAGCGGTGAAAGCCAGTGGATCACCTCGCCGCAAGCGCGGCGTGACGTGCAGCGTTTGCGCGCGCAAAGTCATGCCATCTTAACCACCAGCGCAACGGTGCTGGCAGATAATCCGCAGCTTACCGTCCGTTGGGAGGAGCTGGGTGAGTCTACGCAGGCAAGTTACCCGCAGGAGAACCTGCGACAGCCGATCCGCATTGTTCTTGATAGCCAGAACCGGGTAACACCGGAACATCGTATTGTGCAGCAGCCTGGAGAAACCTGGATTGCCCGCACCCAAGAAGACTCGCGCGTCTGGCCTGAGTCTGTTCGCACCCTGAGCGTGCCGGAACATAACGGGCATCTGGATCTGGTGGTGCTAATGATGCAACTGGGTAAGCAGCAAATTAACAGCATCTGGGTTGAAGCTGGACCCACGCTTGCGGGAGCGCTCTTACAGGCAGGCCTGGTTGATGAGCTAATCGTCTATGTTGCGCCTAAACTGTTAGGGAGCGATGCGCGAGGATTATGTGTGCTGCCGGGGCTTGAGAAACTGGCTGATGCCCCCCATTTCAAATTCAATGAGATACGCCATGTGGGGCCGGACGTCTGCCTGCATTTAACCACTGCGTGAGGCTTTCTGAATAAGAGGAAGCAGCGCACAGAATATTATGATAAAATCCGCCCCCCTTGCGGGGCCATAATCAAAATCGACCCGAAGGAAGACTATGAACATTATTGAAGCTAACGTTGCTACCCCGGACGCTCGCGTCGCCATCACCATTGCGCGTTTCAACAACTTTATCAATGACAGCCTGCTGGAAGGTGCGATCGACGCCCTGAAACGTATTGGTCAGGTTAAAGATGAAAACATTACCGTCGTTTGGGTTCCAGGCGCATATGAGCTGCCGCTGGCGGCTGGCGCACTGGCAAAAACCGGTAAATATGACGCGGTGATTGCGTTAGGTACGGTGATTCGTGGCGGTACCGCACACTTTGAATATGTGGCTGGCGGAGCAAGCAACGGCCTGGCGCATGTCGCTCAGGAGAGCGAAATTCCGGTGGCCTTCGGTGTTCTGACCACCGAAAGCATTGAACAAGCTATCGAACGTGCTGGCACCAAAGCTGGCAACAAAGGCGCAGAAGCTGCACTGACTGCGCTTGAAATGATTAATGTATTGAAAGCCATTAAGGCCTGATTTTTGTAAGGGGAAATCCGTGAAACCTGCTGCTCGTCGCCGCGCCCGTGAGTGTGCCGTCCAGGCGCTTTACTCCTGGCAGTTGTCCCAGAACGACATCGCTGATGTTGAATACCAGTTCCTGGCGGAACAGGACGTAAAAGATGTAGACGTTCTGTATTTCCGCGAACTGCTGTCCGGGGTGGCGACTAACAGCGCGTACCTGGATGGACTGATGAAGCCTTACCTGTCTCGTCTGCTGGAAGAGCTGGGTCAGGTAGAAAAAGCCGTACTGCGTATTGCGCTGTTTGAACTGTCTAAACGTAGCGATGTGCCTTATAAAGTGGCCATCAACGAAGCGATTGAACTGGCGAAAACCTTCGGCGCTGAAGATAGCCATAAATTCGTCAACGGCGTACTGGATAAAGCAGCACCTGTGATTCGCCCCAACAAAAAGTGATCCTGAGGCCGGTAGGATGGCGGAACCTGTTTCCGCTGTCTCCGGCTTTTTCTTTTTTCCTGCTGAGGCATAACGTATGGCATGCGGCGAGTTTTCCCTGATTGCCCGTTATTTTGACCGAGTTAGAAGCTCACGTCTTGATGTCGAAACCGGTATTGGTGACGACTGCGCACTCTTGAACATTCCCGAAAAACAGACCCTTGCGATCAGCACCGACACGCTGGTGGCGGGTAATCACTTCCTTCCTGACATCGATCCTACTGACCTTGCCTGGAAAGCGCTGGCGGTTAACTTGAGCGATCTGGCGGCGATGGGGGCAGACCCGGCGTGGTTGACGCTTGCACTGACATTACCTGACGTCGATGAAGCCTGGCTTGAAGCCTTCAGTGATGGTCTGTTCGAACTCCTTAATTATTATGATATGCAGCTGATCGGCGGGGACACGACGCGTGGCCCCTTGTCGATGACGTTGGGTATTCATGGCTACGTTCCGGTAGGCCGGGCCTTAAAACGTTCTGGTGCGAAGCCGGGGGACTGGATTTACGTCACCGGCACGCCTGGCGACAGCGCGGCCGGGCTGGCGATTTTGCAGCACCGATTGCAGGTCGCAGACGCAAAAAATGCGGACTATTTGCTTAAACGCCACCTGCGCCCAACTCCCCGTATATTGCAGGGGCAGGCCCTGCGCGATCTCGCCAGCGCGGCGATCGATCTGTCTGACGGACTGATTTCCGATCTGGGGCACATCGTTAATGCCAGCGGCTGCGGCGCGCGGGTTAACGTCGATGCGTTGCCTTATTCCGCCGCGGTTGAGCAATGCGTCGAGCCTGAGCAGGCGCTACGCTGGGCGCTCTCCGGCGGTGAAGACTATGAATTGTGCTTTACCGTACCGGAGATTAATCGTGGCGCTCTGGACGTGGCGCTGGGACATCTGGGCGCATCGTTTACCTGTATTGGGCAGATGAGTGCGGACGTGGAAGGCATTCACTTTACGCGTGACGGTAAGCCTGTCACTTTTGACTGGAAGGGATATGACCATTTTGCCGCGCCTTAAAAAAGATGTCGCAAAAAGCCGCTTGAGCATGCGTAACCCGTGGCATCTGCTTGCCACCGGGTTTGGCAGCGGGCTGAGTCCAGTCATACCCGGTACAATGGGATCGCTTGCCGCGATCCCATTTTGGTATGTCATGACGTTTCTGCCGTGGCAGCTTTACTCGCTGGTTGTCATGCTGTCGATTTGTATTGGCGTCTATTTATGCCATCAAACGGCGAAAGATATGGGCGTACACGATCACGGCAGTATTGTCTGGGACGAGTTTGTCGGGATGTGGATCACGCTGATGGCGTTGCCGACTCTCGACTGGCAATGGGTTGCCGCCGGATTTGTGATTTTCCGTATTCTGGATATGTGGAAACCCTGGCCGATCCGCTGGTTCGATCGTAATGTGCATGGCGGGATGGGGATCATGGTGGATGATATTGTCGCCGGCGTGATTTCGGCGGGGATATTGTACTTTATTGGCCACCACTGGCCGGTTGGTATTATTTAAACGGGGTTGCCGGAGGGTGGCGAACCACCTGATCCGGCCTCCAGATACAGCATACGCGGACGTCGTCGCTCCGACAGTTATTTAAAACCGACCACCGGATGCTGTTTGTACGGCGTTTCCAGTTCGGCAATCTGCTCCGGTTGCAACGTGATATCCACTGCGTTGAGCAACTCATCAAGCTGTTCTTCCCGCGATGTACCGATAATCGGCGCGGCAACGCCGGGTTTGCTTAGCAGCCACGCCAGCGCCACCTGCGCACGCGTCGCGCCAAGCTCCTCACTGACGCCGCTCAGCCGTGCTGCAATTTGAGCATCATTTTCATCGCTCTCACGATACAAGTTTTTACCCACTTCATCCGAGACCAGGCGTGCTGTGGTTTCTCCCCAGGGACGCGTCAGACGGCCACGTGCCAGCGGACTCCACGGGATCACTGCCACACCTTCCCGGGAGCAAAGCGGTAGCATTTCACGTTCTTCTTCGCGGTAGATGAGATTGTAGTGATCCTGCATGCTGACAAACTGCGCCCAGCCGTGCTGCTTTTGTAAGGCAAGCGCCTGAGCAAACTGTGAGGCATGCATTGAAGAGGCGCCGATGTAGCGTGCTTTACCGGATCTCACGACGTCGTTTAGGGCTTCCAGCGTTTCTTCGATCGGCGTGTTGTAATCCCAGCGGTGAATTTGCAGGATATCGACATAGTCCATGCCAAGGCGGGTCAGGCTGTCATCGATGGAACGTAGGATTTGCGGGCGGGATAAACCTTCAGCCAGATCGTCAACCTGGTGAAACACCTTTGTTGCGACCACCACTTCTTCACGGCGGGCAAAATCACGTAGAGCCCGGCCGACAATCTCTTCACTGCTACCTGCGGAATAGCTGTTGGCAGTATCGAAAAAGTTAATACCGCCCTCAAGGGCGCGTTTGATGATGGGGCGACTGCTTTCTTCCGGCAGGGTCCAGGCATGATTGCCGCGATCGGGTTCGCCGAACGTCATGCAGCCCAGACAAAGCCGAGAAACCCGAAGGTCCGTTTTTCCTAAGGTGTTGTATTGCATGCTATCACTCCTGCTATGAATCATCTTTTAAGCATAGCAGGAGCGAAGAGGGGATTATGCCAGCCAGGCGTTGATTTTGGCCTCAATTCCGGCGGCATCAAGACCAAGATCCGCGCGGGCTTCGTCCTGGGTGCCTTGCGGGATGAAGAAGTCCGGCAAACCAATATTCAGCACCGGCACCGGTTTACGATGGGCCATCAACACTTCGTTCACGCCGCTGCCCGCGCCGCCCATAATGGCGTTTTCTTCCAGAGTGACCAGCGCCTCGTGGCGGGCGGCCATCTCCAGAATCAACGTTTCGTCCAGCGGTTTCACAAAGCGCATATCGACCAGGGTAGCGTCAAGTGACTCCGCGACTTTCGCGGCTTCCGGCATCAGCGTCCCGAAATTAAGGATCGCCAGTTTGCTCCCGTGACGTTTCACAATGCCTTTACCAAGAGGTAATTTCTCCAGCGGCGTTAACTCAACACCGACCGCATTACCGCGCGGGTAGCGCACAACGCTCGGGCCATCATTGTAGTGATAGCCGGTGAACAGCATCTGACGGCATTCGTTTTCATCACTCGGAGTCATAATGACCATTTCCGGGATGCAACGCAGGAAAGAGAGATCGAACGCCCCCTGGTGGGTTTGCCCATCGGCCCCCACGATCCCTGCCCGGTCAACGGCAAACAACACCGGCAGTTTCTGAATCGCGACATCGTGCAGCACCTGATCGTAGGCGCGTTGCAGGAAGGTTGAATAAATAGCCACCACTGGCTTGTAGCCGCCGATAGCCAGACCCGCTGCAAAGGTTACCGCGTGCTGTTCGGCAATCGCCACGTCAAAGTAGCGGTCCGGGAATTTGCGAGAAAACTCCACCATGCCGGAACCTTCGCGCATCGCCGGGGTGATCGCCATCAGCTTGCTATCTTTGGCGGCGGTTTCGCACAGCCAGTCGCCGAAGATTTTTGAGTAGCTCGGCAGGCCGCCGCTGCTTTTTGGCAGACATCCGCTGGAAGGATCGAATTTAGGCACCGCGTGGAAGGTGATCGGATCTTTTTCCGCTGGCTCATAGCCACGACCTTTCTTGGTCATGATGTGCAGGAACTGAGGACCTTTCAGGTCACGCATATTCTTCAGCGTAGTGATCAGTCCCAGAACGTCATGACCGTCTACCGGGCCAATATAGTTAAAGCCCAGCTCTTCAAACAGCGTTCCCGGTACGACCATGCCTTTAATGTGTTCTTCGGTGCGTTTGAGCAGTTCTTTAATCGGTGGGACGCCAGAGAACACTTTCTTTCCGCCTTCGCGCAGAGACGAATAGAGCTTGCCGGAAAGCAATTGTGCCAGGTGATTGTTCAACGCGCCGACGTTTTCTGAAATCGACATTTCGTTGTCGTTGAGGATAACCAGCATGTCGGGCTTAATATCCCCTGCGTGGTTCATCGCTTCAAACGCCATACCGGCCGTGATGGCGCCATCGCCGATGACGCAAACAGTACGGCGCTCTTTACCTTCTTTCCCCGCAGCAACCGCAATGCCGATGCCTGCGCTGATGGAGGTGGAGGAGTGCCCGACGCTCAGGACGTCATATTCACTCTCTCCGCGCCACGGGAACGGATGCAGGCCGCCTTTCTGGCGAATGGTGCCGATTTTATCGCGGCGACCTGTCAGTATTTTGTGCGGGTAAGCCTGATGTCCCACATCCCAGATCAACTGGTCGAAGGGGGTGTTGTAGACGTAGTGCAGCGCGACGGTAAGCTCTACCGTGCCCAGACCGGAGGCGAAATGCCCGCTGGAACGGCTCACGCTGTCGAGCAAATAGCGGCGCAGTTCGTCGCAAAGCTTTGGCAGGCTCTCTTTAGGCAGCAGTCTCAACTCCTGGGTGGAGTCAACCAGTGCCAGGGTCGGGTATTTGGCTATATCAAAACTCATCGCAAGCTCATTGGATATGTAGGTTTATTTATCACGCTGGATTATGTAGTCCGCTAGCGCTTCCAGTGCCGAGGTATCGAGTGACTGTGCGGCCAGCAGGTTTAGCGACTGGCGGGCGTCCTCAATTAAATCCCGGGCTTTATTCCGGGCTTGCTCAAGACCCAGAAGTGCAGGATAGGTACTTTTGCCAAGCTGCTGATCGGCACCCTGACGTTTACCCAACGTTGCAGTATCGCCCACCACATCCAGTATGTCATCCTGAACCTGGAAGGCCAAACCGATGCTTTCTGCGTATTTGTCGAGTATCGGTAGTACATTTCGTCCTGTGTCGCCGGCGCTTAATGCACCCAGACGAACAGCGGCGCGAATCAACGCACCGGTTTTATGGCGATGGATACGCTCCAGCGCATCCAGCTCAACCTGATGGCCTTCAGCGGCCAGATCCAGCGCCTGACCACCACACATCCCTGCAATGCCGCTGGCCTGAGCCAGTTCAGAGAGCATCGCGATGCGATCACGGTCGGCAACCTCCGGCATCGGCGCATCGCTGAGAATGGAGAATGCCAGCGTTTGCAGTGCATCCCCGGCCAGAATCGCGTTCGCCTCGCCAAATTTCACGTGGCAGGTCGGCAAACCGCGACGCAGATCATCGTCGTCCATGGCGGGTAAATCGTCGTGCATCAGCGAATAGGCATGGATACATTCGACGGCGGCTGCGGGGGCATCAAGGGTACTCAGGCTGACGCCAAACATCTGACCGGTTGCGTAAACCAGGAACGGGCGCAGACGTTTACCGCCTAATAATGCGCCATACTGCATGGTTTCGACCACGGGAGTGTTCTGAAAGGGCAGTGGCGCAATAAAACGGCTCAGTGCCTGGTTGGCCTGCTCAACGCAAGCCTGTAGCTGCTGCGTAAAATCCATTTATTCATTATCCGGTGTAAAAGGCGTGAGTGCGGCGTCTTCAGTCTCTGACAGCAGGATTTGCACGCGCTGTTCAGCCTGTTGCAACTTAACCTGCCCTTGACGTGCCAGCTGTACGCCACGTTCGAATTCGTTCAGCGCCTCTTCCAGCGGCAGATCGCCGCTTTCCAGACGGGTAACAATCTGTTCCAGCTCGCTCAGCGCAGTTTCAAAGCTGGCGGGCGCTTCATTTTTCTTCGGCATAATGAATGTCAGACTCTCAATATTTTCAGCCCCAGCCATGGTAACGGACTTAGAGCAATTATCAAATAACGCGCAATGTGCACAGCATGCCCGCGAAAGTGGTATACTCCCGCGCCTGGATGCAGCCGCAGGTATGGGCTGCTGTATTATTCTCCAATACAAGCCTTTGATGGCTTGCCAAAGAACCATTGCCGCCATGAAGTTTATCATTAAATTGTTCCCAGAAATCACCATCAAAAGCCAATCTGTGCGTTTGCGCTTTATAAAAATTCTGACAGGGAACATCCGTAACGTTTTAAAGCACTATGATGAAGACCTTGCCGTCGTTCGCCACTGGGACCACGTTGAGGTTCGCGCCAGGGATGAAAGCCAGCGTCAGGATATTCGCGACGCGCTGACCCGTATTCCGGGTATCCACCATATTCTTGAAGTTGAAGACGTGCCGTTCACCGATATGCACGATATTTTCGAGAAAGCACTGGTACAGTATCGCGATCAACTGGAAGGAAAAACGTTCTGCGTACGCGTTAAGCGTCGCGGTAAGCATGAGTTTAGCTCTATCGAAGTGGAACGTTATGTTGGCGGTGGATTGAACCAGCATATTGAATCCGCGCGCGTGAAGCTGACGAAACCCGATGTCACCGTTAATCTTGAAATCGAAAACGACCGTCTGCTGCTGGTAAAAGGGCGCTATGAAGGTATTGGCGGTTTCCCGATTGGCACGCAGGAAGATGTTCTGTCGCTGATTTCCGGCGGTTTTGACTCTGGTGTTTCCAGCTACATGCTGATGCGTCGTGGTTGCCGCGTGCATTACTGCTTCTTTAATCTCGGCGGTGCCGCGCATGAAATCGGCGTCCGTCAGGTTGCGCATTATCTGTGGAACCGTTTTGGTAGTTCGCATCGTGTGCGTTTTGTCGCCATCAACTTTGAGCCGGTGGTGGGCGAGATCCTTGAGAAAATCGATGACGGCCAGATGGGTGTGGTTCTCAAGCGTATGATGGTTCGCGCGGCCTCTAAAGTGGCTGAACGCTATGGTGTACAGGCGCTGGTGACCGGCGAAGCGCTGGGTCAGGTATCCAGCCAGACGCTGACCAACCTGCGCCTGATCGATAATGTTTCTGACACCCTGATTCTGCGTCCGCTGATCTCTCACGACAAAGAGCACATCATTAATCTGGCGCGTGAAATTGGCACTGAAGACTTTGCCCGTACGATGCCGGAATACTGTGGCGTGATTTCGAAAAGTCCGACAGTGAAAGCGGTTAAAGCGAAGATTGAAGCTGAAGAAGAGAACTTCGATTTCTCTATCCTCGACAAGGTGGTTGAAGAAGCAAACAATATCGATATTCGCGATATTGCTCAGCAGACGCAGCAGACCGTGGTGGAAGTGGAAACCGTTAGCGGTTTTGGTCCGAACGACGTGATCCTTGATATCCGCTCTGTGGATGAACAGGATGACAAACCGCTGAAGGTTGACGGTGTGGATGTGGTTTCTCTGCCGTTCTATAAGCTGAGCACCAAATTCGGCGATCTGGACCAGAATAAAAC
Source organism: Citrobacter sp. Marseille-Q6884 (assembly GCF_945906775.1). Lineage (NCBI taxonomy): Bacteria > Pseudomonadati > Pseudomonadota > Gammaproteobacteria > Enterobacterales > Enterobacteriaceae > Citrobacter > Citrobacter sp. Marseille-Q6884. The sequence continues at coordinate 2,322,684 of NZ_CAMDRE010000001.1, forward strand.
CTGGTTGCTGTGGTGTGAACGCGGAGTGATGAGCCGTCTGCAGGCGCTTTATCTGCGTGAGCAGGGCTTTGAGAACGTGAAGGTGTATCGCCCGTAGTTAGGGTGTTGCCCGGTGGTGCGATGCTACCGGGCCCACAATCTTATAGGCCGGATAAGACGTTTACGCCACTATCCGGCACCCTCATCTTACTCGTAGTAGTTATAAATTCCCGCCGCCATGACCAGTTGTGACGCCACTTCATGTGCCTTTTCGCGGCCAACCAGCAGCTCAATCATTTTTAAGCCGAAGTCGATAGACGTCCCCGGTCCCTGGCTGGTTAACAGGTTGACGCGAGGATCCCACACGACGCGCTTGTCCTGCCATTGTTCCGGTGGAATACCCTCTTTTAATCCAGGATAGCCGGTCATATTGCCCATGGGGAAAATAGCGTGCGGGACGAGTACCGTCGCGGCGGCTGCACAAATAGCGGCAACAATACGCCCCGAGCGGTGAAACTGTTTCACGGTTTCGACCAGCAGCGTGCTGTCGCGAAAACACTCAGCACCTTTAATGCCGCCAGGCAAGACGATGATGTCGTAATCACCGTCTGCGACTTCGACCAGCGGTGCATCGGCCAGCAGCTTCACGCCGCGAGAGCAAACGATAGTGAGGTTACCATCGCTGGCCACGCTGGCGGTTGTCACCTGAATTCCGCCGCGAACCAGCAGATCGATAGTGGTGACCGCTTCGGTCTCTTCACTACCAGGGGCGAGGCAAACCAGTGCCTGAGCGCTCATACTCACTCTCCTTTCGCTTTACCATTTCAAACAGATGGGCATTTTCCGGGACGGCAATGCCATGGGCACGCGCGCGCTTTAATAAATAGCCGGTAATATAGTCGATCTCGGTATGGCGCATGGCACGAATGTCCTGCAGCATCGATGAGATATTTTCTGCCGTACTGTCAATCACTTGCTCGACATAATAGCGTAAATCATCGGTTGATGTATGGTGACCTTCGCGTTCGATGACGGCCGCCACTTCCTGACAGATGAGCGCGATTTTTTCCGGATGCTGGCGTAACTCACCGTTTGGACAATCCCACAGCGCGGTCAGCGGGTTAATGACACAGTTCACCGCCAGCTTACGCCACAGTTCAGCGCGAATCGTGTTATGCCACGCAACATCCGGCAGAACATCTTGCAGGATTTCAGCCAAATAACTGAAATCACCGTCCTGTTCACGAGCCGGGCCAATACGCGTTGTTCCTTTTGCCACATGAATAATGACATTCCCGTCACGGCGTGCCGCGTGGGTTGTGGTTCCGATCAGCAGCGGTTGGGCGATGCTACGCAGCTCTTCAATTGTTCCCATTCCGTTGTGAATCAACAGGATTGGCGTCGTTTCAGGCAGAATTGTGGCAAGACTTTTTACCGCGTCAGAAACTTGCCAGGCTTTTAGGGTGACCAGTAACAGATCGCTCTTCGCCAAAAAATCAGGGTCGTTTGCCGTCAGGGACTCATTAAATACTGACCCGTCCGTGTCAATCAGGTTAACGCTGCAATAAGGTTGTGGCACACGTAGCCACCCTTGTACTTCATGTCCATGTTTGCACAGCGCTGTAAGCCAAAGCTGCCCTAAGGCTCCACATCCCAGCACGGTAATTTTCATTCTTCCTCCTCACCTGCAACAGCTCCAGATGTTATTCCATATCGGCTGTACCCCATTATTGTTCGCCGATATCAGTACCACGTACAATGACAGGATACAGCCTAGTATAGCGCTGTCTGTTGTGTAACTTTGCAGGTATTATGCTTTGCATCAAAAATGAAGGGAGAAGAAAAGATGCCATCTTTCGATATTGTCTCTGAAGTTGATCTTCAGGAAGCCCGTAACGCGGTTGATAATGCCAGCCGCGAAGTGGAGTCACGCTTCGATTTTCGTGGCGTTGAGGCCACTTTTGAACTCAATGAGTCAAATAAGACGATTAAGGTGCTGAGCGAATCTGATTTCCAGGTCAATCAGTTACTGGATATTTTACGTGCCAAGCTGCTGAAACGCGGCATTGAAGGGACGTCGCTGGACGTGCCGGAAACGTTTGTTCACAGCGGTAAAACCTGGTTTGTGGAAGCGAAGCTGAAGCAGGGCATTGAAAGCGCTGTGCAAAAGAAAATCGTTAAGCTGATTAAAGACAGCAAGCTGAAGGTGCAGGCGCAAATTCAGGGCGAAGAAATTCGTGTAACTGGCAAGGCGCGTGACGATCTGCAATCTGTTATGGCGCTGGTTCGTGGTGGTGATTTGGGACAGCCATTCCAGTTCAAAAACTTCCGCGATTAAGGCTATGCCGGGTGGCGGGCTGTCCGCTACCCGGTATTCTTACGATCACGCCTGGCTTATGACCTGCTCAACGTCAAAGCGGTTGGTCACCTTGCTGTCAATCTTCACGTAGGCCGAATGCTCCTTCGCCACAATTAGCACTTCGCTTACCCCTTCTTTTGCCAGCAGGCGTTGCTTCAGAACATCATCCGCGGTTATCTGTGGTGGGATTTCTATGCGCAGGCTGCTGACATACGGCGGCTCTTTCATCGTACTTGCCACCAGCAGCCAGACGGCGGCCAGCAAGGCCCCGGCGAGAAACACCGCCTGACCATCGAACATTTCGACCACCCAACCACCGAGTGAACCGCCAATTGCCACGCCGAGAAACTGGCTGGTGGAGTAAACGCCCATTGCTGTCCCTTTATAACCCGCAGGGGATTCTTTGCTGATCAGCGAGGGGAGGAGGGCTTCCATCAGGTTAAACGCCAGGAAGAATAGCTGAACTCCCGCAATCAGCCCCCAAAAATGCGCATCTGCTCTCCACAGCACAATCTCTGCGATGAGGATCAACACCACGCATGACAGGAATACGCGCTTCATCCGGCGTTTCACTTCAGCGTAGATGATGAACGGAACGACGGAAACGAAAGACAGTAGCATTGTCACCAGATAAATTTTCCAGTGTTCGGCGGCAGGGAAACCGGCCTTCGCGAGCTGGCCTGGCAGGGCGACGAAAGTGGACATCAGTAAAATGTGCAGACACATGATGCCGAAATTGAGCTTCAGGAGTTTAGGCTCCGCCAGCACTTTGCTGAAGCTCCCTTTTACCATGCCAGACTCACGGTTTAACACATGGGTTGTGCTATCAGGAACCACCCAAAGCGTCAGCGCGATACCGGTGGTCGCCAACGCGGCGATCATCCAGAACAGCGCGTGTAACCCCAGCGCATGAGTGACGATCGGCCCGAGCACCATCGCAATGGCAAAGGTGATACCAAAGCTGACGCCAATAAATGCCATCGCCTTTGTACGGTTTTGCTCGCGGGTCAGGTCAGACAGCAGGGCCATCACCGCGGCGGCAATGGCCCCGGAGCCTTGTAATGCGCGACCGAGAATAATTCCCCAGATAGAGTCTGAGAGCGCGGCAATCACGCTACCGAAAACAAATACCGCCAGTCCGCCGACAATGAGCGGTTTACGGCCGATACGGTCAGAAAGCAGTCCGAAGGGGATTTGGAAGATGGCTTGCGCCAGGCCATAAATACCGATAGCCAAACCGATGAGCGCTTCGCTGGCACCCTGTAGCGCCATACCGTATGTGGTCAGAACCGGCAGGACCATAAACATGCCAAGCATGCGCAAAGAGAATACGGTCCCTAAACCCCAGGTGGCGCGCAACTCACCGGGCGTCATTTTATAATCGTTCATTCCCACCTCTGTATTGATTTCGCGAATAGTGTAAAGCGGTAAGCTGGCGGGGTAAATACACGGTTAATGAGTAAATATTACGTTTCAGGAGGGATTGTGACGCACATAAAAAAGGGTGCCTAAGCACCCTTTTAGCATTCACTGATGTTACCAGACGTATGTCAGCAGGTTCTGCGAGTTTGGCACCATAAAGTCAACGGACATCATCACGGAGAGCGCGGTAATGGCGATAATGGAGAAGCCAAACAGCTTACGCGCCCAGACGCGGTCGTCTTCGACTTTATAACCACGCAACGCCATACCTAACCACCAGACGCTCACGGCAGCTGCTACCACCAGATATTTGTATCCAGCGTAACCGCCCAGCGAGAGCATTAGCGTAGCGATGGCAAACGCAATGATATACAGCGTGATGTGGTTCTTCGCGACTGAGATGCCTTTCACCACCGGCAGCACCGGAATGTTGGCAGCCTGATAATCCTTGAAGCGGAAAATCGCAATCGCGTAAGAGTGCGGCATCTGCCACAGGCTGAAAATAGCCAGCAGAATCAGCGCACCGCTATCGAACTCACCGGTCACTGCGCAGTAGCCAATAACTGGCGGCGCAGCGCCGGAAAGTGAACCAATCAGCGTGCCATAAACGGAATGACGCTTCATGTACAGGCTATAAACGCCCACATAGACCACGAAGCCCATTACGCCCAGCCAGCAGGCCAGAGGATTCGCACCAAACCACAGCAGCATAAAGCCAGCAATACCCAGCAGGGTGGCGTATACCAGCGAGACCGCAGGTGAAATCAGACCTTTAACCAGCACGCGGTTTTTGGTCCTCTCCATCTTCCTGTCGATATCCCTGTCGATGTAGTTGTTAAATACACAACCCGACGCCACAACCAGTGACACCCCAACCAGCGTGTAGATAAACAGGGGATAATCAATGCTGCCCTTAGAGGCCAGCAGGAACCCCCCAATCACCGAGATCAGGTTGCCAAAGATGATGCCTGGTTTCGTTACTTGCAGGTATTGCTTAAACATCATAATCGCCGCTCTTAGTGCATCATCATGTTGTAGTTAAGGTTCCACATAATCCAGATGGAGCCCACAACCAGGATGGCGATGATTAGCACAGTAAAGACAAAGGCCGTCATGTTCCAACCTTCATCAGATTTGCTATTCATGTGCAGGAAGCACACCAGGTGCACCAGAATCTGTACCACTGCCATTGCCAGAATAGTTCCCAGAATGACGGCCGGAGAGGCAGAACCTGTCATGACCATCCAGAACGGAATGACCGTCAGGATGATCGACAGGATAAAACCTGTCATGTAGGTTTTTACGCTGCCATGGGATGCGCCGCCGCTCTCGTTAGAATGACTCATTACATCGCCCCCATCAGATAAACAACAGTGAACACACAGATCCACACCACATCCAGGAAGTGCCAGAACAGGCTCAGGCACATGATGCGGGTACGGTTAGTACTGGTCAGGCCGCGACGAGCAACTTGCACCATCAGCACCGCCATCCAGATCAGACCGGAGGTGACGTGCAGACCGTGCGTGCCGACCAGCGCGAAGAAGGCAGACAGGAATCCGCTGCGATCCGGGCCCATACCGTTAACAATCAGGTGATGGAATTCATAGAGTTCCATCCCGATGAAGCCGGCACCGAACAAGAAGGTCAACGCCAGCCAGGAGATAACCTGGCTCTTGTTGTTCTTGTACATGGCGATCGCCGCCATGCCGTAAGTAATGGAGCTGAATAACAGCAGGAATGTTTCAACCAGAACGAACGGCAGTTCAAAAATGTCCTTACCTGTCGGGCCACCAGCGGTGCCGTTCACCAGAACGGCATAGGTTGCAAACAGAATAGAGAACAGAATGCAGTCGCTCATCAGGTAGACCCAAAATCCGAAGATTTTGGTCTGGCCTGCATCGTGGTGCCCGTGTTCGTGCGCGTGGGCAGTCGCGTGCGTTAAAGTATCAGTTGCCATTTTTCAGCCCTGCCTTAGTAATCTCATCGAAATGCTGGTTTTCCAGTTTTTCGACTTCCGGGACCGGCACGTAGTAATCCACGTCTTCATCAAAGCTTTTCACAATCCAGCTGATGATCATGCCTGCGAAGCTTGCAATCGCCAGCCACCAGATATGCCAGATCATGGCGAAACCAAACAGAGTGGCGAAGGCAGTAATCACGATACCTGCACCGCTGTTCTTCGGCATATGAATCTCTTCATAGTGCGCAGGTTGCTTGTACGCTTCGCCTTTTTCTTTCATTTCCCAGAATGCATCACGCTCGTGAACGTGCGGCACAACGGCAAAGTTATAGAACGGAGGCGGGGAAGAGGTTGCCCACTCCAGCGTACGACCACCCCATGGGTCACCGGTCAGGTCACGGTTCTGCTCGCGGTCACGAATAGAAACGAAGATCTGAATCAGCTGGCACAGGATACCCAGTGCAATCAGCGCGGCGCCACAGGCGGCAACAACCAGCATAGGATGGAACTGCGGGTCAATCTGCTGGCTGAGGCGACGGGTCATACCCATAAAGCCCAGCACGTACAGCGGCATAAATGCCACGAAGAAGCCGATGATCCAGAACCAGAATGCGCGTTTACCCCAGGTTTCGTTCAGCGTGAAACCGAAAGCTTTTGGCCACCAGTAGGTCATACCTGCGAAGCAACCAAATACCACGCCGCCGATGATGACGTTATGGAAGTGCGCAATCAGGAACAGGCTGTTGTGCAGAACGAAGTCTGCGCCCGGAACGGCCAGCAGTACGCCGGTCATACCGCCGACTGAGAAGGTGACGATAAAGCCAATCGTCCACAGCATCGCTGAGTGGAACACGATACGACCTTGATACATCGTAAACAGCCAGTTGAAGATCTTCACCCCGGTCGGGATGGCGATAATCATGGTGGTAATACCGAAGAAGGCGTTTACGTTAGCGCCCGCACCCATGGTGAAGAAGTGGTGCAGCCACACAACGAACGACAGTACGGTAATACATACGGTTGCCCACACCAGTGAGGTGTAACCAAACAGACGCTTACGTGAGAAGGTTGCAGCGATTTCGGAGAACACCCCGAAGACCGGCAGAACCAGGATGTACACTTCCGGATGGCCCCAGGCCCAAATCAGGTTGATGTACATCATCATGTTGCCGCCCATATCGTTGGTAAAGAAATGGGTGCCCAGATAGCGATCCAGGGTCAGCAACGCGACGGTAACGGTCAGAATTGGGAAGGAGGCGATAATCAGGATGTTCGCGCACAGAGATGCCCAGCTAAAGACTGGCATCTTGAACATGGTCATACCTGGTGCACGCATCTTAATGATGGTCACAAAGAAGTTGATACCGGTCAGAGTGGTACCAATACCGGACAACTGCACCGCCCATATCCAATAATCGACCCCGACGCTCGGACTGTACTCTATTCCCGAAAGTGGCGGATAAGCCAGCCAACCGGTCTGCGCGAATTCACCTACGCCCAGGGACAGGTTAACCAGGATAACGCCGACAACGGTGAACCAGAAGCTCAGGTTGTTCAGGAACGGGAATGCAACGTCACGTGCGCCGATCTGCAGTGGAACCACCAGGTTCATCAGACCGATAACAAATGGCATTGCGACGAAAAAGATCATGATCACGCCGTGAGCCGTGAAGATCTGGTCGTAGTGGTGAGGTGGCAGGAAGCCCGCTTCCCCCGCTGAAGCCAGTGCTTGCTGACTACGCATCATGATGGCGTCAGCAAAACCACGGATCAACATAACGATAGCGACGATGACATACATGATGCCAAGGCGCTTGTGGTCAACCGAAGTTAGCCACTCTTTCCACAGGTAGGTCCACTTACCGAAGTAAGTGATGAGGGCCAGTAAGGCCGCACCACCGATGATAATCGCAGCGATCGTAACCATGACAATTGGTTCATGGAACGGAACTGCATCCAGTGTCAATTTTCCGAACATCGTATTCTTCCTCGGCCCCTAGTGAGCGGATTCCGCGTGGCTCATGTCCATGCCTTCCATTCCTTCGTGTGCGCTGTGCTCACCTTCGGGTTGGGTCATGTCCATGCTCTTACCGTGAGCCATAAATTTGTTAATAACGTCTTTAAACAAATCGGGTTTCACGTTGGAGAAGTATTCCACCTGGTTGTATTCGCTTGGTGTAGCCACTTTTTCGAACGCAGCCATGTCGCTCATGGTGTTCGTGGACTGTTTAGCTTTAGCAACCCATTGGTCGAATTCGGCGCGGTCCTTTGTTGCGATAGCCTTGAACTTCATACCGGAGAAGCCTGGTCCGCTGTAGCTTGCGGAGATACCATCATAAGTACCGACTTCGTTGGCGATCAGATGCAGTCGAGTCTGCATACCGGCCATGGCATAGATCTGGCTACCCAGACGCGGGATAAAGAAGGAGTTCATCACGGAGTTGGACGTGACTTTGAATTCAACCGGAGTGTTCGCCGGGAAGGCGATTTCATTCACGGTAGCAATTCCCTGTTCCGGATAGATGAAGAACCATTTCCAGTCCATGGAAACCACTTCGATGGTAATGGGCTTCTCGTCGTGGGCCAGCGGCTTGCTAGGCTCAAGAGCGTGAGTGGTTTTCCAGGTCAGTACCGCAAGGAAAATGATGATTAAGATAGGCACCGTCCAGACCACAGCTTCCACTTTATTGGAGTGTGACCAGTTCGGGCTGTACTTCGCATCTTTATTGCTTGCTCTGTACTTCCAGGCAAAACCAACAGCCATCAAGATGGCGGGAATAACGACAATCAACATCAGGCCAAACGCCGTCAGTATCAATGACCGTTGTTCCAGTCCAATCTGTCCTTTAGGGTCAAGCAGCGCAGAATTACAGCCACTGAGTAATGCAGTGCCTGCAATTAATGACAACCATCCCAAACTTTTATTGTATTTCCTGAGTCTCATTTAACGACCTCAATTCCACGGGACCGGGTGGCGTTTAAAGTGTGAGGGCATTTTACGGGAAGGTTACATTACTGTAAACATCATTGGATCTGTGTTACTGGGTTCTGCCGAGCGTGTCACATATGTTGCAATATATGTCGGGTTGGCTTTAAGAACCTGTTGCAACATCACGTTATAACGAAAGCGGGCACGTGGGGAGGGTGTGGAGGGCAATTGGTATAACCAATGCAAAAATAAAACAATTGGTTAACAATTGATTATCAATAAAAAGACAAATGAAGAACAAAAAATAAAACCACGTTGGCTGAATCGAGTACAGGAAATAGAATTTATAAAAGGAGCCAATAATTTCCAAATTCTATGGCGCACAAAAGAACAAATATTATTTTTATCAGTTGCTGTTTATTTAGCCGTTATAATTACGCAAGGTGATTACAACGGCCAAATAAACGGGGATGATTACGCCAGGCGCGTTTTGCGCAGTGCCAGATAATCCAGTAATCCACCGAACACCACACCGCAAACCGCCACCAGGACCGAGACTTCAAGTAGTGCTGGCAGGAACGAGAAGTTGGTGTAATCCAGAGCGTTCAGGGTTAACAGCAACAGCCATACAGCCAGCAAGCAGCAACCCGCCACCAGCGTCATTAATGCCAGACTGTAAGCGCCACGAAATTCCGTGCGCGGGATAAAGCTTTCCGTTTGCCAGCTATGTTCCAGCGTTTGTCGGCAGACCAGCAATAACAACAGTCCTGGAACGGCTGCAACCACGGAGAAAAGATAAAACGTGGGCCAGCCGTGTGCTTCGACAAACCAACCCGCCACCGGGCCAACGTAAACGCGTCCAACGGCCGAAAGCGCAGAGAGCAGAGCAAATTGTGTTGCGGAAAAGGATTTGTTACACAGCGTCATTAACAGCGCGACAAATGCCGCTGTCCCCATGCCACCGCACAGGTTTTCGAAGAAGACGGCGGCACCCATACTGAACATGTGTTTGTCCGTGATGGAAAGCAGCCAGTAGCCTGCGTTCGATGCGCCTTGCAGAAGGCCGAAGATCAGTAATGCGCGGAACAGTGAAAGGCGCTGCATCAGAATACCACCGTAGAGGGCGCCAACAATCGTGGCCAGCAGCCCCAGCGTTTTATTCACCACGCCGACTTCACCGGCGTCAAATCCGACGCCGCGGATTAAAAATGTGGTGGTCAGACTCATGGCAAAGGCATCGCCAAGTTTATACAGCACGATAAGCAGCAGGATCAGCCAGGCATTGTTACGACCAAAGAAATCGCGCAGCGGAGCCGCAACCGCCTGTTCCAGTGTTTTAGGTACCGGAATGGCATCAGTGGGTTCGGGTGCTAACAGGGTGGCGATGATACACGGTATCAGCAGCGCGGCCATCAGCCAGTACATGCCTTGCCAGCCCAGCCAGCGATCGGCCATCCACAGAGCCAGTCCACCCGAAACCAGCATCCCTAAGCGATAGCCCAGCACGCTAATTGCAGCGCCGGTCCCACGTTCTTCCGCGGGGAGAACATCCGTTTTCCAGGCGTCAAAGACGATATCCTGTGAGGCGGAACAGAAAGCAATAACAACGGCGAGCGCAGCCATCCAGCGTAAGTGCGAACCAGGATCAAGAAAACCCATCGCCGCAATCGAAATAAGTAACAGCACCTGGGTGGTCAACAGCCAGCCGCGGCGTCGGCCTAAAAAAGGCGGCGTGTAGCGGTCCATCACCGGAGACCAGAGGAACTTAAAGACATAGGCCTGGCCGACCAGAGAAAAGAAACCGATGGTTTTAAGATCGATATTTTCGACCGTCATCCAGGCCTGAAGCGTACCGGAGGTCAGGGCGAGCGGTAAACCAGAAGCGAACCCCAGAATAAGCAGGATAGCGGAGCGCGGTTGTTGAAAAATACGTAAGTAATGACTGGACATGGGCTTCTTTAGGCCCGACGAGCGCCGGGCCATAAGGGCAGAAATTAACGCGCGTTCTGCTTAATGAAATCATGAACGCTGGTGTCCTGAGACATATCAGCGATGGTGTCGGTCAGGACGCTGTTAACGGCGTCAGCAATATTTTTGTTAGAGACCTGGAACGCGCCTTCAATCGAATAGCTTGCACGGTAGTTTTTGGTCATTTTGTTGCCGTTTGCAGCGGTCGCAATAATGGCGATATCTGCTTTGGTGGCGATGTTATAGCGCACACTACCCTGAGACACATCAGCATACAGCTGGCTAACGATGATTTGCAGGTTAACCGCGCCGTTTGGACCCACCATATAACCGCGTGCGGTCATCTGTTTTTCCAGCACTTCTTGCAGCAGGAAGCGCAGATCACGGGAGGCGGTCAGAGTAACCAGTTGGTTATCGCGGGTGACCTTTGCCAGCGCTTGATCCTGACGCTGATCGGCACCGTTAATGCTAACAGTCACGCCCATCAGGCTTGGGTCCTGCTGCGGCAGAGTGATTTTCGGAGAGACATCAATAGTGGTTGGCGGTGTAGCACAACCAGCCAGCATAAACAGCGCGACTAACGGAAAGAGGATTTTTTTAAACATGTTCGGGCTCTCAGTAAATCTTAAGCATGTGTGAATCGGAAAAATTCCCGCCATCATAACATCGCCAACGATGAGGGGAAGTAGGTAACGCATGTAAATTCATCGTGTTGTCCGTTTAATGGCGTGTCAGAGACCATAAATGGACATTTTGCAATGAAACGAACAGTTGAATCAGTGAACTTCATTCGTTTGGATGAGAAAATCGGACAAGTGCCAATTTTTTGTTGCTAAGGTGTAATGGAAACGGTAAAAGCGGCTAGTATTTAAAGGGATGGGTGACATCTCAACGTTGTCGGAGGGAATATTTCATGATGATTCGTGAGCAAATAGAAGAAAAATTAAGGGCAGCGTTCCAACCCGTGTTCCTCGAAGTTGTGGATGAAAGCTATCGTCACAATGTTCCGGCTGGTTCGGAAAGCCATTTTAAGGTTGTGCTGGTCAGCGATCGCTTTGCTGGTGAACGTTTTCTTAACCGTCATCGGATGATTTACGGTACGTTGACCGCGGAGCTCTCTACAACCGTACATGCGCTCGCCCTGCATACCTACACTATTAAGGAGTGGGAAGGGTTGCAGGATACTATTTTTGCATCGCCTCCTTGTCGTGGAGCGGGAAGCATCGCATAGAAAAACGGATTTGCAACAACCGGCGCTTTTCCAGTATGTTGCTACCCATTATGTAAAAACGGCCTGCGGGCCGTTTTGTTTTGTCTGAATTCTGAGTGAGTCGTACAGTATTCAGACAAAAATTAGCCGGGAATTGTGAAAAAAGCCGCAGCAACGCGCGATAACCGTTCTCGACTCATAAAAGTGATGCCGCTATAATGCGCGTCTTATTTTTCGGAATGTCTTCGGGATGATTCTGACGACAGGGAATGTGATTGATTATGAGAACATCCCAGTTCCGCGAAGCCAACCATCTGTGCTTGCGGAGAAGAGTTGACCGAGCACTGTGATTTTTTGAGGTAACAAGATGCAAGTTTCAGTTGAAACCACTCAAGGCCTTGGCCGCCGTGTAACGATTACTATCGCTGCTGACAGCATCGAGACCGCTGTGAAAAGCGAGCTGGTCAACGTAGCGAAGAAAGTGCGTATTGACGGTTTCCGCAAAGGAAAAGTACCGATGAATGTTGTTGCTCAGCGTTATGGCGCGTCTGTACGCCAGGACGTTCTGGGTGACCTGATGAGCCGTCACTTTGTTGATGCAATCATCAAAGAAAAAATTAACCCGGCTGGCGCACCGAACTACGTTCCGGGCGAATACAAACTGGGCGAAGACTTCACTTATGCCGTTGAGTTCGAAGTTTACCCGGAAGTTGAGCTGACGGGTCTGGAAGCAATCGAAGTTGAAAAACCGGTTGTTGAAGTGACTGACGCTGACGTTGACGTCATGCTGGATACCCTGCGTAAGCAGCAGGCTACCTGGAAAGACAAAGATGGCGCAGCTGATGCAGAAGACCGTGTCACCATCGACTTCACCGGTTCTGTAGACGGTGAAGAGTTCGAAGGCGGCAAAGCGTCTGACTTCGTACTGGCGATGGGCCAGGGTCGTATGATCCCGGGCTTTGAAGAAGGCGTTAAAGGTCACAAAGCTGGCGAAGAATTCACTATCGACGTGACCTTCCCGGAAGAGTACCACGCTGAAAACCTGAAAGGTAAAGCGGCTAAATTCGTTATCAACCTGAAGAAAGTTGAAGAACGTGAGCTGCCGGAACTGACTGAAGAATTCATCAAGCGTTTCGGCGTTGAAGATGGTTCCGTTGCGGGTCTGCGCGCTGAAGTCCGTAAAAACATGGAACGTGAGCTGAAAGGCGCGGTACGTAACCGCGTTAAATCTCAGGCGATCGAAGGTCTGGTGAAAGCGAACGACATCGACGTTCCTGCTGCACTGATCGACAGCGAAATCGACGTTCTGCGTCGTCAGGCTGCTCAGCGTTTCGGTGGCAACGAGAAACAAGCTCTGGAACTGCCGCGTGAACTGTTCGAAGAACAAGCTAAGCGTCGCGTCGTTGTTGGTCTGCTGCTGGGCGAAGTGATTCGTACCAACGAGCTGAAAGCTGACGAAGATCGCGTTAAAGGCCTGATCGAAGAGATGGCTTCTGCTTACGAAGATCCGAAAGAAGTTGTTGAGTTCTATAGCAAAAACAAAGAACTGATGGACAACATGCGTAACGTCGCTCTGGAAGAACAGGCTGTTGAAGCGGTTCTGGCGAAAGCAAAAGTGACTGAAAAAGCCACTTCTTTCAACGAGCTGATGAACCAGCAGGCGTAATTCGTCGCTTTTTTAGCACGAAATTCGCACGCAAGCCCGTCACCTTCTGGTGGCGGGTTTTTTTTTGTCACGCATTTTGCATGGGAAGAGTGCGAAAACAGCGTTTCAGTGTTAGCGTTAGAGCAAAAGATTGTTATGCTTGAATTATGGCGATGTCGTACCCATTACTGAGGGACTAGCTGATAATCCGTCCATAAGGTTACAATCAGCACAGCAGGTTTTTTCAAATTTTATCCAGGAGACGGAAATGTCATACAGCGGCGAACGAGATAACTTTGCACCCCATATGGCGCTGGTGCCGATGGTCATTGAACAGACCTCACGTGGTGAGCGCTCTTTTGATATCTATTCTCGTCTACTTAAGGAACGCGTTATCTTTCTGACTGGCCAGGTCGAAGACCATATGGCTAACCTGATTGTGGCGCAGATGCTGTTCCTGGAAGCAGAAAACCCGGAAAAAGATATCTACCTGTATATTAACTCCCCTGGCGGAGTGATCACTGCAGGGATGTCTATCTATGACACCATGCAGTTTATTAAGCCGGACGTTAGCACCATTTGTATGGGCCAGGCGGCCTCAATGGGTGCGTTCCTGCTGACTGCAGGGGCAAAAGGTAAGCGTTTTTGCCTGCCTAACTCTCGCGTCATGATCCACCAGCCTCTGGGCGGTTACCAGGGCCAGGCGACGGATATTGAAATTCATGCCCGTGAAATTCTGAAGGTGAAAGGGCGCATGAATGAACTTATGGCGCACCATACGGGTCAATCTCTTGAGCAGATTGAACGTGATACCGAGCGCGATCGCTTCCTCTCCGCTTCTGAGGCGGTGGAGTATGGTCTGGTCGACTCAATTTTGACCCATCGTAATTAATGCCCAGGGCGTAGGTGTGCCGCTATAATTACCAGGAGCGGCACAACGCTGACTAGCGTCTTGCGCCTGAGAATGGCATTTGCGTCGTCGTGTGCGGCACAAAGAACAAAGAAGAGGTTTTGACCCATGACAGATAAACGCAAAGATGGCTCGGGCAAATTGTTGTACTGCTCTTTTTGCGGCAAAAGCCAGCATGAAGTGCGTAAGCTGATTGCCGGTCCATCCGTGTATATCTGCGACGAATGTGTTGATCTATGTAACGACATCATTCGCGAAGAGATTAAGGAAGTAGCACCGCACCGTGAACGCAGTGCGCTGCCGACGCCACATGAAATTCGCAACCACCTGGACGATTACGTTATCGGCCAGGAGCAGGCGAAGAAAGTGCTGGCGGTCGCGGTATACAACCATTACAAACGTCTGCGCAACGGCGACACCAGCAATGGCGTCGAGTTGGGCAAAAGTAACATTCTGCTGATTGGCCCGACGGGTTCCGGTAAAACGCTGTTGGCGGAAACGCTGGCACGTCTGCTGGACGTTCCGTTTACTATGGCTGATGCGACCACCCTGACCGAAGCCGGTTATGTGGGTGAAGACGTCGAAAATATCATCCAGAAACTATTGCAGAAGTGTGATTACGACGTGCAGAAAGCGCAGCGTGGCATTGTCTACATTGATGAAATCGACAAGATTTCACGCAAATCAGACAACCCGTCCATTACGCGTGACGTTTCCGGCGAAGGCGTACAGCAAGCGCTGCTGAAACTGATCGAAGGGACCGTTGCCGCTGTTCCGCCACAAGGTGGGCGTAAACATCCGCAGCAGGAGTTCTTACAGGTTGATACCTCTAAGATCCTGTTTATCTGTGGTGGTGCTTTCGCCGGTCTGGATAAAGTGATTTCTCATCGTGTGGAAACCGGCTCCGGCATTGGTTTTGGCGCGACGGTTAAAGCCCAGTCCGATAAAGCCAGCGAAGGTGAGCTGCTGTCTCAGGTTGAGCCGGAAGATCTGATCAAATTTGGTCTGATCCCTGAGTTCATCGGTCGTCTGCCGGTAGTGGCAACGCTGAGTGAACTGAGTGAAGAAGCGCTGATCCAGATCCTGAAAGAGCCGAAAAACGCCCTGACCAAACAGTATCAGGCGCTGTTCAATCTCGAAGGTGTTGATCTGGAGTTCCGCGAAGAAGCGCTGGATGCGATTGCCAAGAAAGCGATGGCGCGCAAAACCGGTGCGCGTGGTCTGCGTTCCATCGTAGAAGCTGCGTTGCTCGACACAATGTATGACCTGCCTTCAATGGAAGACGTCGAAAAAGTGGTTATCGACGAGTCCGTCATCGGTGGTCAGAGCAAGCCGCTATTGATTTATGGTAAACCAGAAGCGCAGCAAGCGTCTGGCGAATAATTAATCAATTTTTACAGGCCTTTAATGAAAAAGGGGGGATTTTATCCCCCCTTTTATTTTTCCGTAAACATGGCGTTGAATGTGTGGGAAACATCCCCATATACTGACATACATGTTAAAGGTGGTGTGAAGCACAGTCGTGCCACCTGATTACCTGGCGGACACTAAACTAAGAGAGAGCTCTATGAATCCTGAGCGTTCTGAACGCATTGAAATCCCCGTATTGCCGTTGCGCGATGTGGTGGTTTATCCGCACATGGTCATACCCTTATTTGTAGGGCGGGAAAAATCTATCCGTTGTCTGGAAGCGGCTATGGACCATGATAAAAAAATCATGCTGGTCGCTCAGAAAGAAGCATCAACGGATGAGCCGGGTGTAAACGATCTTTTCACCGTCGGGACCGTGGCCTCTATTTTGCAGATGCTGAAACTGCCTGACGGCACCGTAAAAGTGCTGGTTGAGGGGTTACAGCGCGCGCGTATTTCTGCGCTGTCTGATAACGGCGAGCATTTCTCTGCGAAAGCGGAGTACCTTGATTCGCCAGCCATTGATGAGCGTGAACAGGAAGTGCTGGTGCGTACCGCAATCAGCCAGTTCGAAGGCTATATCAAGCTGAACAAAAAAATCCCACCAGAAGTGCTGACGTCGCTTAACAGCATTGACGATCCTGCGCGTCTGGCGGACACCATCGCTGCGCACATGCCGCTGAAACTGGCGGACAAACAGTCCGTTCTTGAGATGTCCGACGTGAATGAACGTCTGGAATATCTGATGGCGATGATGGAATCTGAAATCGATCTGCTGCAGGTTGAGAAACGCATTCGCAACCGCGTTAAAAAGCAGATGGAGAAGTCCCAGCGTGAGTACTATCTGAACGAGCAAATGAAAGCCATTCAGAAAGAACTCGGCGAGATGGACGACGCGCCGGATGAAAACGAAGCGCTGAAGCGTAAAATCGACGCGGCGAAAATGCCGAAAGAGGCAAAAGAGAAAGCGGAAGCAGAACTGCAGAAGCTGAAAATGATGTCTCCAATGTCGGCAGAAGCAACCGTGGTACGTGGCTACATCGACTGGATGGTGCAGGTTCCGTGGAATGCGCGCAGTAAGGTTAAAAAGGATCTGCGTCAGGCGCAGGAAATCCTGGATACCGACCATTATGGTCTGGAGCGCGTAAAAGATCGCATTCTTGAATATCTCGCGGTTCAAAGCCGTGTGAACAAAATCAAGGGGCCGATCCTGTGTCTGGTTGGACCGCCGGGGGTTGGTAAAACGTCTCTGGGGCAATCCATCGCCAAAGCTACCGGACGTAAATACATCCGCATGGCGCTGGGCGGCGTACGTGACGAAGCGGAAATCCGCGGTCACCGCCGGACGTATATCGGTTCGATGCCGGGCAAACTGATCCAGAAAATGGCCAAAGTGGGCGTGAAAAACCCGCTGTTCCTGCTGGATGAGATCGACAAAATGTCATCTGACATGCGCGGTGATCCGGCTTCCGCACTGCTTGAGGTGCTGGATCCAGAGCAGAACGTGGCGTTCAGCGATCACTACCTGGAAGTGGATTATGATCTCAGCGACGTCATGTTCGTTGCGACGTCTAACTCCATGAATATTCCGGCGCCGTTGCTGGATCGTATGGAAGTGATCCGTCTGTCTGGCTATACCGAAGACGAGAAACTGAACATCGCCAAACGCCACCTGCTACCGAAGCAGATTGAGCGTAACGCGCTGAAAAAAGGTGAACTGACGGTCGATGATAGTGCCATTGTGGGCATTATTCGTTACTACACCCGTGAAGCTGGCGTCCGTAGTCTGGAGCGTGAAATCTCCAAACTGTGCCGTAAAGCGGTTAAACAGCTGTTGCTGGATAAGTCACTGAAACATATCGAGATCAATGGCGATAACCTGCACGATTATTTAGGCGTACAGCGCTTTGACTACGGTCGTGCGGACAACGAAAACCGCGTGGGTCAGGTCACCGGCCTGGCATGGACGGAAGTGGGCGGCGATCTGCTGACCATTGAAACGGCCTGTGTGCCGGGTAAAGGTAAGTTGACCTACACCGGTTCTCTGGGTGAAGTGATGCAGGAATCCATTCAGGCGGCACTGACCGTGGTACGTGCGCGTGCGGAAAAACTGGGCATTAACCCTGATTTTTACGAAAAACGCGACATCCACGTTCACGTACCTGAAGGGGCGACGCCGAAAGATGGTCCAAGCGCGGGTATTGCCATGTGCACCGCACTGGTCTCCTGTCTGACGGGTAACCCGGTTCGTGCTGATGTGGCAATGACGGGCGAAATCACCCTGCGTGGTCAGGTTCTGCCTATCGGTGGTTTGAAAGAAAAACTGCTGGCGGCGCATCGTGGCGGAATTAAGACCGTCTTAATTCCAGATGAAAATAAACGTGACCTGGAAGAGATTCCGGACAACGTGATTGCCGATCTGGACATCCATCCGGTCAAACGCATTGAGGAAGTTCTGACACTCGCACTGCAAAATGAACCGTCTGGCATGCAGGTTGTAACGGCAAAATAGTGACCTCGCGCAAAGAGCACTAATAAAAACAGGGCTGGCAGGCCATTTCGGACTTGCCAGCCTTTTTTTGTATAGCTAATTTAGATGACGGATTAGGTCTGCCATTATTAACGGGTGTTGTAAGGGCATGGCAGGCCTGATATAACTGCTGCGCGTTCGCACTTTGAAGGATTCAGGTGCGATATAAATTATAAAGAGGAAGAGAAGAGTGAATAAATCTCAACTGATCGACAAAATTGCTGCAGGGGCTGATATCTCTAAAGCTGCGGCTGGCCGTGCGTTAGATGCAATTATTGCTTCTGTTACCGAATCTCTGAAGGAAGGTGATGACGTAGCGCTGGTAGGTTTTGGTACTTTTGCCGTTAAAGAGCGTGCTGCCCGTACTGGTCGCAACCCGCAAACTGGTAAAGAGATCACCATCGCTGCGGCTAAAGTACCGGGTTTCCGTGCAGGTAAAGCACTGAAAGACGCGGTAAACTAAGTGATTCCCCCTTTGGGGATGTGACTAAGTACAAGGGCGCATCAACAGATGTGCCTTTTTTATTTGTGATTCCGGGACTTTCTACGCGTTGTGGGCTGACAATTGCCCCCGTTTCTTGTCACAATAGGTCTTTCCACGCAGCGTTCAGAAAACGCTATGCTGCGTGAGGTATACAGTCACCTACAGCGGAGTGTGGTTACACCATGATGGACAGCTTACGCACGGCTGCTAACAGTCTCGTGCTCAAGATTATTTTCGGTATCATTATCGTGTCGTTCATTTTGACCGGCGTGAGTGGTTACCTGATTGGCGGAAGCAATAACTACGCCGCAAAAGTAAATGGCCAGGAAATCAGCCGCGGGCAGTTTGAGAATGCGTTTAACAGTGAGCGTAATCGCATGCAGCAGCAGCTGGGGGATCAGTATTCTGAACTGGCGGCGAATGAAGGCTACATGAAAACGCTGCGCCAGCAGGTCCTGAATCGTCTGGTGGACGAAGCGCTGCTGGATCAATATTCCCGTGAGCTTAAACTCAGCATCAGCGACGAGCAGGTTAAACAGGCTATTTTCTCGACGCCTGCTTTCCAGGTGGATGGCAAATTTGATAACAACCGCTACAACGCGATTGTGAATCAGATGGGGATGACTGCGGATCAATATGCGCAGGCATTGCGTAACCAGCTCACTACACAGCAGTTGATCAACGGTGTCGCCGGGACAGATTTCATGCTGAAAGGCGAAACGGATGAGCTGGCAGCGCTGGTCGCACAGCAGCGTGTTGTGCGTGAAGCGACGATTGACGTTAACGCGCTTGCCGCAAAGCAGCCGGTGACTGATGAAGAAGTGGCCAGCTACTACGAGCAGAATAAAAATCGCTTTATGATGCCGGAGCAGTTCCGTGTGAGCTACATTAAGCTGGATGCCGCAGCCATGCAGGAAACGGCCAGCGATGCAGATATTCAGTCTTATTATGACCAGCATCAGGACCAGTTCACCCAGCCGCAGCGTAACCGTTACAGCATCATCCAGACCAAAACGGAAGATGAAGCAAAAGCGGTACTGGATGCGTTGAACAAAGGCGGTGATTTTGCCACGCTGGCGAAAGAAAAATCCGCTGACATTATCTCTGCCCGTAACGGCGGTGATATGGGATGGCTGGAAGAGTCCACCACGCCGGATGAGCTGAAAAATGCCGGCCTGAAAGAAAAAGGCCAGCTGTCAGGCGTGATTAAGTCTTCCGTCGGTTTCCTGGTGGCGCGTCTGGACGATGTACAGCCCGCGCAGGTTAAACCGCTGAGCGAAGCGCGTGACGATATCGCGGCAAAAGTGAAGCAGGAAAAAGCGCTGGATGCGTACTATGCGCTACAACAGAAAGTCAGCGATGCGGCAAGCAATGACAACGAATCCCTGGCGGGTGCGGAGCAGGCTGCAGGCATGAAAGCGGTTGAAACGGGCTGGTTTAGCCGCGACAGCCTGCCGGAAGAGCTGAACTTCAAACCAGTTTCCGATGCCATTTTCAATGGCGGTCTGGTGGGCGAAAACGGTACGCCGGGTAGTAACTCCGACATCATCACCGTCGATGGCGATCGCGCGTTTGTGCTGCGTATAGCGGAACACAAAGCGGAGGCGGTTAAGCCGCTGGCTGATGTGAAAGAGCAGGTTACCGCGCTCGTTAAGCACAATAAGGCGGAGCAGCAGGCGAAACTGGATGCAGACAAACTGCTGGCTGAACTGAAAGCAGGCAAAGGCGATGACGCGTTGAAAGCGGCTGGTCTGAGCTTTGGCGAGGAGAAAACGCTTAGCCGTACGGGTCAGGATCCGCTGAGTCAGGCGGCATTTGGCCTGAGCCTGCCAGCGAAAGACAAGCCGAGCTACGGTGTTGCAAATGACATGCAGGGTAACGTCGTTCTGTTGGCGCTGGAAGAAGTGAAAGCGGGTTCTATGCCTGAAGCGCAGAAGAAAGCGATGGTTCAGGGTATCACCCAGAATAACGCGCAGATTGTCTTCGAAGCACTGATGAGCAACCTGCGCAAAGCGGCAAAAATTAAAGTCGGCGATGCGCTGGACCAGCAGCAATAACCGAGGCTCCTCGCAAAAAATTGCAAAAAGTTGTATTCACCAAAGGCCGCTTTCGCGGCCTTTTCCATTTCTGAGATTTGCCATTTGTCCGTCGTTCCAGAGCTCGCTATCGTGATTCCACTGTAACCAAACAAGGAGAAAACAGTATGAAACATGGAATCAAAGCGCTGCTTATTACACTGTCGTTAACCTGTGCGGGCATGACGCAAAGTGCGCTGGCCGCCGAACCTGTCGCTAAAACTCAGACGACCCACACCAAAGCGGATAGCGCCGGTGCAGCGCAAAGCAAAGCCGCTGCACCGGCAAAAGCCAGTGATGATGACGGTACCAGAGTGAGCATCAACACCGCCTCAGCAGAAGATTTAGCGCGGGTGATGAATGGCGTCGGACTGAAGAAGGCGCAGGCTATCGTCAGCTATCGTGAAGAGTATGGTCCGTTTAAAACGGTGGATGATTTAAAACAGGTACCGGGAATGGGAAACTCGCTGGTGGAACGTAATCTGTCAGTTTTAACACTTTAATAACTTGCAGAGCGCCTAAAGTTTGCCAGACTATAGAGGTCATACCAGTTATGGCCTCTTTGTCTTACAGTATTCCTATAAAAACAAATTAGGGTTTCAGCGCTATGCAAACACAAATCAAAGTCCGTGGTTATCATCTCGATGTCTATCAGCACGTCAACAATGCCCGCTATCTTGAATTTCTGGAAGAGGCTCGCTGGGATGGTCTGGAGAACAGCGACAGCTTTCAGTGGATGACTGCCCACAACATCGCTTTTGTGGTCGTGAATATCAATATCAACTATCGCCGTCCTGCTGTACTGAGCGACCTGTTGACGGTGACCAGCCAGGTACAGCAGCTTAACGGAAAAAGCGGTGTCTTAAACCAGACGATCACCCTGGAGCCAGAAGGGCAGGTCGTCGCCGACGCGCTGATTACCTTTGTTTGCATTGATTTGAAAACGCAGAAAGCGTTGCCGCTGGAAGGCGAGTTACGCGAAAAGCTGGAGCAGATGGTTAAGTAGTCGATGGTAATGCCGGATCAGGTGCTTGCACCACTGTCCGGCATTACCCATCACATTATTGTAATCCGGTTTTTTGCTTCATTGCGGCCATGATAGCCGGTTTGTTTGCCAGATAATGGTTTAGCCCGTTGGCGCGCAAATTACAGGCTGCGCAGTGACCACAGCCGTCACCTTTAATGCCGTTATAGCAGGTCAGCGTTTCTTCACGTACCAGATCCAGTTTGCCCCAGTAGTCGGCCAGCGCCCAGGTTTCGGCTTTATCAATCCACATTAGCGGGGTTTCGAAGCGGATATCCTTGGCCATCCCCAGACTAACCGCATGGTTCAGGGCTTTGACAAATTCATCGCGACAATCCGGATAGCCGGAGAAATCAGTTTCGCACACGCCGGTAATGACCGCTTCGGCTTTTACCTGGTAAGCGTAAATCGCGGCCAGTGTTAAAAACAGGATATTGCGCCCCGGCACAAATGTATTGGGAATACCGTCTGTATCCGGTTCGTAATCAGGAACCGGAATGTTATCGCGTGTCAGGCTGCTGACAGCCAGTTCACTGAGCAGCGTAACATCAAGCACTTTGTGTGCACGGGCACCCAGTTTTAAGGCCAGGTCACGTGCGACATCAATCTCAGCGCGATGACGCTGACCATAATCAAAGGTCACGCAGTGTACTTCATCATACTGATGCAGCGCTTGCGCCAGACAGGTTGTGGAATCCTGGCCTCCACTAAATACGACAACGGCACGTTTCATGGCTTTTCCTGACAAATAACAAAAACCCTATGGTAGCGCCTGGGCGTGGCGTCGACCAGCTTCTTCACGTCGAAGGCGGCGGCAGCCAGGCTTCAGCAAACTCAAACCAGCCTCTTGGATTCAGTCTGACCCCATTGACCCCCGGCGGGGCGCTAATGCGGTAGTGATAGTTGAACAACGGCGTCAACGTCGCGTCATTCATCAGGTTGGCGAAAACCAGTTGTAAAGCAGCATGACGATGGTCCTCATCGGCTTCAATTTGCAGCGCATCCAGCGTGGTTTGTAGATGAGCAAATGCCGGTGCATCCAGAACATGCGGCCAGAGCTGATCGCAACGCAACCACTGTTCCAGGGTATATTCTGGTGCTTCGCCAATCAGTCTGTCACCCATCATCAGGTCCGCTTCAGCCAGAGAAGGGTTACCATCCCAGTTTTTGGCATTATGAAAAATGAGTGTTAATTCGCAGCCGAGTATCGCCAGCGCCTGACGAAGCTGTTCAGCCATCGCATGCAGTTCGACCGGAAGGTGATAAACCAACGTCAGTTTTTCCGGGAGCGCAACGTCGTCCACATCATCCCATTGCGGAATTGTCCAGCCAGGCAGCAGCGCATTGCTCGGGGTAATGAGATTTTCATCCACTTCAAGCGTCCGTAACAGGGAGGAGCGGTGAATAATATTGACCAGCCGTCGCGCCTGGGACGTGCTCAGACGCGGGCTTTTTCTGAGCGTTAAATAACAAAAACCCAGGCTGATGCCGCTGCTGACCTGGCTGAGCGTCGCCAATTCTTCAGGCTTGCCGATAGCAATTTGTACCGGATGTCGGCAACTGGTCCCCAAATCCTGGGCGAAAAGCTGCGGGGTGATCCAGTATTCAATCGCTTTGAGTAGCGGATGACTAAGGTGGTAGTGATCATGGCTTTCAATGCGGACCAGCTCAGGTGTAAACAGCGTTAGCCGAAACGGACCGCTGCCGACGAGCGGTTGTTCAGGATGCGCCAGATGGCTACTGTAGCTGGCCAGACGGTGTGCCAGCCAGAAATCCGGGCGATGCAGAATAAAGGTCAGGCACTGAGGATGGGTCACCTTAATGCATTTGATGCTGATAAAGAGCTTATTAAGTGCAGGGATCTCAAGCAGCATCAACAGGCGTTGATGTAGCTGTGCGGTGCTTATCACATCACCGTTATGCCAGTGTAATGTCGAACGAATATAGAAATCCCAGCGTAGTCCGTCGGCAGAGATATCCCAGTGGTGAGCTAAATCGCCACAGGGGCGTTGAGTCTTGCTGTCAAATCGGGTCAGGCCAGAGAATATCTGCCCGGCGAGATGCTGCTCTGCACGCCCCGGGAGAAAACCGGGATGTAACGGATCAAGCGGGCGGTAATAAGGGATACGCAAGGTTGGCGTATCGTTTTGCCACTGACCGCCCATAAACGGTTGCAGCAGGGTTCTTAACTCTCCGGGCGCCAGTTGAGCCAGCTCCAGCACGCTGAGCTGTTCTCCCTTTTGTAGCGCCTGTTCCATCATAGTGTTGCGTAGAGAATCTGGCGTCACTAAAAAACGCAACTGACCTCGTTTCCCGCGCCCGGACTGTGCTTCCCACATCAGCCACCCGGCATCCTGTGCCTGTCTCAGCAGTGTACGTACGTGGCGCTCGCTACAAAAACAGCGCTCAGCCAGTTCCCCGACGGTGACCGACTGCGGTTCACCATTTGAGGGCTGCCAGAGGCGTTGGTACTGGTTCAGGCGATTTAAAAGTCGCATTGACACTTCATCATTCAAGTTGCCTCGTTGTTGGCTGTGTATGACTCAGCCCGTCCCGGGAGTTTGCGTAAAGAAACCCGGAACAATTTGCTTTATCTATTCACTATTACTTCCGTATATCTCAGGTGATACTGGACCACAAGTTAACCGCGTCACAGAGTGGAGAAAGAAATGGCTCGTCTGGCAGCATTTGATATGGATGGCACCCTTTTGATGCCGAATCACCATTTAGGTGAGGAAACGCTCTCGACGCTGGCGCGCCTGCGTGAACGTGACATTACCCTTACGTTTGCCACGGGTCGTCATGTGCTGGAGATGCGCCATATTCTGGGCTCGATCTCACTGGACGCCTTTTTAATCACCGGCAACGGGACGCGGGTGCATTCACTGGAAGGTGAAGTGCTTCATCATCAGGATCTGGATCCCGCAGTGGCAGATATCGTGTTACATCAGGCGTGGGATACGCAGGCCAGCATGCATGTTTTTAATGATAATGGCTGGTTCACCGGACAAGAGATCCCGTGGATGCTAAAAGCGCACGTCTACAGTGGATTTCGCTACCAGATCGTCGATGTAAAACGTATCCCGGCCCATCAGGTGACGAAGGTCTGCTTCTGCGGGGATCATGACGATCTCATTCGTTTGCGTATCCAACTGAATGAGGCGCTGGGCGAACAGGCCAATCTCTGTTTTTCCGCAGTAGATTGCCTGGAAGTGCTGCCGCTGGGCTGTAACAAAGGTTCGGCGCTGGCGGTGCTGAGTAACCACTTAGGTTTTTCGATGGCTGAATGCATGGCGTTTGGCGACGCCATGAACGATCGCGAAATGTTAGGCAGCGTTGGCCGCGGCCTCATTATGGGTAATGCGATGCCACAACTGATTGCTGAGTTGCCACATTTATCGGTGATCGGCCATTGCCGCAATCAGGCGGTATCTCACTTTTTGACACATTGGCTGGACAATCCACATCTACCTTATTCCCCCGAATGAGAGATCCCTTCCAGCAAGCCAGACTTTAGCGTCTGGCTTTTTTTTCGCGGTTTAATGGGTATTCAGTAGACGAGCGATTTCCGCTTTCCACGGTGCCAAATCACCAATATGCATGTTGACCCATTGTGGGTTGTAGTACGTGTCCAGGTAGCGTTCGCCGCTGTCGCACAGAAGCGTCACCAGCGATCCTGTTTCTCCGGCTTCGCGCATACGGGCGGCAAGTTGCAGCGCGCCCCACATATTGGTTCCGGTTGAGGCACCCACTTTTCGGCCCAGTTGGGTTTCCAGCCAGTGCGCGGTGGCAACGCTTGCAGCATCCGGTACGCGCAGCATTTCATCAACCACGTCAGGAATGAAAGAGGGCTCTACGCGCGGGCGACCGATACCTTCAATTTTACTTCCCACCGGGCTGCGTAACGTAGCGTCACGATCCTGCCAGTAGGGCAGAAACACGGAGTTTTCCGGGTCAACCACCATCAGATGTGTGTCATAACCCTGACAGCGGATATAACGGCCAATCGTTGCTGATGTCCCACCGGTGCCGGCGCTCATCACGATATGTCTGGGGACAGGGTTTGGCTCACACGCCATCTGGCGGAAGATGCTGTCGGCAATATTGTTATTGCCACGCCAGTCGGTAGCTCGTTCGGCGTAAGTGAACTGGTCCATATAATGACCGTTTAGCTCACGCGCCAGTTGTTCAGACGCAGCGTAAATTTCGCAGGCGCTTTCAACGAAATGGCAGCGCCCGCCATAAAATTCAATCTGCTCAATTTTCCGTTTTGCCGTGCAGGAAGGCATCACGGCAATAAACGGCAATCCCAGCAGTCGGGCGAAATAGGCTTCGGATACGGCCGTTGACCCGGAGGAGGATTCAATAATGGTGGTGCCTTCTTTTATCCAGCCATTACACAGCCCGTACAGGAACAGTGAACGCGCCAGACGATGTTTCAGGCTGCCGGTTGGATGCGTGCTCTCATCTTTCAAATACAACTGAATGCCCGGGAACGCCGGTAGAGTCAGACGAATGAGATGCGTATCCGCAGAACGCTGATAATCCGCGTTGATTTCATTGATGGCGTTTTTAACCCAGGAGCTATTCATCATTAATATCCATTTGTCATTTTGTGCCTAGATTAGCGAAAAGCACGGAAAAAATTGTTGCTATTTAGCCTTTAAAATAGAATGTAAGGAGAAAATTCTTCTCTGTGGAGTGGATATGTTAGACAAAATTGACCGCAAGCTGCTCTGTTTACTGCAACAGGACTGCACCCTTTCTTTGCAGGCGTTAGCGGATGCCGTTAATCTGACTACAACGCCCTGCTGGAAGCGACTCAAAAGGCTTGAGGATGACGGTATTCTCCTCGGTAAAGTCGCGCTGCTGGACCCGGAAAAACTGGGGCTGGGTTTAACCGCTTTCGTGCTGATCAAAACGCAGCATCACAGCAGTGAATGGTACTGTCGTTTTGTCACCGAAGTGACCGGTATGCCGGAGGTTCTGGGATTCTGGCGCATGGCAGGGGAGTATGACTACCTGATGCGTGTTCAGGTCGCCGATATGAAACGCTACGATGACTTCTACAAGCGCCTGGTGAACAGCGTACCGGGTTTGTCAGATGTCACCTCCAGTTTTGCGATGGAACAGATCAAATATACGACTGCTCTACCTATTGAATAACTCTCCCGGCGGTCATTGCTGGAAATCATGTCAGGACATAACGCGTGCGATTATTTGCTCAATTAAGCTGGTACTTCCGTCGGGAGTGGCGTCGCTACCTCGGGGCAGTGGCCTTGCTTATCATCATCGCTATCCTTCAGCTCATCCCGCCAAAAGTGGTTGGTATCATCGTGGATGGTGTGACGGCACAACGCTTTACGACTGAACGGCTGTTGATGTGGGTCGGTACAATTGCCCTGATTGCGGTGGTGGTCTATTTGTTGCGCTATGTCTGGCGCGTGCTGCTGTTTGGTGCCTCTTACCAACTGGCGGTCGAACTGCGGGAAGATTATTACCGCCAGCTCAGCCGTCAGCATCCTGAATTTTATCTGCGTCATCGCACGGGCGATCTGATGGCGCGCGCCACCAACGATGTCGATCGCGTGGTGTTTGCCGCCGGTGAGGGCGTGTTGACGCTGGTGGACTCGCTGGTGATGGGCTGTGCGGTGCTGATCGTGATGTCTACGCAAATTAGTTGGCAACTGACGCTTATCGCGCTGCTTCCGATGCCTGTCATGGCGTTGATGATCAAACGTTACGGCGATCGGCTACATAACCGCTTTAAGCTGGCACAGGCCGCGTTCTCCAGCCTCAACGATCGTACCCAGGAGAGCCTGACCAGCATTCGCATGATTAAAGCGTTTGGTCTGGAAGATCGGCAATCGGCCTTGTTTGCTGCGGATGCCGAAGATACCGGGAAGAAAAATATGCGTGTGGCGCGTATTGACGCCCGTTTTGACCCAACGATTTATATCGCCATTGGTATGGCTAATCTCCTCGCGATTGCGGGGGGAAGCTGGATGGTAGTTCACGGTACGCTGACCCTCGGACAATTGACCAGCTTTATGATGTATCTCGGTTTGATGATTTGGCCGATGCTGGCGCTGGCGTGGATGTTCAATATCGTCGAGCGCGGTAGCGCCGCGTACAGTCGTATTCGCGCCATGCTGGCTGAAGCGCCCGTGGTAGACGATGGAACTGAACCGGTGCCGGAAGGGCGCGGTGAACTGGCGGTGTCGATTCGCGAATTTTGCTATCCGCTGATGACTCACCCGACGCTGGAAAATGTGAGTTTCCACCTTAAGCCCGGACAGATGCTGGGCATCTGCGGCCCCACCGGCGCGGGGAAAAGTACCGTGTTGTCGCTGATTCAGCGCCATTTTGATATCACCCAGGGGGATGTGCGCTTTCATGATATCCCTTTAACGCGTTTACAGCTGGATAGCTGGCGTAGTCGGCTGGCCGTCGTCAGTCAGACGCCCTTTTTGTTCTCAGACACGGTTGCCAACAACATAGCGCTTGGACGACCTCAGGCAACCCAGGCTGAGATTGAGCATGTGGCGCGTTTGGCCAGCGTGCACGAGGATATTTTACGTCTCCCGCAGGGATACGACACCGAAGTGGGCGAGCGTGGTGTGATGCTCTCGGGGGGGCAAAAACAGCGTATTTCCATTGCCCGCGCGCTGCTGCTGAATGCCGAAATCCTGATCCTGGATGACGCCTTGTCGGCGGTAGACGGTCGTACCGAACACCAGATCCTGCATAACCTGCGGCAGTGGGGCGAGGGGCGAACGGTGATTATCAGCGCCCACCGCTTATCCGCATTAACGGAAGCCAATGAGATTATTGTCATGCAGCATGGGCATATTGCGCAGCGCGGCGAGCATGACTCGCTGGTACAGCAATCTGGCTGGTATCGCGATATGTACCGCTATCAGCAGCTCGAAGCGGCGCTGTCTGACGCACCAGAAATAAGTGAAGAGGCTGCTAATGCGTAGTTTTGGGCAATTATGGCCAACCCTGAAAAGGCTGCTGGTTTATGGATCGCCATGGCGTAAACCGCTGGCTATCGCGGTGGTGATGCTGTGGGTTGCGGCAGCAGCAGAAGTCAGTGGTCCGCTGCTGATCAGTTATTTTATCGATAACATGGTGGCGAAAAACAACCTGCCCCTGGCGATGGTTGCCGGGCTGGTCGCGGCTTATATCGGTTTACAATTACTGGCGGCGGGTTTGCACTATGCGCAGTCGCTGTTATTTAACCAGGCGGCTGTCGGCGTGGTGCAACAGCTACGCACGGACGTGATGGACGCAGCGCTGCGCCAGCCGCTCAGCGAGTTTGACACCCAACCCGTCGGACAACTTATTTCGCGTGTCACCAATGATACCGAGGTTATTCGCGATCTGTACGTTACGGTGGTGGCGACGGTGTTGCGCAGTGCCGCATTAATTGGTGCGATGCTGGTCGCGATGTTCAGCCTGGAATGGCGTATGGCGTTGGTGGCGATGGCCATTTTCCCTGCCGTGCTGGTGGTGATGGTGATTTATCAGCGCTATAGCACGCCTATTGTGCGCCGCGTTCGCGCTTATCTGGCTGATATTAACGATGGCTTTAACGAAGTCATTAATGGTATGAGCGTGATCCAGCAATTCCGTCAGCAGGCACGCTTTGGGGAGAGAATGGGGGAGGCCAGCCGTTCACACTATATGGCGAGGATGCAGACCTTGCGGCTGGACGGGTTTTTACTGCGCCCGCTGCTCAGCCTGTTTTCTGCGTTAATCCTCTGTGGCTTGTTGATGCTGTTCAGTTTCACCTCCGGCAGCGCCATTGAAGTTGGGGTGTTATATGCGTTTATTAGCTATCTCGGTCGTCTGAATGAACCCCT
The DNA here is from genome assembly GCF_945906775.1 of Citrobacter sp. Marseille-Q6884. Lineage (NCBI taxonomy): Bacteria > Pseudomonadati > Pseudomonadota > Gammaproteobacteria > Enterobacterales > Enterobacteriaceae > Citrobacter > Citrobacter sp. Marseille-Q6884. The sequence continues at coordinate 2,352,460 of NZ_CAMDRE010000001.1, forward strand.
GATAGAGTTGACGACCCAACAGTCAATGTTGCAACAGGCGGTGGTCGCTGGCGAACGCGTTTTTGAACTGATGGACGGGCCTCGCCAGCGTTATGGAGATGACGTCCAACCGCTGAAGAGCGGGAACATCGAGGTTGATAACGTTTCCTTTGCTTATCGCGACGACAATCTGGTACTGCAAAATATCAGCCTGTCCGTTCCCTCGCGCAGTTTTGTTGCCCTGGTGGGTCATACCGGGAGCGGCAAGAGTACGCTCGCCAGCCTGCTCATGGGGTATTACCCGCTGACAGAAGGTGAGATTCGGCTCGACGGGCGGCCGCTCTCCTCGTTAAGCCACAGCGTTCTGCGTAAGGGCGTCGCAATGGTGCAGCAGGATCCGGTCGTGATGGCCGACACTTTCCTTGCCAACGTTACGTTGGGTCGCGATATCTCCGAGGAGCAGGTCTGGCAGGCACTGGAAACCGTGCAACTGGCGGAACTGGCGCGCGGCATGAGTGAAGGCATTCATACCCGACTGGGCGAGCAAGGCAATAATTTGTCTGTCGGGCAGAAACAGTTGTTGGCTCTGGCGCGGGTACTGGTCGACACGCCGCAGGTGCTGATTCTGGATGAAGCCACCGCCAGTATTGACTCGGGTACGGAACAGGCGATCCAGCTCGCGCTGGCAGCGGTACGCGAACACACCACGCTGGTGGTGATTGCTCATCGGTTATCAACCATTGTTGATGCCGATACTATCCTGGTGCTGCACCGGGGTCAGGCCGTTGAGCAGGGGACGCACCAGCAGTTGCTGGCGGCGCAAGGGCGTTACTGGCAGATGTATCAGTTGCAGTTAGCGGGTGAAGAGCTGGCGGCCAGTGCGCACGAAGAGTCGCTTATCGCCTGATGCCCTGATGTCGTGTCGCCAGCTGTTACGGCACCCTCTGGCCGTCAACAATCTGGTGCAAAAATGTAACGCACTATGCACCGTTATAGTGCGTTTTTTCTTTCTTTCCCCCGACAGCACCCTGCGATCCTGAATTATTCCGCGTTTTTCATTCCTGGCACACCCCTTGCAATATCCAGCATGTGTATCTGCAGCCATTACCGAATTCTGACTGGAGGGGATCTATGAAGCTGGTTACCGTGGTAATCAAACCGTTCAAACTGGAAGACGTCCGTGAAGCATTGTCTTCTATTGGTATTCAGGGACTGACCGTCACCGAAGTAAAAGGTTTTGGCCGACAGAAAGGCCATGCCGAGCTGTACCGGGGGGCTGAATATAGCGTCAATTTTTTACCGAAGGTGAAGATTGATGTGGCGATTGCCGACGACCAGCTTGATGAAGTGATTGATGTCATCAGTAAGGCGGCCTACACCGGAAAAATTGGCGACGGCAAAATTTTCGTCGCTGAGCTGCAACGTGTTATTCGCATTCGTACCGGCGAAGCCGACGAAGCCGCACTGTAACTTTTGGCACACAGTGATAGGAAACCAAAAAATGAAGATAGCAACGATGAAAACAGGTATTGCTTCACTGGCGCTGCTGCCGGGACTGGCAATGGCGGCACCGGCGGTCGCGGATAAAGCAGATAATGCTTTTATGATGATTTGTACCGCACTGGTGCTGTTTATGACCATTCCGGGCATTGCGTTGTTCTACGGCGGTTTGATTCGCGGTAAGAACGTGTTGTCGATGCTGACTCAGGTTACGGTAACCTTCGCACTGGTCTGCATTTTATGGGTGGTTTATGGCTACTCGCTGGCGTTTGGCGAGGGGAATAGCTTCTTCGGCAACTTTAACTGGGTGATGCTGAAGAGCATTGCGCTGACGGCGGTAACGGGGAGTTTCTATCAGTATATCCACGTGGCTTTCCAGGGGTCGTTTGCCTGCATCACCGTAGGGCTCATTGTTGGTGCGCTGGCTGAACGCATCCGCTTCTCCGCGGTGCTGATTTTTGTGGTGGTGTGGCTAACACTGTCTTATATCCCTATTGCGCATATGGTGTGGGGCGGTGGTTTGCTGGCCTCTCACGGTGCGCTGGATTTCGCGGGCGGGACGGTGGTGCATATTAACGCGGCGATTGCTGGTCTGGTTGGGGCTTATCTGATTGGTAAACGTGTCGGTTTTGGCAAAGAAGCGTTTAAACCGCATAACCTGCCGATGGTCTTTACGGGTACCGCGATCCTCTACATCGGTTGGTTTGGTTTTAACGCAGGTTCTGCGGGTATGGCCAATGAAATCGCGGCGCTGGCCTTTGTGAACACGGTTGTTGCCACTGCGGCGGCCATTTTGGGATGGATCTTCGGTGAGTGGGCATTGCGTGGCAAACCCTCTTTGTTGGGCGCCTGTTCCGGTGCCATTGCGGGTCTGGTTGCCGTCACGCCTGCCTGTGGTTATATCGGTGTCGGTGGTGCGCTGATTATTGGCGTGATTGCGGGACTTGCGGGGCTGTGGGGCGTGACGATGTTAAAACGTTTTCTGCGCGTCGATGACCCGTGTGATGTGTTTGGTGTCCACGGCGTTTGCGGCATTGTCGGCTGCATCCTGACCGGGGTATTCGCGGCCAGCTCTCTGGGCGGCGTGGGCTTTGCTGAAGGCGTCACGATGGGACATCAGCTCCTGGTGCAGCTGGAAAGCGTGGCGATCACCATTGTCTGGTCCGCTGTGGTGGCCTTCATCGGTTATAAGCTGGCGGATATGATTGTGGGTCTGCGTGTACCGGAAGAGCAAGAGCGCGAAGGTCTGGATGTTAACAGCCATGGTGAAAACGCCTACAACGCGTGATTTATAGCATTCGCAACAACGTCTACAACCTCCCGTGAGTACGGGAGGTTTTTTTTTACCGCAGCCTGAATAAACGCAATGTGCGATCTACTGTAAAATAATGTTTCAGTCTGGACGTTATTACCCGTGTATATCATCCTGACACGTAGTACCCAAATCATTCGCCATCATTAAATATTTTCTGATACTCGATTTTTTTGAAATATTTGAGCGCTTTGTAATGAATGATTTTTCATCTTTTAAAGTAATATCCCGCAGTTAGAAACGTAATGTAATTATTCATGGGTTTTATTTTTCTAATATATAAATAAGGATGTTTTATGATAAAAATAAAAACTATTTTATTGCTTATTACTGTATTATCCAGCTCAGGGGGTTTTGCACAAAAAACGGTTTCAGCGACATCCACGGTAAATGCACATTATGTGGAGCCCTCTGCTAAAAAAGTGATCATGATAAATGATAAAATTAATGATCTTTTTAACAGGAATATAGAACAGCCATACATTCTACAAAAGATTGGCGAACGAACTTATTTTGTACAGCGCTATTTTTATGCAACGATATTTTATGTCGGGGATAACGGTGTGTTGCTGTTTGATGCCCCGGAAGGGCGGGGAGAGTATCTGCTACGCGCCATTCGTGAGGTGACGCCATTGCCTGTCACTGCGCTTATCTACTCTCATTACCATGTTGACCATATGGGTGACAGTCATTTTTGGGTGGCTCAGGCGCAAAAAGCCGGTGTCGCTCTGCGTATCATTGCCGGTAAAGCAACCGTCGATAAAATGCATGACATGTACAGCCAGCTACCAAAGGCTAACGAAATCCTGAGCAAAAATGACGATTGGTTTAATTTTGAAAAATTAATTGTTGAATACCACCGTTTCAGAAAACCTGCTCATACTGACGACCATTCGGTCTGGTTACTCAAAGAACAAAAGGTGGCATACAGTCCTGACCTGCTTAATCCAGATCAACTGCCTGTCATGGGGTTTTCGGCATCGGATACGCTGGTTTATCATGATGAGAATTTACGACAAGTCGAAGCGCTGGATTGGGATTATTTTATCGGTGGTCACGGAAATATCGGATCACGCGAGGATTTCCAGTTTCAGCGTCGTTTCTTTAACGATCTTCGCGAAGCAACAAGCACTGTCAGAAAAGAAGAACCCTTTTGGAAATATATTAATAAATCGACCAATAATCATGCTGACTTTGTTCGTGCGCAACGCGATGTGATTATTAAACGGGTGACAGAGATATTACGTCCTGAATATGGTCATATGTACGGTTATGATGCTTCCATGCCTGCGAACATAGAACTGGCGATCAGGCTGGTGGGCTCCTATTAGCCTTATATATTCAGACAAAGTTATTGCGTCATTGTGGTGCGCAGTATGATGGCGACAGGTCTCCACCCGGGAGAATCTGTCGCCGTCGAATGGCAATCTTAGTTGCGATTGCGCATCACGCCTTCCTGCACGGTCGAAGCGACAAGCACGCCGTCCTGAGTATAAAACTCACCGCGCACAAAACCACGGGCACCGGAGGCAGAAGTGCTTTCTACGTTATACAGCAACCACTCGTTAATATTGAAAGGACGATGGAACCACATTGAATGGTCGATGGTGGCTATCTGAATGCCTTTCTCCAGAAAACCGATGCCATACGGTTGTAGTGCGACGGGCAGGAAGTTCAGGTCAGACGCGTAGCCAAGAAGATATTGATGTACGCGAAGATCGCCCTCCAGCGTACCGTTGGCGCGGATCCACACCTGACGAGCAGGGTCGGCAACGTGCCCTTTTAACGGGTTATGAAACTCTACCGGACGAACTTCCAGCGGTCGGTCGTTGATAAATTTTTCTTTTAACAGCGGCGGCAATAAATGCGCAACTGAGCGGGCAATTTCTGTTTCGGATTTCAGCATCTCAGGACCTGGTGCTGCAGGCATCGTTTTCTGATGCTCGAATCCCTCTTCTGGTGCCTGAAAAGAGGCGGTCATATAAAAAATGGGTTTTCCGTTCTGGATTGCAGCAACGCGGCGTGCGCTGAAGCTGTTACCATCGCGCAGAACTTCCACATCGTAGATGATCGGCTTTTGGCTATCGCCGGGACGTAAAAAATAACTGTGGAAGGAGTGCACCTGACGTTCTTCCGGCACAGTTTCTTTTGCGGCATACAGCGCCTGACCGACGACCTGTCCCCCAAAAACCTGACGTAACCCTAAGTCTTCACTTTGGCCCCGAAAGAGTCCTTCTTCTATTTTTTCCAGATTCAACAATGTCAGCAAATTTTTCAGTGCCAGACTCATACGTGCTCTCCAGGTGATATCGATGTCGCAGCGAGGTAGGCAGAGTATAACGCAATTTTGAAAGTGGTCCGATGGGTGCAATTGTCTGAATAACAGGTCTATTACAGGCAAAAATAGCTGATTTGTGCCACACTTAGTCACGTTATGTTTTTGTTAACCACTCTTCTGGCGAGGAAAGTTCTCGCTGGTGCATTGATGATAAGGAGAATTTAATGAAACTCGTGCACATGGTAAGTGGTTTAGCGGTTGCGGTCGCTCTGGCGGCCTGTGCTGATAAAAGTGCAGATATTCAAACACCTGCGCCAAGCCCAAATACGTCAATTGCTGACACACAGTCAAAAATTCAGCAGCCGAATGTTTCTGGTACGGTATGGATCCGTCAGAAAGTTGCCTTGCCACCGGATGCCGTGCTGACCGTCACGCTGTCGGATGCGTCGCTTGCGGATGCGCCGTCAAAAGTGCTGTCACAAAAAGCGGTGCGTACTGAAGGTAAGCAAGCGCCGTTCAGCTTTGTGCTCCCGTTTAACCCGGCAGACATTCAGCCCAACGCCCGTATTCTGTTAAGTGCGGCGATCACAGTGAATGACAAACTGGTGTTTATCACTGATACCGTCCAGACGGTCATTAATCAGGGCGGAACCAAAGCGGATCTGACACTGGTTCCGGTTCAGCATACGGAAGTCCCGGTTCAGGCCAGCGGTGGTGCGGCGACGACTGTTCCGTCTACGTCTCCCACACAAGTGAACCCTTCTTCTGCGGTGCCTGCTCCTACGCAGTACTAAGGCAGCCATAACCCTCTCCGTCAGGAGAGGGTTAATACACCCACCGATAGCGCTGTAAATCGATTTCCCCCTTGCCCGAAACCACTACCCCTTCAGCCAGTAAGGCCTGACGTTGGCGCTGTAAATCCGGTCCGGTCAGGGATATTGCGCCATGGCGATTGACGACACGATGCCAGGGGAGGGTGCTGCCTTCGGGGAGGCGTTTTAGTACGCCTCCCACCTGACGTGCAGCACGCGGTGAACCGGCAAGTCTTGCTACATCGCCATAAGTCGTGACGAATCCTTCGGGGATTGAGGCGACGATTTGCCAGACACGTTGGGGGAAAGAGTCTTGTATATCCATTATTTTTTCCTGCGCTAATCTTTCAGCATAATCCTCAATGGCGTGGGAGTGAAGCCGCATTGCACAAGAAAACAGCATCCGATGCGGGATGGGTTGCAATTACAGGGTGCAGCAGTGATAATGCGCCTGCGCGTTGGTTAACAACGCTCTCAATGGGGGCTCTGTTGGTTCTCCCGCAACACTACTCTGTTTACCAGGTCAGGTCCGGAAGGAAGCAGCCAAGGCAGATGACGTGTGTGCCGGGATGTAGCTGGCAGGGCCCCCACCCAATTCTGCCGTCCGGCGACTCTCTTTCCGTAAATCTTCTCTTTTTTGTCATCGTAGTGTCATTTTAATGTCATCAAATGCTGCCACTGTGTTTCGGGGATGTTATTTGCTGCCGTTATTTCCCGTCCGCACTGTCAGGACGTAGGTTCTGTTTGTGGTGCGTTTTGGCTGATGACCACAAGGATTTTTACGATGTCGAATGCCGTACTAAATGTCAAAATTGATGAGGCGCTAAAAGAAAAACTTCGCCATTACGCCGAAGTGAATAATGAGAATTTAAGTATCTCAACGGAAAAACTGCTGCTTATCGCATTTTCCGCCGTAGAACAGGCGGGAGTCTCCGCTGATGAGATTGACAGCCAGCATACGGAAGAATCCGTGGTTGAAGCACTGACTCCTAAAGAAATCAAAGCATTGCGTAGATTGCTGAAGAAGAAAAAATGAAACAACAACCGCTCTCAACTGCCCGTAATTATGGCGAAGCCTGTGAATTGCTGCGCTCCGGTTATGTGAAACATGTTCGCCTGAGCTGGAATGTCGGCAGCGATGAATTTTTTCGTATCGCTTCCGACTGGTGCGATGCCGGGGCGAAGATCAAAAAAGACGGCGAGAATTTTGTTATTTCTCTGAAGGGGTTTCCCGTTCCCCGCCAGCCGTAACTCATGCAAGAAGATGGGCCTTTTTGGCTCATCGCTTAAATTATTTTGCGTATTTTTCCGCTAGTGGCCTGTAAACGCAGGTTGTCCCAAATCGGCTGTAACGTGTTAAAAGCTGAACGCATTGTGTCGTCCGGTAGTGCGAAGGGCATACGCAAGAAGCGATCGAATGCGCCATCCAGACCAAAACGCGTGCCGGTGCCAAGCTGAATGCCTGCACTTTCAGCGCGAGTGGCAAATAATGTCGCCAGCGTGTCGGGCAATTCGACCCAGAACGATAATCCTCCTTGTGGCTGAGTGAAGCGCCATTCCGGGAAATGTGCGCTCATCAACGAGCGGCACAGATCGCGACGTGCCGCGAGTAATTGTCTTCTGTCGGGCAGAAACGTGTCGGCGTGATCCAACAGCCAGCCGGTGGCAAGCTGCTCAAGTACAGGCGAGCCTAAATCAAATGTGTCACGGGTTTGTACCAGTGCCGCAATAGTCCGCGACGACGCACGAACCCATCCCAGACGCAGTCCTCCCCAAAAACTCTTACCAGCCGATCCCAGCAGAATAATAGGAGCCTCGCGATGGTAAGCGGCGAGGGGGAGGGGCGGTGGTGCGTCGTACCACAGATTAACCATCGTTTCGTCTATCACCAGCGTGGTATGCGTTCTGGCGGCGATATCGGCCACTATCTGGCGAGTGGCGTCATCCATACAGCGTCCGGTGGGATTGTGAAAATCGGGCATCAGGTAGGCCATTCGCGGAGCGGTTTGTGCGAAGGTGGCAACCAGCCCGGCCGTATCCCAGCCGTGCTCGGGCAGCGATACGCCGACCGGGCGACAGGATGCGCCCTGAATTGCCGCAATGGCGAGCGGATAAGTCGGATGATCAACCACTACGCGATCGCCTGGCCCAGTGAGTAATCGCAGGATCAACGCCAGGCCGCTGACGGCGCCATTCACCACCATTATTTCATCGGGCTGAGTCGGCAGCCCACGAGCACAATAATGGCGGGCAATGGATTCGCGTAAAGATGACAATCCTTGCGGCAGATACCCGGAACTCAGCAGATGCTGTGGCATGGCGAACAAGGCCTGCTGGTAAGCCTGATGTATTTCTGGTCCGGCGTTGAGCGCCGCAGTAGACAGATCGAGTGCGGTGCTGGTGTGCGTGCGCGTGGGAACATGACGAATATGTTCCGGCAGGATAACACGTGAGCCGCTACCGTGGCGGCTTTCCAGATACCCTTCTTCACGCAGTTGCGCCATTGCGCTGGCGATGGTGGTACGGCTCACCTCGAGTACGGCGGCGAGTTCGCGCTCACCGGGCAACCGGCTATCCAGTGCCAACCGTCCATCCAGGATCAGCAAACGCAGGGCTTCCGCCAGCTGTCGCCAGAGAGGCATTCGTGAGGAGGTCTCTTGCCAGCGCCCGAGTAGACGCTGCAGAGACTGGCTTCCATAGCGACGAGAGGTCATAGCAGTCCACTTTTTGAAAACTGGACATTAATCATAGTGCCATTTACGACGAAGATGAAAGTCAACTGCGTGGGGGAGAGGAGAAAAACATGCTGCGTCGTTTACTTCAACTGTATGCCGGGCTGGCGTTATATGGTGTCTCGACAGCCATGTTTGTGCGTGCAGATCTCGGTGCCGACCCCTGGAACGTTTTTCATCTCGGGGTGGCGAATTTACTGGCGATGAATATCGGTGTGGTGATTATTGGCGTTGGGGTTCTGGTGCTTTTGTTATGGATACCGCTGCGTCAGCGTCCAGGATTTGGCACATTGAGCAACGTTATTATGATTGGGCTGGCGGCAGATGTGGCGCTGATGGTGATTCCGCCCTTTGAATCCCTTTTTACGCGCAGTGGACTGCTGGTTTTCGCGGTGATACTGAATGCGCTAGCGACCAGCCTGTATATTGGCGCCGGTTTTGGTGCCGGTCCACGAGACGGCCTGATGACCGGTATTCATGCGCGTACGGGGTGGTCGGTAAGGACCATTCGTACTGCAATTGAACTCTCTGTTCTGCTGACGGGCTGGCTGCTTGGCGGTACCGTTGGGGTCGGTACGGTACTGTACGCGCTGGCCATTGGCCCGTTAATTCAGCTGTGCCTGCCGTGGTTTCGGCATCAACCACAGTCACGAATCCGGGTTCGCGATGAGCCTACGGCATGATCCTGTGATGGCGACTAAACTTAAGCTCGACTGACGCGGTCGGAATCGGCTTGCCGCGCAGTACACTTCGGAGGTTTTTCTCATGAAGTATGTCGATGGTTTTGTTGTTGCCGTACCCGCAGAAAACAAGGAGGAGTACATCGCGATGGCGGCAAAAGCGGCTCCGCTTTTTAAGGAGTTCGGTGCATTGCGCGTTGTGGAGTGCTGGGCGGATGATGTCCCCGACGGCAAATTGACCGATTTTCGCATGGCAGTGAAAGCGCAGGATCATGAAGAAGTGGTATTTAGTTGGATTGAATACCCTTCAAAAGAGGTGCGCGATGCGGCGAATCAGAAGATGATGTCCGATCCCCGGATGAAGGAATTCGGGGAGTCGATGCCCTTTGATGGCAAGCGCATGATCTACGGTGGATTCTCGCCCATTATGGATGACTGACGTGACTGGCTGTGCGGCGTGCCGCCAGCCATCTCAATATCAACAAACCTCAGACTACAGCCGTTTTTCCGCCCACAAGATAAATTCTTCTTTCGCCAGTGCTTTGCTGTAAAGCCAGCCCTGGCCGTATTGCACGCCATGCTGGCGTAGCCAGTCTTGCTGGTATTCGGTCTCAATGCCTTCCGCCACCATCTGCAGCTTCAGCGTTTTGGCAATTTCGATAATATGCGGCGTCACGTTGTTATATTCCAAAGCATCAACGAACGATTTGTCTATCTTCAGGATGTCTACATCCAGATCCTGCAGATAGCTGAGGCTGGAATAACCGGTGCCAAAATCATCAATATAGATAGAATGACCCGCCTGACGGTATCTGGCGATAAACGGTGCGCTGGTTTTCGGATCGGCAAATGCACGTTCTGTCAGTTCCAGGGCGATTTGTGCGGGTTTGATCTGCCAGTGATTCACTTTCCGGCTTAACAGGGCAGGGAAGGTGTCTGACGTCAGGTTATCGGATTCAAGATTGATCGAGATATGTTGCTCCGGGTGGTGATGCAACCATTTCCCCAGGTCGTCAAACACGTTTTCAATAATTAAGCGCGTCAGTTGCTCTGAAAGGCCTGCTTGCGCTGCTAATGCGACAAAGATCTCCGGCGAGAGAAAGCTCCCGTCAGCCTGCGGCCAACGCGCCAGCGCTTCGGCACCCACGACTTTTCCCGTTTTGAGCGAAATAATGGGTTGGTAGTACACCTTAATATCCCGGTTATTGATCGCGTCCTGCAACAGGTGTTGAGGAGACTGTAAGCGGCGTACCAGGCGCAGAATTAACGCGGCAGTAAGCAGGCCAATAATGATCCCCGCCGGAAGCCAGATAAAAGCCTGTCGATGCCAGCTTTTTTCTAACAACAGGGAGGAAGACCAGGTTGCGATGGAAATGCGCATGTCGGGGAAGTGCTGAATGTTATAAATAATGCCATTCTCTTCCACATACTTACCCGGGCTCTGTTGCAGTCGCTGGATGATATCGGGTTTTATCTTCCCCCCGCTGCTGATGACGACATTATTTGTATCGCCAATGATTGCAGTATCAATACGCCACGCGCCAAAGGGGATGACATCAATAAAGGAGGCCGGATCAATCATGACGGTATAGTGTTCCGTCCCGATACCCACCATATAACGCTGGATCCCTAAATCACTTTGGGTGGTTAACCAGACACGATACCCGTCTTTGGTCTTTTTTCCGGCCCCAGGTAGCGCTGATGCATCGCTTTTCTCCTCCAGCGATGAACAGACAGGAACGTCATTATCGAGGTAAACCACTTCCTGAATGTAGCGGAAGCTATAGGATACCTGGCGCATGGCCAGCAGGTGCTCGTCGCTGCAAGGCGTCCCCTTAAAATTGCCTATCTGTTTTAGCGCCCGCTTCCCCTGCGAAGCGACTTTATCGGCGCGTAAGGCGACACGTGATGAATAGGTATTAAGTTCATCAATAAATTTCGTTTCGACCTGACGATGCGCCAGCCACAGACTTAACCCCACAGGTAGCAGGATGGACAGAATAAGCACTCCTGTCACCAGCGCTATCAGATGTCGTGTTGTCACAGTGATATCCTTATTAACACAGCGTAGGGAAAGTATATCCGAAAGCCCAAAGCGCTATTCGATAGTCAACCTGTATTTGGGGCATTTATTGTCCTGTTAGTCCTCACAGCGTAAATCAGGTTGAGATATGTGCAAGAGTGGTGTACTTTAATTGTTATGTTATAACATGACAAATGAGGTTGCCATGAAACCGGATATTCATCCTTTTTATCGTACTGTGGTGTTTCATGATACGAGCGCCAATGAATATTTTAAGGTCGGTTCGACCATTAAGACAGAACGCGAGATTGAATTTGAGGGAAAAATGTACCCGTACGTGACCCTTGATATCTCTTCTAAGTCGCACCCGTACTACACCGGAAAACAAAAAACCTTCGATAACGAAGGCAGTGCAGCACGTTTCCAGAAGCGGTTTGGCCATTTTATTGGCACTAAGCGAGGTTAAGATGCAGGTACTCAATTCGCTGCGTAGTGCAAAACAGCGACATCCTGACTGCCAGATAGTCAAACGCAAAGGGCGTTTGTACGTGATCTGCAAATCGAATCCGCGCTTTAAAGCGGTGCAGGGCAGGAAGAAAAGACGTTAATTTTTTGCCAACATTCCAGGGAGCAAAGTGCGCGCCAGTATGGTGCGCACTTTTTTTGATGTTTCGATAACGGGATATTATTGACTGGCGTTAGCGCGGCTCAGGGTGAAAATATCGTAGAAAGAAAGCTCGCCTTTACGCGTGATCATCTTTTGCAGCTGTGCTTTATGTTCACTGTCTACACGGGGAGAGTGCAGTATGGTTTCAATGAGCGATGAGGGAACAAAGCGCGTGTTGTACCATTCGCCGTTATAGCAGACCCGGAAATCCAGCACATCAATGTCTTCATAGCGGTAACGCGGCGCGACGTCAAAAAAGAAAAAACCGTTCAGTATTACAAACAGCACAACCAACAACCACACTGAATCAACCAGTGTATCAGATTGCAGCATCACGGCCAGCGTGGCAAACCACGCGACATACATCCCGATAAACAGTCCCGGATATTTACGAATAAAGCTGATGCTAAAGCGCGGCCTGTTGTCGCGCTTCTCGCGAATATTTAAGTCGTCGATTGTTTCGGTAAGCAGGCGCTGTATTTCTGTCATCTCTTGCCTTCGTGATGTCTTCAATATTCAGGAGGATCAACCTATTTTAAAAGGGGAGCATGCCTGAAGAAAGTAACAGATTAACCACAATTTAGCATAACAGTTACATTTAAGATCACAGCGTTTTGATGATCCGTGCAGGATTGCCACCTACCACGGTATTGGCCGGAACGCTTTTGGTGACGACTGCACCTGAGGCAACAACCACATTGTCACCCAGTGTGACGCCGGGATTTATCACAGCGCGTCCGCCTATCCAGACGTTATTGCCAATAGTGACCGGCTTACCCAGCTCCTGGCCACTGTTGCGCTCATCGGCGTCCAGCGGGTGGGTTGCCGTATAGATGTGCACTCCCGGCGCAAGCATACAGTTGTCGCCGATATGAATCGGGCAGACATCCAGCATGACGCAATCAAAGTTAGCGTAAAATGCTTTGCCGAGGTAGATGTTATAACCGTAATCGCAACGAAAAGATGGTTCGATATACGCACCCTCGCTCTGACCCAACAGGTCGCGCAGAATCGCCAGGCGTTCACTTTGTGCATCGGGGGCGGTGAAATTGTATCGATGGATCAGCTGGCGCGCGCGTAATCGGTCATTGCGCAACGTCGTGTCAGTCGGGCGATACAATTCGCCTGCGATCATCTTTTGCTTTTCTTCACTCATTACCGCTTTCCTGATTTGCGTGTCGTCAGTTGCAGTACAGTAAAGTGCAAAATCCGTGAGGGGAACGTTCCCGTCGCTTCGATGTGATCACAGTCACGTGATTTAAAATAAATAATAACCGTAATACGAGGAAATGGTCAGTCAGACAAATGTACCGCTATACCTGACTTAACCTCGTGCGCAATTAGCGAATGAATTTCCAAACGGAAGTAGGGATCTTGTCGTAGAGCTTATTCATTGTCAATTCAGCAAGGCGATGATCTGCTGCTGAGTAAAATACAGCCAATTCATTGTCAGACAATTCATATTTATTTTTCTCAATAACACGTTCGAGCGTGTCAATTGTTTGACAGCGTCGCAGGCGCATCAAATAGTCAGTTTTTGTTAATGGTTTATCGGACATAACGCTTACCTATGATTGTAATAATTTTTAACATGACAAACTAACAGGATTAGCCCTGGTGGCATTGACAAAACAGCGAAACAGTCGATTACCTGACTTCCGCCATTTCTGCAAATCCTGCGTATTAATACCATAACTACTGAACAACATAAAAGTGTCATCCAGGTATTCATCTATCTGCGCAATCAGCTTATTGTCCTCATTGTACTTAATTTTATAATTAAGTGCGAAGGTTGCAATATGCTCTATCAGTTCATTGAGCTGCAAGCTGGTGGCTGAGGTTGGGTCATTAACCCAGCCATGGTTACTTTGTTCAAGGTTTGCAAGACAGTCATGATACAGGGTTTCACAGAGAAATTTAAGCTGTGCGATATCATGTCTTTTGGGTGAGTATTCATCCATAACGCATCCCCTTCTTAGTGGCTTAACTAACCGAACACCTTCGGGATGGATACAACAAACTACCTGGAACTTGCCCGCGACTCCTGATGATTTAACTATAATCTACTCTAAAAAAGATTTCATCGTCATATCACGAAAAATTACATTTGAAGCAAATTATGATGCTGTATCATTTTTTACATTTTATCAGATAATTGTACTTATTCGAAATGGAACAACTTCTTTATTGTTCGGGCAATCATAACGTTATCTTGTACAGGTCTGGCAACGAAAGGCAACAATCGACAATGTAAGTGGGTGACTAGGATTAATCTTAATATTTATTAAAGTAAATAAGAAACCTCAGGATTTTTTAAGAATAGCCTTTAGGTGAACAGGGATTATATCGCTTATTTACCCTACAGAAAATAAACGGTATCGCAATAAGTGAATTTTATGATTTTTCCAATAAAAAAGGCCGCTTGCGCGGCCTTATCTTTAGGTCAGAGATGAATCAATGATGATCAACCGGGTGGCTGTGCTCAAGATCTTCATTCTTGCGACTAAAGCGGCGGCGAACCACCACAAAGAACACCGGAACGAAGAAGATAGCCAGAACCGTCGCCGTGACCATCCCGCCCATTACGCCTGTACCGACGGCGTTCTGTGCGCCGGAACCCGCGCCGGAGCTGATAACCAGCGGCATAACGCCCAGAATAAACGCCAGTGAGGTCATCAGGATTGGGCGTAAACGCATACGAACCGCTTCCAGCGTTGCCTCAATCAGACCTTTCCCTTCTTTATCCATCAAGTCTTTGGCGAATTCGACGATCAGTATCGCGTTCTTCGCCGACAACCCAATGGTTGTGAGGAGACCTACCTGGAAGTAAACGTCGTTAGTCAGACCGCGGAAGGTCGCCGCCAGCAACGCACCGATAACCCCCAGCGGAACCACCAGCATAACGGAGAAGGGGATAGACCAGCTTTCATACAGTGCTGCCAGACACAGGAAGACGACGATCAGTGAAATGGCATACAGGGCAGGCGCCTGGTTGCCGGACAGTCGTTCCTGATAGGACATACCGGTCCAGTCATAGCCGATACCGGATGGCAGTTTACTTGCCAACTGTTCCATCATCGCCATCGCTTCACCGGTACTTTTACCCGGTGCGGCCTGACCTAAGATCTCCATGGATGGCAGACCGTTATAGCGTTCCAGACGTGGTGAACCGTATTCCCAGCGAGAAGTCGAGAACGAGGAGAACGGCACCATCTGTCCATTACTGCCACGGACATACCAGTTTCCAATATCTTCCGGCAGCATACGGTATTTGGCTTCAGACATGACGTAAACTTTCTTCACACGACCACGGTCGATGAAGTCATTCACGTAGCTTCCGCCCCATGCTGCACCCAGCGTTGTATTAATGTCGCTAATGGAAACACCCAGAGCCTGCGCTTTTTCCTGATCGATATCGATCTTGAATTGCGGGGTATCTTCCAGACCGTTAGGACGTACGCCGACCAACAGATCCGGATGCTTCGCCACTTCACCAAACAACTGGTTACGTGCTTGCGTCAGTTTTTCGTGACCCAGCCCGGCCTGGTCAATCAACTGGAAGTCAAAGCCGGTCGCGGTACCCAGTTCTACGATTGCTGGCAGGTTAAAGGCGAAAACCATCGCATCTTTGATCTGCGAGAATGCCCCCATAGCACGCTGAGTAATCGCTTCAACTTTGTTCTCTTTACCTGGACGTTCGCTCCAGTCTTTCAAAGACACAAACGCGATACCGGTGTTCTGACCACGTCCCGCAAAACCGAAGCCGTTAACGGCAAACACCGATTCAACGTTCGCTTTTTCTTTGGTCAGATAGTAATCCGTCATTTCGTCCAGCACCTTCTGGGTACGCTCTTGCGTTGCACCCGCTGGCAGCTGAGCCATAGACAGGAATACCCCCTGGTCTTCATCTGGCAAGAAGGAGCTTGGCAGACGAACGAACAGATAGGCCATACCGACAACGATGATCAGATACAGCGCCAGGTAACGACCGGTGCTGCGCAGAATACCGCCCACACTGTCGGTGTAATGGTGCGTACTCTTATCGAACATGCGGTTAAACCAGCCGAAGAAGCCTTTTTTGCCTTCTCCGTGATCGCCTTTGGCAATCGGTTTAAGCATGGTTGCACACAGAGCAGGGGTCAGAATCAATGCCACCAGGACAGACAACGCCATCGCAGAAACAATGGTGATAGAGAACTGACGGTAGATTGCCCCGGTAGAACCCCCGAAGAAGGCCATCGGAATAAATACCGCTGACAGCACCATCGCGATACCCACCAGTGCGCCCTGAATCTGGCCCATGGATTTACGCGTTGCTTCCTTCGGTGGTAGCCCTTCCTCGGCCATAACACGTTCAACGTTCTCGACCACCACGATGGCGTCATCCACCAGCAGGCCGATGGCGAGCACCATCCCGAACATCGTCAGGGTGTTTATCGAGAAGCCGAAAATCGCAAGGACCGCAAATGTCCCCAACAGCACCACCGGTACGGCGATCGTCGGAATCAACGTCGCGCGGAAGTTCTGCAGGAACAGATACATGACCAGGAACACGAGGATGATTGCTTCTGCCAGTGTTTTCACCACTTCGTGAATAGATATTTTCACGAACGGCGTGGTGTCATACGGGTAAACAATTTTCAGGCCTGACGGGAAGAACGGTTCCATCTTCTTCAGTTCTGCGCGGATAGCGTTGGCTGTGTCCAGGGCGTTAGCCCCTGTTGCCAGTTTGATACCCAGACCGGAAGCCGGTTTGCCGTTGAACTTCGCAATGATGTCGTAGTTCTCGCCGCCCAGTTCTACTTTCGCGACGTCGCGAAGACGAACCTGGGAGCCATCCTGATTCACTTTCAGCAGAATTTTGCTGAACTCATCGGCGGAGGTCAGACGGGTCTGCGCGATGATCGAAGCATTAAGCTGCTGACCTTTCACCGGTGGCGTACCACCTAACTGACCGGCTGCAACCTGGGCGTTCTGCGCTTTGATTGCGCTGATCACATCAACCGGCGTCAGCTGGAAGTTGTTCAGTTTATTCGGATCCATCCAGATACGCATTGCGTACTGGGAACCGAACAGCTGCACGTCACCTACACCTGAAGTACGGCTGATGGCGTCCTTCATGTTGGCGCCTACGTAGTCGGAAATATCCTCCTGCGTCATGGTGCCGTTAGTGTTGATAACGCCGACAACCATCAGGAAGCTGCTGGATGACTTCTCAACGCTAACCCCTTGCTGTTGTACTTCCTGAGGCAGCAACGGCATCGCCAGTTGCAGTTTGTTCTGCACCTGAACCTGCGCGATATCCGCATCAGTACCAGACTGGAAAGTCAGGGTGATCTGCACGCTACCGGTGGAGTCACTGTTTGAGGACATGTACATCAGGTTATCGATACCGTTCATATTCTGTTCGATAACCTGCGTAACAGTATCCTGTACTGTTTTCGCATCAGCGCCAGGGTAGTTCGCGGAGATCGTCACTGCAGGCGGTGCAATAGTGGGATATTGCGCTACCGGCAATTTGAGGATCGCGAGCCCCCCTGCCAACATGATGATAATGGCGATCACCCACGCAAATATGGGGCGATCGATAAAGAAATTAGGCATGTCTTAACGGCTCCTGTTTAAGTTAAGACTTGGACTGTTCAGGCTGGCTACCGCTTGCGGCTTGCTGGTTATTATCAGCGGTGATTTCCTGCGCTTTAACCTGCGCGCCAGGACGAACTTTCTGCAGCCCAGTGACAATCACGCGGTCGCCCGCCTTAAGTCCATCAGTGACCAACCACTTATCGCCAATCGCTTGTGTTGCCACAATTTGACGGGTTTCCACTTTGTTATCCGCACCGATAACCAATGCGCTGGCATCGCCACGCGGCGTACGGGTAACGCCCTGCTGCGGAACCAGCAATGCGGTTGGGTTGATCCCTTCTTCCAGACGTGCGCGAACAAACATACCTGGCAGCAAGGTGTGATCCGGGTTAGGGAAGATGGCGCGTAACGTAATTGACCCTGTGGTTTGATCAACCGTCACGTCTGAAAATTCCAGCGTACCGGACTGCGGGAATTTAATGCCGTCGCTGGTAACCAGTTCGACCTTCGCTTTACCGTTCTCTTGCTTCAGCGTGCCGTTGGCCAGTTCTTGTTTCAGGCGCAGGAAATCGTTGCTTGACTGCGTCACATCAACATAGATGGGATCCAACTGCTGAACAGTGGCCAGTGCGGTCGCCTGACCGTTTTGCACCAGAGCGCCTTCAGTAACGGATGACTTACCAATGCGGCCGCTGATTGGCGACGTCACTTTGGTATAAGCCAGATTGATACGTGCAGTCTCTACCGCGGCTTTAGCGGCAACAACGGCGGCGTTCGCCTGCTGTGCATCTGCCTGCGCGCTATCGTAGTCCTGTTGACTGATGTACTTCGTACCCAACAGTTTCTGATAACGTTTCACTGTAAGCTGAGCGATATTTGCCGCTGCCTGTGCTTTTGCCAGATCGCCTTTTGCGCTTTCATAAGCGGCCTGGTAAGTCGCTGGATCAATCTGATAGAGAGACACACCCGCTTCGATATCACCACCTTCCGTGAAGTTACGCTTCAGGATAATGCCGCTGACCTGAGGGCGAACTTCCGCAATGCGGTAAGCACTGGTACGACCCGGGAGTTCAGTTGTGATCTGTAGAGGTTCAGTTTTGAGCGTCACAACTCCAACTTCTGGCATCTGCTGGCCCCCTTGTTGGGCCTGTTTGTCGTCACATCCTGTTAGCGCTAAGCTGCCTGAGAGCATCAGAACGACTGCCAGAGGCGTTAACCCTCTGTTTTTGTTCATATGTAAACCTCGAGTGTCCGATTTCAAATTGATCAATGGCTTAAAGCCCATAAACCCATTGCTGCGTTTATATTATCGTCGTGCTATGGTACATACATTCACAAATGTATGTAAATCTAACGCCTGTAAATTCACCGACATATGGCACGAAAAACCAAACAACAAGCGCAGGAAACACGGCAACACATTCTGGATGTCGCGCTACGTTTGTTTTCGCAACAAGGGGTCTCATCCACCTCGCTTGCGGAGATCGCAAAAGCTGCTGGCGTTACCCGTGGTGCAATCTATTGGCATTTCAAAAACAAGTCGGATTTATTCAGTGAAATCTGGGATCTGGCAAAACCCAATATTGATGAACTAGAGACTGAGTATCAGGCAAAATTCCCCGACGATCCACTATCAGTATTAAGAGAAATTTTAGTTTACGTTCTTGAAGCTACCGTGACAGACGAACGCCGACGTTTATTGATGGAGATTATATTCCACAAATGCGAATTTGTCGGGGAAATAGCGACAGTTCAACTGGCGCAACGCAGCCTGTGTCTTGAAAACTACGATCGAATAGAACAAACGCTACGGCATTGCATGAACGCAAAAATGTTGCCGGAGAACCTGAACACGCGTCGCGTGGCGATTCTGCTACGCAGCTATCTTTCCGGGATTATTGAAAACTGGTTATTTGCCCCTGAATCGTTCGACCTGAAAAAAGACGCGCGCGATTACGTGGCGGTGTTGCTGGAAATGTGCCTTCTTTGCCCAACGTTGCGGATGCGCGAGGAGAATTAATTCGCGGATTCTCTACCAGGATTTTTCCTGGACATTTTGCCTCCCGCTATTCTGCCTGTCACAGCCGTGATATTCTAGCCGCTTGACTATTTTCGGTCACTTTCTCTGTTCAGAAACGTTCACTCTCATGACTATGTTGCAGCTTTATAAACGTTCACAGCATCTTATTACTATTGCCATTATTTTCTTCATTCTTTTGCTGTCCTGCCAGTCATCAGCATTTGCGCGAGCGCAACAGAATGGTGAATTGCCGACGAAAGCCGATATTCAGAGCCAGTTGGACGCGCTGAGTAAGCAAAAAGACCTTTCCGCGCAGGATAAACTGGTTCAGCAGGATCTCATCGATACCCTTGCCACGCTGGATAAAATTGAGCGAGTGAAAGATGAGACCGTTCAGCTACGTCAGAAAGTGGCTCAGGCGCCGGAGAAAATGCGTCAGGCAACGGACGCGTTAAATTCGCTCAGTGATGTCGATAATGACGATGAAACGCGAAAAACGCTGAGCACGCTCTCCTTACGACAGCTTGAATCGCGAGTCGCCCAGGTGCTGGATGACCTGCAAAGCGCGCAAAACGATCTGGCAGCCTACAACAGCCAACTGGTCTCGCTCCAGACGCAGCCTGAGCGTGTGCAAAACTCAATGTACACCGCATCTCAGCAAATGCAGCAAATTCGCAATCGTCTCGATGGCACCAACGTAGGTGAAGCGGCATTGCGTCCCAGCCAGCAGGTTCTGCTGCAGGCGCAGCAAGCGCTACTGAATGCACAGATCGATCAGCAGCGTAAGAGTCTGGAAGGCAACACGGTTTTGCAGGATACCTTGCAAAAGCAACGTGATTACGTGACGGCCAACAGCAACCAGCTTGAACACCAGCTACAGCTGCTGCAGGAAGCGGTGAACAGCAAGCGTCTGACGTTAACCGAAAAGACGGCGCAGGAAGCGATAACGCCTGACGAAGCGGAGCGTATCCAGACGAATCCGTTAGTGAAGCAGGAGCTGGAGATAAACCATCAGCTCAGCCAACGTCTGATTTCAGCGACCGAAAACGGTAACTCGCTGATGCAGCAAAATATTAAAGTCAAAAACTGGCTTGATCGTGCGCTGCAATCCGAACGCAATATCAAAGAACAAATCGCTGTACTGAAAGGGAGCCTGTTGCTGTCGCGCATTCTGTATCAGCAGCAGCAAACCCTGCCGTCAGCCGATGAACTTGCGGATATGACCAACCGGATCGCCGACTTGCGTCTGGAACAATTTGATGTCAACCAGCAGCGTGATGCGCTGTTCCAGAATGACGCGTTTGTCGCCAAGCTGGAGGAAGGGCATACCAATGAAGTGAACAGTGAAGTTCATGATGCCTTGCTCCAGGTTGTGGACATGCGCCGCGAACTGCTGGATCAGTTGAATAAACAGCTGGGTAATCAGCTGATGATGGCGATTAACCTGCAGATTAACCAACAGCAGTTAATGAGCGTTTCGAAGAACCTCAAGAGCATCCTGACTCAACAGATTTTCTGGGTGAACAGTAACCGCCCAATGGACTGGGACTGGTTTAAAGCCTTCCCGCAAACGCTAAAAGATCAGTTCAAGTCGATGAAAATCACCGTGAACTGGGAAAAAGCCTGGCCTGCGGTATTTATCGCATTTCTGGCGGGACTGCCGCTATTACTGGTGGCTGGATTGATCCGCTGGCGTCTGAAATGGCTGAAAGCGTACCAGGCGAAACTCGCCGCCGCCGTTGGCAATTTACGCAATGACAGCCAGCTGAATACGCCGAAAGCGATCCTGATTGACCTGATTAGAGCCTTACCGGCGTGTCTGATTATTCTCGCCGTTGGTTTGATCTTGCTGACAATGCAACTGAACGTCAGCGATTTGCTGTGGGCATTCAGCAAGAAGATGGCGGTGTTCTGGTTGGTGTTTGGCCTGTGCTGGAAGGTACTGGAAAAAGATGGCGTGGCCATCCGACACTTCGGCATGCCGGCAAAACAGACCAGCCACTGGCGCCGCCAGATTGTACGCATTAGCCTGGCACTGTTGCCGCTGCATTTCTGGTCGGTGGTGGCCGAACTTTCGCCGCTTAACCTGATGGACGATGTGCTGGGACAGGTCGTGATTTTCCTGAACCTGCTGCTGATCGCCTTCCTGGTGTGGCCAATGTGCCGTGAAAGCTGGCGTGATAAAGAGTCGCATGGCCTGCGTCTGGTGACGATCACGGTATTGTCGATTATCCCGATAGCATTGATGGTGTTGACGGCGACGGGTTATTTCTATACCACGCTGCGTTTGTCCGGTCGCTGGATTGAGACCGTATATCTGGTGATCATCTGGAACCTGCTGTATCAGACCGTACTGCGTGGATTAAGCGTGGCGGCTCGTCGTATTGCCTGGCGTCGTGCACTTGCCCGCCGTGAGAATCTGGTGAAAGAAGGGGCCGAGGGCGCAGAACCGCAGGAAGAGCCGACCATTGCACTGGAGCAGGTTAACCAGCAAACGCTGCGTATAACGATGCTGCTGATGGTGGCGTTGTTTGGCGTTATGTTCTGGGCAATATGGTCCGATCTCATCACCGTTTTCAGCTATCTCGACAGCATCACGCTCTGGCATTACAACGGGACAGAAGCGGGCGCTGCCGTGGTGAAAAATGTCACCATGGGCAGCCTGCTGTTTGCCATTATTGCGTCTATGGTGGCCTGGGCGTTAATTCGTAACTTGCCGGGCTTGCTGGAGGTGCTGGTGCTCTCGCGGCTGAAAATGCGCCAGGGGGCATCGTATGCGATCACTACGATCCTCAACTACGCGATCATCGCCATCGGTGCGATGACGGTGTTCGGATCGCTTGGCGTATCGTGGGATAAATTGCAATGGCTGGCGGCCGCCTTGTCGGTCGGTCTCGGTTTCGGTCTGCAGGAGATCTTCGGTAACTTTGTCTCGGGCTTGATCATTCTGTTCGAACGCCCGGTGCGTATCGGCGATACGGTCACGATTGGCACGTTCTCCGGTACGGTAAGTAAGATCCGTATCCGTGCAACGACGATTACCGACTTCGATCGCAAAGAGGTCATCATCCCGAACAAAGCTTTTGTGACGGAGCGTCTGATTAACTGGTCGCTCTCCGATACCACCACACGTCTGGTGATCCGAATCGGCGTGGCGTATGGTTCCGATCTGGATAAAGTGAAGAAAGTGCTGCTGCAGGCGGCTATGGAACATCCGAAAGTGATGCACGACCCTGAACCCGCCGTGTTCTTTACCGCTTTTGGCGCCAGCACGCTGGATCACGAACTGCGTTTATATGTACGTGAACTCCGCGATCGTAGCCACACGGTGGATGAACTTAACCGCGCGGTTGACCGTCTGTGCCGTGAAAACGATATTGATATCGCCTTTAACCAACTTGAAGTTCATCTGCACAACGCCAAAGGCGACACCGTGACAGAGGTAAAGCGGGACATTATTAAAGGTGATGATCCAACACCTTCTGTGAGTTGATCGGTAAACACCTTGTCTGGCCTACGAAGTCCAATAATTCTGGCTCGTAGGCCCGATACCAACAGATTTCGCTTTTTTATGATTCAAGATGCCGCTGTATTTTCTTTTCGTAATCCCGCTTCACAATCTCCAGCGCTTTCAGCACGGTTTCAGGCTCCATCTGATTATCTTCAAGTAAAACAATCAAATCGACGGCCAGTTTGACCTCGTCCGGGGCATTCTCAAGTGACATATATTCTCCGGTATTAACGGGTTAAACGCACGAGCACGTTTTCTATTCTTTCCAGCGCATGACGACAGCGCGCCAGACGAGCCTCGAAAGCTTCCACTTCTCGATGCAACTTTTGCTGTTCCTCAAACCCGGTCGCTTTTGCCAGACGGGCTTGACGTTCGCGCGTCATCTCCACCAGGCGACGCTCAAATTCCTGGTGCTGGACGCGTTTGCGCTGCCAGCGCGCAAGGCCCGGGGAAGCGCTGTCCCACTCTCTGAGCGACCAGGAGGCGGTTTCGCGAGATATCGCTTCTAACTGTGAAGCAAGATGTTCCGCAAGCCAGGTAATCTGTGGTAATTGTTGCCGTTCAACCGCGTGGCGCAGTGCGGTGAGATTCGCCTCCGCTTCATCCAGACAAGCCTGCAACAGCGTACTGCGAGTGCGAAAAAGATGACGATCAAAACGGGCGCTCAGTGTTGCGTGGTGCGCCAACGGCGCGCAAAGCTGTCGCAGACTGATTAGCTGGTTTTCGAGCTTCTGTAACAGCATGGCGGTTTTCACGATAACACTCCGATGAAAATGAGAACTGTTATGCTAAAGTAGCGATTCTCTGTGCTAAGTACTTAAATTATGCAACGCATTATTCTAATCATCATTGGCTGGATAGCGGTAGTGCTGGGAACGCTGGGTGTGGTATTGCCACTGCTGCCCACGACGCCGTTTATCCTGCTGGCCGCCTGGTGTTTTGCCCGTTCGTCGCCGCGCTTCCACGATTGGTTACTCTATCGATCATGGTTTGGTGGCTATCTGCGCCACTGGCAAAAACACCGTGCGATGCCGCCAGGCGCCAAGCCGCGTGCGATTGCTTTTATCCTCGTGACGTTCGGGGTTTCGCTGTGGCTGGTGCATATGAATTGGGTGCGTATATTGTTGCTGGTTATTCTTGCCTGCCTGCTGATATTTATGTGGCGAATCCCGGTGATTGATGAAAAGCAACAAAAGCACTGAAGCGCAATAATGTCGGTTGCAATTGTCTTACACAGTCAGTAGATTTGACCGTTTTCGAGCACAGGCGCTGGCGGTCAAAGGTTAAACAGATGTAACCTTTGCTCTTTTTCACGTGCGCCGTGAAGTAATACCGTATCAATCAGGCACAAACTTATGACCGCGACAGCACAGCAGCTTGAGTTTCTCAAAAATAGCATCAAAAGCATCAACGACTATCCCAAACCGGGCATCCTTTTCCGTGATGTCACCAGCTTGTTGGAAGACCCGAAAGCCTACGCACTCAGCATCGAACTGCTGGTTGAACGCTACAAAAATGCGGGCATTACGAAAGTTGTTGGTACCGAAGCGCGTGGCTTCCTGTTTGGCGCACCGGTAGCGTTGGGTCTGGGCGTCGGCTTTGTTCCGGTACGTAAACCGCGTAAGCTTCCGCGTGAAGTTATTGCTGAGAGCTATGAGCTGGAATACGGCACTGACCAACTGGAAATCCACGTTGATGCCATTAAGCCAGGCGATAAAGTGCTGGTGGTTGACGACCTGCTGGCTACCGGCGGAACGATTGAAGCAACCGTGAAACTGATCCGCCGTCTGGGTGGTGAAGTGACCGATGCTGCATTTATCATCAACCTGTTTGATCTGGGCGGTGAGCAGCGTCTGGAAAAGCAGGGGTTGACCTGCTACAGCCTGGTTCCATTCCCGGGACACTAAGTCGGGCTATCTTTTTTGCCATTTTGGCCCCGGTCAGTGCTCGAAATCCTCACGTACTGCGTGTACGCTCCGGTTTCTGTGCGCTGCCCGAAACCAAACTGACTGCAACGATAACGCCCTAATATAACGTGTCAACCTCGCCGTCTGTGCGAGGTTGTGTTAGCATTACCCCCTTGTGAATCCACCCTCCAGCCTTTCAGAGCCTGCCAATGAGTTATCAGGTCTTAGCCCGAAAATGGCGCCCACAAACCTTTGCTGACGTCGTCGGCCAGGAACATGTGCTGACGGCACTGGCGAACGGCTTGTCGTTAGGGCGTATTCATCATGCTTATCTCTTTTCCGGCACCCGTGGCGTCGGGAAAACCTCTATCGCCCGTCTGCTGGCGAAGGGGCTCAACTGTGAAACCGGTATTACCGCCACGCCGTGCGGCGTGTGTGATAATTGCCGCGAAATCGAGCAAGGGCGTTTTGTCGATTTGATTGAAATCGATGCCGCGTCACGTACCAAAGTCGAAGATACCCGAGACCTGCTGGACAACGTTCAGTACGCGCCAGCGCGCGGCCGGTTTAAGGTCTACTTGATCGACGAAGTGCACATGCTGTCGCGTCACAGTTTTAACGCATTACTTAAAACGCTCGAAGAGCCGCCTGCGCACGTGAAGTTTCTGCTGGCGACGACCGATCCGCAGAAGCTGCCGGTCACCATTCTCTCGCGTTGTCTGCAATTTCACCTTAAAGCGCTGGATGTCGAACAAATCCGTCATCAGCTTGAGCATATCCTCAATGAGGAACACATCGCTCATGAACCCCGTGCGCTGCAGTTGTTGTCTCGCGCCGCAGACGGAAGCCTGCGCGATGCGCTGAGTCTGACCGATCAGGCGATTGCCAGCGGCGATGGCATGGTTTCAACGCAGGCTGTGAGCACGATGCTTGGCACGCTTGACGATGATCAGGCGCTTTCGCTGGTTGAAGCAGTTGTGGCTGCGGACGGTGAACGCGTCATGACACTGGTGAACGACGCTGCCGCTCGCGGTATTGAATGGGAAGCGCTGTTGGTTGAGATGCTGGCGCTGCTGCACCGTATTGCGATGGTTCAGTTGTCGCCCGCTGCATTGAGCAGCGATATGGCTGCCATTGAACAACGTATGCGTGAACTGGCGAGAACCGTGCCACCGACCGATGTACAGTTGTACTATCAGACGCTGTTAATTGGGCGTAAAGAACTACCCTTCGCGCCGGACCGGCGTATGGGCGTCGAGATGACGCTGTTGCGGGCGCTGGCTTTTCATCCGCGCATGCCGCTTCCAGAGCCTGAAACGCCGCGACAAACCGTTGCACCCGCCGCGGTGATGGCCCCGACGCAGACGCCGGTTCAGTCGTCAGCGCCGGCGCATCACGATGTACCGCTCTCCGACGCAACCAGCCAGGTGCTGGCGGCGCGAAGCCAGCTACAACGTGCTCAGGGAGCAACCAAAGCAAAAAAGAGTGAACCGGCAGCCGCTTCCCGCGCGCGGCCGGTGAATAATGCTGCGCTGGAAAGACTGGCTTCGGTATCGGAACGCGTTCAGGCTCGCCCGGCGGCATCTGCGCTGGAAAAGGCACCCGCGAAGAAAGAAGCGTATCGTTGGAAAGCGACCAATCCCGTAGCCGAAGTAAAAGAAACGATTGCCACGCCGAAAGCGTTGAAAAAAGCGCTGGAGCATGAAAAAACGCCGGAGCTGGCGGCTAAGCTTGCGGCTGAAGCCATTGAGCGTGACCCCTGGGCCGCGCAGGTCAGCCAGCTGTCGTTACCAAAGCTAGTGGAGCAGGTAGCGCTTAATGCCTGGAAAGAAGAGAATGGCAATGTGGTTTGCCTGCATCTGCGTTCCACGCAGCGGCACCTCAATTCCAGCGGCGCGCAGCAAAAGCTTGCCGAAGCGTTGAGCGCCTTAACCGGTTCAACGGTTGAATTGACCATCATTGAAGATGATAATCCCGCGGTGCGAACGCCGCTGGAGTGGCGTCAGGCCATTTATGAAGAGAAACTCGCGCAGGCGCGTGAGTCGATTATTGCGGATAATAACATTCAGACGCTGCGTCGTTTTTTCGATGCAGACCTGGACGAAGAGAGTATTCGCCCCATTTGATCGTAAGCCATATCTCATGGTTTTATGGTCGTCATCCCTTTAACGTGATTGAGAGAGAAGCCTATGTTTGGTAAAGGCGGTCTGGGTAACCTGATGAAACAGGCCCAGCAGATGCAAGAAAAAATGCAGCAGATGCAGGAAGAAGTCGCCAAGCTGGAAGTGACCGGTGAATCTGGCGCAGGTCTGGTGAAAGTGACCATCAACGGCGCGCACAACTGCCGTCGCGTGGAAATCGATCCTAGCCTGCTGGAAGACGACAAAGAGATGCTGGAAGATCTGGTGGCTGCGGCATTTAACGATGCGGCACGTCGCATTGAAGAGACCCA
Organism: Citrobacter sp. Marseille-Q6884; assembly: GCF_945906775.1. Taxonomy (NCBI): domain Bacteria; kingdom Pseudomonadati; phylum Pseudomonadota; class Gammaproteobacteria; order Enterobacterales; family Enterobacteriaceae; genus Citrobacter; species Citrobacter sp. Marseille-Q6884. The sequence goes on from NZ_CAMDRE010000001.1 coordinate 2,379,919, forward strand.
GAAAGAAAAAATGGCGTCAGTTTCCTCCGGTATGCAGCTGCCGCCTGGCTTTAAGATGCCGTTCTGATGCAAACCAGCCCGCTGTTAACTCAGCTTATGGAAGCACTGCGCTGTCTGCCGGGCGTTGGCCCGAAGTCAGCGCAGCGCATGGCGTTCACGCTGCTACAGCGCGATCGCAGCGGCGGGATGCGTCTGGCGCAGGCGTTAACGAGGGCAATGTCGGAAATCGGTCATTGCGCCGATTGCCGCACCTTCACCGAGCAAGAAGTCTGCAACATCTGTTCGAATCCGCGTCGCCAGGAAAACGGTCAAATTTGTGTGGTGGAGAGTCCAGCGGACATCTACGCCATTGAACAAACGGGGCAATTTTCCGGGCGCTATTTCGTGCTGATGGGGCACCTGTCGCCGCTGGACGGTATTGGGCCTGATGATATCGGGCTTGACCGTCTGGAGCAGCGACTGGCGTCTGAGCAAATCAACGAACTGATCCTGGCGACCAACCCAACGGTCGAAGGAGAGGCTACGGCTAACTATATTGCTGAGCTTTGCATGCAATATGGCGTTGAAGCCAGCCGTATTGCCCATGGCGTACCGGTAGGCGGCGAGCTGGAAATGGTGGATGGCACGACGCTGTCGCACTCTCTGGCAGGACGACATAAGATTAAATTCTGAACAAACGGAGGCCGCGACGGCGGCTTCCGCTTGAAATCCCTCCCGCGTGTCCCCATTTCACCCTCAACGTGTTTTTACCATTAAAAATGGCATTGTTGAGGTAGATCTACATGAAAGGACAAGAAACTCGTGGTTTTCAGTCAGAAGTAAAACAGCTTCTGCACCTGATGATCCATTCTCTGTATTCCAATAAAGAAATCTTCCTGCGTGAGCTTATCTCTAACGCCTCTGATGCGGCAGACAAGCTGCGTTTCCGCGCGCTGTCGAACCCGGACCTGTATGAAGGTGACGGCGAACTGCGTGTGCGTGTCTCTTTCGATAAAGATAAGCGTACGTTGACCATTGCTGATAACGGCGTGGGGATGAACCGTGATGACGTTATCGATCATCTGGGGACGATTGCCAAATCCGGTACCAAATCCTTCCTCGAATCTATGGGCTCCGATCAGGCGAAAGACAGCCAGCTTATCGGCCAGTTTGGGGTGGGTTTCTACTCCGCATTTATCGTCGCTGACAAAGTGACCGTGCGGACGCGCGCGGCGGGTGATAAACCTGAAAACGGCGTATTCTGGGAATCTGCAGGCGAAGGTGAGTACACCGTTGCGGATATTACCAAAGACGATCGTGGTACTGAAATCACGCTGCATCTGCGTGAAGGGGAAGACGAGTTCCTCGATGACTGGCGCGTACGCTCCATCATCAGCAAATATTCCGACCATATCGCGTTGCCGGTAGAGATTGAAAAACAGGAAGAGAAAGACGGCGAAACCGTTATTTCCTGGGAGAAAATCAATAAGGCGCAGGCGCTGTGGACACGTAACAAGTCTGAAATCAAAGACGACGAGTACAACGAATTCTATAAGCATATTGCACACGACTTTACCGATCCGCTGACCTGGAGCCACAACCGTGTCGAAGGTAAGCAGGAGTACACCAGCCTGCTGTACATTCCGTCACAGGCGCCGTGGGATATGTGGAACCGCGATCACAAGCACGGCCTGAAACTGTATGTACAACGCGTATTCATCATGGATGACGCTGAGCAGTTCATGCCGAATTACCTGCGCTTCGTGCGCGGTCTGATAGACTCCAACGATCTGCCGCTGAACGTCTCCCGCGAGATCCTGCAGGACAGCACGGTGACCCGTAACCTGCGTAGCGCGCTGACCAAGCGTGTGCTGCAGATGCTGGAAAAACTGGCGAAAGATGATGCCGAGAAATACCAGACTTTCTGGAAACAGTTCGGTCTGGTACTGAAAGAAGGTCCGGCGGAAGATCATGCCAACCAGGAAACGATCGCTAAACTGATGCGCTTCGCCTCCACCCACACCGACTCTTCTGCACAGACCGTGTCGCTGGAAGACTACGTGTCTCGCATGAAAGAAGGGCAGGAGAAAATCTACTACATCACTGCAGACAGCTATGCGGCGGCGAAGAGCAGCCCGCACCTGGAACTGCTGCGTAAGAAAGGCATCGAAGTCCTGCTGCTTTCTGACCGCATCGATGAGTGGATGATGAACTACCTGACCGAGTTCGACGGCAAAGCATTCCAGTCCGTTGCGAAAGCTGACGAATCTATCGATAAGCTGGCGGATGAAGTTGACGAAAGCGCGAAAGAAGCCGAAAAGGCGCTGACGCCGTTCGTTGAACGTGTGAAAACTCTGCTGGGCGACCGTGTGAAAGAGGTTCGTCTGACGCACCGTCTGACCGATACCCCGGCGATTGTCACCACCGATGCCGACGAAATGAGCACCCAGATGGCGAAACTGTTCGCTGCTGCGGGTCAGGCCGTACCGGAAGTGAAATACATCTTTGAACTCAACCCGGATCACGTGCTGGTAAAACGCACGGCGGATACCCAGGATGAAGCGCAGTTTAAAGAGTGGGTTGAACTGCTGCTGGATCAGGCGCTGTTCGCCGAGCGCGGTACGCTGGAAGATCCAAACCAGTTTATCCGTCGTATGAACCAGCTGCTGGTGTCGTAATTTCTCATCTGATGATGAGCATTACTCAAAAGGGCAACGCAGGTTGCCCTTTTTTATGCTTAGCGCATCGACACTGTGGTAACACTGTTTGTCGCCAGCGTTTCCTGTGTGTACTGCGCCAGCTCACCGTTTTGCAAATAGACTTTGTGCTCAATACAGAGTGTGATTTGACCTTCTGGTAAACGTAACAGCCAGGCCTCATCCGCATTGAGTATTTTTCCCGACCAGACCTTAACATCGTGGCTGATGACATAACCGCAGGTTTGCTCAATATAGTGCAATACCGACTGGCGGCAGTTTTCCTGGGTAAATTCCGGGAATAGCGTCCGGGGCATCCAGGTTTCTTCAATGATGGTGGGTTGCTGGTTGATGATGCGCATTCTGCGAAAATGGATCAACGGCGTTTCTGGCGGTAAATCGAAAAGCGCCGCGATCCCGGCGTGGGTCGACAGAATGTCATAGCTGAGCACCACGTTATCCAGCGTTTGATCCCGATGAATACGTTCTGACAGCGTAATGACATTGTTGTCCTGGTAAAACTCCGGTGGGTTAACAAAGATCCCTGAGCCCTGGCGGGTATGGACAAATGACTCCCTTTTCAGACGAGCAACGGCTTTCTGAATGGTCGGCCGACTGACGCCATAGCGCTCTGCAAGGGCATGTTCACCTTCTACCGGTTCACCGGCAGCGTATTCACCTTTGAGGATTTTCTCTCTTAACAACAGATAGATATCAAGATACTTCATGGCGTCCGTTCTGGCGCGTCTTGCGACGCGCCCTTGGTTAGGCTTGCGATTGAACGAGAAATTGCTGCTTTTTCGCCATTCTAAGTCGTTTGAGCGCAATAGCAATTGCGGCAGTGGTGATAATGCCGCTGGCCATCGCGAAGAGCGCCATTAACGGTTGATCGAAACCGCCCAGCAGAACAATGATGGGACCGCCGTGAGCGACATTGCAGTGCAGTCCGAAAACAAAGCCCAGGATGCATGCCACCGCAGAGCCAATCATGTTGGCCGGAATGACAGACAGCGGATCGCGGGCAGCAAAAGGAATCGCGCCTTCGGAAATACCGACCAGGCCCATTGCCGCCGCCGCTTTGCCGTTTTCGAATTCTTCATCGTCAAACAAATTAAAGCGTCTGCCAATAAATGCCGCCAGCGCCATGCCCAACGGTGCCACCGGTATGGCCGCTGCCTGGGCACCCATAAACTGAGTTTGCCCTTGGGCGATGAGCCCCACGCTGAACATAAAGACCACTTTGCCGAAGGGGCCTCCCATATCAAATCCCTGCATCAGTCCCATCACCAGGCCAATTAAAATAATATTGCCTGTGGAGAGGTTGGTCAGCATATGGTTAAGGAAGGCCATCAGATCCGCCACCGGCGCGCCGATGACAAAGATAAATAGCGCGGCAATGAAAGCGGTGCCCGCAATCGGCGCGATCATAATAGGCACTAGCGGTAGCAACATCTTGTGCCATGAAAGATGAGTCAACCAGCGGATGAAATAACCGACCAGTAGCCCGGCAATAATCGCGCCGATAAACCCGCATCCCGCGCTGGCGCCATAAAACGAACCGGTATTGGCAATCCAGCCGCCGATAAGTCCCGGTGCCAGAGCCGGTCGTTCACCGATCGCGTAGGCAATATATCCGGCGAGGATGGGGATCATGAGCGTGAAGCCAACGACGCCAACGTTCAGCACCTGATTCCATAAACTTCCTTCCGGGATCGCCAACCCCGACGGTGTGGGTACACCACCCAGCGCCAGTGCCAGGGCAATCATCAATCCCCCGGTAACGACAAATGGGATCATATAGGACACCCCGTTCATCAGGGATTTGTACAGCTGACCGCGCACTGTCGTTGTTGATGCCTGGGCTTTTTGGGGGGCTTTTGCCTGATAAGGCTGGGCTGCCAGTGCTTGATGAATTAACCCTTGCGCATCTTTAATTGCCGTTTTGACGCCGGTAATGACCACCTTCTTACCATTGAAGCGATCCAGATCGACCTGCTTATCACAGGCGACGACAACCGCTTCAGCACGGGCAATATCTGCATCATTAGGGGCATTTTTGACACCAATCGAGCCGTTGGTTTCGACGATGGATTCATAGCCCATCTCCGTCGCTGCTTTTTCCAACATTTCTGCGGCCAGATAGGTGTGTGCGATGCCCACCGGGCAACCCGTCACGCCGATGATAAGTCCACGAGAGGTTGCCGCACTCGGCTTCTCACCGCTACACGTTTCACTTTGTTGGCAGAAATAATCCACAACCGCCTGAGCGTCCTGACAGGCGAGTATTTGCCTGACGCTGTCATCTTCAACCAGGCGGGAAGAGATTTGTGCCAGAACATCAATGTGTGCTTCGCTGGCCTGTTTCGTTGAGGCGATCATCAGGATCAGGTGAGTCGGTTGGTCATCCTCAGCGCCGTAATCAATACCCTGACGGCTGATACCAATAGCCACCGCAGGGGACAAAACGCAGTCGCAACGTGCGTGTGGCAGCGCGACGCCGCCTTCAAAACCGGTATTTCCCGTCTCTTCTCTTGCCCATACCTCCTGGAGAAATTCTTCAGTGCGGCGAATTTTATTCTCACGGAATAAAAGGCCGGCGAGTTCAGTTAGTGCCGCGTCTTTTTGGGTTGATTGAAGATCCAGACAAATCAACGCCGGATGAACAAGGTCATTTATCTTCACAGTAGATTCTCACGATTATTTGTATTTACAACTTTTTCGAAGGCTAAAAGTTTACTGACGAACGGATCTTGATATTGATCATGTATGAAGGTGCGGAAATGGCCGTTTTTTCGGTTGTGCTGACGATTTCACAGATTATGAATGGCGATGATTTGTTCGTTTGGTGATTTTTGATTTAGGTCAAAGATCATAATTTGTAATTACAACTAAATAGAAGGGAGTTTCTTTTGGAGGCAGGACAGTGAGCAAACAAGCAATTATCGCCGAGCAAGTTGATGTGAATAAAAAGATCCCGTGTGAAAAGAGCCCGGAAGAACAACTTGTGATTATGGAAGCCTACACCAGGGCCTTTCAGTCAACCCCAGAGCGTTTTCAACGTGAGGTCAATTGCCTACAGGCGCTTTATCCCGCGTTGTTCCGCCGCCCCCTGACCGACGATCTGATTTTGGGGCGCGTCGATGCGTTGCCGATTGGCTTTGGTTGCGTCACCTCCGTTGGCGGTGTGGGTCACTACTGTAATTTTGCCCGCTTAAACCAGCTGCGCGAGATGCTGGAGACCCCCGTTCAACAGGAAAGAGTGGATGAACTTGAGCGCTTCTGGCGTGAGCATGACACGCGTTCAGTCTATTTTCGTCAGGCGCTGACGGACGATACGCTGGGTAAATTTGTTGATGTTAACTTCCCGGCGATTGCCACCGCACGTTTAAGCGGAATGTATCTGGATTACCCGCAACTGATGGCGTTGGGGATTGGTGGGTTGCTGCAACGTATTGAACAGCAGCAACAGCAAGCGGAAAAAAACGGGGATGCGGCAGCGGTTCAGTTGCATCAATCCTTCCAGGCCGTATTGCGCATTTTGCAGCAGGTGATTGACCGACACATTGAGATTGCCGCTGACGAGATGGCGAATTGCACGGACAGTCATCGCTGCAAGCATCTGGCGTTATTAATGAGCGAGTTAGCCGCTATTCGCCATGATAAGCCCGCAACCTTCATTCAAGGGATTGAGTTGAGCTGGCTGTACAGTTTGTGTGCAGGGGTGGTGAACTATGGGCGTATGGATGACTATCTGGGCGATTTGCTGGTGGCGGATCTTCAGTCTGGACGGCTGACGGAACGCCAGGCCATTGATTGCATTCGTTCCCATTATCGTCTGATCGAAGCGCGGAAAACGACCGTGAATGGTCGCGTTGTGGTCGGTGGGAAAGGGCGGCGCAACCCGAAAACTGCCGATGTCTATTGCCGACTGGCGATCCAGGCCGTTGAGGAAAATGGCGATACGGAACCGCAATTTACGTTACGAATTTATGAAGGAATGGATAACGCCATCTGGCAGCAGGCGCTGGCGGTGATCGGCACGGGCTTAACCTACCCCATTCTGTATAACGATGACGTTAATATTCCGGCCGTCATGAATGCTATGCAGGTATCGGAAACGGAAGCTGAGCAGTATGTTCCCTTTGGCTGTGGCGAGTTTGTGCTGGCAGGACGGAGCGTAGGGACACCGAATACCTGTATTAACTTGCTTAAAATCCTCAATATTTCGCTTAGCGGTGGAATTGATTTTTGGGATAACAAAGAGAAAAGTGGCGGTGTGGAATTAACGCAGCCAGAACAGATAACGTGTTTTGATCAGGTGCTCAGTAACTACCAGCGGTTACTGGATTACTACATCGACATTACGGCGCACGCCCAGGCGTTGTCGTATCAGGTCATGAATGAACAGGTCGGATTTTTGTTTACTTCCATCCTGACTGCAGATTGCGTGGCACGCGGCAAGGCTCTGCTTGACGGAGGCGTACGTTACCTGGGCGGGACCAATGAAACTTACGGTAATACCAATGCCGCAGATTCACTGGCGGCAATCAAGCAGGTGATTTTTAATGAGCAACGTTACAGCTACGCGACGCTGATTGCAGCACTGAAGGCGGATTTCCAGGGATACGACGACCTGAAGCGCGCACTGATTGCCGCGACGAAATTTGGTAATGACGACAATGCGGCTGATGACCTTGCGGTGATGCTGCATCGCTACGTTTGCAACGGTGTACGTGATGCGGCTAAGCGGGTAGGGTTGGACAGCTATCTGGTGGTGATCATCAATAACCAGGTAAACACGGAATGGGGGCGTGCAACCAGTGCGTCTGCAGACGGTCGGCACAAGGGCATTTATATGAGCAATGCCAACAACCCGCAAAGTGGCGCAGATAAAAATGGCCCAACGGCAATGCTGAACTCTCTGCTGAAACTGGAAGCCAACTATCACGCCGGTTCGGTACAAAATATCAAATTCAGTAAAGGCTTATTCAATACCCGCCGCCCGCTGGTGGAGGCATTAATGCACTCTTACTTTGAACGAGGCGGGCCACAACTGATGGTCAGTGTGGTGGGTAAGGGCGAACTGGAGGCTGCGTACCAGAACCCGGAAAACTACCCTAATCTGATCGTTCGTGTCGGTGGGTTCAGCGCGCGTTTCGTTAATCTGGACAGAGATGTTCAGCAGGAAATCCTTAACCGTACGCTGAACGACTGAGGTGTGTGATGAGCGAAACGGGCACGGTTTTCGATATTCAGAAATTTTCGCTGCACGATGGTCCGGGGATCCGAACCACCGTATTTCTGAAAGGATGCCAGATGCGCTGCGTCTGGTGCCATAACCCTGAATCTCTGAAAGCCGAAAAGCAGCTGGCGTTTATGGCGCACAAGTGTCTGCACTGTCAGCGGTGCGCCGGTGTGTGCCCGCACGGTTGCCATCGCTTCGTACAAGGGCGCCATGAGATTGACTACTCTGCCTGCCAGGCGTGTGGGCGCTGTGTCGAGGCGTGCCCGGCGCAAGCGCTTAAGATTTACGGCCAGACCCGGCAGGTCGATGAGATTATTGCTGAGGTCGTAAAGGATAAGCCTTACTTCGAGAAAACAGGAGGCGGGATAACGTTATCCGGTGGGGAAGCGATGTTTCAGTTTTCCTTTGCGCTGGCGCTTGTTAAAGCGGCGAAAGCCGCTGATTTGCACGTGTGCATTGAAACAAACGGTGCATCGCGTCCTGAACGGTATCGTGAAATTGCGCCGTGGGTCGATCTTTTCCTTCTCGATTATAAAGTGACCGATGCGCGGGCGCATAAATCGCATACCGGTATCGCCAAACATGTGGTGGAAACGACGCTGGAAACGCTCGATAAGATTGGCGCAAAGGTGATTCTGCGCTGCCCGCTGATTCCGGGTTATAACTTTAATGATGAGCATCTTGCGGCGATCCGCGCGTTGACCGATCGTTATGACGCCGTCCTGCATAGCGAAATATTGCCATACCATAATTTGGGCATGGCAAAACACCGGGAACTGGGACAGATCCCCGTTTGTACCATTACTGTACCAGACGACGCGACGGTCGCTCAGGCGCTGGAAAAACTGAATCAAGGGGGAGGAAAAGCGGTGCGCAGGGGATAAACGCGGGTTTCGCCGACGAATTTTAGAAAGCGCGATGAAAGATATTTAACGATATCTCACCGTTAAACGTTTCAGCGTCAAGCACCTTTCTTGAGCCAATTGCGTGATGGTGGTATCGTTTAGCGCTTTTTAAAAAATATCGACAACCTTTAAGGGGATTTTCGTAATGCGTATCATTCTGCTTGGCGCTCCGGGCGCGGGTAAAGGAACTCAGGCTCAGTTCATCATGGAGAAGTACGGTATTCCGCAGATCTCCACCGGTGATATGCTGCGTGCTGCCGTGAAATCTGGCTCCGAGCTGGGCAAACAAGCGAAAGACATCATGGACGCCGGTAAACTGGTGACTGATGAGCTGGTGATCGCGCTGGTAAAAGAGCGTATTGCTCAGGAAGACTGCCGTAATGGTTTCCTGCTGGACGGGTTCCCGCGCACAATTCCGCAGGCTGACGCCATGAAAGAAGCGGGTATTGTGGTTGATTACGTTCTGGAATTCGATGTACCGGACGAACTGATCGTTGACCGCATTGTGGGTCGTCGCGTACATGCCGCGTCTGGCCGTGTTTATCACATCAAATTCAACCCACCTAAAGTTGAAGGTAAAGACGATGTGACCGGCGATGAGCTGACTACCCGTAAAGATGACCAGGAAGAGACCGTGCGTAAGCGCCTGGTTGAATACCATCAGATGACTGCACCGCTGATTGGTTACTACCAGAAAGAAGCGGAAGCGGGTCATACCCAGTATGCGAAAGTTGACGGTACTCAGGCCGTTGCTGCCGTACGCGCTGACCTCGAAAAAATCCTCGGTTAAGTTTTTACCGCAGTGAATGCCGGATGGCGGTGTGAACACCTTATCCGGCCTGCCGTCTTCGCGTAGGCCAGATAAGCGTAGCGCCATCAGGCATAATCTTATTACCTCTCACAGCAATTAGTTCTTCTTCTTCGCTTTTCCGCTACAATTCTCAACAATTTGAATTGATAAGAGGCGGTAATGCGTCAGACGAAAACCGGTATCCTGCTGGCAAATCTCGGCACCCCCGATGCCCCAACCCCCGAAGCGGTTAAACGCTATCTGCGCCAGTTCTTAAGCGATAAACGTGTGGTCGATACTTCGCGCCTGCTGTGGTGGCCGCTGCTGCGTGGCGTGATTTTACCGCTGCGTGCGCCGCGTGTCGCAAAACTGTATCAGTCAATCTGGATGGAAGACGGCTCGCCGCTGCTGGTATACAGCCGGGCGCAGCAGCAAGCTCTGGCAGCGCGTTTGTCGGACACTCCCGTGGCACTGGGTATGAGCTACGGCTCTCCTTCGCTGGAAAATGCAGTAGATGAACTGCTGGCAAGTGGGGTGGAGCACATTGTTGTTTTGACGCTGTATCCGCAGTACTCCTGTTCCACCGTGGCGGCGGTGTGGGATGAACTGGCGCGAATTTTAGCGCGCAAACGGGGGATCCCTGGTATCTCTTTTATTCGCGATTATGCTGATGACAGCGCCTATATTGATGCGCTGGCTAAAAGTGCCCGTGATGCATTCGCGCAACACGGCGAACCCGATTTATTGCTGCTTTCATACCACGGTATTCCGCAACGTTACGCCGATGAAGGGGATGACTACCCACAGCGTTGTCGTGATACCACGCGTGAACTGGTCTCGGCACTCGGTTTAGCGCCGGAAAAAGTGATGATGACCTTCCAGTCTCGTTTTGGTCGTGAGCCGTGGCTGACGCCGTATACCGACGAAACGCTAAAAATGCTGGCAGAGAAAGGAACCCGGCATATCCAGGTCATGTGCCCGGGCTTTGCGGCAGATTGCCTCGAAACCCTGGAGGAGATTGCGGTGCAAAACCGGGAAATTTTCCTCGATGCTGGCGGTAAGAAATATGAGTATATCCCGGCGCTGAATGCCGCGCCGGAACATATCGACATGATGCTGAAACTAACAGAAGCGTATCGTTAGTCTGGCGTTTTAAGCTGCGCCTGAAAGAAGTGTGCGCCATCCTGTAACGCATCGTCGGCAGTTTTCATCATCCGCGAATAGTGCAGGAAGGCGTGTAGCATGCCGGGATACATTTTGTACTCGCAGGTCTGCTGGTGTGCCTGAAGCGTCTGATACAGTAGCCGACTGTCGTCAATCAAGGGATCGAACTCGGCGCTTGCAATAAAACAGGGCGGTACATCGCGCGTCAGGTCGTTATTAAACAGGCAGTAGTAGGGTGAGTCGCGATCTTCTGCGCGACTCAAATAGGCCATTTCGTACATCTCCAGGTCCTCGCGGGTTAAGCCGTCCCACTCGCCCCCCATCAGCCGTCGGCTAAGTGAATCTTGTAAACCGTACAACCCGTACCATAACAGTACGCCCGCAACCCTGCCGCAGTTGATCTGCCGGTCACGCAGCCAGAGCGTGCTGGCCAGCGCCAGCATTGCGCCTGCAGAATCTCCGGCAAAACCGATGTGATCCACCGTGATTGCGTACTCATGAGCGTGATGATGAAAGTACTGACAGACGGCGACGATTTCTTCGATGGCGCGGGGAAAGCGCGCTTCAGGCGACAGCGAGTAGTCAATGCCAATAACCGTGCACTGCGAGTAGTGCGCCAGTAAACGCATTATGCGATCGTGCGTATCCAGATTGCCGAGAATAAAACCACCGCCATGCAGGTAATACAGCGTGGCTGGCGCGTGAGTTTGTGGCGAATAGATACGCATGTTTACGGGACCGTGTTCGGTGGCAATGACGCACTCTCTGGTGTTCATGTGTGGTGCGTCGGCATTCCAGAATTGCCGCTCGTGCACATAATATTGACGTTGGGCGACGAAATCATTGCCGGCGGGCCACGGTGGTAAATCCTCACGGTAATAATTCACCACAGTTTTCATTTCGTCTGAGATTCTGTCCAGAACGGGGATCTTGTTTTCCGGCTTCATAGGCACTCCTTGTGAACGGTGATTTATTGTAGAAATTGATGCCGTGTAAACTGCGATCTCACCGTCTGATATTGAAACTAAGCGCCTCCGTCGCGCGCGTAGTATGGAATGTGCTACCATGCTTCGCTCAGTTAACCACCCGTAAAATCGATCATGAAATTTCCCGGCAAACGTAAATCCAAACACTATTTTCCTGTCAACGCGCGCGATCCGTTGCTGCAACAAATTCAGCCCGAAAATGAGACCAGCGCAGCCTGGGTGGTCGGTATTGATCAGACTCTGGTCGATATAGAAGCCCGCGTGGATGACGACTTTGTGAAACGTTATGGATTAAGCGCCGGGCATTCTCTGGTTATTGGCGATGATGTTGCGGAAGCGCTTTATCAGGAGCTGGTACGTGAAAATCTGATCACTCATCAGTTTGCCGGTGGAACCATCGGTAACACCATGCACAACTACTCTGTGCTGGCGGATGACCGCTCGGTGCTGCTGGGCGTCATGTGCAGCAATATCGAAATTGGCAGCTATGCATATCGCTATTTATGCAATACCTCCAGCCGTACTGATTTGAACTACCTGCAGGGCGTTGATGGTCCAATTGGCCGCTGTTTCACCCTGATTGGCGAATCCGGTGAGCGCACGTTTGCGATAAGCCCCGGACATATGAACAAACTGCGCGCGGATAGCATCCCGGAATCGGTGATTGCAGGCGCTTCCGCGCTGGTACTGACATCCTACCTGGTGCGTTGTGAGCCGGGCGAGCCGATGCCGGAAGCCACCATGAAGGCGATTGAATATGCGAAAAAGCACAATGTGCCGGTGGTGCTGACGCTGGGAACGAAATTCGTAATTGCCGACAACCCGCAATGGTGGCAGGAGTTTCTGAAAGAGAATGTCTCTATTCTGGCCATGAACGAAGAAGAGGCCGAGGCGTTGACCGGTGAAAACGATCCGCTGCTGGCTTCTGATAAGGCGCTGGACTGGGTGGATTTGGTGCTGTGTACGGCGGGGCCGGTAGGACTGTATATGGCAGGCTTTACGGAAGACGACGTCAAACGTAAAACTCAGCATCCGCTGTTACCGGGAGCCATTGCTGAATTCAACCAGTACGAGTTCAGCCGCGCGATGCGCCATAAAGATTGTACGAATCCGCTGCGTGTTTATTCACACATTGCGCCGTATATGGGCGGGCCGGAAAAAATCATGAATACCAATGGTGCGGGTGACGGCGCACTGGCGGCATTACTGCATGATATTACCGCCAACAGCTACCATCGCAGCAACGTCCCGAACTCCAGCAAACACAAATACACCTGGCTGACCTATTCATCGTTAGCCCAGGTGTGTAAATATGCCAATCGCGTGAGTTATCAGGTGCTGAACCAGCATTCCCCGCGCCTGACGCGTGGTCTGCCGGAGCGTGAAGACAGTCTCGAAGAGTCTTACTGGGACCGTTAAAACCAAAACTCCATGCGGGTACGCAGGCCTGATAAGCGAAACGCCATCAGGCCTGATTGCCGGATAGCGGCGTCAATGCCTTATCCGGCCTGTGTAACACATCTCACCCTGTGACCATTTCTCCGGCTGGGGGTGTTTCAATCAGTTCGAGCATCGTGCGCGCAATTTCACGCTCACCCATGACCACCTGATTTGCACCCCGCTCGGTGATGTACTCTACTTCATCGTCATAATGTGCGCGGGCGATAATCTCAATCGTCGGGCATTTCTCACGCGCGGAAGCGACAATCTCACCCGCTTCATAACCGTTCGGGATCGTCAGCAGCAGCCAGCGAGCGCAATCCAGATGCGCCAGATTCATGATTTCTTCGTTGGCGGCATTGCCGAGTACGGCGCGGATACCGCGTTCACGAAGCTCATCCACGCGCGTGCGTGACGTTTCGATAACCACCAGAGGAATACCGGCCGCCATCAGTTTTTCACCCAGCAGACTGCCAACACGACCAAAACCGACCAGCAGGGCATGATTACAGATATCGACCGGGATCTGCTTCTCTTCTTCGATAGCCTCTTCCAGCGTCTGTTCTTCCAGCGTCTCCGTTTTGGCGAGGTATTTTTCCAGCACGGCGAACAGTACCGGATTGAGCATAATGGACAGGATTGCCCCGGCCAGCACCAGATTTTGCCCGGCCTGCGGTAACAGGTTCAGCGCCATGCCCAGACCCGCCAGGATAAACGCAAACTCACCAATCTGCGCAAGGCTGGTGGCAATGGTGAGTGCCGTACGCTGCGAGTGGCCAAACAGGCGTACCAGGAAGTAGGCCGCAAGCGACTTACCAAAGATAATAATCGCCAACGTACCCAGTACGGCCAGCGGTTGCTGGATCAGAACTAATGGGTCAAACAGCATTCCGACGGAAACGAAGAACAGCACCGCGAATGCATCCCGCAGCGGCAGCGTATCGTGTGCCGCGCGGTGGCTCAGCTCAGATTCGTTCAGCACCATTCCGGCGAAGAACGCACCCAGCGCAAAGGAAACATCGAACAGCTCTACCGCGCCGAACGCGATACCCAGCGCCAGCGCCAGTACCGACAGGGTAAACAGTTCACGTGAACCCGTGGCAGCGCTGCGGGCCATAATCCACGGCACCAGACGACGACCAACCAGCATCATAATGGCAATAAACGCCACCACTTTACCGATGGTGATGCCCATATCGACGGCCAGTGAGGCAAAACCCACATCCTCTTTTTCCAGCATGCCAGCGACGGCTGGCAGGAGAACCAGCGTCAGGACCATCATCAGGTCTTCTACAATGAGCCAGCCAATGGCGATTTGCCCACGCTGGCTGTCAATGAGCTGCCGCTCTTCAAGCGCACGCAGTAACACCACGGTACTGGCGGTTGAAAGGCACAAACCAAAGACGATACCGACCATCAGCGACCAGCCCAGCACAGCGGATAGCGCCATACCCAGCAGTGTCGCCACGGCTATCTGCGCGATAGCGCCGGGAATGGCGATGGACTTTACCGCCATTAAATCCTTCAAAGAAAAGTGCAACCCCACGCCGAACATCAGCAGGATTACGCCAAGTTCCGCCAGTTCCGGCGCAAGCTTGGTATCAGCAACAAAACCAGGTGTAAATGGACCGGCCAGAACGCCCGCTAACAGATATCCCACCAGAGGAGAAATACGCAGTTTATTGGCAAGCATGCCAAATATAAAAGCGAGCACAAGGCCGCCGACAATGGTGGTGATAAGCGGGGTGGCGTGATGCATTCCGTCTCCTTTGATTGCTGTGTTGATCCTGAAAACCCAAACTCCGAGTAATAGTTTATGACAATTTTAATGTTTATGTTTATGAATAATTGTTGAATTTTGAAGAAAACAGGATTTTGGAAATAAAAAAGCACGGATCGGAAAACTATGGGGGGATGTGTGGGGCAAACGCTGATGGTCACTGTAAGTGATGACGGCCAAAGTTTACTTTTGGCCGTCAGAAAATCAGGCTTTATGTCGGTTATCAGGTAAGAATATGGTCAGTATCCCCAGAAGTGGCAGGAAAGCACATATTTTGTAGACCAAATCGATACTGGTATGGTCGGCAATCAGCCCTAACACCGCAGCGCCTAAGCCACCCATGCCGAAGGCAAATCCGAAAAATAGCCCAGAAACCATGCCGATACGCCCCGGAAGTAGCTCTTGTGCATAGACCAGGATGGCAGAAAATGCGGATGCGAGGATAAAACCAATGATCACGGTTAAAATCCCGGTCCATTCGAGCGTTGCATAGGGTAAAACGAGCGTAAACGGTGCTACGCCAAGGATAGAGCCCCAAATAACATATTTTCTGCCAATCTTATCGCCTAAAGGTCCACCAATAACCGTCCCGGCCGCAACGGCAAACAGGAAGGCAAACAGGTGAAACTGGGCGTTTTGTACCGATAATCCGAATTTTTGCATCAGATAAAAGGTGTAATAGCTGCTGATACTCGCCATATAGAAGTATTTAGAGAAAATCAGCACCAGCAGGATACCGACGGCCAGCACCACTTTATTACGCGGTAGCGGGTTCACGATGGCGACTTTCGGCTTTCCTTTACTCATCCGATGCTGTGCGGCATACCAACGGCTGATTTGCGCCAGTACCACAATCGCTAATAACGCCGCCAGCACAAACCAGGCCACATTACCTTTACCGTAAGGCGCGATGATGACGGCGGCCAGTAGCGGCCCCAGCGAGCTGCCGAAGTTACCACCCACCTGGAAGATAGACTGAGCAAGTCCATGACGTCCCCCGGAGGCCATCCGTGCTACCCGTGAAGATTCCGGGTGGAACACCGAAGAACCGGTACCCACCAATGCAGCAGCAAGCAGCACCATATGGAAGCTGCCGGCCATTGCCAACAATACAAGCCCGCTCAGCGTGAAGCACATCCCAATCGGGAGTGACCAGGGCATCGGATATTTATCCGTCCAGTAGCCGACAACAGGTTGAAGCAGAGAGGAGGCCAACTGGAAAGTCAGCGTAATCATGCCTATCTGCATAAACGTCAGCGAGAACTCAGACTGTAATAGCGGGTAAATCGCCAGGATCAGCGACTGGATCATATCGTTTAGCAGATGAGAAAGGCTAATCGCCCCTAAAATGCCAAATGACGTACGCGCCTTGGTGACCGACGCAGACACGCCAGCCGCTGGCTGGGTGGGTTCACTTATTGCCATAGAAAGTCACTTCTGTTTTGGTTGCGATTATGAAGGTAATCTAAATTGTTATTATTACCTGACTAACATACCTGCGGATGGTGTTTGAAGGAAGTCTCATTTCTGAAAACATTTTCGACTATTATTTCATATCGTTGTAATTTCAGCGGTTGATATTGAATCAGGGAGTGAAGTATGAAATTTTTGAAACGGGGCGTGGCGCTGGCACTCTTAGCCGCCTTTGCGCTGGCAGGTCAGCCTGCTCAGGCTTATGAAAAAGATAAAACCTACAAAATAACCATTCTGCATACCAACGATCATCACGGTCACTTCTGGCGTAGCGAATACGGCGAATATGGGCTTTCTGCGCAAAAAACGTTGGTGGACGGCATCCGTAAAGAGGTGGCGGACGAAGGGGGCAGTGTACTGCTGCTTTCCGGCGGCGACATTAATACCGGCGTACCGGAATCCGATCTCCAGGACGCTGAACCTGATTTTCGTGGCATGAACCTGATCGGCTATGACGCGATGGCCGTGGGGAATCACGAGTTTGATAACCCGCTGACGGTACTGCGCCAGCAGGAAAAGTGGGCGAAATTCCCGTTTCTGTCCGCCAATATCTACCAGAAAAGCACCGGCGAGCGATTGTTTAAACCCTGGGCCATTTTTAAGCGTCAGGATTTAAAAATTGCGGTTATCGGATTAACCACGGATGACACCGCAAAAATTGGTAACCCGGAATTCTTCACCGATATCGAGTTTCGAAAACCTGCCGACGAAGCAAAACTGGTGATCCAGGAACTCAATATGGGGGAAAAGCCAGACGTCATTATCGCGACCACGCATATGGGTCACTATGACAACGGCAACCACGGCTCGAACGCGCCTGGTGATGTGGAAATGGCTCGCAGCCTGCCTGCCGGGGCGCTGGCGATGATTGTGGGTGGTCACTCACAGGATCCGGTGTGTATGGCAGCGGAAAACAAAAAGCAGGTTGATTATGTCCCCGGGACGCCTTGCGCGCCGGACAAACAAAATGGCATCTGGATCGTGCAGGCGCATGAGTGGGGCAAATACGTTGGCCGCGCGGACTTCGAATTCCGCAACGGTGAAATGAAAATGGTTAACTACCAGCTCATTCCGGTAAACCTGAAGAAAAAAGTGACCTGGGACAACGGCAAAAGTGAGCGCGTACTTTACACCCCGGAGATCGCTGAAAATCAGCAAATGCTATCACTGCTGACACCGTTCCAGAACAAAGGTAAAGCGCAGCTGGACGTAAAAATTGGCAGTGTAAACGCGCGTCTGGAAGGCGACCGGAGCAAAGTTCGTTTTGTGCAAACCAATATGGGGCATCTGCTGCTGGCTGCACAAATGGTACGTACCAGCGCTGATTTTGGTGTAATGAGCGGCGGCGGTATCCGTGACTCCATTGAAGGCGGCGATATCACCTATAAGAGCGTGCTGAAGGTACAACCGTTCGGCAACGTGGTGGTCTATGCCGACATGAGCGGTAAAGAGGTGACTGACTACCTGACCGCTGTAGCGCAAATGAAACCGGATTCGGGCGCCTATCCGCAGTTTGCCAACGTCAGCTTTGTGGCGAAGGACGGCAAGCTTAACGATCTGAAGATCAAGGGTGAGGCCGTTGATCCGGCAAAAACCTATCGTATGGCAACGCTGAGCTTCAATGCCACGGGCGGTGACGGGTATCCGCGAATTGATAACAAGCCGGGGTACGTCAACACCGGATTTATCGATGCGGAAGTGCTGAAAGAGTATGTGCAGAAGAATTCACCGCTGGATGCGAGTGTGTTTGAACCGAAAGGTGAAGTCAGTTGGCAGTAACCGTTATTTCTCGTCAGGTAGCGTAGTACTACTGGGCAATGGCCGGAGGGGCGTAAATGCTTATCCGGCCATCGGGCGAAAACCTTAATCCCGGCGTGCGATATCCGCGAATTTTGCATCAAGGATTTTGGCTAAATCGCCCGCTGCCAGTTCAATATCCAGCCCGCGTTTGCCGCCGGAGACATAAATAGAGTCAAACGTCTGGGCTGGCGCATCGATCACGGTAGGCAGGCGTTTTTTCTGCCCCAGTGGGCTGATGCCCCCGACCAGATAACCGGTAACGCGTTGCGCAACCATCGGGTCGGCCATATCAACCTTTTTAGCGCCCAGCGCCTTCGCGACTTTTTTCAGATCCAACTGCCCGGCGACCGGGGTCACGGCGACCGCCAGATGTTTCATGTCGCCATTCACTGCAACCAGCAGGGTCTTATAGACCTGATCTGCATTCAGCCCTAATTTACGTACTACTTCATCGCCAAAATTTGTCTCTGACGGATCGTGTTCGTAAGTGTGGATCTGAAAAGAAATCTTGTTTTTTTCGAGTAATTTAACGGCGGGTGTCATAGCAATTTTTCCTGGCTCAGACAAAATACGGCTAAAGCATACGCCTGATGATGGTCTAAAAAATAGTACCATCTTGCGCAATAGTATTGGCAGGATGATTACTTTGAGCGACAATCGACCTACACCGATGCTTTAAGCGTCGGCATAATAATAATGATGAAATTCCTCTTTGACGGGCCAATAGAAATATTGGCCATTTTTTTATCGCATCATCTCCGGCAAATTCCCCTCGCCATACAGATGCAGCGCGCCTACCGCCACCACATAGTGACCCGCAGGCATCGCCAGCAGTCTGTCCCGCCAGGCCTCATTGCGCTGGTGCATTAACACATCATAGAGCGACTGGCTGAAGGTGTTGGGAAGCGTAATCTCACTGTTTTGCGGCGGCGTTTTTAACCACCAGCTCATCATCTGTTGCAGTAACCGGGCATTGGTATGCCAGTGCGTCAGGGTGTCATCCAGCAAGGCCAGACCATTATCCGGTAACTGACACAGTAGTTCGATTTGGCTGGATGCGCCTTCCAGCTCAATGACCGGTTTATTCGCCTGTTTAGCCGCGTTCAACAACTGGTAATCAATACCGTATTCGGCGCGCAATCCTAACTGCTGTGCCTGAGTGGCCTGTAATACCATGGCGATTTGCCACAGAGGCTGGGTGGTAAACAGCGCAGGGGAAATACCCAGTTCATCGGTGACTTTTTGCAGATTCTGGCGCTGATCTTCGCTAATTCGCTCATCAAGAGGCGCAAAGGAAGGGAGGTCGCTAAAGGGAGAATCGTTGCCTGAAACGTCAGCTTCCACAATGAGAGCGTCAGCGTGTCGGAGTTTTTTCAGCAGTTTTGCCGGTAAGGGAGCCATATCGCGGGTTCCCATATGAATACTGCCTACCAGATGAAAATGGCGATGACCGGGCAAAGAGATGTCGATGGCAGGCCAGGTATAATGGTTGCCACGCAGTGCAGACCATAATGCTTTTACCCGGTATAACAGATCCATACGACCTCCCTTGGAAAAATCCCATGCTAGCGCGTGCGCCGGAAGGGGGCAAGGTGAGAAATGCCGGATACGCGTGAATGCACGGTATCCGGCAAGGGGTTACTCTTTAGGTTTAAAGCGCAGCAGTCGGTTGGCGTTGCTCACCACGGTGATGGAAGAGAGCGCCATCGCCGCGCCGGCAACGACCGGGTTAAGCAAGGTGCCGGTGAACGGCCACAAGATCCCGGCGGCGACAGGAATACCGATACTGTTGTAGATGAACGCGCCGAGCAGGTTCTGTTTCAT